>CAWHIU010000004.1:0-422244 GCA_963829475.1 uncultured Actinomycetes bacterium | reverse complement strand
TCTGCGCGCCGACACGGGCGATCCCGGTTCCGGCGTGCTCACCGGGGCCGACATCTACGTTGCCCTCACCACCGAACGCGCCGACCGCCCCGCGTTCTCCGACGACTACGCGGCAACCGAGCTACGGCGGCTCGCGTCACAGGGTGTGCTCGACCCCATCGCGACCGATGCCGTGCTCGCAGCGGCCGGGCACGCCGGGCCGGCGAGCGCGAAGGTCCGCCGACCGGAGCACCCCGGCGGGCTCACCGGTCGTCAGGTCGAGGTGCTACGCCTCGCGGCGATGGGACTCACCACGCGCGAGATCGCCGGCCGCCTCTTCATCTCCCCGAAGACCGCCGACCATCACATCCAGCACGTGTACACCAAGATCGGCGTGTCGAGTCGAGCCGCCGCGGCCTTGTGGGCGATGCAACACGCAGTCGTCAGCTGAGCGACGCGTCGGGGACCGACCCGGAGGTCGATCCCCGACCGCGAAGCGGTGACGAAGCCGGCATGCGGCTACGAGTCGTACCGACCGCCGAGCTCCGCCGCCTGGGGCTTTCCCTTGTGCCCCGCCTCTTGCATGATCGCCGGGACGTCGGGGTCGGAGACGAAGCTCTGCCATCCCGCCGCATCCCAGTCGAAGAGCACCCAGACCCGGTCGGCCTCGGCGGGATCACGGAAGACGGTCGCACCCTTCGACCCGTGTTGCTTGCGCTTCACCGCGCTCGTGGTCGAGAAGACCTCCAAGAAGCGGTCGTAGTCTTCGACCTGCGACGTTGCCAAGATCATGTCTCTGCTCCTCTGCCGGAAGTGTCGGAGCGCTCGTGCGCAACGACCCGCGATCAGCACCGCGGTGGCATCGACGGTACGGACATCAGATGGCGCGCGCATCGGGAGGTCTCCCTATTTCAGGCCCGTCGCACGGCTATCGGTTGCGGTTCTCAGGTAGGTCTTTCAGTCGTCGAGAGCCAGGCTTACAACGCTCCTCCAGAGTGGTGATCAGTCCTCACCGAGGGCGCGGCGGACCCCCCGCTACCAAGCCACCACGAAGGAGATCACCATGAACGGACTACGCAAGATCGCACTCAGCACAGCACTCATCGCGGCCACCCTCACCGGTGGTGCAGTCGGGGCATCGTTCCTCGGCACGGCCGGCGCGGCCACGACGAGCACCACCACCGCAGCTGCAACTGCGACTGCGCCGGCAGCCGCGCCGTCGGGCACGGCTCCCGACGCGAGCAAGGGTGGTCACGTCGCGAACGGCGTCACCGAGGCGCTCCTCACCGGTGACATCGCGACCAAGGTGACCGATGCCGCCAAGGCCGCGGTCCCCGGCGCGACGGTCGACCGCGTCGAGAACGACGCTGAAGGTGCCACGTACGAGGCGCACCTGACGAAGGCCGATGGTTCGAAGGTGACCGTCAAGTTCAACGCCGACTTCAGCGTCGCGAGCACCGAAGACGGAATGCGGTAACCGATTCCCCCCCCCGGAGCCATGGCTCGGCGGACCCCCGACTTCGGTCGGGGGTCCGCTTCGCGCTACAGCTGTCGAACGGCCTCGGGATCGGTTCCGTGGTGAACGGCGATCCGGGTCGGCATCGGGCCGAATCCGAGATCTGCGGCCGGGGTCTCGATCTCGCTGTTCGTCTTCTGCACCGCGGGCACGCAGCTGCTCGTAGCCGAGCCCGGCGAGGTACCCGTCGATCAGTCGCTGGTAGTTGCTGATCACTCCCTCGGTCTCCTCCGACAACCGCATGTACGTCGAAGCCCTTGGTGTGCAGCCCTTGCTGCTGCCTCGGCGTGTTCGTGGAAGTCCTGCGTGGGAATCGGCGGGATGCGCGAGTCGTCGCACTCCCAGACCTCGGGCGTCGGAAGCGGCGGCGGTTCCTCGCCTTCCGGGAAGAGCGTGAGCGACCAGATCTCGAAGAGGCACTCCTCGGGGCCGAGCGGCCGGATGCGGTACGAGGCCGCGTTGCCGAAGACCGGCAACAAGAAGTAGTTGGGGAAGCTGTAGAAGACCGGGTGCGCGGCGGGGAACGCCAACCCCTTGGCGAGGAGATCGTTGAGATCGGCGATGTCTCGGCCGGTCTGCTTGTTCCAGTCGACGATCGCGTTGTTGAGCGTTCCGATGAGCTTCCTGCCGGCGAGGTCGGGCTCGGGGGGCAGCTCGAGGTCACGCAGGGTCTCGGCAACCGCGAGATCCTTCGCGTGGATCATGCCGCCCATGCCTTCGCCGGAGACGCGGAGGAAGCCGATCGTGGTGTCGATGAACGCCTTCGAGTCGACGGCCGCGACCGCGGGCGGATCCTTCAACGTCGTGCCGACCACCGGCTTGTACGTGGCGTTCTCCTTGGTGATTCCTTCGCGAAGCGAGCTGCGGGTGGGTCGCCAACACGTGGTAACCCTCGAGGAACGCGTCCACCACGAGCTTCCAGTTCGCCGGGACGCGGATCGCGATACCACCATTCGGCGTGCATCTTGTCGGCGTGGTGTTGGTCGAGGATGCTCGCGAACGGCTCGAGCGACTCACGCAGCGGCGGCGCATCGTCGTCGAAGTTGATGAACGCCGAGCCTCCCCAGAGCTCCACCCGGCACGGGCGCAGCGCGACCTCCTCGGGGACGATGTCCTTCGCGTTGAAGAGCTCCGGCGCGTGGATGTGCGTGTTGGCGCCGTCGAGGCCGTAGCACCAGGCGTGGAACGAACACACGAAGCCGGTCTCGGTGTGGCCGCGGTCGTCGGCGAGCTTCGTGCCGCGGTGGCGGCACGCGTTGTGGAACGCCTTGACCGACGCCGTCGTGGTCGCGCAGCACGATCACCGACTGGTCGAAGATGTCGTACACGACGAAATCGCCGGGTTCGGGAATCTCCTCGAGCCGGCACGCCATCTGCCACACCCTCGACCAGAGTCGCTCGCGTTCGAGCTCGTAGAACTCCGGGTCGTAGTACCGGGCGGTCGGGATGCGCGCCGCATCCGTGATCGGATGCGGAACCGGCAAGGTGATCCGCTCATCGGTCGTCGTCACGAAGTTCCCCCTTGTTCGAACCGGATCCCGGCACTCCCGCTCACCGACGGAGCCGGGCGCGAAGCCTAACAATCTTCAAGGATTGACGGCTCGCGTCAACACAGTGACGCGAGGCGGGTCGGTCGATCCACGCTCGACTCTGCGCCCCCGGTCTGCGACTGTCCCGGGATGGAATCAACGCCCGAGAGCGAGGACGTCTCGCCGTTCGCCCGCGTCCCGAGCGGCGATGCAGGCCCGAAGCCTCTGCAAGACGGACCGCTGACCTACGAGAAGATGTTCTCGTCCGTGGGTGGAGCGAACCTCAGCGGCCGGCCGTCTCGATGGTCGGCGCTCCGCGTGTTCGTTCTGGTTCTGATCCTGGTGGCGGTCGCACTTCCGTTCGCGATCATGCTCGCCCGCTAGAACGGAACCTTCCGCGGGCCGACGAGGTGAGGCGAACGTCACGACCGGCGCTCGATCCTCGTCGTCATCCCGATGCTCGTCCGCGTCTCGTCGGGTGGTCGTCGTCGTGGTCCTCGTCGTTGTGCTCGTGACCGCTGCCGTGGCCACACTCGTTCTGAGGCCGACGAGCTCGCCGGCGCAGGTCGCTCGCAACAAGACACCTCATCGTGGAACCGGTCTCGCCCGGGCGTGCGTCCCGCCAGCGCCGCGCACCAATCCAGAGCTGCGAAAGATCCGTGCCGATGTTGTCGCGGCATTCCCCGGCGTCGCGACCATGACGGGCACAGGATTCGTCGAGATCGGGCAGGGAAAGGACGTGATCGTCGTCGGCGTCGCACCGGGCGAGGAACGCCTCGCGGCGCGCCTCCTCAAACGCTTCGGAAACAAGCTCAAGGTCGACGTGGGAGGCACCCGCTACTGCCGAACCACCGCCATCAGGCCGATGTGCCCACCACTCACGACAGCCGCCGGCCCACCGGGGCTTCACCTGCGACTCCACCTCACCCCCACCAAGCTGAGCGCGTGGGCGGCCGCCCGAGGAGGGATCAGAGCGTCGCTGGTCGCCCGGAACGACGGGACCACGCCGATCAAGGTCCAACCCGACGGTCAACCGATACTCGCCTCAGTCGTCCGCCCGGGTACCGACCATGTCATCGGAGAACACGCCGGGCTCGTTCTCGGGACGGCGCTCGCCTTCACCTTGGCCCCGGGCGAAGCACGCGCGATTCGAGTCGCCGTCGGAACGTGGCGGTGCGATGGGCACCGCGGCACCGCACTCCCTCCCGGCGTCTACGGCATCCGGGCAGGGATCGGTCACTCCGACGGCCCACCCTTCGCGCCCGAGGTGAGAATCAAGCTCACTCGCTAAGAGGTAACCGAGTGTGGTCTTGCCCGCCTTCAACTCCCGAGCGAAGCTGAACCAGCCGATTACGCGCGCGGGGCGCGAGCCCGACGTCGCGGCTGACTCAGAAGGGGGGCAAGACGCATGAGCGCGACGAGCTATCGAGTTGTCCAGTGGGCGACCGGGAACATCGGGACGAAGTCGCTGCGCGCGGTGATCGAGCACCCGAATCTCGAGCTCGTCGGGCTGTACGTGCACTCGACCGACAAGGCCGGGAAAGACGCCGGAGAGCTCTGTGGCGCGGGCACAACCGGAGTGATCGCGACGAACTCGGTCGACGACGTCCTCGCCCTCGGTGCCGACTGCGTCCTGTACATGCAGCAAGGCTGCGACTTCGACGACGTGTGCCGCATCCTCGAGTCGGGCGCCAACATCGTGACGACGCGCGGCGAGTTCCACCGCCCGGAGAGCATGGACCCGGCTGTCCGCCTGCGAGTCGAAGACGCGTGTGCGAAGGGCGGCACCTCGATCCAGTCGATCGGCAGCAGCCCGGGGTTCATCTCGGAAGCGCTCCCCATCGTGCTGCTGTCGATGGAGCGCACGCCTCGACCTGTTGGAGATCGAGGAGTTCGCCGACATGTCGTCACGCAACTCTCCCGACATGCTCTTCCGGCTCATGGGCTTCGGGATGGACCCGGCGAAGTTCGACATGCGGCGCTTCGACCACATCGCCGACGCCTTCGGCCCGTCGCTGTCGGCGCTCGCCGACGCCATCGATCTGCCGATCGACGCGATCGAACCCGGCGGCGAGATCGCAGTGGCCACCCACGACGTCGTGCTCCCCGCCGGCACGGTCAAGGCCGGAACCGTTGCCGCCCAATCGCCGTCTGTGACCTGTCTCCGGAACGGGAAGCCGCTGGTGAGCTTCCGCGCGAACTGGTACGTCAGCACCGACCTCGAGCCGGCCTTTGACCTCCGAGAGACCGGCTGGCGCGTGCAGGTCCACGGCGACACGCCGCTCGACGTCGAGATCCGGTTCCCAGTGGAGCCGGAGCACTACCCGCAGGTGTCGCCCGGCTTCACCGCGCATCCCGCCGTCAACGCCATTCCGGTGGTGTGCGACGCGAAGCCCGGGATCCGTACCACCTTCGACCTCCCCAAGGTCCTCCCCACCTTCGGCTGAACGCCCCGGCCGTCACGTTGCCAATCGGTTGCCAAACCGCCGCGCCGAACATCAGCGAGCGAGAAGGTCGAGGAGCTCGCCGGCAACCCACCACCTGCGAGGTCGCCCGGGTTCGCCTGTCGCGGGCAGGTCGGCCGGACGCAACACCCCGCGTTCGGCGAGAGCTTCGAGTGCTGCTCGGGCGGTCGGGGGGCTGACCCCGAGCAGGCCGACCGCCGTGTCCACATCGAGGGCCGGGTGTGTGAGCACCTGATCGACCAGTCGACGAGCGGCAGCGTCGGACCGGAGGTTCTCGAGTCGCGCGGGCCATGAGGCGACGAGCTCGCTGACGGCGGCGAGTGTCTCGGTGGCGGACATTGCTGCGTGCTCGACGGTGCCGGCGAACCAGCGGAGCCAGTCGTCGGGGCCGACGGTGCGGTAGAGCGTCAGTCCTGACAGGTAGCCGCCGACGTCGCGAAGGAACGCGACGGACACCGGCGGCGGGACGGCAAGCGCGAGGTGGCGCTGGAGTGTCCAGCCGATCAGCAACCGGCCGATGCGCCCGTTGCCGTCGGCGAACGGGTGGATCGTCTCGAACTGGGCGTGGAGGAGGCCGGCGGCCGCTACCGGGTCGTGCGCCGGCTTGTTCGCGTAGTCGACGAGGTCGACCATCAGTGCATCGATGCGGTCGTCGGGCGTGGCGACGTACGCGGCCCGACGCGGCGTGGGTCCACCGACCCAGCCGAGGCGGTCGCGCCAGGCACCCTTGAGATCGTCGTCGAGGTCTGCCGACGTCATCAGGATGCTGTGCCACTGCCACAAGTCTTCACGTGTGAGTGGACCGTCATGGGCCAAGACCGCATCGAGGGCGCGCAGGTTGTCCGCGACCTCTGCAGCCGGCCCGGCCACGGACGGGTCAACGTTTGCGACGGCGACCACGTCGGCCGGAGCGTTGATCGCCTCGATTCTGCTGGAGGCCACCCCTTCGGCGAGCAGGAGCAATCGAGCGGCGACTTCGAGGCGCGGGTCGTGCCGGGCCACCGTCGCGCTCAGCACCCCCTCGGCGCGAGCCGCATCCAGTCGAGCGACCGCGCCGAGCTCACCGACATCGGAGAGGGGAGCTGGAACGAACGCGTCGACGGGACGGCCTTCCCACTCGACGGTGACGACCTCATGCGGCATCGGATCCCTTCTCAACCCTGAGGGTTTCGAAAGGATAACAATCAGAACCTTTGAGAACGCAGATTCATCTTGGGGCTTCGGCCAGTACTACGGGTGCGCGCGATCGTCGCCCCTCCCCGTAGGTCCGACCGGGGGAGATGAGAATGGCAGCGGCGCCGGTCTGATGGGGGTCCGCCGGGTGCCTGCGGCGAGCACGGGAGGTCAACCCATGAGACCGCTTCGATACTCGATCAACGTCACCCTCGACGGCTGCTGCGATCACCAAGCGGCCATCCCGGACGAGGAGTTGCATCGCCATTTTGCCGACGTGCTGGGACGAGCTGATGCTCTGCTCTTTGGTCGGGTCACCTACGAGATGATGGAGGAAGCGTGGCGGCAGACGGCGACGGGAGCATGGCCCGACTGGATGGCTGATTGGATGATCCCTTTCGCCCGGACGATCGACGGGGCGAAGAAGTACGTCGTGTCGGGCACCCTCGACCGGGTCGATTGGAACGCGGAGCTCGTTCGGGGTGACTTGGGGGAAGCCGTTCAGCAGCTCAAGCGGGAGCCGGGCAGAGGTCTGTACGTGGGAGGCGTGACCCTCCCGTTGGCCTTGGCGGAGCTGGGATTGATCGATGAGTACGAGTTCGTCGTGCACCCCATCGTGGCGGGCCACGGGCCGACGTTGTTCGCCGGCCTGAGCGAGCGGCTCGAGCTGAAGCTCGTGGGGCGCCACGAGTTCGGGTCGGGGGCGGTCGCTCTGCGCTACCAGCCCAGTCGAGTCACGGCTTGAAGGTCGACTATCCCTGCGCATGCGGGCGTCGGAACTCCGCCACAACACCGAGGTCAACACAGGCGTGCCCTCGAACCACGTAGACGCGAATCGACCGGCTGCCCTCCGCCGAAAACGAAGGGCGCGGAGTGGAGGTGATGGGACTTGAACCCACGACTTCTACGTTGCGAACGTAGCGCTCTACCGGGCTGAGCTACACCCCCCGGAACGGTCGAGGGTAGCAAACCCTCCCCCGCCGGCTTCGGCCCTACCGATCGGGATCGGCACGCTCGATCGCGTCGCGGACGCGCCGGGCCACGATCGCATTGGTGAGGTCGCCCCGCGTCCGCTCGATGACGGCACGCAACGCATCGGTCGTCCGCCGCAACCCCCCGGTCAGCCCGTCGGGGAAGTCGACGGTGACGAGCAGCGCGTACACGTCGTCCATGATCGCGAGCAGCTCCTCGGCGCGCTCCAGACGATCGGCGCGGAGGCAGTCGAGGATCAGACGACGCAGCTCGCTCGCGGCTTCGGCGAGACCGTTCAGGTACGGCGGCACGTCGACATGGATCGCCTCGGGCGACGGCATGGGATCACCCCGTACGAACGCGAGGGTGAGCCACGCCTCCGCGTACTCCTTCTTCGCGTCGGCGAGATACCCGCCGTGACGGATGTCGGGGTGCGCGGCCACGGCTTCGTCGGCCGACTCGAGCGCAGCCGACGCCTCGGCGATCAGCTCCTCCGCGCGCCCGAACTCCTCGCGGTGCACGGCACGGATCGCGGCGGCACACGCCTGGATCGTGCGTCGACATGCGGCGAGCGTGACTTCACGCGCGCCGTGCTTCTCGGCGAGCGCCCGACGCGCGTCGTCGCCGATGGCGGCGATCTCGACGCCGCGGTCCACGATCCGCGACTACGAGGAGGCGGTACGGCGCAACGCGAGCTGGGGTGCCGGCTGCGGCAGGTACCGGACCTTGACCCGCTGCTCAGCCGCGAGCGTGCGCATGCGCACCAACAACACGACGTAGGTCACGAGCAGCACGTCGACGAGCAGCTGCAGACCCCAGACCATCGTGGATCCGGTGAGCAGCGCACCCACGAACGTGACGCTGACCGCGGCGAACAACCCGACGAGGACATCGCGGCGCCGACGTTGCGCGACCGTCATGCCTTGAGGAGCTGCCCCGAGTCGAGCACGGGGTGGCCCCACCGTTGCGGCCAGAGCCATGGGCGCCGGCGACGTGGGAACCGAGGGGGTGAACCCACCGGTCTTGCGGATGACGCCCAGCCGGAAGCTGAAGTCGCCAATCGAGTCGCCGCGGCGACGTTCGGTGCGAGCCTTGAACAACGGTGGGATCAGCACCGCAGCCCAGAGCACGGCAAGGATCAGCAATACCGGAATGGCCAAGCTCCTCGACGCCCTTTCGTGCCGCGGAAGCTAACAAGAAGTGCCTGCCGAGCGAGGGATGCTCAGAGCACGCGAAGGTGCCATGCAATCGCACCGACCCCCGCCGAGTCAAACCGGAGACGAACTGATGTTCGCCTGGCGGTAGGGCGTCCTGATGGTCGAATCCGCTTCACGGGCTCGACCGCCCACCGATTGACGGTCCGCGAACAGCGTCCGCCCGTTCCGCTTCTTCTCCTAGCGGTCGAACTCGTCGGAGTCGTCGGAGGGGCGCCGCCACATCCCCGACCGACCTCCGGTCTTCTCCCACAGCGCGATCTCACCGATCGTCATGCCCCGATCGACCGATTTGCACATGTCGTAGATCGTCAGCGCAGCGATGGCACAGGCGGTCATCGCTTCCATCTCGACCCCGGTGCGGTCGACCGTCTCGACCTGGCACTCCACCTCGACGTGCAACTCCTCGATGCGGAAGTTGACGAAGACCGAGCCGACGAGCAGCGGGTGGCAGAGCGGCAGCAGGTTCGGTGTCTGCTTCGCGGCTTGTATGCCGGCGACGCGGGCGACGGCGAGCACGTCACCCTTCGAGATCGCACCGGATGCGATCTTCGACGCCGTCTCCGACTCCATGTGCACCCGGCACCGGGCGATCGCCCGACGGTGGGTGGATTCCTTGGCGGTGACATCCACCATCCGGGCCCGGCCCAGGGGATCGATGTGCGTGAACTCAGACGGCATCGGGGCTCGCTCCGCTCACTCGTCGCTCAGCAAGACCCGATCACGGGCCAGGGAATGAGGCATCAGTGTACGTGCAGGTCAGCAATTCACGACCCACCGACCGGTCGGCAGCGGATCAGCCGCCGATCTGGCTCATCGACCGCGTCGGCCGGACGAAGTCGACGCGGGTGATCCGGTGGCCGGCCCACTTCGTGCCGACGGCCCGCTCGATCGTCGCGGCGATCTCGTCGTCGCCCGCGCCGGCCCGGAGGAGCGAACGGAGATCGAACTCCTCGAGCGCGAACAGGCAGGTGCGGAACTTCCCCTCGGCCGTCAAGCGCACCCGGTCGCAGTTGCCGCAGAACGGCTCGGTCACGCTCGCGATGACGCCGACGTCGCCGCCCCCGTCGCGGTACACGAATCGAGCTGCCGGTTCGACGTGACCGTCGTCGTGGGTTGACCGGTCGTCGAGATCGAGGGGGAACACCGTGTCGATCCGATCCAGGATCTCGCGTGCGGGAACGACCTGGTCGAGGTTCCATCCGTCATCGGCGTCGAGCGGCATGAACTCGATGAACCGAAGGCCGACGCCTCGCTCGCGTCCGAACGCGGCGAGATCGACGACCTCGTCGTCGTTCACGCCGCGCATGACGACACAGTTGACCTTGACCGGCCCGAGCCCCGCGGCCAGCGCGGCGTCGATCCCGGCGAGCACCTTGTCGAGATCGGGCCGGCGGGTCAGCTGCTCGAAGACATCGGGCTTGAGGCTGTCGAGCGACACGTTCACGCGCTGCAGGCCGGCGGCAGCGAGATCGGCGGCGAGCTCGGGCAGACGGACACCGTTGGTGGTCATGGCGAGATCGACCCCGAGCGGCGCGAGCATCTCGAACAACCGGGGGAGGTGCGCCCGGACCGTCGGCTCTCCACCCGTGATGCGGATCCCCGAGAACGCCCATCGCTCGACGCAGATCCGGGCGATTCGTGCCAATTCCTCGTAGGTGAGGATGTCGGAGCGGGGCAACCACTCGAGGCCCTCCGCCGGCATGCAGTAGGTGCAGCGGAAGTTGCAGCGGTCGGTCACCGAAAGGCGCAGGTCTTCGACCCGACGGCCGAAGGGATCAACAAGCGCGTTCGGAGCCGGGGCCATTGCCCCAGGGTAGGCGCAAGCAACGAACCGTCTTCCAGCGGGCGCCGGTTCCGAGGGCCTGCCGGTTGGGCCGATCGCCTCATGAAGCCGGACCGGCGCCATGGTGCAATCGATGCACACCCGGCCCCCAAGGGAGCATCGAATGCGTCTGGCCCGCTCGATCATGTGCACCTCGGCGATCATCGTTGCGTTCGGTGCCGCCAACGTGTCGATGGCGAATGCCGGCGCTCCGACCCACAAGGGTTCGTTCGTGACCTGTTCCACGCCGGTGACCGTCGACGGAGCCGTCGAGCTCTCGTCGGCCCGAGCCGAGCGGGGCACCACGCTCACGCCCGCCACGCCTGACGAGACCTGCACCGTCACCCAGTAGCGGCAAGAGCTAGATCGCGCGGGAGGCGATCCGGTTTCCGGGGGTCAACGAAGACCCCCGGAAACCAGTTCCATACTATCTGGTCGGCTCCGCGACGCCGGCTCTGCTGCGCCTCCGGACTCCTGGTCGGCTTATCGGAGGAGCATGACGCGGACGGGGGCGTCGGCTTCTATGCCGGTGCCGTCGGGGATCAGGGCGAGTCCATCGGCTGCGGCCATGCCCGCGAGGGCGTTGCTCGCCTGAGCGCCGGAGCGCGCCACGCGGTACTGCCCGTCGTCACCAATGCGCACCCGCACCCGATCGAGGTGCAGCTTGCCGTCGGGTCGGCGCAGCATCGGTTCGTCGGCGATCGCCACGACCTCGGGTCGGTTGATCGTGCGATGGCCCGACATCTGCAACAACGCCGGGCGCGCGAAGAGCTCGAAGCTCACCAACGAGCTCACCGGGTTGCCGGGGAGCCCGAAGATCGGCGTGTCATCGACCACTCCGAACGCGAGCGGCTTTGCCGGCCGGATCGCGATCTGCGACCAACGCAACGCTCCGAGCCGGTCGAGCGCGGCCTTCACGAAGTCGTAGTCGCCGACCGACACGCCGCCGCTCGTCAACACCGCGTCACACCGATCGATGCCGCGCTCGAGCCGCCGGGTGATCAACGCTTCGTCGTCACGCGCGACGCCGAGGTCGACCGGCTCGAAGCCGGCGTCGGCGACCAACGCGAGGAGCATCGGTCGGTTCGAATCGCGGATCTGGCCGGGCGCGAGCACCCGCGGGCCCTCCACGCAGCTCGTCGCCGGTCGAGAGCACGCCGACGCGGGGCCGGGCGTAGACGGTGATCTCGGCGAACCCGAGCGTCGCGAGCACACCGATGTGCGCGGGACCCGAACGCGGTTCCGGCCTCGAACACGGTCGTGCCGCTCACGACGTCGCCACCGATCGGACGGACGTGATCGCCCGGTCGCGCGGGGACGTGGACCAACACCGCGTCGTCGCCGACCCGTTCGGTGCGCTCGACCATCACGATTGCATCGGCACCGGCGGGCATCGGCGCGCCCGTCATGATCCGGATCGCCTCGCCCGGCACCCACGGCGACGGTCGGCGCCCGACCGGCCGGCAGATCGCCGACGACGCACAGCCGGATCGGCGCTCTCGGTCGTCGCGCCGTCGGTGTCGGCGGCACGCACCGCGTAGCCGTCCATCGCGGTGTTCGCGAACGGAGGGACGGATTCCTTCGCGACGACCGGCTCGGCCAGCACCAGGTGGAGTGCCTCACCGAGCGGAACCCTCGTCGCCCCGAGCGTGGGAACCGCAGCGAGGATCTCGGCTTGGACCTCGGCGAGTGGACGCATGGAAGCCGAGACTACGACCCGGGCACTCGGTCGACTCCGACGCGGTATCGCTCAGATCAGGCCGCGGCGCTGCATCAGGTCGACGAGGAACGCCGAGAACTCGGGGCCGAGATCCGGGCGGTCGAGCGCGAGCTCGACGTTGGCGTAGAGGAAGTCGAGCTTCTGACCGATGTCGAAGCGGCCGTGCTCGAAGGTCCGGCCGTACACCGTCTGGGTGTCGAGCAGCAGGCCGATCGCGTCGGTGAGCTGGAGCTCCCCGCCGGCACCCGGTTCGATGCGATCCAGCGCGTCGAAGATCTCCGGCGTGAACACGTAGCGACCCATGACCGCGAGGTTCGACGGCGCGTCTTCGCGCTTCGGCTTCTCGACGATCGAACGGACCGTGACGAGCTCACCGTCGACCGCTTCGGGCTCGACGCACCCGTACGACGAGATGCGATCGGGATCGACCTCCTTGAGCGCGAGGACCGAACGCCCGTAGCGCTGGTGCAGGTCGAGCATCGACCGGAGCAGCTGCGAGTCGTCGACCATGATGTCGTCGCCGAGCAGGACCGCGAACGGCTCGTCGCCGACGTGCTCGCGCGCCGCCGACACCGCGTGGCCGAGACCGAGCGGGTCGCGCTGACGGATGAAGTGGATGTTGCCGAGCTCCGAGGTGGCCTCGACCTCCTTGAGGAGATCGTGCTTGCCCTTCTGGTGGAGGTAGTACTCGAGCTCGAAGTTGCGGTCGAAGTGGTCTTCGATGGCTCGCTTGCCCCGGCCGGTGATCACCAGGATGTCGGTGAGGCCGGCTCGCACGGCTTCCTCGACGACGTACTGGATCGACGGCTTGTCGACGACGGGCAGCATCTCCTTCGGCTGACTCTTGGTCGCCGGGAGGAAACGGGTGCCGAGCCCCGCGGCCGGAATCACGGCCTTCCGAACCCTGTCGGTGCTGCTCATGTCCAGCCTCGTCCCTCGAAATGGGTGAACCGTGCTTGCATCGGCGCGACCGGCCGCTGAGTTGAGCGTGCGCGGCTCGAATCAGGCCGGCTGGAGTCAGACGGACGCCAGTCCGGCATCATGCCGCCTCCCCGCCCCGCTGGGTCGGAAGGGTCGGTTCCTCACCCCGCACGAGGCGACGGAGGTTCGCGGCGTGGCGGACGATGATGGCCACGGCGAGCACCGTGAGCACCGCGACCTCGATCCACTCGTAGTCACCGGCGATCGCGAGCAACGGGAAGGCCACCGTGCAGACGAGCGAAGCGACCGATGCCCGCTTGAGGACCCGGGCCAGCACGAACCAGACGACGGCGAGCCCGGCGATGATCCACGGGAACAGCACCACCAGTGCGCCGCTCGCAGTGGCGACGCCCTTGCCCCCCTTGAAGCGCCGGGTGACAGGGAACACGTGCCCGAGCACCGCCGCGATCCCGAGCGCGTACGCACCCGTCCGGCCGCCGACGGCGAGCCCGACCCCGGCGGCGAGGGTGCCCTTCAGGAAGTCGGCGACCATCACGAGCGCGCCGGCCTTCCACCCCATGAGCCGGGTGACGTTCGACGCCCCCGGGTTCTTCGAACCCTCGCTCAGGACGTCGTGGCCACCGGCCCGAGCCACGAGGGCAGCGCTGGGGAACGTCCCGAGCAGGTACGCAGGGACGAACAGCAACCCGATCGGGAGCAGGGCGACGGCGAGCATCTGGCTCCATCTTGGTCGCGTCGGTCAAGCCGCCGGGCGCGTGCGCCCTGCATCGACCGGTCGCCCGCGAAATGGCGAAGCGGACCGGTCGCGATATCATTAGCACTCGACCGAGCCGAGTGCTAACCCCGACTCCGAATCCCGACTCCGAACCGCGCGCCCCGAGGACCGATCCATGCCGACGTACGAGTACGCGTGCACCAAGTGCGGTGAACGGTTCGACGTGTACCAGTCGTTCAGCGACGAGCCCTTGAAGAAGCACACGGGCTGCGGCGGCAAGCTCACGAAGGTGTTCGGTGCCGTCGGCATCGTCCTCAAGGGATCCGGCTTCTACAAGACCGACAACCGGTCGTCATCCACGATCAAGGCCGCGAAGAAGGACAGCGAGTCGTCGTCGTCGTCGTCCGACTCCTCGAAGTCGAACGGCGCCAAATCCGACTCGGGGAAATCCGACTCCGGATCGTCGAACTCGGGCTCGTCCGACTCAGGGAAGTCCGATTCCGCGGCGAAGCCTTCGGAGACCAAGAAGTCGGACTCCTCGAAGGCCAACGGCACGAAGTCGTCGGCCACGTCCAAGTCGACCTGAACCAACCCCTTTCGCGCCGGTTCGCGCGCCGGTAGTCTCGTCGCGGCTTCCCCGGCCACCTCCCCCTCCGCTGTTCATTCGCGTCCGAAGGGGATCTGCCGTGCTCCGTCGCTCTCCGCGCGCCGCGCTGCTCTGGGGTGCCGCGCTCGTCGTCGCCCTCGCCACCACCATGTGGGTCGGCAGCGCTCTCGCATCGCTGCATCGCCAAGATCTCCGGTACGGGAGCGTGGTCGAGCTGGTCGTCGCCCGCCACGATCTCGCGATCGGGACGGTGGTGCGTCACGCCGACCTCTCGGTGGTGCACGCACGCGGCGGCGCGCGACCTCCCGGCGCGCTGCTCGACCCGACGCGCGCCGCCGGCCGCGTGGTCGCAGTCCCCGTGCTTCGCGGCGAGGCGCTCACCGCCACGACACCTCGCCGACGCGCGCCGTGACGGACACGACGGTGTCGTGGCGCCGGGTCGGCGTGTGATGCGGGTCGCGGTCGCCGACATCCCGCGACTGCACGCCGGTGATCACGTCGACGTGCTCGTCACCTTCGACCCCGCGCAGGTGTCGGCCTCGTCCGATCCCACCTTGACGGTCGCAGACGCGGTTCCCGTGCTCGCGCTCGACTCGACCACCAAGACCTCGGGCAGCACGGAGACCACCGGCGTGACCCTCATGGTCGACGCCGACGAAGCGCCGCGCCTTGCCTACGCAAGCGCCAACGGCGTGCTCGCGTTGGCGCTGGTCCCACCCGAGGAGGTGCGCGACGCTGCCCCGCTCAGCTCCCGCTCATCTGCATCTCGCTGATCACCAGCGTCATGCCGGCTGCGGAACCGGGAAGCCAGGTGAGGTCGCCACCGATCTCGGTCACGTCGAGCAGGATCCGTTGCAGGGTCGAGGCGATGGTGACCTCCCGGACCGGTTCCGCGAACGCGCCATCGCGCACCATGAGCCCTTCGGCCCCGACGGAGAAGTCGCCGCTGACCGTGTTCGTTCCTGAGTGCAGGCCGCTCACCGACTGCACGAAGAGCGCGTCGCGCGACGCCGCGACGATCTCGTCGAGCGAGCGGCTCCCCGGCTCGAGGTGCAGCGCGCGGGTACCCACGCCCGGCGGTGACTTGAACCCGCCTCGCACGGCCGAACCGGTTGTCGTGACCCCCGAACGACGGCCCGAGTAGACGTTCTGCAGGAATCCCCGGAGCACACCGTCGACGATCAGCGCGTTCCGGCGGACGGGAACCCCTTCGGCATCGTGGGTCGCGGCACCGAACGCGATCGGGATGGTCGGGTCGTCGATGAGGTTCACGGCGGGTGCGCCGACCTGCTCACCTTCGCGACCGAGGAACATCGACCGACCCTTGGCGATCGCCTCGCCGTTCAACGCGGAGCCGATGAGTCCGAGGATGGACCGGCTCACAAGCGGATCGAGGATGATCCGGACCCGCCGCGACGGTGGCTGCGTCGCTCCCAACAGCCGGGTCGAGCGCACGGCGGCGTCTCGCGCCGCGGCGTCGACGTCGAGGTCACCGGTGGTGCGCCCGACGGAGAACCCGGATCCGGTCTGGGTGTCGTCGCGATCTCCGGCCATCGCCGACGCGGCAACCGACGCGACGCAGCGGCGACTCGTTGCCTCCACCCCGAGCGAGTTCACGACCACCGCCTCGATCGCGGCGTCGCCGTAGTCGGCCGACTCGACCCCCCGCACTCGATCGTCGGCCGCCAACGTGGCCCGCTCGACCTCGAGCGCGAGCGCGACCTTGTCGGCGACGGGAACTGCGAGGAGCTCGTCGCGCCAGAGGTCGAGCGCGGGAGCTTCGATGCCCGCGAAGTCGGATGGTGCAGCCAGCCCCGCGTGTTCGTCGGGCGCACCGAATGCGGCGTTGTCGCGCGCTTCTTCGAGAGTCTCGGCGACGACCTCCGGCGCGAGTGAACCCGCCCACGCGTACCCGGTGCGATGGTCGACGATCACGCGCACACCGACGCCGTCGATCACGGCCACCGACAGCGACTCGACCCCGCCGCCGAAGACCTTGATCTCCGTCTCACGTGATCGGAGCGCGTACGCCTCGATCTGCTCACCGGCACGCGCGGCGCCCGCGAGCTCTCGAGTGACCTCGAGGAGATCCACTCGACTCGTCTCAGAAGGATCAGACACCGGCGGTCCCGCCGACGGTCAGCTCCGCCACCCGCAGGGTCGGTTGACCCGCGGAGACGGGAACGCCCTGGCCGTCCTTGCCGCAGGTGCCGGCCCACGTGTCGAAGTCGGAGCCGACGGCGTCGACCGCCCGCAACGCTTCGGGGCCGTTGCCGATGAGCTGCGCGGCGCGCACCGGTTCGGTGATCTCGCCGTTCTCGATCATGTACGCCTCGGTGATCCCGAAGACGAAGTCGCCGGTCGCGGTGTTCACCTGGCCACCGCCCAGCGCGACGCAGTACAGCCCGTAGGGCGTCTGCGAGATGATGTCGTCGGGGTCCTCTTCGCCGGCGAGGAGGTAGGTGTTGGTCATCCGGACCATCGGCAGGTGCTGGTAGGTCTCCCGGCGACCGTTGCCACTCGAGCGACGACCCTCCTTGCGCGCCCGTTGCAGATCCCACATGTAGTCCGTGAGCACGCCGTTCTCGATGAGGACGTTGCGTTGCGCCGGCGTGCCTTCGTCGTCGATCGCGTAGGTACCCCACTCGCGGGCGTAGGTCCCGTCGTCGACCACGGTGACGAGGGGCGACGCCACGAGCTCGCCGACCTGACCGCCGAACACCGATGCGTCGCGCCCGACGAGATCGCTCTCCATCCCGTGACCACACGCCTCGTGGAAGAGCACGCCTCCGGCACCGCGCTTCAACACGACGGGCAACTTTCCCGATGGTGCCGGACGCGCACGAGCCGCGGTGAGGGCGCGTCGCGCGGCGATCCGCGCCACTTCCTCAGGTGCGATCTCGTCGAACAGCTCGAACCCGACCGACCGACCCGGCGCCTCGGTACCGGTCTGCATCCCGGTGTCGGCATCGGCGACGCAGTTCACGAAGAAGCGGGTGCGCACCTGGTCGTCGTCGGCGAGCACGCCATCGGAGTTGGCAACGAGGATCCGTCGGCGGGCATCCGCGTACGACGCGCTCACCTGACGGATCGTGTCGCCCTCAGTGCGGGCGGCGTCGTCGGCCCGAGCGAGCAGATCGGCCTTGCGCGACTTCTCGACCGACTCGGGGAGCACCTCGACCTCGTGAGGCCGGGGCGCGTCCCGGCGCGTGAGTGCGACGATGTTGGTCGTACCCGCCTCGCCCTGCGCGGCAGCCGCCGCGGCTTCGGCCGCATCGCGCAATCCGTCTTCGCTGAGATCGGCCGTGTGCGCGAAGCCGGTGGTTCCCCCTCGCATCACCCGGATGCCTGCGCCGCGCTCACGTCCGGAGACCATCTCCTCGACCCGACGGTCGTCGAGACGGGCCGCGGTCGTGCGGCGGTCTTCGACGAAGACCTCCGCGAAGTCGCCACCGTTGCGCAACGCGGCTCGCAGAGTGCGGTCGAGAACGGTCTCGTCGACCAGTTCGGTCACCAGGCCTCCAAAGCTGCGTATCGTAGGTCGATGAACGCCTCCTCGCCGCTTCGACTCGCGCCGGGCTGCACCGCCTCGATCGAGATGATCGTCACCGAGGCCGACACCGCGATCGCCCTGCGATCCGGCGACGTGCCGGTACTCGCAACTCCCGCGATCGTGCGGCTCGCCGAGGAGGCATCGGTCGCGGCGATCTCCGATCGGCTCGCGCCGGGCACCACGACCGTCGGCCATCGGGTGCAGCTCGACCACCTCGCGCCCACACCAGTGGGAGCGGGAGTGCGCGCCGAGGCAACGCTCGAAACAGTCGAGGGCCGGCGGCTCACGTTCCGGATCTCCGTCAGTGACAGCAATGGTCTCGTGGCCGCAGGCCGCATCACCCGCGTCGTGGTCGAACGATCACGGTTCCTCGAGAAGGCCACCGGTAGCTAGCGGGCAGAACTAGCGTCGACCGGGTGAGCACGGCCGAGCCACCCGACGAACCGAACCCCCCGGAGCCGGTTCCCACCCCTCCGGCACCCGTCGAGCCCACGGTCGAACCGGCCGTCGAACCGGCCGGCTCGAACCGGCCGCCGAGGCACCCGTATCGACCGCGACGTGGTCCGCGCTGACGACTCCAACCCCGGCAACGCCGCCTCCGCCCGCCAGCGACCTCCTGCCGCCTGCCTCCGACGCGTGGAGCGCGCCCGCGCCACCCCCGAAGCGCAAGCTGACCTGGCTGTGGGTGCTCCTCGGGGTGCTCGGACTCGTCGCCGCGCTGGTCGTCGTCGCGGTCGTGCTGTTCGTTCGCAGCCTCGCGGGACCGATCGACGGAACGAACAAGATCCTCGCCCAGATCAAGGATGCGGACTACCCGGCCGCGTATCGCCTCGCCTGTTCCGACAATCGCACCGACTACACCGAGGGCGAGTACGCGCAGGTGTTCATCGACACGACCGAGCGGCGGGGCAAGATCACCGACTACGACGTGAACTACAGCAGCGTCCACGGAAGCACCGCGAGCGTCCGCTACAACATCGACTTCAAGGGTGGCGACAGCCTGCGCTTCGACGCAACGACGCACAAGGAGCGGGGCAAGTGGAGGGCGTGCCTTCTGCCACCGAAGCGCCCGAAGAACTAGGCAACCGCTTCATCAGTGTCGATGTGATCGAGGAACTCGGTCACGGCGGCGATCCACGCCTCGGGGTTCTCGAACTGCGGTGAGTGTCCGGCTTCGGGGATCACGCCGAGACGCGCATCGGGGATGGTCTCGGCCATTGCCTGTGAGTCGCTCATGAACGGTTGGTCCTGGTCGCCGACGATCACGAGGGTCGGGCATCCGACTCCGGCCAGCAACTCCAGCTGCTGCGGTTGGTGGGCCATGTCGCGCGTCATCGCACACCACATCACGACCGACAACGCCTCCCACTTCGCGTCCTGGAACTCCCGGTACCCCGAACGACCCTCGAGCATCTGCTGGTAGGCCGGCGTCTCGAGAACCGCCGCGGAGTCGAGGAGCTCCTTCAGCGCAGCCTTTCCTTCGGCCAGGCCGTAGTCGGCCGCGCCGTCCATGAGGGCGGGATCGAGGCCTTGCACCGGACCGGGCGACGTGTCCATGAGCACCAGGGCGTCGATCCGTTCCGGCGCGGCGAGGACCAACCGGCGGACGACCATCCCGCCCATCGAGTGGCCGAGGAGCCGGAACTGATCGAGACCGCACGCGTCGGCGACCGTGAGCACGTCGGCGGCGAGGCGGTCGAGCGAGTAGGCCGCGACATCCTCGGGTCCGTCGCTCTCGACCGTGCCCACGATGGTCGAACGTCACGACCCGGGCCCGACGCGCCAAGCGCCGGAACGTGGTCGGCGAAGTCTTCCTTCGCGCCGCCGAACCCGTGCACCAGCACGAAGCCCGGGCCTTCACCCTCGACCCGGACCTCGAGGCCCACCCCATCGTCGGTCGTGACCCGCACGGTTGCCTCCAGAGCGCCGGGATGCTGACCACTCCATGGTGTCCGATGGAGCACGCAGGCGACAACGACACGCCACTCGGACCCGTAGGCTGAGCGCCATGGCCGCAACCGAGACGGCGGAGGGCACCGCCGTCCCAGGCCGAGGCAAACGGCGGTGGGTGCTGCCGCTGCGCATCGCGGTGAGCCTCGTCCTGCTCGCGGTGCTCGTCTCGAAGATGGACTTCGACACGATGCTCCCGCGACAACGACATCTGTCGACGGTGGCGTGGCTCGTGGCCGCGGTCCTGACCGCACTCGTCGGAATCGTGCTCTCCGCGTGGCGTTGGCAGCGGGTCCTCGCCGTGTTCGAGATGCCGATCCGACTGCGGATCCTTCTGTCTCACTACCTCGCGGGGCAGTTCGTCGGCAACGTGTTGCCGTCGACGATCGGAGGCGATGTCCTGCGCGTCAGCCGGGGCGCGAGGTCGACCGGATCGAGCAGCACCGCGTTCGCATCGGTCGCCCTCGAACGACTCACCGGCTTCGTCGCCCTGCCACTCATCTGCTTCATCGGCTTCGCACTCGATCCGTCGCTCGTCGAATCGCCCCACGCGTGGATCGCCCTCGCGATCTCGGTCGGCACGCTCCTGGCCCTCGCGGTGATCCTGCTGCTCGCGGCGAGCCCCCGGCTCATGGGCCGGTTCAAGGACCACGAGAACTGGATGCGCTTCATGGGCGCGGTCCACATCGGTGTCCGCCGCCTCCGCCACCGGCCCCGGCTCGTCGGGGCGGTGCTGGGCACGGCGATGCTCTACCAGGCGTCGACCGTCCTCACCGTCTGGTTCGCGAGCCGCGCGCTCAACGTGTCGGTACCCACCGCTGCGATCGTCGCCTTCATCCCCGCCGTCGCAATGGCACAGGTCATCCCCATCTCCGTGGGAGGATTCGGAGTGCGGGAGGGCATGCTCACGCTCTTCCTCACGCCCCTCGGCGTGACCACGGGACAGGCGGTTGGAATCGGTTTGCTCTGGTACTTCATCATGCTGGTCGTGAGCCTGGCCGGAGCCCCCGCGTTCGCCGTCGGCAACCGACGTGCCGCCGACGCGATCGACGCGCCCGGATGACGACGCCCGTCACGACCGCCCAACGGTCGCGCGTTCGACTGCCGGGCGGGCAACGTCTGCGCGACGGTCACTCCATCTACTGGTGGGCCGAGCTCCTCGCCGTCCTCGCCTTCTACTTCATCTACTCGGCCGTGCGGAACAAGGTGAACGACGATCCGACGATCGCGTTCAGTCACGCCCGCAACCTGATCCATTGGCAGCAACAGCTCGGCATCAACCACGAGCGCACGTTGCAGGAGTGGGCGCTGCACTTCCGTCCGCTCGTCATCGTGATGAACTACGTCTACGGATCGCTGCACTTCGTGGTGACCATCGGTGTGGGCATCTACCTGTTCCGCAAGTGGCCCAACGACTACCCACGCTGGCGGAACACCCTGGCCATCGCCACCGCTCTCGCGCTCATCGGCTTCTACACCTGGCCCCTGATGCCGCCGCGCCTGCTTCCGGCGGGCTACGGATTCGTCGACACGCTCGCGAAGTACCCGACGCTCTGGTCGTTCAACTCCAAGGAGATGAGCAAGATCTCCAACCAGTTCGCGGCGATGCCCAGCGTCCACTGCGCCTGGTCGTTGTTCTGCGCGTGCGCGCTCGTGCCGCGCGTCAAGCACCGCTGGGCCAAGGTCCTCGCCGGGCCTGTACCCGGTGCTCACGGTGACGGCGATCGTGCTGACCGGGAACCACTACTTCCTCGACGCGATCGGCGGATTCACGATCTTCGGGATCGGCTACGTCGGCGGACGCCTCTTCACCGCGAGCCGGGCGCGGGCCGGCGATCGACCCACCGGAGCAGACGGCCGAACCCGTTCCCGTCTGAGGTCACGCCTTCCGGTCGGCGACCAACCGCAGGATGCTCTCGCGGACGGCGCGGTCGGCGAGCGAGAGGTGCGCGTCGCGCGCGGTCACGAGCGCGAGGCGACGCGGTGGCATGTCGGCGATCGGGAACGTGCGGAGCCCCGGGAGCTCGGGTGGGATCGCGGTCTCGGGCAGCACCGACACCCCACCGTGGGCCGCGACGAGATCGGCGATGAGCCGCACGCCCTCCACCTCGACCGGGACTTCCAGCACCACACCCGCCGCGCGCGCCGCGGATTCGATCTCGATGCCGGAGCGGGTTGTTGGCCGGCGGGAGGACGAGCGGCAGCTCGGCGAGCGCGGCGAGCGGGCACCGGCGGTGCCGGCAGCGGTGTGCCCCACGGTGCGAGACCGACGAGCGACTCCTCGAGGAGGTGCTCGATCACCAGGTGCCGGTCGACGATCGGCTCGGTCACCACGGCCTGGGCCAGCTCGTGGGCGAGGACCTCGGCCGCGAGGCGTTCCGAGGCACCCTCGGTGATCCGGAGCCGGATACCGGGTGCCCGGGTCCGCAAGTCGGCGACGAGGGCCGGTGCGATCCAGCGACTCGCGGTACCCACGGTGCCGAGCGTCGCCGTGCCCCGCTGGAGGCCCTGGAGCATCGACAGGTCGTCGCGCATCGCGTCGAGCTCCCGGTGGATGCGACGGGCCCGCTCGATCACGGCCTGACCGCACTCGGTGGGTCGGGCCCCGCGGCGGCTCCGGGTCAGCAGCTCGACGCCGAGCTCCTCCTCGAGCTGACGCACCTGCTCCGAGACGTTCGACTGGACCGTGCTCAGCCGGTCGGCGGCCGCGGTGAAGGAACCTTCTTCGTCGATCGCGACCAGCGTGTCGAGATGGCGGAGGTCCATGGATGCGCCTTCCTGATGCGTCAGCTCACGTTCCCGCCACTATCTCATATTCCGATGCAATCCATCACTATGAACTGTTGGACAGATTCTCCGCCACCGTGTTCGATGGTCGAGGTTGCAGGAATCGGGGAGTCGGTATTCCCCCCACCGGCTCCCCCGATCTCCTCCCATCTGTCTTCCTCCCGCGTGCCGATTTCCCGGAGGCTGTCATGGCCGCAGAAACCATCTCGAGTCTTGTGTTCACCGGTCCCCTGGCGTGGACCGTCGACGCCGCCTGCGAAGGCGAGACGTCGCTGTACTTCGCGCCCCCGGGCGAGCGCCCCGAGGCCCGGGCGCTCCGCGAGGCGAAGGCCCGGCTCGATCTGCATGAGCTGCGCCGTGCTCGAGCCCTGCCGCTCGTGGGCCCGCGAACAGCGGGAGTACGGCTTCTGGGGTGGCGAGTCCGAAGAGGACCGCGCCGCGGCCGGCTACCGCGTCGACATGCCGGTCGGTCGGGTCGCTCGCTACCCGAAGGGCAACGGCCGGCCGGTCGAGCCCCGCGCGCCCCGCGTCGCCTGAGCCACTTCCTGCTCGCATAGTCTCCGATACCGCGCTGCGGTCGCTTCGGCGTCCGGCGGAAGGGACGTATGGCCGACGATCTCGACGGCATCGACCTCGATCGGCTCCGGCCGTACTTCGCCGCGCACGTTCCCGGCGCCTCCGACCGTCCGCTCACTGCTGAGCTCATCGCAGGGGGTCGGTCCAACCTCACCTACGGGGTCACCGACGGCGAGCACGAGTGGGTGCTCCGGCGCCCGCCCCTCGGTCACGTGCTGCCCACCGCGCACGACATGGGCCGGGAGTTCCGAGTGCTCGACGCGCTCGCCGACACCGACGTTCCGGTGCCCCACGTCCACGCGTTCTGCGACAACCTCGACGTGAACGGCGCGCCGTTCTACGTGATGGCGCGCGTCGACGGCGTGATCCTGCGCGACACCACGGCCGTGTCGGGCCTCACCCGTGAAGCCGCGCGGGCCTGTTCCGAGGAGCTCGTCGACGTGCTCGCGCGGATCCACGCGGTCGACTACGAAGCCGTCGGGCTCGGCGACTTCGGTCGTCCGGATGGGTTCCTGGAGCGCCAGGTCCGTCGGTGGGGTCAACAGTGGGAACGCTCGAAGACCCGTGAGCAACCCGCGGTCGACGAGCTCGGTCGACGGCTGCGGGCCGCGCTCCCGGATTCGGGACCGCCGACGATCGTGCACGGCGACTACCGCCTCGACAACACGATGTTCGCACCCGACGACCCCGGCACGATGGTGGCAGTCCTCGACTGGGAGATGTCGACGCTCGGCGATCCGCTCGCCGACCTCGGCCTCTACCTCCTGTACACGGACAGCCCGACCGCACAGAACGTCGCGACCGGTGAGGCTTTCGGCGCTCAGCCCGGGTTCCTCTCGCGGGAGCAGGTCGTGACGCGCTACGCCGAGCGCAGCGGTCGCAACGTCGATGCACTCGACTGGTACCTCGTCTTCGCGTCGTACAAGCTTGCGATCATCGTCGAAGGCATCAACGCCCGGGTCCGGATGGGAATGTCGCTCGG
Organism: uncultured Actinomycetes bacterium; assembly: GCA_963829475.1. GTDB lineage: Bacteria > Actinomycetota > Acidimicrobiia > IMCC26256 > JANYLB01 > JANYLB01. Next base: position 397,739 of record CAWHIU010000004.1, on the reverse strand, counting down.
TGACGGTTTCGCCGAGTCGGACGCGCTCGTGACCGCACTCGTCGAAGGCGCTCTCGCCGAGGCGAACGGATCGTCGATCCCCGCGCTGCGAGGCTGACCGGACGGCTCGGTACGATCGGGGTGTCGTGAGCACCGAACCGATCTGGGACGAACACCCGAAGTTGCGCCGACCCGTGCTCGTCGCGGGATTCAAGGGTTGGAACGACGCCGCCGACTCGGCGTCCGATGCCGTCGAGTGGCTCGCCACGAACCTCTCCGGTCGCCCGTTCGCACGGATCGACCCCGAGCGGTACTACGACTTCCAGACGACCCGACCCCATGTGGTCGTGCGGGACGGCGTGACCGAACGTGTCATCTGGCCGACGAACGAGTTCTCGGCCGCGACCGGCACGTCGTCGCAGCACGACTTCATCATCCTGCGGGGTGTCGAGCCCCACTTCAGCTGGCGACGCTTCTCCGATGTGGTCGTCGACGTGGCCCGGGAGACAGAGTGTGAGCTCGTCGTGACGCTTCGGCGCGCTCCTTGCCGATGTGCCGCACACCCGTACACCGAAGATCACCGGCACGGCGACCGACCCCGACCTCATCGCCCGCCTGGGCCTCGAACGGTCGCGCTACGAGGGACCCACCGGGATCGTCGGCGTGCTGCACGACGCATGTCGACGCGCCGGACTCGTGTCAGCCTCCCTGTGGGCGCCGGTTCCGCACTACGTCGCGTCGCCGCCCGATCCGATGGCGAGCCGCGAGCTCGTGTCGCGGTTCGCGCAGCTCACCGGTCTCGACCTCGACCTCACCGAGCTCGACCTCGCGGCGGAGGGGTGGCGGAGCCGGGTCAGCGCGGCCGTCGTCGGCGACTCCGACACCGCGGCCTACGTCGAGGAGCTCGAAGGCCGCTTCGACTCCGAAGCCCACGGCGATGGACTCGGCGATCTGCCGTCGGGCGACGAGCTCGCCGACGAGCTCGAGCGCTACCTCCGCGAACAACGCGACGACGAGAAGTAGCGCAGCCGAGAGCCCGGAGCCCGGACCGAACGGCGTTGGTGCGATAGTCGTCGCATAGCGAAGAGAATCGCACCAACGGGTGCTTGGGCTACGTCAGGAAGTCGTGGGCGAGGGCGAGCCAGAGCTCGGTCGAGAGCAGGAGCGATTCCTGGTCGACGCGCTCGTCGTTGCCGTGGAACATCGCCGAATAGTCCTCGAACTTCAGCTTCTCGCTGAAGAGCCCGAAGCCGTAGCCGACCGAGCCGGTGCGGCGGAAGTACCGGTTGTCGGTGCCACCGACCATCATGAACGGCACCAGCGCCGATCCTTCGCAGAGCCGCCCGGTGACCCGCGACATCGCGTCCCAGAGCGGCGTGTCGATCTCCGACTTCGTCGACGGGTCGTCGTTCGACCAGATGTCGACGCGGTCGATGAGATCGCCGACGGCCTCGACGATCATGGCGCGCGCCGCGTCGCCCTCCTGTCCCGGAAGGGTGCGGATGTCGACGTCGAGCTCGACGGTGTCGGGGATCACATTCGTCTTCGTGCCCCCGTGGGCGACGTTCGGCGAGAACGTGGTGTGCGTGCACGCGTGGGCGAGGCGCGAGAAGCCGACGGGAAGAGTCTCGAGGAACTCGTCGAAGCCGTCGGGATCGCGGAGACCCTTCGCGAGCTCGTCGGGAAAGCGCATCCCGTCGACGAAGGCAGTCCACGTGCCTGCGAGCTGCGGTGGGGGCTTGTACGCGGCGATGCGTCGCACGACCTCGGATGCGGTCACGAGCGCGTTGTCGGTGCGGAACGGCTGCGAGCCGTGACCGGGTGTGCCGTGCACGGTGAGCTTCGACCAGTACGTGCCCTTCTCCTCGACCATCACCGGGAGACGAGGGCCGTCGGGACTCGGCATCTGGAAGCCGCCCGACTCGGTGAGCACATAGTCGGCCTTGACCGCGTCGAGCTCGTGCTCGGTGAGCCAGCTCGCTCCGAAGGTTCCGAGTGCTTCTTCGTCGGCCACCGCGAGGTAGATGAGCGTGCCCTTCGGCGTGAAGCCGCTGTCGGCGAGTCGCTTGAACGCGACCGCCATCGAGCTGGTGAGGTTGAGCATGTCGACCGCGCCGCGACCCCACACCTGGCCGTCGAAGATCTCACCGGCGAACGGGTCGCGCGTCCAGCCCTCGGGGTTCACCGGAACGACATCGGTGTGGCCCATGATCATGAGCGTGGGCGCGTCGGGGTCGGAGCCCTCGATGCGGGCCAGCAGGCTCCTGCGGCCGGCCTCGGGCTCGTAGAGCTCCATGTCGAGGCCGGTGGAACCCAGGTACTGCGTGAGCGTGTCGACGCTGCGGGCCTCGTGACCCGACTCGCGCGTACCGTCGTTCACACACTGGTTGCGAATGAGGTGCTGGAGAAGGTCGGTGACCTCGTCGGTGAGCGCGGACTGCTCGTCTGCCACCACCGCAAGCTACCCCGCCGTCAACCGGGCGGTTGCGGGTCCACTCGGTACATGAGACGGTCGCCTTCGGTCCACCGTTCGATCCGACCGGAACGGGCGAGGTGCTCCACGTGGGCGAACGTCTCGCTCTCGGCCATCACGCCCCAGTGCCGCTCGGGGAACAGCTCGTGGGAGAGCTCGACCACACCGGCCGGTCCGATCGCGATCGACACCTCGCGCAGCGTCTCGGTGCGCTCCGCGTGGTGCTCCTTGATCGCGTCGACCCGACCCGGCACGTCGTCGAACGGATGGCCGTGCGCCGGAAGACCGAGCTTCACGCCGTCGAGATGGGCGACGAGATCGAGGGTGGTGATGTACGACTGGAGCGCGTCACCGTTTGCCGAACCTGCGATGTGCGGCGTGATCGTCGGGAGCACGTGGTCGCCGGAGAGCAGCACGCCGCGCTCGGGGTCGTAGAGACAGAGGTGGTCGAGGGTGTGGCCCGGCGTGTGGACCGCGAACCAGTCGCGTCCGGCGAGCCGGATCGCCGCACCGTGGCGCACGCGCCGCGTCGGTTCCGGCGGCTTGAAGAGCAGCCGCATGGCGCGGATCATGACCCGCCGCCTGAGCGCCGGCATCGGGTGCTTGCTGCCACCCCACGTCGTCCGGCCACCCCACGGCACCGACCGCCGTTGGTCCTCGGCGGTGTACTCGTCGTGATCGGTGGCGAGAGCCGGGAGCTCCTCGAACGACGGGCCGGTGTACGCGGCCGCTTCGTCGATGGCATCCTGCTCGAGCCGTTCCGCGTCGAGCGTCGAGAGTGTCGCGCCCTTCCGATCGAGCGACCAGGTGGTGAACGCCTTGTGCGTGACGATCTCCGCCCCGGTCTCGTGCCGGATGCGGCCCGCGCCCCCGAAGTGATCGGGATGCGAGTGGGTGACGATCACGGTGTGGATGTCCTTCACGCTGAAACCCGCCGTCGCGAGCCGCTGCTTCAGCGCCTTCCACGACCTCGGCCCGGCGAGGCCCGGGTCGACGACCGCGAGGCCCCGGTCGTCGACGAAGCCGTACATGTTGACGTGCCCGAGACCGGGCATCCAGACCGGCAGCTGCATGCGCAGCACGTCGGGCGCGACCTCGGTGACCTCCTCGGAGGCCGGTTCCTGTTCCTGCTTCTTGGGTCGGGGCCTGGGCGCCTCAGGTGGGTCGCCCGGCCGACGCACCACGTCGGTCACCCCCCGAGGCTACCTCCCCCCTGTCCTCTCCCGGCCGGCGCTCCCAACCGTGCTGGTCCACACAAGGGTCGCATGGATCGTGTGTCGCACCTCGGGGTCAGACGGTGGCTTCAGCGATCTTCTCGAGCTCCGCGAAGGCGTCTTCGATGCCGCCCACCAACACGGCGAGATCCGGCGCGGCTTCGCGATCGGCGAACAGCCCGAAGTGGAGTTGGCCGCAGTACGACAGGATGCCGACGACCACCGACGTATTTTGCGAGAGCGGGACCACGGGATACGCCTCGAGCATGCGGCCGCCCATGCAATAGAGCGGCACCTGCGGGCCCGGGATGTTGGTGATGATCAAGTTGAAGAAGGGTTGGTGGTGCGCGACTCGCGCCGCGAGGCCGAGGAGCGTCGGCGCGGCGTATTCGGTGAGATCGACGAGGAACGCGGCGCCGACCGCCTGTTCACGCTCCTTCAGGTGCTCGGTGGTCACACGGATCGCGTCGAGTCGCTCCGATGGATCGGATTCGCCGACGGGGAGCGACACGAACATCGCCGAGACGCGGTTGCCGAGCGCGAGGTGTTCGTGCTCGTCGCGCACAGACACCGGACACAGGACCTTCAGCGTCAGACCCGTCGACGGATTCGCCGCGTGACTCCAGCAGGGTCCGCAACCCGCCCGCCACACCCGCGAGCACGACATCGTTCACGGTTCCGCCGAGACCGCGCCGGACTGCCTTCACACAGTCGAGGGAGACCTTCACGGTCTCGAAGCGCCGGCTTCGGCCGACCGGAACGTTGAGCGAAGTGCGCGGCGCGACCACCTGGCGGTCGACCAGCGACTGCATCGAACGCACGATCCGTCCCGCGCTCGCGACGGCCCGTCGCGGACCCTGAGCGGCCGCACGCGCGGTGCGGACCATCTCGGCCGGCTGCGTTGCGCGTTCGAGGAGTGAGTCGGAGAGGAGGCCGGCCGAAGTCGGCGAAGGGACGGGCACCCACGACGGCGTGTCGACCGGCGTCGGCTCGGCCGTGAAGTCGAGGAGCGCCGTGGCGACGTCGACACCGGACACACCGTCGACGAGCGCGTGGTGGGTCTTCTGGATCAACCCGACGTGACCTCCTTCGAGGCCTTCGACGAACCACAGCTCCCACAGCGGACGGGTCCGGTCGAGGAGGCCGCGCCTGGATCCGGGAGCACAGTGTCATCAGTTGGTCGCGCGAACCCGGAGCGGGGAGTGCGGACAGCCGTACGTGGTACGAGATGTCGAACTGGTCGTCGTCGACCCAGATCGGTCGGCCCTGGCCGAGCGGAACGTCCATGAGCCGACGCCGGAACCGCGGGATGAGGTGCAGTCGCGAATCGACGAGCGCGCGTGCGGCGGCGAGGCGGAACCGACCGGTTGCGTCGAAGAACGACGCGCCCTCGAACACACTCACGGCACCGACGTGCATCGGCGTCTCGAGCCGTTCGAGGTGGAGGAAGCTCGCGTCGAGTGCACCGAGTCGGTCGTAGTCCCCCACGCTGTGATCGTAGGGGGGTCGTGCCGCCTCGACCCGCTCAGGTCTTGAGGGGTTGGGCGCAGTCGCGCATCCCGTATCCGGTCGCGAAGCTGTCGGCATCGGTCCGGATCTGCTCGGCCCGGTGGTTCGCCTCATCGGCCGCTTGCACATCACCCTTGGCGATCGCCCGCCGCGAGAGGTCGGCCTGGGTGAGAGCCAGGTCGATCTGCGTGAGCCACCGGGAGTAGTTCTTCGCGTCCGCAACGGGAGATTTCAGCGCGAGCAACGCTCGGAGCTCGGCGCGCTGGCGGGTGACGACCTTCGCCAGAGCGGCAGCCGTCTTGGCTGCATCGAGCGGATCGGGTCGGTACATGCGCGAGATGTTCCGGTTCGCCTGCGCGCAGACGGCGTCGGCCTGATCGACGAGTTGCGCCTTCGTCAGGTCGCCACCACCGCCACCGGAACATGCCGTCGAGAACACCAGAGCGAGCACGAAGGCGCTCAGGGCTCGGGCTCGGGGCTTCACGGCTTTCGAAGGTAGCCGAGCGCCGTCCCGTGGTCGGTGTCCACCTACGCTGCCGGGATGGCGGAACGGATCGCGAGTGCGCTGTGGTGGGTCACCCCGGAGCTCGTCGTCGCGCTCGACGCGCATTTCGGCCTGCCGGTCGACAGCTACCTGAACGGATCGCAGACCTGGTTGGTCGACGACGGTGACCTCACCCTCGAATGGCGCCTGCATCCCGTCGGCGGATTCACGCAGCCCGCCGGGTTGTCGCACTACGACCTCTGGGAGCAGGTCGTCGCCCAACTCTCGACCGGTACTCCGCCTGACGCGCTCGTGCTCGGCGACGACACCCGTGCGCTCGCAGGTCTCTGGGGCGGACTCGAGTGCTACGTCGCGTTCGGCGACGACCTCGAGCCGGCCAACCTCGCGCTGCGCACGACCCACGCGCTCGAGATCCCGCCCGACCGGTGCGGCCTCGCCGATCATCAGGTGATCGGCGACCAGTGGGAGCGGGCGAACGGTCAGGTCTCGATCGTCCAGCTCCTCGCCGATCAACTCAGCATGTAGCCCAGCGGAAGTCGGGCCTACCCCGGTTCGCCGCGCCAGGGTGGATCGCGGGGCAGGTCGAAGTCGGTGGGGCGAACCTCACCGTCGATCGCGGCGAACGCGAGATCGACCCATCGGCTCGCTCCCGCCATCGGCCACGGCAGAGCGTCGCGGGAGAAGAACCCGACCTGGCGAGTCTCGAGGGGGTGACCCTTCAGCTCCCCGCCGATCATCCGGCAGTGGAACACGAGTGAGTAGAGCGGCATGCGGGCGAACCCGAGCCGGAGACCGTCGAAGACGGCGATGAGCGACACCGGCTCCACCTCGATCCCGGTCTCCTCCTCCACCTCCTTGATCGCCACCTCGGACGGCGAGTACCCGACGTCGGCCCAGCCGACGGGATAGAGCCAGACTCCGGAATCGGCGCGCTGAGTGAGCAGGATCTCGCCGGCTTCGTTGCCGACGACCGCCGCAACCGCGCACCGCGGCGTGATGTACCCGCCCACTCCCTCGCCGACCGTCTCGAGCCACTCCTCGTAGAGCACGTCGGCTTCGACCTCTTCGATCGCCGCGGCGCGGATGTCGCTCGCCACGCGCAGCACCTCTTCGAAGCGTTCCCGCTCGTAGAGGCTCTCGGTGAACCCGAGGCCGGTGCGCGCGATGCCGGAGAGCGTCTCCGCCCAGCGCAACATGTCGGACGCGTTCGGAACGTGGGGCTCAGGCTGCTCGGTCACAGCGTGAGACTACGTTCAGCTCGCGGGACGACGCTCCCGGCGCATGAGCGCGGCACCGGGAAGCCTGAGGTCCGACCCCGAGCCCGCGAGCATCGCCGCGATCTCGCCGGCCGGACGGGGTGGCGAGAAGAAGAACCCCTGCGCATGGTCGCAACCGAGCGCAACGAGGGACGTCAGCTGACCCTCCGTCTCCACCCCTTCACCGACCACGGTGAGTCCGAGCGCCCGACCCAGGCTCACGACCCCCGCGACGATCGCAGAGTCCTCGGCATCGCTTCCGAGCCCGTCGACGAACGAACGGTCCACCTTCACCGAATCGATCGGGAACTTCTTGAGGTAGCCGAGTGACGAGTACCCCGTCCCGAAGTCGTCCATGCTGAGCTGGACCCCGAGATCCTTGAGCTCGCGGAGGGTCTTGAGCGCGGGTCCGGTGTCGTCGAGCAACACGCTCTCGGTGATCTCGAGGCACAGGTTCGTCGCGGGGAGGTCGGAGCGGGCGAGCATCTCCTCCACCGTCTCCACGATCCCGGGATGGGAGATCTGCTTCGCGGAGAGGTTGACCGAGACGACCAGGTCCGGATCGATGCGCGCGTCGCGACGCCATTCTCCGTACTGGCGACACACATCGGCGAGCACCCAGGCGCCGAGGGGAATGATGAGACCCGTCTCCTCCGCCAGCGTCACGAAGTCTTGCGGAGCGACGAGCCCGCGCTCGGGGTGCTGCCAACGCACGAGTGCCTCGACCCCGACGTACCGTGCCCCGGCGAGCGAGACGATCGGCTGGTAGAAGAGCCGAAACTCGTTGCGTTCCAACGCGCGATGGAGCGCACTCTCGATCTCGAGGCGCTCTCGGGCACGCGCTCGCATCCGTTCGTCGAACAGCTCCCAGCGCGCCTTGCCGCGCTCCTTGGCCCGGTACATCGCGGCGTCGGCGTCGCGGAGCAGATCTTCGGGCTGCTCATTGCTCCCGGAAGCGAGCGCGATCCCGACGCTCGCCGAGAGGAAGCGCTCCTCGCCGTCGGGGAGGAACGGCGCCTTCAGCGCCTCGAGCAGACGCTCGGCGACATCGATCGCGCGCTGCTTCGCGTCGGCCCCGCCGAGATCCTCACACAGGACCGTGAACTCGTCCCCGCCGAAGCGGGCCAGCGTGTCACCGGGACGCAGCACGCCACGGAGTCGCTGTCCGACCGCGACCAGCAGCTCGTCACCATGCTCGTGTCCGAGGCTGTCGTTGTAGTTCTTGAACTCGTCGAGATCGAGGAACAGCACGGCGGTCGAGTCTCGGTTGCGACGCGCGCGAGCCAGTGCATGGGTCAGGAACTCGAGGAACAACGCCCGGTTGGGGAGGCCCGTCAGTGGATCGTGATGGGCCTGGAACTCGAGCTGCACCTCCGAGGCCTTCCGCTCGATCGCGATCGCACCGATGTGCACGAGGTTGTCGACCACCGCTCGATCGGCTGCTGTCGGCTCGCACGGCTCGGGCCAGTAGACAGCGAACGCTCCGAGCACGCGCCCGTCGGACGAGGCGAGGATCGGCGTCGACCAGCACGACAGGAGGCCGTACTTCTCCATTGCGTTTCGATACGACGAGAACAGTGGGTCCTCGCGGACATCGCCGACGACGACGACCTCGCGTCGGAACGCTGCAGTTCCGGACGCACCGACGCCCTCGCCGATCGGGATCCCAGAATGGAGGTCGGCGAGCATCAACTGCGGGAGGTTCGGCCCCGCGGTGTGGCGTAGCTCGCGTCCGGAGACGTCGACCAACATGACGGAGCAGATGGAATCGGTGATGCGCTCCTCGACCAGGCCGCACAACGCGGAGAGCGTGCCGACCAGCGTGTCGCCCTTCGCGACCATCTCGAGCACCCGCGCCTGCGCGGCGATGAGCGACTCCGCCCGCGTGCGCGCGGTCGTGTCGTGGGCAGTGACGATGACACCGTTGACACCTGGATCGTCGATCAGGTTGTTCGCAATGGCTTCGATGGTGCGGTAGGTACCATCGGCCGCACGGACCCGGAACTGCTCGGGTCCGGTGAGGCCGGGCGACACCAGGGCCTCGGCGAAGACCTGTGCGATCCGATCGAGGTCGTCGGGATGGAGCCGCTCGAGGCTGTCGATGCCGAGCCCGGATCCCTCGGGCAGTCCGAGCACCCTCGATCCGGCCGGACTCGCGTACCGAAGGGTTCCGTCGGCATTGATCACGCTCACCATGTCGGAACCGTGCTGGACCAGGGCGCGGAAACGCTCCTCGCTCTCGCGGAGCGCGGCCTCTGCCTCGCGTGCCTCGGTCACATCGCGGGAGTTGACGACGATCCCGCCGACATCGGGATCGTCGCGGAGATCGGTCGCGGTGACCGCCATCCACCGCCAGACGCCGTCGGCTCGCCGCATCCGCACCTCGAGCTGGCTCGACGAACCCGACATCACGCCGGTGAACGCCGCCACGCCGGCATCGAGATCGTCGGGGTGGAGCAGATCGACCAGGCCGTTCGCCGATGCGTCGACGATGTCAAGACCGGAGAACCGCGCCACCGACGGGCTTGCATAGGTGACCGTCCCGAGCGCGTCGCACACCACCACGAAGTCCGACGAGTGTTGCACCAGCGCCTTGAATCGCTCCTGACTCGCGCGGAGCCCGTCTTCGGCCCGCTTCCGGGCCGTCACGTCGACGATGACGCCCATCGCCGACACGACCTGCCCCGTTGCGTCACGTACGGGCGCGAGCGACAACACCGCATCGATGGTGCGGTCGTCGTGCGTCCGGAGCGCGAGCTCGACGTCCTTGATCCGCTCACCGGAGAACACGCGCCCGATGAGGTCCTCGGCGGTCGCGCCGGCATCACGCGGCATGAAGGGGATGCGACGCCCCAACACCTCGGTCGCCGGCCATCCGAACAACTCTTCGCACGCGTTGTTCCAGAGCTGCAACGAGAGATCGGCTTCGACGGAATAGATCGCGAGCGGCGATGCCTGGACCAGAGCGAGCAACGCTGAGTCGCTCCGCGCGCGGGCATCTTCGGCAATTCGGCGTCCGGTGATGTCCTGGGAGTTGGTGACGATGCCCTCGACCGCCGGATCATCGAGCAGGTTGGTGATCCGCGATTCCATCCACCGCCACGACCGGTCCTTGTGCCGCAACCGGTACTCGACCCGCACCGTGCTACCGGGCTCGGCCCGGCCCTTGGCTTCGGCGTTCCGGAGGGTCGCGAGATCATCGGGATGCACCTCGATCGACCAGCTCGGTGTGTCGATGATCTCCTCGACCTCGTACCCGAGCACCCGTCGAACCGCCGGGCTGATGTAGACGATGTTGTGCGCGGCGTCGCGCACCGAGACCAGATCGAGCGCCTCGTTGACGAGGGACCGGAACCACGATTCGCTCGCGATGAGTCGGGCTTCGACGGCCTTGAGGTGCGTGATGTCGCGGGCGATCGTCGAGTAGAAGTCGACCGCGCCGTACTCGTCGGAGTGCGACAGCGAGACGATCGAGACAGGAAACTCCGTGCCGTCGACAGCCCGGAGCGAGACTTCGCCCGTCCACACGCCATCCCGGCGGATTGCCGGGAACATCTGGGTCCGGATGATTGGCTTCGACTCCGCGCTGAAGAGCGGGAGCGCCGCGAGGTCGACGTCGTTGTCGACGCGGAGCCCGAGCACGGATCCGGCCATCTTGTTCGCGTAGAGGACCCGGCCGAGCCGGTCGGTGATGAACGCGAAGTCGGGTGTGCCCTCGAGCAACGTGGCGAGGCGGTCGATGTGAGCACGCGCCGAGATCTCCTCGGTCACATCCTCCATCGAGCCGACGTAGCCGCGCACCGCACCTTCGCCGTCGAGCACTCTCGCGACGGACGACCGCACATGACGGACCTCACCATCGGGACGGAGGATGCGATGGTCGGTCCGCATCGAGGGCTCGCCCATTCCGACGGATCGAGCTTCGGCCACCACCCGCTCGCGGTCCTCCGGATGGATCCAATCCAAGCCGACCGATTCCTCGGGTCCGATGCCGACGATTTCACGCCAGCGTTGGTTGGCGTATCGGTTTTCGCCCCCGCGGTCGGCATAGACGATGCCGATCGACGACGACGCCGCGAGCGACCGGAACCGCTCCTCGCTCTGGCGCAATGCCTCGACGACGCTGGCCCGATCGGTCTCGTCCCACGAGATCGCGACGATTGCGCGGACCGACTCGTCGTCCATGAGGTTCGCGATGCGCGACTCGAGCCAGATCGACGTGCCGTCGGGCCGCTCGACGCGATACATGACGTCTTCGAAATGGCCGGAGCCTCCCCCGCGAGCAGCGTCGAACGCTTCGCCGACGCTGTCACGATCATCGGCATGGACCAGATCGACGAGCCGTCGGCCGACCCAGTCGCCGGGTGCCAGGTCGACCAGATCGACCAGGCTTTCGCCGACGGTGGACACCACGCCGCGCTCGTCCAGCACGATCACGAGATCAGCCGACTGCTCGACGAGCGAACGCAGCTTCGCGCCGCGTAGCAGCATCTGACGCTCGATCGCCTTCTCGCTCGTGATGTCGCGCGCGACGGTCGAGAAGCACTCCACCGCGCCGTCACGGGCGCGATGAGCCAACGTCACCTGCGAGACCGGGATCTCCTGCCCGTCGGCCGTCAGCATCGTCAACTCGGTGGTCGCCGTCCCGTGGCCGGTCGCGGCGATGAGCATCTCTGCGAAGGCGGCCCGGCTCGTCTCGGCATAGAGGCCTTCCATCGCTTCCGGGGTCGGCTCAGCCCCGGGATCGACACCGAGCACGCGTTGCGCGGCCGCGTTGGCGTACATGATCCGTCCGGCAGCATCGGAGACGACGACGAAGTCGGTTGTCCGCTCACACACGGCCGACAGTCGTGCCGCGTCGACTTCGGCGAGCACCCGATCGGTGATGTCTTCGACCGCGCCGACAGCACCGACAGCGGAGCCATCATCGTCGTCGACCCGGGAAGTGCGGATCCCGACCCATCGCACGACTCCATCGGCACGGATGATCCGGCACTCGACGATCGACTCACCCATCTCGGAGCTGAGCCGTTCCCAATCTGCAGCAAGCCGTACGAGATCGTCGGGATGGATCGCCTTGGTCCACCCTTCGACGAGCACGTCGGCGCGCGTCATCCCGACGATGTCGAGCAGCCGGTCGTTGACATAGACGATCCCGCCCTGAGTGTCGGAGCGGAAGATGCCGACCGGAATGGTGGCGGCGATCACCTCGAGGTCGGCGAGTTGCCCGAGCGTCACAAGCGCGTCACGCGGAGTGGACGCGTCGTCAGAGCTGCCCGCCGCCGACGCATTGCGATCCGACATCCTCGACCCTCCGGGCGCGAGCCCACTTCGTGGCGTTCCCTCACCTATCGGGAGGTACGCGGGCCGCCTGAACCGCCTGTCTGCAGAAATTCCCGGTCAGAATCCCGCCGAGAGGATCCTTGTGGGAACGCCACGGAACGCCACCGATCGCCACCGTCAGGTCTTCGTCACGTCACCCGGGTCGAGCGGGACCTGTCACCCTTCGAGGACGTCGCCCTCCATCACCATGGGTCGGACGACGTCACCAGCATCGGGCGGGACCTGTCACCCTTCGAGGACGTCGCCCTCCATGCGGTTGACGGTGCAGCCGAGATCTTCGAGGTAGGCGATGGACGCGTCGAGGCGGTCCTGATCGCCGATGAGCTCGAGGATGGTCCAGCCCGAGTTGGCCTCGACGTTCGCACGTCGGATGTTCGGGACGACGTCGTACTCCTTCACCAACTCGTAGACCATCGGCCGGTCGACGAGCTCTTCGGGGAACGACACGTGCAAGCGGACTTTGGCCATGTCAGATCGTTCCGTTCACTCGGCCGCGCCGATCGAACGATCGGCGCGGATGTCGTCCACTCCACATGGGCGAGAACCTACCCGGCGTCGGGAAGACCCACACGGGCCAACGCGACCGCCGGCTCGAGGAGCAACCCGGTGATGAACGGACCGAACTCCGCGTAGCGCGCGGACGCTTCGTCGAACCGCATCTCGTAGACGATCTCCTTGAACGTGACCGGATCGTCGGCCACGAGCGTGACGCCCCACTCCCAGTCGTCGAACCCCAGGGAACCGGTGATCAGCTGCACGACGCGACCGGCGTAGGTGCGCCCGATCTTTGCGTGACCGGCCATGATCCGGCGGCGTTCCTCGAACGGGAGTGCGTACCAGTTCGCGTCGGCCTCGCGACGCTTCGACATCGGGTAGAAGCAGATGAGCTTCTTGCGCGGGAGCCGCGGATGGAGACGGTTCTCCTGGTAGTGCTCCATGCGCTCCTGCCACGCGGCGAGGCGAGCGTCGAGCTCCTCGCCCGCCAGCCCCTCTTCGGCGGCGAGACGATCGCGCTCCTGTTCGGAGGTGGCGGTGTACTCCGAGAGCTCGGTGAGTGACAGGTACGAGTCGACGAGCGCGAGTGGCGTCGTCGCGAGCTCTTGCTGGAACGCCTGGAGGCGGGCGAGGTCGGGACCGAGCGCCATGATCCCGAGATCGGCCTTGTGGCCGAGAACCGCGAACACGTGCGCCTGATGGCCGTCGGCCTCGAGCGACGTCGACGGCGTCGAGCACCCGCTTGGCCCCGAGCGGCTCCGCATGGTCACGGTCGACCACGAAGAACAGGTGCAGCACCCCCCAACCGACCGAGGGTTCCACGGGTTCCGACGTCACGGCGCTCACGACCAGAGGGTACCTCCGGCATCGCTCGACACCTCCGAGACGGCGAGAGGGGCGCCCCTTGCGGGCGCCCCTCTCGTCGAACCTTGCGTGGTGCGGTGCTCCCGGAGGGAGCGGGCCACTAGAAGTCGCCCATGCCGCCCATGCCGCCGTCCATCCCACCGGGCATGCCGCCACCCGCCGCCGCAGCCGGCTCGGGCTTGTCGGCGATGACCGCTTCGGTGGTGAGGAACAGCGCCGCGATCGATGCCGCGTTCTGCAGCGCCGAGCGGGTCACCTTCGCGGCGTCGATGACGCCGGCCTTCACCAGGTCCTCGTACTCACCCGTCGCCGCGTTGAGGCCGTTGGAACCCTTGAGGCTCCGGACCTTCTCCACGATGACGCCACCCTCGAGACCGGCGTTGAGCGCGATCTGCTTGAGCGGCTCCTCGAGCGCACGGGCAACCAGCTTGGCGCCGGTGGCCTCGTCACCCGAGAGCGTCTTGGCGAGCTCGAGCACCTTGGCCTGGGCCCGCAGGAGCGCAACGCCACCACCGGGCACGACGCCCTCTTCGACGGCAGCCTTGGTCGTCTGCACCGCGTCTTCGATGCGGTGCTTCTTCTCCTTGAGCTCGACCTCGGTGGCCGCACCGACCTTGATGATCGCCACGCCGCCCGACAGCTTGGCGAGACGCTCCTGGAGCTTCTCGCGGTCGTAGTCGGAGTCGGTGTTGTCGATCTCGGCGCGGATCTGGTTGATCCGACCCTGCACGTCGGCCTTGGAGCCGGAACCCTCGACGACGGTCGTCTCGTCCTTGGTGACGACGACCTTGCGGGCCCGACCGAGCAGGTCGATCCCGATGCCCTCGAGCTTCAGACCGACTTCCTCGGCGACGACGGTGCCACCGGTGAGGATCGCCATGTCTTCGAGCATCGCCTTGCGGCGCTCGCCGAAGCCGGGGGCCTTGACCGCCACCGACTTGAACGTGCCGCGGATCTTGTTGACGACCAGCGTGGCCAGGGCCTCGCCCTCGACGTCCTCGGCGATGATGACGAGCGGGCGACCGCTCTGCATGACCTTCTCGAGCACGGGAAGCATGTCCTTCACGGCCGAGATCTTCGACGACACGAGGAGGATGTAGGCGTCGTCGAGCACCGACTCCATGCGCTCCGGGTCGGTGACGAAGTACGGCGAGATGTAGCCCTTGTCGAAGCGCATGCCCTCGACGAGGTCGAGCTCCATGCCGAAGGTCTGGCTCTCCTCGACGGTGATGACGCCGTCCTTGCCGACCTTCTCGAGCGACTCGGCGATCATCGAGCCGATCTCCTTGTCGGCAGCCGAGATGGCGGCGACGTTGGCGATCTGCGCGGGGTCGGTCTCGACCTTCTTCGACGAAGCCTTGATCGACGCGACGGCCTCGACGACCGCGGCTTCGATGCCCTTCTTGAGGGTCATCGGGTTCGCGCCGGCTGCGACGTTGCGCAGGCCTTCGCGGACCATCGCCCAGGCGAGGACGGTCGCGGTGGTGGTGCCGTCACCGGCGACGTCGTCGGTCTTCTTGGCGACTTCCTTGACCAGCTCGGCGCCGATCTTCTCGTACGGGTCCTCGAGGTCGACTTCCTTGGCGATCGAGACGCCGTCGTTCGTGATCGTGGGGGCGCCCCACTTCTTCTCCAGGACGACGTTGCGTCCCTTCGGGCCGAGCGTGACACGCACGGCATCGGCGAGCTTGTTCATGCCCGCCTCGAGCGACCGACGGGCCTGCTCGCTGTAAGCGATCTGCTTCGACATTCGCGAAACCCCCTGGGGATTCATGTGGGTCACGTGGGTGGGTGAGCCACGGCACGTGGGG
Source organism: uncultured Actinomycetes bacterium (assembly GCA_963829475.1). Taxonomy (GTDB): domain Bacteria; phylum Actinomycetota; class Acidimicrobiia; order IMCC26256; family JANYLB01; genus JANYLB01. Next base: position 382,290 of record CAWHIU010000004.1, on the reverse strand, counting down.
ACGTTAGCACTCGCGTATGCCGAGTGCTAAGTCCATGTTGGCACTCTCCACGGTCGAGTGCAAGTGGGGCGCCGGGGGTATCCTCCGGCCGATGGCCGAGATGCACGACACCACCGAGGAGTACCTCGAGACGATCCTCGAGCTCGAGGAAGAGGGCGTCCGTCCCGCTCCGGGCCCGGCTCGTGGAGCGTCTCGGCATCTCCGCGCCCGCGGTCTCCGAGACGGTCGCCCGCCTCTCGACGGCCGGCTACACCGAGCTGCTCGAGGACCGCAGCATCAAGCTCACCGACAAGGGCCGCACGCTCGCGACCACGATCGTGCGTCGCCACCGACTCGCGGAACGCCTGCTCGCCGACGTGATCGGCCTCGAGTGGGAGAAGGTGCACAAGGAGGCCGACCGCTGGGAGCACGCGATCTCCGCCGAGGTCGAGGAGAAGCTCGTCCTCCTGCTCGGCGACCCGGTCACGTGCCCGCACGGCAACCCGATCCCGGGGACGCAAGCGCAAGCTCGCCGAACGCGCCACTGTGCGCCTCGCCGACGCCGAAGCCGGTCAGATCATCATCGCCCGGATCAGCGAGAAGCTCGAGCTCGACGATGCCGGCCTCCACCTGGTCGCGACCGCCCGGCTCACCCCGGGCTCGACGGCGACTGTCGTCGAACGCGACAGCGCGGGCGTCGTCGTGCGTACGCCGACGGGCGAGCACACCGTGCCACCCGTCGTTGCCGAGCAGATCTTCATCGCGAGCTGACGCGTCGCCTGCAGAGCCACCGACAGCGGGACGGTCAGGTGATGGTGAAGGGGGCGTACATGCCGTGCTGGAAGTGCGAGAGGGTGTCGCCGGGCTCGGCCGGGCGGTTGCAGATCAGGTAGTACCGGCCGGCAGCGAGCTTCTTCGTGATCGTGGCCGTTGCACCGGCGGCGATGTCGTCGGCCGACGCGACGACGTTCACAGCGGACGAGGTCTCGTCGAGCCGACCGTCGGCGGTCTTGGGCAGCGTGTCGATCGAGCGATCGGTGCGCACGACCAGGAGCTCGTGCACGAACCCGCCGCGGTTGTCGATCGCGAGCTCGACCTTCCCCGCGGCCGCCGACGTCTGCGACAGGATCACGTCGTAGTCGGTGAGTCGTACGTCGACCTTCCCGCCCGACCTGCTGCCGCCACCACACCCCGCGAGCGCGACGAGAGCCGCGACCAGCGCGAGCACACGCAGCACGCGAGCTCCGCTTCGTCGCCTACCCACCCGCGACGGCCGGGATGATGCTGACGGTCTGACCGTCGGCCACCGGGGTGGCGAGGCCATCGAGGAAGCGGATGTCTTCGTCGGCGACGAACACGTTGACGAACCGACGGAGACCACCGTTGTCGTCGTAGAGGCGCTCGCCGAATCCCGGGTGCGCGATCTCGAGCGCCTTCAGGATCTCGGCGACGGTCGAACCCTCGAGCGAGGCCTCCGACGCGCCGCCCGACAACTCGCGCAGCTGGGTGGGGATGCGGACGGTGACGGGCATGGTCCTAGTTCTCCTCGATCGACGGGAACGCCTCGTGGAACGCATCGAGGCTGGGGCTGATGACGGCGGTGGGCTTCACCGTCGGCGACACCGCTTCGATCGTCTTCAACCCGTGGCCGGTGATGTAGGCGACGACGCGCTCGTCGGGGCGCACCACACCCGAATCCGCGAGCTTCTTCAGGCACGCGATCGTGACCCCGCCGGCGGTCTCGGCGAAGATCCCCTCGGTGCGGGCGAGCAGCTTGATTCCTTCGACGATCTCGTCGTCGGTCGCCGCCGCGAGTGCGCCACCGGTGGATGTCACCGCCTCGATGGCGAAGTAGCCGTCGGCCGGGTTGCCGATCGCGAGCGACTTGGCGATCGTCGACGGCTTCACCGGCTTGATGGTGTCGGTGCCTTCCCGCCAGGCCGTCTCGACCGGCGAGCAACCGGTGGCCTGCGCGCCGGAGACGCGTACCCGCGGCTCCTCGTCGAGCAGGCCGACCTTGTGGAGCTCGCCGAACCCCTTGCGGATCTTCGTGAGCAGCGAACCGCTCGCGACGGGGACGACGACGTGGTCGGGCGTCTCCCAGCCGAGCTGCTCCGCGGTCTCGAACGCGAGCGTCCGCGATCCCTCGGCGTAGTAGGTGCGCACGTTCACGTTCACGAACGCCCACGGGTACGTTCCCGCGATCTCGGCACACAGGCGATTGACATCGTCGTAGTTGCCGTCGATCGCGACGACGTTTCCGCCGTACACGCCGGTGGTGACGATCTTGCCCTGCTCGAGGTTGGCGGGCACGAACACGTAGCTCGGGATCCCCGCGTGCGCGGCGTGCGCCGCGACCGCGTTGGCGAGATTGCCGGTCGACGCGCAGGCCGCGGTCTTGAACCCGAACTCTGCGGCCTTCGACAGTGCGACCGACGTGACGCGGTCCTTGAACGAGTTCGTCGGATTGACGGTGTCGTTCTTGATCCACACCTCGCCGAGACCGAGCTCGTCGGCGAGGCGATCGGCCCGGACCAACGGCGTGAACCCGGCACCGAGGTCGAACGCGGGATTGCGCTCCACCGGGAGCAGATCCTGGTACCGCCAGATGCTCAGCGGACCCGCGGCGATCGATTCCCGGCTGATCGTCGACCCGATCGACTCGTAGTCGTAGGTGACCTCGAGCGGCCCGAAGCACCACTCACAGGTGTAGATCGGTGCGACGTCGTAGTCGCGCCCACACTCCCGACACTTGAGCCCCTGTACGTGAACCATGACCCTTCGCTCCTGTCGTCCGTGAGCAGGGTGTTCGCACGCTGCTCGGTCTCGACGCGCTCTCGAGCGCCTCGAGCGGATGACCATGGAGAAGGTCCGCTCTCGGGCTACTCATCGTTCGGGCATTGGCACCTGACCACCACTCCCGGGCCTCTCCCGGGGTGGATGGCGGTTGCCGCGGCGTCACAGGGCCCGTCCCTCGGCCGCTCTCGATGAGCGCGTATTGCCCAGACATCTTGGCACGCCCGGAACGGCCCAGGCAACGCATTCGCCCCCACCCCAGGCCCTTCCTCGCTGGTTGCGGCACCAGGAGCCGCTTGATCCTGACCAGAACGCGAGCCCGTACACTGCTGGCCGTGGACGGGCACCCGCATCACCGGGACTTCGTCCCGGCCGATCTCGCCAGGCGGAAGGCTGAGCAGGGCCTGACCATCTCGGTGTGCCTGCCGGCCCGGAACGAGGAAGCCACGGTCGGCCACATCGTCGGCACGGTTCGCCGGGAGCTGATCGAGGCCACGGAGCTGGTCGACGAGATCGTGGTGCTCGACGACGGCTCGACCGACGCCACCACCAGGGTCGCGGCCGAGGCGGGGGCACGCGTCGTGCACGAGTCGAGCCTGCTCGTCGACTGTGGTCCCGGATCCGGCAAGGGCAACGCGATGTGGAAGTCGCTCTACGCGTGCGAAGGCGACCTCGTCTGCTGGGTCGATGCCGACATCCGCAACTTCGGCGCGCACTTCGTGTCGGGTCTCCTCGGGCCGCTGCTCACACGGCGCGACACCGCGTTCGTGAAGGGGTTCTACGACCGCACGTCACACGGCGAGCCCGGCGGCGGTCGCGTGCACCGAGCTCGTCGCCCGCCCGTTGCTCTCGCACCTCTTCCCTCCGCTCACCCACATCGTGCAACCACTCGCGGGCGAGTACGCCGGACGGCGCGACGTCCTCGACGCGGTGCCGTTCGTCGAGGGGTGGGGCGTCGAGATCGGACTCCTCATCGACATCGTGTCGGCGTTCGGCATCGATGCGATCGGCCAGGTCGATCTCGGCGTGCGCGAGCACCGGAACCGTCCGCTGCCCGATCTCGGTCCGCAGGCACTCGCGATCCTCGTCACCGCGTTGCGGCGCGCCGGCCTCGAGCCCGACGGCGTCGGGCGGGAGCTCCTCACCCGCTTCACGACCGACCACGAGCTCGAAACCGTGCCCGTCGAAGTGCGCGAGCGTCCACCGATGCGCGACATCCCCGCCTACCGGCTCGCGTTCAACCTCGAACGTTCGGCCTGAGACAGGCGCTGCGCTCCCGCGCACCGCCGAGACCCTTCTTCAGCTCGTCGACCGCGCCCGCGCGGCCCGGCCGGCTTCGACCGCGGCCTCTTCGACCAGCGTCGCAGTGCGTACGAATGCCTCGCCGGCCTGCCACACCCGATCGGTCAGCGCGAGCACCTGCACGTCGGCGCGTACCGACACCTCGTCGCGCGCCTCGTCGGTGACCTGCCCTGCGATCACGGCGAGGTTCGGCACGCCCTGATCCGCGGCCCACTCGAGCACGCCGCCGACGACCTTGCCCTCGAAGCTCGTGGCGTCGAACTTCCCTTCGCCGGTGACGACGAGCGACACGCCTTCGAGCGCCGCCTCGAGTCCAGCGGCGCGCGCGACGACATCGAACCCGGGTTCGAGCGTGGCGCCGATGGCTGCGAGGCCGCCAGCGAGTCCGCCCGCGGCCCCACCGCCTTCGAGCGTGGTGACGTCGACACCGGTGCGGTCGTGGAACGTGTTCGCGAGCTGGTCGAGCCGCCGCGACAGCAGCGAGACCTGGGCGGCGGTCGCACCCTTCTGAGGCCCGTAGACGCGCGCCGCGTCGGCGAAGCGCGTCGTCACGTCGCACGCGACCGTCACGTCGAGCCCGGCGAGCGACCAGCCCAACGCTTCGGCGGCGGCGAGACCACCATCGGTCGTGGCGCTGCCCCCGACCGCGACGAGGATCTTGCGGGCACCGCTGCGCGCCGCGGCGGCGATGAGCTCCCCCGTTCCGCGTGTCGAGGCGCGAAGCGGATCGTTGTGGTCGCGCACCAACCCGAGGCCGCTCGCCTTCGACATCTCGACGACTGCGGTCCCGTCGGGGAGCACCGCCCACTCGGCGTCGACCGGATCACCGAGCGGCCCCGTGACCCGCGTCTTGCGACGTGCACCACCCCGCGCCTCGACCAGCGCGTCGAGCGTCCCCTCACCACCGTCGGCGAGCGGAACCCGTCGAACCACCGCGAATCCGGCGGTGCCGAGACCGGCGGCCATCGCCTCGGCCGCGGCGCTCGCGGTGAGCGTGCCGCGGAACTTGTCGGGGCAGACGAGCGCGGTGTTCTCCGCACGGTGTCCAGAAGTCGGGTTCACGGTCGATAGATTGCACCGGACTCGCCCGCTGTGCAGGAGGCTTCGTGCTCGAACGAGTTCCGCTGCTCGAGAAGGACCTCGACGCCTACGTCGAATTCGCCGGACAGGAGACCATCGACCGCATCCGTGCGCTCGCCGAGCCGCTGCGCGGCGCTCGGATCCTGCACGTCAACGCCACCGCCTACGGAGGCGGCGTCGCCGAGCTGCTCGCCACCCACGTCCCCCTGCTCCAGAGCTTGGGGATCGCGGCCGAGTGGCAGGTCATCCACGGCAGCGACGAGTTCTTCGCGGTGACGAAGGCCGTCCACAACGCCCTGCAGGGCGGCGACGTCGAGTGGACCGCGCAGATGCAGCGCGTCTACCTCGAGAAGGTGCTCGACAACGCGCTCCTCCTCGAGGGCGAGTGGGACTACGTGGTGATCCACGATCCGCAACCCGCCGCGATGCTCAGCCTGCTCACCGACTCCGCGGTCAACCGACCCGAGACGAAGTGGATCTGGCGCTGCCACATCGACCTCACCGCCGCGAACCCCGAGGTGTGGGAGTTCTTCCGGCCTTACGTCGAACGCCACGACGCCTCGGTCTGGACCATGCCCGAGTTCGTCCCCGAGTCGCTCACGATGGATCGCATCGTCCAGGCACCCCCGTGCATCGACCCGCTCTCGGTGAAGAACCTCGATCTCCCGATGCCGTTCATGAACGAGATCTGCCGTCAGTACGGTCTCGACGTCGACCGACCGATCATGTGCCAGGTGAGCCGCTACGACCCGTGGAAAGACCCACTCGGGGTGATCGAGGCGTTCCGGATCGTCCGCGAGTCGGTTCCCGACGCCCAGCTCCTGCTCGCGGGTTCGATGGCCACCGACGACCCCGAGGGCTTCCACGTGTGGGAACAGGTCGAGGAAGCGCGTGGCGGTGACCACGACATCCACCTGTTGTCGAACATCCAGCAGGTCGGCAACGTGCAGATCAACGCGTTCCAGCGCGCGGCCGACGTGGTCGTCCAGAAGTCGCTGCGCGAGGGCTTCGGCCTCACCGTGAGCGAAGGTCTCTGGAAGGGCCGCCCCGTGATCGGTGGCCGCTGCGGTGGGATCGTGCTGCAGATCCGCGACGGTGAAGACGGATACCTCGTCGATTCCGTCGAGGAGTGCGCGCAACGCACCATCGAGCTGCTCACCAACCCGGAGCGCGCCGACGAGATGGGCACGAGCGGCCGCGAGCACGTCCGCCAGAACTTCCTCTCGACGCGCGAGCTCGAGGACTACCTCAAGCTCTTCGGCGAGCTCGCCGGGTGACCCCCGTCCCGTGATGGCCACCTCGTGATGCCCGTCTCGTGATCGTCGTCTCCCACCGGGGTCCGATCTCGTTCACCCGGGAGCCCGACGGCTCGTTCTCGAGCCGTCGGGGCGCAGGAGGCGTGGTCAGTGCGCTCGGTCCACTGCTCGAGGGACGCGACGACGTCATCTGGATCGCGGCCGCGATCGGCGAAGGTGACCGCGCCGCGGTCGCGGCCGACGCTGCCCACGTCCCCGGCTTCGACGTGCGGCTCGTCGCTCCCGACTCGACCGATCACCGACTCCACTACGACGTCGTGTCGAACGCGACGCTGTGGTTCCTGTTCCACGGGCTGTTCGACCTGCCCCGTCGACCGCGCTTCGACCAGCATTTCCGCGCGTCCTGGGACGCGTACCGCTCGGTGAACCAGGTCTTCGCCGACACGATCTGCGCCGCGGCCGACGACAGCGAAGTGGTGCTCATCCAAGATCTGCAGTTCACGCTCGTTCCCGGCATGGTGCGCGCGGCGCGGCCCGACCTGCGGCTCGCGCACTTCACCCACACACCCTTCTGCGGAGCCGACGCCATCCGGATCCTCCCCGACGACGTCGCCGTCGAGCTCCTCGCGTCGATGGCGTCGTCACCCGCGGGCTTCCACACCGAGCGGTGGGCGGCGAGCTACCGCGCCTGCGTGGAGGAGATCCTCGGCGTCACCCCACCGACGTTCGTGAGCACGTTCGCACCCGATCTGGCCGCGCTCGAGGCCATCGCCGAGAGTCCCGCGGCGCTCGATGCCGGCGCCGCGATCGGCGACGAGATCGGCGACCGCCACCTGATCTTCCGCACCGACCGCATGGAGCTCTCGAAGAACATCGCGCGCGGCTTCCTCGCGTTCGACCGACTGCTCGAGCTGCATCCGGAGTGGCGGGAGCGGGTCGTGTTCGCCGCGTTCGTCTACCCGTCCCGTGAAGGCCTCGCCGAGTACCTCGCGTACCGCCAGGAGGTCGAGCAGACCGCGCAACGGGTGAACGACCGGTGGGCGACCGACGGCTGGCAGCCCATCTGGCTCGACACGCGCGACGACTTCCCCCGATCGGTCGCCGGCCTGCGCCGTGCCGACGTGTTGCTCGTCAACCCGTTGCGCGATGGCCTCAACCTCGTCGCCAAAGAGGGCCCGCTCCTGAGCGAGCGCGACGTCGTGGTCTGCCTCTCACGCGGCGCTGGTGCCTTCGACCAGCTCGGCCCGTCGGCGATCGAGGTCCACGCCTACGACATCGAACAGACCGCCGACGCGTTGCACCGCGCGCTCGACGATGGATCCGGCCGAACGGGCGACCCGCGCCGCCGAGCTCCGTCGACTCGCGGGAGCACATCCGACATCGGAGTGGCTCGAAGACCAGGTCACCCGGGCCGAACCCGCGTCCTGACCTTCACCCGACTCAGGGGGTCAACGCCGGTGGAGGTCTGTGACCAGCTCGCCGAACAGCTGGGCGAGGCCTGCGGGCCCGTCGACGACGACGTCGGCTCGGGTGCAGATCTCATCGGGACCTTCGCTCGACGCCACCCCGACTCGGACCGCAGTGGTGAGCGCGCCGGACGCTGCGAGCGCGGTCGAGTGCGTCGAACGCGGCAAGGTCACCGTGATCGTCGCCGGCGAACAGTGCGGCGCGGCAATCGTCGACCACCGACTCGAGGACGGTGCCCTTGTCGATGGGCACACTGGCGCGGAACTCGCGGGCCATGCGCCCGGGCACGACGTCGAGACCGAGCCGCGCCCCGGTGGCATCGGCCCACGCGGCCGCGTTGGCTCCTTGATCGGGTGCACCCCGCCAGTGCAGCGTGACCGCCAGGCCACCCTTGCGCTCGACGTGGAGATCGGGCCACACGTGCTCGGCATCGTCGGCGACCTCGGCGATCGCGGGCAGGAACGGCTCCACCGAGGGATCGACGACCACGACACCGTCGACGAGTCGTTCCAGGCCGTATTGCCCGACGAGGATCAGACCCTCGATCGGAAGCCGATCGACGAGAAAGGCGACCGGGCGGCCCGACACGACCGCGACCTTCCCGAAGTGGCCCACGAGGCGCTCCAGGGCAGTCAGGGCAGCCGGGAGAGCCACCGCGACAGCCGGATCGCCGACGATCGGGGCGAGCGAACCGTCGAAGTCGGCCACGATCGCGGTCCGACCGGGATCACGGAGGAGGCCGACGAGCACCGAAGCGGCGCTCACCCCATCAGGAGCCGACGACGACGATGCACTTCGCGGAAGAGTCGGAGCCGGCCGGAGGCGGATCCGGAAGTGCTTGCGCTGCCGGCGGCGGACTGCCTCCGACCGCCGCGGCGAGAGCCGATGCCTCACGGTCGAGCCCACCGGTGCAGTACACCGTCGTGGCCGTCGCCGCGCTGGTGTCGTTGGGCGTGAGGACCTGGTAGCCGCTCGACTGCAGCTTCTGGGTCATCGAGGCCGCGGCGCCGGCAACGCCGGAACCGTTCAGGACCTGCACCGGGATCGCGCTCGGCGCCAGCACGGCACCGCTGTTCGCGCCGCTGGTGGTGGTCGTGGTGCCCGACCCGGCGGCTGCCGTGGTGGTGGTCGTCGCCGCGCCACTCGAGTTGCCGCCATCACCGATGGGACCCGTGGTGTCGTTGTCGATCACCTGCAGCAGCACGATCCCGATCACGACCGCCACGCCGATGAGCAGCGCACCCCGTGCGGCCGAGAACGCGACCGACTGGGCGAAGCCCTTGTTCTGCTGCGACCGTTCCCGGTGCGGCTCGTCGCCGGGCGGCGGCGTGCTCATGTCGCTCACGGGCGGGAGCCCGAACCGGGATGACCGGCAGGATGACCCTGGACCCGAGACCGACGGAGCTGCTCACGACGTCGACGCAGCCGCCGAATCGTGAGCGGATCGTGGCTCAGCGCGACCGGATCGTCGATCAGCTCGTTCAGCAGGCGGTAGTACTTGGTGCCCGAGAAGCCGAAGCGTTCACGGATCGCGACTTCCTTCGCGCCGGGCATCTGCCACCACGTGCGCTCGAACTCGAGGATGTCGCGACTGCGTTCGGAGAGGTCCGGCTCGGGGGGTTCCATTACCCGTCAGCCTTGTCGGCCGGGACCCCCAAAGCAAGCATTCAACGGGCCGCGAACCGACGATCATCAGCTGCGGTCGCCGATGATTTAGGGTCACCGCGATCGCCGGAGTAGCTCAGGTGGCAGAGCAGGGCTCTTGTAAAGCTCAGGTCGTCGGTTCGAATCCGACCTCCGGCTCTCAGAGCGTTCGGCGGCGGGTGACCTCGAAGCACGCAACCGCGGCCGCGGCACTCACGTTCAGCGAATCGAGCGCGCCGTGCATCGGTATCCCGGCCACCACCTCGCATCGTTCACGAGCGAGTCGCGACAGGCCTCGACCCTCCGCGCCGAGCACCAGGACCACCGGGCCCTCGCCCACCGCGAGCTCGAACACCGACGTCGTGCCGCGCTCGTCGAGCCCGACGGTCCAGAGCCCCGCGCGCGTCGCGCGATCGAGGAACGCCGGGATCCCCGCGACCGAGGCCGATCGAGAGATACTCGATCGCACCCGAGGCGGCCTTCACCGCGGCCGGCGACAGCCCCGCGGCCCGGTGACGGGGGAGCACCATCCCGGTCGCGCCCGCACTCTCGGCCGTGCGGATGATCGCGCCGAGGTTCCCGGGATCCGTGACACCGTCGAGGGCGACGATGAACGCCCGCGGGTGCGCGAGCAGCGTGTCGACGTCGGCTTCCGAGACCGGCACCGCCTGCGCGATCACTCCCTGGGGCGCCTGGGTGCGGGCCAGTTCCTCGAGCTCGAGCCCGGTGACGTGCTCGATGCGCACCCGGGCCTCCGCAGCCAGCGCCACGATCTCGTCGACGAGCGGATCTGCCTCGAGGTCGGTCGACATCACCAAGCGACGGATCCCCCGGCGGCGGGCCCGGAGCAGCTCGCGTACCGCCCGCCGCCCCTCGACCTGACCGCCGCCGAGCCCGTCACGCCCGCTCGACGCCCGAGGCTTCGGGTTCCGATGTTCCCGGCTTCCGGCGCTTCGGCCGACCCGCAGGCTTCGTCATCGGTGCCAAGTGGTTCCGTTGGGTCCGTCCTCGAGGGTGATCACCCTGCGCCGCGAGCTCGTCGCGGACGCGGTCGGCCCGGCGTAGTCGCCCGCTGCAGCGCGCCGCGACCCGTTGCGCGACGAGCGCGTCGATCTCGTCGTCGGCGTCTTCCGATGCACGCAGCTCGATCCCGATGACACCGGTGAGCTCGCGCACCGCGGCGACGAGCGACTCCGCCCGCTTCAGGTCGCGCGCGTCGATCGCGGTGTTCGCGTTCCGCACCGCGTCGAAGATCGACCCGACGGCGAGCGGCGTTCCGAAGTCGTCGTCCATCGCGGTGCGGAACGCGGCGATCGTCTCCGGGTCGGCCGTGTTGACACCGACTCCTTCGCGCGCCGCCTTGCGGACGAGTGCGTCGAGACGACTCAAGGCCTGCTCTGCCTCGATGAGCACCTCGGGTCCGAGCTCCTGCTGCGAGCGGTAGTGCGTCTGCAGCACCGCGAGACGAAACGCTCGGGGATCGTGCGCGTTCGAGTGCGTCGGCGAGCGTCGTGAAGTTCTGCAGCGACTTCGACATCTTCTCGCCGCCGATGGTGACCATCCCGCTGTGCATCCAGTGGCGGGCGAACGGATGACCCGCGGCTTCGGCCTGCGCGCGTTCGTTCTCGTGGTGCGGGAACACGAGGTCGTCGCCGCCGCCGTGGAGATCGAAGCCGTCGCCGAGGATCTCGAGCGACATCGCGGAGCACTCGATGTGCCAACCGGGTCGGCCGGGACCCCACGGCGATTCCCAGGTCGGCTCCCCCGGCTTCGCGGCCTTCCAGAGCGCGAAGTCGACCGGACTGCGCTTCTGCTCGTCGATCTCGACGCGCGCGCCGGCCGCGTCGAGCAGATCATCGAGGTGCCGACCGGAGAGCTGGCCGTAGTCGTCGTAGCTGTCGACCGCGAAGTACACGCCTTCGCCCTCGATCACGTACGCGTGACCGCTTTCCACCAGCTCCGCGACCAGCGCGTGCATCTGGTCGATGAACTCGGTGGCGTGCGGCATCGCGTCGGGACGACCGACGCCGAGGCGGTCGAGGTCGTTCCAGTACGACGGCGCTGAAGCGACTCGCGACCTCGGCCTCGGTGGTTCCCTCGGCTCGCGGCCCGGGCGATGATCTTGTCCTCGACGTCGGTCACGTTGCTCACGTAGGTCACCGCGAACCCCGACCACGCGAGGTAGCGGCGCATGGTGTCGAACACGATCGCGGTCCGACCGTGGCCGAGATGGGCCAGGTCGTACGGCGTCGGACCGCAGACGTACATCGACACCTGACCGGCGGAACGGGGCTCGAGCTCGACCTTCCGGCGGCTCAGCGTGTCGTAGAGGTGCAACATGCCGTTCGAGGTTACGAGAAGACCAGAGAAGGAGCGGAGTCGCCGGACACGATCGCGGCACCCAAACCGGTGAGCGGGAGAAGCAGTGAGCGCAGCGGAGTCGCCCGTGCAGAGGGTGGGGCGCTCGCAGGTGGGCGATAGAGGCGACGCAGTGGAGCGAACCATGAGGACGGAGCGGAGTCGCCGGACACGATCACGGGGACGCTTCGAGGAGAGCGACGGCCCAGGCGGCGATTCCTTCGGCCCGTCCGATCGCGCCGAGCCCTTCGCCCCGCTTCGCCTTCACCGAGACCGGTCCGCCGACCACTGCCGCGAGCGCGGCACCCATCGCGGCGACGTGCGGCCCGAGGCGGGGTTCCTCGGCCGCGATGACCACGTCGACGTTGCCGGTCTTCCACCCTTCGGATCGCACCCGCGCCACGACGTCGTCCAGCAGACCCATCGACGAGACCCCGCGGTAGCGGTCGTCGGAGGCCGGGAAGAGCGTCCCGAGATCGGCGAGCCCTGCCGCGCCCAGGAGCGCGTCGGCCACCGCGTGGGCAACCGCGTCGGCGTCGGAGTGACCCTCGAGCCCCGGACCGTCGATCTCGACGCCCCCCGAGCACGAGTGGGCCCGATCCGCCGAACGGGTGGACGTCGAAGCCGAGCCCGATCCTCATGCGGTCCATCCTCGCCGAGAGGAGGGCAACAGCGAGAGCCAGATCCTCCGGTGTCGTGATCTTGCGGTTTCCCGCTTCGCCCGGCACCACCACGACCCGACCACCCGCAGCCTCGACGAGCGCGGCGTCATCGGTCGCCTCCGGAGCCGCGCGATGCGCAGAGCGCAGCGCCGCGGCTCGGAACGCCTGGGGGGTCTGCACGGCGACCAGCCCGTCGCGGGGAACGGTCGCGACGATGTGATCACCCCGGATCTGTTTGAGCGTGTCGGCGACGTCGACCCCCGGTACCGCGCCGTCGGCGCCGTCGCGCACCGCGGCGATGACGGCATCGAAGAGCGCGACGGTCGCAAGTGGGCGCGCGGCATCGTGCACGACGACGATCTCGACGTGATCGGGAACCGCCGCGAGACCGGCGCGTACCGACTCGGAGCGGGTGGCGCCTCCGGATACCGACGCTGCGACCGGCGCTCCGCTCCACGGCCGATCAGGTGGCACCACGACGACGACCGCGTCGCACGACTGCCCGGCCACCGCGACGGCGTGATCCACGACGCGACCGTTCCCGAGCTCCTCGAATTGCTTGGCGCCGCCGAAACGGGTGCCTCCACCCGCCGCGACGACGATCGCCCAGACCGTCACACGGTCAATTCTGGCGCGTCGTGACCTGGTCGGAGCGTTCCGGCCTGAAGATTCCGTGCCTGAAGACTCCGGGTCTGAAGACTCCGGGCCTGAGCGCGTCTGAGCTTCGGCATCGGACGTGGGCGTCCGGGCGAACACGATTCGGCCGGCCGCCGTCGGAACGATCGACGTCGCGACGAAGTCGCGTTCGCCCGAGCCGACCAGGCCCGACGCCTTCGTTCACCACGACCATCGAGCCGTCGTCGAGGTACCCGACTCCCTGACCCGGTTGGCGGCCTTCCTTCACGAGTGCGACCTGCAGCGGCTGACCGGCCACGATCTCGGGCGCGAGGTCGGCGGCGAGGCGCCGGAGGTTGACGGTCGGGACGCCCTGGACCTCGGCGTTGCGGGCCAGGTTGGCGTCGGTGGTCAGCAATCGAACCTGTAGGCGCTTGGCCGAGCGCGACGAGCTTCGCGTCGACATCGCGGATCTCGGGCACCTCGTCGTCGAGCACGAGCACCCGACCGATGGACTTCGCGGCGCAACGCGTCGAGACTCTCGAGGCCCCGTTTGGCGCGCCGGGCGCGCGGATCGTCGCCGGCGTCGCAGAACCCCTGCAGCTCGTCGAGCACGAACCGCGGAACCAGGAAGTCGGCCCGGAAGATGCCCGAGCGGGTGAGCGCGAGGAGCTGGCCGTCCATGATCGCCGACGTGTCGACGAGGAACCCGTCGCTCTCCGACGTACGGCGTGGCGCGGACGAGCGGACGGGTCGAGAGGCCGAGGACTCCGAACAGCGCTTCGCTCTGGTGCACCGCGATCCGGAACCCGGTGTACGCGGTGATCCACACGATGAGACCGGCGAGCGGCAGTGCGACGCGCGGGATCGAACAGGACGAGCACCGGGGCAGCGAGGGTGGCGCCGATGACCGCGCCGGCCGTCCCACCGACCAGACCGGCCAGTACGGCGGATGGTGGGAGTCGATCGATCCGACGTTCGACGACGCCGACGACACGCGTCAGCGAGCGCCCGAGGAATCCGCCGAGCACGTAGCCGACCAGACACCCGAGCATCCCGGCCATGCCGTCGACCGCGACGCTCGCGGGCCCGAGGTCGCGACCCATCCAGAACCCGGCCGCGGTGAAGAGCACGACCAGGAGCAGACGAACGATCTCGACGAACACGCGGCCTCCCTTCCCTCAGATGGATCGGCCCCGAAGGGCCGTCGCTTGAGTCAGGGAGGCGAAAGATCCGGTGTCCGGCCAGTTCCTACTTCTCGAGAACCTCGTCGAGCTTGGCCTCGGCGGCTTCCTCGTCGACGCCGATCGCGAAGGTCAGCTCCGACACGAGGATCTGGCGGGCCTTGCTCAGCATGCGCTTCTCACCTGCGGAGAGACCCTTGTCCTTCTCGCGGATCGTGAGGTTCCGAACGACCTCGGCCACCTGGTAGATGTCGCCGCTCTTCAGCTTCTCGACGTGGTTCTTGAACCGCCGCGACCAGTTGGTCGGCATGCGGGCTTCCTTCTTGCGGAGCACCGCGAAGACCTCTTCGACCTCTTCGTCGTTGATGACGTCGCGCAGGCCGATCTCCTCCGCATTGTCGGCCGGGACCATCAGCGTGAGGTCGCCGTAGGCGAGGCGCAGCACGAGGTAGTCGCGCTTCTCGCCGAAGACATCCTTCTTCTCGCGCTTCTCGATGGTGGCCGCGCCATGGTGCGGGTAGACGACCTTGTCGCCGACGTCGAAGGACATGAAGCTCCTCGCTTCGCCCACGCTGCCGGGGACGCGCCGGCACGGGGCAGGGGGTTGATCGACTGATCGGGAGAGGGGCAAGGATACCAGCCATCGGAGACCGACGAGAATCCGACCGAACCGGCCGCAGGGCTTCGCCGGTAGGCTCACGCGATGCCCGCGCGTCGGCTCCTCGACACCACCGAGCTGTTCGCGAATCTCCCCGATGCGGTGATCGATCGACTCACCGACCGCACGGAGTCGCGCACCCTCGACCGGGGCGACCTGCTGTTCTCGCAGGGCGACCCGTCCACCGAGCTCTTCGTGGTCGTCGAGGGCAGCATCGCGATCGCGACCAGGTCGACCGACGGACGGGAATCACTCGTCGCGGTGCTGGAAGCCGGCGGCCTGTTCGGCGAGCTGGGCCTGTTCGACGATGGTCCCCGATCCGCCGACGCGCGGGCGTTGACCGCCGGCGAGCGTCGTCGCGCTCGGCTTCGAGCACGTGCGCGAGGTGCTGCCGGAGCAGCCCGATCTGCTCTGGATCGTCGTGCGCCTCCTTGCGCGCCGCCTCCGCGCGACCGACGAAGCGCTCTCCGACGCCGTCTTCCTCGACGTTCCCGCGCGGACCGCGAAACGGCTGCTCGAGCTCGCAGGCGACGCACGACGAGGTCGAGCTCCCGATGACCCAGGAAGACCTCGCCGGGCTCGTCGGTGCGTCGCGGGAGCGGGTGAACAAGGCGCTCGCGTTGTTCGTCAAGCTCGGGTTGGGTCGAGGCAACCGGCCGCGGTCGCTACCGGATCCTCGAACGCGAAGAGCTCACCCTGCGCGCCAACCCCTAGAGCTCGTCTACGGACGCGCCCAGGAACGACAACGTGCGGCGCGTACGCGTCGGCCGCGTCGTCGGCGCGGTGGTCCGGGTCGTTCGGGGTCGTGCGCGAACCCGTGCTCGGCACCCGGGTAGACGACGATCTCGCAGTCGGCACGACCCGGCCCACGCGGCGCGCAGTGCGTCGACGTCGGCGATGGGGACGAACGAGTCCTGCTCGCCGAAGATCGCGAGCGTCGGGACAGACGTCGGCCGCGGTGTCGAGCGCGTCGCGCTGACCCGGGGCCTTGCCACGCTTCGGGCATCCGGACCATTCCGTAGAACGACACCGCACGGTCGAACCGATCGGTCGCCGCCGCCTTCAACGCGTACATGCCGCCCATGCAGAAGCCGAGGATCGACACCTCCGCCACGTCGTCGTCGACGACGAGACGATCGGCGGCCCGGGTCAGGTCGCCGATCTGCACCGTCGTCGTCGAGATCCTTCACCTGCGCCATGCGGGCCCCGACGTCGGAGAGGTCGACGCCGGCCGCGTGGAGCCGGGCGAACGGCTCGGGGCACAGCACCGCGAACCCGTGGGTCGCGAGCCGCCGGCAGATGTCGTCGAACAGGGGCCGGAGACCGCCGATGTCGGGATGGACGCACCAGGCCCGCACGCGGCATCCCCTCGGGTCGGGCGTGGATCGCCGGGATCGGACGCGCCGTCGTCACCGGTGAGCGTGATCCGCTCGCACCTCGACGTCGACGATCGGACCTTCCACGAGTGCAGCCATCCCGGCAGGGTACTGGCCGTCGCCCCACCGCGTACCGGCGTCGTCAGCGCGGCAAAACTGGCGCGCGTCACGACGCCGGAATGGATCGTTCGATCTAGACGTAACGCTCGAGGATGCTGGTCTCGGCGAGGCGGGAGAGTCCGTCCTTGATCGCCCGGGCCCGGGCCTCGCCGACGCCGTCGACCTCGACGAGCTCGGCCACACCGGCCCGCATGACCTTCTGCAGATTGGCGAACCGGGCGACGACATGGTCGGCCACGATCTCGGGGAGGCGCGGGATCTTGAGGAGCAGCCGGAACCCACGGGGTTGCAGCGCCCCGTCGACGCCGATGTCGGCCGGGAGGTGCAGCGCCCGTGCGACCTGGGCGAGATCGAGGAGATCCTCGGTGTCGAGCGCGGCGAGCCGGGCGAGCACGTCGTCGAGCTCCCACGCGCCGGCCTCGACGTAGTAGTCGCGGGCAACCAGGCGGCGGTCGTCTTCGACGCCGCCCATGAGCTCCTCGAGCTGGAGGAGGACGAGGCGACCGTCGTCGCCGAGCTCGATCACGTACTCCTCGATCTCCTCGGCGATCCGCCGAACCATCTCGGCCCGCTGGAGCACCGTGGCGACGTCGCGCACGGTCACGAGATCTTCGATCTCGAGCGCCGAGAGCGCGCCGCTCACCGAGTCGAGGCGCGACTTGTAGCGCTCGAGGATCTGCAACGCCTGCTCGGCGCGGGCCAGCACCCGCGCCACCGGCTCGAGCCCGCGCTTCAGGCCGTTGCGGTACACCGCGACCACCGACATGCGCTCCGACACCGTGATCACCGGGACGTCGATCTGACGAGACACACGCTCGGCGGTGCGGTGGCGGGTCCCGGTCTCGCTCGTCGGGATGTCGGGATCGGGAACGAGGTGGACGTTCGCCCGGGCGACGCGGGATCCGTCGGCGGTGATGATGATCGCACCGTCCATCTTCGCCAGCTCCGACAGCCGCTGCGGCGTGAACTCGGCGTCGAGGAGGAATCCACCCGAGCACAGGGCGAGGACGTCGGGACCGTCGCCGACGACGATCAACGCACCCATCTTCGCCTGGATGATGCGGTCGAGCCCCTCGCGCAACGGTCGCCCGGGGGCGACGAGACGCATCGCGGCGAGTATCGCTTCGGAGCGCACTGGCTGCGGCACCGCGCGATCGCCTCCTGAAGGTCGGGCTGGATGAGCCAGTGGCTGACGGTCCGTTGCCGGGTCCGCGACGCCGTCCGTGCGGTCGCGGCTTCGAGGGCCCGAGGATACCAAGTCCGTGTGACGCCGCCCCTGGCTACCGCGATGGGCCGCACCGCGACCGGACGGGGATAGCGGGCACGATCAGGTTCGCCGTCGACGGTCGCCGCACCCGGATCACGCTCGATGGCGAGCAACCCGACCGCTGCGAGCGCCTCGCGGACGTCGCGGACCCGCATGGAGTGCACACCGGCAACGTCGGGGCTCGAGTGCGGGACGATCGCGCGCGTGAAGCCGAGCCGGGCCGCCTCCGCCAGCCGTCGCGGCGTGTGCGGCACCTGGCGGACCTCGCCGCCGAGGCCGATCTCGCCGAGCACGACGGTGGTCGGGGGAACCGGGAGGTCGGCCTGCGCGCTCGCGACCGCCAGCGCGATGCCGAGATCGGCGCCGGCCTCGCTGACACGAACGCCACCCGCGACGCTCGCGTACACGTCGCAGCCGTTGAGCCGCTGCTGGGCCCGTCGCTCGAGAACCGCGAGCAGCAGCGAGAACCGGCTGGCGTCGAGACCCTGGGCCGATCGACGGGGCATGGGCGCGTAGCTGATCGCGACGAGCGCCTGCATCTCGACCAGCATCGGCCGAGCGCCCTCGAGCACCGGCACGACGACCGAGCCGCTCGCTCCGGGGCGGCGATCGGTCGAGGAACAGGGCCGAGGGATCATCGACGCCGAGCGAGCCCGCTCCCGGTCATCTCGAAGAGCCCGAGCTCCTGGGTGGATCCGAACCGATGCTTCATGACCTGGAGCAGGCGCAGCGCGTGGTGCCGGTCACCCTCGAACGAGAGGACCGTGTCGACGATGTGCTCGAGGACCCGCGGTCCGGCGAGCGTCCCCTCCTTGGTGACGTGGCCGACCAGCAGCGTGATCACGTTGCGTTCCTTGGCCAGGCGCACCAGCCGCTGCGCGCACTCGCGCACCTGCACGACCGAACCCGGCGCGCGCCGGTCAGCTCGGGGTCGAGGATCGTCTGGATGGAGTCGACCACGAGCACGGCGGGTCGTGCACTCGTCGACGTGGGCGAGCACCGCCGGCAGCGACGTCTCCGACGACGACGAGCAATCGCTCGTGGAGCACACCGAGACGCTCCGCCCGCAACCGGACCTGCTGCACCGACTCCTCGGCCGCGACCAGCAGCACGGTCGAGCCCGGCCGCCGCCATCGATCCGAGCGCCTGGAGGACGAGCGTGCTCTTGCCGATCCCCGGCTCACCCCCGACGAGCGTGACCGATCCGGCGACCAGGCCGCCGCCGAGCACGCGATCGAGCTCGTCGACGCCGGTCGGGACCCCGGCTCCGGCGATGGGGCTCACGGAACCGATCGGCACGGGTCGCTCGCCGGTGGGCGCCGCCGGCGGCACGGGCTGACCGGGCGGTGGTCCTCCGTCAGGCTGTTCCAGGCCCCGCAAGCCGGGCAACGACCCAGCCACCGGGCGGCCTCCCCGCCACACTCCGAGCATCGGTACCGAACGCGTGTTCGACTCATGGCGTGAGCGTACCGCCGGGGTGGGACAGCAGGGCGGACGGCCCGACGCTCTACGCCTTGGCGGCGGTGACGTACCGGACGGGCGGGAACATTCGCCAGACCCTGGGGCCGCGCTCGACACCGAGGAGCCCGGCATCGCTCAGCATCGACGCGTACTGATCGGTCTTCGCCATGTCGACGATGACGATCCGACCCCCGGGGCGGAGCACCCTGACCATCTCCTGCACCGCCGTGCTCGCGCTCGTCGGGATCGGTGATGTTGTGCAGCGTCATCGTCGACACGACCGCGTCGAAGAAGTCGTCGCCGAACGGGCAGGTGCGCGGACGTCGCCCGTCTTGATCTCGACCTGGTCGGCGACACCTTCGCGGACGGCGTTCTTCGCGGTCTCCTCGGGCGTGTTCCCCGACTGGTCCTCTTCGCTCCACAGATCGATCCCGACGGCCATCCCGTTCGGGCACGCGTCGTGCGGCCTCGGTGAGGAGCAGACCTCGGCCGCACCCGACATCGAGCACGGTGTCGGAATCACGGAGCTCGGCCCGATCGATGATGCGGACCCGTTCCCGCAACTTCGCGACCTTGCTCGTGTAGAGCATCCAGCCGCCCTCGCCGAGCGCCACCAAGGCGATGCCAACGGCGGCCGACGAGATGGCACTGGGTGAACCGGCGAGGAGCCCGACCACCGCGACCACCGCTGCCGCGGCACCGCCGATGAAGAACATCCGCACGACGCCGGGCGCGTCGACGCCGTAGCGTCCGCGTCGGGGTGTCGGGTCGCTGACGATCTCGGGGTCGGTCACGGGCGTGATTGGATCACGGATTCGGTTGCGCCGCACGCCGAGGAGGCTCGGCGAATCTCCGTCGCTTCGCGCGCCCGCCACTCACCGACGAACACCAGGGTGAGCGTCACGCCTGCGAGCACGACCCCGAGACCGAGCCAGGCCGACGCGGTCGAGATCGAACACCGAAGAGCTCGTCGTCAGCACCTTCCGGGTCCCCGGCGCGACGAACCACGCCCGCGCTCCGGCACCCGGGAGCGTGACCGCAACGTTCATCCGCAACGCTTCCCGGAGCCGGGCCGAGAGCTCTGCGTCGAGTCCTGCGACGTCGACCCGCTGCGCCGCGAGGTTCGCCGCGAGCTGTTGATCGTCGACGACACCCGTGGTCGCTCCGGCGAGGTCGGCGAGTGCACGAAAGTGGAAGGTCGTGTGCACCGGATCGCTGGAGCGCTGGAGGCGCACCGCGCGCAACGGACCGTGGGCTCCGTTCAGGGCCCGCATCACCCTCGTGAGCTCGTCGGGTGACGAGAACGCGTCGCCGCAGCTCGAGCGCTGCGCTCCCGTCGGGCCGGTGCACCCACGGCACCACGCGCCAACCCGCCTTGGTGAGGTCGCCGAGCCGCACCCGGTCCTCGAGCGTCTTCCCTCCCGACTCCGCCGCGCGCACGGCGTCGGGATCGAGAACGACCCGGACCCGGACGCTCCCGCTCCCGTCTTCGTTCACGAGCACGCCGACCTGCGCGTCGATACGACACGCCCCGAGCAGCAGCATGCCGACGACCACGATGGCGAACGCACGCACGACTCGCACCGACAACGGTCTAGTGGACGGGAGACCCCGGCCGCGGCACACCCGGCCGCGAAACGGCCGGGGCGAAGCGCCCCGGCCGCAGCCACGTCGTCAGTTCTTGCTACTCCGGTGGGCCGCTTCCGGCGAGCTCGACCGGTGGAGGCTCGACGGCCTCGATCGTGCGGAAGACGATCTCGTCGTCTTCGACGTCGACCAGGATCCCCTCGCCCGCGTGGAACTCCTTCCAGAGGATCCGCTCCGAGAGTGGGTCTTCGACCATGCGCTGGATCGCCCGTCGCAACGGCCGGGCCCCCAGGCTCGGGTCGTAGCCCTTCTTCGCCAGCAGGAGCTTCGCCTCGTTGGTGAGGTCGAGACTGATCCCCTGCGCTTCGAGCTGGGTCTGCACCCGCTTGATGAGCAGATCGACGATCTCGGTGACCTCTTCCTGGCTGAGCTCGTTGAACACGATGATGTCGTCGATGCGGTTGAGGAACTCGGGGCGGAAGTGCCGCTTGAGCTCCTCGACCACCTTCTCCTTCATCTTCTCGTACGTGACCGCGCCGTCGACCTTGGCGAAACCGATCGCGGCCTTGCGCAGATCGGCGGTGCCGAGGTTCGACGTCATGATGATCACGGTGTTCTTGAAGTCGACCGTGCGACCCTGGGCGTCGGTCAGGCGACCGTCTTCCAGGATCTGCAGCAGGGCGTTGAACACGTCGGGGTGGGCCTTCTCGATCTCGTCGAACAGCACCACCGAGAACGGCTTGCGCCGCACGGCCTCGGTCAGCTGACCGCCCTCGTCGTAGCCGACGTAGCCCGGAGGCGAACCGACGAGGCGCGACACCGTGTGCTTCTCCATGTACTCGCTCATGTCGAGCTGGATCAGCGCGCTCTCCTCGCCGAACAGGAACTCGGCGAGCGTCTTGGCGAGCTCGGTCTTTCCCACGCCGGATGGGCCGAGGAAGATGAACGAGCCCGACGGACGCTTCGGGTCCTTGAGGCCGGCACGGGTGCGGCGGATCGCCTGCGAGACCGCCTTGACGGCGTCGTTCTGGCCGACGATGCGGTGGTGCAGCTCCTCTTCCATGCGCAGGAGCTTGGCGGTCTCCTCCTCGGTGAGCTTGTAGACGGGGATGCCCGTCCACATCGCCAGGACCTCGGCGATCGACTCCTCGTTGACCTCGTTGAAGAGATCGACGCCTTCGGCCTTCCACTCGGTCTCTTTGGCCGACCGCTGCTCGAGCAGCTCCTTCTCGCGGTCGCGCAACGACGCGGCCCGCTCGAACTGCTGGTTCTCGATCGCCGATTCCTTCTCCTTGCGGACCTTCGCGATCTCGTCTTCGAGCTCGCGGTAGTCGGGCGGCGCCTGCATGCGACGGATGCGCAGGCGCGAACCGGCTTCGTCGATGAGGTCGATCGCCTTGTCGGGGAGATGACGGTCGGAGATGTAGCGGTCGGCGAGGTTCGCCGCGGCGACGACGGCCTGGTCGGTGATCGTCACCCGGTGGTGGGCCTCGTACCGGTCGCGCAGGCCCTTGAGGATCTCGATCGTGTGGATGACCGACGGCTCCTCGACCTTGATCGGCTGGAACCGGCGCTCGAGCGCGGCGTCCTTCTCGAGGTGCTTGCGGTACTCGTCGAGCGTGGTGGCGCCGATGGTCTGGAGCTCACCACGGGCGAGCATCGGCTTGAGGATGCTGGCGGCGTCGATCGCACCTTCGGCGGCACCCGCGCCGACGAGCGTGTGCAGCTCGTCGATGAACAGGATGATGTCGCCCCGGGTGCGGATCTCCTTCAGCACCTTCTTCAGGCGCTCCTCGAAGTCGCCGCGGTACCGGGAACCGGCGACGAGCGCGCCGAGGTCGAGCGTGTAGAGCTGCTTGTCGACGAGCGTCTCGGGCACGTCGCCGTCGACGATGTCGGAGGCGAGACCCTCGACGATCGCGGTCTTGCCGACACCGGGCTCGCCGATCAGGACGGGGTTGTTCTTGGTGCGACGGGACAGCACCTGCATCACGCGCTCGATCTCTTTCTCGCGCCCGATCACGGGATCGAGCTTCTTCTCGCGCGCGAGCTGCGTGAGATTTCGACCGAACTGGTCGAGCACGAGCGACCCACTCGGCGTCTGCTCTCCGGTTCCGCCGGCACCCTGCGGCGCGCCTTCCTTGCCGCCCGCGTAGCCCGAGAGGAGCTGGATCACCTGCTGGCGGACGCGGGACAGGTCGGCGCCCAGCTTGACGAGGACCTGCGCGGCGACACCTTCACCCTCGCGGATGAGGCCGAGCAGGATGTGCTCGGTGCCGATGTAGTTGTGACCGAGCTGGAGCGCCTCGCGCAGTGACAGCTCGAGGACCTTCTTCGCGCGTGGCGTGAACGGAATGTGGCCCGACGGCGCGGAACCACCGTGGCCGATGATCTCCTCGACCTGCGCGCGGACAGCCTCCAGCGAGATGCCCAACGACTCGAGGGCCTTGGCGGCGACGCCTTCGCCCTCGTGGATCAGTCCGAGCAGGATGTGCTCGGTGCCGATGTAGTTGTGATTGAGCAGGCGCGCTTCCTCCTGCGCCAGGACAACCACACGGCGGGCTCGGTCGGTGAACCGTTCGAACAATTGGAGTTCCGCCTCTCGTGAGCGACTCCGGACCTGGATCTCACCCGCTCTACGGGCCAGACATCGGTACGGGATCCCAGTGTATCGGCCGGGCCCCCACCCCCGGCTCTCGGGGTGGACCTGAGCCCGCTTTCGATGTTCGTGGATCTGATGCTGCGCTGCCCGTCCGTGGTCGATGAGACCATCGGTCGTCCGGAGGAGTTCCTGAAGGTCCCGGGCCTCATTCAGACACCTCGGGATCGGAGTTTGTTCCCGGCGTTGGATAGCCTCCAAGATGTGGAGCGAGCGGGAACGCGCGATGCGGTCGTCGGCCGCATCCCAGCGAGCGGAGCGATCCAGGACGTGCCGGTGGACCAGCTGACCGACGACCTCGGTCGGGTCGAGGATGCGCTCAGGGTCGCCGTCAACAGCGACGATCCGCTCCTGCGCGACGTCGCATCGCACCTGGTCGAAGCGGGCGGGAAGCGCCTCCGTCCGCGGCTCACCCTCACCATGGCCGCCGCCGCGTCGGCCGACGGGTCGAGCTCGCCCGCTTCCCCCGAAGCGGTCACCGGAGCCGCTGCCGTCGAGCTGGTCCACCTCGGATCGCTGTACCACGACGACGTGATCGACGAGGCCGAGACCCGGCGCGGGTGTCCCCAGCGTCAACGCGCGGTGGAGCAACATCGTCGCGATCCTCGCCGGCGACTACCTCCTCGCCGCTGCATCCGAGCGGGCGGCCTCGCTGGGCGCCGATGTCGCCATGCTCCTCGCCACCACCATCGGGGACCTGTGCCGAGGCCAGGTGCTCGAGCTCCAGCACCTCTTCGACGCCGGCCGCAGCGAGGTCGGCGTACCTCGCGGCCATCAGCGGCAAGACCGCGTCGCTGTTCGCGACCTCGTGCCGCATCGGCGGCATGGTGTCCGACGTCTCACCCGCCGACGCTCGCCGCGCTCACCGACTTCGGTCAGCACCTCGGCATGTGCTTCCAGATCGTCGACGACGTGCTCGACCTCACCGGCACCGAGGAGCAGCTCGGCAAGCCCGCCGGCAACGACCTCCTCGAGGGCGTGTACACCCTGCCCGTCATCTACGCGCTCGAGCATTCGCCGGAGCTCGCGGAGCGCATCGGCGGCCCGCTCGATCCCGCGGCCCTCGAGGCGGTGCGCGCCCTCGTGAACGCCGACGGCGCCGTGACCGCTGCGCTCGATGTCGCGCGTTCCGAGGCCAAGCTCGCCGACGAAGCGCTCGCGAACGCCGGTGACGAGCTCGACGTGACGGTGTGCGCATCTCTGCGCCAACTCGTCGAAGGTCTCATCACCCGAACCACCTGATTCCCGCGCTTTCGCGACGACGCCGCAGGTCGTTCAGGCCGTCTCGACGGCTGGGCCCTTCTCGTGTCCGCGGGTGGCGACCCCGGCATCGACGTCGTCGAGGAAGCGCAGAACGGCGTCGTTGAAGCCGTTCGGTGCCTCGACCATCAGGCCGTGCGCGGCGCCGGTGATCACCTCGAGCCGGGCGTGCGGGATCAGCTCGGCGAGCTCCTCGGCGTCGCCCACGGGAGTCAGCGCGTCCTGCGAGCCGGTGATGATCAAGGTGGGGACCTTCACGCGCTCGAGCGCGAAGCGAACTTCGTCGGACGCGTCGAGGATCGCGTTGATCTGGGCGACGAACGGCTCCGGTGGCTGCTGGAGGACGATCCGGGCCAACACGTTGAGCCAGACGCCGAACCGACGACGCAACCGGGGTCCGACCAACCACTGCAAGCCGTCACGCGTCAACGCCGACATCCCGTGCTCGCCGACCTCTTCCGCCCACTCTGCGAGCAACTCCCGACGCCAGAGGTGGTGGCGGCACGCAGTGCACGCGAGCGTGAGCGATCGGACGCGCTCGGGATGGGAGACGGCGATGAACTGCGCGATCACGCCGCCCATCGACGTGCCCATGACATGAGCCGTTTCGATGCCCTCGGCGTCGAGCACGCCGATGGCGTCGAGCGCCATCTGGTCGAGCGAGTACGGACCCGCGGGGCGGTCCGACTGACCGACACCTCGGTTGTCGGGTGCGAAGCACCGGTGTCGGCGGCCGAATGCCATGCGCTGCAGGGCCCAGCCCCGCGAGTCGGCGCCGAGACCCTGGATCATCAGGACGGGCGTCGCCTCGCGACGGCCCCACACCTCGTAGTGGATCGCGACACCGTCACCGGCCACGATCTCGGGCACGACACCCCTCCCCGAACTTCCCCCGAACTCGGTGCTCGCGATCGCGAGCACTCGACCCTACCTCGGTGGTCGGTAGGGCTTTCGGCTCACTCGGCCTGCATCATGAGCGCCCGCACGCCGGCTCGAGCCGCTTCTGCCAGCTCTGCGGCGCCGAGCGGATCTCCGGCATGGAACTGACCCGCGACGGGATCGATGTCGAGGGGCGCACCGATGATCACGCGCCAGGGCTTGATCGGGAGTCCGAGCGGGCCCCCGGCGAGCACCGCGACCGGGATGACCGGATAGCCGAGCGCGGCGACGAGCAGGCCGAGCGGCGGGGTCCCGACACCGCGGGACAGCCACGTCGGGCTCAGCGGGACGGCCGCGAGATGCCCCGGCGCGCAGCAGCGCCGAGAGGTCTTCGTGGTACGCGCCGATCCCACCGAGCTTGTGGAGGAGATCGCCGACGAGCGGCAAGTTCGGGAACTCCGACGATCCGCACACGGCGTTGCTGCATCGACGCGCACCGCGACGGTGAGCGCGAGCGGCTCGACGAGGCCGAGCGCCCGGTTGCACACGAGCAGCGCCGGACCGCGCTCGGGGATGTGCTCGGCGTTCTCGACGTCGACGCGCATCCCGAGCCCGAGGAGCGGGGCGAGCATGTCCTGCAGCTTGGGGTCGAACCCGTGGGGATCGATCGGATACCGCCCACCGCAACGTCGGAGCAGCGCCGGCCAGGACGCTCTCCGGCGTCTGCGCGCGATCCTCGTCGATCCCGTACGCGACTTGATGGTTCGCTCCGGCTGCGACCCTCGATCGCCCACCCGTTCCAGTTCCGCTCCGCGTGTCCGGGCCTCCGCCTGCGCTCACGCGATCCTCCGGCGTGCTTCGGCTGCGTTCACGCGACTTGTTCCATGGGGTGCAGCGGGGTGACCGTCGCCCACTCGTAGAGCTCGGTGCAGACCTCCTGGGTCGAGCGGAGATCGTCGAGACCGAGTGCATCGGCGATCCGACTCCCGTCGGCGGTACGGCCGCGCTGCATCAGCTCGATCACGTGCTCGGGGACCGGTGCACCGGCCAGCTCGGCCATACGGGCAGCCGGTCCCCAGCCGGGGCCGAACACCGGCACCGGCACCCGGCCGCCGAGCCGGACCGCCTGCCACGGCGTCGCGGCGCCTGGCCCGACGACGTTGAGTGGTCCGTCGTACCCGGCACAGAGCGCCTCGACCATCGAGCGAGCGGCGTCTTCCTGGTGCAGCAACGAGAACGCCGGATCGGAGAACGCGGGCACCGGGACGAGCGGGAGGCGGAGGAGCCGACCGAGCGGGCTCGGGACGTGCGAACCGACGACCGACGCCATCCGCAGCGTCGCGACCGCGAATCCGTCGCGTCGGCCGAGACCGCGGCACAGCGCCTCGACCTCGAGGCAGCTACGCCCGTACGCGCTGCCCGGCGCGAGGTACGAGCCCTCGTCGGGTACAGCCGGGAGCCCTCGCGTCCGGCCGTAGACCTCGAGGCCGCTCCGCACGGCGACGCGCTCGAGCTTCCCGGTGCGGGCGGCCGCACCGATCGCGCCGATCGTGCACGCCTGGGTGCGCTCCCGCGCGTCGCGCGGGCTCATGCGAGAATGCGGTTCGTAAACACCGAAGTGCGCAACTGCATCGGGCGCGAAGTCGCGCACGAACGCGACGAGCTTCTCGCGGTCGCGGGGATCGATGCGGTGGAACTCGGCGCGTCGCAGTCGTCGGCGCGACGGTACGAAATCGACACCGTGGATCTCGTGCACCTCGGGGCGTTCCTCGAGGAGCTGCGTGACACGCGTCCCCAGCTCACCGCCCATCCCGGTCACGAGGACACGCACGACTACTCGTTCCTCTCGAACACGATCCGGAGACCGTGGAGCGTCAACCATGGCTCGTGGTGCTGGATCGTACGCGAGTACTGGGCCATCAACTCCGCCAACCCTCCCGTCGCGACCACGGCACCTTGACCCAACTCAGCTTGGAATCGGTCGACCAGTGCGTCGACTTGACCACTGAACCCGTAGACCGCGCCCGATTGGATCGACTCCACCGTGCTCTTGCCGATCACGTTCTTGGGCGCCACGAGCTCGACCCGGCGCAACGCCGCCGCCCGCGCGAACAGCGCGTCCATCGAGATCTCGATACCGGGGAAGATCGCGCCTCCGAGGTACTCCCCCTTCTCGCTGACCGCCTCGATCGTGTTCGCGGTGCCGAAGTCGACGACGATCGTCGGGCCGCCGTAGAGGTCGTAGGCGCCGACTGCATTCGCGATCCGGTCCGCGCCCACCTCCTTCGGGTTGTCGTACAGGATCGGCATCCCGCTGCGTACGCCGGGCTCGAGCACGACCGCCTCGAAGCCGAAGTAGCGCTGCGTCATGGTCCGGAGCTCAGCGGTGACGCGCGGGACGCCCGACCGCGATCACGACACCGGTGACGTGCGCGTCGAACGAAAACCCGTGGAAGCCGAGGAACTGCTGGATCATCAGCGCGAGCTCGTCGGAGGTCCGTTCGGCGACGCTCGCGATCCGCCAGTGGTCGGCGAGCTCGCTCCCGTTGAACAGCCCGATCACGGTCTGGGTGTTGCCGGCGTCGATGGCGAGGAGCATGCGATCCCGTTCCTGTCCGTTGCGTTCCGTTGCGTTGCGTTCGGCGTCAGTCGAAGTCGAGGGCGAGGTCGAGCTGACCGGCTGAATGGGTGATGGCACCCACCGAGACGAAGTCGGGCTCGACCGCGGCATACGCGCCGATGGTCTCGAGGTTGACGTTGCCCGAGACCTCGACCGGCACCGCGCCCTCGAGCAGTCCGATCGCCTCCTTGACCATCTCGGGCGACATGTTGTCGAGCAGGATGCGATCGGCACCGGCGACGCGCGCGGCGACGACCTGGTCGAGAGTGTCGCACTCGCACTCGACGAGCCGGCCCGGCCAGCGCGCGTGCGACCGGGCGATCGCTTCGGCGAGGTCGCACGCGACGAGGTGGTTGTCCTTGATCAGGACGGCATCCGACAGCGACTCGCGGTGGTTGTACCCGCCGCCGGCCCGCACCGCGGCCTTCTCCAACGCGCGGAGGCCCGGCGTCGTCTTGCGCGT
This sequence comes from uncultured Actinomycetes bacterium, assembly GCA_963829475.1. Lineage (GTDB taxonomy): Bacteria > Actinomycetota > Acidimicrobiia > IMCC26256 > JANYLB01 > JANYLB01. Next base: position 353,597 of record CAWHIU010000004.1, on the reverse strand, counting down.
GTCGAGGACCCGGGTACGCCCGGCTGCCTGGAGCACGAACCGGTTCGTGAGCGACGCGATCGCCGAGCAGTGCCGCAACAGGTTGAGCGCGGTGCGTTCACCGGTGAGCACCGAACGCAGAGGACCCGACACCGTTCCGAGAGTGTCTCCCGCTCGAATCGCGGCTCCGTCGACGACCTGCCACACGACCGCGACGTCGGGATCGAGCTGGCGGAACGTCTCGGTCGCGGCCGCGGTACCCGCCAACACGCCGTCGGTGCGGGTGACGAAGCGCCCGCTGCCCGTCGCGTCGACCGGAATCACCGCCAACGACGTGAGATCACCCAGCAACCCGATGTCTTCGGCGAGCGCCCGGGCGACAACGTCGCGCACCGCGGCGATGGGCGGATCAAGATCGAATCCACTCATGCCCTGATGGTTCACTTCGCTGCGCCCCCTCGATCGCTCACCCATTGAGGTCCCGCGCCCAGGTCCGGGGGCTCCGCTGCGTTCACGCCGGGACCTCGGCGGGAAGCATGACGAGCGCGGGCTCGGCTGATCCGGTGTGCACGAACCGACCGAGCAGCGCCGACGACGCGTCGGGGTGGTCGAGCCGGGTGTGGGTGCCGCGCGACTCGCGACGAGCCAACGCGCCGCGCACGAGCGCCCCGGCGACCGTGACGAGATTCCTCAGCTCCCAACCGGCGATGTCGACGGTCGCGACCGGTCCGACGAGCGAGCGGGCCGCGTGTTCCAACCGGGAAGCGTCGCGGAGCACGCCCGCGTCGATGGTCATGACCTGCTGCAACGCCTCGAGGGTCAAGACCTCTCCGCCCGCACGACCATCGGCGGCGACCGGACCGGGTGGGAGCTCGAGCACGCCGCGGAGCACGCCCGTATCGGCGGGACCGACCTTGCCGCGCTCGATGGCATCGACGATCCGCGGACCGAACACCATTCCGTCGAGCAACGAGTTCGACGCCAGACGGTTCGCGCCGTGGACCCCCGAGCACGCGACCTCGCCGCACGCCCAGAGGCCGGGAATCGTCGTCGCGCCGTCGAGATCGGTGGTCACTCCGCCACAGATGTAGTGCGCCGCGGGCGCGACGGGGAGCCACTCGGTCGTCGGGATCGAGGCCCGCGGCGCGACACGCGTTCCAGATCGTGGGGAAGCGCGAGGGGAAGCCGTTGATCGCGGTTGCGTCGAGCCACAGGTGCTCGATGCCCCGGTCGAGGAGCCGCCGGGTGATCGCCCGCGACACGACATCTCGCGGCGCGAGATCGGCGAGCGGATGTTCGCCGGTCATGAACGCGACACCGTGCTCGTCGCGCAGGACCGCGCCCTCACCCCGCAACGCCTCGGAGAGCAGCGGCCGCGGCATCACCGGATGGTGGAGCGCGGTCGGATGGAACTGCACGAACTCGAGATCGGCGACCGCGGCACCGGCACGCATCGCCATCGCGATCCCGTCGCCGGTCGACAGGGCCGGGTTCGTCGTCACCGCGAACATCTGACCGGCTCCACCCGTTGCGAGCACCGTGTGTCGGGCACGCGCTTCGAACGGCTGACCGTCGTCATCGAACGCGACCACCCCGACGCACCGTCCACCCTCGATCAGAAAATCGGCAGTGAAGCACCGCTCCCGCACCTCGATCGCGTCGAGGGCCCGGACCGACGCCACGAGCGCCCGTTCGATCTCCGCTCCGGTCGCGTCTCCACCTGCGTGCACGATCCGGGCGAGCGAGTGACCGCCCTCCCGAGCCAGCGCGAGGGCCGCGGCTTCACCGTCACCGGTACGGTCGAACACCGCTCCCAGCGCCATGAGGTCGCGAACGCGATCAGGCCCCTCCGACACGAGCACCCGCACCGCGTCGGGATCGCACAGTCCCGCACCCGCAGTGAGCGTGTCGGCGAGGTGGAGCTCGGGTGAATCGTTCGAGGTCAGGGCCGCGGCCACTCCGCCCTGGGCGTACTGGGTGGTCGAACTGCTCAGCTCGCCCTTGGTGAGCACGAGCGTCGAGAACCCCGCCCGCGCCGCCCGGATCGCGGCCGAGAGGCCCGCGACACCGGAACCGAGCACCAGCAGATCGAACATCTCAGATCGCTCCGCTCACTGAGCCGGTCGAGACGCGCGAGATGCGGGTTCGATCCCGTTCGCTCCACATGCGGGAAGCCTACGGTCCCGGCCGGACGAGGACGCCGAGGTCGACCCCGACGGAGTCGCCGTCGATCGACAGCGCGCAGTTGTCGATGAGCCGGGCGCCACCGACCCGGGCCGCGACTGCGATGACCACCTCGCCGTCGAGTACCTCGACCGGCCCGAGCTCTGCGGCCGAGCGGACCTCGACGTACTCGAGCTCGACGGTCGGCTCGAGCGACGCGACCTCGCGGACCGACGCGACGACTGCTCCCGGATCTCGCTCTCCCCGAACGACCGTCTCCGACGCCCAGAAGATGGCCTTCGACAGCACCGTCGCCGCGTTCCGATCGTCCTCCGAGAGATACGCATTGCGGCTCGACATCGCCAAGCCGTCGAGCTCACGCACCAAGGGACAGCCGACCACGTCGACCGGGAAGTTCAGATCCGCGGTCATCCTGCGCACGACGGCGAGCTGCTGGAAGTCTTTCCTCCCGAAGTACGCGCGGCAGGGACCGACCAGCGAGAAGAGCTTCGCGACGATCGTCGTGACTCCATCGAAGTGCGTCGGGCGAGCGGCGCCGCAGAGGCCATCGGTCAGGCCCTCGACGTGCACGATGGTGCGCGTCGGCTCCGGGTACATCTCCTCCACGGTCGGCGCGAAGAGCACGTCGACGCCTTCTTCCGCCACCACGGCGGTGTCGCGCACCAGGTCACGCGGATACGCGGCCAGGTCCTCGGTCGGACTGAACTGCAGTGGGTTCACGAAGATCGAGACGACCACGAAATCGTTCGCGGCGCGCGCGGCATGCATCAGCGACCGGTGGCCGGCATGGAAGAAGCCCATGGTGGGCACGAAGCCGACGCGCCGACCACGATCTCGCGCGGCGTCACATGCCTCCTGCAAGCCGGCGAGCGTCGTGCAGGTGATCATCGGAGCCGCGCCGCGACGTCGGGGTCATGGTGTCCGGTGAGTCGGAGCGCTTCAGCGGCCAGCGCTCGATACAGATCTCGCTCGGCTTCCGGGAGGGCGTCGAGATGCGCGGTGACGGTGTCGGCGTCGCCCCGTGCCACCGGTCCGGTGAGTGCCTCACGCGGCACCGAGCGCCTCGACGTTCTCGAGCACGCCGCGGACGAGCGGGAAGAAGGCTTCGAACGGGAGGCCTGCCCCGCGTGCGAGCCGTTCCACCTGCCCCATCAGCGCGGTGAGATGGTTCGCCGCGACCGTCGCGATCGCGTGGTACTGCGACCGTTGGCCCGCCGCGACGACGAACGGTTGCAATCCGAGGGCGTGGGCGAGGTCGTAGACGTCCGGATCGCCGGCGACCGCGCACCAACCGCCGGTGAGGGCCGCCGCGGACCAACCGCCCGTGATGTGGCGGTGGTCCGGAGTCGGGATCGAGAGCAACGGGTGGAGCGCGGCGAACCGTACGTCGGGTCGCCGTCCCATAGCCCGGTCGAACTCGTCGAGACCACGGGAACCGGCGAGATGCACGACGAGCGCACCCGGAACCACCGAACCGACGACCGCGTCGGCGACACTCGCGATGGCGTCGTCAGGTGTCGCGATCAGGACCACATCGGCGTCTGAACCAGCGTCGTCGAGGCCTCGCGCCGGGGCGTCGAGGTCGCTCGCCGCTTCCTGGGTCGAGGGAGCCGAGATGCTGCGACCCACGACCGCGACGATCGGCCATCCGGCTCGGCGCAGCACACCGGCAACCGCGCGCCCGGCGCGCCCCGGTCCGACGAGTGCCACGGCACGGGGGCGCGTGGCGTCGGCGGTCGGGCCGACGGAACGCGACGCGGAAGGCGTGGGATCGTGCACGGTTCCTCTCGTTCCGGCCACTCCGGGTCCGGACGACTACCGATGCTCGGGAAGCACCAAGGATACGTCGGCGCGGCGCACTCCTCGCCAAACGCCCGACGTCGGCGGATGCACGAGCTCCGGCGCGACGTCGGCGAGCGGCGCAAGGACGAAGCCCCGCTCCCACATGCGCGGATGCGGAACCACGAGGTCGGGTTCGTCCACATGGGAGTCGCCCACGAGCAACACGTCGACATCGAGCGTCCGAGGACCCCACCGCTCGTGGCGGACCCGATGCGCGTCGGCCTCCAGTCGGTGGGCGAGCTCGAGCAGCTCCCGCGCCGTGAGCTCGGTCTCGAGCGCGACGACTGCGTTGAAGAACTCGGGTTGCTCAGGTCCGCCGACGGGTTCCGTCACGTAGACCTCGGACAAAGCCACGACCGTGACTGCCGGCGTGGACGTCAGGCTGTTGACGGCTCGCTGGAGCGCACCGGCGCGATCGCCCAGGTTCGCTCCGAGACCGAGGTACGCGATGCTCACGATCGTTTCGCCGGCCACGTGCTACCGGTGTATCCGCACCGCAACGTGATCGATCATCGCCCGGACGGGCGCGTTGAGCTTGCGCACGGTGACCGTCACCCCCGTGACTCGGGTGTCGGCGGAGCACACCTCGCCGATCCGCGTCGCGAGCCGCTCCAGCAGCTGGTAGCGCTCCGACGACACGACGCGCGCGATCGCCTCGGAGACCGCCGCGTAGTCGACGGTGTCGTCGAGGTTGTCACTCGCACCCGCCTTGGCCACGTCGACCTCGAGCTCCACGTCGACCTCGAACGGTTGAGGTCGCGCCTGCTCCTCCGGGAGCACTCCGTGCACGCCCAGCTCGCGCACACCGACGATCAGGATCCGGTCGGTCATTCGGTTCGCTGACGCAGCAATTGATCGGAGAGCGTCGCCGCGACGATCTCACGACCGATGGTTCCCATCTGGCGTCCGGTCTGCTTCTCGAGCACCTGGATCGCGTGCGGGCCTTCGGGGACCAACCCGGTGTAGATGAGGTACCCGGCGAAGACTCCGATGAGGCGATCGCCGAACTCCTCGTAGTGCACGAGGACACGTTCCGACGGATCGTCGAGAAAGCGCGCGATGGTCCGGTAGATCTCGGCGAGCCGCTGGGGCATCTCGTCGTTGCGGCCCAACGGCACCTGGAGGTACGCGATCCCCGCTTCGTCGTACGCGTGCAGGTTGTGGGAGGACTCGAGCAGCGACACGACGTGGGTGAATCCCGTGCTGGCGGAGCCAGATGAGCTCTTCCTGGCGCCGGACCTTCCGGTGGTTGCGGGCGAAGCCACCGGGTCGCTCCGAGCCGGCGAGCCGGTCCTTGATGATCCAGCAGAAGAAACGGGGCTCGAGCCCCTGCGCCCATCGACCTCTCATGCCGCGCTCTCGTCCATGACTCGGAGCAGGCGCGCGACCCGCGACGCGGCACGCACGTCGTGCACCCGGACCATCGCCGCACCGTGGTCGAGCGCGTAGACAACCGTGGCCAACGTCCCTTCCTCGCGTCGCGTCGGGTCGTCGTCGCCGAGCACGGTGCCGATGAAGGTCTTCCGCGACGACCCGACGAGGATCGGGACTTCGACGCGCGCGGCAAGCTCCGGGAGCCGGGCCAGGAGCTCGAGGTTGTGCGCGACCCGCTTGCCGAACCCGACTCCCGGGTCGGCCATCAATGCGGCCGGATCGATTCCCGCGACGCGCGCGCGCGGCGAGGCGCTCGACGAGGAACTCCGCGACGTCGTCGACGACATCGCCGTATTGCGGATCCTTCTGCATCGTGCGCGGTTCGCCGAGCATGTGCATCGCGACGTAGCCGGCACCGGCATCGGCCACCACATCGAGGATCGCGGGATCGGTCCGACCGGCCGAGACGTCGTTGACGATCGAGGCGCCTGCGTCGAGCGCGGCGCCGGCCACCACCGCCTTGGTGGTGTCGACGCTCACCGGCACCGGCGAGCCCAGCGTGGCGAGCTCGTCGACGAGCCGCCGGACCACCGGGACGACCCGGCGCAACTCCTCGTCGGCGTCGACGGGCTCCGCTCCCGGGCGGGTCGACTCGCCTCCCACGTCGAGCACCGCGGCACCCTCCGCGACCAGCGAGAGCCCGTGCGCGACGGCAGCGTCGTGCTCGAGGAACCGACCACCGTCGGAGAAAGAATCGGGGGTGACGTTGACGATGCCCATCACCGGGGTGGACTGGCGGCGCAGCAGGTGCTCCCAGGTGAACATCGGGCAGAGCGTACCGTCCGCCCACCCGATGTCGGACCAGTCAGGAGACGTTCAGAAACGCCGCCCGGCCTGGCCGATGAAGCTCATGGCCTCGGCCCGCGTGGCCGGGTTGTCCTTGAACAGGCCCCGCACCGCCGAAGTGACCGTGAGCGCTCCCGGCTTGCGGACCCCGCGCATCGACATGCAGAGATGCTCGGCCTCGATGACCACGAACACACCGTCGGGCTCGAGCACGTCGACCAGCGCGTCGGCGATCTGGGTCGTGAGGCGTTCCTGCACCTGCGGTCGCCGGGCGAAGCCGTCGACGAGACGGGCGATCTTCGACAGTCCGGTGATGCGGCCGTCGTCGCCGGGGATGTACGCGACATGGGCCCGGCCCGTGAACGGGATCAGGTGGTGCTCGCAGACGCTGGCGAGGTGGATGTCGCGGATCATCACCATCTCGTCGTGATCAGCTTCGAACGTGACCGCGAGGTGCCGCGACGGATCCTCGTGCAAGCCGCTGAACAGCTCGGCGTACATCTCGCCGATTCGATTGGGCGTGCGGACGAGGCCGTCGCGATCCGGATCCTCGCCGATCGCGACGAGGATCTCGCGGACGGCAGCAGTGATCCGCGCCTTGTCGACCTCGCCCACGGTCAGCTCGAGCTCGGAGGCGAGCGGCGGGGTGGCGACGAGTCACTGGCAGCGGCGGCCGCGGGTCGGCCGCTCCCCGGCGTCCGCTCGTATACGGGAACCGGCTTCAAGATCTCCTGCACCTGCGCGGCTTCGAGAGTCTCGTGCTCCATCAGCGCGTCGGCGAGGTGTTCGAGGACGACCCGGTTGGTCTCGAGGATGTCTCGCGCTGCGTGGTGCGCGCCGTCGATCAGAGAACGGACCTCGTTGTCGATGCGCATCGCGACGTCGTCGGAGTAGTCGGGGGTCGACTGGAAGTCGCGTCCGAGGAAGACCTCGCCCTGCGCCTGACCGAACCGCATCGGCCCGAGCGCGTCGCTCATGCCGAACTCGGTGACCATCTGGCGGGCGACGACCGTGGCCCGCTCGATGTCGTTCTGCGCGCCGGTGGTGGGGTCGGCGAAGATCAGCTCTTCGGCGGTGCGCCCACCGAGCAACATCGCGAGCTCGTCGGTCAGCTCGCTGCGAGTGACGAGGAACTTGTCTTCCATCGGCAGCGTGAGCGTGTAGCCGAGCGCGCGGCCGCGGGGGATGATCGAGACCTTGTGCACCGGGTCGGTGTTCGGGAGCGCATGGCTCACGAGCGCGTGCCCACCCTCGTGATACGCGATGACCCGACGTTCGCGCTCGGAGATCACCCGGCTCCGGCGTTCGGGGCCGGCCATGACCCGGTCGATCGCCTCCTCCAGCTGGACGAGGCCGATCTGCTTGAGGTCGTAGCGAGCCGCGAGGAGCGCGGCCTCGTTCATGAGGTTGGCGAGATCGGCGCCGGTGAACCCGGGGGTCCGGCGGGCGATCACGTCGAGATCGACACCCTCGGCGAGCGGCTTCGAGGCCGGCGTGGACCCGCAGGATCGCCTTGCGGCCCTCGAGATCGGGGCGGTCGACGACGATCTGGCGATCGAACCGTCCGGGCCGCAGGAGCGCCGGGTCGAGGATGTCGGGGCGGTTCGTCGACGCGAGAAGGATCACTCCCGCTTTGACGTCGAAGCCGTCCATCTCCACGAGGAGCTGGTTGAGCGTCTGCTCTCGCTCGTCGTGACCGCCGCCGACTCCGGCACCGCGATGACGGCCGACCGCGTCGATCTCGTCGACGAAGATGATCGCGGGAGCGGCGTTCTTCGCCTGCTCGAACAGGTCACGCACGCGTGATGCACCGACGCCGACGAACATCTCGACGAAGTCGGAACCGCTGATCGAGAAGAACGGGACGCCAGCCTCACCCGCGACCGCCTTGGCGAGGAGCGTCTTGCCGGTGCCGGGCGGGCCGTAGAGCAGGACGCCCTTCGGGATCTTGGCGCCCATGTCGAGGAACTTCGAGGGCGATGCCAGGAAGTCCTTGATCTCCTGGAGCTCCTCGACGGCTTCGTCGAGACCGGCGACGTCGGCGAACGTGGTCTTGGGCGAATCCTTCGAGACCGCCTTGGCCCGCGACTTCCCGAAGCTCATGACCCGGTTGCCGCCGCCCTGCATCTGGCTCATGAAGAAGATGGCCAGGCCGATGATCAACAGGAACGGCATGATCCCGGCGATGAATGCCAGCCACGGGTTGGCCTGCTGGGAGTCGACGTCGAACTTCGCCACCTTGGCCCGCGGATCTCCTTGGTGATCTCGTCGGAGTACTGCTCCGGGAACTTCACCTCGTACTTGGTCCCGTTGGTGAGCGTGCCCTTCACGACGTGATCTCGGTCGTAGAGCGTGGCGTCGCGCACGTCACCGTTGGAGAGGTGCGACTCGAAGGACGAGAGGTCGAGGGTCTTGCGGTCCGAGTCGCGACGCAGCACCTGGGTGACCAGCACGACGCCGAGGAGAATGACCACCACGGCGACGACGAGGTTGCGCCGGCGCTTGCTCAAGGCCGCAAAGGTTACAGGCCACCCCGACCGGACGAGAAAGCGAGATCTGCGTGGGATCTCCGGCTATCCCGGGTCGCCGTCCACGTACTCGGCGACATAGGGCAGGTTCCGGTATCGCTCCGCCACATCGAGTCCGTACCCGATGACGAAGTCGGGCGGGATCCGAAAGCCCACGTACTTCAGGTCGGGCTCCTCCTTCTGGAGGCCCTCCTTCAGGAGCAGGGCGCACACCTCGAGCGACGCGGGCTGCCGCGCGGCCAGCGTCTTGCGCAGATACGCCAGCGTCAGCCCCGAGTCGACGATGTCCTCGACGATCAGGACATGACGACCGGTGAGCTCGATGTCGAGGTCCTTCACGATCCGGACCACGCCGCTCGTGCGGGTGGACGACCCGTACGAGGCCACCGCCATGAAGTCGAACTCGACGGGCAGGTCGATCGCTCGGGAGAGGTCGCTCATGAACATGCACGCGCCCTTGAGCACGCCGACGAGGAGCGGGGGCCGCTCGCTGTAGTCGGCGGTGATCTCCTTGCCGAGCGTGGCGACGCGCTCGCGCAACTCGTCTTCGCCGACCACGATCCGGCCGATTCGAGGATCGATCACGCGCGCTCTCCCGTGACGTACGCGTCGCGACTCGGCGAAACCGGCGAAGTCGCGACCTCCGCAACGCCGAGCTCTGCACTGATCCAGAGGAACCGACGCGTACCCGGACGGATGCAAGCGGAAGTGGCGACACCGTACCCCACCCTCCACAGCTCGGCTCCGTCGGCGCGGGCCAGCACACCGCTCCCTGAATCGAGCGTGACGAGGCGACCCACTTCGCCCGCGGCCTCGGCGTCGAGCACGCAGGTCCACCGACCGTCGGGCCAATGCACGGGCGCGGCGTGTTCGACCCAACTCTCGAGTCGCAGCCCGCTCACGGCCGCGGCACCCGGGAACGGCACGCTGACCGAACGCGCTCCGCGCGGGCTGGACTCGGAGTCGGAGGACCCCGCCGCGCCGCTCGACCCGGCGCGCGCCGGTGAGCTCGGTCGCTCGGGCCTCGCCGCGGGCCACCCTCAGGATCCGCTCGACCTCGTCGAACGACGGCGCCGGAGCACGGAGCCAGACGCGGATCGCGCGGCGGGCGAGGGCGAGTCGGAGCGCGGCCAGGTCGGTCGCGCGCGGCTCCGGACCGCCCACACGCGCCAACGCGTCGACTGCCAACCCGTCGAGAAGGTCGGACTCCGCCCGCAGCACCTCGGCCTGACGGGCGAGCACCGGGACGAGGTCGCGGCGGGCCGCGCGCTCCAGCGCGGGGAGCACCTCGCGCCGCACGAAGACCCGGCGGTACCTCGGATCCGAGTTCATCGGATCGTCGACCGGGCAGAGATCGAGGGCCCGACAGATCGCGTGGGTCTCGGCCCGTCGGACAGCAAGCAACGGACGGGCGAGCGTCCCCCGGCGGGCCGCGATGCCGGCGAGACCATCGGTGCGCCGCTCCCCGCAGCAGGTTCAGCACCACCGTCTCGGCCTGATCATCGGCCGTGTGCCCGGTCAGCACGGCAGTGGCGCCGAGCTCCCGTCGGGCCCGTTCGAGCGCCGCGTACGCGGGCTGCGCGCGCCCGGGCCTCGAGGTTGGAACCCGACGCGACACTGACCGTGCGGGCCCGGAACTCCGCACCGAGGCGGACCGCCGCGGCCTCGACGACACCGCTCTCGTACGCGCTCCCGGGCCGCAACCCGTGGTCGACGTGCACCGCGATCGGCTGCAGCCCCGCGTCGACGGCGAGCGCGAGCAGCGCGAGCGAGTCGGCACCGCCCGAGCACGCGACCACCACCGGGGCGACCAGCCCGGCGAAGTCCCCGACCGGGAGGCTCATGGCGAGCCGTCGAGCTTGTCGCGACGGACGAGCTCGAGGAGATCGTGGGTCCCCGAGACGCCGAGCTTGCGACAGACGCGACGCAGACTCGCGTAGACGTTGCTCCGGCTCGTCGCGAGCTCCTGCGCGACGGTCGCGACCGATGCACCGGTCGCGAGCTCGTCGACGAGGGCGCGCTGCTTCGTCGTGAGCGACGCGAGCCGCTCGCGCGACTGCCGTTCGCGCGCGTCGGCGCGATCTCGGGCGGTGGCGCGTGCTCGAGTCGCGTCAGTCGTACCCGGGGGTCGGCCCGGAGGTCGGAGTCGGTGTCGGATCCACGTTCGGAGCGGGCGATCGCCTCCAGCGCGGCCGACTGGACGCGCCGCCGCAGCTCGCGTTCAGAGGGTGCGTCGGGGTCGAGCACCTGCTCGAGCGCGTCGACCAGGTCGATCGGATCGAACGGCTTGGTGATGTAGCGCAGCGCCCCTTCGATGCTCCCCCGCACCTGGAGCTCGCCGTCGTGGAGCGCGGTGACGAGAAACACCGGGATCTCCGAGCCCGCATCCCGCCCGGCCTTGAGCTCGGCCAGCACCGCCCAGCCGTCGATGCCCGGCATCATGAGGTCGAGGAACATCGCGTCGGGCGGGTTGCGGCGCACCCGATCGAGTGCTTCCTCGCCCGCTCGCGGCGGTGACGACCGAGTAGCCCGCGGCCTCGAGGTTGATCTTCATCAGGCTGCGGATGTCGGGCTCGTCGTCGACGACGAGAACGACGGGCATCGACTAGGCGCCGACGCGGCGCAACCACTCGACCGGCTCGTCGAGCTCGTCGAGGGTCGGGAGGTTCTCGGGGCCCTGCCACGCGGCATCGAGCGCCCGAAGACCGGCTTCCGCGACGACGGCGTCGCAGAAGCGCTCGCCGACCTCGTACTGGCGCATCTTCATCTCGAAGCCGAGCAGCTTCTGCACCAGCGCGGTGAGACCGCCGGCGCTGCGGCGGGCCTGCAGGATGTGCGCCATCCGCTCCTGGCCGGCGACGTGCTCGCGGCCGAGCTGGTTCATCACCAGATTGCCGTGGCCTTCGAGGAGAGACATCAGCGCCTGCGTCTGGTTCGAGCAGCTCACGCTGCTCCGGGGTCGCGAGCAACCCGACAAGTCCGCCGTCGTCGAGCGGATTGCGCCCGCGCCGCAGATCGTCGGCGAGCCTCCCGAGCACCCGGAGGAGTCGGGTCGGGTCGGGCTCGACAAGCGAAAGCGATCGTTCGACGAGCGAGAGGAAGTACGGGCGGAGCCACGGGACACCCGTGAACTGAGCCCGATGGGTGAGCTCGTGCAACGCGATCCACAGACGGAAGTCGCGCGGACGGAACGCGTAGCGCTTCTCGAGCCCGAGCACGTTGGGTCCGACGTAGTACACGGCGTCGTCGGCCGAGGGCCGCGCGGGATCGTCGGGGACGAGGAGGTCGTACTGGCCGAGGACGCGCTTGCCCACCCAACCGAGCAGCATCCCCATCTCGGTACCGGCGACCCGCCGACCGATCGGAGCCAACGGGCTGTGCGCCACGCGCTCCCCGAGCTTGTCGCTCAAGGGTGCGAGGAGACGCTGCATCGACTCGACGTTGGCCTCGACCCACCCGGCCCGGTCGAGGAGCTGACCGCGAGCAGGGCTCGACGGACGCAGACCGGTGAACTCGGTCACGAGCGCCTCCGCCTCGATCGTGACCGCGGCGAAGTCGCTGCGCAGCGAATCGGCGAGGTACGACGCCGCGAGCGGCTCCCGACCCGCCACCCGACGCGCGACCCGGACCGCGAGCTTCCAGTCGACGGGATCCGGCGCGTTGGCGACCCGGTCACGCTCGACACCCTCGAGGGGGAGGTCGACGACCGGGGGCGACGCCATCGCGCTACCGGCCCCGCTTCACTTTGACGACCCGCTGGTAGTACTGGACGGCGACCAGACCGAGCACGGCGAAGAAGCTGAAGAGGAACACCGGCGCGAGCCAGAAGAACCAGAGGTGCTCTGTGGCAACGGGGGCAAGAGCGAACACGGGGGTCATGCTAGATCCGCGAAGGGGGGCAGCGGGAACCGGGTCGCGGTCGGGCGCTCAGTCGGGCGGAGCGTCGAGGCCGAGTGCTTCGGCGATCCGGCGCTTCAGCTCGGGCGGGACCCGGTCACGGCACTTGGTCGCGATCACCTGGCGCAGCTCGATCTCGAAGGTGAACCCCTGCGCGCACGGCGGGCAGTCGTCGAGGTGCCGAGTGATGGCGGTCCGCTTCCAGGTCGTGAGCTCGCCGTCGAGGTACTGGTAGATCTCGACGATCGCCTCTTCGCAGTTCACCGGCTCGGCAGGGTCGCCGGGTTCGCTCATGTCCGCTCGCTCATCTGCCCTCGGATCATGTGATCGCTATCCCCCCGTGACCGTGGGCGAGGCACCCTCGACGAGTCCTCGTTCAACAGCCAGATCCCACAACCGCTTCTGCAGCTGCTTTCTTCCGCGGTGCAGCCGACTCATCACCGTGCCGATCGGGACATCGGTGATCTCGGCGATCTCCTTGTAGGAGAAACCCTCGACGTCGGCGAGCAGGACGGCCATCCGGAACTGCTCGGGAAGTGCCTCGAGGGCGTCCTTGACCACGGCCTCGGGCATCTGGTCGAGCACCTCCGTCTCCGGAGTCCGTTGCGACTCGACGGCCTCGAGCCCACCGAGCTTTCGGTAGAGGTAGAAGTCTTCGGTGTCGTCGAGATCGACCTGCTCGGGTCGACGCTTCTTGGCCCGGTAGATGTTGATGAAGGTGTTCGTCTGGATCTTGTAGAGCCAGGCCTTGAGGTTGGTGCCCTCCTGGAAGCCCGGGAAGCCCCGGTACGCACGCAGGTAGGTCTCCTGGACGAGGTCCTCGGCGTCGGCGGGCTTGCGGGTCATCCGGAGCGCGGCGGAGTAGAGGGCGTCCATGTACGGCATCGCCAGCTCTGCGAACTTCTCCTGATCCGCCATCGGCCGCGACCTTACCGATCGGACGGCATCGCGGAAGCAACAGATTCGATCAGGAGAGCACGTCCTTGCGGCGGAACCACCACCACGCCACCGTTCCCGCAACGACCATGTACCCGAGTTGGAGGAGCACACCTCGGGTCATGTCCGCCCTCTGACCACCCGTGAACAGGACGTTCCACGCATCGAAGTAGTGGGTCGGGAAGACGTTGCGGATCGAACCGATCGCATCGATGCCGTCGAGGATCGCCGAGGTGATGTAGAAGCCGAAGGCAGCCGCGGCCGCAGCGGCCGCCGAATCGGTCATCGTCGACACCATGAGGCCGATCGCCGCGATCCCCGAGACCTGTATCGCGACGTAGAACGTTGCCACCGCGAGGTTGCGCAGCAGCTCGCCGGTCGACTGGTCGATACCCGCCACCGGGACGTTGATCGGGTGCCAACCGAACGCGATCACCCCGGCGATGAGCGCAGCCACGACGACGAACCCGGTCGCCGCCAAGATCAGGATCGCGACCGTGGCCGACTTGGCCGCGAGCAGACGACCGCGTGACACCGGTCGGGTGAGGATCGCCCGCAGGTTGCCCCACGATGCCTCCGACGCGATCGCGTCGCCGGCGAACATCGCGACGACCGCGACGAGGAGGAACCGGCTCATGAACTGCAGCGCGGCAACCGGCATGAGGAGCCCGCTGAACTGCGCGAGGTAGAAGAACCCGTTGCCCCGCCCACCCGCACGATCCGGTGGATTCGCGTGCAGCGCGATCGTGACGATCACCGGAACCGCGATCATCACTGCGAGCGCGACCCATGTTCGGGGGCGCCGGACCTGCTTCGCGACCTCGGTCCGCAACACCGCGATCATCGCACCGTCTCCTCACCGACGAGGCCGAGGAACGCGTCTTCGAGGCGGTGACGAGCCGTTACCGTCTCGACCGCGACTCCTGCGCCCACCAGCGCGGCAACGAGCTCCGAGCGACTCGCACCATCGAGTCGGACCGAGAGGCCCGGTGGCTCGGCCGTGACCCCGGCGATACCCGGCACCTTCTCCAACACCTCGCGTCCGCGCACCGGGTCGTCGACCTCGAGGTAGGCCGAGGTCGAACCGGCGAGCAACGTGGCCACCGAACCCTGGGTCACCAGCCGACCCCGGTCCATCACGACCGCGTGGCTGCAGACCTGTTCGATCTCGGCCAGGAGGTGGCTCGACACGAGGACCGTCACCTCGCGCGCCGCGAGCTCGCGCAGGAGATCGCGCACCGCGCGCATCTCCTGCGGGTCGAGGCCATTGGTCGGCTCGTCGAGCAGCAGCAGATCGGGCCGGCCGAGCAGAGCCCGGGCCAGGCCGAGCCGCTGTCGCATGCCCTGGGAGTAGGTCTTGACCTTGCGATTCACCGCATCGCCGAGCCCGGCGACCGCCAGCGCGCCGTCGAGATCTGCATCGCGGAACGACGCACCCCCGCTCTCCCAGTACAGCCGGAGGTTCGTCATTCCCGAGAGGTACGGGACGAAGGCGGCCTGTTCGATCATCGTCCCGACCCGCCGGAGCACAGGGGTCCCGGGTCGGGCCCGCTCGCCGAAGAGCGTCACGCCACCGGCGGTCGGGCGCACGAGCCCGACCATCATGCGCAAGGTCGTGGTCTTGCCCGCGCCGTTCGGTCCGAGGAGTCCGCATACCTGGCCCCTCCCCACGGTGAAACCGAGATCGTCGACCGCGCGGACGGCTCGGCTGTACTGCTTCGTGAGGTGCGTGACGACGATGACGTCGTCGGAATCAGCGTCGGGCACGCGGACCTCCCGGGTCTCGGCGGGCACGCTAACCCCGGTGCAGGCTCAGGGGAGATCGCCCGCGACAGGCACCGGCGCGTCCTCGGGCACACTGGATGGACCATGGTCGACGCGCCTCCGCCCGAATCGCGCCTCGAACGAGGCATCGCCACCGTCCAGACCCGGGCTGCGGCGGTGTGGCTGCGCGCCCGTGGCGCGCTGCAGAACCCGGTGCGGTTGCTCATCGGGGCACTGATCGTCGTCCTGATCCTGCTCGCGGTGCCGCTGCTCGTGGGGAGCGCTCTCCGTCTCGACCGGACCTGGAACGAGTGGCGCCACGACACCTCCGTGAGCCGGAGCTGGACGCCGACGATCGCGACCATCCGCGGGGTCCGCGCGAACGACGGTCTCGACCTCGACCTCGCCTACTGGGACCGCGGTGGTGAACGGCACCGCGCCGGCGTACACGTCGACACGACGGCGACCCAGTGGGTCCGCTCGACGCTTCCGATCCGCTACGACCCGCGACACCCGTCGCAGGTCGACGTGGTCGGCGTCACCAACACCCATCCGATCGGCCAGGCCCTCGACACCGGCGCGGCGGTGGGTGCCGGCATCGCCGCGGTGATGTTGGCGTTCGCACTGTGGCGGCGCCGGACCGTTCTCGCGGTGGCCGATCGCCCGCTGCACGTCATGCGACGACCGCTCGCGCTTTCGGGCGCGGTGCTGACCATCGGCATCGCGGCATGGTGCGTCGGGACGGTCACGACGCAGGGCTGGACCAGCATCGCCGACAGCATCGGGGTCCAGGCATCGGACCTCTTCAGTGACTTGATGGTCGTGATCGTGCCCGCGGTCGCGTTCGGCGCCGGCGCGCTCGCCAGCGCGTGGCTCGCCCGCCACCGTCACCACGAACGCCACGACGGCATGCTCTCGAGCGCGCACCGCCTGATCGACCGGGTGTCGGAGTACGTGCCGTCACCCGACCAGATCCGAAGCGAGCAGGAACAGGAACAGGGGCAGGAGCACGACACCGCGTCGGGCGCCGATGCGGGCTCCCACTCCGGCGGCCCACCACACGCCGCCTGACTCCGGCGAGCCGCGTTCGCCCGTGCTCAGCTGAAGATTGCTGCGATGCGATCCTGGATCTGCTGCGCCGCGATCTTGTGGTCGGGTGCGCCGTGGATCGGCCGCCCGACGACGATGTAGTCGGCGCCGTTGTGGAACGCCTCCTCCACATCGACTGTTCGCTTCTGGTCGTCTTCCGGCTTGTTGAAGCCCGGTCGAATGCCCGGGGTGACGACGATGAACTGATCACCGAGGTTCTTTCGGAGCTCGGGAGCTTCGAGGCCCGACGAGATCACTCCGTCGCAACCAACCTCGAGCGCCCGGGATGCGCGCGAGAGAACGACCTCGCCGATCGGCACCCGGAAGCCCATCGACTCCATGTCGTCTTCGTCCAAGCTGGTGAGAACGGTGACGGCGAGAACCTTCAGGGACCCCTTCACGGCACACGCGGCTTCGAGCATCGTCTCGTTGCCGTGCACCGTCACGAACTCGACGCCGGTGTCCCTGATCCGTTCGATGGCCCGGCTGACGGTGACCGGGACGTCGAACAGCTTCAGATCTGCGAAGACGTGCTTTCCTCGACGCATGAGCTCTTGCGCGAGGTCGTGGTACACGCCGGCCGCGAACAGCTCGAGACCGAGCTTGTAGAACGAGACCGTGTCGCCGAGCTCATCGACGAGCGCGATCGCTTCGTCGTACGACGGAACGTCGAGCGCAAGGATCAGACGTTCGTCGACCGGAATGGACTTGCTCGAGAGTTGCACGCGTGCATCCGACATCGTCAAGGGGTGCGCGACCTTCTGCGCGGGACCGGCAGGATACCGAGGGCGCGCGATGGATGGCACGTTGGTAGTGGGTCCGCTTGAATCTTGAGAACTGACCCACTACCGGCACGCTGGCTGGCAGGACATCGGTCGAGCAGGCGGGGCATACACGCGTGGCCGACGATGGGCGGGCTACGTGACGTCGGATGAGCGGTCCGAGACTCACCGGCTCAGGAGCCGTTCCTCCGCAGCACGACATCCTGCATCCGCTCCCCGCAGCTTCGAGGGGAACACCTCGATGGACTCGATGGTCGCGATATCGCTCACTTCGGCACGACGAGGGTGCGCGACTTCCCGCGCACACGACGAGCTCGTCGCCCTCGACGTCGAAGTTCCACTGGTGCATGCCGAGGTGGCGCTCCTTCTCGGCGACGTTGCATCCATGCTTCGACAAGACGGGTGCGCCGGGCTTCACGCAAGCGATCAGCTCGCGGATTCCCCGCACGGGGTCGTAGCTGTGGTCGAGCGTGTTCTTGGCGTATCCGAGATCGAAGTGCGCCTGCGGGAGACGCTCCGACAAGCGTTCGGTCTCGCACGCTTCCGTCCGGACTATCGGCTCGATCGCGTGTTCGTCCAGCACGCGGTTGTACTCGTCGGCGAGTGCATCGACCGCGGTGATGTCGACGGTCCAGTCGGGGTGCACCTTGCCGAGGATCGTCAGCGGGCCGGCGCCGACGTCGAGGATCTTCACCACCGAGCCGGGTGGCGCGTCGATCAGCCCGGCGACCTGTTCTTGGAGTGGGAGCGCCGGATCGCAGCGCAGTTGGAATGTCTCCGACGACAGGTCCATACGGCGGGCCCACCACAGGACCTCACCTTCGAGGGCACCGCTCCAGACTTCCTTGGCCGGCCGGCTCGGACGCTGACGTCGGCGCCGCTCGTTGAGCACCCTCTTGAACGTTGCGGGCACCTTCACCATTTCGCCCTCCCTGTCCGGAATTGCCGGCGCAGCATAGGCGCGGATCGAACCGTTCCGTTGGTGCTGGTGGAGCCGGGAAAGGGAGTCGAACCCTTGACCTGCTCATTACGAGTGAGCTGCTCTACCTACTGAGCTATCCCGGCGAAACGCGAGAGTCTACCGATCCGAGAGCTCGCCCTCGTCGGGGGTATCGGGTCCGTCGGAAGTCTGGGTCCGCGCTTGCACGACGGCCAGGATCTGGGCAGCGGCGCAGATGAGAACTCCGATCGCGACCAAGAAGAGTGGTCCGGTCGCCACCTGCCAGCGATACGAGGCGCTGGCGGTGAATCCCGTCGTGTCTCCTCCGATGTCCGTCTGCGTCCAGATGAGGTCGACGACTCCAACGACGAAGATCAGAAGACCCGCCGATGTGAACCACCGTGCCGATCCCATTGGCCCTCCCAGGGTTGCGAGGCGGTGAGCCTACGACGGGACCGATCTTCCGCGAGGTGACCGGCTACCCCGCGGGGAGGTGGAGCATCAGCCGCTCGAGCATGAGCCCCTCGTTCGGGTTGAACTCGAACGACCGTCGGGCCTCCGCGCAGGCATCGAGTGCATCGGCGGCGGCCAGCGGGCTCACGGTGAGCACGTCGCGGTCGGAGTTCATCGGGGGCGACCCGGCTGCGAGCGCGTCGCGGTACATCGATTCCAGCGCGGTGATGCCCTCGTGCAGCGCCTCCGTGCGGGCCCGACGATCCTCTCGCTTGTGGCGCTCTCGGAGCCGACGGGTGAGCGCCTGCGCGGCACGGGGTGGATATCCGGCCCGCTCGATCTCGACGTCGAGCGCGGTCACCTCGGCGTCATGGGTCGCGCGGAGCCCGGTCGCGGCGTCCTGCACGGCACCCGCAAGGTCTTCGGCGACCGTGACCGCGGCGGCACCGCTACCGTCGAGTCTCGCCGGCGCGAGCGAGAACGTGTCGCGCAGCTGCGCGTACCGCCCGGCGAGCAGCCGGGCGCGCGCCATCTGACCACCGGCGAGCCGGGCGGAGAGCGCGGCGCGTTCCGGATCGATGCCGTCGCGCTCGAGTGCCGCTCGCAAGGTTCCGACGTCGAGCGCCGCGAGGTCGACCTGTTGGCATCGCGAACGGATCGTGTCGAGCAACTCCCCGGGCGCCGACGTCACGAGCAGCAGCACCGCGCGGGACGGTGGCTCCTCCAAGGTCTTCAACAACGCACTCGCGGGCGCGCCCCCGATCCCGGCGATCCCCGGAGGCGCTCGGCGTCGAGCACGATCACGACCTTGCGCGGCCCCTCGATCGGGCTGCGATGGACCTCGGGGATGATCCCCTCCCGAACCTCGTCGACCGAATAGGCGTTGGCGACCGGCTCGAACTCGACCACGTCGGGATGCGCGCGTCGCTGCGGGCGATCGTCGTCTGCCCCCACCAGCACCGACGCGAACGCGCGCGCCGCGTCTTCGGCGCCGGAACCGCGCCCACCCACGAGGAGGTAGGCATGCACCGGTCGGAGCGCGGCCCGACGCAACACTTCGACGGCGCGATCCTGGCCGACGACCGCGGCCCAGGGATCGAATCCGTCAGGCACCGGTGACCTCCACGGCGATCGACCACACCCGGTCCGCGACGATCTCGGCATCGTCGTTCGCGTCGACCAACGCCCAGCCGTGGGATCGCGCCAGCTCCCGGTACGCGGCACGAACCGCACCGTGGAACACGTTCCCTTCGCGTTCGAGTCGGTCCGACTGACTGCGCCGGACGTCGGCGACCGAATCATCGACATCGAGCACGACGACCAGGTCGGGCTCGAGTCCACCGGTCGCCCATGCGCTCGCATCCGCGACCGCATCGACTCCGAGGCCGCGTGCGACGCCTTGGTAGACGAGCGACGACGGCACGAAGCGGTCGCAGACGACCCATGCGCCCCGAGCGAGCGCGGGTCGGACGACCTCGGCCACGTGCTGGGCACGGTCGGCGGCCATCAACAGCGCTTCCGTGATCGCCGACGGACTCTCGGTCCCGACCGACGCATCGGGACCATCGAGCACGATGGCCCGGATCCGGGCGCCGAGCACGGTGGCACCGGGTTCGAACGTCTCGACCACCGTTCGGCCACTCGCGCGCAGGCGGTCGGCGAGTCGGGACACCTGCGTCGACTTCCCGCTCCCGTCTGCTCCTTCGAGCACGATGAAGCATGGAGCGCTCCCCGGACGCGTCACGTGACGTTCGAATCCAAGGCAGGACGCGCCCGACGCGCCCGACGGACGAGAATCCTGGCGAGCATGCCCGAAGCCAACGTCACGAGCCCACCGCCCCACAGCGCGACACGCACGCCCGGAACGGCGTAGTTCACACTGCCGATCGCGACGGTGCGGCTCGGGCCGAGAACGACCTCCGTGAGCCAGTCGAAGAGATCCGCGAACAGCGGCGAGATGGTGAGGGACACGAGGAGACAGAGCCGGACGACGGTGTAGAGAGTGGCGAACGTTCGGCCGCGCAGCTCGTCGGCCACGTTCTCCTGGAGCAACGTGAAGCCCGTGATGTACGCGGTGCCGGCGAACCCTCCGACCGCGGCGATGAACAACACGACGGGCACGATGTTGTCGAACGATGCTGCAACCACCAAGAAGGCGCCGACGCCCATGACCGCGGTGGTGAACACCGTGTCGCGTGGCACTCGCTTCTGCACCACGAGCAGGGTGGCGACGCCGATCGCGAGACCGATCCCGAGGCCGGTCATGAGCGTGAAGAATTGCGAGCTCCCACCAAGGACCTCTTCGGCAAAGACCGCACCCAGCGGCACCATCGCACCCGCGCCGATGATCCCGCCGGCGAGGCCGATCATCACGGCCCTCACGAGCCGTTCGGAGCGGATGAACCGCAGACCCTCGACGATTTCCCGGAAGGTCTGGGTCCAATCGATGCGACGTCCCGGCTTCCGCTCCGGCTTGGGGAGCGGAAGGCCCCAGATGAGCAACGCCGACGCCACGAAGCTCAGGCCGTCGGCCCAGAGCGCGAGAGCCTCGCGGTTCACCGCAAGCGACGACAGCGCGTCGAATCCGCCGAGCCAGTGCGCGAGCGCCGCGAGCGCCGCTGAGATCGCCGCCGCGATCGGGAACGTCCCGTAGGCCGCGACGAGACCGAGCGAGTTCGCCGACGCGAGCTGCTCGTCGGGAACGAGGTTCGGGAGCGAGGCATCCTTCGCCGGGCCCCACAACAACGTGAGGATCTCGAGCGCGAACGAGATGAGCACCAGCCCGAACAGGGCATTGACGAACGGCAAGAGCACCAGGAGCACCGCGCGCCCGATGTCGCAGACGACCATCACCTTGCGCCGGTCGAAGCGGTCGACGATCACACCGCCGACAGTGGCGAGGAAGAAACCCGGCACCATGCGGACGCCGACCACGAGGCTCACCGCTGCCGCGGAGCCCCCCGAGATGCGGGTGGCGATGGCCAAGATGGCGAAGAAGCCGACCCAGTCGCCGAGGCTGGAAAGACACTGTGCGATCCACAGCTTGAAGAACGCGCGCGTTCCGAAGACCCGCCACGGCGAGGCCGGCAGCGGGGACGCCCCGGGCGTCGGGGGAATGAACGGCGCCTGGTCGCGGGTCACCGCGAGTCAGCCTATTGGCCGGACCGTGGGACAGCGGCCAGCTCGGGGATCGATTCCGGGCGTCAGGAAGCGTCGTCGTCGGAGAGCGGCGGAGCGTCGTCGACGTCGGTGGGTGCCGCCACCGGCGGACGGGCAGCGGCCTTCTTGATCGCCCGCTTCTTCGCCCCCTTCTTCACCACCCGCTTCGTCGTCTGCTTCACGACGGTCTTCGTCGACTTCTTCGCCGTCTTCTTGCCAGCCTTCTTCGTGGTCTTCTTCGCCCGCTTGGCAGTCTTCTTGGCCGGTCCGCGTGCGGCCCGTTCCCGCAGGAGCTCGACGCCGTCGTCGAGCGTCAGCGCGGTCGGATCCATTCCCCGACGCACCGTGGCGTTGGTGGTGCCATCGGTGACGTACGGACCGAACCGTCCGTCGAGCACCCGCACCGGCGCACCGGAGTCGGGGTGCGCGCCCAGCTCCGCGAGCGGCGCCTTGGTGGTCTGACCGCGGCGCGTCTTGGGCTGGGCGAAGATCGCCTCCGACGCCTCCAGGGTGATGCTGAAGAGCTGCTCCTCCGACTCGAGGCTGCGGCTGTCGGTGCCCTTCTTGAGGTACGGGCCGTACCGCCCGTTCTGGGCGGTGATCTCCACGCCGGCTTCGTCGACGCCGACGACCCGGGGCAGTGACAGCAGCTGCAACGCCTCGTCGAGCGTGACCGTGTCGGGATCCATCGTCGAGAAGAGCGACGCCCGCGGCGGCTTCTTCTTCGAACCTTCGGCGAGCTCGCCGAGCTGCACGAACGGGCCGAACCGGCCGTTCAGCGCCAACACCTTCTCGCCCGTGGCCGGGTCGACCCCGAGCTCGCGCGGCCCCGCGGCGCCCTTGGCGAGGAGCTCCTCGGCCCGTTCGACCGTGAGCGCGTCGGGCTCCATGTCGGCCGGGAGCGGTGCCTTCTCATCGAGTCGGTGGAGGGTCTCACCGTTGTTCCACACGCGCACGACGATCTCGTTGCCCGCCTGGTCGGTACCGATGCGGACGGCGTTGACCTCGCTCTTGTCGATCTTCGCCAGGCGTTCGTCGGAGACGAGCTCCTTCAACCCCTCGTGGCCATTGCCGAAGTAGAACGCGTGGAGCCACTTCTCGGCTTCGGCGCGCCCGGCCGCGACCTCGTCGAGCGCTTCTTCCATCGCGGCAGTGAAGCCGTAGTCGACGAGGTGGCCGAAGTACCGCTCCATCAGCTGGATCTTGGCGAACGCAGTCCACGAAGGAACGAGCGCGGTGCCCTTCTTCCACACGTAGCCGCGTTCGTTCGTGATCTTGTCGATGATCGACGCGTACGTCGACGGCCGACCGATCGCGCGTCGCTCGAGCTCGGCGACGAGGCTCGCCTCGGTGTACCGGGCGGGGGGCTGGGTGGTGTGACCCGAGGGGTCGATCCCGCGGCACGCCACCGCGTCACCCTCCGAGACCCCGGGGAGATTCGCCTCGGCATCCTCGGACACCGGTGTCTCGCTCACGTCGACGTACGCGGCACGGAAGCCGAGGAACTCGTACGTGCGCCCCGAGGTCCGGAAGATGGCCTGCTCATTCGTGGTCGACGCCGCAGCCAGCCGCAGCGTGAGGGTGCGACCTCGGGCGTCGGTCATCTGGCTCGCGACCGTGCGCATCCAGACGAGCTCGTACAGCGCGCGTTCGTCGCGGTTGAGCTCGTTCGCCACGGAGTCGGGCGTGCGGAACTGCGCGCCGGCCGGTCGGATCGCTTCGTGCGCCTCCTGGGCGTTCTTCACCTTGTTCGCGTAGGAACGAGGTGCGGGCGGGAGGTAGTCGCGCCCGAACCGCTCGACGATCTGCGTGCGAGCGGCATCGAGCGCCTGCTGCGAGAGCTGGACGGAGTCGGTCCGCATGTAGGTGATGAAGCCCCGCTCGTACAGCCCCTGCGCGATCGACATGGTGCGCGCCGCGCTGAAACGGAGCTTGTTGCCGGCCTCCTGCTGCAGCGTCGTGGTCTTGAACGGAGCCTTGGGGCGTTCGGAGAACGGCTTCGACTCCGCCGACGCGACCGTGAAGGTCGAGTCGGTGAGTCGTTGCGCAAGTGCGACCGCGTCGGCCTCGTCGAGGTGACGAACATCCGATCCGGCGTTCAGCGCACCGGTCGAGGCATCGAAATCCCGACCGGTGGCGATCCGCTTCCCGTCGAGCTCGGCGAGGCGAGCACCGAAGTCGATGCCGAGCGCGGCGAAGTTCCCGTCGAGGTCCCAGTAGCCCGCGGCATTGAACGCCATCCGTTCGCGCTCACGCTCGACGACCAGGCGGGTCGCGACACTCTGCACCCGGCCCGCGGAACGCGCCCCACCGACTCGGCGCCACAGCACAGGCGAGACCTCGTAGCCGACCAGTCGGTCGAGGACCCGTCGACCCTCCTGCGATTCGACGAGCTTCATGTCGAGGTCGCGGGGATGGTCGATCGCGTCCTGGATCGCCTCGGGGGTGATCTCGTGGAACACCATCCGCTTCACCGGAACCGTCGGCTTCAGCACCTCGCGCACGTGCCACGCGATCGCTTCGCCCTCCCGATCCTCGTCGCTCGCGAGGATGAGCTCGTCGGCACCCTTGAGCGCGGCCTTCAGCTTGGCGACGGTCGCACGGTTCTGCGGCGACACCACGTAGTCGACGCGGAAGTGGTCGTCGACGTCGACGCTGAGCCCCTTGGCCTCGAGGTCGCGGACGTGGCCGTAGCTCGCTTCGACGTCGTAGTCGGCGCCGAGGAACCCCTTGATGGTCTTGGCCTTCGCAGGTGACTCGACGATCACCAAGGATCTGGGCACGGTTCTCTCTCTCGGTTCGGGACGGGGGTCACCGTAGCGGTGCTTCCCCTTTTCCGTAGTGCCAGACCGATCGTGCGGCTGTCAAATGCACCCCGGCTGGGGCTGTGGGGAGGTCGGCGTCTAACCTCCCAGGCCCATGGAGCTCCTCGACCCGAAGCAGCTCATCGGAACCTTCGGTGCAATCGGGCTGATCCTGATCATCTACGCCGAATCAGGCCTTCTGCTCGGTCTGATCTTCCCGGGCGACTCGCTGCTGTTCACAGCCGGTCTCCTCGCGTCCCAGAACAAGTTCGGGCTGAACATCTGGGTGGTCGCGGTCGGTGTGTTCGTCGCGGCGGTGCTCGGCGCCCAGACGGGCTACTGGATCGGGAAGAAGTTCGGTCCGGCGCTCTTCCGGCGGCCCGATTCGAAGATCTTCAAACAGCAGTACGTCGACCAGTCGCGCGAATTCTTCGACAAGCACGGTCCGCGCTCGATCGTCCTCGCGCGGTTCGTGCCCTTCGTGCGGACGCTGGCACCGATGCTCGCAGGCGTCGGCGACATGGAGCAACGCTCCTTCTTCGCGTTCAACGTGCTCGGCGCGTTCATGTGGGCGTTCGGCATCTCGATGGCCGGGTACTTCCTGGGCGAGGCGATCCCCAACGTCGACCGCTACCTGCTCCCCATCATCGGTCTCATCATCCTCATCTCGGTCATCCCGCCTCTCCTCGAGATCCGCAAGCACCGCCGGGAGCAGCGGTTGGTGACTCGCCGCGGAGGCCGAGGCGATGGTCGAGCAGATCCACGACGACCTCGAACACTGACGTCCGGGTGCGCCCGTCCCGGGGTGCGACGCCCGAGGATCAGTTGGTCGTGCAGCCGGGGTTGTAGACGTCGGCCGGGATGTCGCTCGCGGGCACGCAGTACTGGGTCCGGTCGACGACGGTCCACGCGTCGCCGTCGGCCTTGAGCAGATCCGTGGCCTCGTAGCCGTCCTGACCGGTGTTCACATCGACGCCCGCCCACGCCCATCCGCTGTCGCAGCCGAAGTCGAGGATCGACGTTCCCGACGGCAACGCGGCGACGATCGCACTGGTCGTGCACGGGGGGCCGGTCGTGACCGGCGGGCTCGGTGTCTGGGCACACACCTTCACCCGATCGCCCACGACGATGACGAGCTTCTGCTTGGTGACCGGGCCGTACTGCCCGTCGGGCGGAATGGACTCCGCCTGCTGGAACGCCTCGATCCCGGCCCGCGTCACTGGTCCGATCACACCGTCGATGGTGCCGCTGAAGCAGCCGACCGTCGTGAGGTCGGTCTGCACGGTCTTGACCTGCGCGGCGCTGAGCAGCGAGTTCGGCTTCCGGCCCGATGCCTTCCCGGCGGTCGTGGTCGTCGACTGCTTCGTCGAGCTCGAGTCGTCGCTCGAGCACGCGGCAAGGATCAACGTCAGGACGGCGAGAGATGCGACGATGCGGGTCACCCGGCTGCGGTTCACGAGCGGCGACCGTAGTCCGACGGCGCAAACCGGACGCGCGATGGTCGACGCGGTCGAAGACACCGCTCGTCACGCGACCGGCGGCTCGAATCGGTAGCCCATTCCGGGTTCGGTGATGAAGTACCGCGGGCGCGACGGCTCCGGTTCCAGCTTGCGGCGCACCTGGGCCATGAAGACGCGGAGGTAGTTGGTCTCCTCGCCGTAGTCGGGGCCCCACACCTCCTGGAGGAGCTGGCGCTGCGAGATCAGCTTGCCGGGATTGCGGGCGAGCACCTCGACGAGATGCCACTCCGTCGGCGTCAGCTTGATCTCG
The DNA here is from genome assembly GCA_963829475.1 of uncultured Actinomycetes bacterium. Classification (GTDB taxonomy): domain Bacteria; phylum Actinomycetota; class Acidimicrobiia; order IMCC26256; family JANYLB01; genus JANYLB01. The sequence goes on along the minus strand of CAWHIU010000004.1, from coordinate 327,250 downwards.
CCGGCCGGTCCGTGCACGCGCTTCGCCGCGAAGTCGAGGGCGAAGTCGGGGGTCTCGACGGTTGCTTCGGCGTCGCCGGGAGATGCGCGTCGCAATGCGGCCCGGAGCCGGGCGAGGAGCTCGTCCATGCCGAACGGCTTCGTGACGTAGTCGTCGGCGCCCGCATCGAGCGCGGCGACCTTCGCGGCTTCGGCGTCGCGCGCCGACAGCACCACGATCGGGACCGCCGACCAACCCCGGATACCGACGATGACGTCGACGCCGTCGATCCCCGGGAGACCGAGATCGAGCACGACGACGTCGGGGTGGTGACGGGCCGCGAGCTCGAGCGCTTCCTCGCCGCTCTCCGCGAGATCGACGTCGTAGCCCCTGGCGCGCAGGTTGACGCCGAGCGCGCGCCGGATCGGCGCTTCGTCGTCGACCACGAGCACCCGGCTCACGGGACCTCCACCGTCGTCGTCGTCTCCGCGGTGGTCGGGAGGCTGATGACCATCGTGAGACCCCCGCCCGGGGTGTCTTCGGCGGAGATCCTCCCGCCCATGATCTCCACGAAGCCACGTGCGACGGCGAGCCCGAGGCCGACCCCGGTGCCACCCCCGCCGTCACCGAGCCGTTGGAACGGCTGGAAGATGTCGGCCCGTTGGTCGGGCGGGACACCGGGACCGCGATCGACGACCCGCAGGTCGACCCGATCGCCGACTGCGCCGGCTTCGACGCGCACTGGCGGTGCGCCCGACGACCACGCGACCGCGTTCTCGATCACGTTCGCGATCGCGCGCTCGAGCAGCGCCGGATCGGCATGGACCCGCGGCAGCGTCTCGGGAACGTCGATCACGACCCGGTCGGATCGTTCCAGCGGCCCGGACACCGCCCGCCCGACCACCTCCTCGAGACCGACGTCGTAGAGCACGAGGTCGTACGCGCCGGCGTTCAGTCGACTCATGTCGAGGAGGTTCCCGACCAACGAGGTGAGTCGGTCGGCTTCTTCGTCGATCGTCTCGAGGAACTCGTTCGTCGCTTCGGGTGTCCACGCCACGTCGCGTTGCAACAGGCTCGTCGCCGAGGCCTTGATCGACGCGAGCGGAGTGCGGAGATCGTGCGACACCGCGGCGAGGAGCGCGGTGCGCAGCTCGTTCGCCTCGGCGAGGCCCTCGGCGACCGCGGCCTCGGCCCGCAGCTGACGGCTCTCGAGCGCGAGCGACAGCTGCCCGGTGAACGCGCGCAGCACGCTCAGGTCGGTCTCGTCGAGTCCCTCGCCGGTGACGACGAGCTGCATCGTCTCGTCGAGCGGCACGCTGAGCGCGCCTTCGTCGGGACGGCTGGGCACCGGCTCGCCCGCGGAGCTCTCGACCCGCCATCCGGCGCCCTCGCGGCGCAGCACCGCGACGGAATCGACTTCGAAGGTCGTGCGGAGGTGCGTCATCAGCGCAGGAAGTGGATCTTCCTCACCGAGCAATCCCGCACCCAGGCGCGCCAACGCCGTGGCCTCGGCGTTCGCCCGAGCCGCCTCCGCGGACCTCCGGGCCGCGGTGGTCACGAGCGTGCTGACGAGCACACCCACGATCAGGAAGATCGCGAACGCGAGAACGTTCTCGCCCTCGGAGATGCTGAACGTGTGCTGGGGAGGAGTGAAGTACCAGTTGCCGAGCAGGAACCCGGACCCGCTCGCGAACAGGGCGGGGCGGAGGCCACCCACGGCAGCAGCGATCACCACCATGAGCAGGTACAGCAGGAGCTCACTCGGCAACGAGAGCGCGCTGCGGAGGTTGGCCATGACGAGGGTCAAGAGGAGCGGCCCGACGACCGCGATCGTCCACCCGATCGTCTGACGGCGCGTCGACAGCGCCACCCGGCGGCGCCGAACCGTCGAGCTCGGATCCTCGGCGTCGGTGGTACGTCCGCTCGAGATGACGTGGACGTCGATCGGTCCGGCCTGGCGGAGCACCCGCGAGATGATCGAACCGCGCGTCAACTCCGACCAGCGCGACCGATGGGTGGAGCCGATCACCAACTGGGTCGCGTGCTCGGCTTCTGCGAACCGCACCAGCGCGGTCCCGATGTCTTCGCCCACGGCTTCGTGATACGTCCCGCCCAGCTGCTCGAGCAGCAGACGGTGCGCCGCGAGATTGCCGGTCGGCGGACCGGCCAGTCCGTCACTCGCGCTCACGTGCACGCCGACCAGCTCGCCGCGGGTGCGCGCCGCCATGCGCGACGCGCGGCGGATCAGATCCTCACCGCTCGGGCCCCCGGTGAGTGCGACGACGACACGCTCCCGGGTCTCCCACGTCGCGTCGATCCCGTGTTCCTGCATGTACGCCTGGAGGTTCTCGTCGACCTTGTCGGCGACCCAGAGCAACGCGAGCTCCCGGAGCGCGGCGAGGTTGCCGGGTCGGAAGTAGTTGCCGAGGGCCGCATCGACCCGTTCCGCGGGGTAGACGTTCCCGTGCGCCATGCGTCGGCGCAGCGCTTCGGGGGTCATGTCGACGACCTCGACCTGCTCGGCCTTGCGCACGATCTCGTCGGGAATCGTCTCGTGCTGACGGACGCCGGTGATCCGCTCGACCACGTCGTTCACCGACTCGAGGTGCTGGATGTTGACGGTCGAGATGACGTCGATCCCGGCGTCGAGCAGCTCGTCGACGTCTTGCCACCGCTTCTCGTTCCGGGACCCGGGGACGTTGGTGTGAGCGAGCTCGTCGACCAGCGCGATCTTCGGCTTGCGAGCCAGGAGGGCGTCGAGGTCCATCTCCTCGAACTCGCGGCCGCGGTACTGCGTGGCCTTGCGCGGCATCACCTCGAGATCGCGGATCTGGCCCCGCGTGTTCTGGCGGCCGTGCGTCTCGACGTATCCCACCACGACGTCGGTCCCGCGTTGGTCACGCCGCCAACCCTCGTTGAGCATCGCGAACGTCTTGCCGACGCCCGGAGCTGCACCGAGATAGACGCGCAACCGTCCGCGGGCCATCTCAGACTGCTCCGCTCACTCGACAACCGGCGCGGCCGACCGCCGTGGTCCAGCCCGTTCGCTCCACATTCCTCAGTTGCTCCGCATCAGATCCTGCACGGTTCCAGCCTACGAAGGTGAGAGGCGATCGAGGGCGAGGTTGAGCTCGAGCACGTTCACGCCCTTCTCGCCGAGGACCCCCAGCGTCGGCCCATCGGTGTACTGCTCGACGAGCTTCCGCACCCGGGAGACCGGGATGTCCCGGACCCGCGCGACCCTGCGGGCCTGGATACGTGCGTTCGCGACCGAGATCTGCGGATCGAGACCCGACGCCGAGCTCGTGACCGCATCGACCGGGACCTTGACCCCCGCTCCGAGCCGGTTCTGCCTGCGGTACTGCACGACCCGCGCCTTGACCGCGTCGATGAGGTCGGGGTTGGTCGGACCGAGGTTCGAGCCGGAGCTGTTCACCTGGCTCAGGTCCTTCGGGTCGTTCGGAACCGTCTGCTTCGGGTTGTCGGGGTCGGTGGCGTCGCTGCCGGTCGCCGCGGCCCCGGCCGCGGTGGGCCGGCCCTGGAAGTACTTGGCCTTCGTGAACGTCTGCCCCACGAGCTTCGACCCGACGGTCTTGCCGTCGACGGTGACGAGCGAGCCGTCGGCCTTGTCGGTGAAGCCGAGCTGGGCCACACCTGTGATCACGAGCGGGAACACGAAGCCACACAAGACGGTGAACACCACCATCATGAGCAGCGCAGGCAGGAGCTGGCGTCGCATCACTTCACCCCCAGTGCGGTGAGCAGCAGATCGATGAGCTTGATGCCGACGAACGGTGCGATGAGACCACCGACGCCGTAGATCAGCAGGTTGCGTCGGAGCAGGGCCGCCGCGCTCGACGGCACGAACTTCACACCGCGCAACGCCAGCGGGATGAGGATCACGATGATGATCGCATTGAAGATGACGGCGGAAAGGATCGCCGAGCGTGGGCTGCTGAGGTTCATGATGTTGATCTGGTTCAGCTGCGGGAACACCGCGATGAACATCGCGGGCACGATCGCGAAGTACTTCGCGACGTCGTTCGCGATCGAGAACGTGGTGAGTGAACCACGGGTGATCAGGAGCTGCTTGCCGATCTCGACGATGTCGATGAGCTTCGTCGGGTCAGAGTCGAGGTCGACCATGTTGCCGGCCTCTTTGGCGGCCTGGGTGCCCGTGTTCATCGCCACGCCGACATCCGACTGCGCCAGCGCCGGCGCGTCGTTGGTGCCGTCACCGGTCATGGCGACGAGGCGACTGCCGGCCTGCTCCTTCTTGATGTAGGCCATCTTGTCTTCGGGTGTCGCCTCGGCGAGGAAGTCGTCGACGCCGGCTTCCTTCGCGATCACCGCCGCGGTCAGCGGGTTGTCTCCGGTGACCATCACGGTGCGGATGCCCATGAGGCGCAGCTCGGCGAAGCGCTCGGCGATGCCGGGCTTCACGGTGTCCTTGAGGTAGATGACGCCGAGGGCGCGGTTGCCTTCGGCGACCACGAGCGGCGTACCGCCCTGGCCCGAGATGCCTTCGACGATCGCGCCGAGCTCGGGCGGGACGACGCCACCCTGCTCTTCGACCCACGTCCGTACCGAATCGGCTGCACCCTTGCGGATGCTGCGACCGTCGAAGTCGACCCCGCTCATCCGGGTCTGTGCGGTGAAGGGGATGAGCTCGCCGCCGACGATCTCGCGCGGCGCAAGGCCGTAGTTCGCTTCCGCGAGGACCACGATCGAGCGACCTTCGGGCGTCTCGTCGGCGAGGCTCGAGAGCATCGACGCCTCGGCCACCTCGGCGTCGGTCACACCGGGCACCGCGAGGAACTCTGCGGCCTGGCGGGCGCCGTAGGTGATCGTTCCCGTCTTGTCGAGCAGCAGCGTGCTCACGTCACCCGCGGCCTCGACCGCGCGACCGCTCATGGCAAGCACGTTGCGACGCACCAGACGGTCCATCCCGGCGATGCCGATCGCGGAGAGGAGCCCGCCGATCGTGGTCGGGATGAGGCACACGAGGAGCGCGACCAACACGATGATCGACTGCTCGGCGTGTGAGTAGATCGCGAACGGCTGCAGGCTGACGGTCGCGAGCATGAAGATGATCGTGAGCCCGGCAAGCAGAATGTTCAGCGCGATCTCGTTCGGTGTCTTCTGCCGCTCGGAACCCTCGACCAACGCGATCATCCGGTCGAGGAACGTCTCCCCGGCGCGAGCCGTGATGCGCACCACGATCTCGTCCGACAGCACACGGGTCCCGCCCGTCACCGCGGAACGGTCACCACCGGCCTCGCGGATGACCGGGGCCGATTCGCCGGTGATCGCCGACTCGTCGATGCTCGCGATGCCCTCGACGACGTCGCCGTCGCTCGGGATCAGCTCGCCGGCGGTGACCACGCAGAGGTCACCCACGTCGAGCACGCCACCGGGAACCTCCTCGATCGAGCCGTCGGCGGTTCGGCGTCGCGCGACGGTCTCGGCGCGCGTCTTCTTGAGCGTCTCGGCCTGCGCCTTGCCCCGGCCTTCGGCGACCGCTTCGGCGAAGTTCGCGAAGAGCACCGTGAACCACAGGAAGATGGCGACGAGGCCGGCGAAGACGTTCTCCTGGGTCGACGAGCGGCCGAGGTCACGGAAGAACAGCAATGTGGTCAGCACGCTGCCGACCTCGACCACGAACATCACCGGGTTCTTGGCGAGGTGTCGGGGATCGAGCTTGCGGAAGCTGTCGCCGATGGCGCGTCGCATGATCGTCGGGTCGAACATCGACGTGCTCGTGCGCACCTTGTCGGCGTGACCGGTACCAGGCGTCGGCCCAGCGGGTGGTGGGGTCATCGTCGTGGTCATCACAGGCTCCTAGAGGCTCAGGTGCTCGACGATGGGACCGAGCGCGAGGGCCGGGAAGAACGTCAGCCCCGCGACGATCACGGTCACTCCGAACACCAACCCGGCGAACAGCGGCGTCCCGGTCGGGAACGTTCCGGCCGAAGGTGGCACCTTGTCCTTGCGGGCGAGCGCCCCGGCGATGCCCAGGGTCGGGATGATGAGGAAGTACCGACCGATCAGCATCGACACACCGAGCGCGACGTTCATGAACTGCGTGTTGGCGGTGATCCCGGCGAACGCAGACCCGTTGTTGTTCCCGGCCGATGCGAACGCGTAGAGCACCTCGCTGAGACCGTGCGGTCCGGGGTTGAGGATCGACTGGTTCAGCACGGTGGGCAAGACGATCGCGATGCCCGCGCCCACCAGCACCGCGAACGGCATGGCCAGGATGTAGAGCACCACGAGCTTCACCTCGGTGGCCTGGATCTTCTTGCCCAGGTACTCCGGCGTGCGCCCGACCATCAAGCCGGCGATGAACACCGACAGGAGTGCGAGCACGAGGAGGCCGTTGAGGCCGACGCCGACGCCGCCCGGGCTCACCTCGCCGAGCTTCATGTGCGCGAGAGGCACGAGACCACCGAGGGGCGTCATCGAATCGTGCTGGCAATTGATCGACCCGTTCGACGTTCCCGTGGTCGAACCCGCCCAGAGCCCACACTCCGCGGGTCCGTTGCGGACGTCCTTGCCCTCCATGTTGCCGCCGCTCTGGCTGGAGGTGACCGCCTGGTTCGCGCCCGCTCGGGTGAGGTTCGGGTTCCCGTTCGTCTCGAACGTGCTGGCCGCGATGACCGCGATGAGCCAGAAGCTCACCATCACCGCGAAGACCACCCATCCTTGTCGGCCGTCGCCGACCATCTTCCCGTACGTGAAGGTCAGCGAGAACGGGATCACGATGATCAGGTAGAGGCCGAAGAAGTCGGTGAAGCCGTTCGGGTTCTGCAGCGGGTCGGCCGCGTTGACGTTGTTGAACCCACCGCCGTTGGTGCCGACCATCTTCGCCGCCTCCTGGCTGGCGGTCGGCCCCTGGCGGATCACCTGGCTGCGGCCCTCGACGGTCTTGACCGTGGTGAAGCCCTCGAAGTTCTGGACGACGCCCTGGCTCACGTACACGATGCCCGCGACGAACATCAGGGGGAGGAGGATGCGCAACGACGAGCGCACCATGTCGACCCAGAAGTTTCCGATCGTTCCCGAGCGACGACGGGCGAGCCCGCGGATGAGCGCCGCCATCACCGCCATGCCGGCGGCCGCCGACACGAAGTTCTGCACGGTGAGCCCGGTCATCTGCGTGAAGTTGCTGAGCGTCGACTCGCCGGAATAGCTCTGCCAGTTCGTGTTGGTCACGAAGCTGATCGCGGTGTTCCACGACAATGCCTCGCCCACCTTCGGGACCGCGGTGGGGTTCATGGGGAGCACGGCCTGGAACCGCTGCATCGCGTAGAGCAGCAGGATCCCGACCAGGCTGAAGGCGAGCACGGAGAACGCGTAGACGGTCCAGCGCTGCTCGCGGTCGGGATCGACGCGACAGATGCGGTAGATCACGCGCTCGACGGGGAGGAAGATGCGATCACCCGGCGCCTTCTTGCTCCCGTAGACCTTCGCCATGTACCCACCGAGCAACGGCGTGGTCACCCCGACGGCGACGAGCAACAGCACGAGTTGGATCCAGAACGCGGTGCTCATCAGAACTTCTCCGGGAACACGAGGGTCAGGAACAGGTACCCCGTCAGGAGGATCGCGAGCACGAGCGTGACGCCGTTGTCGTAGCTCATGCCGCCACCGAGTCAGCGTCACTCGGCTCGTTGTCGTCGCCGGAGTCGTCGAGGTCGGTCCGCAGGTACTCGTCGTCGGGGCCGATGAGCTTGTCGCAGCCGACGACGAACGCGGCACACAGTGCGAAGAACGCGATCGTCACGACCACGAAGACGATGTCGGCCATGCTTCCTCCACTTCCAAGATCAGCGATTCCGGGATCAGGTGTTGTCGGAGGACACTGCGAGCAGCGTCCCCAGCTGGTCGGCGAGCGCCACCGCGGTGCGACGTGCCTCGATCGGCAAGGTGATGCCGGTCGTCCCGCTCTGCAGGTCGAGCACGAATCGCCCGACCTCACGGCCTTCACCCCACACCGGCAGCTCGACCTCGTGCGTCGGGCCTTCCGCCGTACCGCGCTCCGGCGCCGATGGGACGCGCACCGTGCCGTGCTGGAGGCGCGGGAGCGTCGTCGCGAACGGCGGGCGTTCGAAGCGGCACCCGTCGAGCGGGAGCAGCGTCGAGAGCTCGCGTTGCACGATGAGCACCAGCTCACCGGTCGACTCACCACCCGCCGCGAGCTCCGCGAGTCGCCGCATCCGATCGACTTCGACCCGGCTCTGCACCGCGACCCGCCGGCTGCGGCGTGAACGCACCACCAGCTCACCGATCGCGAGTCCCACGAGGAGCAGGAGCACCACCGTCTCGAGATCGTTGCGGTTGGCGACCGTGAACGACCCGTAGGGCCGGGTGAAGAACAGGTCGAACGAGAGCGCCGACACCGAGCGCGGCGACGGCCGCAGGACCGCGGCCACCGACCACGGCCGAGCCCAGGACCACGAGGACGAGAACCAACGAGACGTTCGAGGGGCGGATGTCGGAGCGGACGGGCACCAGCGCGAGAGAGACGGCGATCGGTCCGATCACCGCCAGGAGCCACCCGATGAATGCGGGGGGCGGGGTGCTGCTGAGATCCGCCGAGGTCAGATCGCCGTCCATGCACCGGTTGTACGCCCGGCACGGCGGGATGGGAACGGCCTTGACGCCGTCTTGGCGCGGCCCCGCCGACTCCTGACGCTACGGAAGCGAGTCGCGGTTCTCGATCGGTTCCGCCGCCGGCGCGAGCGCGGCTCCCAGTTGATCCGCGAGCGCGACGGCCACGACCCGGCGTTCGAGCGAGATTCCGACATCGGGCTTGGGCGCGAGCACCAATCGCCCGAGCTGACGGCCCGCCCCGACCACCGGGATCTCGACCCCCTCCGCCGGGAGCGCGAACTCACCGTCGACGAGGTGGCGCACTGATGACGCAACCGCGCCGTTGCGTTCGAGCCTCGCAAGCGGCGCACCGAACGGGGCGACCTCATAGGTGCAGCTCTCGAGCTCGAGCAGGGCCTCGAGCTCGTCTTCCACCGCGACGATGAGGTCATCGGCGCGGGCGCCGCCGGCTCCGAGCTCGGCCACCCGGTGCAACCGTGCGATTCCCTCTTGAGCCTGTCCGGCTGCCTGTCGGCTCCGTCGACCGATCACGACCATCTCGCCCACGACCAGACCGATGACGAGGAGGAGGATCGTGGTGAGCGCGTCTTCGCCATCGGAGATCCGCAGCGACAGATAGGGCTTGGTGAAGAAGAACTCGTACGAGAGTGCGGCCATGACGGCGGCCAGCGCCCCCGCGGAACGACCGCCCGAAACGGCCGCGAGCACGACCACGACGACGAGCACCAGCGCGACGTTGACGTTCACCAGCTCGCCGCGGACTGTCACCAACAACGCGGCCACGACGATCGGGCCGAGGCCGGCGAGCGCCATCGCGACGGCGCTCGTCGGTTCCCGGTTCGAGCGACGTGACGGCCGTGGTTCGGTCACACAGTGATCGTACCCACGGCCCCCGACCGGGCGGCCCGGGCCGAGCGTCAGGATTCCGCTAGTACGCGGGTCCCGTGACGCCCGTCTCGGCCTCCGCGGCCACGAACATCTCCGACTCCTCGCCGAAACCACCGCTCTTGCGCTTCGAGAACAGCACCGCAGCGATCAGCACGATCAACGAGACACCGGCGATCACGAACCGGACGTCGTTGTCGCGCAGGCTGATCACGGCCGGCAGGATCAAGCAGCGACACCAGGTTCATGACCTTGATGAGCGGGTTCAGCGCGGGGCCGGCGGTGTCCTTGAACGGGTCGCCGACCGTGTCGCCGATGACCGCGGCCTTGTGAGCCTCGGATCCCTTGCCGCCCTCGTTGCCGTCTTCGATGTACTTCTTGGCGTTGTCCCACGCGCCACCGGAGTTGCTCAGGAAGTTCGCCATCAGCTGACCGGTGAGGATCACGCCGGCGAGGAACGCGCCGAGGGCGAGGTAGTTGATGCCGAACCCGATGATCACCGGGCCGAGCACCGCCAGCAGTGCCGGCGTGGTGAGCTCCCGCAACGAGGCGGCGGTGCAGATGTCGATCACCGGGCCGTAGTCGGGCTTCTTGGTGCCGGCCATGATCCCGCCGTCGCGGAACTGGCTGCGCACCTCCTGCACGACCACACCGGCGGTGCGGCCCACGGCTCGGATCGCGAGGGCCGAGAACATGAACGCGATCGACCCGCCGATGAGGAGGCCGATGAAGGTCTTCGGGTTCGCGACGTTGATCTGCGAGGCGAACGCGTTGAAGAGCCGGTCGCCGATGAGCGGCCGACCATCGGGTCCGCGGAGTCCGAGCTCGGTGCCGATCGTCTCGACGAACGAGGCGAACAACGCGACCGAGGCGATGACGGCAGATCCGATCGCGAAGCCCTTGGTGACGGCCTTCGTGGTGTTCCCGACCGCGTCGAGGCTGACCATGATGCGCTCGGGCTCACCGGTGAACTCGCCCGACATCTCCGCGATCCCTGCCGCGTTGTCGGAGACGGGGCCGAACGTGTCCTCGGAGACGACGACTCCGGTCGTCGCGAGCATGCCCATGCCGGTCAGGGCGACGAGGTAGAAGGTGAACTGCGTGTTGCCGTCGCCCATCGCGATCGCGACTCCGAGCGCGGCGGCGATCGCGATGATCGCGTAGACGCTCGACTCGAGCCCCGAGCTGATACCGGCGAGCACCACGGTCGCCGGACCGGTGCGGGTCGCTTCCGCGATCTCCTTCACCGGTGCGGTCTCGGTCGAGGTGAAGTACTCGGTGAGACGGCTCAGGCCCTGGGCCAGCACCAGCCCGGTCAGGACCGCACCGAAGCACTTCCATCCCGCGGAGAACTTGTCGTTGCCCACGTAGGTGAGTGCGACGAAGAGGGTGCCGATCAGCGTGAGGACGCTCGCGGTGAGGAAACCGCGGTTGATCGGCGCCATGGCCGACTTGTCCTTGTCGGTGGCGCGCACGGCGAACACACCGACGATCGATGCGATCACGCCGATGGCGCGCGCCGCGACGGGGAAGATGAGGCCGAGCGCCGGGTTCATGCCGATCGAACGGAACGCGGCGACGCCGAGGATGATCGACGCGACCAGCGTGACCTCGTAGCTCTCGAAGAGGTCGGCAGCCATACCGGCGCAGTCGCCCACGTTGTCGCCCACGTTGTCGGCGATCGTGGCCGGGTTGCGCGGGTCGTCTTCGGGGATCCCGGCTTCGACCTTGCCGACGAGGTCGGCGCCGACGTCGGCCGCCTTGGTGAAGATGCCACCACCGACCCGCAGGAAGAGGGCGAGCAGCGAGCCACCGAACCCGAAGCCGATGAGGATCGTCGACGCGGTGTTCTGGAACACCATGATGATGATCGTGGCACCGAGCAGGCCGAGGCCGACGGTGAACATGCCGGCGACGCCGCCGGTCCGGAAAGCGACCTTGAGCGCGGCGGGCAGCGAGCCCGACTTCGCGGCCGCGGCGGTGCGGACGTTTCCGCGCACGGCGAGGCTCATCCCGATGAACCCGGTGAGCCCCGAGAGGAAGCACCCGGCGATGAACGCGAGCGTCCGGAAGATCCCGGAGGCCACGAAGCTCAGCCCGATCGTGGTACCGGGCTTGTAGACCTCGGTTGCGGTGGCGAACACGATCACCGCGAGCGGGATGAGGATGACCGCGATCGTCTTGAACTGACGTCGGAGGTACGCCATCGCGCCCTCCTGGATCGCCAACGCGATCTCGATCATCTTCGGGGTGCCCTGATCGGTCGCGAGCACGCCGCGCATCAGGTAGAAGCCCACGAGGATCGCGACGATTGCCGTCGCGGCGGAGAAGAAGAGCCAGAACCACTCGGCCGAACCGAGATGGAAGACCTGGTAGCCACCTTCAGCGAGGATGTGCATGTTCGGTGTGTTGCTCCTGTGCGCTCGGCTGTTGCACGTCTTTGGGCGTGTCCGGCAGGCGCGGCAAAACCCCTCAGCCCCCAGCGCCGGAACGGGAGAACGCTAGGAGGACGGCCCCGCTCGCGTCAATCTGGGCCGATCCGGTTGGTTGGATCAGTCCAGGTGGTACGGCACCGAGGTGACGACGGTGCCGCGCCGGAAGAGCAACCGGCCCTTCAGGATCAGCGCGCTCTGGTTGTGGAGCAGGTGCTCCCACCAGTGGTGGACGACGAACTCCGGGATGACGACGGTGATGAAGTCGTTGTCGTAGCGGGCGTCGAGCTCGTCGACGTAGCGCATGACCGGTTTGGTCAGCTCGCGATACGGCGAGTACAGCACCTCGAGCGGCACGTCGATGTGGTGCTCCTCCCACTGCCGCTCGATGCGCTGGTGGTCTTCCTCGTCGGTCGCCACGCTCACCGCGAACAGCCGGTTCGGGTGCAGCGAGCGGGCGTAGGCGATCGCGGGGAGCACACCGAGGTGGATGCTGCCGACCAGCACCACGATGGTGTGGTTCATCTTCGGCGGCTTGTAGTCGGCCGGGATCTCGAGCGCCTTGCTGACCCCGGTGTAGTGCCGGTGGATGCCGCGGAACAGCAACATGATCAGCGGGATCAGGACGAGCGGCACCCAGGCGCCGCTGGTGAACTTGGTCACCGCCACGACGATGAGCACGATCCCCGTCGCGATCGACCCCGTCATGTTGATCACCATGTTGCGGCGGTAGCCCTTTTCGCGCTCCGTCCTGTGGTGTCGGACCATCCCGAACTGCGAGAGCGTGAACGACGTGAACACCCCGACCGCGTACAGCGGGATCAACGCGTTCGTCACGCCACCGAAGGCGATGATGAGCAGCACGGCCGCACCGGCGAGGAAGAGCACGCCGTTCGAGAACACGAGCCGGTCGCCCCGGTTCGCGAACTGCCGCGGGAGGTAGCCGTCACTCGCGATGATCGACGACAGCCGGGGGAAGTCGGCGTAGGCGGTGTTCGCGGCCAGCGTGAGGATCGCCGCCGTCGCGAACTGGAGGACCACGTACAGCGGGCCGGTCGAGAACACCTGGTGGCCGAGTTGGGAGAGCACGGTCTCGTCGTGGCTCGGGTACGGCGCCAGGTGGTGGGCGAGCACCGACACCCCGAAGAACAGCCCGCCGAGGATGAACGCCATCGCGGTGAGCGTCGACGCCGCGTTCTTCGACTCGGGGCGACGGAACGCGGGCACACCGTTCGAGATCGCCTCGACTCCCGTGAGCGCGACCGCACCCGACGAGAAGCCCTTCAGGATCAGGAACAGCGAGAGCGTGCCCCCGAACTCCTTCGTGCCGTCGAACGCCTTCGGGTTGAACGGGACCTTCTGGATCGTGCCGAAGATGTCGGGGAAGTAGGTCCGGGCGAGGCCGTACGCGACGAGGATCCCGAGCGTGACGATGTAGATGTAGGTGGGGACGGCGAACACGCGGCCCGATTCCTTGAGCCCCCGTAGGTTCGCCAGGGTGATGAGCACGATCAGCGCGATACCGAGCTCCACGCGGTAGTTCTGGAGGCTCTGGAACGCGGGGATCGAGATGATCGCGGCGACGCCGGCCGAGATCGACACCGCGACGGTGAGGATGTAGTCGACGAGCAGCGATGCGCCCGCGACGAGCGACGGGGTCTCGCCGAGGTTCTCGCGACACACGACGTAGCTGCCGCCGCCGCTCGGGTAGGCGAAGATGGTCTGGCGGTACGACGTGACCACGATCGCGAGCAGCAACGCGACCGCGATGGCGATCGGAACGAGGGTCTGGAGGCCGAGCGCGAGGCTCGACGCGCCGACCGCGGTGACGAAGAGGATCTCTTCGGTTGCGTAGGCGGTGGAGGAGATCGCGTCCGACGAGAAGACCGCGAGCGCGATCAACTTCGGGATCCGCTGGTGCTCCTGATCGGTCGTCGCGATCGGACGACCGACGAGGAACCGCTTGATCGGACTCAAACCGCGGTTCCTCCGGAAGCGGGCAGCTGACGCGCGAGCATGCCATCTCCCGCCGCACCCGGTCGACGTCGCATTGGCGGCGACGCCGGCCGATTATCGGAGGATCTCGTACCGGGGGTTGAAGATCTCGATGATGCGGCCGTGGCGGGCCGCCATCCCCTCGAGCCGCAGTCGACGGCCCGGTATGAGCCCGGCGATCCGTCGTCGACCGAGGAACACGCCGGTCGCGAAGCCCGTGCCGTCGGTCACCGTCACCTCGAGCGACGGCGATCCGGCCCGCGGGACGATGCGCACCGAACTGGCTTCACCCGCCACCACCGTCGGATGCCGCGGGACGACATCGGAGATCGGCGTGGTGCCGAGGGCCGCCGTCCATTCTCGGAGCGCCTCGCGGTCGAGGTCCTCGATCGGCGTTCGGAGGCGCTCGAACATCCGACGGAAGGCCACGTCAGTGTGCGATCAGCTCGATGGTCGGGTTCAGGATCGCGAGGTAGCCGCGGAGCGCACCGACCGTGCCCTCGGCGACGATGTGGCGGCCCAGCTCGATCCCGGCGACAGCCCGACGGCCGAGGAAGACCAGGAGCACGCCCCCGGTCTCGTCGATCACGAGGCACTCCAGCGCGGCGACATCCGCCCATGGTTGCACCCGCATCGATCGGATGGTGCCACCGATGCGCGTGTGTTGGCGCCAACGGATCGAGCCGATCGGCACGGGTGCCGACCGCAGGAGCTCTGGGATCTCGGTCACGAGGTGGAGGCCGGCGCCTTGGTCTCGCCCATCACGAAGGGCACCATCGTGACGTTGGCGTGCTCGAGCTTGCTCACCGCGTTGGCGATCTCGTCGCCGGTGTGGTCGTGGAGGAGGCGGTGCCAGAAGCGCTGGTAGAGGCGATGCGGCAACAGCACCGTCGTCTCGGTCCGGCCGTCGGCGACTTCGCGCGCCACCACTTCGAGGGCGGCGCGGGCAACGCGCCGATCGGGACAATCGACGAGCTCCAGCGGTACCCGCGAGAGCCCGAGACGGCGCCAGTCTTCGGCGAGATCCTCGGCCGCCTGACGGTCCCACGCCACGTGCACCGCGCGCATCTCGTCGGGCACCAGCGTGCGCGCGTACTGGATGGCGCGCGCGGTGCTCTGGTCGAGGCGCGCCACGAACACGAGCACGACATGGCGTCGCAGCACCGGCGCGGTCGCCGCGACCTTCGCGTCGTGCTGCAACTGGTGATCCTCCGCCTCGTACTGACGGTTCAGGCGAACGAGTACCGCGACCATCACGGGAACGAGGACGATGATCACCCACGCGCCCTCCATGAACTTGAAGCGGATGAAGATCACCAACACCACGAACGACAAGAACGCGCCGAAGCCGTTGATCACGATCCCCTTGCGCCAGCCCGGCTCCTTGTGCGTGCGGTGGTGCTTCGCCATCCCCGCTTGCGAGAGCGTGAACGAAGCGAACACGCCGATCGCGTAGAGCGGGATGAGGCGCTCGACCTTGGCGCCCGTCGCGACGACGAGCACCGCGGCGGTGATGGCGAGGAAGAGGATGCCATTGGAGAACACGAGGCGATGACCGCGCTTGGTGAGCTGCTTGGGCATGAAGTTGTCGCCCGCATGGAATGACGCCAGCCGCGGGAAGTCGGCGAACGAGGTGTTCGCCGCAAGGATGAGGATCAGGACCGTCCCCGCCTGGAGCGCGTAGAACATCACCGAGCCGGCGGTACCCGAGCCGAAGACCTGCTTCGCGACTTCGGAGATGACGGTCGGATATCCCGACTCGTACGGCACCGGGTGCACGTGGGACGCAAGGAACGACAGGCCGAGGAACAGAGTTCCCAAGACTGAGCCCATGATCACGAGCGTGCGGCGGGCATTGAGCCACTCCGGCTTCTTGAACGCGGTCACGCCGTTCGAGATCGCCTCGACCCCGGTGACGGCCGTACCGCTCACGGCGAACGCGTGCAGCATCACCGCCAGACCGGCGCCGAAGAAGAGGCCGTCGGCCGCGCTGCCCTGGTGCTTCGCGGTGAGCATCCCCGTGGCGTGGGAAATGGTGCCGAGATCGCCGCCGACCAGCTTGACGACACCAACGACGAGCATGACGAGCATCATGAAGATGAAGAAGTAGGTCGGCACCGCGAACACGACGCCCGACTCGCGAACCCCCTTGAGGTTCATGAACGCGATGATCGCGATGAAGAGCAGGGAGATCGGCACGCTGAAGGGGCCGAGCCCGGGGAACGCCGACACGAGCGCGGCGGTACCCGCAGCCGACGACACCGCGACGGTGAGCACGTAGTCGGTGAGCAACGAGACACCGGCGACCTGCGCGGGCAACAACCCGAAGTTGTCGCGCGTGACCATGTACGCGCCACCCGCGGTGGGGTACTCCTTGATCGTCTCCCGGTAGGAGAGGATCAAGAAGAAGAGAACCACCAACATCGCAATGGTGATCCCCGTCACCAGACTGAACGCCGCGACACCCACCGCGACGAACAAGACGCGCAAGATCTCTTCGGTCGCGTACGCCGACGACGAGATGCAGTCGGACGAGAAGACCGCCAAGGCGACCGGGATGCCGAGCCGTTCGTGCTCGAGCTGGTCGGTGTCGAGCGGCGGGCCGAGCAACCGGTTCTTGAGCCGGTAGCGGCGACTCTCCGGGAGATCGACCGGGGGCCGCGCCGGGAACGGCTTCGGACCCTTCGTCATCGTGGGTTCAGGGGTTGTCGGGGAGCCCGTCTTCGTCACCCGGTTATGTAATCACGCAGGCCAAGCCCGACTTCGATCAACGTCGGCCAGGATCACGGCACTACGCTCTGCCGTCGTTGTCCGAGGCGCGGGAGATGCGGTGCACGTCGTCGTCGTAGGTTGCGGGCGGGTCGGCAGCGAGCTGGCCGGACTCCTCGAGAAGTCGGGCCACTCGGTGGCCGTGGTCGACAAGCGGAAGACGGCGTTTCGTCGTCTCCCGACCGGTTTCGGTGGCATCACCGTCGACGGTTTCGGGTTCGACCGCGACACCCTCACCGAGGCGGGCATCGAGCGGGCGGGCGCCTTCGCCGCGGTCACGAGCGGCGACAACTCCAACATCATGTCGGCCCGGGTCGCCCGCGAGACCTTCGAGGTCGACCGGGTCGTGGCCCGCATCTACGACCCCCGGCGTGCCGTGATCTACCAGCGTCTCGGGATCCCGACCGTCGCCACGGTGTCGTGGACCACCGACCAGGTGATGCGGCGTCTCCTCCCCGACGAGCTCGCCGCCGATTGGGTCGATGCGAGCGGACAGGTCTCGCTCGTCGAGCGCGCCCTCCCTTCCGCGTGGGCCGGCAAGCGTCTCTCCGGTCTCTCGGAATCTGGACGGTTCTCCCTCGCTGCCGTCACCCGCCTCGGTGCCGCGCAGGTCCCGCCGAGCGAGCTCGTCGGTCAGGAAGGCGACATCCTCCACTTCGTGGTCGAGACCACCGCGCTCGACGGGTTGCAGGAACGGTTGCTCGGTCCGGTCGAGGGAGGCCACTGATGCGCGTCGCGATCGCAGGCGCGGGGAACGTCGGCACGTTCATCGCCGAGGAGCTCTCCAAGAACGCGCACGAGGTGCTCCTCATCGAGCAGAGCCCCGAGGTCGTCGCTCGACTCAAGCTGGCGGAGGGCATCGAGGTCCGGGTGGCCGACGCCTGCGAGGTGGCGTCGCTCAAGGAAGCAGGACTCGAGACCTGCGACGTCGTCGTCGCCGCGACCGGTGACGACGAAGACAACCTCGTCGTGTCGCTGCTCGCCAAGACCGAGTTCGCGGTGCCGCGGGTGATCGCCCGGGTCAACCACCCCAAGAACGAGTGGCTCTTCAACGAGTCGTGGGGCGTCGACCTCTCGGTGTCGACCCCGCACCTCATCACCGCGCTGGTCGACGAAGCGGTCAGCGTCGGCCGACTGGTGCGGCTCTTCCAGCTCGAGCGGGGCCAGGTTCGCCTGGTCGAGGTGACCCTCGCCGAAGACACCCCGGTGTCCGAGAAGGCGATCAAGGATCTCGAGGTCCCGCGTGACGCCACGTTCGTCGCAGTCGTGCGTGACGACCACGTCGTGATGGCCCGGGGCGACACCGTGCTGCAGGTCGGCGACGAAGTGCTCGCGCTCGTCACCCCTGAATCCGAGGACGAGGTCCGTCGGATGCTCACCGGCGGCTGAGAGACTCTTCTTCGTGCAGAGGCCGGACGTGTGGAAGGTGTTCGCCGGCGCGGCAGCGTTCGTGTTGGTCGCGACCGGATGCTCGAGCGGCAGCGGCGACACGGCCACCGGACCGAAGGCGAAGGTCGGCGAGAACGTGGAGGTGACTCCGGGCGCGGTGACCGTCGCGAGTCCGCGACTGGATCCACCCGTCACCCTCGACGATGCCACCCGCGACCAGATCCTCGACACGGTCAAGCACTACGTACAGGCCGCGTCGATCGATCCCCTCCGCACCGGAAAAGCCGCAACCGCGGTCGCCCCGCTGTTCACCACAGCCGCCGCGGCGCGGGCCCAGGGTCCGGATCGAGCCGTGGTGGTCGACGACGGCCTGCCCACCGCCACCGGCGAGATCACCGCAAAGGCGGTGCCGGTCCCGATCACGGTGCTCGCCGATCCGTCCGGCGCGCTCGTGCTCGCGACGGCAGGGCTCGACCTCACGATCCACTCCACGACGGCGAAGGGGCCGGTCGCGATCCACCGCACGGGATCGTTGACCCTCGCACCCGACGCGGGTGGGTGGAAGGTCACCGGCTTCGACCTCGCAGTGCAGCGGACCGGTGAAGGTGTCAACGCGGCAGCGAAGACCAAGCCGTCCACCACCTCGAGCACGAAGGGATGACCGTGACCCGCCGTCGCCTCCTCCTGGGCACCGTCGTCGGCACGCCGCTCTGCGTGCTGCTCGCCATCGCGCTCGCGATCGGGCTCTTCGTGACCACCGGTCGGCTCCCGTTCGCATCGGGCGCGACGTGGTTCACGGTGACGAAGGTCGGCGAAGCCCACTTCTCCGACGAACCGACGGAGCCGTTCTTCTTCCTCGCGGTCGGCAACGACGGCCGCACCGGCGACACGGTCACCCGCGGCGACGCGCTCCACCTCATCGGCGTCAATCCGGCGTTGCACTCGGCCACGATCCTCGACATCCCGCGTGACACCGGCGCGGCGATCCCCGGTCACGGCACCGACAAGATCAATGCGGCCAATACCTATGGCGGGCTCGAGCTCGAAGCGCAGACGGTCGGCAACCTGGTCGGCGTGCAGATCCCCTACGCGATCACGACCGACTTCGACGGCTTCATGGCGATGGTCGACGGGATCGGCGGCGTCGACCAGACCGTCACCCAGAACATGAACGATCCTGATGGCTCCGGTGCCGTCTTCACCGCGGGAACCTCGTACCACATGGATGGTGACACCGCCCTGCGCTTCAACCGCGACCGCCACGACCTGCCCCGCGGCGACCTCGACCGGAGCGGGAACCAGGGCACCTTCATCGTGTCGGCGCTCGCGCAGCTCGAGAAGAAGAACCTCGGCGCGGCCGGCACGTTGCAGGCGCTCGCCACCCTGGGTGCCCACACGAAGATCGAAGGTCTCGGGCTCGCCGACCTCTACCGTCTCGGCCGTCTCGCACTGTCGATCAACCCGGCGAACATCAAGAACGTCGTCATCCCCGTTGCGAGCGGTACGGGAACGCGGCTTCAGGTCCAGAGCGACGCCGCGGGACTCTTCGCCGACTTCGCCGACGACGGCGTGCTGCAGACGCACTGAACCGCGTCTGGCACCCAGCGGTGCCGACGTGAGCGCGACAGCTTCCGGTTAGCGTCGTTCGCATCACGACGCCGACCGAGATCCCGACGCAGACCACGCTCGACGCACTCGGCACCGACCCCGAGCTGGCCGGACGCATCCAGTTCCGCGAGGAGATGCCGGCTCGAATGGGCCGCACCGCTCCCCTCGCGACGCCTGCTCCATCCCGAGGTCGCGGCGCGGTTGCGCGCTCGCAGGATCGCGGGGCTCTGGACACACCAGGCGCGGGCGGTCGACATCCTGCGTGGAGGTGGTCACGCGGTCGTCGCAACCGGGACCGCGTCGGGCAAGTCACTCTGCTACCAGATCCCGATCATCGAATCGGTGGTGTCGGACCGGCGCGAGACCGCGCTGCTCGTGTTCCCGACGAAGGCGCTCGCGCAGGACCAGCTCCGCTCGTTGCGGTCCTGGCTGGTGCCCGGACTGCGGGCTGTCACCTACGACGGTGACACCTCCCCCGACGACCGGGCCTGGGCCCGCAAGCACGCCAACGTGATCCTCACCAATCCCGAGATGCTCCACATGGGGATCCTCCCGTCGCACGCGCGTTGGTCCGACTTCCTGCTCCGGCTCCGGTACGTGGTGGTCGACGAGCTGCACACCCTGCGCGGCGTCTTCGGGAGCCACGTCGCCCACGTGCTCCGCCGGTTGCGACGCCTCGGTGAGCACTATGGATCCGCGCCTTCGTTCTGCTTCGCGAGCGCAACCATCGGCAACCCGGGTGAGCTGGCCACCGAGCTGTGCGGCCTCCCCGTCACGGCGATCGACGACGACGGCGCACCGCGTGGTGCCCGGAGCTTCGCGATCTGGCAGCGGCCGCTCCTCGACGAACACTCCGGTGTACGTGCTTCGGCCAACGTGGAGACCGCTCGCGTGCTTCGCGCGCTTCGTCGCCGATGGCCATCCCACGCTCGCGTTCACCCGCTCCCGCCGCGGCGCCGAGCTCGTCGCGGCGTACGCGCGCGACATGCTCGCGAAGACCTCGCCCGAGGCCGCGGAACGGGTGGCGTCGTACCGTGCCGGTTATCTCCCCCGCGAACGTCGCGAGCTCGAACGCGCGCTCTCCGACGGCACGTTGCTCGGCATCGCGGCCACCAACGCGCTCGAGCTCGGCATCGATGTCGGTGCGCTCGACACCGTGGTGCTCAACGGCTTCCCGGGAACCCTCGCGTCGCTCTGGCAGCAGATCGGCCGGGCCGGACGCGGAACGCGACGCGCAGCAGCAGTCCTGGTCGCGGGCGATGACCAACTCGACCAGTGGTACGCCGCGCACCCCGGCGAGCTCTTCAGCCGCACACCCGAGGCCGCGGTGGTGAACCCCCAGAACCCGTTCGTGCTCGATCCTCAGGTCGCGTGCGCCGCGCACGAGCTGCCGCTGCAACTCGACGACGAACGGTGGTTCGGTGCCGGACTCGACGACGCGGTCCGCCGCCTCACCCTCGACGACCGGCTCAAGGCACGCGACGGCCGGATGTACTGGGCCGGGAGCGACGCACCCGCTCCGGGTGTCGGCCTGCGGACCGGATCGTCAGTCGAGTATCGCCTCGTATCGCGCGACGGCACGCTCATCGGGACCGCCGACGACTCCCGCGTCTTCCAGGTTGCGCACCCGGGTGCCACCTACCTGCATCGCGGTCGGCAGTGGCGCGTCGAGCGGCTCGACCTCGACGCCCACGAGGCCGTGCTGGTCGAGGCCGACGACAGTGACGAGTACACCCAGGCCCGCACCGAGATCGACATCTCGATCGTCGCCGAAGACCACTTCGTCGCGCTCGGCGCCGGGATGGGCCACCTCGGCAGCGTCGAGGTCACCCATCGGGTGGTCGCGTACCAACGCAAGCGGATCGCGAACAACGAGGTGCTCGAGGTCGTCCCGCTCGACCTCCCCCGCGCACGCTGTCGACCCGGGCTTGTTGGTACACCGTCGATGCCGCGACCCTGGAAGCCGCCGGCGTCGCGCCGGCCGAGCTTCTCGGGACCGTCCACGCGGCCGAACACGGCCTCATCGGGCTGCTCCCCCTCTTCGCGATCTGCGACCGTTGGGACGTCGGCGGGGTCTCGATGGCCGATCACCCGGCCACGGGCGTGCCCACGATCTTCGTGTACGACGGCTTCCCCGGCGGCGCCGGCATCGCGGAGCTGGCTTTCTCGGAGATCCACCGCCATGTGGCCGCGACCCGTGACCTCGTGTCCGCCTGCCCCTGCGCTGACGGGTGTCCCTCCTGCGTCCAATCGCCGAAATGCGGCAACTGGAACGAGTTCCTCGACAAGCAAGGGGCTGTCCGGCTTCTCCGGATCCTCGCCGATCCTGAGCGCAGAGCAGGCTGAGGACGGTCCCACGATTGCGCGAGACGGTCCCGAGCGACCAACCTGTACCCTTCTGCCTGCCGAACGGCGATCAGCGGGGCACCACGAGAGGAGAACAGATGTTCCGGGGGATGAAGAAGCCTGCGATCACGCGGGTCGGGATCGTGGTGGCGCTCGCGCTCATCGTGGTGACCGTGGCCGCTTGCGGCGGCAGCAGCTCGAAGAAGTCCGACTTCAACAACAACGCGGTGGTCTACACCGACAAGGGTGGCGACCTCACGGTCCCCGCCAAGCGGGCCTTCGTGATTGCGCTCGACGCGAACCCCTCGACCGGGTTCGAGTGGAAGGTCACCCAGGAACCCGACGCCAAGATCGTGAAGTTCACGAAGCAGGCGTACGTCGCCCCGAAGACGTCGGCAGTCGGCGCGACCGGCACCGAGCGCTTCCGCTTCAAGGCACTCACGGCGGGTCAGACGACCATCAAGCTGCAGTACGCGAAGCCTGATGCACCCGACGCGGCCGACAACCTGAACTACACGTACAACGTCACGGTCAAGGCCAAGAGCTAGCGCGGCAGCTCGGTCCGTTCACACGGACCGAGCGCACAGCTGACATCGACTTCGGCCCGGGCGCGAGCCCGGGCCGGACTCGGTAGCGACGCGGCAATCGAACCGTCGACCTCGACGACGACCTCGGCCGCGGCGCCGGAACAGTTGCACGACACGAGGCGCGCGCCGTGCGCCGCCGCGATGCGCTCGGCTTCCGCGGTCGCATCACCGGCCCCGGTCGCGAGGGCGTCGGCTGCCGCGAGTGCAGCCGCGTCGGCCGCGGTCTCCGCCCGTGCCCGGGCGGTCAGCGCGCCCCCGAGCCGGGCCGCCGACACGACGAGGATGCACCCGAGCACGATCACCGCGACGAAGAGCACCGTGAACGCACCCCGCTCCCCGTCACGTCCGCCCCGTCTCACCGCTCGACCCGCATGACCGCATGGGCCCGGAGATCGGGATCGGGAAACAGCGAACCGATCAGCGGGAGATCCGTGACGAGATGGAACGACACGTCGACCGAGATCGGATCACCGACCTCGGGCCGGCCCCCGACGTCGACCCGGGCTCCGGGCAGGATCCGATGCCCCGCCGCCCGGGCGTTGCCGGCATCGGGATCGACGCTCGCGACCCGCACCGCCTCCCGCGCCGCGTGCTCGACCGCGAGCTGGCTCCGTACCACCAACGCGACCTGGAGCAACGCCATCACCACGAGCACGAACAGCGGGGTCAACAACGCGAACTCCACCGTCGACTGACCGCATTCATGGCGGTGCCGGTTCGGCCGAACCAGACGGAACGTCGATCCCGACACCACTACTGCAAGACCTTGCCGATGACCTCGTCGAACAACTTGCCGACCGCGTGCGACTTCGTGGCCCAGGTGATCAACAACGTCGCGAGCGCGGCGGCACCGAGGATCACGAGGGCGTACTCGGCGGTCGTCTGACCGATCTCGTCGCGGACTCTGGTGCTCGCGAGCGACAGTGCGTGGAACATACGGCGGATCATGGAATCGGTGCCTCCTGCATCAGATGGATCACGGGTTGTGCGATTCAGCCGCCGAGGCGGGCCGCGACCGTCGGGACGACGGTCAAGATCCCGAAGGCGGGGAGCACGAGGAAGACAAGGGGGAAGAGCAACCTCACCGGGACGGTGCGCGCACGCGCCTCGGCACGACGACGCACGTCGGCGCGGGCCGAGACGGCGAGTCGTTGCAGGGAGTCGAGGACCGGCGCGCCGAGTCGCTCCGTTGCCAGCAACGCGTCGGCCAGACCACGAAGGTCGTCGTTGGCGCTCGACATGTCGTCGAGGGTCCGGTCGAAGTCGACACCGAGCCGGCACGCGCCGATCACGTCGTGGAGCATCCGACCGAGCACCGGAGGTGCCCACTGCGCACCGACCTCGACGGCCAGATACGGCGTGTACCCGGCGCCGACCGCGACCGCGAGGAGATCGATGGTCACCGGCAACTCCGACGCGACCGTTGCGCGCTCCCGCACCACCGCCCGCCGAGCGCTCCAGGCTTGCGGGACCCGGACCAACCATCGCGGCCATGCAAACCTCGGTGACCGAGGGACATCGGCGGCGGGCACGAGCCCGCCGACCCGCGCCTTGCCGACCTGAGAGCGCGCCGCACGCGCACACGGGACCGCGGCAACACACCCCCAGGCGAGCGCGAGGACCTCCGCGGTCACGACGCGAACCGCAGCAGTCGACGCATCCAGATCGCCGCCAGCCCATCGAGCGTGAGCCCGACGACCAGACACAAGCGTCCGAATGTCGTCCCGACGAGAACTGTGATCGAGGCAGGGTCAACGACCGCCGCGAACACGAGGTACGCGAGCGGAGCAGCCCCGACGACAACCGCTGACGCACGCGCTTGCGCCGACAGCGACCGCGCCTCGGCCACCGTCGCGAGACGCTCCCGGAGCGAAGCGGCCAATCCGGTGAGCGCGGTCGCGGCCCGACCGCCCGTGGTCGCCGCGACCGCGAGCGCGCCGGCGGCCTCTGCGAAACCAGGATGGGTTCGTTCGGCCGCCCATCGCGACAGGGAATCGACGAGTTCGAGACCCAGACCCGTTCGGGCCCGAACCGCAGCGAGATCTGGCGCGAGCCGCCCCGGTCCATCGGCGATCCGATCCAGCGCGCCGCTCACGGTGCCCCCACCCCGGAGGTCGGCCGCGACTTGATCCAGGAGTCCGGGGAGCGCGGCCACGAGGTTCGCCATGCGTCGGCCGGAGCTGAGTCGAAGCGCGACCGGAGCACCGACGACGATCGCGACCCCCGCGGCGACGCCCAGAGGGGGCGACACCGACGAGCCGACCAACACCGCGCCGGCCGCGCACGCGAGCCAGAGTCGAACCGCGTCTTCCGGAGTCACGCCGATCTCGGCTGCCGTCAACGACCGGGCCAATGGTGCGCGTAGGCGATTCGGGAGCACGCGGGACGGCCGACGCGTCAGGGCGCGGGTACGGGTCGCCGTGCCGGTGCGCCGCGCCGCGCTTGCCAGCTCCAGCGCGGCAATCCCGCCGATCACGGCAACGAACACGGTCAGCACCCGATCCCCTCCGATGCCGGCTGATATTGGATGCCGCGCCGGAACGGGCGCTCGGGTTCCGCGCCCGGTTCGAGACCGTCGACACCGGCCCGGAACAGCGTCCGAACCTCGAGCTGACCATCGGGAGCTCCGGCCGGGACCACCTCGGCGACCGCGGTGACGACGCGTGTACCTGCGCGGCTCCGCGCGACGTGCACCACCGCGTCGACCGAAGTCGCGAGTTGAGCCCGAACCGCAGCGATCGGGAGATCGACGCCCGCGAGCAGGACGAGGGTCTCGAGCCGATGGAGAGCCTCGAGCACGCCGTTCGCGTGCACCGTGGTGAGCGAGCCATCGTGCCCGGTGTTGAGGGCCTGGAGCATGTCGAAAGCCTCTCCACCCCGAACTTCGCCGACGACGATGCGGTCGGGACGCATCCGCAGCGCGGTGCGCACGAGGTCGCGAACTGTCACGCCGCCGGCCCCCTCAGCGTTGGCCGGCCGCGCCTCGAGCCGCACGACGTGTTTCCGTTCGAGCTGGAGCTCGGCGGTCTCCTCGACCGTGATGATCCGTTCGTCCCCGGGGATGGCGGTCGACAGCGCGTTGAGGAACGTGGTCTTGCCCGCACTCGTGCCTCCGGCAACGACGAGGTTCCACCCGCCGGCGACGGCGTCCCGCAGGAACGCCTCGCCGATCGCGCCGACGCGGAACGATGCGAGGGAGACCCGGCGGCACGCGAAGCGACGGATCGTGACGCACGGCCCGTCGACCGCGAGCGGAGGGATCGCCGCGTGGAGACGTGAGCCGTCGGCAAGACGGGCATCGACGATGGGTGACGCCCTGTCGAGGCGGAGGCCCAACGGTCGGATGACACGTTCCACGAGTCTCCGGATGCCGTCGGCATCGAGATCGAGCGCGATCGACTCGATGCGACCGTTGCGCTCGACGTACGCGCGCCCCGGACCGTTGATCATGAGCTCGGTGACGTCGGGATCGGCCAGATGCGGTTCGAGGGGACCGAGGCCCGTGACCTCGGCAACGAGCTCGTCGACCAGGCGAACACGACGCGACGACCGCAGCAGCGGTGCGGCGTCGGCGAGCAGCGCGCCGAGCCGCTCCCGGATCCGCGCATCGAACGGCGACCCGATCTCTTCGGGCTCGGCCGCGGCCGCGAGCAGCTGTCGGTGCACGACCGCCTTGATCTCGGAGTCGGTTGGCGACTCCCTCGCCATCGTCGCCGTACCGTTCACGCTGCCGCATCCCCCCGGGCGTTGCCCGGCATTGATGCCGATGGCGCGGAGCACCTCGCGCGCCGGCCGGGCCAGCTGCTCGGGGAGTCGAGATGCGATCACCCCAGCATCGATCGCGCGCGCGATCGCGGCCCGAACCGGGAAGCGCGCCAGCACCGGTCGGCCGAGCACGTCGGAAACCTCACGCGCGCCGAGCGAGCGCCCCTCATCGACGAGGAGGATCCCGTGCGTCGCCACGAGCCCGGGCGCGGCCACCGCCCGCCGGAGCGTGAGATAGCACCCGCGGACGACCATCAACACCACGTCGGACACTTCGAGCACAGCCTGCGCGGCCGGGGTCGACGCGGTGCCGAGGTCGACGAAGGTCGGTACGGGTGAGTCGCGCAGGGCCACACCGAGCGCGGCACCCGCGACGGCCGACGCCGGGGCACCCGAGAGGACGTCGGAAGATCCCGGGGACAGAAGCATGAGGCGCGGGCTCGCGTCGACGGCGAGCCGCTCGAGCGCCTCGGTGGGAGCATCCGGTCCGGCCGCGAGCCAGTCGAAGAGGCCAGTGGGCGGGTCGGAAGCCAACCCGAGCATCGCGGCTTGATCGCCCGCCAGGTCGGCGAGGCGCGCGCCGTCGCCTCGAGCAGCCGCGAGCGCGCACGCCGCGGTGACGGTGGTGGTGCCGGAGCCACCCTTGGGGGACCACAGGGCACAGAGCATGGGCCGTTCCTTCCTCGACGGCGCCACACGGGTCGACAGTGGGCGCGCGCGGTTCTCGAGGAGGAAGCACCGGGGAAGGCGAACGCAACGTAGAGGCGCGAGTCGCGGGTGTCAAGAGGCCGTAACCTGAGAACGATGGCGACGGCAGCAGCGTTCTTCGATCTCGACAAGACGATCATCGCCAAGAGTTCGGTGCTCGCGTTCGGCAAGTTCTTCTACCGGGAGGGCCTGCTCTCGCGCCGCGCGATCGTCCGCAGCGCGTACGCGCAGGTGCTCTACATGCTCGTCGGCGCCGACGAATCGAAGATGGAAGAGGTGCGCGAGGCGATGCTCGCGATCACCCGCGGCTGGAACCAGGAGCACGTCGCGTCGATCGTGCGCGAGACGCTCGACGAGGTCGTGACGCCGATCATCTTTGCGGAAGCCCTCGAGCTGATCGACGAGCACAAGGCACACGGCCGCAAGGTCGTGATCGTTTCGTCATCGCCGTACGAGGTCGTGCAGCCGCTCGCGCGCTACCTCGGGGTCGACGACGCGATCGCGACGAGGGCGAAGCTCGACGCCGACGGCAACTACACCGGCGAGCTCTCGTTCTACGCGTACGGGCCGCACAAGGCCACGGCGATCCAGGAGCTCGCGGCACGCGACGGAATCGACCTCGGGGAGTCGTACGCGTACAGCGACTCCATCACCGACGTCCCGCTGCTCGACGCGGTGGGTCACCCCGTCGCAGTGAACCCCGACCGCGATCTCGCCCGGTACGCCCGGAAGCACGGGTGGGAGATCCGCCAGTTCCGCCGGCAGGTTCGCCTGCGCGATCGCATGCCGACGCCGAAGCCCGCACCGACCATCGCGGCAAGTTCTGTCATCGTCGCAGCGGCCGCCGGGGCCGGGGCCTGGTGGTGGTGGCGGGCGCGCAGCACGCCGAAGTCACATCAGGCGACCGCGCACCACGCGCGGCGCAACGTGCATCGAGCTCGCACCATCACCAAGGGCACGGTCGATGTCGTGCGTGACGCCGTCGATGCCGTCGGCGCAACCCGGCGCGTCGCCACCGCGTGGCGACAGGGTTGACGATCCCGTAGTCGGGCTACGCGTCGCGGACTTTCTTGGCCACGACGGCGCCGATGGCGATGACGACGAGGAGCAGGAGCAGCTTCTTCATGTGGGGTCTCCCGAGTCGGGGCCGGATGGTCAGGTCGATCGTAGTCTCGCCCACGAGATTCGGCACCTGCGGTGCAGAACGCGACGAGGCCCGACTCACCCGTACAGGTGGCCGGGCCGCGCGATGTTCGTGCTCCGGGTGTCGAGGTGTGGGCCTAGACGGCGAGCAGGTCGCGGGCGCCGGTGTCGGCCGACGGGTGACGCAGCTTGCTCATCGCCCGGGCCTCGATCTGGCGGATCCGCTCACGGGTCAGGTTGAAGTACTCCCCCACCTCTTCGAGCGTGCGGGGCTCACCCCGGTCGAGACCGAAGCGCAGCGCCAGGATGTGGCGCTCCCGCTCGTCGAGCGGGGCGAGCAGCTTCTCGATCTCGGCCGGCAGCAACGCCGTGGCCGCGACCTCGAAGGGCGACTCGGCCGAGCGGTCCTCGACGATGTCGCCGAGCTCGGCGTCACCGTCTTCACGGAGCGGCTCGGAGAGCGAGAGCGGCTCGGCGGCGAACCGCAGCGCCTCGGTGACCTTGTCTTCGGGCATCTCGACCTCGACCGACAGCTCCGAGAGCGTCGCCGGGCGGCCGAGCTTGAGCTCCAGCCGTGACCGGGCCTTCTGCAGCCGCGCCAGCGTGTCGCCCGCGTGGACGGGCAGCCGGATGGTGCGGCCGGTGTTCGCGATGCCACGGGTGATGGCCTGACGGATCCACCACGTCGCGTAGGTGGAGAACTTGAAGCCCTTGCGCCAGTCGAACTTCTCGACCGCGTGCATCAGCCCGAGGTTGCCCTCCTGGATCAGGTCGAGGAGCGGGAGGCCCGACGCCTGGTACTTCTTCGCGATCGACACCACCAGCCGCAGGTTCGACTGCACGAAGGTCCGCTGGGCCTCTTCGCCGCCCCGTGCGGTCCGTCGGAGCTCACGCTTCTTCGCCGGGGTCAGACCCTTGGCGCCGGCGTCGAGCTCCTCACGGGCGGCATTGCCACCCTCGATCTGCTGAGCCAGCCGTACCTCGTCGTCCTTGGTGAGGAGCGGGTACTGGCCGATGTCGGTCAGGTAGAGCCGAACGAGATCTTCTTCGTCGCGCTCGACACGTTCTTTCGCCACTATTTATCCCTTTTGTGCCCGGGGTCGGAAGGATCTTCCAACCTGTGGATCTCGAACTCGAACGGCGGTCGCCGAATGGTGTAACGGTGGCCCGGGCGTGCCTGTTCCGGCGCCCCAGCCTGCCCCCGTGTCCACATATGATACCGGAAGCGTCAAGGAGCCTTTTCCACAGGTCCCTGTGCACAAGGCTGTGGATGCCTTCAGCCGAGCCACTCCGGGTCCCCCGTGACGTCTCCCAGGGTGCCGGGGCCGGCGATGCCGCCCGCGTGCAGCATCAAGGTCTCGAGCCCGGCGGCCCGGCGGCCGGCGCGCTCCACGTCGCGGGGCGTTCCCACGAGCGACTGGATGAGCATCTCGCCTTCCCGCCAGTCGTCGAGCTCGTCCTGGAGCGCGAACTTCAGGGATCGGATCGTCGGCCCATCGGTGATCGAGCTCGTGGCGTTCAGGTGGTACGTGTAGGCCGCGATCTTCCGAGGGATCAACACCCGGTACACGCCGACCAATTTCTCGATCGTGAGCTCGGGGGCATCGGGTTCGCGCATCGCGTCGACGAACGCCCGCATCTCGTCGTTGGGCGCGACCTTGAGGCGATCGGTGTCCATCTCGCGCAGCTCGGGGAGGCGCTCGTCCCACAGCTCGGCGTGCCAGGCGTGGTGGTAGCAGTGCCGACCGAGGACGAGCTTCACCTCGAGCTCGGGGACCGTGGCGACCCATCCACCGAGGGCTTCGAAGAGCTGCGTCTCGATCCACTGGTAGTGGCCGACGCGCCGGGCCGACTCCTCGACGACGAAGATGCTGGGAAGCTCGCGACGCTCCGAGGGCGCGAAGTCAGGACGGGGTATCGAGGGTTCGGGCATGTCGGCATTCTTCCGACACTTGACCGGCCGGTCAAAGGCGTCCGGTCGAGGGGCTATCCGGACCAACCGTTGGTGATCGGCAGTCGCCGGTCCTTGCCGAACGCCTTCGGCGACACCCGCACACCGGGAGGAGCCTGACGCCGCTTGTACTCGTTGCGATCGACCATGCCGCGCGATCCGGGCCGCGGTCTCCGCGTCGAAGCCTTCTGCCTCGAGCTCGGCGACGGAGCGGTCGCGCTCCACGTATCCCTCGATGATCGGGTCGAGCGCGGCGTAGTCGGGCAAGGAGTCGCTGTCCTTCTGGTCGGGCCGCAACTCCGCGCTCGGAGGCTTCTCGATCACCGCCTCCGGGATCCACGCCCGACCGGCGCGCTCGTTGCGTTCCCGTGAGAGCGCGTAGACGAGCATCTTCGGGACGTCTTTGATCACCGCGAAGCCACCGGCCATGTCGCCGTAGAGCGTGGAGTACCCGGTTGCCATCTCGCTCTTGTTGCCCGTGGTGAGCACGAGCGCGCCGAACTTGTTCGAGATCGTCATCAGGATGGTGCCGCGGATGCGTGCCTGGAGGTTCTCCTCCGCCAAGCCCGACTCGGTGCCGCGGAACGGCTCCTCGAGCAGGTGCAGGAACGACTCGTGTGGTCCCTCGATCGGAACGGACAGCGTCCGGATCCCCATGTTGGCGGCCAACACCTCGGAGTCGGTGACGCTGCCCTCGCTCGAGAACCGCGACGGCATGAGCACACCGATCACGTTCTCGGCCCCGATGGCGTCGACCGCTATCGACGCGACGATCGACGAGTCGATACCACCCGAGAGGCCGATCAGGACCTCACGGAACCCGTTCTTGCGCACGTAGTCGCGCGTTCCGAGCACGAGCGCCTCGTAGACCTCGCGCACCGGTTCGAGCTCGGGCTCGATGCGGGCCGAGCGGCGCGGACCGGGAATCCGGGCGTCGCTCACCTGCACCTCCGTGAGCATCGGCTCGCTCGCGCGGCCACGCGGGTCGAGGAGTCGGCGTCGGAACCCGGTGGGAACGTCGACATCGACGATCATCAGATCCTCGACGAACTGCGCTGCTCTCGCGACGAGACGGCCTTGCTCGTCGAACACCAGTGAGGCGCCGTCGAAGACCAGTTCGTCCTGGCCACCGACGAGGTTCACGTACACGATTGGGATCGATGCGTCGGACGCGCGCGTGGCGAGCATCGCCTCGCGCTCGCGGACCCGGCCGGCCGAGTACGGCGACGCGTTGACGTTCACCACGAGCTCCGCGCCACCCGCGGCCTGCGTGAGGATCGGACCGGTCGGGCTCCACGCGTCTTCACAGATCGTGAGCGCGACCTTGACCCCGCCGACCACGAAGATCGGACCGTCGACGGGTGACGGCGTGAAGTACCGCTCCTCGTCGAACACCGAGTAGTTCGGGAGCAGATGCTTGCGGTACACGCCGACGACGCGACCATCGGCACACACCGCGGCCGAGTTGTAGAGGTCACGACCCGCTTCCGGAAATCCGATCACGGCCGCGACGCGACCGGTGTGCGCCGCGATCTTGGTCAGCATCTCGGTCGCGTGAGCGACGAACGCCGGGCGCAGCAGCAGATCCTCGGGCGGATACCCGGTCACCGCGAGCTCCGGGAACGCGACCAGGTCGACGTCGGCTTCCTCCGCGGCCGCGTACGTGTCGAGGATGCGGGTCGCGTTGCCCTCGAGGTCGCCCACGACGAGATCGATCTGGGCGGCGGCGATACGGAGCCGGGTCATACCGGACCAGGATACGGGCCGCGGACGGAGCGGCGCCTCGCGATCGGCGAGACCCACCGCGCGACACTGCTGCATGCCCGAAGCCGCCGCCGTTCTCTCCGCGCCGGGGGTCGCGCCGGCGTTGGAACGGTCGGCCGATCCGGCAGTCGCGCGGATGATGATGGCGCGCGTCGTCGATGCCCATCCGGAGCTGGCGGAGTCGATCCGCGACCAGCCGCTCGTGCGCGACGGGCTCATCGCGATCACGTGTGCGTCCCGCTCGCTCACCACCGCACTCGTGAACGACGCGACCCTCGTCGAACCATTCGAGGACGCAGCCGCGTTCGCCGATCCACGCGACGCCAACGCGTACCGGTCGCTGCTCGTATCCGACGGCGTTGACGACCCCGCCGCACTTCGACGCTGGAAGCGCAGGGAGCTGCTCCGGATCGCCGGGCGCGACCTCCTCGGTCGGTCGGACCTCCCGAGCGTCGGACGCGAGCTCGCGGCTCTCGCCGAAGCGTGCCTCGGCGGTGCGCTGACCATCGCCGAGCCGACTGCTCCGATTGCGATCGTCGGGATGGGAAAGCTCGGCGGATCCGAGTTGAACTACTCGTCCGATGTCGATGTTCTCTTCGTCCACGAAGGGTCCCCCGACGACGCCGAGCGAACGGCCCGTCGGGTCCTGCAGGTCATGGCCGAACCCACCGAGGACGGCATCGTCTTCCGCACCGACACCGACCTCCGACCCGAAGGACGTGCGGGCGCACTCTCCCGCACGCTCGACGGCTACGAGACCTGGTGGACGCGATGGGCGCAGACCTGGGAGTTCCAGGCCCTGTTGAAGGCGCGACCCGTCGCCGGTGACCGGGCCCTCGGCGCAGAGCTGGTGGCGCGCGCGCAGCCGTTCGTGTGGCCCGACGTGCTGCCGCCCGACGCGGTGCGCGAGGTGCGGATGATGAAGGCGCGCGTCGAGGGCGAGACCCGTCGGCTCGGGTTGGCCGATCGCGAGCTGAAGCGAGGCCGCGGTGGCATACGCGACATCGAGTTCGCGGTGCAGCTCCTCCAGCTCGTGCACGGTCGGCACGACGTGAGCATCCGGTCGCCGACGACACTCGACGCGCTCGACCAGCTCGTCGCGGCCGGGTACGTCGACGATCGCGACCGCGCACCCCTCTCCGACGCCTACCGCTTCCTCCGCACCGTTGAACACCGTCTCCAACTCTGGGACGAGCAGCAGACGCACACGCTCCCGACCGACGAAGTCGCCCTGCTCCGGCTCGCCCACGTCCTCGGGTACCGCGGCCGCGCCGACGCCGGAGCGATCGAGCAGTTCGAGTCCGACCACCGACGGCACCAGGCCCAGGTCCGCTCGATCCACGAGAAGCTGTTCTTCGGCCCGCTGCTCGACACGCTCGCCGGGCGTCCGGGCCCGCTCACGCTCGACGCGGCGGAGGACCGGCTCCGGGCGTTCGGGTTTCTCGACCTCGCGGCCACCCGGGCCGCGTTCGCCGAGCTGACCCGGGGATTGACCCGGACGTCACGACTCATGGGGCAGCTCCTTCCGGTGCTGCTCGAGTGGTGCTCCGAATCACCCGACCCCGACCTCGCGCTGCTCCAGCTCCGACGGCTCGCCGAGGGGCCGGCGCGCGCGAGCAACCTCGCAACCGCGTTCCGTGAGGGGCCGTTGGCCGCGGAGCGGACGTGTCGTCTGTTGGGATCGAGTCGACTCATCGGCGATGCGCTGCGTCGCCAGCCGGAGTTCGTCGCCATGCTCAGCGAAGACGACGAGCTGGGGAACGAGAAGTCGCGCGAACGACTCGTCGAAGAAGCCACCGCGACCGTTCGGTGGCGCGTCGACGACGTCACGGCTCGACGCAGCGGACTCCGTCGGTTCAAGCGGCGCGAGCTGTTGCGCATCGCGTCGCGCGATCTGCTTTCGTTCGCCGATCTGACCACCACGGGTCGCGAGCTCGCACACCTTGCCGAGGCGTGCCTCGAAGCCGCGCTCGTCGCGCTCGACCCGGGCGT
Source organism: uncultured Actinomycetes bacterium (assembly GCA_963829475.1). GTDB lineage: Bacteria > Actinomycetota > Acidimicrobiia > IMCC26256 > JANYLB01 > JANYLB01. The sequence goes on along the minus strand of CAWHIU010000004.1, from coordinate 293,321 downwards.
GCCGTTCGCAGTGATCGGGATGGGCCGCTTCGGCGGGCTCGACCTGAGCTACGCATCCGATCTCGACGTGTTGTTCGTCTACGACGGCGACGGTCCCGAGCGCGTTCTACGAAGCCGAGCGCGTCGCGGCCGAGTTGATCGCCGAGATCGGCGCCACCACCGCGGAAGGTCGGATCTGGACCGTCGACGCAGCGCTCCGGCCGGGAGGCAAAGACGGTCAGCTCGCCCGCTCGCTCGGGAGCTACTCCGACTACTGGAGCGAGTGGGCCCTCACCTGGGAGCTCCAGTCGCTCATCAAGGCCCGCTTCACCGCGGGTGACGCGGACCTCGGCACGCGGTTCCTCGCGTCGGCAGAACCGTTCGTGTATCGCGACGACTTCGCCGACGAGAGCATCCGTGAGATCCGACGCATGAAGGCGCGCATCGAGCGTGAACGGATCCCACCGGGCGACGATCCGCAGTTCCACCTGAAGCTCGGGCGAGGCTCGCTCTCCGACATCGAGTTCACCGTGCAGCTCGAGCAACTTCGTCACGGCGCGGCGCACCCGACCTTCGCACACCGCAGACCCTTCAGGCGCTCGACGCGCTGGTCCGCAACCGATTGCTCGAGGCGTCCGACGCCGACGCGCTGCGCGAGAGCCTCGACTTCTGCCTCGTGGCGCGCAGCTACCGCTACCTCCTCACGGGAAACGTGCACGATTCGTTGCCCACCGCGCCGGACGAATCGGAGAAGCTCGGCCGAATGCTCGGCTACGTCCACCGACCCAATGCAACCTTGCGCGACGACTACCGCCGGGTGACGCGTCGCTCACGTGCGGTCGTCGAGCGCGTGTTCTACGACCGTCCGTCGTAGCTCGGCCGGACGCGTCGATCAGCCCGCGGCACTCGCGACGTGTGACGACGTGTGACTGACGACGCTCGACGTCGTCCCGCTGTCCGTGTCGGGACCAGTCGAGACGACGTGGTTCGAGCTCGACTTGTTGATCTCCACACTCACTGACGATGAGCCGTCGCCCGGCGAGGTCGAGGTGTGGTGCTCGCTCACCGACTCGCTCGTGGTCGTAGCGCTGGTGCCCCCGCTCGACTGCGTCGACGACTGGTCGACCGATGCCGTCGCGCTCACATCAGCGGGCGGCGCGCTTGCCGACGAGTCAGCCGATACATCGATTGACTGCGAACCCTCACCGTCGGCCTGAGCCACCGACACCACCGAGCTCGTGGTCGAGTCGGTCACCGGGTCGACAGTCGGCGCGGGGTCGCCCGAGGTGGTCTCGGACTGGAAGACGGGCACGACCGGAACGCGACGTGCGTCGTGTCCTGCGGTGAGTGCCCACACGGCCAGCGCAAGCGCGATGAACACGATGCCGACTGCTGCCGCACGAGCCGGTCCGGGGATCCGCTGCACCCGCGTGTCCTGCATCGCGCCCCCTACTCGCCGCGCCAGATCATCACCCGTCGCGCGACCGTTGGCAACCCCTACGGACCGGCCGTCCCCTCCAACGCCGGGGAACTTCACCTGAAGCTCAGCGATGTCTCGATCAGTCGACGACCCGGTAGCGGGCGAGCATTCCTGCGGTGATGTGATCGTTGACGTGGCAGTGGAACAACCACGTGCCGACGTCATCCGGCACCATGTCGGCGACGATCATGCCGGCCGGCAAGAGCTGCACGGTGTCCATACGCTGGCCCATCACGGTCACCGTGTTGCCGTGCCAGTGCGGCGTGTGGAGATCGACCTCCGTACCCATGCTCATCACGTACCAGCGGACTCGCTCGCCCTTCTTCAACGTCACCATCGGTCCGTTGCCGAACACGTAGCCGTTGATGGAGTGCATGAGATTCGATTCGTTGAACTCATCGTCGTCGGGAGAGGCAGGAGGTTCTGGAAGCGCCTGCATCTCTTGATCGATGTAGTGGGTGTTGCTCTCGTTCATGACCGAGAACAGGTCGAAGACCTCACGATCAACGTCGATCGGCGAACCATCGGCCTTTGCCCGGCCCCGCGCCGTGATCTCCATCGGGCCCATGAGGCCGCTGTAGGTGTCTTGGATCTCGTCGGTGTGCGAGTGGTACATCCACATGACCGAGCTTCCGTCGTGCGGACCCGGACCGGCGCGCTCGGGAACCTTCCAGTTGTAGGTGTGCGTGCCACCAGGCGGGACTGCGTCGTCGTCCTTGTCCGTGCCCGACGTGCCGTCGTTGTACGGGGCGCCCTCGGAGTCCTTCGCGTACAAGACCCCGTGGGGGTGGACACTGTCGGGAAAGCTGCAGTTGTTCCGGAAGACGACCTTGATCGTGTCACCGACCTCGGCACGGATCACCGGCCCCAGGAAACCCAGATACGCGTCTCGCGGGCTACGCCGTAGCGGCTTCGTGAAGGTTGCGTCGGTATAGCCGTGGTACAGGCATTTTGTGTAGGTCGAACCGATCCGATCGGGTCCGGCCTTGACGTAGGTGTCCGCGACCTCGTCGAACGGCTCACCCGTGATGACGTTCATTCCTGCCGGCGCGTAGTTCCACTTCACCTCGTCCGCGGCGATGAAGTAGGCACGCTCCTTGCCCGCAGACGACACCACCTCCACGCGATGACTCATGGACGACGACGGTGAGGCCGTCCCAGAGTTCGACGAGCACGCCGCGCTCGCGACAAGTACGCACAGCGTCAACCCGACAAGGACTCTCCGCAACATTCCCCCACCCTCCCTAGTAGTAAGGGAAGGCTAACCCTATGACGAGTATGGGGGCAATGCCGCGGTCACAAGCGCAGGTCAGCGGCCCGGAGGCTCAGATGTCGTAGTACATGTAGAACTCCCACGGGTGGGGCCGCAGGCGTACCGCGTCGATCTCGTTCTCGCGCTTGTACGAGATCCAGGTGTCGATCACGTCGGGGGTGAACACCCCGCCGGCGAGCAGGAACTCGTGGTCGGCATCGAGCGCGTCGAGCGCTTCGTCGAGCGACGACGGGACCTGCGGGACCTTGGCCAGCTCCTCGGGCGGGAGGTCGTACAGGTCGCGGTCGACCGGGGTCGGCGGCTCGGTCCGGTTCGCGATGCCGTCGAGGCCGGCCATGAGCAGCGCGGCGAACGCGAGGTACGGGTTGCAGCTCGGGTCGGGGCAGCGGAACTCGATTCGCTTCGCCTTCGGGCTCTTCGAATACAACGGGATGCGCACCGACGCGGAACGGTTGCGCTGCGAGTACACGAGGTTGACTGGCGCCTCGTAGCCCGGGACCAGGCGCTTGTACGAGTTCGTCGTCGGGTTGGTGAACGCGCAGATCGCCTTCGCGTGCTTGAGCAGACCTCCGATGTACCACCGCGCGAGATCGGAGAGGCCGGCGTAGCCCTTCTCGTCGAAGAACAGCGGCTCACCGCCCTTCCAGAGCGACTGGTGCACGTGCATCCCGGATCCGTTGTCCTGGAAGAGGGGCTTCGGCATGAACGTGACCGACAGCCCGTTCTCGCGCGCGACGTTCTTCACGACGTACTTGTAGAGCATGAGCTTGTCGGCCATCGTCGCGAGCGTGTCGAACCGCATGTCGATCTCGGCCTGACCCGCGGTGCCGACCTCGTGGTGCTGCACCTCGATCGAGATGCCGACCTTCTCGAGCGTGAGCACCATCTCGGAGCGCAGGTCCTGGAACGAGTCCATCGGTGGAACCGGGAAGTACCCCTCCTTGTACCGGGGCTTGTACGCGAGGTTCGGGCTGCCGTCGAGCTCGAACTCACGGCCCGAGTTCCACACGCCTTCAACCGAGTCGAGGAAGTAGTAGCCGGAGTACTGGTTCTGGTCGAAGCGCACGGAGTCGAAGATGTAGAACTCGGCTTCGGGGCCGAAGTAGGCGGTGTCGGCGATGCCGGTGCCCTTGAGGTAGTCCTCGGCCTTCTTCGCGATGTAGCGCGGGTCGCGCGAGTACGACTCGCCGGTGACCGGGTCCTTCACGAACGCGTTGATGTTCAGCGTCTTGTGCACGCGGAACGGGTCGATGATCGCGGTGTCGGGATCGGGGAGCAGGAGCATGTCGGATTCCTGGATCTCCTGGAACCCGCGGATCGACGATCCGTCGAACCCGAGGCCGTCCTCGAACACGTCTTCGGTCAGCTCGTGCGCGGGGATCGAGAAGTGCTGCATCAGGCCGGGGAGATCGCAGAACCTGACGTCGACGATCTCGACGCCTTCGTCCTTCACGGTCTGGAGCACGTCGCCGGGTGTCGCCACTGCGCTACCTCCTGATCAGGGTGACCGGAATCTAGGCGGGTGTTGGGGCCCGCGCCCAGAGACGGCATGTCGTGTTCGTTCGATATCTGTGAATCCCGTGTGAACGACCCCGCGAGTGGGCCTTCCGGCCTCGGAATCGGCCGACCGACCTGCGAGAATGGCACTTCGGGTGAATTCGTGGCCACGACGACCGGAGCGTTGGGATGCAACAACAGCTCGACTACGTGTTGCGGACGGTCGAGGAGCGGGGAGTGCGGTTCGTCCGCCTCTGGTTCACCGACGTCCTCGGCTTCCTCAAGAGCTTCGCGATCACTCCCGCCGAGCTCGAGTCGGCGCTCGAAGAGGGCATGACCTTCGACGGCTCGTCGATCCAGGGCTACAGCCGGGTGCAGGAATCCGACATGCTCGCCGTGCCCGACCCGAACACGTTCGAGATCGTGCCGTGGCGTGGCGACGACGCGCCGGTCGCGCGCATGTTCTGCGACATCCAGAACCTCTCGGGCGAGCCGTTCGACGGCGACCCGCGCTACGTGCTCAAGCGCAACCTCGACCGCGCCCGTGAGAAGGGCTTCACCTTCTACACGAGCCCCGACATGGAGTTCTTCTACTTCCGTTCGGCGGAGTCGCCCGAACCGCTCGATCACGCAGGCTTCTTCGACCTCACCCACGGCGACATGGTGAGCGACCTGCGCAAGCAGACGATCCTGATGCTCGAGGCCATGGGCATCCCGGTGGAGTACAGCTTCCACGAGCTCGGTCCGAGCCAGCACGAGATCGACCTGCGCTACACCGACGCGCTCGACGATGGCCGACAACGTGATGACGTTCCGACTCATCGTCAAGCAGGTCGCGCAGTCGCAAGGCGTGTACGCGACCTTCATGCCCAAGCCGATCCAGGGCGCGTTCGGCTCGGGGATGCACACACACCTCTCGCTGTTCGAGGGTGACGTGAACGCGTTCCACGACCCCGGCGATCCGTACGGACTCTCGAAGGTCGGCAAGCACTTCATCGCCGGTCTGCTGCGACACGCGGGCGAGATCACCGCGGTGACGAACCAGTGGATCAACTCCTACAAGCGGTTGATCATCGGGTACGAGGCACCGACCTACGTCTGCTGGGCGCGCAACAACGAGTCGGCGCTCGTGCGGGTGCCGATCCCGAAGCGGGGCAAGGAAAGCTCGACGCGCATCGAGTTCCGGTCACCCGACCCTGCATGCAACCCGTACCTCGCGTTCTCGGTGATGCTCGCAGCCGGCCTCAAGGGAATCGAGGAGGGCTACGACCTTCCGCCCGAAGCGACGAACAACATCTACGAGATGACGCATGAGGAACGCGACGCCGAAGGGATCGGCTCGTTGCCCCAGTCGCTCGCCGAGGCACTCGAGATCATGGAGAGCTCCGAGCTGGTCGCCGAGACCCTCGGTGAGCACGTCTTCGAGTACTTCATCAAGAACAAGCGCAAAGAGTGGGCCGAGTACACGTCGTACGTGACACCCTTCGAGGTCGACCGCTACCTCGGAACCCTCTGAGGCCGACGGTGCATCGCTGATGGAACCCATCCTCGTCTTCCCCGACCCGCCCCCGCCGCTGCTCGCGCAGACGCTCGACCTCGCCGGCCATCCCTGGAAGGCCGTCTCGAACGCTGCTGTCGCCGCGCAGGACGAACCGACCGATGGTTGGGCCGGCGCCGTGGTCTGTGCCGAGGACGACGCCGAGGGCGCGTTCGGGATCTGTCGCTCGTTGCGCAAACGCGACGCGTCGATCGCGCCCACGCTGCTGCTCGTGAGCGGAGCGCAACTCGGTGAGCTCGAATTGCGCGAAGACCTGTTCGACGACTTCTGCCTCTCACCGTTCCACCCCAAGGAGCTCGAAGTCCGCCTGCGGCACTTGTTCTGGCGGACGGGCAAGGGCACGAGCCCCGAGATCGTCGAGTACGGCGACCTCATCCTGAATCTCGAGACGTACCAGGCCGCGCTCGGCCACAAGCCGCTCGACCTCACGTACATGGAGTACGAGCTGCTCAAGTTCTTCGCCACGCACCCCGGCAAGGTGTTCACCCGCGCGCAGCTGCTGTCGCGGGTGTGGGGCTACGAGTACTACGGCGGCGCCCGCACCGTCGACGTCCACGTGCGGCGCCTCCGGGCCAAGCTCGGCGAAGAGCACGCCAACCTGATCCAGACAGTCCGCTCCGTCGGCTACCGCTTCGGCCAGACCCGGCTTCCCGGTGGTCGATCCGAACCCGCCGCGTCGGTCGAACCCGCAGAAGACGACTGACTCAGCTCGCCGGGCTCAGGTGGGTTGGCCCTCGGCGCGCTGATCGGCGTCGTCGATGAGCAAGAAGCTGAGCAACGCGCTCCAGATCATCCCGCCGACCATCACGGCCACGGGAACGGCGAGCACGAGAGTGATGACGATCAGGACGGGTCCCACGGCGGTGACTCTACCCGCAGCCCTCTCGACCCGGCCCCCTTCGCCGCGGCCCTACTGCTCGGGCTTGAACGCCCAGACCTCGATCTCGACCCGCGCGCCGGCGGGAAGCGCCGACACCTCAACCGTTGACCGCGCCGGCCGGTGGTCGCCGAACGCTTCCGCGTAGACCGCGTTCACCGCCGCGAACTCGCTGATGTCGGTCACGAACACCGTGGTCTTGGCCACGTCGGCGAACGACGCGCCGCAGTCGCCGAGGACCGCGGCGACGTTGGCGAACACCTGGCGAGCCTGCGCCGCGGCGTCACCCTCGACCATCGCGCCACTCGCGGGATCGAGCCCGAGCTGGCCCGCGAGGACGAGCCAGTCGCCGGCTCGGACCGCTGCGCTGTACGGACCCGCGACGGGCGGCGCGTTCGGGGTGGGGACGGGTCGCGGTGAGCTCATCCGCGGAGCATACGAGAGGCCCGGGTCCCGAGCGCCGGGAACGCTTCCGGGCGAACGCCCTCGGCGCGTGCGATCGCGTTCCACGTCGCCGCCGCGACCGCGGCGAAGACCGCGTCGGAGCTGCGGGCCAACGGCGGGCCCGCGTCGTCGACGATCGTGACGTCGATCGGGGGGACGTCCTTCGGCCGGATGATGCCGAACGACCGGATCGTCAGATCGTGCACCGTGCCCGTCGCCGGGTCGACGGCGAGGCCCTCGGTGAGCACCCATCCGAGGGCCATGTGGGTGGCACCGATCGCGTACGAACGCAGCACCACCTCGTCGAGCGGATCACCGGCGGCGACCCGCACATCGATCCGAGCGAGCACTCCCGTCGACGCGTCGACGACGACACGCGCGCCGGCCCGCGCGCCACTGGGCGCGATCACCGCACTGTCGAGCAACACCGTCCCGGCATTCGTCGACGAAGTCGGCTCGCGAGATCCCCGCGACATCGAGCGCGCCTTCGACGAGGACCGCCTGTTCGGCCAGGCCCGCGGCGCGCACCAGCGGTGACGCGGCCAATCCGATCGGCGCCGCGGTCGTCCACGCGGCGTCGACGGCGAAGGTGTAGCTCGAAGGCGATGGCGCGAGGTCGCCGAGCGCGCTGCCGGTGATCGCGACCCGTCCGTCACGGAACACCGCGGCGGCAGCAATCGGTGGGCGCTTGGGGCCGAGCCGCACGACGTCTTCGCGCGAATAGACGGTGCGCACGGTGCGGCCGGTGCGATCGGCGAGCTCGCGCGCTGCTGCGACAACGGGCGACGACTCCTTCCCACCGAACGCGCCGCCGTTCGCGAGCGGTGATCGCGGCGATCCCACCCGGCGCGCACCACGAGGCGTCGGGTTCGAGGTACGCGGGCTCGACCCAGCTCGTGGCGAGGCGCACTCCCCCGTCGGGAAGATCGGGCAGCGGGAGCGGCGGGCGGACCTCGACGGTCGTGCGACGACCCTGCACCTTGCCGGCCTGGGCGCGCGCCTCGGTCAGCGAGTCGCCGACGACCCAGCGGATCCCGGCGGCCTCGACGAAGGGTGCCTCGCTCCCCGGTGGGAGCGGGATCGCGACCAGCGCGTCGCGGGGCGCGAGGTCGTCGGCGAAGCCTCCCTGACCGATCGGGATGTCGGTCGCGACGCGCTGCACACTCCCACCCTCGAGCGCGGCCCGCTCCGACGCGCGGGCGAGGTCACGCGACCGCGAAGTCGGCTGAGCGGGCGCGGGCGCAGATCTCGAGCGCGTCGTAGACCGTCTGCCAACCGGTGCACCGACAGAGGTGGGCGGCGAGCGCCCGGTCGAGATCGAGACGAGTCGTCTTGTCCTTGGCCCGCTGGGCGGCGGCACGCACCAAGATCCCCGGCGTGCAGAACCCGCACTGCGACCCACCGGTGCCGACGAACGCGGCGGCAAGCGACTCGCTGATCGTGGCGTCGAGCCCCTCCAGAGTGGTGACCGACCGACCCGCGATCCGCGCGACCGGGGTCACGCACGCGACGCGGGCATCGCCGTCGACGAGCACGGTGCAACACCCGCACTGGCCCTGCGGTGCGCATCCGTCCTTCGCGGCGGTGAGGCCGAGCCGCTCCCGCAAGACAGTGAGCAGCGTCTCTCCCGGCTCCGCGTCGACCGTGACCGACTCCCCGTTGCACACGAACTCGACCTGATCGGACACCTGCACCTCCGCCAGGCAGGATAGGAGGATGCACTCGCTCTCCCGACGCTCGTTCCTCGCCACGACCGGAACCCTCCTCGCCGCGGCCGCGTGCAGCAGCGGGAGCTCCAGCTCGAGCTCGGGTGGAGTCAACGACCGCAAGGGTCTGACCGCCGGCCACGTCTCGATCGAGCCGTACGTGTCGACGACGCCACAACGGCTCGCCTACGTCGTGTTCCGCAACAACGGTGACTTTGCCGGTGGTCCGCCGATGCAGATCGCGCTGAAGGGTCCGGGTGCCGGCTCGTTCAGCGCACCCGTCGACGCGCAGCTCCACACCGAAGGCCTGCCGGCGAAGCGAGGCGTCTACGTGATCGACACGCCACTTCCTGGCGCGGGCGTCTGGGAGTCGAAGCTCACGATCGAGGGGAACCATCTCACCGTCCCGTTCGAGGTCACCGCGACGCCGGCAGTCGTCACACCCGGCCACCCCGCACCGCGCGCCGCGTCTCCCACCGCGTCCGATGCACTCGGCGTGAACCCGATCTGCACCCAGGATCCGCCGTGCCCCTTGCACACGGTTTCCCTCGATCAGGTCATCGGTTCCGGCAAGCCGGTCGCGGTGATGTTCGCGACGCCCGCCCGGTGCCAGACCCAGTACTGCGGGCCGGTGCTCACGGAGCTGCTGAAGGTCATGGCCCCGTATCAGGACCACGTGCAGATCGTGCACTGTGAGATCTACAAGGACCAGACGAGTGACACGCTCGTCCCCACCGTCGACGCCTGGGCGCTGCCGGGCGAGCCGTGGCTCTTCGGCATCGATGGCACCGGCACCGTGATCGGTCGGCTCGACGGTGCGTTCGGCACCGACGAGGTCAAGACCTTGCTCAGCCGACTCAGCGCCTGACGCACGCGGCTCCGCCGCAGGAGGCGGCCCGACCCCCCCGAGCAGGGCTGCCTCCCGCGGCGGACAGGTCCGGGATCCGTCGGGCCGGAGCCCGGACCCGCACCGCGCGGGCTCATCCATGAAAGGCAATGAAGCTCTTCCGTGAGCCACTGAGAGCGTAAGGGTCGCGCGCTCCGTGGTCCCTGGGTCGTTCGACCCATTCGTCCGAAGACCGGGACGCACGGAAGATCCGGTCGGAATCGGAGGATACGGTGACCCCCATGGAAATCGGTGATGTGGTCGACGACTTCGAGCTGCAGGACGAGACGGGGACCCCGAGGAAGCTCAGCGAGTTCCTGGCCAACGGCCCGGTCGTGCTGTTCTTCTACCCCGCTGCGATGACGAGGGGCTGCACGCAGGAGAGCTGCCACTTCCGCGACCTCGGCGCCGAGTTCGCCGCGGTTCACGCCCAGCGCCTGGGGATCAGTCACGACACGGTCGAGAAGCAGCGTGAGTTCTCCGAGAAGCACGAGTTCGACTACCCACTGCTCTCCGATCCCGACGGTGTCGTCGCGGCGCAGTTCGGTGTGCAACGAAAGATCGGCTCCTTCACCAAGAGGGTGACGTTCGTGATCGGCACCGACAGCGTGTTGCGTGACGTCATCAAGAGCGAGCTCCGGATGACTGTCCACGCCGACAAGGCGCTCGAGTCACTGCGATCGGGGAACTGAGCCATGCCATCCACGGTGATCGTGTGTGCCGACGGCTCCGACCTCGCGACCCGTGCGGCCTCGGCCGGGCTCGAGGTGCTCCGCCCCACCGACGTGATCATGATCGTGACGGTCGTCGACACGGTCGATCCTTCGTTCGCACAGGACGCGTCGGGCATGGCCGGCCCGACTGCAACCGATGCGGAGCTCGACGAAGAGCGCGGTGCCGCGCTGCGCAGCGGCGAGATGATCGTCACCGAAGCTGCTGATGCGCTCGGACGCAACAACGCGGTGACGCGCGTGCTCGAAGGGCGCGCCGGCCCCGCTTTGTGTGAGCTCGCGTCGGAGACCTCGGCGAGCGCGATCGTGATGGGAACGCGAGGTCGAGGCGGGATCAAGCGGGCGATGCTCGGGTCGGTCTCCGACTACGTCGTGCGCAACGCGCCGTGCCCGGTCGTTGTGATCGGCGAGCCGGCCACGCCCAGCTGATCCACCGACGTCCCGTCAGGCGGCCGCGGTCACGACCCACGCGGCGCCGTCGAGGCGAGCGCCGTCGGCGGTGAGGTAGGGCTCGATCGAGGTGGTCACCTCGGCGATTGCCCGTTCGACGGTCGGGGCCGCGACGTCGGCGAGCAGCTTGCGGGCGATGCCCGTCGACCGGAGGAACGCCACCGCGTCGTCGAGCGTTCCGCCGCCGCCGAGCAGCACCGAGGTCGTCATCGGCTCGACGGAGACGTCGGTGAACCCCGCCCGGTCGAGGACCCGCAGCACGCGGTCGCGGTCGCCGAAGGAGAAGGGGCCGGGCGCTTCGGCCGAGCCGCCGCCGGGGAGTTCGACGTGTCGCGCCATGGCCGCCGCCGGCACCGCCATCCAGGGGTTCGCGTCCAACTCCTGCCAGCACACGAAGGCGATCCGACCCGCGGGCGTGAGCGCGGTCCGGATGTTGGCGAAAGCCCGGGTGGGGTCGTCGAAGAACATCACCCCGAACCGGCTGATGACCACATCGACGTCGGCTGCAAAATGCTCGGTCTGCGCGTCGCCGACATCGAAGGAGACGTTGGTGAGCCCCACGCTCGCGGCGCGCGCCCGCGCCCCGTCCACCATCGCGAGCGAGATGTCGAGCCCGCGCGCGCTCCCACTTGCGGCAGTCCGCGCCGCGTCGCACGTCGTGAGGCCGGTGCCGCACCCGATGTCGAGCACCCTGCTCCGGGTGGTCAGCGGCGCGGCAGAGAAGAGCGCGTCGGCAAAGGGCGCGAGCATCCGGTCGAAGCCGTCCTGCTCGGTGACCCAGCGCCGCGCCTCGTCGCTGTTCCAGTGCTCGAACTGGGCGGCGTTCGGGGCCGACGGATCACTCATCGGACCTGCCCAGTTCGTGTCAACCGCCCGGGCCGGGACGGGCTAGGAGAACGACTGTCCGCAGCCGCAGGAGCGCTGCGCGTTCGGGTTGTTGATCGAGAACCCGGACTCGTTGAGGCCGTCCTTGTAGTCGAGCTGCGCACCACCGAGGTGCTCGCCACTCGCCGGGTCGATCACCACGGTGACACCGGCGTACTCGGTGCGCTGGTCGTCGTCGGCGATGTCGGCGTCGAAGAACATCTCGTAGCTCAGGCCGGAGCAGCCACCGGGGCGCACCGCGACACGAAGCGCGAGCTCCGGGTTGCCTTCTGCCTCGATGAGCTCCTTCACCTTGGCCGCAGCCTTGTCGGTGACGAGGAACGTCGTCTTGGCATCGGTGACGCTGAACATGCTCACGAAACCCTCCGAAGTGGTGTCATTTCTGGCCAGGATACCCGATGGCCACCGAGACGTGGCACGGCTCCGGGTCGTACAACGTCGAGAACGCCTCGATGTTCCCGCCACCCACCTCGGCGACCACGCCCTCGCACAAGCCGCGATGCAGGTTGCACACCAGCTCCGGGTAGGCCTCGGCGAGCTCGCGGAAAGGGCAGTGCAGGAAGTCGATGCGGACGGGATCGGCGACGTCGGCAGGCTCGGGCGCAGGGGCATCTGCGACCGGCTCGAAGCCCAGATGTTCCAGCTCGCCCACCAATGCGTTCACACAGCTCCGGGACCGAGTTCGCCGACCGGCCTCAGCGCCCCAGACGTAGCCGGTGTCGGCCGCGTCGTCAGGGTTGGCTCCGAGCCGTTCGGCCATCGCGGCGAGCAGACCCGCGAGCAGCACGTGGGCGGGCGGGCCGAAGCCGAGCCCGGGAGCTCCGGGGGCAAGGAAGTAGTGGTGCTGCGGACGGCCCACGGTGCCCCGGTGGATGGCTTCCGACTCGATGAGGCCGGCTTCGCGGAGCCGCTCGAGGTGGAGGCGAACGGTGTTCGCGTGCAGGCCGATCGCGTCGGCGAGTTCCTGGGCCGTCAAGGGCGAGGTCGAGGAGGCCAGTTCGCGGTACATCGCGTACCGGGTCTCGTCGCCCAGGGCCTTGAGGACCTCGAGGTCGAGTTCCACGGTTTCCGACGGTAGCCAGGGTGTGGCATATTTTCAAGACGGACGCTGTTTTAATTACCCATGACCACTGACCCCGACCTCCGCGCACCGGATCCGCGCGATCCCGAGGTCCGCCCCGCGCCTCCCCCGAGGCCGAGGCGGTGCGTGGGGTCCTGCGGGGCGTCATCGATCCGGAGCTGCACGCGAGCATCGTCGATCTCGGCATGGTCGACGACGTGACGATCGATCCCGACGGCGCCGTGATGGTCCAGATCGCGCTCACCACCCTCGGCTGCCCGCTGCGCGGCCAGATCAAGAAGGACGTCGAGTCGAAGGTGCGCGGCCTCCCCGGGGTGTCAGCCGTCGCCGTGAAGTACGGCGAGATGACCCCCGAGCAGAAGACCGCGGCCATGCAGCGTGCTCGGTGGAACGCGCGCGAGAACGCGCCCGACACCGAGGTCCCGTCGACCACCCGCGTCCTCGCGATCGCCAGCGGCAAGGGTGGCGTCGGCAAGAGCTCGGTCACGGTGAACCTCGCGGTCGCACTCGCATCGCGCGGCTACACCGTCGGCGTGCTCGACGCCGACATCTGGGGCTTCAGCGTCCCGCGCATGCTCGGGATCGACGATCGCCTCGGCGGTGCCGACGGGAAGATCCACCCGAACGTCGTCCCGGTGGCGAGTCGACTCGGCGATGCCGGGCAGCCCGGCTCCCTCAAGGTCGTGTCGATGGGATTCCTCGTCGACGACGAGTCGACCGCGCTGATGTGGCGTGGGCTCATCCTCACCCGCGCGCTGGAGCAGTTCCTCACCGACGTGCACTGGGGTGAGATGGACTACCTCGTCGTCGACATGCCGCCGGGCACCGGCGACATCCAGATGGCGCTCGCGCGACTTCTCCCGCAGGCCGAGATGCTCGTCGTCACCACGCCGGCCCGCAACGCGCAGAAGGTCGCGTCGCGCGTCGCCGACATGGCCCGTCGCTCGTACATGAAGGTCGCCGGTGTGGTCGAGAACATGAGCGCGTTCGTCGCGCCCGACGGCACGAGCCACGCGCTCTTCGGGTCCGGTGGTGGTGCCGCCCTCGCCGCCGAGATCGACGCGCCATTGCTCGCGACCATCCCGATCGAGCCCGCCGTGGCCGAAGGTGGCGACACCGGCCGTCCCGTCGTGGTCGCAACTCCCGACTCTCCGGCCGGCGTCGCGTTCCATGCGCTCGCCGGGCTCGTGGTCGACGAGATCCTCCCGCCGATCGAGATGGGTGGTTGCACGGCGCGCATCCTCGACATCGCGACCGCGAACCTCGCCGAACTCGACGCTGGCGCGTCCTCGCCTACGAATTAGGTCAGCTTCCAGGTGCTCTTCTGGTCGCGGCCGGTGACGCGGCCCTCGGTCCGGAGCTTGATCAGGTGGGCCTGCACCATCGACGCGGCCTGCTCCTGCAAGACGTCGGGCGTGTCGACGTAGAGACGGGCGACGATGGCCGAGATCTTCGCCGGGTCGCTCTTCGAGCACGCCGACGATCTGCGCCTCCCGCTCGGCGCGATGGGCGAGGTACTCGTCGATGCGCGCCCGTGGGTCTTCGATCACGTCGCCGTGACCCGGCAGGATCTTCGAGAGGCGGAGCTTGCGCAGGCGTTCGAGCGACGCGAGGTACTTGACCATGTCGCCGCCACGCGACGGTGCGATCACGCTCGTGGTGCCGTCGAGCACGGTGTCGCCCGTGAACAGCGCCCGCTCCTCGTCGAGGTAGAAGCAGAGGTGGTTCGGCGCATGCCCCGGCGTGTGCAGCACCTCGAGGCGGAACTCGGTGCCCTCGACCACCGAGCCCTCGTCGATGAACCGATCGGGCGTGACGACGGGCTGATCCTTCTTCGGGACCTTGGAGTGCGCGAGCACCTCGGCCCCGGTCGCCTTCACGAGACCGCGCGGTGCCCGGCGAATGGTCGGGATGGGTGTGCGTGAGCAGCACCCAGCGCACGCGTTCGCGCATCGAGCCGCCGACGATCGCGTCGATGTGCTTCGCGTCGTCGGGTCCGGGATCGATCACCGCGACCTCGTCGATGCCGACCAGGTAGGTGTTGGTTCCGGGCCCCGTCATCGGACCCGGGTTCGGCGCGACGATCCGACGCACCAGGGGTGAGAGCGCGCTCGGCACCCCGGGGGTGAGGTCGGGCATCAGCCGTTGCCCCGCCCACGCTCCGCGGCCTGCATCGCCGGCAGTGGCCCGGCATCGTCGTAGCCGGGGTCACCCGGCAGGAGCAGCCGGGCACCATTGTCGTCGGCGATGGTGCGCGGCTGGGTGGCGGACGGGAGATCGGATGCATCGCGCGCGACCGCGACGATGTCGGATGCGTGCTCGAAGCGGGCGAGCGCGTCGAGACTGCGACGAGTCGGGAGCATGAGATCGATCTCCCCCGCTTCGGCCGCGCGCCAGCGCGTCGACCGGGCGGATCCACATCGACGCCACGGTCTCGCCGTCGTCGTGGAGGTAGGTGTGACCTTCCGGCGCCTCGGCGACGAAGAACCAGGTGTCGTACCGGCGGGGCATTTCCGGCCGGGGTGATCCAGTGCGAGAACACGTGGAGGCGATCGACGTCGAGCACGAGATCCTGCTCGGTGAGGACGTCGAGGAAGCGCCGGTCACCCGCGTTCACCGCGGCGCGCTCGGCCTCGAGCTCGGAGAGGTCGAGATCGGTGTCGGCGCGGGGGCGGGCGAGGAGCACGCCGGCCTCCTCGAACGACTCCCGGATCGCCGCGACCCAGAAGGCCAAGCCGCCCGAGGCGATCCCGAGCAGGGCGCTGGCAGCGGCATCGGTGCGGCCGGGGCAGCGGGCGGATGCCTCGTCGCTCCGGTCGTCGGGATCGACGGCACCGCCGGGGAACACGGAGGCGCCGGCGACCCATTCGCTGCGCAGGTTCCGCCGCAGCATGAAGACCTGCAGGTCAGGGGCATCGCGAACGAGCATCACCGTTGCCGCGTCGCGGACAGTACCCACGGGGTGAGTCTAGGTGTCGACGGCCGTGACGCCGGTCCGACGTGGGCGTCAGCCGACGTCGCGAGCGGTGAGAACCCGCCGTTCCGACTCCGTGAGGCCGCCCCAGATCCCGTGCGGCTCTCGGATCCCGGTGGCGTACTCGAGGCACGGCATCCGGACCGGACAACCCGCGCAGATCGCCTTCGCCCGGCGCTCACGGTCGTCGCGCTCGTCCTTGCGCTCCGAGTAGCGTCGGCGGGAAGAACAACACCGATTCCGGGCCTCGGCACGATGCCCGCAGCTGCCATGTCGCGTTTCGCGCCTCGTGAAGCGTCCGAACGCTCACGCGCCCTCCTCGGTCGGGCCCCTACCCGCTCGAAGCTATCCCTCGACTTCTCACATCGACAAGGGGCGATTTCGGGATACTCGGTACGTGGATCCGGCCGACGACCCGGATTCCGTCGGGCTCCGGACGTCGGGACTGGTCCGGGGTCGACGCTCGCGGTAGTCGCGGGCGCCGCCAGCCTCGGGTTCGACCTCGAGCACGAGCCCGTCGATCTCCACGACGCGGATCACGTCGCCGGCCTTGATCGGTGTCGCCCGGTTCGTGCGCGCCCGCCAGAGCGCGTCGCGCACCCGCACGACGCCGTCGGGATCGACGTCGACCTCGGCCGAGCCCATCTCGCCGACCATGCCCTCGCGGCCGACGGTCGGCGTCGAGAAGCGGGCTCGGATCGCGGCGGGAACGGCAGCCATCATGAAGAGCAAGACTCCCGCGAAGGTGACGATCAGGACCCACCACCGCACGTCGAGGCGCGACGACCCCCCGTAGAGGAAGAGCGAACCGACGAGCGAGCGCGACCGAGCCGATCACGGTCCAGGCGCCGGTCCGCCCGCCTGCGCGTCGATCCCGAAGCCGACGATGGCGACGAGGAGGAGGCCGAGCGCCCACCACTCGACCGGAAGGTGCGAGAAGCCGACGAACGCGCCGACGACGGCGATCGCGCCCACGGCGCCCGCGAGGCCGATCGCAGCGGTGAAGAACTCGAACACGATGAGGCAGAGGCCGGCCAGGAGGAGGAAGTACGCGATCGATGGGCTGGTCAGCGTGTGATCGGCCTGACCGCCGAGGTCGAGCTTGCGGAACCGGACCGTCTGGTTCGGCTCGCGGCGTCGGTCGCGACCCTTGCCGACGACCCGCGCGGTCGAGAGCGTCCGGGTCCCGGCGGCCGTCGTGACCTTCGCGCCGTCGAGCGTGACGATGACGTCGCCGAGCGTCGGGGAGACCCGGTTCACCGCACCGACCTTCCGGGCCGTTTCCGGCGACAGGGTCTTCGTGGCGGTCTGCGCGGCACCCGCGGGTCGTCGACCGTTCGCTCGCGGCGAGGGACTCGAGCTGTCGCGTGACCTGCTGTTGGGAGCGAGCGCCGGGGTCGTCGAGCGACACCGGATGTGCCGGCCCGATCCCCGCGCCGTTCGCGATCGACGCGACCGGCGCCGCCTGCGCGAGCAGCGCGGCGGCGCCCTTCGCCCGCGATCCCGACGGGCCGACCCACACCACGATGGGAACCGCGGAGCGCCGGATCGCGCGGACCAGCTGCTGCACGTCGACGTCGACCGAGCCGCCCGACGCGAGCTGGATCACGAGCACCTCGGCCCGTTGCGCGTTCGCGCTGCGGATCGAGTCGAGGATCAGCTGCGCGTTCGGCGGATCGATCAACCCGTTCACCTGGGTGACGTCGATCCCGTTCCGGCCACCGGTGTCGGCGTTGTCGGCCGCGCCCGCGACGTCGCCGAGATCACCGAAGAGCGAGCAGCGCGCCGAGCGCGAGCACGGCGACGGACAGGATGCGGCGAGGTCGGGGGGACCGGCGCAGGGCGGGCAATGAGGCTCCCGTAGCATGAGGGTCGATGGAGCTCGAACAGTTCTGCTCCACCTCCCGGGTGCTCATCGTGGCGGGCAAGGGTGGCGTCGGCAAGACCACCGTCACCGCCTCGCTCGCCACCACCGCGGCCCGGGCAGGCCTGAGCGTGCTTATCGTGGAGGTCGAGGGCAAATCGGGGCTGTCGGCAGCCTTCGGAACGCCCGACCTCGGATACGAGGAAGCGGAGCTCGCGCCCGGCATCCGCGCCCGGACCCTCACACCCGATCACGCTCTCGTCGACTACCTCGAGGGTCACGGGCTGAAGCGGATCTCCAAGCGGCTCGCCAGCACCGGCACGCTCGACGTGGTCGCGACCGCCGTCCCGGGCATGAAGGACATCCTGGTGCTCGGCAAGGTGAAGTCGCTCGAGCGTGACCGGGTCGGCCGATCTCATCCTCGTCGACGCGCCCGCCGCCGGCCACGCGGTCAGCTTCCTGCTCTCGCCCCGCGGTCTGCTCGACGCGGTGTCGGTCGGGCCGATCCGCAAGCAGGCGACCGACGTGATCGAGCTGCTCTCCGATCCGGCCCGGTGCCAGGTGCTGCTCGTGACGATCCCCGAGGAGACCCCCGTCAACGAGCTCGTCGACACTGCGTTCACGCTCGAGGACCGGGTCGGCATCGCGCTCGGGCCGATCGTCGTGAACGGGTGCTACCCCGAGATGGACCTCCGCACCGACGCACGCGAGATCGCGGCCGACGCCGAGACCGCCGGGATCTTCTTGTCGGCTCGCGAGGCAGACGACCTCGCGCGGGCGGCGTCGTTCCGCGTCGAGCGTCAGGCGCTGCAACGCGTCCAGGCCGATCGCCTCGCGCAGCATCTCCCGCTCCCGCAGATCCGGCTCCCGTTCCTCTTCAGCGACGACGTCGGCCCCGCCGAGATCGACGTGCTCGCCGACGCCTTCCGCACAGGAGTCGAGCTCCTGTGAGCGATCTGCCAGGCGCTCGTCGACGAGGGCCACGTCGTCATCTGCTGCGGGAGTGGCGGTGTCGGCAAGACCACCTCGGCCGCGGTGCTCGCGCTCGAGGGGCGCGGCGGGGTCGCAACGCCGTGGTCGTCACGATCGACCCGGCGAAGCGACTCGCGAACGCGCTCGGGCTCGAAGCCCTGTCGAACACGGCCCACGAGATCGAGCCCGAACGGTGGGATCCCGACGGCATCTCGCCCGGCGGTCGGCTCTCGGCGCTGATGCTCGACACGAAGTCGACGTTCGACGGGCTCGTGAAGCGCTACGCCGTCGACGGTTCGCAGACCGAAGGCATCCTCGAGAACCGCTTCTACCGCAACATCTCCACTGCACTCGGCGGGACGCAGGAGTACATGGCGATGGAGAAGCTGCACGAGCTGCACGAGGAGGGCGGCTACGACCTGATCGTCGTCGACACGCCGCCGACGCGTCACGCCCTCGACTTCCTCGACGCGCCGAAGCGGATCACGAGCTTGCTCGACAACCGCGTCTTCCGGATGTTGATGACGCCGACCAAGGCGGGGATGCGCGTCGCGGGCGTCGCGCTGCAGACGTTCCTGCGCACGATCGGCCGTGTCGTCGGTACCGCGGTGATCGACGACGTCGTCGCGTTCTTCCGAGCCTTCGAGGGGATGGAAGACGGATTCCGGGAACGAGCCGCGACCGTGCTCGCGCTGCTCGCCGATCCCGGCACGCGGTTCGTGCTCGTGACGGCGCCCCAACGCGACGCGGTCGACGAAGCGGTGTACTTCGCCGACCAGATCGCCGACCACGGCCTCTCGGTCGACGCGCTGATCGTGAACCGCGTACACCCCCAGTTCGGCGACGAGCACGCGGCGGGTCTGCGGGCGCGGGCCGAGCACCTCGTCGGCGAATCGCGCGACGGTGACGCGAAGGCGGCTGCGGTCCGGCTCGCGACGCAGTACGAGAACCTCGCCGACTTCCAGGAGATCTCCATCCGCGAGCACGTGCACCTCGACGCGGTGCGGTCACGGGTCGGCACGGCTGCGGTGGCGACCGTGCCGTTCCTCGCCCACGACGTCCACGACTTCACCGCCCTCTCGGAGATCGGCGAGCAGCTCTTCGGCCGAGAGCCGAGTTGAGCCGGAGGGATTGAGCCAGAACGGTTGCACTAGCGTTCCGCCCGTGACTGCTGCGTCGACTCCCACCCCTACGGTTCCCGCGACCACGATCCTCGTCGCGGCCGAAGCGCAGTGGGTCCGCGAGCAGGTTCGTGCCGCGTTCGTCGGACCCGGCCAGGCTGTCGTCGAGGTGAGTCGCGGACAGGACGTGTTCGCCGCGGTGGCGGAGCACCAACCCGATCTCGCGATCCTCGACATGCAGATCGCCAACATGGGCGGGATCGCGGTGGCCATCGACCTCCGCCTGGAAGAAGCCGCCGGCCGCCTCCCCGCGGTCCCGATCCTGCTGCTGCTCGATCGCGAAGCCGACCGCTTCCTCGGCACGCGCGCCGATGTCGACGACCAACTCGTGAAGCCGTTCGACGCGGGAACGCTGCGCCGCGCCGCGAAGCGCCTCCTCGCCGACGAGCCGGAGAAGTAGCGGAGCCGTCAGTCGAGGCGTCGGAGTAGCGCTCTCCCCTTCGGAGAGAGCCGGTAGCCGACCTCGAGGCTCTCGGTGAGCCCGAGCCGCTTCAGCTTGCGCACGTCGATCTTGAACGCGGGCCGCTCACGCCCGAGCTCGGCTGCGAGCTCCGTCGAGACCACGCCGGGCCGCGCCGCGATGAGCCGCAGCACTGCGATCGTCCACGCGCCGCTCGATCCGGTCGGCCCGTTCGCGTCGAGGCGGGCCAGGCGACGGCGCAGGTCGTCGACCTCGACGGTGGTGAGACGCCCCGACTGCTTCGGAGTCGCCGCCGCGGGCGCGCAGCGGAACGAGATCCGCCAGACCGGCTCGTCGGTCACGCCGTCGAGCGGAGGGCCGAGGAAGTCGAGCAGCGCCGCGAGATCGGTGAACCCGCTCCGCTTCGCGTCTCGGGCCGAGATCCGCTCGACCGGGACGCGCTCGATCCGGTCGACGGTGAGATCCACCGGTCCGACCCGATAGACGCCCCCCACCTTCACCTGGGCCCGCTTCCAGCGCCGGACGGTGACGGTGATCGACCCGTCGGCGAGACCCGCGTGGGCGGACTGGTAGAAGCGCACGACCCATCATCGCCGTCGGCGGGAGTCGGCAACACACTCCCCGCTACACTCGACCTCCTTCGGGATGTGGCGCAGCTTGGTTAGCGCGCAGCGTTCGGGACGCTGAGGCCCCGGGTTCGAATCCCGGCATCCCGACCACCGAACATCGATGGAACCCTGGCGTCGAAAGGCGCCAGGGTTTCTTCGATTCCTGGCCAGAGACCGGACCATCTTGCGGCGGCGAGATGAACGTCGTCAGCGGTCGAGCATGAGCTCGGCCATCTGCACGGCGTTGAGCGCGGCGCCCTTGCGGAGGTTGTCGCCGGTCACCCAGAGATCGATCGCGCCGGCGCGTGACGGGTCCTCGCGGAGGCGACCGACGAGCACCGGGTCGATGCCGGCGGCCTCGAGCGGGGTCGGGAACCCGTCGCCACCGTCGACCAGTCGGACGCCGCGAGCCGCGTCGAGGAGATCCTCAGCCTCGCCCCGACTCATCGGCCGGCGGAACTGCACGTTGGCCGACATCGCGTGGCCGACGAACACGGGGACGCGCACACACGTGGCGCTCACCGCGATCGTGGGGTCGTGCAGGATCTTGCGGGTCTCGTGGACGAGCTTCCACTCCTCGGAGGTGTAGCCCGCTTCCTTCACCGATCCGGCGAGCGGGATGACGTTGCCCGCGATCGGCTTCGACCAGACCTGGCCGGGAACGACGACACCTTCGATGGCCCCGCCGCGACGCAGGCTCTCGGAGGACCCGGCGAGCTTCGTCCACTGCTCGTCGAGCTCGTCGATACCCGACTGACCGGCACCCGACACCGACTGGTAGGTGGAGACGACCAGTCGCTCGATCCCCGCGGCGCGGTGCAGCGGGGCGAGCGCGGTCGCGAGGACCATCGTCGTGCAGTTGGGACACGAGGCGATCCCGCGCGGCATCACGTGCAGATCGTCGGGGTTCACCTCGGCCACCACGAGGGGGACGTCGGGATCCATCCGGAACGCGGCGGAGTTGTCGACGACGCGCGCGCCTGCCGCCGCGGCACGGGGTGCCCACTCGAGCGCGAGCGGATCGTCGACGTCGACCACCACGAGGTCGAGACCGTCGAAGCACCCGTCGCGCAGCACCTCGCAGATCACCTCACCGCCTGCGAACGTCAACGCCCGACCTTCCGAGCGCGCCGACGCGAACACCCGGAGCTCCTCGATGGGGAAGCCGCGCTCCTCGAGGATCTGCAACATCTCGGTGCCGACGAGGCCGGTGGCGCCGACCACGCCGATGCGGGCGCGGATCATCAGGGCTCACCGAGCCCGAACGCGCGGTGCAGGGCGAGAACGGCCCGCTCCACGTCGCCTTCGCGCACCACACACGAGATGCGAATCGACGACGTCGAGATCATCTCGATGTTGACGCCTTCGGCCGCGAGCACCTCGAACATCTCCGCCGCGACACCGGGGTGGGTCTTCATGCCCGCGCCGACGAGCGAGACGCGGCCGATGTCGGGGTCGTGGGTGAACTCACTGGCCTCGGTCTCGACGACGACCTTCTCCATCACGGTGATCGCGGCCGGGAGGTCGTCGCGCGGAACGGTGAACGAGATGTCGGTGAAGCCGTCGTGCGACACGTTCTGTTCGATCATGTCGACGTTCACCGACTCGTCGGCCAACGCCCGGAAGAGCTTCGCCGCGACACCGGGCCGGTCGGGGACCCGCCGGATCGTGACCTTCGCCTCGGACACGTCGTGTGAGACGCCCGAGATGATCGCTTGCTCCATGGTGGGATCCTCCTCGCCGACCCACGTGCCCGGCTCCCAGCTGAAGCTCGACCGGACGTGGACCGGTACGCCGTGGTTGCGCGCGAACTCGACGGATCGCAACGCCAACACCCTTCCACCCGTCGCCGAGAGCTCGAGCATCTCCTCGAAGGAGAGCCGGTGGAGCTTCTGGGCATCGGGCACGACGCGCGGATCGGCGGTGTACACGCCCGCGACGTCGGTGTAGATCTCGCATGCGTCGGCCTCGAGCGCCGCCGCGAGCGCGACCGCGGTCGTGTCGGAGCCACCCCGGCCGAGCGTGGTGATGTTCGCATCGGTCGACACGCCCTGGAACCCGGCGACCACCGCAACGTCGCCGGCGTCGAGCGCCTCGCGCACCCGGCCCGAGCGGATCTCGACGATCTTCGCCTTCCCGTGCGACGTGTCGGTCACGATCCCCGCCTGCGATCCGGTGAAGGAACGGGCCGGGACACCCTGGTCGTTGAGCGCCATGCAGAGGAGGGCGATCGAGATGCGCTCCCCCGAGGTGAGCAGCATGTCCATCTCCCGAGCCGACGGCGCCTCGGCGACCTGATGGGCCAGCCGGAGGAGGTCGTCGGTGGTCTTGCCCATCGCCGAGACGACCACGACGACATCGTCGCCCCGCTGACGCGTCCGGACGACGTGTTCGGCGACCGCCTTGATGCGATCAGGATCAGCGACGGAGGTGCCGCCGTACTTCTGCACGAGCAAGCCCACGGCTGCCCATCGTACCGGCGGGCCCGGGTTCCCTACGAAGCATTCGGTCCCGACCTGCTCGTCGACGCACAGCGTGCGTAGAATCCCCCGCCGTGTCGAAAGCATCCAAGCGCGAGCGTCAGCGTCAGAACCGAGAAGCGTCGAAGATCGCCCAGGCTCAGGCCGAGAAGCGGGCCCGACTGTTCCGGAGCCTCCGGTCGTTCGGGATCGTCGCCGTGATCGTCGTCGCTGGAGTCGCGATCTTCTCGTTCGTCACGAGCAAGGACGACTCCGGCTCCAAGGGCTCGTCCGACAAGTCCGGCGGGGTCACCTGCACCAACCGCAAGCCGCCCGCCGCGTCGCCGAAGACCTACACAGCCGCGCCGCCGCAGACGATCGACCCGACCAAGAGCTACTCGGCGACGATGGAAACCAGCTGCGGCACGATCACCCTCGCGCTCGATGCCACCAAGGCCCCGGTGGCGACGAACAACTTCGTCTTCCTCTCGCGGGAAGGGTTCTACGACGGCCTGACGTTCCACCGCGCCGTGAAGGACTTCGTCATACAGGGTGGCGACCCGAAGGGCGACGGCTCGGGCAACCCGGGCTACTCGGTCCACGGTGAGGTCCCGACCGACAACTACCCGATCGGCGCATTGGCAGCCGCGAAGTCGGATGCGGAGCCGGCCGGCACGTTCGGATCACAGTTCTTCATCGTCACCGGCAAGAACGGGGCGTCGCTCCCGAACGACTACGCCCGGTTCGGGTCGGTGACCGCGGGTCAGAAGGTCGCCAACAAGATCGCTTCGTTCGCCCCGTCGAGCGGCGATGGGAAACCCACCCGCCAGGTCTACATCTTCAAGGTGTCGATCACCGAGGGTGCGGCGAACACGGCCGGCTCCTCGACGTCGACGACCGCACCGGCTTCCACGTCGACCTCGACCCCGTAGAGGGTCACCGACCCGCTTCCGGTGACACGCCAGGTCCCGCTCGGGTCACGCACGAGCGCGGTCGAGGCGTCGATCCCCGCGAGGGTCGCACCGGAAGGCAGCAGATCGATCGAGCGGGCCCGGATGTGGTCGGCCGCGCTCCCGTGATACGGGAACACCGCGAGGTTCGTCACGATGCCGAGGCCGACGGTGAACGCTCCACCCCGCGGATCGACCATCGGATCACACACGACCGTCGCACCGGCGCCCGACGCTGCGATCGTGGTGCCGTGCCGGTACGCGTCGAGAAGAGCAGCGAACAGGAGCGAATCCTTCAGGACCGAGCGCAGGTGGAGCGGTGAACCGTCGGCGATGTAGATGAACCGGGCCTTGCGGAGATCGGCCGCAGTGTCCTTGTCCTCGGCGTCCCTCCGGTTCATCACCCGCAACGGGGCGACGGGCACGTCGAGCTCGGCGAAGTAGGCCTCGGCCCGCTCCACTGCGTGCTCCGGATGCTCGAAGGCCGCCGCAGTCGGCAGGACGACCACTTCCTTCGCTTCGCTCGCGGCCAGGAGCTCGGCGTCGAAGCCCCGGCACTCCGGGAGCCACTCGCCGCCACCGACCAACGCCAACGTCCCCGTTCCCCGCTTCGCAGTCATCCGACGAACCCTAGATGGCAGGACCTTTCCGGGCGTTGGCGAGGCGGAGCTACCAGTCGGTAACCTCGACCGCTGCCCATCCGGGCGCAGTTGGTCGTATGGGGAGCAGCCAGATGGCGGTCAAGCGGTTCGGAATCGTCGGTTCGGGGATCATGGGTTCGGGCATCGCCGAGGTCGCGGCGAAGGCCGGGATCGAGGTCATCCTGCGGAGCCGGAGCCAGACGACGGCTGACGCGATGGTGGCCGGGCTCGAGAAGTCGCTTGCCCGCCAGGTCGACAAGGGCCGCCTCGACGCCGCCGAGCGTGACACCATCCTGGGTCGCGTCCGTGCGGTCACCGACCTCGGTGAGCTCGCCGACTGCGACCTCGTGCTCGAGTCGGTCGTCGAAGACCTCGCCGTGAAGAAGCACCTCTTCGGCGAGCTCGACCGCATCTGTCAGCCGAGCGCGATCCTCGCCACCAACACGTCGACCCTCTCCGTGGTCGACATGGCGATGGAGACGGGGCGCCCGGAGCAGGTCTGTGGCATCCACTTCTTCAACCCGGCGACGGCGATGCCGCTCGTCGAGGTGGTGCGCGCCATCACGACGTCCGACGAGACCTCCGCCGCGGCGACCGAGTTCGCCGAGGCCTGCGGCAAGAACCCGGTGCACGTGAAGGACCAGGCCGGCTTCATCGTCAACGCGCTGCTCTTCCCGTACCTGAACAACGCGATCCGGCTGCTCGACGCGGGCGTGGCCTCGCGAGACGACATCGACGCGGCGATGAAGGGTGGCTGCAACTTCCCGATGGGTCCGTTGGAGCTGCTCGACCTCGTCGGCCTCGACACGAGCCTCTCGATCCTCGAAGCGCTCTACGCCGAGTTCAACGACCCGAACTACGCACCGGCGCCGCTCCTGAAGCGCATGGTGAGCGCGGAGCGCCTCGGCCGCAAGACCCGCCTCGGCTTCTACGACTACCGGAAGTAGCCCGAGAAGCAGCGGAGCCGGCGGACACGCCCTCGCAGGACTCGCACAGCTGGGCGATCGAGCCGGCGCCGCGGATTCGACCATCGTGGGGTGTGACAAACGCCCGCGAACGCGGAGAGAATAGGGGTCGTGACCCAGCGTGATCAGGTGAAGCGCGATCGGCCATGGGTGATCCGGACGTACTCGGGTCACTCGTCGGCCCGCGCGTCGAACGAGCTCTACCGGACCAACCTCGCCAAGGGTCAGACCGGCCTGAGCGTCGCCTTCGACCTCCCGACCCAGACCGGGTACGACCCCGACCACCCGCTCGCGCGCGGCGAGGTCGGCAAGGTCGGTGTTCCGGTGCCCCACCTCGGGGAGATGCGCCAGCTGTTCGACCAGATCCCGGTCGAGGAGATGAACACGTCGATGACCATCAACGCGACGGCCATGTGGCTGCTCGCGATGTACATCGCCATGGCCGAGGACCGCGGGGTCACCGGCGATCAGCTCGCAGGAACGATCCAGAACGACATCGTCAAGGAATACCTGTCGCGCGGCACCTACATCTTCGGGCCCGACGCATCGCGCCGACTCACCGTCGACGTGATCACCCACTCGGTCGCGAACATGCCGCGCTGGAACCCCATCAACGTGTGCCCGTACCACCTGCAGGAAGCCGGCGCGACTCCCGTACAGGAGCTCGCGTACGGGCTCGCGACGGCGGTCGGCGTGCTCGACGCCGTGCGCGACTCGGGTCAGGTGTCGGCCGAGGAGTTGCCCGAGGTCGTCGGCCGGATCTCGTTCTTCGTCGACGTGGGCGTTCGCTTCGTCGAAGAGGTCTGCAAGATGCGCGCCTTCACCGAGCTCTGGGACAAGATCTGTCTCGAGCGCTACGGCGTGACCGACGAGAAGCTGCGCCGGTTCCGCTACGGCGTGCAGGTCAACTCGCTCGGCCTCACCGAGGCGCAGCCCGAGAACAACGTGCAGCGCATCGTCCTCGAGATGCTCGGCGTCACTCTGGCGCGCGACTCTCGCGCTCGCGCGATCCAACTCCCGTGTTGGAACGAAGCGCTCGGGCTCCCACGACCGTGGGATCAGCAGTGGTCGCTGCGCATGCAGCAGGTGCTCGCATTCGAGACCGACCTGCTCGAGTACGGCGACATCTTCGAGGGCTCGACGGTGATCGAAGCCAAGACGCAGGAACTGGTCGACGCGGCCGAAGCCGAGCTCGAGTGGGTGCTCGACGGTGGTGGCGCGTTCGCGATGATCGACGAGATCAAGGGACGGCTCGTGCAGAGCCACGCCGAACGCGTGCGGCGTATCGAGTCGGGCGACATCTCCGTGGTCGGCGTGAACTGCTTCACCGAGACCGAACCCTCGCCGCTCACCGGCTCGCTCGACGGAGAAGCGAGCATCCTCGTCCTCGACCCCGCGGCGGAGCAGGAACAGATCGACGCACTCGAGAAGTGGCGCGCCGATCGTGACGGTGTCGCCGTCGAGCGCGCGCTGGAGCGCCTCCGTGCCGTCGCCTCCACCGATGAGAACCTCATGCCCGCCACGATCGAGCTCGCACGATCCGGTGGAACCGTCGGCGAGTGGGCGACGACCCTGCGCGAGGTGTTCGGCGAATACCGCGCGCCGACGGGTGTGGGAGCAGTCGGCGCGGCACCCGGCCCCGAGATGCTCACGGTCCGCGACCGGGTCAAGGCCGCCGCGGTCGAGCTCGGCGGGCCCGTGCGCCTGCTCGTCGGCAAGCCCGGACTCGACGGGCACTCCAACGGAGCCGAGCAGATCGCGGTCGCCGCTCGCGACGCCGGCATGGAGGTCGTGTACCAGGGCATCCGACTCACCCCGGCCCAGATCGCAGCCGCGGCGCGCGACGAAGACGTCGACGTCGTCGGGCTGTCGATCCTCTCGGGTTCACACGTGGCGCTGGTCCCCGAGACGATCCGCCTCATCCGCGAGGAAGGCCTCGACACCCCGGTGATCGTCGGCGGGATCATCCCCGACGTCGACCAACCGGGCCTGGTCGCGGCCGGGGTCGCACGGATCTATACGCCAAAAGACTTTCGTCTGTCGGCGATCATGGCCGACATCGCCGATCTCGGAATCGCCCACCGGCGTTCGGAACTCCAGAATCCTGGACGAAACGGCTCACGTCGAGCCCGTGGCACGCCGATGGACAAGCCATGATCGACCGGAGGCTCGCCCTCTCCCTCGCCGCGGGCTTCGCCGCGCTGGTCTGCGGCGTCCTGTGTGTGGTCCTCGGTCTCGCAGTCCTCGGCGTCGTCGCCGGGATCGCCGGCGTCACGGCCGCGGTCGCCGCGGCAGCGCTCGCGGCCCAGTCGCGCACGTCGGCCGTCGAGCTCGAACAAGCGCGTGACGACCGCCGACAGCTCCGCCGCGAGCTCGACGCTCTCGCCGCGGTGTTCGCGGAAGAGACCGCTCGCCGGCGCAGCTCCGATCTCCCCGACCCAGTCGCCCAGACGGTCGGTGCCAGCGCTTCCGGGGGCGGACCGGTTCGACCGCTCCGCGAGCCGGTGTTCGACAACGTCTCCGGTCTGCTCGACGAACAGTTCTTCCCGGTGATCGTGCAACAGCGCGTCGCGGCGGCACGCCGGCAGCTGCAGCCAGTGTCGGTCGTGATCTTCGAGCTCGACGGACTCGACACCGCCGAGCCGGCGGTACGCGAACAGGCGCTCGGCGTGCTCGGCGACGTGGTCCGTCGAACGCTGCGTGAGTGCGACACCGCATGCCGGATCGCCGACACCCGCGCGGCCACCGTGCTCGAGGACACAGCCGAATCGGGCGCGGCCTGGGCCGCCGAACGTGTGCGCGGCGCGCTTCACGGAAGCCCGGTGGGCGACTCGCTCACCATCTCCGCCGGCATCGCGTGCTACCCGTCGCACGCGCTCAGCGGGGGCGAGCTCATGGACATGGCGTCTCGCGCGCTCGAGTCGGCCCGCCGCCGCGGCCACGACCACGTCGAGATCGCCCAGATGCTGACTACCGCCCGCCTCACTTGGCGTCGCCAGTCGCATGCACCACCGCGGTTGGCAGGTCGGCGGTCGTAGAGGGTGGCGATCTGTGCCGCGTACTTGGCGTGGACGCCGCGGCGCTTGAGCTTCATCGTGGGGGTGAGCTCCTCGGAGTCGGGAAGCCACTCGTCGCCGAGCACGACGAACCGCTTGATCTGTTCGACGTGGGAGAAGTGCTCATTGGTCGCCGCGACTGCACGCTCGACCTCGGCGACGACCTCGGGGTTCGACGCGAGCTCGGTGAGCGACAGTCCGTTGAGTCCCGCGACTCGCGGCCCACGAGGGTGCGACATCGGGATCGAGCACGATGAGCGCGGAGATGTACGGACGGCCATCGCCGATGACACAGGCCTGGCCGATGAGCGGATGGGCCTTCAGCGCGGACTCGAGGTTGGCGGGTGAGACGTTCTTCCCGCCCGCGGTGATGATGAGCTCCTTCTTGCGGTCGACGATCCGCAGGTACCCGGCATCGTCGAGCTCGCCGATGTCACCGGTGTGGAGCCAACCGTCGGCGTCGACCACCTCGGCGGTGCGCTCGGGATCGCCGAGGTAGCCGCGGAAGATGTTCCCGCCCCGGCACAGCACCTCGCCATCGTCGGCGAGGCGCACCTCCTCACCCGGGATGGCCGGGCCGACGGTTCCGGGGCGCACCCGGAACGGCTCCCACGTCATCGGACCCGACGTCTCCGACAGCCCGTAGATCTCGGAGAGGGGCACGCCGAGGGACCGGAAGAAGCCGAGCACTCCGGCGCTGATGGGCGCGGCACCGCTCAGCGCGGTGATGAGCTGATCGAGGCCGAGCAGGGCCCGGATCGGCCCGAGCGCCTCCCGCTCGGCCGTCGCGAAGGGTTCGACGAGGTCGGTCGGGAGCTCCTCACCTCGCGCTCGGCACGACGCGGCGCGACCGCCGATCTCGAGCGCGGCGTCGAGCTCGGCGGCCTTCACCGGGTCGCCGGCCAGGACTGCCCGCACGCCCGCCTCGATCTTCTCCCACACGCGCGGGACTCCGAAGAGCACCTCGGGTCGCACTTGCGGGAGATACGAACGCGACCGCGCCGCCTTCCGGGCAGGTCGTCACCTCGTAGCCGAACTCGATCGCCTGGTAGTGCGACATCATGCGCTCGGCGATGTGGGCCATCGGGAGGTACGACACGACCCTGCGGCCGGCCACCTCGATGTCGCCGAGCGGGATCCGCAGACTCAGCACCGTCCACGTGACGTTCGCGTGGTCGATCATCACACCCTTCGGCGACCCGGTCGTGCCCGACGTGTAGATCACGGTCGCGAGATCCGACGGTTGCGCGATCGCCACGGCTTCGTCGAGATCGACCGGACCGCGCTGGAGCAGCTCCGACCATGGCATCACGTCGTGGGTGTGCTCGACATCGTCGGAGTGCTCGAGGCGGTCGATCACGACGACGTGGCGGAGCTCGGGAAGGTGCGGGCGCGCTTCGAGCATCGTCGCGAGGTACGCAGCGTCCTCGACGATCGCGACTCTCGCCTCGCAGTTCCCCACGATGAACGCGACCTGTTCGGGCGACGACGAGTTGTAGATCGACACGGGTGTGGCGCCGACCAGCATCGCCGCGACATCGGACACGTGGAACTCAGGTCGGTTGCGCATCATGAGCACGACCCGGTCACCGCGCCCGACGCCGAGGTCTTGGAGCGCGCCCGCGAGACGCGTCGCGCGGTCGGCGTATTCGGACCAGGTCCACTCGCGCCAGGTCGCACCGTCGAGCCACCGCAGCGCCACCGCATCGGGGCGGGTGCGCACCTGGTCCCTGAACGCGAGCGGGACCGTGCGCCCCGCCGTCCGTTCGGCCAGTTCCTCGCTGGTGAAACCCATGATCCCCCTGAGAGAGTTGAATCCCGATGTTATCCACAGGGGTTGTTGGAAAACCTGGGGACAGTACGGCACAATGGCGCGGCCGCGCGTCCCGAGGAGGCCGTTGGGGTCCTGGCCGGCCGGGCCAGGGAATTCTCTACACCCGATCCTCCTCGGGACACGCTGCTTGGTCGAATCCGCTGCGCCGGCTCGATCGCTCACCACCGCTCGACCCGCGGCCTTCGTCCGCCGGCTCCGCTTCTTCTCCTGCGAGCTCGGCGAGGACCGCTTCGGTGTCGGCGCCGAGCGGGCGGCCGGCGTGACGGATCCGACCCGGCGTTCGTGAGAGCCCAGCGATCACGCCCTGCATCCGCACCCCGTCGACCTCGACGATGCTCTCCCTCGCCTCCACGTGCGCGTCGGCCAGCACGTCGGCCATGGAATACACCGGCGCGATCGCGGCGTGAGCCTCGTCGAACGCGTGGAGCACCTCGACGGAATCACGCGCCGAGATCCACGCGACGACGATCGCCTCGAGCTCGTCGCGATGTTCGGATCGATCCGCGAACGAAGTGAAGCGCGCGTCGTCGCCGACGCCGAGCAGCGCGAGCACCCGCTCCGCGACACTCTCGGCCGAGGTCGACAACGCGACCCACACACCGTCGCGGCATCGATAGGTGCCACGCGGGACCGTGTAGGGGATCCCCGCGCCGAGGCGCGGCTGGAGATATCCGAGGTGTGCGAACGCGCTCGGCAACGCGCCCATGAACTGCAGCATCGACTCGAGCAGGTTCACGTCGACGACCTGGCCCTCGCCGGTCCGATCGCGATGGTGCAGCGCCACCATCACCGCGAACGCCCCCGCGAGCGCGGCGATCTCGTCGGTCAACGCGATCGGTGGGAGGAGCGGCGCGCCGTCGGGCTCGCCGTTGATCGCCGCGAAGCCGCTCATGGCCTCGGCGAGCGTGGCGAAGCCGGGTCGCCCCGCGTACGGCCCGTCCTGGCCGAAACCGGTGACCCGGAGGATGACGAGCCGGGGGTTGCGGTCGAGCAGGACCGTGGGCCCCAGCCCGAGCCGTTCGAGGGTGCCGGGCCGGAAGTTCTCGACCAGGACATCGGCCGTGTCGACGAGCCGCAGCATCGACGCGAGATCGGCCTCGGCCTTGAGATCGAGCACGATGGCCCGCTTGCCCCGGCCGAGGAGCTTCCACAGGTACGACTCGCCGTCGCGCAGGGTCGGTCCACCCCATCCGCCGGGTCCCGTCGCCGGCCGGCGCCTCGACCTTGATGACATCGGCGCCGAAGTCGGCGAGGTAGCGGGCGGCACCGGGACCGGCCAGGACGGTCGCCATGTCGACGACCCGCACGTCGTCGAGCGCGGGCGAAGATTCCGGGGGTCGGTCCACCTGCGCCAGGATAGGGAAGCGATGACCTTGCGCATGCCGGCCGAGACCACACGCCACGAGCGGACCCTGATGGCGTGGCCGTGCCGGCGCGACCTGTGGGGCGACCAGCTCGCGGCCGCGAAGCACGACTTCGCGTTGGTTGCGGCCACGATCGCCCGCGGCGAACCGGTGACGATGGTCGCCCGACCCGGCGACGCCACCGAGGCGGCCCGAGCGTGTGGCGAGGGTGTCGAGGTGCTCGAGCTCCCGCTCGACGACTCGTGGGCGCGCGATACCGGGCCCATCGTCGTCACCGACGGCGATCATCGGGTCGCGCTCGACTTCGTGTTCAACTCGTGGGGCGGGAAGTTCGTCCCCTTCGGCGACGACGACGCGCTCGCAGCTCGCATCGCCGGGGCGCTCGACATCGAACACGTTCGCGTCCCCCTGGTCTTCGAAGGCGGGGCGATCACCGTCGACGGGAACGGCGTCGCGGTCACGACCGAGCAATGCCTGCTGCACCCGAACCGGAATCCGTCGCTGGACCGCGCCGAGATCGCGGCCCGTCTCGGCGCGGCGCTCGGCATCGAGCACCTCGTGTGGGTGCCGTTCGGCCTCGTCGAGGACCACGACACCGACGGCCACGTCGACAACGTCGCCGCGTTCGTCCGACCCGGGCTCATCGCCGCGCAGACCGCGGCTGCTCCCACGGCACCCAACGCCGCTCGACTCCGGGCGAACATCGATGCGCTCCACGATGCCGGCCTCGACGGTGGTCGAGTTCCGCCAGCTTCCGTACGCGACGGTCGGCGCGTGGACCGGCCCCGTTCCCTACCTGAACTGGTACGTCGCGAACCACGCGATCATCGTCCCCGTGACCGGACATCCCGATGACGCGGCCGTGCTCGACCGGATCGCGGCGCTCTACGAGCGCGAAGCGATCGGCGTCCCGGGTGCGGTGATCGCCTACGGCGGCGGTGGAGTCCACTGCATCACACAGCAGGTACCCGCGTGCGACCTGATCACCGGCTTCGATCCCCCCGGGTCACCGGCTCGGGTGCACCAACCGGGCCGAGAGGTGTCGACCCGCGCGCCGTTCCGGCTCGGCGCGGTGCAGATGCAGTTCGACCCCGACCCGATCGCCCACGAACGCACGCTCGCCGAAGGGGTGGCGGCCGCGGCCGGTGCCGGCGCGACGCTCGTGTGCCTGCCGGAGCTGACGCTGTCGCCCTACTTCGCGGTGTCGGAGTCGGGCCCCGGTGACGACACCGCCCGGCCCGAGGTGCTGGTCGACGGGCCGACCCACCGATTCGCGGCCGCGTGCGCGCCGACACCGGCGCGTTCGTCCACGCGTCGCTCTACGAAGCACCCGACGACGACGACCGCGGCTCGGATTCAACACCGCGATCTGCGTCGCGCCCGACGGAACGCTCGTCGCGCGGACCCGCAAGATGCACATCCCGATCACCGCGGGCTACCACGAGGATCGCTGGTTCCTCCCGGGTGACTCGGGCTTCCCGATCGTCGACATCGACGGGATGCAGGCCGGCTTTCCCACCTGTTGGGACCAGTGGTTCCCGGAGCTCGCGCGTGCGTACTCGCTCGCGGGCGCCGAACTGATCGTGTACCCGACCGCGATCGGCTCGGAGCCCGATCATCCCGACTTCGACACGCAGCCCCTGTGGGAACAGGTGATCCGCGCCAACGGGATCGCGAACGGCACGTTCATGGCCGCGATCAACCGGACCGGCACCGAGGGCGCGCTGACGTTCTACGGATCGTCGTTCATCAGCGACCCGTACGGACGCGTGCTCGTGCAGGCCCCGCGCGACGAACCCGCGGTGCTCGTCGCCGATCTCGATCTCGATCAGCGACGCGACTGGTTGACGCTGTTCCCGTTCCTCTCGACCCGCCGACCCGACCGGTACGGTCCGCTCACGCAGCCGAACCCCTCGGTCCCGAGGCCCCCGGCGACGAGCCCCTGAACGCGAGTCGGGCGAGTCGAGCCACCGTTGTGCGACCGACGGTCGGCTTGACCGCGGCCGGCGAGTAGCCGGGGTGCTGGGGTGCGATCCGAACCCGGAGCGCACCCGGCACGCTGGTGAAGCGCAACGGCGAGTCGAACTGGAGTCCTTCGCCGTCGACGCCGGCTTCGATCCGGTCACGGGACCGGACCTCGAACGAGGGTGCGGTCCACTGGCGCCAACCCCGGTAGCGCGAGACACCTCCCGTCGTCTGCAACGCGACGAGCTCGGCGAGGTCCGTCGCGTTGGAGACCTCGATCACGACGATGCCGAGCACCCCTTCGTCCATCCGGGCCCTCGTCCCGAACCCGGCGATCCGCTCGAGGGTGTAGACGTTGTTCGAGACCAGGATGAGGTCGGCGGAGTCGTGGGTGTTGCCGGTCGGGCCGTCGAACTCGAGATCGAACGGCTCGCAGTCGGGGCCGAGGAGCTCGGGCAGCATCCGCGCCACCGTGCCGAGCTTGTCGTCGCGGTACTCGTCGGACTGCACGATCTTCGCGTAGACGCCCAACGAGATGTTGTTCACGAAGAGTCGGTCGTTGACGCGCGCCACGTCGATGCGACGCTCGACGCCAGTCGGTGAAGCCGTCGAGCGCGCCGACGACGTCGTCGCGATCGACGCCGAGGTCGAGCGCGAAGTGGTTGCGAGTTCCGGCGGGGATGCACACGAACGGGAGGTCGTGCTCCATCGCGACCTCGGCGATGAGTGCCTGGGTCCCGTCGCCTCCGGCTGCCCCCAACGCGTCGGCGCCACGAGCAACCGCGTCGCGTGCGAGCGCCTGGAAGTCGTCACCCGAATGGAGGATGACCGCTTCGATGCCCCGTCGAGCCGCTTCGTCGGCGAGTTTGAACTTCTCGGCCTTGCCGCCACCCGATTTCGGGTTCATCAGGAGCACGGGGTGGCGCGGCGCGGGCACCGGCACGCCGGGGTTCGGCGCTGCGGCCAACGCCTGCTTGTGTGCCCCGAGCGCGTACGTCGCGAGCGCCGTGGCCACGACGACGAGCACCAGGACGACGAGCAGACCGAGCGCCGTGTGATCGCGCAGGAGCACCCACGCCACGACCACGACGGACACGACAGTGACGAGAGAGGCGACGAGGCGGTAGAGACCCCGCCGGGTGACCACGAACCACGCCGCGATCGCGCCGAGGATCCCCACGACCCACGCGATCACGAGCGTCGGGAGGCTGCGGAACAGCACCACGCCGATCGCGACGAGCGCGCCCACGTACGCGGCCAACGCGGCGAGCGCGGCGGCGCGGCGGAGGCCGTCCCGAGCCGGTGCTCTCATGACCGCTCCCGACGCTCTGTGCCCACGAGCCCGGAGCCCCTACGAGGCGTCGCTCGGCGCGGCGTCGAGTGTCTGCTTCAGCGACTCGACCGTCTCGTCGCTGATCGACTCGCGGACGATGCTCGTCGGGTGGTACTTGTCGAACGCCTTGGCCATCTCCGCGGTGTCGCCCGTCGCGCCGAAGAGGATGAGTGCCGAGGTCCCCTTCGTCAGCTCGGCCTTGACCTGATCGAGGAACGCCTTCGGGAGACCGTTCTCCTTCGTCGCCTTCTCGATGCCGGCACCGACCGCCATGCCACCGGCCCAGATCGCGAGGAACCCCAGCGGCGGGAAGAGCAGGCCGACGAGGAGACCGGTGAGGCCGCCCCAGGCTGCGCCCGCGGCAACGGAACCGTGGGTCGTGTGGGTCGAGACGCGTCCCGAGTGGTGGCGCTCGACGATCGCCACGTCTTCGAGCCACGCGTAGTCGAGCTCGGTCAGGGCTCGGATCGCGCTCATCGCCTTCTGCGCACCGTAGGTGTCGTCGAACTTCAACATGATCACTTCGGATGACATGAGACGT
Source organism: uncultured Actinomycetes bacterium (assembly GCA_963829475.1). Taxonomy (GTDB): domain Bacteria; phylum Actinomycetota; class Acidimicrobiia; order IMCC26256; family JANYLB01; genus JANYLB01. The sequence continues at coordinate 257,346 of CAWHIU010000004.1, read as the reverse complement.
CCTCTCGCTCTAGAACTGATGCGTGAAGCAACGGTCGGAAACACTACCGAGGGCGTAGTCGCGGTAGAGGCCCTGCGAACATCTCCCGGGTCTTCTCCGTCCATGCCATCGCCTCGGGCGCCGCGATACGACGAACGATCTGGGTGTAGCCACCTTCGTGCACGCGGTACTCGGCCCACGCGCCCGGATAGTCCTTCACGCAGGCGACCTCGACCATCGGCACGCCCCGCGTGCCGGCGAAGCGGCGGACGCGGTTGCGGTGGGTGTGACCCGCGAAGTAGCCGGCGATCGCGGTCCGGCGCTCGAAGATCCGCGACGAGCGCGTCGCTGTCGTCGGGGTTGATGCCGAAGTACGACTCGGAGCGGGTGGGGCTCGCCGGGTCCCACGGGTGGTGGTGGCCGAAGACGAGCACCGGCCGGTCGGCACCAGCGGCGAGCTCGTCGAGCCACGCCAGTTGCGTCGCGCTGACCCGGCCGGCGTCGTGGCCGGGAATCACGGTGTCGAGCACCGCGAGCAGCACCCCCGGGAGCTCGACGACGAAGGGGGCCCGATCGGATGCGATCGTCGTGGTGACCATCGCGTCGTGGTTCCCGCGTACGTGGTGCATGCGCGAGCCGAGGGTGTCGTAGGCGGTTCGAAATCGCGTCGTACTCCTCCTCGGTGCCGAGGTTCGTGAGGTCGCCCTTCACGACCACGGCGTCGGGGGCGAGCGCGCGGCAGCTCGGCGATCGCGGCGCGGTTCATCACGTCGGGGTACGGCGGTTCGCCGGGCTCGGACAGCGAGGAGCGGTCCGAGCTGCTCGCCCTCGCCGAGTCGGCCGCACTCGACCTCACCGAAGTGCACATCGTTGACGGTTCCGACGGTGGCGAGCAGCCGGCCCGGCGGCCGGGCGAGGGTCCGGACCTCGGCCGGGAGCAGCTCGCTCGACTCGGCGCCGTCGATCTTCAGCGCGTACGGGGTGTCGGGCTCGAGACCCGTGACCCGGGCGACGTGGTACGGGCCGGTGGTGGTCACCTCGTGCGGACCGACGCAGGTCGTCACCGACTCGTGCGGAGCGGTGACGAACGTGAGCGAGATCTCGTCGGGAGCGACCGTGAAGAGCTCGGCGTTCCCGACCGCGGTCACGCCGCGGTCACGCCCGTGTGCGTCGGACGATGCGCCCCGACAACCGCCACTCACCCCGAGCGGAGCCGGCACCTCGGGCTGAGTGTCGCGATGCGTCGAGCCAGCGCGAACGCTCGGTGCCCTCTTCGAGCTCGACCACCTCGGGTCGGAGCGACGCGATCGCCGCGACGATCGCGGCGACTTCCTCGGCCGTCGCGTCGGGCGAGATCGATCGCAGGACCGGCCTGTGACCCACTAGAGCGGAACGTTCCCGTGCTTGCGCTGGGGCAGCTTCTCTTTCTTGGTCCGCAGCATGTCGAGCGACTCGACGAGGACCTTGCGGGTGTCGCGCGGGTCGATCACGTCGTCGACGTAGCCACGCTCGGCGGCGCTGTACGGATTCGCGAAACGTTCGGTGTAGTCCTCGATGAGCTCGGCGCGACGCTCGACGGGGGCATCGGAGCCGGCGATGTCCTTGCGGAAGATCAGGTTCACCGCGGCGTCGGGGCCCATGACCGCGACCTCGGACGACGGCCACGCGAACGCGAGGTCGGCGCCGATCGACTTGGAGTTCATCACCACGTACGCGCCGCCGTAGGCCTTGCGGGTGATGATCTGCACGCGGGGAACCGTCGCCTCGCAGTAGGCGTACAGGAGCTTGGCCCCGTGACGGATGATCCCGCCGTACTCCTGGTTGGTGCCCGGGAGGAACCCGGGGACGTCGACGAACGTGACGAGCGGGACGTTGAACGCGTCGCACGTGCGCACGAATCGCGCCGCCTTCTCGGCGGCTTCGATGTCGAGACATCCGGCGAGCACCTGCGGCTGGTTGCCGACGATGCCGACCACGTGACCGTCGACGCGCGCGAACCCACACACGATGTTCATCGCCCAGAGCGGCTGCACCTCGAAGAAGTCGCCGTCGTCGACGACTTCGGCGATGACCTTCTTCATGTCGTACGGCTTGTTCGGCGCATCGGGGATCAGCGAGATGATCCCGTCGCACGAGCGCTTCGGATCGTCGTCGGGCTCGTAGTACGGCGGGTCCTCGAGGTTGTTCGACGGGAGGAAGCTGACGAGGTAGCGCACCTGCTGGAGGCAGGTCTCCTCGTCGTCGGCGACGAACGTCGCGACCCCGGACTTGGTCGCGTGGGTCATCGCGCCGCCGAGCTCCTCCTGGGTGACGTCTTCGCCGGTGACCGTCTTCACGACGTCGGGACCGGTGATGAACATGTGAGACGTGCCCTTCACCATGAAGATGAAGTCGGTCATCGCGGGCGAGTAGACCGCGCCGCCCGCGCACGGTCCGAGGACCACGCTGATCTGCGGGATGACACCCGAGGCCTTCACGTTGCGGAAGAAGATCCCGCCGTACGACGCGAGCGACACCACGCCTTCCTGGATGCGCGCACCGGCACCGTCGTTGAGGCCGATGAACGGCGCCCCGACCGACTCCGCGAGATCCATGACCTTGTGGATCTTCTCGGCGAACACCTCGCCGAGCGCGCCGCCGAACACCGTGAAGTCCTGCGAGAAGAGGAACACCTTGCGACCGTCGATCGTGCCCCAGCCGGTGATGACACCGTCGGTGAGCGGTCGGGTGTTCTCGATCCCGAACCCGTGGGCACGGTGGCGCGCCAGCATGTCGAGCTCGACGAAGCTGTCGGGATCGAGGAGCTTCTCGATGCGTTCCCGGGCGGTGAGCTTGCCCCGCTCGTGCTGCCGCTTGACCGCAGCCTCGCTCCCCGCGTGGAGGGCCTCCTCGCGCAGCTCCGCGAGCCGTTCGAGCCGCTCCTCGATCGGATGCGGGATCGGCGCCACCGGCGGACCCCCGCTGCCCTCACCCTGGATGTCGGATTCTTCGATCGCCATCGTTGATCGTTCCACTCGCTCGTCGGTACGGGTCCCGCCTGTCGGAACCCGCTCGCTCCACACGTCCCGGCGAGGTTACCTGGGTCGACCGGGTCAGCTCCGGGTGAGGGGCTTGTAGGCGATGCGATGGGGTTGGTCGGCCTCGGCACCGAGGCGCTTGTGGCGCTCGACCTCGTAGTCGGAGAAGTTGCCCTCGAACCACCGGACCTCGGAGTTGCCCTCGAACGCGAGCACGTGGGTGGCGATCCGGTCGAGGAACCACCGGTCGTGGCTGATGACGACTGCGCAGCCGGGGAACGCGAGGAGCGCCTCCTCGAGGGCCCGGAGGGTGTCGACATCGAGGTCGTTGGTCGGCTCGTCGAGGAGCAGCAGGTTGCCGCCCGACTTCAGCACCTTCGCGAGCTGCACGCGGTTGCGCTCCCCGCCGGAGAGATCGCCGACGATCTTCTGTTGGTCGGAGCCCTTGAAGTTGAAGCTCGACACATACGCCCGACCGTGGATCTCCCGTCCACCGACGACGAGGTGGTCGACCCCGCCGGTGATCTCGTCGTAGACGGTGGCCGACGCGTCGAGCGTGTCACGCGACTGGTCGACGTAGGCGAGCTGCACCGTGGCCCCCGTCTTCAGCGAACCGGAGTCGGGGGTCTCCTGGCCCGCGATCATGCGGAAGAGCGTGGTCTTTCCCGCGCCGTTCGGCCCGACCACACCGACGATGCCCCCGGGAGGCAACGCGAACGAGAGTCCGTCGATGAGCAGCTTGTCGCCGTAGGCCTTCTCGAGCGCGTCGACCTCGACGACCACGTCGCCGAGGCGCGGGCCGGCAGGGATCGTCAGCTGCAACTTCTCCTGGCGACCGGCCGACGCCTCCGACTCCGCGTACAGCGCGTCGTACGCGTTGATGCGCGCCTTGCCTTTGGCCTGACGAGCACGCGCCGACATCCGGATCCATTCGAGCTCGCGCTCCAATGTCTTGCGTCGGGCTTCGTCGGTCTTGTCCTCCTGTGCCATCCGCTGCTCCTTCTGCTCGAGCCAGGAGGAGTAGTTGCCTTCCCACGGGATGCCCGTGCCGCGGTCGAGCTCGAGGATCCAGCCCGCGACGTTGTCGAGGAAGTACCGGTCGTGGGTGACCGCGACGACGGTGCCCGTGTAGTCCTGCAACGTCCGCTCCAGCCACGCCACCGACTCCGCGTCGAGATGGTTGGTCGGCTCGTCGAGCAGGAGGAGATCAGGGCGGGCGAGGAGCAACCGGCACAGCGCGACCCGACGGCGTTCACCGCCGGAGAGCGTGGTGACGTCGGCGTCGCCCGGTGGGAGGCGCAGCGCGTCCATCGCGATCTCGACCGTGCGCTCGAGCTCCCATCCGTTCGCGGCGTCGATCTGCTCCTGGAGCCGGCCCTGCTCGTCGATCAGCTTGTCGAAGTCGGCGTCGGGCTCACCCATCGCCGCGCACACCTCGTTGAACCGCACGAGCAGATCGCGCACCTCGCCGAGACCGTCGGTGACGTTGCCCTGCACGTCTTTCGTCTCGTCGAGCTCGGGTTCCTGCGACAGGAAGCCGACGGTGAAGCCCGGAGCGAGGCGCACCTCGCCCGAGTACCCGTCGTCGAGACCGGCCATGATCCGCAGCAGACTCGACTTCCCGGCACCGTTGCCACCGAGCACCCCGATCTTCGCTCCGGGGTACATCGAGATGTTGATGCCGCGCAGCACCTCGCGGTCGGGCGGATGGAACCGACGGAGGTCTCGCATGGTGATGATGAACTGGGGGGCCATCTCTCGACCGTACCGGCGAAAGCGGTCCCGACGCGAATGACCGCGCGGCTCAGACCTCGGTGCCCGCCACCACATGTCGGCTGACGACCGGGATTCGCACCACGAGGACGCCGTCGCTGTAGGCGTGCTCGATACGGTCGACGTCGAGGTCGTCACCGAGGAGGACGTCGCGAGCCACGGGACCCTGCGAACACTCCAGCTCGAGGGCTTCGTCACCGTCGTGCTCGGGGGTGCGACGCTCGGCTCGCACGGTCAGGATGCGATCGACCACGTCGATCGCGACGGAGCCCGGGTCGACACCCGGAAGGTCGCAGCGGATCTCGACCGCGTCGCCGCGCCGGATGGCGTCCATCGGCATGCGGTTCGCGGGCAGGGGTGCGCCGAGGAACGCCGCGGCAACGCGGTCGGCTTCGAGATACGGGTCGTACCGGAGCAGCATCGCAACCTCCGTTCCTGGCGAGGGCCACGCTCGCGGCCCGTCACCGTTGACGGACCGCGCGGTGAAACGTGGCGGTACAGGGCACACAACGACCGATGGGGTCGAAGTGTTCCCCGTACTGCGCAGGAAACGTGAGTGTGTCTCAGTCAGTTCTCAGCCGACGAGACGTCGGACCACGACCACGTTCGGCCGCTCGAGACTCCGACTATTCCTGCACCAGTTCGATCAGCGTGCCGAATGCGGTCTTCGGATGCACGAACGCGACGGTCGTGCCTCGGCTGCCGGGTCGGGGCGCTTCGTCGATCACCCGGTGCCCCTCCGCCTTCACCTGATCGAGCGCCGCCGCGCAATCGTCGACTCGGTAGCCGATGTGGTGGAGGCCCTCGCCCTTCTTCTCGAGGTACTTCGCCACCGGCGAGTCGTCACGCGTCGGCGTGAGCAGCTGGATGTAGGAATCGGCGACCTTGAGCAGCGCCTCCTCGACGCCGTCGGACTCGACGACCTCGCGGTGCTCGACGTCGCAGCCGAAGGTGTCGTGGTAGTACGCGATCGCCGCCTCGAGGTCGTTGACCGCGATCGCGACGTGGTCGATCTCGGTGAGGTGGCTCGTCATCCCTGGTGTCGCCTGAACAGCGTGATCTGCGGCAGCAGACGTTCACGCATCTCGAAGTCGTCGACGCCCAGACCCTCCTCGGGCGCGAGCGCGAGCACCGCCACCTTGCCTTCGGTGAGGTTCTGGTGGACCTGCCACGCGGCCTCTCCCGTGTCGGCGAGCGCGTACGTCTTCGAGATCGTCGGGTGGACCTTTCCTTCGCACACCGCCCGGTTGGCTTCCCACGCCTCGCGGTAGTTCGCGAAGTGACACCCCTTGAGCGTCTTGAGGTTCATCCAGAGGTAGCGGTTGTCGTACTCGATCATGAAGCCACTCGTGGCCGCGCACGTGATGATCATCCCGCCGCGCTTCGCGACGAACACCGACGCTCCCATCGTCGAGCGGCCCGGATGCTCGAAGACGATGTCGGGGTCGGTGCCGGTGAGCTCACGGATCTTCTTGCCGAGCCGCTTCCACTCTCCGGGATCCTGCTCGCCTTCGTCGTTCCAGAACTTGTAGCCCTCCGCCTTGCGGTCGATCACGTGCTCCACACCCATGTCGTGGAGCAGGGCGGCGCGCTCGGGCGACGACACCACGCCGACCGGAGTACCACCTCCGTTGAGCACGTACTGACACGCGTACGCACCGATGCCTCCGCTCGCACCCCACACCAGCACGGTCTGACCCTGCGTCATCTGCGAGCCGTTGGGGCTCACGATCATGCGGTAGCTGGTGGAGTTGCACAGCGCGTTGACCGCGGCCTCCTCCCACGTGAGGTGCGCGGGCTTGGGCATGAGCTGGTTCGCCTTCACGACCGTGATCTCGGCGAGACCGCCGAAGTTCGACTCGAAGCCCCAGATCCGCTGGTTCGTCGCCATCATCGAGTCGTCGTGGGCCGACGGATCCTGGTCGTCGAGGTAGTTGCAGTGCACGGTGACCTTGTCGCCGGACTTCCAGTTGCGCACCGCGGATCCGGTGCGGAGCACGACCCCGGCGGCGTCGCTGCCCATCACGTGGTACGGGAGGTCGTGTCGAGCGCCCCAGACGCTCTCCCGCCCGAGGCGCTTCAGGAACGCGAACGTCGGCAGCGGCTCGAAGATCGAGGTCCAGACGGTGTTGAAGTTGATGGAGCTGGCCATCACCGCCACGTAGGCCTCGTCGGGTGCGAGCTCCGGGAGCGGGAACTCCTCGATGTGGGTCGACGTGCGGGGGTCCTTCTTCTCCGATGGGACCCCCGCGAACATCTCCTGTTCGTCGGCGCGGACCAGCGCGCCGCGGACGGCCTCGGGAAGTGGGAGGGCGCCGATGTCGGCGGTGGCGCCCTCGAGGATCGCGGTGCGGATGGCGTCGATCTCAGTGCTCATGGGCGGAGACCGTATCGGCCGCGATCCGGCCGCCTCCAGCCAACCGGCTCCCTTGGACGAGCTTCACACCTCCCGAGCTACGATCAAGTGACCGCTCGGTAACAGGCGAGCGAGCCCGCCATCCTGCGCCCAAGGGGAAAGACCATGCCCGGTTCCGTCATCGTCTCGTCGGCCCGCACACCCATCGGCAAGCTGTCCGGGGCGTTCGCTTCCCTCAGCGCCATGGATCTCGGCGGCTTCGCGATCAAGGCCGCGCTCGAGCGCGCCGGAGTCTCGGGCGACCAGGTCGACTACGTGCTCATGGGCCAGGTGCTGCAAGCCGGCCAGGGCCAGATGACGGCCCGACAGGCCGCCGTCAGCGGTGGCATCCCGATGACCGTTCCCGCGATGACGATCAACAAGGTCTGCCTCTCGGGCGTGAACGCGATCTACCTCGCCGACCAGATGATCCAGGCCGGCGACGCCGACATCGTGATCGCCGGCGGGATGGAGTCGATGACCGCGTCGCCGTACTTCCTCCCCGGGGCGCGGGCCGGTTACCGGATGGGCGACGGCAAGCTGATCGACTCGCTCATCCACGACGGGCTCTGGTGCGCGTTCGACGCAGTGCACATGGGCGCCGGCACCGAGCGGTACGCGACCGAGACCGGCGGCATCAGCCGGGATCTCCAAGATGAGCTCGCGGCCAAGAGCCACGACCGCGCGGCCGCCGCGATGAAGGAAGGCCGGCTCGCCGAGGAGATCGCGCCGGTCGCGGTCCCCCAGCGCAAGGGCGACCCGATCCTGGTCGAGAACGACGAAGGCGTGCGGCCCGGTACGACGACCGAGTCGCTCGGCAAGCTGAAGCCCGCGTTCGCGAAGGACGGCACGATCACCGCCGGCAACGCGTCGCAGATCTCCGACGGCGGTGCGGCAGTGGTCGTGATGAGCCGGGCGAAGGCCGAGGAGCTCGGGATCGCGCCGATCGCCGAGCTGGTCAGCTTCGGCATGGTGGCGGGCCCCGACCCGTCGCTGCTCACCCAGCCGTCGCGCTCGATCAGCCAGGCCCTCGGCAAGGCCGGCTTGAAGGTCGGCGACATCGACCTCTTCGAGCTGAACGAAGCGTTCGCCGCGGTCGGCATCGCATCGATGCGCGACCTCGGCATCACCGACGACATCGTGAACGTGAACGGCGGCGCCATTGCGCTCGGCCATCCCGTCGGGATGTCGGGCACGCGCGTCGTGGCGACCGTCATCAACGAGCTCCGTCGCCGCGGCGGCGGACTCGGTGCCGCGGCGTTGTGCGGCGGCGGCGGTCAGGGCGAAGCCGCCATCGTGCGCGCGCTGTAGCGCATCCGATCCTGAGCCCGCTCCGGTTCGCCAGCGCGGTTCTCATCGCGCTCGTCGGTTGCTGGTCGTGCTCGAGCACGACCACACGATTCGGCCGCTCTCCACCGACCCACGACATCTTCCTCGGCCGCGACACCACCTTCATCCGGTGCAACACCTGCTCCGTCGGTCACGACGACGACCAGGACCACCTCGAGCGTGGCGCTACCGCTCCAGGGGAAGGTGATCGCGCTCGATCCGGGCCACAACGGTGGCGCGGTCCCTCCCGGCCACGTCTCGATCGGCAACGGGATGACGCTCCCGTGTGACACATCGGGGACAAGCAGTCGGAGCGGACTCACGGAATCGACCCTCAACCTCGAAGTCGCCCAGCAGGTCCAACTGATTCTCGAGAGCTGGGGTGCAACCGTGCAGATGACGCGCACGACCAACGACGGCTCCGGACCGTGTGTGGACGTGCGAGTCGGGATGGCGAACGATGTCCATGCCGACGCCGCCGTCTCGATTCATGCCGACGGAGTGACGAGCATGGAGGCTCACGGTTTCCATGTGATCGTTCCCGAGCTCATTCCGGGGCAGAGCCAGACCGTCGTCGATGAGTCCCACCGGCTCGGCACGGACCTTCGCGACGCCTATGCCGCAGCCACCGGACTCTCGACCGCGAACTACGTCGGCGTCGACGGGATCAATCCTCGAGGCGACCTCGCGAACATGAACCTGACGACGTTGCCCCGCGTCCTGATCGAGATGGGTGTCCTCGGTGCCCCAGCCGGCGGTTCCGACGATCTCGCGGTGCTCGGAACCGACGCAGGGCGCCGGGATTCCGCACGAGGTATCGCGAATGGATTGGCCGCGTTCTTCGGAATGGACCTTCGAGCATGACCAGCCTCCACGCACTCTGAGCGACGCTCGATTCGACTGATCCGGACGAATTCGCGCTCAGCGTGAGGCTTCGAAGCACTCGCGCTCAAGCCGCGCGCCCGCGATGGTCGATCAGCCATTCGATATCCGCGACATCAGCAACGAGCGCTTGTAGCGTCACCGCCGCAACACTCTGCGCGAAGGGAGCGCTTCCATGTCTCAAGTACCTCCGCCGCCTCCGCCGGCGTCGCCACCGCCCCCGCAAGGCGGCGCACCAATCGGTGGGGGCGCGGCCCCCTTCAGCGTCGGCGACGCGATCAGCTACGGCTGGAACGCGTACTGGAAGAACATTGGGCCGATGATCGGCATCGTGTTGGTGATCTGGGGCGTCAACATCGCGCTCGGCATCATCGCGATTCCGTTCAACAACCAGTTCATGCGCCTCATCATCCAGTTGGTCGGCTGGGTCGTGGGCCTGCTCCTGGCCCTCGGGTTGATCAGGGCCACGCTCGCGCTCACCCGCGGTGAGACGCCCACGGTGTCGATGCTCTTCGAGACCGACAGCTTCGGCCCCTACATCGTGGCGGCGATCCTCTTCGGCATCGGCTCGGCGATCGGGTTCATCCTCTGCATCATCCCGGGTGTGATCTTCGTGATCTTTTACGGGTTCTACGGGTTCATCATCGTGGACAAGGGCGAACAGAGCCCCGATCGAAGCCCTCAAGCGTTCCCAGGAGCTCGTGTCCGGCCATTTCGGTGCCGTTCTGGGTCTGGTCGCGGTGCTGATCCTGATCAACATCGTCGGCGCGCTGCTGTGCTGCATCGGCCTGCTGTTCACCGTCGGAATCAGCGCCATCTCCTGGGCGTACGCCTACCGCGCACTCGCCGGCGAACCGGTCGCACCGGTCGTCTAGGCCGGTCGAAACGAGAAGGGGCACTACATGTTGCTAGCTGCGAGCAGCGCCGGCGGCGCGATCGTCGTCCTGCTCTACATCGCCTTCGTGGTCTTGATCATCGCCGGCTACTGGATGACCTTCACCAAGGCGGGTCAACCGGGCTGGACGTCGATCATCCCGATCCTGAACCTCTTCGTGATCTTGAAGATCGTCAAGCGTCCGCTCTGGTGGGTCCTCCTGATGTTGATCCCGTGCGTGAACCTCATCGTGTGGATCATCGTCGCTGATCGATCTCGCGAAGGCCTACGGACACGGCACCGGGTTCGCGATCGGCCTGATCCTCTTGCCGTGGATCTTCCTCTTGATCCTCGGCTTCGGGAGCTCCACCTACCAGCTCGAGCCCGATCCGATCTTCTAGCGATCGTCGACACCGAATCCGAATCGACCCCGGCAAAGGCCGGGGTCGATTCGCGTCTCGGCCCGCTCCGGGGATATCAGGTCCCCGAGTACAGCCAGTGGAACGGGGCATACGGCAGGTTGCGCACGACCCAGAACGCGACGACCACGACCGCGCCGACGATGATCCACCCGGTCGACGGTGTCCACGTCCGGAGCTTCGGTCCGCCGAACGCACCGGTGAGCCAGGTGAAGACGCCCCAGAGGATGAACGGGAACGCGATCACCGCCAGCACGTTGTGATCGAGCGCACCGACGAGGTTGCCACGCATGAGATCGTGCGCGGCCCGGGTTCCGCCGCAGCCCGGGCAGTCGAAACCGGTCGCGAGCTTGAACGGACAGATGGTCGGGCCGCCCCGGGGGTCGACGATCCCCACGACCGCGCAACCGGCGACGAGGACGCCCCCGCGAGGATCGAAGCCATCAGCGGGCGCTTCACTGTCGGTCCGGCCGGAGGTGTCGTCGTCGGCGCCGTCAGACTCACGGGCTCAATCGTAGGGACTCGGCTGCGGCAGTCGCGCCCATCTCAAGTCGGGTACACGATGGTCGATAGGGTCACGAACCTCGCGCGGGTGCGGGGCGTCGACCGGAAGGCACGACATGTCCGATGACCAGGTGCCACCTCCGCCCCCGGCACTCCCGCCGCCACCGCCCCCCATCGGGTACCCGGCCGAATATCCCGGTGCATACGCGACCCCGCCGATCGCAGGGAGGTCGACCAATGGCTTCGCGATCGCGTCCCTCGTGCTCGGGATCGTCGGCCCGCTCGCCTGCGGCATTCCTGCAGTGCTGGCGCTCGTCTTCGGCTTCATCGCCCGGCAGCAGATCAAGGCGTCGGGCGGCATGAAGTCCGGTCGGGGAATGGCGACCGCAGGGATCGTGCTCGGCTGCGCGTGGTTCGGGTTGCTCGCCGTGATCCTCATCGTCTCGGCCACGTCCGGCCCGAACTGAGCCACCGCCTTCCGGCGGTCACGCGGGCGCACCGCAGAAGAACCGACGGGTATATCTATACTTCCTCGACTTGACTAGTCGAGATTGACGGGCGAGCATCCCGGTCGTACCGTGCGCGCACCGCACCCCTCGAACAACCCGGGAGTCTTCGATGTCCGATTGGGGTTTCGAAACCCGTCAGGTCCACTCCGGCGCCGAGCCCGACCCGACCACGGGTGCACGGGCAACCCCGATCTACCAGACGACATCGTTCGTGTTCCGCGACACCGACCACGCGGCCGCGCTCTTCGGCCTCGAGGAGCTCGGCAACATCTACACGCGGATCATGAACCCGACCCAGGCCGTGTTCGAAGACCGCCTCACCGCGCTCGAGGGTGGCGTCGGCGCGCTCGCCGCCGCCTCGGGGCAGGCCGCGCAGACGATCGCGCTGCTCAACCTGGCCGAGAACGGCGGACACATCGTCGCGAGCTCCTCGCTCTACGGCGGCACGTACAACCAGCTCCACTACACGTTCCCGAAGCTCGGAGTGCGAGGTCAGCTTCATCGACGACCCCGACGACCTCGACGCGTGGCGCGCCGCGATCCGACCGAACACGCGGGCCTTCTACGGCGAGACGATCGGCAACCCGAAGGGCGACATCCTCGACCTCGAGGGCATCAGCGCGATCGCCCACGAGAACGGCATCCCGCTCGTGATCGACAACACGCTCGCGTCGCCGTACCTCTGCCAGCCGCTGAAGTGGGGCGCCGACATCGTCACCCACTCGGCGACGAAGTTCATCGGTGGGCACGGCACGTCGATCGGCGGCATCATCGTCGACGGCGGCAAGTTCGACTACGTCGCGAGCGGTCGGTTCGCCAACTTCACCGAACCCGACCCGAGCTACCACGGCCTCGTGTTCTCGCAACTGCCCGAGCCGTTGCGACCCGCGCAGTACATCCTGAAGGCGCGGCTGCAGTACCAGCGCGACATCGGTGCCGCGGTCTCACCGTTCAACGCGTTCCTCTTCATCCAGGGTCTCGAGACACTCAGCCTGCGGATGGAGCGCCACTCGCAGAACGCGCTCGCGGTCGCGCAGTGGCTGGAGCAGCGCGACGAGGTCGAGTGGGTGACGTATCCCGGTCTCGCGTCGAGCCCGTGGAACGCCCGGGCGAAGAAGTACCTGCCGAACGGTCAGAGCGCGATCCTCGCGTTCGGCATCGCGGGTGGGATGGAGGCCGGGAAGCGCTTCATCAACGGTCTCGAGCTGCACAGTCACCTCGCCAACGTGGGCGACGTGCGTAGCCTCGCGATCCACCCGGCGAGCACCACCCATCAGCAGCTCTCGCCCGAGGAGCAGTCGGCCGCGGGTGTCACGCCCGAGCTCGTCCGCCTCTCGGTGGGCATCGAGTCGATCGAAGACATCCTCGCCGACCTCGAGACCGGCTTCCGCGCGGCGAAGGGCGCGTAGCCTGAACCGCGTGAGCGCAGCCAGCCGATACCCGTCACCGGCGCGTGGCGGGCCGGAGACGATGCCGGGTCGCCGCGAGTTCGTCACCGTGTTCGATGCGCGCCCGCGCGTGCTCGAAGCGGGAGGACGACTCGAGCGCGTGACGGTCGCGTACGAGACCTGGGGAACCCTCGACGAGAACCGCTCGAACGCGGTGCTCGTGCTCGCACGCGCTCACCGGCGACAGCCACGCCGCCGGTCCGTCCGAACCCGGCCACGTGGAGACGGGGTGGTGGAGTCAGCAGATCGGACCCGGGCGAGCGATCGACACCGATCGCTACTTCGTCATCTGTCCGAACGTGCTCGGCGGGTGCCAGGGAACCACCGGACCAGCGTCGGCCGCGGCCGACGGGCGCCCGTACGGATCGCGTTTCCCGACGGTCACGATTCGCGACCAGGTCGGGGTCGAGGCCGCGCTCGCCGACCGCCTCGGGATCGACCGGTGGGCCGCCGTCATCGGCGGGTCGATGGGCGGCATGCGCGTGCTCGAGTGGGCCGTCGGGTTCCCCGAGCGCGTCGGCGTCGCGGTCGTGATCGCGTGCGGAGCGAAGGCAACTGCCGAACAGATCGCGTTGTGCTCGCTCCAGACACGCGCGATCCGCGCGGATCCGAACTTCCGGGGCGGCGACTACTACGACGCGCCACCAGGCGAGGGGCCGCACAGCGGCTTGTCGATCGCGCGGGGCATCGGCACCGTGAGCTATCGCACCGAGATCGAGCTCGAGCAACGCTTCGGGCAGGGCCACCAGGGTGACGAGAGCCCACTGACGGGAGGGCGCTACGCAGTCGAGAGCTACCTCGACTACCAGGGCGACAAGATCGCACAACGCTTCGATGCCAACAGCTACGTCGTGCTCAGCGACGCGATGAACCACCACGACGTCGGCCGCGGTCGCGGCGGTGTCGCCGCCGCGCTCAGACGCGTGCGGTGCGACGTCGCCCTGGCCGGCATCTCATCGGACCGTCTCTACCCGATCCGGTTGCAACACGAGCTCGCCGCGTTGCTCCCCACGAGCTCGGGCGTGCAGGTCATCGAGTCGATCAGCGGCCACGACGGCTTCCTCACCGAGCACGACGCCATCACCAAGGTCATCGCCGGCGCCCTCACGGGCACCTGATCACTCGTCGACGACGCGGCGACCTTCGAACGCGCGACCGAGCGTGATCTCGTCGGCGTACTCGAGGTCGCCACCGACGGGAAGCCCGCTCGCGATGCGGCTCACCTCGAGGCCGACGGGCTTGAGGAGGCGCGCGAGATACATGGCGGTCGCCTCGCCCTCGATGTTCGGGTTGGTGGCGAGGATCACCTCTTTCACGCCCTCCTCCCCGACGCGGGTCAACAGCTCCTTCACCCGGAGCTGTTCGGGTCCGACGCCTTCAATCGGTCGGATCGCCCCCTGCAGCACGTGATAGCGACCGCGGAACTCGTTCGTACGTTCGATCGCGACGATGTCGCGTGGCTCCTCGACGACGCACAGCAACGTTGCGTCCCGGCGTTCGTCGCGACACACCACGCAGAGACCGCCTTCGGCGCTGTCGGCGATGTTGAAGCACCGTCGGCACCACGAGACCCGGTCCTTCGCCTCCGTGATCGCAGCCGTCAGCCGGTTCGCGTCCTCGCGCGGCACGTTCAGCAGATAGAACGCGATGCGTTGGGCCGACTTCGGCCCGACGCCGGGGAGTCGGCCGAGCTCGTCGATGAGACGTTGGACGGGTCCTTCGTACGGAGATGCCAAGCGAAGCTCAGCCGAGCATGCCGCCGAGACCACCGAGGTCGATATCCCCGGTGACGGCGCCCATACGCTCCCCCGCACGCTCCTGCGCGAGCTTCAACGCTTCGCTGACCGCGGCGACGACGAGATCTTCGAGCATCTCGACGTCGTCGGGGTCGACGACCTCGGGTGCGATCGAGACCGACTGGAGCACGACCGGCGCCGGTGACGACCGCCTTCACCATGCCGCCGCCGGAGGTCGCTTCGACCGTCTCCGACTCGAGCGCTTCCTGCGCCGCGGCCATGTCGGCCTGCATCTGCTGCATCTGGCGCATCATCTTGTTCATCTGCTTCTGCTGCTTTGCCACCGGTGCTCCTGGTCGTCGGGGAGTACAGCTCAGGTGCGTGGGATCTCGTCGACCACCGTCGCGCCGAAGTCGTTCTGGAGACGAGACACCGAATCTACTGCCGCTTCCGCCTTGGGCGCGTCGACCAGCTCGTCGAGATCCACGATCTCCTCCGGCTCGTCGGCCGGTGGTGGTGGGGGTTCGTCGGAACCGGGTGCTCCGGAGCCTCCGGGGGCCCGAGCGGTGAGCGAATCGGTCAGCGATTCGTCGCGAACCACGCTGAAACGAGGGCCGACCCCGAGGTGCTCGGCGAGCGCAGCCCGGATCGACGGCGCGTCGCGTCTCAGGCGAGCTGCCGACCGGTCGAAGGCGCGAGGGGAGACGCCGAACACGACCACGTCATCTTCGATCGCGATCGGCTGCGCCTCCTGCACCGCGCTCCGGGTCGACATCGGCAACGTCGGCAGCACCGCCGCCCACGCGACGATCACGTCGTCGAGCAGGAGCGGCCCCTTGTCGGCCGCTGGAACCACCTCCGCGCCTTCGGGAACTGTCGGCTCGGGAGTTGTCGGCGGCTCATCGGGTGCGGGTGCATCCTTCGCTCGGGCCTTGCGGCGGATCGCACCGAGCGTCGGCGCAGGTCCGGTGGCCTGGGATTCGGGCATTGATGCGGGCTGCGCGTCGCTCGTTGGTGCCGCGGCGTCCGGCGACGGACGCGCTGCGGGGGTCTCGGGCGCCGCGGTCGGCCTGGACGGCGGGCGGGTCGCTCGTTGGGTGGCCGGAGACGCGGTCGCGGTCGCCAGCGGCGCTCCACCCGCCAAAGCCTGCTCCAGCCGTTCGATGCGATCGACCAGCGTGTGGATCGGCGGTGCCGTGTCGCGACGTGCGATCCGCACCAGCGCGATCTCGAGCGTCAGGCGCGGGTCGGTGGCGTCGGTTCCGCGCATGTCGGCGACCGCGTGGCCGAGCGACTCGAGCGCGCGCACGAGCAGCGCGTTGCCGAGGTGGGTGCCCAAGGCTCGCAAGCGCGCTTGTTCCTCTTCGGTCAGGTCCACCCGCACGCGGTTGCCGGCCGCGGTGAGGACGAACGCATCGCGCAACGTGTGGAGGAGATCGTCGGCGACCCGGCGCGGTTCGTGGCCGGTGTCGAGCAGCGTCGAGAGCACCGCGAGCGTCGTTCCGGGGTCCTCGGCGGCCGCGGCCTCGAGGATCTCGACCCGCTGTTCGAACGCGCTCCCACCGAACGCGTTGCTGACCTGCTCGAGGTCGAGCCGGCCAGGACTCGACGCGAGTGCCTGGTCGAGGAGCGAGAGCGCATCACGGGCCGACCCACCGCCCTGACGCGCGATTCGCGCGATCGCATCGGCATCGGCATCGACGCCTTCGCGCGCCAACACGTCGGTGAGGATCTTGATGAGCTGGTCGACGGTGTAGAGCGTGAGCTCGAAGTGCTGCGTGCGGGACCGGATCGTCGGGAGCACCTTCTCGGGGTTCGTGGTCGCGAGCACGAACACGACGTGGTCGGGCGGCTCCTCGAGGGTCTTCAGCAGGGCGTTCGACGCCGCGGTGCTGAGCATGTGCACCTCGTCGACGATGTAGACCTTCTTCACCGTCGACGCACCGACTCCGAGGTGCACGCGTTCGATGAGATCACGGATCGCGTCGACCCCGGTGTTCGACGCCGCATCCAGCTCGATCAGGTCGGCGAAGGTGCCCGCCGGAGATGGCGACGCAGTTCTCGCACTCGTCGCAGGGTTCGCCGCCGTCGCCGCGGTTCAGGCAGTTGATCGCCTTCGCGAGGATGCGGGCGGTCGTCGTCTTGCCCGTGCCGCGCGGGCCCGAAAACAGGTAGGCGTGACCGACCCGACCCTCGCGGACTGCCATCTCGCAGCGCGGCGGTGAGGTGCTCCTGACCGGTCAGCTCCCCGAAGCGCTGGGGCCGATACTTCCGATACAGCGACTGGTATGCCATCTCAGGTCGTCACGAGCTGCAACCGTCCGCTCCCCATGGCCACGACCCTACCGAACGGTCGAACGAGATCGGGAGGGTGGCTCTGGAGCCACCCTCCCGACCGGAGAACATGCGGACCGTGCACCCACCATCGACTCGGACGCCTCAGAGCGCGGATGTCCGTCGCCAGCTCAGGCCAGGCGACCCTACGGCACACGGGAGGGCCCGCTGAGAGCTGCTTCCTTCCGGACCTGACTCGGTTCACGAGATCCCGTTGCGCAGGACCCGACCATCATTGCCGCGTGCGGATCGCCTTCTCTGCGGCGGCCCGAGCCTCAGACGGGAGTTCAGCCCCTCGTACGTGGATTGGGGGTACAGGGAACCACGAGCTCCCCACCTAGCACGGTCCGCGCCCGTACCTTACTCCCGGGTCGACTCCAACTCCGCCGCCTCGATCGCCACGCACCAGGCAGCTCCAGTTCGCGTCCGGCGGCACCGCTCCGTCTCCTCACTCCTGGGTCGACTCCAACTCCGCCGCCTCGATCGCCACGCACCAGGCAGCTCCAGTTCGCGTCCGGCGGCACCGCTCCGTCTCCTCCCCTGCCCGAGAGGAGGTCGCATTCCGTGCCGCTCGGATAGCATCACCGGCCCCGGGAGGGATGCGAGAGCGGCCGAATCGGCACGCTTGGAAAGCGTGTGTGGGGCAACTCACCGTGGGTTCGAATCCCACTCCCTCCGCTCCGTTGTCGTCCTGCAACCGTCTTCTCCGGCCGTTCGAAATGGGACGCGCCGAGGTGCGTAGCCTGCCCCCATGGCCCGTGGGATGAGCGACGACGAGCGGCGGAGTTCCTGACCGACGGGACGCGCACCGGCAAGCTCGCGACCGTCGCGCGCCGACGGTCGCCCGCACGTCGCGCCGATCTGGTTCGTCCTCGACGGCGACGACGTCGTGTTCACCACCGGCGACGGCACGGTGAAGGGAAGCGGCATCCGGCCGCGACCCGCGCGTCGCGATCGTGCGTCGACGACGAGACGCCCGCCGTTCTCGTTCGTCATCGTCGAGGGCACCGCCGACGCTCAGCGCCGACCTCGACGAGCTGCTCGCAGCTGGGCCACGCGGATCGGCGGCCGCTACATGGGCGACGACCGGGCCGAGGAGTTCGGACGGCGCAACGCCGTCGCCGGCGAGCTGCTCGTCCGCGTCACCCCGACCGCGTGATCGCCGAAGCAGGCGTCGCCGACTGACGATGGATGCGACCGCGCTCGACGCGCTCATGGGGATCGCGCTCGACGAGGCGCGAGCCGCGATCGATCACGGCGACGTACCGATCGGCGCGGTCGTCGCGCGCCTGAGCGACGGGATGATCGTCGCCCGGCGCCACAACGAACGCGAGCACCTCGGTGACCCGACCGCGCACGCGGAGGTGCTCGCGCTCCGCGACGCCGCGGCCGCCGTCGGCTCTTGGCGTCTCGCCGGTCATGCGCTCGTCGTGACCCTCGAGCCGTGCCCGATGTGCGCCGGTGCCGCACTCGCCGCCCGGATCGACGCCATCGCGTTCGGGGCCGACGACCCGAAGGCCGGTGCGGCGGGGAGCCTCTACAACCTCGCGGCCGATCCGCGCCTGAACCACGAGGCCGAGGTCATCGCCGGGATCCGCGCCGACGAGGGCGGGCAACTGCTCGCGCGACTTCTTCGCCGAACGACGGAGCAGCCGCACTCGGTAGACTCCTCCGTCGGTCGAGCCGTGGCGCGAGCCCCGGTCCGATCGCCCGGGAGGGATGCGAGAGCGGCCGAATCGGATGGTCTCGAAAACCATTGTGGCGCAAGTCACCCTGGGTTCAAATCCCAGTCCCTCCGCCACGTGAGCGCAGGCCAGGGCCAGGATCTTTGATCCTGGCCCTGCCTCGCTCATCGACGCGTTCTCCCGGCGAGCACCTCGACTGCATGTCGACGTGGAAGACGCGCGGACCTGATCGATGCATTGCCCAGCACCGGAATGCGGATATGGGATGGTCGGGGCATCGGCGCGATCACCGGAAACCACGGTATGCCGGGTTCGTCATATGTTGCGCAATCTGGAGGGGTCCCGTACCGTATCGCCGCGGGTCGACGACGGGGGGCTGACGATGCGCAGGTGGCGGCAACGAGGAGTGACGGCCGTGGCCTCTGGCGCGGTCGTGGCCTTGATGGTGCTGGGCACGCCGGTCCTGGCATTCGCGGACGACGCCACCGCGCCGACGACAACCGCTCCGACGACCGAACCGTCGGCCACGACGCCGTCGCCGGACGTGCCACCGGCAGGTGACACACCTACGGCCGATGTGCCCTCGACCGACACACCCGCGGCCGGCACACCTTCAGCGGATGCACCTACGGCTGACACACCTTCAGCCGACACACCCGCGACCGATGTGCCCTCGACCGACACACCTGCGACCGACAAGCCCAAGCCGACTGCGGTTGCACCGACGACGACGACGACGACCAAGCCGATGCCCGAGTCGCACGCTCCCGTCGCTCCCGTCGCTCCCGCCGCGCCGGTTCCGCCGACGCTCACGGTGACCCGGTCGACCAACCTGGTCGACCACCAGATCGTGAAGGTCTCCGGATCCGGCTGGACACCCAACGTCGGCATCGGCATGGTCGAATGCAAGAAGGGTGCCAGCGGTCAGGACGACTGCGACCTGAACAACGTCGGCTTCGCCACGAGTGACGCAACGGGCGCGTTCACTGTGCACTTCACCGTACGCCGCATCCTGCACACCACGAACGGCGACCTCGACTGCGCGAGCGCGCCGAAGGCGTGCATCATCGGTGCGGGGAAATCGTCCGACCCCATCGCCGAAGGGGCTCGCGCGCCGCTCAGCTTCGACCCGAGCGTCCCGTTGCCTCCGCCGCCCCTCCTGCTGGCGTATCCGACGACCGGCCTCGTCGAGGGGCAGTCGGTGAGCCTGTTCGGGGGCGGGTTCGTCCCCGGTGGTCCGGTGTTCGTGGTGCAGTGCTCGGCACCCTCGGAGTCGAGCTGCCGGTTCTTGAACATCGGCGACGGCCGGGGCGACCGGCGGTTTCACCACCACCGTGACGGTGCACCGGTTGCTCACGATGCCGCCGTTCGGCAGCACCGACTGCGGGGCATCGCCCGGTACGTGTCGACTGCGCGCGGTCTCGGCCACGGACTACGACGTCGTGGCCGACGTGCCCCTCGATTTCGATCCGAGCGGTCCATTGCCCAAGAGCAAGGTGACGGTGACTCCCGACACCGACCTCCTCAACTTCCAGTCGGTCACGCTCGCGGGCACCGGATTCACGCCGTCGTCCGAGGTCCAGGTGTTCGAGTGCAAGACCGGCGCGACCTCGTACGACGACTGCACCCAGTCGGAGGGTGCGTTCGCACCCACGTCGACGACGGGGAAGTTCTCACTGCAGTTCTCGGTACGACGCATCCTGCACCTCGTCGGCGGTGATCTCGACTGTGCCAGCGCGGTCGGCGCGTGCTCGCTCGTCAGCTCGTCGTACGGGAGCGTCCCGGTGATCGTGGCGTCGCCGGTGAGCTTCGACGACAGCGTGCCGCCACCGCCCCCGCCCGCGATCTCGGTCGCGCCCGACACCGACCTCGTGAAGGGTCAGCAGGTGACGGTCACAGGCAGCAACTTCGCCCCGAACGCCTTCGTTCAGATCGGTGAATGCGTCACAGGGAGCGACCCGAACGGCTACTGCCTGTTCGGCTTCAGCGGCCGTGACGGCTTCGCGCGGGCAGACACAACCGGCTCGTTCACAGCTACCTTCTCCGCCCGGCGCGGGGTGCTCGATTTCACGAACGACGGGCTGGGCGCGGTCGATTGCGCGAGCGCGCCGAAGAAGTGCTCGATCACGGCGTATTCCTACGACGGTGACGACTCAGCATCGGCGCCGGTTGATTTCGACCCCTCGGTACCCATCTCCGTGCCGTCGGTCAAGGTGAGTCCCCGGCTCGGGCTCGCCGATAGGGCCCTCGTCGACGTGCACTCTTCCGGGTTCACGCCGGGAGAGCAGGTCGTCGTGTCGCAGTGCGACGCCGACGGCTCGACCTTCGGGGTGCAGTCCTGCGCGAACGGTTCCTACAACATCCTCACCGCCGACGCCGACGGCGTCGTCGACACGACCCTCAGGGTGCATCGGACATTGCAGTACTGGGGGGGAGTGGTGATCTTCACCGACACTCCCGACACTGCCCGCCCTTCCAGCGGCCCCAACACCGCCAACTGCGCGGAGGCCGTCGGGGAGTGCGTCATCCGCGTGCAGTCGCTCGAAGATCCGCTCGCGGTCACCGACGTCCCGCTCGGCTTCGACCCCACCGCGGTGGCACCGGCGCCGACACTCACGACGTCACCCGCCGGCCCGTTCACCGACGGCCAACAGGTCGAGGTCCACGGCGCCGGCTTCACGCCCGGCGCCACCCTCGGGCTCGCCCAGTGCGAAGCCGGCGTCGACCCGAGCGGGCACACGTGCGACGCGCAGCCCGGAGGCCTGTTCAGCACCTTCACCGCCGATCAGAACGGCGAGTTCACGCGGACCGTCACCATCCATGCACAGGTGAAGAGCGCCGACGCGACCATCGACTGCGTCGGTGGGACGGCCGGCTGCGTGCTGTTCGCGGCCAACCGGAACGACTACTTCGCCGAACGGGTGTCGATACCGATCACGTTTGCAGCAACCTCCGTCGCGGTCACGGTCGAGGGAGCGACCACGACGCACACGTTGCCGGTCACCGGTGCGGGCTCGAGCACGGAGCCGCTCGCGCTCGCCGGTGGTGGCGCGCTCGGGCTCGGACTCCTGTTGTCGGTCGTGACGCGGAGGCGGCGATCCGGATCTACACACGGGCGCATGGACTTTCGCGACCCGGCTCCGGTCGCGCCACCCGGGTGATGCGCGTCAGGTGCAGATGAGTCGGTCCGGGACCTCACCGGTGAGGATCCGGGCCACGACGCGGGCCTCCGGTTCCCACTGCGCGTAGGCGTCGGGCGCGTTGCTCCGTTGCACGTGCTGTGCGGCTGCGGTCACCGACATGGTGGTCCAACCGCGAACGCGCTGGAGCTCCCGATAGAACGCGGCGGCAGCAAATGCCGGGTCGAGGAGCTGATCTCGCGTCCCCCATCCCTGTGACGGCCGCTGTTGGAACAAGCCGACGGAGTCGCGGTCGCCGAAGGTCAGGTTGTGCAGGTGCGACTCCTGGAGCGCCGTTGCAAGCGCCACCGTGACGGCGTGATTCGGCAGCCCCGCGCGTCGGCCCACACCGGCGATCGTCCTCGCGTTCGCCCCCTGCTCGAGATCGAGGTGATACGTCTCCGATCCGATCGTCGCAGTGCACCGGTGATCCGCACCGCCGACTCGCGCCCAGGCCACACCCACCGTGATCACGACGATGACCAGGAGAACCGTCGTGACGATGAGCGCGGGCCGTTTCACGACAAGAGACGGTAGTGGCGCTGACGCGGCTCGCGCGATCGGCACCGAAGCCAGACGGCGGGATGTGGGAGAGTTCGGGCGAGGAAAACGATGTGGCTCCCGTGGCAACCCGCAGTCATCGCCGCGACCTCGCTCGCGGCAGTCGGAGTACCCGCGCGGCGTGCGCGTGACCGACGCGTCGCACTCGTCGGTGCCTTCGCCCGGGAGACCGCGATCGTTCTCGGCCTGTACGCGATCTGGATGTACGCCGGGCAACTCTCCGTGATGCAGGTCACGGGCGCGTTGGGTCGGGGTCGCTGGGTCTGGCAGTTCGAACAGGCGCTCCACCTGCCGAGCGAGCTCACGCTGCAACGGGCCGTGCTCCCGTACCGCGGTCTCGTGGAGGCGGCCAACTCGTACTACGCCCTCGTGCACGTGCCGGCGCTCGTCGCGTTCCTGGTGTGGCTCTTCGCCCGTCACCGTGACCGGTATCCAACGGTGCGCAACGTTCTCGCGATCGCCACCGGTGCCGCCCTGGCCGTGCAGCTCGTCCCTCTCGCACCACCCCGGATGCTTCCGCGGCTCGGCTTCGTCGACACGGCGGCGCGGTACCACCAGTCGGTGTACGAGCCATTGGGTCGGGGTCTCGCCGGACAGCTCTCGGCAATGCCCTCGGTGCACGTCGCGTGGGCGGTGCTCATCGGCGTCGCGGTATGGGCGATCGGGCGTGGACCCGGTCGGTGGATCGGGCCCGGCCACGCCGTCACGACGGTGCTGGTGGTCGTGGTCACCGCGAACCACTGGTGGCTCGACGGCATCGTCGCGGTGATGTTGCTCGGCCTCGCCTGGGCTCTCGATCACTCGGTCCGGCGAGTCACGCGATCCTGGCGAAGTCGGAAGGATCCGGTGATCGTCCTTCCCGACGCGTCCGTGACGATTGCGCGAGAACCGGGCTCCGGTCGCGTCGCCGAACGTGAACCGGTACCCGGCGTACGCGTCCCGTAGCGCGTCGACCGCCCGGGCCGGCTGCGCCAACACCGAACTTGTCGCGTGAGGCGCGCCCTGGGGTCATGAGACGCGACAAGTTCGGGGGTGGGGTCAGGGGGCGAGGCCCAGGTTCTCGTAGATCTCGCGGGTCGCGGTGGAGCGGTTCAGTGTGTAGAAGTGCAACCCCGGGGCGCCGCCGTCGAGCAGCGCTTGGCAGAGCTTCGTCGCTTCTTCGACTCCGACCTTGCGCACCGCCTCCGGGTCCTCGCCGACCGCGTGCATCTTGTCGGCCAGCCACGTCGGGAACTCCGAACCCTGGAGCTCACTCATCCGCTTGATCCCGGCGATGCTCGTCGCGGGCATGATCCCGGCGACCACCGGCTTGTCGACGCCGTGGCCCGCGAGCGCCTCGACCAGGTCGAAGTAGTGCGCGGGATCGAAGAAGAACTGGGTGATCGCGAAGTCGGCCTCGCGGAGCTTCTCCGCGGTGTGGAGTCGATCGGTGGCCTTCGACGGCGAGCGCGGATGCGGCTCGGGGTGCGCGGCGACGCCGATCGAGAAGTCGCCGATCTCGCGCACCAACCGCACCAGCTCCACCGCGTACGTGAGCTCCCCCGGCGGGAGATCCAGATCCTTCGGTGGATCGCCCCCGAGGGCGAGGATGTTCTCGATGCCGGCGTCGCGGTAGCGGGTCACGACCTCGACCAGATCGGCCCGGGTGTGGTTCGCGCACGTGAGATGAGCCATCGGGGTCATGTGGGTGTCGCGCAGGATCTGCACGACGAGGTCGTGCGTGCGTTCACGGGTGGATCCGCCCGCGCCGTAGGTGACCGACACGTACGACGGCGCGAGCGGCTCGAGATCGACGAGCGTCTGCTCGAGGGTCCGCTCCATCTGCTCGGTGCGCGGCGGGCCGAACTCGAACGAGTAGCTGCGGCCCTGCCGCAGGATGTCTGCGATCTTCGTCACCGTTCCCCCCGGTCCGTGGGTGACCCGACAGCGTACGCGACACTCCAGGGTCCGCGAATCGTAGGAGGGAGCTCCGCTGCGCCTCCGCCACCACGGCCACCGCCGGACCATCCGGGGACACGGGTACTTCAAGCGGCTCGGGCCGGGGATCGTCACCGGGGCAGCGGACGACGACCCGTCCGGGATCGGCACCTACTCCCAGGTCGGTGCCGCCTACGGCTACGGGATCCTCTGGTCGACGCTCCTCGTCGCGCCGATGGCCGTCGCGGTGCAGGAGATGGCGGCCCGCCTCGGACTGGTCACGGGCCAGGGCCTCGCGACCCTCATCCGCGACCGCTTTCCCCGGTGGGTGCTCCTGGTGTGCGTCGGGCTCGTCGCGCTGGCGAACACGTTCAACATCGCGGCCGACCTGGCTTCGATGGGGGCCGCCGCCAACGTCGTCGTCCCGCTGCCGTCGGTCCTCCTCACCGTCGTCATGGCAGCGTCGATGCTCGCGCTCGAGATCTTCCTCTCGTACCGACGATACGCAAGGGTGCTCCGGTTCCTCGCGCTCTCGCTCGCTCGCGTACGTGCTCGTGCTCTTCGCCGTGAACGTCGACTGGGCTGCCGTCGTCCGGGGCTTCCTGGTCCCGAACCTCGACGGCGGAAAGGCCGAGCTGGCGGCGCTGATAGCCGTGTTCGGTACGACGGTGTCGCCGTACCTCTTCTTCTGGCAGGCGAGCGAGGAGGTCGAGGAGGAGGACGAGCGGGAGCGAGACCGACGTGCACGGGCCGGTCACCGACGAGCACCTCACCGCGATGCGCGTCGACGTCTCCGGCGGGATGATCTCCGCGGTCGCGGATCGCGTCGGCGATCGTGATCGCGACCGCGGCGACCCTCCATGCCAACGGAATCACCGACATCGGAACCGCGGATCAAGCTGCTCGTGCGCTCCGAGCCGTTGGCCGGGCACTTCGCCGGCTTGCTGTTCGCGACCGGGATCGTCGGTCTCGGCCTGCTCGCGGTCCCGGTGCTCGCCGGTTCGACCGCCTACGCCGCGGCCGAGGCGACCCACCGCAACGAAGGTCTGTCACGGCACTTCCGCGAAGCGCGCGGGTTCTACACCGTGATCATCGGCTCGATGTTGCTCGGCCTCGCGCTCGACTTCGGCGGCCTCGATCCCGATCCGCGGTCTGTACTACGCCGCGATCCTGAACGGCGTGACCGCGCCGCCGCTCATCCTCGTCATGCTGCTGCTCGCCCGGTCACGACGCACGCTCGGTGACCGGCGCAGCGGCTGGCTCTCGACCACGCGTGGTCGTCGCCACGATCGTCATCAGCACCGCGCTCCCCATCGCGTACTTTGTGTGGTGACATGGACTTCTCGCTCACCCAGGACATCTCGGCGACGGTCGATCAGGTCGAGGCCGCGCTCGCCGATCCCGGGTTCCTCTCGTCGATGAGCGACCTCCCCAAGATCGGCAGCGTCGAGGTGCTCGAACAGACGCGCGACGGCTGACACCGTCCACCAGCGGGTCCGGTACCTGTTCACGGCCGACCTGTCCGGAGCCGTCCGCCGGGTCGTCGACCCCGAGAAGCTCACCTGGGTCGAGGACTCGACCTCCGATGTCTCCGCACACACCGCGTCGTACGTCATCGAGCCCGACAACTACGCCAACCTGCTCGAGGGCGCGTACGATCGCGACCATCGCCCCGCACGGATCCGGCACGCGCCGGGTCGCGACCGGTCACGTGAAGGTTCGCGTCCCGCTCGTCGGCGGCAAGGTCGAGCAGGCGATCGTCGCCGGCCTGCAGGAGAACTCCGATGCCCAGGCTGATCTCCTCACCGCTTGGATCGCGAAGCACGGATAGCACTGAGCCGGGTCACCTCACACCGTGCCAGACTGCCAGGATGCCGCCCGAGAAGCTGTCGTGGAAGCACCTCTACCAGGAGGTCGTCACGTCCGGTCTGTGCACCGGATGCGCGGGGTGCGTCATCGCCTGTCCGCACGACGTCCTCGGCTATCGCGACACCGCAGGTGTCTACAAGCCGTTCCAACTCGAAGACGACTACGGCGGTCTCGGCGACTGCTCCCACGGTGACAAGGCGTGCACATCGTGCACGCGCGCCTGTCCGCGGTTCCGGGCGTGGGAGCCCGAGATCGACGAGTTCATGTTCGGACGGGTGCGCGAACCCGAGGAGGCCTCCGGACTCTTCAAGGACATCGTCCTCGCCCGCGCCGCGGATCCGGCCCTCCACGAGGTCGGCCAGGACGGCGGCCTCGTGTCGGCGATCCTCGTCTACGCACTCGAGCACGACATCATCGACGCCGCGCTCGTCTCGTTCCTCGAAGGTGACGGCTCCACGTGGAAGGCGGTGCCGGGCGTGGCCCGCAACCGCGAAGACGTCATCGCGTCGGCGGGCAGTCGCTACACCTACTCGGCGAACACACTCGCGTACGCCGATGCCATCGAGTCAGGCGCGGAGCGCATCGCGCTCGTCGGCATGAGCTGCCAGAGCTCCGTGCCCCCGGTGATGAAGCAACGCAAGGCCGGCAAGGTTGCCCGTCGTCTTTCGTTGAACATCGGGCTCCTCTGCTCCAAGACCTTCGACGACGCGATCTTCGAGGAGCTGTTCGAGGCGAAGTACGGGCTGGTCAAGTCGGAGATCAAGAAGATGAACATCAAGGGCGTCTTCCAGATCTGGATGAAGAACGGCGACTACCACGAGGTCCCGCTCAAGGAGTGCCACGCGTGGACACGCGAGGGCTGCACCATGTGCCCCGACTTCTCCGCCGAGCACGCCGACATCTCCACCGGTGGGATCGGGGCGTTCAACGACTGGACGCTCACCATCATCCGCACCGACACCGGCCGCGAGCTCATGGATGCCATGTTGCGCGACGGACACATCGAGGTCCGGCCCGGCGACGACGACCCCGGCGCGATCGCGCTCATGCACAAGCTGTCGAAGAAGTCGCGCAAGCGGTGGCCGGAGTTCGCGATCGACGCGCCACGAGCCCTCACTCCCCCAACACCCGCGTAGTCTCCACCCAGCGTCAGGAGCTTCCACATGCAGGGAAACCCGAAGATCATGTCGGCGCTCGACGACCTCCTCGCCGCCGAGCTCTGCGCCATCAACACCTACTTCGTCAACGCGAAGCTCGTGGGCAACTGGGGCTTCGGTGCGATCGAGAAGAAGTTCTACGACGAGTCGATGACCGAGATGCGCCACGCCGAGACGCTGGTCGACCGGATCATCTACCTCGATGGCATCCCGAACCTCAACAAGCTCGGTCGGGTCAAACCCGGGAAGAACGTGCCCGAGCAGTTCGCAGTGGCGCTCGACCTCGAGGTCTCACAGTGCGAACGCCTCGCAAAGACGGTCGAGCTCTGCCGCCAGGAAGGCGATGAGGGCACCCGCATCGTGCTCGAACCGATGATCACCGCGGGCGACGAGACGATCGACTGGCTCGAGACCCAGATCGCGCTCATCGAGAAGCTCGGCGAGAACGACTACCTCGCGCAGCACCTCGGATCCGAAGAAGGTTGAGCCGACCCTGCTCTCGGTGAACGCGTTCCGGTGAAGATCGTCGCGCTCGTCGGCGACCTCATGGACCGGAGCAAGCTCTCGCTCGCGATCCCCGACGTCACGTTCGCGCGCGACGTCGACGGATGCACCGACGCGAACGTCGTCGTGGTCGACCTCGCGCGTCACGGCGCGTTGGTCGCTCCGCTGCGCGCGGCCGTGCCGGCTGCGCGGATCATCGGGTTCGGCCCGCACGTCGACACCGACGGCGCCGACGCAGCCCGCGACGGAGGCGCCGACGTCGTCCTCCCCCGATCGCGGTTCTTCCAGGATCCCGCCGCTGCGATCGCCCACCGCTGAGCGTCGATCCGACGGCAACGGATCACACGAGCGGCCAGGGCACCGAGTGGTAGCCGGGCTCGGGGTTCGGGAGCGTGCCGATCCGTAGCAACTCGTCGGCGCGGCGTCGGAACGCCCGCAACTCCGCTGGATCCAGGAGGGAGCCGAGGCGACCCTCGACGGCGTCGGCGTCGGCGAGCAGCCGACAGACCTCGTCGGCGAGTGCCGGCGGGACTGGTTCCCCGGCGAAGTCCCAGATCACGGTGCGCAGCTTCCACTCGTCGTGGAACGTCAGCCCGTGGTCGATTCCCCACACATGGCCATCGGCCGTGCTCTGGAGACAATGCCCGCCTTTGCGGTCGGCGTTGTTGGCGAGCACGTCGAACACCGCGAAGCGCCGGAGGTCGTCGGCGTGATCCTCGAGGAGGGTGAAGTAGTGCTCGTCGGGATCGTGATCGACGTAGAGCTGGACCATGCCCTCACCGTACGGTCCATCGCGCAGAACGGTCGGTGGCACGATCCCCCAGCCGAGGAGCTCCGAGAGCTCGTGCGACGCGACCTCGCGCTGGCACAGCGAGCCGGTCGAGAAGTCCCAGAGCGGGCGCTCGCCGCGACGAGGTTTGTAGATCACCGGAAACTCGACGTCGTCGGCCGACAGCGTCGCGAGCATCGTCGCGTTCGACGACCACGGCATCCGACCGAGGATGTCGAGATCGCCGCGGCGCAAGAGCTCCCGGATGTGCTCGGGGGTCAGTTCCAGCGCGGACAACGGTGGCCCTGCGGGTCCATCGGCTGCTCGCACAGCGGGCATTGAGGTCGAGCCCCGGTTGTGACCGACTCCACCGCCCGTGCGGCCATGGCGCGCACCTGCGCACGGGTCGCGTAGAGCCGGGCGACGAAACCATCGTCGTCGTCGGTGTTCAGGAGGCCATCGTCGTCTTCGGACTCGTCGTCTTCGGAGTGCTCACGGAGCTCGATCAGCACGAGCTCGCGCTCGGGTTCGAACCCCAACCCGATGAGGCGCGCTCGGAACAACGGCACCGCGGGCTCCTGCACGACCGCCGCTTCGCGGAGCTCCGGCCCGATCTCGACCGGATCCTCGGGGAACTCCTCGGCGATCCGTTCCAGGAACGCCACGGCTTCGGTCGCGAGGAGCGCGACCTGCTCCTTCTCGACCAGCACGGTGAGTCGAGCGTGTGACTTCACCGCTTGGATCAGGAACGTGCGCTGACCCGGCTGGCCGATCGCGCCGGCGCCGAGCGTGTCGACCGGGTCGAGCTCGATGGGATCAGCCATCTCCGGCCTCGCTTCCACCGTCGGGTGGGGTCGTGGGTGGGGTCGGCACCAGGTCGTCGAGGCCACCGGTGTCGTTGCTCTTGAGCAGCGTCGCCCCGAACGATCCGATGTCGAGCACGGTCACGGACGCCGGCGCCACCGCGATCCGCTGGAAGAGATCGAGCGGAACGCCACTGAAGTGCGCGACCGCGGCCTTGATCGGATCGGCGTGCGACACGACCACGACGGTCTCGCCGGGATGGTCGGCCACCAACCCTTCGATCGCCTCGACCATGCGCGTCTGCATCGCCACCATGGTCTCGCCCCCCGGGAACCGGACCCGCGACGGCGCGGCCTGCACCGTCTTCCAGAGGTCGAGCTTCATCAGGTCGGAGAGCTTCTCGCCGGTCCAGTCGCCGTAGTCGGCTTCGATCGACGCCGACGAGCGGCTGCACGGCGAGACCGTGGTGCTTGGCGATCAGCTCCGCGGTCTGGGTCGTGCGTTCGATCGGGCTCGCGTAGACCGCGGCAACCGGCACCGGTGCGAGCCGTTCACCGGCTCGTTCCGCCTGGCCTCGCCCCACCTCGGAGAGCTCGATGCCCGGGGCGCGGCCCGACAGCTTCGATCCGGTCTCGGCCGTGACCGCGTGGCGTACGAGCACGATCCGCGTCGAGCGCGAGGCGTGGGAACCATCGGGTTCGTCGGGCGGTACCGCGGTCGGCTCGGGGGACGTCACGGGAACGAATGGTACCGGTGCCGTCTCCTGCTCTCCCCTCGCGGTCGGGCCGGCTCCCGGCTCGCTACTCTCCTCGGATGCCCGACCAACCCGTGAACCTGTCGTCGGGGCTCCCCGAGACGCTGCTCGATCCCGAACCCGTCGACGTGCTCGAGGCGCTCGACGCCGCGCTCGCCATGACCGACGAACCGCCCAGCAGCAGGCGCGACGCGATCGCAGCCGTCGTGGCGAACTCGCCGCGCTTCCTCGACGGGTGGGCCCGCCTCGGTGAGTCGGCGCGCGACTCGATCGAGGCGTACGCGTACTTCCGGGTGGGCTATCACCGTGGCCTCGACCGTCTGCGCGCCTCAGGCTGGCGCGGCTCGGGATACGTCCGCTGGCGTCACGTCCCGAACCGAGGGTTCCTCCGCTCGCTCGACGGCCTGCGGGCGAGCGCGCGGGCGATCGGCGAGGCCGACGAGGAGCGACGCTGTGCCGAGTTCCTCTTCCAATGCGACCCCGAATGGGCCCGCACCCGGCTCGAATAGCGGAGCCGGCGGCGCGAATTCGACCGTTGAGGACGAGTAGCGTTGAGAGGCATGAAACGTGCTCTCATCACCGGAATCACTGGACAAGACGGTCGCTACCTGAGTCAGCTCCTCTCGTCGAAGGGCTACCAGGTCTTCGGTCTCATCCGCGGCCAGGCGAATCCGAAGGCCCAGATCGTCCTCGACGAGAACCCGGCCTGCGAGCTGGTCGACGGTGACCTGCGCGACCTCTCGTCGCTCATCGCCGCGATGGAGCAGGTGCAACCGGACGAGGTCTACAACCTCGGCGCCATCAGCTTCGTGCAGCTGTCGTTCCGCCAGGCCGAGCTCACCGCCGAGATCACCGGCCTCGGCGTGCTGCGGATGCTCGAAGCGGTTCGCATCGTGGGCGGGGTCGACAACCCGATCCGCTTCTACCAGGCGTCGTCGTCGGAGATGTTCGGCAAGGTGCGCGCGACGCCTCAGAACGAAGACACGCCATTCCACCCTCGCTCGCCGTACGGCGTCGCCAAGGTGTTCGGCCACGACATGACCGTCAACTACCGCGAGGCCTACGGACTCCACGCGTCGAGCGGGATCCTGTTCAACCACGAATCGCCGCGCCGGGGTCTCGAGTTCTACACCCGCAAGGTGACGACCGCGCTCGCTCGGATCAAGCTCGGGCTCCAGGAGCGCATCAGCCTCGGCAACCTCGACTTCTCGCGCGACTGGGGATACGCCGGCGACTACGTCGAGGCCATGTGGATGATGCTGCAGCAGGACGAGCCCGACGACTACGTGATCGCCACTGGCGAGACGCACACCGGTCGGGAGTTCCTCGACCTCGCGAGTCGCATCGCGGGCTACGACGAGTGGGAGTCGTTCGTGAGCCACGATTCCCGCTTCGAACGGCCGGCCGAGGTCGACCTGCTGATGGGCGACGCCACTCGGGCGGCCACCACGCTCGGATGGAAGCCCAAGGTCTCCTTCGAAGACCTCGTGCGCATGATGTACGAAGCCGACCTCAAGGCCGAGCAGGACCAGCTCGACTCCGGGCGCCGCTGACGCACCGACTCGGTAGCCGTCGATGGCGTCATCGTCGGGTCTCCCGCTCGATCGGGCACGCTAACGTCGTCACGTGGCTCGAGAAACTCCGCTCGTCGGCGTCATCATGGGCAGCGACTCGGATCTCCCCGTGATGCAAGGTGCCATCGACGTGCTCGGGGAGTTCTCGGTGCCGTTCGAGGTGCGCATCGTCTCCGCGCACCGCACCCCCGACTTCATGTTCGAGTACGCGAGCACCGCGATCGATCGCGGTCTGCGGGTGATCGTCGCCGGAGCAGGCGGCGCGGCGCACCTTCCGGGGATGACCGCCGCGAAGACCCCGCTCCCCGTGATCGGCGTACCGGTTCCGCTCGGGCAACTCGACGGACTCGACTCGCTTCTCTCGATCGCCCAGATGCCGGCCGGAATCCCGGTCGCGACGGTCGCGATCGGGAACGCCCGCAACGCCGGCCTCCTCGCGGTTCGCATCCTCGCGACGTCGGACCCGACATTGCGCGAGATGGTGTCGAAGCAGCTCGCCGACACCGAAGCCGTCGTCCGCGAGAAAGACGCCAAGCTCCGCGACCAGTACTGACCCGCACCACACCCACCGCGTTGGTGCGTCTCGCGGACCATCCGACCGCGAAGCGCATCAACTCAGCGGAAGAGCGCGCTACTCGGTCGAGACCGCCTTCAACACGTCGAGCTTCGCCGCCCGGCGGGCCGGGAAATAGGCAAAGAGCACCGCGAGCAGGGCGGCGATGAGCACGATGACCACGAGCTGGGCGCCCGGCGGCGCGAACTTGTTGATTCCCTGCTCCCGGAGCGCCTGCACGATCGCCCAGCCGAAGAACAGGCCGATCACCAGGCCCAAGACCGTCCCGAGCAAGGCGATGATCACGGCTTCCCACCGGATCGTCGACTTCAACTGCGATCGCGTCATGCCGACCGCGCGAAGCAACCCGATCTCGCGTGTCCGTTCCACGATCGAGAGCGCGAGCGTGTTCGCGATGCCGATGCCGGCGATGATCACCGCGAGGAAGAGGAGCGCGTAGATCAGGTTCACGAACTGGTCGATCGACTGCTGTTGCTTCGCCTTGAACTCCGCCTGATCCTCGACCTTGGCGTTGGCGTAGGGCTTGACCACCGCGATCCATCGCCTTCTTCCCTGCGGCGAGGCTGACGCCCGGTTTGAGCTTGGCGTAGATCTGCGCGTCGAACTGCTCCGGGTAGTTCTTGGCAGAAGGTCGTCGAGCGACACGAAGTAGTCGCTCAACCCCTCCTGCTGGCCGACGGCGTACTTCGCGGCCGACGGTGAGATCGGTCGTTCCCCCGTTCGGGAATCGCGCCTTCACCGTGTCGCCGATCTTCCACCCCTTCTCGTCGGCGATCCGCTTCGACACCGCGATCTGATCGGCCGCCAGGTTCTCGAACGCGGCCGGTGTTCGCGGGTCGCAGATCGAACAGCTCGTTCAACGCCTTGGGGTCGGCGGCGATCAGGAACTTGCTGTTCCCGTCGAGTTCCGCGGCTCCGAAGCGCAACCCCGTGGCGGTCTGGATCTCGGGAAGGGCCTTCACCTTGTCGGCGAGCTCAGGACTGAATCCGGAACCCCCGAACCCCCCGGCCTTCGGGGCGACGATGTAGTCGGCGCGGAACGCCTGGTCGATCGTCGCGCCGATCGAGGCCTTCGTCGACGACGCGAGAATCGTGATCAATGCGACGAGTGCGACGCCGATCATCAACGCGGCGGCGGTCGAAGCGGTGCGCTTCGGGTTGCGCGACGCGTTCTCGCGCGCGAGCTGCGCCGGTGATTCCCCGGAGCTTCGCGAGCGGCCAGCCGATCAGCTCGACTCACCGGCCGCGCGATCACGGGACCGAGGAACGCCACCCCGAGGAACACGACGACGGCGCCGACGCCGACGAGCGAGATCTCGCCGTTGATGAGCCCGACGGCGAGGCCGCCGATACCGAGCGCGGTGACGACGAGGCCGACTGACGATCCGAACCCCGCTGTGTCGCGGTGTGGTCGCGGCTGACATCGCGCATCGCGGCGATCGGTGGCACGCGCGCAGCGCGACGCGCCGGGAACACCGACGACAGGAACGTGACCAGCGTCCCCACGACGAGCGCGACCACGACGGTTCGGGTGTTGAGCACCGTGCCGCCGGCGGGGATGTCGATGCCGAACGACGCTCAAGCAGGACCTTGAGGCCACTCGCAAGCAGAATCCCGAGGCCGAGGCCGACGGCGGACGCGAGGAAGCCGACCACGAACGCCTCGCCGAGCACCGACGCCATCACCTGTCGACCCGATGCACCGATGGCCCGGAGAAGGGCCATCTCCTTCGTCCGCTGGGCGACGATGATCGAGAAGGTGTTGAAGATGATGAAGCAGCCGACGAACAACGCGACGAGCGCGAAGATCAACAGGAAGGTGTTGAAGAACGACAGGTTCTTCTGGATCTGGTCCTGGTTCTCCTTCGTCAGCTGATCGCCCGTGATCACCTGGATCTTCGGCAGATCGATCGCGGCGCGGATCCGGCTCGCGAGCTCGGCCTGCGACACACCGTCCTCGCCGCCCACCGCGATCCCGTCGAACTGATCGGGCGCGCCGGCGATCGCCTGCGCCTGAGCCTGGGTGAAGAGCGTCACCGACGCGCCGCCTGGGTTGTCGGCGGTGCCGAACTTCGCGATCCCGACGACCTTGTACTTCGCGGGTGCGGTCTGGGTGAGGACGTTCACCTCGTCGCCGACCTTGAAGTTGCCCTTGTCGGCGGAGCCCTTGTCGATGACGACTTCGTCGTCGGCTCGCGGCGGGCGGCCGGAGTCGAGTGTCCAAGGACTCAGCTGCTTGAAGTCGTCCCAGATGAACCCGAGGGTCGGCGCGCCCTGACCGGGATCGCCGATCGGTTCACCCTTCTTGTCGACGAACTGGGCGCTGAACTGCAGCTGCCCTTGGACCACCGGCGAGCCCGTCCTGCTTCGCGACCCCGTCGACCTTTCCGATCTGGGAGATCAACGACTCCGGGATGCGCGGCCGGATGGTGCCGACCTGGGACTCGAGCTTCTCGCTCGATCGCACGTACGCGTCGGTGCCCTGGTTCACGTCGGCGAACAGCTCGTCGAAGGTGCGCTTGATCGTGTCGGTGAGGATCAGCGTGCCGGAGAGGAACGACACTCCCAACATCACCGCGAGCGCGGTGAGTGCGAAGCGGAGCTTGTGGGCGAAGAGGCCCTTGATCGTCAGCTTGAACACGGGCTACGCACCGAGGTTCTTGAGCCGATCCAGGACGAGATCCGCAGTCGGCTCGAGCATCTCGTCGACGATCTTCCCGTCGGCGAGGAACACGACACGGTCGGCGTAGCCCGCGGCGACCGGATCGTGGGTGACCATGACGATCGTCTGGCCGAACTCGTCGACCGCGCGACGCATGAACCCGAGGATCTCGGCACCCGCGCGCGAGTCGAGGTTCCCGGTTGGTTCGTCGGCGAAGATCAGATCGGGCTTCGACGCCAGGCGCTCGCGCGACTGCGACCCGCTGCTGCTGGCCACCCGACAGCTCCGACGGGCGGTGCTGGAGGCGGTCGGCCAGCCCGACGGTCTTCACCACCGTGTCGAACCACTCCTGGTCGGGCTTGCGACCGGCGAATGCCATCGGCAGGGTGATGTTCTCCTCGGCGTCGAGCGTCGGGATGAGGTTGAACGCCTGGAACACGAACCCGATCCGATCGCGGCGGATGAGCGTGAGCTGCTTCTCGTTCGCGGCGCTGATCTCGACGTCGCCGAGGAAGATCTGGCCACTGGTGAGGCGGTCGAGACCGGCGAGACAGTGCAGCAGCGTCGACTTCCCGGAACCCGACGGTCCCATGATCGCGGTGAACGCGCTGTCGGCGAACTCGACGCTGATCCCGTCGAGCGCGCGCACCTCGGCTTCACCGCTGCCGTAGATCTTGGATGCGTTCACCGCGCGAGCCGCCACCTTCGTTGGCGCGGTACGGGAATCGGAGACTGCAGATGTCACGGGCGCGGACCTCCAGGAGGGGATCTCGGGGGTGGTGCCAGGCTACGGCGAACGAAACGGGAGGACGAACGGGTTATCCCGAATTCCTCTCGCGGCCACCCGGCGTGACTTCGTGGTCCGATTCGGCACTCTGCGCGTCGTCGGGATCATCAGGATCGTCGGGACGATCGGGATCGGCGGGACGGCGGGCGAGCCACACGAACCAGACCACACCGACGATGAAGAGCACGATGCTGACCCACGCGTTGAGCCGGAGACCGCCGATCATGTGGGCTTCGTCGCTGCGCATGTTCTCGAACACGAACCGGCCGGCGGTGTACAGCGCGATGTAGAGCGCAAACGTCTGACCCTTGCGGTGCGACGGCAGCTTCTCGGCCCACAGCAGCACCGCGAGCACGAGCAGGCACCACAACGACTCGTAGAGGAACGTCGGTTGGAACGTCGCGAACGCCTTGTACTGATCGGGTCGGTGCGCGAAGTCGATCTTCAGCGCCCACGGCAACGTGCTGGGCCGGCCGAACAGCTCCTGGTTGAAGTAGTTGCCCCAGCGGCCGATCGCCTGGGCGAGCACGACGCCCGGGGCGATCGCGTCGCAGAGCTGGAGGGTGTCGAGATGATGCTTGCGAGCGAGGATCACGACGGCGATCGCACCGCCGGCGACCGCTCCCCAGATCCCGAGTCCTCCGCTCCAGATCTGCAACGCCTTCAGAGGGTCGTGCGTGTACAGCTGGTAGTCGGTGATCACGTGGTACAGCCGGGCGCCGATGACGCCCGCGACCACGACCCACACCGCGATCGTCGAGATCTCCTTCGGATCGTGACCCATGCGCTTCCACCGGTGCTCGGCCAGATAGGTGGCGGCGACGACACCGATCGCGAGCGTGAGCCCGTAGAGGTGCAACGGCAACGGCCCGAGGTGGAAGACGCCTTGGGACGGACTGGGAATGAAGGCGAGCAGGGCGGGGATCACCGCCGGTCATGCTACGGGAGCGGCAGACGGGTTACTTGACGAGGCGCGACATCCGGCGGTCGGCGAGGACCTTGCCGCCGGTCTGACACGTCGGGCAATACGTGATCTCGTACGCCTCGTAGGAGACGCGGCGCATCGTGTCGCCGCAGACCGGACATGGGGTTCCGGGCCGGCCGTGCACGGTGAAGCGATCACCCAGCTTCGGGGCCGAGAGTCCGCCGACGCGGGTCCGCTCACCCTCGAGCGCGTCGGCGAGCGTCGAACGGATCGCGTCGAGGAACCGGCGGCGCTCCTCGGGGCTGAGCTTCGGAAGCGTCGCGGTCGGCGAGAGCTTGGCTCGGTGGAGCGCGTCATCGGCGTAGCCGCGTCCGATGCCGGCGACCGTCCGTTGATCGCGCAGCCAGGTGTGGATACGTCGCCTGTCGGTACCCGTGAGCACGAACTCGGAGAACGCTTCGGAATCGGGCTCGGGTCCGAGCTTCACCAGCGGACCATCGTCGTCGGGAGCGAGCACCCACCACGCGGCCTTGCGCTCGTGGCCGTACTCACGCACGAGCACGGCGCGGTCGGCGTCGAACCGGAACCGCACGACCGATCCCTTCCCGCGCGTCTTCTTGGCCGGTGACTCGAGGTCGAGTCGGCCCGCCTGAGACAGGTGCACGAGGATGCGGCCGGGCTCGCCGAAGTCGAGCGCGAGGTACTTGCCCCTGCGCCCGACGGAGAGCAACGGCGAACCGACGAACGACTCCGGCGCGGGGGCCACCGTCTTCAACGCCGAGAAGCCGATGGACGTCGATCTGCTCGAGCACGGCGCCCTGCAGTGCCGCCTCGACGCGTTCGGCGAGTGCCTGCATCTCCGGAATCTCGGGCATCCGGCGCTCCCCCTTCCGGGCAGTCAGGCCCGCTTGCGCCGATCTTCCATGCGCTTGCGGATGATCGCACGACGCTCCCGCACGTCGCGGTAGGTCAGCTTCTCCACGTCTTCCCCGAGGCCGAGCGCGGCCTTGACCGAGTTCGGATCGAAGTCGGCAACCGTCATCGCGATGCCGAGCTCCCGCGCGAGGCGCGCACCATGCCGAACCGTGATCTCCGTGTGCACCTTCTGGATCTCGCCGAGGATGTCGAGATCGGGAGCGAGTGTGGCGATCGCGCCGTCGAGGAACATCAGGTTCTTCACGAACAGCATGAGCTCCTTCGGTGCACGCGCGCCGTAGCCGAGGAGCTTCTTCGTCAGGTCCTGGAGCTCGCGGATCAGCTCATCGGCCTCGAGCGTGGTCGGATCGATGGGCGCACGGTCGAGCCCGAGATCGACGAACACCGCGTCGAGGTCGGTGTCGGACGGGAAGGCTCCGAGATCGCGCAATGCGCGCAGCTGGGAGTGGACGTCGCCGGTGGTCGCACCCACGAGCAGCCAGAGGAACGCCATGCGCTTCTTCTGATCGAGCCGACCGGTGATTCCGAAGTCGAGCAACACCGTGGTGCCATCGGCGCGTACGAGAAGGTTGCCGCCGTGCAGATCGCCATGGAAGACGCCGTAGAGCATGGCGCCCTCCATGAACGACACCATTCCTTCGTGCAGCACGGCCTCGGTGTCGACGCCGGCGTCCTGCATCCCCACCACGTCGTCCCACGCGAACCCGTCGAGTCGCTCCATCACGAGCACGCGTTCCGTCACCAACCGCGGGTGCGGGCGGGGAACGATCGTGTTGCGGTGCGCGTCACCCGCGGTCTCCGCGAGCACCCGCGCCACATCGATCATGTTCTCGGCTTCGAGGCGGAAGTCGAGCTCCTCGGCGATGGTCTCGGCGAACAGCTCGACGAGCGCGGGTGGGTTGGCCAACGCGGCGACGGGGATTCGACCGACGAGCAGCGGTGCCAACCACGACATCGCCCGGATGTCGGCCGCCACGAGCCGCGCCACCTGCGGGCGCTGCACCTTCACGACAACTTCTTCGCCGGTGCGCAGGCGGGCCGCGTGCACCTGCGCGATCGACGCCGCTGCGATGGGTACCGAATCGAAGCGTTCGAAGATCGCCTGCAGTGGTGCGCCGAGATCCGACTCGACAACTTCCCGGATGTCGGCGAACGGTTCCGCCGGCACACGATCGCGCAGCAGCTTGAACTCCGCGACGAGCTCCTCGGGGAACAGACCCTCGCCGCCCGACACGATCTGACCGAGCTTCACGTAGGTCGAGCCGAGCTGCTCGAACGACCGTCGGAGCCGGGCCGACAACCCGGCCCGGGAGCGGGGCGTACGGCGATCTTTGACGTACCAGACGCCCAGGGCGAGGCCAACCGACGACACGGTCCGGACGATGCGTCCCACCGGGGGGACGCGGCCCTTCTCCAACATCCGTGGAACGTCGGCCCGTCGGCGCGCGCGCACCTCGTCGAGTCCGCGCCGCCAAACCAGGGCCGCGGGATCGATGATCCACGGAGCCCGATCACTGAAGGCGCCGACGTTGCGGTCTACCGGTGAAGGTTCCACGAGACCGTCACGGTAACGGCTCGATGCTCCGTGCCTTGCACGATCCCGGACGCGACGCGACCCCGGGGTGATCCCCGGGGTCGCGGCAACGCTCCGCTGCTCGCGAGCCGTGGCTCACGAGTTGGTGCCCGGGCGATCGGCCTTCGCCGGTCGGTTCCCGGTGTGTCCGGTGTCCGGTGTTCGGTGTTCGGTGTTGCGGTGTTGCGGTGTTCGTGTTCAGCAACCCGATCCGGCCCAGGGGCGGGTGCCCGAAGCTGCGATCGCCTCGTTGGCCCACTGGTCCTGGACTTCCGGGGGCGCGTCTTCTGCACGCGCGTACCCGCCGTAGCCGTCCCAGGTCGACGGGAGCGCCTGGTAGGCACCACCCGCGCCCGAGCTCGAGTTCACTGCCGAGTAGCCCCCGGCCGAGTCCGACTCGTGGGCGCGGATACACGCCAACGTGTCGGCGTTGTCGCCACTCGACGGGACGGGGTCGGAGTATTGCGGTGCCGGAGAGGTGTCACGCGTGACACGTTCCGCCTGTACCTCTGTCGCGGCGACTCGAGCCGCTTCCGCGGCCGCCACTCCGGCCACATACTGCGCAGCCTTCGCGATTGCGACCCCGACGACCCAGCGTGCAATCGCGTCACGCTGCTCGGTCGTCGCTCGGTAACGCTCGGTCGCGAGGTCCGCCGCGAGCGAAAGTGGCGTGACCTCGAGGATGGTGCTCCGGATCGCAGGGATCGACCGCACGCCGTGCGGTCTCGCGACCTCGGTTTTCGACTGTTGACGTGCCGCTGCTGCGGGGACGACTCCGACCTCGCTCACAACGGCAGCCAGGATGGCAATGACGACTACTCCGCCGAGCAGCGCACGTGCCGTGCTGCCTCCCAACCTCAAATGCCTCTCCTTGTTCGGGGATAGGAACTTTCCGATCCCGGACGCGCGCGTGCCGTCAGAAAGGGATGCGGAAAGGGGTACGAAAGCCGCGCAAGGGGCTCTCGTCGCCTCGACCGTACCCGCCCCTGCCGACGCCATACCAACCGGGCCGAGGCGTGGGAAGTCCCATTTCACGGGCGAAATCGCGCCGTGATCCCTTGCCGGGGAACGGCTCTCGGAGGTGCTCTCGCAGCCCCTCGGAACCCGCGGCGTGACAGGAGTCACCTGACACGCACTGTGCCCACCGGGCTCACCGACGGTGGTCGAGTACCGTAATTCGGACGTTGAGGGAGGAAGGTTCCATGGCGACCGACAAGCGGCGCGCGAAACGCCGCGTCGAACCCGGCTGCCTCCGCCAATGTCGCCGGGGCTACCTTTGGCCTCGGGTACCCCCGAAGGGGTGGGCTGGGAGGCCGGTGTGCATGAACGCGGTTCGACCGTGAAGACGCTTCGCGCGGGCGTGTGGGCGCTTGCCGTGTTCGTGCTCGCGTTCGGCGCGCTCGGGCTCGCGGCGGCGCCGGCCGGGGCCGACACCACCAAGGAGGTGTCGATCACTGATTCCGGGTTCAGTCCTTCGACGCTCGAGGTGTCACCCGGCGACACCGTCGTATGGACAAATGACGGCAAGGCCGCCCACGACGCCACCGCCGACGACGGCACGTTCCAGTCGGGCAGCCTGTCGCCGGGCCAGAACTTCACCTACACGTTCGACACCGAGGGGACCTACGTCTACCGGAGCACGGTCGACGCCGACCTGACCGGTTCGGTCGTGGTCGGTGGAGCTGCGATCGGGTCCGCGCAGTCGGTCACACCGATTGCCGAGACCGGCAGCGCGACGGCGACACCGTCGGCGGCAACCCAACCCACCACTACCCCGGGTCAGTTCGCGTACACCGGCGCGGCCGAGACGATCGCGCTCGCGGTGCTCGGCACCGTCGCGCTCTTGTTCGGATGGGCCGTGGTCACCGGTTTCGGATCACCGTTCGGGAACCTCGAACCCTGGAGGATCCTCGCGCTGGCCGATCCCCGCCGGGTCGGGTTCACCGACGAGCTGATGCCGCGTGGTCGGTGGCGCCGGACACCCCGTCGGAGTCGGCAGGCCGATCTCCTCCCCACGGGCTCGCGCGCGACTGCCGTGCTCCCCGACACCGGGAGCACACTCACCCGCGCCGAGCGACGGCGCGGCGGTCGCCGCGCCGGGAGCACCCGTCGGCCTCGCAGCACCCACCGGTAGTCGCGACGAGGTCGCGGTCAGATCCCGCGCAGCGCGTCGACGGCGGCCGAGCCGCGGACGTCGGTCGGGAGATCGAGCGCGTCGATGGGGTCGCCCCACTGCATCGAGATCGGGAGCACTCCCGCCCAGATCGGGAGATCCAGATCGGGATCGTCGTCGATCGGGCCGCCGGTGCGGACCTTGGCGGATGCCTCGTCGATCGGGAGCCGCAACACCGACGTCTGACCCAGCTCGACCGCGCTCGGTTCGCGTGACTCGACCCAGCGACCGGGGGTGAGGTGCTCGGCGATGGCTCGGAGACCCTCCACCTTCTCCTCACCGGTGAGCGCCTCCGCGCGTCCGAGGACCACCACCGAGCGATAGTTCATCGAGTGATGGAACACCGAGCGGGCGAAGACGAGCGCGTCGACGATCGTGGCCGTCACGCAGACGTCGACTCCGCCGGCGAGCGTGCGTTGGAGCCGGCTCGCCACGGAACCGTGGAGATAGAGCGCGTCGCCGTCGCGGCCGTGCAGCATCGGGATCACGACCGGTCGGTCGTTCACGACCAGGCCCACATGACTCACGAGGGCTCCGTCGAGGATCGCGTGGATCGTCTCGGTGTCGTAGTGGCCACGGCCCGGGTTCCGCTTGATCGTGCTGTCCTCGGAGGGTGGCGTCGTCATATGTCGAAGCTACTGCCGGGCCTCGAGTCGACTGTTGCGAATACTGAGCCCACGCGGGGAGCAGTCGGGCCTCGTGAAGCTCAGACCCCGCGCGCGACCCGCTGCACGCGGCGCCACACCGAGCGGTAGGCCTCGATGCCGTCGGGAGAAAGCCAGGCGGCCGGCCCTGCCGCGATCGCCACCCGCTCGGGAACCGTCCCCCACACCTCGACGCCGGCTTCGATCCATCCGTCGACGGTGTCCTGGTAGTCGCGGGTCACGGTTCGGGCAGAGCACATCACGAGACCGGCGGGCACACGGTTGGGGACCATGTCGAGCAGCGCGTCGACTCGTGGGGTCTCCACACCACCGACCCGGGTGGGAACGACCACCACGGTGGCCCGTTCGAGCGCCTTGGCCAGGAGCCGCTCATTGCCGGGCGGGGTGTCGACGATGACCACTTCGTCGTCGCCGACACGGTCGAGCGCCTTGCTCAGCAAACGGTCGGTCGGCGCCTCGATGATCTCGATGCGTCCGACCTGCTCGTCGTCGGAGTTCTCCAACCAGTCGGCCGCGCTCGCCTGCGGATCCGCGTCGACGATGACCGCGGCCCGTTCCTTCGTCTCGGCCAGTGCGGCCAGGTACACCGAGGTCGTCGTCTTGCCGACCCCGCCTTTGAGTGCTGCCACCACGACGATCACGGGCGACACCGTAGCGCCCGGCCGCGCCCACACCGGTCGTACCCGCCGACCTGCGGTTCCCTGGCGCTCGCGGCACGTTCCCGTCGTAGCGACCCGCGCGTGGCGACGTTCAGGTGATGCCGCGCGGCGGAACGGGACGTGCCCATCCGGGCGCGGGACTGCCCAGGAGGAACCCTTGACCGAGCGGGACACCGAGTCCGACCAACGTGTCGAGCTCGGGGGCGAACTCGATCCCGTGGGCCAGCAGGCGGATGTCGCGCGACAGCAGGGCCGTCTGCGCGGTCCGGACGAGTGTGCGCTTCACCTCGTCGCGATCGATGTCGCCGATCACGGCCCGGTCGAACCGCACGATGTCGGGACGCAGTGCGTCGATCGCCGGGACGTCGGCCCCGGACGCACTCGTCACCGCGATGCACGCGCCGCGGCTACGCAGCTCCTCCGCGAGCTCGGCCAGATCGGTGAGGTCGTCGGGATCGTCGCCGTCGCCGAAGTGCTCGGGTCGATCGAGCTCGATGACGACGCCGTCGAGCGCGTGCTGTCGGAGGATCGGCTGCACCGCGTCGGAATCGAGGCCGAGACAGGAGACCTTGACGGCCAGCATCCGACCCTTCGGGAGGTGCTCGACGAGAGCGAGCTGACGCCGCAACGTGACCGCCATCAGCTCCGGAGTGACGCCGAACTCCTCGGCGAGCTCGAACCACACGTCGGGGCGGGCGGCAGGGGCTCCGGCGAAGCGGGTGAGGGCCTCGTACCCGAAGACCGCGCCCGTCCGCAGATCGAGGATCGGTTGGGTGACGATCGCAAGGTCCTGTCCGGCGATCACCCGGCCGAGGGCCTCACGCCAGACCGCGAGCTCGCGCGCGTCTCTC
The DNA here is from genome assembly GCA_963829475.1 of uncultured Actinomycetes bacterium. Taxonomy (GTDB): domain Bacteria; phylum Actinomycetota; class Acidimicrobiia; order IMCC26256; family JANYLB01; genus JANYLB01. The sequence continues at coordinate 213,570 of CAWHIU010000004.1, read as the reverse complement.
GGTTCAGCCTCGTGACCCTCCACGCCATGGCTTCGGCCGCACTCCCCCGTCCCTTGAGGATCCCCGAGGTCATCCGGTCACCCCGGGTCGAGAGATATCAGTGTGACCAGGGATAGCATCGCCATCCATCTCTGAATGAGGAGCGCGGCGTGAGCGGGCGGATCCGAGTGCTGGTGGTCGACGATCACCGCATGTTCGCGCAAAGCCTGGTGCGAATCCTGGGCGATGAGACCGACATCGAGATCGTGGGGATTGCAGCATCGGCCGAAGAGGCGGTCCAGGTGCTCACGGAGCAATCTGCTGATGTCGTCCTGCTCGACTACGAGCTGCCCGACACGAACGGCATGAGCGGCATCGCGAGCGTGCACTCCGTCCGGCCGGACGCGCGACTGGTGATGCTGACCGGACACGCCGACGGCGACATCCTCGCGGCAGCCGTCGAAGCGGGGTGCTGCGGGTTCATCACCAAGGACGAGGCGACCGACCACCTCATCGATGCCGTTCGGGCCGCGGGCGCAGGGGAGTCCGTGATCTCGTCGGTGATGCTCGCGCAGTTGCTCCCGAAGTTGCGGCGCGACGGGCCGGTCCGGAGTCCCGCGGCGCTCACCCCTCGCGAGCAACAGGTCCTCGAGCTGCTCGCCCAAGGTCTGTCGACGGATGTGATCGGGGAACGCCTCTTCGTCAGTCGCAACACCGTCAGGAACCACGTGCAACGGCTGATGACGAAGCTCGAGGCGCACTCGCGCCTCGAGGCGGTCGCGATCGCAGTCCGGCGCGGGCTCGTCGCCGCACCGGCGCGCTCCTGATCGCTCGCGATCCGCTCAGGCCACCACGGCCGAGTCGAGCAGATTCCCCACGACCTCGAGGAGCTCACATTCAGTGAAGGGCTTCGACAAGAGCGCGCATCGAAGCTCGTCATCCGCCGCGAGATCGTCATAGGAATAGCCCGACATGAGGAGCACCTTGATATCGGGCCGCGCCTCCTTGACAGCCGACGCCAACTCGGGTCCCGACATCTCCGGCATCACCACATCGGTGATCAGCAGCGACGCATCCACGGCGTCGGTCTGCAGACGGGCAAGGGCTTCCAGACCGCTCCGGGCCTCCACAACCCGGTAGCCACCCTCCCGCAGGATCCGCGTGGTCGCCGCTCGGACCTCGGGTTCGTCGTCGACGACCACCACGGTCTCGGCGGTCGCCGACGGCGCTGCCGACGCGGCCACCGGCGCGAGCGTGAGGCTCACCACGACCCGGGTCCCCACACCCGGTTCCGAGAGGATCGACACCTCACCCCCGGCCCGGGTGACGATGCCGTGCACACTCGCCAGCCCGAGCCCGGAACCACGATCACGCGACTTCGTCGTGAAGAAGGGCTCGAATGCGTGATCGAGCACCTCCGCTGTCATCCCCGCACCGTTGTCACGCACTGAGAGGTCAACCAACCAACCCGGCGAGCGTGGGTCGGAGCTCTCACGGCGAGCGGTGCTCACCAGGATCGAACCCTTCTCTCCGGTCGCATCGCGCGCGTTCAACAGCAGATTCATCAACACTTGTTCGATCTGACCCCGGTCCGCGAACAGAGGCACCGAGCCGGGCACGAGATCGACGACGAGGTCGACATCGCCGAGCGTCCGGCGGAACATGGGCAACGTGGCCTGGATCACGTCGTTCAGATCGAAGACCGCTGCTCGCACCACCTCCCGACGGCCGAAGAGCAGGAGCTGCTTGGTCAGATCCGTCGCCCGTTCGGCGGCCCGGCGGATCTCGGCGACGTCGGCCGCGATCGGATCCGAGGCATCGAGACGCTTCGCGACGAAACCGGCGTAGTTGAGGATCACCCCCAGGAGGTTGTTGAAGTCGTGCGCGACACCGCCGGCGAGTCGACCCAGGCTCTCCAGACGTTGCGCCCGTTCCAGCTCGCTCTCGAGTCGGTTGCGTTCGAGCTCGGCGGCGCGGCGATGGCTCTCGAGCTCGGCCGCGCGCAAGGCGTCCTCGCTCGCGCGCACCGCGGCTTCGGATTCCCTGCGCTCGGTGATGTCGCGGACGTTCAGGACGATCCCGCGTACCGCCGGATCGTCGATGAGGTTGCTCGCCACGAGCTCCAGGTGGCGCCAGCCGCCGTCGACGTGAGCGACCCGGAGCTCGAACGGATCGCGACGCTCGCTGGTCGCGATCCACTTGGCGTACTCGATTCGCGCTCGTTCCTGATCGTCGGGGTGGACAGTGTCGAAGACAGCGGCATCGAGGTGGGCGTCGGACGGAAGGCCGAACAGCACATGCGCCGACGGACTCACGTACGCGAGCGTCCCTTCGGCGTCGACGACGACCACGACGTCGCGCGAATGGCGCAACAGCGCGGCGAGGCGCTCCTCTCCCTGGCGGGCTGCTTCCTCCGCCGCGACGCGAACGCTGACGTCGCGCATGAGCTTGTAGCAGATCAGTTGTCCGTCGAGCTCGAATGAGCCTGAGGAGATCGCGACCGGGAAGGTCGTGCCGTCCTTCCTGCGGTGGAGGCGGTTCGGCACTCGAAGGGTCTGGCCTGCGACCGCGCTCGCGGCCTGACTGCGCGTCTCGTCGGGCTCTGCGCTCAGATCGACGATCGTCATCATCGCCAACTCTTCGCGGCTGTAGCCGTACATCCTGACGTTCGCGTCGTTGAAGTCGAGAAGTTGGAGCGTCTCGGAGTCGAAGAACTGCACCGCGTCGTCGGTCCCGTCGAACAACATGCGGAACCGCTCGACGCTCTCCCGGAGGGCCCGACGGGTTCTCATCTGCTCGGATACGTCGGTGAACGAGACGACCACCCCGGAGGGGACGGGATCGTCGCCTTCGAACACGGGCCGGGCGTTGAGGGACACCCACACGCCTCTCCCGTCGGTCGGCGTGACGTGCATCACGACGTTCGAGACGGGTTCTCGCGTGGCGAAAGCGATGACCGAAGGGTGGTTGTCGGCGTCGCACGGACCGTCCTCGAACGCGAACGTCCAGTCGGATTCGCCGGCTGTGAGACCCAAGAGACCGTCGGGCGGCAGGCCAAGGATCCGCGACGCCGCCGGGTTGGAGAACACGACCCGGCGGTCACGATCCATGAACACGAAGCCCTCGTCGAGAGCATCGACCAAGACCCGGTACCGCGGGTCGAGAGGGTCGGCCGTGTTCATGGAGCAAGCTTCGGCTCGACCCTGCTGCCCCTGAAGGTCGAAACACCTGGTGCAAATGCATCAAATGAAGTGGGTGCGCCTGCATCTGGTGCGCCGCAACGGTCCTGCCGATCCCATTCGAGCAGGAAGACACCCTGTCGACCTGTTCGGATTCCAGGAGGACACCCCGTGAAGAGGTTCTTGATCGCCGGCGTCGTCGGTGCGGTCGTTTTCGGCTCGGTGTACGCGTTCGCCGCCACGTTGACGGTCAACTCGAAGACCCTCGGGTCTGGGAGCGGGACCGTGGCCGCGTGCAACGCCAGCGCCGCCGTCTCCTACAACACCGTGTACTCGGCCACCGTGCCGGGTTACAAGGTGACGACCGCTCCGATCACGAGCGCGGTTGCGTGCGCGACGATGGCGTACCGGCTCACGCTGACCGGCGCGGGCAACGCGTCACTCGGTGAGGTCACCGGCGTGCTCGACGCCACCGGCGCGGCATCGCCCGACTTCACCGCGTCGAACGTCGCGGCCAGCGGCGTCACCGGCGTCCAGCTCGTCATCAGCGGCTAGCGCGTCACGCCTGAGCGCACCGTGTACCGACCCTTCCGCCTGTCGCTCGCCGTCGCCGTCCTCGTTCTCACGGGGACGGTGGCGGCGTCGGCTGCGCCGGTCACTCCGATCGGCAAGAAGCTCGCTTCCGGGGTCGTGGCGGTGGGCACGTGCGGATCAACTGCCGGCGTGACGGTCACCTACAACACCCGGAGTTCGACGGTGCTCGGCGTCACCGTCCGGAACCTCCCGTCGAGCTGCAACGGCGCCAGCCTCTCCGCGACGGTCAGCAACGCGGCCAACACCGACCTCGGCCATGGTGGACCCGTCGTCGTCGCCTCGCAGATCGCAGCCGTCACCATGAGTGCGAACCCGACCACCGCCTCGGTGACGAAGGTCCTGATCGTGCTGGTCGGCCCGTGACCGCGCGCCGACGGCTCGTCGTGCTCGCGAGCGCCGCGGTGCTCGCGATCGGAGCCTCGGGTGGACTCGCGTTCGCCGCGGGTCTCAGCCCCACCGCGAAGAAGATGGTGACGGGTTCGATCACACCGCCGACCTTCTACGTCAACTCGATCGCGGACACCAACGTCGGCGCGAACGCAGGCAAGCTCGAGGCGACCGACAAGTCCGTGGCGCTGTTCCAGACCCAGGTGCAGCAATCGAGCTTGTGCTCCAGCTGGTCGAACGCGAGCAGCAGCCAGTCGCTCGCCGGGTTCACCTTCACGCTGAACGACAACGCCGGATCGGGCGGTACCGACACGCTGACGGTGACCGCCTCGCCCGCGGCGTGCTCGGGCGGGTTCCACTTCGGAACTCTCGATCTCGCGAACGCCGGCTACGTCACCGGCGGGAACGCCACGTTCACCAACTCGACGATCGCCCTGACGCAGACCGCGAGCACGACCACCCTGACGCTCACGCTCGGGACCGCCGGTGGTACCGGGACGCTCGTCAAGGTCGTGACCACCTCGGCCGCGGTGTACACGCCCGACGCGACCATCACCAACACGTCTGCGGTGGCGATCGGGCTCAACACCTCGACGACGACGACCTCGGTGCAGTTCTGACATGACCAAGCTCTCGCGTGCCCTCCGGCTGCTCTGGAAGGCGATACCCGTCGCGCTGTGCATCGGGTTCGCCGCGCTCGTCTGGCCCACGTCGCTCGGGGGCACGACGTCGTACGTGAAGGTGTCGGGGACCAGCATGACTCCGAAGCTGCAGAACGGTGACCTCGTCGTGACCCGCAGCGTCGGCAACTACCACACGGGCGACGTCATTGCGTACCGGGTTCCCAAGGGCGAGGTCGGTTCGGGTCTGCTCGTCCTGCACCGCATCGTCGGTGGATCCGCCGCGGCCGGATTCATCACGCGCGGCGACCATCGCAGGACCGACGACCTCTGGCGACCGAAGGGCTCCGAGGTGATCGGCGAGAAGTGGATCGTCATCGCCGGCGCCGGCAACGCCATGGGCCGGCTGCGCAGCCCGCTCGCACTTGCCGCGTTCGCCGCGCTCATGGCCGGCGGCGCGATGTTCGCAATCCTGCGTCGCACCGCGCCGACACGGCGCGCCGATGTAGCTGCCCAGCCCCTCGAGGAGGAGCACGAGATCATTCTCGTCGTCGACGACGAATCGGCGTTCCGCCGGAGCGTCGCACGCATGCTCACGGACTCCGGCTACGAGGTTCGTGAAGCGGAGAGCGGCCAAGCCGCGCTCGATGCGATCGCCGACGGCCTCCGACCTTCGGTGGTCCTCACCGATGTCGTCATGCCCGACATCTCGGGCGAGGAGCTCTCGCTCCAGCTCCACGACGAAGGTCTGCACCACACCGTGCTCATGTCGGGCCGAGACATCACGACGTCGCAGAGCTTCCTGCGCAAGCCTTTTCAGGAGCACGAGCTCCTCGACCTCGTCCGGCGCGAGCTCGACGAGCGCACGGCGACCCGTCCATAGCCGGAAATCCAGCACCGACTCGAGGCACGACTCGTCACGCCAAGGGTTCGCGTTCGGGAATCGTCATACCGGGAACACCGTCACCTCGGTCGCCTTGAACGACGTCCAGACGCTGGTCCCGACGTTCAGATCGAGGTCGAGCCGCGCCGCAGGGGTGATCTCCGCGATCAACGGTACGGACCCGGTGATCCGCACCCGGACCCGGTCCCCGAGCAGCTCGAGGCTGTCGACCGCGCCGGGGCTGACGTTGCGGGGGCTCCCCGTCGGCTGTTCCCGGTGCACCGAAACCGAACGGGGATGGATGACAGCGAGCGTCTCCCCCGACCCGGCATCGGGGACGACCACCGTCGCACCGCTGGCGAGCTCGATGTGGTCCCCATACGCGATTCCACGCAGCAAGTTCACTCCGACGAGCTCCGCGACGTAGCTCGAACGCGGTCGGGCCGACACGTCGGCGAAGGTGCCCGCCTGAACCACCGAGCCGTGCTCGATGATCACGAGTCGGTCGGCGAGCGCGGCAGCGTCGAGAGGATCGTGCGTGACGAGGAGGCGGATCCCCGGGAACGAGGCGAGGTGCGCTCGGAGCTCGCGACGCGTGATGCCGCGCGCGCTCTGGTCGAGAGATGAGAGCGGTTCGTCGAGCAGCAACAACCGGGGCTCGGTGGCCGTGGACCGTGCGAGCGCGACCCGCTGCGCCTGACCGCCCGAGAGCTCGCTGGGCTTGCTGCGCGCGAGGTCGGCGAGCCCGACGCGTCCCAGCGCGACCAGCGCCGCGGTCCTCGCCTCGGCCCGGTGATTGCCTCGGCACCGCAGCCCGAACGCCACGTTGTCGAGCACCGACAGATGCGGAAAGAGGAGGTAGTCCTGGAAGACCAAGCCGATCGGGCGACGTTCCGGTGCGACGAAGACCGTCCTGCCGTCGTCGAGCACGTCGCCGTCGAGCACGACGGCGCCGGCGTCGAGGGGAACCAGGCCGGCGAGGGCACGGAGGAGCGTGGTCTTGCCTGCGCCGTTGGGGCCGAGGATCGCGACGGTCTCACCGTCGTCGGCTTCGATCGACGCGTCGAGACCCAATGAACCGAGCTGCAACACGACGTGCGCGACGAGGCTCACCCGACACCGAGCCAGCGGTCGCGGAGTAACGCGAGGACCGCGACACACACCGCGAGCAGCACGACGCTCAAGCCGATCGCGACGTCGGGCCTCGACTCGAGAAGCAGGTACACCGCGAGCGGCGTCGTCTGCGTCCGGCCTTGGATGTTGCCCGCGAACGTGATCGTGGCGCCGAACTCACCGAGCGCTCGCGCCCATGCCAGCGCTGCCCCCGCGATCAGACCCGGAAGGATCAGCGGCAACGTGACTCGGCGTGCGACGGTCAGCGGTCGCGCGCCGAGTGTCGCGGCCGCGTCTTCGTAGCGCCGGTCCATCGACCGCAACGCGGCTTCGACAGTGATCACGAGGAACGGCATCGCGACGAAGGTCTCGGCCATCACCACGCCAGCGGTCGAGAACGTCAGCTGGATGCCGAACCAGGAGTGGAGGTACTGACCAACGAGCCCGTCGCGGCCGAAGGCGTAGAACAGGCCGACACCGCCTACCACCGGCGGGACGACGAGCGGCAGCAACACCAGCGCACGGGCGATCGACCGCCCGGGAAAGGTCACACGAGCGAGCACGTAGGCGATCGGGACCCCGAACAGCACCGAGAGCGCGGTCGCCCACAGCGAACAGATGAGCGACAGGCGCAACGCGGCCGTCGCCTCGGGCGTCCGCAGGTCGGTGCCGAGGTTCCCCCACGGCACCTGTTGGATCAGGCCGATCAGCGGGAGCGCGATGAACGCGAATCCGACGAGGGCGACGAGCACCACCAACCACGGCACTCGCCGCCCTCGTCGACTCACGACGGAGGCAGGAACCCGTACGACCTCAACGTGGCCTGGCCCTTCGGCGACATGACGTACGCGATGAACGCCTGCGACGTCGCCGGGTTCGCGCTCGCGGTCAACGTCGCGATCGGATAGGTCGCGATCACGTTCTGCGCGTCGGGGATCGTGACCGCCTCCACGCCGCTCCCGGCGCTCTTCGCGTCGGTCACGTAGACGATGGCCGCGTCGGCGTCACCAGTCGCGACCGCGGCAAGCGTGGTCTTCACGTCCTGACCGCGGGAGACCTTCGTCTCGGGGATCGTCACGCCAGCAGTCTGCAGGATCTGCGCCGCGTACTTCCCGCACGGCACCGTCTCGCCGCACAGGGAGACCACGTCGAGGTTCGCGAGGTCGGCCAGGGTCTTGACCTGCTTCGGGTTCCCAGGCTTGGTGACGATCACGAGCTTGTTCTTCGCGAAGACGACCGGCTGACCGTCGACGAGGCTCGCGGTGACCAACTTGGTCATGTTGTCCTCGTCCGCTGATGCGAACGTGTCGGCGGGAGCACCCTGTGCGATCTGGGTCTCCAGCGTCCCCGACGAGCCGAAGTTGAACGTCGTGGTCGCCTGGGGATTGGCCCGCTTGAAGTCGGCGCCGATCTTGGTGAACGCCTCCGTCAACGATGCCGCCGCAGACACGGTGATCGCACCGGTGGCCTTCACCGTGGTGGTCGACGTCGTGGACGTGTTGCTCGAACCCGAGCTGGAGTCGCTGCTGCAGCCGGCCGCGACCAGCCCGAGAACGATGACACACAGGACCCAGAGCCTCATGAACTTGCGCAAGTGGTGATGCCTCCCGATTCGCAGGTGCAGAACTAGTCGGTTTGAGACTACTGCCCGGGGCCGCTCGCGTCCCGCGGCCGGGAGTTCGCGCGCCCGACGGTTCGCCTCCCTGGCGGGCTGAGTCCGCCACCGGGCACTGCCCCTTGCCCAACGGTGGACCTTCTGTGATAATCACGTTATTGGGAAGTGGGTTTCAAACAGTGGGGGTGGGGTCGTGCGTTTTCGCCATGGTTTCAAGCGTTCGTTCTTAGGGGTAGCCGCCTTGTGTCTGGCGTTGCCCCTCGTCGCGGTGACGGCACCCCCCAGTGGTGCGACCACCGCACCCGAGAAGAACGTCACCAACGACTCCACGCACCGCTTCGGCGAGCCGGAGCTCGCGGTCAACCCGACCAATCCGAACAACCTCGTGTACGCGATCGTGGCGCACAAGGAGACATACAAGTGCGAGCACTCGGCCGACACGAACTGCACCACGTTCTCCCGCGGCCAGCCGCTCGGCTTCTTCGCCACCCCCGGTTGGTATTTCCTCAAGGTGTACAACACGTTCAACCGCGGGGTGACCTGGACCGACGTCACGCCGACTGACCTCATCCCGGCATTCCGGGGTTTCCCGCTCGAGTTCGCCAATCACTCGGACCTGAAGACCCAATCCGACCCGATGGTGACCGTCACGGCCGACGGCACCTTCTACCTCGGCTGGGACTCCATGCACATGGGCGCCGGCGTCCCGATCCTCGGCACGACGCTGGTCGACGGCGGTATCGCAGTGAGCAAGTCGACCAACGGTGGGGCGACGTGGAGCAAGTCCGTGCTGACCGGCACCGGGGTCGACCGACCCTGGATGACCGCCGACGTCTCGGACGGCACCGTCTACGAAGCCTCCTCGGGTTCGGTCGATGGATCCATGTCGACCGGCGATGCTTCTGCTCCCCTGTTCGGGAACGGCGTCTCTGACCGATATGTCACATCTTCCCCGGATGGGTTGGCGTGGACTACCCCACAACAGCTCGGCACGGGTGCGTTCCCAGGATCGTCCGGGGCCACCATCTCTGCCGCACAGGGCGTGTTGACAGCCGGTTTCCGGGCGACGCAGACCAGTGCGTGCATGTCTTCGTCGGTACCGCCGGACCATGCACGGTCTTCGAGACGTCGACAGACTCCGGCGTCGACCTGGACTCGACACAAGGTGCCGGCTCCAGCCACGTCCACCGGGAGCGTCATGGTGGCAGCCGACCCAGCTCTGGCGTCGACCTACACGGTCGTCGTCTTGAACTCCACGAGTACCGCGCTCATGTCGTACGTGACCCACAACAGCGGCACCACGTGGACCGGGCCGACCACTCTCACCGACAGCACGAAGACGCTCAAGTTCAAGTCGTGGATCAACTACTCGCCCGACGGCGTCCTCGGCTTGATGTGGAGGAGCCACACCGGCAAGAGCTTGAAGAGCAAGTACAAGGTCTTTGCTGCCATCTCGGGGACTCAGGGTTCGACGTGGAGCGCTCCGTACCTGGTCGGTGCGAAGCCTTCTCCGAAGTCCGATCCCAAGTTCTCCGCCGGTGGTCTGGACGACACGTCGTTCATCGCCCTGAGTAGCCAGGCCGCTCCGTCGAGTCCGACGTCGTGCCTGCGACGCTCCGCCTTTGTCGCCTGGGGAGACTGGCGGCCGAAGGAAGTGCAGGGATACTTCCGGAACCTCGACCTGACGGTGTTCGGCAACCACTGCGGACAATGAGATGCGGGCCGGTGCTCACAACCCAGTGATCGCGCTGAGGTTGTACCGGCAACCGTGAGTGGCGGGTATCCCCCACCTCGCCTGTGATCTATCGGACGAACCGGTAGGTCACAGGCGGGGCTCGCCGCTGGTTGAGGAGAGACCGTCCTCGCCATCGGCGACAGGAAGATCTGAGCATGGCGACGCCCCGGGTGAAAAGTCCGGGGCGTGATTGTCGCCAACGATTCGGGAAATGCCACCATCTCGGCGGTTCGGGTCCAGATCCCTTGCGGGTTCGGCATCCACCAGCCGACCGGAGTCGACGAACACAGGTTAGAGCGAAGCATGCCCCCCATCCCGACCCGGTAGTGGCTCAGTTTGAATCGGTCCACGGGCTGGCTGCGCCCGCATCTTCCGAGCGGAGTCGGCGACGATCGAGCATCGTCGGTCGCGCCAGGACGAGCCAGCACACGATGGCGACGGCCGAGAGCACCGAGGAACCAGGTGACCGAGAACAAGAAAGTTCTCGACCTTCTTGGAGAAGCCGTTGCTCAGCCGAGTGAAGCGGCGCATCCCCCATCCGCATCGTGACGTTCTGCCGCTCGACGTACGAGTGGGCACCGACGCCTCGTCGGGCTCCCCGGCGATCTTGCTGCTTCTGGATTCCCGTGCAGACGCTCCTGCACCATTGGATGCCCGCAGGGGGAATCCACGGGTGCACAAGGACCGGTGCGAACTTGCTGCGGTGACGACGTTGCGGGCTGCGATCGGCTCACCGGCGTCGCGTCGGACGCCGGTGAGCCGAGCAGCTACATCAGGGGAACGTGATCTGGGCGGCCGCGGCCTTCCAGTTCTTCGCGTCCGGCTTCAGCCAGATACCCGCCTTGACCGCCTTGTCGGCCGACGCGTTGAACGCCTTGATGTAGTCGGCGCTGCCGTTGGGGTACAGCCGGGCGAGCGTCGCGGCATCGAAGGGCACGCCGGTACCGTCGAGCCGGCAGGTTCCCGCCGGCGTGTTGTTGTTGCCGTTGTTCGCTGCGATCGGAACGTCGGCGATCGGCGTGCGGACGCCGCCCCGTGCGATGCCATTGGCGTCGCGCACGAAGACGACGGTCTTGCCGGAGCCCGTGGTCTTGATCGCCGCGTACTTGGTCGGCGGCTTCCCGCCGTTGATCCAACGCTCGAGCTGCACGAGAGCTGCTCTGACCACCGCTTGCTGGCCTCCCGCGTTGACCGGGAGGTCGCAGTTCGTCGAGCCGTGCGAAGGCTTGGTCAGACTGAGCTCCGTCTTCTCCGCGAGGGCTCCTGCTCCGGTGAAGTCGGAGATCGCCGGATATCCGGTGTAAGCGTCGGCATGCGACGTCGCCGCCACCTCCCATGTACGGAGCTTGTTGGTGTCGGGCTGACGAGCATTGGCGTAGCCGAGTGTTTGATCATCCATCTCGGTCACGAAGGTGAAGACGGGTACCTTCAGATCCGTGCGGATGTGCACCGCGGCCGGGAGGCTCGGGTCGGGGCTTCCCTGGACCTGGGTGCCCAACGGCGCCGGGCTCGCGCCACGGTGCAGGATGAAGTACGCGTCGTACACGCCAGGCGACATCGGCTCCACGACGTTCACGTAGGTGGTCATCCGGAACGCCGACTGTGACTCGCCCGCCGCGACCAGCCGCTTCACCTTGTAGCCCTTGAACGGCTTGACGCCCTTGGCGTCGCCCCGCACGACGAGGCCGGCCTGGCGGAAGATGTCGTACGAGTACGCGTCACCGGGATGCGACAACGTGCCGTAGCGCGCGGGATCCGAGGACTTGAGTCCGCCCGTCGGGATCTTGATGACAGTCGTGTTGGCAAGGGGGGAGGTCCCGGTGCCCTCGACGCCGACGGCTTGGGCAGAGATGCCGACCCACGCGGCGCCTTCGCGGAGCATCTGGTTGTGCCCGAAGATCCACACACGCGAAGCGTCGAAGCCGGCGGTGACGTTGAGCCACTCGACGTAGACGGTGCCGTTGAAGTCGGCCGGATTCTTCGGCTTCACGACGACCATCCGGGTCTTGTAAGGAGCCGTCGTGCTCTTCTTGACCTTCCACTTGCCGTCGGCAGTCAGCTTGCCAACCGCTTTGTACGAAGTGGCAGTTCCGCCGAAGAAGTACTCCTCGCGCGTGTAGCCGACCGACTCGTAGCCGGCACCAATCGGCTTGTCGTAGATGTCGGTTCCGATCTCGGCGACGCCCTTGCCGCCCGTGACCGGGCCCGTCACCGTCGGAGTCCCTTCGGTGCTCTTCCTCTCAATGGCTCCGGCGCTCGACCCGGCGAACATCGCCACGGTCACCGACAGAGCGACAAGCGCCGAAGCGCCAACCGACCGAAACCTCATGTTCCCTATCCCCCCGTTAGTAGCAGTGTCGGCAAGTTAGCAGTAACGCCGATACCGGACACGGCGAGCAATCGAGCCGTCGGGCTCAGCCGGAAGCTGCGAGATCAGCGGTCGCTTCGTGGGTGAACCCGCCGTCACCGGTGAGCCGTCGGAGCGTGCGCTCGATCGTCGGCATGATCTCGGTGACCGGGAGCTCTCCCGCCGCAAACCTCACAATCAGGGCGTAACAGACATTCGAGGTGATGATCATGACGTCCTCGGCCTGGTCCGGATCGACGTCCTTGAGGAGCGCGCGGGTGATGGGCTCGACCGCCGTGAGCCCCTGGATCCGGAGACGGTCTCCCGACGGTCCGAATCGAGCTCGTACGAATGCTTCGGCCATTCGCGGGTTCTCTTCCCACGGTTCGTAGATCTGACGGAATTGCCACATCAGGGCATCGAACATCGGCATGTCGGGCGCGGGCTCGGCCAGCTGCTGGTAGACGTGCGAGTCCATCCACGCCTCGACGGCGGCAAGAATCAGCTCGTCGCGCGAGGTGAAGAGCTTGTAGATGGTGGTCAGGGAGACGCGGGCCCGCTGAGCGACGACTGCAAGTTGCACGGCATCGGCGCCACCCGCCGTGATCATCTCGGTCACGACGGCGAGGATCCGCTCAGGGGCCGGTCTCCGATCCGCCTGTGTCATCGCGAATGATCCGATCGTGCTCGAGTTGGAACACGATCCTACCGGGCGGGACCACCCGGCCCTTCACCGTCGAACTTCGTCAACGCCAGTACGGGGCGGTCGTGTCGTGGATCCGCTCGACGAGATCACGGGCCGGGAGCGTTCGCAGCTCGGCGCTGAGCACTTCGACGCTCACCGTGCCGGCCCAGCCCCGATCCAGGAGCGTCGACGCGAATCGCTCCAGCTCGAGGACACCCTCGCCGGGCAAGGCTCGACGGTCCATCGTCTCCCGACCGAGGTTGCCATCAGGCTCCGGCTCCAGCGCGTCGGCGAACTGGACGTACGCGATCTCGTCCAGTGGCACTCGGGCCAGATCGTCCCAGGTGCTGTCGCCGAACGAGAAGTGCCACGAGTCGATCATCAACCCGGCGCGGCCCCCACCCCGATTCCCGACGCGCACGATCTCCAGGCCCTGGTTGATCGACGTCACCGGCCCGAGCGGGCTGAACTCGACCGCCATCCCGGCACCGACGTCAGCCAAGATCGCCGAGCACCGCTCGATCACCGTGGCCGTCTCGGCGTTCAGAGGTTCGCGGAAGATCGTGAGCACCCATTCCGCGCCGATGGCTTCGGCGACTCGGGCGACCTTCGCCGCCGATGCGACCATCGCCGCTTCGTCGCTGCCCAGCATCAGTCCGAGCAGCTCGTGACAACGCAGCCCGCTCTCCCGGTACGCGTCGACCACCGCATCGTTGACGCGATCCGACGCGACGCCGAGCGCGGCGAACCCCACCGCCGAGCATGCGGCGATGAGGTCCAGCGTCTCCGCGGCCCAGCGACGGTCAGGAGTGATCGCCAGGTCGATCGTCAACGGTCGGGTTCGCCCCCGTCGGGACGCATGATCTTCGAGGTGTCGAGCGAGCCGGTCATCGCGCCGCCGGCGAATCCCTGGTCGGTGTAGACGACGGTCCCCGCGACAACGGCGTTGAGCGGGCTGTTGAGCAGGACGAGTGGCCAGCCCTGCTCCTCCGCGGTCGCCATCCGGCCGAGGGTGGGGTAGGGGAACGTCTCGAAGAACTGCTCGCCGAGATCGGCCTTCGTGGGCGTCATGAACGCCGTGTCGGTGGGGCAAGGAGCGGTGCAGTTGACCCGGATGTGGTGCTCCTCGCCGAGCGGCACCGACTGGTACAGGGCCCACAGGATCAGCATCTCCTTCGACACTGAGTAGCCGTCCTTGACCACCTCCGGATGGGCCTCACACCACGTGCGGGCTTCGATCGGATCCTTGATGGCGAGGAGCTCGCGGTTCGTGGCCATGTTCATCATCCAGGCCATTCCGGCCGATGAGGCGATGATCGCGATCCCGGCGCCATCAGCGATGGCCGGCAGCGTCTCCTCGATCAGCTGGCGGGCACCGATGTAGTTGACGAGCATGATCTTCATCGGATCGAACGTGTGGCCGATGCCGGCGCAGCTGAAGTAGGAGTCGATCGAGCCGAGGCCGCGGAGCGCCGCTGAGGTCGCCGAGACCTGTGCGGGGTCGGAGATGTCGGTCTCGTAGAACTCCGCGTGCGGGACCTTCGGCTTGTTCATGTCGACCACGTGCACCCGCGCGCCGAGATCGCCGAGGATCTTCACCGTCGCCTCGCCCATACCGGAGGAGCCGCCCGTCACCACCACCGTCTTGTCGCGGTAGCCCAATCCGTCCAGGTCGCCCATCATCTCTTCCTCTCGTTCAAGTCCCGGCCAAGCGTTCGCTGACCGGAGCATACGTATGACAGATCCATGGCGCTCACGACGCGACCGCGTCTCGCAGCCCGCCGAGAACGATCTCGAGTGCAGCGTCGACGTGAGCGACGAGTCGGCTGTCGTCGTCGAGCTCGACCCATGTCTTGGTCGCCGCCTGCGCCGCAGCGAGCATGGTCCAGACCGTGAGCCGCGGCCGGAGGTCCGTCAGCTGATGCACATGCATCCGGGTCGCGACCAGGTCGACGAGATCCTCGACGGCCTCCGGGGACCCGATCGTCGTCGGATCGCCTCGCACCTGCTGCAACGCGCGATGCCGCAGACGAGCCAACGCCTGCTCGTCGTCGCTCATCTCGGCGGTGGCGATGAGCGCACTCGCCAGAGCTCCGGCGGCGGGCTCGTCGGCCGGCCGGTGCATCAGCGCCGCGACCACACGCCGGATCAAGCGGTCGGCGAAGGCATCCGTCATGCTCGACTTCGAATCGAAGTGCCGGAAGAACGTCCGACGCGACACTCCCGCCGCGGCGGCGATCTCCGCGATGGTGACGTCGTCGTAGCCCCGTTCCGCGATCAGCTCCATGCCGGCCCGTTCGATCTCGCGGCTGACGAACTCCCGACGGCGGGTCATCATCGGGACCGGGTCCTCGGCTGCGGGCGGTTCGGCGGTGTCGCTCACCATGTGAAGCCTCGATCATCGGTACTGGTTCAGCTCAACGTGCTCGAGCGTCGCGCGGCTCGTTGGCACTCGCGTGCCACGGATGATACTGTAGTGACACTCAGTGGCTCGCGCTACGGCGTGGAAGGGGCATCGGCAATGCAAGCTGAAGTCATGCTCACAGGAATCGGCGGCCAGGGGATCCAGCTCGCCTCGAAGACCCTGGCGCTGGCGGCCATGATGGAGGGTCGTCAGGCGATGCTGCTCGGCCACTATGGCGGCGCGATGCGTGGCGGTCAGACCGACGCTTCCGTGGTGGTGGCCGACAAGAATCTCCGGTCCCTGCCCATCCTCCCGAGCGCGTGGTCGGCATTGGTGATGCATCCGGATTTCTGGGCCGACACGAAGGAGCAGATCCGCAGTGGCGGGGTCATCGTGGCCAACGCCGACCTCGTGACCGATGATCTCGGGCGCGACGACTGCGAGACCTTCCTGATCCCGGCAACGGCCACGGCTGACGAAGATCGGGTCTCCGATGAGCGCGTCGATGGTGCTGCTCTCCGCCTACTCCACGATCACGGGGATGGTCGGAACGGATTCCCTGATCGCGTCCATGAAGCAGCTGGTGCCGCCATATCGGGTCGAGCACGTCAACGAGCAACGAGCAGGCGTTGCGTGCCGGGAGCGAGATCGCGCCGGAGCTGGCCGCCCCGGTCTGGAAAGACGAGGTGGCGGTGTCATGACGTCGGTACTGACACGGGGAACCGTTTCGATCAACATCGAGCGGCTGCAAGGGGTGCGAGCTCTGCATCGATGCTTGTCGGCCCGCGGTTCTGACGATGAGCGCGGATGTCAACGGTCACGGCTACAACTATCCCGAGCTCGAACCGGGTTGTACCGCTTGCAAGGCCTGCTTCGACGTCTGCCCCGACTTCGTGTTCGAGGTGTATCGGTACAAGGAGCCGGTCGAGATATCGCTGGAGCCGTCACTCCCGATGAGCGCAAAGGTCGAGAATGCCACAGCTTGAGTTGCTCCAAGGCGCCGATGCGGTGGCCCAGGCCGCGGTTGCGGCCGGCTGCCGATTCTTCAGCGGCTACCCGATGCTCCCGTTCACCGGACTGCTCGAGAGCATGTCTCGTCGACTGCCACCGGTCGGCGGCGTCTGCATGAACGCGGCGAGCGAGATCGAGGCGGCGAACATGGCCCTCGGTGCGTCGACCGCCGGGGCCCGATCCGCGACCGGCTCGACCGGACAGGGCGTGGCCCTGATGCAGGAGACGATCGCCGAGGCGGCGCTCAGTCAGATCCCGCTGGTGATCTTCACGATGGCACGCGGGCAGCAGGACTACTTCCAGTGCACGCGGGGCGGAGGCTGGGGCGACTACCGGACCCTGACCCTCGCGCCGAAGGATGCGGCCGAGGCGGTGGAGCACACGCAGCTGCTCTTCCACCTGGCCGACAAGTACCGCGCCCCGATGATCCTGCTCGGCGACTACCTGGTCGCCGACACCATGATGAGCGTCGACGTCGACGCCGCGCGACTACGGTCCGCTTCCCGCCAAGGACTGGATCCTCGACCCCACCCGCAACGGCACCCGCGAGTCCCACGTCCTGTGGACGTTCGACACCGGCAAGGTCAACCGGCCGGGACTGCGGCCCGACAAGCACTGGCGTCGGGTGGCGGAGAAGTTCGACGAGATCAATCGCACCGAAGCGCGGCACGAGTCGTACCTCGTCGACGACGCCGAGTACGTCGTCGTCTCGTGGGGCACGTCAGGTCCCTTCGTCGACTACGTCGTCGACGAGCTCCGGGCCGACGGCATCCGGATCGGTTCGTTCCGCCCGATCACGCTCTGGCCGTTCCCGGAACAGGCACTCGAGGCGGCGACGGCAAACTGCCGCAAGGTGCTGGTCTTCGAGATCAACGCCGGCCAGATGATCGACGACGTGCGACTGAGCGTGACCGATCGCTCGAAGGTGATCTCCATCGGTGGCGTCAGCGTCGACTACAGCGGGATGCGACAAGGGTCCCTGCTCGACGTCGCCGCGATCCGCGAACGCGTCATGCCCCACATCGGCTGACCGGCCGGACCAGAGGAGAAGACATGGAAACCGTCTCGACATTGCGACCCGACATCCCGGCGACGAAGATCGGGAGCTCGTCGGCGTCCGCTCCAGCTGACCGAGGCCCACCCCCTCTGTCCCGGATGTGGTCACCCGGTCGCGTTCCGGATCCTGTTCGAGGTGATCACCGAGCTCGGCATCGAGAAGCGCGTGCTCGGGACCGTGGGCCACGGTTGCTACACACTCATCGCGTCGATCGCCGACATCGAGTTCGTGCAGTGCCTGCACGGGAGATCACCCGCGGTCGCCACCGGCATCAAGCGGGTGCAGCCCGATGCCGTGGTGCTCTCGTGCCAGGGCGACGGAGACATGGTCAGCGAAGGTCTCCACGAGATCCTGCACGCCGGTGGACGGGGCGAGAAGATCACCTGCCTGATGCTCAACAACGGCGTGTTCGGTGACACCGGCGGCCAGATGACCGGCGCCACGGTCGTCGGACAGCGCACGAAGACGAGCATCGAAGGGCGCGACCCCGAGCTCCACGGCTACCCGATCCCCGTCGCGTCCTTGCTCGCGCAGCTTCCCGGCGTCGCGTACGTCGCCCGCGGCGCGGTCAACAACGCCGGGTCCATCGCCCAGACGAAGAAGTTCCTCAAGGCTGCGTTCGAGACCCAGATGCGCGGTGACGGCATGAGCTTCGTCGAGATCCTCACCATGTGCCCGACCGGGTGGTTCATGCCGCACCGAGCGGTCCGGACTACCTGGAAGAGACGGTTGAGCAGCAGTTCCCCATCGGGGTGCTCAAGGGCGCATGAGCAGTCGAACCTCGACCGCGGTGTGCTCGCGGGCGTGCGGGTGCTCGACCTCGCGGGACCGATCGCCGCCTACTGCACCCGGATCCTCACCGATCTGGGTGCGGAGGTCGTCATGGTCGAGCCGCCGGGCGGCGACCGGCTCCGCCAGGTGCCTCCGTTCCTCGATGGCGCCGACGAGGGCGACGACAGCCTGCTGTTCGGCTACTACCGCGCCGGCCAGCGGTCGGTGACGCTCGACCTCGGTACCGACCGCGGCGCCGACCAACTCGAGGCGCTGGGCGCGGGACGCGGATGTCGTCATCGTGTCGCCGGTCCCGGGGGAGCCGTTGCCGGGGTGGGATCCCTCCTCGCAGACGCTCGCGTGGGCGGCCGACGACGCCGTGGTCTGCGCGCTGACCCCGTTCGGCCTGACCGGGCCGTACCACGGCTGGCGGGCGACGTCGATGACATCGTTCGCGATGGGCGGGACCATGATCGCGCGTCGGGCCGATCGACGGCCTGCCCATCACCGTCCCCGGTCGTCAGCAGTGGGACGAGGCCGGGATCCACGCCGCGCTCGCCGTCCTCGCGGCGTTGCACGCGCGACCCCACGCCGGTGGTCAGCTCGTCGACATCGCCGTTCACGAGATCGCCGTGGCGCGCGACATGGTCATCGAGCGGTACTCGGCGACGGGAATGGATCCGGCGGGACGCAAGGTCCCGCTCGGCATACCGCCCACCGGGACCTTCGAGTGCGCCGACGGGCGCTTCGAGGTGGGCGCGTTCCAGCGCCATCACTGGGACGCCTTCCTGGAGATGCTCGATCAATCCCGAGGAGCTGAGCGAGCCCGCGCTGGCCGACCCGATGATCCGCCGCGAGCTGTTCGACGGGTCTGCTCGAGGTGATCGACCGACTCGTCGCCGACCGATCCCGCGAGGACCTGGTCGAGCGCGGGCAGCGGGCGGGTCTGCCCTGTTCGGTGCAGAACACGCCCACCGAGTTCGTCGCCGACCCGCAGCTCGCCGCCCGAGGGGCGTTCGTGCCGACCCCGATCTCCGGGGGCGCGACGGTGGCGATGCCGGGTCCCGGGTTTCACGCCGAGCCGCCCCTCACGGTCGAGCGGGCGTCGCGCCCACCGGCTCCGGACCGTGCCACAACCGGCGCCGGCTGGACCACACGCCCGGCTGAGCAGCGAACCCCCGAGCCGGCCGCGGGCCGCGCGGTCGGACGGCGGTCCGCTCGCCGGCGTGCGGGTCCTCACCTTCGGCGCATTCGCCGCCGGCGCCACCGTGGGCGCGCTCCTCGGCGAGCTCGGCGCCGACGTCGTCAAGATCGAGGCCCGGAGCCGGCCCGAGGTCCTCCGCACTCCGGCGCACGCCCTCGGGGCCACCGCCACCGAGCCGAGCGGCGTCACGAACACCTTGCTCTACGCATCGTTCAACCGCAGCGTTCGGAACCTGTCGATCGAGATGGGCAGCGACGACGGCCGCGCACTCTTCCGGCGGTTGCTCCCGAGCGTCGACATCGTCATCGAGAACTTCGGCGTCGGTGTGCTCGACCGATGGGGCTGCGGATTCGACACCATGCTCGAGCTCAACCCCCGTGTCGTGCTCACGTCTGTCTCGGGCTACGGCCGGAGCGGCCCACGCGCCTCGTATCTCGCGTACGGCCAGAACATCTCCAGCTTCACCGCGCTGACCTACGCGTGGGGTCGCTCGCACATCACCCACAGCGACTACATCTCCGGTGAGCACGCCGCGCTGGCCACGGTGGCCGCGCTGCGCCAGCGCGCAAGCCACCGGCATCGGTGTCCACGTCGACGTGGCTCACACCGAGGCGTTGGCCGCGATCATGCCCGGCCTGCTCCTCGACGCGCTCGTGAACGACCGCGACGCGCCGCCGCCCGGCAACGCGGTGGCCGGGTCGTTGCTGTCGGGTGTCTACGTCGCGGTCGGTCACGATGCCTGGATCGCGATCGAGCTCGAAGACGTCGACGACTGGAACCGCGCGTGTTCGGTCGTCGGCCGCGACGATCTCGTCGTCGGTGCCGCCGCGGATGCCGCGCCCTTGCAGAAGGAGCTCGACGCCGCGCTCGCCGAGTGGTGCGCGAGGTGGACGAGCCACAGCGCGGTGCACCTCCTCCAGAAGGCCGGCGTCGCCGCGGGTGCCGTGCAGACCCCCGAAGACGTGTGGCGCGACCCGCAGCTCCGCACCCGTGGGGCCATCGTCGAGCTCGACCAGCCGGATCTCGGACCGCAGTACTACTGGGGCAACCCCTACCGGTTCACGGTGACGAAGCCGAGGCCGTCGACAGCCGGCGCCCGGCTCGGCGGCCACACCTCGGCTGTGCTGCAGGAGTGGATGGGGATGGGCGACGAAGAGATCGACACGCTCATCGCCGCCGGCACCATCTTCCAGTGCGGCGACGACAAGGAGAGTTGAGGGCCGGCTCGGCTTCTCGCGCACGCGGCGATTGCGTCCTTCATTCGCCGGCCATGCCGAGGTCGGCAGCCGTCTCGACGAGCAGGTCGTCGAGACGCCGGGCCATCAGCCAGCCGACGTACACGGCGAAGTGCACGACGACCTCTTGGAGCTCGATGTAGGTGAGCTCGCCGTTCACGAGCGCGGCTTGGAGGTGCTCCCGCATCTCGGCCTCCACGCCGGCGACGGCGGCGCAACAGAGCGTGACGATGCGACGGTCGCGTCGGGTGAGGTACCGATCCCGGCTCCACACCTCGCCGTAGAGGAAGTCGAGGGAGGCGCTACCGCGGAACGCAGTTGACGCTTGCGGCGCGGCGACACCATGGATCTCGCGGTATGCGCTCTCACCCCGAGCGCGGCGGCTTTCGTCGTCGGTCGGCGCCGCCCACGGCTCGAACTCGAGGGGTGGGAGGTCCTCACCTCGCTCCTCGGCGAGCCTGCGCATCGCCATCGCGCCGTACATGTTCAGCACCGAGCCCTTCGGCCAGCCGAGCTGCGTGGAGAAGTGCAGGACGAACTCGTCGAACTCCTCGCACGTGACGTCGCGGCTGTTCAGCGCCGCCCAGACGTGCGACTCGATCGGGTTCGCCGCGTCGTCTGCGCCGACGCACGTGAGCGTGATCCACCTACGGTCGCGCGGAGTCAGAACGCCGCGGCGCCACATCTCGGCGAACACGAACCCCACAACGCCGGCCTCCAGGAACGCGCCGCTGGGCCCCGGACTCGTGGTCGTCATGATCCGCTCGTATTCGGCGCGAGCGTCAACCCGGCGATCCTCGCTCGTGGCCCAGCTCGTCGTCATCTACTTCCCCAACTGCAGCTTGCGAAAGTCCCAGCTCTGGATCTTCTGTGGGGTGATCCGCAGCCACGCGTGACGGCCGTCGTGGTGGATGCGACCGTCGGCGTACTTGTCGGCGAAGAGCTGTTCGGCCTCGTCGAGCTCCGGGACGGGAAGGCCGGCCCGCGGTGCTTCTCCGACCGGAACGGCCGGGCCGTGGAGCTCCACGCCACGGAGCTCGGTGAAGGCGCCGCCGGCATCCACCACGACGCTCACGCGATTGTCTCGTTGGAGGTCGGTCCATCGCTGGCTCCGCACGAGAGACGTGATCCAGAGCGATGACCCGTCCCACGCGAACCAGAGGGGCGTCACGTGCGGTGCTCCGTCGCCGCCGACCGTCGCGAGCCGGCACGTCCGCTCCTCGGCCAGGAACTGGTCCCGTTCCGCTGGCGTCATCGCGATCGCTCGGCCGCGTCGCTGTTCCTTCATCAGACTCTCCTTGGCTCGTTCACCGGACCGACGCTCGGACGTCGAGACGCTCGGCCGCGACCCGCAGCATCGCCGACTTCTCCGAAAGTTCGACGCCCACACCCTGCTTCCACAGCCTGTGGCTCAGGATGGTGAGGTTCGTGAAACCTTCGGCGACGTAGCGATCGACCTCCGACCCATCCGCGCTCTTCAGCTGGATGTAGTAGCGGAACGGTCGCGCGGCGTTTCCCTCCGCCGCGCGGTACCGCTCGATGTCGTCGCGCATCCGCAGGCAGTCGTCGACAGGAACGGGCGGGTTGAACCACCCGTCGGCGAGACGGGCGACCCGCCGGAGCGCCGGTTCGGTGGTACCACCCAGAATGACGGGGACATCCACCTTCACGGTCGAGATCGCGAGCGGGTCGAAGGTGAAGTGTCGGCCCGTATGGGAAAATGGGCCGCCTTCGATTGCGCGGCGCACGATGTCGACGGTCTCCTCGAGACGACTTCCCCGGTCGGCAAAGGGCATGTCGAGCGCGGCGAACTCCTCGGCGCACCATCCGGCCCCGAGGCCCAGCTCGAACCGGCCGCCGGCGAGGTGTTGGAGGGTGGCGGCAGCCTGCGCGATCGCGAGGGGGTGGCGCAACGGCGCGACCAGGACCCCCGTTTGGAGCACGACATCGTTGGTCGCGGTCGACAGGGCTCCCAGCATGCTGAACGCGTCGAACAGCAGCGTGTTCGGACCGATGGCCTTCGACTTCTCCGCACCCGGTCGGTAGGGCCGCCTGCTCTCGACGTTCTCGGGCCCGACGATGTGGTCACCGATCTGGAGCCTCGAGAAGCCGAGCTCGTCGGCGAGCCGTCCCAGCTCCACCACGTGATCGGGTCGCTCCCCGAAGATCGAGATACCGAAGTTGGTCATGCTCGCCCTTGTCGTCGAGTCCGTGGCGTGTTCCTCGTCTTCAGTCGGCAGGACCGTAACGCGACACGGACGAAGGGCATCACGATCGACGCGTGTTCACCGGCCGGTGGTCGAGAAGTGCTGGTAGTCCCGGAAGCTCGCACCCCACCCCCATCCGACCGAGCGGAACGCCTCCACGAGGCCGGTACCGGGTACCGCCATGCCCGGACGGGCCGTGCCCCGGTCCGTGTATCCCGCACCTGCCGACGGGATCACGCGGCCGCCGTCGAGATACGGGTTTTCTATGGGGTTGATGTCGATGGCATGCCCGTACGCGTGGAGCGACCACGACGGCGCGGCGCTGCTGTCGACCGCATCGCGACATGAGAAGCCGGTGGAGTTGTCGTCGGGCGTCTCGAAGTCGTCGTACTCGGCCTGCGTGAAGATCGGCTTCATCTTCCGAACGGGGAATCGAGCTTCGTAGAGCTGTCGGAAGACTTCGACCACGTCGTCGACAACGTCGGCATGCACGACCACCTGACCGCTGTGCTCGCGATCGTCGAATCCGACGAGGCTCACCGTGAGCATCCGGAGGTCTGCCGGATCGACCGGGCAGCCCTCGTGCCACGAAGCACCGAGGTCGCCCGCGGTGACCTCGGTGACCGTAAACGCGAAGGGAGCCGGTGCCGACTCCGACGACGGGACCGGGGTCGCGGCGGAAGTCACCGACGATGTCGTGGTGGAGGTCGACGGAGACGTGGACGTGGGCACGACCTTGTGGGCATCACCCCCGCGGCACGAAGTGAGGATGGCCACCAACAACGCGGACGTGAGCACTGCCCTCATCCGCGCCCATCATGCCGCGACGGACGGCTACTTCCCGGGTGGGGAGTACTCGACGTGACGCTTTGCCGCTTCGTCGATCTCGGCCGGCGTGAGCAACACGACGGTCTTCGCCGACGCGAGACCCGTCGATGACACCGCGAGCCCGAGCGCGGCTGCGGCGATGTTGTCGGCCAGCTCGACGAGCACGTACGCATCTTCGTCGCCGAACGCGAAGTGGAAGCTGAGCAGCTTCCCGCCGATGCCTTCGATCGCCGAGCGCACAGCGTCGGCTCGGGCGGTGCCACCGGCCTTGAGGACACCCTTCACTCCGTCGGGTGAATACGACGCGATCACGAGGTAGTTGGCCATGAGGCCTCCTTGGTTCGCCTGTCCGGAGTCTGTCCGGGCCGGCGTCACCTGTCTACGGCGTGCTCACGTCCAGTCCGCTCAACGGGAATCGACGCTCGTCCGTCGGCTGGTCATCTCCCCGCTCGCGGCCGGTTCTCGGCGGAACCCGGCGGTGTTCAGGAGCGGCCCGAGGTTGCCGATACCGAAATGCGGCAGTCGTGCCGGATTCCCGACACCCGACGTTCCCGGTCAAAGGCGGCGAGATGTTCACCAAGTGCTCCGGATGTGGGTACCTCGTTCCCGAGGCGGCCACGAGCTGCAAGAACTGTGGACTGCCGTCGGGCTCGAGCAGCCGCGAAGCGGAAGTCGCGTCCGCTGAAGCCGCATCCGTGCCCGCCACGGAAGCTCCTCGCACGCCGCCGCTCACCGTTCCGGCCGCGAACGTCGGCTCCCGTCCGGAGCCGGACCGACCCACCACAGTGTCGACCGTCGCCGCCGTTGCACCAGTCGCCGTCGTGCCTCCGGCCCGTGCGGTCGTCACCGACGAAGCCGCGAACGCGCCGGATGTGTCGTCGCGAGATGAGAGCACCTCGATCCCGACCCCGATGGTGCCTCCGCCGCGCCTCGAGGCGCCGCGGCTGCGACCCGACCTCCTGCCGTTCGAGCAGCCCGCGCCGTCGGACCGCGGCAGGCGTACACCGTGGCGTCTGCTCACCGGCGCGGGGATCGCGCTCGCGATCATCGTGATCGGGGTCGTCGCCGTCGCCTGGTACGCATCGCGTGGGGGCCGTTCATACCCCGCACACTGGGACGCGCGCATCGCTCCGATCGCAGCCGCGGATGTGCGACTGCGTGGACTGTCCTACGACCATCCGGTGCCGGTGCACTTCCTCGACGAAGCTGCGTTCAAGCGGCGCGTCGGTGTGAGCGACAAGATCACACCCGCGCAGCGGCGCGAAATCGGCGAGCTGACCTCCGAGTTGCGCGCGCTCGGACTGCTGGCGGGTGGTGTCGACCTGCTGCACGCGGTCGATTCCGAGCAGCAATCGGCGACGCTCGCGTTCTACGACCCCGCAGCGAAGGAAATCGTCGTGCGGGGAGTCGGTCCGCTGGATCCGGCCCATCGCGTCACGCTCGCCCACGAGCTCACGCACGTCCTCCAGGACCAGCACTTCGATCTGCAGGCGCTCCAGGACGCGCACCAGGCGGGACAAGGAACAGTCGTCGGACGCGCTCAAGGCGATCATCGAGGGTGACGCCGTGCGGATCGAAGACGCATACGCGAAGCAGGAGCTCACGAGCGCTGACCGGGCCGCGTACGAGCAGTCGCTCGAGCAAGGCGGCCAGCAATCGGACGCCGAGACGGCATCCGTTCCCGCGGTCGTCCGGATGCTGTTCGCGTCGCCCTACATCTACGGGCCGTCTGTGTTGCACGTCCTGACGACCAACGGGGGCAACGCAGCCGTCGACCGAACATTCCGCCACGGCGCGTTCACGCAACTCCTGTACCTCGACCCGAGTACCTCCCTGACGGGCGGCGCGACCCGCTCCGTCGACGCACCCCGGCTCGCGCGAGGCGAGAAGGCGGTCGGTTCCTCATCGACGTTCGGCGCGTTCGACCTCTACCTCGTGCTGGCGAGCCGCATCGACCCGTCGGTGGCGCTCGACGCCGCTCTACATTGGCGCGGCGGCCAGATCCGCGCGATGCACGCAAATGGCTCCACCTGTGTCCGTGGTGCGGTCATCGGCGACAGCGCGGCGGGTACCGAGCAGATCAGGAACGCCATGCGCGCCTGGTCCACGGCCGGAGCGGCAGGGACGGCAGCCGTGGTTCCCAGCGCGGCGACGGCGAGCTTCCGGGCCTGCGATCCGGGGCCGGACGGATCGGCTTCGCCCGACGACGCGCTGCAACACGCGGCGAACATCCTGGAGCTCCACAACTCACTCGAAGCCGGCTTGATCGAGAGCGCCGGGGGCGGGACGACACAGCTCCCACGACTGCGCTGCGCGGCGCTGGCGTACGTACAAGATCCGCAGCTCGTCGCACTTCTCGACCAACCCGAGTCGAACCTGACCGCTGAAACCGTCAAGGCTGCGATTCTCGCTGCGACCCCCGCAGCACGAGCCCGCTGCGTCGGCGTCGGCGACTAGCGGTTGTTTCACGATCTCGACGGGACGCGTCGGTCCTCGCTTCGGTGCGCTCGGAGGGAATCGAACCCCCAACCTTCTGATCCGTAGTCAGATGCTCTATCCGTTGAGCTACGAGCGCAGGTGGTGCGCCGAACAGTCTAGGTGACCGGTCTGATCCGAGCCGGGGTCGAAACTACGGGCTCGGGGCGGTGCCGGTCGGCTGCAGGGGTGGCCACGGAACACCCATGAGGTTGGCCGTCGGAACCTCTCCCGCCGACATCACCCACACCGCGAGCGGGCGAAGGCCGGCGACGAGATCGTCGGTCGCATCCTCACCGAGTCGCCGGAACGGTTCGAGCGCGCGCTGATCGGTCTCGACCTCGACCTGGTCCCGGAGATCGCGACCACCGTCGGTGATCGTCCCATCGGCTGCGATCCAACCTCGGCTCCGCAAAGCCTCGACGGCCGCCGACCACTCCGTGGCCGACCAACCGCGGCTCGCCTGCAACCGGTCCACGGGTGAGCGACCCGTCGCACCTTGCAGCACGAGTGCTTCGCACGGCGCGATGTCGTGTTCGAGCAGCGTGGCGATGTGACCGTCGCCGCGGTGCTCGCGCAACGTCGTGACCGCCTGCCAGAGCGCTAGGTGGGGAACCGACGACCGCTCGATCGCGGCGTTCGCCGCCGCGAGCGCGCGACCCTCGACGTCGCACGCGTCGGCGGCGCGCCCGGCGAGCTCCGCGGTGCGACGCAGGCCCGGCGCGTCGACCTCCTCGCCCATGATCCGCTCGAGCGCATCTCCGGCCGCGACGAGGCGGGCGTCGAGCAACTGCTGCGGTGTCGCGTACCCCCACACATCGGGAACGGCGTGGGCGACCATCGCCGGATGGAAGTTGAAGAACGCCTCGACGACGACGGGTGCGGCCACGGGTCCGAGGGGGGCCGCGCGGCACCCGAAGTAGCTCATCCACCCACCGCGCAGCCCGAGCGCGTCGGTCGCGGCTCGGGTCTCGGGCGCGAAGTACGTGACCGCATGGATCGGTTCGGCGAACTGCCACACCCGACGAGCAGAACCACCGTCCATGCGACCGCGCTCCTCTCGGCCTGGCCCCGAACTCCAACGTACGAATCGTAGATGCATGGACCAGACTCTCGGTGTGCTGACTCTTGACCGCGCCCAGGTGCTCGCGTACCGGGTCCGCGCGCACGAGCTCGACCGGGCGCGCGGTGCCCGGGCGAAGACCTCGACTGCGGCGGTGCTCGACATCGGAGTGCAGGACCCGCACGGCTGGGCCGGGAGACTCGCGCTCGCGAACCGGCTCCCCGCGAACGCGGCGGCGAAGCTCGCCGAGCTCCCCCCTGATCTGAGCCTTGCGTGGTCGACGCGCGGCGCACCCCATCTCCACCGCTCACACGATCTCGCGCGCTTCGCCGCAGCCTTGCGTCCACTGAGCAACCGCGACGTGATCACGCGTCTCGGCAGTGGCGTGGGGAAGCAGCTGCGTGACTCCGATCTGGAGCCGCTCGCGGCCTGGCAGCTCGCGATCGACGCGATGGCGCGAGTCGTCGACCGACCGATGGCCAAAGGTGCCGTCAGCGCCGCGGTCACCGCCGAGATCCCCGAAGAGCTGTCCGCGTGGTGCCGGGGCTGCGGCGCGACCCACGTGTCGGACATGCTCTTCCGGGAGTCGGCGCTCCCCGCCGGTCTCGAGATCGTGCCGAGCGTGTCGCCACTGACCCTGGCGCCGATCCCCGACTGGGACGCGACGGAACCCGACGTGGAAGCTGCTGTCATCGTCGTCGACGACTACATCCGTCTCCTGGGGCCGGCGACCGTCGGCGACGCGGCGAACTTCGTCGGCACGCGCACCGACGACGCTGCAGCCATCTGGCCCGACGGCCTCGTCATGGTCGAGACCAGCGGTCGCAAGGCCTGGGTCCGAGAGATCGACCTGGCCGACATCCGCGCCGCCACGATGCCCGCGCTCGTGCGGCTGCTCCCACCCTCGGACCCCTACCTCCAGACCCGCGATCGCGATCTGCTCGTTCCCGATCCCGCGCACCAGAAGCTGCTCTGGAAGATCCTCGGGAACCCGGGCGCCGTCCTGGCCGACGGTGAGATCGTCGGCACCTGGCGAGCGAAGCAAGCCGGGAAGCGACTGACCATCACCGCGTTCGCATTCGACAAGTTCGCGAAGTCGGTGCAGCGCTCTCTCACCACTGAGGCAGAGCTGGTCGCGACGATCCGCGGCGCGGCCGACGTCGCCGTCCACTTCGACGGGACCTGACCCAGGGACCGCTTCGGCGTCGGAACCCCTCAGATCTGAGGGGTTCCGACGCCGAAGCGAGAAGGAAGGGGGTCAGACGCCGACGGCCCAGTCGTAGACGACGGCGGATCGGAAGACGACGTCGTGGAGGCCGAGGTTCTTGCGGCTGATCACGACCCAGAGGAGGACCCACGGGATCGTCGCGCAGAGCACGGCGCGTAGGAACGCGCGTCGGGCAGGGAGGCGGAGACCTTTGCGGGTGACGACCCGGAGACCCATCACCGACTTGCCGATCGTTCGACCGGTGCTGCCCCATCCCGCGGTGAGGTAGACGATCAGGATGAGCCACGGGACGACGATCGTGACCACGACGGGCGGGTCGGGGATCTTGAACTTGGCCCCGGTGAGCAGGTACTCGGTGACGCCCCACGCGATGAGGATCGCGAGGTAGATCAGGAACGCGAGCAGGTAGTCGATGCCGTCGGCGATCACGCGACTGACGATGCCGGCCCGGTTCCCCTGGAGTGTCCGCGCCTCGGGGCTTCGGATCACCTGCTCCGTCGTCATGATCCGTCACCTCCCGGGATCCCGTCGGCCTCGATCCCCGGCGCTTCGATCGAGGGCCCTTCGCCCGGGTCCTCTTCGCCCGGGTCCTCGCCGTTGTCGACAAGCTCGGACCCGAACCGCGCCGCGTCGTAGTCGGGAACCACGGTGTCGCGCGGCTTCCGTCGGAGCAGCACCTTGTCGGCGACCTTGCCGACGAAACCGTCGACGCGCATCGACGTGATGCGCGCGCTGTCACGCGCGTCACCGCCGATGCTGCCCGTCGAGGCCCGGACGATCGCTCCGATGTCGACCTCGGTGACCACCTCCTGCGCGATGGGCACGATGTCGACGCGCTTCATGATCGCGTCGACATCGACGCGCTGCATGATGCTGTCGATGTCGACCCGGTCGATGATGCGCTGCACGTCGACGCGCTCGAGCAGCGCGTCCATGTTCACGCTCGCGATGATCGAGTCGATCGGGAGCTTGGCCATGAGCGTGTCCATGTCGAGCTGGGTGACGACCGCGGTCGCGAGCTCGGGCGCGAGTCGACGGACGAACTCGGCAAGGAGCGCGCGGTTGCGGGCCTGGACGACCTCACCCCGGTCGTTCCAGCCGGTGAGGTAGCTCTCGGCCGATCGGAGGGTGCCGCCGACCACGGGGGTTTGTCTCGCGGCCCCGGTGATGCGGGCCGCGTTGCGTTCGGCTGCGGCGGTCGCGTCGAGCAGGTGCCGCTGCGCGACGAGCCCGGCTCCGATCAGTGCGCCCGGAACGAGGCGGAGCATCCCGGGGCCGGATGTCGAGCCCGGCGGTGCGGGGGGCATGGGCTCGCCGGGAACGAAACGCTCGACGGCGTCGACTGTCGCGGTCGCGAGCATGCTCGCCGCACCCAGCCCCAAGTCGGTGATCCGGCGCGCGAACCCGGTGAGCGTTCCGGCGGGCGGTTCGAGCTCCGTCCACGCCGAGACACCGGTCCCCAGGGGTTCGGCGATGTTCGGAGTAGCCGGGCGTTCGTCGATCACGAGACGAATCGTCGCACACCCGTCGACGGGCCGTCCTACGTGGGTAGGAAGTCGAGCAACAGCGCGTTGACCGCGTCGGGCGCTTCGAGCTGCAGGTGGTGACCGACGCCCTCGAGCCGCTCGTACCTCCACGAACCGCTCACGTATTGTGCCGAGTCGGTCATCTGGCGTTCGACGAGGTGGCGATCACCCGAGCTCCAGACGCCGAGCGTCGGCGCAGTGACCGGTGGCAGTTCGAGCGGCGGCCCGACCATCGACTGCGGGGTGACGTTCGCCCGATACCAATTGAGGCCGGTCGTGAGCGACGACGTCGCCTCGAGGTCGGCGATCACCGCGTCGACATCGGGATGGCCCATCCACTCGCGGATGTTGGCCCAGTCGTTGTCGCTGAGCCACTGCTCGGCAACTCCGACGAACTGGAAGAGCAGCATGTACCACGACTTCTCGCGCTGTTCATGCCCCGCGCGGGCGAACGCCATCGGGTTCCCGACCGACAACGCCACGAGGTGGTCGACGCGATCCGCAGCAAAGATCGCCGCCGCCCACGCGACCGCCGCACCCCAGTCGTGCCCGACCACGTGGGCACGCTCGACACCGAGATCGTCGAGCACCGCGACCAGATCCATCGCGAGGAAGACGATCGAATAGGCGTCGATCTCCTCGGGATGGTCCGACCGGCCGTAGCCGCGCTGATCGGGAACGACGACCTGGAACCCGGCGTCGACCAGCGCGGGGATCTGGTTCCGCCACAACCGCGCCGAATCCGGGAACCCATGGAGCAACACGACCGGCCGGCCCTCGCCGTGCACGTCGTATTCGATCCCGACGCCACCGCTGTCGGCGCGCATCGTCACCCACCCACCAGTTCCAACAACCCGGATCGGTCGGGCGCGGGAACCTCGGCATCACGCCAGTCGTCGCCGATCGCGAGGATCTTGTCGAACACTCCCGGCGCGGCGATCGCGTCGTCAGGGAGCGCTGTCATCGAGACGACCGAGAGGTAGGCGCGCATGAGATCGGGATCGCTCATCGCACCGAACTCGAGCGCTTTGGTGATCGCGTACGCCGGGTCGTCGGACTCGTAGACCGCGCCGCCGCGCTGGGCCTCGATCTCGCCCAGGCGGTGCCGGTCGTAGCTCAGCGTCGCCCGGTACCACGGTTCGACCGTCTGCAGCGTCGCGTCGTTCCACGCCTGTGCAAACGCCAACGGGTCGCCGGTCGAATCGCGGAGGCAATCGCGGAGCGCGACCGCGTGCAGCAGGCCGATCGTCGACCCCCGTCCCACCGACGGGTTGGTGCACGCCCACGAATCTCCGACCGCCGCGATACCGGTTGCGACCGGTTGCCCGTCGGCAACGAACGATCGGTGGCGGTCCTCGATCTTCGCCATGATCGCGACGCCGTCGCTGATCGACTCGCCGGCATCGAGCCAGTGGGCGACGAGCGGGAAGCTGCGCCACATTGCTTCCCAGCGCGCGACGTCGCGCAGCGCGCGCATCGGAGCGTCACTCGCCGAGACGATGATTCCCAAGCCCCACGTGCCGTTGTCGGCCGGGAGCGTCAGCACCGACACCGAGCCGTAGTTCTGCGCGAGCGGGCCGAGGTTCGGGGGCACGCTGCCATCGGCCGAACGGAAGTGACGGCCGTAGTAGACGAAGCCGCAGTCTTCGAGCTCCTCGACGACCGGACGAGCGCCCACTGCGGCGAGTCGGGCGGGAAGCGTCGACCGACGACCCGACGCGTCGACCACGAGATCGACCCTGAGCTCCTCGCCGGCATCGGTCCGCACCCCGACGACGTGTGGGATCCCCGGCACGACCGGCTCGCCGTCGAGCAACGCCTCGATCACGACTCCCCGTCGGATCGAGACACCGTCGGTCGTCGCCGCCGTCCGGCCGAGCGCGGCTTCGACGACGGGGCGGCGACCCGTCAGCCCCACGAACTGCGCGTCGCTGTCGCGGACACCGCCGGTGAGCGACTCGGGAGCCGCACCCATCGGGTCGGACCGAAACGCACCAAAGGCTTCGAGGGCTGCGATCACGTCGGGGAGCTCGGCTTCGAGCGTCGACCGGAAGCGCGGCAGGAAGTAGTGGAGCATGCGGAACTGGTTCACGCCCTTGCGCTCCCAGCTCTGCCAGAGCTCGTCTGGGGTTGCGGGCGGAGACGCGGGATCCCGTTCGAGCACGGTGACCTCGTGCCCGTCACCCGCGAGGAGCATCGCAGTGGAAAGCCCTACGACACCACCGCCGATCACCACCGACTGCGCCATTCGACACCTCCGTCAAAGTTCGGTTCCCGGGCCATTCGCCCCCGCGGGCCGAGCGGATCACGAAGGTACTGCGATGACCACCTCGAGTCATTCGCGCGGCTGGCTACGCTCACCCGGATGGCGCGCGTCCTGGTGACCCGCCGGCTCCCCGATGGTGGGCTCGACCCGCTCGTCGAGGCCGGCCACGAGCTGATCGCGCGGGAACGTGATACCCCGTTCACACACGAAGAGCTCGTGGCTGCCGCACCCACCGTCGATGCAATCGTCTGCCTCATCACCGATCGCATCGACGCCGAGGTGCTCGCAGCCGGCGCCGGTCGCTTGCGCGTCGTCGCCAACGTCGCGGTGGGCTACGACAACATCGACGTCGCGGCCGCAGCTGAGCACGGCATCTCGGTGTGCAACACACCCGGCGTGCTCGACGACACGACCGCCGACCTCGCGTTCCTCCTGATCCTCGCGGCATCCCGGCTGGCGTCGGATGCCGAGGCCGATCTGCGCGACAACCGGTGGGACGGCTGGGAGATCAACCAGTACCTCGGCCGCGACGTGCACGGCGCAGTGCTCGGCATCGTCGGGTTCGGACGGATCGGCCAGGCCGTCGCCCGGCGCGCCGCCGGATTCGGGATGGAGGTGCTGCACCACGCCCGTCACGACACCGGGTTCCCGGGCTACGTCGGCGATCTCGACGACCTCCTCGATCTCGCCGACATCGTGACCTTGCACGTTCCGCTCACCGACGAGACGCGACACCTCATCGGCCGTCCCGAGCTGGCGCGCATGAAGCCGACCGCGGTGCTCGTCAACACCGCCCGGGGACCGGTGGTCGACGAGGTGGCCTTGGCGGAAGCGCTCGAGACCGGCACGATCTTCGCGGCGGGGCTCGACGTGTTCGAGGCCGAGCCGGTGGTCCATCCTCGTCTGCTCGGTGCGCCGCACACCGTCCTCCTGCCGCACATCGGCAGCGCATCACTCGCCACCCGAACCCGCATGGCCCGGGTCGCTGCCGACGGGGTGCGCTCCGTGCTCGCAGGTGAGGCTCCTCCGAACCTCGTGCGCTGAACCTCCGTCAGCTCTTGCGCACGACGAGCACGGGGCACGGCGAATGGTGCACCACGTGCTCGCTCACCGATCCACTGACGATGCGCTTGAGCGCACCGCGACCGTGCGAACCCACGACCACGACGTCGGCGCCGATCTGCTCCGCGACCCACACGATCATCGGACCCGCGTCACCCACTTCGATCCGGGTCGCGACCGTCGCGCCGTGCACCTCGGTGAGCGTCTTGCTGATCACCTCTTGGGCCGCGGTGGTCTCGTTCTCCCAGCTCTGTTGTTCCTGAAGCGGCGACTCGGTGGAGCTCTCGAAGCCACCGGCGTCGTCGCCGGGCACCTCGGTCAGGACTGCGAGCACGGTCACGTCGGTGAGCGGGCCGAGCAGCTCGAACGCCCGATGCGCGGCCGACACGGAGAGATCGGAGCCATCGGTTGCGACCAGGACCTTCATGTCGGCTCCTCGGTGAGCTTCGAGCTCCAGATTGGCGGAGGGAGAGGGATTTGAACCCTCGAGGAGGCTTAAAACCCCCTACTCGCTTAGCAGGCGAGCACTTTCGGCCACTCAGTCATCCCTCCGGAAGGACTCGAGCATACCGGGGGCGGATCCGGCCTCCTGCGGCCGGTGATCCACTCACTACTCGCGGGGTACGTTCGGACCGTGACTCCCGGCGAGGCGCTCGACCGAATCGCGTTCCTGCTCGAGCGCAGGCGCGAAGCCACCTACAAGATCCAGGCGTTCCGGCGCGCGGCCGACGAGGTGCGGGGCCGCTCCGAGGAGGAGCTCCGCGCGCTGGCCGATGCCGGCCGACTCCGAGACCTCCCGAACGTCGGCGACAGCACCGCCCGGGTGATCGACGAAGCGCTCGCCGGTGGCACACCCGCGTATCTCGAGCGTCTCGAGGTCGACGAAGACGGCGCGCTCGCAGCCGGCGGTCCTCTACGCGCCGCGCTACGGGGTGATCTCCACACCCATTCCGACTGGTCCGACGGTGGCGCGCCGATCGAGACGATGATGCGCGCCGCGATCGAGCTCGGGCACGACTACGTCGCGCTCACCGACCACTCGCCCCGCTTGAAGGTCGCCCACGGTCTGACTCCCGAACGGCTCCGCGAGCAGCTCGACGTGGTCGCTGCGCTCAATGAGGAGCTCGCGCCGTTCCGGATCCTGAAGGGCATCGAGGTCGACATCCTCGACGACGGCACGCTCGACCAGGAAGACGAGCTTCTCGCCGAGCTCGACGTGGTCGTCGCGAGCGTGCACTCGAAGCTCCGCATGGACGGACGGGCGATGACCGACCGGATGGTCGCCGCGGTCGCGAACCCCCACGTCGACATCCTCGGCCATTGCACCGGTCGGCTCGTGCTCGGGCGGGGTCGCCCCGAGTCGGAGTTCGACGCCGAGCTCGTGTTCACCGCGTGTCGGGAGTTCGACACCGCCGTCGAGATCAACGCCCGACCCGAGCGGCTCGATCCGCCGCGTCGACTGTTGAGCCTCGCGGTGGAGACCGGAGTGCTGTTCTCGATCGACAGCGACGCCCACGCGCCCGGCCAGCTCTCGTGGCAGCCCTACGGCTGCGAACGGGCTGTCGCGTGCGAGGTTCCCGAGGAGCGCATCGTCAACACCTGGGACGCCGACACGCTCCTCGCCTGGACCGCCAACCACGCCTGAAACGTCACGGTTCCTCGGGGCGTCGGGGTACCGTGCGCGGCATGACCGACGACACGCGCGCCCGACAGAAGCAGGAGGCCGGTGAGCGCGCCGTCGACTTCATCGAGTCGGGGATGACCATCGGCCTCGGTACCGGCAGCACCGCGATCTGGGCGATCCGCAAGATCGGTGCTCTGCTCACGACCGGTGCGCTGCACGACATCGTCGGGGTGCCGACGTCGAACGCGAGTGCATCCGCGGCGACCGACCTCGGCATCCCGCTCGCGACTCTGG
Source organism: uncultured Actinomycetes bacterium (assembly GCA_963829475.1). Taxonomy (GTDB): domain Bacteria; phylum Actinomycetota; class Acidimicrobiia; order IMCC26256; family JANYLB01; genus JANYLB01. The sequence continues at coordinate 178,178 of CAWHIU010000004.1, read as the reverse complement.
CGACGGTCACGGCGATCGACGTGACGATCGACGGTGCCGACGAGGTGGATCCGGCACTGAACCTCGTCAAGGGCGGCGGGGGCGCGCTGCTCCACGAGAAGATCGTCGCTCAGGCGAGTCGACGCGAGATCATCGTCGTCGACGACGCGAAGCCGTCGCCGTGCCTCGGCACGCTGCACGTGCTCCCGGTGGAGGTCGTCCCGTTCGGCGAGGCCGCCGAGATCGCCTACCTCGAGCAGATCGGCGCCACCGTGGCAGTCCGCAAGGGAACCGACGGCGCGGTGTTCGTGACCGACGAGGGCAATCTCATCCTCGACTGCGACTTCGGCCCGATCGACGACCTCGAACGCCTCGACGCGCTGCTGCACGCCCGGGCCGGCATCGTCGAGCACGGGCTCTTCCTCGGGCTCACCACCGACCTGCTGATCGCCGGCCCCGACGGCGTCGAGCACCGAACCCGTCCGTAGGCGAGCGTCGCCTCAGACGGGCTCGGCGGCGAGGATGCGCCCGATCGTGGCGAGCTGGGGAGTGCCGGAGCCGAGCGTGAACTCGATGCCCTTGGCCCACAGGAAGTAGCGGTGGATCGGGTAGTCGAGGTCGATGCTGATGCCGCCGTGCACGTGCAGCGCGGCGTGTCCGACTCTGCTTCCCCCATCGGAGGCCCAGTACTTGGCGGTCGCGACCTCGGTCTCGGCCGGCTTGCCCTCTTCCAGGCGCGTCGCCGCGAGGAGCATCGTGAGCTTGATCGCCTCGGTGTCGATGTAGGCGTTGGCCATGCGCTGACCGACGGCCTGGAACGTGGCGATCGACCGATCGAACTGCTTCCGATTGGTGGCGTACTCGGCGGTGATGTGCAGGGCCCTGTCGGCAACACCGGCGGCGACGGCGCAGAGGCCGACACGGGTCAGCGCGACCACTCGAGCCACGGCTTCAGCACCCCGATCGAGGTCGTCTCCGAGCAGCGCCGCGGGCGTGCCGGAGAACGAGACCTCGAACTGCGGCTCGTGACTGACGACGCTCTGACGTTCGACCGCAAGCCCGACGGCACCCGACTCGACGAGGAACAGACCGACCGAGCCGTCATCGGTACTCGCCGGCACCAGGAGCGCGGCCGCGATGTGCGCGACCGGCACCGTCGTCTTCGAACCTTCGAGCTTCCACCCGCTTCCGTCGCGCGTCGCGCGCGTCGTCGGTGCCTCGGGCTCGGCCTCGTTCTCGATCAGCGCGGCGGTGAGCACGACGCTGCCGTCGACCACACCCGGGAGCCACTTCGACTGCTGCTCCGCGGTACCGAACTCCGCGATCGGAAGCACGCCCGACACGACGGTGTGGAGGAACGGGACGGGCGCAACAGTGCGGCCGACCTCTTGGAGCAACACACACGCGTCGAGGATCCCGTAGCCCAGGCCACCCTGGTTCTCGGGCACGGTCACGCCGAGGAGGTCGGCCTTGGCCAGCTGACCCCAGGTGTCACGGTCGAACCACTCAGGGTCGGCGTCGATCTCCTTGAGCCGCGCCATTGTCATGCGCGATTCGAGGATGCCGCGCAGCGCCTCGACGAGCGCCGACTGCTCCTCGGAGAGCCCGAAGTCCATGTTGAGCGAGTCCGTCATCGTCAGCCTCTCGGGACTACCGCGGGGAGCCCGGCATGCCGAGCCCGAAGATGGTGATGAGGTCACGCTGCATCTCGTTGGTGCCGCCACCGAAGGTGAGGATGTGCATGCTGCGAACCAGCGACTCGATCCGGCCCTTCACCACCGCGCCCACGGAGTCGCGCTGGACGTTGGCGTGAGCTCCGATGACCTCGAGCAGGAGCCGGAACGCCTCCAGGTAGAACTCGGTGCCGAACACCTTGATGCTCGACGCGTCGGCCGGGTCGAGCGGTGCGCCGCGTGTGGCGTCGTACGCGACCTTCCAGTTGATGAGCTTGAGGAACTCGAGCTGGGCGTGCACGCGTGCGAGGTTGAGCTGCACCCAGTCCTGGTCGATCACACGCCGCCCGTCGGCGAGCTTCGTGTCCTGCGCCCAGCGGCGGACGTCTTCGAGCTGACGTTCGACGACACCCGACGAGCAGAGCGTGACCCGCTCGTGATTCAGCTGGTTGATGATGAGGTTCCAGCCGCCGTTCTCCTCGCCGACGAGGTTGCCGACGGGCACCCGCACGTCTTCGTAGAACGTCATGTTCGTGTTGAGGTTCGCGAAGTTGCGGATGGGCTCGCACTTGAAGCCGGGCGTGTCGGTCGGGACGATGATGATCGAGATGCCCTTGTGCTTCTTCACCTCGGCGTTGGTGCGCACCGCGAGCCAGATGTAGTCGGCTGCAGTCGCGAGGCTGGTGAAGATCTTCTGGCCGTTGATGACGTACTCGTCGCCGTCGCGCACGGCCTTCGTCGTGAGCGACGCGAGGTCGGTGCCCGCGTCGGGCTCGGTGTAACCGATCGCGAAGTGGATCTCGCCCTTGAGGATCTTCGGCAGGAAGAACTGCTTCTGCTCCTCGGTGCCGAACTTCATGATCGTCGGCGCAACCGAGTTGATGGTGAGCATCGGCACGGGTGCACCGGCGCGCATCGACTCGTCGAAGAAGACGAACTGCTCGATGGGGGTGCGGCCCTGGCCGCCCCACTCCTTGGGCCAGCCGATCCCGGCCCAACCGTCGGCCGCCATCTGCTTCCAGATCCGCTTCGACGCCGGGCTGACGCCCTCACCACTCGCGAGGTCGGCTTCGACGTCGGGGGTGAGCAGCTGTGTCGTAGTAGGCGCGCAGCTCGTCGCGCAGGGCCTCGAGCTCGGGCGTGTAGCCGATGTACATCTGGTCCCCCTCCGGATCGCGCCGACCACCCTACGCCCGGAAGTGGAACCGGTTCTACAACGGGTCGGGCACCGGCGAGAACCCATATGTCCGTCTTGCCGCTGCTAGACCTTGCCCATGGGGGTGGTCCGGAGATGGGCGGGTACTTCGTCGTGCTCGTGCTCATCACCGCGTGCAGCTCAGCCGCGAGCAGTCCGGGTTCCCTCGCCGACTGGGGCGCCGGACGGTGGTCGTGCGGGCTCCTCTTGAAGCTGCCAAACGGGCCCGACGCCCGTCTCCACTTCCACGCGGTCGTGTCAGTCGGAATCAGATTCGCGTGGTCGCGTGAAGCTGGTGTGGCCGGCGGACAAGCCGCCGGCGTCAATGACCGGTGACACGACCGACGACGGCACCTGGAAGCTCGACCACGGCAACCTCCTGGTGCATTGGGATCGGCTCGGGTCCACGCACGCTCGGCCAATATCGCTCGACACCAAACGCATCAGAATCTCGCGGTGACGACTTCAAGGTAAGGGGAGACTGGGTCCCGGTACACCGTCGATCGGAGCGCGTCGGCTGTGACCTTCTCGTTCGAGATGCCCGACACGCACACACCCGGTCACGTCGCCTGCCAAAAGGCCTGAACACCCGACGCCTGGCGGAGGGAGTGGGATTCGAACCCACGGAGCTTGCGCTCAACGGTTTTCAAGACCGTCCCGTTCGTCCGCTCCGGCATCCCTCCTGAGCACGGACAGCCTACGAGGCGGCGCCGCTCAGGGCGACGGAACTGACGCAGAATTCGTTGCCTTCCGGCTCGACAAGTCGACGACCACCTCGCTTGAGCCGCGAGCTCACGGGTCGCGCGGCTCGACCCGATCGAAGCCGGTGAGCGGGCGGAGCACGTCGGGGACGACGAACGCGCCGTCGGCTTCCTGGTAGTGCTCGAACAGGAACACGAGCATGCGGCCGATCGCGCATGCAGTGCCGTTCAGCGTGTGGACGAGCTGCGTCCCGCTCTCGGTGCGTGCCCGCGTACCGAGTCGGCGGGCCGAGAACTCGTGGTAGTTCGAGCACGACGTGAGCTCGCGGTAGCGGCCCTCCGACGGCAACCACACCTCGATGTCGAACTTCTTGGCCGCGGCCGCGCCGAGATCGCCGGCCGCGATGTTGACCACCCGGTACGGCAAGCCCATCGCGGTGATGATCGACTCCTCGATCGCGAGGATCCGCTCGTGTTCCTCGGCCGACGTGTCGGGTGAGGCGAACGCGAACATCTCGACCTTGTCGAACTGGTGCACCCGGAAGATCCCGCGGGTGTCCTTGCCGTAGGTGCCGGCCTCCCGACGGAAGTTCGACGAGAACCCGGCGTAGCGCAGCGGCAACGCGTCGGCATCGAGGATCTCGCCGCGGTGCAGCGCCGAGAGCGGGACCTCGCTGGTGCCGACGAGGAACAGCTCACCGTCGTCGACCTCGTAGACCTGCTGTCGATCCGTCGGGAAGAAGCCGGCCTCTTCCATCGCGTGCTCGCGCACGAGGATCGGCGGCATCACCGGGAGGAACCCCTGGGCGCCGACCTGGCGCGAGCACCCACTGCACGAGCGCGAGTTCGACCATCACGGCTTCGCGCATCAGGTACGCGAAGCGCGAGCCACTCATCTCGACGGCCTTGTCGGTGTTCACGAAGCCGAGTGATTCGGCAAGCGCCGCATGGTCGAGCGGCGGCGGCTGAGTCTGAGCGCCGACCACGCGCAAGACCTCGCCGTCGTCTTCACCGCCGTCGGGAACGGAGGAATCCGCGGGGTTCGGCACCTGGAGCGCGAGCTCACGCACCCGAGCTTCGGCCTCGACCAACGACGGTTCGAGCGCGACCAGCTCGTCCTTCAGCACACCGGCGTCGGCGATCTTCGCCGCCCGCTCGTCGGGCGCGGCCTTGCCGATCGCCTTCGACGCCGCGTTCTGGCGGCCGCGCAGCTCCTCGACCCGCGCCAGCAGCGCGCGGTGCTCCTCGTCGGCCGCGATCACCTCGGTGATGAGGCCGTCGCGGACGCGCTTGCGCTCGATCCCCGCGCGGTACGCGGGCTCGTTGCGGAGCCGCTTGAGATCGATCATCGGTGCTTGCTCACTGCTCCAGCGCGTCGGTGTCGCGCAGCTGGCTCCGGATCCCGTCGACCCACTGCTCGGCGCTCCGCCAGGCCTTGCCCGCGGCCTTGCGGCGCGATCGGGCGTCTTCCTCGCCCGCGACGGGGTACGAACCGAGGAACTTCACCCGGGCCTGGCGTGCCGCGAGGTTGCGGAGGCAGTCGGCGACGAGCTCGTCGGCGATGTGGCCTTCGAAGTCGATGAGGAAGCAGTAGTCGCCCAGACTGCGCTTCGTCGGACGCGATTCGACCTTGGTCAGGTTGAGCGACCGCGCCGCGAACTCCTGGAGGATTCCGAGGAGCGAACCGGGGCGGTCGGCCCGTTGGAAACAGACGATCGACGTCTTGTCGTGGCCGGTCGGCGCCGGAACCCCCCGACCGACGACGACGAAACGGGTCTGGTTCCCCGGGTGGTCCTCGATGTCGCTCGCGAGCATCTCGAGGCCGTAGATCTCGGCCGCGAGCGCATTGGAGATCGCGGCACGGCCCGCCCGCTTCGAGCGCGACACCTCTCGGGCCGCGTCGGCGGTCGAGTTCGCCGCGGTCACCGTCACGTCGGGCAGCTTGCTGTTCAGCCACCCGCGGCACTGGGCGATCGCGATCGGATACGACGCGACGCTCGTGACCTCGGACAACGTGGTTCCCGGCCGGACGCAGAGGTTCATGCGAGATCGGCCAGGTCGACCTCGCGCTGCACGAGGAGCTCGCTCTCGAACGCGAGGGTGTCGAGGGTGATGCTCACCGAGCCTTCGATCGAGTTCTCGATCGGCACGACACCCACATCGGCCGCGTGGCTCTCGACGGCCGCGAGCACGTCGGGGATCGTGCGCATCGGCTCACGCGTCGCGGCGGCGAGATCAGGTTGGGTGAGGAGTGCCTCCTCGGTGAAGGTGCCCGAGGGGCCGAAGTACGCGGCTCGCACCCGAGCAGCGTACCGGGGAGGACCGCTCGCCCCGACGTTCTATCGTGCGCTCATGCACGACTGAACTCCCGAACGAGGAGGGCACGTGAGGAGCCGTCTCGACCCAGGCGATCTGCTCCTCGCCGCCGGCGTCGCGGTCGAGTGCCTCGCGGCGAGCGCGACCGGCGGGGCCGCCGCGTGGGAAGTGCCCGCCGGTTCCCTCACGTGGACCTGCCGCGCGACCCTCGACCACACGATCGACACGCTCTTCTGGTACTCGGTCCAGCTCGCGACCCGAGCTCGGCGGGCATTGCCGTTGCCCCGTCGAGGAGATCCCACCGGGAGGGTGCCGCTCCTCCTCACCACGCTGCGGAGCGCCGCGGCGGTGCTCGCCGCGATCGCGCGTGCGGCCGACCCGTCGACGCGGGCGTTCCACCCCGCGGGGATGGCCGACCCCGAGGGCTTCGTCGCGATGGGCTGCGACGAGATCCTCGTCCACGCCGACGACCTGGCCCGGGGCCTCGGCCTCGGCTTCGAACCGCCACCCGATCTCTGCGCGGCCGTGCGCGAACGCCTCTTCCCGTGGGCACCGACTGACGGCGACCCGTTCGCCGAGCTGCTCTGGGCCAACGGCCGCATCGCACTCGCGGATCGACCCCGCCTCGAGCCCGACTGGAGCTGGCACTGCGCGCCCCTCGGTGAGTGGGACGGAACGATCCCGCGGTACTGCCCCGGCTGAGGCTCAGGTCTCGGGGGTGCAGATGCGGACGTCGAGCACCGAGTGGTCGGGGCCCTTGTCGACGACCACGTCGGCGACGGCGCGAGTCGGTGCGATGTGCTCGACGAGGTTGACGGCGTTGATCGAACGCCAGATCTCGTGCGCGAGCGCGTCGACCTCCGCTGGGGTGAGGCCCGACCAGCCCGCGTAGAACGAGCCGGACGGTGCGTCGGCGACCAGGCCGACGAGCCGCGCGACGAACCAGGACTCGATCGCCTCGACCGGGGCGTCGACGTAGATCGCGAGGTCGAGCCGGGTTCGGAACCGGAGGGCGTTCACCCCTTCGAGGATCAGCACCGCCGGGCGTTCGATCACCCGGGCCGCGCCGGGAACGATGTCGTAGGTGAGGTGCGAGTAGACGGGCACCGACACCACCTCGCCCGCTCGCAGCGTGTCGAGCGTGTGCTCCAACAACGACGCGTCGTAGCTCTCCGGAAAGCCCTTCCGCTGCTCGAGGCCGAGCGCCGCGAGCTCGTCGGTTCGGGTAGAGGAAGCCGTCGGTGCCGAGCACCTCGGCCGGGTCGAACGCTCGCCGAGCCGGCGAGCTCGCCGAGCAGCGTCGCCGCGAGCGTGCTCTTGCCCACCGAGACGGGTCCGCCGATGCCGACGACGAACGGGGGAGCCTCGTGGGCCGACACCCGCGCGCGCACGATCTCACCCAGGAGGGACGACGGCACGGTCGAGCGTGGGTCGATACCCTCAGGGTCACCGGCCATTGCGCCGATGCTAGAGCCCGACCGCTCACCGTCTCGCGCCAAACCGTCCTCCGAGGGGATCACCATGAACGCGGCGAACCTGCTGCACGAATCCGGCCAGAGCCTCTGGCTCGACAACATCACCCGATCGCTCCTCGACTCGGGGACCCTCGCCCGGTTCATCGCGGAGGACGCCGTCACCGGGCTCACCTCGAACCCGACGATCTTCGACAAGGCGATCACCGGGAGCACCGACTACGACGGCGCGATGCGCGCCGCGACCGGGCAACCCGCTGAAGACGTGTTCTTCGACCTCGCGATCGACGACCTCCGCCGGGCTGCGGCGCTCTTCCGCTCCTGCCACGACGAGACCGACGGCGTCGACGGATGGGTCTCGCTCGAAGTGTCGCCGCGCCTCGCGCACGACACCGCGAGCACCGTCGACGAGGCGAAGCGACTCCACGCGCGCGCCGATGCACCGAACCTCTACATCAAGGTCCCGGGAACGCCCGAAGGCATCCCGGCGATCGAGGAGCTGATCTTCGCGGGCGTTCCGATCAACGTGACGCTCCTGTTCTCCCCCGCGCACTACCTCGCCGCCGCCGGCGCGTATCAGCGAGGGCTCGAGCGCCGCCAAGCAGCGGGACTCGATCTGCCGCGTGTCGTCGGTGGCGTCGTTGTTCATCTCCCGCTGGGACGTCGCGGTGTCGGGCAAGCTGCCCGCCGACCTCACCGATCGGCTCGGGGTCGCGGTCGGCGCGCAGGCCTACCGCGCGTACTGCGAGCTCCTCGCCACTCCCCGCTGGACCGCGCTCGAAAGCTCCGGCGCCCGGCCGCAGCGCCTGCTCTTCGCCAGCACCGGCACCAAGGACCCGAAGCTCCCCGACACCTTCTACATCTCGGCGCTCGCGGCCGAACGCACGATCAACACGATGCCCCAGAACACCCTCGAGGCCTTCGCCGATCACGGCGCGGTCACCGGCGTGCTCCCGACCGACGGTGGTGACGCCGACTCGACGGTCGCTCGCATCGGCGCGGCGGGGGTCGACGTCGACGCACTCGCCGCGCAGCTCCAGAAGGAAGGCGCAGAGTCGTTCGTCGCCTCGTGGACCGAGCTCCTCGATCGCATCGAGTCCAAGGCCGCGACCGTCTCCACCAGCTAGTCCGGAACCCCGGTTCGATCCCCCCGACACCACCACTAGGAGCACGCGATGCAACTCGGCATGGTCGGCCTCGGCCGCATGGGAGCCAACCTCGTCCGCCGCCTGATGCGCGACGGCCACGAATGCGTCGTCTTCGACGTCTTCCCCGACGCGGTGAAGACGCTCGAGGGTGAGGGGGCGACCGGCGCGACGACACTCGAAGACTTCGTCGCCAAGCTGTCGAAGCCACGCGCCGCGTGGATCATGGTGCCGGCCGCGATCGCCGGCGACACCGTCGACCAGCTCGCCGCGCTGATGGAGCCCGGCGACATCATCATCGACGGTGGCAACAGCTACTACCGCGACGACGTAGACCGGGCCGCGGCGTTGAAGCCGAAGGGCATCCACTACGTCGACGTCGGCACGAGCGGTGGCGTGTTCGGTCTCGAGCGTGGCTTCTGCCTGATGATCGGCGGTGAGGACGACGTCGTCTCGCACCTCGACCCGGTCTTCCGCACGATCGCGCCCGGCGTCGACACTGCGCCACGGACACCCGGCCTGACCGGCGATCCGAGCAACGCCGAGAACGGCTACCTGCACTGCGGACCGAACGGCGCCGGCCACTTCGTGAAGATGGTCCACAACGGCATCGAGTACGGGATGATGGCTGCGTACGCCGAGGGTCTGAACGTGCTGAAGCACGCCAACGCCGGCAAGCAGCAACGCGACGACGACGCCGAGACGACGCCGCTGCGCGAGCCGCAGTACTACCAGTACGACATCGACGTCGGTGCCGCGGCCGAGGTGTGGCGTCGGGGCAGCGTGGTCGCGTCGTGGCTGCTCGACCTGGCCGCGCACTCGCTCTCGGTCTCACCCGATCTCGCCGACTTCGAGGGTCGCGTCTCCGACTCCGGCGAAGGCCGCTGGACGAGCATCGCCGCGATCGACGAGGGCGTCCCCACCCCGATCCTCACCACCGCGCTCTACGAACGCTTCACGTCGCGAGGCTCGGCCGACTTCGCCGACAAGGTGCTCTCCGCGATGCGCAAGGAATTCGGTGGCCACGACGAGAAGACGGCCTGAGGTGACGAAGCGCAACCACTCCGACGCGTTCGTGTTCTTCGGCGCGACGGGTGACCTCGCGCACAAGAAGATCTTCCCGACGCTGTACGCGATGGTGAAGAAGGGCCGGCTCGACATCCCCGTGATCGGCGTGGCGTTCAACAGCTGGACGCTCGACCAGCTGAAGGCCCGCGCCAAGGAGTCGATCGAGACCTACGGCGGCGGGATCGACGACAAGCCTGCGTTCAAGAAGCTGCTCTCGCTGCTGCGCTACGTCGACGGCGACTACAGCAACGACGCTACGTTCGCGGAGCTCAGGGCTCAGCTCGGTACGGCGAAGCGCCCGATCCACTACCTCGCGATTCCCCCCGTGACCTTCGGGGAGGTCGTCGAGAAGCTCGGGAGCTCCGGCTGCGCCGACAACGCCCGCGTCGTGGTGGAGAAGCCGTTCGGACGCGACCTCGCGTCGGCCCAGCAGCTCAACAAGATCCTGCACTCGGTGTTCGACGAGCAGTCCATCTTCCGGATCGACCACTACCTCGGCAAGGAAGCCACCCAGAACGTCCTCTACTTCCGGTTCGCCAACTCGTTCCTCGAGCCGATCTGGAACCGCAACTTCATCGCGAGCGTGCAGATCACGATGGCCGAAGACTTCGGAGTCGAGGGTCGCGGCGCGTTCTACGAGGAGGTCGGGTGCCTCCGCGACGTGATCGAGAACCACCTGTTCCAGACGGTCGCGCTCCTCGCGATGGAACCGCCCGTGTCGACCGACGCCGAATCGCTGCGCGACGCCAAGGGCGCGGTGTTCAAGTCGATGCGTCCGGTCGACGCGTTCCGAGCTCGTGCGCGGGCAGTTCCGTGGCTACCGCAAGGAGAAGGGGGTTCCGGCCGACTCCGACGTCGAGACGTTCGCCGCGCTGCGGCTCTGGATCGACTCGTGGCGTTGGGCCGGGCGTGCCGTTCTACATCCGGGCCGGCAAGCAGCTCGCGTCGCACGCGACCGAGGTGCTCGTGGAGCTCAAGAACCCGCCGCAGCGCGTGTTCAGGGACTCCGAGCCGCAGTCCGGGTCACAGCAACTACGTGCGGTTCCAGTTCAACCCGCACAACGCGATCGCGATCGGCGCCCGGGTGAAGACGCCCGGCGAAGACTTCACCGGACACCAGACCGAGCTGTTCCTCAGCGACGACCACCACGACGAGATGACGCCCTACCAACGGCTCCTCGGCGACGCGATGGACGGCGATGCGATGCTCTTCGCCCGCGAAGACCAGGTCGAACGCGCCTGGGCCGTCGTCGAATCGATCCTCGAGGAGCACGACGCCGCGATCCCGTACCGCGTCCACAGCTGGGGACCGAAGGAAGCCGACGCGCTCGATCAAGGGTGACGGCGGTTGGCACGCACCCCTGCTGGGATCGTGAGCCACAACGAGATCTGGGTCGCGCGCCACGGTGCGACCGAGTGGGCCGAGAACGGCCGTCACACCGGACGCACCGACATCCCGCTCACACCCGACGGTCGCAAGGAGGCCGCGGCGCTCGTCGAGCCCCTCGACGCGCACCGCTTCGCGCTCGTGCTCACCAGCCCGCTCGTGCGGGCCCGGGAGACGGCGCGCATCGCCGGGTTCGCCGACGCCGAGGTCGACGAGGATCTGCTCGAGTGGGACTACGGCGACTACGAGGGCCGGACCACCGCTGAGATCCAGGCCGACCGGCCCGGGTGGAACCTCTGGCGCGACGGCGTTCCCGGCGGCGAGTCGATCGACGATGTCGGGTACCCGGGTCCAACGCGTCATCGACCGGGTCGACGCCGCCCCCGGCGACGCGCTCCTCTTCGCCCACGGCCACGTGCTGCGCATCCTCACCGCGGTCGCCCTCGAGCTCGGGCCCCGGGCCGGAGCGCGCTTCGCGCTACAGACCGCCCACCTCGGCGTGATCGGCTGGGAGCACGACTACCGCTCCCTCACCGCCTGGTAGGAGACGCAGGCGGAGGCGCCGGACACCATCCACGGCGCTCCAACGGGTGAGCGATCGAGGCGCCGCAGCCGGAGTCGACCTTCAGGCAGCTTCGGGGTCGAACTCGAGGCTGAGGGAGTTGATGCAGTAGCGCTGGCCTCCGGGGCCGGGGCCGTCGGGGAAGACATGGCCGAGGTGGCCGCCGCAGTTCCGGCACAGCACCTCGGTGCGGACCATCCCGTGGCTGACGTCCGACTTCAGCTCGATCGCGGCGGCTGTCTCCGGCTCGGTGAAGCTCGGCCACCCGGTGCCGGAGTCGAACTTCGTGGTCGAGGAGAACAGCATCTCGCCACAGCCGGCACAGCGGTAGGAGCCGTCGGCCTTGTTGTAGACGTACTCCCCGCTCCCGGCCCGCTCGGTGCCGGCTTGTCGCAACACCTCGTATTGCGCCGGAGTGAGCCGTTCCCGCCACTCTTCTTCGGTGAGTTCTGCTTTCGCGCGCCATGTTCGTCCCTTCGCTCGGCGAGAATGGTGCCATGCCCGATGGGTCGGTTTCCGCGCGCACCGAGCCGGCCTCGACGCCGGTGACGAACGTGCGCTCCCTCGGATACATTCCGGGCCTCGACGGACTGCGGGCGCTCGCGGTGACCGCCGTCCTGCTCTACCACGCCGACATGCCGTGGATGCCCGCCGGTTTCCTCGGCGTCGACGTGTTCTTCGTGATCAGCGGCTATCTGATCACCTCCCTGCTGCTGACCGAATCCCGCAAGACGGGCACGGTCGACTTCCGTCGCTTCTGGTACCGGCGGGTGCGGCGGCTGCTCCCCGCCCTGTTCCTCATGCTCGGCGTGGTCGCGTTCTACACGGTGGTGTTCCTGCCGAGTGAGGCGTCGAAGCTCCGCGGCGACCTGATCGCGTCGATCTTCTACGTGAACAACTGGTGGCAGATCTTCCATCACCAGTCGTACTTCGCCGCCGCCGGGCGACCGCCGATGCTGCAACATCTGTGGTCGCTCGCGGTCGAGGAGCAGTTCTACCTGTTCTGGCCGATGCTGTTCATCCTCGGGATGTTCCTGTTCCAGCGGAAGTACTCCAGGATGCTGATCGCGATCGGCGTCGGGATCGTGGTCTCGACGCTGCTCATGGCCATCCTGTACCACCCGCTCGGTGATCCGTCGCGCGTGTACTACGGCACCGACACCCGCGCTTCGACGCTGCTCGTCGGGGTTGCGCTCGCGTTCGCGTGGTCACCGTGGCGCCTGCAGGCCAAGGTCGGGCGCGGTGCGCGTTGGGTGCTCGACGCGATCGGCATCGGCGCGCTCCTGGCCCTCGTGTGGACGGCTCACACCGCGAACGAGTTCCAGTCCGGCCTCTACCGCGGCGGCTTTCTCGTCGTCGCGATCCTGGCTGCGATCGTGATCGCGGTCGCGGTTCACCCCGTCGGCGGTCTGCTCAACCGGTTCCTGAGCCTTCCGCTCCTCGTGTGGATCGGGAAGCGCTCCTACGGGATCTATCTGTGGCACTGGCCCGTCTACATGGTCACGCGCCCGACGCTCGACGTTCCCCTCACCGGTCTGCCGTTGCTCACCATCCGGATCGTGATCACGGTGACGATCGCAGAGCTCTCGTATCGCTATGTCGAACAACCGATCCGCCACGGCACGTTCATGGCCCACGTCGGCCGGTTGCGGATGTCCGAGGGAGCGGAACGGTCGCGACTCACGCGACTCACGCTGATCTCGGGCGGCGCGGTCGCGGCGGCGCTCGTCGTGATCGTGGTCGGGCTCGTCAACGCGGGGCCGGCGCCGTTGCCACCCGGCTTCTCGAACCGGAGCGCGACCGCCAGCGCGCGTGCCGGGCCGGGCGCGACGACCACCACGAAGGCGGCCACCGCCGTCACGGGTCCCGGGGCGACGACTGCGACCACGGCTCCACCCGTGCCGGTCAACCCACCCGTCGGGATCGGCGACTCGGTCATGCTGGGCGCGCAGCACGCGCTCGAGGCCCGCATGCCGGGCTTCGTCACCAACGCAGCGGTCAGCCGACACTTCGGTGAGGCCGTCGACATCGCGCGCGGCTACCGCGACGCCGGCCAGCTCGGCCCGGCGGTGGTGGTGCACATGGGAACCAACGGCCTGGTCACCGCCAGGCGAGTTCGACGCCATGATGGATTCGTTCCGGGCGGTGAAGCGGGTCGTCATCGTCAACCTCAAGGTCCCTCGGAACTGGGAAGGCCAGGACAACGACGTGCTCCGTGACGGCGTCGCCCGGTGGCCCAACGCGGTGCTGCTCGACTGGAACAGCCTCGGCAACGCGCATCCGGAGTGGTTCTGGGAAGACGGGTTCCACCTGCAACCCAATGGTGCTGCGGCCTACGCCGATGCGATCGCGGCCGAGATCGCCGCCCCGACCGCGAAGAATTGAGCGAAACGCGGCGTTCAGGACACGCGAGCCCGGGCCGATACAGGTCGCGAAGCGCAGGAGCGCACGGGTCCGCAGGAGCGCCAATTGTCCGATGTCGACTTCCCCGCAGGTCACCGGGTGTCACCACCCGGCCTGCTCGCCGCGTTCGATGCCGCGTCGATCGGCCTGGCCCTCGTCGCGCTCGACGGCCACCTGCTCCGCGGGAACGGGGCCTTCAGCCGGCTGACCGGACGGGACGACGACGCGCTCTACGTCACGACCCTGGCCGATCTCGTCCATCCCGACGAAGCCCGCGCCGAAGCAGCCGCGCTGCACCGGGTCGCCGGGGGGACGGCCGACGGTGATCTGGCCGAGCGCCGATACGTCGCCCTCGAGGGAACCACCACATGGGTTCGCCGCGGGATCACGCTCGTCCGCGATCACGCGGGTGAGCCGCTGTATCTCGCGCTGCACGTGGTCGACATCTCCGATCGCGTCGCGACCGAGTTGGCGATGCACCAGAGCGAGCTCTGGTACCGCGCGCTGGTACAACACCAGTCGGATCTCGTGCTCGTCGTCGGCGCCGACGACGGCATCCACTACGTATCGCCCTCGGTCGAGCGGCTCCTCGGTCTGAGCGCCGAAGCCGTGGTCGGTCGCACCGCCACCGACCTGATCCACCCCGACGACTACGACGCCGCAGCCACTGCGTTCGAACGCGGTCTCCATTCCGGATCCGAAGGGGTACCGGTCGAGCTCCGGTGTCGGCGAGGCGACGGCTCGTGGGTCTGGTGCGAAGTGACGGTCAGCCGACTCCCTGTCGACGTGGCCGACGACTGGCTCGTGGTCAACGCCCGTGACATCAGCGAGCGGAAGGCCGCGGCCGCCGCTCAGGAAGCGATCGAAGCGCGCTTCCAGGATGCGTTCTCGCAATCTCCGATCGGAATCGTCTTCACCGCGCTCGACGGCCACATCATGTGGTTGAACGACGCGGTGGCGAAGTTCCTCGGGGTCACCGCGGCCGAGATCGTCGGGATCGAACTACCGCGAGCTCTGGCCCGCTGAGCTGCCGATCGAGGGAAGACGTCAGGTCGAGCAGCTCGTCGACGGCACCATCGACTCGTTCCGGTTCGAACGGCGCTTCACCCAAGCGGCCGGCCGAGTGCGCTGGGGGCTGATCTACGTGTCACTCGTGCGCGACGCCGAGGGCTCGCCCCACTCGTTGCTCGGCCAGATCGAAGACATCACCGACCGTAAGGCGCGCGAGCTCGAGCTCGTGCACGACGCCGAACACGAGCCGCTCACCGGCCTGTGGAACCGGAGTGGCTTCTCCCGACTCCTCGAGCGGGCGTGGGATGAACGGACCGGGATCGGCGAGCTCGCGGTGCTCTTCGTCGACCTCGACGGGTTCAAGCTCGCGAACGACATCCACGGCCACGATGCCGGTGACGAGGTGCTGGTGCACGTCGGGCAACGGCTGCGTCAGGTCGTCAGGACCGGCGACGTCGTCGGCCGGTGGGGCGGCGACGAATTCGTCGTGCTGTGCACCCAGGCGACGGGTCCGCTCGACGCCGACGACGTCGCCCAACGGTTGTGCCGCGCGCTCGCAGAGCCCTTCCGCGTGATGGGGGGTGAGGTGACCATCGGCGCGAGCGTCGGAGTGTCGATCGACGCCGGCCAGCCCGATCCGTTCGCGCTGCTCCGTGAAGCCGACGCCGCGTCGTACACCGCGAAGCGACTCGGCCGCGGCCGCGTCGAGCACGCCTGAGGTCAGCGTGACCTTGGCCCGGCGCTACTTCTTGCAGTCGAGGCAGTCCTGCGAGAAGACCGTCTGGCCGTCGACCTTGCCTTCGAACGACCCCTTCTCGGCGGTGTTGTCGTTCGCCGTCCCGTCGAGCGTGACCGGCTTCCCGTCGGTCGTCGTGCCCGTGCACGCCACAGTCGCCACATTGTCGGACGTGACGTTCGCCGTGCAGTCGAGGTTCTTCGACAACGGGTAGCCGTTGTCCTTGAACGCGGCCGATCCCGCCATCGCGACCACATTTCGGATCACGGCCGCACCGACCTCGGTCTTGGCCTTGTCGAGCTGCTTCTTGGCCTCGCTACACCCGGCGACACCCATCGTCGCGACGAGCGTCGCGGCGACGGCCAGTGTGGTCATCCGATTCCGAATCATCGAGATCTCCCTCGCGCCGATTCGACCTGGTGGGCGAGGGGGGACTTGAACCCCCACGTCCTTTCGGACACAGGCACCTGAAGCCTGCGCGTCTGCCAATTCCGCCACTCGCCCGAGTGGAGTGACGAGGGTAGCGCGCCGCGCTCCACCCACCTCTTGCCGTTCGGACGTACCGTCGAGTCGGTAGCGTCGCTACTACCAGGGCCACCGGGGGACGGGGGGAATCTCGTGCACAAGTTCTGGGGTTGGCTCGGGCTGAACCTCGGCAAGCACTGGATCGTCGTGCTCGGCGATCGGCGCGGTGCTCACCGTCGTGCTCGGCTACGGGATCACGAACCTCGAGTTCGCCACCGGTCAGGACAGCTACCTCAACAAGACCGACCAGGTCTACAAGGACAGCGTCGCCTACCAGAAGCTCTTCGGCGGCGAGGCCATGGTCACGCTCGTCACCATGGACAAGGGCCACAGCGTCAAGGAGCTCTTCACGCCCGAGAACATCGCGCAGTGGGACGCTGTCGAGAAGAAGCTGCAGCGACAGCGGCGAGGTCGTCAACGTGGTCACGCCGATCACCGCGATGCAGTTCAACGACGCGCTCGTGCAGCAGCCCGTCGGGGAACCCGACCGAGAGCGTCGCGGGCAAGATCCTGCTCGCGGCCACGGCGCGGGATCCGTCGCCCGAGGGCAAGGCGAAGCGCAGCGCCGACGCCGCGACGACGCTGGCGCCGCATCACCGCGATCCCGGCCGCCGAACGCACGCTCGACAACCCCGACTACGTCGACTTCCTGCTGCACGACAACCAGGGCAACATCCGCAAGCCACTGCTCGCGAACTTCCCCGACGACCGGCACGCGCAGATGGTCGTGCGACTCCCGGGCAACGCGTCGATCAAGGACGAGGGCAAGTCGGCCGACCGGTCAGGACGGCGGCGAAGAAGCTGCAGTTCGACGAACGCGTCGATCGTCACCACCGGCGCGCCCGTCCTCCTCAAGAACATCAACGACTACCTCACCGGCGGGATGCTGACGCTCGGGCGCGATCGCGATCGGGATCATGGCGCTGATCCTGCTCGTGCTGTTCAGCGTCCGGTGGCGGCTGCTCGCGCTCGGTCATCGTGGTCATCGGCGTCATCTGGGCGTTCGGGATCGTCGGCTACCTCGGCATCCCGCTCACGATCGTCACCATCGCCGGGCTCCCGGTGATGCTCGGCATCGGCATCGACTACGCGATCCAGATGCACGCGCGGGTGGAGGAAGAGGTCGTCGTCGACCGCGCCGACCACCCGATCCAGGAGACCGTCGCGCAACCTCGGGCCGGCGCTGCTCGTCGTCACGTTCGACGCGATCTTCGCCTTCGCCGCGCTGCTACTTCGCGAAGGTGCCGATGCTCCGCCAGTTCGGGCTGTTGCTCGCCGTCGGCGTCGCGGCGATCTGCATCTGCAGCATCATCGGCACCGCTCGCGATCCTCGGCATCCGCGAGTACAAGTCGCCGACCAAGCGCAAGGACTTCCGCGAGGGTCCGCTCGGCCGACTCGTCGTCTGGCTCGGCGGCATCCCCGCCAAGGCGGCCATGGGCCTCGCGATCGCGCAGCCTCGTGATCTTCGCCGGCGGCGATCCTCGTCGAGGGCAAGCTCGTGCTCCAGACCGACCCGATCCAGTGGGTCAACCAGAAGTCCCAGGTGATCAAGGACCTCGACGTGCTCGACCGCGAGACCGGCTCCTCGAGCGAGCTCGGCGTGTACGTGCAGTCGGGCGAGCACTTCGACGACAAGACCGTCGGCTTCCTCGACGGCTTCACCCGCAAGCAGCTGCGAGAGCACCCGAAGACGCTGCTGACCGCGAGCAGCATCGTCGAGGTCGTCAGCGACCTGAGCGACGTCCCGGGCGCGCAGCACGTCGCCCCGACCGGTGCCGAGGTGCAGGCGGCGTACGACGTCGCCCCGAAGGACATCCAGCTCTCCACGGCGAAGCCCGGCGCGCGCTCAACCTCGTCTTCCGCACCGGACCGAGCGGCCTCGACGCGCGGGCCAAGGTCGTGCGCGAGATCCGCAAGACGACCCACCCGCCCGCAGGCGTCCGCGCCACGCCCTCGGGTCTCGCGGTCGTCGGCGTCGGGCTGCTCGACAACCTCGAGGCCAATCGAATCCTGCTGACCTACCTCGCGATCCTGTTCGTGTTCCTGTTCCTCACCGTGCGACTTCGCAGCATCGTCCGCGCCCTGCTCTCCCTCGTCCCGGTGCTCATCGCGGTCGGCGCGGCGTCGCTCTTCGCGTACGTGCTCGGCCTCAAGCTCAGCCCGATGACCGCGGTCGGCGGACCGCTCGTGGTCGCGGCATGCACCGAGTTCACGTCGCTGATCCTCCTGCGGTTCGTGGAGGAGCGACGGCGGGGGTTCAGTCCCCGTGCGGCGGTCGACGTGACCGCGTCGCGCACCGGTCGGGCGTTCTTCGTCTCGGCCCTGGCCGCGATCGCCGGCGTCGCGGTGATCGCCACCTCGTCACTGCCGCTGCTCCGCGACTTCGGCATCGTCGTCGGACTCAACGTGGCCGTCGCGCTGCTCAGCGCGCTCGTCGTGCTGCCGCCGCTGCTGGTCTGGGCCGAACGCGCGCCTCTGGGTCACCCGGGGTCTCGTGCCCGACGAGATCCTCGCCCGAGCCGACGCCACCGAAGACACCGTTCCGGTCACCTGATCGGGCGGAATCCCCGGGGGATCCGGGCGCGCTCGGGCTCCGAAAACCGCTGACCCTGCCGGATCGGAGCGGTCGCGGCCGTACACTCACGCCGATGGGACTCCAGGGCTTCGAACGGCGGCTGGAGCGGCTGGTCGAAGGTACGTTCACCAAAGCCTTCCGCAGTGGTCTGCAGCCGGTCGAGATCGCCCGGAAGCTGATCCGCGAGCTCGACGCCGGGCGCTCGGTCGGGGTGCGCGGCACCGTCGCGCCCAACCACTTCGCGGTGGTCATGTCGCCCGAGCGACGCCGAGCGCTTCGAGTCCTTCGCCGAGGTCCTCGAGCGCGAGCTGGCCGAGGAGATCCGCGAGCACGCCCGCGCCGAGGGGTACCACTTCGTCGGCCCGGTCGAGGTCGAGATGCTGGCCGACTCGGCGCTCCGACGCGGCGACCTGGTCGTCGAGGCCGGCGATCCAGGAAGGTGAGGGGGGCCGGGTCGGCCGGCTGGTGATCTCCAAGAGTCGCTCCGTCGAGCTGACCGATCGGACCGCGGTGATCGGGCGGCTCCCCGAGTGCGACGTGCGCGTCGAAGACACCCAGGTCTCGCGCCGACACGCCGAGGTCCGCCCCGACGCCGACGGCTACGTGCTCGTCGACCTCGGGTCACTGAACGGGACCCTCGTGAACGGCGTCCCCGTCACCGAGCACCCGCTGGTCGACGGCGACGAGATCAAGTTGGGCGCCGCGATCATCCGGTTCGAAGCCTCGTAGTCACACGATGCCGGAGAGCCTCCTCACCGTTCTGAAGTTCTGCTTCCTTGCGCTCGTCTACCTGTTCCTCGCGCGCGTCGTCCGGGTCGTCATGCTCGAGCTCAAGTCGGAGAAGGTGCCGACCGGCCCCGTGCTCCCGGCACCGGCCCAACCCGTCGCGGCCGCGGTGCCGACCAGCGTCGCCACAGCATCGGCAACCGCAGCGGCGTCGAGACGGGGGCGCGGGGCAGGATCGGCGCTCCAGGTCATCGTGGCGGGGCCGTACGAAGCCGAGATCTTCCCGCTCGACGACGAGATGACCGTCGGTCGAGCGCCGGGATGCGGCGTCGTCCTCACCGACGACACCTTCGTCTCGCAGGTCCACGCCCGCGTCTTCCGACGCAACCGGAGATGCTCGTCGAAGACCTCGGAGTCCACCAACGGGACGCTTCGTCAACGGCGCGCGGATCGACAAGATCACCCGGCATCCGCAAGGGCGACACCGTGAAGTTCGGTGAGACCGTCATGCGGGTGGTCCGGTGAAGCTCGTCGTCGGCGCGACCACCGACGTCGGCCAGGTGCGCGACGGCAACGAAGACCGGTTCCTCGTCGAGGTCGGGCTCCAGCTCTTCGCGGTCGCCGACGGCATGGGTGGCCACCGGGCCGGTGAGGTCGCGAGCACGACTGCGGTCGAGGCGCTGCGCACCGCGGTCGCACAGGGTCGTCCGCTCGACGAAGCGATCCTCGAAGCGAACCGTGCCGTGGTCGAGAAGGCGGCCGGCGACGATGCGCTCGCCGGGATGGGCACGACCCTCACCGCGATCGCGGTCGGAAGCGAACACGCGGTCGTCGTCGGCCACGTCGGTGACTCCCGCGCCTACCTCGCTGCGCGACGGCGAGCTCTCGCCAGATCACCGAGGACCACAGCCTCGTCGAGGAGATGGTCCGCGAGGGCCGCATCACCGCGGACCAGGCGCTGGTCCACCCGCAACGATCGATCATCACCCGCGCGCTCGGGATCGACGCCGACATCAGCGTCGACCTCTACCCGGTCGAGCTGCAAGCCGGTGACCGGCTCCTGATCTGCTCCGACGGTCTCACCACCATGATCCGCCCAGCCGACATCGCGCGCATCCTTCGCCAGGAGACCGACCCGCAACGGGCCGCCGACGCGCTCGCCGACGCCGCGAACGCCGCCGGCGGTGAGGACAACGTGACCGCCGTCGTGATCGCGGCGCTCCCGGCTGATGCAGTTCCGGATCCGGGCCTCACCGTCGTCGACACCACGGTCGCGCCCGTGATCACGCCGGTGACCGATACGACAGCTCTCCGGCATGTCGACCCGTCCCGCCTCGACCCCTCCCGGCCGACTGTCGATCCGGTACCGGCTCGCGTGCCGATGCCACCCGACAGCGCGGCGGCGGCCGCCGCCGCGGCCCAGTCGCAGGCGCTGCGACGAGGTCGGGTCCGGCGCGCGCGGGAGGGGGACGTTTCGCGTGCTCTGGTGGTTCGTGCCGATCCTCCTCATCGTCGGCGTCGGCAGTCGGCGCGATGTGGTGGCACGCGCGCAACAGCTACTACGTCGGCATCGACAGGCAGACCGTCACGATCTACCGCGGCGTCCACGGCGGGCTCCTCGGTTGGAACCCGACCATCGCGCGTCGCACCTCGGTGCCGAGCGTCCGATCTGACCGCGGGCCAGGTGCCAGGACCTGCGCGACGGACACCCCTTCTCGTCCCAGAGCAGGCGCCGAGCGCCTTCATCCGACGACTCCGAGTTGCAGACGTCGACCACCTCGACGTCGACCTCCTCCACCAGCACGACCACGACCACCCTCGTGCGGCGGGCTCGGCACGTCGACCTCGACCTCGACGACCCGGGCACCGTGAGCCCCCGTTCCGCGCTCGCCAGGTCGCGCCGGAGCAACGAGCTCGGCCTCGGCCTGCTCGCCGCGGGGATCGTCGTCGCGGGATACGTGCTCGTCGCGCTCGTCGAAGACCACCGATCTCCCCCCGATCTCGGCGCGCTTGTGCGCGGCGATCCTCGGGCATGTTCGCCGTCGCCCACCTCGCGGTCCGCCGGTTCGCGCCCCGCGCCGACGCCACCCTGCTGCCCATCGCGGTGCTGCTCAACGGGTTCGGGTTCGTCGTGATCACCCGGCTCGACCGCGACCGGCTCGCGGGCACGAGCGCGCTCGCGCCGATCCAGGCGGTCTGGACCGCGGTCGGGCGTCGCGCGCGTTCGTGCTCACCCTGGTCGTCGTGCGGCGGGTCCGCGTCGCTCGAGCGCTACCGGTACTCGTTCCTCCTGCTCGGCGTTGCGGCGCTGCTCCTCCCGCTCGCGCCCGGGCATCGGGACCGAGATCCGGGCGCGCGCCTGTGGGTACGCCTCGGTCCGCTCAACTTCCAGCCCGGCGAGGCCGCGAAGATCCTCCTCGTCGTGTTCTTCGCCGCCTACCTCGTCGACAAGCGCGAGCTGCTCGCAGCCGGGAGCCGTCGGATCGGGCCGGTTCGTTCTCCCCGACCCGAAGCACCTCGGTCCGCTGCTCCTCGCGTGGGGTCTGTCGATCATCGTGATGGTCATGCAGAAGGACCTCGGCTCGTCGCTGCTCTTCTTCGCGCTCTTCGCCGCGATGCTCTACATGGCGACCGAACGGGCCAGCTACCTGCTCGTCGCGTTCGTGATGTTCATCGGCGGCGCCACGATCTCGTACCAGTTCTTCGCGCACGTGCAGACCCGCGTGACCACGTGGATCGATCCGTGGTCGGTGTCGCAGGGCAAGGGCTACCAACTCGTGCAGTCGTTGTTCGCGTTCGGCACCGGTGGGTTCGCGGGCACCGGGTCTCGGTCTCGGGAGCCCGCAGAAGATCCCCGCCGCGTCGACCGACTTCGTGTTCGCGGCGATCGGTGAGGAGCTCGGGCTCCTCGGAACCGTCGCGATCCTCACCGCGTTCCTGCTGCTCATCGGCAGCGGCTTCCGCATCGCGATGCAGGCCGACCGACCGTTCTCGAAGCTCTTCGCCGGTGGGCTCACGATGATCATCGGCGTGCAGACGTTCGTGATCGTCGGCGGCGTCACCCGGGTGATCCCGCTCACCGGCGTGACGCTCCCGTTCATCTCCTACGGCGGATCGTCGCTCGCTCGCGAACTTCGTCCTCATCGCGCTGCTCCTGCGAATATCCGACGAGACCGCAGCAGAGGCCGAGACGCCCCGGCCCGCGGGGCGCGCGATGCAACCGACGACTCCGGCGCGGTCCGCGGTGAACCACGCCATCCGTCGTGTCGGGCTCGCCGTCACCGTGCTGATCCTCGCACTCGTCGCCCAGCTCACGTATCTCCAGGTCGTCGAAGCCGACAAGCTCGAGCGGGACCCGCGCAACATCCGCGCGCAGATCCGCGACTTCTCCCGGCCGCGTGGCCAGATCGTCACGGCCGACGGCCAGATCGTCGCCCAGTCGGTGAAGGTCGACGACGAGTTCGAGTACCAGCGCGAGTACCCGCTCGGCTCGTTGTTCGGCCCGATCAGCGGGTACCAGTCGTTCACGCTCGGCAACACCGGAGTCGAGAACGTCTACAACGACGTGCTCATCGGCCGCGACACCCGCCTCCAGCTCGGGAGCCTGCACAACATCCGCGACCTGTTCTCCGGCAAGCAGACGATCGGCAACGTCGTGCTCACGATCAGCGCCAAGGCCCAACAGGCCGCGAAGGACGCACTCGGCGACCGGCGCGGCAGCGTCGTCGCTCTCGACCCGCGCACCGGTGCGGTGCTCGCGATGTACTCGAACCCGTCGTTCGACCCGCAACCGCTCGCGTCGCACAACGCCGCCGAGGTCAGTGCCGCGTTCGCGGCCCTGAACGCCGATCCCGACCAACCCCGCGCTGCCGCGTGCATGGCGTGAGACCTACCCCCCGGGATCCACGTTCAAGGTCGTGACCACGAGCGTCGGACTCGAGACGGGTACGACCACTCCCGAGACGGTGTACCCGTCGCTTCAGGAGCTCCCCCTTCCCCAGACCAACACGACGATCTCGAACTTCGGAGGCAGCACCTGCGGCGGAACGCTCGACGAGAGCTTCGTGCACTCGTGCAACACGACGTTCGCGCAGATCGGTCTCGACCTCGGCGAGAAGTTCCCGCCGGGCAACGCCCAGTTCGGTATCGGTTCGGTCGCCCCCGCTCGACGAGAACCCGCGCGCCCGGTTCCGAGCCAGGGTCCGCAGGCGGGGACGTTCGCGACCGAGCGCGCCACAGTTCGCGCTCGCAGGCATCGGGCAGGGGCCCGGTCGCCGTGACGCCCGTTGCAGATGGCGTTGGTCGCGGCGGCGGTCGCCAACGGCGGGGTGATCAACGACTCCGCACGTGCTCGGTTCGGTCACCGACACCGACGCCAAGGTCATCCGCACCGCGCGAGACCGAGAAGTGGAAGACCGCGATGCCACCCGACGTGGCCGCCAAGGTCGGCGACATGATGCGCAGAGTGGTCAACGACCGAACGGCACCGGCACCGCGGCGCAGATCGACGGAGTGACCGTCGCCGGCAAGACCGGGACCGCGCAGAACGACGACGCGCGAGGGCAACCGACGCGACCCGCACGCATGGTTCATCGCCTTCGCGCCGGCCGAGGCGCCGACGGTCGCGATCGCGGTGATCGTCGAGAACGGCGGCTCGAACGGGGTCGGACGCCGAGGTCACCGGCGGGCAAGATCGCCGCGCCGATCGCGAAGACGATGATCGAGACCTTGCTCGGACTTCCGACCGGATGAATCGGTAGGGTTTCGCCGGAATGGCCGCCGGCGCAGGTCTACTCCAACCGCTACGAAGTCGTGCGTGGGATCGCGCGCGGCGGCATGTCCGAGGTGTACCTCGCGCACGACCGTCACCTCGATCGTCCCGTCGCGCTCAAGGTGCTCACGAGCGCGCTCTCGCGCGACCCGTCGTTCGTCGAACGGTTCCGACGCGAAGCCCAGGCGGCTGCGAACCTGAGCCATCCGAACATCGTCGCGGTGTACGACTGGGGCCAGGAAGAAGGCACCTACTTCATCGTCATGGAGTTCATCGACGGCCACTCGCTCCGCGACGTGCTGCGCGCCGCAGACGCGCATCGAGCCGCTGCGCGCCGCCGGCATCGGGGCCGAGATCGCCAACGGCCTCTCCTTCGCGCACAAGGCCGGCGTCGTGCACCGCGACGTGAAGCCCGGCAACGTGCTGATCGAGGCGAGCGGTCAGGTGAAGGTCACCGACTTCGGCGTCGCCCGCGCCGACGCGAGCGAGGCGCTCACCCAGACCGGCTCGGTCATGGGGACCGCCACCTACTTCTCGCCCGAGCAGGCCCAGGGTCTCGTCGTCGACGGTCGCTCCGACGTCTACTCGCTCGGCGTCGTGCTCTACGAGATGGTGTGCGGCACCCCGCCGTTCGCGGGCGAGAACCCGGTGTCGGTTGCGTACCAACACGTGCGCGAACCGGTTCCTCCGCTGCGCGAGCGCCAGCCCGACGTGCCGCCCGTACTCGAGCAGATCATCATGACCGCGCTCGAGAAGGACCCGAACCGTCGCTACCAGTCGGCCGACGACCTCCGGGCCGACCTCCTCCGGTTCCGTCGGGGACGCGAGATCGTGGGCGGCCCGCTCACCGCGCAGATCGCCGACGTCCCGAGCTCCGGCACTGCGGCTGTCGGTGCTCGGTCCGTCGTCGCGGGCGCCGCCGACCACAAGAAGCGCAACCCGTCGGCGATCGCTGCGTCGTGGTGCTGCTCCTCGCGATCATCGGTGGTGCCGCGTTCCTCATCACCCGTGAGATCGGCTCGACCGAGGGCGGCGGCAGCGGCGACGCCAACGTTCCGAACGTGGTCACCGATCCCCCCACCGACGTCGCGGTCGCGCGCCGCGACGCTCAAGGCTGCCGGATTCACCGTGAGCGTCGACCACGATCGTGAGCGACTCGCAGAAGAAGGGCGCGGTCGTCAGCCAATCCCCTGCCGGCGGCACCCGCGCCCACAAGGGCGACGACGTCCGCCTCGGCGTGAGTCGCGGTCCGGCCGACGCGCGCATCCCCGATGTTGCCGGGAGCGAGCAGGCCGCGGCGGTTGCCGAGGTCCGGGCCGCCGGGTTCACGACGACGACGATCGAAGAAGCGAACAAGCGACGTCGCGCGAAGGCCGGGTCATCCGCACCGTGCCCGTCGCCGGCGAGCTCCGGCAGAAGGGGTCGAACGTCCAGCTCGTCATCTCGAGCGGTCCGCCGACGGCGCCTGTCCCCGACGTGACCGGTCAGCCCCAGACCGCGGCCGCGAACCGTCTCGGTCAGGCCGGATTCCAGACCCGGACCACCGAGGAGGCGAGCGACACCGTCGTCTCGGGCAACGTCATCCGCACCGAACCGGCGGCCGGTTCCGAAGCACCCGAGGAGCAGCACCGTCACGATCGTCGTCTCGACGGGCCCCGCCCGGGTCGCGGTGCCCGACGTCGTCGGCAACACGCAGTCGACCGCCGAGCAGGCGATCTCCGCCGCGGGCCTCTCGGTCTCGGTGCAGAAGGTGCCCTCGACCCCGGCGGGCGCCGGCAAGGTGAGCGGCCAGTCGCCCGGGCGCGGGCACGCAGGTGAGCCCGGGATCGACGGTCACGATCCAGGTCGGCGACGGGTCGCTTCCCGGCCCGTGAGCGCAGGCGGAGGCCCGGACACCCCGAGCAGACTTGGAACCGGTGAGCGATCGAGGGCCGCAGCCGGAGCGAACCATCAAGACCAGAGCGCAGGCGGAGGCCCGGACAACCCCGCGCGGACTCCGAACCGGTGAGCGATCGAGGGCCGCAGCCGGAGCGAACCATCAAGACCAGAGCGCAGGCGGAGGACCGCGGCACACCCCGAGCGGTACCCGAACACGGTGAGCGATCGAGGGCCACAGCCGGAGCGCTCGGTGGTTGGTACGAGCAGGAAGGACGCCACGACCTCCCGTGGCGCCAGACGCGCGACCGCTGGGCGGTCCTCGTCTCCGAGGTGATGCTGCAACAGACCCAGGTCGGTCGGGTGCTCGACGCGTGGCCACCGTTCATCGCACGATTCCCCGATCCGGGGGTGATGGCCAACGCAGGCGCGGGCGCGGTGATCGGCGCGTGGGATCGCCTCGGGTATCCGCGCCGCGCGCGCCGGCTGTGGGAAGCCTCCGTGTTGGTCTCGGAGCACGGGTGGCCCGACGACCTCACCGTGCTCCCCGGAGTCGGGCGGTACACCGCGGCTGCGGTGCGGTGCCAGGCCGACGACGTCGACATCCCCGCCATCGAGGTCAACGTGCGTCGGGTGGTGGAGCGCGTCTCCGGGCGCAGACTCACGACGACCTCCGCGGAGGCCGAGTCGATCCGACTCGGGCGCGGCCTCAGCCCGCGCGCGACCGACTCCTCGCGCTGATGGACGTCGGCGCGATCCTGTGCCGGCCGCGCGTTCCTGCGTGCGGGGCGTGTCCACTCCGTCGTCGCTGTGCGACCCGCGGTCCGCTCGCCGACGAGACGCGCCACCGACAGACAACCGCTTCGACGGGTCGTTCCGCCAACGTCGAGGTCGCGTGATGGCACGACTGCGCGCGGAACCTCGGGTCGCGCTCGACGAGCTCGACGGGGAAGCCCTCGCGTCACTCATCGCCGACGGTCTCGCCGTCGCCGATGGTCGAGCAGCCGCACTCCCCTGATTCAGGGAGTGGTCCCAGCGGTCAGACCGCGACGGCGTCGAGGAAGTTGCCGAGCAGGGCATGGCCCGACTCGGTGAGGATCGACTCGGGGTGGAACTGCACGCCCTCCACCGGCAGCTCCCGATGCCGGAGTCCCATCACGAGCCCGTCGGATGTCTCCGCGGTGATCTCGAGCACGTCGGGTACAGAGTCACGCGCCACGACGAGAGAGTGGTAGCGGGTGGCGGTCAACGGATCGGGCAGGCCGCGGAACACGCCGCGACCCTCGTGGTGGATCTCCGATGTCTTGCCGTGCATCACCGCGGGTGCACGCACGACATCGCCGCCGTAGAGCTGGCCGATGCACTGATGACCGAGACACACGCCGAGCACGGGGATCCCCCGAGCGCCGAAGTCTTCGATCGCGGCGTTCGAGAGCCCGGCGTCCTCGGGGCGGCCCGGGCCCGGCGAGATCAGCAGGCCGTCGGGTTCGAGCGCCCGCATCTCCTCGAGGGTGATCCCGTCGTGGCGGTGTACGACGGGCTCGGCGCCGAGCTCACCCAGATACTGGACGAGGTTGTAGACGAACGAGTCGTAGTTGTCGATGACGAGCACCCTGGGTCCGGCCACGGAGCCCACGGTAGGCGAAGCGCGTGGCAGCCGAGCCCCCGGTTATCCTCCCAGACCGTGGCCGACCCGAAGAGCAAGAGCCAGACCAAGGGCAAGACCAAGACCAAGGGGAAGGGCAAGGGTCCGGCCAAGCCGGCGAGCAAGCGCTACACGCCGCCGCCGCCGAAGGCGAAGGCCGGGAGCCCCCTGTGGGTACCGACCACGATGTTCGCCCTGCTGCTCTGCGGCGCCGGAATCGTGATCCTCAACTACCTGGGCGTTCTCCCGGGTGAGCAGCACAACCGGTATCTCTTTCTCGGTCTGGCCGAGATCACCCTGGGGTTCGTCTTCGCCACCACCTACCGCTGAACGACTCCGCTGGGTGGCGGAACTACATCGCTGTCATTCCTCACAGGGTTTTCCACTTCCTGTGGAAAACCCGGTGAACGACCAACTTGATGGTCGAATCCGCTGCGCCGGCTCGACCGCCCACCCGCTCAACAACCGCGCAGGCTGACCGCCGGCTTCGCTCCTTCTCCGACTTGATGGTCGAATCCGCTGCGCCGGCTCGACCGCCCACCCGCTCAACAACCGCGCAGGCTGACCGCCGGCTTCGCTCCTTCTCCGACTTGATGGTCGAATCCGCTGCGGTCGACGGTCTAGTTCTGGTTGGCGTCGGCGGCGACGAGGAGCATGTCTTCGCGGCAGTGGCGGGGTGGTTCGGGCATCTCGCCGCCCGGCGCGGCTGTCATCGTCAGCTCCGCTCCGCACACGATGCAGCGGTAGCGGAAGTCGACGGGCTGGATCTCGCCCGGTTCGGGTTCCTCGGGGGGCACGATCGTGAACATGTGGATGATGCGCGCCGCCACGTAGTACAGCCCGACCGCGACGACGAGCGCGACCAAGACCTTGAGGATCGTCCAGATCACGTCCGCACACCCGTCGTCACGGAACGTCGCCCGCTCACATGCGCTCGAGGATGGTGGCGTTGGCCATGCCGCCGCCCTCGCACATCGTCTGGAGGCCGAAGCGCGCACCCGTCCGCTCCATCTCGCTCACCAGCGTCGACATCAACCGCGCGCCGGAGCATCCGAGCGGATGACCGAGGGCGATCGCGCCGCCGTTCACGTTCACCGTCGACATGTCGGGGTGGTGCTCCTTCTCCCACGCGAGCACGACGGGCGCGAACGCCTCGTTGATCTCGACGAGGTCGATCTGGTCGAGCGTCATCTTGGCCCGCTCGAGCACCTTGGTGGTGGCCGGGATCGGGCCGGTGAGCATCAACACCGGGTCGACGCCCGCGAGGGCGAACGAGTGGAACCGGGCGCGCGGAGTCATGCCGAGCTCGTTGGCCTTCTCCTCGCTCATGATCAGCAACGCGGCCGATCCGTCGGTGATCTGCGAGGAGTTGGCCGCGGTGACGACGCCGTCGGGCTGGAACGCCGGCTTCAACTTCGCGAGCGTCTCCATCGAGCAGTCGGGACGGATACCTTCATCGCTGCCGACGAGCTCAGGTGATCCGTCGTCTCCGGTGACCGTGATCGGCACGATCTCGCGTGCAAAGCGGCCTTCGTCGGTGGCTCGCGCCGCCCGCTGGTGCGACTCCACCGAGAACCGGTCGTTGTCTTCGCGGCTGATGTTCCACTTCTCGGAGATCAGCTCGGCCGAGATCCCCTGCGGGACCAGGTTCGGATACCGCTCCGTCATCATCGGGCCGAACGGGAAACCGTGACCCGTCATCGAGGCCCCCATCGGGACGCGGGTCATGTTCTCGACGCCCGCCGCGATCACGACGTCGTAGGCACCGGCCATCACGCCCTGCGCGGCGAAATGCGCGGCCTGCTGCGACGAACCACACTGGCGGTCGATCGTGGTGCCGACGGTCGTCTCGGGGAAGCCGGCCGCGAGCGCGGCGTTGCGGCCGATGTTGATCCCTTGCTCACCGACCTGCATCACACACCCCATCAACACGTCTTCGACCAGCGCCGGGTCGAGGTCGTTGCGCTCGACGATCGCGCGCAGCGTGTGCGCCGCGAGATCGACCGGGTGGACGTCCTTCAACTTCCCGTTGCGGCGCCCGAGCGGGGTGCGGATCGCGTCGACGATGACGGCGTTGGGCATGCGGTGCCTCCTGAGGCATTTGCCGGTGCACGCGGCTCCCGATTCCAACCAGACCGTGCGGTCACGATTGTCGGCGGTGGACCGCCGCTCGGTCAAACAGGTCCCACCTGCGAAAGAGTCCCGCCGGCGCGGTGTCCTCTAGTCTCCCCGTTCGTGCCCAGGAACATGGATCGCTCACTCGGCGACGGCGGGATGGCCCTTCTCGGCCTGCTCGGCCTCACATTCGACGCCTACGGCGACGGCTGGGCGACCGCGGCGTGGACTCCCACCGAGCTCGCGTGCAACCCGCACGGCTCGGTGCATGGAGGGGTCTACGGGGTCGTCCACGACGCGGCGATGAACTTCGCGACCAACGCCGGGCTCGAGAAGGGCGACCGGGCCCTGACCCTCGACCTTGCCTGCACCCTGATGCGGCCGGCGAAAGCCGGTGATCCACTCACGGTGCGCGGCGAGACCGTCGCGCGTCTCCAGCCAGATCGCCTTCCTGGAGTCCATGATCCGCGATGCCGACGGCGAGCTGATCTCGAAGGCGACCGCGACCTTCAGCCTGAAGCGCAAGGAGATGTCATGACGAGCTCGTCGGCCCAAAAGGTCACCGTGATCGGCGGCGGGATCATGGGCGCGGGAATCGCGTTCGTGGCACGGGTCGCCGGCTTTTCCGTCACGATCGTGGAGTCCGACGAACGTTTCGTCGCCGGTGCCCGCGAACGGGTCGAGCACTACGAGACGCGGGCCCGCAAGCGCGACGCCGACCTCGGCGAGCTCGGAGCGTTCGACGTCACCCTCGATCTCGCGGCTGCAGTCGCGTCGGCCGACGTCGTCGTCGAAGCCGTGTCCGAAGACCTGGAGCTCAAGAAGTCGGTGTGGGAAGCGATCGGGGCTGCCGCGACCGACGCGGCGGTGCTCGCATCGAACACCAGTGGGCTCCCGATCCAGGTGCTCGGCGCCGCGGCCGGGCGACCCACCCAGATGGTCGGCCTGCATTTCTTCAATCCAGTCCCGGCGATGAGCCTGGTCGAGGTCATCAGCGCGCCCGAGACGTCGACGGACACGGTCGCGCGCGCATTGCAGTTCTGCGCCGAGCTCGGCAAGGAGACCATCGAGGTCCGCGACCTTCCCGGGTTCGTCACGACCCGACTCGGCGTGCTCCTCATGTGCGAGGCGATGCGCGTCCTCCAGGAAGGTGTGGCCTCCGCCGCCGACATCGACACCGGCATGCGTCTCGGGTACAACCACCCGGTCGGTCCGCTCGCCCTCGCCGACCGCATCGGCCTCGACACCCTCTTGCTGATCCTCGACGACCTGCGGATCGCCTACGGCGAGGCGTACCGAGCTCCGCCGCTGCTCCGCCAGCAGGTCGCGGCGGGAAACCTCGGTCGCAAGAGTGGCCGCGGCTTCTACGACTACTCCTGAGCGGGCGCCTACTCCTGCACGGGCGATCGCCGACGCCGGAGCGCCACTCCGGTGCGACGCTCGCGGCCGGAATCTCCGGCGATCGGCACGCTGAACCAGAACGTCGACCCCGCCCCGGGCACGCTCTCGACCCCGATGGTCCCCTCGAGCAGGTCCACGAACCCGGCCGCGATCGCGAGGCCGATCCCGGTGCCCCGGCCGCTACCCGAATCGGCACCGATCCGGTAGAACCGCTCGAAGATCCGCTCGTGCTCTTCGGGCGCGATCCCGATCCCGTCGTCGTGGACCGAGATGCACGCGCGCTCGGGATCCCGAACGACGACGACACGGATGAGGGATCCATCAGACGAGAAGTTCACGGCATTCGTCAAGAGGTTGCCGAGCACGTGGGCGAACGCGTCGGCGTCGACGTGCGCGGTGACCGGAACATCGGCATCGATGACCACGGTGTGGTCGTCGAAGACGGGTGCCATGCGGGCGACCACGTCGCCCACGAGCTCCACGAGCTCCACGTCGACCGGGAACACCCGAACGGTCCCGGCATCGAGACGTGAGTAGTCGAGGAGCTGATCGATCAGACGCGCCAGCTCGTCGGAGTTCGCCGATGCCCGCTCCAGGAGCTGACGACGCTGCGCGTCGTCGAGCCGGTCCCATTGCAAGAGCACGGTGTCGACGAAGCCCTTCGCCGCGGTGAGCGGGGTCCGGAGCTCGTGCGACACCGTGGCGAGGAACTCCGACTTCAGCGCGTTGGCCGCTTCGAGCTCGGCGTACGCCTGTGCTCGCGTGATCACGATCGTGGCCTGCTCCGCGTACCCTTCGAGGAGGGCCAGCTCGTCGTCGGCGAGCGCACCCCGGCGCCGAAAGGCGACGTGGAACAGGCCGACCGGCGTCGCGCCCTGGCGCAGCGGCACCACGACCAGCGACGCCAGGCCGAGACCTCTGAGTCGGTCCCGCCATGCCGATCCTCCGTTGGTGAAGCGCGTCTCGGTTTCGATGTCGCGCACCACCACCGTCTCTCCCCGACTCATTGCCCGTGCGACCGGGGTGCCGTCGTCGAGTTGGAGCGCGACAGCGGTCCACTGCTCGACCTTGTCCTTCCAGCCGGGCAGTGGAAGCACCCCGGGTGCCGCGATCTTGAGGTGATCGCCGGAACGGAGGAGCACAGCCGCCGATGCTGATCCGAACGCTTCCTGCACGACCTCCACGAGCGAATCGAGCGTCGCGCTCAACGACGGCTCGGCACTGACCAACCGCAGTGCGTCGTGGAGCCGCGCGAGCTGCGTCGTCGCGCGGTGGCGGCTCAAGCTGTAACCGTCGACGCTCAACGCGACCGTCGGGTACCCGATGATCGCGAACCCGCAGGTCAGCGCCAACTCAGAGGCGTCTCCGGTCGCGATGAATGCCCCCCAGACGGTACCTGCGGTGGCGAGCAGGCTCGCGACCAGGCCGATCCCCAACCCTCCGATCGCGGTCGTTCTCGCGACCACGGCCGCGTAGATGAGGAGGCCCGCTACGTAGGTGCCCGGGAAGAGGAATATTCCGATCGCGATCGTCGCCATCTCGAGCACCGTCACGATGCACCACGCGAGACGCGGATTCGATCGAGCCAACGTCAGCTCGAGCGTGACGACGCACGCGACGAGCGCAGCGAGCAGCGCGATCAGCGCGAGCCGATCGTCGCGAGAGACGCCCGGAACGAACCACGCTCCGGCCAGCGCAACCGACGCGCCGACGAGCGGGAGCTTGATCGCGTTCGAATAGGCCCGATTCGAGATCGGGTCGTTCGGAAGGCCGAGGCGGAGGCCGGTGCGCAGGCGCCGACGATCGATTCTCGGCATCCTCGAATGATCGCACGGTATGGCCCACTGCGTCTGAATGCGCCCTGCCACCAACCAGTCGAGGGCCGAGCCGTAGGCTCGGGCGTCATGCCGCCGGGACCCGCGTCGAAACACATCCGCGGGGGCTGGGCGCTCGAGACCCTCGGGGTCGCTTCGGCCTACTTCTTCTACGACTGGGTCCGGGACCAGGTCCAGGGCAGTGGCGCGATCGCGCTCCGGAACGCTCGGTCGGTCGTCCACTGGGAGCAGGTGGTGGGCCTGTACCAGGAGCACCGGATCCAACAGTGGTTCAACGGCTTCGACTGGTTCTTCGCCTTCTGGAACGTCTACTACGGGACCATCCACTTCGTCGCCCCGGTCGCGGCGCTCATCTGGCTGTACCGCAAGGCGCCGGCCCGGTACGTCCGGTGGCGCAACACCCTGCTCGTGATGCTGGCGATCGGGCTGATCTGCTTCTGGGCCTACCCGTTGATGCCGCCGCGCCTGATGGCGCCGCGTTTCGGGTTCGTCGACACCGCGGCTCGGTTCTTCAACTTCGGGCCCCAGCAGCAGGTGATCCTCGGGCCACGCGGTCAACCCGAGGGTGCGGGTGCGGCATCGTTCGGCAATCTGTTCGCCGCAATGCCGAGCCTGCACGTCGGGTGGTCGACGTGGTCAGTCCTCGCGGTACTTCCCACGATCCGGCGCCTCTGGGTGCGCGCGCTGCTGCTCTGCTACCCGCTGTGCACCGTGTTCGCGATCACCGTCACCGCGAACCACTGGTTGCTCGATGCGATCGGTGGGTGGGTCGTGCTCGCCACGGCGTGGACCATCGTGGTGCTCTCGGAGCGGCCGCGGCGGCGCGTTCATCAGCGGGACCAGACCTCGGCGGTCCCTCCAACGGAGGATCGAGGCGTCCCGGCCCAGTCCAGGTGACCGTTCCGGGCAGCAGCTGATTCGGCGGCGGACTTCAGATTTTCGGTCCCATCCGTCGATACCTCTGGTGTGGTGGAGAGGGGCCGCACCCTTCGCGGGGTGCTCGCGCCGGGTCTCGTCGCGCTCGTGCTCCTGAGCGGCGGGGTACTGGGATTCGCTCCGGGAGCGAGCGCGACTCCTCCGGACCCGGCTGCGTACACCGTCCCTGCCTCGATCCCGGCCGACTGCTCCCGAGACGTGACCGCCGAGATCGTGGCGTGGATCGCCTCGGTTCCCGACGGCTCGACGTTGTTCTTCACACCCCACGGTTGCTACCGCGTCGACGGGACCATCCGCCTCCGGTTCCGCAACCGGTTGACGCTCGACGGGCAGGGCGCCACCTTCAAGGAGTTCACCAGCGGGAGGGAGCTCGGGTTCCGCGACGCTCGCACCCGCGGTGGGTTCAAGTTCTGGCGCGGCAGCGATCTCACCGTGCGCAACACGATCGTGGTGGGCGCGAACCCGAACGCGGGGACGCGCCCCGAGGCCTACGTCGCTCCGCTCGAGGCACAGACCGCGTACACCGTCGGCGGCGTCGACGGCATGGTGCTCGACGGCGTGCAGGCATACGACGTCTACGGCGACTTCGTCTACGTCGGTGCCGCCACGCGAAACCTCTTGGTGGAGAACTCCCACTTCGAGCGCAACGGACGAATGGGTTGGGCCGTGATGGGTGGAGAGAACATCACGTTCGACCACAACTCCATCAGCCAGACCCGCCGGGCGACGATCGACATGGAGCCGAGCAGCCGGAGCGACGTCTCGCACAACATCACCTTCAGCAACAACCAGATCGGCCCGGGCCGACTGTTCTTCTTTGCCAGCGAGGGGGTCGCGGCGACGATCGACGGCGTGAACATCATCGGGAACCGGTTCACCGGCAAGTCGATGACCATCCACGTGAACCCGCCGAAGGGGATCCGCTCGAACTACCGCGTGATCGGGAACTCCTCCGACACCCGCCAGCTCCAGGGTGGCGGTGGCGTGATGGCGTTCAGCGACGTGGTCGGGCTCGAGGTCCGCGACAACCACCAACCGGTGCAGAGCAACAACAAGATGTCGGGGGTGTCGATCCGCAACTGTCGCGACGTGACGGTGACCGGCAACACGTTCCTGAACGCCGTCTCGCCGGCGCTGCTCCGGCCCGGGAACCTCAACGTCGCGGCCGCGACCAACCTGATCGGCAATCCCCTGCGACCGGCCGGACCGACGCTCCTCACCCGGGGATAGCTCGCTGGGCGGATCGACGCCGATTCCGATGCCTACCCTGGTGGGCCTTGAGCGTTCTCGCGCAATCTCTTCACGGCGAACAGCCGTAGTAGCTGCTGTGTGGTCCGTATCCGACGATGCTCTCCTGGCCGGCTTGGCCACCGGTGACCAGGACGCGGCCCAGGCGTTCGTCGAGCGGTTCCGTCGACGCGTGTTCGGACTCGCCGTGACCATCGTGCGCGACGAACGCGCCGCCGAAGACGTTGCCCAAGAGGCGTTCCTCCGAGCCTGGCGGCACGCCGGCGCCTACGACTCGCGTCGGGGATCGGTGGTGACGTGGTTGCTCACGATCACACGCAACCTCGCGATCGACGCGGTGCGGGTGCGGCGACCCGTGTCGGTCGACCCCGAGGTGCTGGTCGACCTGGTCTCGGTGGAGCACGGGCCGGAAGACCGAGCCGTCGGGTCTTCGGAGGTGGCGCGCGTCGGTGCGTCGATCCGGACGCTTCCCCTCGAGCAGCAACGAGCGTTGCTCCTCGCCACCTTCTACGGACAAACCGCCAAGGAGATCGCCGCGATCGAAGGGATCCCGCTCGGCACGGCGAAGACGCGGATCCGTACCGCGATGCATCGTGTGCGCGATGCCGTGGCCGAACGAAGGGCCACCCCGTGAACCTCGGTTCGTGCGACGCGATCCGTGAGCTTCTCCCGGAGTTCGCGCTGGGCACGCTCACGGGCGCGGAGGCAGCCGAGGTCGTCGAACACACCGCACGGTGCACCGCCTGTCGCGCACGACTCGACGAGCTCTCCGGGGTCACGGATTCGCTGTTGCTGCTGGCACCGGAACGAGAACCCACCTCGTCGTTCACCGCCAGGGTCACCGCCGAGATCAACACGCCACCGATCGCTCGTCGGGGATCGCGTCGCCAACGGGTGTTCCTCGCGTTGGCCGCGGCAGCCGTGGTGCTTGCACTCATCGTCGGTGGTGTCTTCATCGGTCGGGCCACGACATCCGACGGCCGCGGCGGAACATCCGAAGCGAGCGAGATCCACCAACGCACGATGATCGGAGCCGGCGGCCGGCGGGCCGGACACGTGTTCCTCTATCGGGGCGTGCCGGCCTGGGCGGTCGTGTCGGTCGACTACGGAACGCTGCCACCCGGCGACTACTCCGTCGTGACTGCGAGCGCACGCGCCGATTCGACGGTCGGCCGCGTCACCGTCGATGCCAACGGTCGCGGCGCGTGGAGCGGGACCATCCGCGACTCGGCTGTGCGCTCGGTGCGGATCGTCGACGACGCCGGCCACATCCTGTGTGAAGCCCCCTTCGGAATCGGGCAATCCCGCGACGACTCGCGCTCGTAGTACCGGCGTCGAACCACGCTCTGAGGAGGCGCCGTGCGCAAGCTGATGTTGGTGTTGACCGTTCCGATGCTCGCGATCGGGCTCGCCGCGTGCGGGAGCAGCAGCTCGACCAGCTCAGGCGACGCGACAACGACGACCAAGGCGGGTGCGACCGCGACCCTCTCGGGCAAGGTCAACACGAAGAACACCGTCGACATCAGCGGAAAGACCGACGCCAAGCTCGAGGTGGAGGCCGACGACTTCTACTTCAAGCCCACCTACGTCAAGGGCGCACCCGGCCAGAAGATCACCGTCGAGCTCCACAACGAGGGTTCGGCAACCCACACCTTCACCGTTTCCGCGCTCGGCATCGACGAGACCCTCGCGCCCGATGCGAAGAAGGACGTCACCGTCACCCTTCCCGACCAGGCCGGCCTGGTCGAGTACCACTGCAACTTCCACGCCGCGATGGGCATGCGCGGTGCCTTCGTGGTCGGGACCGGCGGTGCGACGGGTGCCGGTACCGGTTCCTCGTCGACCACGAGCACCACCACGAAGAGCAGCGGTTCCAGCTATTGAGCAGGGGTCAGCGGCTCCGGCCTACGTGGAAGGGGCGAAGGCCGTTCGCCGGGACGGTCCCGAGCTTGCCCGCGTTGTAGTCGTCGACCGCCTGCGCGAGCTCGGCCCGGGTGTTCATCACGAACGGGCCGTACTGCGCGACGGGTTCACCGATCGGTCGACCGCCCAGGAGATACAGGTCGAGCGCCTCGTGCGGGTGGCTGTCGAACGTGAGGGTGTCACCCGCTCCGAACACGACGAGCTGACCGGTCTCGATCGGTCGACGATCCGCGCCGACGGTTCCCCGCCCCGAGAGGACGTACGCAAGCGCGTTGAAGTCGGCCCGCCATGGCAGTCGGAGCTGTGCGCCGGGCGAGAGCGTCGCGTGCGCGACCGTGATCGGCGTGTAGGTACCGCCGGGACCCTCGTGTCCGTCGATGTCGCCGGCGATGAGCCGCACGAGCGCGCCACCGTCGGGCGACGACAACAGCACGACCTGGTCGGCTTCGAGGTTCTGATAGCGAGGCTCGACGAACTTGTCCTTGGCCGGGAGGTTCACCCAGAGCTGCAGTCCGTGGAACAGCCCACCGCTGACGACGAGCTCCTCGGGCGGGGTCTCGATGTGCAGGATCCCGCCACCCGCGGTCATCCACTGCGTCGCGCCGTTGGCGATGACTCCGCCGCCACCGTGGGAGTCCTGGTGCACGAAGGTCCCGTCGATGATGTAGGTGACGGTCTCGAAGCCGCGATGGGGATGCCAGTCGGTGCCGCGGGGCTCTCCCGGCCCGTAGTCGACCTCGCCCATCTGATCCATGTGGATGAACGGATCGAGGGCGGCCTTGTCGACGCCCGCGAAGGCGCGACGAACCGGAAACCCCTCACCCTCGAACGCGCGCGGGCCCGTGGTCACCGAGCGGACCGGGCGCTCGTGCAGCTCGGGCGTCGGGGACCCGATCTTCGGAAGGGTCAGGGTGTCTGCGGTGACTGCGGGCATCGGGCCGGCTCCTCGATCAGATCCCGGGAGGATCGTTGCGTATGCAACCAGTACAACGCCGGGATCGCGCCATTGTTCCCGGCCATCCTCGCCGTCGTTGGGCGACCGGCGCGATCAATCGTCTTCGACGAGAGTGAGCGCGACCTTCGGGCAGGCAAACACCGCCCGGCGGGCGTGCTCCATGTGTTGGGGCAGGATGGGCTCGCTGCTGATGACGGGATAGCCCCATTCGTCGAGCTGTATTCGCTCGAAGTAGAGCTCCGCGCAGATTCCATGGCCGTCACATGCGATCGGGTCGAGGCGGAGGTGCACCGTCAACGCCAGCCCAGGTCGCGGGTGCGCCCGTGGGGGATCGGCAGGACCGGCTGACGGCTCGTCGCCCGGCATCGGCCGCTCTGGTGAAGCGCGATCTCTTCGGGGAAGGCTGCGAGCGTGCTCCGTAGGAAGCGGATCGCACCGTCGGGATGGTGGCACGCACCTCTCCGGCTGATGACGTCGCTCCATCGACGGAGATCTTCGAGCACGGTTGGGCGGGCATCGCCTCGCGCCAACGCGCCGGCGGCGTTGGCAACGGACGCGAGCCCGAACACGCAGGGACCACATTGGCCGGCCGTCTCCTCGGCGAGGTAGCGCAGCACCCGGGCGCTCTCGACGAGTGGGCACGCGGCGCGCGGCAACGCGACCACGACTCCGCACCCGAGCGACGAGCCCACGCTCCGAAGCGCTGCGTTCGAAAGACCGACGTCGAGCACGTCGCCGATCCGGGCCCACGTGCCGAAGTAGCCACCGATGAGCACGGCGTCGACGTCTTGGTCGGGACCGCCGGCGGCGTCGAGGAGCTTCCCGACCGGGGTGCCCATCGCGACCTCGTACACGCTCGGCCGCACCACCGCGCCCGCGGCGGTGACCAGCGCACTCCCCGGATCTTCATCGGTTCCCAGGCTCCGGAACCATGCGGGCCCGAAGCGCCCGATCAGCGCGATGTGGGCGAGGGTCTCCACGTTCTGGACCAGGGTCGGCCGGCCCCCGACACCGCGTTCGAACGGACGGGGTGGCACCGTCGTCGGCTTCGCGTCGCCGCCGTTGAGCCAGTGCACGAGCGCGCTCTCCTCGCCCGCGACATAGCGCGCAGGGACGCTCACCACTCGGATCGGGATCGGGTCGTCGCCGTTGCGTACCCGCGCCTCGATCGCGGCTCGCAAGGCGTCGGCGGCATGTGGTCGTGTGCGCTCGACGGCGATGAAGGCGTTGCCGGCTCCCACTGTGGCAGCGGCCATGACGACGCCGTCGAGCACGAGGTGCGGCGACCCACACATGAGCGACTCGTCCTTCTCGCTCGCGGGTTCGCCTTCACAACCGTTTGCCACCAGCACCTTGGCACCGCGTCCACCGGCGACCGCCCGCATCTTCGTCGCGGTCGGGAAGCCGGCTCCGCCCCGGCCGCGGATCCCTGCCTCGGCGGTTGCGCTCAACAGGTCGCGGGATCCCGCGGCGCCGCGGGGCCCGTAGACCTCGAGATGAGCTGTGAGCGTCGGGCGGTCCCGGCTCCCGAGAAGGACCCGCGGCAGACCACTCGGCCCCTCGGGCCACGGCTTCGGCGCGGCGGCGACGCGTACGCGGCTCACCGAGCCCCTTCGGAGGTATCGGCCGACCGGTCCCGGCTGGGCACGCCGGCACCAAGCTGCGCCGGGCGCCCGCCGGCACGATGTGAAGGTCGGATGAGGTTGGTCGGAGTACCCGAACGACGGGCCCAGTTCGGAGCGAGCGGGCCGACGACCACGAAGCCCACGAGCGCGGCCGGGATCACGAACGTCGCGACGAGCCCCGCGATCCGAATGCGCGTGTGCTGCTCCCATCCGGTCGCGAGCCGCCACCAGACCGCGACCACGACCGCGAGCACGCACGCGGCGTCGATGAGGAGGGTCCACCGCTGCTTGGTGTCAGTTCCGGCTGCGAGGCCGTGGACGACGACGAGCACCCACGCGGCGTACCCCGACCAGTGCAGGACGCGCCACGTGCGGAACCCGACGCGGTGGCGGAGCCAACTCGTGATCGCGACTGCAAGGAGGAGGTCGAAGCCGAGCGCGCCGAGACCCAGCCAGATCGGTCGGTACGGCGACGACAGGGGTACGACGACGGCTATCCATCCGATCGGGGCGAAGCCGTCGATCACAATCGTCGCGACGTGCAGCACGATGAACGCGAGGAGCAAGAGGGTGACGTTGCGGTGCAGGTACTCGACGGCGAAACGGGGCCACGAGTGACTGCTCCACCGAACGGTCGTGAGGATCCCGAGGATCACGGACATGGTCAGGAGGATCAGCGCGACGATGCCCGTGGCACGCGGCGAAGTACCACAGTGCAGAGGAGGTCGTTACCGCGACCACTACCCCGCCTCCTCCGCAGCGGGCCACCCACCGACGCGCCAGATCGTGCCGTCGCCGGCAACGAGCCGGCTCGGGAACCCGTGGGTTCGCAACCAGTCGGGAGCGTCCGCACCGAGCACCATCGCTGCTGTCGTCGCGATGTTCGCGTCGACACAATTGGCGGCGGCCGCGGTGACGGTCCGGAACGGTCCGGTGGTGGAGCGACCGGTCACCGGATCGACGAGGTGGTGGTGCAACTCCGTGCCGCTACGCCACCGACGGACCGTGGTGCTCGACGTTGCGAGGCCCCCGCTCCGGATTGCAACAGTTTCGCCCGGAGCCGCTTCCGGGCGGGTGTGGTCGTCGACGACGCGCACCGGCCAGCCTTCGATCGGTGTGTCACCTGCCACTGCGACGTCGCCCCCCAGTGCCACCAGCACGCCCGTGTCGAGCACCCTCGACAATCGCGCAGCGGCGCGGTCGGCCGCGAGAGCCTTCGCGGTCGCTCCGAGGTCGAGCTCGACACCCGCCGGAACGCGCACCGTCCCCCGGACCGGGTCGAGCTCGACGCAGCGCCATCCCGCAACGCGCTGCACTCGCACACGGCGGGGCGGCCCGCAGCGTTCGATCTCCTCGAAGTCGCGGTCGTATCCGAGGATCCGCACGGCCGTTCCGACTGTCGGGTCGACAAGACCGTCGGTGAGACGTGCGGCGCGGAGCGCCACCTCGATCGCCTCGACCAGAAGTGGTCCGATCGAAACCCGACGTCCGGACGCCT
This sequence comes from uncultured Actinomycetes bacterium, assembly GCA_963829475.1. GTDB lineage: Bacteria > Actinomycetota > Acidimicrobiia > IMCC26256 > JANYLB01 > JANYLB01. Next base: position 136,876 of record CAWHIU010000004.1, on the reverse strand, counting down.
CGTTCACCTCGGTCAACTCGGAGTCACCGCGGAAGCGGCTGCACGCGAGGTCGATAGCGGCGAGCTCGTCGGCGAGAACCGCACGCGCCGCGTGTGCATCGTCGCCGCGCACGACGACGCGTGCGGTGGTGCCCAACGCGTGCAGCTCCGCGGTGGCGACGGCGTTCACGAGCCCCCGGAGCTCGCCACGGGCTGACGGTACGTTCGCTGAGGCAACGTGTCGGGCGTCTGGTAGTTCTGATATCCCGGATCGCTCTGATATCCGGGATCGCTCTGGTAACCCGGATCCGTCGACGGCGTATCCGGCACAAGTGGCGGTGCGGTGGCGGTCGTGTCGCCACTCGCCGGCACGGGCACAGGGCGTCGGCGCGGTCGACGCCTTCGCTCCCGCGGCCTGGCTGGCGGCCGCGAATCCGAAGACCCCGACGAGCGTGGCTGCGCCCGCGGCGAGCCACCCGGTGACTGTGTTGACGCGCCGGAAACCGGCGGTCCGCTTCGTTGCTCCAAATCGTGACACGGTCCTCCTCGCCTGCATCCCGGCTTGGGCGCCCGCACGAGTTCGGGACGAGCGCGCGGATCCACTGTGATCCGGGCATGTGAGGGCCACGTAAGCGCGACCGAATTGCGAGCATCGTTCCTCAGCGGCCTTTCAGGAAACCCGCTGAGAGCCCGCCGGCACCTTGCAGCGACACGAGGCGCTCGCCGTGCATGTCCACCAACGGCGACTCAACGGGAGCTGATACCGCTCGGAACTGCGCCGGAGCGACGAGGTGTGGTGGAGGTGCTGTCCGTCTGGACAGAGGAAACGGGTGTCTCAAGACATAGGAAACGGTCGGGTCGGCATGCTCGGCGATGTCCAAGGCCCGGTTGATCATCACGGCGGTGGTCCTCGAGGGCCGCTCGCAGTCCACCGTCGCTCGCGAGTAGGACGAATCGAAGGGCTGGGTCAGCGAACTCGTTGCCCGCTACCACGCAGGCGCTATCGATCTGTGTGGTCCGGACTGATAGCGGCCCACCCCAGAACTGGGCACTATGTGTGCGTGGCTAGATGCAGGCGCGTCGTGGTTGCTGCAACAGTGACGGTGGTCCTAGCGGCGTGCAGTGGCTCGGCCCGGCCGTCGTCGCAGCTTCGATCCGATACGACCACTCCGGCGCCAAGGACTACTGGAACGGCAATCGCGATCGGCACGAGGTCGTGCGCTCGGACGCTCCTACCGGTGTTCCATGTTCGCAATGCCTACTCGACAGAGGACATCGGTCTTGGCGAGCATCTGGAGTATCCGAGCCAGTTCAGTCCGATGGTGGACAGTCGCGGCGATTCCATCACTCGGGAGCCGGTGTCTGATTCGCCAGATCAGGGGGGCCTCGTTCGCGCCCAGCAGGTCCATGTGGACCGGCCCGACGGTGTCGTCACGTTCAAGAGGTCCGGCGATTTCGTCGACTTCGCCGGCGTCACGGGCTCGTGGAACGTTGGTGACCTCAACGGCGACGGGAGGAGCGACTACATCCTCAGCGTCGGCACAAATCTGCAAGAGATCTACATCGTCTCGGGCACCGTTTCCCCCGGCGTCCACGATCCGAGGGACGTCGGCGTCAGGGTCGACGCCACCGATCGTCCCAACGAGGGCTCGTTCAGCCAGTTCCGCCCCGTGGGGGATCAGAACGGCGATGGGGGCGACGACATCGCGGTCGGCGGGAAGCTGTACGAGGGCCGCGAGCTGCTGGCGCACCGGCACGGGAGCGAGATCACGGCCTTGCCGAAGCCGTTCCAGGTGATCCCGAACCTGATCAGCACGGTTCGACTGGATCCGAGTGGCCCTCCGACGATGGTTCAGGTGAATGGCTTCATCGACGTCACGGGCGGGAATGACGCAATCGATCACGCCGAGGTGAAGCTCTCGGGCAAGACGGTCGACTGCCTGCTTACGGCACCCGGTCCCGTCCCGAGTGTCGGGCCTGACACCACTGGACAGAATCTCCAGATCGTCGCCTGGCGTACGAACGGGCATCGCGTCATCGGCCTGCAATACGCGAACCGCAGCGGCACCACCGAATATCGCTGGGACCTCGACGCTTGACGCGTCCCGCAATGGCGTGACGCCAGAACTGCCTGATTGGAGTCGCCGGATCGGCGCTGAATCCGCTCAGAAACCGCGCTCACAACGAGGCCCCCAAAGCCTTGCTCCAGGCTCGACCCGCCGCCAGCTCGGTGGGAGCTGAGGCGTCGAACCCGGGCGCGGTCATGCCGTCGGCGACCATCGCCACCACCGTGGCGACCGGCATGCGCAGCCCGCGGATGCACGGTTGACCGCCCATCTGTGCCGGATCGATGGTGATGCGTTCGAAGCTCACGGTGCCGTCCTCAGCGCTACGAGCGTACGCGAGCGCAGCGTCGGCACCGCCGGTACGCTCATCGTGTGGCACGTCATCGTGTGGCACGGAAGTGGCACGCGGATGGCACGACGGGCGCCGTGAACCTCAGGTGAAGCGCACTGCAGCGTTCTCAGCGGGGTCTTCTCGGTGGAGACGATGGGACTCGAACCCACGACTTCCTGCTTGCAAAGCAGGTGCTCTAGCCAACTGAGCTACGTCCCCTGGTGTGCGTCGACCAGTCTCGCGCGTCGGGTCCGGTCGGCTGGAAACTCGGCTCAGGCGTCGTCGAAGATCTGGAGGCTGCCGCTGTAGTTCGCGACCCAGACGTGGCGGCTCGCAGGGTCATACGTGATGCCGATCGGGTGCTGGTTGGTGTTCACCGACTGGAGCACTGTCATGTCGGCGGTCCGGACCTTGCTCATCGTGCCCGAGTCGTAGTTGACGACGTAGAGCGCGGTGCCGTCGTCGGAGATCGCCATGCTCCGGGGAGCATGACCCGTGGCGACCCGGCCGACGACGGTTCCGCTCGCGAGGTCGACCTTGGCGACGTCGCCTTCACCGTTGAGCGTGACGTAGAGCGTCGTGCCGTCGGGTGAGAGCACGAGGTGGCGCGGCGCCCGGCCGACACCGGAGATCTGGTTGGTCACCTGCAGCGTCGCGAGGTCGACGACGTCGATCCCGCTCCCGCCCATGATCGCGACGTACGCAGTGCGACTGTCGGGTGACACCACGATGCCGCGCGGGTACGGCCCGATCGGGATCTTCGTGACCTCCTTCGCGGTCGCGGTGTCGATCACGCTCATGTCGTAGCCGCACCAGTTGGTGACGAGCACGTACTTGCCGTCGGGCGTCACGGCGACGTACTTCGGCACCGCGCCGACCTCGATGACCTGATCGATCGCGAGCTTCGCGACGTCGATGCGGTACACGAAGCTCGGGTCCCAGTTGCCCGCGCTGCAGTTGTCGTTCCCCGGGTTGTCGAAGCCCGGTCCGTACATCTGGTAGTTGCTCGCGTAGGCGTACTTCCCGCCCGGACTGAACGCGATCTCGACCGGGCCGCCCTGGTACGTGTCGGGATACTGCGGGAAGCCGAAGTCGGACAGTCGCACCGTGTCGGGGATCAACGCGACGCGGTTGTACGCGCGGTCGTACACACCGATCGTGTGCGAATAGATCATGTTCTGGGCGAAGAACTCGTTGCCGCCCGACCACACCACCGACTTCGGGGTGAGATCGCCGGTGATCTCCTTCTCCAACGTGAGCGTACGGTCAGCCGCGGTCTTGCCGTCGGGCCGGACCAACGTCGTGGTCGTCGGTGTCGGCGTGGTTGTCGTAGTGCTCGTGGTGACCGACTTCTTCTGGCTCGCGACCCGGCCGTCGGTGCGATCCGAGGCGGCGCCGTCACCCGTCGTGCAGGACGCGCCGAATGCTCCCGCCACCAGCGCGATCGCGAGGCCGACGCGCAGCCGTCGACTTCTGCTCGTCATTGCCTTGCCGGAGCCGGTTGGAGCGGTTCCGACGTCGGGCGACCGACCAGATCCGCCACTGCGAACGCCGCGAAGGTGACCGCGGTGCCGAGTGCGGCGCCGGCGACCACGTCGGTGAGCCAGTGCACCCCGAGCTCGGTCCGGCTCCAGCCCATCACGACCGCGAAAATCGCTGCGATGACGAAACCCACGATCCGGGCCCGGCCCGGCCGGGTGAACACGAGGACGATCCCGAACGCGGTCGCCGCAGCGGCCACCGCGTGACCCGACGGGAACGAAGCCCCCGTGGCATGCACCAGGCCGCCGACGGGCCGGGGGCGATCCACCAGCGCCTTGGCGAGATCGCAGATCGGGGTGCTGAACAGCGCGAGAAACGCCCACGCGGCCAGGCGGCGCCACCACGATCGCGCCACCAGCAGCGCCGCGACCGCGAGACGGATCACGAATTGGACGACGAAGTTGCCGAAGACGTTCAAGCCCTTGGAAACGTCGGTGAAGGTGGCGTTCCGGGCATCACGCATCGTCCGCCACCACGCGTCGTCGATCCCGAGCCGATGATCGGTGCTGACCACCGCGGTCAGGATCGCGAGCAACACGAACAGGCCGCCGGCCGCCGCGAGCGCACGCGACGGGTTGCGAAAGATCGCCGGCTCACGCGGCACGGCGGGAGAGCCGCTCACCGGATCACCCGACCCGAAGCGTCGCCACCGATGCAACCGGCGCGTCCGCTGCTCCCTCGCCACCGAGCAAGTACGCGACGCCGTGCACCACGACCGCAGCCGAGTCGGACACCGCGACCGGGAGCGTTCCCGCCTCCACGAGCGTGCCCGCAGCGGGGTCGAAGCGCCACACCTGAGCCGAGACCGCTCCGTCGAGCCGACCTCCGAGGACGAAGATCTGACCACCGACCGTCACCGCGGTCGCGTGCGACAAGGTGTGCGGGAGTTGGGTCACGATCCGAGCCTGTCCGGTCGCGATGTCGACCTCCTGGATCGCCGCGCTGTCACCCGTCGCCGACTCCGACGCTCCCGACAGGCCGCCGCCGAACAGGTACAACTTCCCATCGAGCGCGGCGACCGCCGGGTACCGCACCGGCACCGGCAGCGTGGCAACCGTCGTGAACGTCGTGCCGTCGGTCGTCTGGAGGACGTCGGGCGTGAACGCGCTGCCGTCGAACCCACCCAGGACGTACGCGCGGTCGCCGACCATCGTCGCAACCAGATCCGAGCGTCCCTGCGGAAGCTCACCGATCACGGAGCCACCTGCGGCCGGCGTGAATGCCTGCACTGAGGGCACGGTCGAGGAGTTCCCACCCCCGAACACGATGAGCCGACCCCCGAGCCTCGCCCCGGCTGCGTCGTGGACGCCGACCGCGAGATCGCCGACCTGGCTCGACACACCGGTCGCCGGGTCGATCTGGAGCACACTCGTGCGCGACGTCTTCCCGGGATCTCGCCCGCCGAGCAGCCACACCGTCGTTCCGTCGGTGAGCGCGACCTCACGGTCACGCGGACTCGGGAGCTGCCACCCCGCATCTGCGATGACGGGCGCCGCGTCGTGCGCGGCGACACTCGTGGAAGTCGTCGCAGTCTTCGCCGGCACGCGCGACGTCGAGGTCGTGCTCGACCGTCGTTGGGTGCTCGAGTTGGCAGAACCATCACCCGTCGAGCACGACGCGACGAGGACCGCGAGAGCAGCGGCGAACGCCGCGCGTCGAACCAGCACCTCAGGAAACCGCGACGCCTTCGAACACAGCAGCCATCACGCCGCGGCGATTCAGCTCGGCGAGGAACCGAACCGGGTCGACGAGCTCCGCCGCGCCGTGCACCCCGGCCGGCGCGGGCGGTCCGAGCTCGAGCGCACCCGAGAGGTGCGCGGCGACCAGCGCGAGCACGGTTCCCGCCGCGACCGCCGTACGTTCCACCACGCCGTACACGATCGACTCGCGCGCGCTGCCTCGCAGCCCGTGGACCTCGACGCGCGTCGCCCCCCATCCTTCGGGTCCCGATCGGCGCGTGATCCGCTCGTTCCACCGCTCGCCCATCCCTCGGGCCGGTGGCTCCGCCAGACGGAACGTGGCCGACACGAGCTCGGGCATCGCCTTGACCAGCAGATCGAGACCACCCGCGGCGAGCTCACAGTCGCGCGCGCCGATCGGATCGGGGAACCACACCAGCTCGGGCCCGGCGGCGCGCGCGCTCTGCCACGACCCGTCGCGCCATTCCGCCGCCTTCTCGCCCCGTGCCCGCCGCACGACGGTCGCAGAAGCCGGGCCGGCCACACCGGCCCGAGCGACATCGACCTCCTCGACCGCGTCGAGCGCGCCGGCCGCGTGACACGCGAGGACATCCGCGAGCCCTGGCGCCAGCCCGCAACCACCGGCGAGCGTGACCCCCGCGGCGCGAGCCGCGGCGTCGAGACCCAAGAGCGCGGTGATCGCGTCGTGATCGTCGGCGGCGGAGGCGAACGGTACGCCGTGTTCGACCGCGCAGCGCGCGATCGCGAGATCTTCGTCGTCGGGAACGGCGACGGCGATCACCCCGACACCACTCGGCGGCGGGTGCGGGGGCACCCACTCGACGGGTTCCACGTTCATCACCGACTGCAACGCTCCGACATTCTCGGCCCGCCGGTCGGTCACGAGCACCCGGTCGATGCCGGGCGTCTCGAGCAGCTGGCGTGCGGCTCGTCCTCCGACGGCGCCAAGGCCGACGAGTAGGGCAGTCGTCATCGCGCGCCCGGAGCGATCAACGGAAGTCGGGGCCGTCGAGCTGGCGCCACCCGCCGTTCTCGGGCTGGGAGTGATCGCGGTTCGACAGCAGCTTCACGATCGCACTGGCGAGCACCGCGAGCGATGCCACGAACAGCCCCCGACGAAATGCATTCACGCACCGGAGTGTACCGACACTCTTTGGGTGAGGTTCGGCTCGGTGTGAGCAGCGGATTCGACCATCAAGAGGAGAAGGAGCGGAGGCAGCGGACAATCCCCAGAGGGCCCGAACAGTTGGGCGATCGAGCTGCCGCAGCGGATTCGACCATCAAGGTGTGGGGCTAGGTGGAATCGAACCACCGACCTCATCGTTATCAGCGATGCGCTCTAACCGACTGAGCTATAGCCCCGGAGAACGAGCGAGATTACCAGCACGCCGCGCGTCGCCCTCGAAGCGGCTGCAGGGCCTGATGCCGAACGGCGATCAGTCGTCTTCGACGACGATCTCGATCCCACCGATCAACTCTGCGAACAGGTTGTAGAACGCCGCGGCGACGAGTGTGACGATCACCAACAGGATCACGATCACCAGGCCGAACAGCGTCGCGCCCTCGAGGATCTGGGCGGAGAGGAACTTGAAGTTCTTCGCGCTGAGGAGGTCGCCCATGAACTGCTCGACGTTGTGGACGACGCCGACGCTCGAGGCGATGATCCAGAGGACGACCCCGGCCACCATGGTGACCAGAAGACCGCACAGGTAGAAGCACAGCGAGATCTTGAGCACCGACCAGAGATCCACGTGCCGCACCACCGTCCGGCGACGGTGGGCGTTGCGGCCGAGCGATGGCATGGCGGAGGCCCCCAACGGATCCGCCGGCCGGTCGCGGCGCGTCGGCGCCGCCGCGGGGCGCGGTGTACCCGGCACAGGATTCTGGGCACCAGGGCCACCGACTTCCAGCGCCATCGCCTGCTCGCCGTCCTTCTCGATCGTCAGTGGGCCGGGTTGCGGGTTTCGCTCAAGACGCCGGTTCGGCGTCGGTGTCTTCGTCGGCTTCGAGCACTGGTGCCACCGCGACGACGGTCTCGCCGTCGCCGAGCCGGGCCACCCGGACTCCGGTCGCGTCCCGCCCTTGTGACGAGATCTCCTTGACGCCCATCCGAATGATATTGCCGGCGGAGGAGAACACGAGGACTTCGTCGTCGGCGCCCACCGTGAAGGCAGCCACGACCTCGCCCCGACTGGCCGTGATCTTCATGCCCCGCACGCCCTGGCCGCCCCGACCCTGGGTGTTGAACCGGTCGAGCTTCGTTCGCTTTCCGTGGCCACTGGAGCTCACGAAGAGCATCACGGTGTCGTCGCGGGCCAGGTCGGCGCTCACCACCGCATCGTCGGAGTTCTTGAGCTTCATCCCCCGGACCCCGGCCGTCGCGCGCCCCATCGAGCGGACGTCGTCTTCGGAGAACCGGATGGTCATCCCGTTCTTCGACACCATGAAGATGTCGTCGGAACCACTGGTCTGGATGACCCGCACGAGCTCGTCGTCGTCGTGGAGGTTGATGGCGATGAGCCCCGACCGCAGCGAGGAGTCGTACTCGCTCATCTTGGTCTTCTTGACCTGGCCCTTGCGGGTGGCGAAGAACAAGAACGCGCCATCTTCGTAGGTACGGGTGTCGATGACCGCCTCGATCCGTTCCTCCGGCGCGAGCGCGACGAGGTTGACCAACGCGGTTCCCCGCGCGGTGCGCTCCTTCATCGGGATCTCGTGCGCGCGGAGGCGGTAGACACGCCCGCGGTTCGAGAAGAACAGCAGGTACGAGTGGGCCGTGGTGGTGAGGAGATGCTCGACGTAGTCCTCGTCGCGCAGGTTCCCGCCGCGCACCCCGCGCCCGCCGCGGGCCTGCTTGCGGAACGCGTCGGAGGCGACCGTCTTCACGTAACCCTTCTTCGACAGCACGACCACGACCTCTTCGTCTTCGATGAGGTCGAGCGTGTCGAGATCACCGGAGTCGAACGTGAGCTTCGTACGGCGCTCGTTCGCGAACTCGCCACGAACCTCGCCGAGCTCGAGCTTGATGACCGAGCGGAGCTTGGCGTCGCTGTTCAGGATGCTCTCGAGCTCAGCGATGGTCTCCATCAGCTCGGCGAGCTCGTCGCGCAGCTTCTGACCTTCGAGCTGCGCGAGCCGCCGGAGCTGCATGTCGAGGATGTGGCGGGCCTGGATCTCGCTGAACATGAACGGTTCGGCCATCAGGCCGTCACGCGCCGAGTCGACATCTTCCGAACCGCGGATGAGGGCCACGATCGCGTCGATCATGTCGAGCGCCCGGACCAGGCCCTCCACGATGTGCGCCCGGTCGCGGGCCTTCTGCAGCCGGAACTGGGTCCGGCGGGTGATGACCTCGATCTGGTGGTCGATGTACGCGCTCAGCGCGCCCCGGAGGTCGAGGATGCGGGGCACGCCATCGACGAGAGCGAGCATGTTGACGCCGAAGCTCGTCTGCAGCGGCGTGTGCTTGTAGAGGTTGTTGAGGGTCACGAGCGCGTTGGCGTCGCGACGGAGCTCGACGACGAGGCGCGTGTTGCCCTTCGCCGACTCGTTGCGAATCTCGCGGATCCCGTCCATCTCGCGTGCGTTCACGAGATCGGCGATCTTGCGCTCGATGCCCTCGACCGAGGTCTGCCACGGGATCTCGGTGACCACGATGCGCTCGCCGCCACCGCGCATCTCCTCGATCTCGGCGACGGCTCGCAGCTTCACCGAACCGCGGCCGGTGCGGTAGGCGTCGATGATGCCGCCGCGCCCGAGGATCAACGCACCCGTGGGGAAATCGGGCCCCTTCACGTGCTCCATGAGGTCTTCGTTCGTGGCTTCGGGGTTGTCGATCAGGTGCACCGTGGCGTCGATGACCTCGCCCAGGTTGTGCGGTGGGATGTTGGTGGCCATCCCGACTGCGATGCCCTGGCTGCCGTTCACGAGCAGGTTCGGGAACCGCGCCGGGAGCACCGACGGCTCGGTGTCCTTGCCGTCGTAGGTCGGCACCATGTCGACGGTGTCTTCATCGATGTCGGCGAGCAGCTGCATCGCGATCGGAGCCAGCCGCGCCTCGGTGTAGCGCATTGCTGCCGGTTGGGACTCGGGGTCGGGGGAGCCGAACGCGCCGTGGCCGTCGATCAGCGGGTGGCGGAGCGAGAAGTCCTGCACCATGCGCGCGAGCGCGTCGTAGATCGAGCTGTCACCGTGTGGGTGGTAGTGGCCCATGACGTGACCGACGGTCTGCGCGCACTTCGCGTGGGCGCGGTCGGGGCGCAGGCCGGAGTCGTACATGCCGTAGAGGATCCGGCGGTGCACCGGCTTGAGGCCGTCGCGCGCGTCGGGGAGCGCGCGGGACACGATGACCGACATCGCATAGTCGAGGAAGGAGCGTTCCATCTCCTCCTGGATCTCGATCGGTTCGATGTTGCCGAGCGTCTGCTGCCCGTCGGGCATGAATTGCTACCTCTCGCTGAGATGTGTGGTTGCGGGGAATGCGGTCGGCCGTGCGGGTCGCGTCAGATGTCGAGGAAGCGGACGTCTTTGGCGTTCTGCTGGATGAACCCGCGTCGGGCTTCGACGTCTTCACCCATGAGGATCGAGCAGACCTCGTCGGCGATCGCGGCCTGCTCCACGCTCACCTGGAGCAACGTACGCAGACCCGGGTCCATGGTCGTTTCGGAGAGCTCGTTGAAGTCCATCTCACCGAGACCCTTGAGGCGCTGGATCTCCGGCTTGCGGCCCTCGTTCGCGGCCAGGAAGGCCTCGAGCGCGGCTTCGTCCTTCAGGTAGGTCTTCGTCTTGCCCACGAGCGCCGAGAACAGCGGTGGTTGCGCGACGTAGACGTGGCCCTGCTCGACGAGGTCCTTCATCTGGCGGAAGAAGAAGGTGAGCAGGAGCGTCCGGATGTGCGAGCCGTCGACGTCGGCATCGGCGAGGATGATGATCTTGTCGTAGCGGATCTTGTCGACCGCGAAGTCTTCGGCCAGTCCGGCACCGATGGCTTGGATGAGCGCCTGGATCTCGGCGTTCTTCAGCATCTTGTCGATGCGGGCCCGTTCGACGTTGAGGATCTTGCCCCGGATGGGCAGGATCGCCTGGATGCGCGGGTCGCGCGCGTCCTTCGCCGACGAACCGGCTGAGTTTCCCTCCACGATGAACAGCTCGCACTCGCTGCGGTCACGCGACGAGCAGTCGGCGAGCTTGCCCGGCAGACCCGCGCCTTCGAGCGCCGACTTGCGCCGGGTGAGGTCGCGGGCCTGGCGCGCGGCAAGCCGCGCACGCGCCGCGGTCGTGGCCTTGTTGAAGATCTGCTTCGCCTCGGGCGGGTGCTCTTCGAGCCAGTCGCCGAGCTTCTCGTTGGTGGCCTTCTCGACCATCGACCGCATCTCGGTGTTGCCGAGCTTGGTCTTGGTCTGACCCTCGAACTGCGGGTTGCGCAGCTTCACCGACACGATCGCGGTGAGACCTTCACGGATGTCTTCACCGAGGAGGTTGTCGTCCTTCTCCTTGATGAGGCCTTTGGCCCGGCCGTACTTGTTCACTGCGTTGGTGAGGGCCTTCTTGAAGCCCTCCTCGTGCATGCCACCCTCGGTGGTCGCGATGTTGTTCGCGAACGAGTGGATGCCCTCGTAGTAGCCGGTGTTCCACTGCATCGCGACGTCGATCTCGCCCGCTTCCGAGGCGTCTTCGAACGCAGCGACCCGCTTGAACAGCGGCTCCTTGGTCGCGTTGAGGTGCTTCACGAAGTCGGTGAGGCCCCCGGCGAACCGAAACGTCTGCTCGAGCACGGGGTCGGGGCGCTCGTCGCGGAAGCGGATCTCGAGACCCTTGTTGAGGAAAGCCATCTCGCGGAGCCGCTCGAGCAGCGTCTGGGCCCGGAACTCGGTCTCCTCGAAGATCGTCGCGTCGGGCCAGAACGTGATCGTGGTGCCGCTCCGCTTCGACGGGCCGGCCTTCGAGATCTTGTCCTGGGGCTTGCCGCCCTTCGCGTAGTGCTGGATCCACTTGCTGCCGTCACGGTGGATCTCGAGGTCGAGACGACTCGACAGCGCGTTGACCACCGACACGCCGACGCCGTGCAGACCGCCCGAGACCTTGTAGCCCTCGCCGCCGAACTTGCCGCCGGCGTGGAGGACCGTGAGCACGACCTCGGCGGCCGACTTGCCCTTGTAGTCGGGGTGATCGTCGACCGGGATGCCGCGCCCGTTGTCGACCACGCGGCAACCACCGTCGGCGAGGAGCGTGACGTCGATGCGGGTCGCCTCGCCCGCCATCGCCTCGTCGACGGAGTTGTCGACGACCTCGTAGACCAGGTGGTGGAGACCCGACGGGCCCGGTCGACCCGATGTACATCCCGGGGCGCTTGCGGACCGGGTCCAGCCCCTTGAGAACAGTGATTGCCTTGGCGTCGTACGCCACGCGCGAGCCTCTCTTGCCGGGTGCGGGGGTTACTCCGGGACGGGCTCGGATCCGAACGGATGACCTGGGGCGATTCCGGGAGCAGATCGCCCGCCGAATCGACCAAAACTCCAGGTCGGAGCCCTGAATGCCACTCATGACAGTCTACCAGAATCCCCCCTCCCGGAGGGCCTCGGACCGAGCTTTGCGCGGGGTTCTTCAGCCGGTCTTGCCGACCGTGACGCGGACCCGTTCGATCTCGACGCCGGCAGCCGCGTAGCGCGCGATCACATCGGCCTCCGAGTAGCGCAACTGCGTCGCCCACCCACCGTCGTCCACGTCGACGGTGAGCACCCCGTCGCGCAGATGACGGGGTCGCGCCCGCGCCGCGACCGCGGGCCCGACGATCGCCGGCCACTGGTCCGTGACGATCAGGAACGCATCGGGTGGGGCGAGGCCGAGCTCGCGACTCACCCGGGCAAGACCGTCTCCCAAGCGGCGCGGCCCCCGATCGTTGCGACTGGTCGCTCACCCGGTGTTCGGCCCCGCATCGGCCTCGACCTTGCCGTCGACCACCCGCAGCCATCGTTCGGGGCGCACCGTCTCGGGAACCACGCCCGCCGTCGTGATCAACGTCTGGCCCGGTGGCAGCTGCGCGACGAGCGCGGTCGCGCGAGCTGCGTCGAGCTCACTGAACACGTCGTCGAGCAACAGCAGCGGGTTCTCGCCGATGACGTCCGCGACGACACGGTGCCCTGCGAGCCGCAGCGCGAGCGCGAGCGTCCGTTGTTCACCTTGCGACGCGTGGGTGCGTGCATCGAGACCATCGAGCACCAGTCGCAACTCGTCGCGGTGTGGTCCGACCAGCGTCACGCGGCGATCGAACTCGTCGCGCCGGCGGTCCGCCAGCGCCTGGAGGAGCAGGGGCTCGACCTGTTCGACCGAGCTCGCGTCGAGCGGTTCTGGCGACCAGTCGGCCTCGTAGCGGGCCTCGACCGCGGTGTGCTCCCCCGCCAGCTGCTCGTACGACTCCTGGAGCCAGGGGGTCAGGCGGGCAACCAGACGGAGGCGGCCCCGGACCATCTCACCCCCGGCTTGGGCCAGCTGCTGGTCGAACACATCGAGGGTCATACCGGCGTCGGATCCCCGATCGCCGGCCTTCAAGAGCGCGTTCCGGTGCTTGAGGATCCGTTCGAAGTCGGCGTTGGCGGCGTCGTAGCGGGCCGCGCTCGGCGATGAGGAGGTCGTCGAGGTAGCCCCGACGACCGGATGGACCACCCTTGACCAGTTCGAGGTCGTCGGGCGCGAACACGGTGGCGCGCAAGGCCCGGCCGAGCTCACTGCGGCGAGGGAGGGGCTGGCGGTTCACGAGGATCCGGTTGCGCCCCGATGCGTTGATCTCGGCCTCGACGAGCACATCGTTGTCGCCGCGGCTCGACTCGGCCCGCACGACCGCCTGGGTCGCCCCCGTTCGGACGAGCGCTGCGTCGGGGACCCCTCGGAACGATCGGGCCGACGCGATCCAGCACACGGCCTCCAGGAGGCTCGTCTTGCCCTGGCCGTTGGCCCCCCGGAGCACCGTCGCGCCGGGCCCGAACTCCAGATCGAGATCGTGGTAGCAGCGGAAATCGGTCAGCCAGAGCCGACGGAGCTGCACCGACGCCCCGGGCTTCTCGTTAGGAGATGCGGACGGGCATCAGGAGATACATGAAGTCGGCCTGATCGACCGCGCGCAACGTGGCCGGCTTCAACGGATCGAGCGCTTCGAGCACCACATCGGTTCCCGCGACGGCTTGAGCCCCGTCGAGGAGGAACTGGGCGTTGAACGCGACGGTCAGGTCGGTTCCCTCGTACTTCGCATCGACCATCTCATGCGCTTCGCCGACCTCTTGCGCAGTCGACGAGAGCTCGACACCGTCGGCACTCATCGTGAGTCGCACCGGTGAGCTGTCGCGACCCTGACCGACGAGCTGCATGCGCTTCACCGCATCGGACAACGCCTCGCGTGCGACGGTCAGCCGGTTGGGATACCCACTCGGGATCAACTGCTCGTAGTTGGGGAACTCACCGTCGATCAATCGCGTCGTGATCTCTCCGCGCTCCCCACTGAATCGAACATCGCGCTCCGAGAGGAGCACCTGCATCTCGCCGTCGGTGAGCAGACGCTGTACCTCGCCGAGAGCCTTGGCGCTGACGAGCACGTGCTGACCCTCGGCCAACATGCTCACGCCTTCGAGGTCGCGCACGGCCAAGCGGTACGAGTCGGTCGCCACCAGCCGGAGGCCGTTCGGGCGGGCCGTGAGGAGCACGCCGGTGAGAATCGGCCGGGCATCGTCACGCGAGGCCGCCGGGATGACGCCGCGCAGCGCTTCCGCGAGCGGTCCGGCATCGACCGTGATCGACGATCCTGCTGGATCCGGGAGGTGCGGGAAGTCGTCGAGGGGCAGCAGCCGCAACGTGTAGCTCGCCCGGCCCCCCTCGATCGTCGCGGCGTCGTCGTCGCCGGTCTCCACGGTGACGGAACCCGCCTCGAGCTTCGCGACGATGTCGTTGAAGAGCTTGGCGGGAAGGACCGCCTGGCCCTCCTCCTCGACCTGCGCAGCCACCCGCACCCGGATGGTCAGCTCGAGATCCGAACCCACCAGCTCGAGCGCGCCGTCGGCTGCCGAGACCTTGAGCCCCGAGAGCACGGGCAACGCGCCCGTGCGGGATGCCACCGCCCGTTGGGCGGCCGAGATCGCCTCTCCGAGGGAGTCGCGCTCGCAGCGGAACTTCACCACACACCTCCCCGCGAAGAAGAAGAAATAGGTCGTAGTAGTAGTAGTGCCTGTGGATTGTGGACGACATCGCATCGTCGCAGGTGGAGCACGGTATCGCTGTGCCGACGTTTTCCCCTGGAGTTCACAGGGGTCGGGGGGTGAACTCTCTCGTCCCGCGCGTTCTCCCCGACAAGGTGGAGATATCCCCAGGCGTCCACAGGCTTATCCACCGGTGCCCAATCTGATGCGGCTGATCAGCTCGTTCACCTGGTCGAAGATGGTGTGTCGCTCTGTCATCAGGCCTTTCACCTTTTCGACCGCGTGCATGACCGTGGTGTGGTCGCGACCACCGAACTGCTCGGCGATCTTGGGGTAGCTGTAGTCGGTCAGCTCACGGAAGACGTACATGCTGATCTGGCGGGCGATGACGAGGGGCCGGCGCCGACTCTTGCCGCAGAGCTCGTCGACGGTGAACCCGAACATCTTCGAGGTCTCGTCGAGGATGAGCTGGGGGGTGATGACGCGGGGTGTGGCCGGCGGGAGCAGGTCGGCCAGCACGTGACGGGCCACCTCTTCCGACAGCGGTGTCCGGTTGAGGCTGGAGTACGCCGCGACCCGGATCAGCGCGCCCTCGAGCTTGCGGACGTTGTCGGAGATGTTGCTCGCGATGAACGCGAGGACCTCGTCGGGGATGCCACCGAGCCGCTCCGACTCGGCCTTCATGCGGAGAATCGCGAGGCGGGTCTCGAACTCCGGCGGGTGGATGTCGGTGGTCAGACCCCACTCGAAGCGCGTGAGGAGCCGGTCCTCCAGCGTGGAGATGGCCTTCGGAGGGCGATCCGACGAGATGACGATCTGGTTCGCGGCCTCGTGCAGGGTGTTGAACGTGTGGAAGAACTCTTCCTGGAGCTGCTGGCTGCGTTCCAGGAACTGGATGTCGTCGATGAGCAGCACGTCGACCTCGCGGTTGCGGCGACGGAATGCCGGCGTGGTGTTCGTGCGGATCGCCTCGACGAACTCGTTCATGAACGCCTCGGTCGAGACGTAGCGAACACGCTTCAGCTTCGAGAGGTGCTTGACGTAGTTGCCGATGGCGTGCAGGAGGTGGGTCTTGCCCAGCCCGGCCGGTCCGTAGATGAAGAGGGGGTTGTACGAACGTGCCGGCGACTCGGCGACCGCCAGCGCGGCGGCGTGGGCGAAGCGGTTCGACGTTCCGATCACGAACCGGTCGAAGGTGTATCGCTCGTTGAGCGTGCCGGGGACCCAGACCGATGCGGGCTCTGGTGATGGGGCCGCGGGCGGGGTGACGGGAGCCACGACCGGGGGCGTGCCGGCGCCGCCCGCCGTCGCGGCGGGTGCGGCCACGAGGACAGGTTCCTCGATGCGCGAGGTGGTGTGGACCTCGAGATCGATCGTCACCTGGTCACCACCGGCGGACCGGAGCGCTTCGAGGAGCAGGCCACCGTAGGTGGATCGGATCTTCTCGACGGCGTATGCGTTCGGGACACCGAGCACGAGCTCACCATCGGTGAGCCGGAGCGCGCGGACATCGCCGAACCACATCGCCCACGTTCCGTCGGCGAGCTCGGCGCGAAGACGCTCGGACACGCTCATCCACAGGTCGTCGGCAGTCAGGTTGTCGGCTGGGAGCTGGAGGTGCTCGCCATTATCCACAGAGGCGTCCACAGGTGTGGAGAAGGGTCGAACGAAGCTCCGCCACCTCGGTCGATCTGCATGCGTTGCCCCAGCCCGGAAAGGGTCGGGACGCCGCGATACTGGGGAAGCTCGACCGAGGCCGGATCGATCGAGAGCGGCGAGAACCTATCAGTTGTCCTCGCGAACCGACAAGGGGCGCGACCTCTCCGCAGGTGGGAGCGCGCGGGGTCGTCGGGGGAGGCGTCCCCAGGCCCGGAGCGGCAGCCGCGGGCGCGAGGGGAGGCGTCCACCGATGGCTCCGCGCGTCGCGACGATCAGTGCAGCCGACGCGTTGCGGTACGAGCGGGGAGCACCGTAGACTCGGGCGTTCGCCCCGCGTCCGGACCCGTCCTCGGGACCACCACCCGGACCGCACCACACCCCGGTGCCGAGACCCCCACCACTTCGGGGGCGAGGGCGAATCCCCTCAGGAGGAAGCGTTGAAGCGGACTTTCCAGCCCAACATTCGGAAGCGCAAGAAGAAGCACGGCTTCCGACTCCGGATGCGCACCCGTGCTGGTCGCGCCGTGATCAAGGGCCGGCGCCGTCAGGGCCGGGCCAAGCTCTCGGCCTGATTCGACGCGTCCACGGCCGTGAGACATTCCGTGCCCTCGCGGGGGCTCGACGTCATCGTGCAGGTCCCATCGCCGTCCGAGTGCTTCGGACCGACGGTACGACCGCGCCCGCCGTGGCGTTCGCGATCGGACGACCGGTGGGTACCGCGGTGGTCCGGAACCGACTCCGCCGTCGGCTGCGCGAGCTGGTGCGCGCCCACAGCGACCAGCTCGAACCCGGCTGTTCGTACCTCATCGGCGCAGGGGTCGGCGCGGTGTCGATGAGCTGGTCCGAGCTCGACCGTGCGCTCGGCGAGGCGCTGCGCCGGACGGCGGTGGTGTCGTGAGCGAGGCCGCCGCGACCGTCTCGATCGCCGATGAGACGCGGCCGTCGATCGCGGCGCGCGCGGTGATCGTCACCATTCGCGGATATCAGCACGCATTCTCGTGGAAGCGACAGAGTTGTCGGTTCTGGCCGACCTGTTCGCAGTACACACTCCTCGCCGTTCGAGATCACGGAGCGTGGCGAGGTCTCATCTTGGGTGCCCGTCGAATCGGGCGCTGCCATCCATGGAACCCCGGCGGACACGACCCCGTGCCCGGGGTTGCTGCTTCGAACGTACGTTCGGAGCCGTCAGCCGACCACGCCGTCGCGAAGGGCAGGAAATAGTGGACGTCTTCAACCCGATCTTCAATGCGATGGGGACGGTCCTCTCCTGGCTGTACGCCATCATCCCGAACTACGGCATCGCGATCATCCTGCTCACGATCCTCGTGCGCCTCGTCCTCTACCCACTCACGGCCAAGCAGGCGCGATCCATGATCGCGATGCAGCGGGTGCAGCCGGAGATCAAGAAGCTCCAGGCCAAGTACAAGGACGACAAGCAGAAGCTCAACGAAGAGATGATGAAGTTCTACAAGGAGAACAAGATCAACCCCTTCGGGGGTTGCCTGCCACTCCTGGCGCAGATGCCGATCTTCATCTCCCTGTTCCGGGTGCTGCGCGATCCGGCCAAGTACACACCGGTGAACTCCGCCTTCCACCAGAACATGTGTGCCGGTGCGGGCCCGAAGTGCGCGAGCCCGCAGATGGACTTCTTCGGCATGAACCTCTCGACCGCGGCCGGAGGCCACCACAGCTCGTTCGCAGCCGCGCTCCCCTACTGGCTCCTGGTCGGCGGCGTGGCGATCACCGCATATCTCCAGCAGCGCCAGACGATGAAGAACAGCCCCGGCGGTGGGAACCAGCAGGCCCAGATCATCGGCAAGGTGATGCCCCTGATCTTCGTCTTCATCTCGATCAACCTGCCTGCCGGTGTCGTCCTCTACTTCTTCGTGAGCAACCTCTGGCAGATGGGTCAGCAGGAGCTGATCATCCGCAAGATGGACGGCGCCGGAGTGGCGGCCGGAGCGAAGGGTGTCGTCGACGCCAAGAGCACGGAAGCCGAAACCGGAGGTGGAGGGTTGTTGGCCCGCTTCACCAAGCCGGCACCGGCCGCGATTCCCGAGTCGAACGGCGACGGCGGGGCAACGACCGATGACGAAGCCGGCGGCACCGTCAAGGGCTCCAAGAGCAGCACGGGTGGCGCGTCGGGCTCGAAGGCATCGAGCTCCGGAAGTGACGCCGGAACCGCGAACAAGCGCCGCAGCAACAAGAAGAAGCGGCGGTAGCGCGATGGAATGGGTGGAGACGACCGGACGATCGGTCGAAGAGGCCCTCGAGCTCGCGCTCGACCAGCTCGGGGTCGTCGAGGACGAAGTCGAGTTCGAGATCCTGGTCGAGCCCAAGGCGGGTCTGTTCGGTCGCTTCGGCGGTACCGAGGCGCGTTTGCGGGCCCGGGTGAAGCCGGTGTCGCGCGAGAAGCCGGGCGAGCGCCGACGTGGCCGGAAGCCGCGCAAGTCCGGATCCGGCTCGAGTGATGGTGGCAACTCGCGACCGTCTCGGGGAGCGAACAGTCAGGGTGGATCAGGCGCCGGTGCCGCGGAACGGGCCGGCGACGACGAGGGACCACGACCCCGACGACGGCGAGGCGGCCGAAGCCGGAGCGGCGGGGCATCCGAGAACAAGCCGACAGCAGATGGCCGGGCGTCGAGGCGACCGACCGATGAGGGAGACACGAAGATGAGCGACGAGCCCGAGATCTCGGTCGAGGAACAGGCCAAGGCCGCCGAGGAGTTCACCCGGGGGCTGGTCGAGGCGTTCGGCCTCGCCTCGGTGGTGGCGGCACGCATCGACGACGAGATCCTCCTGGTCGAGGTCACAGGCGACAACCTGGGCCTGCTCGTCGGCCCGCGGGGAGCGACCCTCCACGCGATCGAGGAACTGGTTCGAACCGTGGTGCAGCGCCGGACCGGAGGTCACGGGATGCGAATCCATGTCGACGTCGCCGGATACCGGGCGAAGCGGAGGGAAGCGCTCGCAGCCTTCACCCGGGATCTGGTCGAGAAGGTGCTCGAGAGCGGCCGGGAACAGGTGCTGGATCCGATGCCGCCCCCTGACCGCAAGGTGGTGCACGACACCGTCGGCGAGTTCGACGGTGTCGAGACGGTGTCGGAGGGCGAAGAACCCCGTCGCCGCGTCGTCATCCGCAGCGCCTGAGTCCGGGCTGTTCGGTGGACCCCGTGTCCACCCTCGAGTCCGTTCTCGAGGAGGCCCGGACACTCGGGCTGCTCGGACCGGAATCCGTCGACCGCCACATCCGTCACGCACAGACGCTCGCGACCCGGGTCGATCCTCCCGACTCGTTCCTGGACCTCGGTTCGGGCGCGGGGGTCCCCGGACTCGTGCTCGCCCTTGCGTGGCCCGAGGCCCGGGGAACGCTCTTGGATGCCTCGGCACGACGGATCGCGTTCTGCGAACGGGCGATCACGAGTCTCGGTCTGACCGACCGGATCGACTCGATTCGGGATAGGGCCGAGACCGCCGGACGAGAATCCACTCTCCGGGAACGGTTCGGTGTCGTGGTGGCGAGGAGCTTCGCCCGCCCCGCCGTCACCGCCGAGTGCGCCGCGCCGTTCGTGCGTCCAGGGGGTCGATTGCTGGTGAGCGAGCCGCCGGGGGCTGCGTCGTCGAGCGAGCGGTGGCCGGCCCAGCCCCTCCTCGAGCTCGGATTCGGTCCCGCCGAACCCAGCACCGGCGCCGGAGTGAGCTCGGTGGCGATCGACAAGCTGCATCCCCTGTCGGATCGGTACCCTCGACGTACCGGGATTCCGTCGAAACGACCGCTCTGGACCGAGATCGGGCGCGAATCCGGTTGAGCTGGCGCGATGTTTCACGTGAAACATCGCGCCGGAGTCTTCGAAGCCGGTCGGAGAGCCCCCGGTGGCTGGGCGGACGGTCAGCAGGCCGAGATTCCTCCGCCACTGACCGGGAAATCTTCGAAACGTCGGCTCTGGTCGTAGCACGCGGGTCCGAGGGGCCGTAGGATCAGCCCGTTCCTGTTCCACTCGGACGTCGCCAGCCGGGCCGCTCGCGAGCCCCGCGATGTTTCACGTGGAACATTCCCGCCGACGGCCGAGGTGAGGGCCAGCACGCCGACCGGGATCCCCGTTGACGAGAGGGACAACGCATGGGCGCGGAGGGCCAGGAGCCGGGGCGCAAGCATCGCCGCTTCTTTGCCTCCCGGCGCTCGAACGAGGAAACCGACCCGACGGAGGAGTCCACCGGGATGAACGACCCCAACACCGGATCCATGAACGCAGCTGCCGACGCGACGACACCCGTGCCGGACGGCCCCGAGGGTGTCGCTCCATCGGCGGTCACGCAGGATCGACCGGTCGTTGAGGCCCAGCCCCTCACGTCGCCATCGAACCCGAACCCTCCGGCGAAGGTGAACGCGGACGAACCGGCCGCAACGCCGGGGTCCGCTGAACCCACGGTTGCGAACTCCGGTGCGGCCGCACCGCCGCAAGACCGCATCGGCGGCGGCCGGCGCCCTCGCCGGGGATCTCCACGGGGCCCGGCCAACCCGCTTCCGGGCAGCGAGGAAACAGCCGACCGGCCGGTGTTCGAAGAGATCCCACCCCTGCAGCTCCCCGCGATCCTCGCGGTCGCGAACCAGAAGGGCGGCGTGGGAAAGACCACGACGGCAGTGAACCTCGGCGCCGCACTCGCCGAGCTCGACTACCGGGTGCTGGTCGTCGACCTCGATCCGCAGGGAAACGCCACGACGGGACTCGGGATCAACGCCCGTGATCTCCAGATGTCGATCTACGACGTGGTGATGAACGACGCCGCGATCGAGGACTGTGTCGAGCCGACGAGTGTGAAGCACCTCTTCGTCGCCCCCGCGACCATCGATCTGGCCGGCGCAGAGATCGAGCTCGTACCCGCGTTCTCTCGTGAGCTCAAGCTCCGGCGAGCGCTCGAGCAGGTTCGCGACGACTACGACTTCACCCTGATCGACTGCCCGCCCTCACTGGGTCTCCTCACGGTGAACGCGCTCGCCGCTGCCGACGGGGTGATCGTGCCGATCCAGTGCGAGTACTACGCGCTCGAAGGACTCGGCCAGCTCCTGCGCAACGTGGCGCTGGTACGGACGAACCTCAACCCGACGCTCGACGTCCGCGGGATCGTCCTCACGATGTACGACGCTCGCACGAAGCTGGCGGATCAGGTCGAGCAGGAGGTTCGGGCCCACTTCGGCCCGAAGGTGTACCGGCACACGGTGCCGCGCAACGTCCGGATCGGAGAGGCCCCGTCGTACGGGAAGCCGATCACGGTGTACGACCCGATGTCACGCGGTGCGATCGCGTACCGCGAGTTGGCGAGAGAGGTGAGCAGTGGCAGCACGCGGCGGATTGGGTAAGGGGCTCGGGGCGCTGATCCCGGCCAATGTCGGGGAGCAGGTCTCCGGGCTTGAAGAGGTCCTCGTGGCCGATGTCCGGCCGAACCCCTATCAACCTCGATCGCACTTCGACGAAGAGGCGCTCGCTTCCCTGGCCGAATCGATCCGAGAGGTCGGCGTGTTGCAGCCGATCCTCATCCGTCCGGTCGAGGGTGGCTACGAGCTCGTTGCCGGGGAGCGCCGGTGGCGGGCCGCCCGGCGAGTCGGTCTCCAGACCGTCCCGGCGATGGTGCGCGACACCGACGACGCGTCGGCCCTCGAGCACGCGCTGGTCGAGAACCTCCACCGGTCCGACCTCAACGTCCTGGAAGAGGCGGCCGCATACCAGCAGCTGATCGAAGACTTCCAGCTGACCCACGAGGAGGTCGCGGCTCGGGTCGGTCGGAGTCGAGCCGCGGTGTCGAACACCATGCGGCTGCTCCAGCTTCCGCCAACGGTGCAGCGCCTCGTACGCGACGGCTCGATCTCGATGGGCCACGCCCGGGCACTGCTGGGTACTCCCGACCGGGCCTTCCAGGAGCAGTTGGCCCGCCGGGCTGTGAGCGACGACCTCACGGTGCGGGCGGTCGAAGAGGCGATCCGGGCTGCGCCAAGGAGACGCCGAGACGGTCGACGGGTGCGGTGGCCGCGGACTCCGCGACCCGCCAGCTTCGCCCGCCGGGCCTGCTCGAGCTCGAGGAGCTTCTCGGCGACCACCTCGACACGCGCGTGACGGTTTCGATGACGGCGAAGAAGGGCAAGGTCGTGATCGAGTTCTCCGACCTCGAGGACCTCGAGCGGATCTACAAGTCGGTCATCGGCCGAGAGTAGGTCAGGAGCGCAGCGAGGTCGGCGGATGTGCGGCGGAGGTCGGCCGGGTGAGCGATCGAGCCGGCGTAGCGGAGCCGACCAGAAGTCAGGCGGCGTCGACGGGCTCCTCGAAGCCTCGACGGACGCCGGCCACGATCGCGGCGCCGACCTCGGGAGCTGCGACTGACCAGTCGGCGCATCCCCTCCGGGATCACCGGCGGGCTCGCACACGACCGCGGCCATCCGGGTCTCGCGCAGCACCGCGAACGTCCGCCCCCGGACGTCGCCGACCTCGCCGGGCATCATGGTCGCGAGGCTGGCCTGGACGGTGGACGCGATCCGGATATCCCGCCTCCGAGCGGAACGACGACGTCGCGAAGTAGCAGCAGTGGCACCCGGGGCCGTCGCCGGCGCGGAGGCCGAGGAAGAGATCGGCGTCGTAGCGGTTGGCCTGCGCCGGCGGTGACGCTGGGATCGGACGCCCGAGCTGTCGAGCAGCGTGTGGGCTCCGGCGGCTCGGAGGTCGCGGGTCACAACCGAGCCGAGCGACTTCGAGGCCGATCGCGACCGAGAGGTAGATCCGCCGACCCTGGAGGCGTGCGGGGCCTGCGGAGCTCCTCACGCTCGCGGACGCTCGCGATCGAACCGCCGGCAAGGGTGCCCAGACGCCGGAGGGTGTCGAGCGTCTCGGCCCCGCGATGCCGTCGGGGTTGAGTCCGGCGTTTCGCTGGAACTCGCGGAGCGCCGACGCAGTCTCGGGCCCGAAGATCGCGTCCTCGCGCCCGGCGTGGAAGCCGAGCGCGTTCAGTCGCCGTTGGAGGTCGCCGACGTCGTCGCCGCGGAGCATGGGTCGATGTTCGTAGAGCGATCGGTCGCCGAGCGCGAAGCCACTTTCGACGATCGACGACCAGGTCTGCTTGCCGCACCGACCGTCGACGCGGAGGCCCCGCGCCTCCTGGAAGGCTCGGATCGCGGCTTCGGTCGCGTCGGCGAACGTCCCGGGATCGTCGGACGCGGTGGAGTAACCGAGGGCGCCGAGTCTCCGTTGGAGGTCCCGGACGGCTTCGCCCCGGGCTCCCGCGAACGGACGTCGGCGCCGTCGATCAAGCGATGAACTCGGCGAGATCCTGCATCAGCTGACCCTTGCCCTTGGCGCCGACGAGGCGCTTCACGGGTTCGCCGTCCTTGAACACGAGCAGGGTCGGGATGCTCATGACCTCGAACCGCCGTGCGGTGTCGGGGTTGTCGTCGACGTTGAGCTTCGCGACGGTCAGCTTGCCGTCCTGCTCGGTCGCGATCTCCTCGAGGGTGGGGGCGATCATCTTGCACGGCCCGCACCACTCGGCCCAGAAGTCGACGATGACCGGGTGTATCGGAGCTACCGACCGTCTCGTCGAAGGTCGCGTCGCTCACTGTAACAATCTCGTCAGACACGTTGGATGGTCCTTTCGGGTGTCCTGAGAACGAATGTTGCGAGATCAGATGTTTCCGAGCCGAAGGGGTCGGAGTCTGTGGGTGCCAACACTGACGTGACGAGCGGAATTCCGGTCGAGGTCAGGGATCGATCATGTCGTCGCGGTCGCGTGGCGCCGGGCCTCGAGCCAACGTTCGGCTTCGATCGCCGCCATGCAGCCGGTGCCCGCGGCGGTGATGGCCTGGCGGAACACGTGGTCCTGCACGTCGCCGGCCGCGAACACACCGTCGACCGACGTCGCGGTCGACGACGGCCCGGTGCGGACGTAGCCGTTCTCGTCGAGATCGAGCTGGTTCACGAAGAGCGACGTGTTCGGTGTGTGACCGATCGCGACGAACGCACCACTCACCGTGAGATCTGAGACGTCGCCGGTGACGGTGTCGCGGAGACGGAGCGCCTCGACCTTCGTCTCACCGAGCATCTCCTCGACCGCCGAGTTCCACCGGAAGGAGATCTTCGGGTTCGCGAAGGCGCGTTCCTGCATGATCTTCGAGCCTCGGAGCTCGTCGCGGCGGTGCACGATGGTCACCGACGTGGCGAACTTGGTGAGGAACAGCGCCTCCTCGAGTGCGGAGTCGCCGCCGCCGATCACCGCGATGGGTTGCTCGCGGAAGAAGAAGCCATCGCACGTCGCGCACGTCGACACCCCGTGGCCGAGCAGGCGTTGTTCCGACGGGAGGCCGAGCAGCCGGGCGGTCGCGCCCGTGGAGACGATCACCGACTCGGCGACGATCTCGCGTTCGCCGACCCAGGCCCGAAACGGATGCCCATCGAAGTCGACCCGGTCGACGTCGGCGGTCACGAACTCGGTGCCGAAGCGTTCTGCCTGCTCGCGGAACTTCATCATCAGCTCGGGCCCGAGGATGCCATCGGGGAAGCCGGGGAAGTTCTCGACGTCGGTGGTCAGCATGAGCTGGCCGCCCGCGCCGATCCCCTCGACCATCGAGGGGGTTCAGATTGGCCCGGGCTGCGTAGACCGCGGCGGTCAGACCGGAAGGGCCGGAGCCGATGATCAGGAGCTCTCGGGTTTCAGGCATCGGGAAGGGCCTCCAGGCCGCGCGCGACGGATCGCCCAGCAGAACGCGCCGGCGCCCACGAAGATTCCCCCGAGGACCAACCACGCGGCCCAGATGGGGAGCGCGAGGCAGAGGAGTCGGAACACGAAGATCGTCAGGAGGATCACGGCGGTCCCCACGAAGAAGGCCGCGAGCAACCCGAAGACGACGACCTGGCTCGCGGAACGTGCCGGAACCACCGTCCGGTCGCGCACGGTCGCAACGATCTGTTCGATCCGGTCGGCAGCCTGGCCGGTCCAGTCGCTCATCGACTTCCTCCACTACGGCGAATGTCGGAGCGTAATGGACGGCGCGACTCAGAGCGACTGGGCCATGCGGACGTCGCAGCTCCCGGCGTCGGTCACGAACACGACGACCCGACCGTGGTCGACGATCCCGATGACCACGACCGGTGTTCCGGAGACGGTCGCGTCGGCGAGCATGACGACGCGGCCTTCGCCGTGGGCGCTCCGGCGGAGCTCCGCTGCGCAACGCCGCGCGGCTGATGCACCGTGTCGGTCCGGACGGGCAGCACTGGAGCGCAGCTCCTTGCGCACCGAACGGCGGAGCCGCGCAGCATCGGCTACATCTCCGATCGAGCCGATGTAGGCGTTGCCGTCGCTCGCATCGAGACGCGCGAGCGCGAGTGACGCGGTCGTGCGTTTCGGCCCGTCGTTTCCGTGCGTGCGGTTGGGAAGCAACAGCAGCCCAACGGCAACGATCACGACCGCGACAAGACCTGCGGCGATGATCCACGCCCGATACCGCCGCTTCGACGAGAGCTCATCCACCGAGAACCTGCGCTCCGGTGATCGTGAGTCGGTAGGGAGTGGCACTCGTGCCCGTCTTCGGAAGGGAGGTGATCCAGAGCAGGACGTACTGCGCGTTCGCGGCCGGCGACACCTTCAACCGGGCCTTCTTCCCGAGATCGGTGCCGGTCGCGGCCGGCACTCCGACCGGTCTGGCGTCGAACGGGGTATCGGAGACGTAGAGCGACGCGCTCCACGGTCCGGCTTCGGCTTCGACCACGAGCGCGCCGACGGATTGCGAAGTTGCCAACGTGAACTGCAGGCCGACCCCCTTCTTCCCACCGAGGTCTGCCGTCACGTACGACTCGGTCGACCAGGTCGTGGTGGGATCGCCGTCGGTGACGTTGCCGACGTCGGCCGAGCTCTCGTGCCCGTCGCCCGGTGGCGGGTCGAGTGCGTCGACCTTGGTCACGTCGAGCGGTCGGACAGGGGTGGTGGTCGTCGTGGTGGTGGCGCTGGTCTTCGACGATCGATCGAGTGTCTTGAACCCCAGGTAGCCGATGCCGATCCCCACCGCGAACAGGATCGCGACACCGACGATGCGCAGCGCGGTCCCGCCCACCTTCCGTTCGCGTGCCGGGCTCGGAGGCGCCACGCCCCGGCCCGGTGCTCCGGCGGGGGCGCCGCCCGGTTGTGGTGGGATCACCAGGGGTCGGGTCGCATCGACTCGCGCGCCGCCGTCGTGCCCGGCTCCTCGGTAGGGCGCGAGCTCCTCGCGGAACGCCCGTGCCGAAGGGGTTCGATCGGCTGGGTCACGCGTGAGCGCGCGGGCGAGCACCGCGTCGAGACCGGCCGGGACGTCGGGGCGCATCGTGCTCACCGATGGGACGTCGGCGGTGAGTCGGGCGACCGCGGTCGCGACATCAGAGTCACCCGCGAACGGTGGTCGGCCCACCAGGAGCTCGTAGAGCACGAGGGCGAGCGAGTAGACGTCGGCACGCGCGTCGACGTCGCTGCCGTGGAGCTGCTCGGGCGCGAGGTAGCGAGCGGTTCCCATCACCGCCCCGGCGCGGGTCATGTCGCTCGCGGAGTCGGTCGCCTTCGCGATCCCGAAGTCGGTGACCTTCACGTGTCCGTCGCGCTGCACGAGAACGTTGCCGGGTTTGACGTCGCGGTGGACGAGCCCGTGATCGTGCGCGTGGGTGAGGGCCGCCCCGACCTGCATGGTGATGTCGACGGCATCGCCGACGGGGAGCGCGCCACTGGAGTCGAGCAACTCCCGGAGGGTGAGCCCGTCGATGAGCTCCATCACGATGTACGCGACACCGTCGTCTTCGCCGGTGTCGTAGGTCGAGACGATGTTCGGATGGGCGAGCCGAGCGGCCGCCACTGCCTCGTGACGGAACCGTGCTCGCAGCGCGTCGTCGGTTCCCAGTTGCGCATCGAGGATCTTCACCGCGACACGGCGCGAGAGCAGTGGGTCCTCTGCTTCCCAGACCGACGCCATCCCCCCTTTGGCGATGGGCCCGACCAGCCGGTAGCGGCTTCCGAGGACGCGCCCGGGCGCGAGAGCTTCCGTCACCGGGGTCAGGCGGTTGTCTGGAAGGTGACGCCGATGACACGCGGGCCGGTGTGGGTGCCGATCACGGGGCCGACGACACCCACGATGATCTCGTCGCGCGGGACGTACACCTGCACCAGGTCGAGGAGCTCGTCGAGGTCGGGTGCGTTGCCGTGCAGCACCGCGAGGCGCTCGACGGGCTGCCGCCCGACCTGTTCGGCGAGCGTGCGCAGCGACTTGGACCGGGTGCGCACCTTGCCGGCCTCTTCGACGATGCCGTTCTTGAGCTCGATGACCGGCTTGATCGACAGCATCGACCCGAGCAGCGCCTGCGCCTTCCCGATGCGACCACCCTTGCGGAGGTACTCGAGCGTGTCGAGCGCACCGAACAACTTGGTGCGGTCGCGTTGCGAAGTGACGTCGCGCACGATGTCGTCGAGGGTCCCGCCCGCGGCGGCTTGCTGTGCGGCCGAGACGGCCAGGCTCCCGACGCCCATCGAGGCGGTGAGCGAGTCGATCACGACGACGGGGCACGTGCCGGTCATCGACGTCGCCGCGACCTGGGCCGATTGCATGGTGCCCGAGAGCTTGGAGGACAAGTTGATGCACACGATGCCGTCGGCGCCGTCGCCGGCCAGGCTGCGAAAGGTCGTCTCGAACGCTCCGGCCGATGGCGCGGCGGTCTCGGGGAGCTTCGGCGCGCTTTCCAGCCGGCTCCAGAACTCGGACGCGCTCAGCTCCTTGCGGTCGACGAGCTCTTCGTTGCCGAAGCGAATCGTGAGCGGCACGATCTCGATCCCGAGTTGGTCGACGAGCTCGTCGGGCAAGTCACATGAGCTGTCCGTGACCACACGTACTCGCATCGCGAAAACCCCCTCTCCTGGCTCGAACCCTAGGCGTCGGAGGACGTCGGGTCGGGTACGCCCGCCGGCGAAGTCACCGGTCGACGGCGCAACGCGTCGTGCAACATCGCCAGCTCGGGAACCCGGAGGAGCCGAAGCCCGATGAGGTACGCGATCACCGCGCCGCCGATTCCGGCGACGCACGCGACGATCGCCTGGGCGGGGTCCGCGTCGCCGATCGTCGCGCCCGCGATCCAGGCGACCAATGTCGCGACGATTGCGGCGACCGCGATCCGGGCGACCGCGACGGTGTTGCGGCGTCCGTCGAGCGAACCGAGCCGGTTCCGCAGCCAGAACAGCGAGACTGCCGCCGAGATCGCGTACGCGATCGACCACGCGAGGGCGAGGCCCTGCACGCCGAGCGTCGGGTAGAGCGCGAGCGCCAACGCGATGTTGATGCCGTTCTCGATGCAGTTGAGCAGGAAAGGAGTACGGGTATCCTGCATCGAGTAGAACGCCCGCAATGTGTAGAGATATACGGAAAAGAACACCAGGCCCAACCCGAACGCGGTCAGGGTCTCAGCGGTGAGAGACGCATTGCGCGCGGTGAAGTCGCCGTAGTGCAGCACCGCGTTCACGATGGGCCCCGCCAGCACCACCATGAGTCCGGACGCGGGAAGCACCGTCAGGACCATGAGGCGGAACCCGCCGGTGAAATGCATCCGGAAGGCGACGAAGTCGCGGCGGTTGGCACTCGCAGCGAGCTCTGGCGCGAGGGCAGTCATGATCGACACGGCGAACAAGCCGTGGGGGAGCTGGAAGAAGATGAACGCGGCGAGGTACACCGACGCGTCGCCGCTCCGTCCGTAGGCGAGGAACAAGGCGATCCAGAACGCGACCTGGTTCGCGATGACGTAGCCGACGGTCCAGCCCGACAGGCGTGCGAGCTTCACGACCGCGGGGTTCCGCCAGTCGAACACCAGACGGATGCGCATTCCGGCCCGGTGGAGCGCCGGGAGCAACACGAGCGCCATCGCGACGATCCCGGCCGTCGTCCCGAGCCCGAGGAGCAGCACGAGGCCGGTGTCGCTGTTCACGGTCTCGACGTTGAGCGTGCGGTGGGCGATCGACGGGAGGGCGATGAAGACCGCGATGACGACGACGTTGTTCAGCACCGGCGCGAACGCAGCCGCGGCGAAGCGACGGCGGGCGTTGAGCATCGCGGTGGCGAGCGCGGTGAGCCCGTAGAAGAAGATCTGGGGCATGAACAGCCGGAGCAGCGAGGTGGCGAGCTCTTGCTGCTGCGCGGCTCCCGGACCGCTCAGGCGCAGGGTGTAGAGCTGGATGATCCAGGGCGAGGCGATGAAGCCGATGACCGAGATGACGAGCAGGGCGACCAGTGACACCGTGTTGATCGCATCGGAGGCCCGATCGTCCCGGTGCTGCAAGTTCTCGACGTAGAGGGGTACGAGGGTGGCCGTGAGGATGCCGCCGAGCAGCAACTCGTACACGATGTTCGGCGTGGAGTTCGCGATGTTGTAGACGTCGGTGAGGCGAGCGAACCCGATCGTGGCGATCGCGGCGACGCGGAGGAATCCGGTGATCCGGGAGAGCGCGGTGCCGACCCCGACGACCGCGCTGGAACGGACGAGCCGACGACCGTCGACCCCCGCTGGGCTCTCGGCCTCGACGTGGACCTCGGCGTCGCTCACGCGGTCCCCGGAACGGGAGCCGGAGCGGTTTCGATCGCCGACGTCCGGTCACGGCGGCGACGGCGGGCGTGGTTGAGCCACCAGGCCGCCAGGAACACGCCCGCTCCGATGGTGAGGAAGAGCCCGACATTGCTCACCACGGTTGAGCGGACCGTGATCCGGGATTCCTGGATCGTGACCCGCTGGTCGGTCGACGTGACGGTGAGCACCAGCGGGAACGTTCCCGACGCCCGGGCTTCCACCGCGAAACGTGCCGTGGTGTTGCGCGGTGGGAGCGTGAGCACCTGCGTCGAACCCGAGGGGAAGTAGAGCTTGTCGCTTTCGAGCGACACCCGAACATGGACGTCTTGGCCGGTGTCGTTCTGGAACGACACCGGGATCTCCGCCGAGCGAGCGGTGAGGGTGAGGGTGCGGCTCTGGGGTGCGTGGACCCCGGAGACGATCGCGTCGACCGACGTGTCGATGGTTGCGAGCTCGGCCTCGGCGCGCCGTCGACCCGCGGGGGTCTGCCAGGCTGAGGTCAGCGACACGAGGAGCGCGTTCTGGCCGCGTTCCACACGGACGTCGGCCCGCCCCACGAGGTGGCCCAGCGCGTCGAGCTGTCCCTCGCGCGGAGCGGAAGCGACGAGCCGTGACCGGCGCCGCGGCCAGGGCCGAACCAGCGAGCTCGCGGACGGCGGTGTCGCTCCCCTGGAGCGGAACCGTGTCGAGCAGCGTGTCGACCGAGACCGGCGCGAGCAACGGGTTGCCGCGCAGGCCGCTCAACACCGTGGTGAGCAGTTCGGTCGACGGACTCCACCCAGCGACCGGGAGCACGACGACGCCCCGAGCGAGGTTCGGCTGCTCGCCGGCGATCACCGCGAGCGCGCTCAGGAACCGTTCCGCGCGCAACGCCACCGGCGCGTCGCCCTCGAGCAACGCGGCGAGGCCTTCGTCGGCGGCTGCTGCGGTGAAGGTTCGCCCCGGCGCATCGAGCCGGAAGGGTGCCGCGACCGTGAACTTGCTGCTCTCGGGTACGAGTGCCGACGGTCGGACGATCACCCGATCTGTCCCGACCTGCCGGAGCCGGGACAGGCTCGCGCTGTCGACCGGATCGGCGAGCGCGGTGCGCGGGTCGACCCGCGTTCCGAGCGTGGTGTTCAATGCGTCCGCGCCGGCTGCGTACTCCGGTGCGACCTCGGTTCCGAGACCGGCCGCTTCGAGTGAGGGTGTGTCGAGCGGGACGAACGGGGCGGTGAGCGTCTGGTCGACGGTGGTCGAGCTGCGCAATGCCGCGAGGCCGGATGCGAGCTCCGGATGGGTGCGCGTGAGCGAGGCCCACGACTCCACGGTCTCGGGCCCGGGCGCGAGCGTGATCGGGATGCCCGCCGACTGGGGGAGCGCTCCGGCCATCGACCCGATCCGGCCTTCCGGGGCGAGCTGATCGACGACTGCCGGTTCGGCCTGGCGTTGGTCGTCGAACGCGGGCGTCGCGACCATCGGCCACACCCACGCGACCCGAAGCGGTTCACCGATCGCCGGGGATCCCGGTGGTGTCGGAGTGACGGCGACGAGGTGGCTGACGAAGCTGTCGATCCGAGATCCGGAGCCGTCGACGAGGCTGATCTCGAGGGGGTAGACGCCCGGCTCCTGCACCGAGATCTGGTCGGCGCCACCCGACGCGCCGGACTGCAGGACGAGGGTCAGGATCCGTGCCGATCCGGTCGACGGCAACGTCGCCACCGGTGCCTCGACGGAATCGATCGTGCCGCCGAGGTTGTCGCCCGTCACGGTGCGATCGAAGTTGCCGCGCGAAGAGATCGAACGGTGCACGGTGACGCGCACTGCGAGTCCCTGGGGGTCACCGTCGATCCGGAGCCCGAGAGGGAGGGTGCCTCCGAGCGGGGTGTATGCGGGCTGCGAGGCGAGCGTGATCGCGGCGCGCGGGGCCTCCTGGCCCGTTGCCGGAGTCGAGACAACAGCGATCGCGAGGGCGGCCGCGACCATCGCCACGCTGACTCGAATGAGGACCCGGTCGGTCACGCGGCGCCGATCACAGCGGTCGACCGAGCACGCACAGGCCGACGGCGAGTCGGCGGAACCCGCACGCTTCGTAGAGCGCGAGCGCGGACCCGTTGTCGAGCTGTGTGTTCACCAGCGTGCGGCGGACGCCGTGGCGAGCCAGCCAGTGCAAGCCGTCGGACACCACGACTCGTCCCCAACCCTCCCGCCGCGCGCTCGGAGCGACGGCGAGTCGCTGGAGATAGCCCTGGTGGCCGGATCGACCGCTGATCGCGTACGCGGCGATCCCGTCGTCGCCGGCGACGCGGAAGCGGGCGACCGGAGTTGCGCGGATCGCGTCATCGAGCCCCGCCTCGTCGAGCCGCCAGAAGTCATCGAACGCGAGACCGTCGAGCGCGAGGACCGCGGTGTGGTCGGCACCGCGCGCGCGACGGGTCGGTCGGCCGGGTGGAGCGATGTCGGTCATGTCGTGGGCGAGCAGATGCAGGCGTTCGCGGACCGCGAACCCGGCATCGACGAACGGGAGCGAGTCCGCCGGGGTGAGTGCACTCGTGATCACCCGCGACCCGTCCCTGCTCGCGGAGGGTCTCGAGACACTGCTCGACGAACTCGGTCGGTGGCGGACGGTCGGCCCCGACCGCGAGGTACGCGACGTCGTCGTCACCCCGCCACGATCGCAACCGGATCCAACCACCTCGCCATCGCAGCGTCTGTTCGCGCGACAGCCGGTGGGCGCTTCGGTACATCCGCCCATTCTGACGGAGGGGCCGCGTGCAACTGGGGTCGCAATCGCGTTCTCCGGAACTACCGTGAGAACCGTGCTGCTCATCGGGTCCGATCCGGTCTTCGCAGAGCACGACACCGGACCCGGCCATCCCGAGCGGGCCATCCGTCTCACCGCCGTCGCCGAGGGGATCGGCCGGAGCCGGCTCGACGACGCCGTCGTCCACCTCACGGCGAGAGGGGCGACGAGGGAGGAGCTGGAGCGGGTGCACACCACGGCCTACCTCGATGACGCTCCAGCGACTCTGCACGGAGGGCGGGGGTCATCTCGATGTCGACACCGTCGCGTCGCCGGCATCCTGGCGGGCCGCGGTGCTGGCGGCCGGAACCGGGTCTCGCGGCGATCGAAGCACTCGATTCGGGCACGGCGACCGCTGCGTTCTGCGCGCTCCGGCCCCCTGGTCACCACGCCCTTGCCGATCGGGCGATGGGCTTCTGCCTGCTCAACAACGTCGCCATCGTCGCCGCAGCGCTCGCCGACCGGGGAGAACGTGTCTGCATCGTCGACTACGACGCCCACCACGGGAACGGCACCCAGGATCGATCTTCTTTCGTGATCCCCGGGTCCTCTACGTCTCGATGCACGAGTGGCCGCTCTATCCCGGCACCGGTCGACTCGACGAGATCGGATCGGGATCCGGCGCTCGGAACCACGATCAACTTCCCGCTCCCAGCCGGCACAACCGGCGACGTGTACCTCGCGGCTGTCGACGAGGTGGTCGCGCCCGAGATCGAGCGCTTCGACCCGACCTGGGTCCTCATCTCGGCGGGCTTCGACGCCCATCGCGACGATCCGCTCACCGGGATCGGTCTCACTGCCGGCGACTTCGCCGACCTCACCGCCCGGATCGCGGCGTTCGCACCCCAGCCGGGTCGACTCGTGGCCTTCCTCGAGGGCGGGTACGGCCTCGACGGGCTCCGTGACTCGGTGGCCGCGAGCCTCCCGGCCCTGATCGACGGTCCGTCGGTGCGGCCCGAGCCGGCATCGAGCGGCGGCCCCGGGCGGAACGTCGTCGACGCCGCCCGAGACCTCCACCGCAGGTAGGTCCCAGCGTCCACCCGGAGGGCGGCCCGGCCCCCACCGCCACGGATGCCCGGCTTCCGCTGGACGCGGGTGGCGGTTCAGGTCGGCCCCGAGCACGTCGATACCTCCGCGAGCCGGCCGGTTGCGTGCCGGCCCACTGAACGCGGGAGAACGACGTGCTCGACCTGGACCAGCTGCTCCACGAGGCAGTGGACCGAGAAGCCTCCGATGTGCACGTCAAGGTCGGGTCGCGTCCCTTTCTCCGGATCGACGGCAGCCTCGAACAGACGAGCCACGACCAGGTGCAGTCGGCCGACACCGAGCGGATCGCGTTCGCGATCATGCCGAAGCAGCGCGCCGAGGAGTTCCTGAACGCCAACGAGGCCGACTTCGCCTACGCGGTCGCGGGGCTCGGGCGATTCCGCGTGAACGTGTTCCGTCAGCGGGGTTCGGTCGGGATGGTCCTGCGCCGAGTGCTGCCGGGGATCCCGGGTTTCGAGGACCCTGGGCCTCCCGCCCGCCGTCCGCCGCCTGGCCGAGGAGCCGCGCGGACTCGTGCTCGTCACCGGGCCGACCGGCTCGGGCAAGACCACCACGCTCGCCTGCATGATCGACCACATCAACGAGACGCAGCGACGGCACATCGTCACCATCGAGGACCCGATCGAGGTGCTGCACGCCGACAAGCAGTCGATCGTGAACCAACGGGAGATCGGAACCGACACCGAGGACTTCCACTCCGCGCTCAAGCGCGCGATGCGTCAGGACCCCGACGTCATCCTGATCGGCGAGATGCGTGACCCCGAGACCGTCCAGGCGTCGATCGCCGCGGCCGAGACGGGACACCTGGTGTTCTCGACGTTGCACACGATCAGCGCGACCGACACCATCAACCGCATCATCGACTTCTTCCCGCCGTTCCAGCAGCGTCAGGTGCGGATGTCGGTGGCCTCGTCGCTGCGGGGAATCGTCAGCCAGCGCCTCCTCCCGACCGCCGACGGAACCGGTCGGGTTCCGGCGATGGAGATCCTGGTTGCGACCGGCCGCGTGTTCGACAAGATCGCCGACGCCGACGCGACCCACGAGATCGAGGAGATCATCGCCGACGGCGGGTACTACGGGATGCAGACGTTCGACCAGAGCCTGCTCGCGCTGTACGAGAAGGGGACGGTGAGTCGTCGTGACGCGATGACGACCGCGACCCACCCGCACGACCTCCGGCTCCAGATCGATCAGCTCGAGATGCGGCGGGCCGAGGCGCTGCAGCTCCAGGACCCGGCACCCAGCACCGCCTGAGTCGAGGCGGGCGATCAGGACGGCGCATACGGTCGGTCCTCCACCTCCCCGACCCGCGAGACTGGAGCCATGACCGCCGTCCCTCCGCGCCTCGCGCCGCTGCTCGCGCCTGATTCACCGGTGCAGCAGCTCGCGGCGCGACTCGTCGACGCCGGCTACGAGTGTTACCTCGTCGGTGGGAGCGTCCGCGACGCGTTCCTCGATCGCACCTCGCCCGACGTCGACCTCACCACGAACGCCCGGCCCGACGCGATCGAAGGTCTGGTGCGGCGATGGGCCGACCATGTCTGGCTCCAGGGTCAGCGCTTCGGCACGATCGGCTGCGAGCGCGACGGCGTGCGCATGGAGATCACGACCTTCCGCTCCGAGGTGTACCGGTCCGAGAGTCGCAAGCCCGAGGTCACGTTCGGCGACGACATCGAGACCGACCTGGGTCGACGCGACTTCACGGTCAACGCGATGGCGCTCCGTCTCCCCGAGCTGGAGCTCGTCGACCCGTACGGGGGGATCGCCGACCTTGCCGCGCACGTCCTCCGGACGCCGCTCTCGCCCGACGTCTCCTTCCTCGACGATCCGTTGCGCATGTTGCGGGCGGCGCGATTCATCGCCGGCTTCGGGTTCGAGCCGGTACCCGAGCTCGTCGCATCGGTCGAGGAGCACGCGGGCCGGCTGGAGATCGTCGAGCGCGGAGCGGATCCGCGACGAGCTGTCGAAGCTGCTCGTGGTCCCCGATCCCTCGAGCGGGTTGTGGTTCCTGTCCCGCACCGGCCTGTCCGACGAGTTCCTCCCTGAGCTCAACTCCATGCAGCTCGAACAGGATCCGATCCACCAACACAAGGACGTGCTCGCTCACACGATCGCGGTCGTGTGCAACACCAAGCCGGAACTGCTGGTGCGTCTCGCCGCGCTGCTGCACGACGTCGGCAAGCCGAAGACCCGGTCGATCGGCCCGACGGGCGTGAGCTTCCACCACCACGAGGTCGTCGGCGCGCGTATGGCGCGCGAGCGCATGACCGCGTTGCGATACCCCCAGGACGTCACCGACGACGTGGTGCGCCTCGTCGAGCTCCATCTCCGCATCCACACCTACGCGATGGGCTGGACCGATCGCGCGGTCCGCCGTTACGCGCGCGACGCGGGGCCGCTCCTCGAAGACCTGAATCACCTGGTGCGCTGCGATTGCACGACGCGGAACAAGAAGAAGGCCGCGGCGCTCGGCCGGCGAATGGACGAGCTCGAGGAACGCATCCGCATCCTCGGGGAGCAGGAGGAGCTCGATTCGATCCGCCCGCCGCTCGACGGTCGCGCCGTGATGGAGTTCCTCGGCATCCCACCCGGCCGCGACGTCGGCCGCGCGCTCGACTACCTGCTGGAGGCCCGCCTCGACGAGGGCCCCATCTCCGAGGACGACGCCCGCCGTCGGCTGGCCGAATGGGCCCGCGCCGAAGGAATCGCCCGCTCCTGACCGAGTCCGCCTACGCGCCTTCCTTGCGGGCGCGCCAGATGACGCTCGTGGGAAGGAGGGCGCGGTCGTCGCCGACCGGAGCCGGCTCCAGCAGCACGTCGATGCGGAACCCGGCGCGGTGCAGGGTCGTGAGCTCGTCGGCGATCGTGCGCGGGTAGAGCGTGATCTGCTCACCGCTGCGGTCCAGGCCGATCGGCGAGGGATCGAAGACGCTACGACGCACCACGGCGGGTCCCGCCGGTTCGGGCACCGTTCCCGGCGCGGGAGCGTCGTGCGCGGTTGCGAGCGCCAGTGGGTGCTCGTGCGAGAACACGAACGGACCGTGGTGGCGCAGGACCCGGTGGACCTGGCGGAAGAGCCGTGAGAGGTCGTCGATCTCGCCGAGGGTGTACGCGCTGAACGCGATGTCGATCGAATCGGCGTTCAGAAACGCAAGATCGGCGAGATCGCCGCGGTGCCACTCGATGCGCACCTCGGCGCGAGCGGCCCGCTCGCGCGCCACGTCGATCTGGTCGGCCGAGGCGTCGACAGCGATCACCGTCGCGCCCTGTCGTGCTAGCGCGATCGCGGCCTGGCCGGTGCCACACCCGAGGTCGAGCACGCGCTTGCCACGCACATCGCCCAACAGCCGGAGCTCGCGCTCGGGTGCGAGCCCGGGCCCGTAGTGCACGGTGTCGGTGCTCGGACCGTCGCTCGACTGCTCCCGCCGCGCGACGCGATTCCACGCCTCGATGTTGGTCACGTCTTGGACCGTTCCGCTCTCTGGTCGGCGATCCGCCTGTCGTGCTTCCCCCGCTCGCTCCACATGCCCGAAGAGTAGGTCCCGGCACCGCGGGGAACGTGGTTAGCTTCCGGTGGCGAAGGCCTCGATCATCTGGTGCGCTTCGTCGTCGTGGTACTGCACCGGGGGCGACTTCATGAAGTACGCCGACGGGCCGAGCAACGGGCCGCCGATGCCGCGCTCGAGGGCGAGCTTGGCGCAACGCACGGCGTCGATGATCACCCCGGCGGAGTTCGGCGAGTCCCAGACCTCGAGCTTGAGCTCGACGTTGAGCGGAACGTCGCCGAAGTTGCGGCCTTCGAGCCGGATGTAGGCCCACTTGCGGTCGTCGAGCCACGGCACATGGTCGGACGGGCCGATGTGGACGTCTTCGGCCTCGATCCCGTGCTCGATCTGGCTCGTGACGGATTGGGTCTTCGAGATCTTCTTCGACTCGAGTCGCTCGCGCTCGAGCATGTTCTTGAAGTCCATGTTGCCGCCGACGTTGAGCTGGTACGTGCGGTCGAGCACGAGGCCGCGGTCCTCGAAGAGACGGGCGAGGAGCCGGTGGACGATCGTGGCCCCGACTTGGCTCTTGATGTCGTCACCGATGATCGGCACACCGGCGTCGGCGAACTTCTGGGCCCAGACCGGATCGCTCGCGATGAAGACCGGGATCGCGTTCACGAACGCCACGCCGGCGTCGATCGCGCATTGCGCGTAGTGCTTCTGCGCTTCTTCGGAACCGACCGGCAGGTAGCTCACGAGCACGTCGGCACCGGAGTCGCGCAGGGCCCGGGTGATGTCGACCGGCTCGGCCGGGCTCTCCTCGATCGTCTCGCGGTAGTACTTCCCGAGACCGTCGAAGGTCGGACCGCGCTGCACGAGCACACCGAGCTCGTTCACGGGGGCGAAGCGGATGGTGTTGTTCTGGCCGGCGAAGATCGCCTTGCCGACATCGAGGCCGACCTTGGACGCGTCGACGTCGAACGCAGCGACGAACTGCACGTCGCGCACGTGGTAGCCGCCGAGCTCGACGTGCATGAGCCCCGGAACCGAGTCACTCGGGTCGGCGTCGCGGTAGTACTCGATGCCTTGGATCAGGCTGCTGGCGCAGTTGCCCACCCCCGCGATCGCGACTTTGACCTTGTGGTCCGACGTCTTCTTCTGGGACCCGCTCATGCGGTAGCTCCTTCTTCGTGTACCGATGACTTCTCGGCAGCGGTGAGTTCGTCGACCCATGCGAGGTCGTTGGCGATGGAATGGGTGCGGTGCTCCACGAGGGAGCGGGTGTAGCGGTCGAGGCCTTCGGGAGTGGTTCCCCTCCGGGCTTTGTCGAGACGGACGGAGAGCTCGGCGCGCCGGCGTTCGAGCAGGACGAGGCGATCGCCGACGCTCAGGTGGCGGAAGAAGGAGAGTCGGAGTGCGAAGCCCCGATCGTCGTCGGCGGTGTCCTCGATCAGGAGCTGCTCGAACAGCGCGGTCCCCTTCGGGGTGATGCGGTAGGCCTTCCGGGTGCGCCGCCCGGTCGTCGCGAGGCCGCGCAAGCGGTTGCGCGGCGACGGCGAGGTCGCCGGTGAGCGAACCGGTGCTCGGCACCGGCGTGCCGGCGAGGGTCGCGGCGTCGACCGGGTCGGCTTCCTCGATCGCGCCCGACTTCTCGAGTCGTCGCAACGCCGGGTAGAGCGACCCGTACGAGACGCCCCAGAGCACGCCGAGGCTCTCACCGAGTCGCTTCTTCAACTCGTAGCCGTGCAGCGGCTGGTCGGTCAGCAGACCGAGGATCGCGAGCTCGAGCATCCGTCCTGTCCAGATCGGGTTCCGGGATCGGGGTCCGGGATCGGCTTCCCGGAGGCCGCCGAGTGTACATGTCGTCGATATATCGCTTCGATATATCGATGGAGACGAGTATGGCGTTTCGTCGCTGCACGGTCAAGGACCCGGGTCGGGTCGGTCGCGACCGCGCCGGTGAGCCCGTAGAATCCAGGCCGTGCCTCGTCACGACGTCGACTACGCGCTGGCCCGCCGGGCCGTGCTGCGCGACCTCCGGCGCGGGGCGGTCCGCCAGCACGACGTGTGCGACGCCCACCCGGATCTGCTCCGGGCGGCGCGTCACGTGGGTGAGCCCGCGGGCCACGGATGTCCCGTCTGCGGCAGCGTCGACGTGCGCAACGTCTCCTACGTCTACGGCGACGGCCTGAAGCAGGCCAACGGGCGGTGCATCAGCTACCCGGGCGAGCTGGAGAAGCTCGGTGCATCGGTCGACGAGTTCGCCTGCTACGTCGTCGAGGTCTGCGTCGACTGCTCGTGGAACCATCTCGGTCGCCGTGCTCTGCTCGGCCGTCGACACGCCGGCTGACCCGCGGGCTACCCTTGCCGGTGCTGCCGGGAGCCGTGTGTGCCCTGGACGGTGGAGGTTCGGAGATGACCACTTCTTCGGGTGCTGCCCAGGACCGGAACGCGCGCCGTCCGGTGACCGCACCGAGCGTCCGGGCCCGCAAGGGCGACGGCTCTCCGCTCGTGATGGTGACGGCATACGACGCGCCCTCGGCACGGGTCGCCGACGCCGCCGGCGTCGACATGATCCTCGTCGGAGACTCCGTGGCGATGGTCGTGCTCGGGTACGACGACACGCTGTCGGTCACGATCGACGACATGGCCCACCACGTGGCTGCGGTCGCGCGGACCCGTCCGCGCCCGTTGGTCGTCGGTGACCTCCCGTGGATGAGCTACCACGTGTCGCGCGCCGACACGGTGACGAACGCGGCGGCGTTGATCCGCGCCGGTGCGGGTGCGGTGAAGCTCGAGGGTGGCCGCAAGCGCATCGACTCGGTCAAGGCGATCCTCGACGCCGAGATCCCCGTGATGGGCCACATCGGGCTCACCCCGCAGTCGGTGCTCGCGCTCGGCGGGTTCCGGGTGCAGGGCAAGGCGCTCGACGCCGCCCGCGTCATCGTCGAGGACGCGGTGGCGCTCGCCGAGGCCGGATGCTTCGCGATCGTGCTGGAGTGCGTCCCCGACGCCGTTGCCCGCATGGTCACCGACGCGGTCGCGGTCCCGACGATCGGCATCGGTGCCGGTCGGCACTGCGACGGCCAGGTGCTCGTGTACCACGACCTCCTCGGCATGCAGGACCGGGTGGCGCCCCGCTTCGTGCGGCGGTACGCCTCCCTGCAGGACGACGCGACCGCGGCGGTCGCCCGTTTCGCCGACGACGTCCGCACGGGTCGCTTCCCGTCGAGCGACGAGACGTACCACATGACCGATCAGATGACCGAGGCCCTCGGCCTGTACGGGCCCGGATCCGAGGCGGAAACACCGGGTCGCGCGGAGTCGGAGCTGACGCTCCCGCGGTGACTGTCCCACCTCCTGGCTAGGGTCGTCTCCGATAGGTCTGATAGTTTCGAACGGTTCACAACCGAATCTTGCTCCGGCCGTGCCGCGTTCACTCTGAACCCGCCCACGTCGACCGGAGCCCGTCGGCCCACCGACGGCCCGAAGGAGGTAGAGGCCCTTGCGGCCCTACGAGGTCATGATCATTCTCGACGCGGACCTGGAAGAGGAGACGATCCGGGCTGCGGTCGACCGCTATCTCGAAGTCATCACGGCGAAGGGCGCGGAGCCCGGGTTCATCGACTTCTGGGGCAAGCGACGCTTCGCCTACGAGGTGAAGCACCGCTGGGAGGGCTACTACGTCGTCCTCCAGGCGAAGGCCGAGCCTCCGGCGATGGACGAGCTGCACCGGGTGCTCTCCCTTGCAGACGAAGTGATCCGCCACAAGGTGCTGCGGATCCCCGAGGCGGTCTACGGACCGCCCAAGGGTGCCGGTCCCGCAGTGGCGGACGCGTAGGGAGGAACCATG
Organism: uncultured Actinomycetes bacterium; assembly: GCA_963829475.1. Taxonomy (GTDB): domain Bacteria; phylum Actinomycetota; class Acidimicrobiia; order IMCC26256; family JANYLB01; genus JANYLB01. The sequence goes on along the minus strand of CAWHIU010000004.1, from coordinate 95,646 downwards.
GCAGACAACAGCATCACCGTCATCGGAAACGTCACCCGCGATCCCGAGATCCGGTACACCCCGAACGGTCAGGCCAACGCCAACTTCGGCCTCGCCGTCAACCGGCGGTGGATGAACCGCAAGACCAACGAGTGGGAGGAGCGCACCAGCTTCCTCAACGTCGTGTGTCTGGCGGGAGATGGCCGAGAACGTCGGCGAGTCGCTCTCGAAGGGAACCCGCGTCGTCGTCACCGGCCGGCTCGAGCAGCGCAGCTGGGAGACCGAGCAGGGCGAGAAGCGCAGCGTCGTCGAGATCGTCGCCGACGAGGTCGGTCCGAGCCTGCGGTTCGCCACGGCGAAGGTCGAGAAGATCGACCGCCGGAGCGGCGGCGATTTCGGTGGCGGCGGCAGCGGTGGCGACAACAGCGGTGGAGGAGGGGGCGGCGGCAGCCGTCCCCAACCTTCCGGCGGCCAACCCTCAGGGTCGGGCGGCGGCTACGACGAGTTCGGCGAGGAGCCTTTCTAGATGGCGCGTGACAAAGAGCGACGCAAGCCCGCCCGCGAGGGTGACAAGCGGCGCGTGATGAAGAAGAAGACCTCGGTGCTGATCACCGAGAACATCCAGTGGATCGACTACAAGGACGTCAACCTGCTGCGGCGGTTCATGTCCGAGCGGGCGAAGATCCGCGCGCGTCGGGTGACCGGTAACACCCAGCAGCAGCAGCGCCAGGTTGCCCACGCGATCCGGATCGCCCGCGAGATGGCGCTCCTGCCCTACAGCGTGCGTCAGGTGACCCAGCGCAGCAAGGGTGGCCGGCGTGACCGCGGCGACCGCGAGCCGCGTGAGTCGCGCGAATCGCGCGACGCGCCGACCCCGCAGCCGACCGAGGGTCCGCCGACCGCGGCCGAAGGCGTGATCGAAGGCGTCACCGAGATCCTCGAGGTGCCGGAAGGCGTCACGATCGGTGCCGTCGACGATGGTGGGAGCGAAGCGGAGGGCACCGAATGAAGATCGTGCTCCGCTCCGACGTCGAGAAGCTCGGCGAGAAGGGCGACATCGTCGAAGTGGCCGACGGCTACGCGCGGAACTACCTCGTCCCGCGTGGCCTGGCCATGCGGCGCGAACAAGGGTGTCGTCGCCCAGGCCGCGGCGATGCGTCGCAACCGCGATGCCAAGGCCGCGCGAGACCGTGAGGGTGCGCAGGCGCTCGCCGCCCAGCTGACCGCCAACCGGGTCACGGTCACGGCACGCGCGGGTGAGGGCGGCCGGCTCTTCGGCTCGGTGACCAACGCCGACATCGCCGACGCCATCGCCGCCCAGACCGGCGTCACGATCGACCGTCGGTCGCTGCAACTCGACGATCCCATCAAGGAACTGGGACCGCACGAGCTCTCCGCGAAGCTGCACGCCGACGTCACCGTGACGATCGGTGTCGACGTCGTCGCCGAGTAGCCACGCCGGTCGGGCCCACCAGACGCCACCGGGTTGCCAGACGTCCGAATGAATGTCCCACCCTCGCGGGACACTCGCGGACCATGGCGCGCGACCTCGTCGTCCACAGCGCTGTGGACAACGCGACCGGTTGTACACCGGTCATCCACAGGGTTATGGGTCTGGTTGTCCACAGTCCATCAACGCGACGATCGTGGTTCGCATGTCGTTGAAGGGTGATCGTGGTCCAGTCGATTGAATCTGCTCCATCGCGCGCGTCCGGACCGGGGCGCATCCCGCCCCACAACATCGAGGCGGAGGAGTCGCTGCTCGGCGCGATGCTCCTCTCGCGTGACGCGATCGTCGACGCGATCGAGGTCAAGGTCGCGGCGTCCGACTTCTACAAGCCGGCCTACGGTCACATCTTCGACGCGGTGGTCGAGCTCTACGGTCAGGGTGAGCAGGTCGACCCGATCACGCTCGCCGAAGAGCTGCGCCGCAAGAACCTGCTCGATGCGATGGGCGGCAAGGCGACCCTGCTCCAGCTCCAGGCCGCAACGCCGTCGTCGGCGAACGCCGGCCAGTACGCGTCGATCGTCGCCGAGCTCGCGCTCCTCCGTCGGTTGATCGCGGTTGCAGGCGAGATCTCCGAAGAGGCGTACTCCGCACCCGAGAACGTCGGTGAGACGCTCGACCACGCCGAGGCCCTCGTCTTCGAGGTCGCCGAGCGCAGGGTCGCCGACTCCGAGGTGAAGATCGGCGACTCGCTCGCACTGACGCTCGACCAGCTCGAGCAGCTCTACGGTCGGACCGACACGCTCACCGGCGTGCCCACCGGGTACACCGATCTCGACAACCTTCTCCTCGGTCTCCAACCGTCGAACCTCATCGTGGTCGCGGCCCGGCCCGGTATGGGCAAGACCGCGTTCGCGCTCGGTGCGGCAGCCAACGTTGCGGTCGTCGAGCAGCGACCGGTGCTGTTCTTCTCGATGGAGATGGGTCACCTCGAGCTCACGAAGCGGCTTCTGGCCTCGGAGGCGCGCGTCGATCTGCGCAAGCTGCAGACCGGCAACATCCCCGACAACGAGTGGTCGATGATCAGCCACGCGGTCGGTCGGCTCGCCGCGGCGCCGCTCTTCATCGACGACAACCCGCACTGCACCATCATGGAGATGCGGGCCAAGGCCCGGCGGACGCGTGCACGCGAGGGCGACCTCGGCCTCATCGTGATCGACTACCTCCAGCTGATGAGCTCGCCGCACCGCGTCGAGAGCCGCCAGGTCGAGGTCTCCGACTTCTCGCGTGGCCTGAAGATCCTCGCCCGTGAGCTCGACACCCCGGTGATGGCGCTCTCCCAGCTCAACCGCCAGTTGGAGTACCGCGCCGACAAGCGCCCAATGCTCGCCGATCTCCGCGAAACGGGCAGCATCGAGCAGGACGCCGACGTCGTGATGTTCGTGTATCGCGACGAGGTCTACAACCCGGAGTCGGAGCACCAGGGCATGGCCGAGATCATCGTGGCCAAGCACCGAAACGGACCGAGCGGCAACGAGCGGCTCGCCTTCGTCGGTTCCCGCACCAAGTTCGAGAACATGGCGCGCGAGTAGCCGATCCGAGCCTGGTGGTCAGAACAGGCGCAGGGGTGCCGTCGCGCCACCGCGGAGCTCGTCGACGTCGATCTCGACGCATGTGACGTCGCGGCTCTCGGCGAACACGCGCGCCTGCGGCTTGATCCGGGTCGCGACGAACATCCCGCGCGTCGGCGCGAGACGCGCGTCGAGGTCGAGTCGTTCCTGATAGCGCAGCAACTGCTCGACCCCTGCGATCTCGCCGACCCGCTTGACCTCGATCACCACCGCGGCGCCGTCGGCGTCGCGGCAGAGCAGATCGACCGGTCCGATGTCGGTCGGGTACTCACGGCGGACGAGCACGAGCCCCTCGCGGAGCGCCTCCACCCTCGCCGCGATCAATTGCTGCAGCTCCGCCTCGACTCCGTCCTTCTCGAGCCCGGGGTCGCCGCCCACTTCGAGCTCGACCCGGTGATCGTGCACGATCTCGTGCAGCTCGATCCGTATGCGCTCGCCCTTCGGGTTCACCGCGACGATCTCATCGTCGGCCTCACGGATCGTGCACGGCGGACTCATCCAGTTCAACGGCTTGTAGGCCCGGGAATCGGAGTGCACCGCGAGGGAACCGTCGCGCTTGAGCATCACGAGTCGCAGCGCGGGGGGAAGGCGTGCCGCGAGCCGTCCTTCGTATTCGACCGAGCAGACCGCGACGAGGAGACGCACCTGCGCGTTGTACCACGCGGTGACCCGTGGACGCGCCGGGGCGTGCTCCCGTGGTCACTACCCTCGTCATGTGCTTTCGCCAGCGGGACGACGACGCGGGATCGCAGCGGTGCTGGTCGGAGTGTTCCTGGTCGGCGGGATCGTGCTCGTCGGTGTGGTGTCGACGGCTCAGACATCTTCAGGGCGGGCTGTGTCGGGTGACGAGCAGCGGATGGATCTGCTGCGTCGGCTCGAGCGGGGCGTGAAGACCACCTGGGCGATGACGACTCGGTTTCACCGAGACACCCCCGCCGGACCTCTCGACGCGAACCTGGAGCAGATCAACCGTCAGCCTGACTGGCTGACCGCGGGATTCGGATCGGTTCGCGGGGTGTGGAACGGTCGATCGATCGACTGTACCGATGCGCCCGGCGGGAAGCTCTGCGGGCCCGGATCCTCGGTGGAGCCGACCGCGGGTGCGCGCGCCTCGCTCGCGGCCCTGCGCACGTCCACCGGTCGGCGCGGAACCGATCGGGTCCGGCGCGACGGGAGCATGCGAGCGGCCGGCCGCCGGGCCCGTTGCTTCTCCGTGTTGCCGCGGCGCCACCGGACCGGACCGGGCACCGTGACCGAGTACTGCCTCACCACCGACGGGATCCCCCTGCGCGTCGGCGTCAAGCGCTCCGATTCCTCCGACACTGCCATCGCGCGAGCGGTTCGCACGCGGGTCACCGATGCCGACTTCACGCGGCTACTCCGCGGCTACCCGATCAGCTCGGCGCGCTGAGCGGGATCTAGCGTTCGGGTCATGAGCTTCTACGACGAGGTGCTCCGGGAGCTGATCGTGGCCTTCGGGGCCGCCCTGGTGCTCGGGAACGGGCTGGCGCTCTACCGTCGCCGCCGCGATGCCGAGGCTCGCGCCGGCCGCCGGCCGTCGGAGCACGAAGGCGAAGGGGAGCTCGCGTTCGGGCCGCGGTCGGACCGCGACAGGCGACCTGGTCCAGGCCCCGGTGGCCCGGTCCTTCGCCTTCCTGGTGTTGGGTGTCGTGATGCTCGTCGCGGGTCTCGCGGCGATCTTCACGAGCTGAGGCGCATCCGCCGAGCCGGGTTCCGCCGGCGCCTTGCCGCCGAGGATTAGGTTAGGTATGGTTAACCTCTGCTCACACGCTCGGCGCGTCGGCAGGCCTGTCCGAGGAACTGCCGTTCGAGTCCGGAGCGACGGATGCTGCCCACGTTCGTGATCGGCCTGCGTGAGGGCCTGGAGGCGTCGTTGATCGTCGGCGTCATCGCCGCGTTCCTCGCCCAGAACGGCAAGCGCCGCGAGATGCGGGCGATGTGGCTCGGCGTCATCGCGGCAGTCGTGATCTGTCTCAGCATCGGCGTCGCGCTGCGAGTGACGGAACAAGCCCTCGCCCAAAAAGCCCAAGAGGGTCTCGAGACAGTCATCGGTCTGGTGGCCGTCGGGTTCGTCACCTGGATGATCCTCTGGATGCGCAAGCACGCACGCGATCTGAACGGCGAGCTCGAGGGGCGGGCGGCCGCGGCGCTGGCGACGGGCTCGGCGAGCGCGCTGATTCTCATGGCGTTCCTCGCCGTGCTCCGGGAAGGACTCGAAACCGCGGTGTTCCTGCTCGCCGCGTTCAACGCGGCGGATTCACCGCTCGCGGCCGGTGCCGGCGCGGTGCTGGGAGTCGTGGTCGCGGTTGCGATCGGCTGGGGAATCTACCGGGGTGGCGTGACGATCAACCTGGCGCGCTTCTTCAAGATCACGGGCCTCGTGTTCGTGCTCGTCGCCGCCGGGCTGCTCGCGACCGCCGCGCACACCGCGCACGAAGCTGGTTGGATCAACTCGCTGCAAGGCCAGGTGCTCGACCTCACCTGGCTCGTCGATCCCGGCAGCGTGCGCGCCGCGATCCTCACCGGCATGTTCGGTCTGCAGCCGAAGCCCGTCACCATCGAGGTCGCGGTCTGGCTCGCGTACGCCATCCCGATGACCCTCGTCGTCTTCAGGCCGGCGCGCACGCGTGCTCGTCGGAGATCAGCCGTCTCGGTCAACGTCAACGCCAACGCGTGAAGGAGCAGGGAACCATGCGTCGTGTCCTGGTAGGTGTCGTCGTCGCGGCGGTCGGTATGACGCTGACCGCGTGTGAGTCGGCAACCGACCCCGGTTCGAGCGAGAAGGGTGTGCAGACCGTCGACATCACGCTCACCGACAAGGGTTGCGCCCCGGCTCGCGTCGAGGTGAAGGCCGGTCCCACGACGTTCAACGTGACGAACGACGGCGCCGACGGTGTCACCGAGTTCGAGGTGCTCGACGGCGGCAAGATCCTCGGCGAGAAGGAGAACCTCACACCCGGGCTCTCCGGCAAGTTCACGCTCACACTCAAGGAAGGCACGTACGTCACGTACTGCCCGGGTGGATCCCCGAACGAGCGGGGTGCCCTTGCCGTCGGTGCGGCCGCCACGACTCAGGGCACGACGCCACAGGACTCCGCGGCCGTGACCCGGGCCGTCGCCGACTACAAGACCTACGTCGCGCATGAGACCGCGCAGCTCGTGGTCGCGACCACCTCGTTCGCGGACGCGGTGAAGGCCGGCGACATCGAGCAGGCGAAGCAACTGTTCCCCAGTCCGCGGGAGCACTACGAGTCGGTCGAGCCGATCGCGGAGAGCTTCGGTGATCTCGACCCGGCGATCGACGCCCGCGAGGGCGACGTCCCAGCCGGTGAGTGGACCGGCTTCCACAAGATCGAGGAGGCCCTCTGGGTGAAGAACACCCTCGACGGCATGGCCCCGGTCGCCGACGAGCTCGTTGCCGACGTGACCCGGCTCGACGCCGAAATCCCGGGTCTCGAGCTCGAGCCGGCCCAGATCGCCAACGGTGCCGTCGACCTGTTGAACGAGGTCTCCACGAGCAAGATCACGGGCGAGGAAGACCGCTACTCGCACACCGACCTGTGGGACTTCGCGGCGAACGTCGCCGGAGCCCGGGCTGCGTTCGAGGCGGTGCAGCCGATCGTGGCTTCGCGCGATCCTGAGCTCGCGACCCGGGTCCCGACCGAGTTCCACGCCGCGCTCGCCGCGCTGGCCGCCTATGAGGTCGGTGACGGTTACCTCACCTACGACAAGCTCACCAAGGCCGACACCCGCAAGCTCGCGACGTCGGTCGACACCCTCGCCGACGAGCTGGCGAAGGTGCCACCGGTCGTCGTGCTCCACCAGTAGCGATCGTGGACGGACCCAAGATCTCGCGCCGAAGGTTCCTCGGTACCGGTGGTGCTGTCGCGGCCGCAGGCGCGACGGCGGTCCTCTCTCCCATCGGTACCGATCGCGCGGCGGCCGTACCAAGCCGTTCGCGCGAGGTGGTGGAGTTCCACGGTGACCACCAGGCCGGGATCGCGACCGCGGTACAGCAGCGCCTCTTCTACGGCGCGTTCGACCTCAAGGAGTCCGACCGTGGCGAGCTCCAGTCGCTGCTGCGCGGCTGGACCGCCGCTGCCGCACTGCTGACCGCGGGGAAGCCGGTCGGTGCCGTCGAGCCGGAGAACGCTGCGGCCGCACCGGGCGACACCGGCGAGGCAACCGGACTCTCGCCCGCTGACCTCACGATCACGGTCGGACTCGGCCGGAGCGTGTTCGTCGACCCCGACGGTGGTGACCGGATGGGGTTGGCATCGCGGTTGCCGGCGCCGCTCGTTGCCATGCCCAGCTTCAAGGGCGACGTTCTCGACCCGTACCAGTCCGATGGGGATCTCTCGGTGCAGTGCTGCTCCGACGATCCGCAGGTCGCGTTCCACGCGTTCCACAATCTCGCGCGCATCGCCCGGCGCACGGCCGCCGTCCGATGGACCCAGCTCGGATTCGGCCGGACCTCGACGACGACGTCGGGTGGCGACACACCCCGCAACCTCATGGGGTTCAAGGACGGCACCAACAACATCACGGTCGACGACTCAGCGGCCTTGAAGGACGATGTCTGGGTCGCATCCGCCGACGATCCCGGCTGGATGACCGGCGGTTCGTACGTGGTGGTGCGACGGATTCGCATGCTGCTCGAGAGCTGGGATCGAACCGCCCTGGCCGAACAGGAACGCGTGATCGGGCGCAACAAGGTCGACGGCGCGCCGCACGGTTCGGGAACGGAGCACGCGACCCCACGTCTGGGCGCGAAGGGTCCCGACGACAAGCTCCTGATCGACACCGACGCCCACATCCGTCTCGCCGCGCCGAGCAAGAACAACAACATCAGGATCCTGCGGCGCGGGTACAGCTTCAGCGACGGCATCGACCAGCGCACAGCAGAGCTCGATGCCGGCTTGTTCTTCATCGCCTACCAACGGGATCCCCGGAATCAGTTCCTCCCGTTGCAAGCCCAGCTCGCCCGGAGCGACGCGCTGAACGAGTACATCAAGCACGTCGGGAGCGGGATGTACGCGGTGCTCCCCGGGATCCGCTCTGGTGGCTATCTCGGCGAGACCCTCTTCGAAAGCTGATCCGCGCCATGCGCGGCATTCGCTAAGGGCGCCCTCACCACCGAGGTCTGGAGCATCGACGTTCCACGACCGTTTGGTCACGTATCGTGCTCTCGTCGAGGGGACACCCATGCCGAGCTCGTGGTTCCGGGTCGCTGCGGTCGTGTCGTTGGTGCTCGTCGCGTCGGCCTGCTCCAGCGACGGGACCCGAACCGCTGCGAGCGAGGTCGCCGATGCCCGGGTGTCGCGGGTCTCGCGGCCCGGCCCTCCCGCCGCGACTCGCGTCGAGACGACGGATGCGACGTGCGTCGTCTCCTGGCAGCCGCCGGTCCGCGACGGCGGCGCACCCATCACGCGCTACGTCGTGACGAGCGAGTCCCAGCCGGGCACGGGAGATCCCTCGGTCGAGATCGGGACTTCCGAAACCGCGAGTCAGACGTCATCGACGACGATGACGTTCGCTCGGACCGTGGGAGCACCGCAAGACATCAGGGTGGTTGCTCGCAACAGTGCGGGCGACGGACCCGCGACCGATCCGGTGTCGTGCTGAGCGACCTCATGGTTCGGCCCGTAGCTTTCCGACTCGCTCCGTTTCGCACGGGTCGGTCGCGTCGGGCCTGATACCGATCACCTACCGTTGGTCGATGCAGTGGACGGTGCACGGTGAACGGGTCGTCTACGAGAGCGAGTGGGTGAACCTCGCACTCGCCGACATCGAGATCCCGGGCGGCGATCGGTTCGAGCACCACGTTGTCCGCATGCCGAACCACGCGGCGGGAACGGTGATGCACGATCCCGAGCGCGGCGTGCTCCTGCTGTGGCGGCATCGGTTCATCACCGACACCTGGGGGTGGGAGATCCCCGCAGGCCGGATCGACCCCGGCGAGACACCCGACGAAGCCGCGGCCCGAGAGGCGCTGGAAGAGACGGGCTGGCGGCCCGGTCCGCTCCGTCCACTCCTGCGCTACCAGCCGACGAACGGGCTCTCCGATCAGGTCTTCAACATCTTCCTGACCGACAGCGCAGTTCACGTCGGCGAACCCGCCGACCTGACGGAGGCCGACCGCGTCGAGTGGGTCGATGTCGGCCGCCTTCGCGACGTGATCCTCCGGGGTGAGATGCTCGACGGCCTTTCGCTGACCGCGATCCTCTACGCCCTGGCTTTCGACGCGATCAGCTGATCGGGCCGTCCTCCTGCGACCGTCACGGCGCGTCGCGCCGACGGGAGAACCAACGGTGGCCGGATCTCGGCACGTCACCGAGGGGGACGATCTCGCCGAGCTCCTGACCATCCTTGGTGATCGCAACCCGCTGGGCCACATAGATGCCGCGGTGCGACGAGAAGACGTAGGAGAGCACGCATGCGGCCGCGAAGTAGGGGATGGCACCTGCACCGAAGAGCTCCGCGCCCATGATCGTGCAGGCGAGTGGCGTGTTGGCCGCACCTGCGAAGACCGCGACGTAGCCCAACGCCGCGAGGAATGTCACCGGAACTCCGAGCGGCACCGCGAGCGCGGCACCGAGGGTCGCGCCGATGACGAAGAGTGGGGTGACCTCGCCTCCCTGGAAGAGCGCACCGAGCGTCACCGCGGTGAAGATGATCTTGATCAGCCACGCCCACCCGCTCACGTCGCCGCCGAACAGCGCTGAATGGATCAGACCGAGTGAGAGGCCGTTGTAGGCCTGGTTCCCGACGGCGAGTGTCATCCCGATCACGATGAGTCCACCGAGCACGGGTCGGCCGGGCGCCCACGGCACGACCGCCCGGAACGCGCGCTTGCACCCATGGACGAGTTCAGTGAACAGCACGCTGACGAGCCCGAACACGAGGCCGGCGAAGGCCACCTTGGCGAGCAGCTCCACTGAGAGCGAGACGTGGCCGAGCTGAGGTGTGGGCGCGTGGGTGATGCCGAGCCCGCTCACGACGAGCGCGCCGACGACGGATGCCGTGAGGCACGCGACCAGCGCTTCGTAGTGCATCCGGCCAACGGTTTGGACCTCCAGCGCGAACACCGCTCCGGCGAGCGGCACCCCGAACAGCGATCCGAATCCGCCGGCGATCGCCGCGATCAACAGCATCCGTCGGTCGCGCGGATTGAGACGCAGGATGCGGGACGCGCCGTCGGTGAGGCTCCCGCTCATCTGGATTGCAGCGCCCTCGCGCCCGGCTGATCCTCCGGTGAGCACGGTGATGAACGTTCCGACGAATACGAACGGAGCCATCTGCTTCGGGACCCAGGCCTTTGGTTCGTGGATCTCGTCGATGATGAGGTTGTTCCCTTCGGAGCTGCGGCCGCCGCCGTAGTGATACGCGAGACCGACCGCGAGCCCACCGATCGGAAGCAATCCGATCAGCCACGGGTTCGCCTCCCGGGTCTCGGTCGCCCAGTCGAGCGCCGCGAGGAACGCCGCGCTCGCGAGACCGGCGAGGATGCCGACGAGGGTCCCGAGGGCTATCCACTTCAACAGGTGGCCGATCAGTCGGACCTGATCGCCGAGATGGAGGCCCTCGACTGCGCGCGCGAACGGATTCGCGGCGCCGTCTCCGTCGTGCCGGTCGAAGGGGTTGCGCATCGCTCCTCCTCGTCCAGGGGACGTCCGGATACGAGCGCTCCACTCCCGGAACATGGCCGATCCCCCGGTTCACGTACAGCCGGTAGGAGCCATCAGCCCATTGTTCGGGCGGTCGAAGGCGAGCTCCATCGCCGCCGCCATGGTAGCTCCCACTCCCGGTCGATTCGGGTTCCGATCGTGCTCTGGGTGCGGGCACCCGGTCGCCGGCGACCGCGGTGCGACCTCCTACGATGCGCGAAAGGCGACCGGGGTGGTCAGGGTGACGCAGGAGATGACGAAGACGCCTGCGAGCGACACGCCCCTCGACTCGCGACTGCACTCCCGCATCGGGGCGTGGTGGCGCGGGCGGGCCTTCGGTCCTGCATCGGAGCTCGGGTACCGGAGGCGCTCGAGCGATGTGGTGCGGCTGATCGTGACCGTCACGCTGCTCGTCCTGGCGATCCTCCACCAGGACAACCCGTCGACGCTCGAGGAGAATCTCTTCACGCTCGTCAACGGCCTCCCCGACGAGCTCAAGACGTTCTTCACCCTCCTGTACCGCTTCGGCGCGTTGTGGGCGCTCGGCCTCATCGTCGTAGCCGCGCTCGTCGCCCGTCGGTGGCGGCTCGGCCGCGATCTCCTGATCGCCGGTGTCGCGGCGTGGGTGGTGGCCCGGCTCGTCGGCACGCTCGCGGTCACGGATACGAGCGTGCTCCACTCTCTCGACGTCGTGACCCGCTTCGGCAAGTCGACCCCGAACTTCCCGGTGGTACGGCTGGCGATGATCTCGGCGGTCATCTCGGTGGCGGCTCCATATCTCACCCGTCCGGTGCGCCGGATGGGTCAGCTCCTGGTGCTCCTGCTCGCGATCGCGGCGCTCTACCTCGGCACCGGCCTCCCCGACGCCGCGTTCGCCGCACTGGTGCTGGGTTGGGGGATCGCGTCGCTGGTGCACCTCGTGTTCGGATCTCCGGGCGGCCGCCCGACCAGCCGCCAGGTGGAGGCCGCGCTCGAAGAGCTCGGGATCGGTGCGCCCGACGTGCACCTGACGGATCCCCAGCCGCGCCGCGGGACGATCATGGAGGGCCACGACGACGTGGGCCGGGATCGTGATGGCCTGTTGCATCGAGGCCTTCGGGGGGTCGATCGACTTCTTCACCCTGCTCGCGCTCAACATCTTCATCGGCACCATCGCCTCGCTGGTACCCATTCCCGGTGGCAACACCGCGGTGTCGACCGTCGGCATGTCGGGCGCGCTCACCGCCTTTGGTGTCTCCACCGAGGTAGCGGTCGCAGCGGTGCTCGCCAACCAGCTCGTCGCCAACTACATCCCCGCGATCCCGGGGTGGTTCGCCACGAACGACATGCTCCACCACGACTATCTCTGATCTCGCCGGAGCTTCGGCGCCGAAAGTCGGTCGCCGAGGTCGGTCGCGAGGTCAGTCGGCAGCGAACGCTTGGGCGCCGGCGAGCATCGGTTCGACGAGCGAGTGGTCGCCCTCCACCGTCATGTAGGCCGATTCGATCGGAAGCCGCCGGGCCGCGACTCGACAGAGGTCGAGGACCGACATGGTCACGCTCGTGTCGGGAGCACCGATCGGTTCGCCGGCCGCGAGCGCGATGTCGAACGTTCCGCCACCCGGGCCGGTGAGGGTGATCCGAGCGGTGCGGCCCGGTTGCTCGGTACCTTCGAACGCCATCCCGAGCGCGAGGACGTCGACAAGCCCGTTCGACATCAGCGCGAGCCGGTCAGCGTCGAGTGAGCTGAGTCGACGGCCGTTCGCTCGCCGGATGTCGTCACCGTGGGTCCAGAGCTCGAAGGTGCGGACAATGAGGAACCCGCGCACATCGGCTGGGAGGTGGTGCAACGTGACCGGTGCCGAAGGACCGAGCTCGGCGCAGGCTCGGGTGACCTCCAGCGCTTCGAGCCACCACGCTCGTGCGATCTCGTCGTTCGTGAGCTGGTCGGCGTCGCGCGCCGCGGATCGCGAGATCGGGAAGTGGTCGGCTCGGTTCGGCGCGTCGAGGGCCGGTCGTCGCCCGAGCTGACCCAGCGCGTAGCGCTCGATACCGAGGAGGTGGATCGCCAGGCCCCGCACCGAGCCCGCGGGTGTGACGGTGTGCTTCTCCCACTCGTCGGGTGCGAGATCGGCGAGCAGCTCACTCAGCTCCGCGGCGGTTCGCACAAATGCGAGGACGGCATTCGTCTGCTCCGAGACGGTCGTGTCGGCCCATGCTCCGGGCATCGGCGCGTGGCCCGCGACATCGATCGTGTCGAGGACGCGGGCTCGTAGCGTCGACGGGGGTTCGATCCCATCGGCGGCCGCGTCGAATGCGACGTCGGCGAGTGAGATCGAGTTCAGGTCCATGAGGGGGCCTCTTCGCCGGACAGGACCGGACGGAGCAACTCGCCGAGGCGGCCGAGTCCGAGACGAAGACGTGATTTCGCGGTTCCTTCGGGGATGGCCAGCTCGACGGCGACGTCGCGATAGGTACGGCCGCCGAAGTACGCGAGCTCGACGGCTTCCCGTTGCGCAGTCGGGAGCTGGTCGAGCGCGGTTCGCACCTGGTCGGCGAGCCAACCGAGCGACAGCTCCTCGTCGATGTCGATGAACACCGGCTCTGGTCGTTCCGACGAGCGGTGTCGGTCCTGGCTTCGGGTGACGCGCACCTCAGCGCGCACCCGGTCGACGCTGCGGCGGTGCGCGAGCAGCCCGAGCCAGCTCCGCAGCGTGCCGCGGGTCGGGTCGAAGCGCTCCGGATGCTCCCAGAGAAAGAGGAAGACTTCCTGGGTCACGTCTTCGGCGAGCGCTTCGTCGCGCACGATCCGGCGCGCGAGCCCGAACACGAGCGAACCGTACCGGTCGTACACCAGCCCGAGCGCGCGCTGGTCGCCTCCTGCGAGGCGCGCTGCGAGCTCGCGGTCTTCGATTCCCGTGCCGGCCTGCACCGAGCGGATCGTATCGAGATGAGCTGCTCCCCGGCCAGGGAACCCGACGCCCACGACGGTGGGACTCGATACCGTCCGCGGCCGGGTCGGCGCGGTGCTCCGCATCAGGCGGCGATGCGGGTGCGCAGGGTCTCGACCCCGTCGCCGGTGAGCTCGTCGAGCACGATCCCACGACCGCTGGCCGCGAGGAGGATCGCTTCGCCGGCACCGCGGACTTCGGGCCCGCTCCCCGCGGACCACCCGACGTCGTCGGCGACGAGGCGTAGCCCCGACACCCGGGCCTTCGCTCCGACGAAGCCGCCGAGGGTCGGCACGACATCCAGCGCCGCGACGAGCGGCTTCTCGGGGAGGTCGAGTCCGAGCCCGAGTGGCCGACGGATGTCTTGGTGGTGGATCACATGGTCGACGAGCCCCTCCTTCTGCGGGATCACACGCGAGATCCCCTTCCGAGTGTTCTGTGTCCAGATCCCGTCGAACACCAACAGGATCTCGGCCGGGCTGTGGTCACTGCCGAACGAGATCGACTCCTCCAGCGACGCCCGCGGGACGTTGAACCCCCGACGGCCAACCTTCAGGATCATCGCCGGGAAGGGAGTCTTGTAGCCCAGGCACATGTGGCTGACGACGTCGCGCACCCGCCATCCCTCGCACAGGCTCTCGGCATCCCACTGCTCTTCGGCGAGGCCGTGAGCGGTCTCGCTGATCCCCGCGAGCACTTCCAACCGCAACCGCTCGTAGTCGGGCACGTTTCCTCCAGAGCCGTCGATGTCTCGCACCCCTTCTCTTCGTCGGTCGAGCGGGAGTGGATCACCAGGCATCGAGATCAACGTTCTTCGGGAACACTCGAACGGCCCGGTGAGCAACGGACGATCGCCCTCAACTCGTGGTCGGTGAAGGCCGATCATCGTGTATGCGTCGAAAACCTGTCAGTGGCTCGCGTTCGAACGTGGGTCGGGTCGCGGGCTATGCGTTGCTCTGTGCCGTCCCGGTCCTGTTGCTCGGGCTTGTTCTCGCCGACAGCTACAGAGCTGAGGCCCGTCGTCGTGGTATCGCGGAGGGCCGTTCGGAAGCGCAGTTGGTCGCCCGGACTGCGATCGAACCGTTGCTCGCGGGCCATCCCCTGTCATCGTCGTTGACGAGGGCCGAGAGCGACGCACTGAAGCGCACCGTGGGACGCGCACTCGCCGCCGGTGAACTCACCCGGCTACGACTTCGCGATCTTTCCGGACGAGTCGTCTTCTCAGGTGATGGCTCAGGTCGTGGAGCGCCCGTCGAGGGTGAAGCTCTCGACGCGGCTCGAGGAGCAGTCGTGTCGCGTCTCACCGCATTGAACACTGACGTCAATGACACTGGGTCCAAAGGCGTTGAGGTCGTCGAGGTCTACCGGCAGTTGCGCGCCGGCGTCCCCGTTCGGCCGGTCGGCACCCTCGAGGTGTACTTGCCCTATGCGCCGATCGGTCGAGACGTCGTCGCGGGTTTGCACGCCTTGTACCGGGACCTGATCATCGGACTCGCGCTCCTCTACGGCGTGTTGCTCGCGCTCTCACTCTCGGTCAGCCGAGGCCTGCGACGCCAAGTCAAGGCGAACGTGTTCCTCGCGAATCACGATTCCCTGACCGACCTACCGAATCGGTCGCTGTTCCTGCAGCGCGCGCAGATCGCGGTCGCGGCTGCGACTCCGAACCAGCCAACCGCGATCGCGATCGTCGACCTCGATCGCTTCAAGGAAGTGAACGACACCCTGGGTCATCAGAGTGGCGACCTGCTTCTCACCGCGTTGGCAGATCGTCTCGCGGCGAAGATGCGACCGGACGACACCGTCGCTCGTCTCGGCGGCGACGAGTTCGGTGTCATCTTGCGTGCGACGACCGATCCGATCGCGAGCTTGACGCGAGTACGGGAGATCTTGGAGGGCGAAGTCGAAGTCCGGGGGCTCGCCCTCTCGATCGGAGCCAGCATCGGGTTCATCGTCGCGCCCGAAGACGGAACCAACACCGACGAGCTCGTCCAACAAGCCGACGTCGCGATGTATGTGGCGAAGGCGGCACACGAGGGTGTCGTTCGCTACACGCGGGCCGATGATCACTACGACGCGGCGAACCTGACACTCGTCGGCGAACTGCGACGTGCCATCGACGCGGGCGAGCTCGTCTTGCACTACCAACCGAAGATCGATCTCGCGGATGGCCACCTCGGCGCGGTCGAAGCACTCGTTCGATGGCAACACCCGACCCATGGGCTCCTCGGACCCGACCGATTCGTGCCGCTCGCAGAACAGACAGATCTCATCGAGAATCTCACCGACTGGGTCCTCGACTCGGCGCTTGGCGCGCTCAGCGATCTCGACCCGATTGCCCCCGATGTGGCCGTTGCCGTCAACGTGTCGGCTCGAAGCCTGACGCGGACCGACTTCCCGCAACGCGTCCTGCAAGCTCTCGCAAGCCACCGAGTCTTCGCCCACCGGCTCATCATCGAGATCACTGAAACTGCGCTGCTCGTCGATCCCGTGAAAGCGACGCGCGCGCTCACCGAGCTTCATCGATCAGGGGTCAGCATCAGCATCGACGACTTCGGGCAGGGACAAACGTCTCTCGGCCACTTGCCCACGCTACCGATCCACGAGCTCAAGATCGACAAGCTCTTCGTCACTGACATGCTCGACGACCCGTCACACGCCGCGATCGTCCGCTCCGTCATCGACCTCGGACACAACCTGGCCATGCGTGTCGTTGCGGAAGGCATCGAGACGAACGCGACGCTCGACGCGTTGCAACAAGCGGGCTGCGACGTTGGGCAAGGCTTTGTCATCGCGCGCCCGATGCCAGTCAAAACACTCCGTGAGTGGATCACGAACTCCTCGCCGCCGATCGGCGCAGCGATCTGATCCTGACGGCGACGTCCCGCGGGATCGACGCCGACAAGCGCCTCGAGGATGCTGGGATCAGCTCATGCGGGTGGTGATGAACGGAAGTCCGGCGTAGGTGCGGATGCCGGGCGCAGCAGCGCACACCGTCGGGATCGCATTGACGGTCGGCACTGCGGTGATCCTCATGCCGAGGGCACGAAACTCGTCGGCTCCCATGGTCGTGAGGTCACCATCGGGCCACATGTCGAACTTGACCCGCACGTTGGGGTCGCCCTCGACTTCGACGACATATCCGAACTCGACCGGCCAGGAAGGCTCGGTCCGATCGCCGATGACCCAACGGATGTTGATGCTCAACCGGACGATCGCGTCGACGAGCCCGTCCCAGCGGATGTCCATGCCGGCGACGTGACCCTTCGGGATGACCATGCCGGGGATGTCGAGAACTTCGGTCGCATGGGCGAGCTCGATCGAGCAGCGCTTCTCGTCCAGCGTGAGGCCGACCAGCGACGCGAACAAGTCGAGGGCCTCGCTGAAGAGGAGAGTGTTCGCCTCGAGTGCTTCCACGTGGCCCGGATCGTTCGGCGGCCGCCCCCATCCGACGCCGGTGAAGTTGGGGTCGCTGGCGAACATCGTGACGTCGGCTGATTCCGACATCGTGATGCGGCGCACCCCTCGGCTGAGACCGGCACAGAGGGAGGCGAACGGTTGGAGGAACCCGGGGTCGACGCCACTGCCGAAGAGCGTGGATCCACCGGCGATCGCAGCCGCTTCGAGGTCGGCCCGGGCTTCGGGGTGGACGCCGGTGCCGGTGAGGAACTCCGAGGTCGTGACCACGTTGATCCCGGCGCGCAGGATCTGTCCGATCTGGTCGGCATCGAGGCGGAGCGCGGTGAACACCACGCAATCGGGGCGAAGGGCGAGCAGCGCGTCGACGTCGGCGGTGGCGAGAACGCCGGTCGGTTCGTCGAGCCCGCAGAGCTCGGAGGCATCGCGCCCGACCTTCGCCGGGTCGTGGGCGAACACGCCGACGAGCTCCATCTGCGGATGCGACAGGATCGTGGCGAGCGCCTCGCGTCCCACGTTGCCGGTCGTCCACTGCACGATCCGCAGCCGCGTCGTCGTCGAGGTCTCGTTCATGTGGCTTCCTTCGTCAACTCGGGCCGCGACCGAGGTCGCGGCCCGAGTACCGCTCATTCCCGAGTACCTCTACTTGGCCAGCACGAGCTTCTTCGTCTTCGGATCCCAAACGAAGAGGTAGGCGCTCGGGTTGCCGTCGAGTGCCTTCGAGCTGTACGTGCGCGGTGTGGGGTCGCCCGGGATCTTCACCTTCAAGCCGTTGATCGCGGCTCCGAGGGTCTTGTAGTTGAGGTTTCTCCCGGCGGCCTGGAGCAGCGCCTTCATGAGGTAGATGGGCGGACAGACGTTCAACGCGGCTTGATACTTGATGACCGACGTGTCCGGAGAGTTTGCCGGCGACGGCGACTCGACGCCCGCCTTCTTCAGCGTCTTGACGCAGTCCTGCATCGTCGGCTCTTCGAAGACCGCCTGGTCGGGCCCGTAGGGGCCGCCGGTGAACCCACCCTTGAGGATGTCGGTGTTGGTGCTTGCCGAGTTCCCCGTGTACCCGGTGACCGCCGTCGGGTTGAGGAACAGCAGCTTCGGCCGGTACGGATTCCGTTCCATGTACTGCGGCCAGTTCGACCCGGCCTGGCCCACGGCCACCACGCTGGTCACGCCGGCCGACTTGAAGCTCTCGGCGATGATGTCGACCTTGTCCTGCACTGCCGCGGTGTCGGTGGCCGGTGCGTCCATGACCGCCGTGTCGACCGGCGTGACGCCGACCTTCTTGAGCGCGGGCACGACCTCGTCGTTCATCGCCTTCGCGTCGGACGCCAGTCCGGCGAACACGCCGATCTTGCCCTTCAACGCTCCCTTGGCCTTGAGCGCCTTGATGATCTGCACGGTCTGATTGGCGCCACCGATCGGGGTGACCCAGGGTGCCTTGGCCTTCGCGAGCCGCTCCGGCGTCACCATCCCGCCCACGACCGCGGTGGCGTGCGTACCGACCACGCAGTTCACCTGGTCGAGGAGGAAGAACCCGGCGACGAGGAAGACTTTGTCGTCTTCGGTGAGCTTGACGCATGGCGCGTCGGAGACCAGCCCACTCGACGCGTCGATCGGCTGGTTGACCAGGATGATCTTGCGACCGTGGATGCCGCCGGCCTTGTTGATCTTGTTGATCAGTGCCGTGGCCGCACCCGGCCAGTCGCCCAGGTCCTGGTTTCGGTTCGCCTTCTTCAGCGCCTCCGCGTCGACGTAGTTCACGCCGATCTTGATGCTGGTCGGGGTCACGCCACGCACGGACCCGCTCCCCGAGGAGCTCGGCTTCGTACTGTCGTTCTTGGCGCTGCTTCCAGACGAGCTGCACCCGACGAGCAGCAACGCGATCGCGATACCCAGACAAGCCAACTTCCGGCTTCGCACGTGCATCCCCCCTCGAACTCCCACGCTCGGACCCGGTACGGCGCCACGAGCGAGCGGACCCGCCCCCCGGCGGCTACCGAGGTTCTACTCGATGTGGCCGCGCCCCGACAGGCACGCGTCGACGCGACGGCTCGTTCAGACGGCCACGAAGTCGAGGTGGAGGTCGGCGAGCCCGCGCAGCACCCAGGTCGGCTCGTACTCGAAGCGCCGATCGCCGGGCGGCCCGTGGTGCTTTTCCGAGAGCCGGATGTCTTGCATCCGGTCGAGGACCAGCTTCAGGGTGATCGCGCCCTCGGCCCGCGCCAGTGGCGCGCCGGGGCACGAGTGCGCGCCGCGCCCGAAGGCGATGTGGTCCCGCGAGTTCTTTCGGTCCAGCTGCAGCTCCGTTGGGCACTCGAAACGCTCCGGGTCCCGGTTGGCGGCGCCGTTCAGCAGCATCACCGCCGTCCCCGGTGGGATCTCGATGCCGCCCACGGTGGTCGCGCGTCGGGCGAGGCGAAAGTCGGCCTTCACGGGACTCTCGAGGCGCAGCATCTCCTCGACGAAGATCGGTATGCGGTCACGGTGTTCGCGGAGCTCCTCCTGGGTCTCAGGATGCTCGGCGAGGTACTTCAGCGCCGCGCCGAGGAGGCGCGCGGTCGTCTCCCGCCCGGCGGCGAACAGGAACGTCGCGATCCGCACGACCGCGGTGACGTCGGGCGTGGAGCCGTCGGGGTACTTGGCGAGCGCGAGGTCGGTGAGGACATCGCCCCGGGGTGCGGCGCGTCGCTCTTCGATGTAGCCGGCGAAGTACTCGTTGAGCCACGAGAGAGCATTGAGGTCGCCGCGTTGTTCGTGATCGTCGATCCCTCCGAACCGGCTCGTGAGGCGGAAGCCCTCGCGGAATCGCTGATGGTCGGACTCGGGCACACCGAGGAGGTCGGCGACGACGAGCATCGCGAACGGTTGCGAGTAGGCGCGGATGAATTCGCAGGAACCGTCGGGCACGAATTCGTCGAGCTGTCGGGCCGCGAGGCTCCACATGAAGTCTTCGTTCTCCCTGAGCCGCTTCGGCGTGATCAAGCGCATCAGCAGCGCCCGCTCCCGGGTGTGTTCCGGCGGGTCCATGGTCACCATGTGGTCGTTCAACGGCAGCTGGTGCCGGTACTTCTCGATGATGGGGCTGATGTCGTCGCCGTCGAGCGGCACGGGGAACGCAGCGAAGGGGCCGACGCTCGAGTTGCAAGAAGAGAACGTCGAGATGTCGCGGTAGACGTCGCACGCCTCGTCGTAACCGGTCACTGCCATCACCCCGTCCTGCGGGATGGGGGACACCGGGCACTTCGCGCGCAGGTGCTCGAAGTATGGATACGGGTCGTTCACGAGCGACGGGTCAGAGAAGAAGTCGACCTGGTCGAAGTCGCTGGTCATCGGGCCTCCCGCGCGCGCGTCGCCCGCACGCCTTCCCCTGAGATCTGGGCTCTTGCACAACGTCGGGTACAAGCTGTTTAGTGTGACGTCGCCGACCTGAGCAACGGCGCGAACCGAATCGAACGATGGACGGAGGACCGAATGGGCGAGCTCGACGGCAAGGTGGCGGTGATCACCGGCGCCGGTTCGGGCATGGCCCGGGCGTCCGTCGGCGTCTTCGTACGCGAAGGCGCTCGTGGTGTCATCGCCGCGGACATCTCCGGTGCCGAGCACGACACCGCCAAAGAGTTCGGCGATTCCGTCGTACCGGTCCATTGCGATGTCACCCAGGAAGACGACGTCGCTGCGGCGATCGACGCCGCGGTCGAGCAGTTCGGTCGGGTCGACGCGGTCCTCAACATCGCCGGCATCGGCATCGGCATGCCGATCCTCGATGTCACCCGGAAGGACTACGACCTCGCCCTCGACATCATGTTGCGGGGCGTGTTTCTCGGCACGACCCACGCCATCCGGGCGATGCAGAAGACCGGCGGCGGCTCGATCGTCAACTGGTCGTCGGTCGGCGGCCTCAACGCCAGCCCCGGGACGACCGTCTACTCCGCAGCCAAGGCGGGTGTGATCGCCGTCACCAAGTCGGCGGCGATCGAGCACGGTCGCGACAACATCCGGGTGAACGCCGTGTGTCCCGGCTACATCCTCACGGAGGGCATGGGCGCCTCCCTGGCGAACATGCGCGAACACCTCGAGCCGAAGATTCCGATGCACCGGCTCGGGAACCCGACTGAGGTGGCGGAGCTCGGGGCCTTCCTCTGCTCGGACCGGGCGTCCTACATCAGTGGCGCCGTCATCACGGTCGACGGCGCGTACGGCTGCCAGTTGGCCTGACCGCACCCGAGCGACCGCCGATCGGGCCCGACCCACTCGACCGAAGGAGACACCCGCAGATGGAAGGCCAGAAGGTTCTGTTCATCGGCGGGCAGGGACCGGTCAGCGCGCCGGTGCTGCGGGCGCTCGCGCCGGACAACGACGTCTACGCGATGGCCCGCTTCACCAATCCGGAGGTGAAGGAGAAGCTCGAGGCGATCGGGGTCACGTGCCTCAAGCACGACCTGTTCGATCCGCCGGACGACCTGCCGACGGCTTTCGACTACGTCTACTTCAGTGCGGTGCCGATGGCCCGCAGCGAGACGGGGATGGTCCGGACCGTCTGGCCGCCCCGCGGCCAGTGGCCCGACTCGTTCGATCCGTACCCGCTCGCGGCCGGTCGGCTGCTCGCCCACTTCCGCGGGTGCAAGGGCTTCGTCTTCGCATCGACGATCTCGGTGTACGAGCCGTCGGGCGATGCCGACGCCGATCCCGGAGACGCGCCCGTTCGGCATCCACACGGTCGGGGCCTATGCGTTCACCAAGGTGGCGAGCGAGGCGGTACTCACCTACGTCTCGCAGACGCTGGAGATCCCGACCACGATTCTGCGGGTCGGCAGCTGCTCCGGTGTCGACGGCGGACCGATGCGCGATCGGCTCGACCTGTTGGTCGCGGGCAAGCCGCTCCCGGTCAGCGCCGACGGGCCGACCTACCTCCGGCCCATCTTCGAGCCCGATGTCGTCAAGCTCGGCATCGCGGCTCTCGAAGCCGGGCGGGTGCCACCGCTGGTCGTGAACTGGTGCGGTGACGAGGTCGTCAGCCTCGAGGAGTACTGCACCTTCATGGGTCAGCTCATCGACCGTGAGCCCATCTTCGAACCCAACCCGGCGGCATGGGCCGCGCTCGTGCCCGACACGACATTCATGCACGAGGTGCTCGGCACGTGCGACGTCGGTTGGCGGGAGGGCTGCCACATGCTCGTCGAGCAGTGCTACCCGGAACTCCTCCAGTCCGCATGAGCTCGGCGGAGCTGAGCGGGA
Source organism: uncultured Actinomycetes bacterium (assembly GCA_963829475.1). Lineage (GTDB taxonomy): Bacteria > Actinomycetota > Acidimicrobiia > IMCC26256 > JANYLB01 > JANYLB01. Next base: position 73,322 of record CAWHIU010000004.1, on the reverse strand, counting down.
CGCCGTCGGACGAGGTCCCCGAGATCCTGGCCACGGGTGGCTCGGGAATCGAGCGCCTCTGGGTGTCGATGTCCACTCGGGACCCGGAGGGGCGCGACGAAGAGTTCCTCCGGTGGCACACGTTCGACCACCGGCCGGAACAGCATCGGCTGGCCTCGTTGCGCACCGCGCTGCGACTGGTGTCCACGCCGGCGTGCCGCGCCGCTCGCGTCGCCGGTGACCCCAGATACGAACCCGTCGACCATGTGATGGCGTACTTCTTCGCCGACATGGCTGGACTGCAGGGCTTCTCCGACCTGTCGGTCGCGCTCCGAGCCGTCGGCAGGACGACCTTCACGATGCCGCCGGTCGAGCGGGCCGTCTGTGCCCGCGGCGCGATCGCGGCCGCACCGCGGATCAAGGTCGGTGCAGACGTCATCCCGTGGTGGCCGGCGACGGGCGCCTACGTCTTGGTGGAGCGGGGCGATGTGACGGCCGCGACCGAGCTCACCGAAGTCGACGGCGTCGGCGGCGCGTGGTCGACGGTGTCGATCCCGGCGGATCCGCGCTTCTCGAACGCCGAGCCGGGGCTCGTCGTGACGTTCTGCTTCGTCGACGACGATCCCGTCGAGGTCGCAAACCGCCTGCGGCCGGCCGTTGAGCACCGCGCCTCTCTCCCCGGCGTCGACGTCCTCTTCGCAGCACCGTTCCACACGGTGACCGCGGAGAACGTCGGTCGGTACCTCCCGTAGGACGGTCTCCGAACTTGCCGGCGAGCGGTGAGTGGCGACCTTGGAGCGGGTGACGAGAATCGAACTCGCGTTCTCAGCTTGGGAAGCTGATGTTCTGCCTCTGAACTACACCCGCGGAGACGGATCTGATGCCGGATCGAAGCCGATCTGGCGGTCCGATTGCCAGGAGAAGGATCGTAGACGAGGCGCGGCGGCGGTCCCGTCGCGCTTCGGCACGGTGATCATCGGTGGCCGGTCGATAGAGTCCACGCTCGTGATCCTCTCCGACCGGACATTGCGCGAAGAGCTCGCCGCGGGCCGCATCGTGATCGACCCGCTGGGCGAAGGCTGCGTGCAGCCGAGCTCGATCGACCTCCACTGCGACCGCTACTTCCGGGTGTTCCGCAACCACACGACGCCATTCATCGACCCGAAGCAGCCGCAGGAGGATCTCACCGAGCTCGTGGAGGTCGCCGACGGCGACACGTTCATCCTCCATCCCGGCGAGTTCGTGCTCGGCTCCACCCTCGAACGCGTCCAGCTCCCGAACGACCTGGTCGCGCGGCTCGAGGGAAAGAGCTCACTGGGTCGCCTGGGTCTGCTCATCCACAGCACCGCGGGCTTCGTCGATGCCGGCTTCGAAGGTCATCTGACGCTCGAGCTGTCCAACGTCGCGAACCTGCCGATCGCGATCTATCCGGGGATGAAGATCGGCCAGATCTCGTTCATCCGCATGACGACCGAGGCCGATGTTCCCTACGGCAGCGGTGAGACGGGCTCCAAGTACCAGGGCCAGCGGGGCCCCACGGCCAGCCGCTCGTACCTCAACTTCCCCGACCGCGGCGAGAAGTCGGGCTAGATACCTGGTTCGAAGCTGGCGGTGACGGGCGCGGTCTGACCGCTCTCGGACTCGAGGGCTTCGAGGAGCATCTCGGCGATGTCTTGGACGCGGACCTCTTCGTCGCGCCCCTTCTCCTTCACGCCGTCTTCCATCATCACGTAGCAGAAGGGGCACGCGACGGCGATGCGCTGCGCACCGGTTGCGAGCGCCTCCTCGGTGCGCTCGATGTTCACCTTCTTGCCGGTGTGCTCTTCCATCCACATGCGCGCGCCACCCGCGCCGCAGCACATGCCCTTGGTGCCGTTGCGGGGCATCTCGACGACCTCGATCCCACCGAGCTGCGCGATCACCTTGCGCGGCGCGAGGTACACGTCGTTGTGGCGACCGAGGTAGCAGGAGTCGTGGTAGGTGACGCGTTCAGGGAGTGACGCGCCGGCGAGCGAGAGGCGACCGTCGGCCACGAGCTCGGTGAGGAGCTGGGAGTGGTGGACGACCTCGTAGTGACCCTCGAGCTGGGGGTACTCGTTCTTCAACGTGTTGAAGCAGTGCGGGCACTGGGTGACGATCTTCTTCACGCCCATGCCGTCGAGCGTCTCGATGTTCTGCATGGCGAGCATCTGGAAGATGTACTCGTTGCCCGATCGGCGAGCGGAGTCGCCGGTGCAGAGCTCGCTCGGGCCGAGGATCGCGAAGTCGATGTTCGCCCGTTGCAGCAGCAGCGCCACCGCGCGGCTGGCCTTCTTGTTGCGGTCGTCGAAGCTTCCCGCGCAGCCCGACCCAGTAGAGGTACTCGTGGTCGAACGCGTCGCCGGGTTCGACGATCTCGACCCCTTCGATGCTCGCGGCCCAGTCGCCCCGCTCGCCCTGGTTCATCCCGTACACGTTCGACGAGTTCTCCATCGACCGGTAGGTGTTGCCGAGCTCGGCCGGGAAGTCGCTCTCCATGAGCGAGAGGTACCGACGCATGTCGAGGATCTTGTCGAGGATCTCGATGTTCACCGGGCAGATCTCGTCGCAGGCCTTGCACGAGGTGCAGGCCCAGATCTCCTCCGACGTGATGCGGGAGAAGACGTTGTCGGCCTCCACGACGATCCCCGATGCGGTCCCGACCGGAGGCGAGACCCTCGGGTCGCCGGTCGCGTCCATGACCTCGCCGACCTTGAGCACGATCTCGCGCGGGTCGAGCGGCTTGCCCGGTGGCGTGCGCCGGGCATACAGAGGTGCACCGGCCGCAGATCGTGCACGCGTCGGTGTCGAAGAGCTGCTTCCAGGTGAAGTCGGAGATCTGCGTCGCCCCGAAGCTCTCGAGCTCCGTCTCCATGAGGTTCGGCATCGGCTTCATCGCGCCCTTGGGACGGGGCTTGTCCTTCAGGAACATGTTCACGGGCGACGTGATCATGTGGCGCAACATCGTGGTGGGCAGGATCACCAGGAAGCCGACGAACGCGGCGACGTGTATCCCCCAGGCCCACCGGTGCGCGTCGCGAAGCGTTCCGCCGGTCCACGAGTCGACCGTGCCGGAGAGGCCCCAACCGACGAACGACCACTTCTCGAAGTCGGCGCCGGAGCCGGCGATCGCCCGCAGCTCCGCGATGCGGAACATCTCGACCGCGAAGCCGGTGAGCGCGATCGCGAGGAACGTCACCAGGATGACGAGGTGCTCCGGCTTCGACTTGATGCGGATCCGGTACGGCCGTTGGATGTACCGACGGCCGAGGGCCCAGAGGATCCCGACGAGGAAGACGAGCCCGAACAGATCACCGACGAACGCGTAGGCCTGGTAGGTCGTGCCCGTGGAGGAACTTCAGGTTGTCGGGGAGCTGGTGGTCGACCTCGAGGATGATCGTGACCGCGAAGAGCACCAGGAACCCGAAGTAGATGAAGGAGTGCATGACCCCCGCGGCGGGGTCGCGCAGCAGCGTCTGCATCCAGACGCCGGCTCTGAAGTCGCGTACGCGGCGTTCGGCGTTCTTCTTGGTGACCCGGCGGTCGTCGGGTCGGCCCCGCTCGTAGTTGCGGACCCGGAGGGACACGAGCCACGCGACGACCATGAGCATCGTCGCGATCGTCAGGTAGAACGCGACCTCGACCGGTTTCGGGATACCGCCGAAGACCGTGCGGCTGACCGGCGAGTCGTCTTCCCAGCCGGTGATCTCGGGCATGATCCCGGACACGATCGTGCCGAGCGCGGCGATCACGCCGACGAGCAGCACCAGCTGATGTGGCTTCGGGAGGTACTTACGCACGGCAGGAAGCTACCGCGCGCATCTGCGCGACGACCGCAACGAGCAACGGCGCGCTACTGCACCGATTTCGCGTCGGCCTCGCGCAGCCTCCGGGCCATCCCGGTGAGGAGCTTGCGGGCGAATCCCGGCGCGTCGTCGATGATGCCGGCGAACTCGCGCTGACCGAGCACGACGAGCTCCATGGGGGTCTCGGCGGTGACGGTCGCGTTGCGGGGAGCACCGTCGAGCAGGGCCAGCTCGCCGAACGACGCGCCGGGCCCGATCTCCGCGACCTTGCGACCCTGGCGGCTCACCTTTGCGGTGCCCTCGACGATCGCGAAGAACTCGTGACCCGCGGATCCCTCGGAGCAGAGGATCGCGCCGGGCTCGACCCGGACGTCTTCGGCCCGCCTGGCCACGAGCGCGAGCTCCTTCTTCGAGAGTGCGCTGAACAGCGGTACCCCGGCCAGGTGATTGAGGTAGTCCCCCCGTCGAGCCATGGGGAGAATCTAGTCACGATGTCAAGAGACGGGGAATAGCGAAGCTGGAAGCAAAGTTGCTATCGTGCGACTCAAGATTTCGGCGCATCAGCCGAACACCTTCTCGTCGCACCTTTTCCGCTCACCCCTGTATGCCCGCTCACCTGTATGGAGGAAACACACATGGCCAAGGCCGTCGGCATCGACCTCGGTACCACCAACTCGGTCGTCTCGGTCCTCGAGGCGGGCGAGCCCGTCGTCATCCCCAACGCCGAGGGGTCACGCACGACCCCGTCGGTCGTCGCGTTCTCGAAGACCGGCGAGGTGCTGGTCGGCGAGGTCGCCAAGCGTCAGGCGATCACCAACCCGGATCGCACGATCCGCTCGGTGAAGCGCCACATGGGCACGAACTGGTCGGTCGACATCGACGGCAAGGCCTACAACGCGCAGGAGATCTCGGCCCGCATCCTGCAGAAGCTCAAGCGCGACGCCGAGGCGTACCTGGGCGACAGCGTGACCCAGGCCGTCATCACCGTGCCGGCATACTTCGGCGACGCCGAGCGCCAGGCGACCACCGAGGCCGGCCAAGTTGCCGGGCTCGAGGTGCTGCGCATCATCAACGAGCCGACTGCGGCCTCGCTCGCGTACGGCCTCGACAAGGACAAGGACCAGACGATCCTCGTGTTCGACCTCGGCGGCGGCACGTTCGACGTGTCGGTGCTCGAGATCGGCGACGGCGTGTTCGAGGTCAAGTCGACTGCCGGGAACACCCACCTCGGCGGCGACGACTGGGACCAGCGCGTCATCGACTGGATGGTCGCGGAGTTCAAGAACGCGCACGGTGTCGACCTCGGCGTCGACAAGATGGCGACCCAGCGGCTCAAGGAAGCGGCCGAGAAGGCCAAGATCGAGCTGTCGTCGCTGGCGGAGACCTCGATCAACCTGCCGTTCATCACGGCGACCGCCGACGGACCGCTGCATCTCGAGCTCACCCTCAGCCGGGCGAAGTTCCAGGAGATCACGGCCGACCTCTTGGAGGCCACCAAGGGTCCGTTCGAGCAGGCGATCCGCGACGCCGGTCTCGAGCAGGGCAAGCTCGAGCACGTCGTCCTCGTCGGTGGTTCCACGCGCATGCCTGCGGTCGCGGACCTGGTCCGGGAGCTGACCGGACAAGACCCCGACAAGGGCGTCAACCCCGACGAAGCCGTCGCGATCGGCGCGGCCGTGCAGGCCGGTGTGCTCAAGGGCGACGTGAAGGACATCCTCCTGCTCGACGTCACCCCGCTGTCCCTCGGCATCGAGACCAAGGGCCAGATCATGACGAAGCTCATCGAGCGCAACACCACGATCCCGACCAAGCGGTCCGAGGTGTTCACCACCGCCGACGACAACCAGCCCAGCGTCGAGATCAAGGTGCTCCAGGGCGAGTCCGACATGGCGTACCGCAACAAGACGCTCGGAACGTTCCAGCTCGTCGGGATCCCGCCTGCTCCCCGTGGCGTCCCGCAGGTCGAGGTGACCTTCGACATCGACGCGAACGGAATCGTCCACGTGTCGGCGAAGGACCTCGGCACCGGCAAGGAACAGCAGATGACCATCACCGGCGGCACCGCGCTCGGCAAGGACGAGATCGACCGCATGATGAAGGAGGCCGAGGCCCACGCGGAGGAAGACCGTCAGCGCAAGGAAGAGGCGGAGGTCCGCAACCAGGCCGACTCGCTGGTGTTCCAGACCGAGAAGCTGCTGAAGGAGCAGGGCGAGAAGGTGTCGCCCGACGAGCGCACCAAGATCGAAGGCGCGCTCGGTTCCCTGAAGGAGGCACTCGCGGGCACCGACATCGAAGCGGTGAAGACCAGCCATGAAGCCCTCATCGGGGCCAGCCAAGAGTTCGCGCAGCGTCTGTACTCGGCCGCGCAGGCCGAGCAGAACGCCGGCGCGGCGGCGGGTGGCGCGGAGGGAACGACGTCGTCGGCGCCCTCCGACGACGAGGTCGCCGACGCCGAGATCGTCGACGAGCCCGGTGAGCAGAGCGCGTGACCATCGACAACGACGGCATCGCCGATCCGTTCGCGGCCGATGAAGATGCAACCGACGGGCTGTTCGAAGATCAGGTGATCGAGGCGGAGGTGGTGGAGGATTCCACCACCTCCGCCGACGACCTCGAGGAGCTGCGCGCCGAGCGCGACGGTCTCGTCGGCGACCTGCAGCGGATGCAGGCCGAGTTCGCCAACTTCAAGAAGCGCATGGTCCGCGACCAGACAGCGTTGGTGGAGCGAGCGAGCGCGGGTCTCGTCGAGCAGCTGCTCCCGGTGCTCGACAACTTCGAGCTCGCGCTCTTGAGCCTCGAAGCCGATCAGAACGTCCGCAAAGGCGTCGAGCTCGTGTACGCCGACTTCCTCGGCGTGCTCGAGAAGGCCGGCTTGGAGCGGATGGCCGCGCTCGGTGCGCCGTTCGACCCGAACGAGCACGAAGCGGTGATGCAGGAAGACGGCGACGGCGAACCCGTCGTCGCCGACGTGATGAGAGCGGGCTACACGTTGAAGGGTCGCGTGCTCCGGCCCGCGATGGTCAAGGTAAGCCGCGCACAAGGGTGACGGGCTGATGGCTCCGCAACGCGAGTGGTTCGAGAAGGACTACTACGACACGCTCGGCGTGCCCCAAGGGGCCGACGAGAAGGAGATCACGCGCGCGTACCGCAAGCTGGCGAAGCAGTACCACCCCGACAAGAACAAGGGTGACGCCGAGGCCGAGGAGCGGTTCAAGGAGATCTCCGCGGCCTACGACGTGCTGGGTGAGGCCGACAAGCGCAAGGAGTACGACGAGGTCCGTCAGATGGTCGCGTCGGGCGCCGGCCCTGGGGGTCGGGGGGCCGGCGGTTTCGGTCCCGGCGGTTTCGGCTTCGGGCCGGGCGGCGGTGGTTTCCAGAACGTGCAGTTCGACGTCGACGACGCCGGGGGTCTCGGCGACATCCTCGGTGGTCTGTTCGGCCGCAATGGAGGTGGCGGCGGACGCGGTCGGGGCGGTCAGCCGCGCGGCCCGCGTCGCGGCGACGACCTCGAGACCGAGCTGCACCTCGACTTCCTCGATGCGGTGCACGGCATCACTACCTCGGTCAGCTTCACGTCCGATGCAGTGTGCTCGGAGTGTCACGGCAACGGCGCGAAGCCGGGCACCTTCCCCGAGATCTGTCCGAACTGCTCCGGGAGCGGTTCGATCGCGATCGACCAGGGCCCGTTCTCGTTCTCCCAGGTGTGCCCGACCTGTGGGGGCAACGGCTCGGTGGTCAAGCACAAGTGTCCGAAGTGCAAGGGCCGGGGGGTCGAACGCCGTCGCCGTGAGGTGAAGGTACGGATCCCGGCCGGTGTCGCCGACGGTCAGCGGATCAGAGTGAAGGAACGCGGTGGCGCGGGCGCCTTCGGCGGACCTCCCGGCGACCTGTTCGTCCGTGTCCATGTGCGCCCCGACTCGACGTTCGGGCGCGACGGTCGCAACCTCACGTTGACCGTGCCGGTCTCGTTCTCCGAAGCGGCCCTGGGCGCGCAGGTCCGCATCCCGACCCTCTCCGAGCCGGTCACCGTGAAGGTCCCAGCCGGAACGCAGAGCGGGACCACGGTCCGGGTGCGCGGTCGGGGAATCGAGACGACTGCCGGTACCGGCGACCTCCTCGTGACCTTCGACGTCGTGATCCCACCGGAGCTCTCCGATTCGCAGCGCGAGGCCGTCGCGGCGCTCGCGGAAGCCTTCCCCGACGATCCGCGCGCCGACCTGCTCGCGGCGGGTTCGTGAAGGAGCAGCAGCGATGAATGCCGACGAGCGAGCCCTGTACGTGATCTCGGTGGCCGCGGAGCTCGCAGGAGTGCATCCGCAGACGTTGCGGATCTACGAGCGCAAGGGCCTCATCGAGCCGCAGCGCACGCCCGGTCGCAGCCGCCGGTACTCCGAGCGCGACATCGAGCTGCTCCGCCGGATCCAAGACCTCACGAACTCGGGTCTCAACCTGGCGGGTGTGCAACGCGTGCTCGCGCTCGAGGCCGAGGTCGAGCAGCTCCGGGCCCAGCTCGATCATGCCCACGCCCGCTACCGGCGCGAGCTGGTGCCCTTCAGCACCGCACGCCTCTGGCCCCCTTCGCAGCGTTGACGACCGCCTGATCAGCGTTTCCCTGCACCCCGAAACGGCGAGGTTCTGCCCATGGCGCTCGATCCCAATCGATTCACCCGCAAGACCGGCGAGGCCATCGGCGCCGCGCAGTCGTCGGCGCGCGATCGGAACCACGCCCAGGTCGCGCCCGATCACCTGCTCGCTGCGCTGATCGGTCAGCCCGAGGGTGTCGTGCTCCCTGTCCTCGAACGCGTCGGAGTCGCCCCCACCGCGATCCGTGATGCCGTCGATGATGCGCTCGCCCACATCCCGCAGGTCTACGGGGCCACCGCGCAGACCGCCACGCTCGCGCCCGAGACCTACCGCCTGCTCGAGGCCGCCGACTCCGAGCGCGCCGATCTCGGCGACGACTACCTCTCCACCGAGCACGTCCTCCTCGCGATGAGCGCGCTCGCGGGAGGTGTGGGCGACCTCCTGCGCGGGCTCGGGGTCACGAGGGAGTCCGTGCTCGACGCGCTGAAGTCGGTGCGCGGATCCCACCGGGTCACGAGCGAGAACCCCGAGGAGCAGTACCAGGCGCTGGAACGTTACGGCCGCGACCTCACCGAAGAGGCGCGCAAGGGCAAGCTCGACCCGGTGATCGGTCGCGACGACGAGATCCGTCGCGTGATCCAGGTTCTCTCGCGTCGCACGAAGAACAACCCGGTTCTCATCGGCGAGCCCGGCGTCGGAAAGACCGCGATCGTGGAAGGTCTCGCGCGGCGGATCATCGAGGGCGACGTCCCGGAGGGCTTGCGCGACAAGCGACTCATCTCGCTCGACATCGGTTCGATGGTCGCCGGCGCGAAGTATCGCGGCGAGTTCGAGGAGCGGTTCAAGGCGGTGCTCAAGGAGATCGCCGACTCCGACGGTGAGGTGATCAGCTTCATCGACGAGCTGCACACGATCGTGGGTGCCGGCGGGGCCGAAGGCGCGGTCGACGCCGGCAACATGATCAAGCCGATGCTGGCGCGTGGCGAGCTCCGGCTCGTCGGCGCGACGACGCTCGACGAGTTCCGCAAGTACGTCGAGAAGGACCCGGCGCTCGAGCGTCGCTTCCAGCAGGTGTTCGTCGGCGAGCCATCCGTCGACGACACCGTCGCGATCCTGCGCGGGCTCAAGGAGCGGTACGAGGTCCACCACGGCGTGCGCATCCAAGACGCCGCGCTCGTCGCCGCGGCGATGCTCAGCCACCGGTACATCCCGGGTCGCCAGCTCCCCGACAAGGCGATCGACCTGGTCGACGAAGCCGCGGCACGCTTGCGGATCGAGATCGATTCGATGCCGTTCGAGATCGACGTCGTCGAGCGTCGGATCCGCCAGCTCGAGATCGAGAAGGCGGCGCTCACGCCCGAGGTCGAGCGCGACGTGCCCGATCCGAGCTCCAAGAGCCGTCTCGACGCGATCGACGCCGAGCTCGCCGAGCTGATGGAGGAGCGCGACGGGATGGTCGCGCGCTGGCAGGCCGAGAAAGACGCCATCACCGAGATCCGCGAGTTGAAGGAGCGGCTCGAGAGCGCGCGCAACGAGGCCGAGCGGGCCGAGCGCGAAGGAGATCTCCAACGGGCGGCGGAGCTCCGCTACGCCACGATGCGCGAGCTCGACACCGAGATCACCGCCAAGACGGAGCGGCTGAACGAGCTGCAGCGTGACGAGCAGATGCTGAAGGAGGAGGTCGACGCCGACGACATCGCCGAGATCGTGTCGCGCTGGACCGGCGTCCCGGTCACCCGGCTCCTCGAGGGCGAGGTCCAGAAGCTCGTGCGCATGGAAGCCGTGATGCACGAACGGGTCATCGGCCAGGACGTCGCCGTGACCGCGGTCGCGAACGCGATCCGCCGGTCACGCGCCGGCCTCTCCGACCCGAACCGCCCGATCGGCTCGTTCCTCTTCCTCGGCCCGACGGGTGTGGGCAAGACCGAGCTGGCCCGCTCGCTCGCCGACTTCCTGTTCGACGACGAACGGGCGATGGTCCGCGTCGACATGAGCGAGTACATGGAGAAGCACTCCGTGTCGCGTCTCGTCGGCGCGCCTCCCGGCTACGTCGGGTACGAAGAGGGCGGTCAGCTCACCGAGCTCGTGCGCCGTCGCCCGTATGCGGTCGTGCTCCTCGACGAGATCGAGAAGGCCCACCCGGATGTGTTCAACGTGCTCCTCCAACTGATGGACGACGGTCGTCTCACCGACGGTCAGGGTCGCACCGTCGACTTCACCAACACGGTGCTGATCATGACGAGCAACCTCGGCGCGGGTGGCGACGAGGCGCAGGTGTTGCACGCAGTTCAGCGCCACTTCAAGCCGGAGTTCGTGAACCGCATCGACGAGATCGTCGTGTTCCAGAAGCTGACCGAAGTCGACATCGCTCGGATCGTCGACATCCAGGTCGGTGGGCTGCGAGCCCGGTTGGCCGAACGGAGCCTCGGCCTGGAGCTCACCGACGAGGCTCGCGAGCACATCTCCCGGGTCGGCTACGACCCCGACTTCGGTGCGAGGCCGCTCAAGCGGGTGATCCAACGGGAGCTCGCGGATCCGATCGCGCTCGCAGTTCTCCAGGGTGACTACGTCGAGGGCGACACCATCGAGGTGGGTGCGGTGGCCAACGGCGGGTTGGTCTTCACCCGCCGCTCACTCGCCGGCATCTGAGCCGGGCGCAGGAGCCTCGGCGGCGGAGATCTCAGATCGGGGCGTCGGTCGATGAACCGGTGCGCAGCTCGCCTTCGACGTCGCTGAATGCGAGCAGCACGGTCACCCCCATCAGCCAGATGAGCGCACCACCGAGTCCGTAGAGCTCGAGGCCGATCAACGCTGCGAACGCCGTGAGGAACGGCCCGACGCGCAACGTGGAACGTTCCAGCCGGTACCGGCCCGTGATCGCCTTGACCGCGTGGAACGAGATGAGGAGCACTGCGACGAGCACCCCCTCTTCGGGTGAGTGCGTGCTCGCGAGCACGATCACCGGCAAGGAGCCGACCAGCACCCCGAAGAGGGGGATCAGGTTCCAGAGCCCGGCCCACACCGCGAGCGCAGCCGGGCTGGGGATGTCGAGCGCGCTGGCGAGCGCGAACACGACGATCCCGGTGACGATGGAAAGGCCGATCATGCCGAGGGCGTACGCGCGACGACCGCCGATAGGTGCCGAGCGCGAGACGACGCCAGTGTTCGCGTCGGTCGCCGTCGCGGATCTGGGCGAGTGACGTCGAAAAACCGCGGCGTCCGTACGCGAGGAAGAAGATGGTGAGGATGAGCGTGGCGAGCACGCCGGCACCGCGGTCGGCCGCCGATCGCACCGCTTCGGTCGGCGTTCCTCCGCGGAGAGCGTCGGGGATCGACTTCACGAACTGGCGGGTGCGCTTGGTGAGCTCGAACTCCTTGAACGCCTTGCGGAACCGACTCCCGACTTCGAGCGCGTGGGCGCGCCGCGGGAGCTCCTGTTGCAGGCGGGTGGTCTGTGTCGTCACGTCGTCGACGATGCCGTAGACGGCGACGCCCGTCGCGCCACCGACGACCACGAGCACCAGGAACACCGCGACGCGCGCGGCATCCAGCGCTGCACCACCCGGACCACAGGGTCGAGTACGACCGCGAGCGCAGCAGCGAAGAGGATCCAGCCGATGGCGCGTTCCGACGACTGCAGGGTGCGCAGCGCGAACATCGTCAGCGCGAGCGCACCGACGATTGCGCCGGCTGTGCGAAGGGAGACGCGGACGCGAGGCATCCCGGCGGGCGCGTACATGTCTCCTTAGGCTAGGTGGGTGACTGCTCCCGACCCGCGGATACCCGGAGACGGCACGATCGATCTCGACCCGAGGTCGGCCGTGTCGATCGCGGTCGCCGTTGCGATCCTCGGCGTGTTGGTGTGGCTCGCCGACAAGGTGCCGCGCACGCTGACGGGTCTGGTCCTCGCGGTGTTGATCGCGCTCGCGCTCGAACCGGTCGTCAAGCTGGCGCAACGACGACTGCACGTCGGTCGCCTCGGTGCTGTCGTCACGGTGCTCGGCGGCTTCATCGTGCTCCTGTCGATCTTCGCGGTGCTCGTCGCGCCCCGCGCGTCGGATCAATTCGCGCATCTCGATCGTCAGGCGCCCAAGGTCGTCAAGGATCTCGGTCAGATCCCGGTGTTGGGTCGGCCGCTACGCGAGAACAAGGTTCCCCAGAAGGTCGAACGGTGGATCAGGGACCTTCCGAACCGCCTCGCGTCCGACACCGCGCCCCTCGAGGCGCTCGCACGCGACGTCGCGGGCGGTTTCCTGGCGTTCTTCCTCACGGTCGTGCTCGCGATCACCTTGCTGCTCGACGCGGAGCAGCTCGGCGACCGGGTCCGTCGGCTGATCCCCGCGCACCGGCTCCCCGACGCCGAACGACTCGGTGGCATCGCCTACCGCGTCGTCGGCCGATACGTCGCGGGTTCCCTCCTCGTCGCGCTGTGTGCGGGTTCAGCGATCCTCGTGTTCGGGCTCGCCCTCGGGATACCGCTGGCACCGCTCGCGGCGGTGTGGGTGTGTCTCACGAACCTCGTGCCCCAGGTCGGCGGGCTGTTGGGCGCGGTCCCGTTCGTGCTTCTCGGTTTCTCCGAGAGCCCCACCACCGGTGTCATCGCCGCGCTGCTGTTCGTCGGGTACCAGCTGTTCGAGAACCACGTGCTCGGTCCCCTGATCTCGGGTCGAGCGGTGCGGCTCTCGCCACCGATCGTGATGGCGACGGTCTTGATCGGCGTCTCGGCCGCGGGCGTGATCGGTGCATTGATCGCGGTTCCGCTCGTGGGTGCGGCCAAGGCCCTCTTCGTCGAGCTCCGGGGGGATGCTCAGGCACGAGCCCCCACTCCCCCGATCGGCTGACGCAGGCCCACATCTCGTGGCGCTTCCCCGTCGGCCGTCCCCGTCGGCCGGCGGCACGGGTCGACTATCCTCTACCCAACGTGAGCGTTCTCGGGGCCACCCCGATCCGGTGCAGCCGTTTCGGCTGCTGTCAGAGGAGCGCCGCGTGCCCGGCACCGTGATCGTCGGTACCCAATGGGGTGACGAGGGCAAGGGGAAGTTCACCGACTACCTCGCCAAGGAAGCCTCGCTCTGCGTGCGCTATCAGGGTGGCCACAATGCCGGCCACACCCTCGTCGTCGACGGCGAGGTGTTCAAGCTGCAGCTCGTTCCGAGTGGCGTCCTCTACCCCTGGGTCGTGCCGGTCATCGGCAACGGAGTCGTGGTCGACCCGGTGGTCCTCCTCGCCGAGCTCGACATGCTCGAGTCGAAGGGCATCGACCCCCGCCGCATCCGGCTGTCGGGGAACGCGCATCTGATCATGCCGTACCACCAGGAGCTCGACCGGGTCACCGAGCGCTTCCTCGGCAAGAACAAGCTCGGCACGACCAAGCGCGGCATCGGCCCGGCGTACGGCGACAAGGCGATGCGTGTCGGCCTCCGGGTTCAGGACCTCTTCGACCCGAAGATCTTCCGCGAGAAGCTCGACCTCGTCCTGCGGGAGAAGAACGGCCTTCTCACCAAGGTGTACAACCGACTTCCCGTCGACGCGGGCGCGCTCGCCGCGGAATACCTCGCGCTGGCGCCGCGCCTGGAGCCATTGATCGACGACACCGTCCATCTGGTGCACCAGGCGCTCGATGCCCAGCAGGTGGTTCTCTTCGAAGCCGCGCAGGCGACGTTCCTCGATCTCGATCACGGCACGTATCCGTTTGTCACGTCGAGCAATCCGGTTGCCGGGAGCGTGTGCGCGGGCGCGGGCGTCGGGCCGCGTGACCTCGATCGGATCGTCGGGATCGTGAAGGCGTACACGACCCGGGTCGGGTCCGGGCCCTTCCCGACCGAGCTGCACGAGGGCACCGCCGAAGGCGACATCCTCGTCGAACGCGGCCGTGAGTACGGGACGAACACGAAGCGTCGGCGCCGGGCGGGCTGGCTCGACCTCGTGATGATCAAGCACGCGGGGCGTATCAACACGTGCACCGAGCTCGCGATCACGAAGCTCGATGTCCTCTCCCAGTTCGAGACTCTCAAGGTCTGCGTGGCCTACGAAGACGACGCCGGGACCCGCTACGACCACGTCCCGTACCACCAGTCGGTGATGCACAAGGTCCGGCCGGTGTACGAGACCTTCCCCGGGTGGGCGCACGACATCGAGCGGGCCGAGCACCTCGAGGATCTCCCGGTCGAGGCGCGCGACTACGTGCATTTCATCGAAGAGTTCTCCGGTGTGCCGATCACGTTCATCGGGGTCGGGCCCGAGCGCGATCAGACGGTCGTGCGGCCCCGCGCCGCGTGACGCACTCGGAGGCACGCTCGGTGGTGCGCGGGTGAAGGTCCTCGTCGTCGGTTCCGGAGGACGCGAGCACGCGCTCGTGTGGGCGCTGAGCCGCTCGCCGGTCGTCGACGCGGTCGTCGCGGCACCGGGGAACCCGGGCAGTGCCGAGCTCGCGACGTGCATCCCGCTCGACGACGCGTTGGCCGCGGTCGAAGGTTTCGATCTGGTGATCATCGGCCCCGAGCAACCCCTCGTCGAGGGGCTTGCCGACGAGATCCGTGCCCGTGGCGTCCCGGTGTTCGGCCCGTCACGCGCCGCGGCGCACCTCGAGGGTTCGAAGGCGTGGATGAAGGAGATCGCCGCGGTCGCGGGGGTCCCGACCGCCCGGCATGCCGCGTTCGACCACACGCGTGAGGTCGAGGCCCTCGCGTTCCTCGACACCCTCCCCGGTCTCTATGTGGTGAAGACCGACGGACTCGCGGCGGGCAAGGGCGTGATCGTCACCGAGTCGCTCGCCGAAGCGCGTGACGCCGTCCGGTCGTACCTGAGTGGCGATTCCTTCGGCGACGCAGGCCGGACGTTGGTGATCGAAGAGGGGCTGCGCGGACCCGAGCTCTCCTTGCTCGCGTTGTGCGACGGTTCGACCACCGCAGTACCGCTCCCGCCGGCCCAGGACTTCAAGCGGATCGGCGAGGGGGACACCGGACCCAACACCGGCGGGATGGGTGCGTACTCGCCGGTTCCCGCGGCAGGCGCCGACGTCGTCGAGTCCGTGATGACCACGGCGGTGGAGCCGACGCTCGCCGCGCTCGCGCAGCGTGGGATCGAGTACCGCGGGATCTTGTACGCCGGACTCATGCTCACGACCGAGGGTCCGAAGCTCATCGAGTACAACGTCCGCTTCGGTGATCCCGAATGCCAGGTCGTGCTGCCGCGGCTCGCCAGCGATCTCTTCACCCACTGCATGGAGGCCGCGACGGGCAAGCTCTCGACCCCGGTGCAGACGACCGACGAAGCGTGCGTCAGCGTCGTGCTCGCGAGCGAGGGGTATCCGGTCTCGACCCGCGCCGGCGACGTGATCGCGGGCCTCGACGACGCGACCGGACTCGACAACGTGGTGGTCTTCCACGCGGGAACGGCTCGGTCGGGCGACGATCTCGTGACCGCTGGAGGCCGCGTGCTCGATGTCGTCGCGACCGGCCCGACGATCGCGCGGGCGCGTGACCGCGCCTACGACGCCGCGTCGCGCATCTCCTGGCCCGGGGTGCAATACCGCCACGACATCGCCGCGCCCACCGAAGTCCCCGATCCGCTGCAGGAGCCGTCACGATGATCCCCCGCTACTCGCTGGAACCCATGGCGTCGTTGTTCGCCGACGACGCGCGCTACGGCCGTTGGCTCGAGGTCGAGATCCTTGCCGTCGAGGCCTGGGCCGAGCTCGGCGTGATCCCGGTCGCCGACGCGATCGCGATCCGTGAGCGCGCCGGGTTCGACATCGAGGCGATCGAGGAGCGAGAACGCATCACCGAGCACGACGTCGCGGCGTTCGTCGACGTGGTGCAGGAGCGTGTCGGTCCTCCTGCGGGGACCTGGGTGCACTACGGCCTCACGTCGAGCGATGTGGTCGACACCGCGCTCTCGATGTCGTTGGTCGAGGCCACGGATCTCCTCCTCGGCGCGGCCGCGGAGCTGGAGGCGGCCATCGTCACCCGGGCGCGCGAGTTCGTCGACACCCCGATGGTGGGCCGGACTCACGGTATCCACGCCGAGCCCACCACGTTCGGGGCGAAGCTCGCCCTGTGGGCTCTGCAGGTCCGTCGCGACCGTGAGCGGTTGGTCAACGCACGTCGTCGCATCGCGGTGGGCAAGCTCTCGGGCGCGGTGGGGACGTTCTCCAACATCGATCCCGCGGTCGAGGCGTTCGTGTGTGACCGACTGGGACTCGAGGCCGTTCCGGCGACCCAGGTGATCGCGCGCGACCGCCACGCCGAGCTGCTCTACGCGTGCGCGTCGGTCGGCGCGTCGATCGAGACGTTCGCCACCGAGATCCGCCATCTCCAGCGCACCGAGGTACGCGAGGTCGAGGAGCCGTTCCGCGCCGGTGCCCAGAAGGGCTCGAGCGCGATGCCGCACAAGCGGAATCCGGTGAAGAGCGAGCAGCTCTCGGGTCTGGCGCGGGTGTTGCGCGGCAACCTCACCGCCGGCATGGAGAACGTTGCGCTCTGGCACGAGCGCGACATCTCCCACTCGTCGGTGGAGCGGATCGTCCTGCCCGACTCCTGTCTGCTCGCTTACTACCTGCTCGTGAAGTTCCGGTCGATCGTGGAGGGGATGGTTCCGTATCCCGAGCGCATGATCGAGAACCTCGACGCGTCGTTCGGGCTGGTGTTCAGTCAGCCGGTTCTGCTCGCGCTGGTCGAGGCCGGCCGCACCCGCGACGACGCCTACCGGATGGTGCAACGAAACGCGATGACCACGTGGGAGCAACGTCGTCCGTTCCTCGACGTGCTCCGCGGCGATCCCGAGGTCCTCGACACACTCGGCGAGGAACGACTCGCCGAGTGCTTCGACCTGAAGGCCGCGCTCGGCCACGCCGATCACGCGGTGCGCGCCTTGGACGCCCTCGACGGAGCGTTGTCCGACTAGTGGGACTGGACGGCTGATGGGACTGGACGGCTGATGGGGCTCGCAGCACTCCCGCACCTCTACTCGGGCAAGGTTCGGGAGCTGTACGGCGTCGACGACGAACGGCTGCTGATCGTCGCCAGCGACCGCGTCTCGGTGTTCGACGTGGTGCTTCCCGACGACATCCCCGACAAGGGTCGGGTGCTCACCGCCATCTCCTCGTTCTGGTTCGACGCGACCGCGCACCTCGCGGGCAACCATGTGCTGTCGTTCGATCCGGCCACCTTCCCCGAGGATGCCGGGTCCGAGGTGGCGGGTCGGGCGATGCTCGTGCGGAGGACCGAGCCGGTACGGATGGAGTGCATCGCGCGCGGGTACTTGTTCGGCGGCGCGTGGGCGGAGTACCGCGAACGGGGCACTGTCCAGGGGCGCAAGCTCCCGTCCGGGCTGCGAGAGGCCGACCGGCTGCCCGAACCGCTCTTCACTCCGACGACCAAGGCCGACGAGGGTCACGACCTTCCCATCTCCGACGCGGAAGCGGTGGCGCTCGTCGGAGCGGCGACGTTCGACGCCGTGAAGGCCGGCACGCTGGCTGTGTACGAGCTCGGTGCACGTCTCGCGTCCGAACGGGGCGTGATCCTCGCCGACACGAAGTTGGAGTGGGGCCACGTGGGCGACGAGCTGCTGGTGATCGACGAGCTGCTCACGCCCGACTCGTCGCGCTACTGGCCGGCCGAAGACTACGTACCGGGGAGCTCGCCACCGAGCTTCGACAAGCAGTACGTGCGCGACCACTACCTCGAGATCGGGTGGGACAAGACGGCCCCCGCGCCCCACCTCCCGCCTGACGTCATCGTCGGGACGCGGGCGCGTTACGTCGAGGCCTACGAGCGGTTGACCGGCCGGAGCCTCGCCGACTGGTACGGATAGAGTCGGAAGCGATGACCACGTTCGCTGCGCGCGTCGAGATCACCCACCTCCCCGGAATCGCCGACCCGCAGGGCGCGACGATCGAGCGGGCGCTTCCCGCGCTCGGCTACGCCAACGTGTCGCAGGTCCACGTGGGGAAGAGCATCCGCCTCGTCGTCGACGCGGCCGACGCCGACGCCGCGCGCGTCGAGGTGCTCGAGATGTGCGACCGACTTCTCGCCAACCCCGTCATCGAGGCCTACGACGTCGAGATCACCCAGCTCACCCAGACCCCCGCATGACCGACTCACCCCGAGCCCTCCGTGAGTTGGTGCACTTCGCGGTCGCATGGTCCGCGAAACGCACCAACTCGGTGGGAGATCGGGCCGCATGACGACGGTCGGGGTGGTGCAGTTCCCGGGGACGAACTGCGAGCTCGACGTGCAGCGTGCCGTCGAGCACCTGGGGGGATCGGCGGAGATCCTCTGGCATGCCGACGCCACCGTTCGCTCGGTCGACGCGGTGGTCGTCCCCGGAGGGTTCGCCCACGGCGACTACCTCCGGACGGGCGCGATCGCCCGGTTCTCGCCGGTGATGGACGCGATCGCCGAGTTCGCCGCGGCCGGCGGTCCTGTTGTCGGCATCTGCAACGGATTCCAGGTCCTCACCGAGGCCGGTCTCCTTCCCGGGGCGTTGCAGAAGAACGCCGGACTGAAGTTCATCTGCTCCACCGCTGAGCTCCGCGTCGAGACGACCGACTCTTCGCTGACCAACCGGTGTGCGGCGGGCGACGTGCTGCGCGTGCCGATCAATCACTTCGAGGGCAACTATGTCTGCGACGTGCCCACCCTGGAGCAGTTGCGCGCCGACGACCGGATCGTGTTCCGGTACGTGAACAACCCGAACGGAAGCCTCGACGACATCGCCGGGATCTGCAATGAGGGGCGCAATGTCGTCGGTCTCATGCCCCACCCGGAACGGGCATCCGACGGGCTGCTCGGCTCGGCCGACGGTGTGCCGCTGCTCGAGTCGTTGCTGACGGCCGCAGCGGGTGCATCGCTCGATGCCGGTCGAGTGTCGGCCGGTTGATGCGGCGAGCCCAGGCGGCTTTGGAGGCGGCGCTGCGAGAGCATGCGATCCGCGAAGGTGAGTTCACACTCGCTTCGGGTCGCACCTCCTCGTGGTACCTCGACGGCCGGATGGTCACCTTCCGGGGGGACTGCATCGAGATCGTGGGTGACGCGGTGATCGAAGCGCTCGACGTGTCAGGCGCCGGGTCGTTCGATGCGGTCGGAGGCCTTGCCGTGGGTGCGATACCGGTCGCCGTCGCCGTCGCGCGGGCGTCCGGCGTCCGCGGCTTCGCGGTTCGCAAGGAAGCCAAGGGTCACGGCATCGGCGGGCGGATCGCGGGTCCGCTCGACCCGGGTGATCGTGTCGTGGTCGTGGAAGACACCGCGACCACCGGCACTTCGCTCCTCGATGCGGTCGACGCCGTCGTCGAGTTCGGCTGCGAGGTGGTCGCGGCGTCGCTCCTGCTCGACCGCGGCGGCGAGCTCGCTCCTGAGCTCGACCGCCGCGGCATCCTCTATGCGCCTGTGCTCACCGCGCCGGACCTGGGGTACGCATTCGGGAGTTGAACATCCCGACGAGGTCCAGGACCCGAGCGTCAGGACGCGCGGGTGATCCCGGCCTTCTTGAGCACCTCGGCGGAGACACCGGCCTCGCGCCATGTGGCGTACGAGATCCCCTTGTTCTCCGAATAGGGCTTGGCAGCCTTGAGGAAGGCCTTCTCGACGCTCGAGAGGTCGACCGTCGTCCCGAACGTGTCGAGCTCCGACTTGAGGTCGCGGCGTTCCTGGAGGAGTTGCACTCGCTTCACACCACCGGCATCCGAGAGCTCGCCTTCCACGGCGGTCAGACGCTTCTTCACCGAGTCGGGGGTCCGCTTGCGGCCTCGCTTGGGGCGGCTCTCCTCGAGCGCGACGAGGTACTCGCGCACCGCCCGCCCGTGGGCTCGGCCTTCTGCCAACGCTGCCTTGTGCTGGGGGGTCATCTTCGTGGTCTTCCGCGCCATAGTCGTCGCGCTCCTTCGAGAAATACCGGATTGGGGATACCGACAATACCCGATGGCCCAACCTCTCTCGAAAGGGGAGATAGAGGTGCTCCCAATGTGCGTTCTTAGCCCCTTTCGTACCGGCCAAAGCAGAGTCGAACGGTATGATCGCTGTCATATGGGAACCGAGCCGCTGCACCGTCAACTAGGTCTCACCGACGCGGAGTTCAGCGCCACCGTCGACGAGTTGGGCCGCGAACCCTCCGAGCTCGAGCTCGCGATGTACGCAGTGATGTGGTCGGAGCACTGCTCCTACAAGTCTTCGCGGCGATACCTCGGCCGGTTCCCCACCGAAGCCCCGTGGGTTCTCGTGGGGCCGGGTGAGGGTGCCGGAGTCATCGACGTCGGCGACGGCCTCGCGGTCGCGGTGCGGATCGAGAGCCACAACCACCCCTCGGCGGTCGAGCCGTACCAGGGGGCGGCGACCGGTGTCGGCGGGATCATTCGCGACATCTTCTCGATGGGAGCCCGGCCGATCGCACTCATGGATCCCCTGCGTTTCGGCCCCCTCGACGACGCGCGGACCCGCTACCTCTTCGAAGGAGTCGTCTCCGGAATCAGTGGCTATGGCAACGCGGTCGGGGTCCCGACCGTCGGTGGCGAAGCGGTGTTCGACGAGTGCTATCGCGACAACCCCCTGGTGAACGTCTTCTGCCTCGGGCTCCTTCCGGTCGACCGGCTGGTGCTCGCCCGCGCCGAGGGCGCGGGGAACCTCGCGGTGCTCCTCGGCGGTTCCACGGGCCGCGATGGAATCGGCGGCGCGAGCGTGCTCGCGTCAGCCGGTTTCGACGATGGTGCCGAGGGCAAGCGACCGTCGGTTCAGGTCGGCGACCCGTTCGAGGAGAAGAAGTGCATCGAGGCGTGTCTCGCGCTCCTCGACGCCGGACTCGCCGTCGGGGTGCAGGATCTCGGCGCAGCCGGCCTGTCGTGCGCGACGTCGGAGACCGCGGCGAACGCGGGCGCGGGGATGGACGTCGACGTCGCGCGCGTCACCCGTCGGGAGCCGGGCATGAACGCGGTCGAGGTGATGACGTCGGAGAGTCAGGAGCGGATGCTCGCGATCGTCCGACCCTCCGACCTCGACGCGGTGCTCGCGCTCTGCGCCAAATGGGAGATCCAAGCCACCGTGGTGGGAACCGTGAACGACACCGGCCGGTTCCGGGTCTACGACGGGTTGTTCGACGCGCTCGGCGTACCCGGAAAGAACCCGCGCCCGCCGATCGGTGAGGAGCCGGTGGCCGTGTCGTCCGACAAGACTCCGCTCGCCGACATGCCGGTCGGGAGCCTCGGCGACGGCCCGAACTACGACCGACCGGTTCGGCGCCCCGATACCCAAGACGTCCTGCTCGCCGATGATCCCGCCCCATGGCTGCGCGAGCGCTTCCCCGCGGGGACCGACCTCGGGGCCGAGCTGCTCGCGCTGCTCGCGCGTCCGACGATTGCCGACAAGACGTGGATCTCACGCCAGTACGACCATCAGCTCTTTCTCAACACCGTCGCCGGACCCGGCGGCGACGCTTCGGTGCTGCGCCTCCCAGGCTCGCGGCGCGGGCTCGCGCTCAGCACCGACGGCAAGGCGCGATTCGCGGCGCTCGATCCGCGCACCGGTGGTCGGCTCGCCGTCTTCGAAGCGGCACGCAACGTCGCGTGCGCCGGTGGGCGACCGGTCGCGCTCGTCAATTGCCTGAACTTCGGAAACCCCGAGCACGCCGAGGTGATGTGGCAGTTCACCGAGGTGGTCGAGGGGATGAGTGAAGCGTGTCGGGCGTTCGACCTCCCAGTGGTCGGGGGCAACGTGAGCTTCTACAACGAGTCACGTGGTGCCGACATCGATCCGACCCCGGTGGTCGGCGTGATCGGGCTCATCGATGTGCTCGAGGAGGCACCTCCGGGCACCGCGATGCGTGACGGTGATCGGCTCGTGCTCCTCGGCGAGACCCGGACGGAGCTCGGCGGCTCGGAGTGGGCCACGATGCATGATCGGCGCGGCGGCGCACCGCCGGTCGCCGACCTCGAGGCGGCGAAGGCGCTCCACGATCTCGTCGCGGAGCTCGTCGTCGACCGGATGGTCGACGGTCTCCACGACTGTGCCGACGGCGGGCTCGCGGTGTCACTCGCGGAGATGGCGATCGCCGGCGATGTCGGCTTCCGGGTCACCATCGGCGACGCGCTCGCGTGCTTCTCGGAATCGGCGTCGCGCGTCGTGCTCTCGGTCGATCCGGTCGGGGTCGACACAGTGGTGGCGCGGGCGGCGGCGGCGGGGGTGCCTGTCGCCGTCATCGGCCAGGCTGTCGGCGACCGACTGCAGGCCGACGGTGCGTTCGACGTCGCCCTCTCCGATGCCGCCACCACGTGGCGGGACGCGATCCCGAACGCCCTCAGCGCGACGGCCGACGCGTCCTAGCGGGGAGCTGGTCCGGGGCGGACCCAGCCCCTCTCCTCGAGCCATGAGAGCACCTGCGCAGCAGATGCTGCGACGGAACGGTCGTTGGTCGACACGTGGATCTCGGGCGCGAGGGGCGGTTCGTACGGGTCGGAGACACCGGTGAACTCGGGGATCTCGCCCGCCCGTGCCTTCTTGTACAACCCTTTCACGTCGCGTTCCTCGCACACGTCGAGCGGCGTGTCGACGAACACCTCGACGAAGTTCGGGATCTCGGCGCGCACCGCGTCGCGAGTCTCCCGGTAGGGCGAGATGGCCGCGGTGATCGCCGCGACCCCGTTGCGGGCCAGGACCCTCGCGACCCATCCGATTCGGCGGATGTTGATGTCGCGGTCCTCCTTCGAGAACGTGAGCCCGGCGGAGAGGTGCTCGCGCACTTCGTCGCCGTCGAGGAGCTCCACCCGGTGCGCGCGGTTCCGGAGCTCGTCGGCGACCACATTCGCGATCGTGCTCTTCCCGGCCCCCGAATATCCGGTGAACCAGAGGCAGAACCCAACATCGTCGGCCATTCCGGCAACCTACCTCGCCGATGCGCGGAGTCCCGGGTGGTCATCCCGACGTGCGATACTTGACCGGTGAACGGTGGTCTCGCGCACGCGTGTGGCGTGTTCGGGGTGTACGCCCCGAACCAACCGGTTGCCCAACTCACGTACCTCGGGCTGTACGCGTTGCAGCACCGCGGGCAGGAGTCGGCGGGCATCGCGGTCAGTGACGGCCAGAACGTCACCGTCGTCAAGGACATGGGTCTCGTCACCCAGGTGTTCGACGAGCGCAACCTGGCGCCCCTCGAAGGTCACCTCGGCATCGGCCACACCCGCTACTCGACCACGGGTTCCTCATCGTGGCGCAACGCGCAGCCGATCTACCGGTCGGTCGGCGACGCCGGGTTCGCGCTCGGGCACAACGGGAACCTCACCAACACCGCCGAGCTCGCGGGAACGCTCGGGATGCTCCCCGGGCTCACCGCCGACGAGACCAGCTTCGACTCGACCTCCGATTCCGCGCTCGTCGCCGAGCTGATCGCACGTGAGTGGCCCGACGAGCCCCGTTCCGACGGACGCGAGCTCGAGCACGCGCTCGAGAAGGTGCTCCCCCACCTGAAGGGTGGGTTCTCCTTCGTGTTGATGGACGACGCCCGACTCATCGGCGTCCGAGATCCACATGGGTTCTGGCCCCTCGCGCTCGGTCGACTCGAGGGCGGAGGGTGGGTGCTCGCGAGCGAGACCGCGGCCCTCGACATCGTGGGCGCGCACTACGTGCGCGACGTGCAACCCGGCGAGATGGTCGTGATCGACGCGGCCGGCCTCCGTCGGGAGTACCGGTTCGCGGAGCCCGAGCCGAAGCTCTGCCTCTTCGAGTTCGTCTACTTCGCCGCGACCCGACACGAACCTCTACGGCCAGAGCGTGCACGCGGCGCGTCAGCGCATGGGTGAGGAGCTCGCCCGCCAGGCCCCCGTCGACGCCGACATGGTGATGCCGATCCCGGAGTCGGGGATCCCGGCGGGCCAGGGGTACGCGCGTGCGTCGGGGATCCCGTACGGCGACGGCCTGGTGAAGAACCGCTACGTCGGCCGCAGCTTCATCCAGCCCAGTCAGAAGATGCGCGGGCAGAGCGTCCGGATGAAGCTGAATCCTCTCCCGGAGAACATCCGCGGGAAGAAGCTCGTCGTCGTCGACGACTCGATCGTGCGTGGCACCACCACCCGGCAGGTCGTGGCGATGCTCCGTGAGGCCGGCGCGCTCGAGGTCCACTTCCGCGTGTCGTCGCCGCCCTATCGCTGGCCCTGCTACTACGGCATGGACACCGGTCGGAAGTCGGAGCTGCTCGCCGCCGATCTCTCGGTCGGAGAGATCCGCGAGTACCTCGGCGTCGATTCGCTCGCCTATCTGGAGATCGAACGACTGACCAAGGCAACGGGTACGGCCGAGGAATCGTTTTGCACCGCGTGCCTCACCGGTCACTACCCCGTGCCGGTCCCGCTCGAAGACACCAAGGGCGTCCTCGAGATCGACGTGACCGACACCCGCCTCGCCGACGAAGAGTCGTCCGACTCGTCGCCGCGGTTCCCCGCCTGATCGTGGGCGTCTCCGAATGACCGGGCGGGACAAGGGCGAAGACGCGCTCACCTATCGCGAGGCCGGCGTCGACATCGCCGCCGGCGAGAAAGCCGTCGAGTTCATCAAGCAGCACGTCCGGTCGACCTTCCGGCCCGAGGTCGTCGGCGATGTCGGTGGGTTCGGCGGGCTGTTCTCACTGGGCAAGCTCGGCCACCGCGACCCGTTGCTCGTCGCCTCGACCGACGGCGTCGGCACCAAGTCGATCATCGCCCGGCTCACCGGCCGGTATCGCACCATCGGCATCGACTGCGTCGCGATGTCGGTCGACGACATCGCGTCGCAGGGTGGAGAGCCACTGTTCTTCCTCGACTACGTGTCGGTGGGCAAGCTCGTGCCGGAAACGATCGACGACATCGTCGCCGGCGTGGCCGAGGGTTGCCGCCAGGCTGGGTGCGCGCTGATCGGCGGCGAGATGTCGGAGCACCCCGACGCGATGGAGCCGGGCGAGTTCGATCTCGTGGGTTTCGCGGTCGGCGTGGTCGAGCGTGCTGAGGTTCTCCCCGCCGGCGTACAGCCCGGCGACCAGATCATCGGGATCGCCAGTCCCGGACTGCGCTGCAACGGCTACTCCCTCGCGCGTCGAGCGCTGCTCGACCGGGCGGGCCGGAGCCTCGACGAGCCTGCATGGGCCGGCGCGCAGCACTCGCTCGGCGAGGAGTTGCTCCGGCCCAGCGTCATCTACGCGCCGTCGATGCTCGAGCTGCGTCGCCACGTCGGCGTACGCGCGTTCGCCCACGTGACCGGCGGTGGGATCGTCGACAACCTGCTGCGCGTGCTCCCCGAGCACGTCGAGGCGGTGATCGAGCGGGCCTCGTGGGACGAGCCGCGCATCTTCGGTGAGATCCAGGCCGCTGGGTCGGTCACCGACGACGAGATGGAGCAGGTCTTCAACCTCGGGCTCGGGATGTTGGCTGTGGTTCCGAGCGGCGACGTGTTCCGCGCCCTCGATGTCGTGCGCGCCGCGGGCCACGAGGCGTGGAAGGTCGGCGAGATCCGCGGCGGCCACGGCTCCGGCAAGGCCATCCTGGTGTGACCCCGAGACCCTGCGTTGGGTCGATTCGGCCGCACAGGGCGGAACAATCGACCCAACGGGTAGTGACGGCTACTCGAGCCAGCGGGCTGCGACCCAGGCCCGGTTCTCGCACGCGGGG
Source organism: uncultured Actinomycetes bacterium (assembly GCA_963829475.1). Lineage (GTDB taxonomy): Bacteria > Actinomycetota > Acidimicrobiia > IMCC26256 > JANYLB01 > JANYLB01. The sequence continues at coordinate 47,318 of CAWHIU010000004.1, read as the reverse complement.
CACACCAGGTACCGGGAGTGCTCGCGCCACGGGAACCAGAGCCACGCCGGGAGATGGCGCTTCGCGAACTCCGGGTAGCTGACGCGGGTGCGGCCCTTGCAGCGCGAGCAGTCGAGGACCACGGTGCCCGCGCGTCGGGTTGCGCTGGAGTACAGGGCGCGCTTGCCGGTCGGATCCACCGGTCCGTTCATGACGCTGCCACGCGCAACTGCGCGGCGAGCGCGCGGTACGCGGCAGCACCGGGCGAGCTCGGTGCGTGCTCGAGGATCGAGCGACCCATGGCGGGGGCCTCAGCGAACCGGATCGACTTCGGGACGTGCGGGTCGAGCACATCGAGGCCGTAGCGTTCATGCACGTCGGACAGCACCTCCACGCGCGTGGCGGGTGCGGCCGTCGACCATCGTCGCCACCACTCCGCGGACCTGGAGATCGGGCCGGGTGTAGGCGCGCACGTCGCCGACCGTCTCGAGAAGCTGGCCGACTCCCCGGTGGCTCAGGGTCTCGCATTGGAGCGGGATCACGACCTCGTCGGCCGCGGTGAGACCGTTGATGGTGAGGATCCCGAGCGACGGCGGGCAGTCGACGAGCACGATGTCGAACCGGTCGCGCAGGGGCTCGAGGGCGCGGGCCAGAGCGTGCTCGCGGCCCGTCCGGGTCAACAGGTGCACCTCGGAACCCGCGAGGTCGATCGTCGCCGGCAGCACGCTCAGGGTCCCGAGATCGACCACCACCTCGGACGCGTCGGTCCGACCGATCAACACATGGTGGAGGGACTGGCTCAGACCCTCGGGATCGAGGCCCAGGGAGTAGGTGAGACAGGCCTGGGGATCGAGATCGACCAGCAGGACCCGTTCCCCGAGCTCGGCGAGGGCGGCACCGATGGTGTGGACGGTGGTGGTCTTGGCGACGCCGCCCTTCTGATTGGCGACGGCCAGCACTCGAGCCACGACGGGAGTGTACCGCCGGCCCTCCACGATCGGCGGGGCCCGCTCCGGGTGCGGCTCCCCGAGAGTGACCATCAATGACTACGCGCATCCGACGCGCATAACCTCGGCCGGGCGCCACAGATCTCCGGACAGTGACTAGTCACATCAGTGGGGCGTGAATGATACAATCGCGCTATCGAAGCCGAAACGCAGCAGAGGCTACGCTCCTTTCCAAAGCGGCAACATCCGGACACTCGCGACCGTTCCGGAGAATGACCGGTTTGGTCGGGTCTCACCCTCGGGTACACGCAGCGACGCGCAACACCAATCGGACCCCCCGGACACCACCGATGTACAGCGAGCAGTGAAGGAGCCCCAAGTGCCCGCAACCCCAGAGAACGAAGCCCTGCTGACCCCCTCAGAAGTCGCGGCGATGTTTCGCGTCAATCCCAAGACGGTGACTCGCTGGGCGCGTGCCGGCAAGATCTCCGCGATCCGTACCCTCGGCGGACACCGTCGGTTCAAGGCCGCCGAGATCCGTCGATTCCTCGAGCAGGTCGAAGACACCGCCGAGGCGTGATCGTTCGGCGCTTCGGCGTCGACAGCAGATGGGAACCACGCGTCCGAGATTCCGAGATGTCGGTCCGGTCGGTGGGTAGAGACCCGTCCGATGCCCCGAGCGGCGCGCCGACGCCGTCGCTGTGCGGAATCTGGTGCGGGGCAGCAACGAGAACGGCCCTCCCCGCGTCGCCGCCGGGAGGGCCGTGTTGGTGGCCGGGACCGGCGTCGATCCGGTGACCCCACGCTTTTCAGGCGTGTGCTCTGCCGACTGAGCTACCCGGCCTTACAGGGCGGCGAGCCACCCAGCGGTCCTGACGGGATTTGAACCCGCGGCCTCCGCCTTGACAGGGCGGCGTGCACTCCAAACTGCACCACAGGACCATGCCCCGAGCCGCCCTTGCGGACGGGATCGGTACCCCCGAGCGGATTCGAACCGCCGTTACCGCCTTGAAAGGGCAGCGTCCTGGGCCGCTAGACGACGGGGGCTCGCTCTCTCGGGAGGACGCGAATGGTAGCAGCCGCTCCGGGCTCACTCCTGAGCCTCCGGAATCGGATCACGCGGGAGCCGTCGTCGTCGACGTGGCTTCGCCGGGTGGGGGTAGGCGGTGGCGACGGGCGAACGCGGTCGACGCCACGACGCCGGCCGGGAGCGGGATCCAGTAGGAGAAGAGGCGATAGAGCAGCACCGCCAGCACCGCGTGATCGGGGGACACGCCGGCGATGGTCAGGACACCGGTGAGGCCGGCCTCGACGAAACCGAGCCCCCCGGGGGTGATCGGCACCATTGCGAGGGCGGCTCCCGCGACGTACGCGAGGAGCACGAGCGTCGGATCGGGGTACGCGCCGACGGCGATGATGCTCACGTACAGGGCGAGGAAGTCGAAGAGCTGGTTGCCGAGCGCGGCGGGGAGCGCCCGCTTCCAGGATGACTGCAGTGCGTCGCGCACGAAGTTGCGGGCCTCGAGGACGCGGTCGGCCATCGAGCCGGTCGGAGCCGCTTGGTGGCGAAGCGCGCGGTAGCGCCGGATGATCCAGTCGATGGCGGTACCCACGCCCCGGACGACGCGATCCGAGGTGAGCAGCACCGATCCACCGGCGACGAGGAACGCGCCGATCGCCGCGCCGAGGATCGCGCCGCGGATGAGGCGTGAGTCGACCGCGAGGCCGAAGATCATCGGGATGATCGCGAGGAGCGGGAGGATGAAGAGGACCGCGGTCGAGAGAAGCCCGACCGCGGTCAGAGCCGTGGTGGTGGTCGCCGCGTCGAAGCCGGCTCGTGTGAGCATCTGGAGCTGCAACGGACCGCCGGTCGCGGCGCCGCCGGGAAGAGCTCGACTCAGCGCGTTGCCCGCGAGTTGGGAGCAGATGACGTCGAACCACACCTTCGTCTTGAGCGCGACTCGGGTCAGCTCCCAGATGCTCACGAATGCGAGCGTCTCCAGCAGCCCGACCGCGAGGAACCAGGCGGGGAAGATGTCGCGCAGCTCGGGGATCTTGCCGAACAGCGCGAGGAGACCCGGCGCGACGAGGTAGAGCGATATCGCGAACGCGAGCAGGAGGACGATCCGTCCGATCGTGCGCCGGCGCGTCGATCGGCTCTTCGTCACGCCGGAACTGGCTCCCTGGTCGTCCGGCGTGGCCTGCATTCACCGTCGAAACTAACGGAGGACGAGGAGCGCGACGGCTCGAAGGTCAGATCCGGGTGCCGGATCAGCCCGCCGCGGGTGCCAGTGCCGGCATGACCCGGTCGCGCACCAACTCGAGGCTCTCCCATGCGATCTCGGGTGGGATCCCGCCGCACAGTGGGTGCATCGCCACCGACCCCTGGCGTTGGAAGAGCTCGATGCACTCGTCGGGTGTGAGCACTGCGTAGACCGAGCCGGCGCGCAATGCGTCGACGGATTCGGAGACGTCGAGAGCAGCCGACTCGATCCCGGCATCGACCTGCCACCGCGCGTAGCTCCGCGCGTCATGGAGCAGGTGCGCGCCGATGCGCGCCCAGGTCGCGTCGGGGTCTTCCGACACGAACACGTTCACGGGCCCTGTTCCGGGCGCGCTGACCATCCCCTCGGGTAGCCCCAGCCGCGCCCGCTCCGTCTGGTACGTCTCGACCAGTCGAGCGTCGGAGCTCTGGGGGAAGAACGGGAGATCGAGGCGGGCGGCGCGCCGCGCCGCCGCAGTTGAACCCCCGCCGTAGAACAGCATCGGATGCGGCTGCGAGAACGGGGTCGGACGCACCTGGATGGTCCGCCCCCCGTGCTCGACGGGCTCGCCGGTCCACAGCTGCTGCATCAACACCAGGTGTGACTCGATCGTCTTTCCTCGTGCGGTGAAGTCGAGGCCGAGCATCTCGTACTCCACCGGGCGGTACCCGATCGCAACGATGTAGGAGACGCGTCCTCGACTCACGTGATCGAGCACCGCGATGTCTTCGGCGAGTCGCACCGGGTCGTACAGCGGGACCAACAGCGCGGCCACGATGACGGGGATCGTCGACGTACGTCCGGCGATCGCAGCGGCCAGGACGATCGGTGACGGGAGGTAGCCGTCGTCGCTCGCGTGGTGCTCCGACACCGCGACCGCGGTGAAGCCGTTCGCTTCGGCGAACTCGGCCATCTCGAGGGTGGCGGCGAAGAGATCGGCCGGTGGTGCTCCGAAGTCGGGAGACCGGGTGTCGAACCGCATGACGAACATGGCTCCAGAACCTATCGGGGTCGACAATCGCGGTCACCCCGTCGGGCTGAGCTGGTCGATCAGCGGTACTCGGGGTTCACGTAGTCGAAGCGACAGCCGGCGTCCCATGCCGCGCGCTGGTTCCCGTGCACCGGGATGCCACCGGCGTCCTTCAACATGCGTGCGAGGTGCATGAGGTTCCACGTCATGAACGTCGTGTTGCGGTTGGTGAAGTCGTTCTCGGGTCCGCCTGATCCCGGGTCGAGGTACGACGGGCCGGGTCCGGCTTCGCCGATCCAGCCGGCATCGGCCTGCGGCGGGATGACGTAGCCGAGGTGCTGCAACGAGTACAGGACGTTCATCGCGCAGTGCTTCACGCCGTCTTCGTTCCCGGTGACGAGGCATCCACCGACGCGCCCGTAGTAGCGGTACTGACCCTGATCGTTCAGCAGGTGTGAGTTGCCGTAGAGCCGTTCGATCACCTTGGTGCAGACCGACGACTTCTCGCCGAGCCAGATCGGTGTGCACAGGACCAGGATGTCGGCTGCGTCGACGAGCGTGAAGATCTCGGGCCACTCGTCGTGCTGGTACCCGTGTTCCGTCATGTCGGGGTAGACGCCGACAGGGACCTCGTGGTCGACGATGCGGACGAGGTCGACCCCGATGCCGCTCTTGCGCATGATCTCCATCGCCGGCGCGGCCAGGCCCTCGGTGTTGGACGGCTCGGGCGATCGCTTCAGGGTGCAGCTCAGGAAGAGCGCCTTGAGGTCCGAGAAGTCCCAGCGGCTCTGCGTGCAGAGCTCCTCCTGCATGTCGTTCAGTGCCACGCGATCGCTCCTCTGCGCCAGCCCGCGCCTCGTCGGGCACCCGATGTCTGGAGCGGTCGTCACCACGCGGTGCGATCCGTTACAGATATCGGTGCAACAGATCGGTGCCCGGTGAGACCGTGATGTCATGACGAGCACGGAGACTGGTCAGGGTGTCGGTGGGCAGGCGGTCTGGCACAAGGTCGCCGAGCTCGACGACCTCGACGACGGCCGGGTCCGAACGGTGGTCGCCGGCGACCAGACGCTCGTGCTCACCCGGGTCGGCGACCGGTACGGCGCGCTCGACAACCGGTGCCCCCACCAGGGTGGTCCGCTCGGCGAGGGGTCGATCGAGAAGGGCCTGCTCCGGTGTCCGTGGCACGGGTATGACTACGACCCCCTGACCGGTATCCCGCCTGCCGGGTTCAGTGACGCGCCGCCGTGCTTCCCCGTCGAGGTTCGTGCCGATGGCGTGTACGTCGCGCTCGAGCCGTCAGCTCCGGCGCCGCGCACGGTGTCGGACGTGATGGTCGAGACCATGGTCGCTTGGGGAGTGACCCACGTGTTCGGGATGGTCGGGCACTCGAACCTCGGGTTCGCCGACGCCTTGCGCCGCCAGGAGGCGGCGGGTGCGCTGACCTTCATCGGCATCCGTCACGAAGGCGCCGCCGCGTTCGCTGCATCCGCTTACGGCAAGCTCACCGGCCGCCCCGCCGCGTGCTTCGCCATCGCGGGGCCGGGATCGACGAACCTGTTGACCGGTCTCTATGACGCCAAGGTCGATCGGGCGCCGGTGCTGGCCATCTCGGGTCAGGTGCCGTCGAAGGTGCTGGGTCGCGGCGCGTTCCAGGATGTCGACCTCACCGCTGCGTTCGCCGATGTCGCGTCCTTCTCCAAGACGATGCTGCCCGATTCGGATCACGCCGAGCTCACGACGCTCGCGCTCAAGCACGCGACGGTCGGCCGCGCCGTGGCTCACCTCGTCCTCCCCGACGAGGTGCAGGAGCAGCCCGCGGCCGAGGGGGCGCGGGCATCGGGGCCGAGCGGTCGATCAGGAGACGACCACATCGCACCACCCGCCGGCGCGCTCGCGGATGCTCTCGCGCTGATCGGGCGGGCGCGCCGACCCGTCGTGGTGGTCGGTCACGGTGCTCGGTTCGACATGCCCGAGGTGCTGACGCTGGCGGAAGCCCTCGGCGCTCCAGTCCTCACGACGTTCAAGGCCAAAGGTCTCGTCTCCGACCACCATCCGCTCGGCGCCGGGGTCCTGGGTCGCAGCGGAACGCCCGTCGCGAGTTGGCTCATGAACGAGTCCGACCTCTTGGTCGTGTTCGGTGCCTCGTTCTCGAATCACACGGGAATCGCGCCGTACAAGCCGATTATCCAGGTCGACTTCGATCCCATGGCCCTCGGGCGCTTCCACCCGGTCACCGTTCCCGTCCTCGGCCACGTCGGCATCACCGCCGCGCTCCTCGCCGAACGTCTCCCAGCGTCGTCCGATCGAATGGACCAGCGACCCGATGTGGCGGAGCGGTGGGGCATCTGGCGGGCGGAGAAGCATCGCCGACTGTCCGACGACCGGAGCAAGGGTGTGGGGTCGGCGGCGGTGTTCGACGCGCTCGACGCGCCTCTCGCCGGAAGACGCGGTGATCGCGGTCGATGTCGGAAACCACGCCTACTCGTTCGGTCGCTACTTCGAGTGCACGAGCCAGTCCGTCCTGATGTCGGGGTACCTGGGATCGATCGGGTTCGGCTATCCCGCCGCCATGGGCGCCTGGGCGGCGGCGCCCGATCGACCGATCATCGCGGTGACGGGTGACGGTGGCTTCGGGCAGTACCTCGCGGAGCTCACCACCGCAGTCCGCCACGACATGGACATCACCCACGTGCTCCTCAACAACTCGTCGCTCGGCAAGATCACCAAGGAGCAGCGCGCCGGCCACTTCCCGGTGTGGCAGACCGGGCTCCACAACCCCGACTTCTCGGCCTACGCCTCGCTCTGTGGCGCGCTCGGCATCCGGGTCACCACCGCCGGTGAGCTCGACGCTGCCCTGGCCCGGGCGCTCGACCACGCCGGCCCGGCGCTCGTCGAGGTGATCACCGACGCGGAGCTGGTGTGACGACCGCGCTCGCACCGCGGCCGCCCGGGTGTTGCATTGCGCTTGGGAACCCGCTGACCGATGATGCACGTCGCATGGGGCCGTCGGCGACCTACCAGGACGACGCGGTGCTCGTGCCGGCGTTGCGGCGGGGTGATCCCGACGCGTTCGCCTGGATCCTCGACCGATACGACCAGTCACTGCGTCGTGTCGCCCGAACCTACGTGCCGACCGACTCTGCGGCCGACGAGGTCGTGCAAGACACCTGGCTCGGTGTGCTGAACGGTATCGATCGCTTCGAACAGCGATCATCGGTGAAGACGTGGCTGTACCGCATCCTCCTGAACGTCGCGCGGAGCAAGGGAACGCGCGAGCGCCGCAGCATCCCGTTCTCGTCGGCCGCGCGTTCGATGGACGACGGCCCGGAGCCGACGTTCGACGCGGATCGGTTCCGTCCCGATGTCGCCGGCGAGCCACATCCCGGCCACTGGCGCTCCTTCCCGCTCGACTGGGAGCACGAGCCGGAGGAGCGGCTGCTCTCCGCAGAGACGCTCGGTGTCGTCACCACGGGACTCGAAGGTCTTCCCCCGACCCAGCGTGAGGTGCTGGTGCTGCGCGACGTCGAGGGTTGGACACCCGAAGAGGTCTGCGAAGCGCTCGGCCTCTCCGACGTCAACCAGCGGGTCCTGCTGCACCGGGGCCGGGCTCGCCTCCGGCGCGCGTTGGAGTCGTACTTCGAAGGTGCTCGAGAGGCATGACGACCGAAGGCGTCCCCGTGCACTGCATCGAATTCGTGGAGATGGTCACCGACTACCTCAGCGGCGTTCTGGCGCCCGACGTCGTCGCGGCCGTCGACGGCCACCTGGTGGAGTGCCCAGGGTGCGTGAGCGTGCTCGACCAGTTCCGCGTCACCATCCGACAGCTCGGCCACATCCGGGTCGCCGACGTCGAGGCGCTCGATCCGGGGATCCGGAGACAGCTCATCGAGGCATTCGGTGCGTGGTCTGCGGCGCGACGGACCGACGACTGAATTTCCCCGGGCGTTATCGTGCCTGCGGGGCCGCTAGCTCAACTGGCAGAGCATCGGGCTTTTAACCCGCAGGTTCAGGGTTCGAGTCCCTGGCGGCCCACTCGAAGTGATCACGCAGCTGGGTGAGATCTCACTCAGCGTGAGCTGAGCTCCGACTCCTCCAGTTCCGACCCCGGGAATGCCGAAGAACCACTGCGAGGCGCACGAGCATGAGTAGCGTCGCACCGATCCCGGTCGGAGGCAGATGTGCCTGAGTCGACTCCTCCACCGAGGAGTGCCCGCTTCCTCGTCGTCGACGACGAGGCACTGTTCCGCTTCGGCATGACGTCGGCGATCATCGGGCACGGATCCGTCGATCACACCGCGTTCGGGCTCGAAGCGGTGAAGCTCGCGGTCGATGTCGACGTCGTCGTGATCGGTACGCCTGCCGACATGCCACGCGTCGAGCTCGCGCGACGTCTGCGCGCCCACCCGATGCCCCCGCAGCTCGTGGTGCTGCTCCCAGGGGTCGTTCCGGAGGAGGTCGGCGCACTCATCGCGCTCCCCGTCGATGGTCTCGTCGCGCGAGGCACGGGACCCGACGCGCTCGCACTCGTGTGCGCACGAGTCGTTGCCGGCGAGCGTGCGATCGATCCCCAGCTCCTGGCCGATCACGAGGAGCAGACCGCGACCGCTTCCGACTTCGCGTTGACGGCCCGCGAGCGCGACGTGCTCGTCCTGCTCGCCGACGGCCGGTCGAACCGGGAGATCGCGGCCGAGCTGTTCGTCTCCCTGCCGACGGTCAAGACCCATCTCGCGCACATCTACGCGAAGCTCGAGGCGAAGAATCGCAACGAAGCGCTCGGACGAGCGGTCGGACTGGGGCTCCTGGCGTGAGCCGGAAGGGCCACACGCCGTCACGGTCCGCGCGAGTTCCGCGCGGTCGGGACCATCGCGTCGTATATTCACCCACGACGAGGGAGGGTGTGTGCTGGTTCTCACGCGGCGAGCGAACCAGAGCATCATGATCGGCGAGGATGTCGTCGTGACAGTGCTCGAAGTGCGCGGGGATCAGGTGCGGCTCGGTATCGTCGCCCCCCGGGAAGTCGAAGTGCATCGCGAAGAGGTCTTCCGAGCCCTCCACGGTGACCCGACGGCTCCGCGCGAGATCGACGTGACCGACGACGCGCCGGAGACGACCGGCGCCCGTCGGCGTCGGCGCGACGACTGATCAGCGCTCTTCCAGCGACTCCAGAGACGCGCACGGCCGCCCGAGCGCCTCGGCGACCGCGGGGTTGGTGATGCTTCCCGCCGCGCTGTTCACGCCACTCGCAAGCGCGGGATCGGCGTTGATCGCGCCGGCCACACCGAGACGGGCGAGCTCGATCGTGTACGGGAGCGTCGCGTTCGTGAGCGTGTAGGTCGACGTGTGCGGGACGGCGCCCGGGATGTTGCCGACGGCGTAGTGGAGCACACCATGCCGTTCGTACACGGGCTCGGCGTGCGTCGTCTCGCGGATGCCCTCGATGCATCCGCCCTGGTCAACGGCACAATCGACGATCACCGAGCGCGGCTTCATGGTTCGCACCATCTCGTCGCTCACCACCTGGGGTGCCCGACCACCCGGGACGAGCACCGCTCCGATCACCAGGTCGGCGTCGGCCACCGCCCGCGCCACGGTTCCGCGGTTGCTGGCCAGCGTCATGATCCGACCCTTGTGGATCTGGTCGACCCATCGGAGCCGATCGAGGTTCTTGTCGAGCAGGAGCACCTCGGCTTCCATGCCCTGGGCGATCCACGCCGCGTTCCATCCGACGTTCCCGGCGCCGAGCACGACGACGCGGGCCGGGCGGACGCCGGGCGCGCCACCCATGAGGACCCCACGCCCACCGTGGGTCCGTTCGAGGAAGTGCGAGCCGACCTGCGGCGCCATCCGTCCCGCGACCTCACTCATCGGAGCGAGGAGTGGGAGCCCGCCGCCGGCGGGGTGGACCGTCTCGTACGCGATGCCGGTCACGCCGTGGTCGAGGAGCGCGTCGGCGACCGCCGGGTACGCGGCGAGGTGGAGGTAGGTGAAGAGCACGAGCCCCGGTCGCAGGAAGTCGAGCTCCTCCTTCTGCGGTTCCTTGACCTTGCAGATCAGCTCGGCCCGGCCCCACACGGCCTCCGCGTCGGCGACGATCTCGGCACCGGCGGCACGGAACTCGTCGTCGGTGATCGACGAACCTTCGCCGGCGTGGGTCTCGATGAGGACCGTGGCACCGACGCCGGCGAGCTCGTGCACGCCGTCCGGTGTGACCGCGACCCGGTACTCGCCCTCCTTCACCTCTCGGGGGACACCGACGGTGAGGGGAGCGGTCATGCGCAGTACCGGTCCCACGCTTCCGTGAGCACCGTCCGCAGGGTGCGCTCGATCTCGTCGAACTCGACCGCTCCCGCGATCAGCGGCGGCGACAGCTGCACGACGGGATCACCGCGATCGTCGGCTCGACAGATGAGTCCGAGATCGAGGAGGCGGGGCGACAAGAAGCCGCGCAGCAAGGTCTCCGACTCTTCGGTGCTGAAGGTCTCACGGGTCTGCTGGTCCTTGACGAGCTCCACCGCGAGGAAGAAGCCGGCACCACGCACGTCGCCGACGATCGGGATGTCGCGGCAGCCTTCGACACGCTCGCGCAGCGCTGGTTCCTCGGCGCGCACGTGGGCGAGCAGGTCTTCACGTTCGAAGATGTCGAGGTTGGCGAGCGCGACCGCGCAGCTCACCGGGTGACCACCGAACGTCAGGCCGTGCGAGAAGCTCGCAGTCCCCTCGAGGAAGGGTTCGGCGAGGTGGTCGCGGCAGATCACCGCGCCGAGCGGCGAGTAGCCACTGGTGAGGCCCTTGGCGCAGGTGATCATGTCGGGGACGTAGTCGTAGCGCTCGGAGCCGAACATGTATCCGAGCCTTCCGAACGCGCAGATGACTTCGTCGGAGACGAGCAGCACGCCGTAGCGATCACAGATCTCGCGGACGCGCTGGAAATAGCCCGGCGGCGGAACGAAGCATCCACCCGCGTTCTGGACCGGCTCGAGGAAGACCGCGGCGACCGTCTCCGGCCCTTCGAAGAGGATCCGCTCCTCGATCGCGTCGGTCGTGGCGAGCATGAACGCGTGGTCGTCCTTGCCGATCGGGCTGCGGTAGCTGTTGGTGTTGGCCACGTGGACGCCGCCGGGAGTCAGCGGCTCGAACGGCGTGCGGAGCGACGGCACCCCGGTGATCGAGAGCGCCCCGAGGGTGGTGCCGTGGTAGGCGGTGTCGCGGGCGATCACCTTGTGACGTTGACCTTCACCCTTGGCCCGGAAGTACTGGCGCGGCGAGCTTCCACGCCGACTCGACGGCCTCGGAGCCGCCGCTGGTGAAGAAGACGCGATTGAGGTCTGCGGGCGCGAGCTCCGGCGATCCGCGCCGCGAGCTTGATCGCGGGGATGTGGCCGTAGCCCCAGATCGGGAAGTACTCGAGCGTCTCGGCCTGGCGGGCGGCGGCCGCGGCGAGCTCGTGGCGGCCGTGACCGACCTGCACGGTGAACAGGCCGGAGAGCGCGTCGAGGTACTCGCGCCCGTTCGTGTCCCAGACCCTGCAGCCCTCGCCGCGCTCCCAGATCCGGATCTCGGCCGGCGAGCCGAGCCGGCTGAAGTGCATCCAGAGGTGGCGATGGGCGAGCTCCTGGAGCTCGTCGTTGTTCGGGCGGTCGTCGTTCGTGAACTGGTGGTGCATCTGCTCTGTGCTCATCGCGTTCCCCACGCGTAGGTCTGCTTGTAGAGCCGGAGGTACATGAAGGTCTCGGTGCTGCGCACGCCCGGGATCGTGCGGACCTTGTCGTTCAAGAGGGTGAGCAGGTGGTCGTCGTCTTCGCAGACCACCTCCATCAGGAGATCGAAGCTGCCCGACGTCGCGACGACGTAGTCGACTTCGTCGAACGCCGCGACGATGTCGGCGATCTCCCGCGTGTCGCCCTCGGCCTTGACGCCGATCATTGCCATTCGTCGGAACCCGACGGTGAGCGGGTCGGTCACCGCGACGATCTGCATCACGCCCGACTCGACGAGGCGCTGCACCCGCTGGCGCACCGCGGCCTCGGAGAGTCCGACCGCGACGGCGAGGCGGGTGTACGGAAGACGCCCATCTTGTTGCAGGCGGTCGATGATCTGCTTGTCGACGGTGTCGAGTGCCGCACCGCGCCCGCTCGGGCCGGGCTGCTCCCGGTCGGTCCCGCTCCGGTCAGCCACGATCGATTTCACCCCTCAGACGATGGATTCCGTCGCCTATCTTACTGCTCAGAGTGATTTTCGGGTTTCGGGTTTGTCTGGACGACGGATCCCGTGGAAAGCCGGCCGACGAGCACGTTCGGGTCCGTGACGGTGTCGAAGCCGTACCGGTCGCGGAGCCACGTCTCGTTCGAGGTGTGGAGCTCGCCGCCTTCGTACCGGTTCAGCGCCACCACAAGGGGAAGGCCGAGCTCGCCGAAACGGGCTCGGCGGCGAGGCGGACCGCGTTGATCGTGCCGAGCCCCGCGTCGGCGACGAGCACCACGAGATCGGGTGCGATCGCGCGGGCGAGGTCGACGTTGTCACCGTCGTCGGCGATCGGCGAACGTGGTCCGCCGGCGCCTTCGACGAAAAGCACCCGGTGGATCCTCGTCGGCACGTTCGAGCGGTCGAGGCGATCCACGGCGGCGGCGGTCTCTCCGGCGAGGTCGGCGATGGAGAACGTCGGGCGGTCGAGCGACGCAGCGGCCATCGGTGGCGCGAGCGGGATCTCGTACCACCGTGCCGGCGGGCACACCAGGGTCGGATCGATCCCCGCCGCGTCCGCGAGCAGTTCGGCATCGGTGGGGCCCGCGCCCGGGAGGAAGGACTGAGCGGGCTTGCGTGCCGCGGCCAGTACGCCGAGGTCGCGCAGACCTCTGATGAGCGCGACGCTCCACCAGGTCTTGCCGACCTCGGTGCCGGTACCGGTCACGAAGACGGTGGTCGTCACGCCGGATCCCGGTATGGGAGGCCGAGGTCGGTCAACGCGTCGACGCAGCGCGTCGACCTGCGCCTCGCTGTGGGCGGCGGAGAGCGTGATCCGCAGTCGCGACGTTCCGGGCGCCACGGTCGGCGGGCGGATGGCGGGGACCAGCACGCCGCGGTCGAGCAGCGCATCGGAGGCCAGCACCGCGCGGTCGGCGTCGCCGCAGAGGACGGCGATGATCGGCGACGGATGACCCGGTCGGACCCGCTCGATGTGGGCCCGCAAGCGGGCTCGGAGCGCGTCGCCGGCTTCGCTCCCGAGTATCGACGTCGCCGCCAGCGCGGCCGCGGTGTCGGCCGGCGTCGGCGCGGTGGTGAAGATGTAGCTCCGGGCGCGGTTGACGAACAGATCGGCGAAGCGTTCGGAGCACGCGACGAATCCCCCGAGTGACCCGTGCGTCTTCGAGAGCGTTCCGATCCGGAGCGCGTCGACACCGTCGAGGTCGGGGTCGGGCCCGAGCACTGCGTGCGCTTCGTCGAGCACGAGGAGAGCTCCGGTGTCGCGACACAGCGCGGCGATCTCATCGAGGGGTGCGAGGTCGCCGTCCATCGAGAAGACGCTGTCGGTGACGACGACCACCTGTCGACCATCGGCGTTATGAACGAGTGACGCGAGGTGTTCGACATCGGCGTGTCGGTAGATCGCCACATCGGCGCGGCTGAGTCGGCAGCCGTCGACGATCGAGGCGTGGTTCAACGCATCGGAGCAAACGAGCGTCCCCGGGCCGGCGAAGGTCGTGACGACACCGAGGTTCGCCATGAAGCCGGTCGGGAACAGCACCGCTCGGTCGGTCCGTCTCCACGTCGCGAGGGCCTCCTCGAGGTCGTGGTGGACGGGTCGGGAACCGACGATCAGGCGCGCGGCTCCGGCGCCCGCGCCCCAGCGATCGAGTGCAGCATGCGCCGCCGCGAGCACCGCTGGGTGTTGCGTGAGCCCGAGGTAGTCGTTCGACGCGAACGACACGACGGGGCGGCCGTCGAGCGTGAGCTTCCCCTCGGGTCCGGCCGCGTCGAGGTCGCGCGGGGTGCGCCACTGGCCCGCATCACGGATGCCGTCGAGCTCCCGCGATGCCCATCGGCCCCAGGTGCGGTCGCTCATTGTTCATCGCTCATTGGTCAGTGACTGCTTCGAGCGCGCCTTCGAGCACCCGGACGATCTGGTGGAGCTCGGCCGAGCTCACGTCGAGCGGCGGCATGAGCACGACGACGTCACCGAGCGGGCGGAGGAGCACACCGCGCTCGACCGCGGCCGCGCAGACCCGTCGGCCCCAGCGCAGCCCGTCGGCAGGAGGCGCGAGCTCGACGCCGCCCATGAGGCCGCACAGCCGGACGTCGGCGACAGCCGCGTCGCGGTCGGATGCGGTCGTCGAGCAGATCGCCGCAGCTCGACCGAGCGCTCGCGCGACGTTCTCGAGTACGTCGCGCGACTCGATCAGCTCGAGGTGACGGAGCGCGACCGCCGCGGCGAGTGCGTTCCCGCTGTAGGAGTGCCCGTGGTACAGCGTGCGTTCGCCGAGGTCGGGTCCGGTGAAGGTGTCGAACACGCGACCGGACGCGACGGTGGCCGACATCGGCAGGTAGCCGCCGGTGATCCCCTTGCCGAGGCAGAGGAGGTCGGGGCGGGCGCACTGCTCGGACGCGAACAGCGTGCCGGTTCGCCCGAAGCCGGTCGCGACTTCGTCGTGGATCAGCAGCACGTCGTGCTCGTCGCACGCGGCCGCGAGCAGCGCGATGCCTTGCGGTGGTGCCAGCAACATGCCCGGCCGCGCCCTGCACGAGCGGTTCGACGATCACCGCGGCGAGCTCGGCCGCGTGTTCGGCCACCATCGCCGCGGCGCGGTCGAAGCACTCGGGTTCGTCGAACGCCGGTGCACGCAGCACGGGGAATCGCAAGCGGATCGAAGACGGTGGTGCCGAAGCCGCCGTCGCCCAGGGAGAGCGCCCCGATCGTGTCGCCGTGGTACGCGCCTCCGAACCCGAGGAAGGTGGTGCGGCCGCTGATCCCTCGGTTCACCCAGTACTGGAACGCGATCTTCAGCGCCTGCTCGACCGCCGACGCGCCGTCGGACGCGTAGAGGAAGTGCGGTTCGTCGACCGGGACGACACGGGCGAGAGCTTCCGAGAGCTCGACGACGACCTGGTTGCCGTTTCCGAGCATCGTCGTGTGGGCACCTCGCTCGAGTTGCGCGCGGATCGCGTCGTCGAGCTCCGGTACGTGGTGGCCGAACGTGTTGACCCAGAGCGAGGAGATCGCGTCGAGGTATCGGTTGCCCTCGCTGTCGACCACCTCGTGGCCGTCGGCGTGGTCGACGACGATCGGGGCGTTCTCGGTGTAGGCCCCCATCTGCGTGAACCCGTGCCACACCACCGCCGCGTCCCGCTTCGCCCACTCCTCGTTCGACGCCACCCGAGCATCGTACGGCCCGCCCGCAGCACACCTCACCTCCGAGGTTTGTAGATCTCGTCGCGCCAGGCGCGACGAGATCTACAAACGTTGGTGGGTCATCCGGCGAGGGCGGCGCAGAAGTCGCTGAAGACGTCGACGTAGCGGTCGATGTCTTCGTCGGGTGTGCTGGACGGAGATCGTCCACTGCTCCTCGTTGCCGGGCGTCATGAAGATGCCGCGGTTCACCGCCCACGGGTACGACGCTTCGTAGAGCGCGTCGTTCGTCCCGAGGAAGTCGCGGTAGTTCCGGAGCTTGGTGCCGCTGAACGAGATCGCGCCCTTGCCACCGAGGTCGACGGTGTACGCGGGGATGTCGTGGGCATCGATCGCGCGTCTGGATGCCGTCGGCGAGCCGGGTTCCGAGCTCGTCGAGGTAGACGTACGCGTCGGGGGTCATGACCTCGGTCAGCGCCGCGAGGCCGGCGGCCGCGATGAGCGGGTTGCCGTTGAAGGTGCCCTGTTGGGCGGCGCCGTGGGCGATCACGTCCATGAGGTCGGCGCGCCCACCGAACGCCGCACCGGGCGTACCCGCCGCAGATCGCCTTCGCGAAGCACGCGAGGTCGGGCTGCACGCCGTAGCGCTCGGTGGCGCCGCCGGGCGCGACGGTGGCCCCGCTCTTCACCTCGTCGAAGATGAGCACGACACCCCGACGGGTGCAGATCTCGCGGACCGCCTCGAGGTAGCCCGGCTCGGGCTCGACGAGGCCGATGTTCATCATCACCGGCTCGAGGATCAGGCATGCGGTCGTGTCGGCGTGCTCGGCGAGCAGCGCGTCGAGCGCGGGTGCGTCGTTGAACGGCACGACACGGGTGTGGCGGGCGACGTCGGCCGGGATGCCCTTCGACATCGGCAGGGTCGGGGCGTGTTCGAGACCGCCGACGGACTCGGCGTTCGGCACGACCGAGAACATCACGGTGTCGTGGTGGCCGTGGTACGAGCCCTCGATCTTGACGATGTCGTCACGTCCGGTCGCGGCTCGCGCCACCCGGATCGCGTCCATCGTCGCCTCGGTGCCCGAGTTGGCGAAGCGCACCTGCTCGAGGCCGAACCGACGGCACAGCTCCTCCGCGAACGCAACGGTCACCTCGGTCGTTGCCGCGAAGTGCGTGCCGCGAGCGCGCGGCGCGTTCGATCGCCTCGACGACCTTCGGGTGCGCGTGGCCCGACGACCATGCAGCCGAACCCGTTGTGGTAGTCGATCGCGCTGGAGCCCGTCGACGTCCCAGACCTGGCTCCCGGCGCCGTGGTCGATGTAGATCGGGTACGGGATCGCCGGCCTGGAAGCTCGACGCCACCCCGAGCGGCAGCGACCGGATCGCGCGCTCGTAGAGCGCGGCCGACGCCGGAGTCGCGTCGATCAGCTTCTTGGTCTCCTCGGCAGCGATCTCCGAAGCGCGTTGCGTGAGGTCATTGCTCATCGGGTCTGCCTTCTCAGTGCTTGATCATGACGTGCTTGATCTCGGTGTAGTGCTCGATCGAGTAGATCGACATGTCCTTGCCGTAGCCCGACTGCTTGTAGCCGCCGTGCGGCATCTCCGACGTGATCGGGATGTGGTCGTTGACCCAGACGCAGCCGAACTGCAGGTTCTTCGCCATCCGCATCGCGCGACCGACGTCGCGCGTCCAGACGCTCGACGCCAGCCCGTAGTCGACGCCGTTCGCCCATTCGAGCGCCTGCGCCTCGTCGTCGACGCGTTGCACCGTGACGACGGGTCCGAACACCTCTCGTTGGACGATCTCGTCGCTCTGCGCCGGCACCGACGATCACCGACGGCTCGTAGAAGAACCCGACCACCGGCGCGGGCCTTGCCGCCGGTCGCGATCTCGGCACCCGCGGCGCACCGCCCGGTCGACCATTCCGACCACCCGCTCGCGCTGTTCGGCCGACACCACCGGGCCGAGCTCGGTCTTCTCGTTCGACGGGTCGCCGACGACGAGGCTCTGCACCGCGTCGGAGAGCCCGGCGACGAGGTCGTCGTGGATCGATGCCCCGGCGATCACCCGACACGCCGCCGTGCAGTCCTGACCCGCGTTCGCGTAGCCGGCGACTTTGATGCCCTGGATCACGGCCTCGAGGTCGGCGTCGTCGAACACGATCACCGGTGCCTTGCCGCCGAGCTCGAGGTGCACCCGCTTGAGCGTGTCGGCCGCGGCCTTCGCGATCACCTTGCCGGTCGCGACGTCGCCGGTGAGCGAGACCAGCGCGACCCGTGGGTCGGCGACGAGCGGCGCACCGGCGTCTTCGCCCTGGCCGCAGATCACGTTGAACACCCCGGGCGGGAAGATGTCGGCCGCCCACTCGGCCATCAGCAGCGAGCTGAGCGGTGTGAGCTCCGACGGCTTGAGCACGACGGTGTTCCCCGCCGCGAGCGCCGGCCCGATCTTCCAGACCGCCATCATGAACGGGTAGTTCCACGGCGCGATCGACGCGACCACGCCGAGCGGATCGCGGCGCACCATCGACGTGTAGCCCTGGAGGTACTCGCCGGTGGCGCTCCCTCCCATGGCGCGGACCGCACCGCCGAAGAAGCGCCAGGTTGTCGGCGGCGAACCAGATCTCGCTCGCCCATGGTCGAGATCGGCTTGCCGACGTTGCGGCGACTCGACGGCTGCGAGCTCGTCGCCGTGCTCCTCGAGCGCGTCGGCGAACGCGATGAGCATGGTGGCGCGCTCCTGCGGCGTGGTCTGCGACCACTCGTCGAACGCCGCTTCGGCTGCGCTCGACCGCGGCGTCGACGTCGGCGGCGTCGCTGCTCGGCGACCTCGGCGATGCACCTCGCCGGTCGCCGGGTCGATCACGGTCGTCGGTCCGGCCGCTGTGCGACGCGACCAACTTCCGCCGATGAAGTTCTCGTTGGGGGCCATCACGCCGTCCTTCTGCCGGCCGGGTGGCCGGCGTCACGGTTTCGTCGCCCGATCCGATCGTCGGGTTTCCGACGATCTTGCGCCGTCAGAACCTCCTCCCGCAAGGGAATCCGTGGCCGATCACGAGATTTTCCACGAATACCGTGCAGGGCGGCGCTGAATCCTGCGATTCGCCCCGCCCCGGAGCTCAGTCGGGGGCGGGAACGACGAGCACGGGCCGCGTGCTCCAGCTCAGCAACTTGTGCGGAGTCGAGCCGAGGATCGCGCTCTTGAACAGGCCGTGACCCTTGGTTCCGACCACGATGACCGGTGCGTCCGTGCTCGTCGGCGACCTCGATGAGGCCGTCGGCCGGCCGGGCCTCGACGATGCGCCGCTCGATCTCGATGTCGATTCCCGGGAGCAGGTCGGCGACGCCGGCAAGGATCCCCTCGCCGATCTCTTCGATCTTGCGGCGCTGGTCGCCGGCGCCCCCGGCGAGTGCCGCCGGTGGTTCGACGCAGAACGCGACGCACGAGCCCGACGCCGTAGTGCTGCGCGATGTCGGCCGCGAGCTTCAGCGCCGCGGTCCCGCATTCCGAGCCGTCGTAGCCGACGACGATCTCTCCAGCCATGTCACACCTCTTTCAGGGTGATCGCGAAGACCATCAGCGAGGTGCGTCTTCCGGCACCAGCCGCGGGAGCGGGTTGCCACCTTCGGGCGGCGGTCTCGTGTCGATCGGATCGGGCTTCGCATTGAAGAACGTGTGGTCCTTCGAGTTCCACCAGAACATGAGCGGGATGCCGGCGAGGAGGGTCCCGAGCCCGATCCACAACACCGGGTTCACGCCGAGCCAGCTCGCGGCGGGGTCGGTGAATTCGGGCTTCAGCATGTCCTTGAGCGACCAGATGAAGATGAACGCCAGGCTCAGTCCGCCGACGAGCGGCAACACCCCGACGAGGAAGAAGTTCTTCGCGCTCGTGAAGATGAAGCGCCGGTAGTAGATGAC
Organism: uncultured Actinomycetes bacterium; assembly: GCA_963829475.1. Lineage (GTDB taxonomy): Bacteria > Actinomycetota > Acidimicrobiia > IMCC26256 > JANYLB01 > JANYLB01. Next base: position 27,895 of record CAWHIU010000004.1, on the reverse strand, counting down.
GCAGGCGAACCCGGTCTGGCCGTAGTAGTACGCGATCATCAGGCCGACACCGGAGACCGACCAGGTGAGCACGTCGCCGCCGCTGATCCGACTGAGGACCACGAGCAGCGTCAGCCACAGGCACGAGCCGATGCCGAACACCCACGTCGAGAACGCCGGGGTGAGGCGCTCGGGATCGACCTCGCCGAGACGGGCGGGAAACGCCCGGTGGAGCGACATCGAGAGCGCGGTGCGCGCCGCGGGGAGAATCGTGGTCTGGCAACTCGCGGCCGCCGAGCTGAGCACCGCGAGGATCAAGAGCTTGAGTGCGACGGTGCCGGCGGCCGAACTGCCGAACACGACTTTGCCGGTCGACGCGAGCACGTCGTCGGAGTTGTTGGTGAGGAAGTCGGCACCCCGCACGGCCTGGGCCGCGAACGCGACGAACACGAAGATGAAGACGAGGATGATGGTCGAGAGCACACCGGCGAGCCCGGGAGTGCGTGTTGGCGTCCTTGCACTCCTCGTTGACGCTGGTGGCAGTGTCCCAACCCCAGTAGATGAACACCGCGACGAGGAGTCCTTCCGCAAGACCGCTCACCCCGCCGAGATGGGTGGGCACGACCCACGAGAACGACGGCGTGACGGCGCCCTTGATCGTTCCGGCGTAGGTCCTGAACAGCGCGACCGCGCTGAACACGATGAGGATGAGCAGCTCGGTGATGAGCAGTCCCATCTGCATGCGCGCGCTCAACTCGATGCCGACGTAGCAGACCCACGTCATCGCGAGGATGAACGCGATCCCGAGCGCCAGGGTGCACCACGTGTTCGCGGCGAGGTTGTCGAACCCGAACAGCTCGAACGTGTACTGCGCGGCGATCAGCGCCAGGCTGGGCATGATGATGAGGTCGGCCATCATCGAGCTCCAGCCACCGAGCCATCCGGTGCGCGGGCCCATCGAGCGGGTCACCCACGAGAAGTTGGTCCCGCAGTCGGGGTCGGCCCGGTTCAGGTAGAAGAAGGCCGACGCGATGCACGCCATCGGGATGAATGACACCCACATGATGGCGGGGGCCTTGAAACCCACGTAGAAGGTGACCAAGCCGAGTGACGCCGCGAGGCTGTACGCCGGGGCCGTCGACGCGACGCCGACGACCGTGGCCGAGGCGAGCCCCAGCGCACCCGACTTGAGGCCCTTGCTCTCGACGGCACCGCCGGGACCGGGCCCGGCAACTTCAGTGGACACAGATGTCCCCTTTCGCTCCCGCCTCGTACCCGCACCCGTCTGCCGACAGGTTCGAGTGGCGTGCAGATTCGCACCAAATTGGATTCAAAATCAAGGTTCCCGTCGAGATTCTCTATTCTGACGACGAATTCCGCAGTCTTGGAGAGGCAGCGCCATGGCTCACGTCACACCCGTCCATCACTGGATCGCCGGCAACGTGCACGTTGTCGCTGATCCCGACTCGGCCCGCTGGGGCGAGGTGTTCGACCCCGCAACCGGTGCCGTCACGGCGCGGGTTCCGCTCGCCGACGCCGCGGTGGTCGATCTCGCGGTGGAGAGCGCGACGCGGGCGTTCGACGAGTGGAGTGCCGTCCCTCTGGGTCGGCGGGCGCGCATCCTGTTCGCGTTCCGGGAGCTCCTCGAGCAGCGCCGAGAGGACCTGGCCCGGGTCATCAGCCGGGAGCACGGCAAGGTCGTGTCGGACGCGCTCGGGGAGATCTCGCGCGGGCAGGAAGTCGTGGAGTTCGCCTGCGGGATCCCGCATCTGATGAAGGGGGCGTTCTCGGAGTCGGTGTCGACCGGGACCGACGTCACCTCGATCCGCCAACCGCTCGGCGTCGTGGCGGGGATCACGCCGTTCAACTTCCCCGCGATGGTCCCGATGTGGATGTTCCCGATCGCGATCGCGTGCGGGAACGCGTTCATCCTCAAGCCGAGCGAACGCGACCCGTCGGCGTCGATGTTCATCGCCGCGCTCTGGGCCGAGGCCGGTCTTCCTCCCGGTGTGTTCACCGTCGTGCACGGCGACGCCGAGGCCGTCGACGCGATCCTCACCCACCAGGGGATCCGGGCGGTGAGCTTCGTCGGCTCGACCCCGATCGCGCGCCACGTGTACGAGACCGCGGCAGCGAACGGCAAGCGGGTGCAGGCGCTCGGCGGCGCGAAGAACCACATGGTCGTGCTCCCCGATGCCGACCTCGAGCAGGCGGCCGCTTCCGCCGTGAGTGCGGGGTTCGGCTCCGCCGGTGAGCGGTGCATGGCGATCTCGGTGGTCGTGGCGGTCGGTGCGGTGGCCGACCCGCTGGTCGACGCGATCGCGGCCCGCACGCGCGAGATCCGCGTCGGGCCCGGTTCCGATCCCGATTCCGAGATGGGGCCGGTCATCACCGCCGCGCACCGCGACCGGGTACGGGGCTACGTCGACGCGGGCGTCGACGCGGGCGCGACGCTCGTCGTCGACGGGCGTCGGGTGACGGTCGCCGGTCACGACGACGGCTTCTTCGTCGGCCCGTGCCTCTTCGACGATGTTCGACCGGAGATGTCGATCTATCGCGACGAGATCTTCGGGCCGGTGCTCAGCGTCGTGCGCGTCGACACCTACGCCGAAGCGGTGCGACTGCTCTCCGACAACCCGTACGCGAACGGCGCCGCGGTCTTCACGCGTGACGGCGGCGTTGCCCGCCGGTTCGTCAACGAGGTCGATGCCGGGATGGTCGGCGTGAACGTGCCGATCCCGGTGCCGATGGCGTACTACTCGTTCGGTGGGTGGAAGCAGAGCCTCTTCGGTGACACCCACGTGCACGGCACCGAGGGCGTGCACTTCTACACGCGGGGCAAGGTGGTCACGAGCCGATGGGAGGACCCGGCGTCGGGTGGCCGTCCCGACCTCGGCTTCCCCGTCACCTGAGCGCGGGTGCGACCTCGGCCATGAAGTGGTCGATGGTTGCCGGGGTGGCGAAGTCGGTGAACGGGAGCACGAAGCCCTCGACTCCTCGCGTCGACGTCGGCAGCGAGCGCGTCAGCGATCTCCGGCGCCGTCCCGGCGAGCAGACCACCCCAGGCTCCGAACCGACGTTCGCGCGAGCGCGGCGACGTCGTCGCGCGACGCATCGTCGAGTGCGAGCCCGATCGGGTGTTGGACGGAGACGCGCGCGGTGCCGGCCAGCGGTCGGAGCTCGTCGAGTCGTTCGGCGCCGTACGACGGACAGTTCCACCAGTCGGCAAAGTCGCGTACCAGCGGCATCGTGAGCTTCGGACCGGCGCCGCCGATGTGCACCGGGATGTGCTCCTGCACGGGAACTGGACGACCGATGGCTCCCGAGAGCTGGTAGTGATCGCCGGCGAAGTCGAACTCCTCACCCCGGAACATGCAGCTGGAGGATCTCGAGCGTCTCGCGCAGGCGAGCCGCCCGGACCCGGGCGCGGGCGTCGGTGATGCCGTACGTCGCGGAGCTCGTCGGGCACCGATCCCCAGCCGATCCCGAGCTCCAGGCGACCCCCGCTGATCACGTCGAGGGTCGCGGCCATCTTGGCGAGGAGCGCGGGAGGTCGGAACGCGTCGCAGGTGACGAGGTGCCCGATCCGGATCGTGCTCGTGCGGGCCGCGATCGCGGCCGCGAGCGTCCAGCCCTCCAGCGCGTCGTGCTGTCGTGCCGCGGGCGGCGCGAGGTGGTCCATGAACCAGACGGAGTCGAACCCGGCGGCCTCCGCGGCGAGCGTGCGTTCGAGGATGGTCTCGAACGACATCCGCAGCTGCGGGAGGAACAGGCCGAACCACGGGGCCTGGGTGCTCACGGCCGGAGCTGTTCGATGAGCCGCTCGAGTCGTTCGATGTCGGCCCGGGTCGCGTTCTCGGCCCCGGGCTTGAGCGTGACGACGATCGCGCCTCCGGGGAAGAGCGTCGCCGATTGCACCTCCGACACGTGGCTCGCTCCTTGGCGGTGGATCGCCGTCAGGACGTCGCCGGGTCGTAGCCCGAGGTGGCGCACGACCTGCTGGTCGATCACGCCGTCGCGCACGAGCTCGGTCTTCGTGCCTTCGAAGAGGGCGTCGACGCGATCGTTGCGCTTGGCCAGGCGGACGACGACCGCGTTGAGCGTGAGCAGCGTGACTGCGCCGACGAGACCTCCGACAAGAGTGTTGTCGGGACCGATGATCGCGTTCTGGACAACGTTGCTCAACAAGAGCAGCACCACGAGGTCGAACGAGTTGAGCTGGGCGAGCTCCCGCTTGCCGAACACGCGGAGGAGCAACACGATCGCGAAGTACACGACCGCGGTGCGGAGCGCCTTCTCCGCGATCGGGATGCCGTTGTCGGTCAGGCTGTGGGCGATCGTCGTCGCGAGCATGGGTGTCATCAGCGGTGGCTCCGGTACCAACGGATCAGGGAGTTGGTCGAGCTGTCGTGGTCGAGGGCGGGCTCGCTCGGGGTCGGCTCTGTAGCTCCGGGACGATCTTCTTCGCGAGCACCTTGCCCAGCTCGACGCCCCACTGGTCGAACGAGTTGATGTTCCAGATGGTGCCCTGGGTGAACACCTTGTGCTCGTAGAGAGCGACGAGCGTGCCGAGCATCTCGGGAGTGAGCTCGTCGGCGAGGATCGTGTTCGTCGGCCGGTTGCCCTCGAACGTCCGGTGCGGAACCTGGAGGTCGGAGACACCGTCGGCGATCACCTCTTCGCGCGTCTTGCCGAACGCGAGCGCCTCGGTCTGCGCGAACACGTTCGCCATCAGCAGGTCGTGGTGCTCACCGAGCGGGTTGAGCGCCTTCGCGAAGCCGATGAAGTCGCACGGGACGAGCTTCGTACCCTGATGGATCAGCTGGTAGAACGCGTGCTGGCCGTTGGTGCCCGGCTGGCCCCAGATGATCGGCCCCGTCTGGTAGTCGACGCGCGTCGCCGTCGAGCGTCACGTGCTTCCCGTTGCTCTCCATGTCGAGCTGTTGGAGGTACGAGCTGAACCGAGCGAGGTACGCGTCGTACGGGAGGATCGCGACGGTCTCGGCGCCGAAGAAGTCGTCGTACCAGATGCCGATGAGGCCCGAGCAGCACCGGAAGGTTGCGCTCGAACGGGGCGGTGCGGAAGTGCTCGTCCATCGCGTGGAAGCCGGCGAGCATCTCGCGGAACCGGTCGGGTCCGATCGAGATCATCAACGTCAACCCGATCGCGGAGTCGAACGAGTAGCGGCCGCCGACCCAGTCCCAGAAGCCGAACATGTTGTCGGTGTCGATGCCGAACGCCTCGACCTCGCTCGGCGTTCGTCGAGACCGCGACGAAGTGCTTCGCCACCGCGGCGACGTCACCGCCGAGTCCGTCGAGGACCCACGCCCGGGCGCTGTGCGCGTTCGCCATCGTCTCGAGCGTGGTGAACGTCTTCGAGCAGATCACGAACAGCGTCTCGGCGGGATCGAGATCGCGGGTCGCCTCGACGAACTCGTTGCCGTCGACGTTCGACACGAACCGGAACGTCAGCGACCGCTGGCTGTAGAACTCGAGCGCGTCGTGCGCCATGACGGGCCCGAGATCGGAGCCACCGATGCCGATGTTGACCACGTTGCGGATCGGCCTGGCCGGTGTGGCCGGTCCACGAGCCGGATCGAACGCGATCGGAGAAGGCGCTCATCTTGTCGAGCACCGCGTGCACATCGGGGACGACGTCGTGCCCGTCGACCTCGATCGACAGCGTCGCGCGGGCGCGCGGAGCGCGACGTGGAGGACGGCCCGCTGCTCGGTCACGTTGATGATGTCACCCCGGAACATCGCGTCGATCCGATCGCGCAGCCCGCAGTCGTCGGCGAGCGCGAGGAGGAGGCGTACGGTCTCGTCGGTGACCCGGTTCTTCGAGTAGTCGAGGTACACGCCGACCGCCTCGGCGGTCAGGCGATCCCCGCGGTCGGGGGTCGTCGGCGAACAGGTCGCGCAGGTGGACGTCGCGGATCTCGTCGAAGTGGGACTGCAGGGCCTGCCAGGCAGGACGTTCGGTCAGCGTCATGGACCGAAGCTATCCCGACGACCGATATCCTCCGACGCGTGACCGACCCGGGCGATCCGCGCGATCAGCTGCTCGCCAACCTCCGGTTGCAGGTCACGGGTTGTCGGGACCTGGGGTCGCCGTTCTACGCCGGGTTGCTCGAGCGGATGATCGTCGACATCGAGCGAGGCGGTCCGGTCTGGTCGCTGCTCGCGGCGCATGCGAGCGCGCCGTTCCAGGATGCGTACGCGCTGCGGGTCCTGGGTGGGCTGCACAAGATCGTGTTGTCGGGCCAATCGGCCGAGCTCGCGGCGCGTTACCCGTCGGTCGGGGGCGACGGTGACGTCGACGCCGCGTGGCCGTTCGTGCGCGCGCTGGTGAGCGATCCGCCGGCGATGTTGCTCGACTCGCTCGCCGCGACCTCCGCAGACGAACGAGGTCGGCCGTTCGATCCCGCTGTTGGGTGGGCTGCTCGTGATCGCGAGCGAGACGGGGCTGCCGTTGCGCCTTCGGGAGCTCGGGTCGAGTGCCGGGCTGAACCTCCGCCTCGACCGGTACTGGTTCGAGCAAGACGGCGCGGGCTGGGGTGATCCGACGGCGAAGGTCCGGTTCACCGAGTTCTGGGCGGGCGGTCGCGCGCTCTTCGAGCGCGGTGCCACGATCGTCGATCGTCGCGGGTGCGATCAGGATCCACTCGACGCGACGACTGACGCGGCGAGGCTCGCGCTGCTGAGCTACGTGTGGCCGGGGCAGGACCAGCGCTTCCAAGTGCTCCAGGCAGCCCTCGACGCGGCGCGCGACTTCCCGGTGACGATCGACCGGGCCGACGCCGGTGACTGGCTGGCGTCGCAGGTGGGCGAGCCGGCGCCCGGCGCCGTGACCGTCGTGTACCACTCGATCTTCTGGCAGTACCTCACCGACTCGACCCGTTCGTCGATCATCACGCAGTTGCGCGCCGCCGGAGCCCGGGCCACCCCGGAGGCTCCGCTCGCGTGGTTGCGACTCGAGCCCCATCCTCAGACGTTCGCGCCGGCCGAGCTCCGCCTCTCGATCTGGCCCGCGCGCGGTGGGGTCGTCGAGAACCGTCTGCTCGCGAAGACGGGGTTCCACCTCGGCCCGGTCGAGTGGCTCGCCGCGTCGTCTCGATAGCGATCCCCGGGGGTCTGGTCGACTCCGCTGCGCCGGCTCGATCGGTCACCCGTTCGATTTCTGTGGTGCGTGTCCACCGGCTCCGCTTCGTCTCCTAGCATTCGGCCCGTGATGCAGGGACTGGCGGCTGCATCAGCGTCGCCCGACTTCCAGAACGTGCTCGTGATGTCGGCGGCCGCGTTCGCGGTGCGCCTGTTCCTCGGGTTCGTCCCCCGCATCCGGATCCCCGGGCCGGTGCTCGAGATCGTGGTCGGCGTGATCATCGGTCCCCAGGTGCTCGGGTGGGCCGCCGTCGACGAACCCGTCATCGTGCTCTCCACCCTCGGGCTCGCGTTCTTGCTGTTCCTCGCCGGGATGGAGATCGACGTCCGTTCCTTGCGGGGACGCGACGGACGGATCGCGATCAGCGGCTTCGGGATCTCCGTCGTCGTCGCGTTGGCGATCGGCCTCATGCTCGAGACGAGTGGCCTCATCATCAACGGGGTGCTCGTCGGATTCGCGCTCACTGGGAGCTCGCTCGGCTTGCTCATCCCCCTGCTCGCCGACGAGGGCGAGCTCCGGTCGTCGCTCGGTCGCTTCGTGATCGCCGGTGCGTCCGTCGGGGAGATCGGTGTGATCGTGCTGCTCGCGCTCTTCTTCTCGGGTGACGGCGGGCCGGGGAGCACACTCGTCGTCCTCGGTGCGTTCGTGGTGTTCGCGCTCGTCGCGCTGGCCGTCCTGGGTCGAGCCAACGGCGCGGAGGGCTTCGAACGCGTCATGGCCCGCCTCCAGGACACGTCGGCGCAGATCCGCGTGCGCTTCGCGATCGTGCTGCTGATCGCGAGCATCACCCTGGCGTCGGGTCTCGGCCTCGAGGCGATCCTCGGTGCGTTCGTCGCCGGCGCGATCGTGTCGCTCATCGACCGCAACGCGGAGGAGACGCACCCGCTCTTCCACATCAAGCTCGAAGCGATCGGGTACGGATTCCTCGTCCCGTTGTTCTTCGTCACCAGCGGCGCCAACCTCGACATCAAGGCGCTGTTCAACGATCCCGAGACCGTGGTGAAGGTCGTGATCTTCGCGGTCTCGATGCTCGTCGTGCGGGGGTTCCCGGTGATCCTCGGGCGGGGCGAGCTCGACGGGACCCGGCTCACGATCGCGGGTCTGCTCGAGGCCGGTTCACTTCCCATCCTCGTGACCGCAGCCACGATCGGGACGCACACCGGACAGATGACCAGCTCCACCGCGGCGGCGCTGGTGATCGCCGGTCTGGTCTCGACCATCGTCTACCCGACGCTGGCCCTCGCACTCCTGAAGCGGGTGGATCCCGATCCGATCCCCGATCCGACCTTCACCGCCGAGGCGAATCCGGAGGAGATGTAGGCGGACCGACGGACGCGGACCGACGGACGCGGACCGGCGGACGCGGCGATCAGGTCAGCTCCTGCTGGAGTCGCTGTACGGCTGTGCGTTGTCGGGGGGTGAGGTCGGTGGCGCCGTCCACCGCGGCGGCCATGCGGATCCCTCCTACGAGATGGCGGCCCATCAGGGTCGTGAACGTGGCATCGAACGCGCCGGGCGCGGTCGCGGCGAGCCCGGAGACGGAATCCTTCGGCATGAGGTCACAGGCCACTGCGTCGGGGGCGGCGATGTGGAGACGGGTCGTGTCGACAAGGCGACGACGAACTGGCACTCGATGTACGTCGAGCACCTTGTTCAGCACGCGGGTCTGGTCGTCGAAGTGTGCGGCGAGTGCCGCGGCGTACTCACGGGTCGTGGCCGTCGGGCTCTGCGCCTCTGCTTGGTGCGCGAGCACGATCCCCTGTTGGTCGTGGTGGATGAGGGCCACGACATCGGCGATCTCGCGCGGCGCGAGGCCGTCGGAACCCGACGCCGCCGGGCGCACGCAGACGACGAATCCCAGTGCGGCCGCGGCGAACACGACGGTCGCGAGGATCGGACGACGCGTCACCGTCGCTACTCGGAGACGCCGGTGGCGCCGAGGTCGTGGAGCGCCGAGCGCAGCGCGAGCGCGCTCGCGTCGAGATCGCGCGGATCGGGCTCGGCCATCGCGTTGGCGAAGTCGAGATCGTGGACGCCGTCGATCGGGACCACGTGCAGGTGGACGTGCGGGACCTCGAGACCGGCGATCATGAGGCCGACGCGTGCCGGCGCGAACGCCCGTTGCTGGGCGCGGCCGATCTCCTGGGCGACTCCCATCAGGTGGCTGCTGACCTCCGGGTCCAGGTCGAGCCAGTGATCGACCTCGGCCCGCGTGACGACGAGCGTGTGACCGGCGCGCAGCGGATTGATGGAGAGGAAGGCGACGCAGACGTCGTCGCGCCACACGAACCGGCCCGGGAGCTCGCCGTTGATGATGCGGGTGAAGATCGTGGGCATCGCGACTGCTCCTGGCGCGCAACACTGGGACCGGAGGGCCAGGCTACGTTCCCGTCGTGCTCCGCAGGTGGCCGGCCGTTCGCTTCAGGAATCCGGCCGTTCGCTTCAGGTGGATCGTCCCGATGCTCGGGTATGCCGCTGTCGCGATCGGTTTGACCTGGCCCCTCGCCGCCCACCTCTCGACGCGCCTCCCCCTGGGCACGGAGGACACGGCGACCGTTCCGCAGTTCAACCTGTGGACGATGCAGTGGAACGGCAACCGGCTCGCGCATCTGTACTCGGGGTACTGGAACGCGCCGATCTTCCATCCGACGCGCGGCACGTTCGCCTTCTCCGACCCGCAGCCGCTCACCGGGGTGGCCGCAGCCCTGTTGCGCGTCGTGGTCCGTGACGACGTCGCGGTCTACGGCCTGATCCTGCTGGGCGCGCTCGTGCTCGACGGTCTCGGCGCGATGACGCTCGCCGGGCGGTTCGGGGTCCCGCGTCCGGCCGCCTGGCTCACCGGCCTACTCGCCCTCGCCCTCCCGTTCGTGTTCCACGAGCTCGGTGTGCTCCAGCTCGCGATGATCTTCCCGTTCTTCTTCGCGCTCGTCGCGCTCCACGATCTGGGCACCACGCCTCGCGTCGGTGCCGGTGTCCGGCTGGGCCTGTGGACGGGCGTGGCCTTCCTGACGTCGGAGTACTACGGGTTGTTCCTCCTCGTGCTGCTCGCGGTCGGCGTCGCGATGGTGCTCGGTCGCCGGGTCCGCGACCGCGTCGTGCTCGGTTCGTTGCTCGCCGCAGTCGGTGTTGCAGCCGTCCTGAGCGGACCGGTGCTGATCCCGCAGGCGCACTTCACCTCGCGCTACCGCTGGACGGCGGCGACCGTGAAGGAGAACAGCGCGGGTCTCGTCGACTACGCGAGCCTCGATGCGAACGCGCTCGGCGCGCGATTCGCGCCGTGGTTGCGCGGCGACGCCGACGAGCATCTCTATCCCGGGACAGGTCTCGAGGTGCTCGCAGTCGCGGGATTCGCAGTGGCCTGGTCCGCAGGACGGCGCCGTTGGGTCGCGTTCCTCGGCACCGGGGCGGCGCTCGCGGTGGTGCTGAGCCTCGGCCTCCGGTTCGAGATCGGCGGGTTTGCGCCGTACTCGGTGCTGCGCGACCACATCCCCGGATTCTCCCGGCTGCGGAGCCCGTTCCGGTTCGGGGTCGTGGTGCAGATCCTCATGGTCGCACTCGCGGGGATCGCGATCGGTCGCCTGTGGTCCTGGCGCGGGCGAACCGGGCAGGTGCTCGCGTCGCTCGTCGTGGCGACCGCCCTGCTCGAGGTCGCCTTCCTCCCGGCATCACTCGCGGCACCGCTCCCCGACTTCGCGTCGGCCGGTTGGGTGCGATTCCTGCGGTCACACCCGGGCGGCGCAGTCGCGATGGTGCCGTTCCCCGAGTCGAACGCCGTGGAGGACTACGAACCGACGACCGAGGCGATGCTTGCGGCCCGCGTGCATGGGCATCCGCTCGCGAACGGGTACTCGGGATTCTTCCCGACGCAGTACTTCGATCTGAACGAGGTCATGCAGGGCTTCCCGACGGAAGGGGTGGCGTCGCTGCGGGTGCGCGGCGTGCGTTGGGTGGTGATCGACCGCCGCTGGTTCGCGACGGGTTCCGTCGACGCGCTCGCAATGAGCCCCGACACTCACGCGTGCGTTCGCCGATCGACGGACGGTGGTCTACCGGCTCAGCGCCTCCGCCGCCTCGGCCGGCTGATTCCTTGCGGCGGCGCGGCGCGGCGGCGGTCGGAGCCGCAGCGCGGCGGTGACGATGAGCCCGAAGCCAAGACCGAGTGCCGCGATGATCGTCAGTCGCGCGAGCCACGGCTCGAGCGTGGTCGGTATCTGCGAACGGGTCAGCGACGGGATGTCGGCGAGCCCGCCCGCGATGAACAGGAAGAGGCCGGCGATCAGCACGATCGGAGTCGCGTCGCGCGGATCGCGACGGACCAACCAGATCAACGCCGCGATCCCGATCACGCAGCCCGCGATGGAGTACACGCCGGCGCCGAGCTTGGCGAGGGCGCCGTTCGTCGCGACGTCCCAGCCTCCGAGGATGTGCACGGTTTCGGAGACGATGAGCACGGCAAGAGTGATCGCGAGGACTCGAGCCCACGCGCGTGTCCGGCCGAGCCCGATCACGAGTGCGGCGAGCGCCACCGCGCCGAGGAGCCACGGCCACGGTGACGGCGGCGGGAACCAACGGGCGTCACCATGGATCGTCGCACTGCTCCCGGCGACCCGGACCGGGACCTCCCAGTCACGCATCGTGATGTGCGGTCGACTGCGATCTCGCGCGACGACCGGGGGGTCCTCGGCGCCCATCCAGTGCGCGCGGTGATCGTGCCAACGCGCCACGTTGCCGTCGGAGATGCGCCGCCACCGAGGCTCTGCCGCCGAGTCGTACGAACTCGGCACGCGACCGGTGATCGTCGCACCCCGATTCAAGAACACCGCCGGCGATCGGGTGTTCTCGAAGACGCCGCTGCGCGCGACGCGGAGGTACGGCTCGTCGTCGTAGCCGAGGATCGTCACCGGAAACCGTCCGGCGTTGCGGAGCTCGAGCTTGGTACCCAGGTCGACGGCACGCACGGTCACCCCTGGAATCGCGGGCCGCACCCCGTGGACGTCGATGACGTAGTCGGTCGGTTGCAGCCCGCCGGCACCGTGCGCTGCTGCGGGCGATGCGGTAGCGACCACGATCGCGATCCCGACCGCGATCGCGGAGAGCGCCGACCACAACCTCGCTGGGCGGAGTCGCCCACGAATTCTCACGTGGGGCAGTGTCGCGCCATGCTCCTAGCCCGTCTCCATCGAGCGATCGACTCGGGCCTGCTCGACGAGCGCGACGCGGGCTCGAGCCACCCGGGAACGGATGGTCCCGACGGGAACGGAGCAGATCACCGCGGCCTCCTCGTAGGAGCACCCGACCACCTGGGTGAGCACGAACGCGGCGCGGGGATCGATCGCGAGCCGCCCGACGAGATCGGCGAGTGCGAACGCGGACTCGGGTCCCTCGTCGATGCCGTTGGGCGCGACGGAGCTCAGCACCCCGACGAGACGGCGCCAACGTCCCCGAGCCGCGCACGGCATCGACGCACGTCCGGCGGGCGATGGTGAGGAGCCAGGTGCGGGCGCTGGACTCGCCCCTGAAGCTCGGGAGTGACCGCCAGACCTGGAGGAACGTCTCCTGGGTGACGTCGTCGGCGTCACCGGGAGCGACGAGGTGCGATGCCATCCGCCAGATCTCGGGTTGGGTCGTACGGATGACGGCTGCCAGTGCGGCGCGATCACCGTCGCGGGCCGCGAGGAGCAGATCGGTGAGCTCGTCGGATCCGTTTCCCACAGGGAGATCACGCTACCGGGAACTTTTCTCCGGGTGGGAGCGACTCATTCTCCATGCGCTGCCATGACTCTCGAACCGCCATCTCCGCGCGCCTCGACGGGGAAGAACCCGGTTGCCCCGATTCGGAGCTCCGGGCTCATCTCCAGAGCTGCGAGGGCTGCCGGGCGTTCGCCGCCGGGGCCGAGGAGCTCCACCGATCCGTGCGGCTCAACCCGGCGGTCCCGATGCCCGACCTCACCCCGACGATCCTCCACGCGATCGGCGAAGACGTGGGACGTGATCTCGACCAGGGCACGGGCGCAGCCGAGCGGGCACTCGGCCTGCGGATCTGCCTCGCGTTGATCGGCGTCCTGCAGATCGCGATCGCGATTCCGGCGTTGATCCTCGGCGACGACGCCGGGCTCCCGGTCCACACCGCGCATCACATCGGCTCGTTCACGGCCGCCCTGGCAGTGGGTTTCCTCTTCGTGGCCTGGCGCCCTGAGCGTGCCAGCGGGCTGCTCCCGGTGGCGACCGCGTTGGTGGCGTTCGTGATCGGTACGACGGTGGTCGACGTGATCACCGGTCGGACCGCGGCTTTCGGCGAGACCGGGCACGTCACGGAGATCGTCGGGGTCCTCATCACCTGGATGCTGACGCGCCCGGAGCTTCTGGGCCGATCGACGCGTGGTCAGCGCGGCGCGGACGTGAGCATGCTTCGCCCGCGCACTCGTGGGCCGGCCGTCCGACTCGCGGCCGCAGCGCTCGTCGCGCTCGCGTTCATCGGCATCACGGCCGGTACCGCATCCGCACATGCGGTGCTCGAGAGCAGCACACCGAGCGCGACCGCGCAGCTCGCGCGATCGCCGCATGCCGTCGTCCTCCGTTTCGGCGAAGCGGTCGAGGCCTCGCTCGGCGCGATCCGCCTCTACGACGCGGTGGGCAACCGAGTCGATGTCGGATCGCCGAAACATCCTGGCGGCAAGGGTTCGGCGGTCAGCGCGTCGGTTCCGAACCTCGGCAAGGGTTCGTATGTCGTCACCTGGCGGGTCGTCTCGGCCGACTCCCATCCGGTGCGCGGCGCGTTCACGTTCACCGTCGGCAAGGGTGCCGCGTCGGCGAAGGTCGAGGGTCTGGCGAGTCGCCTGCTCACCCAGCAGGGCGGCGACGCGATCGTCGGTGCGCTGTACGCCGTCGGCCGATTCGGGATCTTCACCGGCATCGTCCTGTTGGTCGGCGCGACGGCGTTCCTCTTGCTGGTCTGGCCCGAAGGTCGGGCATCGGCCCGGGCCGCGCGCGGCTCGTCTGGGGTGGGTGGATCGTCGCGCTCGTCTCCACGATCGTCGCCTTCGCGCTCCAGGGCGCGTACGCGGCGGCACTCCCGCTCGCCGATGCGTTCAAACCGAGCATCTGGGCCGACATCCTGGACACCCGCTACGGGCACGTCGCCGCGTTCCGTCTCGTGCTCCTGCTCCTCGCACTCCCGGTGATCCGCACGGTCCTCGTCGCTCGCGGTCGACCACTCGCCGAGCACCCGCTGCCCGGTTGGCTGACACCGGTGGCCGGACTCGTGGGGATCGGCCTCGTCGTGACGCCCGCACTCGCCGGCCACGCGTCGACGGGGAGTCAGGTACCGCTCGCGCTCCTCGCCGACACGGTCCACGTCGGTGCCGTGTCGTTGTGGGTCGGCGCGTTGCCGATGCTCGCGTACGCCCTACTCCCGACCGCCGACGTCGCGACACTCCGGCACGCGATCCCGCGCTACTCGACGTTGGCCCTGTGCTCGGTCATCGCGATCGTCATCTCGGGCTCGTACCAGACGTGGCGCGAGGTCGGGAGCATCGGCGCGCTCGACGAACACCGACTTCGGCACGATCCTGCTCGTGAAGCTCGGCGTCTTCGCGGTGCTGATCATCGTCGCCGCTTTCAGCCGCGACATCGTCAACCAGTGGTACCGGGATCCCGACGACGAGATCGCGACCGGACAGGACCCTGACCGTGAGCTCGGTCTCGGTCGGCGCCGACCTCGCCCGGGAACCGTCGTCGGGCAGTTCGGTCCACGACGATCTCGGTGATCGTGACGATCCCGATGATCTCGACGGCGCGTTCGACCGAGCGCCGCTCGACGACGAGACCGCGGCACGCAGGCTCCGCCGATCCGTCTGGCTCGAGGTCGTCATTGCCATCCTCGTGCTCGCGGTGACCGCGCTGCTCGTCAACGCCGCGCCGGCGCGTGAGGCGAACAGCGGCCCGTGGATCGGCTACATCAAGACCCCCACGCTCTGGTACGACACCAACGTGGTGCCGGCGAAGGTCGGCCGCAACGACATCCACCTCACCGCGATCACACCATCCGGCGCCCCGCAGGACGTGCTCGACATGTCGGCCGAGTTCAGCGAAGACGGTCGCGGCGTCGCACCGATCAAGGTGCCGCTGCGGCGCCTCGCACCGGGCCACTACGTCGCCGTCGGTTTCCAGATCCCGTTCGCGGGCACGTGGAAGCTCACCGTCCGCTCCCTCGTCGACCAGACCACCGAGGTCGTCGGAACTGCGGAGATCCCGATCAGGTGAGATCGGGCTCGACCCCGACCTCCATGCTCTCCCGTCCCATCGAACAAGGAGCAAGAGTCCAATGAGAAAGTTCGTCCTGGTGCTCGCCGCGATGGCGGGGCTCGTGCTGTTCGCCGGACCGGCATACGCACACGTGGCCGTGGATCCGTCGACCGCGAATCAGGGTGGTGACGCCACCTTCACGTTCACGGTGCCGAACGAGACCGACAACGCGAACACGATCCAGGTCGAGATCGATCTCCCGGCGGCCAACCCGATCGGAACGGTGAGTGTCGAACCGGTTCCAGGCTGGACCGTCAATGTCGAGAAGACGACGCTCGCCGAAGCCGGTCACGACCGACGACGGTCAGGTGACGGAAGCCGTGTCGAAGATCACGTGGTCGGGCGGGACGATCAAGCCGGGCGAGTTCCAGCAGTTCCCGGTGTCGATGGGTCCGCTCCCCGACACCAAGGAGATCGTCTTCAAAGCGCTCCAGACCTACAGCGACGGCACCGTCGTGCGCTGGATCGAGACCGCATCCGCCGGTGGCGCGGAGCCCGAGCACCCGGCGCCTGTCGTGACGCTCGAGAAGGTGGCTGAGGGTTCCGATCACCACGCCGCTGCATCCGACACCGAGACCGCATCCGGCACGAAGTCGAGCGACGACTCTTCGTCCGACACGCTCGCTATCGTCGCCATCGCGATCGGTGCACTCGGTGTGATCCTCGGCGGAGTGGCCCTGGCCCGTGGTGGTCGCGCGAAGACGACCTGACGACCGAGGAGAGCATGCCGAGCAGTGTGACGGCGGCCACGGAAGAATCCCGGCGGGTCTGGGGTGCGACGGTGGCCGTCGTCGCGCGGCTCGGCCTCGCGGTGGTGTGGGCCTGGGCCGCGATCGCCAAGCTCGGCGATGCCGACGGCGCGGTCCGAGCAGTCCGCGCCTACGAGATACTCCCCGAGGCGCTGGTCAAGCCGTTCGCCTGGGGCCTGCCGTTCGTGGAGCTCGCGTCGGCGCTGCTCCTCGTGCTCGGGATCGGGACCCGGGTCGCCGGCTGGATCTCGGCCGTGATCCTGACCGTGTTCATGGCCGGAATCATCTCCGTGTGGGCGCGCGGCATCCAGATCGACTGCGGACGCTTCGGCGGTGGCGGCGCGGCCGACGTCAACGGTTGGACCTACGTGTCCGAGTTGCTCCGCGACGGGTTCTCCTGCTCCTCTCGTGCGAGTCGTCGCCTGCTCGGGCCGCGGAGCCCGCTGTGTCTCGACGACATGTTCACGCACGGCGCCGCCCCAGAGGAGATCTCGTAGCCATGGCCAAGAAGAAGCAGCCGCCGGACCGGACCGCCGCCGGTCTTCTGGATCGTGATCGCGGTCGTGGTCGTCGCGGCCGTGATCGGCATCGTCGTGCAGAGCTCGCGGTCGAAGGCGGCGAACGTGACCGTCGTGAGGCCGAAGCACGTGCTCCGGCCCGAACGACACCGAGATCGAGGGTGATCCGTCGGTGTGTGACTCGTGGAGGAGTACGGCGACTTCCAATGCCCATCGTGCCGGGCGTTCTTCGACGAGAGTGACGAACGATCAAGCAACTCGTCGCGGCCAAGAAGATTCGCTTCGTGTCGGGGAACTTCGCTGTCCCTCGGCCCGGAGTCGTTCCGGGCCGCATCCGCCGCGCTCTGTGCTGCCGACGCCGGCAAGTACTGGGAGTACCACGACCTCCTGTACACGAACCAGGCGAGTGAGAACTCGGGGTTCCTCACGACCGCCCGGCTCATCTCGTTCGGTCAGGATGCCGGGATCACCGGGGCCGACCTCACGACGTTCGAATCGTGTGTGCGCAGCGTGCGCGGCACCAGGGATTCGTGCGCAGGCAGACCGAGAGCACTTCCCGGAACCGGAGTGTCACCCAGACACCGACGGTGTTCGTGAACGGCAGGCAGCTGCAGGACCTCTCTCCCGCCGGCCTGACCGCGGCGGTCAACGCGGCCGCATAGGCGGAGGCGTTGGCGCCTCGCTCAGGCGCAGCGCTTGCACCGACCGAGGAGGTCGATGCGGTGGTGCTCGGTCCGGAACCCGGTGCTGCGCGGCGATCTGCTCCTGCCGCGCTGTGCACCGAGCGCTCGAGCCCGGCCGGCGCGGTCCGACGTCTTCGACCGCCCCGCACTCGATGCAGATGAGGTGGTGGTGGTGCCCGGTCAGATCCTCGGCCAGCTCGTAGCGGGCGAACTCGTCGTCGGTGACGATTCGACGGATGGTCCGGGCCTGTTCGAGCACGACCAGGTTCCGGTACACCGAGCTCTGCGCCAACTGGGGCTGCGCGTCGAGGATCTCGTGGATCGTGAGGGGCCGGGGCGCCGCCCGGAGCGCCTCGACGATGGCGAGACGGTTGCGCGTCGGCCGTTGGCCGGCCCGGGCGATCCGGTCGCTGACCTCGGTCATCAGCGCGTCGGCGCGCGATCGGCTCGAGCAGGGCTGCGACTGGCGACCACCGTGGCGACTGGTACCGGCGCCACGTCGGGGCCGGGTACGGTCGCTCCATGAGGAGCGTGTTGGGTTGACCCCCGAGGACGCGACCGCCCGGTTCGCCGAACTGCTGGCGCAGCCCGAGCCGGCAGTCTCGCCGGGTGAGGCTGCGCTGCTCATCGCGGCCCACGCGCACCACGGCCTCGACGTCGACGCGTGGCTCGGGCGGTTCGACGACCTGGCCGCGTCGGCGCCGTCGGAACCCGCCGAGCTCGGCGCACCACCTCTTCGTGGTCGAGGGCTTCGCCGGCAACCGCGTCGACTACGCGGATCCCCGGAACTCCTACATCGACGATGTCCTCACGCGGCGGCTCGGGATCCCGATCACGCTCAGCGTCGTGATGATGGAAGTCGGTTGGCGTGTCGGGGTCGTTGTCGAGGGCATCGGCATGCCCCGCCACTTTCTGGTCGCCACCCACGGCGGGTCAGGGCCGCGCTACTTCGATCCGTTCGACAACGGCGCCGAGCTCTCGGTCGAGGGTTGCGCCGCGATTCGCCGAGCTCGCGCCCGGCGTGCCGTTCGATCGTCATTTCCTCGATCCGGTCGGGCCCCGAGCCATCGTCACCCGCATGTTGGCGAACCTCGAGCAGACGTTGCTCGCACGCGAGCCGTCGGCAGTCGTGTGGGTCACCCGTCTGCGGCTTCTGGTCCCCGATCTCCCGCCGACCGTCCGTCGTCACCTCGCGGCCCGGCTCGGCTCGCTCGGAGCGTTCTCCGCTGCGGCCGAGGTGCTCGACGAGCTCGCGTCGGAGCCCGGATCGACCGACGACGAAGCTGCCGCTCGCGCGCTGCGAGCAGGCGACTCGAGGCGATCGAGTCGTGCCGTCGGAGCTCCCGATGTTCCCGCTCGGCACGGTGCTGTTCCCCTACGCGCCCCTCCCGCTCCACGTGTTCGAGCCGCGCTACCGCGCTGGTCGAGGCGTGCCTCGCCGAGCGAGCCGGAGTTCGGCGTCGTGTTGATCGAGCGGCTCCAGGTCGGCGGTGGTGACACGCCGCTTCGACGTCGCCACCGTGGCGCGGATCCTCCAGGTCGGAAGGTCCGGCGACGGCCGTTACATCCTCGGCACCGTTGGGACCCGCCGCGTGCGTGTCGTGCGATGGCTCGACGACTCGCCGTATCCACGGCCGCGTCGAGCCGTTCGACGACCGCCCCGGTGATGCGCTCGATCCCATTCGGCACGCCGACATCGCGCGTCTGCTCCCGCCGGATCCTCGCCCTCCGGGCCGAGCTCGGTGCAGCCGGTCGACGTGCTCTTCGTGCTCGACGACGACCCGGTCCGGGCGTCGTACGAGGCCGCGGCCCGGCCGGAGTCGGTCCGCTCGACGCCCAGGAGCTGCTGGTGGCCGCCGGCGCGACCGAGCGCTTCGAGTTGCTCACGACCATGCTCGACAGCAACGCCGTCCTCGAAGCGCACCTGGAAGGTCCCGCCATCCCGGGTGACCCAGGGGGTGCTCGGTCAGGACGCCGCGCTGATGTTCACCGGGTTGTAGCGATCTTGGAGGTTGACTCCGGTTTCAGCAACTACGAGGGTTCTGGCCGGTTCAGGTCGTCCAGAAGTCATGCGCTCGGGAAGCACGGATGCTTCGATATCAGTCAGTTCGCGCTCTCGAGCTGGAATGGGAAGAAGCAGTCGCCGCGCTCTTGGTGGTGGCGATGATCTCCAGCGCATTCCTCGCGATCGATTCCGTCACCGGGTCCGTGGGTCCGACGGCACCCACGGGCGCGAGTCTCGCGTCTGACTACTTGAACGCGGTCCAAGCCGATCGCCCCGTGTCCTTCTGGCATCTCGGCGATGCCCCTGGATCGACGGCGGCTGCCGATGTGGAGAACTTCGCTTCTGCGCCGTGAGCAGCGCCGCGACGTTCCAAACATCGGGAGGACCGTTCGGGGGAGCTCCGATGGCAATGTGACGCTCGGCGCCGGCGGGACCGCTGTCACGAGCGACGGAGGTCCTGGCGGCCCGACCGGCTGTAGCGGTAGTGCCTACGCATGTATCGGGACGTTCGAGATCTGGTTCAAGGTTGCCGCACCCCCCACGCAGGCCATCAACCTCATCTCCGACACACTCGCGGCCGTTCCCTACGATCAATACGTCCCGGCGGCTCGTTCGTCACTGGAACACGTCGATGACCTCGACGACCGTTGTTCGCTGACAGCCAGTGGCGCCAGGCCGCGTTCACGGGCTCATCGGATCTGAGCGGGGTCGATGGTTGCGAGTAGGTCCCAGTTGGGTCGGCCGGCGTAGAGCAGGACACGGATCCGGTAGTTGGCGAAGCGGCGGAATCCGAAACCGATGCGTTTGATCCGCTTGATCAAGTTGTTCGCGGCTTCGGTCGGCCCGTTGCTTACACGGGCGCGATGCCAGTTCGTGATCTGGTCGCACCACCGGGCGATGGTGCGGCCGAGCTGACGGATCTCGGGCGGGCACGACTCGTCTTGGAGGTCACCCGCGAGGCGGGCGACGAACTCGTCGGCTTCGGTCGGGTCGGTGATGTCGTAGATCGACCGCACGACTTCTTTCGCGTGCCACGCCATGCGGACCTCACCGTGTGGGTCACCCGGTCAGCAGCTCTCGAGCTTCGCGGCGCCGTGCTCGTCGAGTCGTTCATGACCCTTCGTGAGGAGCCGGCGGCTGCGATAGAGGGGATCATGCTTGTGGCCGCGGTGACCGAGCGTCTCGTTCTGCACGCGACGCCGACATTCATCAAGCTTGGCGTTCGCGAGCTTCACCAGATGGAACGGGTCCGCGACCTGCCCGGCCTCGGGGAGCGTGTCGGTGAACGTCTTGCGATACGGGCCCGAGAGATCCAGGACACCCCAGCGGATCTCGGCCCGCCACACGTCGGACTGCGCGTCGATCCACGCGGATGGGCCTGCGGCGCTGCGGTCCTCGACCATGTCGAGCAACTGGCTCGGGTGGGTGACGTCAACGATCGAGGTGCACCACTCTTGACGGCGCCACCGCCGACAGAACAGGGTCTCGTCCAGCCCAGCGCGGTGACCGCACCGATCCGGTCCGGATCGTTGATGAGTGGTGTTCCGTAGGCGACGACCGCGTCGTTGATCGTGTGCCAGTCACAACCGAGTTCGCGAGCGACTTCGGAGACGCTGCGACCGTTCCATGCCCGACCTGGGCGGTTGCCCACCGGCCGGCCCGATCCGTCATCGCTGCTCGCGGTGGCGCGATGTCGCGATGCTCACCCGTCCACGATCGTGTCTGGCAGTCCGGGTCGGGACACGTGAAGCGGTGCTTGCGCCACACCAGCCGAGTTGGGCGACCGAAGCACGGGAGATCCACCAGCTCGATGACCGGCCGCTCCTTCACACGTGCGCGCGTCCCGCACTCCGTGCAGCCCATGACCACGACCGGGACCTCGACATGCACGCGGAGATGCTCGACCGACTCCTCGACGCCGAGCACAACGACATCGGGCAGACCGACGGAGCGCGCACATGCGCGTAGGTTCCACTTCCACAGGGGCTCTCCGCTCGTGAGGACGTCAGACATCCCCACGTTCGTTGAGCCCCTGCTCACGGACGCGGATCCCCCACACCCCGCTCAGATCCGAAGCGCCCGTTGACGTCGAACGGCGGTGCTGGGGTCTGCCTCTACCTCGACGGCAACCAGCTTGGTTGTCTATTTATCTCAGCCCACGCTTCCGCGGCTGCTTCCGCTGCGGCTTCGACTGTGACGATGGGCGGCAGCCCGTTCGTGGGGAGTCTGAGTGAAGCGAGCGTCTATGGCTCGGAGCTCAGTGCTGCTCAAGTGTTGAGGCACTACCAATACGGCGTTCAAGGCGCTCCGGCCGTGTTCGCCGGGGAGCAATATGGTGGGTACAACCCGGCCGAGTCCTGCTTCACGTGCGAGATGAAGTCGTTGTCGACGTTCACGGCGTCGCCCGTTGATGCCGCGTCTGGAACTTTTGGCACACGTTCGACCTGCTGGGCATCCCGGGGCGTGGCCCAGCTTTGAACCTGTCGGTCACGTACAACTCGCTTGCCGCGTCGTCGGGTGGTCGGTTCGGGAATGGCTGGTCTGACTCGTACGGGTTGTCGCTGACGATCGGTGTCGGAGGTACACCGGTGAGGGTCGACCAAGAAAACGGCGCGCAAGTCGGCTTTGTGCTCGTCAACGGCTCGTATGCGCGCCGCCGCGGGTTCAGGCGACGCTGACCCACAACGGTGACGGCACCTGGACCTTCGTCCGCAAGCAACGCGAGACCTTCACGTTCGACGCGACCGGGAACCTGACCCGGATCGCCGATCTGAACGGCTACGTGACAACCCTCGCGTACACCGGCGGTCAGTTGACAACGATCACTGACCCCGAAGGACGCACTCTCACGTTCGGCTACACGGGTCCTCTGGTCACGACGGTCTCGGACACGACTGGGAACCGGTCGGTGCAGCTCGGGTACACGGGCACCGACTTGACGAGCATCACCGACGTCGGTGGCGGTGTGACGACGATGTCGTACAGCACGTCCCATCAGCTGTTACAGATGTTGGATCCGAATCAGCAGTATCCGCGCCAACCAAGCACTACCTCACGAACGTGTATGACCCGACGTCGGGGAAGGTCACGTCACAGACAGACTTCGCGAGCCGCATCACGAATTTCGATTACACGTCGATCGTCGGCGCGACAAAGGTGACAGACCCGAAGCTCAATGTCACGGTCGAGTACTTCACGGGGGGGCTGCCGACGTCGACTATCCACGGGTACGGCACCACGAGCCCAGCGACATGGGTGCAAACCTTCGACACGAACAGCTCGCTGCCGGTCTCACCGACACGCCCGACGGTCTCAAGACGTATTTGACCTACGACGGGCGAGGCAACGAGACGAGCTCCACGCTCGGCGCGACAATTTGTGACCCGACGAACACCGCGGGCCGCAAGACCGTCCGCACCTACGACGCGCTCAACGACGTCCTCACCGTCAAAGTCCGAAAAGTGTCACCACCACCTACACCTACGACACGCAAGGCAACCTGCCGTCGGTGTCGACGCCGATCGACACGCACCCGGGGACGAACCTGTCGTCGGCTACGCCTACGACCCGGCACATGCGGGTGACGTCCAGACGATGACCGACCCGCACCGAAGAACTGGACCTACGGCTACGACCCCAACGGGCTCCGGGCGTCTGTCACCGACCCGAACGGCAAGGTCGCGCAGTCGTGTTTCGACACCGTTGGTCGTCGGACACGGCTGATCTCGCCGAAGGGCGTGAACGCGGGCGTGAGCTGCACGACCGCGAACCCGACGTTCACCACCGTCTACACGACCAACCCCTACGGTGACCTCCTCACCGCGACCGATGCACTCGGCAACCAGACCGTGCAGACCTACTCGCCGGACCGCACCGTTCGGACGGTCACGGACACGAAGAACCAGCCCACGAACTACGAGTACAACCTCGACAACGAACCGATCCAGATCGATCGGCCCGACTCCACGACCGTCAAGACGGATTACTGGCCGGATGGATCACTGAAGTCTCAGACCGACGGCGCCAACCAGACCACCAACTACGACTACGACCCCCTCGGTCACCTTGCCAGAATCACCGACCCGCTCGGCCGTGCGACGAACTACACGTTTGACGCGGTCGGAAATCCCCGCACGAAGGCGGACCCGGGCGGCAGCTGTTCGGCGCCGGTGTCGGGGTGCACGACGTACACGCCCGACAGTTTCGAACAGCTCCACACCATCGCGTACAGCGACGGTGTGACGACGGGTGTGACGTACACGTACGACAGCGACGGGCAACGCTTGACGATGGTCGATGGGACCCGGGTCGTCGAGCTGGGTGTGGGACTCGGTACATCGCCTGGTCTCGAATACTGATGGTGCGAACCAGGTCACGGGTTACGACTATGACCTCGCGAACCGTCAAGAGACCGTCACCTACCCGGGGAACAAGACCGTCACCCGCCACTACGACAACGCGGGTCGGCCCGACACGACCACGGACTGGGTGTCGAATCAGACCTCCTACGGGTACGACGACAACAGCAATCAGACAAGCCAGACCAACGGTGACTCGACCACCGTCACGAACACGGTCGACGCCGCTGATCGGCTGATGGGGATCACCCACAAACTTGGCAGCACGACCCTCGCGGACTTCACCTACACCCGCGACAACAACAACTTGTTGTCGGGTGTGACCTCAACGGGGGTTGTTACGAACGAGACGTACCACCACAACACCTTGAATCAGGTCAGTGACGTCAACAACAGCACGTACACCTATGACACCGCTGACAATCTCACGAAGCAGACCGATGGGACACTGCAGCGCTACGACGCCGCGAACGAGCTCTGTTACGCGTCGCCGACGAGTTCCGCGGCTGCGTGTGGTTCGACGCCACCCACCGACGCGACGGTCTTCACGTCCGATACCCGTGGGAACAGAACCACGAAACTCGCCCCGTCGGGCGGGCAGACCGCGTACGGCTACGACCAAGCGAACCGGATCAACGCAGTGAGCGTCCCGTACGAGTCCGGGAACTTCGGCCAGTTCACGCCACTCACTCCGGTGCGGGTGCTCGACACCCGGAACCCGCCGATCGGGACCTGTTACCAGCCGAACAACACGTCGGTCTCGTGCCAATCGCAACTCGGCGTATCCATTCCCCGCTACTTCCAGGTCGCCGGATTCGCCGGGAGTGGCGTCCCCGCATCCGGGGGTCGACGCGGTCGCGGTGAACGTCACCGCGTTCACGCCCTCGGCGGCCGGGAGCCTCACCGTGTCCTCGTCCGGCGCCATACCAACGACTCGCGACTTGACGTACGGCGCCGGCATCACGAACTCGACCGCTCTCATCGTCAAGCTCGGTACCGACGGGCGACTCGCGATCAATTCGAACAAGGCCACCGACGTCGCCGTCGAAGTCCTCGGCTACTACGCCACCGCGACCGGAACCCGCGGCGGCGTCTACACGCCCGTGACACCGACACAGGTCGCGACTGGCAGCCTCGCCACGTCGGGGACCGTCAACGTCCAGATCACAGGGCAAGGCGGTGTCCCCGCGGTGACCGCACCCGGCGGTGTGTCCGGCGCCATCGTCCAGGTGAAAGCCACCGGCACGACCGCAGTCGGATTCGGCCAGGTGTGGGACACCGGCACAGACGCGACCCAACGCGCGGAGCCTCTCCTTCATCGCGAGCGACACGGTGGTGGAGACGATCCCCACGAAACTGTCGTCGAGCGGGCAGATGAGCCTGTTCGCGTCGGGAAGTGGCTTCACCTACACCGTCACGGTCGTCGGCTGGTACTCGAAGACGCCGCTTTCAGCCGGGCACCCTGAACGTCTCCCAAACCTCGACACGGGTACTGAAGACCTCATCGACACCCATCGGGGTTTGTACACCGTCGCCATGTGCGACCCTGGCCGGCAACGCCCAGCTCTCGGTGCAGGTCACCGGCCAGGCCGGCGTGCCGGCCAGTGGCGTGAAGACCGTGACGGTCGTCGCCACCGACCTCACCGTCAGCGGCTCCACCGCCGGGAACCTCGCGCTCAGCAACACCAGCGGCACAGCCAACCCGACCGTGTACGTCGCTGCCGGCGAAAACGCTTCGAACACCGCGGTCGTACCCGGTCGACGCCGACGGGAAGATCGTCGTCAAGAACAACACCAGCGCGAACCGTGATGTGTTCCTCGACGTCATCGGCTGGAACGAACCCGCCACCAAAACCTGGACGTACACCTACAACGGCGACGGGCTCCGCACCAAGAAGACCGCACCCGACGGCACCGTCACGACCTTCACCTGGGACCAGTCCGGTCGACTCCCGATACTCATCGCCGAAAACGACCGGAACCAACGTCACCCGGATACATCTACGGACCAGACGGAATGCCGATCGAAGACGTCCAACCCGACGGCAGCAGCCGCTACTACCACGACGACCAGCTCGGCTCGACCCGCCTCCTCACCAACCAGAGCGGCACCGTTACCGGTACGTTACACCTTCAACGCCTACGGCAAGGTCACGTCGTCCACCGGGACCGCGACAACCCCGCTCGGGTACGCCGGGCAGTACACCGACAACGAAACCGGGTTCCAATACCTCCGAGCCCGCTACTACGACCCCGGCACCGGACAATTCCTAAGTCGCGACCCCCTCGCTGCCGATACGAGGAGTGTGTACGGATACGCCACCGGGAACCCGCTCGACTTGCTCGACGCGACTGGTGCGACGCCTCAGCCGCCGACGGTCTGGACTGTCGAGCCCGAAGGCCAGACCACATCACCAATTTCCCATGCGGAATACCAGTCCTACGCTCACTTCGTAAGCGATTTAAACACAAGTAACTGTGAGCACTATCGCGAGGCTTTGGCTGTCGAACAGCAGCAGAGTAAGAAGCAGGCTCTCGAGGCAAGGATCGCCTCGCTAATCCGGTGGATGAAGTACGCCGACGCCGCCAATGCACCGGTAAGTATGGTCTCTGATATTATAAATCATACGAATCTGACCCGAACTGTATATCTGGTAGCTTGTGGCAATACGTCGTTCAGGGTGCAAAGAACTTCTTTGCGCACCCGTCGCTAAGCTGGGCAACGCCGGCGCGATATGTTCCGCCTGTGGTCATTGCCTGCATTGTTGCCGATGGGCTTACGACCACCGACAAGGCCTATTGACGTGCCACGACAGGGGCTTCCGCGGGTCTACCGGAGTGCCCTTTCGATTTCTGTGGGCCTGCTGATAATACTGCTCTGTTTCCTCGTCGGGATAGCTGCAATCCTTGCGGCATCGGACCCGGTGCCCATTGTGACCGTCGCTCTTGCGATGTCAGTGGTGCTCTTGTGGTCCTATCGGATGTACATCTACGCAAGGCTGGTTGCGACCGACCAAGGTCTAGAAGTCATGAATCCGTTTCGAACGACTTACGTTCCTGGCGAGACGTCGCCGGAGTATCGATCCCCAGCCCAATGAGCCCGCGGCCGTGCTTGGCGATCTCGCGACGCAATCACCAGCCGGTGAACGTTGCCGCAATCCAGGAGTCTCGGGTGAGGCACGCTCTAGGAATGGCCACCTATGCCGAAGCAGTTTGCTCCGAGATAGAGGACCTCGTCATTCGGTACGGGGATCCGGACGTTCCCACCAGCCGAATATGAGGTCTCCGAGGAAGGTCTGATGGCAGAGATCACATCGATCGTTCATCGTCGGCTTGACGCTTCCCATGTCCTCGCGTGCACTCGCTGGGCCATTCGGGCGGCAGGTCGAGAACTCGAAGTGGCTCCGCATTTCGTCATTGGTTCCTTCCTTCTGCTTGCGAGCGCTACCACCTGCTCACCGCCGGCAGTGATCTCGCTGATTTTGGTCGCGCCGTCATCTTCGGTGTCGTTGGCATTCTTGTTGTCCTTGGAGCTGATGTGTCGGCGCAGCGGTTTCGGAGAGAGACACGACGGGTTGCCGGCACCGGACGGGAGCGCGCTTGCTGGGGATCGTCGCGGGCGTGCTCTGTCTCGCAGTCGGCGTGATGATCGCAGTAGGGACGATTCACGTCGGTTGAGCGGAGTTCATCCGTCTTGTCTGGAGGCCCCTGATCCTGGGTGTGGTCCAGGGAAGGACGCCGAGATGAGTGGTCCAGGGCCGATAGGTCGGTGCATCGCTCCGCGAGCCGGGCGTAGGGTCTTGCGCCATGGGCGACGCTGAAGCGACAGGCGCGCATCGACGCCGAGAAGGACCGCGTCGGCGGGTTGATCGAGTCGTTGAAGCGTGAGCTGGGCGCCGAGAACGAGAGCGACGACGCCGAGCTCTCCGACTACGCCCAACACCCGGCCGACTCCGCGACCGACACCTTTGAACGCGACCGCGATCTCGGCATCCTCGACGATCTCGAGGCCGAGTTCCGCCGCTCGAAGACGCGCTCCAGCGGGTTGACGCGGGCACCTACGGCATCGACGAGGTCACCGGGGAGCCGATCGATCCTGATCGTCTCGAGGCGTTGCCGACGGCCCGCACGAACGT
>CAWHIU010000003.1:0-119875 GCA_963829475.1 uncultured Actinomycetes bacterium | reverse complement strand
GGGCGTGGAGGTCGTGCGCCAACGCGAACCATTCCTCGGCCTGGTCGTAGTCGCTGAGCAGGGTGGCGGCGCAGGCGAGCGAGCGCGCAACCGCTCCATGGACGCGCGGGCATGGGAGCCCGGTACATGCGCACCATCGGTGGTCGCCCGACGTACCGTTCGATCCATCCGACATCCGGCGAGTGAGCCGATAACGCGGGTCGTCAGTGCTGATGCGTGAGAACCACGCTGCCGACTTTGTGGCCAGTATCGACACGGCGGTGAGCTTCTGCGACTTGCTGGAACGGGAGAACGGTGTCGATAACAGGTTGCAGCTGTCCGTCTGCCGCGAGGGCCATCAGCGTTCGAAAGTTGGCGTCCGTGGTGGGCGAGTTCTTCTCCGTGCGGGTGATCACGGCGCGCTGTCGGGACGCTGCGATCATTGTTGCGAGATCGCCTGCGACCATCAGCACGCGTCCGCCGGGATTGAGGGAGCCTTTGATCCGCTTGTAGGGGGCGTTGCCGTACGTGTCCATGATCACGTCGTATTGCTTGCCGTTCTTCGTCCAGTCTTCGGACGTGTAGTCGATGACGTGATCGGCACCCAGTCGCTTCACCGTCTGGGCGTTGGGTCCACTGCAGACTGCCGTCACCTCAGAGCCGTGCTGCTTGGCGAGCTGGACCGCCATGACGCCGACGGCTCCGGACGCGCCGTTCACGAGGATCGACTCGCCGTCGTTGAAGTTCGCGAGCTTGAAGAAGTCGAGCGTGGTCGATCCGCCGAAGCACGTCGCCACGGCGCTGTCGGGTGAGATGTTCGGGGGAATCGGTGCGATGGCACCGTCCTCCTCGACGCAGACGAATTCGGCGTGGCAGCCGAAGGCGAATGCTCGCGACGCGATGACGAGGTCGCCGGGCCGGAAGTTGGTGACGTCGCTTCCGACCGCTTCGACCTGCCCGGCGACGTCGAAGCCGAAGATCGGCTGCTTGGGTTTAGTGATGCCGAGCTTGAGTCGCATGGGCAGGCGCAGCCCGCGCGGCACGCGCAGTGCCCGCATTCGAGCGTCACCGGAGTTCACGGTCGTCGCGATCGCCCGCACCAGCACTTCATGGGCGGCGGGGTCGGGCGTGGGGACGTCGTGGATCTGGACGACCTCGGGGGGTCCGTATCGTTCGCAGACTGCGGCCTTCATCAGTCGGAGAGGATGTCAGATCTGTCGTGCCTGACCAAGGGGATGCCTGTCATGTGGGTGCTGGAGTTGTTCGTGGAGCGACGCGGGTTTGGATGCGCTGGCCCTGCTTGCTGAGCAGGCTGAGGATCTCGACCGGTTGGTCGAGGCGCGCCGGATCCTGATCGCGACCGGCGTCACCGACGAGGTCCCCGAGATCCCCGGCGTGCGCGAACGGTGGGGCCGCGACCTGCTGCACTGCCCCTACTGCCACGGCTACGAAGTACGCGCGCACAGAACGCGCATCGAGCGTGTCCCATATCGCCAGTCCCCGAACATCGCGCCTGGTATCCCATATCGCCGGCTCGGGGACGCCCGGGCCGACGGCTCACTGGCGGCCGCCCTCTTCTCTCTTGTCCCGGGCGTCGCTCACACCCGTGAGCATGCACTCCTGACGCGCGCGCAATCCACGTCGGGTTCTGTGCCGAGGTAACCCGATTGTGTTGAGCACCTTCTCGCCGAAACCCGGCACCGCCAGGACGTCCTGGTACCGGAAGGCACAGGAAGTGACCCGATGGACGGACGGACGCGCTACTTCGGGTTCTTCGTGAGAAGCGTCGCGACACGATTTCGCGATCGCGTGAGAAGTCGACCTCAGGACGCAGAAAGCCGGCCCCGAGGGACCGGCTCTGACCTGCGCAAATGGTGGCGGGGGTAGGATTTGAACCTACGACCTTCGGGTTATGAGCCCGACGAGCTACCAGACTGCTCCACCCCGCGCCGAATCCCCACCCTACCGCGCGTTGGCCGGTCGGCGTGAGTCGACTTCGCAGCAGAGCCGTCCGCGGTGCCCGCGCTTGGGCCCAGCGGCGACGACCTACCGCTCGGAGGCCGCGCCCGCATCGGGTCCCCGGTCGAAGGGTCACGGTCGGCAACGCTGTCGCCCGTGCGTCTCCCCGCCCGTTGGTTCATCGTCTTCGCCGCCGTGGTGGTCGCGATCGCCGCGCTCCTGGCCAACACCGTCGCCGCGTTTGTCGAGTCGCCGGCGGCGGGACTCGAGTCGACGACCGGGCCGCACCTCCCGGCGCCGGCTCCGGGTGATCCACCGCCGCCGAGCACACGCGTTCGTTCGACGTTGCGACCACCGTCGCCCGCGACGGTCACGTGCGCGTGCACGAGACGATCGTGCAGGACTTCGGGTCCACCCCGCGTCACGGCATCGACCGCGTGATCCCCCTGCGTGACGACGTCGGCGTGCACCGCATGAGCAATCTCGTGGTCGCGACCTCGGAAGGCTCGCCCGACTCCGTGAGCCTCGACGAGGGATCCGACACGGTGAAGATCCGAATCGGCGACGCCGACACCACGATCACGGGCGCGCACACATATCAGCTCGACTACGACCTCGGCGGCATGACCGAGGGCACCGACCACGGCGGATCCAAACTCGCGATCGACGCCATCTCCGCCTGGCAGCAGACGATCGACTCGATCCACTACACGGTGACCGCGCCCGGCACGCCGCGCACCGCGACCTGCCAGCAGGGTCGCGAAGGCTCGAGGGCTTCGTGTGCGCACGCGGCGAAGACGGCAGACGGCGCCACGTTCAGCGGCACCACCCTCCCGCCCGACGACGCGTTCACGGTCCGGCTCTCGTGGCCGAAGTCGGTGGTCACGGTCAGCGCGACCCAGTCGTCGATCGGTGCCGCCGATGTGCTCTACGCGGTGCTCGTCGGTCTCGCGATTGCACTCATCGGCTGGCTCTACCGGCGGCGCTGGCGCCGACTGCTCTCGAACGCGCAGACGCAGCTCTGGGCGACGTTCGGACCCGACGTCGCCGGGCAGCAGCTCGAGGCTTACAACCTCACCGATGATCCGGCGATCGAGTTCGTCCCGCCCATGGAGCTCCGACCCGGAGAGATGGGAACGCTCATCGAGGCGGGCGCGACGCAACTCCTCACCGCGACCGTCGTCGACCTCGCGGCACGCGGCGCGTTGAAGATCACCGAGACCAACGGCTCGTGGCAGCTGGAACGGCGCAACCACGACATCGCCATGACGGATGGCGAGCAGGCCGTGATCTCCGGACTCTTCGATGATGGCGACGTCACCACGCTGGACGGTCGCCGCGCCGAGATGGGAACGCTGGCGGGTGAGCTCGCCGAGCACCTCACCGACGACCTCGAGGCACGCGGGTCTCGCGGTGAAGGGAACGCGCACTGGTGGTGTCCACGCCCGATCAGGACACTGGTGGATCCTGTTGCTCGGTCTGTTCGCGGTGGTCGCAGGCGTGGTCGTGTTCGTGATGGTGACCGTCACCGGCGACCGCGCCATGAGCCTCCTCGCCCAGGCCTCCGTCGTCGCGGTCGTGCTCGCGATCGGTGCGTCGGTCATCATCGGTCGCGCCGCGAGCGGCTTGACCCCCACCGGCCTCGCCGCCGCGTGGCGCGTCCGGGGCTTCGACAAGTTCTTCACCGCGAGCGAGGCGATGCACGACAAGGCCGCGGCCGACCAGGGATTGCTGCGCCAATACATGGGCTACGCGATCGTGTTCGGCCACGTCACCCAGTGGGTCGCCGCGTTCGGATCGACCGACACGTCCGACTGGTTCGAGACCTCGTCACCACTCGACCGGGCGTTCATCGGCTTCACCGCGGGATCGCTGTGGAGCCCGCCGTCGTCGTCGAGCTCGGGGTTCGGCGGCGGTGGCGGCGGGGCTGGAGGCGGCTCCGGTGGCGGTGGCGGCGGGAGCTGGTAGCCAGGTCCTCAGGCGGTTCTCAGCGGGCGCGGGCCGTCCGGTGCCGTTTTGGGTGATCCTGTCGGCCAGCGGAACGACACCGATTCCCGCTCCCACGCGCTTCAGGAGAGACCATGAGCGAAGACAACCCCACCTCGGAACCGTCGGAGGGATCGATCCCGCCGGTCGAGCCGATCGTCGCCGACGACACACCGGCCGAGACCCCTGCCGTCGACACCGCGGCGACGCCGACCGCGACGACTCCTGCTGCAGCACCGGCGGCCGCGACCTGGTCGGCCACCGCAGCCACACCGCCCGCAGCCGCCACGAAGTCCAGCAGTCACATCCTCATGCCGAAGTGGGTCGTGTTCGCCGTCGTCGGCATCGCGCTCGCCGCGCTCGGCTTCGGCATCGGATGGGTCGCGAAGCCCGACTCCGACTCCGGTCGACGCGCGGCGTCGGGCCGGATGTTCGGCAACGGTCAGAACCCGTTCGGCAACATCAACCCGTTCGGGAACGGTCAGAACCCGTTCGGCAACAACGGCGGGAACAACGGCAACGGGAACGGCAACAACGGCGGGACGCAGACCAGCGGCGCGTTCCTCGGTGTGTCCGCGACCGTGACCACCGGCAACGGCGGTGGCGCCAAGGTGGCGCGGGTCATGAGTGGCAGCCCGGCCGACGACGCGGGCCTCGCGTCCGGCGACGTCATCACCAAGGTCGACAGCACGTCGATCTCGAGCCCCCAACAGCTCGTGACGGTGATCAGCGGTCACAAGTC
Source organism: uncultured Actinomycetes bacterium (assembly GCA_963829475.1). Classification (GTDB taxonomy): domain Bacteria; phylum Actinomycetota; class Acidimicrobiia; order IMCC26256; family JANYLB01; genus JANYLB01. The sequence continues at coordinate 115,209 of CAWHIU010000003.1, read as the reverse complement.
GGGCGACAAGGTCACGATCACCTACACCCGCAACGGTGACACCAAGACCGCCGAGGTCACCCTCGGCGACCGGTCCACGGCTTCGACGCAACCGACGCCCAGCTCCAACTCCGGTACCGAGAACTGACGAACGTCCCACCCACCCCGACGTTGCACCGTGAGTCCCGGAAGCCGAGACTCACGGTGCAAGCGTCCGGGGTCGGTCGCTCGGACTACGTACGCGCCGGACGACGGCCTCGATCGCTCGCCAGCCGAACGTCACGAGGCCGAGGAACACGTAGACGACGACAGTGAACGTGCTCAGTGACTCCCGGTGGGTGAAGACGGCCCGGAGCACGAGGGCCAGCGCGATGCCGACGCTCCACGTCGCCACAAGTCGGAGCCACGGCTTCGATCGAGCTGCGTAGAGGCGCACCGCGAGCGCCACCGCGAACCATCCGACGAGGAACGGCCACACCACGGTGAGGAACCAGGTGAAGCCGCTGCCGATCCCGTGACTGTCGCGACCGATCACCACGAACGAGACGATGCAGATCGCGTCGAACATCGGAGCGAGGCCTCGCAGGCGTCCGGTCATCGCACGAGTGTGTCGCGCTCGACAGGCTGGTGGCGGATCAGGCGTACGAGACCGGCGCCGGAGCGCCAGTCATCGAGTCAGCCGAGGGTGACGAGGCGACGCAGGCCGAGTGTGTCGAGCAGGTCGGTGAGTCGTGCGGTCAGGATCTCGAAGTGGCCCGACACCAGCAACACGCCGAACGCGAAGAGGAACGCCGCCGACACGAGCGTGATGGCCTTCGAGTGGCGCTTCACCCAACCGAGTGGTCCCGCGAAACGGCCGAGGCCGAGGCCGACGAGGAGGAACGGAAGCCCGAGACCGAGTGAGTACGCGACCAGGAGCGCGACTCCGCGCACTTCGTCGCCCGACTGCGCGGCCACCCCGAGCACGGCGGCGAGCACCGGGCCGATGCAGGGCGTCCATCCCAGCCCGAAGGCCGCGCCGGCCACGGGTGCGGCGAACGGGCCGAAGCGATCGAGGCGCGGGTGGAAACGGGCCTCGCCGTAGAGGGTCGGCGCCATGAGGAGCTGGGAGCCGGCGAGGTAGAGCGCCATGACGATGACGAGCACCCCCGAGACGCGCGTCAGCGTCTCCTGGTTGCGCAGCACGGTCTGGCCCACCGCAGTGGAGATCAGGCCCAGGATCACGAAGACGACGGTGAACCCGGCGACGAAGAGGCCGGTGTCGATCGTGATGCGTCGGAGCTGCGCGGTGTCGTGACCGGTCTCGGTGAGCTCGCCCACCGAGAGGCCGGTGATGAGGCTCAGGTAGGCCGGGACGATCGGCAGCACGCACGGCGAGAGGAACGAGACGATCCCACCGCCGAAGGCGATGAGCACGTTGACGTTCTGCTGCGAGATCTCGGCCAGCACCTGATCCAGGCTACGAGCCTCCGGCGGATCTCCCGATTCGGGCCCGGCGGGCGAAGAAGATCCCTGCTCCGAGGACCATCAGCACCGCGAGGAACCCCGCGATCGAGAGCATCGAGCTCCCTCCCCCGCCGGCCTCGCGGATCGCACTCGCACGCTTGCCCGCGACCTCGGTCGTGTGGCCGGCACGTGTGGTCGAGGTCGTCGTGGACCCACCGGCAGCCGTCGCGATGCCAGATGTGGCCACGACCGGCGCACCGGGTGCTGTCGTCGCGGTCGTCGTTCCGACCCCGCCGACGGGGGCGGGCGGGGGCAGATCCGTGTCTCGAGGCGCCGTCGCGGGGGGAGCATCGGGTTCGGGAAGCGGGATCGACACCGAGCGTGGTGGTTCGCCGGTCCCGTAGCGCCAGCCCTCGAGGTCGCCGTCGTGCACCCGCACCGAGCCGGCACCCGCGCGGGAATAGGTCGACTGGTTGAATCCGCTCTGGCCCGCGGGGACATGCCAGTACGCCCAGAACCGCGCGTCGCTCGGCTCACCCAGGCACGTCGCGTTGGTCGCCGGATGTCCGACGCCGAACAGAGCACACACCGCGCCACCCAGCCCCGAGAAGCCGAACACGGCCGGATCCGCACCCGCGAGCTTCAGGGCTTCGAGCCCGCTGATCGAATCATCCGAGAAGGAAATGGGGACCACGTGCGGGTCGCCGCTTCCGGTGTCGACGACGACTACTGCATGATGATCGCCGGCCGCGATGGCCCGGCCCGCGGTCGCTCCGAAGACGGGCAACAGGCCGACGAGGAGCGCGACCACGCACGAGATCGTGCGACCGGCGGCGCGTCCAGGAGCGCGTGACATGGGGATGATCCTCCGGCGGCCCCGTTCCACGAGGGCCGATACGTACCGCTCGACGGCGGTCCCGATGGGACACCGGATGGGAACCCGGTGAACGGCGGTGGGCGTTCTGGCTCCCGAAGGCCACCCGGCGACGGGTCTCCCTCGGTCACAGTTGCGGGTCAGCGCCGGATTCTCACCGGACTTCCCCCAGCCGCTGTCGAGTCGCGCACAGTAGAGAGGTGAGCGAGCACTGGCAAGCTGTCGGGTGATGACCAGTCGCTTCCACGCGCTCGCGTGGCTCATCTGGGCGCTCGCCGCCGCGATCTCGCTCCAGCTCGCGCCCAACCCTCTCTACGTCGCGGTCGTGATCGGCATCGCCGCGCTCGTCGTGCAGGTGCACGGCAGCGACGGCCCGTTCGCGCGCGCGTTCCCCGTGTTGCTGACACTCGGCGTCGTCTTCATGGTCATCCGCGTCGCGCTCACCGCGGCCACCACCCACACCGGCATCGGCACCGTGCTGTTCACCACTCCGTCGTTCACGTTGCCGCAGCTGCTGGGCGGCTTCACGGTCGGCGGGCCGGTCGAAGCCGAGGTCCTGTTCCAGGCCGCGGCCGAGGGCTTCGTCGTCGTCGGCGTGATGGCGGTGTTCGGCGCGTTCAACGCGGTCGTGTCGCACTACGAGCTGGTGCAGTCGACGCCGCGCGCGTTCTACGAGCTCGGACTCGTCGTCACCGTCGCGCTCGCATTCGTCCCGTCCACGATCCAGGCGATCGCCGCGGTGCGCGAAGCCGATCGCGCCCGCACCGGTGGTCGCGTCGTCCGCCGGGGCCGGCTGATCCGTCAGGCGATCCCGGTGCTCGAGAGCGGGATGGAACGCGCCGTGTCGCTCGCGGAGTCGATGGACGCGCGCGGCTTCGCGTACGGAGGCGCGTCACCGCTCGATCGCGTCGCGGGATGGGCGGGGTTCGGCGCGCTGCTCGCGCTCGGTGGTGCGTTCGTCGCGCTCGTCGGCCAGACCGCAGTGGTCGCCCTCGCCTTCGCCGCGATCGGTACCGGGATGCTCCTCGTCGCGGTGTGGGCCGCATCCGCGGCCCGTCACCGCAGCCGCTACCGCCCTCGCCGCTTCACGCAATCCGATGCTGCGATGGCCGGGATATCGCTGCTCGCGCCGCTCGGGATCGCCGCGTTGACGGTCGTCGAGCGACGCAACCCTCACCTGGGCCGCGAGCCCGCTGCACTGGCCCGGGTTCGCCGTGCTCCCCGTCATCGCACTGACCGCGCTGCTCGCCCCGCTCGTGCGCGTCCCGCTCCCGGTCGCGCCGCGTCCACCCAACCGATCAGCCGGCCGAAGCATGAGCGCGGTCGTCTACACCAACGTCTCGTTCCGCTACCCCGATTCGCCTCGTCCGGCGCTGCGCGGGGTAGATCTCGACATCGAAGCCGGTGAGATCCTGCTCGTCGCGGGCGCGTCGGGATCGGGCAAGTCGACGTTGCTGCGCGCCGCGAACGGGATCGTCCCCCACTCCAGTGGTGGCCAGTTCGGCGGCGACGTCGCCGCGTTCGGGCGCTCGACGCGCGATCACAAGCCCCGCGACCTCGCCGACGTCATCGGGTTCGTGCACCAGGACCCCGAGGCCCAGTTCGTCGTCGATCACGTCGAGCGCGATCTCGCGTTCGTGCTCGAGAACCTCGGCCACGCGCCGCAGGCGATGCGGCGACGCGTCGAAGAGGTGCTCGACGCGCTCGGCATCGCCCACCTCCGAGAACGGGCACCGAGCTCGCTCTCCGGTGGTGAGCGCCAACGGTGCGCGATCGCCGGCGCGCTCGCCGCGGCGCCGGCCGCGCTCGTGCTCGACGAGCCGACCTCACAGCTCGACCCGCAGGGCGCCGACGACGTGCTCGCTGCAATCGGCCGCCTCAACGCCGACCTGGGTACCACGGTGTTGCTCGCCGAGCACCGGCTCGAACGGGCCGCGCCGCTGGCCGACCGCGCCGTGATCTTCTCCGGAGGCTCCCCCGTGGACGGCCCCGGGTCACCATCGGCGATCCTCTCCGGCTACGCCGGCGCGCCCCCGGTCACGCATCTCGCCCGGCTCCTCGGATGGGAACCCCTCCCGCTCACCGTCCGAGCGGCCCGGCGGCTCGCGGCCACGGCCGGCCCGGACTCGATCCCGGGGCTCGCACCGACGCGGGATGCGGCGATCGACGCGACCATCGATGCTCCCGGAGAAACCCTGCTCAGCGCCACTGCCCTGAGCGTGGAGCTCGGCGGCGCTCCGGTGCTGGCCGACGTGTCGATGGCGGCCCGGCGCGGCGAGGTGATCGCGCTGCTCGGCCGGAACGGCTCGGGGAAGACCACCCTCCTCCGGGTGCTCGGTCGACTGCTCGACCCCGGCTCCGGATCGGTGGCCGGTCCGGGGAGCGTCGCCTACGTGCCCCAGGACCCCAACACCCTGTTGTTCGCCCCGACCGTCCGCGCCGAGCTCAACCAGACGCTGCACCTCCTCGGGCGGCGCGACCACGGCGAGGTCGACCGCTGGCTCGACGCGCTCGACCTCTCCGATCTCGCCGACCGCCACCCCCGATCGCTCGCGGGCGGTGAGCGGCAACGGGTCGCGATCGCCGCGGTCGCGGTCGGCGGCGCCGACGTGCTCCTCCTCGACGAACCGACCCGCGGGATGGACGCCCCCTCGCGGGCCGCGCTCGAGCGGGCCCTGCACGCCCACGCCGCGGCAGGCGGCGCCGTGGTCCTCGCGACGCACGACGTCGAGCTCGCGGCGCGCAGCGCGAGTCGGGCCGTCGTGCTCGGCGACGGCGACGTCGTCGCATCGGGACCGGCCCGTGAGGTGCTCGCGGGTTCCTTGTTCGCCCCCCAGGTCCTTCGCGTGCTCCCGCCGTTCCTCACCGTCGACGAGGTCGCCGCGGCCCGCACCGGCGGGACCGCCGGGATCGTGCCGTGAGCATCGACACCACTGCGCTCCTCCGGCGTCTCCCCCACCGGAAGGTCCGAGCGGGGGCGGAGCACGTCCGGCCGATCGCCGTCTACGTCCTCACCACGATGCTCGGCGCCGCCGCGTTCCTGTACCCGTTCTGGATACCGGGACGCGCGCTTCCCGAACTCCGCGCACGCCGGTGACGCGCCGCTCGTCGCCGCCCTCGTCGGCGCCCTCGTCGTCGCCACCATCTCGCTGGAGGTGCGACGCGGGACCATGAACGGCGCGACCGTCGCGATCCTCGGCGTGCTCGCCGCGTTCGCCGGCCTGGGTCGACTCCTCGACCTCCCGGGCAACAACGCCGGGATGCTGTTCCTGGTGGTGCTGGCCGGCGCCGCGTTCGGTGCACGCTTCGGCCTGCTGCTCGGCATGTGCACGATGGCCGTCTCCGCGTTCATCACCGGTGGGATCGGACCGTGGCTCCCGTTCCAGATGCTCGCCCTCGGGTGGATGGGCGCCGGCGCCGGCCTGCTCTCCCCGGTGACCGCGCGCCTCGACCGGCGGCTCGAGGTCGTGGCACTCGCGGCGTACGCGTGGGTGTGGGGGTTCCTCTACGGGGCGATCATGAACCTGTGGTTCTGGCCGTTCCAGCGGGGCGGAGCGTTGTCGTGGTACCCGGGCCTCGGATTTGGCGACACACTGCACCGCTACTGGTCGTTCTACGTCGCCACGTCACTCGGCTGGGACGCCGCGACTGCCCTCGCGAACGCGCTGCTCGTCCTGATTCTGGGCATTCCGATCCTGCGAAGCTTGCGACGATTCGCGCACCGCCTGAATCCGGTGGTCGACCGCTCCGAAGTCGACCTTTCCCAATAGTCGCCTGAGGCTTCTGGATCTGCCGGCTGTTGCGCGGCCTCGACTTCGGTCACCCTAAATTCACATGATCACGAACTAGCGCAGAACTGACCACTAAGTGGATGCCACTTGCACTTCTGCGCACCATCTGTCCTTTGCTCTAGTGCGTGGGCGACTCGCGCACTATCTGTGGGCGCACGGCGTCGCCAGCTCGCCAATGGGCGTGGCGCCGGCCAAGCGATGAGGGGAGGCTCATTGGCAAGCACGAAGAACATGGGCAAGGTTGGGGCGATTCTGTTCGCGGCCGGACTGCCGTTGGGATTGTTCGCGGGCACCGCGGTCGCAGACACGGGCTCGCTCGACAACACCAACACGTCCGACGCGACGGTCGACCAGTCGAACGCCGTCACCACCAGCCAGGAGCGCCGACGCGAACACCGGCAGGAACCACACCGACTCCGGCGGTGTGGGGCGACAACACCACCAGCCAGAGCGCCGACGCTTCGGCGACGGACGGCAACATCTCGGCCGAAGACGCCGACGATGCGATCGCCGGAAACACCGGTGGAACGGCCGGCAACACGTCGGGCTCGACGAACGACGGCACGAGCGCCGCGACCATCTCCACCGGTCCGGCCAGGGCCGACGAACTCGTCGGGCACGACCATCGGTCAGGACAACAGTGGCGGCTCCAGCTCCACCCAGGACGTCAAGCAGCACGACGTCGACATCGACGGTGGCGGTGCCATCACCAACTCGGGGTCGGCTTCCCTGGACGTGACCCAGACCGCTGACGTCACCACCGAGCAGAGCGCATCTGCGAACAGCGGCTGCAACAACGCCTCGTCGCAGGTCGGAGGCAGCAACAGCACGACGCAGGACGCCGACGCGACGGCGAGCGGCGGCAACATCGACGGCAGCGACGCCGACGGTGCGCACGGCCGGCAACACCGGTGGTACCGCGACCAACGGTTCCACCTCGGGCAACACCGGAGACAGCTCCGCATCCATCCACACGGGCGCCGCAACCTCCAGCAACACCTCCACCACGACCGTCACGCAGACGAACAGTGGTGGCTCGAGCTCCAACCAGACGGTCGGCCAGTCGGACATCAACCTCGGCTGATCCACACCGGCTGATTGATTCAGCTCAGCGTCATTGCCGATCTCGATCGGCACGGTGGCGACGGATCCGGGTGGGAAGACGCGAGCCTCCCCGCCCGGATCCCTCTCCCGCCGGAAATGGATCCCGCACACGGATGTGCCCGATTCGAGCCACTCCCGACCCGTCGGCCAGGGGGACAGGTCCCCGCCGGGAGCGAACGTCCCGCACCGAGGAGCGCACGATGAGCCCGAGCACCACCGGAGAATCGCCGATCGGCGGCAGGCGAAACGGTAGGTCCGCCGGCAACGTCCGCCGGGCGGCCAAGACTGCCGTCGGTTCAGCCGCGTTCGCGGCCGGCATCATCTTCCTTGCGGGAACCGCCCACGCGACCGACGACGCCTCGACCGAAGCACCGGCCCCGACCCCCGATCCGGCCGGCGGCTCGCTCTGGATCCCGGCGACGCCGGCACCTGATGCAGTCGTCGACCCCGCTCCGGCCCAGGACCCCGCACCGATCGCAGCGAGCGACCCCGCACCTGTCGATGCTCCCGCAGCCGATCCGGTCGACGTTCCGGCTCCGACGACCGACCCGGCCGACCGAGCAGACCGACCAGACGACGAACGTCGACTCCACCGGGACCGCCACCGGCAACACGGGTGGCAACGGCGCGGTCGGCAACACCACCGCAGGCGGCGTGCAAGCCGAGCCGTGCCCCACCAGCGGAACCCAGGTCGCACTGGTCTGCACCGCGACCCCGACCGGCGCTGGGAGCGTCTCGAGTGGCAACGCGAACGCGCAGGGCACCGACTCGACCGGCGGGATCGCGCAGCTGACCGACATCACGACGACCGGCAACGGCCAGGTCGACGTCTTGCAGGTCGCGCTGATCATCAACATCGGCGTCGGCATCTCCGACTCCGGCAGCAACGCCGCAGGCGCAGCCGGCGGAAACTCGCTCGGCGCCTCCGGTCAGGCCGGCATCGGTACCGGCAACGCGAACGTCACCGGACTGCTCGGCAAGACGCAGATCGTGCAGGGCGTCACCATCGTCGGCGGCAGCGCGAACGACCAGAGCGTCACCGTGCTCAACATCGGCATCGGCGTGGGCAACACCGGCGTGAACCTCGCGGCAGGCTCAGTGGTCGGCGGCGGGAAGCAGGAAGTCGCCGCCGGCGGCGCGCCGGGCAACGGGTCCGCCGCGATCGGCACCGGCAATGCCAACGCCGTCGGCGACCACTCCACCTCACTCATCATGCAGATCATCACCGTCAAAGCGGCCGACGACGGTTCGATCACGATCACCCAGCGAGCCGTGATCATCAACTTCGGGATCGCGCTCGCGAACTCGGGCGGCAACACTGCGCTCAGCGCCTTGAACGGCCTCCCGAAGGCGCAACGCACGATGATCGAGGGCCTGATCGCCTCGCTGTTCGGGCTCGATCCCGCCGTCCTGTTCGGTGGTGGCTCGGCCGCGATCGGTACCGGGAACGCGAACGCGATCGGCAACCAGTCGGCGTCGGGAATCCTCCAAGCCGTCAACGGCGTGGTCGCCGGAACCGACACCGCCACGGCCGACCAGAGCGCCTGGATCGGGAACTTCGGCGCCGCGCTCGCGAACACCGGGTTCAACGGTGCCGTCGGGACCGTCGCGGTGCTGCCCGATGGCTCGCCGATGGCCAGTGCGGAGCAGATGGTCGCCCGCTTCCTGGCGCTGCTCGGTGACCCGAGCGCACTCGCCAGCGGCAACACCGACATGGCGACCGCGCTCAACCTCGGTTCGTCGTTGCTCGACATCAAGGGCGACATCCATGCCACCGAGACCCTCGCCGGCCTCGACGAGGGTCAGGCCTTCGAGTCCAGCGAGGGCGGGATCCGCATCCGCCAGATCACCGGGGTGCTCAACATCGGGATCTCGTTCGCCAACTCGGGTGACAACGTCGTCGTGTCGACCGTGACGAGCTCCGACCCGCTCACCGTCGCCGCGCCCGCAACGAGTCCGGTGGCCGGCACCGCCTCGATCCTCACCGGCCCGGTCGACGTCCTGGGTCTGCGCAGCACGGTGTGCGTGACCCAGATCATCGGCGACAGCGCCGATTTCGCGGAAGCCTGCCCGGCCCCCCCGGTTGAGCCACCCCCCGTCACCCCGCCGGTCACCCCGCCGGTGGAAGTCGACGACAACCGCACACCGCCCGTCGTCCCGGTCGTCCCTGTCGTCGAGGACAAGGTCGTGACGGCGGGAACACTTCCGTTCACCGGTGGTGGCGCCCTCGAGCTCGAGGCCCTGTTCGGCCTCGCCCTGACCGGCGGCGGGGTTCTCGTCCAGCGCCGGGCCAAGCGACCGCGCACCGACCGTTCAACCCGGTAGCCACTCCCGGCTCCACGCCGACCCCACCACCTTTCCCGGCCAACTCGAAGGTGATAGACGTTGCCACGATCGCGGGTGAAATCGGCAAGGGGAGGCAGATTGGGAGGGGAACCCACCACAACGGCTTCCCCGCGCGCTTCCAGCCGGCCATCGGCGGAATCGGCATCGATCCTCATCGCGATCGCCGACCCGGACCGGGCGGGCCGGCTCGCGGCTGCGTGCGCGGAACGGAACCTGATCCCCATGCTCGCGTTCACGCCCGAGCAGGTCGGCCGCGCGGCTCGGACCATCCGTTTCGAGCTCGTCCTCCTCGGTCTCGTCTCCCGCACGAGAGTCGACTCCATCGTCACCGCGGCGCAGCGCTTCGGCGATCCGATCGTCGTGCTCCTCGATCGAGAGGAGCTCCCCAACCCCGTGCTCGCGGAGATGGGCGTGTTGGCAGGGATCGATGTCCAGGCCGGCGACGGTGAGATCGCGGCGCGCATCTCGACCCTGCTCATGCTGCAACGCCGCGACCGTTCGGCCGATCCGATCCGTTGGGGGCCGTTGGAGCTCGACGTGCCCCGACGGCGCGCCCGCTGGTGGGGCGAGGCCGTCGACTTCACCCCGATCCAGTACAAGGTTCTCGTGGCTCTCGCCCGCGCCCAGGGCGCGGTGATGTCTCGCGACCAGCTCGCCGAGCTGGTCTGGGGCCCGGTCCCCACCGACGACGGCGTGCGCGTCATCCCCCATATCCGGCGGATCCGCAACAAGCTCGAACCCGATCCGTCGCACCCGGCGTTCCTCCTCACGATGCGCGGCGAGGGGTTCCGCTTGGCCGATCAGTCTGCGGTCGAAGACCGGCGTCAGGACGACCGGACCGCCGCGGGCTGGCGAGGTCGCGAACGACGGCGGTCGCAGGGCTCCGGCCGTCGAAGCGGCGGAGCGAGCGGTGCCGGCCGCCCGATGCGCGACGAGGAGATGCTGCAGGCGGTGCGGCCCATGGCCACGCCCGAGGTCCAGGCCGACAAGAGCCACCCGTAGCGACCGCGCCGCGCGGGGGCTCAGCCTCCGTGCGTCTCGACGGGCTCCGCACCCAGTTCGGCGAGCATCTCGGTGAGGGCGGGGTGATCGGATGCACCCACGAACGCCAGCACCCGGCTGCCCGACGTCGCGGTCTCCTCGCGGACGGCTCGACCGACCGACGCCGCGTCGGGGCCGATCACGAGCACGACGTGGCCGAAGTCTCTCCGTTCGATCGCTGCGTCCGGGTCGTCAGGCACGACCGGCCTGCTCGGCCCGTTCGACCCGCTCGAAGCGTTCGGCTTCGGCGGCGTGCAGGAGCACCTCGGTGATCTCGTCGCCGAGGAGCTCGTCACGAATGAGGAGCTGATCCCGGAGCGCGACGACCAGGTGACGGTTCTCGTCGAGGAGCTTGCGGACGTCTTCCTTGGCCTGGTCGAGGATGCGATCGACCGACCGCCGACCTTCGTCGTCGGCGAGCACCTTGCCGACGATGCCCTGGCTCACCGGCGACGACTCGATCGCCTCGAAGCTCACCAGCGATCCGGCCATGCCGTAGGAACCCACCATCTGCGCGGCGATGCGAGTGGCCGCGGCGAGGTCGGAGCTGGGGCCGGTACCCGACTCCCCGAAGAACAGCTCCTCTGCGGTCATGCCGCCGAAGCTGATCTGGATCGACGCGATGAGCTCGGTGCGAGTGCGGGTGTACCGCTCCTCGGTCTCGGAGTGAGCGAGCAGGCCCAGGGCATCGGCGCGCTTGATGATCGAGAGCACCTCGAGCTTGCGACCGATGCCGTTGAGGTACGCGACCACCGCGTGTCCCGACTCGTGGGTGGCGATGATGAGCTTCTCGTCTTCGGTGTACTCGACGGGCTGCTTCAGCCCGATCTCCTCGGTGAACTTCGCCTGCTGGACGTCGTCCCACTCCATCGCCTCGCGCCCACCGCGCAGCGACCACACGAGGGCTTCGTCGAAGAGGTGCTCGATCATCACGGGTGAGTACGCGAACGTCATCGCCGCGAGCTGGTCACGCCGCTCGTCCTTGTCGAGCTCGGGGACGTGCGCCTTCTTGTCGAGGTAGTAGTCGATGATCTCGCGTCGACCCGAGCGGCTCGGGAGGCCGAAGTGGATCGAACGGTCGAACCGGCCGGGGCGCAACAGCGCCGGATCGAGGTCGGCCGCCCGGTTGGTCGCGCCGATCACCAAGATGTTCGACGCAACCGGAGGCTTCTTCTCGAACTGGTGACCCTCGGGCAGGAAGCGGTTCACGACGCTGAGGAGCGCACCGTGGATCCGGGCCTGCATCGTGGGCTGGTCGAACGACTGCATCTGGATCAACAGCTCGTTCACCACCCCGCTGATCCCCTCGCGGGCGTTGGAGCGCTCCACGCTGCGCGCGCTGCACCCTCCGGGAGCGGTGAAGCGTTCATGCCGCTACGGGCGCCCGCGATCGCGTCGATCTCTTCGATGAACCCGATCGCACCGCCCTCACGACGGGCCGCGGTGCGGAGCTTCTTGAAGAACGCGCGGATCTTGCGGTTGGTCTGGCCGTAGTACATCGACTGGAACGCGCTCGCCGAGACGAAGAGGAACGGCACACCCGCCTCGCGTGCCATCGCCTTGGCCATGTAGGTCTTGCCCGTTCCCGGTGGACCTTCGAACAAGATCGCCTTGCGCGGATTGCCACCCATGCGATCGCGGAACGTCTTGTAGGCGAGGAACAGGTTGAGGGTCTTCACCACCTCGTCACGGACCATGCCGAGGCCGACGACGTCGGCGAACGTCACCGGGATCTCGCTCGGTCGGTACTGCACGTGGGGCGAGCGACCGGCGACGATGAGCGGGATGATCAGCGTTCCGCAGAGAGCGATCACGAGGATCATCCCCGGGAGGTAGTCCTTCAATCCCACCGGGATCGTGAGGTCGGGCCACCCGAGACGCGCGGGATGGCCGGTCAGGAGTCGCCAGTAGATCCAGGCGGCAACCATGCCGAGCAAGACGGCGACCTGCGCGACACGGCGCCGGCGGTGTCGTTCCCGATCGTGGGCGACGTCGCCCAACGTGCCGAGCACCTCGGTCTGGCCGAGTGTTCGGACGTCCATGTCGGTTCCTCCACGATCTCAGGCGTGTCCCGGCCGGCCCACGTTGCCTGCCCATTCCACACCACAAAAGGCACAGAATCCCTGGGTCCCTGGACCTAAACCTCTGGTCAGGAGAAGAAGCGGAGCTGGCGGACGGCCAGCGCGGGTGCCGGACGGGTGAGCGGTCGAGCCGGCGCAGCGGATTCGACCATCAAGTCAGCAACTTGCCGTAGGTGCCGCGGTGGAAGAGGAGGGGGCTCGCCTCGGCGGTGATGCCGAGATCGAGCACCCGGCCGACCACGATCACGTGGTCTCCGGCGTCGTGCTCGGCGTCGATCGTGCAGTCGAGGTAGGCGAGCACGTCGTCGAGCACCGGCGAACCGCCCACGCCGATCCGCCAGGCCACGGTCCCGAACCGGTCGGCGCCACGGGTCGCGAACAGGCGCGAGACGTCTTCCTGGTGCGATCCGAGGATGTTCACGGTGAACGCCCCCGACCGTTGGATTCGCGGCCAGGTCGTCGACGAGGTCGCGGCGCAGAAGAGCACCAGCGGCGGCTCGAGCGACACCGAGGTGAACGAGTTCGCAGCCATCCCGACCGGCTCGCCGTCGTCGATCGCGGTGATCACGGTGACGCCGGTCGCGAAGTGCCCGAGCACGGCCCGGAACTGCGCTTGGTCGGGCTCGAGAATCTCGTCGTCGGAGTCGGCTCATCGCGCCGGCAACGTCGAGGATCGGCGATGTGCGGATATGGGGGTTCCAGGGCGACGGTGAGACCCTCGGATGCCGCGAAGACCGACGGGCCGCCGCAGCGCGCCGCGTGGTCCTGCGCGCCGCGCAGGATGGCGTCGACCTGGTCGTCGCCGTGCGCAGGATCGTGGTGGAACAGCGCGAGCTGACGGACTCCCGACTCGTGGGCGACGTGCACCGCGTATTCGACCGTGCAGTGTCCCCAATGACGCTTGTGCGCGAACTCCGACTGCGTGTGCTGCGAGTCGTGGATCAGCAGGTCGGCACCGTCGGCGAGCTCGAGGACCTCGTGCGGAACGAAGTCGTCGCCTTCGACGCGGGTCCCACCCCCACACGCCTGACCGTGGTCGGAGATGTAGGCGATGGACACGCCACCGATCTCGACCCGGTAGCCGAGCGTGGGTCCGACGTGGCGGACCCAGCGCGAACGCACCTTGGCCGGGCCGATCGGGAAGTCGTCGTCGCCGGTGTCGTGGAAACGCAGCGACGCGTTCGAGTCCGTCGGGTGTGATCGGGAAGTACGGCGGGCGCATCACGCCGGCGAACACCTCGCCGAGCGGACCCTCTTCCTGGCGGGGGCCGTGGATGTCGAGCGCGGATTCGGGGCAGAAGAGCGGCGCGAAGAACGGAAGGCCCTGGATGTGATCCCAGTGCAGGTGCGTGAGCAGGACTGCCGCGTGCAGACCGACGTTGCGGCCCGAGGCGACCAGCTCGGTGCCGTAGTTGCGCAGGCCGGTGCCGAGGTCGAAGACGATCGGGTCGTGGCCCGGGCTCTCGATCGACGACGCAGGAGGTGTTCCCGCCGTAGCGGGCCAGGCTTGGTCCGTCACAGGGAGTCGAGCCCCGGACACCGTAGAAGGTGACGTGTGCGCCCCCCGACATAGGAAGAGGAGGATACCCAGTTCACCAGGGGCGAGGAACCTCGCCGTGAAGGTCGTCGGTCACGTCGGTCGTCACGACAGGACGCGCTTCTTGAAGCCGTTGATCCCGAGCCAGGTGAAGAGCGCCGAGAAGCCGATCATCACCGGGTAGACCGCCCAGAGGCTCATGTGCGGCACCGGCGTGAGCGCGGCCCGGAAGCCCTCGCACATGTAGACGAGCGGGTTCACGAGCACCACGATCTGGAGCCAGCGGATCGGTTCGAGCGACTGCCACGGGTAGTAGATCGCCCCGAGGAACGTGAGCGGGAGCACGACGATGCCGAACAGCAGCGGCACGGTGCGCGAGTCGAAGATCGTCCCGAACGTGAGGCCGAGCGCGCCGCACATGTAGCAGGCGAGCGGCGTGAGGGTGAGCAGCACGGGCCAGTTGATCTGGAGGTGCACGGGTGTGGCCGGGACGATCGCGGCGATCGGGAACACGAGGATCGCGGAGAACAATCCGTTGAGCGCACCCGACGCGACCTTCTCCATCGCGACGAGCGAGACCGGCATCGGCGCGAGCACGCGGTCCTCGATCTCGCGGGTGTAGCCGAACTCCTGCACCATCGGCAGCGCGACCGACTGGATCCCCTGGAACATGATGCTCAGCCCGACGACGCCGGCCACGAGCATCGTGGAGAACAACGCCGCACCGGCACCCGAACCGCCGACGCCCTGACCGATCTTCGGGAACACGTACGTGAACACGAACACGAGCAGGAACGGCTGGAGCAGCGTGCGGGGAAGGAACTGACCGAGCTGCTTGCTGCAGCACGGTCAGGTCGCGCAGCATCAGCGCGAGAAACGCCTTGCGGGTCGCGGTCCGCGTCGACTGCTCGAGCGACACAGGATCCGGGATCGTGGCGGGAGCGGTGATCGAGGTCATTCGCGGAGGTCCTTCCCGGTGAGGTTGATGAACACGGTCTCGAGCGTCGGCTCGGTGGAGGAGAGGTCGGTCACGGTGAAGCCCTGCTTCTCGGCTGCGTCGACGACGGCGGGGAGCACGCCTCGGAGCTGTTGCACCCACACCCGCACGACACCTTCGACGTGCTCGACCTTCGTCGCTGTCGTGAGGCTGTCGCGCAGCACCGATGCGAGACGGTCGAGGTCACCGGTGGCCGTCACGGTGATCATGGCGTCGATGCCGACCGACCGCTTGAGCTGCTCCGGCGTGTCGAGCGCGAGCAGCTTGCCGTGGTCGATGATCGCGAGCCGGTCGCAGAGCTCGTCGGCCTCTTCCATGTAGTGCGTGGTGAGGAGGATGGTCTGGCCGTCGGCGTGCAGCTCACCGAGGATGTCCCACAGCGCGATGCGGCTCTGCGGATCGAGCCCGGCGGTGGGTTCGTCGAGGAACAGGATCGCCGGCCGGTGCATGATCGCCCGGGCGACCATGAGCCGCTGCGCCATGCCACCCGAGAGCGCACCGACGCCGACGGCCGCGCGGTCGGAGAGTCGGAACTGCTCGAGCAGTCGGGTCGCCTCCGCCTTCGACGTCTTCGCGTTCATGCCGAAGAAGCGACCGTGGAAGTAGAGGTTCTCCCAGACGGTCAGCGAGCGGTCGAGCGTGTTCGTCTGCGGGACGACGCCGATCACCTGCTTCGCCGCGGTCGGGTGCCGCACGACGTCGACGCCGCCGACGAACGCCTCGCCCGCCGGTCGGGATCACGCGGGTCGTGAGCATCCCTGCCGGTCGTCGTCTTGCCGGCACCGTTCGGGCCGAGCAGTCCGAAGATCTCGCCCCGCGTCACCGACAGGTCGAGCCGGTCGACCGCGAGGATGTCGCCCGGGTACACCTTCGTGAGTGCCTCGGTGCGGATGACCTCGTCGATCAGCGGATCAGGATTTGCGGCCATCGGCATCTTCCTTCTGCTTCAGTGTCGTGAAGTGTTCGTGGACGCGTTCGAGCGCCTTCCCGAACGCGTCGACTTCCCGCGGCGTGAGCAGCGGCGCGCAGCTCGGCGTCGGTCTTCATCGCGACGCCGTGGAGCTCGCTCGAGCCGGTCGCGACCCGCGGGAGTGACGAAGACGCGGATCGACCCGTCGGTCCTGTTCGTCGCGACGACGCTCGACGCAGACCTTCCTCGGCCAGCTTGTCGAGGTGCGGCACGAGCGTCGGCGGCTCGATGCCGATGTGCTCGGCGAGCTCGCGTTGGCTCGCGCCGTCGTGCTCGACCGCCGTGCGGAGCAGCACCCAGTTCCAGAGGCTGGCACCGTGCTCCCGCATGCGCGCGTCGAGGAGATCGTGCTGCGCGCGGTGCGCGAGGTAGAGGCGTCGCCCGAGGGTGGGTTCCATAGCGTGCTAATTATTAGCTACCTAATGATTAGTTGTCAATCGATGCTCGGGAAATAGTCTCCGGCCATGGCCAATCCGCCCGTCGGCGAAGTGCAGCGCATCACCGCCAACGGCATCGACTTCGCCTACCTCGAGGCAGGTCCGGTCGACGGACCACTCGCCCTCTGCCTGCACGGCTTCCCCGATCACGCGCCGACGTACACCGAGTCGGGCTTGCTCGACGCCCTCGCCGCCGCCGGCTACCACGCCGTCGCACCCTGGATGCGTGGCTACGCACCGACGCGGCCTCGCGCCCGACCGGAACTACGAGGTCGCGTCGCTCGCGCTCGACGCGCTCGCGCTCGCCGACGAGCTCGCCGGCGATCGCGACGACGCGGTTCTGATCGGCCACGACTGGGGTGCGATCGCCGCCTACACCGCGGTCGGACACCGGCCGGATCGATTCGCGCAAGCTCGTCACGATGGCGGTCCCCCACCAAGGCGCGCTGATGCAGCGCTTCCTGTCGTCACCCGAGCAGCTCAAGCGGTCCTGGTACATCTTCTTCTTCCAGACCCCGCTCGCCGACTTCGTCGTCCCGCAGGATGACTTCGCGCTGATCGACCTGCTCTGGCGCGACTGGTCACCCGGACTCGTGCCCGATCCCGCGTTCATGCGTGCGCTCAAGGAGACGCTCGGCGCGCCCGGTTCGACCGAGGCGGCGATCGGCTACTACCGAGCCATGCTCGGCACGACGCCAGGAAATCCCGATCTCGCCGACGTCGCGGGCGCCGGCAACGGACCGATCCCCGTTCCCGACGCTCTACCTGCACGGTGCCGACGACGGCTGCATGGGCATCGAGATGATCGACGAGCACGAGATCCGAGCGTTCTTCCCCGCCGGGCATCGACATCGACGTCGTGCCCGCCGCCGGCCACTTCATGCACCTCGACCAACCCGAGCGCGTCAACCGCAAGATCCTGGAGTTCCTCGCACGCTGAGTCCCTGCCGCGTGTCGAGCGCGACTCGCGGACCTTCTCGACGCGTTCGAGCGCCTCGCGGAGCTCACGAATCCAGTCGTTCTCGTGCTCGGCGACGAGCCGCACGCACCAGGCCAGGGCCTCGCTGCGGCTGCGGGCGACGCTGGCGTCGACGAGCGTGTCGAGCACGGCGCGCTCGTTCATCCGCAGACGGGTCATCACCGGCACACCGACACTCGTGAAGACAACCCGTTCACCCCCGCACTCGACGCCCCACGCGACCTTGCGCCCGAAGCGCTCCTCGGCCGCGTCGGCGATCTGCATGCGCTGAGCCCGGGTCTCCTCCCGGAACTGCTCGACCCGCGATCGCCGGGCCGCGGCGCGGGCGTCGTCGTCGGCACCCTTGCCGAGATCGGGTTCGGCGATCGTGCCGACGACGAGGACCTCCTCCCGGTCGTAGCGCACGTCGGGGGCTCCGAGGAACCAACCGTCGGGGAGTCGGCCGGCGAACCAGCCGATGGTCTCGCTCTTGGCGTTCTGCATGGTTACAAGATTACACAATTTCGAATGCGAGTGGCGACCTCGTTGGCCTCGGCATCCGATTCGTACTTCGTACGGGGCCAGAAGAACCCCCGCAGGCCGTCCTTGGGTCGCCGCGGAACGACGTGGACGTGCAGGTGGGGCACGCTCTGGCTGACGACGTTGTTCACGGCCACGAACGTGCCCACCGCGTCCATCCCCTGCGTCACCGCTGCGGTGATCCGTTGGACCGCGCCGAAGTACGGGCCCACATCGTCGGGCGGGAGCTCGAGCAGCGTCTCGATGTGGGCGCGCGGGACGACCAGCGTGTGGCCCGCGAACAATGGCCGGTGGTCGAGGAAGGCCACGAAGCCCGGCTCGTCGACGACGATGTGCGCGGCCACATCACCGTCGACGATCCGACAGAACAAGCAGCCCGCAGCGGGCGTCACCCGGTGCTCCGCCTCCCCGCCGGCTACAACCGCTCAGGCCGGTGATTCGTAGGGACGCTGACGGGGCTTGACCGCATCGCGCTTCGGCACCATCACCTTGCGGCGGAAGAAGCACACCTCTTCGCCGCGCTGGTTGAAGGCGCGCGACTCCACGGTGACGACGCCTCGATCTGGCTTGCTCGACGACTCCCGCTTCTCGATCACCTTCGTCTCGGCGTAGATCGTGTCGCCGTGGAACGTCGGCATCTTGTGCTGGAGCGTCTCGACCTCGAGGTTGGCGATCGCGGCGCCACTCACGTCGGGCACGCTCATACCGAGCACGAGCGAGTACACGAGGTTGCCGACGACCACGTTCTTGCCGAACTGCGTCTGGGTCTCCGCGTACCAGGCATCCGTGTGGAGTGGATGGTGGTTCATCGTCATCATGCAGAACAGGTGGTCGTCGTACTCCGTGATGGTCTTGCCGGGCCAGTGCTTGTAGACGTCGCCCGGCTCGAAGTCTTCGTAGAGGCGGCCGAAAGGCCGTTCGTGTTCAGTCATGGCCGCTGAGGTTAGCGGTGCCGCGAATGCGGCGGAACGGGAACACTCGGGGAGACCGGATAGGTTGACCCGTCAGCATGATGCATCAGACGATGATGAGCTTCCGGCGGGATCCCGACGCCGTCAAGGGTAAGAAGATCGAGCGCGACGCCCTCCGACGGGTCCTGCAATGGGCCCGCCCGTACCGGCGGCAGCTGATCTGGTTCCTCCTGATGGTGATCCTGGCCGCGATCGTGGGCGCCCTCCCCCCGCTCGTCTTCGGGGCTCTGCTGAACACCATCAAGAGTGGAGGCGACAGCGGCCGGGTGGGTGTGCTCGCGGGCGCGGCCGTCGCCCTCGCGATCGCCGGCGCCGCGCTCTCCCTGCTCCAGCGGTGGTACTCCGCGAAGGTCGGCGAGGGGTTGATCTACGACCTGCGGGTCGAGTTGTTCGACCACGTACAGCGGCTCCCGATCTCCTTCTTCACCCGCACCCAGACCGGCGCGCTGCAGTCACGGCTCAACAACGACGTGATCGGCGCGCAACAAGCGGTCACCTCCACACTCGGTACCGTCGTGTCGAACATCATCACCGTGGTCGTGACGCTCACGTTCATGTTGTGGCTCGACTGGCGCCTCACGATCCTCACGCTGCTGGTGCTCCCCGCGTTCGTCATCCCGGCCAAGCGCGTCGGCCGCCGACTCCGTGTGGTCACGCGTGAAGCGATGCAGCTCGACGCGTCGATGAACACCACGATCGCCGAACGCTTCAACGTCGCCGGCGCGCTCGTGGTCAAGCTGTTCGGGCGCCACGACGCGGAGCGCGACCACTTCGCGACCCGCGCCGGACGCGTGCGCGACATCGGCATCACCAGCGCGATGTACAGCCGCGTGTTGTTCGTCGCCCTCGGGCTCGTCGCGGCCGTTGGTGCGGCGGTCGTGTACTACGTCGGCGGGGTCCTCGCGGTGAACGGGACCATCTCGATCGGTGTCGTCGGAGCCTTCGTGTTGTACGTCGGCCAGATCTACCAGCCGCTCAGCCAACTCTCGGGCGCGAGAGTCGACGTGATGACCGCGCTGGTGTCGTTCGAACGGGTCTTCGAGGTCCTCGACTTCCCGGCCAACATCACCGACCGCCCGGGCGCGTTCGACCTCGTCGCACCGGTCGGAAGGGTGGCCTTCGAGCATGTCTCGTTCCGCCATCCTTCGCCCGCCTCCAGCTCGCTCGCGTCACTCGAGGCCGAGCCGACGCTCCTCGACACGAGCCCGAGCGCGTGGATCCTGCGCGACGTGACCTTCACCGTGGAACCTGGTGAGCTCGTCGCTCTCGTCGGGCCGTCGGGCGCGGGCAAGACCACCACCGCGCTCCTCGTTCCACGCATCCACGAGGTGACCGAAGGCCGGCTCACGATCGACGGGCACGACGTCCGCGACCTCACGCTCGAATCCCTGCGGGACGCCGTCGGCTTCGTGATGCAGGACCCGCACCTCTTCCACGAGACGATCCGCGAGAACCTCCGATACGCCCGACCGGAGGCGACCGACGAAGAGATCGTCGACGCATGTCGCGCCGCGCGCATCCACGACCTCATCGCGTCGTTGCCCGACGGGTACGACACGATCGTCGGCGAACGCGGCTACCGACTCTCGGGCGGCGAGAAGCAGCGAGTCGCGATCGCGCGGGTGCTGCTCAAAGATCCCGCGGTCGTGATCCTCGACGAGGCAACGTCGCATCTCGACTCGGAGTCGGAGCTCGCGATCCAACGCGCGCTCGACGCCGCGCTCGAAGGCCGTACCTCGATCGTGATCGCGCACCGCCTCTCGACGATCGTCAACGCGAATCGCATCCTCGTGATCGACGGCGGTCGCGTCGTCGAAGAGGGCACACACCTCGATCTTCTCGCCGCCGGCGGTCTCTACGCCGACCTCTACCGGACGCAAGCGACCGCGCAGACCGCGTGACGACCCACCGGTAGAGTTGTGGGCTCGGTCGCCGGCACGGCGGCCGTCCCCACATGGAGACCTCCGACCCGCAGCCGCCCGAGAGCCCGACCAGCGACCTCGTTCCCACCCCGCCCCGAGGTCGCGGCAGACGGGCGCGCCGTCGGAGCCGTCGACGCATGGGCATCGCCGCTGCCGTCATCACCGTCGGCGTGATCGTCGGAGCGGTGGCCGCGTTCTCCCTCCGCGACGAGTCGACGGCCACGAACGTTGCAGCGACTCCATCGACCGCGAAGACCCGCGTGGAGGCGGCGACGACGCCGGCACAACGGCCTCGACGTCGGGCGCTCACCGTCGACAACCCCATGCGGCTCTGGATCGGCGGCGACTCGCTCGCCGGATCGCTCGGCCCGTCGCTCGGAGCGACGACCGGAGCCTCCGGTGTGGTCGCGCCTCGCTTCGACTCGCGGGTGTCGAGCGGCCTCAACTCTCCCACCTTCTTCGACTGGCCGAAGCACGCGACCGAGGAGATGGCCAAGCGCGACCCCGAAGCCGTCGTCTTCATCATCGACGCCAACGACGCGCGAGGAATGCCGGACCTCACGACCTCGTCGTCGACCGACGGGACCGAACTGCGCGCCGCGTACGCCGCGAAGGTCGAGGAGATGATGAAGATCTTCATCGGCGACGCGCACCGACCGGTCTACTGGGTCGCGACGCCACCGATGAAGGACAAGAAGTTCAACCAGAACGTCACGGTGTTGAACGCGGTGATCGCCGGGGTGGCGGCGAAGCACCCCGAAGTCACGTTCATCGACGTGAGCAACCAGTTCTCGGATTCGAACGGTGACTTCACCACGTCGATCACCAACGACACCGGCGCCACCGTGACCCTCCGCGCCGACGACGGCATCCACCTGACACCGGCCGGCGGTGATCGCATGGCCGCGGCCGTGTTCACGGCGATCGACGCCGACTGGCACATCACCGCCCAAGCCGTTGCGGGTCATGTGCAGCCGGTCGTCCAGACCGAGGGCAGCTCCCAGGTCGCGGGCACCGGACGGAACCAGATCGGATCGTCGTCGGGCTCCGGCAGCTCAGGGACCTCCTCGACCACGTCGGCACCGGTGGAGGCCCCGCCCGTGACGACCAGCACCACGGAGCCGACACCGGAGACCACCGCATCCACGGAAACCACGACGACGACAACGGGGACACCACCGAGCACCTGAGAACGTTGGATCGGATGCGCTTCTTCTCCTACCCGTCGGTAGCCTGAGCGACATGTCGGACAACCTCACTGCTGCTTCCGCCGCGATCGATGTCGCCGCGCAGATCGTCGACCGGGCCGCCCGCACACTGGCGGAGCAGAGCCGCGACGGCGACCGCATCTCGGTCGCCCGGCTCGACCAGCACCAGGCCGTCGCCTACGACCTCGCCCACGCGGCGAGTGCGGTGGAGGGCTGTCGGGTGATGGTCGACTACGGCGCCTACGGCGAGCTCGAGGAATCACTCGCCCTGGCGTTCATCGCCGACGCGATCAGTGACCTCGGCTCCCGGCTCCTGGGTCGAGAAGCGAGCTGGGGTGCGGAACCGGGCGCGCTCACCGCGGCACTCGAGTTCGTCGGTCGGTACCGCGACCCCGTGTTCCTGGCCGGTCTCGCCGACCAGGTCGCAGTTGCGGGCACCGGCCCCGCTCACCTCGACGACGAGTTCGACATGGTGCGCGACACGTTCCACCGTTTCGCGGAGGACAAGATCCGTCCGGTCGCGGAGCACATCCACCGTGAGAATGCCGACATCCCCGAGGAGATCATCGGCGGCCTCGCCGAGATCGGTGGGTTCGGCCTCTCGGTTCCCGAGGAGTACGAGGGCTTCGCGGCGGGCGGCGAGTCCGACTACCTGGCGATGGTCGTCGCTACCGAGGAGCTCTCCTGGGGCTCGCTCGGCGCCGGTGGCGCGCTCATCACGCGGCCCGAGATCCTCACCCGTGCAATCGTGAAGGGCGGGACCGAGGAGCAGAAGCAGCGCTGGCTCCCCGCGATCGCGAGCGGTGAGCGCGTCGTCGGCGTGATGGTCACCGAGCCCGACTTCGGTTCCGACGTCGCCGGGGTCAAGACCACCGCGACACCCACCGACGGTGGCTACCTCCTCAACGGCGTCAAGACCTGGTGCACGTTCGCCGGTCGGGCCGACACCCTGATGGTGCTCGCGCGCACCGACCCCGACCGATCAGCCGGTCACCGCGGACTCTCCGTGCTCGTCGTCGACAAGCCGCCGGCTCCCGGCCATCACTTCCAGTTCTCCGACGACCGGGGCGGCTCCATGGAAGGTCGGGCCATCGACACGCTCGGCTACCGCGGCATGCACTCGTACGAGGTCGCGTTCGACAACTGGTTCGTCCCCGCCGACGACCTCGTCGGGCTCGAGCAGGGGCATGGGCAAGGGCTTCTACCTCCAGATGGAGGGCTTCGAGAACGGGCGGCTGCAGACCGCGGCGCGCGCCGTCGGTCTCATGCAGGCCGCGTTCGAAGCCGGTCTCCAGTACGCGCAGGACCGCACCGTCTTCGGCGAACCCGTCTTCGCCTACCAACTCAGCAAGGTCAAGCTCGCGCGCATGGCCGCGCTCATCCAGGCCGGACGCCAGTTCTCGTACTCGGTCGCCCGCCGGATGGCCAAGGGCGAAGGCGCGCTCGAGGCGAGCATGGTGAAGGCGTACGTGTGCCGCACCGCCGAGTGGGTCACACGCGAGGCGATGCAGCTCCACGGCGGCATGGGCTACGCCGAGGAGTTCCCGGTGTCGCGCTACTTCGTCGACGCCCGCGTGCTCTCGATCTTCGAAGGCGCCGACGAGACCCTCTGCCTCAGGGTGATCGCCCGCCGCCTCACCGAACAAGCGCTGACTTGACGTCGAATCCGCTGCGCCGGCTCGACCGCTCACCGGCGTCGAGTCCCGCGGCGGAGGTCCGCCGGCTCCGCTTCTTCTCCTGAACTTGATGGTCGAATCCGCTGCGCCGGCTCGACCGCTCACCGGCGTCGAGTCCCGCGGCGGAGGTCCGCCGGCTCCGCTTCTTCTCCTGACTTGACGGTCGAATCCGCTGCGCCGGCTCGACCGCTCACCGGCGTCGAGTCCCGCGGCGGAGGTCCGCCAGCTCCGCTTCTTCTCCTGACTTGACGGTCGAAGTCGCGGTCAGGCGACGTAGACCTCGCGGGCTTCGGTTCGGAGGGCGTGTTGGTACATGCGGCGGAGGGCGTTGGCCTTCATCGGGGTGATCGAGTGGCCGCAGCCCTCGCACCAGAGGCGGACGGTCCAACGGCCGCGGAGCACGCCGAGCGGCTCCATCATGAGGTGCTCGACGCCACCACGGTCGCTGCGACGGACGAAGCGGAACCCGATCGGCGAGCGGGCGCCGCGGGCCACCAGCACCGCGGGTGTCGCCGAATCCGGGACGCCTTGCTCCCGGCACCAGCCGCATCGATAGATCACGTCCATCGCACACTCCGCTCCGCACGACCGACACCGCGAATGACACGCGTGTGGTTCGCGGGGCTGATGTTACGGCTGGTACCCATGGGATTCGCGGATCCGCCATGCTTCACCCATGGCACGCGACGCCGAGCGGGCGGCGAGACGACGAAGGCTCGCGATCGTCGTCGTCCCGATGATCGCCTTCGCGATCTCCGTGAACGTCGCCAACGCCCTCGCGCCGACGCTCCTCGTGCACGAACCGGTGTGGCTCATCATCCTGAGCTCCCGGATCCGGTGGCTGGTGCTCGTGTCGCCCCGACTCGACCCGCTCACCTACTACGGGGTCCCGATGCTCCGCCTCCTCGCGGTCGCGGTCGTCTACTACGTGTTCGGCCAGCGCTACGGCGATCGCGCCGTGCGATGGATCGAATCCAAGATGGGCGGCGCGTCGCGACCGATCCTCTGGATCGAGCGTCAGTTCCACCGGGCCCGCCATGTCGTGATCTTCTTCCTGCCCGCCAACCCGTTCATCTCGCTGCTCGCCGGCGCCGACGAGATGCCGGCGGAGGCGTACTACGCGACGACGGTCTTCGGACTCCTCGCCCGACTGATCGTGCTGCGTCTCGTCGCCGGTGCCTTCACCGACGTGATCCTCCAGCTCACCGACTGGATCGCGGCCAACCAGATCTGGCTGACCGGTGTCACCGTGGCGTCAGTCGTCGCGTTCGCGCTCTGGGGTCGGCGATCGGGACGCACCGAGATCGAGTCGATCGACGAGGTCGCCGAGGAGCTCGGCGAGAACTGAGCCGATCAGCCCGCGCTACGGGTCATGCGGGCGCGCTCGCCCCGGCTCACCAGCTTCACCGCGACCTTGCGGCTCGCTTCGTCGATCATCTCGTCGCCGAGCATCACCGCGCCCTTGCGGTCGCCCTCGGTGGTCGCCTTCTCGTAGGTGTCGAGGATGTCCCACGCCTTGTCGAACTGCTCCTGGGTCGGCGAGAACAGCTCGTTGAGGATCTGCACCTGGTCGGGGTGCAGCGCCCACTTGCCGTCGTAGCCGAGGATCTCGGCTCGGCGGGCGAACTCGCGGAAGCCGTCGGAGTCGCGCACCTTCACGTACGGGCCGTCGATCACCTGGAGACCGTTGGCGCGGCCGGCCATGAGGATCTGCACGAACACGTAGTGGAAGTAGTCGCCGGGGTACTCGGGGATCTCGAGCCCACCGCGCAGACCGGGCATCTCCATCGACGCCGACATGTCGACCGGACCGAGGATGATCGTCTCGAGCCGCGGGCTCGCGGCGCAGATGTCGTTCACGTTGATGAGGCCGCGGGCCGTCTCGATCTGCGCCTCGATGCCGATGTGACCGGCGGGGAGCCCGGCCTGCTGCTCGACCTGGGTGAGGAGCAGGTCCATCGCGACGACCTCGGCCGCGCGTCTGCACCTTGGGGAGCATGATCTCCTCGAGGCGCTCGCCCGCGTTGCCGACCACCTCGAGGATGTCGTACGCGGTCCACGGCGTGTCCCACGCGTTCACGCGCACGCAGAGAACCGTCTCGCCCCAGTCCTGGTCGCGGATGGCGTTGACCGCCTTGCCGCGGGCCGCCTCCTTCTCGAGCGGCGACACGGAGTCCTCGAGGTCGATGAAGACCATGTCGGCGCCGAGGCGTCGGGCCCTTGCCGAGCATCTTCTCGCTCGAGCCGGGAACCGAGAGGCAGGAACGACGGGGCAGGTTCTCGTGCGTTCAGACATGGCGGGAGGCTACGACAGGTGCTCGCGCTCCCAACCCGCCAGAATGGCGATGACGACCGCGACCCGCTCGACCTCGTCGCCCGCTGATCCGCGATCGAGGCGGAGACCTCGACGGCGTGCGTCGTCTACGCCCGGAGCCGTCGTCTGGGCTGCTTCGACGACCGCGAGCGGACGTCGAGCTCGTGGGGTGCTCGAGTGGCTCGTCGACGACGTCGACGGCGCTACGAG
Organism: uncultured Actinomycetes bacterium; assembly: GCA_963829475.1. Lineage (GTDB taxonomy): Bacteria > Actinomycetota > Acidimicrobiia > IMCC26256 > JANYLB01 > JANYLB01. Next base: position 88,807 of record CAWHIU010000003.1, on the reverse strand, counting down.
ATCGCCGCGGATCGAGATCGAGGGCGGGTGCTGCAGCAGCACGTGCTGCACGGACGACGCACGGATAGCCTTCTCGATGCCGGCGTGCCTCGTCTCCGGTCGACGGCGACCGCATCACGCGCATCGACGAGTACCTCGATCCCGCCCGTCGGCGCGCTCGGTGACGTCGCTGCAGAGCTCGCGACGGGTCTTCGCGTGGATCCAACCCGGCGGCGAGTCGGGAGTGTCGAACGCAGGGGTCGTCGTCGACGACGACGGCCTCACGGTGATCGACACGATGATGGTGCGCTCGCAGTGGGAGCCGTTCGTCGAGGCGATCGCCGAGCTCGAGCTGCCGGTGAAGCGGGTCGTGCTCACGCACGCGCACATCGACCACGTCGGCGGCACGCAGCAGTTCCGCAACGCGATGATCCTCGGCTCGCCCGCCACGAGCGAGCTGCTCGACCAGCCGATGCCGCTCGACGCGTACAAGGCGTTCATGCCCGCGTTCGACGAGGAGTTCGACGAGCTCGACGAGCTCGGGACGCGCCCGGTGTCACACCTCGTCGACGACGCCGCGCAGCTCACCGCCGCGCATCGAGGTGCTCCCCGCGACCGGTCACACGGCCGGCGACCTCATGGTGCTCGTCGCCGACGCCGACGTGCTGTTCGCGGGCGACCTCTGCTTCTTCGGTGTCACGCCGCTCGCGTTCCAGGGTGACCCGGCGACGTGGGCCGACATGCTCGAGGTGCTGGCGGACCTCGCCGACATCGATCGTTCCCGGCCACGGTCCGATCGGCGGCGCCGACGACGTGCGCGACCTGCAGGCGTACCTGCGCCACTGCGTCGAGGGTTCGATCCCGCCCGGGCCGTGGGACACCTGGCTCGAACGCGACCGCGACGCGATCAACATCGAGAAGGCCGCGATGCTCCGCGACGGCGACGACGGCATGCCGCCGTCGATGCTGCGCGCGATCGGCCTGGCCTAGTTGTTGGCCCTAGGCCGACGGCCCACCGACCGGGTTCCGCTCGCGTTGCGTGTGGATCAACCCCACCTCGCTGGTGAGCAGGACCGTGACCATCGTCGCGAGGATCGTGGTCGGGAGAAGCCGGAACCCGGCCATCTCCGTGACGACGAGGGTCGAGCCGATGGGGGTCTTGGTCACACCGGCGCAGGTCGCGGCCATCAACGCCGCGACGAGCACCGCTTCGTTCGTCGACGGGACCACGCCGTGCATCGCGCGTGCCACGCACGCACCCATGAAGAAGAGCGGGATGATGAAGCCGCCCCGCCACTCGGACGACAACGTCACCGACGTCCCCAGGAACTTGGCCAGCGCGGCAAGCATGAAGAACGCGACCGCGCCCTCGTGGTGATGGAGGATCACCTCGAGCTGGGCTTCGCCGAACGTGAGTGAGTAGACCGAGAGCAGCCCGAGCGCCGCCAGCAACAGGCCACCGACAACGGGGCGCGACACCGCAGGGATCCGTCGCATGACGGATCGCAACGCTGCGGTCGTGTACGTGAAGGCGACGGCAATCGCCGCGCCGAGCAGCCCGGCGACCACTGCCCATCCGAGATCGACGCCCCGGATCACCGCGGGTGAGGGCAGATGCCAGACGGGCGCCAGACCGACCGCCGTGAGCGCCGACGTAGATCCCGTACCCGGCGAGAGAACCCAGCACGGCCGGGAGCAACGCCTCGTAGTACTGCAGCCCCCGACGGTGGAGCATCTCCAACGCGAAGATCGCCGCCCCGAGGGGCGCGCCGAACAGCACGGTGAAACCGGCCGCCATCCCGGTGATCGTCAGGATCCGTCTCTCGGTCACACCGAGCCCGACGCGTCGTGCCGTGAACGACGCCAGCGTCCCGGTCGTCTGCACGAGCGGAGCCTCCGGACCCATCGCACCGCCGGCCGCGACGCACAGCCACGAGATCGGAAGCAACGAACGCAGCATCCGCACGCCGGTCGCGGTACCCGACACGTGGATGTTGTCGACCATCAGCTCGACGTCACCCGGCGAGCCGACGTAGCGGACGATCAGGCCCACCGCGAGCCCGACACCACCGAGCACGACGAACCCGATCGGACCCGACCAGTGCGTCGGCCACAACCATCCCTGGAGCAGGTGCAGCACGAGCAGATAGCCGGCACCGACCGATCCGGAGGCAATGCCCACCGCGAGCACCAGCGCCACGATCCGGATCGGGAGGCCGAGAACGTGCCCGTCGAGAAGACTGCGGGGTGACCGTGGGCGTCGCACGGAACTATATCGTAGTACGATCTATTCTGTCATGGCCAAGGGCGACCTCACCGATGCCGACTACGCGACGTTGCTCGGCTTCCGCACGTCGCTGCGGGAGTTCCTCCATTGGAGCGAGAGCCAGGCCGAGGCCGTGGGCCTGACGCCGGCCCAGCACCAGCTCCTGCTCGCGATTCGCGGGAGCGACGGGCCGTCGGGACCGACAGTGGGCGACGTGGCCGAGTCACTCCTGCTCCGACACCACAGCGTCGTCGGGCTCGTCGATCGCGCCCACGACGCGGGACTCGTGCGTCGCGTACCCGACCGCGTCGACGGGCGAATCGTCCGACTCCACCTGACGGCTCGCGGCGAGCGGCTGCTCGCGCGAGTCAGTGCTCGCCACCTCGAGGAGCTCCGACGGATCGGCGAGCTGATCCCGCCGGGTGTGCGAGCCCGTTAGGAGGCGGTGGCGAGCTTCGAGTGGTCCCACGTGACCACGGTGTCGGCGTGCACCCGCAGGACCACGCGCTTGAGCGCCTGCTGCTGCACGCCGGCGCGCACCAGCTCGTCGTCGGACCCACCCCAGTACTTCTCGAAGATCTGGAGGCCGTAGCTCAACACTTCGTCGGCATCATCGATCACCTCGGCGGTGCCGGCGATCGACACTCCACGCAGCTCCTCGTACGCGTCGCCGGTGGCGACGAGCACGGTCAGGCGCGGGTCGCGCTTGAGGTTCACGACCTTCTGTGACTTCCCGTAGGTCCAGAACGCGACATCGCCGTCGCGCACGACGAACCACATCGTCACGAGGTGCGGCGTGCCGTCGGTGTTGATCGACGCGACCTGGAGATCGCGGCCGGCGCGAGGAACGCCGCGATCTCAGCCTCGGTCATCTTGATCTGATCGCGCTCTGCTCACGGCGGCTCCGCTCGGTCGGCTCAGATCCGGAGACTACCGAGGCGCCGCGCTAGCGTTCCCGCCGATGGCGAAGAACCCGGATCCGACGCTCGACCTCTCCAATCTCGCGGGTACGACGCGCACGCTCGACGACTGGCTCACGATGTTCCACCTGTGCCTCGTCGTGCTCCCCGACCGGCCCGAGGCCGCGGCCTGGCGGCCCGTGATCGACGGCATCGTCAAGGTGCTCGGCGATGCCGATTGCAGAGTCGCGGTGTGCGTCACCGGGAACGAGTCCGTCACCCGTCGCATCCTCGGCGACGACGCCGACCGGTATCTCGTCTTCGTCGATCCCGATCGCACCTTCGTCCGCAGCCTCGGCCTCGAGCACCTCCCCGCGTTCGTCCACCTGCGCCAGGACACGTCGCTGGTGGCCGCCGCCGAGGGTTGGGACGTCACCGCCTGGCAGCAGATCGCGACCGGCATCGCCAAGGCGATGAAGTGGAGCGTTCCCCAGCTCTCGAAGGTCGGTGGACCTCCGCCGAGCCCGGGTTGGGCCGTCACCCCCGCCTGAACGGACTCTGACCGAAATGACCGGTCGGATGCCCGCGTGTGATATCGGCGAACCCCCTGCTCAGGGGAGGATTCTCGACAAAGGTGGCATCGCCGAGTCAAGGATCACTAGGGTTTATGCCGATCCCCGGGTGTCGCACGTTCGTGTCGACGCACGGGGTTGTTCATAACCGGAGACCAAGCGAGCAACATCGGTCCCCGACCCCCGGAACTGCGTTCGTCACCGTGAACCCGGTCGACGGACGGACCGTGTTCTTCGGGCCGACGGCGGCGTAGCCCACGCCAAGGGAGACCCCCCACTTGCATCTCCGGACCCAGCACCTCAAGCGCCTCGTACCCGTGATGGTCGCGGGCCTCCTCGGCCTCGCTCTCGTGCCCGCCGTCGCGCAGGGTGACACCATCGGTGACAAGAAGGCCGAGGCAGCTCGGATCGAAGCCGAGATCACCGCGAACGGCCGCAAGGCCGACGCCCTCTCGGAGCAGATCAACGGTGCGCAGTACCGGCTCGACCAGGCTCAGGCGCAGATCACTGCAGCCGAGTCGAGGATCAAGGCCGCCGAAGCCGAGTCGGGCCGACTCGAGAAGCTGCTCGCCAAGCGGGCAGTCCAGATCTACAAGGGTGCCGGGAACACGACGCCGCTCGACGCGGTCGATGTCCAGAACATCAGTGAGCTGTCGGCCCGCCGGAAGTACGCGTCGGCCGCCTCGAACAAGGACAACTCCCTCGTCTCGCAGCTGACGAAGGCACGCGAAGACCTCGCGACGCAGAAGGCCCAGCAGCAGACGGTCAAGGACCAGGCCCAGTCGGAGCGCGACAGCCTCGCCTCCACGAAGCAGGCGATCGACGCCGCCAACGCGAAGCAGCGGCAGCTCCTCGGCTCGGTCAACGGCCAGATCTCGTCGCTCATCTCGCAGCAGAAGGCTGCCGAGACAGCGGCAGCCACAGCTCGCGTCGCAGCCGCCGCCAGGTCCCCGCGGAACACGGGCGGCGGAGGCGGCGGTGGCAGCGATCCCGGGGTCAGCCCCGGCAACTTCCCGCCCCCCTCGGGTGCCGCCGGCGCGGCGGTCGCGGCAGCCGAATCAAAGCTCGGCAGCCCGTACGTGTATGCGGCGGCCGGTCCCGACACGTTCGACTGCTCCGGCCTCGTGATGTGGGCCTACGCCCAGGCCGGCATCGGTCTTCCCCACTACTCGGGCGCCCAGTACGGCCAGACCGTCCACATCTCGCGTGACGCCCTCCAGCCCGGTGACCTGATCTTCTACGGTCCGGGCGGCAGTGACCACGTCGGGATCTACGTCGGTGGCGGCACCATGATCCACGCGCCCCACACCGGTGACGTGGTCCGGTACGCGTCCATCTACGGCAGCCCCAGCGGCTACGGAAGAGTCGCGTAACCGTCCTGAACAGGTGTCAGGGGATGACGAGCATGCCGAGGTCGGCTTCGAGCTGGGGACGGGGCTTCGCGCCGAGCGACTTGCGCTCCATCTGACCGTTCCGGAACAGGCCGATGAGCGGGATGCTCTGCACGTCGTACTTCTGCGCCAACGCGGGCTCGTCGTCGATGTTGATCTTGACGACCTTGTAGCTCCCCTCCCGCATCGCCGCGATCTGCTCGACGATCGGTGAGACCTGGCGGCACGGTCCGCACCACGGCGCCCAGAAGTCGACGATCACCGGCAGCTCGCTGCGCAGCACGTCGGCCTCGAACGACGCGGTCGTGACCGCGCGGACCAACGGTTCGGGCGGTGGTTCGGGGAGCGGCTCCGACGGCTTCTCTCCGGCGGAGACGCGGCAGCAGCCACGCGTGGGCGCTCTGCGCGCTTTCGAGCGCGACCTGGTGTGCCATCGGGTACTCCTCGTACACCGTCGGCACTTCGTGCTCGATCAGCGTCGCGGCAAGAGCACGGGACGAGTCGATCGGAATGAGCGGGTCCTCGATGCCGTGCTGCGCGAGCACTGCGATCCCGGTCGCGGCCTCCCAGTCGATGTCGAAACGGTCGAGCGCCGAGGCGGGGCTCATCGCGAGAACGCCGGCAACGTGGGCGCGATCGCTGCGGCGAAGCGCGAGCAGGAGCGCGAGCGCGCCGCCCTGGGAGAACCCCGCAACGATCGCTTCGTCGCGTGACAACCCGTGCTCGGCACACTGCGAGTCGACGAGTGCATCGAGGGCGTCGAGGGTGGCCGCGAGCTCGTCGGCGTCGAATCCCTCGGGCGAGGTGACGTCGAACCACGAGAAGCCGGGTGTGCCCTCGACCGGCAACGGGCCTCGCGGCATGACCGTGCAGAAACGACCTTCGGGGTCGAGGTACGGGAGCAGACCGCCGAGGTCGCGCTCGTCGGCGCCGTAGCCATGGAGAAGGAGGAGCAGGCGGCGAGCGCTGGGTGCGGTGACGACGTTCGTGATGAGTTCCACGGCCGGTCACCCTACGCTCGTCAGAAGAGGAAGTTCATCTGCTGCGCGACGGAGCGGCCGAGCGCGATGTCGCCCGTGAGGCTCACTGCGCCGGTGGCGAGGATCGACTCGGGATCGCCGCGGCCGGTGGCGAGCCGGACGTAGGTGTCGGTGTTGATGGTGAGGTGCACCGTCGCCTCGACGGGAACGGAGTCGCAGAACGCGGCGCGACCACCGGTGACCGCGATGGCGAACGTCCGTCCGACCGGTCCTTCGACGGTGAAGGCCACGACCGTTCCGTCGGGTGGCGCCACGCGCTTGCCGACGATCATCGGCATGACGGCATCGATCCGATCGAGGCTCGACCGGGCCGGCGCGGAGTCGATGTCGCCGGGGCGGCCGAGTGCTCGGCGCATGTCCTGCTCGTGGATCCACGAGTCGAAGACACGGAACGGGAGCAGATCGCGCACCGTGCCGGGGCCGATGGGCGTCCACATCTCCGCGCCGAAGTCGTGCTCGGGGGCGCGCAGCATCGTGATCCGCTCGCGTGTGATCGCCCCGAAGTCGGCGAGCACCTCGGCGCTCGGACGGTGGCGGTACCAGTCGACCCAGATCTCATTGCCCGCGCCGATGTCGTTCTTGATGTGCGGGCCACCCGTGGGTTCGTGATCCGGGTTCGGTCGACCGAGGATCACCGCTTCGATGCCGACGATGTGCGCGAGGTTGTCCTGCACCGTCCAGCCCGGGCATTCGGTGTCGGTGAGCCACTCGCGCTCCGACAACGCTGCTCCGAGGTCGGCGAGTGACGTCCACACGACGTCGAGTCCGTCGACCAGTTCCTCGTCGCTCGACTGCCTGGAGTCGTTGCCCACGGTCTGAACCTAGCGGCACACGCCGATACGATGAGCCGCCATGCAGATCCTGGTGGTGTCCGATCTGCACTACACGCTGAAGCAGCTCGACTGGGTCGCGTCGGTTTCCGACAGCTACGACCTCGTCGTCTTCGCGGGCGACACCCTCGACATCGCGTCGATCGTCGAGCCCGACGCGCAGATCGCCGTCGTGCTCGAGTACCTCACGCGCATCGCGGCGAAGACGACGGTCATCGCGTGCTCGGGCAACCACGATCTGAACGGCGAGAACGAGCACGGTGAGCGCTCGGCGCGATGGCTCGCGGCCGCGAGCGCGGCGGGTGTCTACGTCGACGGGACCCGCTTCGAGACGGGGCCCGAGCTGGTGACCGTGTGCCAGTGGTGGGACGGGCCGGCCACCCGGGACGACATCGACGCGCAGTTGGCCGCCGACGCCGCAATCGTCGGCGGTCGACGATGGATCTGGGTGTACCACGGCCCGCCCGACGCATCGCCGACGAGTTGGACCGGCAAGCGACACTACGGCGACGAAGAGCTCAGCAAGTGGATCGAGCAGTACCAGCCGGCCATCGTCCTGTGCGGACACGTGCACCAATCCCCCTTCGCCAAGGACGGCGCGTGGGTCGACCGGATCGGTGCGACGTCGGTCTTCAACGCGGGGCGCCAGATCGGTCCGATTCCGGCGCGAATCGAGCTCGACACCGACGCGGAGCTCGCGGTGTGGTCGTCGTTGGCCGGCGTCGAGGAACAGCCACTCAACGCGGCCCCCTGAACGAGCAACCGGGACGAGTAGTCGTTCCTAGTACTCGGGCTCTGGGTCGCGAACCGATCCGAGCGCGCTCCGCGTTCCAGAGCGCTGCATCAGGCTTCCGAGCACGACGTCGACCATGCCGAGACCACCTTCGTGGTCGGCGTACTGGTGCTTGATGTCGACGAGGTACGTCGTCATCGTCTGGAGCCGCTCGGCGAGGAGGCGCGCGAGAGCGAGGGTGAGTCCGGGTTCGCTCTCCAGGATCGAACGGGCGTCGTCGATGACCGCCACGACCGACGACCCGTCGCCTGCGACAACATCGGCCGTCGCCCGCACGTCGAGCAGCAACGACATCTCACCGACGCACGCGCCCGGCTCGGTGAGCACTGCGATCGCGACGCCGGCCTTCTCGATCCGCAGCGAGCCCTCGATGAGCACGAAGAGCGAACCGGTCGCTTCACCGTCGACGATCAATCGGTCGCCCGCCTCGAGCGACCGGCGTGGGTATCCCTGCGCGAGCGAGAGGAACGTGTCCATGGCGCAGTCTCGCACGGAGCTCGGAGACCTCGAGCCCCGTTGGCACCCCGATTTGCACCTTTCGCCCCCATACCCGCGTGTGGGTTCGCCCGAGAGTCGGGGTGGGGGTTGCAGCCCGGTCGTGGCCGGGGCATTCTGCCCGGATCAGGATGGGTTGAACGCGCTCCAGGGAGGCCGGCATGCATCTCCGAATCCGTGCACTCGCGATCGGTGTGACCATGGCAACGTCCATGGCTCTCGCGGCGGTGGGTGCGACCCCCGCCGGTGCTTCCACAGCCGTGGTCCATTCGGGCCAATCGATCCAGGCTGCGATCGATGCAGCCGCTCCGGGCGCGACGATCGTCGTCTTCGGCTCCCACGCGGAGAACCTCGACATCGGCAAGAACGGCATCCGGCTCGTCGGCGTCGGCGCGACACTCACGCCACCGGCGGCGCCCACTCCCAATGCGTGCGCGGATCCCGACCACCCCGGTGTGGTCAATGGGATCTGCATGCACGGTGACCTCTCCTTCGGACCCGACGGGCCCATCGTGAACAACTACCTCCACGACGCGAGCGTTTCCGGCTTCACGGTCAAGAACTTCTCGGGCATCGGGATCTTCGCGATCGGCACGATGGGCACGCGTCTCATCGCCAACAAGGCGCTCGACGACGGCGCGTACGGGATCTTCGCGAACTCCTCGAGCGGCACGACGATCATCGGCAACGTCGCCACCAACGGCGAGGAAGCCGGCATCTACGTGGGCGACTCACCCCAGGCGAACGCGACGGTCGTCGGCAACGAATCGTCGGGAAGCAGTTGGGGAATCTTCGTGCGCAACGCGGAGCACGGCACGATCGTCGGGAACCGTATCCACGACAACTGCGTCGGGATCCTCTTTCTCGCCGACAGCCCCGGACCGTCCGGCTCGTTCAACGTCACCGGCAACTTCATCAGGCACAACGACAAGGCGTGCCCTCCGGGTGACGATGGGACGCCCCCGGTGTCCGGCGTCGGAATCGCCATCGCGGGCGCGAACGATGTGACCGCACGCGGCAACATCGTCACGAGCAACCTTCCCGGCGGGCCCACCGCGTTTTCCGGAGGCGTCGCGATCTTCTCGATCGGACCGACACCTCCCGTGAACAACCTCATCCGCGGCAACATCATCCTCGGCAACCAGCCCGACCTCTTCTCGGATGGTACGGGCACGGGGAACGTGTTCTCGGCGAACCTCTACAAGACCAAGAACTTCTGACGACGCGTGAACCGCGCCGTCACGGCGCAGTTCACGCGGACACGACGAGGTCGCAACGACGTCGATGTCGCGGCCGCGATGTCGCCGAGGCGCGCTTCGCCGAACGCCTGGGAACCGACGTTCTGACCGGTGAGGCTGAGGCCCGGAACGGCAATGCCGTCGACCGAGACGTCGAAGGTAGTACAAGGAGTCAGGTTGGCTCTCGGCCGTCCGGGACCCCCCCAGCTATGGATGCCGCAAGTGCGTTCGCGCGAACATGTGCCAGGGCTTGGCCCAGACTCGTCGAACGGGTCGACGAGATTTGTTGGTGCATCGATGGTCGGTCGCGGACGCGTACGACGATCGCTTGAAAGACTTGCGATTGTCGCGAGCGATGCGTTGCACCCTGCCGCGAGCGATTTGGACCTCGACGCGAGCGTGCGCAGCGCCCAGACGCGGAGGATCTCCGGACTGCTGCACGACACTGGTCAAAGGCCTTTCTGACCGGAACGCTGGACGACATCAAGAAGATGCAGGGTCCCGAGTGTCGACCCTCAGGTGCCGTCGGCACCAGACGAGATGCAGAGATCTACCTGCGCGCGATGCGAATCCAGCTCAGACGGTACTTTCATCGTCCGCTCGACCAGATCAAGATCCGGAAGGTGCACGTCCGATCTGTTGCCGCCAAGCGCGGCGACGCAGAGGCCATCTACAACCTCCCGCGCTCGTTGGCGGGGAACGACAATTGGGTCGAGTACAGGGTGCATCAACGCCACTGGAAGGTCGCCGATTGCCACACGCCGATCGGTGGCAACTCTTCAAGCAGCACGCAGACAGCACCACGAGCGTGACACGCACCGCGCCGTCACTGCTGATCGCCCTCGTAAACGCCGCTGGAAGGTCGCCGATTGCCACGCGCCGATCGGTGGCAACTCTTCAAGCAGCACGCAGACAGCACCTGCGAGCGGGACACGCACCGCGCCGTAACTGCTGATCGGCCCATTTCTGTGCTGACCCGTCGCTGCGTTCACCAATCGCCGGCGAGCGGCGCCGATCTGCCGGAGAACCCCTGGATCCCCGCCCTGTCATCAAGTAGACACGTCTCAGGCGGAACTCTCCGAAGGGGGCAACTCTCATGGAAATCCGATCCAGCTGGTGGACGTTCGCCGGCGTCATGGTGTTCATCGGCGGGTGTCTCAACGCATTCGATGGACTCGTGGCGATCACGCAGGCGAACTACATCGAGCGCAACATCAATGGCGAGCTACCGATCACGAACAACGTCAAGACGTGGGGCTGGGTAGCCCTCATCATCGGCATCCTGATGGTGCTCGCCGCGTTGGGGATCTTCGCCGGCGCAACCTGGGCCCGGATCGTCGGTATCGGGATCGCGAGCGTCAACCTGATCTTCCAGTTCGCGTATCTCGGTCACTACCCGTTCTGGTCGTTCACGATGATCGTCATCGACATCCTCGTGATCTACGGGCTTGCAGGCCACGCCAGCAGCGAGATCGAAGAGATATAGCGGTCGGTCGGGGATGCAGATCCGACTGCATCCCCGACCGCACCCATCACGAGCAGAGCTGCCGATCCGTCGCACGCGGGATCCGTTTGCGACGTGACTCCACAACCGGTGAAGGTCCCCGGTTGGTGGTGCAAGCCGGTCGAGTATCGTGTTCCGGCGGAGCGCCGGTGGCGCCAGGGGGCTTGGGGGTGGAGATGCGGCTCGTTCCTTTGACACGCAGCCGGTGCATCGCGGGACTGGTGCTCGTGGTCACCACGGCCATCGCGTGTGGCGGCATCTCGTCGGCCGCGACTGGAAGTGCTCCTGCGCCATCCAGGTCTCCGATCGTGCGCTTCCGCCGGGGAACCAGCACGAACTGGTCCGGCTACGCCGCGTCCGGGCCGGCGGGCTCGTTCACCAGGGTCTCTGCGAGTTGGACACAACCCACGGTCCAGTGTGGATCGACCAACACCTACTCGTCGTTCTGGGTTGGCCTCGACGGCGCCAACAACTCGACCGTCGAGCAACTCGGCACGGAGGGCGACTGCGTCGGAGGTCGACCCGTCTACTACGGGTGGTGGGAGATGTTCCCGCACCAAGCGCATCTCATCACCATGGCGGTGGTCCCGTCCCACGTCTATCGAGCGGCGGTTGCGTCGCTCGGCGCCGGGCGCTTCATGCTCGCCATCGCCGACGCCACCACGGGCAAGTTGTTCAGCACCATTCGAAAGCTCAAGCGGGCTCGCACCGCCTCCGCTGAGGTCATCGCCGAAGCACCCTCATCGTCGAACCGCGTCCTCCCACTTGCGAATTTCGCGACGGTGTCATTCGCGGACGCGCGTGCCAACGGGCTCCCGCTGGGGACGTTCGCGAATCTGGAGCCGATCACGGGAGTCAATCCGGCCGGGATGAAGGCGACCCCGTCGAGCTTCGACGCCACCGGTCAGCAGTTCTCGGTCACCTGGTCACCCTCGTAGCCGGAGTCTCAGCACGGTCGCGTCGATTGCGCCTGAAGGGGCCCGACGCGATCAACCTGGGACAGCGACTGATCGCGTCCGCACAAACAGGTCGTCAGCTCGCAACTGCGGCCGGTGGAATGATCGACTTGCACTCCACATAGTGGTCGAGGCCCTCTCTCCCGAACTCCCGCCCGACTCCCGAAGCCTTGTATCCGCCGAATGGCGCCATGAAGTCCATCGAGTATTGGTTGACGGCGTAGGTGCCGGTCCGTACGCGTCGAGCGATGTCGAGACCCTGTTCGACATCGCTCGTCCACACGGAGCCGGCCAAGCCGTACTCGCTGTCGTTCGCGATCGCTACTGCATCGTTCACATCGTCGTAGGGAATCACGGTGAGAACCGGGCCGAAGATCTCCTCCCGTGCGATCCGCATGTCGTTCGTCGCGTGGGAGAACACAGTGGGCTGCACGTACCACCCGCGATCCACGCCGGCGGGACGGCCGCTACCGCCCACCGCTACCTGTGCCCCCTCTTCCTGGCCGAGGGCGATGTATTTCTCGACGCGCTCCTGCTGACGTCTCGCGACGAGCGGGCCGATCTCGGTGGCGGGATCGGTCGGATCACCGACCTGAAGCGAACCGACCATTCCCGCGAGCGCATCGACGACCTCGTCGTACCGACTACGGCTCGCGAGGATCCGAGTCTGGGCGACACACGCCTGGCCGCTGTTCATCAGCGACGCGAACTTGAGGCCTTCGACCGTTGCCGCGAGATCAGCATCGTCGAGGACGATCGCGGCGGACTTGCCACCGAGCTCGAGGCTCACGCGCTTGAGTTGCTCACCGCAGATCGCGGCAATCCGACGGCCGGCCGCGGTCGAGCCGGTGAACGCAACCTTGTCGATCCCGGCGTGGCGAACGAGATGCTCACCGACCTCTCGACCGGCGGGCAGCACCGACACCACTCCTTTGGGGATGTCGGCCGCTTCGAGAATCTCTGCCATCAGATACGCGTCGAGCGGCGTCTCCGGAGCCGGCTTGAGCACGATCGTGCATCCGGCGAGCAGCGCGGGCGCGAGCTTCGAGATCGTCACGAACTGGGGGACGTTCCACGGAACGATCCCCGCGACGACACCGACCGGTTCGTGCCGAACGATGACATCGGAGCCGAGCATTCCGGTGCGGCGCTCCTCCCACGGGAACTGCTGAGCGATGCCGACGAACGTGTTGAGGATCATCCACGCGGCGGGGGCTTGGCCGAGATTCGAAAACGAGATCGGCGAGCCCATCTCTGCAGTGATGATCTCCGCCATCTCTCCGAGACGCGCCGCGTAGATCTCGGCGAAACGCTGCACCGCCGCGATTCGATCTTCCGGTGACCACCGCGGCCAGTCGCCGTCGTCGAACGCAGCCCGACCGACGCCGACTGCTCGGTCGACATCGGCGGTCGACGCCGCCGGGACCCGGGCGATGACCTCCTCCGTGTGGGGTGAGACCACATCGATGGTGTCGCTCGTCGCCGGTGTCACCCATTCGCCACCGATGAACAGCTTGTCGTGGACTTTCACTGATGCACCTCCACGCTCGTGTTCCCGGGATGGTAGTCAGTACGGGACGACAACGGCCCGGGTCGCCGCCAGCGCGCGTCGGGACGAGACCTCCATTGCTCCAGCGAAGCCCACACCGATGAGTCCCGAGCACCGGTGGGTGTCACAATCCCGAACGAGGAGTCGACGATGCGTCTGAGTACGAGGAACCAGCTTCCCGGAACCGTTGCCGAGGTCAAACACGGCGAGATCATGAGCTCGGTGAAGGTCACGCTCCGAGGCGGCGACATCATCACGGCCGCGATCACGCGGGAGGCGGCAGAGGAGCTCGGTTTTCGGGTTGGTGAGAGCGTCACCGTGTTGGTGAAGGCCACCGAGGTCATGCTCGCGGCCGACTGAGCGATGCCGGAGCCCAAGCCACTCTCGCTCGGGGAGCACGCGGTCCTTGCGCTCTTCGCGGAAGGACCCTCCCATGGGTGGGCCATCGTGCGCAGTCTCAAGCCTGAGGGTGAGATCGGACGGATCTGGTCCCTCTCGAGACCCCTCGCCTACCGCGCGATGGACACACTCGTCACCCGTCGTCTCCTCCGCGCGACCGGGAGCGAGCCCGGCCAAGGGCCACGCCGGACGATCTTCGCGCCGACTGCGGCCGGCCGTCGCGAGGTCGAAACGTGGCTCGCCGCGCCAGTCCTTCATCTCCGGGATGTACGGACCGACCTCCTGCTCAAGCTCGCGCTGAACGAACGCGCGGGGAGAGATGCGCGACCGCTGTTGCGAGAGCAGCAGCGCACGTTCCGACCGATCTACGCCGCGCTCGACGCGGCAGCAGCAGATCCCCGTGCCGATCTCGTCGACATCTGGCGGCACGAGTCCGCCGAGGCGGTCCGACGGTTTCTTGCCGCCGCGATCCGCACCCACCAGCCCACCCCGCCGGACGAGCCAGTGAACGCTTCGGCGTCGCAGAGCCCTCAGATCTGAGGGCTCTGCGACGCCAGAGTGGTTCGGGGGCATTCGTCTGCTCGTGTGCCCGGAACAGGATTCGAACCTGTACGCCCCCGAAGGAGCCGGCGGGTTTAAGCCGCCTGCGTCTGCCGTTTCGCCACCCGGGCTCTCGCGCAGGCTACGCGTCGGCGTCGGGCTTCTCGACGCTCTCGGGTCGACGCGCCTTCGAACGGCCGTAGATCCGGCCGGCCGCGCGTGACGCGCCCCGGGTGGTCCGGTCGACGGTCGCGCCGAGCGCTCGAGCAGAGTCACCGAGTGAAGCCGCCTTCGACGGCGCCGCAGCCGGTTTCGGGATGTCGGGCTTCGATGCATCGGGCTTCGATGCATCGGGCTTCGGGACTTCGGGCTGCGAAACCGGCGGTGGAGGGGCAGCAGCGCGACGCAACCGTCGCGCCGGCCGCGCCCATTGCGTGTGCCAGTTGATCCACAGCAAGGCTCCGGCGGCGAGCAGGCACAGCGCCCATGCGAGCGGATCGGTGGAGCCGGAGACGATCGGCGCGGCGATGAGGGCAGCGGCGACCACGAAGTCGAGCACGCGATGCAGCTTCGGCGAGACCCACCGGGCAATGCTCACCGGTCCGTCGGAGACCGCGGCCAGCACGAAGAGCATCCCGCCGGCGACCGCGATGAACGGTGCCGCGTCACCTCCGTTGATGCTCTGCGTGAGGATGAGCGCGGCGAGGAGGTACTCGACGATCTGATGGGTCCAGAAGGCGAGCCGGAGCTTCTCCTTGGGAGCGGCTCGGCCGTCGGAACTCATCCGTACAGTCTGGCGCGCTGAACCCCTGCGCCCGCCTACGCGGCCGCGCTGCTCGACGGTTCGGGGGCGATCGCCTCCCGGAACACCTCCCGGAGCCGCACCCGCGCCTCACCGTCGACCCCGTTGGCCACGAGGACGCCTTCGACCATGTCGGACGCCACCTCGTTGAACGACCGGCCCCGGAGCTGCACCGAGACCACCGCACCACCCGGATACCGCCGGATCGTGCGGGCCGCGCCGTTGAGACGCGGAGGGCTGCGGAACGCGGGGGCGGCGAGACCCGAGGCACGGGCGGCGGCCGAGAGTCGGCGGGCTGCGTCGGCGAACCGCAACGCAGGGGGAGTCGTTTCCATCGAGGACGATCCTCGCAGGAGGGTGGGACACAATGGCCCTCCCACCCAATCCCGAACCTGTCGCGTGAGACGCGCTCTGGGGTCATGAGACGCGACAAGTTCGACGAACGGGGAGGACAAGGGGGCGGGAACGAGGCGGGGCGGCGGATGGCAGGTCACCGGCGCAGCCCGAGCAAGCAAGTGACCAGGGCCAGCGCCTCCGCCTTGCACGCGGCACCCGGACGCGGTTTCCTCTGTCGGTGACCCAACCGCCCGATCCCCCCGTCGTGAACCTCGTCGCCGAGGAGCACCGCGCGGAGCGTCACAACCCGCTCGAGCCGGCAACCACCGTCGGACGTTCCCTCGTGCCGGTCCCGGTCGAGGTCGAGCGCGCGTCTGATCAACAACCCGACGATTCCGAGCTGCGCCGCGGCGACGTCGACTCGTGGGGCCGCAGCGAACGGGTCCGGGCCCTCGCCCGCACGCTCTACGACCCGATGTACCGGTACTGGTTCCGGGCCGAGTGGGAGGGCCTCGAGAACGTGCCCACCGACGGTGGTGCGCTGATCGTCGCGAACCACGCCGCCGCGATCCCCTCGGATGCCCCGGTGATCATGCACGGCCTCGAGGTCGAGCTCCAGCGCGCGGTGTACGGCCTCGCGGAGAACCTGTTCCGCGCGCTCCCCGTGGCCGGCACGCTCTGGAGCCGTACGGGTGGGGTCCCCGCACACCCCGACAACGCGTACCGGCTCCTGCACGACGAGCAGCAACTCGTGCTCGTGTTCCCCGAAGGCACCAAGGGAACCGGCAAGCAATACCGCGACCGCTACAAGCTGCGGCGCTTCGGGCGCGGCGGCTTCGTGGAGATCGCGATGCGCGCCGGCGTGCCGATCGTTCCGATCGCGGTGGTCGGTGCCGAGGAGTCGATGCCGATCCTCTGGAAGAGCAAGCGTCTCGCCAAGCTGCTCAACCTCCCCTACTTCCCCGTGACCGCCAACATGCTGCTCATGGGTCCGGCCGGTCTGGTCACATACTTCCCGGCCAAGTTCAAGCTGCGGGTGCTCCCGCCGATCCACCTCGACGCCGAGCCCGACCAGGAGCGGTACTCGCGCAGCAAGGTGATGGAGGAGTCGGAGAGGATCCGCGAGCAGATCCAGCTCGCGCTCTACGACATGCTGCGCACTCGTCGCAGCGTGTGGTTCGGGTAGCGCGTGCGCGTCCTCGTCACCGGCCTCGGAACCTTCTGGGGGAGCCGGCTCGCACAGCAACTCGAACAACGCGACGACGTCGAGATCGTCGTCGGTCTCGACACCACCGAGCCGCGCCTGCCGCTCGAGCACACCGAGTTCGTGCGCGCCGACTCGTCGTATTCGATCCTGTCGCGCATCGTGCAGGCCGCGAAGATCGACACGATCCTGCACACGCACCTGCTCGTCGACTCGACGTCGACCACCGGACGCGCGTTGCACGAGATCAACGTGATCGGCACCATGAACCTGCTCGCCGCCGCGGGCGCAGCCGGAAGCTCGGTCCGCAAGGTCGTGGTCAAGAGCTCGACCCTCGTCTACGGCGCGAGCTACAAGGACCCGTACTCGTTCCGCGAGGAGATGAGTCGTACCAGCGCGCCCCGAACCGGCGTCGAACGCTCGCTCGCCGAAGCGGCGACCTTCCTGCGCGACTTCGCCGAGGACAACCCGCACGTGACCGTCAGCAAGCTGCGGTTCTCGAACGTTCTCGGCGACGACATCGACACCGTGCTCTCGAAGGCATTGCGGATGCCGGCCGTGCCGGAGGTCTTCGGCTTCGACCCGCAGTTCCAGTTCACCCACGAGGACGACGTCGAAGGCGCGCTGCTCTTCGCGACCACGAACGACGTGCCCGGCGTCTACAACGTCGGCGGTGACGGGACGATGCCATGGAGCGAGGTGTGCGCGATCGTCGGCAAGCCGCGTGTTCCGCTCCCACCACTGCTCACCAACTGGGCCGTCGAGCCGTTGCGCCTGGCCCGCGTGATCGACCTCCCACCCGGAGATGCTCAGCCTCCTGCGCTACGGACGCGGGGTCGACAACCGTCGCTTCAAGCGCACCGGCTACCGATACAAGTACACGACCGCCGGTACCGTCGAACGCGTTCGCGCGTGGGCTACGTCTCGAGCGTGTGATCGGCGAGAACCAGCCGTCGTACCGGTACGAGCGCGACGTCGAGACCTTCTTCCGCCACTCGCCGCGCCGTCCGGACCGATCCGATGACCGCGGCCGATCCATGAGGGGCCGGCCGTGACGCTGCACATCGATCGACACGACCGGGTGGCGGTGCTCACCCTCGACGAACCGGAGCGGCGGAACGCGCTCACGCCCGCTCTCGTCGCCGACATCGTCTCGACGTTCGACGCGCTCGAGGCCGACCCCGACACCGGCGCCGTCGTGATCACGGGCGCCGCGCCGGCGTTCTGCGCCGGTGCCGACCTCGCTGCCCTCACCGCGCTCGCCGACACCGAGCAAGAAGGCAACGACCCCGGCGCCGTGCGCGAGATCTACGACGGTTTCCTCCGAGTCCTCGACTCCCCGCTCCCGACGGTCGCGGCGGTGAACGGCCCCGCAGTCGGTGCCGGGTTCAACCTCGCGCTGGCCTGCGATGTGCGGATCGCGGGCGCGAGTGCTCGCTTCGACGTCCGCTTCCTGACGATCGGCCTCCATCCGGGCGGTGGTCACACCTGGCTGCTCGAACGAGCCGTCGGACCTCAGGCGGCTGCCGCGCTCGTGCTGTTCCGCGAACGGCTCGACGGCCAGCAGGCCGTCGAGCGCGGGCTCGCGTGGCGTTGCGTTCCCGACGACGAGCTCCTCGACGCGAGCATCGAATACGCCGCGCGCGCCACGACCGCGCCTCCGGAGCTCGTGGCCGCGACCAAGGCGAGCCTCCGCGAAGCGCCGTGGGCCACGTCGTTCGACGACCACCTCGCGGTCGAGCTCCAGCGTCAGGTCTGGTCCCTCCGCCAAGGGTGGCTCGACCTCAGCTAGGAGCCCGCGTTGGTGCACCTCGCGGTCGTATGGTCCGCGAAGCGCACCGACTCGGCGAATCGGGGCGAGTGCCGGTCAACTCAGGAAGCGTTCGGTGATCTCGGTGCGGCGGGCTTCCCACTCCTCCGAGGTGATCGCGTAGCGCACATGGTCCTCGTAGACGCCACGGATCTGGAGGAACCGCAATGCGGTGCCCTCGTCACGCAGGCCGAGCTTCTCGGCCACCCGCCGGCTCGCCGTGTTGCGCGGGACGATCGACGCTTCGAGCCGGTGCAGGTGGAGGTCGTCGAAGCCGTAGCGCATGATGAGCGCGACGCCCTCGGGCACGTAGCCGAGCCCGGCGTGTTCCTGATCGATCCAGTACCCGATGAACCCGGCCTGGAACGGACCGCGCTGCACGCTGCCGAGACTGACCTCCCCGACGAGGGTGCTGTCGTGGCGGAACAACCCGAACCCGTAGGCGGAGTCGAAGTGGCGCTGTCGGTCCCACGCGCCGCAGCGGGCCCGGAACGCGTCGAAGTCGGTGATGGGATCGGGGCTGCCCGGTTCGGGCAGGGGCTCCCACGGTTCGAGCCAGTCACGGCTTCGCTCCCGAACCGCGCGCCACGCGGCAGTGGTCGGAGCTCCGCAATGGTCGGAGGAACAAGCGTGGTCCCGTCAGCACGGGTCCCTCGTCGCGCACGGCGGGGAGGTTAGTAGCGTGCGGCGGTGGCTGATGATCTGACCCCTCCCGATCCCCTCGTCTGGATCGATCTCGAGATGACCGGACTCGAGGTGAACCGGCACACCATCGTCGAGATCGCGGTGCTCATCACCGACTCGAACCTGGAGATCGTCGACGAAGGACTCGACCTCGTGGTGCACCAACCGGCCGAAGCGCTCGCCGAGATGGACGACTTCGTGGTCAAGATGCACACCCGGAGCGGCCTGCTCCCCGCAGATCGAGGCGTCGACGCTCTCGCTCGACGCCGCGGGCGTGCAGGTGCTCGAGTACCTCGCCCGCCACGTCCCGACACCCCGGACGGCGCCGCTCTGCGGGAACTCGATCGGCGTCGACCGCCGGTTCCTCGACCAGTACCTCCCGACCGTCGACCAGTACCTGCACTACCGCAGCATCGACGTGTCGTCGTTCAAGGAGCTGTGTCGGCGCTGGTATCCCGAGATCTACAAGGGCCGGCCCGACAAGGCCGAGAGCCACCGCGCGCTCGACGACATCCGGGAATCGATCGAGGAGATGCGGTACTACCGCGCGGCGATGTTGCGCGAGGTGCCGGCCGAACGAGAGGAGACACCGTGAACGACCACGAGGTGCTCGGGCACATCAACGAGCTCGCAGCGCGTGAACACGAGTTGCGCCAAGCCGAAGCGAAGCGAGCGCTCACCCACGACGAGAAGGCCGAGCTGCAGCAGGCCGGCCTCGCGCTCGATCAGTGTTGGGATCTGCTGCGGCAGCGTCGCGCCCGCGCCGAGTTCGGCCAGGACCCCGATGCCGCCGAGGTACGCGGCACCGAGACCGTGGAGAAGTACCGCCAGTAGTCGGCGGTCAGCTCGACGAGGACTGGCTGACCGACAACGTGTTCCCCTCGGGATCGGCGAACCAGGCCACGAGCGTTCCGTCGGGCGAGCGCCAGATCCCGTCGGCGTCCTGATCCATCCCGTCGTATCGATGGATGCTCACGCCGCGGCCGGCCAACGCGGCGACCGTCGCGGCGATGTCGGTCACCTCCCATCCCAACACCGTGTAAGGCGCGACCACCGCCTGCTCGACGCGGTTCACCCGGAGGGTCGTGCCGTTCGCATCGAACGCGAGCGCGAACGCGTTGTCGTCGACGAGGCGCAGCCCCAAGATCTCGGCGTAGAAGGTTCGCGCCGTGTCGACATCGGTCGTCGCGACGAATGCACCGATGCGTTCGGATCCCAGCATGACGGACTCCTCAATCGAACAGCTCGGTGAGTGCGCCGAGCAGGGTGGTCACCGACCGCTCGCGGGCGGAATGACCCATCAGACCGATGCGCCAAGCCGTGCCCGCGTATTCGCCGAGGCCCCCGCCCACCTCGATGCCCCAGCCTTCGAGCAGGGCCTCGCGCAGTCCTGCGTCGTCGGCGCCGGGGGGCAGCGCGGCCGACGTGAGCTGTGGGAGGCGGTGGCCCTCCTCGGCGAGGAGCTGGAAGCCGAGCTCGGGGAGGCGCGGCTTGCAACCGGTCGCCCACGGCCCGGTGACGCGCCCACGCGACGGGGAGGCCTTCGTCGAGCACCGCGCCGAGGCCGGCGTGGAGGGCGAAGATCATCGCGATCGGCGCGGTGTGGTGGTACTTGCGGGCCGCGCCGACGTAGTCGCCGATGAGACCGAGGTCGAGGTACCAGGACTGCGGTGGTGTCCGGCGGGTGCGGATCCGGTCGACCGCGCGAGCCGAGAACGTGACCGGCGAGAGGCCCGGCGGAACGCCGAGGCACTTCTGCGTGCCCGAGTAGGCCGCGTCGATCCCCCAACCGTCGACCTCGAGCGGGATGCCACCGAGCGACGTGACCGTGTCGACGAGCAGGAGCGTGTCGGTCTCCTGGAGCGCGACGAGCGGCTCGATCGGGTTCTCGACCCCCGTCGAGGTCTCGGCGTGGACGACGGCGACCAACCGACTGTCGGGTCGGGACCGCTGCGCGCCGAGCAACGACTCGGGATCGATGGCGCGTCCCCACGGCGCCTCGACGCGTGTCAGCTCCGCGCCACACCGTCGGGCGACCTCGCACATCCGCTCGCCGAACACCCCGTTCACACCGATGATCACGTGATCGCCGGGCTCGACGAGGTTCACGAAGCACGCTTCCATGCCCGCCGACCCGGTACCGCTCACCGGCAGGGTGAGCGCGTTCTCGGTGCGGAAGACCGTGCGCAGGCGCGCCGAAGTCTCGTCGAGCAACGCGAGGAAGTCGGGATCGAGGTGCCCGAGGAGCGGGCGGGCGAACGCGGCGGCGACCTCGGGGTACGGGTTCGAGGGTCCGGGTCCGAGGAGGAGTCGATCAGTCAGCGGCACGCCGTGATCGTACGCGGCTCGCCGGCCGCGGTCGGTCGCCGATGACCGTGACGCCGGTTGCTACGCCGGCTCGAAGAGAACCGACCACTCGAGGAGCAGCCACTGCACGTCATGATCGGCTTCCTGGCCCGCGACGATGCCGCGCGCGATCAGCGCCGCGGCCCTCGAGACCTGGGTGACCTCCGGATCGGGCAGGAGAATGTCGCCCGCCTCGGCCGCGGACGCGACGGCGCGGGTCGCGGCGAAGGCGGCTTGGGCGGCGTCGCGGGTGCGTGCATGCTTGCGCAGCACCGTGTCGATGTGGACCACGGCCCGGAACGCGTCGATCTCGTCGGCGGGCGACCCGTGGTGCTCGGCATGTGAACGGGCCACGGCGTGAACGTTCGCCGGGGTCATCTGCGCCAGTGTGCCGGTGAACTCGTTCAGCTCCATGCCACTTCTTCGGAGCGGCAGAGCGTCGCGATAAGGGGATTTCTTCTACGAGGGTGGCTTCGCCTCCCACGGCGGAGGCCACGGACGATCGCCACCCGGGCGAGTCGCCTCGGCGGCGTCGGTCCGGAGGCGGGTCAACCGCAGTTCGGAGATCCGCCAGACGCCGTCGGATCCCTTGCGATACTTCTCCCGGTAGTGGCCCCAACCCTCGAATGCGAAGCCCTTCTCGGCATCGTCGATCCAGTCGTACATCGCCCAGATCCCGGTCGCCTCACCCGGTCCGGTGAGCTCGATGTCGGGCATGTGTCCGTGGTGCACCGTGACCGCGGTCGCCAAGGCCGTGGAGGTGAACGCCACGAACTCGTCGCCACCGGTCACCATGGGCGTGGTCTCGTTCGGCAGCGCCGAGTCTTCGGCGTAGAAGACGAGATCGTCGGTGAAGAGGCCTCGCCACAGGTCCCACGCCTTCGTGTCGAGGTATCTGAAGTAGCGGGCCTTCAGCAGTTGGATGGCATACACGTCGACAAGCTGTTCGAGTTCCATCGTTCTCCCCGTGCTCGGCCAGGATCGAGACCACTCGTCGAACGGCTTGATGAAGCCCCCCGTTGAGGAGAGCATGCTTGATGCACCCGTCCGGTGCGAGTACTTCTTCCGACACGCGGAGCCCGGAGTGAAGCAGTGAGCACCTTCAAGCGACCCGAGCATGAGACCGTCCAACCAGTCGTGGCCATCACCGGAGCCGGGTCCGGTCTCGGCGAGGCGATGGCACTGGAGTTCGCCGACGCGGGCTACGACGTCGCCGCTCTCGACATCGATCACGTTCGCGCCCGCGCGACCGCCGAGGCAGTCGCGGCACTCGGACGCGAGTCCATCGCCCTCGAGGTGGACGTTGCCGACGCCGACTCGATGGATGCTGCGGCTGCGGCGGTCGAAGCCTCCCTCGGGCCGGTGACTGCCGTGTGTGCCAACGTCGGAGTGCAGCAGTTCGGGGCTGTCGACCGGCTGACACCGAACGACTGGCAGTGGGTCTTGTCCGTCAACGTGGGTGGTCCCGTCAACACCGTGACCGCATTCCTACCGTCGATGCGCCGCGCGGGTGGCTCCCGTCATGTGCTGCTCACGGCGTCGTCCGCCGTCTTCGACACCGGAGCCCGGCTGGCGGCGTACACATCGAGCAAGCACGCCGTCGTCGGCTTCGGTGAGACGTTGCGGCTCGAGTTGGCACCCGAGGACATCTCGGTCTCGATCCTGTTCCCCGCCGCCATGGCAACGCGACACCTCGACAGCAGCGCGGCAGCCCGGCCGGCCGCGCTCGGGCCGTCGGTGACGCTCGACGACGACATCGAAGTGCTCCTGAGCAGCAGCCTGGCCGGAACGACCGTCGTCGATCCGAAAGTCGCGATCCGGAATCTTCTCGATGAGCTCCATCGCGGTGAGCGTTACATCTTCACCCACGGGGAGTATCGCGAGCGGCTGGTCGAACGCAGTCAGGCGATCCTCGACGCCTTCGACCGTCAAGCTGCTAGGGGATCTGGCTGAGGATGAGGCCATCGAGGATGTCGGACTCCGACACCAGCATCTCCTTGACCTCGAACGCCCGCATCACTGCCGCAAGCACGATCGTCCCGCCGACGATCACGTCGACCCGTTCCGCTTCCAATCCCGGGTTGTGGCGGCGCTGCTCCGCGGGCTCGGTGGCGAGCGTGCGGAAGACGTCTTCGACCGCCTCGCGTGACAGCCGGAAGTGGTGGATCTTCTCGGCGTCGTACGTCGGGAGACCGAGCTCGATCGCCGCGACAGTCGTCACGGTTCCGGCCAAGCCGATCACGGTGGAGACGTCGCGGATACCGGGAATCGTCCGACTGACGTCGGCGAGGTGATCGCGCACCACCGAGACTGCCTGCGAGAGCTCCTCGGGTGACGGCGGATCCGAGTGGAGGAACTGCTCCGTGATCCGCACACAGCCGATGTCGACCGACACCAGACCGGTCGGAGCGGTCGTCCCGACGACGAACTCCGTGGAGCCACCACCGATGTCGATCACCAGGTACGGGCCCGGCCCGTCGAGTGGGTCGAGCCCGGCGGTCGCACCCCGGAACGACAACGTGGCTTCCTCCTCACCGGGGAGGAGCTCGAGCTCGGTGCCGAGCGCGTCGCGCCCGGGGCCGAAGAAGGCATCGCGATTCGTCGCGTCGCGTGCGGCACTCGTCGCCGTGGCCCGCACGTGCTCGACCCCGAGGTCGGTGATCACACCGTGGTACTCACGCAGCACGGCCAACGTCCGCTCGATGGCCTCGGGCGCGAGCCGTCGGCTCGCGTCGACGCCCTGTCCGAGCCGGGTGATGTGCATCCGGCGATCGAGCGTGCGGATCGATCCATCAACGTCGACATCGGAGACGAGGAGACGCACCGAGTTGGTGCCGATGTCGACAGCCGCGAGTCTCATCGCGCGTCTCCGGATGCCTCGGACGGCTCGGATGGCGCGGACGCTTCGGATGCTCCGGCGGACAGCTGCGCCGCGACCCACTCGCCGACCGGATCGGCACCGCCGGCAAGCAGGTACGCGTAGTGGGCGTGCAGACATTTCACGCCGGTGCGCGTACCACCGACTCCGCCCGAAGGGCGCGGCCCGGCGTGCGCAGGGTCGAGCGCGGCGTCGCGTTCGGCCGCGTAGGCATCGTGCGCGGCCCGGAGCTCGTCGGGATCGACCGCGGCATCGGCGCTCCGCACACCGCCCGCCGACTCGAGTTGCGCGACGGCGCGCGAGACGTCGGGATCGACCAGCCAGTAGCGGGTCGGCATGGGCGTGCCGTCGAGCAGGAGCGGCGCGTTGCGGATGACCAACGGATCACCGGTCGGAGTGCGGACGACGACATCGAAGTCGGCGCGTGGCTCACGGCCGAGGAGCTCGGTGACGACGTCGACGTCGGTGGGTGATGAGGGCACGCCCCGAGTCTACGAATCCCTGCCGAGATCCTCCCGAACGACATCCCGGAGGTGCTCGCCGCGCGGGCGAGCCGACCGCATCGCGGCCTCAGCCCGACGGTTTGGTCGTGGTCCTCGGTGGCAGGGTCGTGGTCGTTGTGGTGGTCGTGGTGGTCGTCGGCGCGGGCACGACCGCCCACGCCTGCTCGCCCGGCATCACCAGGCCGAAGCGTTCCCGCGCCACGCGCTCGACCTCGGTGTCCTTGCGGAGCTGCGCGGCCTGGTGCTCGAGCTTCGCGGCCTGGTCACGCAGCAACGAGAGCTCGCTCTGTGCGTCGGCTTCCTTCGACCGCTGCTGCAACCAGGTGCGGGTGGGGAACACGAACACGAAGAGGACCCCGACGAGAATCAACGAGGCGACCGTCGCGCGCACGAGTGCAGCACGGGTGCGGAAGAACTCAGTCACTGCGCCTGACGGCTCCTGCGAGCGCGGCGCCACCGAGGTACGCCGCGCCCTCGCCGAGTTGCTCTTCGATCCGAAGAAGCTGGTTGTACTTCGCGACGCGATCGCTGCGTGCCGGTGCACCCGTCTTGATCTGGCCGCAGTTGGTGGCCACCGCGAGGTCGGCGATGGTGACGTCTTCGGTCTCGCCGCTGCGGTGCGACATCACACACGTGTACGCGGCCCGTCGGGCGAGCTCCATCGTGTCGAGCGTCTCGGTGAGCGTGCCGATCTGGTTGACCTTCACGAGGATCGAGTTCGCGACGCCGCGGGTCGATCCCCTCGGCGAGTCGCTCCGCGTTGGTCACGAAGAGGTCGTCGCCGACGAGTTGCACGCGATCGCCGACCCGCTCGGTGAGCGCCGCCCAGCCGTCCCAGTCGTCTTCGGCCATGCCGTCTTCGATCGACACGATCGGGTACCGAGCGCACAGGTCGGCGAGGTAGTCGGCGAACTCGGCCGAGCGTGTACGTCGTGCCCTCGCCTTCGAGGCGGTACGCGCCGTCGACGAAGAACTCGCGTCGACGCGGTGTCGAGCGCGATCGCGATCTCGTCGCCGGGCGTGTAGCCCGCGGCTGCGATCGCCTCGAGGAGCAGCTTCACCGCTTCCTCGTTCGACGGGAGGTCGGAGCGAAGCCGCCTTCGTCGCCGAGGCCGGTCGAGAGGCCGCGGTCGTGCAGGATGCCCCGCAGCGCGTGGTACGTCTCGGCGCCCCATCGCAGCGCCTCGGCGAAGCTCGCCGCGCCGACGGGAGCGAGCATGAACTCCTGCAGGTCGACGTTCGAGTCGGCGTGCGCGCCACCGTTCAGCACGTTCAGCAGCGGGAGCGGCAGCACGTGCGCGTTCGACGCCGCCGACGTAGCGGTAGAGCGGCAGCTCGCACTCCGCGGCCGCCGCCTTCGCGGCCGCGAGCGACACGCCGAGGATCGCGTTCGCGCCGAGACGCGACTTTGCGTCGGTGCCGTCGAGCTCGATCGAGCGTGGTGTCGAGACTGCGCTGGTCGAGCGCCTCGACACCGATGACCGCTTCGGCGATCTCGTCGTCGACGTGCGCGACGGCCTCCTCCACGCCCTTGCCGCCGAAGCGCGTCGCCGCCGTCGCGGAGCTCGACGGCCTCGTGGGCGCCGGTGCTCGCGCCGCTCGGTACCGCGGCCCGCCCCGTCGCGCCCGAGGCCAGCTCGACCTCCACCTCGACGGTGGGGTTGCCGCGGGAGTCGAGGATCTCCCGTCCGGTCACGTCGACGATGATGCTCACGGCAGCTCGCGAGGTCGGGGGCCGGGGGACGGTGGTGCCAGTTCTGGTTCGGATGGTGCTGGTGTTGTTGGAGTGACGAACTTAGCCGCGTGCCTCGTTCCGGCCGGGGAATCGCAGCGATGCTGTCCAGCGGCCGGGGTCAGGCGGCGGGCCGTCAGGGTCGGGCGTGGGCGACGCCGGGTGCGGCGGCTTCGAGCCAGAGAGCGGCAACGCCGGCCGGGTCGAGCGGCCCCGAGGTCGGTACCCCGCTGCGGCCGCGAGGGCCTCGGCGCGGACGAAGCGCTCTCGGAAGCGGGCGGCCCAGCCCCGCAGCACGGATTCGGCGTCGACGCCCTGGGCTCGGGCGGCGACCACGGCACCGGCCAGGAGGTCGGCCGAGCGCGTTCTCGGGATCGTCGCCGGTCCGGAGCCGGTCGGCGGCGCTCGTCGATGCGGTCGACCGCGTCGTCGAGGGTCCCCGGGTCGAGGCCGACGGAGGCGGCCTTGCGGAAGAGCTTGTGCGCGTAGAGCAGCGACGGCAGGCCGGGGGTGATGCCCTCGACGAGCGATTCGGTCGCCTTCTCCTCCTTCTTGATCTGCTCCCAGTTGTGCATCACGTCATCGGTCGTCGTCGCGCCCGACATCGGATCGTCGGCGTCGGCGAACACGTGCGGATGGCGACGGACCAACTTGTCGTGGATCCCGGTGACCACATCGGCGACGTGAACGCACCGGCCTCCCGGGCCAGCACGGAGTGGAAGACGACCTGGCACAGCAGGTCGCCGAGCTCGTCGCCGAGCGCGGCGTAGGCGTCGGGCGCCGCGTCGACACCGCCGTCGGGCGCGTCGGCCGGGAGCGCTTCGATCGCCTCGACGACCTCGTACGCCTCCTCGAGGCGTGTACCGCGAGAGCGAGTGGTGAGTCTGCTCGGCGTCCCACGGGCATCCGCCGGGTGCCCGCAGCCGCTCCATGAGCTCGACGAGTCGGGCGAACTCCCCGGCGACCGGCACCGTGCCCGTGTCGACGTACAGCGTGGTGAGATGGTCGGGCTCGACGACGCGGTCGAGGTCGACCAGCGCGACGTCGTGCACGAACTCGTCGGCGAGACCGAGGCGCTGCAGCACGGTGACCGGCGTATCGGGCGGGAGGATGTCGAGCAACGCGAGCTTCACGTCGGAGAGCACGAGCCGGCTGTCGCACTGGCCGATGAGCAGCCGACCCGACACGCCGGCAGCGTCGATCGCGAACCGCTGGCCGTCGACGATGCGGCCGCCGGCGCACGGATCGACGCCGAGCTTCGACCACGCGAGGTCGGCGAACGACAGGCCCGGGATGATCGACAGGCGGATCTCACCGCGCCGCGGCGGCCTCGTGGAGCAGCGTCACGGTCCGCTCGGCGACGGCCGGGTTGCCCGGCACCGCGTACGCGACGGTCCCACCCTCGTGCACCGCCGACACCAGGGTCGCGACGATCGACGAGTAGACCTGCTCGAGGTCGGACGCCTCTTCGTAGCGGGCGTCGAAGCTCTCGAAGTCGAGGCCGTGGCGCGAGAGCTCGGCGACCGCCGGGTGCCGAGCCGTGCGCACGAACCGCCGGTGGGTCCGCACGATCGCCGTCCGGGCCGCAGGCAGCACGAGATCGGCGCCGGCGGGCCCGAGGCCGACGACCACGACCTGACCCGGGGTCATCCCGGGGCTGCGGTGATGGCGGTCGGGTGGTCGGCGTCGTCGGGATCGAGCCTCCGGTGGACGCTCGGTCGCGGCACCGTGGTCGTGGTGCTGGGCTCGTTGCGGACTGCGGGGTCTTCGGCGCGACGATCCGCACGCCGTCGGCGCTGCGGGTGATGCGGCCGTAGCGGGGGTTCAGCTTCAGCGTCGCCTTCGCGACCCGCTTGCTGATCCGGCCGGTCACCGCGGCCGCGCTCTGCTGCTCGAGCGCTGTGCGCACCTGGGTCGCGAACAGCGCGTAGGTCGGCGCGTCGGCGCGGAGAACGTGGAAGCCGTACTGCGATCTGCACCGGGCGCCGACGTCTCGCCCACAGCCAGCGCGTCGGCCGCAGCCTGGAACTCGGGCGACGGTCTGGCCCGCCGACGAGGCAACCGAGCAGGCCGCCCTCGGCTCCCGACTGGGTGTCGGTCGACTTCTGCTTCGCGATCGTGGCGAAGTCGCCGCCGGCAGCGAGCTCCTGCTCGATCGCGTCGGCCTCGGCCTGCGTCGCGACGAGGATGTGCGAGATCGCTTTCCCCGACGGGCAGATCTGGGTGATGTTCTGGTTGAAGTACGCCTGCGCGTCGGCCTCGGTCGGCACCGTCGCGACCTTGCGCACGAACGCGACCTTGCGCGCCTCACGGGCGAGCTCCCGGACCTGGAACCACTTCGGGAACTTCGAGAAGACCTGCGCGGTCCCGAAGAGCTGGGTGACCTGCGTGGTCGCCTGTTGACGATCAGCCGCCGTCACCGGGATCTTCTGCGCCTTGACGGCGCGGTCGATCGCCTCGTACTGGACCATCGCGTTGACCCACGCGGCCGACACCTCGGCGTTGATCGAACCGTTGCTGTTGCTCAGCGAGACGGGCGAGCTGCCCTGCTTGAGCGCCTGGGCGAACAGCTTGTTGTTCTTGAGCGCCTCGAGCTCCCGGTCGACGGTCGCCTGGGTGGTGGTGTCGCCGTCGAAGACGTACGCGTAGCCACTGGCCCCCCCGGTACAGGCAGAGAGTCCGAGCACGGACGTGAGGAGGACGGCGAGAAAGACGAGAAGGCGCTTCATGACGAGACGGATGGTACCGGGACGACCGCGTCAGACGGGATCAGCTCGCTGAGGAGACCGAGCAGCCACGCCGCCGCCTCGGCCGGTGGAGCGTCGAGCGGAAGGATCAGCTCGTGCTCCTTGACCACCGCCTTCGGGGCGAGTCGACGCAGCCGGACCTTCTGCGACTCCTTCAGCTCCACGCCCGCGAGCCGGACCAGCCCCTTCTGCACCGTGACGCTCTTGGCCCCGATCCGCAGGCATTCCGCGCGCAACCGGGCCGCGGCGAGGAGGGCCTCGGCCGCCGGGGGGAGCGGGCCGTACCGGTCGAGCCACTCGCCGCGGATGTCGTCGACGTCACCCGGGGTGCCGACCGCGGCCAGACGCCGATACGCCTCGATGCGGACATCGTCGCGACTCACGTAGTCGCGGGGCAGGTGTGCGTCGGCCGGGAGGTCGATCACGACCTCGGCGGCGACCTCGGGGGCGGTCCCGGTGAGCTCGCCGACCGCCTCCGTCACCATCTCGCAGTACAGGTCGAAGCCGACCGCGGCGATGTGCCCCGACTGGATCTCGCCGAGCATGTTGCCCGCGCCGCGGATCTCGAGGTCGCGCATGGCGATCTTGAACCCCGAGCCGAGGTCGGTGAACTCTCCGATCGTCTTGAGCCGTTCGTACGCCTCTTCCGACAGCACCTTGTCGACCGGATGCAGCAGATAGGCGTACGCGCGTTGTCCGCGTCGACCGACGCGACCGCGCAGCTGGTACATCTGCGCGAGGCCGAGCAGGTCGGCGCGGTCGACGACCATCGTGTTCACCGTCGGCATGTCGAGCCCGCTCTCGACGATCGTCGTGCACACGAGCACGTCGTACTGGTGATCGGCGAAGTCGAGCACGACCCGTTCGAGTGACGACTCGTCCATCTGCCCGTGAGCGATCGCGATGCGCGCCTCGGGCACGAGCTCGCGCACGTGCACCGCGGTCATGTCGATGTCCTGCACGCGGTTGTGCACGTAGAAGACCTGCCCCTCGCGGAGCAGCTCCCGGCGGATCGCCTCGGCGACAGCGCGGTCGTCGTACTCGCCGACGTAGGTGAGGATCGGTTGGCGGTCCTCGGGCGGGGTGTTCACGAGTGAGAGGTCGCGGATCCCCGTGAGGCTCATCTCGAGCGTCCGCGGGATCGGGGTTGCGGTGAGGGTGAGCACGTCGACGTCGGCGCGGAGCTGCTTGATCTTCTCCTTGTGCTTCACCCCGAAGCGCTGTTCCTCGTCGACGACGAGCAGCCCCAGGTCCTTGAACGTGATGTCGGTCGAGAGCAGTCGGTGCGTGCCGATCACCACGTCGACGTCACCCGACTGCAGATCGCGCACGACCTGCTTCTGCTCCTTCGCGCTGAGGAAGCGCGAGAGCACCTCGACCCGAACCGGGTAGTTGGCGTAGCGCTCCCGGAAGGTCTGGCCGTGTTGGTTCGCAAGCAGGGTCGTCGGCGCCAGGATCGCGACCTGCTTGCCGTCCTGCACCGCCTTGAACGTCGCCCGCACCGCGACCTCGGTCTTGCCGTAGCCGACGTCGCCGCACACGAGGCGGTCCATCGGGAGCGCCCGTTCCATGTCGGCCTTCACCGCGTCGATCGCTGCGAGCTGGTCGGGAGTCTCCTCGTACGGAAACGCCTCTTCGATCTCTCGCTGCCAGGGCGTGTCGTCGGGGAACGCGTGGCCGGGAGTCGCGATGCGCTGCCGGTAGAGCACGACGAGCTCGGCCGCGATCTCGCGCACCGCGGCGCGCACGCGCGAGCGCGTCTTCTGCCACTCACCACCACCGAGACGACTCAGCGCAGGGCTGTCGCCACCGGTGTAGCGACGCACCGAGCCGACCTGGTCGGTCGGGATGTAGAGCTTGTCGGCGCCCTTGTACTCGAGGAGCATGTAGTCGCGTTCGGCACCGCCGATCGCTCGGGTGACCATGCCGCCGTAGCGGCCGACACCGTGCTGGTGGTGCACGACGTAGTCGCCGGGCTTGAGGTCGTCGTAGAAGTCGGCGCCCTTGCGCGCACCGCGGGCGCGTCGGTGCACCCGGCGGCGCCCGGTGAGATCGGCCTCGGCGACGAGCGCGATGCCCGCGCCCGAGACGATGACGCCGCGCTCGAGGGGCGCGACGACGATCTCGATCCCGGCGTCGACTCCCGCATCGGCCAGGACGTCGCGCAGTCGATCGGCGGACCCGCGGCCGTCGGCCGCGAGGATCACCCGGGCACCGTTGGCGCGCAGCGACCGCAACCGCTGGGCGAGGCCGTCGACGTCGCCGACGACCGGGTCGAACGCGCTCGGCGACGAGGTGTGGGGTGTTCGGGGTTCTCGGGGGCGTTGACGATCGACACCGCACGGGCCTTGGTGTGCTCGAGCAGCCGTTCGAAGTCGAGCGAGAGGCGCTCGACTTCTTCGTCGACCGTCGCGCCCCAGGTCGGCGCCAACGCCTCGGCGAGCGCGGCTTCGTCGTCGCGCAGCTCACCGGCGCGGTCGCGCATGCGGCGAGGCTCGACGAG
The DNA here is from genome assembly GCA_963829475.1 of uncultured Actinomycetes bacterium. Classification (GTDB taxonomy): domain Bacteria; phylum Actinomycetota; class Acidimicrobiia; order IMCC26256; family JANYLB01; genus JANYLB01. The sequence continues at coordinate 56,811 of CAWHIU010000003.1, read as the reverse complement.
CAGCACCGACGCGGTCGGCGGGAGGAGGTCGGGAAGGAGGTGCTCGTCGGGGGTGAGCCACGGCAACCACGACTCCATGCCGTCGAAGGTCTGCCCCTCGGCGAGGCGCTCCCATTGCTCGCGTCCCCACGGTGCGGTCGCGATCAGCTCGGCTCGCGCGCGCCCGTACCTCCGGAGTCGGGAGCAGCTCACGGGCCGGGAAGACGACGACCTCCGTGAGATCACGGGTGGAGCGCTGGTCGGCGACGGAGAAGCCGGAGAGTCGTTCGACCTCGTCACCCCAGAGGTCGATGCGGACCGGGTGGTCGTCGGTCGACGGGTAGACGTCGAGGATCGAACCGCGCACCGCGATCTCGCCGCGCGACTCCACCTGGTACTCGCGCCGGTACCCCGCCGCGACGAGCTGCTCGACGAGCCGGTCGCGGTCGACGCGATCGCCGGGCCGGACCACGATCGGCTCGACCTCTTCGACGTGCGGGCCGAGTCGCTGCACCAGCGCACGTACCGGCGCGACGATCACGGCCGGTATCGCGTCACCACCGGCGCGGAGGCGCCACATCACGCGCAGGCGCCGGCCCATCGTCTCGAGCGCCGGTGAGACGCGCTCGAACGGCAGCGTCTCCCACGCAGGGAACAGCTCGACGTCGCCCGGCGCGAGGAACGCTCCGAGATCGTGGGCGATCCGCTCCGCCTCGTTGCCCGTGGGCACCGCGACCAGCACCGGCCGACGCGCGCCGACACCGGCGAGTCCCGCGGTGAACAGGGCGCGCGCCGCGTCGGGCACCGCGATCACCGACGCCGAGCCGGTCGCGGCCGCGATGAGCGCCGGCTCCTCGGCGAGGAGTCGGGCCAGATCAGCGAGGGGCGGAGGGGCTACAGGCATCGACGGGCGCGCGAACGACCCGGGGAACGACGTCGCCCCCCGGGGTTGCTCGGCTCCCGAACGCTACCCGCCACGTGCCGATTTCCCCCGAGCCCGCCCCACGTTGGTGCACTTCGCGGTCGCATGGTCCGCGAAGTGCACCAACTCGGCGGGTTGGGGCGGGCTGGCCCGGAGGGCCGAGAGCGGGAAGTCAGTTGAAGCGGTTCATGGCGGTGTCGATGCCGTCGATGACGATGGACTCGACGGCATCGGCGGCCTGTTCGATGGTCACGTCGACCTCGGTGCGCTCGCGCTTGGAGAACCGGTTGAGGACGTGGTTCACGCCCTGTTCCCGACTCTGGGGCTTGCCGACCCCGAGTCGCACGCGAGCGAAGCGATCGTCGTGGAGGTGTTGCTTGATCGACCTGAGCCCGTTGTGACCCGCGAGACCGCCGCCGCTCTTGACCCGAAGCACGGCGACCGGGAGATCGAGCTCGTCGTGCACGACCACGATCTGCTCGGTCTCGACCCCGAACCGACGCGCGAGTGCCTGCACGGCCTGGCCGGAGTCGTTCATGTACGTGAGCGGGACCGCGAGCGCGACGCGCGACGAACCGATGCGCACCTCGTCGACGAGCGCGTGCTCCTTCTTCGCCTTGCGCAGGCGCGCACCATGCCGTCGAGCCAGGAGCTCGACCACCTCGGCGCCCACGTTGTGACGCGTCTTCGCGTACTCGTCACCGGGATTGCCGAGTCCGACGACGAGGAAGTCGGCGGGGGTTCCGGTGCGGTCGGCGCGTGCTCCGCGCCGCAGCACGGGTTACTCGGAGTCGCCGCCGCCGTCGCCCGACGACTCGCCGTCGGTCGACGCAGCTGCGCCTTCGACTCCTTCGGCACCCTCTTCGCCCTCGGCGGTCGCTTCCACCTCGGCGAGACGCGGGGCCACGACCTGTACGACGAGCTCGTCGGACTCGTGCAGGAACGACACGCCGGCGTCGACGGTGACCTCCGCGATGCGGATCTGGTCACCGATCTCGAGCGCCGAGATGTCGACCTCGACCACGTTCGGGATGTCGGCCGGCTTCGCCTCGATGGTGAGGCTGAAGATCAGCTGCTCGACCAGGCCACCGTCGCGGCTCCCGGGTGCCTCACCCACGAGGTGCAGCGGGACCTCGGCCTGGACCGCGACGTCGCGGCGGATGCGCACGAAGTCGACGTGGACGAGATCACCGCGGGTCGGGTGCCGCTGGATCTGGCGGGCCAGCGTGAGCTGCTCGTTCCCGTCGACCTGGAGGCGGATCAGGGTGTTCGCGCCACCCTCACCGGCGAGCAGGTGCGAGAGCTCCCGCGCCGGGACCGTGACCGACACCGCTTCGGCATCGAGGCCGTACACGACGGCGGGAACCTTGCCGGTGCGGCGGAGTCGCCCGGCGGGGCGGGAACCGCGCTCCGGGCGCGTTTCGGCGGTGAGCTCTACGTCGGCCATGTCGCGAGAACGTCCTCAGGATCAGAAGGGGAGGATCGGGAACGTCAGATTCTGCCACGCCGGGTGCCTCAGGGCGAACGCAGGCCCCCGGGCCGGGCGACCACGAGCAGGTCGGCCGCGACCGACGGTGACCGGGTCGCGAGGCGATCGAGGCCGTGCACGAGCGCGGGGAAGGCCGTGGAACGGCGCCCCCTTGACGGAGACGATCTCGAAGTCGTGGGCGGCGAGGAACTCCCGCAGCGCCCGCCAGGTGAACAGCCGGAGGTGACCGACGACCTCGTCGCCGGGCCGGCCGTAGACCCCCGAGTAGGCCACCTCGGTGAAGGCCGGCTGGAGACCGGCGAGCAGACCGATCCGGTTGAACCACGCCGCGAGGTTGGGCGTCGAGAGGATGAGCACACCGTCGGGGTGCAGGACCCGGTAGATCTCGTCGACGATGCCGTCGGTGTCGACCACGTGCTCGATCACCTCGTCGAGCATCACGATGTCGAGCGACCCGGTGCGGAACGGCAGCACGCCGCCGTCGACCGACGCGAACACCGCCTGGATCCCGCGCTCCGTCGCGACGCGCAACGCCTTCGTCGACAGGTCGACGCCGACCACCGACGACGCGCCGAGCGTCGACGCAACTCGAGCCGACCATGCACCCGACGCGCAGCCGAGATCGAGAAAACGCGGCGCGGGGGGGAGCTGACCGGCGAGACTCCGGAGCTGCTCGAGTTGGAGCTCGTAGCGGGGGAACTCCCCCGCGTCGCCATCGGCCGCGGTCTCGTAGAACTTCCGCAGCGCGCTCCACTTGCGGCCCGACTTGGCGCTCGTCTCCTCGGTCACGGCGAGCAGCCTAGGAGGCGAAGCGGAGTCGGCGGAAAGTAACCGCAGAACGGCAACGGGTGAGCGATCGAGCCGACACAGCGGAGCCGACCAGACAGGACGTCAGAGGTTGTCGCCGCGGAAGAGCTCGCTGACGGACTTGTCGCCGAACACGGCACCGAGAACCTCGGCCACGATCGGGGCGATCGAGAGGACAGTGAGGTTGTCGAAGCGCTTGTCGTCGGAGATCGGCAGGGTGTTCGTGACCACGACCTCTCGCACCCGGGCGTTCTTGAGCCGGTCGACGGCAGGGCCCGAGAGCAGGCCGTGCGTGGCCGCGATGATCACCGACTCGGCGCCCCGATCCATCAAGAGCTCCGCGCCTGCGGTGATCGACCCGGCAGTGTCGATCATGTCGTCGACGAGCACGCAGTGGCGCCCTTCGATCACACCGACCACATCGTTCGCCACCGCGATGTTGTGGGTGCCCTTCGGCCGGCTCTTGTCGACGAACGCGAGCTCGGCCTCGACGTCGAGGCAGTTCGCGAACCGGCGGGCGAGCTTGCCGCCACCCGCGTCGGGTGCGACCACCGTGACCTCGCCGTCGACCCGGTTGGCCACGTAGTCGGCGAGCAGCGGCACCGCGGTGAGGTGATCGACGGGGAAGTCGAAGAACCCCTGGATCTGGCCGGTGTGCAGGTCGACGGTCACGACCCGATCCGCGCCCGCGACCGTGAGCAGATCGGCGAGCAGTCGTGCGGTGATCGGCTCACGGCCCGCGGCCTTGCGGTCCTGACGGGCATAGCCGTAGAAGGGACACACGGCGGTGATCCGCTTGGCCGACGCGCGCTTCGCCGCGTCGATCATGATCAACTGCTCGAAGATGCGGTCGTTGATCGGCTCACAGTGCGTCTGGAGCACGAACACGTCGGCGCCGCGCAGGTTCTCGTCGTAGCGGCAGTAGAGCTCGCCGTTGGCGAAGTTCGACAGCGTGACCGACGAGAGCGGCACGTCGAGGCTCTGGGCGATCTCCTCCGACAGCGACCGATGGCCGCTCCCGGCGAAGAGCATCAACCGCTTCTTGGGCACCAACTCCATGGGGCCATCCTGGCACGCGTCGGACGATCAGGTCTCGAGGTCGTCGGCTTCCTGACCATCTTCTTCCCGAGCACCTTCGTCGCGGCCGTGATCGCGACCCGCTTCGGCCGCACGGCGCTCGCCCCACCCTTCGTCGATCCGGGCCGGAACACCCTTGGCCATCGCACCCGGCGGGACGTCACGGTTGACGACCGCGCCGGCGCCGGTGTGGGCGCCGTCGCCGATCTCGACCGGAGCGACGAACACCGTGTTCGAGGCGATCCGCGCGTCGGAGCCGATCTTCGTGCGGTGCTTGTTGCGGCCGTCGTAGTTCGCCGTGATCGATCCCGCGCCGACGTTCGCCCGGTCTCCGATCTCGACGTCGCCCATGTACGACAGGTGGGGCACCTTCGCGCCTTCACCGATCTCGGCGTTCTTGGTCTCGACGAACGTGCCGACGTGCGCGCCCGCGGCCAGGCGCGTGCCCGGCCGCAACGACACGTAGGGACCGACGGTGCAGTCGTCACCGATCTCGGTGTCTCGCGCCACTGCGTTCTGGATGATGGCGCGCTCACCGACGATGGTGTCGACGAGCCGGCAGTCGGGACCGACCACGGAACCCGCGCCGATCACCGTCCTTCCCTCGAGGATCGTTCCGGGCAACAGCCGCACGTCGGGCTCGAGCTCCACCGACGCGTCGACGTACGTCGATGACGGATCGACCATCCCGACGCCTTCGCGCATCCAGCGGTCGTTGATGCGCTCGCGCAGCACCGCTTCGGCCGCCGCGAGCTGAGCCCGGTTGTTCACGTGCAACGCCGCGGTCGGATCATTGGCGGGCACCGCCACGACCGTGTGGCCGGTCTGGCGCAGCACCTCGAGCACATCGGTCAGGTAGTACTCGCCCTGCGCGTTCTCGGGGCTCAGTCGGCGCAGCGCGGGCGCGAGCAGCCCGCGCCGGAAGCAGTAGATCGACGTGTTCACCTCGTCGATCAGCAACTCCTCCTCCGACGCGTCGCTCTTCTCGACGACCCGGTCGAGGCGGCCCTTGTCGTCGCGCAGCACACGACCGAAGTCGACTGTTGTCTCGTCGAGCGCGGCGGTGAGCACCGTCGCGGCGGCGTCGCTCTCGCGGTGCTCCGTCGCGAGGCGGGCCAGCACCTCGGGGCGCACGAGCGGAGCATCGCCGGGCATCACGATGATGTCGCCGTCGGTGTCGGGGTCGTCGGCGAACGCGGTGAGTGCGACGCTCGCGGCGTCGCCGGTTCCGCGTTGCACCCGTTGCTCCACGAACTCGATCGGAAGCTCCGTCGCGACCTGCTCGTGGAGCGTCTTGGTGACGCGTTCGGCACCGTGACCGACCACGACGACCACCCGCTCGAGGGGCAGCGCGACCAGGGTGTCGACGACGTGCAGCAGCATCGGCCGTCCGCACAGGAGATGCAGGACCTTGGGAGTGGTCGACCGCATCCGCGTGCCTTCACCCGCGGCGAGCACCACGGCCGCCAACGGTCGATATCCGGTCACCGGTACCCCGTCATCGACGAACCTCTCCGTCTTCCCTGCAGATCAGCGGGTCCCGCCAGCTCGGGGGCGAGGTTTCGAACCTCGACTTGGGACTCCAAAGGACCCCGTGCTGCCGTTACACCACCCCCGATCGACCCGACAACGCTACCCCGCGCATGGTCGCGTCCGGCTCACACAACCGTGCGATGTGCATTCGGCCGCCTCCGCCAGTAGCGTCACGGCCCTCATGGGCTCGCTGATCAAGAAGCGCCGCAAGCGAATGCGGAAGAAAAAGCACAAGAAGCTCCTCAAGAAGACGCGCTGGCAGCGTCGTCAACAGGGCCGCTGACGCGGTTCTTCGCGAGCCGCGGCGCCGGGCGATCCACACGCCTCGATGCCACCTCTCGTCAGACGACTCCTGCCGCTCCCGCAAAGGTCGCGACTCCGAGCTCACGTTCCACCTGCGTGGCTGTCGCGCGCGCACGTTCGGGATCGTCGAGCCACACGCAGTAGGCCGAGCCGCTCCCGGCCAGGAACGGTTCGAGGCCGGCCGCGCGCCTGGAACGCCCGGCGGAACTCCGCCAGCCGCGGCTCGACGGCCTCTGCCGCGGGCTCGAGGTCGTTCACGAGCGCCGTTGTGCACCCGGCGAGTGCCGATGGCGCCGCGATCGCCCGGGTGGCCCGCGGCCCTCCGAGCTCGTCCCACGCGCGGTACACCGCGGGCGTCGAAGAGTGCAGCGGTGGAGTCGCGATGACCACTGTGGTCGGCGGGATCCCACCGATGCTCTCGATCCGCTCACCCCGCCCTCGCATCCAGGCGGTACCGCCGCGGAGACACATCGGCACGTCGGATCCCAGCTCCGCCGCGATCGCTTCCGCCCGTCTCGGGTCGAGACCGAAGTGGTCGACCAGTGCCCGCAGCACCGCCGCGGCATCCGACGATCCGCCGCCGAGCCCACCACCCGCGGGAATCTGCTTCTCCAGCGTGATCGCGACGTCGAGCCCTGCGGCCGCCGCGGCTCGCCACGCGAGGTTGGTGTCGTCGGCCGGAACATCACGGTCGACGCCCGTGACCCTGAGCGAGATGCCACGGTCCGACGACTCCAGCCGTACGGCGTCGTGGGGTTGGTCGACGGTCGTGGCGAGCGCTTCGAGCTCGTGGAAGCCGTCGGGACGCGTCCCCAACACCCGGAGCGACCAGGTGAGCTTGGCGGGCGCGGCGGCGCCAGCCGGCCCGTTGGGATCACGCACCCTTCGCCCCCGACTCTGCCGCAGCCCGGGCCAGCGCGGCCCACGCCACGAGATCGAGGGTCTCGGCCCGCGCCGCGGGGTCGATACCGGCCGCGACCAACGTGGCGTCGGTGCGATCACCGAGCTCGGTGCGCAACACCCGCCGCAGCATCTTGCGCCGCTGCGAGAACCCGGCCCGTACGAGCGCGAAGAGCTCGTCTACCGACGGGACGTCGACCGGTGGGCGCGGGTGACGAACCAGCTCGACGAGCGCGGAATCGACCTTCGGTGGTGGGAGGAAGACCGTCGGCGGGACGAGCCCGACCCGACGCGCGGTCGCGAAGTAGCCGACCCGCACCGACACCGACCCGTAGTCCTTCGTCCCCGGCCCGGCCGCGAGTCGATCGCCGACCTCGCGTTGCACCATGACCAGCATCCGCTCGATCGCGGGTACTTCGCCGAGCACGCGGATCACGATCGGAACCGCGACGTTGTACGGGAGATTCGAGACCATGACGTGACGCGTTCCGCCGAGCAGCGCGTCGAGGTCCTCGGCCAACGCGTCACCGTGCACCACCCGCACCGCGGAAGCGACACCGGCACGACCCAACGCGTCATCGAGGACCGGGATCAGGTGACGGTCGATCTCGAGCGCGGTGACGCTCGCTCCTGCACCGGCGAGGGCGACGGTGAGCGATCCGACACCAGGGCCGATCTCGAGCACGTGGTCTCCCGCACCGACACCCGCGAGCGCGACGATCCGGCGGGCCGTGTTGGGATCGGCCAGGAAGTGCTGACCGAGCGCGCGACTGGGGCGCAATCCGTGCGCGCCGAGCAGGCTCCTGAGCTCTCCGGGGTTGATCGCGGTCACACGCCCATCGTGTCACCGATCCGGCCCGACCGATCTCGGAACAGCTGGTCGCCGATCAGTAGTCGAGCGAGACGTGCATCTTTCCGGCCGACAGCGGCTGGAGCTGGCGGAACACGTCGGGCGAGAGATCGATGAGGTTCCCGGTCCACGCTTCGGGGCCTCGATCGGCGACACGGCACGTCGTCGAAGCTCCGGTGTCGGTGTCGGTGACACGCACGATGGTGCCGAACGGGATGGTCAGGTGTGCACACGTCCCCGCCTCGTGCAACGTGCCGTACCAGGTCGCCGTACCGGATTGCCGGTGCGTTCCGATGGGTTGGGTGCCCACCGCGATGATCTCCGGTTGCGGTGCCGACACCGCCACGGTACCGAGCGCCTGCTTCGCCACCACCGTGGCGCCGTCGCGCGTCAGCTGGTAGGTGGTCCGGTCGGTTCCGTTGGCGCCGGCTTGCACGACACGACGTTGACCGACCGCAAGCGACGGGTCGTCTCGTTCCTGCGTCGCGAACGGAACCACGGTGTCTTCGGTGACGCGATCGGCGGTCGTGTGTGTGACCGTGATCGCGAGATCCTGTGACAACGGGGTGTCGAGCGCGGGGTCGACCTGGTCGCCGGCAACGAACGCGACGCCCCGTTGGGTCAGGAGCTCACCGACAGTGCGCGCCGTCGACGTGAGCGTTCCGGCCACACCGTCGGTCACGAGCGTGACCTCGTAGGGAGTCCGGAACACGACCGTGCCGCCACGGTGCAGCCGATCGTATGAACCGACCGCCACCATCGCGGCCGGGATCGCGAGCTCACGTCGGAGCGCCTTCACCGACGTCGCCGTCGTGCGGACCGTGCGCATGACCCCGTTGACGTCGACCGTGATCGGGAAGGCGCGCGTGATGCGGACGGTGGCGCCGTCGCGCAATCGAGCGCCGAGACCCGGGACGACGCGATCGCCGGCGGCGACCGCGATGCCGGCACCGGAGAGAAGATCGGCGACGTCGCTCACCCGGGTCGTCCGCGCGAACGACGCGCCGTCGACATCGAGGATGACCCGACGCTGGGCGGGAGAACGGAGGAAGTACGGCACGCCGGCGGCGACGACGCACAGCGCCACCGCGAGGATCACCCAGTGGAGAAATCGGTGGTGGGCGTGACCGATCGCCGTCGGGCCCGAGACACCCGGACGGTCAGGCGGCGAGAGGGAAGGCAGAAGGGGCGCCGGATCGGGCATCGGTACGGCCGCAGGGGGGCCATAGACGTCGATGACGAAGGCGGTGACCGCGTCGTGCGGCGGGGGCGGCAGAGTCCGCGTCGGAGTCGCGGGAGCGAACGGCGAGAGCTCGAGCCCTTCGAGCTCCCGCGCGAGGAAGGGGTCGATCGTCGATCCGAGCGCTTCGAGCACGTGGAGATCGAGGATCGGGATCCAGACGTCGGGCTCGGGCGCTTCGACCCGAGCCGGCGACGGACGCACGACACGGATCGCGTGCCGTCGAGCTCGCTGACGCACCGCGACGTGACGACCGCGCGCATCGTGACGTTCCGATGTGCCGTGTCGTGCACGCGCGACTCGATGAGTCAACTGATCGGTGATCGGGCTCCGCCTCCCGTGCGAACGGTGTTCCACCCGCGTTTGCGCCCTACACGCGTTGCGGGGATCGACGGAACGTAGTGACGCCTCCACCTGGTGGTCAATTTGTTCGTCAGACGAGCTTCAGCACGCGTCCCGCGGTGTTCTCGCGCTTTCCCGCGACGCGCGCGCTTGACCTGCGGTGACGCGCTCACCGCGCGAGATCGAGTCCCTACAAACGCAACAATGTGCGCGCCACGGATCGTGTCGACTCGGCCACTGCTTCGGCATCGCGACCAGTGGCCGCGGCCAGCGCCGCACCGACGTCGACGACGAACGCGGGTTCGTTCTTGCGGCCGCGGTGCGGGACGGGCGCGAGGAACGGCGCGTCGGTCTCGACGAGCATGCGGTCGACGGGCGTGATCATCGCGGCCGCGCGCACGTCGTCGGCGTTCTTGAACGACACGATGCCGCTGAACGACAGATGCGCGCCGAGCGCGAGCGCGCGCTCGGCCTCAGGCGGACCACCGGTGAAGCAATGAACGATCGTGCGCGGTGGCATCGTCTCCTCCTCGAGCACGCGGAACGTGTCGTCCCACGCGTCGCGCGAGTGCACCACCAGCGCGAGATCACGCTCGTGTGCGAGTTGGATGTGCACACGGAAGCTCGCGATCTGCACCTCGCGCGGGCTGTGCTCGTAGAAGTAGTCGAGCCCGGTCTCGCCGATCGCCACCACCCGGTCGGCTGTTGCTCAGCTCGACGATTCCCGGCCATTCGCCCGGCTGGGCGGTCGCGTCGTGCGGATGGAGCCCCACCGTGGCCCACACGTCGGGCTCGCGTGCCGCGACCTCGACCGCCTGCGCCGACGATTCGAGATCGGTGCCGACACACACGACGCCGCCGACACCCGCGTCGCGGCTCCGGGCCAACGCGTCGGCGACCGGAACGTCGAGCATCTGCAAGTGGCAGTGCGAATCGAACCAGGTCACGTCTCGATGCGCGGGAAGAGCGGCGCGCCCTTCTCGAGACGTCGCGCCGGCCGGGAGCCCACCCCAGGCGACGGCATCGGGGAGTCGTTGATCCGTCGGCGCGCCGGGGAGGCCGAGTCGCCGCCACAGCTCGGCTGACGCGCGCGGGATCGCCGGCGACGCGAGCAGTGCGACGACGCGCAACGCCTCGAGGCAGTCGCCGATCACGGCCGCGGTCGCGGCTGAGTCACCGGCCTTGTTGAGCGCCCACGGCTTGGCGTCCTCGATGTACGCGTTCGCCGCACCGATGAGCTCCCACACCGCAGCGAATGCCGACGCGATGTCGAGTCGTTCGAACGCGTCCGTCTGCGCGGCGAACGCCGACGCGACCGCGTCGACGAGCGGACCGTCGGCGCGTTGCTCCGGTACGACGCCGTCGCAGTAGTTCACCGCCATGTTCAACACGCGGTTCGCGAGGTTGCCGAAGTTGTTCGCGAGATCAGCGTTGTAGCGCGCGACCATCGCCTCGTAGCTGAAGTCGCCGTCGGGCCCGAAGCGTTGATCGGCGAGGAAGTGGTAGCGGAACCCGTCGACGCCGAAGTCGGCGACGAGATCGGCCGGGGCAGATCTGGTTCAGCACCCGACTTGCTCATCTTCTCGCCGCCGACGAGCAGGAACCCGTGCGCGAACACGTGCTTCGGGGGCGCCTCGCCGGCGCTCATCAGCATCGCCGGCCAGTACACGGCGTGCTGGCGCAGGATGTCCTTGCCGATGAGGTGGTAGTCGGCCGGCCAGAACCGGTCGAAACGCTCCCGGTCGCTCCCGTAGCCGACCGCGGTGCAGTAGTTCACGAGGGCGTCGAACCAGACGTAGGCCACGTGCGCCGGGTCCCACGGCAGCGGGATCCCCCACGAGATCGACGTGCGGCTGATCGAGAAGTCGCGCAGGCCCTGCTTGATGATCCCGAGGACCTCGCTGCGCTTGCCCGCGGGCTCGATCGCCTCCGGGTGCTCGGTGTAGTGCGCGAGCAGGCGGTCCTCGAAGCGGGAGAGCTTGAAGAAGTAGTTCTCCTCGGTGACCCGCTCGACCGGCGTGCCGTGGATCGGGCAGTTCCCGTCGACCAGGTCGTCCTCGGCGTAGTAGAGCTCGCAGGCGACGCAGTAGAGGCCCTCGTAGGTGCTCGAGCTCGATGTCGCCGGCGTCGTAGACGCGCTGGAGGAACTCGGCCACGGCCTCGTAGTGGCGGGGCTCGGTGGTGCGGATGAAGTCGTCGTTGCTGATGTCGAGCAGCTTCCACGCCTCCGCGAAGCGGGCGCTCGTACGGTCGGCCCACTCGAGCGGCGTGACCCCGTTGCGCCTCGGCGGCCCGCTGGATCTTGAGCCCGTGCTCGTCGGTGCCCGTGAGGAACACGACGTCGTCGCCCCAGAGACGCCGCCACCGGGCCAGGGCGTCGGCGACGACGGTCGTGTACGCGTGCCCGATGTGCGGCACGTCGTTCACGTAGTAGATCGGCGTCGTCACGTAGAAGGGGCGGGTCACGTCGCCCTACGATACCGACCGGGCCGGGCTCCCGACGCGGAGTTGCGACGAGAGCCGGATGAAGTGGCGTGACGAGTTCCGGAGTGACCCGCAAGGTCGACCAGCTGGGCCGGGTGGTGCTGCCCGTCGAGGTGCGACGGACCCTGGGCCTGCGGGAGGGCGACCTCGTCGAGGTCGCGGTCGAGGGAAGCCGCATCCTCCTGACCAAGGTCGAGAGTCGGTGCATCTTCTGCGGCACCGCAACCGAGCTGCGCGAGTTCGCGGGCAAGCGCGTCTGCGGCGGGTGCGTCGGCCGGCTCACGACTTCCGCTGAGTGAGCGCGACCTCGTAGGCCCGGCGCCGGGCGACTCCGAGCTCCGCCGCGACCGCGGTCGCCGCGTCGCGTGCCGACGCGCCGCGGCTCGAGCGCGTCGCGGACCGCGTCGGCGACGCGTGTCGTCGCTCACCGCGCCGCGTCGGCGCGCCGCCGAGCACGATCACGTGCTCGCCGCGCGGCCTCGTTGGCCGCGCGGCGAGGGCCGCGGCCTCGCCGAGCGGTCCGCGGTACGCCTCCTCGTGGAGCTTCGTGAGCTCCCGGACCACCGCGACCGGTCGATCGGGCCCGCACACCGCGGCCAGGTCGGCGAGCGTCGCCGCGACGCGGCGCGGGCGATTCGTAGAGCACGGTCGTCCGCGGCTCCGACGCCGAGCGCGACGAGCCGAGTACGTCGATCGGCGCCCTTCCGGGGCAGGAACCCGTCGAAGACGAACCGCTCGGTCGGGAGACCCGAGAGCACGAGGGCGACGGTGAGCGCGGTCGGGCCGGGGACGACGTCGACCGGCGAGCCCGGCGCGCAGGCACGCCCGCACGAGCTCGGCACCGGGATCGCTGATCCCGGGCATCCCGGCGTCGGTCACGTACGCGACCCGCCGACCGTCGGCGACCTCGTCGACGATGCGCGTCGGCGCCGTCCTGCTCGTTGTGCGCGTGCACCGCGCGCAGCCGGTTCCCGGCCGGAACGTCGACGGCCGACAGCAACGCCCGGGTGCGGCGGGTGTCCTCGCACGCGATCACGTCGGCGTCGCGCAGCGCCTCGACCGCGCGCGGCGCGAGATCGCCGAGGTTGCCGATCGGCGTGCCGACGAGCACGAGCGAGCCCGGGCACGTCCTGCGGCCCGCTCACTCGCTGGATCTCGACGACGTCGCCGGCGCGCAGGGACCAGCGGTCGAACGCGCCGGCCTCGGCCTCGATCACGAACCGGGTCCGGAACACCAGCGGCGCGAGCCGCCACGGGCGCAGGGCGCAGATGCGCAGCACGACCCGTCGGCGGCGCAGAACGCGACGTCGATCGAGAAGCGCATGCCGAACGTGTGGACGTGTCGACACGGCCGCGAACACGAGCGCACCTTCGATCCCGTCGCGACCGAGCAGACCGCGTCGTCGCTCACGTCCGGTGCGCGGCGACCTCCGCAGCTGCCAGCACGTCATCCGCTCGGACGATCCAGGGCATCGCGCGCCTCCGAAGGCCTGATCACACGTTGAAGCGGATCTCGAGCACGTCGCCGTCGGCGACCTCGTAGTCCTTGCCCTCGACCCGGAGCTTCCCGAGGTCCTTGGCCTTCGTCCACGAGCCGATGTCGAGGAGCTCCTGCCAACCGATCACCTCGGCGCGGATGAAGCCGCGCTGGAGATCGGAGTGGATGACTCCCGCGCACTCGGGTGCGTGCGCACCGGCGCGGAACGTCCACGCGCGGCTCTCCTTGTCGCCCGTGGTGAGGAACGTGCGCCGACCGAGCATGTGATAGGCGGCGCGCGCCAGCCGGGGCACCACGCTCTCGCTCACGCCGAGATCGTTCGAGCAGCTCGGCTCGGTCGGGTCCGACTGCGCCGCGACGACGTCGGGGTCGCCCTCGAGCTCGATGCACACTGCGAGCGCGTCCTCTCCGAACGGCGCCGCGAGCGCGTCGCCTTCGTCGAGTCGGTCGACCGGCACGTTCACCACCACCAGCACCGGCTTGTTCGTGAGCATGAAGACAGGGCCGAGCAGCGCACGATCGTCGGCGCCGAGATCGGAGCGGTAGATCGGCACGCCGTCGGCGAGCGACGCCTCCGCTCGCTCGAGTGCGGCGATCTCGGCCGCGAGCGTCTTGTCGCCCTTCGACGCCCGCTTCTGCTTGTACAGCCGCTGCTCGACGGAGGCGAGATCGGCGAGTACCAGCTCGTACTCGAGCGAAGCCAGGTCGTCGGCCGGGTCGATCCCGTCACCGGCACGGACCACGAAGAGCACCGCGTCGCAGTCGCGGAGCGAGCCGAGGAGCCGGCTGCCGAGGCCCTTGCCCGCCTCGGCCGAGAGCGCCGGGAGCCAGTCGATCTCGAAGGTGGCGTGGACCACGTTCTTCGACTCCGACATCTCGGCCAGCCGGTCGAGGCGATCGTCGGGAAGGGAGCACTGGCCCATCACGCGCTCCGAGGCACTGGTGGCGTCGAGCCCGGTGAGCGCCGCGAACAGCAGTTCGTGCTGGGATCCGGCGAGGCCGACGAGGCCGAGATGCTCCACGGAGGGTCAGGCTATTAGCCTGGGCTCCCTGATCCCGCTCCGAGAGAGGCTCCAGTGAGCAAGAAGACGAAGAAGCGTCGCCTGCGGTCGCGCCGCAAGAAGGCAAACCACGGCAAGCGACCCAACGTCGGGCGCCGCTGAGCCTCTCCCAGTCGTCCGCGAAGCCGTAGCTTCGAGCCATGCCCGACGAGCGTCGCGTCACCGCGCCCGACGGGCAGGAATGGACGATCCGCCGTCACTGGCTGCACCGCCCTCGGCGTTGGCCGTGGACCGTGTTCCAACGACACCGAGCGAGCACCGATCCGGCGGACTCGCAGATCGAGTGGCTCGACGGTCTCGCCCACGTGGCCGTCCCCGAAGACGGGTGGGCGGTCTGGCTCGTCACCATCGGTGTCGTGGCCGTCGCGGTGATCGTCTGTGTCGTCGTGGTGGTGCCCGTCCTGACCCCCCGGTTCGACACCCTGATCATCGTCGGGATCGTCGTCGGGGCCACGATCGCCGCGATCGTGGCGATCGCCTGTCGCGTCCTCTTCCGACGACCCTGGCGGATCACCGCCCGCAGCGGGAGCCGAGAATGCAGCTGGGGTGTCATCGGGTCGAAACGCGGCCATGAGGCGATCCACGCGGTGGCGGATTCCCTCGCGAGCGGCAACCCGATCGAAACCGTCGATCCCACCCGGGCCATCGGCGCGGCGGGGATCATTGAGCCGGGCCTCCACGAGGTTTCGGAGATCGTGAGCAGGGCGGCCAATCCCGAACCCCTCCTGCGCCGTACCCTTGACACATGGACGAACCAGCCGAGGTCGTCACGAACGGAGCTCCCGAGGGCGGACCTCCACAGGGCCGACCTCCCGAGGGCCGACCTCCCGAGCGCGAGGAACCGGTCCGCGGTACCCCGGTCGGGCGTCGCCTGTTCCTCGGACTCCTCGGGGTGGGCGCGCTCGGTGTCGTGTTCGGCGCCAAGGTCCAAGACGCCCTCGAACGTACCCTCGGCCCGCTCATCTCGAAGGACGGCACCGGCCTCTCCGCGCTCCTCCCGATCGGTCGGTTCCGGATCTACACCGTCACCGGCGACCTTCCGAGCCGGTAGCAAGCCGCGCTACACGCTCACCGTGCACGGCCTCGTCGACACGCCGTACCGCCTGACCTACGACGAGCTGATCGCGCTCCCGCCGACGCATCTCGACAAAGACTTCCAGTGCGTCACCGGGTGGCGCGTCACCGACGTCGAGTGGAAGGGCGTCCTGCTCTCCGACCTGCTCGACCGCGCCGGGGTGCAGGACGGGGCAACCGCGCTGCGGTTCACGAGCTTCGACGGCACCTACACCGAGAGCCTCACGCTCGAGCAGGCCCGACGATCCGACGTGATCGTGGCGTACCAACTCGAGGGTGACGACATCTCCTCCGCGCACGGCGGGCCGGTACGTCTCTACGTCGCGCCGATGTACGGCTACAAGTCGATCAAGTGGCTCGACGGGATCGAAGCTGACGAAGCAGGTACACCCCGGATACTGGGAAGACCTCGGCTACGACGTCGACGGATGGATCGGACGGTCCAATGGTCGAGACGACGCCCCGGTCTGAGCGCGCCGATCCTCCGCTTCGGCCGGGTCGAGCGCTCGCTGCACTGGGTGAACGCCACCCTCTTCTTCGTCCTCATGATCACCGGCGCGTTCCTCTACGTCGGTCCGCTCTCCGCGATCGTCGGACGGCGCGAGCTGGTGCGCACCATCCACGTGTACTGCGGCATCGCGCTCCCGATCCCGCTGCTGATCGCGCTGGTCGGCCGTCACGGCGCGCGGCTGCGCCAGGACTTCGGCGAGCTGAACCGCTTCGCTCCCGGGGAGGTGCGCTGGTTCCGGCCCGCACACGCGCGGGTCGGTCCGGTTCGGGCAAGTTCAACCCGGGCCAGAAGCTCAACGCGGTGTTCATCGGTGCCGCGGGGCTCGTCATGCTCGGCACCGGGTCGATCATGAAGTGGTTCACCGCTCTTCCCGATCGACTGGCGGACCGGTGCGACCTTCGTGCACGACTGGTTCGCGCTCGGGATCTGGGTCGCGGTGATCGGGCACGTGATGTTCGCCCTGAAGGACCCGGTCGCGCTCGGCGGGATGATGCGGGGCTCCGTGAGCGCCGCCTGGGCCCGCCGGGAGCGGCCGCGCTGGTACGAGTCAGCAGACGAGCGAGACCGGAATCGACTCGGAGGCCGACGACACCCCTCGGTAGAGTCGCGTCAGTGGCTGACATCGTGATCCCCGCCGAGCTCCTCCCCTCCGACGGTCGCTTCGGCTCCGGCCCGTCGAAGGTGCGCACCGACGCCGTCGAGGCGTTGCTCGCAGCTGCGCCCGACCTACCTGGGAACCAGCCACCGGCGCGAGGGTGTGCGCTCGGTGGTTCGTCGCGGCGCGCGACGGGCTGCGCGATCTGTTCGCGCTCCCCGACGGCTACGAGGTCCTGCTCGGCAACGGCGGCTCCACCAGCTTCTGGGACGCGGCGGCGTTCGGATTGATCGAGCGGCGGAGCCAACACCTCACCTTCGGCGAGTTCAGCTCGAAGTTCGCCGCCGTCACCGCGGCCGCACCCGCACCTCGACGACCCCGACGTGATCGACGCGCCCGCCGGGCACCCATCCCGACGCGGTCGCGAACCTCGACGTCGACGCCTACTGCTGGCCGCACAACGAGACCTCGACCGGCGTGCAGACCGACCGTCGTGCGCCCGACGGGTGCCGACGTCAGAACAGCTCGTGGTGATCGACGGGACGTCGGGCGCAGGCGGCCTCCCCATCGATCCGACCGAGTTCGACGTGTACTACTTCGCTCCGCAGAAGTGCTTCGCCGGCGACGGCGGGCTCTGGCTCGCGCTCTGCTCCCCGGCGGCGGTCGCGCGCATCGAACGCATCCACGCGTCCGGCCGCTGGGTGCCGCCGAGCCTCGATCTCCACATCGCGCTCGAGAACTCCCGCCTCGACCAGACCTACAACACCCCGGCCCTCGCGACGCTGTTCCTGCTCGCCGACCAGGTCGAGTGGATGCTCGGCAACGGCGGGCTCGGGTGGACCACCGAACGGTGCCGCCGGTCGGCGGAGATCCTCTACGGGTGGGCCGACGCGCAGCCCGGTCGCCACCCCGTTCGTCGTCGATCCCGCGGCGCGGAGTCGGGTGACTGCGACGATCGACTTCGACGACTCGATCGACGCGGCGGCGATCGCCGCGACGCTGCGCGCCAACGGCATCGTCGACACCGAGCCCTACCGCAAGCTCGGCCGCAACCAGCTGCGCATCGCGCTGTTCCCGTCGATCGATCCCGACGACGTCGCGACCCTGACCCGGGCCATCGACTTCGTGGTCGAAGCGAGCTGACTGGTCGAATCCGCTGCGTCGGCTCGATCGCTCACCCGTGAGAGTTCCGCGACGCGTGTCCGCCAGCTCCGCTCCTTCTCCCGATCTGATGGTCGATTCCTCCGGGAAGTGATCCACGTGGCGCGTGGGATCCGAAGTGTTCCCGCGCGCACACTCGGTGTGTCTCGCTCCGCACGGACACCGAACCTGCTTCCGTCGACACTCTCAGGACGGACAGACCGATCGATCCCCAGGAAGGGACACGATGGTGATCAGCCCCGCGAGCAGGAGCGGGCGAGCAGACGACGTGGCCACGAACACGAACCCCGACCGGGGAGCACTCGCCGTGCTCCATTCGTGCTCGGCGGTCGAGCGGCGGGCGCTCAAGTTGCTGGCGATCCATCTCCACGTCGATCGTGGTCAGGTCATCTGCGAGGCAGGCGACTTCGGCGACGAGCTCTTCGTGATCCTCGACGGCGCGGTGGTGGTCCAGGCCGCCGACGATTCCGTGACCCGGCTCGGCGCCGGCGACGCGTTCGGTGAGATGGCGCCCCTCGCGAGGACGCCCCGTCGGGCGACGGTCACCGCCTTCGCGCCCACCACCCTCCTCGTGTTCCGCCGTCGGGAGTTCGCCAAGCTGCTCGATCGAGCTCCCCGAGTCGGCCGCGCCCTGCTGCGAGCGGCGAGCACGCGCGTGCGCTCCTACTCGGCCGACTCCAGCGACTCCGTCGAGGTCGACGCCTGAGCGGGTGAGCCCCGGGATCCCGACACCAGGTACGTTCGCGGGCACATGGGCGAAGACGGACTTCTCAGTCGACTCACGGATGACGACCGTCGTCAGGTTCTCAGCAGCACCCGACGACGCAAGTACGCCCGCGGCGAGGTCGTGTTCCACGAGGGCGACCTCGGCGACGCGCTGCACCTGATCGCCAAGGGCCACGTCGCGGTGCGGGCGACCACCCCGCTCGGCGACGTCTCGACGTTCACCGTCCTCGGGCCGGGCGAGGTCTTCGGCGAGGGCGCGTTGCTCGCCGCCGACTCCCGCCGCACGGGAACGGTCGTCGCGCTCGAACCCGTCGAGACCCAGACCCTCAGCGGCGACCAGTTCGGGACGCTCCGAAGGGAACATCCCGAAGTCGACCGCTTCCTCGTCGAGGTGCTCGCGGCCCAGGTGCGTCGGCTCTCGTCCCGATTGCAGGAAGCACTCTTCGTGCCGGCCGAGACCCGGGTCCTCCGTCGCCTCGTCGAGCTGGGCGCCTCGTACCGGTCCGGCGACGGCACCGTCGTCATCCCGCTCACCCAGGACGACATCGCGTCCCTCGCCGGGACCTCACGACCCACGGCGAATCGGGTGCTCAAGGCGGCCGAGGACGACGGGGTCGTGAGTGTGCGGCGCGGCCGCATCACGGTGCTCGACGCACCCGCGCTGGAGCGACGTTCCCGGTAGCTGCGAGTGTCGCCACGCGCACACAACGAGTGTCCGCCGGGCAACGGACAGCGACGTGGCGGGTCGAAAGACTGTTCCCATGGACGCAGCGACCCGCTCCCCGATCACCCGACCCGACGTGGCGCGACGGATCGCGATCGTGACCCTGATCGTGACGACGGCCGACCAGCTCGCACGATCCCTCGCCGTCGGCCTCACCGGGATCGGACGAGCCCACGCGGTCGCGCTCGCCCACCACGCGCTTGGATCTCGGCGTCACCGAGGGGTCGCTTCCGATGGTCGCCCTGCTCGCGACCATCGGGATCGTCGCCGTCGGTTTCGTCGGGTTGCGCCGGGCCCAGGCCGGCCTGCTCCCGGCCTGGGTGCCCGGCTTCCTCATCGGTGGCGCGGCGTCGACGCTCCTCGATCGCTTCGCCGGTGGCGCCGCTCTCCGATCTCGGCGCACCGTGGGCGGTGTGCACCGTCGCCAACCTCGCGATCGTGGCCGGGGCCATCGGCTGGATCGTCAGCGATCACACCCGCGACGCACTCACCAGCTCCGGCCGACGCGAAGAGCTCGGCGGTGAAGAGCTCACGGTGTGAGCGCACCCTGATCGACGCCGATCCGCCGACTCCGCGTCGGCCGGACCGCGGGATCGACCGGTCCACCCTGCTGAATCGCCGCAGCAGGGTGGACCGTGTCGCGCGGCACACCTCTATCTAGCTCCAGGCGTCCTTCCCGGCGGTGCCGCCGAGCTCGGGGCACTCACCGGCGAACACGCCCCAGGTGCACTCCCAGCCGGGGACGATCCAGTCGTGCACCATGTAGACGCCCGTGAGCCCGGCCTTCCTTCCCCCCAGGCGCTCGCACTCCGCCGTGCTCATCGACTCCGGGCCGATGACGATCCCCTTGAGGCACAACCCGCCGTTGCTCGAGTGCGTGTGCCAGAAGTCGTTGTCACCCGCGAACCCCGCCGGCGGTCCGCTCGGGCTGAACACGAGATAGCTCAGGCCGACGATCTTCGAGTCGGGTGCGGTGCCGTCGTACAGCAGCTCCGACGGGTTCGCGGGATCGAACTTCATCGCGTACCGGACGTTGGTGACGTGCGTCCCGATGCACGGGATGTACGTGGTGCTCTGGCGGTAGCCGCCCTTCTGGGCGTCGGCGAGCGTCGGATAGCGGACTGCGACGGTCCGGGCGATGTCCTGCTGCTGCTCGAGCGTGACCCGCTCCTCGCGGGTCAGCGGCTTCTGAACCGAAGGACCGCGGTGGTTGTGGCCCTCGCCCTGGCTCTGACCTTCGGAGGACGACGGGCCCGACCTCTCGCACGGAGAATCTCCGGTTGTCGCGGCCGTGGCCGCGTGTTGCCCGGAGCTCGCCGAACCCGTCGCTCCAACCGCGGTGACCTCGGTCGCGGTCGCGCTGTGGTCGTGCCCACCGGCTGCAGTGGTGTCGTTCGCCGCGTGCGCGGAACCACCGTCGTGCGAATGCCCGCCGCCCGCCGACGGGCTGAGCGACGCGCTCGACGCAACGACGATCGCGATCGCGGTGGCCACCGCGAAGCCGGGCCAGAACGACCCCATCGAGAGCCGACGCCGCGCGAGCTCCGGCTTGGCGAGCAACGCGGCGCACCCGACGACGATCAGGGCTTCGAGCGCTGTGCACCAGACGTCGGGGAATCCGTACGCCTCGGTCGTGCTCGCCATGGGTCCCACACCGACGCCGACGGTTCGCGAGAGGAAGTACAGCGCGACGACGAGCCCGTTCAGGAGACCGATGAAGAGCAGCAGGCGTGACGGCTTGAGGAGCACCGCGAGACCCCACGCGAGCTGGGCCCACGCGAGCGTCACGAAGAACGCCCCGTAGAGCCAGTACTCGTCGAAGTGGGTGGGCGCGTACGCGAAGTGCAACGCGGCAGCCCCGAACGAGAGCAGCGCGAGCGTCCACCGGATGTACGGCCCGCTCACGGGTCCCTCCCGGCGGACGTTCGCCGGCTCGGCGAAGGACGGCTCGTCGGTCGTCACGGTCATGTGCCCAACCCCCCGGTTGTGGATCCGGCCCGCTCCTTGTGCACGACTTGCTACACCGGGCGTGCAGAATCGTAGGGGGCTGCTCGAGCCGCCGTCAGGTCACCCACCGGGGTAGTCCGCGTCGAGCGCGACGCTCCCTAGACTTCTTCTTTCCATGACCCGAAGAGGATGGATCGCGATCGCGCTGGCGCTCGCCGTCAACGTGGCCATCATCGCCACCGCGATGGCGCTCGACGGCGGAGGGGGCTCCGACGCCGGCGCGTCCGCCGGCGTCGACAACTCGCGCGGCTCCCGGCCGGATCAGGCCACCTCGGCGAAGGTCACGACGACCACGACCACCACTGATCCGCTCGCGCTCCCGCCGGCGCCCGTACCCGGGCCGGTCACACTCCCGACCAGTTCCACGGGCGCGCCACTGGTCAGCCGAATCCCGACAGCCGATCGTGTCGTCTTCGTCACGATCGACGACGGCTTGGTACGGGACCCCGCGGTGATCGACACGGTGCGGCGGATGAAGATCCCGGTGACGATGTTCCTCGTGCGCGACTACGCGCGCCAAGGGCAGGCCTACTTCCAGCAGCTGGTCGATCTCGGCGGTCTCGTCGAGGCACACACGATCAAGCATCCGAACCTGACGAAGTTGGGCGCAAGTGGTCAGCAGAGCGAGATCTGCGGCCCGATCGGCGAGCTCGAGGGCCTGTTCGGTCGTCGACCGCTGCTCTTCCGTGCACCGTACGGTGCCCACAACTCGACGACGCAGTCGATCGCCGCGTCGTGCGGCTTCCGCTACGTCGTGGACTGGACCGCGGCCGCGAACGACGGACGCATCGACTGGCAAGCCGGGAAGATGGAGTCAGGCGACATCATCTTGTTCCACTTCCGCACCGATCTCGTCAAGAACCTGCAGCTGCTCGCCGCGATGTGCAAGCAGCAGGGCTTCACCGTCGCCCGGCTCGAGGACTACCTGCTTCCGGCGTAGTGCGCGAGCGCGCGGCCAGCTACTAGCGGAGTCCCTCGTACGGGTTCGAGGGCGCGGAGACGCGGCGGATGTCACGCACCCGAAAGAGCGCCTTCGGTCCGTCGGAGTCGGTCGCCGACGAGGGTGGGGGCTGCGGCAGGAGCCGGGCGCGCACCTCGATCCATTGGTTGTCACGCGGGACCTTCGCAGCGCCGGTCATCGCCACCGAGAGCCGGGTGGCGTCCGCGGCACAGCAGCTGATGAGGAACCGGTTGAGCACGAAGTCGCCGTTCGCCATCGCCGTGTTCCGGGTGACGAATCCCAGGAGACGGACGTCGTGAGCGAGCAGGTATTGGCGGTTCCCCGACTGCTTCGCTCCGAGGTACACGTCGAGCACCTGCAGCGTCGGCACCGACTCGCCCTGGTCGTGGGCGTAGCCCGCGATGTCGAAGCTGAACTCGGGCAAGGCCCGGCTCCCGGAACGGCCGGCTGCGAACGATCCGAGTGACTGGGTGCCGACCGCGATCACCACGACGATCGGGAGCACGAGGAACCACCCGACGCGAGAGTGGTGATGGGCGTGCCCACCGTCGTGCCGGTGGTCGTCGGGTGGCGGCTCGAGCCGACCGTCGAGCCGGGCTTCGAGGCGCGTTTCGAGGATCCGGCCGCGGATGAGCCCGAAGGCGCCGATCGCAACGAGCCCGGCGCCGGCGAGGACGAGCCACGGTCGCATCGAGGGCTTCAGGTAGTTCAGCATCGCGTTCGTGAGCGCCATCCACAGCGTGAGGAGACCGACGGCCACGGTCGCCGAGGAGGCGTCGCGCGCTCTCACAGCAGGATCCGACCGACGACGAGGCTGACGACGATCGCGACCACGAAGGTGAGGGGCGCGAACCGCCGGGCGAAGTCGCGACCGAATGCCCCGACCTGCAACGCGACCAGCTTGATGTCGACCATCGGCCCGACCACGAGGAACGTCAGCCGCGCGGTGAGCGAGAACTGGGTGAGTCCGGCCGCGACGAAGGCGTCGGCTTCGGAGCAGATCGACAGCACCACTGCGAGCCCGGCCATCACGAGCGAGGCCGGGATGCCGGAACCACCGAGGGTGTCGAGGACGTTCCCGGGCACCAACGTCTGCAGCGTCGCGACGAGCGCCGCACCCACCACGAGGTAGCCCCCGGCCTGGACGAAGTCGGTCGTCGCGGTGGCGACGAACCCGTCGATGCCGGTGCCGTGGTGGTGCGACGGCATTCGGATCTGCAACCACTTCGGGTCGGCGAACCGGGCCCAGATCCATCCGACGACAACAGCGGCGAGGAGGGACGCGACGAAGCGCGCCACCACCATCTCGGGATGGCCGGGGAATGCGACCGCGGTCGAGACGATCACGATCGGGTTGATGGCCGGCGCGGCGAGCAGGAAGGTGAGCGCGGCCGCGGGCGCGACCCCGCGCTCGACCAGGCGACTCGCGACCGGTGCCGCGCTGCACTCACACCCGGGAAGCACCGCGCCGTAGAGACCGGCCGCGGGGACCGAGAGTGCGGGGTGACGCGGGAGTCCGCGCGCCAGCCAGCTCGTCGGGACGAACGCGGCGATCGCGCCACTGATGCCGACGCCCAGCACCAGGAACGGGAGCGCCTGCAAGACGACGGCGAGGAACACGGTCGACCAGTTCTGCAACGCGGGGTACGGGAGGAGATCGTGGATCGACCCCTGCCAGATGAAGAGGATGGCGAGGTTCAGCCACAGCAGACGCGATCGCGACGGATGCTTCGCCGGCGGATCGGCCCGACGGTCCGTGCCGTGCTCAGCGGGCGTCGCGCGAGAGGTGGGCGTACTGGTCACAAGGGGTCCAAGGGTACCGTCGGCAGCCGGCAGCTGTCCCGTCAACCAGAGGCCGGAGTCGGCTGCGACCTGGTCACGAAGCCTGCTCCACCTCGACGCACGGGTCCTGGCACGCGGTGAAGATCTCGCCCCTGGTCACGGGCGCGACGGTCGCGGCATGGCGGATCGTCGCGTACGCGATCGCTCCTCCGAGCCCGGAGAGAATCGCCGCGATGACCATCGCGGTCCGGAAACCGTTGCTCAGATCGAGACCGGAACCACTCGTCGCGATCCCCGCCGCAGCCGGCAGCACCGCGATCGCGAGCAGTTGGGCGACCCGCGCCACCGAGTTGTTGATCGCCGAGCCGATGCCCGCGTGATGATCGTCGATCGCCGCGAGCACCGCCGCGGTCAACGGAGCCACGGTGATCGCGAGCCCTGCACCCAGCACGATGACGCCGGGGAGCACGCCCGTCACGTAGGTGACACCGGGTTCGGCCCGGGTGAGAAGTAGCAGTCCGGCCCCGACGACCACGGGGCCGATCGTCATCGGTGCACGCGGGCCGATCCGTTGCGCGAGCGCGCCCGCGCGCGCAGAGAAGGTGACCATGAGCACCGTGATCGGCAGCAGCGATGCGCCGGCTTCGAGCGCGGAGTACCCGAGGTCCTGTTGCAGGTGCACCACGAGGAGGAACGTCGCGGCACCGAGCGCCGCGTAGACCGTGAACGTCACGAGGTTGGCCCCGGAGAACTGGCGGGACCGGAACACCGACAGGGGCACCATCGGATGCGACGAACGCCGCTCGATGATCACGAACGCACCGAGCGTCACCATCCCGACGACCGCGGCCCCGATCGTGAGCGTCGTCCACCCGTGAGCCGGCCCCTCGATCAGCGCGAACACGAGGCCCGCGAGCCCGACCGCCAGCGTCAGCGCGCCGGCCCAGTCGACGCGCCGGATCGCGTCGGCATCGAAGGTCTCGGGGACGTGACGAACCGTGATGAGGACGGCGATCACCACGAGCGGGACATTGATCCCGAACACCCAACGCCACGAGACGGAGTCGATGAGCCAGCCGCCGAGGAACGGGCCGAGCGCGGTGGAGACGCCCGCGAGACCCGACCACGCGCCGATCGCCCGGCCCCGGTCAACGGGGCGGAACGACGCCGAGATGATCGCGAGGCTCCCCGGAACGAGCATCGCGGCCGCGACGCCCTGGAGCGCCCGCGCCGCGATCAGGAACGAGATCGACGGCGCGAGGCCGCAGATTGCCGATGCGGCCGCAAAGCCTCCGAGGCCGAGGAGGAACACGCGCCGCCGACCGAAGAGGTCGCCGAGGGAACCACCGAGCACGAGGAACGATCCGAGGGTCAGGAGGTATGCCGTCAACACCCACTGCAGCGAGGAGAGACCGGCGCCGAGGTCGCCCGAGATCGCGGGCAACGCGGTGTTGACGACCGAACCGTCGAGGAACGCGACGCCGGAGCCGAGGACCGCGGCGGCGATGACCCAACGCCCGGCCGGAGTCCCGGTCCGCAAGTCCGGAGGCGTGGGTGCAACCGGCGCGGACGCGACTGATCCGGCTTCTCGAACGCGACGTCGACGGCGTGCCACCGGGATCAGCATCCCACGTGCTCGCGTCCCGATACCGTTCACGGCATGCGGGGAGCTCTGACGGTCGCCGATCTCCCGGGCCGCGCCGTGGCCGTGCTCGCGGCCGCCGCACTCCTGGCCATCGCTCCGATCGGAGGCTGCACCGGTGGCCAGGAGTCACCGGATGTCGAGCATTCCGGCACCCAGTGGGTCAACGCGGTCTGCACCGATCTCGGTCGTTGGCTCGACACCGTCGGTGCCGGTGCGAGCGGTGGAACGGCGGTTGCCGAGGCGTCGAGGCGACTCCTGAACGCGGTCGAAGAGCTCCAGCCCCCGAAAACCGACGATGGCAACGCGGCCCAGGGTGAGGTCGAACGGCTCGTCGAGAGCATCCGCACCCGCGCCGACCAGCTCCCCACACCGACACTCGTCCAACAGGTGCGCGCGTCCGTCGACGGCATCCGGAACCTCACCCCCGGAGGGGTGCTCGAGCGCGAGTTCGCGCACGCTCCGGCCTGCGAAGCGGTACGCGGTTGACTCCGAGTCAGTCGGTCTCGGCGAGATACGGGTCGACCACCGGCGGATCCCGATCCTGTAGCTCCTTGCACAACTTGTAGGTCACCAGGAAGCCGACGATCGGCGCGACGAACAGCAGCACTCGGAACGCGTAGGTGAGGAAGTTCACCGACAGGCCGAACGACACCGCGATCACGTCGTTCGACCCGGCGAGACCCAGCACGGTGAACAAGCACAGTGCCGCGACACCGACCGCGGTGCGCACCGGGCGGTCACGCGGTCGATCGAGCACGTGGTGCTCACGGTGGTCCTTGGTGAGGCGGGCTTCGATCCAGGGCCACACGTACAACACCGTGAACGCGAGACCAGCCGGGAGCACGCCGGCGTAGAACGGGTTGGGGATGGTGAAGCCACCGATGCGCGTCTCCCAGTTCGGCATGAGCCGCAGCGCGCCTTCGAGCCAGCCCATGTACCAGTCGGGCTGCGACGCCGACGATCACGTTCTCGGGTCGAAACGGGCCGTAGAGCCAGACCGGGTTGATCTGCGCGATCGCCGCCGAGCAGCGCGATCGACCGCCGCGACCAGGAAGAAGAGGCCGGCGGCCTTGAACGTGTAGGTCGGCCAGAGGCGCTCGCCGACGACGTTGTCGTCGCGGGCGCCGCGGCCGGGGAAGTGGGTGTGCTTGTGCTCGATCAGGATCGCCAGGTGCACCGTGATGAGCGCCGATGATCGCCAGCGGCACGATCAGGATGTGCACGACGAACAGCCGCGGGATGATGTCGGTCGCCGGGGAAGTTGCCCGCCGAACACCAGCGAGCGCGAGCCACGGTCCGACGAACGGCACGGAGATCAGCACCGAGTAGCCGATGCGCAGGCCGGTGCCCGAGAGCTGGTCGTCGAGCAGCGAGTAGCCGGCGAAGCCGTTGAGGACGCCGAGCAGCAACAGCGTGCAGCCGACGACCCAGTTGAGCTCGCGCGGTCGGCGGAACGCGCCGGTGAAGAACACCCGGCAGAGGTGCACGACGATGGCGCCGAGGAAGATCAGCGCCGCCCAGTGGTGGATCTGGCGCACCACGAGGCCGGCCTTCACGTCGAAGCTCAGGTCGAGCGACGAGCGGTACGCCTTCGACATCTCGACGCCCTGCAGCGGGACGTAGCTGCCGTGGTACGTGACCGACGTCGGTGTTCGGTCGTAGAAGAACGTGAGGTAGATGCCGGTGAGGAGCAGCACCAGGAACGAGTAGAGCGCGACCTCGCCGAGCAGGAACGACCAGTGGTTCGGGAAGATCTTCTGCAGCGCAGTGCGGCCGACGCGCGCCAGGCCGATGCGGGCGTCGATCCAGCGCCCGAGCCGACCGGCGCGATTGCGCATCTCGGTCCGCTCGACCGGCGCGTCGGTCACTGGTTGTCTTCCTTCCACAGGTACTGCTGGTTCCAGAAGGACGGTCCCGGCGGGCCCGAGAGCTCGCCGGCGGCGATCACGTAGCCGTCGGCGTCGATGGCGAGCGGGAGCTGCGGAAGGGAGGTCGCGGCCGGGCCGAAGACGGGCCGGGCGGCGTCGTACACGTCGAACGTCGACTGGTGGCACGGGCAGAGCAGCTCGCCGAAGTTCTGCCTCGTACAGGCCGACCGGACAGCCGGCGTGGGTGCAGACCTTCGAGAAGGCGACGAGGTCGTGCGGCGTCCAGTCTTCCCGTCCGGCTCGCGGCGTGAACTCGCGTTGGGGATCGAGACCGATCAGCACGACCTGCGCGAACTCGTCGTCCACGTCGTGCTCGGGGAAGACGGTGATCACGCCGTTCACGTTCACGCTGTCGGCGCGCACCGGCTCGCCGTTCTCGGTGACGAGCCGCATGCCCTTCTTGTAGGGCGACGTCCGGAAGCTCTTCCGCGCCGGTGGACCGAGCGACGCGATCGGGAACAACGCCGCGAGACCCAGGGCGCCGAGCGCGCCCAGGAGCAGCTTGGTGAGCAAGGTCCGTCGTTCGAGCTCGTACTCGCCCTGGTCGAAGTCGTCCGAGAACGCGTCGATCTCCTCGTCGGTCGAGCCGAGCCGCGGGCGAGGTTCGGTCTCGGGCGCGGTGGTCATGAACCGCTTCGCCCACGACACCATCCCCGCGCCGATGCCGCCGAGCGCGACGAACAGGAGCACGCCCTCGATCTGGGTCTGGCCTCCGAGTGCGTACACGACCATCAAGGCGATACCGGCGAGGATCGCGGCCACCAGAAAGAGCGCGGGCACGAGCTCGCCACCTCGGCGGCGCCCGTCGTCGGAGCCGTGGTCGTCGGGGCCGTGGTCGCCGGGGGAGTCGCCGGTCGGGCGGCGGCGATCGGTTCGTCAGCCACGGTCGGCCGTCTCCTTCTCGGGGCCGACGGCGCCGGGCCCGGCCGGGGTTTGGTCGTGCTTCTCACGGGTGATCCACGCGCCGCGACGATGAGGGCACCGAGGCCGAACAGGAACGCGACGAAGCCCTCCGGTACCGGTCCCGTGTACCCGAGATCGAGGCCACCGGGATCATCGGGCTCGTGCAGGTACTTGACGTACCGCACGATCGAGTTGAGCTGGTGCTGGTCGAAGACCTCGGGCCCGAAGCGCGGCATCTGACCGGGACCGACCCGCATCGCCTCGGCGATCTGCTCGGTCGCGACGTTCTGCAACGACGGTGCGTAGTTGCCGTGGCTGAGCGCGCCGCCGATGGCGGCCGAGTTGTGGCACGCGGCGCAGTTGGCGAGGAACAGCTCCGCGCCCATGTCGAGGTCACCCCGGTTCGGATCGACGACCGGGATCGGCGGTCCGGTGCCGATCGACCCGACGTACGCGACCAGCGCACGGATCTGCGCGTCGTCGTAGGCCACCGGCTTCTGAGGTGGCTGCTGGCCGGGAGCGGCCAGCGGCATGCGGCCCGTGCGCAGGTAGAAGTCGGCCGCGGCCTCGCCCGAGACGAGGAGCGGCGGACCGTTCTCGGTGCCGACACCACCGACTCCGTGGCAGCTGACGCAGCCCGTGAGGTAGAGCTCCTTGCCGCGCGCGACCAGATCGGGGTCGACCGCCGTGGGTTCCGACGCGACCGAACGGGCCGGCGCCGTGGCCCCGGCCGCGAGCGCCCCGACCGCGACGAGCAGCGTCAGCATCCCGAGACCGACGACCGGCCCGATCACCCGTAGGTGAAGTCGGCCCACGCGCCGCTTCACGAGATCACGTAGACGATTGCGAAGAGCACCACCCAGACGACGTCGACGAAGTGCCAGTAGTAGCTGGTCGCCCGCATGACGGCCCGAGCGGAGCTTTGCTCT
This sequence comes from uncultured Actinomycetes bacterium, assembly GCA_963829475.1. Classification (GTDB taxonomy): domain Bacteria; phylum Actinomycetota; class Acidimicrobiia; order IMCC26256; family JANYLB01; genus JANYLB01. The sequence continues at coordinate 27,380 of CAWHIU010000003.1, read as the reverse complement.
CGGCCGTGAACACCACCCACGCCACGACGCCCATCAGCACGAGGCCGCCGATCACGTGGGCGCCGTGGAACCCGGTGAGCAGGTAGAAGATCGAGCTGTACGAGTCGCGGTCGAACGGGAACGGAAGCGTCGCGTACTCCCAGATCTCACCCGCGATGAAGGTGGCGCCCAACACCCACGTGAACGCGAGCCATCGTGACGCGGCCCGCCGCTTCCCGGCTTCGGCCATGGTCACCGAGTGGTGGATGGTGAAGCTCGACGCGATCAGGACCGCGGTGAACACCCCGGTGCGGGCGACGTCGAGCTGCTCGCCGCCGGGCGGCCACGCCGGCGCGTTGTGCGCCTTCAGAACGAACCAGGCCGCGAAGAGCCCGCCGAAGAACATCACCTCCGATGCGAGCCAGACCACGACTCCGACCGCGAGTGGCGACGATCGTTGCCGTTCGGCTGGGTTCAGGGCGCGATCGACTGCCGGTGACGAGTCGAGGGCCGCGGCAACCGGGTCCACTGCGCTCGGTTCTAGCACCGGCCGACCGGCGCGGCCAGGCATTGCGCGCGACGCGGGTCCGCAGCCGCGTTCCGCTCGAAGACCCGGCTACGGTGCCGGTGTGCCCCCGGTGCCGGCGGCCGCCGAACTCCTCTCGCGCTGGTCACTCGCGCCCGCACCCGCGCTGCTCGTTGCGCTCGCCGGTGCCGGCTACCTCATCGGTGTCCAACGCTTCGCGCGCGGGGCCGCGACTGGTCGCCCGCACGCTCGGCTGCGTTCGCCGCGGGTCTGGTGGTCGCGTTGGTGGCCACGCAGTCGGTGATCGCGGCGTGCGACGACCGGTTCGACGTTCACGTGCTCCAGCACGTGCTGCTCGGCATGGTCGCGCCGTTCCTCCTCGCGCTCGGCGCGCCGGTCACGCTCGCCCTCCAGGCGAGCACCCGCTCGACCCAGATCCGCCTGCTCCGAGTCCTGCACTCCCCGCCCGTGCGGATCATCAGTCACCCCGTGGTCGCTTGCACGCTCTTCGCGTTCACCCTGTTCGTGCTCTACTTCTCACCGCTCTACGGGCTCTCGGTCCACACGCCGTGGATACACGAGGCCGTCCACGTCCACTTCTTCGTGGTCGGATGTCTCTTCTTCTGGGTCACCGTGGGCCTCGATCCGGTCGCTTGGAGGATCCCGTACGGCGCCCGGCTCGCGCTCGTGATCGTCACGGTTCCGCTCCACGCCTTCCTCGGCCTGGCGCTCCTGAGCACCACGACGCCACTCGATGGGAGCTCCTCGATCACGGGCCGACTCACCGCCGGAGCGCTGGTCGCGGTCCAGCACCGGGGCGCGGCGATCATGTGGGTGGTGGGCGATCTCGTCGGCCTGGCCGCGGGTGGCGTGGTCCTCGCCCAGTGGATGCGCCACGAGGAACGGCGAGGCGATCGACTCGACCGCGCGCTCGACGCCGCCGACGCGCGCGACCGGCGCCGGCGCGGGACCACGTGCGCAACCCTCCCCGACCCGCCCGGGTCCGGTAGCGTCCGCGCCGCGATGACCCGCACGTGCGCGCTCGCCATCCGAGCAGCCCTGCTCCTCGCCGTCACCACGTTCCTCACCGGGTGCGACACCAACTTCGGGTTCCCCGACCCGATCACGAGTCAAGGTGAGAAGACCCTCGAGCTCTGGCGGATCTTCTTCGTCATCGCGATCGCGGTCGTCGCGCTCATCTGGGGACTCGTCGCCTGGTCGGTGATCCGCTACCGGCGTCGCTCCGACGCTGTCCCGCGTCAGCGACAGACCATGCTCAAGCTCGAGATCTTCTACACCGTCGTCCCGCTCGTGCTCGTCGGAGTGCTCTTCGCGCTGACCCTCCAGGTCAACGACGAGCTCACCACGCTGAAGCGCGATCCCGACGTTCGCGTGCAGGTCGTCGGGTTCCAGTGGCAGTGGCAGTTCCACTACCCCGGCGAAGGGGTCACGACCCAGGGAACGCCCGACCACCCCGCCGAGCTCGTGCTGCCGGTCGGGCGCACGGTGCAGTTCCACCTCGTCGCCGACGACGTGATCCACTCGTTCTGGGTTCCCGAGTTCCTCGAGAAGCGTGACCTCATCCCCGGCGTCGACCAACCGCATCCAGGTGTACGTGAAGAAGCCGGGCGACGTGGGTCGGGCGCTGCGCCGAGTTCTGTGGCCTCAACCACTGGCAGATGAAGTTCACGCTCCGGGCGGTGAGTGTGGCCGAGTACGACAGTGGCTCGCCGCGACACCGCGGGCTCGCGCAGCCGGAGATCCCCGACACCGCGACGACGGGAGCGAACGCGTCGTGACGATCCTCGACGAGCCGCGGGTCGCGGCCGACCCCACACCGGTGCCCCACCACAACCACCCGCGGGCATCCTGCGGTGGGTGACGAGCTCCGACCACAAGGTCATCGGCATCTGCCTACATGGTCACGGCGTTCGGCTTCTACCTCGTCGGCGGGCTGATGGCCGAGGCGATGCGCGCCCAGCTCGCGCAGCCCGACCAACACGCTGGTCGACCACGGCCGCTACAACCAGCTCTTCACGATGCACGGCACGATCATGTTGCTGTTCTTCCTCGGCTCGTTCGCGTTCGGACTCGCGCAACTTCCTCATCCCGTTGCAGATCGGCGCGCGTGACATGGCGTTCCCGCGCCTCAACCAGATCTCCTACTGGCTGTACCTGAGCGGTGGGATCGTCATGCTCTCGGGCTTCTTCACGTCGAACGGCGCCGCCAGCTTCGGCTGGTTCGCGTACACGCCGCTCTCCGACGGCATCCGCTCGCCGGGCGTCGGCGGCGACCTCTGGATCGTCGGCGTCACCCTCGTCGGACTCTCCGGCATCCTCACCGCGGTCAACTTCGTCACCACCATCATCACCATGCGGGCCCCGGGCATGACGATGTTCCGGATGCCGATCTTCACGCTGGAACATGTTGGTCACCAGCGTGCTGGTGCTGCATGGTGTTCCCGGTGCTCACGGCGGCGGGGGTGATGCTCTACGCCGACCGCCACTTCGGGGCGCACATCTTCGACGCGACGCAACGGCGGGGTGCCGGTCCTGTGGCAGCACCTGTTCTGGTTCTTCGGTCACCCCGAGGTGTACATCCTGATCCTGCCGTACTTCGGCAGTGGTCACCGAGATCTTCGCGGTCTTCTCCCGCAAGCCGGTGTTCGGCTACAAGTGCTTCGTCGTTCGCCACCGTCGCGATCGGCGACCTGTCGATCGGCGTGTGGGCCCACCACATGTACGCGACCGGCGTGGTCCTGCTGCCGTTCTTCGGCGTCCTCACGATGCTCATCGCGGTACCGACCGGCGTGAAGTTCTTCAACTGGATCGGCACGATGTGGGGCGGGAGCCTCGTGTTCGACAGCCGCGATGCTGTTCGCGATCGGCTTCCTGCTCACGTTCGTGATGGGCGGTGTCACCGGCGTGATGCTCGCGTCGCGCATCGATCGACCTCCACCTCACCGACTCGCTACTTCGTCGTCGCGCACTTCCACTACGTGCTGTTCGGCGGATCCGTGTTCGCGTTGTTCGCCGGCATCTACTACTGGTTCCCGAAGTTCACCGGCCGCAAGCTGCACGAGGGCTGGGCGCAAGCTCCAGTTCTGGACTGATGTTCATCGGCTTCAACATGACCTTCCTCGTGCAGCACGAGCTCGGGCATCGAGGGCATGCCCCGACGTGTGGCGAGCTACACCGGGGCGACGGGGCTTCGACGACGCTCAACCTGGTGTCGTCGATCGGGGCTGTGATCCTGGGGCTGTCGACAGTGCCGTTCCTCTGGAACGTCTGGCGCACGCTCCGCAAGGGTGAGTGGGTCGGACCCGATCCCTGGGACGCCAGACCCTCGAGTGGTGGGCGCCCTCGCCGCCACCCATCGGCAACTTCCCCGACGGTCTCCCGCGCATCCGCTCGGAACGCCCGGTGTGGGATGCCCATCACCCCGAGCACACCGTCAAGCAGTTCGAAGCCGAGCAACAAGCCGAGGCAGAGCAGTGAGCGAAGGCGAAGGTGCGGACGCGACCAAGAGAACCCAAACGGGTGAGCGATCGAGCACCGCAGCCGGAGCGAACCATGAGGGCGCAGCCGGAGCGAACCATGAGGGCGCAGCCGGAGCGAACCATGGTGAAGCCTTGATCTTCACGCTGATGGGGTTCGCTTTCGTCGCCGCGGGCGTCGTCTACGCGATCTTCGATCCCTATGGCGATGTCGGCGGTGTGAGCGGTCAGGTGCTGTTCGTCGCCGGGGCAGTGTTCTCGTTCATCACCGCGGGCTACTTCTGGGTCTCGCTGCGTACCGTGCAGACCGACGTCGAGACCGGTGAGCGCGAGCGGGAGGCGGCCGGATCCGCGGCCGCCGACGACCCCGACTCCGGAGGGGTGTACCTGCCCGAGACCAGCATCTGGCCGGTGTGCATCGGGGTCGGCACGGCACTGACGCTCGTCGGGATCCCGTTGAAGTGGTGGTTCCTGCTCCCGGGGATCGCGCTGCTCGGCTACGGCATCATGGGGTTCGCCCACCAGAGTCGGACCCGTGGTTGAGAGAACCCACCCGTTGTTCACAGGTTTCTCACATCACCGGACGATGATGTGACGGTGAAGGTGCTGGTCGTCGACGACGAACAAGCGGTGCGCGACGCGGTGGCACGCGCTCTGCGGTACGAGGGCTACACCGTCGCGACCGCGGCCGACGGCCAGGAGGCGCTCGAGGCGCAGGCCCTCGAACCCTGCGACGCGATCGTGCTCGACGTGTTGATGCCGAACGTCGACGGGCTCGAGGTCTGCCGCCGGCTCCGAGTCGGTGGCGACCCGGTACCGATCCTGATGCTCACTGCACGGGAGACCGTTCCCGACCGCGTCGCCGGGCTCGACGCGGGTGCCGACGACTACCTCGTCAAGCCCTTCGCACTCCAGGAGCTGCTCGCACGGCTCCGCGCCCTGTTGCGACGGACGCTCGACGACGACGGCGCGGCGATGCGGTTCGCCGACCTCTCCCTCGATCCGGAGACCCGCGAGGTCCGCCGGGCCGAGCGCGACATCGAGCTGACCCGGACCGAGTTCCTCCTCCTGGAGCTGCTGCTGCGCAACCCCCGCCGGGTGCTCACCCGTGAGCTGATCCTCGAACGGGTGTGGGGCTACGACTTCGAGACGAGCTCGAACTCGCTCGACGTGTACATCGGCTACCTGCGCCGCAAGACCGAAGGGGGCGGCGAACCGCGGCTGATCCAAACGGTCCGGGGCGTCGGCTACGTCCTGCGCGAGGGATCGTGAGCCTGCGGACCCGTCTCACGGTGCTCGCCGCCACAGCGGTGGCGATCGCGATCGCGCTCGCGTCGGGGATCGCGTACGTCACCGTGCGCAACCGCCTCTTCGACGAGTCCGACCGCACGTTGCGCGAACAGGCGACACGGATGGCCGACCGGCCCGACTTCGGCTCGAGAACACCATTCGACGGACAGACCAACCCCGGTCCGGTCCCGCGTACGGACCAGTTGCGTGCAGTTCATCGGCGCGGACGGGACCGTGAGCGCTCCGGCCGACCAGACGATCGAGCTCCCGGTCGGCCGCGAAGACCGCGCCATCGCCCGCAACGGCAACCGGGCCGTGATCCGGAGTGTGTCGGCCGGCGGCCACCACTTCCGCATGATCACGATCCCCACCCTCACCGGCGCCGCAGTCCAGATCGCCCGGCCCCTCGCCGAGATCGACAACACGCTGGCGTCGCTGCGGATCACCCTCATCCTCGTCGCGCTCGGCGGCATCGCCCTCGCCGGTGCGCTCGGCTTCGTCGTTGCCCGCGTTGTGCTGCGACCAGTCGAGCGCCTGACCGCGGCCGCGGAGCACGTAGCCGAGACCCAGGATCTCGACGCGTCGATCGACATCGACCGACGAGACGAGCTCGGCCGGTTGGCCGCGAGCTTCAACACCATGCTCGGCGCGCTGGCCGGCTTCCCGCGAGCAGCAACGCCAGCTCGTCGCCGACGCGAGCCACGAGCTCCGCACCCCACTCACGAGTGTGCGCACCAACATCGAGGTGCTCGCACGGCAGTCCGACATGCCGGCCGACGAGCGGGAACGGCTCCTCGGCGACGTCACCACGCAGATGGAGGAGCTCAGCGTGTTGGTCGGCGACCTCGTCGAGCTCGCGCGCGACGATGCCGCGGCTCAGGAAGAGGAATCGACAACGCTCCGGCTCGACGAGCTCGTCGAGCGGGCCGTCGACCGCGCGAACCTCCACGCCCACGATGTCGAGACCCGCCTGCTCGCGGAGGAACCGGTCCTCGTCCACGTCCGTCGAGCCCAGATCGAACGGGCCCTGGCCAACGTGCTCGACAACGCGTGCAAATGGAGCCCAGCCGGCGCCGTCGTCGAGGTCCGCCAACTCGGCGGATCCATCACCATCCGTGACCACGGACCGGGCATCGCACCGGCCGACCTGCCTCACGTGTTCGACCGCTTCTACCGGGCCCCCGACGCCCGTTCGATGCCCGGTTCCGGCCTCGGCCTGTCGATCGTCCGTGGTGCCTTGGACGAACACGGCGGGAGCGCCACCGCGGCCCGCGCCGACGGCGGGGGCACGCTCGTCACCCTCGAGATCCCGACGACTTCGGTGGATCGCCCCGACGAAGCGGACGAGAACGGCGGCAATCTCTCCGCAGACTCCTCGGACGTGGAGCGGAGTTGAGCCCTACGGGGTAGCGAAGACGACGTCGACCCAGTAGTTCGACGCCTGGTAGCTCGCGGTCGGGAAGGTCGAGGCGGCGCCGTACTGGTAGACGCCGTTCCCGCTTCCTGCGGCGTTCGACAGCGCGTGCAGCGAGCCGTTGTCGAAACCGGCGGCGGAGAAGAACGTGTTGTCGACTGCATAGTGGCCGTTGGGTGCGAAGTACGAGACGACGTAGGTGGTGTTCGCCGCGATGGCCACCGGCGACGAGAACGTCACCTGCTGCCATCCCGACGCCGACTCACCCGAGAACGTCGCTGTCGCCAACAAGCGTGCCCGTCGACGACCACAGGTTTCCGACGTGCGTGCCGGTATTGCCTGTGCCCTTGTAGAACCGGACCCCGGTGACCTGACCGGCCACGTCGGAACGGAACTTCACGCCGAGCTCGACGGCACCCGAGTCGCTCGAAGCGCTCACCACCGGCGTCACGCTGCTCGAGAAGATGCTCGAGAGGGTCGACGCTGCTGCCGCGGTTGTGAACGACCACGAAATCGGCGCTGCCATCGCGTTCCCGGCCGTGTCCAACGCACCCGACACCGTCGCCGTGTAGGTGGCTGAGGTCGCGAGCGGCGAGGTGGGCGTGAACGTCGCCAGGTTCGTGGCCGCCGTGTAGACGGTCGAACCCGCGACCACCGCGTTGGCTGCGTCGCGGACCACGAACGAGATCGTGCCCGCCTGCACCGCTTCGCTGAACGTCGCGGTCGGCGCGGCCGACGTCGACACACCCGTCGCACCCGAGATCGGAGTCGTCGACGTCACCGTCGGCGGCGTGGTGTCCGCCGCGGGAGGAGCCGACGTGAAGACCAGGATCGACCCAGTAGTTCGTGTTCTGGTAACTCGCGTTCGGGAACGCCGAACTCGAGCCATACCGATAGACGCCGTTGCCACCCGAGCTCGAACCGGCCAGCGCGTGCAGCGGCGCGTTGTCGACCGCCGACGCAAGACCATTGTTGTCGGCCGCGTAGTGACCATTCGGCGCGAAGTACGAAGCGACGTACGTCGTGTTCGCCGTCACCGCGCACCGGCGACGAGAACGACACCTGCTGCCACCCCGACGCCGACTCACCCGAGAACGTCGCCGTCGCCAACAACGTCCCCGCCGACGACCACAAGGTACCGACATGCGTCCCCGTGTTCGTCGAACCCTTGAAGAACCGCACACCCGTCACGAAACCATCACTGTCAGACCGGAACTTCACCCCCAACTCCACCGCACCGGTATCACCCGACGCCGCAGTCCCCGGCGTCGCACCAGCCGACCAGATCGTGAACGGACCCGACCCCACACCCGCCGCCGTCGTGAACGACCAGGTCGTGGGAGCCGCCATCGCGTTCCCGGCCGTGTCCAACGCACCCGACACCGTCGCCGTGTAGGTGGCTGAGGTCGCGAGCGGCGAGGTGGGCGTGAACGTCGCCAGGTTCGTGGCCGCCGTGTAGACGGTCGAACCCGCGACCACCGCGTTGGCTGCGTCGCGGACCACGAACGAGATCGTGCCCGCCTGCACCGCTTCGCTGAACGTCGCGGTCGGCGCGGCCGACGTCGACACACCCGTCGCACCCGAGATCGGAGTCGTCGACGTCACCGTCGGCGGCGTGGTGTCCGCCGCGGGAGGAGCCGACGTGAAGACAGGATCCACCCAGTAGTTCGTGTTCTGGAAACTCGCGTTCGGGAACGCCGAACTCGAGCCATACCGATAGACGCCGTTGCCACCCGAGCTCGAACCGGCCAGCGCGTGCAGCGGCGCGTTGTCGACCGCCGACGCAAGACCATTGTTGTCGGCCGCGTAGTGACCATTCGGCGCGAAGTACGAAACGACATACGTCGTGTTCGCCGTCACCGCCACCGGCGACGAGAACGTCACCTGCTGCCACCCCGACGCCGACTCACCCGAGAACGTCGCCGTCGCCAACAACGTCCCCGCCGACGACCACAAGGAACCGACATGCGTCCCCGTGTTCGTCGAACCCTTGAAGAACCGCACACCCGTCACGAAACCATCACTGTCAGACCGGAACTTCACCCCCAACTCCACCGCACCGGTATCACCCGACGCCGCAGTCCCCGGCGTCGCACCAGCCGACCAGATCGTGAACGGACCCGACCCCACACCCGCCGCCGTCGTGAACGACCAGGTCGTGGGAGCCGCCATCGCGTTCCCGGCCGTGTCCAACGCACCCGACACCGTCGCCGTGTAGGTGGCCCCACCGGTGAGCGCGACCGTCGGGCTGAAGGTCGAGACGTGGGTGGTCGAGTTGTAGGCGCTCGAGCCGGCAACGAGATTGTTCGAGGCATCGCGCAGGGTGAACGACGATCGTGCCCGACTGCACCGCCTCGCTGAACGTCGCGGTCGGCGCGGCCGACGTCGCGACACCCGTCGCGCCGGAGCTCGGCGTCGTCGACGTCACCGTCGGTGCGGTGGTGTCGGGAGGCGGCAACGTCGGTGAAGACCGGGTCGACCCAGTAGTTCGTGTTCTGGAAGCTCGCGTTCGGGAACGCCGAACTCGAGCCATACCGATAGACGCCGTTGCCACCCGAGCTCGAACCGGCCAGCGCGTGCAGCGGCGCGTTGTCGACCGCCGCGGCCAAACCGCTGTTCGTCGTCGAATAGTGGCCGTTGGGCGCGAAGTACGAAGCGACATACGTCGTGTTCGCCGTCACCGCGACCGGCGACGAGAACGTCACCTGCTGCCACCCCGACGCCGACTCACCCGAGAACGTCGCCGTCGCCAACAACGTCCCCGTCGACGACCACAAGTTCCCGACGTGCGTCCCCGTGTTCGTCGAACCCTTGAAGAACCGCACACCCGTCACGAAACCATCACTGTCAGACCGGAACTTCACCCCCAACTCCACCGCACCGGTGTCACCGTCGGCGGCCACTGTGGGCGTCGCTCCGGCCGACCAGATGATGCAGGGGCATCCGCTGGCGGCCGCCGTGGTGGTGAAGGACCACGTCGTCGGGGACTGTCATCGCATTTCCCGCGGTGTCTTGCGCACCGGTCACGGTCGCCGTGTAGACGCGCGGCGGTCGCCAACGCGGTCGACGGCGTGAACGACGCCGTCTGCGTGCTCGAGTTGTAGGTGGTCGAACCGGCGACGAGTGCGTTGCTCGCGTCGCGCAGCGTGAACGAGATCGTGCCCGCCTGCACCGGCTCCGAGAAGATCGCCTGGCGGTGAGGTGCCGGTCGCGACGCTGGTCGCGCCCGATGTCGGCGATGTCGACGTGACGGTCGGCGGCGTGGTGTCGGGCGGCGTGGCGGTGGTGGTGAACGACCAGGAGAACGGCGCAGCCAGGGTGTTGCCGGCCGTGTCCGTGCACACCCGAGACCGTCGCGGTGTACACGGTGTTGAGCCGCGAACGGCGACGACGGCGTGAAGGTCGAGGTGTGTCCTGCCGCGCTGTAGGCCGTCGAGCCGGCGACCACGTTGTCCGCGGCATCCTGGACCGATGAACGAGATCGAGCCGGACTGCACCGCTTCGCTGAAGGTCGCCGTCGGGTGCGAACGCGGTCGCGACCCCGGTCGCACCCGCGGTCGGCGTGGTGGCCAGGACGGTCGGTGGAGTCGTGTCGGTGCTGGTGGTGTCGGTGAACACGGGGTCGACCCAGTAGTTCGTGTCGCCGTAGGTGAAGGTCGGGAAGTTGCCGAGGCCGGACGTGAACACCCCGTTGCCCCCGTCGACGCCGGTCTGGAGCGCGTGGAGCGGCGCGGTGTCGACGCCCGCAGTTGGTGAACGCGCCGTTGTCGGCCGAGTAGTGACCGTTGGGCGCCGAGTACGACACGACGTAGGTCGTGTTGGCCGAGATCACGACCGGCGACGCGAACGATGACCTCCTGCCAGCCCGACGCCGACTCACCCGAGAACGTCGCCCGGGCGAGCTGAGTCCCGGTGCTGCTCCAGAGCGTGCCGACGTGGGTGCCGGTGTTGGCGTCGGCCTTGTAGAAGCGGACGCCGGTGACGTATCCGCTCACGTCGGAGCGGAACTTCACGCCGAGCTCGACCGGGGTGACGTCACCCGAGTCGACGGTGGCCGGCGCGGCGGTCGGTCCGAAGATCGAGCAGGGGCACGAGTACGTGACGGTGACCGGCACGCTCGCGGTGGCCCCGATGTTGGCGCTGTCGTCGGCGGCACGGGCCCGGAGCGTCACCGCACCGAGCGTCGAGGGAGTCCAGCGCGTAGCGTCCAGGTCGACCACGAGCCCGACAGGGCCGGTCGGGGTCGCGGGGTGCCAGGTGCTGCCGTCGGTGGAGACCTCGACGCGCCGACCACGCCGTCGACGTCGGCCGCGGTACCGGTCACGCTGACGAGCTGGCCGGTGTCGAAGACCGCGTTCGACGAGCGGCGCGCGTGATCGTCGTGGTCGGACCGGTGGTGTCGGTCGTCGCGGTGGCCGCGGTCAGGCCGGCCATCAACGAGCCGGGCTGGACGCCCATGTCGGCGAAGAGGTTCACCGTCGCCTGCTGCATGTTCACGTCGACCGGCGTACCCGGCGTGTCGTGCTCGGCGTCGAGGCCCCAGGACCACTGCACGCTCTGCGTGCTGAAGACCAGCGCGCCGCTCGGGGCGCGGTAGAGCGTCAGGTTGTTGGTCGACGGTCCCGGGCCGGTCGTGTGGCCGTAGTCGGTGAACACACCGCCGCCGATCCCGTCGCCGCCGCCGGGCGCACCGAAGAGCGTCTCCGCGATCGTCGTCGAAGAGAGGTCGACGAGACCGGCCGGACGGAAGCCGTTGTCGACGTCGCCACCCCACTCGTACCCGAGGGTGCCGACGGGCATCGTGTAGGTCGCGCCGGGAGCGAGGTTCGCGACCGCGGTGTTGCGCCAGATCCGCAGGTTCTTGAAGTTCGACGGCGACGGTGAGCGCGTCGTTGCGGATGCCGTTGACCGTCGAGAGACCACCCATGAGCTGGTTCTCGGGCCAGCCGCCTTCGGGCGGCGACGCGAAGCGGGGATCACGCCAGGTGCCGGTCCACTCACCGGTCGGGTCGACGTCCGCGGGTGCGAGGTTGGTGTGGGTCTCCTTGTAGGAGACGACCGTGCGGTCGGCGGCGTTCGTGCCGTCGATCGAGGGCTCGTAGCGGGTCTTCCAGAAGATCGAGTTGCCCGAGAAGAACGAGAGATTCACGCCGGCGTCGCGTGCGGCCTGCACGTTGGTGCGCATCGCGCCCGACCAGTACTCGTCGTGACCCGACGAGATGAACATCTTGTGGTTCTGGATCAACGAGCCGCGGCTGTTGGTGTCGACGTTGCTGAAGTAGCTGACGTCGTAGCCGTTGCGCTCGAGGAAGCGGACCATCGGGATCTCGGCGGCGAAGAAGCTGTTGCTGTCGAGACCGTTGGTGCGGCCGAGGAGCGGTCGGTTGTAGCTCACCTTGTGCGCGGCGCCGCCGTAGCCCACGCTCGTCCCGGTGTAGAGGTTGTTGCCGCCGTAGGTGTTGTACGCCTGCCAGGTCGCGTCCGACGTCTGGTACAGGACGTCGGAGTGGCTCGCGTCGTCGCGGACGACGAACGTGATCGCGCTGTCGGTGTGGGTGTCGGTGCGGGTGAGGAGCGCCTCGTACACGCCCGAGACCGCGGTCGGACGGAACCGCCCACGACGCGGACTCGGCCCAGTTCCCGCAGTCGACCAGACCGCTGGCGTCGGTGAGGCACGGCGGCTGGGTCTGGGGAAGCGTGGCGCTCGGCGAGACGGTGTCGACGAGTCGGGCGCCGAGGCCCTGGTAGTAGCCGAAGCGGAAGATCTTGACCGTGTACGCGCTGGCGTCGGTCTTGACCTTGAAGTGCACGGTGTCGCCGACGTTGACGCTCATCTGGGTGGCGAAGCCCTGGATGCTGGCGTCGCCGTCGTTGCCGACGTCCCACTGGCTGCGCGGGGTCCCGGGAAGAGCGTTCTCACAGACGATCGCATTGGCCCCGCAGGCGTCGGCCGCGGCAGGAGTGGCAGCGAACGCGGGGACGAGCGCTCCCACGAGTGCGACGAGGAGCGCAACGGCCGCGGTTCGGCCGGCCACACCGTGGGCGCGGGCGGATTCCGACCGTCCGGGTCCCGAGAGCTTGCGCATCCGTACGCCTCCTGGCCGGCGGGGACCGGCGGATCTGTGGGGTCGAGAATCCACAGTATTGAGAGGGTCCGGGGCCAACAACGGGCCGATCGACCCAGGTCGACGGCCTTCGCGACCGGTCCTCGGCCGGATCGTCCGATCTGCCCACAGTCGGCGTGAGAAACCTGAACCGGCCTCTCAGCGTCGGACGGCGCTCACTCGGATTTCGTGCGCCCCTTGGCCTTCTGCGCGCGCTTCCACTCCCGGACCCGAACCAACGACTCCGGCGAATCCACGTCGGCGACCGACCGGGGCCGGGCGTCGGAGAAGGGTGCCGCGATCGCTTCCCACCCCTTCGGGGCCCGCCCGAAGCGCTTGGCCAGGATCGCCAGCATGATCTTGGCCTTCTCGTCGCCGTAGCCGGGGAGGTCCCGGAGTCGGTCGAGCAGCACCTGGGGATCGCGCACCCCGCGCCAGACCTTCGCGGCGTCACCGTCGTAGTCGGTCGACGAGGTGCACGCAGAGCGCGTGGGTCCGCTTCGCCATCGAACCGGGGTAGCGGTGGAGCGCCGGCTTCTCGCGTGAACACGGCCGCGAGCGCTTCGGGACTCATCGCCGCGATCCGCGCCGCGTCGAGGCCGCCGAGCCGGGCCGAGAGGGTCGCCGGACCACGGAACGCCCACTCCATCGGCACCTGTTGGTCGAGGAGCATGCCGATCAGCAGCGCAAGCGGGTCGGTGACCAGCAGCTCGTCGGCCGCGGGATCACCGGTGATGGGGAACGTCGGTCGGGCCACAGAAACGAGCGTAGGCGCACGGGACCGGAAGCGACCCACCTGGGTCGCGCGGCCCATGGTCCTGGGCCGGCCGACAGGTTTCAATCGGGTGGGCTGGGAACCTTCGATGGGGGTTTCCGAGATGACGACCGCAGTACTGACACCGCTCGGCTACGAGGACGGGTTCCGGCGAGGACTCGCCTGGGCATCCGAGGCGCCGGTGACCGAGCTCCATGAGCTGGTCGACGCCACACGGGGCAAGAAGTGGACCGCGATCCCGGTCCCGAGCCACTGGACCTCGCTTCGAGTCGAGCTCGCTCCGGTCGTGCTCGAGCACGACGACGACATGGTGCTCCGCCGCGATCCCTTCGTGGTCGGCTTCGTCGAGAGCGCGTCCTTCTTGTTCTGGGACCCCGAGAGCATCGACGACGACTCGACCGACTGAGGCGCGTGGCACGATCGGGGGATGCCCATCGTCGCCGCCAACGGAATCGACATCTACTACGACCGCTTCGGAGATCCCGGCGACCAGGTGCTGCTGATGGTCAACGGCCTCGGCTCGCAGTGCATCCGCTACGACGACGAGATCTGTGAGGCGTTCGTCGATCGCTACCTCCAGGTGATCCGCTTCGACAATCGCGACGTCGGCCTGAGCACCCACCTCGAAAGAGGCGCGCGCTACACGTTGAGCGACATGGCCGCCGACGCGGTCGGCCTGATGGACGCGCTCGCGATCGAGCGGGCGCATGTCTGGGGATGTTCGATGGGCGGGATGATCGGCCAGGTTCTCGCGATCGAACATCCGGAGCGCGTCGCGTCGCTCACGTCGATCATGTCCACCACCGGTGAGCCGTCCGTCGGCCAGTCCGAGCCGGAGCTCGTCAAACGGCTCGTGAAGTTGAGCGCGCCGGCCGCCGATCTCGACGAGGCCGTCGACCGCGCCGTCGAGCTCGCCGAGGCCATCGGAAGCCCCGACGAGTTCGACGAGCCGTGGCAACGGCGGCGTCAGCGCGCGTTCGTCGAACGCGCCTACGACCCCGCCGGAATCGGTCGCCAGATGTACGCGGTCCGGCATTCCGGCGACCGAGTGGCCGGTTTGAGCACCCTCGACGTCCCGACCCTCGTCATCCACGGCGACGCGGATCGGCTGATCGACGTGTCGGGCGGCCGCCGCACCGCTGAGCTCGTTCCCGGCGCCGAGCTCCTCGTGATCGAAGGCCTGGGCCACGACCTCGCGCCCGCGTTCCTGGCCGCGATCGTCGAAGCCACCACCCAGCTCGTCGTCTCGACGCTCGAGTAGCTGCTACCCGCGGACCCTCCGCGCGGCCGAGAGCACCGCGTTGAGTGAGGCCGTCACGATGTTGGTGTCGGTCCCGATGCCCCAACGTGTGTTCCCGTCGGCGTCGACGGTCTCGACGTATGCGACCGCGGTCGCGTTCGAGCCCGAACCCATCGAGTGCTCGTGGAAGTCGACGACGTCGAGGTCGACACCCGGGCCGGCCTGCAATGCATCGACGAACGCAGCGATCGGTCCGTTGCCTCGCCCGACGAGCGAGACCGGCTCGTCGTCGACCAGCATCTGCGCGGTGATCACGGTCTCGCCGTCGGCGTTGGTCGCGATCTCGTGGGTCCGCAACGTGAGCGTCGGGTCGTCGGCGAGATACGTCGCCTGGAATGCATCCCACATCGCCACCGGCGAGATCTCGGTACCGGTGTCTTCCGTGATCGCCTGGATCGACTTGGAGAACTCGATCTGCAGGCGACGTGGCAACACGAACCCGTGCTCGTACTCCATGAGGTAGGCGACCCCACCCTTGCCCGACTGACTGTTGACACGGATCACTGCCTCGTAGGTCCGCCCCACATGGGCCGGGTCGATCGGCAGGTACGGCACCTGCCACTCGCCGTAGTCGCGCCCGTGTCCCGCCGCTTCCGACTCGGCGTACAACGCAGCGAAGCCCTTCTTGATCGCGTCCTGATGCGAACCGGAGAACGCGGTGTACACGAGATCGCCCGCGTACGGGTGACGCTCGTGGACCGGGAGCCGGTTGCAGTACTCGGCGACGCGTCGCAACGCGTCGATGTCGGTGACGTCGAGCTTCGGATCGATGCCCTGGCTGAACAGGTTCAACGCGAGCGTGACCAGATCGACGTTGCCGGTGCGTTCGCCGTTGCCGAACAACGTGCCCTCGACCCGGTCGGCGCCGGCCAGCACGCCCAGCTCCGCCGCCGCCACCGCGCAGCCCCGGTCGTTGTGGGGGTGCAGCGACAACCGGACCGCGTCGCGGTTGCGGACGGTACGCAGGAACCACTCGATCGTGTCGGCGTACACGTTCGGCGAGTACATCTCGACGGTCGCGGGCAGGTTCATGATCAGCGGGCGGTCGACCGTCGGTTCGATCACCTCGGCCACGGCGTCGCAGATCTCGACCGCGTATTCGATCTCGGTGCCGGTGTAGCTCTCCGGGGAGTACTCGTACCGCACGTCGGTTCCCGGCACCGTCTCCTCGAGCTTGCGGCAGATCTTCGCCGCGTTCACCGCGATCTCGGTGATGCCGTCCTTGTCGAGGCCGAACACGACGCGCCGTTGGAGCACCGAGGTCGAGTTGTAGAAGTGCATGATCGCCCGCGCCGAACCCCGGATCGACTCGTAGGTGCGTTCGATCAGGTCGTCACGACACTGCGTGAGGACCTGGATCGTCACGTCGTCGGGAATCAGGTCTTCCTCGATGAGCTGGCGCACGAAGTCGAAGTCGGGCTGACTCGCCGACGGGAAGCCGACCTCGATCTCCTTGAAGCCCATCGCGACGAGCGCCTCGAACATGCGGCGCTTGCGCTCCGGGTCCATCGGGTCGATGAGCGCCTGGTTGCCGTCGCGGAGATCGACCGCGCACCAGTCGGGCGCGGCGACGAACAACTTGTCGGGCCAGGTGCGATCGGGAAGCTCCAACGGCCGGAACGGCTGGTACTTCTCGAAGGGCATCTTCTTCGGCTGTGCGGGCTGTGGAGGCATGAGCAGATTCTCTCGTCAGGGTGGTATCGGGATCGGGATGCCGCCTCTGGATCGGGTCTTGCCCGAAAAAACCCACAAAAAAACCCCTGGCCACGAGGGCACAGGAGCTTGGGCAAGCACCACGGAGGGGGCGCTTGCCTACATGAGCAGGAGGAGGCTGGTCGGGCGAGACATCGTCACGACGATCGCACGTCTCGGCCGGCATGTCAACGCGGTTCCGCTCCCGCCACCCGCGATCGGGATAGACAACGGGCAGAGAGCCGGCGGGTCGGCTCCGGGCATGGAGGCGGGATGAGCGGGCGTTCGGTCGATATCGGAGGCGGTCGACGGCTCGGATACCGCGAGTTCGGCGATCCCGACGGAACGCCCGTCGTGAACTGCCACGGCGGTCTGGTCTGCGGGCTCGACGTGGCGCCGCTCCACGACGCCGCGCGCGCGATCGGAGTCCGGCTCATCTCGCCTGACCGCCCCGGGCTCGGCGCGTCGACCCCTCTCCCCGGTCGGACCACCGCGGATTGGGCGGCCGACGTGCGCGCGCTCCTCGATCAACTCGCGATCGAACGGACCTCGGTGTTGGGATGGTCGATGGGCGGGCAGTACGCACTCGCGTGCGCCGCGCTCCTTCCCGATCGCGTGGCCCGCACCGTGGTCGTCGCCGGGGCCATCCCACTCGAGGACGACACCGCGTTCGGCGAGCTCAACGCGATGGACCAACGACTGACCAACCTCGCACGCAACCACGGTGCGCTGGCGCGTCACTCCTTCACAACACTCGGACGGATCGCGCGCCACGCGCCACGGGGATGGACCCGGGTCATGGCGCGCGACGCCACCGACGCCGAAGCCGACGCGCTGCGTTCGCTCTCCGATCCGGGTCTCGCGGCCGCAGCCGCCGGGGCTCTCGCGTACGGTGCCGGGATGGTGGAGGAGTACCGGGCTTGGGTACGACCGTGGAGATTCGCGCCGGAGGCGATCGTGGGCTCCATCCGCCTGTGGCAGGGCGACGCCGACACGCTCGTGCCGCCGAAGTGGGCCGAGTCTCTCGCGCAACGGATACCCAGCGCGAAGCTCCATCTCTTCCCCGGTGAGGGGCACTTCCTCACCTACCGACACCAGGCCGAGATCCTCGGCGCCCTCGCGGGGTGAGTTCCGTGATCGATTGGCTCATCCAGCTGCCTGCGCTCTTGGGCTTCCTCGTGATCCTGGCCATCGGGCTGGCCATCGCGATCGGGTTCACGCTGGCGGCAGAACGCGCGTTCAAGGACGACGCACGGGCTCGGACCGGAGCGAGCGTCGCGACGATCGTCGGGGTCGTCGCCGGGCTCTACGCCGTGCTCGTCGCGTTCGTCATCGTCAACGAGTGGCAGGCGTTCAACAACGCGCAGTCCCAGGTGTCCAACGAGTCGGCCGCGATCGCCTCCACATACTTCAACGCGAGCGTGCTCCCCGAGCCGGGCCGGTCACAGATCCAGCGCGCGACGCTCGCGTACGACCGCGTCGGTCGTCTGCGCCGAGATCCCGTACCTCGCGACACACGAAGGCCCCGACCCGTCGACGCGGCGCGCGCTGCAGTCGCTGTTCGCCACGGTCGCCCGGGCCGAGCCGACCGCCGGTCGCTCCGAGTTCTACCGGGCCACCGTCGACCAGATCGGGAACATCTCGGCGGCGCGGCGTGGCCGCATCAACTCGGCGTCGTCACCCCTCCCCGATCTGCTGCTCGTCGTGATCGTCGCCACGAGCGTCGCACTCATCGCCGCGGTCAGCGGGCTCGACACCCAGCACCGTCGATGGCACATCGCCATCGCCGTTGCGATCACCGTGATCGTGTCCCTCAACCTCGCGCTGGTCCTCGCCTTGGACCGACCCTTCGACGGCGCCGCCAAGATCAGCGACGCACCCCTTCGGGAGGGAGTTCCAGCGGCCGCCCTCCGCTGCAAGAGCTGACGAACGTGCGCGGCTAGATGCCGGCGGCGGCGTTGAGTCGGTCGAGGTTCTCGACCGCTTCGAGGTACTCCTCGACCCAGCGCTGCACGACTGCCGCCGTCTTCTCGACCTTCTCGAACTGGCCGACGACCTGACCCACCGGGTTGAACGCGACGTCGACCGACTGGTCGGGGTAGCGGTGCGTCGCGGCGACCGCCATGCCCGAGACCATGTACTGCAGCGGCATGCCGAGCGGCTCCGGGCTGCCCTCGGCCTCCCACGCCTCGGTCCAGTCGTTGCGCAGCATGCGGCACGGCTTGCCGGTGAACGATCGGCTGCGCATGGTGTCGCGCGACGTCGCCTTCACGTACGTCGTCCTGCTGGACGGGCGTGTTCTCCGACTCCTCGACCATCAACCACTGCGAGCCCGACCACGCGCCCTGGCACCCGAGCGCGAGCGCGGCCGCGATCTGCCGCGCCGCTGCCGATGCCACCGGCCGCGAGCACCGGCACCGGCGCGACCTCCTTGACCACCTGCGGCCACAGCACCATCGAGCCGACCTCACCGCAGTGACCGCCGCCCTCGCCGCCCTGGGCGATGATGATGTCGACGCCGGCGTCGGCGTGCTTGCGCGCCTGGTACGGCGAACCGCACAGTGCCGCGACCTTGCGACCCGCGGCGTGGATGTGCTCGATCATGTCGGCCGGCGGCGTGCCGAGCGCGTTCGCGATCAGCTTCATCTTCGGGTGCCGCAACGCGATCTCGACCTGCGGGGTCGCGGTGGCCTCGGTCCAGCCGAGCAGCTGGAGCGAGTTGTCCTCGCCCTCGGGCGTCGGCACGCCGTGGTCGTTCAAGAGCTTGCGGGCGAAGTCGAGGTGGCCCTGCGGGACCATGTCCTGGAGCATCTTCGTGAGGTCCTCGGTCGACATGTCGGCGTCCATGCCCTCGTACTTGTTCGGGATCACGATGTCGACGCCGTACGGGCGGTCGCCGATGTGCTCGTCGATCCAGTTCAGCTCGATCTCGAGCTGCTCGGGGCTGAAGCCCACCGCGCCGAGCACGCCGAAGCCGCCGGCCTTGCTCACCGCGACGACGACGTCGCGGCAGTGGGTGAAGGCGAAGATCGGGAACTCGATGCCGAGCTCGTCACAGATCGGGGTGCGCATGGTCACGTCCTCCTGGATGCGGCGAACGGTGGACGGTCGCCTCTCCGCACAGTACCCATCCGGGGAGGTCTGCGGCCCCGACGGGTGTCTGGCCCACGTCGGGCCAGGTCGGCGCGATACGGTCAGCCAGCGACGACCGAACCGAGTGCGGCGAGTGAGTGCTGCATCTCCTTGCGGAGCGCAGGGCGACGGATCCGGATCAGCAGGTGCTGGCGCCAGAACGTGCGTGGGTTGAGATCGACGGCCACGGTGACGCGTGACCCGGTTCCCTCGGCCTCGACCCGCCAGTCCCAGTCGGCGAACGACGGGTTGCCGTCGTCGGATTGTGAACGGTAGGCGAAGTGCCCTGCGGTGCGGTCGAGCGCGACGACCTGCGACCGGCTCACCCACGACTGTCCGAGCGCGTGGATGCGCACCTTCCAGACTGATCCCGGTTGGAGGCGCGCCGGTGCGTCCAGCACCTCGGTGATCCCGGGATTCCATTCGGGCAACCGAGGCACCGAGGTCACCAGATCGAACACCACCTCGGCTTCGGCGTCGATGTGCTCACTGGCTGACTCACGGATTCCCATGGCACTCCCCGGTCATGAACGCAATCGCACGAGCTGAGCACCGATGATCGCAGGGATTCCCGGCGTAGTCGGGTTAGCTTCGCCTGGTGCCTCGGCCGCCCCTCACCACGGTCGCTCGCGAGTGGGGTCGCATCGACTGCATCGGGTTCGGTGGACCGCCGACACACATCGCGCTGCTGCGCGACCTGTGCGTGACCCGGAAGGGCTGGCTCACGGCCCACGACTTCGAAGACGCCATCGCGGCGTGCAACCTTCTGACGGGTCCGGCCTCGACACAGCTCGCGATCTACTGCGCCCGACGCGTCGGTGGCCGACGCGGCGCGCTCGTCGGTGGTCTCGCGTTCATCGTCCCCGGCCTCACGCTGATCCTCGTCCTCGCGGCGGTGTTCCTCGCGAACGCTCCACCGATCGGCGTGCTCGGTGCCGGGGCGGGCGCGGGAGCGGCGGTCGCCGCCGTCGCGGTCGACGCCGGCTGGAGACTGGTTCCGGCGAGCTGGCAGCGCGTGCACCACACCGCCCGACTGCGCTGGCTCGTCTACGTCGCGGCCGGTGGTGTGTCGGCCGCGACCCTCGGGCCGCTGCTCGTCGTCGTGCTCCTCGGGTGCGGTGCGATCGAGCTCTTCGTCCGCGCGGCACGACGCAGCGAGGGCGGCGCCTTGACCTTCGGGGCTCCATTGCTCCTCGGCGCGACCGTCACGTCGGGAGGTCTCGTCTCCCTCGTTTGGACCGCGTTCAAGGTCGGCGCGCTCTCCTACGGCGGTGGCTTCGCGATCATCCCGCTCATGCATTCCGACGCCGTCGACCGCTACCACTGGATGACCAACGGTCAGTTCCTCAACGCGGTCGCGCTCGGACAGATCACGCCGGGCCCGGTCGTGCAGACAGTCGCGGTCGTCGGCTTCGCCGCCTTCGGCATCGCCGGGGGTCTCCTCGCCGCGCTCGTGGCGTTCTCACCGTCGTTCCTGTTCATCTTCATCGGGGCGCACCACTTCGACCGGATCCGTTCGAACGAGCGGGCCCGCGCATTCCTCGACGGAGCCGGCCCGGCCGCGATCGGTGCGATCATCGGGTCCGCGATTCCGCTCGCGTTGGCCCGGCGCGAACCTGGCAGTACGCGGTGCTCGGCGGCGCGGCCGTGCTCCTCCTGGTGCTGAAGCGTGGAGTGGTCACGACGCTTCCTCGGAGCCGGCGCCGTCGGAGTCGTCGTCGCGCTCTCGGGCGGACCGCTCCCTCGCTGAATCATTCACGAAGTTGCAACACTTCTGACGCTTTGATGGCAGACGGCGCTTGCAAGATACGCCGATGTCGGGCGGATCCAGCGGGCTCATGACGATCGAACGCGTCGCGGTGCTCCAGCGCGTCGCGTTGTTCGGCGAGGTTCCGGGCCACACGCTGGTCGCGGTGGCGCGGCTCCTCGAGGAAGTGTCGTTCGAAGCCGGCGACTGCATCATCGAGCGCGGCTCGGTCGAAGACTGGCTCTTCGTCGTCGCCGAGGGGAGGATCCGGATCCACATCGGGGAACGGACGTTGGTCGAGAACGGCCCGGGAGGGGTCGTCGGCGAGTTCGCCGTGCTCGCGCCCGCACCGCGGTCGGCATCGGTCACCGCGGTAGAGCCGAGCCTGCTGCTGCGCCTGCGCCGCGGGCCGTTCGAGGAGCTCCTCGACGATCGACCGGAGATCGCGCGCGGCGTGATCTCGATGCTGGCGCGGATGCTGCAGGCCGGCGCCGACGACCACGCTGAGACGGCCGGGGCGTGACCGGAGCCGAACCGGCGCGCGAGTCGCCGAGTAGGCCGATCCTCTTGCTGGCCGGGCAGGGGTTCGCGCTCGGTCTCACGATTGCTTGGGTCACGATCCCCGCCAGCGCGATCTTCCTCGCGGCGTACGGTTCCGAACTCCTCCCCGTGACGTACATCGGTGCCGCCGTCGCCGGAGTGGTGACGAGCATCGTGCTCGCAGCGGCGTTTCGAAGACAACCGCTCGCCTCGGTCGCGACGACGACGCTCATCGGGTTGTGTCTCGCGCTCGCGGCGTCGTGGATCGTGCTGTCGACGTGGGACGCCGACTGGGTCTCGTTCGCGCTTCTCGTGCTCGTACCGATCATGGTGCCGGTGGGCTTCATCTTCGTCGTGGGCCAGGCCGGGATGCTGCTCGACGTCCGCGTGCTCAAGGTCTTCTACGCCCGAGTCGTCGCCGGATTCGCGCTCGGGTTCGTGGCCGGCGGCCTCACCGGGCCGCCGCTCCTCGCGATCCTCGGCCCCACCGAGAGCCTGCTCGCCGCCGCGGCCGTTGCGTCGGCGCTGTTCCTCGGTCTCGTGGTCACCACCCGACGCAGGTACCCCGCCGAGCTCTCGGTGGTCGAGCACGCAGCGGCCGACCGTGCAGACGGCGACCACGCAGGGGTCGAGACGGAGCGCCCGACGCTGCGCGCGCTGTCGCGCAATCGCTACGTGATGCTCATCGTCGCGTTCCAGATGCTGTCGGCGGTGGAGAGCCAATGGCTCGACTTCCACGTGCTCGCGAGCGCCGCCGCAGCGCTACGCGAGCAGCGAAGCACTGGCCCGGTTCATCAGCCAGTTCTCGGTGATTGCCTACGGAACCGACATCGTGTTCCTCCTCGCCGTCGCCGGCGTCCTGCTCCACCGCTTCGGGCTGCGCTACGGGCTGACCGCGAACGCAATTGGTGTGCTGGCTCTTGTCGCCGCGGTGATCGTCACCACTGCCTTCCTTGGTTCAGGGGCAACGACCGTGTTCATCCTCATCGTCGCGGCGCGGGTGACCGACCTGACGCTCAGTGACGGGACGTCACGCACGTCGTTGAGCGCCGCATACCAGGCGGTACCGACCCGCATGCGATCCGTCGCGCAGGCGACGGTCGAAGGACTCGCGGTCCCCGTCGCCATCGGCGCGAGCGGCGTGGTGCTGCTCGTCGTCCAGGCGGTGGGTGGCACCGAAGGGCTGATGCTGCCCGTGCTCATTGCAATCGTCGTCTCGGCGTGGGTGGTGGTGGCGATCCTTCTCTACCGCGAGTACCGCGTGAACCTGCTCGCCAATCTCCGGGGCCGCACGCTCGACCCTGCCGACCTCACCGTCGGGGAGGAGAGCACGCTGATCGCGATCGACCGCCTCGTCGAGAGCGACGACGAACGCGACATACGGCTCGGCCTCGACATCCTCGCGACCGCCGAGCATCCCGAGCTACCGGTGCGGCTCCAACGCCTCGTCGCCGACGAGCGCGAGAGCGTCCGGACGGATGCACTCGAACGGCTGGCCCAGGTGAGCCCGCCGGCCGCGGCAGAAGCCGCGCGCGACGGCCTCGACGATCCATCCTCCGCGATGAGAGCCGTCAGCATTCGTGTGCTCGGTGCCGAGGGGGATCCGTCGGACCTCCCACGTATCGCCGCGCACTCGAACGACACCGCGGCCGAGGTGAAGGTTGCCGTTGCGTTCGCGCTGAACCGAGCCGGCGATGACGCCACGCGCGAGCAGGTCGCAACTGAGATCGCCCGACTGGCCCGATCCACCGCCGCGTCGGATCGCACCATCGCCGCTCGCATGCTCGGCGAGGTCGAGCCTGGGGGCAGGGCGGACCGACCCGTGCTCCGCGCGCTTCTCGCGGATCCCGACGCTGATGTGGTCAACGCCGCGCTCGATGCGCTGAGGAGGCCAGAGGACGCGGCGCTGATTGCGGAAGTCGTTGACCATCTCGACGATCGACGGACCGCCGGCGCCACAGTTGATGCCCTCGCGCGAGCCGGTGACGCCGCGCTCGTCGCCGTCGACGAAGGCCTACGCGACGGAGCCCGTGGTCGGCAGGTCCAGGAGTTGCTCGTGCGGACCGCCCGAGAGATCGGAGGGCCCTCCGCGATCGCTCTGCTCCGCCGGCACATCGAACATCGCGACCGCGAAGTCGGACTCGCGGTGATGCGAGCGTTGGCCGTCACGGGATCGCCGGACTTGGACGCTCACGACGACTCGGAGTTCACCGAATCGGTCGTGCACGACGACCTCGAACACGCGGCCCATGCGCTGCGCGCACTCGTTGCGTTCGAGAACGAGCCGGCGGCGGCGCTGCAGTGCGACGCGCTGCGCGACGAGCTCGAGCTCATCCGGCGACGCGTCCTTGCGGCCTTCTCGATGCGACACGGCATCGAGGGCTTCAACCGAGTCGTGTTCCAGCTCGCGCAGAGCGACCCACACTCCCATGCGCTCGCGCTGGAATGGCTCGACGTGACCTTGACCGGCACCGAGCGGGCCGCGGTCGCGTTGCTCGAGCCCCGCCTGTCGGACCGCGAGCGCCTCACCGCGCTCAGTCGACCGTTTCCCGTGCCGCCACTGAGTCAATGCGAGGTCTTGCTCGAGCTCGTGCAAGATCGCGACGGCAGGTGGCGACGCCCCTGGGTCAAGGCCTGCGCGCTGTTCACGGCGTCGGGGATGTCGGAGACCGACCTCGCCGCGATCACGGTCGCGGTGACGGCGAGCCTCGCCGACGCCGGAACCGACGAGGAACGCATCGTGCACGAGACGCTGACCGGCATCGAGCACCGTCGTCTCGATCCCGTGTGAGTTGACGCAGTCTTGACTTCCTATTGCTGATAGGTAGAATCCCTATCGATGATAGGAACCGTGGCGGAACGGCGTGAGCAGCGGGTGGCGACGATCGTCGCCGCGGCGTGGGAGCTGGCGCGCGAGCACGGCATCAGTGGGCTCTCGCTCCACGCCCTCGCCCGCGCGGTGGGCATCCGGCAGCCGTCGTTGTACGCATATTTCGACTCGAAGCATGCGCTCTACGACGCGATGTTCGCCGACGGCAACCGCCAGCTCCTCGCCCGACTCGACACCGTCGACCTCCCGCCCGATCCCCGCGAGGCGGTGCAGACGTTCATGACGACGTTCGTCGCGTTCGCGGTCGAGAACCAGGAACGCCACCTGCTGCTGTTCCAGCGTCCGATTCCCGGGTTCGAGCCGTCACCGGCTTCGTACGCGCTCGCGCAGTCGGTGCTCGACCAGGCCACCGCGCTGCTGCGCGCCGCCGGCATCGACGATCCCGGCGACATCGACTGTTTCGTCGCCATGGTGGCGGGCCTGATCGACGCGCAGATCAGCAACGACCCCGGCGGGAACCGCTGGACCCGTCATCTCGACCGACTCATCAACCTCTACCTCGACGACGCCGAGCGAAGGAGACCTCGCTGATGATTCCCGAACGGATCGCCCGGCCCGAAGCCAAGGTTCTCGCCGATGAGGAGTTCCGCCGCTTCGCCGAGCTGATGAGCTCGCTGACACCCGACGAGTGGACGCTGCCGACCGACTGCACCGCGTGGGACGTCCGCAAGCTCGCGCTCCACGTGCTCGGTTCGGGCGATGCGCAGGCCTCGTTCCCGCAGTTCCTGCATCAACTCCGGCGCGGCATCCCCCTCAACAAGCAGATCGACTCGCACCACTGGGTCGACGGCTTGAACGAGGTGCAGATCCGCGAACGTTCACAGCTCACCAACGACGAGATCGTTGCGCAGCTCTCGGCGGTCGGGCCGCGAGCGGTGAAGGGTCGATGGGGGACGCCGCCACCCATGCGCCACCTGCCGCTCCCGTTCGGGCCGCCGATCGGGTGGGCGCCGCTGAAGTACCTCCTCGACGTCGGCTTCACGCGCGACGTCTGGGCCCACCGCATCGACGTGTGCGTCGCAACCGGGCGCGACATGCACCTCACCGGGGAGCACGACGGTCGCCTCGTCGCCGACATCGTCGGCGAATGGGCATCGATCCACGGCGACGCGTTCGAGCTGATCCTCGACGGCCCCGCCGGCGGGAAGTTCAGCCAAGGCGTCGACGGCGAGCGCGTCGAGCTCGACGCGATCGAGTTCATCCGGGTGCTGGCCGGCCGCGTGCCTGGCACCGGCGTCCTCAGCAACCCGCTCCCCCTCTGAACCCGAAGCCGTCAGCGCCATCGGCGGTGGTCGGCCACCGGTCTGACCCGGTAGCGTCGATCGCGCGCCGATTCGGGCGCCGGGGCATCGGGAGGCATCCCCATTTCCGAACCATCTCTGCGTCTCGGCGAGCTCGTGGCGACGTTCGCGCTCGCGCAGGACAATGCGTTCGGCCAGCCGCTCGAGTCGCAGCTCCGGTCATGCCTCCTGGGCATGTGGCTGAGCGAGGAAGCCGGCTTCGACCAGGAGCTCCGCGACACCGTCTACTGGGTCGCGCTGCTGCGCTACGTCGGCTGTACCGGCCACGCCCACGAGGTCTCCACGCTCTTCGGTGACGAGATCGCCATCCGCGCCCAGACGCTGGTGCACGACGCCGCGAATCCGGCCGAGGTCATGCGCGACGTCGTGGCCTACGCGACCGCGGGCCGCGGTCCGGAGGAGACCAAGCAGATCCTGCAGACGATCCAGGACGGTGTTCAGGAGTGGGTCGTCCAGAACTTCGCGTCGGGATGCGAGGTGGGCGACATGCTCGCGGCGCGACTCGATGTCGGGTCCCCGGTGCGGGAAGCGTTGGCCTTCACGTTCGAGCGGTGGAACGGCAACGGTTACCCGACCCATGCGAGCGGGGACGCGATCCCACCCGCGATGCGCGTCGTGCACCTCAGCCACGACATGGAAGCGATCGGCCGACTCTTCTCACCGGCCGAGGCGCTCGATGCCGCCGGCCACCGTCGCGGCGAGACGTACGACCCCGAGCTCGCCGATCTCTTCGTCGAGCACGGGGGAAGTTGGTTCGAACGGCTCGCGAAGCTGGAGCCGTGGGATGCCGTGCTCGACCTCGAGCCCGAACCGCACCGCACCCTGACCGGAGCGGAGCTCGACGACGCGCTCACCGTGGCCGCCGACTTCATCGACCTGAAGTCGCCCTTCATGACCGGCCACAGCCGCCGTTGCGCCGACCTCGCCGCGGGCGCGGCACAGCGGCTCGGGTTCACCGATGACGCGATCACCACGATCCGAAGAGCCGCGCTCCTGCACGACTTCGGCACGACCGTGGTCCCCAACTCGATCTGGGACAAGCCCGGACCGCTCACACGCGCGGAGTTCGATCGCGTCGAGCTCCACCCGATGCTCACCGAACAGATGCTGCGCCGCTCACCGGCCCTCGCCGACCTGAACCCGATCGCGGCTGCGCACCACGAGAAGGCCGACGGGTCCGGCTACCACAAGTG
>CAWHIU010000002.1:0-2119281 GCA_963829475.1 uncultured Actinomycetes bacterium | reverse complement strand
TCATCGGCGGTCCGATCGGCGTGAGGTCGCGGGTCGCGCGCGATTCGGGCGAGTTCGTCCATCGGCGGGAAGACCGGCTGTGTCGGCAGTACATGGGCTCCCGCCGGTACGGCCAGGTCGCGGATCAGATCCCGGAAGCTGGCGTTGTCGTGGACCAACAGGATGCGCGCGTCGCGCTCGCCCACCACCCGGAACGTGTGCGGGACACCGCGCGGCATCGACACCCAGTGGCCGGCGCCGACGACGTGCGTGTCGTCGCCACAGCGCACCACCATCTCACCGTCGAGGATGTACCAGGTGTCGTCGAGATCGTCGTGCACGTGCAGCGGCGCCGACGACCCGACCGGCAGGGTCATCTCGAGCACCACTGTTTCCATGCCCGGGGCGCAGCGATGCTCGACGACCAAGGTGTCGAGGAACCACCATGCCTGCGCTTGCTCGTTCTGGGGACTGTCAACGATTGCTGCACTCATCGGTCTGCCTCGTTCTGTGGGTGGGTGACCCGATGGTCTCGCTCGGGTCCCGAGAGTGATCAGGTTTCCTTACGACCAGATCGTATGGTATCCTTACCATCATGTCAAGCGGATCTGAGTATGGCGGCCCTCTCGTCGGCGCGATGATGCGCGTCGCCTGGCAATCAGTGTGGAAGCAGATCTTCGCGGGCGTCGTCGCCGCCGGCTACGAGGACGTGAGCCCGGCCCATGTCGGAATGTTCCGCTATCCCGGCCTCGACCGCCAGCGTCCCACCGAGCTCGCCGACCAGCTCCAGATCACCAAGCAATCCGTCAACGACCTGCTCGGCCAGCTCGAACACCACGGCTACCTCACCCGTGAGCCCGATCCCAACGACGGTCGGGCCCGTGTCGTTCGACTCACCGCGAAGGGACGCCGACTCCAGAGGACCATCCACGGCCAAGCCCGAGCATCAGAACAACGGATCGCCGACACCCTCGGATCCCGCCGCTTCACGCAACTCCAACGAGCGCTCGAAGATCTCACGCTCCCCGTCGATCACAGCGACCCGACGGCGCTGCCCAGCTGACAGATCCAACGCACGCAGCGCCGCCAACGGTGGCCGCGGTCCCTTCTGGTCCCGTCGAGTGTCAAACGAGTACCAATTGGGGTCTCCTTCAGCAGACGAATTCTCTCGACGGCGAGGTGCGCATGTCCGACGAACGGGTACGGCTCGAGATCGACGGCGGCATCGCGACGATCACGAACGACAACCCGGACAAGCACAACGCGTTCGACGACGCCATGGACCTCGCGTTGTTCGAGATCCTCGGAGAGCTGAAGGCGCGCCCCGATGTCCGCTGCGTGCTCTGGCGGGGGGAGGGGAAGTCGTTCTCGTCCGGCCGCGACGTCGGGTCGATCGGGAACCTCAAGGTGCCGCTCTCGCACCACGAGCTGATGCGGCGTGGCCACCGCGGGATCCAGCAGCTCTGGGATCTCGACGCGCCGGTCATCGTGGCGTGCAAGGGCTGGGTGATGGGCGGTTCGTTCCAGCGGGCGCTGCTCTGCGACATCCGCATCGCCGCGGAAGGCACGCGGTTCCGGCTGCCCGAGCTCACCCACGGCGTGATCCCGGACACCGGAGGAGTCGCGGTGCTCTACGAGATGTGCGGGCACGGCATCGTGAGCGACATGGTGCTGACCGGGCGGATCCTCTCGGCCGACGAGGCGTTGGCGCTCGGGGTCGTCAGCAGGGTCGTGGCCCCCGACGATCTCGATTCGACCGCGATGGAGATGGCCGAGCAGATCGCGTCGGCGCCGAGGGTGACGGTGAAGCTCGCGCGTGAGGTCATTCGCCACCTCGCGCAACCGCAGATCCGAACGTCGATGGCCGACGAGATGACCTACCAGACGACCATCAGTCGCAGCGACGACATCGCCGAGATGCGCGCGGCGCGTGCCGAAGGACGACCACCCGAATACACCGGAAGTTAGGAACCCGTCGTGGCAGAGCTCATCGGACTTCCCGCGCCTCCCGAAGTTGGCGCGACGGCGCTGCCAGCAGGCACGTACAACGATGCTTGTGTGTTCGTCACCGGTGGCGGCACCGGCCTGGGCAAGGCCATCGCGTCGGAGTTCGCGCGGCTCGGAGCCGCGATTGTCATCGGTAGTCGCAAGGAGGAGCACCTGCAGGCGGGTCGCGAGGCGATCGAAGCGATCGGCGCGCGAGTGCTGGCCGTGAGCTGCGACATCCGCGAGCCCGACAGCGTTGCCGTTGCATTCGACGCGGCCGAGGAGGCGTTCGGTCTGCCTGCCGTGCTCGTGAACAACGCGGCGGCGAACTTCCCGGTCCCCGCCGAGGACATGTCGCCGAATGCGTGGCGGACGGTCGTCGACATCACGCTCAACGGCACCTTCATCTGCTCCCGTGAGTTCGGCCGGCGGCACCTCGCGGCTGGGACACCCGGATCGATCATCAACGTCGGCGCTTCTTACGCGTGGACCGGTGGTCCCGGGTTCGTGCACTCCGCCGCGGCGAAGGCGGGCGTGAAGAACCTCACGGAGTCGCTCGCGGTCGAGTGGGGTCCCTACGGCATCCAGGTGAACGGCCTGGTGCCCGGGCTCTTTCCCCACGAGGACATGACGAGCGACATCCGCAACAGCATCGACCGCACTCACGACAAGGACCGGAGCCAGCCGGCATTGCGGGTGGGTCAGAGTCAGGAGCTCGGGTGGGCGGCAACGTTCCTCGCGTCGCCGTACGCGCGGTTCATCTCCGGGACCACGCTGGTGGTCGACGGCGCCAACTGGCAGCGCCGGTCGTTGACGAATCCCGCGGTCGAAACGGTGCGCGACCAACTCGGCACGGGCCCGTTCGAAATGGGCTGACGACGCGCCGCCTGCCGCCACTCCCTCGCAACGGTCACAGCTGGTCGTGGCGCACGAGGTGGTTGGTCGCGAACCACCCGGGTATCGCGGGGAGGTAGCTCGTGACGACCGTGTTCGTGAGCACGGCGGCCGCGGCTGCGGTCTCGGGCACGCCGATGGCGATGAGCGCGCCCGACATGCCAAGTGTCGACACCGCGGTGTCGCCGCCTGGGATGGGAACGAGCCCCGCGATCGTGGAGATGCCGATGTTGAGCGCGAGCAGCGTCCAGAAAGATGCGCCGCTGCCGAACGCGTGCAAGCAGGCCAGGAGCACGCCGACATAGAGAAATTGTGCGACCACGTTGCCGGCGACGAGCAGCGCCATGCGGCCGGGTGACCGGACCGCGTCCCACATCGCGCGTCCCGCTTGACGGACGTGGGGCAGAACCTTCGACCGGACCGAGCGGACACCGAACACGACGGCGACCAGCACGCCGACCACGACGACCGCGATGCCGACGACCGCGGCGATGCTTCCAGCCGGGATGTGGCCGAGGTGGACCGCGGACGGCGCGAGCAGGAGCGCGACCCCGAAGAGTGCCAAGGCGACCACGAACTCCGACACGGTGCTCAACACGCCGCCGACCGCGACCGCAGAGGCGAGGTCCAGTCCTTGCTTCTGCAGGAACCGAACCTGCACCGCGCTCTCGGCTCCCGCAGGGAGTGCCACGTTGGAGAACCCCATCGCGACCTGGAGCCATATGACGGGTGAGAACGCGATCCGGGTGGGGACGGTGCCGACAAACGCGACGGCAAAGGCCAGGTTCGTCGCGAGCGCAGCGAGGATGGCGAGGGCGACATACCACCACGTCGCGGCGCGGAGCGTGTCCCAGAGCTCGGACGGGCTGCCGATGCGGTTGAGCAGGACGAAGACGGCGACGAGCGCGCCGATCGTCATCGTCAGCGTCTTGAGGCTGACGCGGGCGAGGCGCTCGAGTTCGGGAACGGGCGTGGCGGCTGCACGCGCAGTGGAGGCGCGCAGCGCGTCGAGGGTGGCTTCGCGCTCCTTTGCGTCTCCGAGCGCGGAGCGGGTGGCGCTGGTGAGTGTCGATGGCTGGAGGAGCGGGAGGGCCGCGGCGAGCGCGCCCCGCTCCATCGGACGAGCGGCAGCGACGGCGCGGTCGACGCCGACGAGAGCCGTAGTCGCGGCCAGGAGCTCCGCCACGTCGGCTGCGCATTGCCGCCCATCGGGCGCCGTCGTCGCGGTGGCGAAGTCGACGATCACCGGTCCGTCGGTCCCGACGACGATCGCGCCCGCGCCGAGCCGCCCGTGCGCGACGCCCGAGGCGTGGAGCTTGGTGACCGCCTGCCACGTGGCCATCAGTGTGGCGTCCGATGTGTCCGCGCCCGGCGCGTCGAGCCGCGTGCCCGCGACGGATCGGACAGCGACGAGGGCGATGCGGTCGGTGGGGGTACCGGCAGTGACCAGTGGCGGGACCGGCGCGCCGCCCGCAGCGGCGCGGAGCAGCGCGTACGCCTCGTGCTCCACCTGTTGGCGACGGGTGACGAACAGCACCGGACTCTGGTGTCGCAATACCGCCCAACGGGTCAGCCGGGCGAGGAGCTGCGCGTCGATCTCGTCGCGGCCCAACGCGGTCACGAACACGTCGCCGCCCGCATCCTGCCCGATGAACGCGCTCCGACCGCGTGGCTGCTGATCCTCACGCGCCAGGTCGACGAGATGGACACCGAGGCGCGCGAGCGCGTCCCGGACCTCGTCTTCGGTCGGCTGCCCCATCGGTACGCCGAAGGCGAGGTGGACGAGCGCCGCCGCTGCCCACCCGATGACGACGGCGGCGAGCACGTCGCCCGGTAGCGCCGTTGCGAGGTAGAGCGCCGCGAGCGCGACGAGACCGACGAGGCTCTGGCCGACCCGGCGGAACGGCCGCGTGAGGTGCGGTGATGCCACGGCCACGGCGGCCATGACCATCGCGACACGTGTGAGCGGGAACTGCGGTGAAGCCCCGGCGCGGATCAGAGCGTCGAGCAGATCGCCGAGTCCGAGGCCCTGGAGAGCGGAGCCGAGAAGCCGAGCTGCGACCCATGCGATGACGGCGGCGCACGCGATGTCGCGCGCGAGCCGCCAGCGCCGACCCATGAGAACGGCAATGACGATCAGACCGACGACCCACAGGACCGCGAGTACGTACAGGCCCTCGAGCGGTGTGCGGAGTCCGGCCGGGAGCTCGGCGACGAAGCGTGCGAGAGAGCGCTCCGCGCTGCTCTCGTTGCCGGCATGGATCGCAAGCCCGACGAAGATTGCCACGGCGACGACGAGCCGTACCGCGTCACTGGCGCGGCGCACCGACCGGTTGGGGTCGCGTCGGAACAGCCGAGCCCACTGGGACGTCACGCCGTTCCGTCCTCGCCGAGCGCTCCGATCTCGGAGAGTGCGGCATCGAGGGTGGGATAGAAATGGTTTCGGTCGAGTGTCTCGAACAGGCCGTAGCGCAACGTGAGGTCTTGCAAACGACTGCGTAGCTCTGCGAACGCTACGCGCACTCCCTTGGTGTTGAGCTCGTCGTCCAGAAGCGTGAGCATGTCGGCGGCGGTGACGTCGATGTCGGTGATCGCCTCGCACTGCACGACGATCCACGAAGGTTGTTCTTCGAGTGCGAGTCGACGGACTTGGGAGCGGAAGGCACCGGCATTGGCGAAGAAGAGCGGGGCTTCCCATCGGTACACGACGATGCCGGGGAGCTGACGCGCCTCGGGGAAGGTCTCGACGTTGTGCCAGCCGTCGAGACCGTCGACCGCACCGAGTACGGCGCCGTGAGGCCACCAGCTACGGCGGAAGAACATGAGGATCGACAACACGATCGCTATGACGATGCCCTCGAGCACGCCGAACAGCACGACACCAGCGGTGGCGGCGAGCGACAGGATGAGCGACGACTTCCGCACCTGGAAGTACCGGCGGAGCACCCCGAGATCCATCAGCGACAAGGCGGCTGTGATCACCACGGCGGCGAGCGCGGTCTGCGGGAGATCTGCCAGCAGCGAGTTGAGGAACAACAGGAGCACGACGACCAATCCAGCTCCGACCACGCCGGTGAGCTGGCTCTTCGCGCCCGACTGCTCCGCGACGGCGGTGCGCGAGCCGCTCGTCGACACCGAGAATCCCTGGAACAGGCCGGCGGCGAGGTTCGCGGCGCCCAACCCGATCATCTCCTGGTCCGGGTCGACCTCGTCGCCTCGCCGCGAGGCGAAGCTCGTCGCGGTGGCGATCGTGTCGGTGAGCGAGACGAGGGTGATGCCCAACGCGGCGATCAGGAGCGGCCCGACGTCGTTGATGCTCGTCCAGGGGAACGCGGGGGTCGGCACCCCGCGGGGAAGCGACCCCACCGTCGCCACCCCTTTCGACGACAGGTTCAGCACTGCGGAGACGATCGTCACGCCGACGACCGCGACGAGGATGGCCGGGACGCGGGGAACGAGTCGCGGCAGCACGAGCAGAATGACGAGCACGCTCAGTCCGACAACGAGCGTGGTCGTGTGGGTTTCGTCGATGTTGCGGAAGAACTGCTCGATCTCGCGGACGAATCCATTCGCATCGGTCGAGAACCCGAACAGCTTCGGGAGCTGGCCCACGATGATCGTGATGCCGAGCCCGTTCATGTACCCGACTTGCACCTCGCTCGAGAGGAGGTCGGCGACGAAGCCGAGCTTGCCGAGTCCGAGGGCGATCTCGACGAGCCCGACCATGAGGGCGAGCATGCCGGCGAGGGCGATCGCGGTCCCCGCGTCGCCACCGGCGAGGAGCGGAACGATCGCCGCGAAGATCAGGGGGGAGATCGAAGAATCGGGTCCGAGCACCAACACGCGTGACGGCCCGAACATCGCATAGCCGACGAGACAGGCGATCGTCGTGTACAGCCCGGTGACCGCCGGCAGCCCGGCCAGCTCCGCGTAGGCCATACCTTGAGGCACGAGGATCGCGGCGAGCACGAGACCAGCGACAAGATCCGGACGCAGCCACTGGCGTTGGTAGCCCCGCAGCACCCGGATGCCAGGAACCCATTGCTCGAGCTTGACCATCTGGGGAGCCGACCTTTGCGCTGCATCAAGGGGAGGGGAACAGTTCGGGATTTGCCACGGTGGCAAGCTGCGTGCGCCGAGTCTGGTGGATTCGTCGGAGGAGCGAAAGGGTTGACACTCGGGACGACGGGCCAACTGACTGGCGGTCGTCACGAGGAAGCTTGACCTCGCGGGGCGGCCGGTCGCGTAACGTCGTCGGTATGACGCCGGAGGAGATCGCCGACCTCGCGCACCTGCGTCGGGCGCGCGACCTCATCGACCGCGAGTACGCGGCAGCCGCTCGATGTCCCGGCCATGGCGCGTGCCGCGCTCATGTCGCCCGCGCACTTCTCGCGCAAGTTCCGTGCTGCCTACGGCGAGACGCCGTACTCGTATCTCATGACGCGACGCATCGAGCGCGCAAAGGCGTTTCTGCGTCAGGGGATGTCGGTCACCGACACGTGCGTCGCCGTCGGTTGTACGTCGCTCGGCTCGTTCAGCTCGCGCTTCACCGAGATCGTCGGCGAGACGCCGTCGCGGTACCGCGCGCGCGACCACCGCGACGTCGAGGTCGTTCCGTCGTGCGTGAGCATGGTCGCGACGCGACCGCGGCGCACCAGGGCAACGGTCTGAGCACGGCCGACTCGCCGGGCACCGAGCAGGATCGGAGAAGCACGCGGCGGGTCGGTGCTCGTACAGTCGTCGCATGACAGTCACCGTCTCCACCATGTTCATCCCCGTCCACGACCCCGACGACGCGCTCGGCTTCTACCGCGACGCGCTCGGCCTCGAGGTCCGCAACGACGTCGCGTCCGACGGCTTCCGCTGGGTCACCGTCGGCGCCCCGGGGCAGGACGTCGACATCGTCCTGTCCCAGCCGCACGGCGGTCGTTCGCAGGCCGAGGGCGACGCCCTGCTCACGCTCGTGACGCAGGGGTCGCTGCAGGCTGCGATCTTCCGCTCCGACGACCTCGACGCCACCTTCGAGAAGGTCCGCGCGTCGGGCGCCGAGGTGCTCCAGGAGCCGGCGTCGCAGCCGTGGGGCGCGCGCGACTGCGCGTTCCGCGACCCGTCCGGCAACCTCGTCCGCATCGCGCAGGCCTGAGCGTTGAGCGCGGCAAAGTCGAAGGCCACGCGGTCGGACGCGGCGGACGCCGACCGCCACGATCTGATCCGCGTGGTGGGCGCGCGCGTGAACAACCTCAAGGACGTGAGCGTCGAGATCCCGAAGCGCCGGCTGACGGCGTTCACCGGTGTCTCCGGATCGGGCAAGAGCTCGCTGGTGTTCGGCACGATCGCCGCGGAGTCGCAGCGCCTCATCAACGAGACCTACAGCGCGTTCGTGCAGGGCTTCATGCCGACGCTGGCGCGGCCGGACGTCGACGTGCTGGAGGGGCTGACGACCGCGATCCTCGTCGACCAGGAGCGGATGGGCGCCAACCCCCGCTCCACGGTCGGCACCGTCACCGACGCCAACGCGATGCTGCGCATCCTCTTCAGCCGGCTCGGCAAGCCGCACATCGGCTCACCCCAGGCGTTCTCGTTCAACACCGCGACGATCAGCGGCGCCGGCTGCGGTCACGTTCGAGAAGGGCGGCAAGACGACGAGGGAGAAGCGCTCGTTCACGCGGGTCGGCGGCATGTGCCCGCGCTGCGAGGGCATGGGATCGGTGACCGACTTCGACCTGTCGCAGCTCTACGACGACAGCAAGTCGCTCAACGACGGCGCGCTCACGATCCCCGGCTACAGCATGGACGGCTGGTACGGCCGCATCTTCCGTGGCTGCGGCTACTTCGACCCGGACAAGCCGATCCGCAAGTTCACCAAGAAAGAGCTCAACGACCTGCTCTACAAGGAGCGCGACCAAGATCAAGGTCGACGGCATCAACCTGACGTACGCGGGGCTGATCCCGTCGATCCAGAAGTCGATGCTGTCAAAGGACGTCGACTCGATGCAGCCGCACATCCGCGCGTTCGTGGAGCGGGCCATCACCTTCACCACGTGCCCCGAGTGCGGGGGCACCCGGCTCAACGAGGCCGCCCGGTCCTCCAAGATCAAGAAGATCAACATCGCCGACGCGTGCGCGATGCAGATCAGCGACCTGGCCGAGTGGGTGCACGGTCTCAACGAGCCGTCGGTGGCACCGCTGCTCGAGTCGCTGGGCGAGACGCTGGACTCGTTCGTGGAGATCGGGCTGGGCTACCTCTCGCTCGACCGGCCGACGGGCACGCTGTCGGGCGGCGAGGCGCAGCGCACCAAGATGATCCGGCAGCTCGGATCGTCGCTCACCGACGTGACCTACGTGTTCGACGAGCCGACGGTCGGGCTGCACCCGCACGACATCGCGCGCATGAACGACACGCTGCTGGCGCTGCGCGACAAGGGCAACACCGTGCTGGTCGTCGAGCACAAGCCGGAGACGATCGACATCGCCGACCACGTGGTCGATCTCGGCCCCGGCGCGGGCACGGGCGGTGGCGAGGTGGTGTTCGAGGGCACCGTCGAAGGATTGCGGGCGAGCGGCACCATCACCGGCCGGCACCTCGACGACCGTGCCTCCCTCAAGGAGACGGTGCGGACGCCGACCGGCACGTTGGAGGTGCGCGGCGCCGACACGCACAACCTGCAGGACGTCGATGTCGACATCCCGCTCGGCGTGCTGGTGGTGCTGACCGGTGTGGCCGGTTCGGGGAAGAGCTCGCTGATCAACGGCTCGGTGTCGGGGCGCGACGGTGTGGTGTCGGTCGACCAGGCCGCGATCAAGGGTTCGCGGCGCAGCAACCCCGCGACCTACACCGGGTTGCTCGACCCGATCCGCAAGGCGTTCGCGAAGGCCAACGGCGTGAAGCCGGCGCTGTTCAGCTCCAACTCCGAGGGCGCCTGCCCCAACTGCAACGGCGCCGGTGTCATCTACACCGACCTGGCGATGATGGCCGGCGTCGCCACCGTGTGCGAGGAGTGCGAGGGAAAGCGGTTCCAGGCCGAGGTGCTGAAGTACGAGCTCGCCGGGAAGGACATCAGCGAGGTGCTCGCGATGGCCGTCACCGAGGCCGAGGCGTTCTTCGCCGCCGGCAAGGCCGACACCCCGGCTGCGCACAAGATCCTCGACCAGCTCGTCGACGTCGGGCTCGGCTACCTCCGGATCGGCCAGCCGCTCCCCACGCTCTCGGGCGGCGAGCGGCAGCGGCTCAAACTGGCCACCCACCTGGCCGAGAAGGGCGGCGTCTACGTCCTCGACGAGCCGACGAGCGGCCTCCACCTCGCCGATGTCGAGCAGTTGCTCGGCCTGCTCGATCGGCTCGTCGACTCGGGCAAGTCGGTCGTGGTCATCGAGCACCACCAGGCGGTCATGGCCCACGCCGACTGGATCATCGACCTCGGTCCCGGCGCCGGCCACGACGGTGGCCGGATCGTCTTCGAGGGCACACCTGCCGACCTCGTCGCCGCCCGTTCAACCCTCACCGGCGAGCACCTCGCGGCCTACGTCGGCACCTGACCGACGCCTCGCCGACACGTGGGCGGCGGGCTCAGCCGAAGTAGGGGATGAGTCGCAGTTCGTCGGCGGTGCGAATGCCGGGAGGCGCGTCGGACACGGCGGGCACCGCGTTGACGACGATGTTCGCGTTGTAGCCCGCTGAAACCGCCCCGTAGTCGTTCTTCTCGAAGTCGATGGAGACTTCGAGTGGCGCGTCGCCGTCGACGACGATGTGCCAGCCGGTCGTGCGCAGCTCCCACGCCGGGTCGAGATCGCGCGTGACGAACAGGTTCCGCTG
The DNA here is from genome assembly GCA_963829475.1 of uncultured Actinomycetes bacterium. Lineage (GTDB taxonomy): Bacteria > Actinomycetota > Acidimicrobiia > IMCC26256 > JANYLB01 > JANYLB01. The sequence continues at coordinate 2,108,609 of CAWHIU010000002.1, read as the reverse complement.
GAACTCGAGCAGGGGGCTCCCGTCGCGCAGGCCCGTCATCTGGATGCGCCAGGCCCCGATCGTTCCGCCGTCGATCGTGACTGCTCCGAGCTCGAGGGTCCTGGTCGTCACCGCGTACTCGACCGTCCGGGTGAACTCGTCGATCTGCAGGCCGGTGGCGGCCGCGAACTGGCGGAGGCAGTGCGTGTCGGCCCAGCCCAGGCGCGTCGCGGGTCGGGTTTGGCCCGAGTCCTCCGGCGCCATCCCGAAGACCGTCGGGAGGAACGCGGGCGACTTCCGCTCGGACAGATCAGCGTGTTGCACGATCGTGAGGCGATCGAGTCGCCGCTCCATCAGGGCGAGGGTCAGTGGGAGGTCGAGCTGGATGAACCCGGGCCCGGGGCCCGTGCAATAGAACGACGACGCGCCCTGCCGGCAGGCTTCTTCCAAACGTTGCCGGACGTCGGGATCGATGCTCGGCGGATGGAAGTAGTTCGGGACGGGCGTCACGATGTTGGCGCCCGCCGCCAGGAGCCGGCACATGTCGTCGGTGGACTCGTGGTCGAGGAGCGGCATGTACACCACGCAGTCGGGCTTGGTCGCGATGATCGCTTCGATGTCGTGCGTGGCGACCACGCCGGTCGCGTCCTTGCCGCAGAGCTCGCCGGCGTCGCGCCCGACCTTGTCGTCGGCGTAGACGTACAACCCGACGAGCTCGAGTCGCGGGTGTTCGATGATGTGCTGCAGCGATCGCATGCCGGTGTGCCCGGTGGCCCACTGCACGACGCGGTAGCGCTCTTGCTGCATCCCAACCCCCCAGCGGTGAGCGCGGCGCCGGGTGGCGCTGCGCGAATCCTTCAGTTCAGGTGACGAATGCCGAGCCCGTCAACCGCCCCGCGCCGCGACCAGCGCCGAGCGGTTCACCTTCGTCGCCTCGCTGCGCGGGATCCGTTCGACGATCTCGAGCGTCTTCGGGACCTTGTAGGGAGCGAGACGGCTCTTGGCGAACGCGCGGATCTCCTCGAGTGTCGGAGGTGTCGCCGGGTCGACCGGCTCGACGATGGCGTGGACCCGCCGCCCCCACTCGGGATCGAGCAGCCCGATGACGACGACATCGGCAACTCGGGGGTGGTCGAGCAACGCGGCCTCGACCTCCGCGGGGTAGACGTTGGCGCCGCCCGTCACGATCATGTCGACGCGGCGATCGGCGAAGTAGAGGTAGCCGTCCTCGTCGAGGTGGCCCATGTCGCCGACGCTCTTGAACCCGTCGGGCGTGGACGGCAGCGACGTGTTGTCACCGAGGTAGTCGTAGCCGCCGAAGTTCGCGGTGCGCAGGAAGATCTCGCCGACCTCGCCCGGCGGGAGCTCGTTCCCGTCGCCGCCGAGGATGCGCACCTCGGTGGGCGGTCGGGGGCGGCCGACGGTCCCGCGGTGCTCGAGCCATTCGTCGCCCCGCACCCGGGTCAGGCCGATGCTCTCGGTCTGGCCGTAGGCCATGTAGATGCGTTCGGCGCCGATGAGCGCCGCCCAGCGGTCGACCAACGAGGGTGGCATCGGCGCCGCGCCCTGGAGGATCCACACGAGGCTGGAAAGGTCGCGCTCCTCGATGCCGGGCAGGTCCGCGATGCGTTGCAGCATCGTCGGCGTCGCCGAGAAGGTGGTGACGCGATGGCGTTCGATCACGTCGACGGCCCGCGCCGCGTCGAACTTCTCGAGTGCGAGCAGGTAGTCGCCGGCGAGGAGATTGAGCACCTGCGCGAGACCGGTCGTGTGGTGGATCGGTCCGAGGAGCAGCACCCGTTGGGGTCGTTCCACCTCCTGCCACGCCGCGGCGACCGGTGTCGCGTACCGCTCGTCGTACATGCCGCGGCCCGTGAGGATGACCTTGGGCGTCCCGGTCGAACCGCCGCTGCAGATGCCGCTGAGGTTCGGAGCGACGGCGTCGGGCAACGGCGTGTCGTCACGATCGCGTGTCGAGTCGATCCACTCGGTGTCGTCGGCACCGAGGAAGACGCGCGCCGCGATCACCGTGCCGAGGCGATCCAGCTCCCAGTCGGGGAGGTCCCAGCGCAGCGGTACCGGAACGGCGCCGAGCTTCCACGCGGCGAGCAGCCCGAACATGAGCGGCGGGCCGTTGTGCAGCGCGAGGGCCAGGCGCTCGCCGACGGTGAGGCCGCGCTCGGCCAGGGCCCGGGCGAGCTGCGTCGAGCGCCGGTCGAGCTCCGCCCAGGTGAACAGCTCTTCGGAGCCGTCGGCGGCGAGGTGGAGGTAGGCCGGTGCTTCCGGGTCCTGCTCGACGAGCAGCCGGATGCGTCGAGCGATGCTGATGTCCTCGGTCACGGGCACCCACTCATCGACTGTCCCTCTCGCGTCCGTCTGTGCTCGATCGATTGAACCCGCGATCCGATCACGTCCACGGGAAGAAGCGGGCCGTGCTGGTGATGGCGACGCGGTCGTCGGTCGCCGCGTCGACGACGTCGACGCGCGCCAGCCCTTCGCGCACGTTCGCGTTGGCGACTGCGGGTCCGGTGCGGATCGGCTTGAGGTAGCGCATCGACATCGACGACAGCGTCGCCCCGTCGGCGACCGAGAGGGCCGCCTCCTCCACGACCAGGGCGGTGAGACCGCCGTTGATGTTTCCTGCGCCGTTGAGTCCGTCGATCGTGCGGGGTAGCTCGGCCACCCCAGGAGATGTTCGGACGCACTGCGAACGTTCGGCGAAGGGCGCCGACAGCCATTGCTCGCCGGGCCGGCGAAGCAGCGAGGTCCCGGACTTCTCGGAAAGTACCAAGTCGGGGTTGGGCGACATCATGAACGAGCCGGTGGCGAGGCCCAACGGTCGACCGTCGCCGTCGGTGAAGTCGGCGACGAGCACCGACACCGACCGCCCGCGCTTGATCACCCGTGACACGACGTGCACCTCGTCACAGCCCCGAATCGGTTCGTAGATGCCGATCTCGAGGTCGAGGGTGACGGGGAGGCGCGGCTTGTAGACCTCGACGGCGAGGAGCCCGCACGCCACGTCGGCCCAGACCGCCACCACCGAGAGTCGCAGCACGTCGGTGCCGGGCACCCACATCTCCGGGGACACGGGGGCCCAGCCACGGAGCTCCTCGGCCGACACGTCGGTGAAGCCCAGACCGAGCTCGCTGACGATGTGGCGGTCGGGGTCCTGACCGTCTCGTTCTGGTGCCCAAGCGTCGGCCATCTACGTCCACGGGCCGTACGTACGGAAGGCCAGGTGACCGGCTCCCTGCGGCACGGTGTCGAGCGGGCGGTTCAGGTCGTCGTAGGTCGGCGCGTTGATGCGGGCCGCCACCTTCACGAGGGCGTCACGGTCGAGGCCATAGGCGCGCACGCCGTTCTCGCCGAGCATCAAGCCGACCTCCTCGCGCGGCAGACCCGCGTAGGTGAACCGCTGGGCCAGTCGCGTCATCGGTTCGTCGATCTCGAGTCCGTCGGGATCCTGATACGTGCCCTCGGCGTGCGGGTAGTCGGACCCCCAGACCACGTTGCGCACGTAGCCCTTCTCGATCGCGTCCTCGGCCTCGAAACGGGCATGGAAGCTGGCGCCGATGAAGACGTTCTCGGAGGCGTATTCGCTCGGCAACCTCGGGCAGAGGTCCTGCAGCTCGCGCCCGTAGGTGTGGACATCGGCGAGATAGAGAGAGTCGAGGTCGATCATCACCTGCGACCACCACACCCCCGGGATCTCGGTGAGCACCAGGTGCAGGCGCGGGTGCCGTTCGAACACACCGCCCAAGGTGAGCTCGTTCGTCGGTGTCATGCGGCTGAGCCAGTTCGCCTCGGCCTTCATGATCGTGGTCCCTGCCGGGCCCCTGAGGCTGCCGCCGGTACCGGCGCCGCCGTGGTTGGACAGGGTGACCCCCAGGTCCTCACAGGCCGCCCAGAACGGCTCCCAATCGGGTGAGTTGTACGGCTTGATGAACGGCTTGGGCGCGGGGAAGTTCACCGCGCGAAGCCCGGCCTCACGACACCACTCGACCTCCTTGATCGCCGATGGGATGTCCCACATGGGGAGGTGGGCGAGGCCGACGTGGCGCTCGGGCTCGACGGAGCAGAAGTCGGCGAGCCAGTGGTTGTAGATGTGGAACCCGAGCGCGAGCAGCTCGTCGTCGCGCTCGACCTGTGGTGCATTGCGTGTCTTGGCGTCCGGCGTGGTGCGTCGGGCACCGGAGTGGAACGGCAGCCCCTCACCGTTCTGGCTGCCGTGGAAGATCGCCTCGGCGGCCACGCCGTCTTCGTCCATGTCGCGCAGACGGGCGTGCGGATCGAAGTGGCCCTCGGTCCGGAAGTTGCGGAAGGTGACGCCTTCGGCTCCGGTGAAGTACGCGTTGAGACGGTCGCGAATTGCGATGAGCTTCTTCGCCGACTCGTCGAACTCCTCGAGCCGGTTCGTCGGGCAGTACGGCCTCAGGTCCTCGACGACGCGCGGGCCGATGTGGGTGTCACTGGAAACCACGAGGTATGGCGTTGTCGAGGTCGTGCCGACGTCTTCAGCGGTGGCCGTCATGGACATGCTCAACCTCCTGATGGTTGTCACGCTCGAACGGTGGCCCCGGTGTCGTACGACGGTGGAGCCACGGCTCAAGAATGCCGCATGACGAGGGGTTGTGTTGAGCGCCGCTTCGTGTTAGGCCGAGAGGCCCGCGGCAAAGGCGCTGAGCGGGTCGATCGAGTCTGGGAGTCAGCCCATGCACTCTCGTCATGGTTTCGTACGTCGTCTCTCTCTCTTCGCGGTGGTGGCGTTGGCAGTGCCATTGCTCGCGATGGCGTTACCCGCTGCCGGCGCGAAGGATCTACCGCCCGGTTTGCGGCCGACCGAGGTGAACGTCACCAACGACGGCACGCACCGCTACGGCGAGCCGGAAATCGCGGTGAATCCGAACAACCCGAACAACATCGTCTACAGCATCATGTCGAACAACTCGACGTACGCGTGCCAGGCGGCGGCGGTGCCGAACTGCACGTTCCCCGTCGGCGGGCAGGGTCAGCCCCTCGGCTTCTGGGCCGTGCCCGGCTGGTACAGCTCGAAGGTCTTCGTCACGTTCAACCGCGGGAAGACCTGGCAGAACGTCAGCTTCCCCGCCATCCCGGCGTTCAGTGGACTGCCCAACGAGCTGCCCGGGCCTCACACCGATCTGATCTCGCGGTCCGACCCGATGATCACGGTCGCGGCCGACGGCACCTTCTACATGGGTTGGGACGCGCAGCACCTGGCCAACGTGCCGCCGCTGTCGCCGCCGAACCCGCCCTATTCGACGTGCTGTTCCTTCGTCGGCGGCGGCATCGCGGTGAGCAAGTCGACCGATGGTGGCCAGACGTGGAGCACCCCGTACCTGACGGGCACGGGTGTCGACCGACCCTGGATGACCACCGACCTGTCGACCGGCAGGGTCTACGAAGCCTCCTCGGGTGCCATCAACGGGCTGCAGTCGAACGGCAACCCCGCGGGGTCCGTCGTCTCGAGCGACCCCGACCGGTACCTCGTGTCGTCTGCTGACGGCGTGACCTGGACCACGCCGCAGGGACTTGGTGCGCACGGTCTCCCGCCGGGTGGTACCGGATTCTTCTCCGGAGCGGGTGGGTCCACGATCTCGGCCGCGAACGGCGAGGTGGTCGCGGGCTTCCGGGCGACGAGCAGTGCTGCCTGCACGTTCTTCGTCGGGACTTCGGCCCCGTGCACGGTCTTCGAGACGTCGACGAACTCGGGTGCGACGTGGTCCCGCCACGCGGTGCCGGTTCCCGCCAACTCGACCGGCAGCGTCTTGGTGGCCGCCGACCCAACCGACCCGGGAACCAGCACGCTGGCCGTCTTGAACTCGACGGGGAGCGCGTTCCTGGTCTACCTGACCCACGACAACGGGACGACGTGGAGCGGGCCGACCACCGTGACCGACGACCCGAACACGGTGAAGTTCAAGACCTGGATCAACTACTCGCCCGATGGACTGCTCGGATTGGCGTGGCGGAGCCGCACCTCGCCGGGAGGCAACGGGACGACGCCGTACCTGATGTTCGCGGCGACGTCGGATGATCAAGGGACGACGTGGAGTGATCCGCTCCAGATCAGCACGGCGCAATCGCCGGGATCGGACCCCGCATGGGGGCTGAACGCCAGCGACCGCGACGACACATCGGTCATCGCCTTGAGTCACCAGGACGTCTTCGTCGGTTGGGGCGACTGGCGCCCGGGCGACGTGGCGGGCTTCTTCAGCCTCATCAAGCGGCAGGCGTTCAACCACTGACAGCAGTAGTCGTGGAGTAGCGGTCGGGGAGGGCAGCCGGTTCGTCGGTGCCCTCCCCGACCGTGCCGCGCTTCCAAACGGCCTGTCGGGCGCGCGAATACGGTGGTCGTCAGAAGGTCCGGTGCATCTCGGGAAGGGCGCCCACGTCATGTCGGATGAGCCTGGCGGCTTCGCGGATCGGTACGGGCGGTGGGCGCTCGTCGTCGGTGCGTCGGAGGGGATCGGTGAGGTGTTCGCCCGGACCCTCGCCGACCGGGGCGTCGACGTCCTGCTCGTCGCGCGCCGGCAAGAGGCGCTCGACGACATCGCGTCGGAGATCCGGGCCTCCACCGCGGTCGAGGCGCGCACGCTGGCGGTCGATCTCACCGCCGAGGACGCCGTGGCCGCAATTGTCGAAGCCACCTCTGGACTGGAGGTCGGCCTCGTCCTGTACTGCGCGGGGGCTGACCCGAACTACGAGCGCTTTCTCTCCCAGCCCGTCGAGCGCGCGGTGGCGCTCGTCGAGCGGAACTGCGTGGTGCCGATGCGACTGTGTCACCACTTCGCGGCCCCGATGCAGGAGCGTGGTCGCGGCGGCATCGTCGTGGTGTCGTCGGGAGCGGGTCTCGTCGGGGCGCGGAACATGGTGGCGTACGGCTCGTCGAAAGCGTTCGACATGGTCATGGCCGAAGCGCTGTGGGCCGAGCTGCACGGGAGCGGCGTCGACGTCCTCGGCGTGGTCCTCGGGGTGACCGACACGCCCGCGTTGCGGAGGTTGCTGGTCCGCCGGGGACAGCTGGCCGATCTCGAAGCACCGATCGTCGGAGCGGCCACCGCCGAGGACGTCGTCGCGGAGACACTCGCGAACCTTTCGAACGGGCCAACCTGCTTCGCGACGGAGGATGTGCGTGAGGGCGTCAAGCGTCTCGGCGCCATGTCGCGCAACGATGCCGCGCGGCTCATGCTGGAGCTCGCCGACGGCAGGATGGGGCCCGACCACGAGGGAGCGAGATGACTGCAGCGGTCGACCGCGAGGTCCGTCAGGACGTCGCCGAGGTGCTGGTTCGGTACGCCACTGGAATCGACCGGCGGGACTGGCCGCTGTTCCGGTCGTGCTTCACCGACGACTGCGACGCCGACTACGGCGACGTCGGTGCCTGGAACAGCGCCGACGGGATCACCGCCTGGATGCGCGAGACCCACGAACCCTGCGGGCACACGATGCACAGCATCACCAACATCGTCGTGACGTCCCATGACGCCGGCGTCACTGCTCGGAGCTACGTCGACGGCATCATCATGTTCCCCGACAACCAGGCCGGCGCCCGGTCGGCGGGCTACTACGACGACGAGCTCGTCGCGACCGGCGACGGATGGAAGATCGCCCGGCGCCGTTTCACGATGGTCATGCTCCAGTTCTTCCCCGAGCGCCTCGACTCCTGATACCCTCAGGGGGTATCGGGAGGGACGATGGCCGGCTACAGCGAGAACAAAGAGGGCGTGCAGAAGCGGCTCCGCCGCATCGAGGGTCAGGTGCGCGGGCTGCAGCGCATGGTCGACGAGGATGCGTATTGCATCGACGTGCTCACGCAGGTCTCGGCGGCGACCCGCGCCTTGCAGGTCGTCGCGCTCGAGTTGTTGGAGGAGCACCTCGACCATTGCGTCCGCGACGCGATCAGCGCCGGCGGCCCGGGCGCGGACGCCAAGGTGGCCGAGGCCTCCGCGGCGATCGCACGCCTCGTCAAGTCGTGAGAAGTCCTCGATGAGCATTCTCGACGACATCCTTCGGAGCCTGCGTGAGGGCTTCTTCATGTTCTGGGAGACGCTCTGGCCGCTCATCCTCGGGTTCACCCTGTCGGGCGCGGTCCAGGCATTCGTCTCCCGAGATTCGATGCAACGCGTCATGGGCGATCACCGACCTCCGGCCGTCGCACGCGCGAGCGGCATCGGGATGGTCTCGTCGTCGTGCTCGTACGCCGCGACGGCGATGTCGAAGTCGCTGTTCCAGAAGGGCGCCGACTTCACCACCGCGATGATCTTCATGTTCGCCTCGACCAACCTCGTCCTCGAGCTCGGCATCGTCCTGGTGGTCCTGATGGGTTGGCAGTTCGCTGCCGCCGAGTTCATCGGCGGACCGATCATGATCGGGCTGCTCGCGGCGACGGGGACGTACGTCATCGGGCGGCGGCGCGCCGACGCGGCGCGAGTCAGGTTGGCGAGCGCACAGATGGCCGACGGGCACGATCACGACGCCATGGTGGGTGTCAGCGCCGAGCGGCAGGCCGAGCTCGAACGCGCACCGTGGAGCGACAAGCTCCGTTCCCGCGCCGCCTGGTCCGACGCCGCGAGCTACACGGTTGCCGACCTGACGATGCTGCGACGCGAGCTGGTGTTCGGCTACGTGATCGCCGGATTCCTCACCGTCATGGTCCCGACCGACGTCTGGAACGCCGTGTTCTGGCACGGCCACGGCTTCTGGACGTCGGTCGAGAACGCGATCGTCGGACCGTTCATCGCGATCATCAGCTTCGTGTGTTCCATCGGGAACGTTCCGATGGCTGCCGCGCTGTGGCACGGCGGCATCAGCTTCGGTGGCGTCATCGCGTTCATCTTCGCCGACCTCATCACGCTTCCGTTGCTGCTCATCTACCGCAAGTACTACGGAACGCGACTCATGCTCCGGCTGTTGGTCTGGTTCTGGGTGGTCATGTCGATCTCAGGACTCGCCGTCGAAGGCTTGTTCTCGGTCGCCGGGCTGATCCCGACGGACCGCGAGAGCGAGATGGTCGCGACCAGCTTCCAGTGGAACTACACGACGTTCCTCAACATCGTCTTCCTCGGCGTCGCCGCGTACATCTACTGGCTGTACCGCAACCGCGAACGCTTCGGGGGCGGGCAGGGCTACGCCATCGATCCGGTCTGTGGGATGCAGGTGCAAACGGATCACGCTCCCGCGCACCGGATCGACCATCACCAGGAGTTCTGGTTCTGTTCGGATCGGTGCGCCGAACGCTTCGACGAGGCACCCGACCGGTACTACGTTCAGCCGCGCGAATCCTGAATCGCAGGTCGCGTTCGCCGAACCATGTGGAGCCGTGATCGATGAGTCAGCACCGCACCCAAGTGGTGATCATCGGCGGTGGACCGGCGGGCCTGCTCCTCGCGTTGCTCCTCAACGCCGCCGGCGTCGACGTGGTCGTGCTCGAACGTCAGACCCGCCAGCACGTGATGGAGCGGATCCGGGCCGGCGTGCTCGAGTGGGGCACGGTCGAGGTGCTGCGGGAGGCCGGCGTCGGAGCGCGCATGGACAGCGAGGGCATCGTGCACGACGGGATCGCGCTCGCGTTCGCCGAGCAGACGCTGCGCATCGACTTCCAGGCGCTCGTCGGCCGCAGGGTCATGATCTACGGCCAGACCGAGGTCACCAAGGATCTCTATGCCGCGCTCGACCGTGTGGGAGTGCCGGTGCACGACGAAGCGACCGACGTTCGGATCGAAGGGATCACCGACAGCCATCCGGTGGTCTCGTTCGAGCAGCACGGTGTCGGTCACCGCGTGGAGTGTGACTTCGTCGTCGGTTGCGACGGCTATCACGGGGTGACGCGCCCGACGTTTCCCGCTTCGAAGGTCAAGGCCTTCGAGCGCACCTATCCGTTCGGTTGGCTGGGCATCCTCTCGGAGACCCCGCCCGTCGATCGTGAGTTGATCTACGCCCGAGACGAGCGGGGCTTCGCGCTCTGCTCGATGCGCCACGCGATGCTCAGCCGCTACTACGTCCAGTGCGACCTCTCGGACGACATCGCGGACTGGTCCGACGATCGATTCTGGGCCGAGCTCGTGGCGCGGCTCCCAGAAGCGGTCGCGGCGAACCTCACCACGGGCCCGTCGATCGAGAAGTCGATCGCACCGCTGCGGAGCTTCGTCGCCGAGCCCCTTCGATGGGGCAACGCGTTCCTTGCCGGCGACGCCGGTCACATCGTGCCCCCCACGGGCGCCAAGGGCCTGAACCTTGCGGTGTCCGACGTGCATTACCTCTCGGCGGCATTGATCGATGCCCTCGACGGCGCGACGACCGCAGGCATCGACGAGTACTCGGGTCGGGCGCTGCGTCGGGTGTGGAAAGCGGTCCGCTTCTCGTGGTGGATGACCGGCGTGACCCACCGCTTCCCGGACGCCTCCGACTTCGACCGCCGCATCCAACGAACCGAGCTCGCCTACCTCGCCGAGTCCGATGCCGCGCAGCGGTCGCTCGCGGAGAACTACGTCGGTCTGCCCTTCTGAATCCGGTCACGCTGCGACGGGTTCATGCGAAACGGTAGGTTGCCCGCATGGAGTTGCGACAGCTGATGACAGTCGAGGTCTCGGTGTTTCCCGTCGTCGATCTGGGCGAGGTTCCACTCGGGGGGCGTCGCGTCGTCAACTTCGACCGCGGAACGTTCGAGGGTCGCGACGGCCTGCGCGGTGCGGTGGCGCCGGGCGGCGTGGACTGGCAGCGGGTTCGGTCCGACGGCGTTCTCGAGATCGACGCGCACTACGTTCTCGTCACCGACGACGGTGAATCGATCGAGGTTCGCTCGACGGGCATCCGCAAGATGACTGCGGCGGTCGCGGACCGGTTCGCCCGTGGCGAGATGGTCGCGCCGTCGGAGTACTACTTCCGCACGCACGTTCGGCTCTCGACGTCTGCGTCGCGCCTCTCGTGGATGAACGACCTCATCGCGGTCGCGACGGGTGAGCGACAGCTGGACCGGGTTCAGGTCCAGATCCACGAAGTCGTCTGAGCCCGATCAGCCAGCCGGCTCGACCTGACCGAGGACGTCGGTCGAGAACTGCTCGAGCGTCTCCATGTAGTCCGCGGGACTTCGCCAGTCGAACTGCAGGAGCACGTGATTGATGCCGGCGGCGCGGTACTCGCCGATGCGGTCGATCGTCTCCTGGATGCCTCTCGTCTTGGCCTCGGGAACCGCACGGCCGTGGGCGTGGTGCACCGCCGCCGCATGGTGAGCCGCGTCGGGCTCGCCGAAGGGCAGCAGGTACCCGAACGTGAAGGTCGACTGGGTCACGGCCGGCCTCCTCGAGGCGGTCGCGCAGCACCGCGATCCCCTCGGCCGCGGCCTCGAAGGTGCCCCCGAGGGGGATCCAGCCGTCGCCGAGCTCGACCGCCCGCCGCAGGGGTCGCGGCCCGGTCCCACCGACCCAGATCGGCACGTGCGGCTGCTGCACGCACTTCGGGAAGAAGTGGACCGGTGGGAACGAGAAGAACGTGCCGTCGTAGGACGGCTGTGGTTCGGTCCACAACGTCTTCATCGCGCGCAGTGCGTCGTCGGTGCGGGGGCCACGTTCCTCGAAGGGGATGCCGAGGATGGCGAACTCCCGTCGCAACCAACCGGTGCCGGCCAGCACCACGACCCGACCCTTCGACACGACGTCGAGCGTGGCGATCAGGTTCGCGAGGTCGACGGGGTGCCGGTACGGCACGACACAGGCGTGGAACAGCAACCGGATGCGCGACGTCGCAGCGGCGAGCGTCGCGGCGAGGACGTAGTTGTCGTACCAGACGACGCTGGCCGGCGTCTTGTCGGTGACCGGCATGACCATGTGCTCGGGGAACGCCACTGCGTGGTAGCCGAGCCGGTCCCCGACAGCAACGGCTTCGGCCATCGCGTCGATGCTCGGCCAGCGGTCGTAGGGGAACAGCGGGATCGAGATGCGGAACGGCAGCGTGGCGCCTTCCGCGGAGGGCTCCGTGACGGTCATGCTCCACCGACCGGGGTGAATTCGAGGTGGAGGTCGGCGAGCCCGCGCAGCACCCACGTCGGTTCGTACGCGAAGCGCCGATCGCCGGGAGGGCCATGGTGTTCCTCTGAGAGTCGGATGTCTTGCATCCGGTCGAGGATCCGTTCCAGGCTGATCCGACCCTCGGCCCGCGCGAGCGGCGCGCCGGGGCAGGAGTGCGCGCCGCGTCCGAAGGAGATGTGGTCCCGCGAGTTCTTGCGGTCCAGCTGCAGCTCCGCCGGGCACTCGAAGCGCGCCGGGTCCCGGTTCGCGGCGCCGTTCAGCAGCATCACCGCCGTCCCCGGTTCGATCTCGGTCCCGCCCACGGTCGTCGCGCGACGGGCGAGACGGAAGTCGGCCTTCACCGGGCTCTCGAGGCGCAGCATCTCCTCGATGAAGTTCGGGATGCGGTCACGGTGCTCACGGAGCTCCTCCTGGGTCTCGCGGTGCGCGGCAAGGTACTTCAGCGCCGCGCCGAGGAGGCGCGCGGTCGTCTCCTGCCCGGCGGCGAACAGGAACGTGGCGGTCCGCACGACCGCGGCGACATCGGGCGTGGAGCCGTCGGGGTACTTGGCCAACGCGAGATCGGTGAGGACGTCGCCGCGCGGTTCGGCGCGTCGCTCCTCGATGTAGCCGGCGAAGTACTCGTCGAGCCACGAAAGGGGCTCGACGCCCTCTCGTTGTTCGTGATCGTCGATCGCGCCGAAATGGCTCGTGAGGCGGAAGCCCTCGCGGAACCGCTGGTGGTCGGACTCGGGTACGCCGAGGAGGTCGGCGACGACGAGCATGGCGAACGGTTGCGAGTAGCCGCGGATGAACTCGCACCGACCCTCGGCGATGAACTCGTCGAGCTGTTCGTCGGCGAGGCGCCACATGAAGTCTTCGTTCTCCTTCAGGCGCTTCGGGGTGATCAAGCGCATCAGCAGCGCCCGTTCCCGGGTGTGCTCCGGCGGGTCCATGCACACCATGTGGTCGTGCATCAGCAGCTGGTGCCGGTACTTGTCGATGATGGGGCTGATGTCGTCACCCTCGAGCGGCACCGGGAACGGCGCGAAGGGACCTACAACGGAGATGCAGGACGAGAACGTCGAGATGTCGCGGTAGACGTCGCACGCTTCGTCGTAGCCGGTGACGGCCATCACCCCATGCGACGGGATGGCCGACACGGGGCACTTCGCACGCAGATGCTCGAAGTACGGATACGGGTCGTCGGCCACCGACGCGTCGGAGAAGAAGTCGATCTGATCGAAGTCGTTCGTCATGAGGTCCCCCCTCGAAGCGTGCGGGTGCTCAGTATGGCCGCCGCAGCCGTCGCCGTGTGCGGGGAGTGGTCCGGTCGACGCGTGTTCGTCAGAGACGCGCAAGCGCAGCGGTGAACCCGTGTGCAGCGGGGTCGAGGCGATGTCAGACGGCGCCGACGCCGAGCTTCGGTGTGGGTGTGAACGTGACCGGCATCTGCTCGAGGCCGCTCACGAAGTTCGCGGGACGGAGCGGACGATCGCCCGCGAACTCGAGGTCGGGGAGCCGGGCCAGGATCCGTTCCGTCATCACCGCGATCTCCATGCGGGCCAGGCTCGAACCCAGGCAGAAGTGGGTGCCGAACCCGAAGGCGAGATGGTCGTTGGGAGCGCGCTCGATGTCGAACGTGAAGGGGTCGGCGAACACCGCTTCGTCGCGGTTGGCCGACGGATAGAGCAACATCACCTTCTGGCCTTCGCGCAGGTGTTGGCCGTCGACGTCGATGTCGTGGGTCACGGTCCGGCACATGTTGCGGATGGGTGACACCCACCGCAGCATCTCCTCGACCGCGGAGCCCATGAGCTCCGGATCGGCACGGAGCCGGTTCTGCTGGTCGGGGTCGGCGATGAGTTGCTCCCACCCACCGGTGATCACGTGGCGGGTGGTCTCGTCGCCGCCGATCAGGATGAGCAACGACTCGTGGATGAGCGCATCCTCCGAGAGACGCTCACCGTCGACCTCCGCGTGGACGAGCACCCCGAGCAGGTCACGATCGGATCCCGATTCCCGCCGCTCGTCGATCGCGTGGGTGCAGTACGTCTGGTACTCGAAGAACGCGTCCATCACGCGCGACAAGCCCTCCTTGCTCCCGCTGAGGCCGCCGACGAGGTCGTCGCTCCAACGCAGCAGGTCGGCCCGGTCGTCGGGGGCAACGCCGAGCGCGTCGCCGATCATGATCATCGGCAGGGGCGCGGCGATGTCGTCGACGAGATCGGCCGCGCCGCGTTCGCAGACCGTGTCGATGATGGAATCGCACACGAGTCGGATCCGCGCTTCGCTGTCGCGCACCCGCTTGGGGGTGAAGCCCTTGTAGACCAGCTTGCGCCGCTGCTGGTGCTCCGGGTCGTCCATGTCGATCATCATCGCGACGGGCCCGGCGTCGGGTCGGATGCCCCCGGCGTTCGAGAAGGTCGCGGGGTCGAGCTCGGCCGCCTTGATGTCGGCGTGACGGGTGAACCCCCAGACGCCGTTGGCTTCGTCGAAGTACACCGGAGCGTTGGCGCGCATCCACGTGAACGCGGGATGCGGATCGTTGCCGTAGAACCGTCCGTCGACGAGATCGATGTCGGCACGGGTCGGATGATCGGCCATGCTCGGATGATAGGGAGCCGGCTGCGGGCAGGGAAACGCTCGACGGCTCGGGGCGTTCAGCGGGGGAGGCCGAGGAGGCGCTCGGCCACGATGTTGCGCATGACGTTCGACGTCCCACCCATGATCGTGTACGCCGGCGCGTACACGATGCCCGCGGTGATCGGATCCCACGCCGTCGCATCCATGCCGAGCACAGCGGCGACGAACTCGGCGACCTCGACCTCGTGCTCGGTGCAGAAGCACTTCGTCGCCGCGCTGAAGCCCGCGGGGTGCCTGGCCGAGGACCTCCCGCAGCACGAGGAGCCGCCCGAGTCGGTACTTCGACTCGAGGTGTGCGATCCGTTGGCGGACGAGCGGGTCGTCGCGGTCGGCGCGTTCCAACGCGATCTCGTAGATCGCCCGGTTCGACACGAGGCGGTCGATCCCGCCGCGCTCGTGCTCGAGCTGGCGCATCGTCTGCTTGAACGCCGCCACCCTCGGTGCCGACGAGGTTCGTCGACGGGAACGCGCACGTCGTGGAAGAACACCTCGCAGAAGTGTCGGTTGCCGGTCAGGTCGGTGATGGGCCGGACCTCGATGCCGGGCGTCGTCATCGGCACGATGATCTCGCTGATCCCGGCGTGCGGAGGACCGTCGCTGCGGGTGCGGCAGATCACGTAGCAGTAGTCGGCGACGGCGCCGAAGCTCGTCCAGATCTTCTGGCCGTTGATCACCCATTCGTCGCCGTCGCGCACGGCGCTCGTCTGCAGGCCGGCCAGGTCGCTGCCGGCATCGGGTTCGCTCATCCCGATGCACCAGGTGGTCTCACCGGCGAGCATGCCCGGGAGGAACGCGGCCTGTTGGTCGGGTCGGCCGTAGTCGATGAGGGTCGGTCCCATCTGCCGATCGGCGAACCACATCGCGGCGATCGGAGCGCCGGCCGCGATGAGCTCCTCGCCGACGATGAGGCGATCGATCGGCGGCCGCCCGCCTCCACCGACCGACTCGGGCCAGGTCATGCCGATCCAGCCGCGCGCGGCGAGCTCCCGGGCGAACTCCTTCGAATAGCCGTTGATCCAACTGTCGGCGTGGCGACCGAACCGCTCGACGGCCGACGCGGCAACGGCGCGCGCCTCGTGTCGGAGCGCGACCTGCTCGGGCGTCCAGGTGAAGTCCATCCCGCCCGTCACACCGCTCGACGATGTGGCGCGGATGTCGACGGAGGTGACGTCGATGCGGGGTTCAGCCGGTTGCTGATCCTCGCCGATGTCGGCTGATGGCGAACTCTGCTGATCGAGCGAGCGGTGCCCGGCTCGCCGTTCGGGTCGGGGATCGTCGCGTCGGGAGTGCAGTCGGTTCCGCGGATCGGTCGTCGTATCGGCGCGCCGGTTTCAGCGGGTACGCGAGTTGACGGACGTAGGTGCCGATGAGAGCTCCGGGACTGGCGGAGGTCTCGACCGGGACGTCTTCGTCGGCCAGGCCGGTTGCCGGGTAGGTCGTGACATCGGCGTGGCCGGTCCTGAACATTCGGTCCCACACGCTCAGGATGACACCGAAGTTGGTGTCGTGGTGGGCCGGATCGATCGAGTGGTGGATCCGATGCGACTGTGGCGTCACCAGCACATACCGAAGCGGGCCGAGGTTGGTGCGGATGTTGGCGTGGAAGAACCGCTGGTAGAAGATCATCGCAGTCGCCAGGACGATGACGTGTTCGAGGCGCAAGCCGAGGAGCACTGCGGGGACGAACACGATCGTCGCGGTGACGACCGCCTCGCCGAAGTGGGTGCGGGAGTCGGTGAAGATGTTCAGCGATCGTTGTGAGTGGTGGATCACGTGGAAGCGCCACAGCGTCGGCACGCGGTGTCGCGTGTAGTGGGACAGCCACAGGAGCAGGTCGATGACGACGAAGGTGAACGCGATCGCTCCCGCGCTCCCGAGTGACGACGTGAGATCGACGATCGGTCCGCCGAAGTACTGGGTGCCGACTGCACCGAGCAACACGTAGTACGAGCGCACGACGGTCAACTCGAAGACTGCGAACAAGATGAACCAGACCAGATCTTGCGCCGCACCGACGCTGAGGGTCCCCTCGTTCGGTCGCGCCGGAACGCGACGTTCCAACACGAGCACGAGCGCCAGGAACACCCAGAAGACGGGCGTGAGGAAGGTCTGGGCCCAGCTGTGGAGCACGAGACCGGCTGAGTGCGGCACCTGGTCGGCGCGGAGGTGGTCGGTCAGCAGATGGGGTGCGTGCGCGACGGCGATCGCGATCCACGCCGCGAGCGCCACGACGAGTGCGACACCGAGTCGCCGCCGGGTTGGCGACGAAGATTGAAGGGCCTCCATGCCGTAGCTCCCGATCCACAGTGGAGCTGAAAGTGTAAGAAGGATCCGGTCGTCGCCGCATGGGCCATCCGACCCCCTGCTGCGGCCGGATTCACGGTGATGCGATCGAACGGAGCACCGCGGCGAAGGCGTCGGCGTCGGTGACGGCGGGGATGTGTCCGCCGTCGAGACGCACGACCGTCGGTGCGGTGGGCATGCGGGTGATCAACTCCTCCTGCAACCACGAAGGGATCGGGCGGTCGCGTTCGTTGACGATGTAGGTCGCCGGCACCGGGACGGTGGTCGACCAGTGCACCGGCTGGAAGTAGTGGTTGACGGTGTCGGTCACACACCGTGCAGGGTCGACGACGAACGCGAGCGCGTCGTCGTCGAGCGGATCTCCCCCGTAGGCGAGCCGCAATGCCTCAGGATCATCGGGCGGACCGAGCACCGTGATGACGGTGCCTTCGCGCTGCGCCTGCTCGACCGCGAGGCGGAGGGCCTCACCATGACGGGGTTGCATGCTCTCGAAGCCGCACCCTCCTTCCGGAGGGACGAGCGCAGCGTTGAGCACGATGTGCTCGACCCGGTTCCCGAGCCCGGCGACGACGCCGGGTACGACGAGCCCGCCGGACGAATGCCCGACGAGCACGATCGGCTCCGTGATCGCCGCCGCGTCGATGTCGGCGAGCACCGAAGCGACTTCGTCGTCGACCGTGAGCGTCGCGAGGTCGGCGGGCTTGTCGTTGCGGCCGGGAAGGTCGACCGCGAGCACAGGGGCATCGAGGAGGGGGACGACCCGGTCCCAGAACCGCGCCGTCGTGCCGCCACCGTGCACGAGGACGTACATCATCTCGGCTCGAGGCTGGCGGAGATGGTGGGGAGTGAGATCACCGATGCCGATGCGCAACGAACGCCGGGCGTCACGACCGCGATCTCGACATTCGTCATACCCGGCGGGAGCGTCACGCGAATCACGTTGAGCCCGGCATGGGTCGAGATCGGGACCTTGCGGGAATGGATCGTCACGTGACCGACACGAGCTCCCGATCGCTCCTGGTCGAAGACCACGTCGAGGCGCGTGCGGACTGCATGGGATCCAGGGTTCACGAGTGTGAGCGAACCGCTCGCGCAGATGGGGTGGTCGTCGCCCCGGTCTGCGATCGGGTCGGCGTCGGTCGCGAGGTAGAGGCGCGGTGCGTCGAAGAGCTGCTGCGCGAGCGCGTGTTGCTGCTCCGCAGTCATGTTCCCGAGCACCGTCGGCGCACTGCGCCGAAGGTCCCATGCCAGCAGTCGGTCGCCGCGGCCCGCGATGGGGGGCCCCAGCAGCGCGCGGAGCTCACGGACCTCGGGCCTCGCGTTGCGGGGGTACCCGTACCGGTCGATCGTGAGGGCAGAGAACCCCATCGCCGTGACGCCCCGCACGAGCTCGGCGATCGGCAGCTGCGACGCCGGGAACTGCCACTCTCCGTCGCGTCCCCGCACGCCGGCCGCGCTCCATCGCAACGTCTTCGAGTGCAGGTAGCCCTCCTTGATCTCGTCGTGCGCCGCCATCCTGAGGACGTCGCCGTGCTCGGGAAAGTCGACCACCGGCAACTGGAAGACCATCGCGTTCTTCGGGAGCTGTCGTTCGAGCGACGTCACGAACCGTTGGTCGGCATGCCAGAGCCGAGCTCGGTCCTCGGGCTTCGGCATCATCGCGGGCGAGGCCTGGTCGAGCACCCCGACGACGAGCACGAGGACGAGCACCGTTGACCAGGCGAGCCGGGGGTGCGGCCAGGGGCGACGGCGGATCGCGACCCGCACACGGTCGAGCAGGCGGGCCGACACGACGATCCCGGCGAACGCGACCACGATCGCGATGCGGGTCCAGGCGCGAACACCGTCGAGACCGGTGAGCTCCAGCGCCCGGCTGAATCCACCCTTCATCCCCAGGAAGAGCGCGGCGACCATGAGGATTCCGACTCGGGCCTCGAACACCCAGCCCCGACGCTCGGTGCCGTGCCGATCGGCGATCCGGACCGCGCGCAGCAGCAGCGCCATGACGGCGACCACGAACCCGATCGCGGCGAACAGTCCGAGCGCCGCGGTCGCGAGTCCCTGGCGTCCCGGCTCGTAGAGCTGATCGGCCAGCGACGCGAAGGGAGCGAACCGGTGGCCGGTCACGGGGCTGAGCAGCTCGACGATCCGGAGTGGATACGACTCCGAGACTCCCGGTCGCCGGTCGGGAACGCCCAGGAGGTTCGCCGCGTGTTGCCAACGGAACAGGAGCGTCGGCAGGTTGGCCAGGAACGATGCCGCGAGGCCCACGACGGCGAAGATCGTCGCCAGCAGGAGGCGTCCGGGTCGACGGTGGGCGAGCGCGCTGACGATGGCGCAGATGAGCAGGAGCGCGAGGAGGAACGCGAGGTAGTAGATGCCGGTGACGCCGATCAGCACGACGCCGAGGAGGAGCCATCGGAGTCGCCACCATCCATGTCGATGGCGCAGGTCGGCGACCGACGGCACGGTGCAGTCGGGTCCGAGGATGCGTATGCAACAGAGCACGATGATCGGCACGCCGACGTAGAACGCGAGGTTCTCGTGGCCGGCGCCGTTGCGGAAGTGGTACGGCGCGAGTGAGAACAGGACCGAGCCGACGACCGCCGTCGCCCACGACGTGCGCAGCGACCGCAACACGGGAAACGCGACGAGCGCGGTGAGGGGGAAGGTCAGGAGCCAAAAGAGGTTGAAGGTGAGCGGCACGCTCCCGGTCGTCTCGACCAGGCCCTTCTTCACCGTGTACGCGAGGAGATCGCCGCCCATCGGCCACTCGGCCCAGCGCTGCTCGAACGGCGCGTTGAGCTTCGGGTTGGTGTTGAACCAACCCGTCTCCTTGACGTTCTTGATGAGCATCATGTCGAGCGTGGCGTCCTGCTCGTCATCGCCCGGAGCGTGCGCGTACTGGAACGGGATGTCGAGCGGCTTGTTCCACAGCTGGGTCACGAGGGTCACACCCAGCGCGGAGAGCAGCGCCGCCAACACCGCGCCCGCGACGAGCGACCAGCCGCGTGGGGCCGGACGTCTCCTGGGCGGCACTGGCATCGCGTTCTCCCGGTCCGCAAACCGTGGCCGCCCGAGTGGACGGTCACACGGCGGCGGAGCCTACGGGAGAGTGGGTGCCGTGACCGGGCAGCCTCAGGAGGGAGTCAGCAGGCGGGTGCGGAAGAGGTCGAGCACCCGGTCGAGGGCGTCGCGCGTGGGCTGACCCGGCTCGTCGATGAGATGCTCGGTGACCACCGAGTGAGGCTTCATCGGGGTGCCCGGCTTGGCTGAGGCGTCGTCGAGCTCGATCGCGACGAACGCGTCACCGAGCTCCTCGCGGAGGAAGTCGAAGCGCTCGGGCGGGCTGAGCCGGTCGCCCGTGAACCGCAACCCGAGGACCTGGAGACCCTGCGATTCGCATCGGTGCTTGACGATGTCGAGGTCGGCGCGGGAGATGTCGATCGAGTGTCGCTGCTTCTTGGTGATCACCATCGGCATCGACGGCTGCGAGAGCACGGGGGCGAGCAGTCGGTCGTCGGTGGCCATCGCGAGGGCGTAGCCGCCGGTGAAGCACATGCCGATCGCACCGACGCCGGGACCGCCGCACCGCTCGTGCTCGTCGGTCGCCAGCGCGCGGAGCCATGCGATCACCGGCGAGGTCCTCCCGGTTGCCAAGACGACGAACTCACGACTGACGCAGGCGGGTCCGAACGACGAGAGGACGTAGGTCGCGCCCTTGATGACACCGTTCGCGCCGGGCATCGGATCCCGCCCCGGCTCGCCGAAGAGGTGGGGGAGCACCGCGGTGCAGCCGATGGCGACGACGCGCTCCGCGAACTCGATCACCTTCGGCGTGATACCCGGCATCTCGGCGATCACGATGACCGCGGGTCCGGTCCCCTTCCGAAAGACGGCTCGGGTCTTGCCCGCGTGGGTGAACGACGTGCGCTCGAAGCCGCTGAGATCGTGATCGCTCATCCGCGCACCGTAGACCTGGTCACTGACGGGTGAGAATGCCGTCGTGGATCAACCCGGCTTTCCCCCAGGCTTCTTCGATCGGGCCGATCCGTCGGACGACGTCGACTTCTACGCTCCGCCGCGTCTGGTGGTGCACATCGACGACGACGCGATCGCCGCGGTGGGTGCGCTGTACGAGGAGCTCGACATCAGCGGCTCGGTCCTGGACCTCATGGGTTCGTGGGTCTCGCACTTCCGTCGTCCGCCGAGCGCGCTCACGGTGTTGGGCATGAATCCCGCAGAGCTCGCGGCGAACCCGGCGGCGACGGCAACGGTGGTCCACGATCTCAACGCCGATCCCGCATTGGCGTTCGGAGCCGCGACGTTCGACGCGGCGGTCTGTTGCGTGTCGGTCGACTACCTCGTGCGTCCGGTCGAGGTGTTCGCGGAGGTCGCGCGTGTCGTGCGCCCGGGTGGTGTGTTCGTCTGCACGTTCTCGAACCGGTGCTTCCCGACCAAGGCGATCCGCGGCTGGCTCGCGACCTCCGACGAGGCGCACTGCGAGATCGTGACCGAGTACTTCCGTCGGGCCGGCGGATGGGAGGAGCCTGCCGCCGAGCGTCGGACCGCGGTATCGCACCCGGGTGACCCACTCTTCGGAGTGTGGGCCCGACGGACGTCCGTTCATCCATAGGTAGTTCTCACGTTCCTCTCCGCCTCCTCTCGCCAACGTTCCCTAGCGTGGTGGTCATGAGTCGAGCGAGCGGATCCGATGTGTGCGATGGCCATGGTCACGAACCCACCGAGGTGGGGATGCACGACCACGATCGGGGTCTCGCATTCGATCTTTCGACGATGGTCGAACGTCGGGGCGCGTTGAAGCTCCTTGCGGGCGCCGGGCTGGTGGCCATCGCGGGATGCGCAAGCTCGGGCAGCTCCTCGAAGGCGGCCTCGAGTACGTCGAGCAGCTCGACGACCTCCACGACGGCCAGTTCCGGCGCGAGCGCGGCGGTCACCGGAACCGTCGACGACGGCCTCACGATCAAGCTCTCGATGGCGGCGTAGCCCCCGCCGCGGTCGACGCGTGCGCCATTCAATGCCCCCCGAGGGAACCCACGGGCGCACCAGCTCCCCGGTGGCGTCGTGGTCCCCGCTCAGCCGTCTCGCTCAGCCCAGTACGCGCTGAGCGACGCGGCGGCGGCGAGGTACAAGCGTTCGTGCTCGGGATCGACGGCGGCGGCATCGAAGGACGCAAGGGTGTACTTCACGAGATGCGCATCGTGATGCGTCGCAGCGCGTGACGCGAGCTCGGTCCGGATCTCGCCGCGCGCGGATCGGGGTGCGTGCCACACCCAGGACGCGGCCGCGTCGCGTCCGGCTTCGATCGCGTGCGGGAGTCGCTCGTGGTCGGTGCGTGCCGGCGCGGCCGAAGGCGAGATCGCGGTCCGACCAAGTGCCGCCCGGAAGCCGACGACGTACGTCGCGGCGACCGCGAGCGCGGTGCGCGCCGCGGCTCCGTCGCCCGCAACTCCCATGACGGCTTGCGGCATCGTGAGGCAATGAGACCAACCGTACGGGGCGTGATCGGGAGGCTCCTGCAGCATCGACCATGCCGCGACCCGAGCGAGCTGCGCGCGTGCGACCCGGATGCTCGGGACGGTGGAGACGATCCCCGAGAGCAGCTCCGGGGCGAGGCCGCTCTCCTCGGCCTGGTGCATGATCGGGAAGATGAAGTCGCTGCCGGGGAGCCCGAGCGGCGGGACGTCGAGGAGCGCGTCGGCGAGCGTGCCGCCGGCGACGGTCCCCTCGATGTCTTCGAACCAGTGCAGCTGCCAGTCGGCGTGGCGCGCGAGCTCCCGGGCGGGGCCGCGCAACACGGTTCCGGTGACCTCGCCGCCGGGCGCCACTCGGCGCAACAGGTACAGGAGAATGCTCGCGTGGCCGGCGGCAGCGAGAGATGCCGCGACCGGTTCGGCGAGCAGACGGACGAGCTCGACCGGATCGGCGATCGCACCGAGGGCCGACGCGGCCTGATCGACCTCGTCGAGGTCGCCGTCGGCGATCGCGGCGGTCAACGTCTCCGCGGCCGAAGCGGGGTCCTCGAATCGCCGGGGTTCCGGATCCGAGACCGGCTCCCCGGCGGCGGTGTACTGCTCGCCGAGCTCCACGATCCGTTGTCGGGCCGCGGGCCGATCGGTCGGTCGGACGCGTGGCAGCAGACCGGAACGGGCGAGCAGCTCGAGGGGAGCGTGGAGCACGAAGGAGTCGGCGGGAGCGATCTTGGGCCGGGCCACGACGTGGCCGACGGCGTCCACCAGCTCCTCGTCGGACCGAGGATCGGGCGCGACGGCGCGGGTCATGCCCGAACCATAGGAGTTCAGGTTGACTTGAGGGTCGGGCGGTCGCGAGGTCACACTCGTCGGGTGATTGCCGGGGGTGGGTCGTGAGCCATCACCGTGCACTCCGGGTCGGGGGATTCGTCCTCACCGCCGCGCTGCTCGCGAGCGCGTGCGGTTCGTCGGGCGATGGCGGTCCGACGAAGAAGGCGACGGCGTCGACGGTCTCGACCACGTCGACCACGGGCACCGCACCCGGCTTCCGCTACCAACCGATGTACCCGTTCGCGAACCTCGCCGAGGTCGCGCGTTGGCAGCGGCACGGAGCATCCGACGCCGCCGAGGCGTGGCACCTCCACGCCGACGCGACCGCGCTGTCGTTCGCTCGGTTCCTCGGCTACACCGAGATCGATCGAGTCGGATCGACCACCGGTGACCAGCAGGACGCTCACGTCGAGGTCGGGGCCGCCAACTCCGACGGCCGCTTCACCTCGGCCGCGACCGTCCACCTCGTTCGCTACGGTCGCGGTGGTCATGTGCCGTGGGAGGTCGTCGGGACCGACGACACCGACTTCACGGTCACGACACCCGGCTACGGGGCCGCGGTCACGTCACCCATGCCCATCGGCGGGAGCATCACCGGAGTCGACGAGAGCATCCGCGTGACGATCCGCGGACTCCACACCGAGGAGGCGCTCGGTGGGTTGTGCTGCGTCGCCGCCGGGGGAGACGCGTCGCCGTGGGCGACGACCATGTCGTTCGCTCCGCCGGTCGAGGGTGTGATCGTCGTCGGTGCCTCGACGGGCGGCCACGTGCGGTCGGTCGAGCGGTTCTCCGTGACCGCGGCGAACGCACCCACTCGCCCGAAGCCCGCCCCCTGACGCCTGTGCCTGGTGACCGCGGAAATTCTCGCGCGATCGTGTCGATCTCGGGACCAGAGTTCGTGGAGATGGTGAACGGCGCACGATCCGCCGCACGACGGGACACCGTCGCCACGAGCACGACCAAACCCAAGGGAGGAACCGCCATGCCGCAGTACCTGATCTCCGTCTGGCACGACGACGAGTACGAGGTCGACTTCTCGACCCCCGACGCCCAGCGCATGGGTGCCCAGGTCGGCGCCGTGAACGACGAGATGACCTCCTCCGGCACCTGGGTCTTCGGCGGGGGGCTGAGCCCGGCGTCGTCGGCGACCGTGGTGCGCTCGGCCGGCGACGACGTTTCGATGACCGACGGACCGTACGCCGAGACCAAGGAGCAGATGGGTGGCTTCTGGGTGATCGAGGCCGCCGACCTCGATGCTGCCCTCGAGTGGGGCCGCAAGTGCGCCGCGGCCTGCGAGGGCCCGGTCGAGGTGCGACCGTTCCAGGGTGATTGACGAGCTTGATGCGGTCTTCCGGCGCGAGTCCGGCCGGTGCACGGCCACGCTGATCCGCATCCTCGGCGACGTCGACCTCGCCGAGGATGCGGTCGCGGAGGCGTTCGCGATCGCGGCCGAGCGCTGGCCCGTCACGGGCGCGCCGCCGAACCCCGGCGGTTGGATCACGACCACCGCGCGCAATCGCGCCGTCGACCGGCTGCGGCGCGAGTCCATTCGCACCGAGCGGCAGGCCGCCGCGCACTGGATGCAGGGGCTGCGCATGGAACCCGACGACCAACCCGAGCTCGACGATCTCGACAACTTGGTCGACGTGGTTGCCGACGACCAGCTTCGGCTGATGTTCCTCTGCTGCCATCCGGCCCTGGCGCCCGATGCGCAGGCCGCGCTCACTTTGCGACTCCTCGGCGGGCTCGACACCGTCGAGATCGCGCGGGCGTTCCTCGTGCCCGACGCGACGATGGCCCAACGAATCGTGCGCGCGAAACGCAAGCTCCGCGACAACCACGCGTCGTACCGCATCCCGAGGGCCGCCGAGCTGCCCGACCGGCTCGGGGTGGTGCTGACCGCGATCGCGTTGATCTTCACCGAGGGCCACACCGCGACGGCCGGCGACACGCTCGCCCGAGTTGCGCTCTCGGAGGAGGCGATCCGCCTGGGGCGGGTCCTCGTTCAGCTCATGCCCGACGAACCCGAAGCCGCCGGCCTGCTCGCCCTGATGCTGCTCACCGACGCTCGTCGACCCGCGCGGACCACCGCGGACGGGGCGATGGTGCGCCTCGCAGACCAGGACCGCACGCGCTGGGAGCCCGGGAAGATCGTGGAAGGCCACGATCTCGTCCGCGCGTGCTTGCGGCGCAACCAGCCGGGACCGTTCCAGATCCAGGCGGCGATCGCGGCCGTGCACGCCGACGCCCTCACCGCCGACGCGACCGACTGGTCCCAAGTCGTCGCGCTCTACGACCAGCTCCTGGCGCTCCAGACGAACGCCGTCGTCGCGATCAATCGGGCGGTCGCGATCGGCGAGCTCGACGGCCCCGATGCCGGGCTGGCGGCGCTCGCGGCTGTCGACGCGGTGCTTGTCGTGGAGTACCAGCCGTACCACGCCGCCCGCGCCGACCTGCTCGCGCGCGCCGGACGCACCGCGGACTCACGGGCGGCCTACGACGAGGCGATCGAGCTCACGAGGAATCCGCCGGAGCAACGGTTCCTGATCGAGCAGCGAGCCCGGGTGGCCGGCGTTCCACAGAAGCAAGACCGGCGCGGATCGTGCTGAACTCGTCAGTTGCCCTCAACGGGCACGATCGTCAGCCGGGCGGCGCGAGCGCGCGGTAGTCCTCCCGACTCACCGGCGCGTTCGTCAGCGATCGGTTGGCCCGAGGGATGTCGGTCGTCGCGCGGTTGAGCGTGAACTGGACCTGACCGATCCCCGGTTGGTCGGTGACCGTGTACACGATCTGCGCGAGCGCCAACACTTGGTCGCCGCGCGACAAGCTCGTGAATGACGTCGGCAGGTCGACCGTCGCGGTCCCGCGTGCGACTCGGACTCGCCGCGGTGTCCCACCGACGGGCAGCGCGGTCCTGATGCCTGCGGCGATCTCCGGGTTCGTGGGACCGCGCCCCAGCGCGCGCAGCACGCGGAGGGGCGTGAGTGGGGGAGGCAGGTGGCGAGACGTGGGTACGAGGCGTCCGCCGCGTGCGAGATAGATGACCGCGTCGCGCTTGCCGAGTGGTGTCGACGGCTTGTCGTCCTTGTCGTTCTTGTCGAGGAGCCGGAAGGGGACCCGCTTGTTGTCGACCCGGCTCGCAGATTTCTGGTTCGGAACCCCACACGCGGCGAGCCCGGTGAGGAGCACGACCAGTACGAGTGCCCGGAGCCACGAGCGTGGGGTCACGAGCCGTTCCTCGGTACGCGGACGATGAACCGAGCGCCGCCGCCGGGCGCATCCTCGACCCAGACGTCGCCGTGATGGAGCCGGACGTGCTCGACGACGAGCGCGAGTCCGAGGCCCGTTCCCGGCGTGTCGACCGCGTTGCGGGCCGCGGGCGAAGCGATCGAAGACGTACTCGCGCTCGTGGAGGGGAACACCCGGACCGGCGTCGTCGACCGCGAGGGTGAGGCTGTCGGTGGTTCCGCTGACATTCACGCACACCACCCCGCCGCCGTAGGCATCGGCATTGTCGAACAGGTTGGTCAGGATCTGGCCGATCCGGCGTTTGTCGACCGCGACCGAGGTCGGTGCCGATGCAGCGACGTCGACCGGCACCGCGCCGCGACGGGTCGACGCGAGCACGTCACGGACGAGGTCGGCGGGGTCGACCTCACCGAGGTCGAGCTCTCCGACTCCCGCCTCCATGCGAGAGATGTCGAGCAGGTCGAGCACGAGCCCGGTGAAGCGTTGCAGCTCGTTGTCGAGCACATCGAACGCCGCGTTCGACGAGTCGATCGAGTTCCGACGGCGCGCGACGCTGAGCGCCGCCGACATCTTGGCCAGCGGGGTGCGGAGCTCGTGACTCACGTCGGACGCGAAGCGCGCCTCCCGTTCGATCCGGGCGCTGAGTGCCGAGACCATGTCGTTGAAGGCATCGACCAGGGGTTCGAGGTCACTGTCGCCGTCCGCGTCGAGCCGTTCGGTCAGGCCACCGGCGCTGATCCCGCTCGCCGCGGCGGCCATGCGCCGAACCGGACGCAGAACGCGGCCGCTCGCGTACCGTCCGATCACTGCGCCGAGCAGCGTGATCACGACCGCGGCCGCGGCGAGTACCTGCGCGAGCCGGGTCAAGGTGAGCTCGAGCTCGTCGACCGGGACGAACTCGAAGTACGCACCACCGATCGACGGGAGCGGGACACCGACCGTGACGTTGGGTGTCCCCGCGATGCGCGTGTTCTGCGTTCCCGACGCGCCCGACGCAACGAGCGACCGCAACGACTCGGGGACGTCGCGACGCCCGACACCGACCGAGGTGCCGAACCAGGAGTTTCCGACGCGCAGCACGACCGCGCTCGCCGAACCGGTCTGGGCCTGGGCGAGCGCGCCCTGGACATCGACCGGGTTCACGCGTAGCGCGTCGCGGACTGCCTGGGCATTGAGGTAGGTCTGTTGGCGAGCGGTCGCGACGCGCCGGCTGAGGAGGTACGAGCGGGTGAGCTCGTAGGAGAAGAGGGCGAGGCTGACCGACAGGACCAGGGCCAGGATCGCGAACGCCGCGGTGACGCGAGCCCGGAGCCCGAGGTGCGAGGTCGAGCGCCGGTCGGCTTCCACCACCCCATTCTTCACGCCCCCGGGGCGCGAAGGGTGTCCGGGCCGATCGGCGGGCCATCCTTCCACCCGGGCCTTTTCGCCTCGGGGTCCGGCGGTCCGTACGATCAGGGCCATGATCGACGCTGACGAGCCGATGACGCTCGCGGGCGACTTCCCGACACCCACCCGCGACCAGTGGCTGCACGAGGTCGAACGCGTCCTCCTGAAGGGTCGCGACGCGGGTCCGACGCCTTCGCCACGGCGTTCGAGCGGCGGCTCGTGACCACCACCTACGACGGCATCTCGATCCCGCCCCTCTTCACGGCCGACGACGCGGTCTCGATCGATCGGATCGGGATTCCCGGCTCGCGTCCGTTCGTCCGGGGGACCCGGGCCGCCGGTCGACGCGACGGTTGGGACGTCCGCCAGCGGGTCGAGGTGACCGACGACGGCACGGGCGCCGCTCCGCTCGTGCTCGCCGAGCTCGAAGGGGGCGCGACCTCGATCCTCCTCGGTCTCGGCCACGCGCCGGCGGTCGACATCGAGGCCCTCGATCGGGTGCTCACGTCGGTGCTCCTCGATCTCGCACCGGTCGTGCTCGACGCAGGACCACGGGCGATGGCTGCGGCAGACGCGTTCCTCGCGCTCTGCGCACGCCGTGGCGTCGGCTCGGATGCACTCGGAGGACTGGGTCTCGACCCGATCGGTGCGTACGCGTCGACGGGAGGTGCCATCGGGCTCGGCCCCGCGCTCGACGCCGCAGCCGAGCTCGCGGGTCGCTGCACCGCCGACTTTCCCGGAGTGCGTGCCTTCACGATCGACGCGACGCGCTACCACGACGCCGGGGGCGCCGACGCCGAAGAGCTCGGGTGCGCGCTCGCGACGGGCGTCGCCACGGCCCGGGCTCTCGTCGCGGCCGGGCTCGACGTCGACGCCGCGTTCCGCCAGCTGGAGCTCCGCGTCGCCGCCACGGCCGACCAGTTCCTCACCATCGCGAAGCTCCGCGCCGCGCGTCGACTCTGGTCCCGCGTCGCCGACGTCGCGGGTGCGAGGCGCGATGTGGGTGCACCGGTGCTGCACGCGGTCACGTCGACCGCGATGATGAGCCGGTACGACCCGTGGGTGAACCTGTTGCGCGCGACCGTCGCTGCGTTCGCGGCAGGGATCGGCGGCGCCGATGCGGTCACGGTCGAGCCCTACGACCACGTCCGTAGCGCCGACGGCTCCGAGCTCGGTCGCCGCCTCGCCCGCAACACCCAAGCAGTGTTGATCGACGAATCGAACCTCGCCCGGGTGATCGATCCCGCGGGCGGGTCCTGGTACGTCGAGCGGCTCACCGACGACCTGGCCCGCACCGCGTGGGTGCGCTTCCAGGAGATCGAGCAGACCGGCGGGATCGTCGCCGCCCTCGAGCAAGGAGTGGTGCAACGGCGCATCGTCGACACCTGGGAGGCCCGCTCGCGGAACCTCGCCCATCGGCGCGATGCCCTCACCGGGGTGAGCGAGTTCCCCGACATCGACGAAGACCCGCCCGCTCCCGAGTTCGACGAGCCGATCGCCGCTCACGGTCCCTTCCCCGCGCTGCCGATCGTCCGGTATGCCGGTGCGTTCGAGCGCCAGCGCGCCCGGGCCGATGCCACGACCGCCGAAACCGGTACGCGCCCCTCGACGTTCCTCGCCGCGCTCGGGGCCGGCGTCGGTCCACACCGCGCGCGTCACGTTCGCCAAGAACCTCTTCGAGGCCGGCGGGATCCGCACCGTCGCCGGGATCCGGCACCGTCGACGCGGTCGTCGCCGAGTACGCCGAGAGCGGCGCGTCGCTCGTGTGCATCTGCTCCGACGACACGACCTACGCCGATCACGCGGAAGCAACCGCCCGGGCGTTGCGCGGCGCCGGTGCCATGCGGGTGTACATCGCGACGAAGCCGGGGGAGAACCGGGTGGCGCTCGAAGCTGCAGGAGTCGACGAGTTCGTCTTCGCCGGCTGCGACGCGCTCGCGGCGATCACCGGCGCGCTCGACACGCTGGACGTCGCATGAACGGCTCGAGCGACTTCGCCGACATCCCGAGCTTCGCCGAGGTGCCACTCGACGACGTCGATCGGGCGGGAGCTCGGGCCGACTGGGAAGCGGCAGTTCGTGCCGAGACCGGCGCCGACCTCGGGGCCTGGGAGACGCCCGAGGGCATCGCCGTGCAGCCGCTCTACGACGGCGCCGACCTCGACGGCCTCGACTTCCTCGACACCTATCCCGGGCATCGCGCCGTTCCTGCGCGGTCCGTACCCGACGATGTACGTCAACCAGCCGTGGACGATCCGCCAGTACGCCGGGTTCTCGACCGCCGAGGACTCCAACGCGTTCTACCGGCGCAACCTCGCCGCCGGGCCAGAAGGGCCTGTCGATCGCGTTCGACCTCGCGACCCACCGCGGCTACGACAGCGACCATCCGCGCGTCGCCGGCGACGTCGGCATGGCCGGCGTCGCGATCGACTCGATCCTCGACATGCGCCAGCTGTTCGACGGCATCCCGCTCGACCAGATGAGCGTGTCGATGACGATGAACGGCGCGGTGCTGCCGGTGATGGCGCTCTACATCGTCGCCGCCGAGGAGCAGGGCGTGCGCGCCGAGCAAGCTCGCCGGCACGATCCAGAACGACGTGCTCAAAGAGTTCATGGTCCGCAACACCTACATCTACCCGCCGGCCCCGTCGATGCGGATCATCTCCGACATCTTCGCGTTCACGTCGACCGAGATGCCGAAGTTCAACTCGATCTCGATCTCCGGCTACCACATGCAGGAGGCCGGCGCGACCGCCGACCTCGAGCTCGGCTACACGCTCGCCGACGGCGTCGAGTACATCCGCGCCGGGCATCGACGCCGGGCTCGACGATCGACGCGTTCGCGCCGCGGCTCGTCGTTCTTCTGGGCCATCGGCATGAACTTCTTCATGGAGGTCGCGAAGCTGCGCGCCGGCGCGGCTGCTGTGGGCGAAGCTCGTCAAGCAGTTCGATCCGAAGAGCGACGAAGTCGCTGTCGCTGCGCACGCACTGCCAGACGTCGGGCTGGTCGCTCACCGCGCAGGACGTCTACAACAACGTCGTGCGCACCTGCGTCGAGGCGATGGCCGCGACGCAGGGCCACACCCAGTCGCTGCACACCAACGCGCTCGACGAGGCGCTCGCGCTGCCCACCGACTTCTGCGCGCGCATCGCCCGCAACACCCAGCTGTTCCTGCAGCAGGAGTCGGGCACGTGCCGGGTCATCGACCCGTGGGGCGGCAGCTACTACGTCGAGCGGCTCACCCACGAGCTCGCCGCGCAAGGCGTGGGCGCACATCGAGGAGGTCGAGGAAGCCGGCGGGATGACCGAGGCGATCGAGGCCGGCATCCCGAAGCTGCGCATCGAGGAGGCCGCGGCGCGCACCCAGGCGCGCATCGACTCCGGTCGTCAGCCGGTGATCGGCGTCAACAAGTACCGCCCCGACCGCGACCGAGCAGATCGACGTGCTCAAGGTCGACAACACCGCGGTGCGCGCCGAGCAGCTCGAGAAGCTGCGCCGGCTCCGAGCCGAGCGCGACGATCAGGCGTGCACTGACGCGCTCGACGGCTCACCGCCGCCGGCCGGGCCGCGATGGACGGAACCCGGGAGCCGGGCCTCGACCAGAACCTGCTCGAGCTGGCGGTCGACGCGGCGCGGGCGCGGGCGTCGGTCGGCGAGATCAGCCTGCGCCCTCGAGAAGGTGTTCGGGCGGCACACGGCGGCGATCCGTACGATCTCGGGTGTGTACCGCAACGAGGTCGGCGAGTCCCCGAACGTCGCGAAGGTCCGCGCGCTCGTCGACGCGTTCGCCGAGCGCCAGGGCCGTCGGCCGCGCATCCTCGTCGCCAAGATGGGCCAGGACGGTCACGACCGCGGCCAGAAGGTGATCGCCACCGCGTTCGCCGACCTCGGCTTCGACGTCGACGTCGGCCCGCTGTTCCAGACGCCCGCCGAGGTCGCCCGCCAGGCCGTCGAGGCCGACGTGCACGTCGTCGGCGTGTCGTCGCTCGCCGCCGGTCACCTCACGCTCGTGCCCGAGCTGCGGGCCGAGCTCGCAGCCGTCGGCCGCCCCGACATCATGATCGTCGTCGGTGGCGTCATCCCGCCGCAGGACTTCGACGCCCTGTGCGAGGCGGGTGCCGCGGCGATCTTCCCGCCGGGCACCGTGATCGCCGACGCCGCGGCGGGGCTCCTCGACGAGCTCGCGGTCCGGCTCGATCCCCAGAGCTGACGAGCCGACGGGCGAGACTCGCGACGTGACGGGATCAGGAGCAGTCGTCGACGTCGACGCGTACGCCGAGGGGGTGCTCGCCGGGAACCGGACGGTGCTCGGCCGGGCGATCACGCTCGTCGAGTCGAGCAAGCCGCCGACGAGGCGCCGGCCCAGGAGCTGCTCACCCGGCTGCTCCCGCACGCGGGCGGCGCGCACCGCATCGGCATCACCGGCGTTCCCGGCGTCGGGCAAGTCCACGTTCATCGACGCGCTCGGCACCGACCTCACGGCCGCGGGCCGCCGGGTCGCCGTGCTCGCCGTCGACCCGTCGTCGACCCGCACCGGCGGCAGCATCCTCGGCGACAAGACGCGCATGGGCCGCCTCGCTGTCGACCCGGCGGCGTTCATCCGACCCTCGCCGACCGCGGGCACGCTCGGCGGCGTGCACGCGCGCGACCCGCGAGACGATCGTCGTCGTCGAGGCCGCCGGCTACGACGTCGTGCTCGTCGAGACCGTCGGCGTCGGGCAGTCGGAGACCGCGGTCGCCAACATGGTCGACTTCTTCCTGCTGCTCATGCTCGCCCGCACCGGCGACGAGCTGCAGGGCATCAAGAAGGGCGTGCTCGAGCTCGCCGACGTGATCGCGGTGAACAAGGCCGACGGGCCGCACACGCGCGACGCCGAACAGGCGGCCCGCGAGCTCGCGACGGCGCTCCACCTGGTCACACCGCCGAGCGCCGACCTGGTCACCCGCCGTGCTCACCTGCAGCGCCCTCGAGCACCGCAACCTCGACGAGGTGTGGGCGCAGATCGAGGCCCACCGCCGCGCGCTCGAGGCGACCGGTGCGAGTGGGTCGAGCAGCCGCGAGCGCCAGCAGGTCGACTGGATGTGGTCGATGGTCCACGACCGGGTCGTCACCCGCCTCCGCGCCGACCCTGCCGTTCGGGCTCGGATCCCCGAGCTCGAGCAGGCCGTCCGCGAGGGCCGGATCACCCCGACCCTCGCCGCCACCGAGCTCCTGGAGCTCGCCCGCCCCTGACCCAACGAACGTTCTGGTCGGTCGCCGCAAACCCCTCAGATCTGATGGGTGTGCGACGCCGAAGCAGGTTGGGAGGGATAGGGGCAGTGGCGGCAGCCGCTGTCGCAGCAGGTCGCCGTTGGCGGCGAGCGCCGCGGCGGTGAACACGAAGAAGCCGGTCTCCGGATCGAGGTAGCCGGGCTCACCGGCGGCGACGGCCGCGTCGTGCGCCCGCCGGATCGCTGTCGTCGCTCGCATCGCTCACCCGGTCAGGCTACGGCCGCGGCGCGGCCGCGGACCCGCGGTTTCCTCAGTCGTCTTTGAGGGCGACGGCGTTCGGCGTGACGTGCATCGCCGGCTCGTAGCGGGCGACCTCGATGTCCTTGACGTCGGGCGCGAACTTCACTCCGAGCTCGTCCCGGCATCCCGCGCAGAGTCCGGGGACCCGCATCGGCTCGGAGGTGTGACAGCGGAGGCACTCACTGTCGATCGGGGAGAAGTCGATCTGGTCCATCACGGACCCGAGCATGCCGCATCCGGCGCCGCCCGCGGGGGACCTGACGTCGGTCGGCCCGGTCCAGACCGGCGAAGCTCATGCCTGACGCCGCTACGGCCGATAGACCATTGGCATGGACGAGACGTCGGTGATCGCGACCGAGGACGCGCGCGTGCCCGTGATGGCGCTGGCGGCCATGGCGCTCGGCGTCTTCGTGATCGCCAACGACTTCACCGCACTCAGCGTGGCGCTCCCGAAGATGGAGTCCGAGCTGCACACCGAGCTCACCACGGTGCAGTGGATCATCAACGCGTACGCCCTCGTCTTCGGGGTGCTGATCGTGACCGGCGGACGCCTCGCCGACCTCTTCGGTCGCAAGCGGGTCTTCATGATCGGTACGGCGATCTTCGCGGTGTTCTCGCTCCTCGGTGGGATCGCGCCGAACGTGGAGCTCGTGATCGTGTGTCGCGCGCTCATGGGTGTCGGCGGCGCGTTGATGTGGCCCGCCATCTTGGGCATGACGTACGCGATCCTCCCCGACGACAAGGCCGGTCTCGCCGGTGGGCTCATTCTCGGAGTCGCAGGGTTCGGCAACGCGGTCGGGCCGATGTTCGGGGGATTCCTGACCGACGTGCTCAGTTGGCGTTGGCTCTTCTTCGTCAACGTACCGATCGCGATGTTCGCGATGTTCGTGACGTGGCGCGAGGTCGAGTGAGAGCGCAGCCGACGAAGCCGAGCGTCGGATCGACTACCCCGGGATCGCGATGCTGTCGATCGCCGTGGTGTCGATCCTCCTCGCGCTGGACGAAGGGACGAGTGCCGGCTTCGCGTCGCCGGCGATCCTTGCTCTCTTCGCGACTGCGTTCGTGTTCTTCGTCGCCTTCGGGTTCGTGGAACGTCGCCAGGGTGCGGCGGCGCTGGTGCCGAACGACGTGCTCTCGAACCGGGTCTTCGTGGCCGCGTGCGCCGCCGTGTTGCTGATGTCGGCGATCTTCTTCTCCGTGCTGCTCTACCTCCCCCAGTTCTTCAGCAAGGAGCTCGGGTTCTCTGCCGTGAGATCGGGGGCCGGGCTGCTGCCGATGATGGGAGTCTTCGCGGTCACGTCGTTCGTGGCGGGATCGCTCTACGAACGACTCGGTGCAAAGCTGATCGTGTCGCTCGGTGCGGCGTGTCTCGGGATCGGGATCTTCATGTTGTCGTTCATCGACACCGGTTCGTCCTACGGTTCACTCGTCGCAGGCATGGTGGTGCTCGGTGTGGGAGTCGGCCTCTTCTACTCGTCGATCACGACGTCGGCGGTCACCGCGCTCGACCCGTCACGCTCCAGCCTCGCCGGTGGGATCGTGTACATGTGCCAGATCGCGGGCGGCGCGGTCGGTCTCGGGCTGAACACCGCGATCGTCGCGTCGGCATCGAACCTCGCGGCGGGAATCAGCCTGGCGTTTCGGATCGACGCCGGCCTCGCGGTGGTGGGCTTCGTGGTCGCGATCGTGTTCGTCGGTGGCTCTCCGCCGGCGCCAGGGCACGGTCGACACCTTCGCTGGCACCACCGGGCCAACGCTTGACGCCCCATGGTGACGTCACGGGCGTGACGATCGATGCTCGGGGCGTCACCCACACCTACCGCCAGCGGGGCGAACCCGATGTCGTGGTGCTCGAAGCCGTCGATCTCACCCTCGCCGCGGGCGAGCGGATCGCGATCACCGGCCGGTCGGGTGCCGGGAAGACGACCCTGCTCGCGCTGCTCGGTGGTCTCGAACGGCTTCAGCGTGGATCGCTGCGGGTCGGAACCGACGATCTCTCGGTGCTCGGCGGCGATGCACTTGCGGCCTACCGGCGCGACACGGTCGGCTTCGTCTTCCAACACTTCGGGTTGCTCGGGAGCCTCACCGCGCTCGAGAACGTCGAGCTCGCGATGGCAGTGACGTCCACCTCGCGCCGGAAGCGATCAGCCCGAGCCCGCGATCTGCTCGATGCGGTCGGTCTCTCGGCCCGTGCCGGCCATCTGCCGTCGGCGCTCAGCGGGGGTGAGAGCCAACGGGTCGCCATCGCGCGCGCCCTCGCGAACGCACCCCGGCTGTTGCTCGCCGACGAACCGACCGGAAACCTCGACGACGAGTCGTCGGCGCGGGTGCTCGATCTCCTCGCTGCGTCGGCCGACGGCCACGGATGCACGCTCGTGGTCGCGACGCACGACGAGTTGGTGGCCCGGCGATTGGATCGCCGCCTTCTCCTCGATCGAGGCGTGCTGGTGTCGTGACCTGGTCCGACAGCTTCGTCATGGCGTTGCGCAGCATCCGGCGCCGCTTCGGCCGGTCGGTGCTCACCGTGGCTGCGGTCGCGCTGGCCGCCGCGTTGCTCGTCTCACTGCTGATCGCCGTCGGCGCGGCGCGCAGCCGGGTCCTCGATGCGGTCTCGAAGGGCGGTCCCCTCACCGGCATCGAGGTGCTCCCCGACACCCCCGATTTCGGTCAGCTCGACAGCGACACGGCCAAGATCCGGAACCCCCGTCCGATCGACGACATCGTGCGGCGACGTATCGCCGCCATTCCGGGCGTCAGGTCTGTCGTGGCTCTCGTCAGCTCGAGCGTGTACGTCGTCGCGCCGCCTCCGCCGTCGCAGCGCCGCTCACAGCGACAGGGCGGAAGCACGCGGGCGACCGTGCCGTTCGAGCCGTTCCGCGGCACGCTGAGCGGCGTCGATCTGCGGCGCGTCGGAGCGCTCCCGGTCACGGTGCTCGCCGGCCGGCTGCCGAGCCCGGGCTCGCGGCACGAGATCGCAGTCACCGACTCGTACCTCCGGGCGGTGGGTGTGAAGAGCACTGACGCGAACGCCGTGGTGGGGAGCGAGGTCGAGTTCGGAGCGCCGCGGCTCTTCACGAGCGACGGCGAATCGACGGTGCGCGGCCGGTGGACACGGAGCACGGTGGTCGGTGTCGTCGCCGCGCAAGGCGCGACCGGGGAGCTCATCGGCTCCTTGGAGCAGGCGGAGGTGGCGCGGCGCTGGACCGCGGCCAGCGATGTGTCCGGGGGTCCCGCGGACCAACGGTTCATCGACGACCTCGGCAGCGCATCGAAGTACAGCGGCCTCTTCGTCGTGACCGACGGGTTCGACAGCGTCGGTCCGGCGCGGGCGGCGATCACCAAGATCGGGTTCTCGTCGAGCGCGCCGGAGAGCCTGATCGCCTCGGTGCGGCGCTACAGCCAGGTCGTCGAGATCGTTCTCACCGCGATCGGCCTGATCGCGTTGGGAATCGCCGCGCTGGGGATCGCGAACGCGATGCTCGCCGCGGTTCGAGAACGGCGGCGCGAGATCGGAGTTCTCAAGGCGATCGGCGCGAGAGATCGCGACGTCCGTCGGGTGTTCCTCGTCGAGGCCGGCCTCCTGGGCCTCGCGGGCGGTCTGATCGGAACCGCGTTCGGGTACGCGCTCGCGCGCGTCGTCGGGCTCGCGGTGAACAGCTACCTCACCGGTCAGGGCCTCGCTGGTGTCCACGTCGGCCTGCCGGTCTCGATCATTGCGGCGGGGATCTTCGGTTCTGGTCTCCTGGCGCTGGTCGCCGGCACGGTTCCCGCGCAACGGGCAGCCCACCTGCCGGCTCGTCAAGCGATGGGCGACGGATGAGGCGCCTCGGTCCGCGGCTCACGTGGTCGATCGGCGCGTTCGTCGTCGCGTGCATCAGTGCGAGCACGCTCACTGCGTGCCAAAGCAGTCCCGACGCGACTCCCGTCACCCGGGAACGCGGCCATCAGTCCCTCTACGTCGCGCTCGGCGGCGACGACGTGTACGGCGGACGGACCGGCCTGACGACCGCGTGGCCCCAGGTCCTGTTCCGGAGCTCGCTGCCGATCTCCACGACCTTCGTCAACCTTGCCGACCGCCGGGCCGGTGTCGACGACGTGCTGCGTCGGCAGGTCGACGAGGCCCAGCGGCTGGGCCCCGATCTCGTGACCGTGACCGTGAGCGACGACGCCGAGCTCGGCACCGATCCGGCTGTCGTACAACGCGATCTCGGCGCGATCGTGCGCCGTCTGAGGGCCGGGCGCACCAGGGTTCTCGTCGGCACGGTTCCGCCGGATGCGGCCGCCCCCGCGGTGGTCGCGGCGCTTGATGCAGTGATCACGAGCGCGGCGAAGACGACCGGTGCGACCGTGGTGGACCTCGGCGACGTTCGGGCGACGGATCCCGTGGCTCGCAATCGCCAGATCGCCGAGGCCTTCGCCGCCGCGCTCTGACCCGTTCGCGTCACCCGGGAGACGGGGCTTCTCATGTGATTCTTCAGGCGTCCGAGCCTGGTCTTCACCTGGGTGGCCGATCGTGTGTCCATGACGATGACCGCCACGCCGGAAGCCCTTCCGGCCCCGGGCACCAACCAGCGACCGGATCCGTCCGCGACGCCCCACCCTCCCACCCGTCGGAGCCGCGTGTCGCGGCTCCTGCGTGGCAACGCGGCGGATCCGGCCTGGGTTCGGCCCAGCCTGGTCGGGCTCCTGGTCGCGACTGCGGTGCTGTACCTGTGGGGCCTCGGAGCCTCTGGGTGGGCCAACTCCTTCTACTCGGCCGCGGCTCAGGCCGGCAGCGCGAGCTGGAAGGCGTTCTTCTTCGGTTCGTCGGATGCCGCGAACTTCATCACCGTCGACAAGGCGCCCGCATCGCTGTGGATCATGGCGCTCTCGGCGCGCATCTTCGGCGTGAACTCGTGGAGCATCCTCGTGCCGCAAGCGCTCGAAGGAGTCGCGACGGTCGGGATCCTCTACCTCGCGGTCCGGCGGTGGTTCTCACCCGCGGCGGGTCTCATCGCTGGAGCGGTCCTCGCGCTCACACCGGTCGCGGCACTGATGTTCCGGTTCAACAACCCCGACGCCCTGCTCGTCCTGTTGCTCGTCGCGGGCGCGTACGCGATAACCCGCGCCCTCGAGTCGGGCCGGACCGCCTGGCTCGTCCTCGCGTTCTCCCTCGTCGGCTGCGGGTTCCTCGCCAAGATGCTGCAGACACTGCTCGTGGTCCCCGCGTTCGGTCTCGTGTATCTCATCGCCGCGCCGGTCTCGTTCTGGCGGCGCGTCGGTCAGCTCGTTGCCGCGACGTTCGCGATGGTCGCCGCCGCCGGCTGGTGGGTCGCGATCGTCGAGCTCACTCCCGCTTCGATGCGGCCCTACGTGGGTGGTTCGCAGACGAACAGCATCCTCGACCTGATCTTCGGCTACAACGGATTCGGTCGCCTCACCGGCAACGAGTCGGGGAGCGTCGGCGGCGCGGGTGGGAGCACCGGTCAGTGGGGTGCGACCGGCTGGAACCGCATGTTCAACGCCGAGTTCGGTGGTCAGGCGTCGTGGCTCATCCCGGCCGCCCTCATCCTCGGCGTCGCGGTCTTCCTGTACCGCTGGCGGGCGCCCCGCACCGATCGTGTACGCGCCGCGGTGGTGCTGTGGGGTGGCTGGTTGCTCGTGACCGCCGCGGTCTTCAGCTTCCAGCAGGGGATCATCCACCCGTACTACACGGTGGCGCTCGCTCCGGCCGTCGGCGCGCTCGTCGGGATCGGAGCGACGACGTTGTGGCGTCGGCGGACCGACGCGATCGCGAGCAGCGTGCTCGCGCTCACGCTCGCGGTGACGACGGTGTGGTCGTGGACGCTGTTGAACCGCTCGCCCGACTGGTACCCCGCGCTGCGTACGTTCGTGCTCGTCGGCGGGCTCCTCGCGTCGGTCGCGCTCCTGGCCCTTCCGATCGTCCGCGGTCGACTCGGGCGAACCGCGATCGCGATCGGCGCGCTCGTGATCGCGTTCAGCGGTCCGGCCGCGTACTCGTTGCAGACCACATCGACCACGCACGCCGGCTCGATCCCCAGCGCCGGCCCGACGGTTGTCGGTTCGATGGGCGGCCCCGGTGGCATGCGCGGCGGGTTCCCCGGTGGCGCCAACGGCGGCGGGCCTCCGGGAGCAGCTGCCGCGCCGCCGGCCGGTGGTCAGGTGGCCGGTGGTCAGGCGACCGGAATCGGGCGAGGAGCCGCCGGCCGAGTCGCGGGAGTCGGTGGCGCAGCCGGCGGACTCCTGAACGGCAGCGAACCCGGCGCCGCGATCGTGAAGCTGCTCGACGCCCACGCGAGCTCGTACACCTGGGTCGCCGCGGCCGTTGGCTCCAACTCGGCGTCGGGCTACCAGCTCGCGACCGGCGATCCGGTCATGGCGCTCGGCGGCTTCAACGGCACCGACCCGACGCCGACCCTCGCCCAGTTCAAGGCCTACGTCGCCGCCGGCGACATCCACTACTTCATCGCCGGTGGTGGGGGGATGGGGCCCGGCGGAGGTTCCGGCACCAGCACCTCGACCCAGATCAGCACGTGGGTCAGCTCCACCTTCACCGCCAAGACCGTCGACGGCGTGACTCTCTACGACCTGACATCGCCCACCGGAGGCTGACATGAGTACCGCACGGCACGACCAGGATGGGCCCGCGCTCGACATCGTCGTGCCCGTCCTCGACGAGGCGCATGTGCTCGATCGGCAGATCCGCACGCTGCGCGAGGCGCTGGAACCGTTGCCGTTCACCTGGCGGGTCACGATCGCCGACAACGGTTCCACCGACGGAACCGCCGCGATCGCCGCCCATCTCGCCGACGAATTCGCCGACGTCCGCTTCGTGCACCTCGACGAGCGGGGTCGCGGCCGGGCATTGCGCGCCGCATGGTCGACGAGCGACGCGTTCGTCCTCGCGTACACCGACGTCGATCTCTCGACCGGCCTCTCGGCATTGCTGCCGATGATCGCGCCGCTGATCTCCGGGCTCGCCAGCGTGGCGACCGGCTCCCGCCTGCTCCGTGGATCGCACGTCGAGCGCGGCCCGAAGCGCGAGTTCATCTCGCGTTCCTACAACGCCATGCTCCGAACCATCCTCGGCGCGCGCTTTCGCGATGCCCAATGCGGGTTCAAGGCGATCCGCGCCGACGCCGCCCGCGTGCTCCTCCCCGAGATCGGTGACAACGCGTGGTTCTTCGACACCGAGCTCCTCGTCCGCGCCCAGCGCCACGGTCTCCGCATCGTCGAGGTCCCGGTCGATTGGATCGACGATCCCGATTCCCGCGTCGACATCGTCAGCACCGCTCGCGACGACCTCGCGGGAATCGCGCGTCTCGTCCGTGAGCTCGGGTTCCG
Source organism: uncultured Actinomycetes bacterium (assembly GCA_963829475.1). Classification (GTDB taxonomy): domain Bacteria; phylum Actinomycetota; class Acidimicrobiia; order IMCC26256; family JANYLB01; genus JANYLB01. Next base: position 2,067,839 of record CAWHIU010000002.1, on the reverse strand, counting down.
ACGCCGCTGCTCTCGCCTTCCGCGTCCCACTCCGATGCGCGTGCCGACGTTCGACAAGGCCGCGTGACGTTTCCGGAACCCAGCTCGAATCCGAACCGGTCCACACCAGTCCTGCACCCGCATGAAGAGAGGAACTCCCATGGACACCACACCCGAAGACCCCTCGCTCCCACCGGAGCCCGCGTTCCCACCCGATCCCGCGGCGAGCGATGTCGCCCCGCCGACCACCGATCGTCGGGAGTGGTCGACCCGGACCTGGGTCGCGACGGGTGTCGGCGCGGTCGCAGTCGCGGCCCTTGCTGCGTTCGGCGTCATCCAGGCGACGTCGTCGTCGGATTCGAGCGCGTCGACCGCCGCGGCGGCCAACGGCAGCTCCGCCGGCAATGGTGCGACCGGTGAGAACGCCCCGGGTGGCTTTGCCGGGTTCGGCAGGGGGACGTTCGGCACGATCAAGAGCATCAGCGGCTCCGATCTCGTCGTTTCCAGCCGAGCTGGTGACGATGTGAAGGTCACGACGTCTGACTCCACCACGGTCACGACGTCGAAGACCGGCTCGCTGAGCGATGTCGTGGTCGGCGACCACGTCACCGTGATGAGCTCCGGCACCGACGCCGCGACTGCGACCACGGTCGCGGCGACGCGCATCACCGACAGCGGCGACACCGCCATCACCGACGGTCCCGGAGCCGCAGGTGCCGGTGGTCGACCGCCGACGGGTGCAGGCGGCTTCCCGGCCGGCGGCGAAGGGTTTCCGCCGGGCGGCGCAACGGGTGGCAGCACCAACAATGGCGGCGCGGCACCCACCGGAACGCCGCCCGCGGGCTTCGGCGGGTTCGGCCGGGTGAGTGGCGTCGTCGCTTCGGTCGATGGTGCGACGATCAGCGTCACCAAGGCCGACGGATCGACGGTCACGGTGACGACCTCCGACACGACCACGGTCTCGTTGGTGAAGGAAGCGAAGGTGAGCGACCTCGCGGTCGGCGACCAGGTCGTGGTGCGAGGCGAGACCAACAACGGCACTGTTGCCGCGACCCGGATCACCGAAGGCGAGACGTTCGGTCCCGGCGGCGGGTTCCCCGGTGCTCCGAACGGCAGCTCGAACAGCGGCTCGAACAGCGGCTCGTCGAACAGCGGGACCACCACCTGACTCCGGGCTCTCGATCCACCGGTACGGTGGACGAATGCTGGTCCACGTCGGGTGCGAGTTCGTGCAGCGGGCGGAGATGCCCACCCACACGGTGCTGCAGGTCGAACCTCGTCCCGACGGTGACTTCAAGGTGCTCGATGCGGAGTGGGACGACCAGACCGCAGCGACTTCTCGCGCCTACGTCGATTCCCTCGGCAACGTGTGTCGGCGGCTCACGCTCCCCGAAGGGCGATCGGTGATCCGCTTCGACGCTCACGTCGAGGTGTCATCCGAACCCGACGACGTCGACGCCGACGCGGTGGAGGTCCCACCCGCGGCATTGCCCGACACGGTGCTCTCCTACACGTTGCCGAGCCGCTTCTGCCCGTCCGACGAGCTCGGGGCGTTCGCGTGGGACCGGTTCGGCGGACTGCCCGAAGGATGGGGCAGGGTGCAGGCGATCTCCGACTGGGTCCACGACGAGGTCGCGTTCGTGTACGGCCGGGACCCGTCGATCGCGACCGCACTCGACGTGCTCGCGGCCCGAACCGGCGTGTGTCGCGACTTCGCCCACCTTGCGGTGACGTTGTGCCGGGCGCTGAGCATCCCCGCGCGCTACGTGTTCGGGTACCTCCCCGAGATCGGGGTACCGGCTTCCGAGTTCCCGACCGACTTCTGCGCCTGGATGGAAGTGTTCCTGAGCGGACGGTGGTGGACGTTCGATCCTCGCAACGGGGAACCCGCGTATCGGGCGGGTGCTCATCGGTCGGGGTCGTGACGCGCTCGACGTCGCCATGGTGTCGACGTTCGGAGCCGTCGAGCTCGAGTGGATGGAGGTGTGGGCCGACGCGGTGCCGGCCTGAGCCTCGACGCCACGAGATCGCTTCGGCTCAGGACGCTGCGGCTCGCTCGCGCTTCACGCCGAGGCCGGCGGCGAGACGGTCGAAGGCCTCGGACACGAGGGGACGCAGCTCGCCCCCATCGGCCACCCAGGTGTCGCAGGCGGCACGGAGCGCCGCGGTCGCGACGCCTGCCAGCAGGCGCAGCTCGAGCAGCGACCGCGCGGCGCCGTCGACCGCGTCACGACGCTGGAGGGCCTCGGTGATGGCGGCCTCCCAGTCGCGCTGGCGTTCGACGCTGCGAGTACGCAGCATCGGGTTCGCCGCCATGATCTTCGACTTCGCGACCAGGAGCGGCCGATCGTGCTCGAGGTGCGACGTCAGTGTGAGCATGGCCTCCCGAACCGATCGCAACAACGGTTCGCCGGCCGGCCGCGCGCTGATGGTCTCGACCAACTCCGCCCGGCGCGCGTCGCTGTTGCCGCCGGTGTCGCCGAAGAGCACGTCTTCCTTGGTGGCGAAGTACCGGAAGTAGGTCCGGGGCGAGATGTTGCACGCATCCGCGATCTCGTCCACGGTGGTGTGCTCGAAACCCTGGCGGGCGAAGAGCTCCAACGCGGCGTCTTCGAGCGCCCGGCGGGTCATCGCCTTCTTGCGCTCTCGCAACCCGGCAACCATGCCGGCATTGTGACCCATCCCGACTCTTGACACAAGCCGACAACTAGCAGCTTGCGAGCTTTGACAGAGACTGTCAGAATAGGAGGGATGGCGACGGACTCCCTGCCCGACCCGGTCCCCGACGTCGTGCTCGATCCGCGTCGCTGGTTCACGCTCGCCGTCGTGATCCTCGCGGTCCTGATCGCCGCGCTCGACACGACGATCCTGAACGTGGCGATCCCGACGATCCTGCGCGATCTCCACACGACCCTTCCCAGCCTCCAGTGGGTGATCGCCGGCTACGCACTCACGTTCGCGAGCTTGCTGATCATCGGTGGTCGTCTGGCCGATCTCTTCGGCGCGCGTCGGATGTTCGTGATCGGCGCGGCCCTGTTCGGCGTGGGCTCGCTGCTCGCGTCGCTCGCCCAGTCGGTTCCGGTCCTGATCCTCGGCGAGGCGTTCATCGAGGGGATGGGCGCGTCGCTGATGATGCCCGCAACGCTCGGGATCCTGTCGACGACCTTCCATGGTCGCGAGCGCGCCACGGCGTTCGCGATGTGGGGTGCGACGGCCGGAGCCGCGGTGGCGTTCGGTCCGCTGCTGGGCGGCTTCCTCACCACCAACTACTCGTGGCGTTGGGCGTTCCGGATCAACGTCGTGGTCGTGCCGCTCACGATCATCGGCGCGATGGTGTTCATGCGGCGCAGCGCGCGGTCGTCGAACCGCGAGCGCATCGACGTGCCGGGCGCATTGCTCGTCGCAGCGGGGATGTTCCTCCTCGTGTTCTCGTTGAGCCAGGGCAGCACCTACGGGTGGATCGATCCGTTGCAGACGCTGACGGTCGCCGGTCGCGACGTGTGGCCGGCGAGCCTCGGCATCTCGGTGATTCCGGTCACGTTCGTCGCTTCGATCGTGTTCCTCACCGCGTTCGTCGTGCTGGAACGGTGGAAGGAACGTGAAGGGACCGGACCCCTGTTCGAGTTCGGCCAGCTGCGCCACCTCGGATTCCGCTACGGGCTGATGACGACGATGGTGCTGGCCACCGGTCAACTCGGGCTCCTCTTCGTGCTGCCGGTGTTCCTGCAGGAGGGGCGCCACCTCTCTGCACTCGACAACGGGATCTGGCTCCTCCCGTCGGGCATCTCGATCGTCATCGGGGCCCAGCTCGGTGGCCGCCTGACCCGCCGGATGAGCGTGACCGCGGTCGTCCGCACCGGTCTGGTCCTCGAGGCCGTCGGCCTCGCCCTCGCGGCGAGCGCCATCTCGCCCACCACGACGTTCCTCTCGCTCCTCCCGGGCCTCGCGGTCTTCGGCCTCGGCGTCGGGTTCGCGAGCTCGCAGCTCACCAACGTCGTCCTCTCCGAGATCCCGCAGGAGCGGGCTGGGGCGGCGAGCGGCGCGAACTCGACGGTGCGCCAACTCGGGGCCGGACTGGGGATCGCGGTGATCGGCGCGCTCCTCACGACCCAGACGATCAAGAACGCCACGACGATGGTCCGGTCGGCGTCGCTCCCGACCGTGCTGAAGGCCCAGACCATCGTGGGGATTCACACGGACGGCGTGAACTTCCGCCCACCCGCCGGGACGTCGGTCGCCGACCTCGCCACGCTGCGCCACGCGCTCGACATCGCGGTCGCCGACGGTGCGCGGGTTGCGCTTCTCTTCGCGATGGGGCTCGTGATCGCGGGCGCGCTCGTGTCGCTGCTCATCCCGAAGATCGGCGTGCCGGAAGACGACGACGTCATCGCCGACACGCTCGACTCGCTCGGCCCGGTCAGCGGTGCGGGCGTCCAGCCGACACCGAGCTCCGTGGCCGATGCCCAGGCGACGGGCGATCAGGCGACGGTGGAGAAGCCTCCGTCGACCGGGATGATCGCTCCGGTCAGGTAGGCGCCTGCGCGCGACGCGAGGTAGATCGCGGCGCCGGCCATGTCGTCCGGGCGGCCGATGCGCTTCAGCGGCGCGCTCGCCACGATCTGTTCGCCGATCGACTCGAGCGTCGAGGCCATCATCTTCGACTCGAACGGGCCGGGTGCGATCGCGTTCACCGTGATGCTCGGCGCGAGCCGCTTCGCGAGGTGACGGGTCAGCTGGTGCACCGCCGCCTTCGACGACGAGTACGAGTACGTCTCGAGGTCGGGAACACGGATGCCGTCGATCGAACCGATGTTGATCACCCGCGCCGGCTCGTCGGTCGTGCCGGCGGCTTGGAGCTGGGGGACCAGGAACTTGGTGAGATGGAACACACCCTTGACGTTGAGTGCGAGCACGCGGTCCCATGCCGCGTCGTCGAACGTCTCGAGCGGCGCACCCCACGACGCGCCGGCGTTGTTCACGAGGATGTCGAGGTGGTCCTCTCGCTCGGCGATCGCGCCCGCGAGGCGGAGGCACTCGTCCTCGGTCGAGAGATCGGCCGGGATCGAGAAGCACTCTCCGCGCTCCGACAGCTGCGCGGCCACGGCGTCACACACGTCGGCCTTGCGTGACGAGATGTAGACGCGTGCGCCGGCATCGACGAACCCCGACGCGATCATGAGACCGATGCCGCGGGACCCGCCGGTGACGAGCGCGACCTTGCCGGAGATGGAGAACAGATCAGTCATCGGGAGATCCTCATCGGTCGTGCGACGAAGCACCGTCGGCGACGGCGATGGCGGTGGGCGAGCACGCGCGCAGGATAGCGGTGGACTACGCCGAGGGGTCCGAATCGCCGCCCCGGTTGCTCCGACTGACTACCGTCGATCGCGTGGCGATGACCGACAAGACGACGATCACGCTCGACGGGCACAACGTGGCGCTCTCGCACCCCGACAAGGTGCTCTTTCCCGAACGGGGTGAGACCAAGCGGGATCTGATCCAGTACTACGTCGCGGTACGTGATCCCCTCATGGCCGCGATGGGAGGTCGGCCGGTCCTCTTGCAGCGGTTCCCGAGTGGAGCCGGAGGATCGTCGTTCTTCCAGAAGCGTGTCCCGAAGAACGCGCCCGACTGGCTGACGACGACCATCGTGTCGACACCCAACGGCACCGAGTCGGATGCATTGGTCGTGGCCGACCTCGCGCACGTCGCGTGGGCGGTGAACCTCGGGTGCCTCGGGTTCCACGTGTGGCCGAACCACGCGGGGAACCCCGAGATCGCCGATGAGCTCCGACTCGACCTCGATCCGGGACCGGGCGTGACCTTCGACATGATCCGCGAGGCCTCGCGGGAGGTGCGCACGCTGCTCGCGGATCACGGCATCGTCGCGTACCCGAAGACGACCGGCAGCCGCGGCGTCCACATCTACGCCCGGCTCGAGGAACGTTGGAGCGGATACGAGGTCCGTGCCGCGGCCGTGGCCGTCGCCCGCGAGCTGGAGCGCCGACGGCCCGATCTCATCACGGCGGCATGGTGGAAGGAGGAGCGCGGTGAGCGCGTGTTCATCGACTTCAACCAGAACGCGCCACACAAGACCGTGTTCGGTGCATGGTCGGTTCGTGCGAATCCGCACGGTCAGGTGTCGACACCGCTCGCGTGGGACGACCTCGTCGACGTCGACCCACACTCGCTGACGCTCGCGACCGTCCCGGCGCGACTCGCCGAGCAGGGCGATCCGTGGGCGGCGATGTACGACGATCCGCAGTCGATCGCGTCGCTGCTCGAGCAATCGGAGCGGGACATGGCCGACGGGCTCATGGACGCGCCCTGGCCGCCGCAGTACCCGAAGCAACCCAACGAGCCCCCTCGCGTCCAACCGAGCCGGGCCAAGAAGTCCCCGGGCGTCTGAGCACCTCTCCTCAGCCCGGCCTCAGGGCCTCGGTACGGAGTCCGAGGGCTTCTCTGCTACCGTTGATGCGTTCGCACCTGCGAACCCATCGCTTCTCAGGACTGTCCGCAGTGCACGCCGCAAGGATGTGCACCGCATGTCGACAGTCCGTCTCGAACCTCGTTGTCCCGCCTTCTCGTTGCCTCGCTTCGTTGATGGTGCGCCGCGCAGATCGAGTGAGTGCGCCGGCCCGCAACGAGCGCTCCACACCGGGGCGCAACGACAGCCCCGTCTCGGGGCCAAGGAGAACCAACGTGTCCAGCTTCATCGATCTCGGCGTCCCCGCCGACCTCGCCGCCGCGCTCAGCTCGCGCGGCATCGACTCCCCGTTCCCGGTCCAGGCCGCGACGATTCCCGACCAGTTGGCCGGACGTGACGTCTGCGGTCGGGCCCCCACCGGCTCCGGCAAGACGCTCGCGTTCGGGCTCCCGCTCGTCGAGCGCGTCGGTCGGTCCAAGCCCAACCGTCCCCGTGCGTTGATCCTCGCCCCGACCCGCGAGCTCGCGGCGCAGATCGAGCGTGAGCTCGCGCCGCTCGCCAAGGTGCGCGGCCGTCGGGTCTTCTCCGTCTACGGCGGTGTCGGCTACGACCCGCAGCGTCGGAACCTCCGCCGCGGCGTCGACATCCTCGTCGCCTGCCCCGGCCGGCTCGAAGACCTGATCGAGCAGCGGGTCGTCGACCTCAGCATCGTCGAGATCGTGGTCATCGACGAAGCCGACCGCATGGCCGACATGGGCTTCCTCCCCGCGGTGAAGCGCATCCTCGATGCCACCGCCGAGAAGCGTCAGACCGTGTTGTTCTCGGCCACGCTCGACGGCGACGTCGCGGTGCTCACGAAGAAGTACCAGCACGATCCGGCCCGTCACGAGGTCGAGGGTGTGGAGAACGACGGCATGGACGCCGACCACCGCTTCGAGCAGGTCGAGTTCCACGACCGTCTCACCCGAACGGCGGAGGTGATCAACGCTGAAGGCGCGACGATCGTGTTCTGCCGCACGCGTCACGGTGCCGACAAGCTCGCCAAGAAGCTCGAGGGCACCGGCGTGCGGGCCGCTCCGATCCACGGCGGGCTCTCGCAGAACAAGCGCGACCGTGCACTCCAGGCGTTCCAGCGTGGTTCGGTGCAGGCGCTCATCGCCACCGACGTCGCGGCCCGCGGCATCCACGTCGACGATGTCGCGTGCGTCGTGCACTTCGACCCACCGGAAGACGCGAAGACCTACGTGCACCGGTCCGGCCGTACCGCCCGCAAGGGTGCGTCGGGTGTGGTGATCTCGTTCGTCGGTGCCGACCAGCAGCGCGACAGTCGCAAGATGCGTCGCGAGCTCGGGTTCGAGACCGGTCCGGAGCCGCACCGCCCGTCGGGTGCGCGCACCCACCGCGACCGTCCCGCCCGCAACCGGTCGCGTCAGCGCCGCACGTCGTCGGGTCGCTGACCGGCTCCGACAATCGGGTCCGGCGATCGGTTCCGGACAATCGGGTCCGGCACCGGGTCCGGGTAGCCTGACGGCTCGCACCGTCCGGCACCCGACGAGTCGGAGAGCCCATGGATTCGCACGTCGCCGACGTCTGGTTCCGCGTCACCGACCTCGAGGTCGTCTCCGGTTCGGGTGCGACCGTCACCGCCGCCGACGGCACCGAGTACCTCGACTTCACGAGCGGAATCGGTGTCGTGAACACCGGTCACTGCCATCCCGAGGTGGTCGCCGCGATCCGTGACCAGGCGGGTCGGTTCCTCCACGCGCAGGTCAACGTCTATCGGCACCCGCTGCTCGAGCAGCTCGGTGCCCGACTCGCCGAGGTCACGCCCGACGGCATCGAGCGGTTCTTCTACGCGAACTCCGGCGCGGAAGCCGTTGAGGGCGCGGTGAAGCTCGCCCGCCAGGTCACCGGTCGACCCCATCTCATCGTGTTCCAGGGCAGCTTCCACGGTCGGACCGCCCAGACGATGGCGATGACGACCTCGAAGATCGGGTACCGCGCCGGGCACGCGCCGCTCCCGGCCGGCGTGTTCGTCGCTCCGTTCCCGAACCCGTTCGCCACCGGCGAGTCGGAAGCCGATGCTGTGGCGCGGTGCCTCGCCGAACTCGATCTGGTCCTCGCCACCCAGACGTCACCGGCCGAGACCGCGGCGATGGTCATCGAGCCGGTGCTCGGCGAAGGTGGGTACCTCCCGGCTCCACCCGGGTTCCTCGCCGCAATCGCGGAGCGGTGCCGGGCGCACGGGATCCTCTTCGTGCTCGACGAGATCCAGACCGGGTTCGGTCGGACCGGCCGTTTCTTCGCGTGCGAGGACCAGGGTGTGACCCCCGATGTGCTGATCATGGCCAAGGGGTTGGCGTCGGGGTTCCCGATCTCGGCGGTCGGCTCGTCGGCCGCATTGATGGGCCGGTGGCCGACGGGTTCGCACGGTGGCACCTACGGCGGGAATCCGATGGGCTGCGCGGCCGCGCTCGCGACCATCGACGTCATCGACCGGCCAGGGTTCCTCGACGAGGTACGGGCGAAGGGGGCGCGGCTGACTGCGGCGCTGCGCGTTGTCGCCCACGAACACCCCGCGCTCGGGAACGTCCGGGGCCCGGGCTTGATGGTGGGATGCGAGATCGTCGACGCGTCGGGCCGACCCGACGCCGCGCGCGCCGGCGCGATCACGCGTCATTGCGTCGACCACGGTCGGGTCCTGTTCATGACGGCCGGTTCGTTCGGCAACGTCGTGCGCTGGATACCGCCGCTCATCGCCACCGACGATCAGCTCGACCGGGGTGTCGCCGCTTTCGCAGCCGCTCTCGCCGACACGGCGTAGCGCGAGGACCGCGCCGGCCGCGCGGTTGCGACTCCGGTACTCAGCCGTCAGTGCTCGTGTGGATCGGCCCGGTTCGGAGCTGGCGGGAGCTTCGGAACCGTCGCGCCTCCGCCGGCGCCGAACTGATCCTCGGCGACCGCCGTGCACGAGTTGTGCGAGACGAACATTCGCGTCTTCGCCCGACTCCCGTGCCTCCGCGACCGTTGCCTGGATGATCGCGCTCGCGAGACTCTTGCCGGCCGCGCCGTGGTCCTTGATCCACTCGCTGCGTTGCAGCTCGTCGAGCTCGAGCCACGTCGCGATGCGCGTCGAGCTGCTCGTCGCTCGCGTCGAATCCGAGCGTGCGGTGGAAGAACGGCAGCAGATCGGCCCGGTAGTCGTGACCCTTGGCTGCGAACTTGCCGGGAACGACGTTGGCCGAGTTCTTCATGTCGACGAGCACCTGGAAGAAGGTGGTGGTCGGCACCCAGCGCATCGCCTTCGGCACCTGGGGCGGGCGGGTGTCGGGAGCACCGAGCCACTCGGGGGCCTGGATCATCGAGCTCGGGGCCGAACACGGCGACGCCGTCGTCGTGGTGGGTGATCATGACGTAGCGGAGCTGCTCGCGCTCCGCGGGCTCGAGCGCCTCCCACTCGGCGATCTCGCTGAACACTCCCACGATCGCGGCGTCGACGTCGGGGCGGTCGTCGAAGAGGACCTGCTCCTTCCACTTGCTGAAGTGCGGGGTGCCGATCCAGATCGAGTGGTCGATCCCGGTGTCGACGAGGCCCTGGGTGCCGCGGTCGACGAACGGATCCTGACTCGTCCACGCGCCGAGGCTCTCGCCGAAGAGCACGAGCTTCGGACGTCGATCGTCCGGGAGCGATGTGAGTCGGGCGTGCAGCGCGTCGAGCAGGAGTCGCGCCTGACGCCGGCCTTCGTTGACCTGGCCGAGCGAGAGCACCGACGGCTTCGCCGCGTACTGCATCGCCACCGTCGCGCAGTCGCCGTGCGCCAGGAACTCGAGCGCGTTCACGGCGGCGTAGTTCACGTAGCCCGTTCCGGTCGGCGAGTCGACGAGCAGCCATGACCGGTCGAACGCGCCGGTCCGGTCGAGCTCGTCGAGCACGAGCGCGACGCGCTGCCTCTTCGGTGTCGGCGCTCTCGAGCCCGACGTAGACCCGGATCGGCGGTGCGACCGCCGGCTCGCCCATGACCTCTTCGATCCGTTCTCAGGAGCTCACGGTCCACGCGAAGCGCCGACCCTGGCGGGCCAAGGTCGCGAACTCGACGTGGCTGTCGAGACTCCCCGAGACGTACGGGTTCGGCGGCGGGATGTCGAACGCGGCCTCGACCGAGCTCTCCCGCTTCTCGATGCTCCGGAACATCTTCTCGACGAGCACCCGGGTCGTTCCGGTGAGCGCGAGCATCGCAGTGGCGTGGCCCAGCGGTCGCAGGACCTCTGGGTTCACCCGGAACACCCGTCCGGCACCGCGCGCGACCGAGTCGGCGAGCAGACGTTCACCGATCCCCATCGCCGACACGGCTCCCGCCACCAGGGCACCGAGTGCGAGCGCCTTCGCGGGTGACGCGGCGACCCCTTGGGCGGGAAGTCCGGTGTCCTGGCGTTCGGCCCGCCGCCGGCGGATCTCTCCCGCCACCGCGAGCACGCTGGCGGCGGGAACGACCATCGGGACGGTGCCGCGGCTCTTGCCTCGGCTGAACACGAAGGCCTCCTGGAGCACTCCGATCACCGCGCCGGCGCCGCCGGTGATCGAGAGGACGAACCCACCGGTGCGCGCCGCGGCTCGCGGCAGTGGCTCGCGATGACGTTGGCGCATCCCCCGCTGGATCGCGATGCCGATCCCGACCGCGGCGAGATCGAGTCCGATCGAGACCTGGCTCCACGTCCGGTCGTCGAACGTCTTGGCCTTGCGCTTCCCGCCACCGAGCACGACGAGCGCACCCGACTGGATCGACTCCTGCACCAGCGACACCAGTGCGTGGTTCGCCGCGATCGACAGGCCGGTGACGATTGCCTGGTCCATCGTCGCCCGGGGCATCAGCGTGCGTTGGAACGTGAGGGGTACGTTCATCCCGGCGATGAGTATCCCCGCTTGATCGGCGCGGTGGGCGAGTGAGCGGGAGAACCGGGGGGTCCGAGGCATCGGGAAACGCTAACCGGTGTCGGCCGATCGGCCGATCCCCGCGGTGATGACGGGAACGAAGAAGCGGGCACGCGGTCCGGCCGGGGTGGCAACATGACTCCCGATGAAGCGTGGCCGGCTCGACCCGATCCGTAGGCTGCGCGCATGGAGAAGCTGATCTACCTGGTGTGGGGCGAGGACGGGAGCCGGGAGGCGGTGCGGGCGCGTCTGCTCGACGACATCGGCCCCGAGCTGCTCGAGACCGGCGCGAGAGCCGTCACCATCAACGTGCACGACGACGCGGCCGCCGAGGCACCCGCGCCGGTCCCGACGCCCGACGACGAAGATCCACTCCTGGCCGAGGTGTCGGTCTGGGTCGATGCCTACGACCGTTGCGCTCCGTTCGATGATCTCCTCGCGGACGCGCTTGCGGGAGCCGGAGCTGCGATCGCCATCGCCGGCTACCTCGTGGTCGAGTCGGTCTACGACGACTACGGGACGACCGTGTGGGCCGCCCCCCGCGACTGGCCCGACGGGCAGCGATCGCCAGGGGTGCTCACGGTCGGGCTCGTCCACCGCCCGAGCGAGCTCGGGTACGACGAGTGGATCGACCGGTGGCACGGGACGCAGTCGCCCCGTTCGGCGGCGCTGCAGCCGCGCACGCGCTATGTGCGCAACGAGATCGTGCGCGCGCTCACCGCCGACGCGCCCGAGATCCACGGCATCGTGGAGGAAGGTTGGCCGTCGGCGGAGCACGTCGCCGATCCCATGTTGTTCTTCAACACGGGCGGCGATCCGGCCGCGCTCGGTCCGCTCGTCGACGAGATGCTCGCCAACGTGAATGCGTGTCTCGATCTCGAGCGGTTCCGGACCTCGACGATGAGCGAGTACTTCATCCGAAGCCTGTAGCTCGCGCGGTCCCTGCTCAGAGGGGAGGGTTCGCGTGGCGTCGCTCGGGCTGGTGGTCGCGCTTCGTCGAGAAGCGGGCCAGCGCACCGGCCAGCAAGCGGCGGGTGTCGACCGGGTCGATGACCTCGTCGACGTAGCCCCGGCTCTCGGCGACCTGCGGGTTGAGGAACGCCTCCTCGTACTCTGACTCGAGCACCTGGCGGCGGCCGACCGGCTCGCTCGTCTCGCTGGCTTCGGCGAGGCGCAACTCACGGCCGTGGAGGATCTGCACCGCGCCCGACGCGCCCATCACCGCGATCTGCGCGCTCGGCCACGCCGCGCACCAGTCGTTCCCGATCCCACGCGAGTCCATGACGATGTAGGCGCCGCCGTAGGCCTTGCGGAGCACCACGCCGAGACGAGGGACCGTCGCCGCGGTGTACGTGTGCACGAGCTGGGCGCCGTACCGGATGATTCCGCGCCACTCGAGATCGCGACCCGGCTCGTAGCCAGGAGTGTCGACAAAGGTGACCAACGGCAGGTTGAACGCGTCGCACGACTGTACGAACCGCGCCCCCTTGAGCGACGCGGCGATGTCGAGGGTGCCGGCACGGGCGCGTGGTTGATTGGCAACCACGCCGATCGGCCGTCCGCCGAGGCGTGCGTATCCGACCACCAGGTTCGGTGCGTGGTGCGGATGGAGCTCGAGGAACGAGTCGGCGTCGACGACGTCGTCGATCACGTCGACGACGTTGTACGAGCGCGTCGCCTCGGTGGGTACGGCGGCTTCTGCCCGCGACGTCGGCCGGTCGACCGGATCAGGGCAGGGGGCGATCGGCGGGTCGTCGAGGTGGTGGTCGGGCAGGTAGTCGATCAACGTCGCGAGGGTCTCGAGGAGATCGTCGTCGTCGACCACGAGCGCCGCGAGTCCCGACGCAGTCGCGTGGACGCCGGCACCGCCGAGGCTCAGGGCATCGGTCGACTCTGCGGTGAACGCGCGCACCTGCTCGGGCGCGCTGACGTAGGCGAACGACTTCCTCGTCAGCACCACGTGGTCGGCGAGTCCGAGCAGGAGCGCGGGACCCGAGACGCAGGCGCCGGTCACGCCGATGATGATCGGCACGACGCCCGAGAGACTGGCGAGCGCCCGGGCGAACCGTCCCCACGCGTGCAGGGCCGAGACGCCCTCGGTGACATCAGCACCCGACGAGTCGATCACGATGACGAGCGGCAGGCCGAGATCGCCGGCGATGCGAGCGGCGCGTTCGGCGACGGCGCCCGATCCACTGTCGATGGCTCCATGGTGGGCGCCACCTTCGATCTCGACCAGCACGACCCGTCGTCGCTCGAGCTCGTAGATGAACGCCCGTACGGCATCGCTGTGGCCCCCGGTGATCGGGGTGGCGGTGAAGATCACCGTCCGGTGACCCGGTCTGTCGGGTCGACGTCGAGGTCGGGCCACGTCCGGATGTGCTGCAGGGGCGCTTCCACCCGCTCATCATCGCGGCTCCGGCACATGGACACCGACCATCCGGGGGAGAGGAGATCTGGCGCGGGTCGCGCCGGGCTGGTATCCACGGGTCATGGCCGAGGTGGAACGTGAGGTCGAGAAGCCGAAGACGTCGACACGGGACCTCGACGACGTGCACGACCGGCTCACGATCTGGCTCGCGGCTCACCTTCCCGACGACGCGCTGCCCCGAGTCGGCGCGCTGACCACCCCGACGAGCGGGGGGTTGTCGAGTGAGACCGTGCTCTTCGACGCGACCTGGAGCGAATCGGGATCAGCTCGCCGGCATCCGCTCGTTGCCCGGCTCGCGCCCGAGGATTCGGCGGTTCCGGTCTTCCCCAGCTACGACCTCGACCGTCAGTCTCGTGTGATCCGACTCGTCGGCGAGCGCAGCAACGTGCCCGTGCCTCGGGTGCACTGGTTCGAGCCCGACCCCGCCGCGCTGGGTTCGCCCTTCATCGTGATGGACCAGGTCGAGGGCGTCGCGCCACCCGACGTCATGCCCTACAACTTCGGGAGCTGGCTGATGGACGCCGGCCCCGACGATCAGCGCCACGTGCAGGACGCCTCGGTTCAAATTCTCGCCGGGATCCACGGCGTCGAGGCGACCCCCGACGAGCTCGCGTTCCTCGCCGTCGAGGCACCCGGCGACACCGCGCTCCGTCGCCACGTCAACGGTCTCGTCGCGTACTACGAGTGGGTGCGGGGGAATCTCCGGGTGCCGGTGATCGAAGCCGGCTTCGCGTGGATCGAGGACAACTGGCCCGAGTCCCCGGGCGCCCCGCTCGAAACTGTCATCAGCTGGGGCGATTCCCGGATCGGCAACATCCTGTACCGCGACTTCGAACCGGTCGCCGTCCTCGACTGGGAGATGGCTGCGGTGGCGCCGCGTGAGGTCGACATCGGCTGGATGATCTTCATCCACGACTTCTTCGAGCACATCGCGCAGCAGATCGAGCTTCCGGGCATGCCGCACTTCATGCGTCGTGAAGATGTCGCCACGACGTACGAATCCGCTTCCGGTGTCGCGCCACACGACCTCGAGTTCTACGAGCTCTATGCCGCGCTGCGGCACGCGATCGTGATGGCGCGGGTCACGTTGCGGGCAATCCACTTCGGTGAGTCGGCGATGCCCGACGACACCGACGAGCTCGTCCTGCACCGGGCCCGCCTGCGCGAGATGATCGCCTCGACGTCGTGACCGATCCCGACCCCCACCCCCGACCTTGTCGCGTCTCATGACCCCAGAGCGCGCCTCACGCGACAAGTTCAGGTTGAGCAGTCGGCGGTCCGGCACCGCTCCTGCTCAAGGAGGCTCGACCGCGGGTCGAATCGTCGGGGATAGCGTGCATTCGGGAGTCGGTGCGCTCGGGATGGAGAGCGGGATGTCGGTGTTCGGGAAGTTGCGGGGCATGGCGGATCCCCGCGACGCGCGCTCGCTCTCCAATCGGTTCCGCGCCGCACGGTTCGCGAGGTTCGAGGCGACCGTCGCGGATCTCCCCGCGCCGATCCGCGTCCTCGATGTCGGCGGCGAGGCCGATTACTGGATCCAGCGGGGCGTCCATGATGATTCGAAGTACAAGATCACGATCGTGAACGTCGCGGAGAACGGTGTCGCCCCTCCATTCCTCGAGTTCCATCTCGGTGATGCGACGAAGCTGCCGTTCGACGACCAGAGCTTCGACGTCGTCCACAGCAACTCGTGCATCGAGCACGTCGGCGACCTCGCCGACGAGATGCGGGCCGCCTCGGAGATGCGGCGGGTCGCGTCGCGGTACTTCGTGCAGACGCCGGGTCGGGCGACGCCGTTCGAGCCTCACTTCCAGTTCCCGTTCTTCGGCCTGTTGCCGTTCGGGGTGCGGGTGTGGCTGGTCAAGCAGTTCGGCCTCGGTCACGGTGACCGCAAGGATGCGGAGGCCAACGTCCGCGAGGTCCGACTCATGAGCAAGCGCGAGATCCGTGGCGCGTTCCCCGATGCAACGATCTGGACCGAACGGGTGCTGGGCCTCCCGAAGTCGTACGTCGTGACCGGCCGCGGCCAGCGCCTACAACCGCTCCGGCGAGCGCAGGAGGTCGAGCTTGATCATGAGCCAGGTGATCAGCGTGAGGAGCAACCCGGTCACGACTGACGCGATGAATCCCGACCGACTCACCGCACCCTCGATCAGGAGCACGACGACGGTCCAGGTGACCACGCACACGCTGAACTGCACGACGAGCAGCACCGGGTCGGCCCTCCGCTCCCGGTTCCAGCTCATCGCCGACCTCCCGTGATCTCACCCACCTGAACCGCGAGCAGCGTACGCAGTCCGATGAGGGGTCGATCGGCCGACTCGGCGTCGCCGACCCTGATCCGCGGGAGCCGTGGGTCCGTCCGGCGGGGGCTGCCGTGCGAGGATGCCTCGTGGCCACGGACACCCCGGAGCAACCGCGCGCGGTGAGCCGACGCTCCTGGCGGACCTACCTCCCACGCCCTGAGACCGAGATCGCCGCCGACGAGCGGCCCACCGGCGCGGCCACCAAGATGGGCGCGGCGACCCTGGCCTCCCGGGGCATCGGCTTCGTCCGCGTGTGGATGATCACGGCGGTCCTCGGCACGACCTACCTGGGCAACAGCTTTCAGGCCACGAGCTCCGTCTCCAACGTGCTCTTCGAGCTGCTCGCCGCGGGTGCGCTCTCGGCGGTGCTGGTACCGACCTTCGTCGAGCTCCTCGACGTCGGCGACCAACGCGAAGCGGAACGTCTCGCTTCGGGGCTGCTCGGCATCGCCGCGGTCGGACTCGGGGTCGTCTCCGTGATCGGGATGGTCTGCGCGCCGTGGTTGGCGAGCGTGCTCAGCACGGGTGCACCGGCGGGGCCGATCGCCGACCGTCAGCAGGCGCTCTCGACGTTCTTCCTCCTGTTCTTCATCCCGCAGGTCGTCTTCTACGCATTCGGGACGGTCGCGACCGGTGTGCTGTACGCGCAACGTCGATTCGTGATCCCCGCGCTCGGCGCCAGTGGCGAACACGGTGATCGTCGTGGCCTTCCTCGCGATCTTCCATGTCGTCCATCCCGGGACGGGGATGGATCTCACCGTCGGCGAGAAGCTCCTGCTCGCTGTCGGCGCGACGCTCGGAGTCCTGGGGTTCTGTGGCGTTCCGGTCGTCGCCGTTCTGCGGTCGGGTTTCCGGCTGCGGGCGACGATCCGCCGACCCGATGCCCGGCTCCGTCGCATGCTCAACCTCTCCACCTGGGCCGTCCTGCAGCACATGGGCATCGGGATCCTCCTCGCCGCATCGATCGTGATGGGGAACCAGGTCGAGGGCGGGGTCGTCGCCTATCAGTTCGCATTCGTCGCGTTCATGGCTCCGTATGCGATCCTGGCCCAACCCGTGCACACCACGATCCTCCCTTCGCTCTCGATCGACGCTGCCGCGGGCGACCACGACACGTTCGCGAGCCGGGTCCGGTGGGCGTTCGAGAGTCTCAGCCTCCTGACGCTGCCGGTGTCGGCGATCATGGCCGCGCTCGCGCTCCCCGCGATGGTGGTGATCACGGTGGGGGGAGCAGTGACGCCGATCTGCTCGCGGCGGCGCTCGCATCCCTCGCGATCGGACTGCTGCCCTACAGCGCGTTCCTCCTGTTCGCCCGGGCCTTCTACGCCCTCGGTGACAGCCGGACGCCCGCGGTGATCGCGCTCGTCACCGCGAGCGTCGGCGCGGTGGTGATGGTGGTCGGTGCGCTCTCGTTCCATGGTGCGGCGGTCGTCGCCGCGCTCGGCATCGGCAACACGGTTGCCTACTTGCTCGGTTCGCTCGTGCTCACTGCGATCCTCGGCCGCCGGCTCGGTCACCACCTCATTCCGACGGCCGTGTGGAAGCCGTTGGTGCTGTCGGTCGCGATGGGTCTCGCGTTGTGGGCCACCGAGCGGGCCATCGCGCCGGAGGGGCGGATCACGACCCTCGTCGTGCTCCTCGTGCTCGTCGTGGTGGCCGGCGCCGCGTACCTCGGCTTCCTCCAGCTCCTCGCCCGCCCTGCGACCGCCCCGACCGCGACACGCGCCGCGACGGTGAGCGGCCGCGCCGACGCGACCGAGCTCGATCCCGATCTGGCCGAAGACCTGTGAGGCGCGTCCTCGCGTTCGGCGCCGCGGCGCTCGTCGCGGTCACCGGCCTCACCGGTCTCACCGGCGCGGGCGAGTCCGCGGGTGCCGCCGACGCACAGGGGACGCCGCCGGCCCCTGCATCCGTGCGAGTGCGGCACGTCCTCGTGCTGTCGTTGCCGGCGGTCACCTGGGACGATCTCCGACAGGCCGACGCGCCGAACCTCGATCGCCTCTTCGCGGAGTCTTCGGTGGCCGACCTGCTCACCCGGGCCGGTGGCAAGAAGTTCTCCGTCGGAAACGGCTATGTGACGCTCGGCGCCGGGACCCGCGCCGTGGCCCCCGACCGGGTCGCCGGCGAGGGCTACGACGCGTCCGAAACGATCGAGGGCGGTTCGGCCGCCGCGGTCTTCGCTCGGCGCAGCGGACTCCACGTCGACGGCGGCCTCGTCCAACTGGGGATCTCGGAGATCACCGGCGCCAACAAGGCCGCCCTCTTCGACGCCAAGGTCGGCGCGCTCGCCGAGGCGCTCGATACGCACGGACTCAGCCGAGCGGTGATCGGCAACGCCGACGGCGTCGAGTCGGGAACTGTCGATGCCGGTGTTCCCGCGGTTCAGCGGCCGGCCGTGGCCGGATTGATGGCACCCGACGGCACGGTCCCGGGTGGGAAGGTCGACGACTCGCTCCTGCAACCGGCCCCCCGGTTCCCGTTCGGGGTTCGCCTCGACACCCACGCGGTCGACCGCGCGTTTGCCGACGCGTGGAAGGACCCCGGGGTCGTGCTCGTCGAGGGATCCGATCTGCTGCGCGCCGACGAGTACCGAACCTTCACCGACGCCGGGACGGCGCGCCGTCAGCGCCTGCGGCGCGATCGCGCACACCGACGAGATCGTCGGCCGGCTCCTGCGGCGAGTGGATCCCGCCCACGACGCCGTCGTCGTCACATCGCCGCTCGCCTCACGTGCATCGGGTGGGCTCGCGATCACCGCGGTACGCGCGCCAGGGGTCGCGCCGGGATTCTTGAAGTCGGGGACCACCCGGCGCAGCGGATTCGTCGACATCGTCGACGTCGCGCCGACCGTGCTCTCGATGCTCGGCGTGGAACGGCCGGGTTCGATGGAGGGTCGGGTGATGACCGCCGGAAGCGCCGCCGGGAACGGGACCGACCGGGTCGGCTGGCTGATCCAGACGAGCCGAGACGGCGTGTTCCGCGACAATCATCAGGGCGCGGCCTCCCTCGTGCTCGTGCTGCTCTGCGCGGGTTTGGCGTTCGGGGCGGCGCTGGCATTGAGCATCGTCCGGCGGTTGTTGGTCGTGGTCGAATGGGCCGCGCTCGGTGTCATCGGGTTCCTGTTCGCGACGTACATCGCCGGCCCGCTCCACTTCGTCGACCACGGCGGATCCAACTCGTACTGGCTCTTCCTCTTCGGCGGCGCGGTCGTGTTCGCCGCGTTCTGCACGCTGCTCGGGCGGCGCAGCTTCTGCGACGCGCTGCTCGTCGCGCTGGGCCTGACCGTCGCCGCGCACGCGATCGACCTCGTGACCGGCGCGAACCTCGAGTTCAACACCGTCTTCGGCTACTCGGCAACGGTCGGGATCCGCGTCGCCGGGGAAGGCAACCTCACGTTCTCGGTGCTGAGCTCCGCGACCCTGTTGTTCGCCGGCCTCCTCGCGTGGCGGCTGCAGAGCCGATTCGGTCGAGTCGTCGCCATCGGGGTTCTCGTGATCGTCCTGCTCGTGATGATGGCACCCATGTTCGGGCAGGACTTCGGCGCCTCCGCCGCCGCGCCGGGGTTCGTGCTCCTGGCCTGGTTGCTCCTCGGTCGCAAGATCCGCTGGCGCACGGTCTTCGCGCTCGCGGGGGTGCTCGTCGCCTCCGGACTCGCGATCGGGTTCATCGACCTCCTGCGCCCACCCGAACAACGGACCCACATCGGTCGGTTCTTCGAGCAGGTCGGGCGCGACGGGCTGGGTGGTCTGTTCCTCGTCGTGCGGAGGAAGGCCGGTGAGAACCTCGCGTCGTTCGGCCACACCGTCTTCATCTGGATGATCCCGATCGCGATCGGCTTCGCGGTGATCTACCTGCTCGTCGCCCAACCCGGAACGGTTGCCGGCCTGCTCCGCCGCGTCACCACCTTCAGAGCGATCCTGCTCGCGCTCTGCGTCACCGCGGTGCTCGGATACGTGTTGAACGACTCGGGAGTCTCGGTTCCGGCGATGATGGCCGTGATCGTCGAGTGCTCGGTCGTGTTCCTCGTGGCCCGGGAACGGCGTCGCGTCCCGAATCCCGAACCTGCAGGCGACGCGGCTCGACGCGAGCTCGGGCTACGCGGTCGCCTGGTGTCCGGGCGCAGCCGCGAGCCAGTCGGGTAGCGCAAGACCCAGCGCCTCGAGTTGGCCCGCGAGCTCGCGGTTCGAATCGTGGTAGCGGGCGGCGAGCGCCTCGCGTACGTGGTCGGGCACGGAGTCCTGAGGAGTCCGGCCGTTGACCCGGTAGTAGAGCGACCGGAGGCGGCGCTTGAGGCCCATGTGCCGACGGAGGAACGTCTCGAAGCGGTCGTTGCTGCGCAACGCGACCCGCTGGAGCGCGCCGCTCTTGTATGCCGTCGTGCGATTCTCGGAGCTGAGCTCGCCGGCGTCGATGCCGGCGGGGTCGAGCTCGAGCCACGTGGCGACATCCCGGAGCACCAGGAGCGGGTCGGCCACGAGATCCTCGAAGAAGAGGAACCGCACCCGTTGCGCGCCGAGCTGGACCAGCCACGACGGGATGAACTCGGCGTACAGGCCGCCGCGGTAGGCCATGAACTTCTCGTTCTCGGGATCCCCGAAATCGGCATCGGTGAGTCGGTCGGCCTCGGCGAGGTAGTCGGCGAGCGTGAGGTCGGCCGGAAGTCGCAGTCGCATCTTCTGAAAGCGGAAGAACGAGATCGCCCGATCGACCGGCTCCCGGAGGACCACCAGAACCCGGGGGTCGGGGAGGAGCTCGGCGATCGCGCGTGCGACGTCGGCGCCGCCGTAGAGATACGACGGCGTGGCTTCCATTCTCACCGTTCCCGACCCGGCGTCGGCGAAGTATCCGTCGTAGGCCGAGATCGGTTCGAGCGACCGGCCGTAGCGCGCCGGGAGGAAGTAGCGGGTCTCCTTGATCGACGCCGGCGCGATCCTCGGATGGGTCGACAGCGACGCGAACAGCGACGTGGTGCCCGCCTTGTTCACGCCCGCGATCACAGCATGGGACGGCGGCATCGGCGAAAGTCTACGAGGGCACGGTCGCCCGGGTATCCAATGATCCCGGTCGTGACGGTGAGGGAGATGAGCTCGCCGGGACTGACGAGATCGTCGTGAGCCGAGCGGTCAGACCCTGGCGCGACGGGTGCGTCGGACCATGACAGCACCGACGGCGATCGCGCCGGCACCGATCGCCGCGATCTCGGCGACGTCACCACCGGTGAAGGGCATCGAGCTACGCGTCACCTGCGCTCCGAGCACCTCGGTCGTCGGCTTCGTGACCGTGGTCGGCTTGACCGTGGGAGGAGGCGGGATGGGATAGTCGTCGGTCGCGAAGGCCGCGGTTGCCGGAATCGCGGTACCGGCGACGACGGTCATCGCGGCGAGACCTCCGAGCAGCAACCGTCGAGTCGATCGTTGCAGTCCGTGCCCCATTCCGTGGCCTCCTGTAGATGCTGCTGAATCGGCCATTAAACCACGTTCGCGGGCATGTGAGGAGGTCTGCGACGAGGAATCTCTGACCCGTGTTCTCGGTGGCGTGGTCGGCGCCCGAAGTGGCTGGTCCGTTCACGTCGGTTCCGGCCGAGTCGCGAGGAACCACAGCCTTCGTCGCACCGTGAAGCCGAGCGATTCGTAGAGGCGGATCGCGCCCACATTCTCGACCGTGGCGTGCAGGAACGCCTGCTCGCCGCGGGCATGGATCCGAGCGACGAGCTGGGTGACCAGCGATCCCGCGAGACCTCGTCCTCGCACCTCGTTGTCGGTGCAGACCGCGCTGATCTCGGTGAACCCGTCGAGGTGCATCCGATACCCGGCCATCGCCACGAGCCGACCGTCGATCCGGACGCCGAGGTACTCACCGAGCTCGATGGTCCGGGACAGGAACGGCCCCGGCCGCGTCCGGTCGATGAGGTCGAGCATCTCGGCGACGTCGCCGGGCCCGAGCGCGTGCGCGGGCACTGCTTCGGACCGTGGGATCGTTCCGGTGGGGCCGAGCATCTGCACCCCCGGGATGCGCATCAGCGTGGTCCATGAATCCGGCACCTCGAGCACCGGACTCGCGAGGATCGCGATCCCTTCGGGTCCGAGCAGGCCCGCGAGATCGGCCCAGTCGTCCGGATCGGGTTCGTCGGGGATCCCCGCGAAGGGCGCCACCTGCGGGTCGTAGCGCGCGGCGCGCCCGTTGGTCAGGGCGAACGCCTGGTGCGGTCCCCGGAGCGCATGCCACGCCGGGTTGTCGAGAGGATCCACGCGCCGGCTCAGGTTCCGGTTTCGATGCCGAGGACAGCCGCGAGATCGGAGCGCCGGACCTTGCCGGTCGCGCCCACGGGAATCGAGTCGACGACGAGCACCTGCTTCGGGCGCTTGTACGGGGCCACTCGTTCGGAGAGCCACGAGTCGATCTCGCCCGCGTCCAGGCGACCCGCGCCCGGACCACCCGCTTCGAGGTCGACGACGACCGCCGCGCACACCCGCCGGCCCCACCGCTCGTCGTCGGCACCGAACACGACGGCATCGCGGACGCGCGGGTGCGCGAGCAGCACGCGTTCGATCTCGAGCGGATACACGTTCATCCCCCCGGTGATCACGAGGTCGTCGCGGCGCCCGTCGAGGAACAGGTAGCCGTCGTCGTCGAGGCGCCCGAGGTCACCGACGGTGAACGCGTTGCCGTCCCACGCGGCGGCGGTCTTCACCGGATCACGCCAGTACTCGAACCGGGCGTGACGGGGGACCTCGCACCAGATGATCCCGTCGGCGTCCCGGTGCAGGGTGCGTCCGGGGCGGGCGCGGCCGACAGTGCCCGGGCGCGCGGCCGCCTCTTCCGGAGAGCACACCGTGAACTGACCCTCGGTCGAGCCGTAGAACTCCCACACGGCGCCCGCCGGGAACGCCTCGATCGCCCGGTGCTTGACGGAGTCGGGGCATGGCGCGCCGGCGTGGGCGACGAGGCGGAACGAGTCGAATGGAGGCGGCTCCGCGAGATCGAAGAGTCGCTGGAGGTGGGCCGGCGCGACGAAGGTCGTGGTCGGGCGGTGGGTCGCGATTGCGTCGGCGACGGGCGCGGCCTCGAACCTGCCGGTCAGCACGACGGAACCTCCGGCGAGCAGCGTGCCGGCCGCGAAGCGTAGGGGTGCGGAGTGGTACAGCGCCGAGGCGACGAGGTGCACGTCGTCGGCCGCGAACCCCCAGATCGAGCGTTCCTCGTCGACGAGCGCGGCCGCGTCGGTTTCGTCGAGCAGCCCACTCCAGACGCCCTTCGGGGTGCCGGTGGTCCCGCTCGTGTAGAGCATCGGCCGGGCGAGCGGATGCGGCGCGAGGTCGACGGCGGGCCCTGCGAGCAGCTCGTCGAGCTCGTTGTCGCGGACGGTCAGAGCCGGATCTGCGTCGGCGAGCAAGGCCTGCTGCTCGTCGGGAAGCAGGTGCGGGTTGATGAGCACGGGCACGATCCCGGTGCGAAGGGCCCCGAGCGCGGTCGCCAGGTACGCAGGCGTTCCCGATGCGACGATCGCGACGCGATCTCCCGGTCGCAGGCCCCGCGCTGCGAGCGCGCCCGCCGCGGCCCGCTGGTCGCGCTCCGACTCTTCGGCGGTGACGAAGATCGCGCTCGGGATGGTTCAGCTCGACTTGTCGTTGCCGAACATGTCGGAGTTCGGGCGGGCGTCGGCGAGCAGCTTGCGCATGACCGCGTCGACCTTGCTCGGATCGTCGATGGCCGGAGCGCTCGGACCGCGGTGCCAGCTCTCGGCCACCGCGAGGTACGCACCCGACGCCTCGAAGACCCGGCCGGTCACACCCGCCGACTGCTTCGACGCGAGCCATGTGGCGAGCGGAGCGATCCAGCGCGGATCCATCGCCGCCTTCGTCTCCTCGTCGTCGCCGAGACCGAGGTCTTCGGTGAGGCGGGTCAGCGCGGTCGGGGCGATCGCGTTCACGGTGACGCCGTACCGCTCGAGCTCCATGGCCGCGATGATCGAGAAGCTCGCGATGCCGGCCTTCGCCGCGCCGTAGTTCGTCTGGCCGGCGTTGCCGTAGATGCCCGACGGCGACGTCGTGTTGATGATGCGGGCGTCGTTCGTCTCGCCGGCCTTCGACCGCTCGCGCCAGTAGGCCGCAGCGAAGCGCGACACGGAGAACGTGCCCTTCAAGTGCACCTTGATGACGGAGTCCCACTCTTCCTCGGTCATGTTCACGAGCATCCGGTCGCGCAGGATTCCCGCGTTGTTGATGACCACGTCGAGGCCGCCGTAGGTGTCGATCGCCTGCTTGACGACGTTCCCGCCGCCGTCCCAGCTCGAGATGTCGTCGCCGTTGGCGACCGCCGTCCCGCCCGACGCCTCGATCTCGGCCACCACGTCGTGGGCCGGACCGCCGTCGTGGCCGGAGCCGTCGCGGCTCCCGCCGACGTCGTTGACCACGACCTTGGCGCCTTCGCCCGCGAGCATCAGCGCGTACTCGCGCCCGATCCCCCGGCCGGCGCCGGTCACCACGACGACTCGCCCCGCACACATGTCAGCCATGGGTCTATCTCTAGCAGCGGAGGCCCGGTCGAGGCGAGGCGGCCTGCCTACCGCTGAGGTCGGGAGCGAACCCGTGTCGTGCCGCGCTTCTGCTCGAGGTGCACGATGCTCAGCTCGGCAAGGTCGTCGTCGGTGATGCGGATCGCGTCGGGAGGGTGCCCGGCGTCGCGCGCCCGGATGAACGTCTTGTCGTTGCGGAGGTATGGCCGGTAGAAGTCGAGCGCGTCGTCGAGGATCGTGTCGTACTCCCCGAGCAGCGACCGGTCTTGCACCAGGTCGAGTCGCAAACCATCGATCGAGCTCTCGGGTCCGATGCGGGCCCTCTCGATGGTGATGGGGAACGGGTTCGTGAGGTGGAAGTAGCGGCCGTCGGCGCCGGGGATCGTCGGCGATCGCGATCGCTTCTTCCACCAACACGTCGATGGGCACCAGGTTGAGTGACGAGTGGGGTTCCACGAGCAGCTTCACCTCGTGGCGGTCGAGGTAGCCGCTCTCCTTGCGTTCGACGACGCGGCAGAAGCGATCCAAGCCACGGAGGAATCCGTAGTAGCCGCTGTCGGAGCTCGACCGGTAGGTGGACAGGGTCCCGACCACGATCGACGGGCGCATGATGCGGACGCGTTCGAAGCGGTTCGCGTTCGCGACGACGACGTCTTCACCGCGTCGCTTCGACGCCTCGTACCAGTTGTTCGGTTCGAACCCCGGGTCGTAGGGCTCCTCCTGCACGTCGCCCACCTTGAGCCCGGCCACGTACGCGGTGCTGATGTGATTCAGTTCGGGGATCCCGAGCGCGGCAACCGTCTCCACCACGTTGGCGGTGCCGTCGACGTTGGTCGCGATGATCTCGTCCTGGTGCTTGTCCTCGTAGCGGAGCGACGCGGCGGCGTGCCACACCTCGTCGGGGCGATCCGCGATGAGTCGCGCCCGGTCTTCCGGTGTCAGTCCGAGGCCGGGCCGGCTGATGTCGCCGGCGAGCGGGACGAGACGGTCGAGCAGATCGGTCGAGGCCGTCCTCGATCCCCGCAGCGTGCGGCCGCGTCCACGACCGCCGCCGTGCAACCGTTCGGTGATGTCGGTCTTGGGCCGAACGAGGCAATACACGCGGGTCGCGATCGGAGCGCATCAGTTCGACTGCCAGGCTGCTCCCGAGGAACCCGGTGGCGCCGGTGAGCAGTGCGGTACGAGAGGTCATTGATCACCAGTCGGGTGGTCGGAAGCCCACGAACCTACTTCTGGACCGGGTCGAACCGCCGGTCCGGGCCTCTGCGGTCCCGGGTGCTGGCGGGATCGGCCCACGGCATGCAAGCTAGTGGGCGATGACCGCGGGCAAACACGCCGAGGGCAACCGTTCCGAGACGACCAATCGGCCTGCTGCTCCCCAACGGCTCTCGATTCCCCAGCGAGCCGTGGCGCTCGGGTTCGAGGCGTTCGCCCGCGCCACGTTCCGGGCCTACATCACGCTCGACGTGAGGGGCGAGGAGAAGCTCCCGCCCGGCGGGTACGTCGTGGTCAGCAACCACTCGTCCCACCTGGACGCAATGGTGATCCTGCATGTGTGCGGCGGCCCGTTCCGACGTTTCCATCTCGCGGCGGCCGGTGACTACTTCTTCGGGCCGACGACCGCCGACGCCGCCGGACGGAAGCCGTCGCGGTTCGGGGCGCTCCTGCGTACGGCGCTGCGGCTCGAACCGATGCCGGTCCGCCAGCTCGGAGAGACGCCGGAGCGCCGCGAGGCCCGCCACGCGGCGTTCGCGAGTCTCGCGTCGTCGTGTCGTGCGGGCGACGTCGTCGTGTTCTTCCCCGAGGGCAGCCGATCGCCCGACGGGGTGATGCGTCGGTTCCGCAACGGGATCGACGAGCTGAGCGCCCAGTTCGACGGTCCGATCGTGCCGATGCACATCGCGGGAGCGTACGAGTTGTGGCCCAAGGGTCGACGGTGGGGCCGTCGGGGCACGGTCACGGTCACCATCGGCGATGCGATCTTCCCCGAGCCGATCTTCGCCGAGCCGAACGGTACCGAGGTCGACAATGTCCGACGCTCGCGAGTGTCGAAGCGGCTCGAAGCAGAGGTGCGCAGACTGGCAGTCGAGCCGACCGGTGAGGGGCAGGCCATCGTGCAGCACATGAAGTGGTGGGGTTGGGGCGACGAGCAGGTCACGTTCACCCACGAAGACAAGCCCGACCTCGCGCCGTTCGTCCGGGAGAAGCTCGGGATCGACCTCGACGGCCCGCGTGAGTCGGTGATCGACTTCGACGACGCTCGACGATCGAGCCGCCGGTGGTCAACGAGGCGTTCAGCGCCGCGCTCGCCGACGTGTTGCGCGCCGATCAGATCACGTCGGCGCCGATGGACCGCGTCGTGCACACCTACGGCAAGAGCCTGCGCGACCTCGTGCGGATCCGCCGCGGCGATCTGGGCCGACTCCCCGACGTGATCGTGTATCCCGGACAGCGAGGACGAGGTCGTCGCGATCATGTCGATCGCGCTCGACGCACGACGTCGTCGTCATCCCGTTCGGTGGCGGCACCAACATCTCCGGCAGCCTCGAGCCGCCGCGTGACGAGCGCCGCACGGTTCTGTCGGTCGACATGCGGCAAGATGGACGCAGTGATCGAGATCGACGAGGTCGTCGCGCCTGGCCCGCATCCAGGCCGGTGTGCTCGGGCCGCGACTCGAGGAGCAGCTCAACGCCGAAGGGTTGGACCTTCGGGCACTTCCCCGACAGCTTCACCCACTCGACGCTCGGCGGCTGGATCGCCACCCGCTCGTCGGGCATGCAGTCCGACAAGTACGGCGACATCGCGCGACATCACCGCGGGCCTGCGCGTCGTCACGCCCGGCGGGCGTGCTCGTGACTCGCGCCGGTGCCGTCGACGTCGACCGGGCCCGAGCGTGCGCGAGATGATCCTCGGCAGCGAGGGCCGGCTCGGGCATCATCACCGAGGCGACCGTGCAGGTGCACCGCATGCCGGAGCAGCGCAAGATCCTCGGCTACCTCTTCCCCGACTGGTACGACGCGCATCGCCGCCATGCACGAGATCGCCGAGAGCGACGCGTCACCGTCGGTCACCCGGGTCGTCCGACGCCGAACGAGACCGTGTTCTCGCTTCGCGACGCAAGAAGCCCGGCGGCTCGTCGACAGGTACTCAGTCGGCCGGCGCTCAAGGAGTTCCTCCAGCCGGTTCAAGCACTACGACATGGACAAGGCGTGCCTGGCGTTCATCGGGTACGAGGGCACCGAGCAGCACGTGAAGCTGCAGCGCAAGCTCGTCGGCGAGATCGTGTCGCCGCACGACGGCATCTGCGTCGGCTCCGGGCCGGGCGAGCTGTACGACCAGAAGAAGTTCGACACCCCGTACATCCGCGACTTCCTGCTCGACCGCGGCGGCGTCGCCGACGTGTCGGAGACGTCGGCGCCGTGGAGCGTGCTGCCCGAAGCTCTACGACGGCGTGATCGAGGCCGCGCGAGAAGGCGTTCGCCGAGCTCGGAGTGCAGGGGTGGATCATGTGCCACCTCTCGCACTCGTACCACTCGGGTGCGTGCCTCTACTTCACGTTCGCGTTCAATCGGCACCGACCGGCTCGACGTGCTCGACCAGTACGACACGGTCAAGCGCGCGATCCAGCAGGCGTTCATCGACGCGGGCGGCACGCTGTCGCACCACCACGCCGTCGGTCTCGAGCACGCGCCGCTGGCTCGAGCAGGACATCTCGGCCGCGGGTGTCAGCATGATGCGCGCGCTGTTCGACGGTGTCGATCCGGGCCACCAGCTCAACCCGGGCAAGATCGTCGACTGACGCACCCCGTTCCCCCGTCGCCGGGCGGTCGGCGCGGTCGTCGGGCCGGTGCTCAGATCGGGGATCGGGTGTCGCGCTCGATGGCGGACCTCAGCGCGTCCAACGCCTGGGCGCGAACGCTCAGCTTCGTCGCCGCGTGCGCGCGCATGTCGAGCGCGCTCAGCTCGACGGCCGTCCGTTGGGCGTGGTCGGCGAGCTCGGTGGCGGAAACGACGCGATCCAGGAACCCCGCGTCGACAGCAGCGTCGGGCGAGAACACCTCGGACAGGATCACGGCTCGGTTGAACGCCACCGGAGTGAGTCGTTGCCGACAGATCTCGATCGCCGCCAACGGCACGGGCAGGCCGATCGCCACCTCGTTCGCGGTGATCTTGAACGGGCCGGCTGCTCCGATGCGATAGTCGCACGACAGGAGCAGGAACGCGGCCATCGCGATCGCGTGACCCGAGCACGCGACGACGACCGGGGTCGGGAAGGTCAGCAGCCGCTCGGCGAGGGAGAGGCCGTCGCGCAGCATCGTGAGCGCGTCGGGGCCACCCGAGTGGAGCGTCGCGAGATCGAATCCACCCGAGAACCGTCCGTCGCGACCGGTGATCACCACGACGGCGCCGGCCGACTCGGCCTGGTCGAGCGCACGGTTGATCTCGCCGAGCATCGCGAGCGACAGCGCGTTCACCTTGCCGTCGTCCATCGTGATCGTGGCGACCGGGTCTTCGTATCGGTACGAGACGATGGTCATGCGCGAACCCTATTCCCGGGGGATTCGACTTGTCCGCGTGTGGCGCAGCGAGGTCCGACCGGCTTCGTCCACCGCCACGACAGGGAGACGCGTGGCCCGGCGTGAGCGACCTTCGGAACCGCGTGGGTGAATCCGAGCTGCGCCGCGCCTCCCATGACGAGGAGGTCGCCGGACCCAGGCGCGACATCCAGCGAACGACCGCCGACCTTCGGCTTCACGAGGAACGGCCGGCGCGCACCGAGAGTGACGATGCAGATGAGAGTGTCGTCGAGCACGCGCAGCTCACGGTCGGCGTGGGGCGCGACGCTGTCGTTGCCGTCGCGGTAGTAGTTCAGCGCCGGACCGGAGAGATGCACTCGGTAGCGAGCTTCGAGCGCGGCGCCGATCAGCGCCAGTGCCGGGTGGGGGATCGCTTCGTCGCGGTGATACCAGCGTGACAGCCGCGGGTCGTCGAGAACCCGGTCCCACATCTTGCGGCGACCCTGTCGCCAGTCGACGCACTCGACGAGCGCGTCGAGCAGAGTGTCACCGCCGAGCAGCCATTCCCGCGACACGTCGATCCACGATCTCCCGTCGAGCGCGATCCGATCGAACGAAGGACGGGGTGCGACCACCGGCTCGGTGCCGCCGAGCAAGGTCGCCTGGTACGAGGCGGGCATCGGGCCAGAGTAGCGAACAGGTGTTCGTGCTTCCAGCCTGATCGTGGGTCACGAAGAGCGACGGTACCGGTGGACGGCCAGAGGCGCGAACACGGCGATGATGCCCACGCACCATGCGATCGCCTGGACCACGTACGACGCAGTCGGCCCGCCGAGCAGCAGGGCCCGCACCGCATTGATCGCGGCGGTCACCGGTTGGTGAGCGGCGAACGTCTGGAGCCAACCCGGCATCGTGTCCAACGGTACGAACGCCGACGACGCGAACACGAAGATCGCGAGGAGCGGGAACGAGGCCGCCTGCGCGGCCTCGGGATTCCCGACCGCGAGGCCGATCGACGCGAACACCCACGAGAGTGAGAAGGCGAACAGGAGGATCATCGCGACGGCGGCGAGGGCCGCGAGCGCGTTCGTCTGGACCCGGAACCCGACGAGAAATCCGATGGTGCTCATGAGGAAGACGACCCACACGTCTCGCACGAGGTCGGCGATCGTGCGGCCCGCGAGCACCGCCGACCGGGCCATCGGGAGCGAGCGGAATCGGTCGATCACCCCGCCCTGGAGGTCCTGGGCCATCCCGACCGCGGTGTTGGTCGAGCCGAACGCCACGGTCTGGATGAAGATCCCCGGCATGAGGAAGTTCACGTATGACTCCCCGGGAACGGTGATCGCGCCGCCGAAGACGAAGCGGAACATCAGCACGAAGATGATCGGTTGGATGCTGCTGAAGACGAGCACCTCCGGGGTGCGCAGCATCGACAGCAGGTTGCGCCATGCAACGACACCGCCGTCGAGCACGGCGCGCTTCGGGGTGACGCGGCGACCGGTCGACGTCGACGTGGGGAGCGGTTCCTGGGGGATCGTGATCGCGGTCATGCCGCACCTCGCTGAGTCGTGGGCGCGTCGGGGGTGTGCTCGCCGGCGCCGAGCTCCTCGGTGCCGGGCTCGGCTCGATGGCCGGTGAGCTTCAGGAACACATCGTCGAGACTGGGCTCGCGGACCACGAGGCGTCCGGGGACGAGCTGCTCGCGGTCGAGGACCCGGACGACCTCGAGCGCACCCCGGCCGGCATCGGTGACGGTCACGCCGATCGTCGTCTCGTCCACGAGCTCGGTGACGCCGAGCGGTTGGAGCAGCGTCGTGGCCCGAGCGACGTCGACCGCGGGAAGGCCGATCTCGACCACCGTGGCACCGAACTGGTCCTTGAGCTCGACGGGCGTTCCCTCGGCGATGCACTTCCCACCGTTGATCACCATGATCCGGTTGGCGAGACGGTCGGCTTCCTCGAGGTACTGCGTCGTGAGAAGGACCGTCGTGCCGCCATCGACGAGCCCCTCGATCACCGCCCAGAGGTCGGTGCGGCTGGCCGGGTCGAGTCCGGTGGTCGGCTCGTCGAGGAACAGCACCGGGGGTCGGTGCACGAGTGACGCCGCGAGGTCGAGCCGTCGCCGCATCCCTCCGGAGTAGGTCTTGGCCGGCCGGTTCGCGGCGTCGGTCAAGCCGAACTGCTCGAGCAACTCGTCGGCGCGGCCGCCCACCACCTTGCGGGGTTGATGGGTCAGGTAGCCGACGAGACGGAGGTTCTCGCGGCCGGTGAGGTTGTCGTCGACGGCTGCGTACTGACCGGCGAGACCGATCTGCTCGCGAACGGCCTGGGCGTTCGCCACGACGTCGAGTCCGAGGACCGAGGCGCGCCCGGAGTCGGGCTGGAGGTTGGTGGTCAGAATCCGCACCGCGGTGGTCTTGCCGGCACCGTTCGGGCCCAGCAGGCCGAGCACCGTGCCGCGCGGCACCTGGAGGTCGACTCCGTCGAGCGCATGGACGGTTCCGTAGTGCTTCGAGAGCTGCTCGGCTTCGATGGCGATCTCGTTCATGGGGCCATGCTCCCAAGATGCTTGATAGATGTCAAGTGTTGAGATCTACCAAAGGTTGGCATCTGTGAAGCATCGGATACACTGTGGTGGTGAAGGGGCGCGGGAAGATCCGCAAGAGTCCGGCCAGCGCCGCGGCCCAAGAGGCGTGGGAGCTGATCGTCTCGCTCATCTTCAGCGATCTGGTCCACGACCGGATGCACGCGGCGTGCGACGCGGTCGATCTCTCGCCGGGTCTTGCCAAGTCGCTGCTCTCGCTCGAGCCGGGCCGACCCCGCCCGATGGGTGAGCTCGCGGGAGGGTGGCGGTGCGACGCGTCGTACGCGACGTCGGTCGTCGACGGGTTGGAGTCGCGCGGCCTGGTCGAACGCCAGATCCTGGCCACCGACCGTCGCGTTCGCACCGTCGTGCTGACGCCGGCCGGCGTCGCCGCCAAGGAGCAGTGGCAAGCAGCGGTCTCGGTTCCACCCGACGGCTTCGAGGAGCTCACCGGTTCCGACGCGCGTGAGCTACGCGATCTGTTGAAGCGCGTGCTCGCGGGTGGCCTGCGTCGTGCCGCCGACGCGCTCGACGCCCGCTGACGAACTCGTCGCCGCGACCTTCTGGTCGAAGCTACGCGCTGACCGCAGGTTCCTCCGCTTCCACCTTGGCGGCGCGGGAGATGAACTGGATAGCGGCGAGGTAGATCAGCAGCAGCAGGACCGCCCAGAGCAGGCGACTCGCGGAGATGTGGTTGGCGACGAGCAGGAACACGGCCACGAGCAGGAGCCCCGCGACCTGCAGCCCGCGACGCGAGTGGTAGACGAACCGTCCGAACGGACCGAAGTCGAGCCCGTGGTCCTCGGCCTTGTCGCCCATGGTGCCG
The DNA here is from genome assembly GCA_963829475.1 of uncultured Actinomycetes bacterium. Taxonomy (GTDB): domain Bacteria; phylum Actinomycetota; class Acidimicrobiia; order IMCC26256; family JANYLB01; genus JANYLB01. The sequence goes on along the minus strand of CAWHIU010000002.1, from coordinate 2,035,321 downwards.
ATGCCCTCGGTCGCGGTCGTGCGCAGGCGGACCGCGGTTCGACCCGGGCCGGTCAGCCAGGTGATGAACGCGACGAGCAGCCCGGCCACGATCAGGGCGCGCAGGCCGCCGCGCAGGAAGCGGATGAGCGTGTCCCATGTCGCCGCCAACGCGTCACGCGGCAGTGAGGTGCTGGTGACCGATTCGAGGTAGACGCCCCGGCCGACTGCGACCAGGAGGGCGAACGCCCCCGCCGCGATGGTGACGCCGATGCCCCAGCGGATGATCGTGCGACGGCGGTTCGAAGAGAGCCAGATCGCGACGCCCAGGAAGAGGAACAACACGATGGGAAGGATGTAGCTCAGCTTGTTGAGGAGGTCCACGCCGGTCTGGGCCGACGACAACGAGCTCGCATCGAAGAGCTCGAACCGGAGCGCGAGCTTGTTGATCGGGATCTTGTCGAAGATGGTGATGCCGCGTTCGTCGAGCAGCTTGCGCACCTCGAACAGGACGGCCGAGAGGTTGAGGGTCACCTTTCCGCTCTTGGTGGAGAGCACCTTGCCGCCACCGGTGAGCGCGTACTCCACCTGGTTGTGGGCGACGGTGTTCGCCTTCTTCCAGACCTCCTTGAACTGATCGGACGACAACGCGTCGCGCGCTGCGGTCTCGGTGAAGCCCTTCAGCGCGATCGTGAGGGGCCCGGCGAGGAACTCGGCCCGCTTCGGGAGCGCATCCTTCGCGCGCGCCTCGACATCGACGTGCTCGAACAAGGTGTTCGTCGCGTTCGTGGCCGCGGCATCGATGATGGCGGGGTTCGACGCGAGCGGGGTGACGTTCTCGACGTAGCGACTCGTGTCGAGCAGTTGGTTGCGCGTCCAGATGGAGATCACGCTCAACGGCGCGAGGATGCAGCTCGTCACCACGAGCGTCGCGACGAGCGCCCGTCGCCAGCGCGGTGCCTTGGCCGGCTTCTCGTTCGTCGGTGTCGGCGTCTTGGTCGTGGTCATCGTCGCTCCCGTCCGCGGTCCCGTGCCCGAAGGGCATCCAAGCACGCGACCCGGAGCGACGCGTGCCCCGCTACTTCTCGAGCTTCTCGATCAGGCGGTCGGTCTGAGCCTGCTGCTCGTACGACAGGCGGGCGAGCCAGAACCGCAGGAAGCCGGCGATCGAGTAGCGGACGAACAGCGCCGAGCCGACCACGGCGCCCGTGAGGCCTCCGAGACCGAGCGCGAGCGCGTCGGTCTGGGAGAGCGGGTTCGACGTGCTGTGCGACAGGGGGTAGGCGAGACCCGCGACGATGAGGCCGGCGATCATGAGAACCCCGCCGAGCCGCAACCAGATCCGGTCGCGTCCCGTCGCGGGGTCGCGCACGCGCATGTCGGCGATCTCCTGCTTGAACTCCTGCACCCGCTCTTGACGCTCGATCATCGGATCTCCACTCACCCTGCTCTGAGCTCGGCTGTGCGCATCGGGTTCCGTCGGAACCGTCATCCGCCGAGGTACGCCTTGGACAGATCGGCCCCGAGCTCGTCGGGCCGACCGATTCTCTCGATCCGACCGTGCACCATGATGGCCGCATAGTCGGCCACACCCAAGACGGCGCTCGCGAACTGCTCGACCACCAGGATCGACACGCCCGACGTGGCCACCTGAGCAACCATCTCATAGAGCTCGGCCACGATGATCGGCGCGAGCCCCATCGAGAGCTCGTCGAGGATCAGGAGCGCGGGCTCGGTCGCCAGTCCCCGCGCCATCGCGAGCATCTGCTGCTCGCCTCCCGACATCGTTCCCGCCGTCTGGGTGCGACGCTCCTGGAGCCGGGGAAACCGCGCGTACGCGACCGCTTCGATCTCGGCGAGGCTCTTCCCCCCGTAGGTCATCATCCGCAGGTTCTCGCGCACGGTGAGATTCGGGAAGATTCCCCGCCCCTCGGGGATCATGCAGAGGCCGTGCCGGGCGAGCTCTTCCGGCTTGGCGCCGTTGACCCGCCGCCCGGCGATCAGCACGTCGCCGGCCGTGGGCGCGTGCAGTCCCGCCGCGACGCGCAGCGTCGTGGTCTTGCCGGCCCCGTTGGGCCCGAGGAGCGCGACCACGCTGCCTTCGGGAACCACGAGGTCGACGCCGAACAGCACCTCGATCCGATCGTACGCGGCCCGGATCCCGCGGAGCTCCAGAAGATTCATGCCGTGATGGTTCGCTTCGTCCTCATGGTTCGCTCCGTTCCGCCCCCTCGATCGCTCACCTGTCGGCGTGCCGCGTGGAGCTTCCGGCGGCTCCGCTGCGCTCACTTCGCTCACGCCGGTGTTCCGAGGTACGCGGCGACCACGGTGGGGTCGTTCTGGATCTGCTCCGGGTCGCCGACTGCGATGATCCGGCCGAAGTCGAGCACGTGCACCGTGTGGCAGACGCGCATCACGAGGTGCACGTCGTGCTCGACGAGCACCACGGCGATGCCCTCGTCGGCGAGCTCCTGGAGGAGCGTGCCGAACTGCAGCGTCTCGTTCTCGTCCTGACCCGATGCGGGTTCGTCGAGGAGCAGGACCGTCGGGCTTCGTCGCGAGCGACCGACCGAGCTCGACGAGTCGGCACTGCCCGGTCGGCAGCGCGTCGACGCGCGCGTCGGCGACGGCGCCGAGTCCGATGCGCTCGATGATCGCCTCGGTGACCGCGGCGGGATCGCTCCCGTCACGCGCCCACCCCTTGCGGATATCGGCCGCAACCCGGATGTTCTCGCGGACACTGAGGAGGCTGAACAACTCGAGCCGCTGGAACGTGCGCGCCAGGCCGCGGCGGGCGCGCTTCGTCGGGCTGAGGCCGTTCAGACGCTCCTCGTCGAGGCGGACGCTTCCCGCGTCGGCGGGGATCAGCCCGGTGATCACGTTGAACAGCGTCGTCTTCCCGGCACCGTTCGGACCGATGAGGCCGGTGACCTGCCCGGGCTCGGCATCGAGGTCGACTCCGTCGAGTGCGACGTTGCCGCCGAACCGGACGGTGATGTCTCTAACCGCGAGCTGCGCCATGGAGCTCCACCTCGGTGAGTCCGAGCACACGGTCGAGCTCGCGGACGTCGTCGGCAGTCCAGGGTTCGGTCACGCCACGCCATTCGAGCGGCACCTCGGGCGCCGCGAGCTCGCGTCGGAGCGCCATCGCACCGGCGACTGCGACGAGCGGCGTTACCAGGGTGAGCAGCGCGTAGGTCCAGTTGTCGATCACGTCGAGCATTCGAATCGCGTACAGCCCGACGAGCACCCCGACCGTGGCCACGAGCACCACCCGCGACCTCGCGATGGGCATGAACCCTTCGCGCAGGTCGTGAACCGCGCCGTTCGGATTGCGCCCGAGACCGATCCCGGCGAGGCCGGGTAGGAGCACGAGGTACTCGGCGACCGACGGCAGCAGCGCGGCGAGGAGCGGGAGGAGCCCGGCGAGCGACGCGGCGCCGAACAACGCGCCGCCGGCCGCGCCGATCCCGCCGACCACGGCCAACGCGAAGATCGGGAGGCCCGTGACGACGTCGAAGTTCTGCGGCGAGACGGACGAGAACTGAATGCCGAGCAGTGCGCCGCCGAGCCCGGCCATCCCGGCCGAGAGGGCGAACACGGTGACCTTCGTCCCCAGGAGATTGAGCCCGAGCGTTGCGCATGCGGCTTCACTGTCTTTCATCGCGAGCAGGCGCCGGCCGAAGCGACCGCGTCGGATCGCCACGACGAACAGTGAGAGCAGCGCGAACACCGAGCTCAGCAACACCATCTGCGATGCGGGTGTGTCGAACGTGAACCCGAACAGCCTGAGGGGATCGACCGACACCGAACCCTGTTGGAAGAGATCGATGTCGAACCAGCCGAACACCGAGAACTTGGGAAGCGTGAAGATCCATCGATCGAGCGCGATCGCGAACGCGGCGGTCCCGAGCGCGAGGTAGATGCCGGACAGGCGCAACGCGGGGAGCGCGATCACGGCGCCGATCGCGGCGGTGATGACGACGGCGTACACGAGCGCGAGCGGATTGCCGTTGGTACCCAGGTGGGCCATGACGATCGCACCGATGCCCGCGAAGCTGAGTTGGCACAGCGAGATCTGCCCCGCGAATCCGACGAGCGGGACGAGCGACAGCGCGACGATCCCGATCGAGAAGATGCGCCCGTAGGTGACGAGGTCGGGCTGGCTGAGCGTCGTCGCGAGCACGATCCCCGCGAGGATCACCGCGGCGGCGAACCCGAGCGCGCCGCCGCGGCTCGGCATCGGGAAGAACTCCCGGGTGCGGGTGCGGCCCGGCAGCCGCGGGTTCGGAAGCAGCAACAACACGATGAAGAGCAGGATCGCCGGGCTCGCGAGCCGAAGGCCCGGCAGATACTGGTTCTGGGGCAGGTAGCCGGAGAGGTAGGCCTCAGTGCAACCGACGACGATCGCGCCCAGGAACACCAGCGGGAAGCTGCGCAGGCGACCGAAGATCGCCGCGGCGTAGGCGCTGATGATGAGGAGCGAGAGCGTGCCGGCTTCGAGCGGCACGAGCGGCGCGATCAGGATCCCACCGAGCGCGGCGAGGGAGGAACCGGCGGCCCAGGCACATGTCGAGACCCGGTGGGGTCGCGCGCCGTTGAGGGTGGCGAGCGACTGGTCGTCGACGGAGGCGCGCATCGCGATGCCGATCCGGGTCGCGTAGAGCAGGAAGCGCAGACCGACTGCCACGCCGATGGCCACTGCGATGGTGATGACCTGGTGCCAGGTGATCGTCGTCGGGCCGATCACGAGGGGTTTGCTCCCGCGAAGAACGTCGCGTAGGGACGGTTCACGTTCGGATCCCAGATGATCTGCGCGAGGCCGATCATGGCGATCAGCAACGAGATCGACACCACGAGCTTGGTGGTCTCCGACGTGTCCTGGAGCCCGCGCATGATGACGCGGTCGATCAGCGCGCCGAAGAGCGGCGCGAGCACCAAGAGCACGACGATGAGCGCCACCGGCGTCGGCCAACCCCATGAGAACCGCAGCTGCCAGTAGGTGAACGCGGCGAGCATGCCGGTCGCGCCCTGCGCGAAGTTGAAGATGCCGGTCGTCGTGTACGTGAGCACGAGCCCGCTCGCGATGACGGCATAGATCGCCGAGGTCGCCAGCCCAACGATCGTGAAGGTCAGGAACTTGTCCACGTTCTCCCCGGGCCGCGCGGAGTCACTGCAGGCGGATGGCCACTTCGTGGCCGACGGTCATTTCAGGTCGTTGATGCTCTTCCCGACGTCCTTCAAGGTCGGGCCCTTGCCGTAGTTGCCGGTGAGTGGGTACAGGTTGTTCGCGTTGCAGCTGTAGATGCCGTTGTTCGGGCTGATGTCGGCCAGCTGGAACCCGGTTGGCTGTCGCTTCGATCACTGCGAAACAGTCACCGGGTTTGTTGTCGCCCGGGTTCTGGGTCGCGTGCAGCCCGCCTCCGGTCCAGCTCTTGACCTTCTCGGCGTTGTGGTACACGCACTTGCGGGTGAGGTTGGCGCCACATTCCTTGGCCGCCTTCGCCCACAGCAGCCAGGCCGACCACGCCTGGAGACCGAGGTAGGCCTTCGCCTTGCCGTTCGGCAGGTACTGCTGGAAGGCGTCGAGGTACTGCTGCGTGGCCGGATTCTTGCCGGCGTCCTCGAACGGGTAGAAGACGCTGCGGATGTAGGTGTTCTTGATCGCCGCGCCGCCGATGTCGATGAGCTTCGCGTCGTAGTGGTTGGCGTCGGCGCGGATCCAGTCGAGCTTGTAGTTCGCATCGGCGAGCGCCCTGCTCGAGCTTGGCGAGGTCCTCGGGCTCACCGACCCAGATCAGGCCCTTGACGCCCTTGTCCTTCATCGACTGGACGTACGGTGCCCAGCTCGTGGGGACCGGTCGCGGGGTACTGGTCGTTGTAGACGACCTTCCACCCGAGGCTCTTCACCGCCTCTTCGGCCTGGGCCGCCGTGCGTGATCGTGGTCGGGACGTTGCCGGTGAGGATGCCGACGTGCTTGGTCGAATCGGGGAAGGTCTTGGCGAGCCACTTGTAGTCGCCGACGGGCAGGACGGTGATGCGAGTTCGGAACCGGCTGCGTCGAGCAGATCGGCGCTGCGAGCCTCCGGCGTGATCACGAAGCCCGCGACGTCGGGGAGCAGGCACTTGAGGCGGTCTGCGACGCCGGTGTTGTCGAACACCCCGCCGCCGCCGACGAGGTAGAAGTCCTGATCGCAGGCCTTGAGGATCTGAGCCTTGTAGTTGAAGAGCGCGGCATCGAGCTTGTCGACCTGGATCTTGCGTCCGTTGATCCCACCACGAGCGTTGCACCACTGCGAGAAGACGTCGGCGGTGTCGAAGAGCTCCTGGTTGACGCCCGGGCGTCCGGTGTATCCCGGGTCGGCGATCGTGCCGACCCGGATCGCGTCGGCGGTCACACCCTGGGCCGTCGCGCCTCCGCCGCTCCCGCCCTGACACACGTCCTTCAGGTCGCCGAAGTCGGCCGACCCGGTACCGGAAGCGGCGCTGGTGGTGGTTGATTTCTCCGAGCTGCTCGACGTGTTGTCGCTGCGCCCGCAGGCGGCCGCGACCAAGACGAGCGCCAGCACCGTGGCCGACCAACGAAGACGCTTCAAGCGGTTCCCCCCACTTCGCATGCCGCTGAAACGGGTCGGGTTTGGCCTCGTCGCCACGAACCTGATGACCCGTCAGATCTGGCAGAAGACTGCCCGGTAGCTCCCCGCGTTGCAAGCCACCTTCTAGATGGTCGAATCCGCTGCGTCGGCTCGATCGCGTCAGGCTCTGCTTCGCGCGTGCTGCGCGGCTCGACGTCACCTGTCAGTGCGCCGACGTGTCCGGACTGCTCTTCTCCGGCTTGATGGTCGAATCCGCTGCGTCGGCTCGATCGCTCACCTGTTGCCGTGCTGTGCGGGCGTGTACGCCGACTTCGCTTCTTCTCCGGCGCCCGGGGGCGGTGGATGGTGGAGACTGCGGGGATGACACCGGATGAGCTCGTCGAGATCGAGATGATCAAGCGCCTCAAGTACCGCTACCTCCGCGGGCTCGACCAGAAGGACTGGCCCGCGGTCGAGTCGTGCTTCACCGAAGATGCCACCGCGGCGTACAGCGGAGGCAAGTACACGTTCGGGAGCCGAGCCGAGATCCTCGACTTCATCACGCGTTCGATGGGCGCCGAGACGTTTCTGTCGAGCCACCGGTGCCACCACCCGGAGATCGACCTCACCAGCGCGACCACCGCGGTGGGCACCTGGGCGCTCGACGACGTCGTGATCGACACCACGTTCGACATCACGATCCGCGGCGCGGCCTTCTACACCGACGAGTACGTGAAGGACGAAGGCGTGTGGCAGATCAAGGCGACCGGGTACAAGCGCAGCTACGAGGAGATCCAGCCGCGCGGCTCGACACCGGGGCTCAAGCTCACTGCGAGCTGGTGGGCCACCGACGGTCGCAGCATGCTCGACGGCTGAGGGCGTGTCGCCCGACGAGCCCTATCCCCCGTCGTCAGCGGAGGCTTCGTCGTCGTCGGCCGCCAGGAGGGCGTACAGCCTTCTCCTGGTGTCGGCGAGGATCGCCTCGGCCTGCTGCTGCTGGCGCGACGTTCCGTCGGTGAGCAACTGCTTCGAGGCGATCATGACGGCCCGCATCGAACGAGCCATCCGCTGCATCGGCTCACCGGCGTCGTCGGCCATCTCGACCCACGGCGGGGTTGCGCCCCGCTCGGAGCGGGCGGTCGCCTGAGCCCGACCCTCGTCGGTGAGGGTGAACACGCGGCGGCCGTCGACCTCGTCCGCGGTCACGAGCCCTTCGTCCTGGAGCAGCTGGAGCGTCGGGTACACCGATCCGGGGCTCGGCTTCCAGACCCCGCCACTGCGGGATTCGAGCTCCTGGATGATCTCGTAGCCGTGCATCGGCCGCTCGCCGAGCAGGTCGAGCGCCGCGACGCGCATGTCGCCGCGCTTGGCCCGCCGGCCGGGGCCACCTCGGCGATGCCGTCGATGTCCTCCGCCGAAACCACCATCCGGAGCTCGGTACCCACGGCCTCGGCGGGAGCGGGGCGGGCCGAATCCGCCGTCCATGTCGTTGTCGAACTGTCGCATCGTGCGACTCCTCTCGGTCTTCTCGGTCTTCTTGCGCTATCAAGTGCCATCACGATATATCGTGATGGCACTTGTAGTCAAGGTGGGCGACGGAGCCGGCCGAACCTGGCGCAGACTGCTCCCACAGTGAGGATCCACGCTCCGAGCGAGAGGGAACCAGCGCATGGCAGGCACGGTCCGCTACGAGCGCGACGGGCACGTCGCCACGATCACCTACAACCGGCCCGAGGTGCTGAACGCCATCAACGGTGAGCTGCGTCAGGACCTCAACGCGGCGTGGGAGCAGCTTCCGCGACGACGAGGAGGCGTGGGTCGGGATCGTCACCGGCGCCGGTCGTGCGTTCTGCGCCGGGGCCGACATGCGCGACGGCGCCGGGTCGGTCGGGCACGTGGCCGGGCTCGTTCTGGGAGATCCCCACGGTCAACTCGTTCGAGAGCGGTCTCGAGATCTGGAAGCCGACGATCGCGGCGGTGAACGGCCACTGCCTCGGGTACGGCCTCACCGCGGCGAGCCGCTGCGACTTCCTCATCGCGAGCGACCGGGCGACGTTCGGCATGCCCGAGGTGCGCCTGGGAGTCCCGACGGTCGTCGGAGCGATGCGCCTCGCCGAGAAGCTGCGGTGGGCCGACGCGATGGAGTTGCTCCTCACCGGTGACCCCATCGACGCGGACCGAGCGCTGGAGATCGGGCTCGCGTGGCGAGTCGTCCCGCACGACGACCTCATGGCCGAGGCCCACCGGCTCGCGGCGCGGCTCCTGCAGGGCGCACCGCTCGCGGGCCGGGCCATCAAGGAGATGGCGGCTCGCGGGCCGAAGCTGCCGTGGACCGACGCGGTCCGCATGGGCGAGACGATGCGACGGGTCGCCGGCGGCCACGGCCGACGCGACCGAGGGCATGGCGGCCGCTCGCGAGCGGCGGATGCCCGACTGGCAGGGCCGGTAGCGCGAGAATCAGACTCTCCCCGGGTCGGGGTCGTTGTTCGGTTCCACGGTGCGGGTTACGTTCCGCGGCGCATGCTCGACCGGTTCCCCGACCGCACTCTTCGGAAGGACCCGCCATGCCCCCCGGGCGCAAGGCACTCTTCGACCGCTTCGACGGCTCCGAGGTGGTGGCCGAGGTCGACCTGATGCGGTCGATCGACCGGTTCCCCTTCTTCCACACCGCCGAGGGCGCGAGTCGGCCGCGTACCCGCGTTCCAGGGTCGCGAGATGATCAACCTCGGTTCGAACAACTACCTCGGCCTGGCCGACGACGAGCGTGTCATCGACGCGACGTGCGAAGCCGCTCGTCGGTGGGGCGCGGGCTCGACCGGGTCGCGCATGCTGAACGGCCACACGGTCGCGCACGAGGAGCTCGAGGAGCTCATCGCCGGCTTCACCGGTCAGGAAGCCGCGCTCGTGTTCTCCACCGGGTACGCCGCGAACCTCGGCGCGATCAGCGGCCTGCTGCAGCGCGGCGACCACGCGCTCACCGACGAAGAGGCGCACGCGTCGATCCTCGACGGCGTCCTCCTGTCCGGCGCGCGGTTGCGTCGGTTCGACCACAACGACGTCGAGCACCTCGAGCGGCTGCTCGAGAGTGGCGAGGGGCGCCCGGCCGCGTGCCTCGTCGACGGCGTGTACTCGATGCGCGGCGACGCGGCGCCGCTCGACCGCCTCGCCGACGTGTGCGAAGAGCACGGAGTCGTCCTCATCGACGACGAAGCGCACGGACTCGGCGTGCTCGGCCCGACGGGCGTCGGTGCGGCCGAAGCCCAGGGCGTGCTGCGGCGGATGGATCTCATCTCGATCACGTTCTCGAAGAGCCTGGGGACCTGCGGTGGCGCCGTGGCGGGTGATCGCACGACGATCGAGTGGCTGAAGCTGACGTCGCGGCCGTTCCTGTTCACCGCGAGCAACACGCCGGGTTCGCTCGGCGCGGCGATGTGCTCGCTGCGCCTGCTGATGGAGCACCCGCACTGGCCGGCCGAGGTGCGCGGTCGGGCCGAGTACCTGCGTGAGCTGCTCGTGAAGCAGGGGGTGACCGTCGCGCCGTCCGACAGTGCGATCCTCACCGTCGACATCGGCTCCGACGCGGCCACCGGCCACGCCTGGCGTCTCCTCTGGAACCGGGGCGTCTTCTGCAACCCGGTCGTCGCGCCCGCGGTGAAGCCCGGTCACGGGTCTGCTGCGGCTGAGCGTGATGCGCACGCACACCGACGAAGATCTCGAAGAAGCCGCGACGGCCTTCGCGTCCATCGAGGAGGCGTACGCGCTCGCGGGCCGCTGACGTGGCCGCTCCACCCGAGAAGCAGCCCGCACGGGTTGAACGGCGAGGGTGACGTGCTCGCGGCGATCGCGGGCACCGGGCTCGATCTCGACGCGCTCGTCGCCGAGCTCGTGGTCGATCCGGCGACGGTGTCGGTGCTGCTCGTCGGTTCGCTGGCCGAGGGTCTCGGCACCACCGCGAGCGACGTCGACCTCCTCGTGCTCGCCGACTCGCCGGCCGATCGCCGGGCCGGCGCGATCGAGATGGAGCACGGCGGCGGGGCGACGGTCGAGTTCCGCCGCTTCGAGCACGGCATCGAGATCAACCCCGAGCTCGCGTTCCGTTCGGAGATGCGCCCGATCGTCGGCGCGTTCCTCGAGCTCGCCCCGTTGCTCTACCAGCCCGATGCATCGGTGCGGTTCCCTCGGCTGACCCGACACCAGATCCGGCTGCTGCACCGGCTCCGGACCGGTGTGATCTGGAGCGGGCCCGATCGCGTCGCGATGTGGCGCGACGAGCTCTACACGCAGCTCCTCTCGCCCGTACCTCACGCTGCTCTACGTGAGCGATCTCGACCACAACTACGAGCAGGCGCTCGCCCTACGGGAGGGTGTCGGTGACACGTCGTCGCCGTACGCACTCGCGGTCGCCGGCCGGTGGGTCGCCGAGTCCGCGCTGCTCGCCGGACTCGCGTCGGTCGGGATCACCAACCCGAGTGTCGGCGCAGCTGTCGACCTCGCGGCCGGAGTCGACGATCCCGACGTTCGTCCACTCATCGATCTCGCGCTGCACTCGATGTTCCCGGTGATGGAGATGGACGCCGCCGCCGGCCTCGCCTACCTCGCACAACTCGCCGCGCTCCGCGATGCAGTCGACGCCCGCGTCGCGAGCATGGGTCTCGAGCCGACCCGCGCCGCACTCGCGGCCCGGTCCCCGATCGTGCTCCCGCCCTCAGCCCGATAGCCGCCGAACGCTCCTGACGCGGGGTGGGTGAGCGCGACCAACGGCCGACATCGGAGGGGCGCGATGCCGGCCGTCGGTGCGGGCGAGGTTCAGGCCGCGCCGGACGGGGCGGTCGCGGCGATGAGTGCCTCGCGATGGCGGTTGTGGGCCCAGACCGCGGCGTCGCGGCACAGGGACGGATGGAACCCGACGGCGTGGAGCGCACGCTCGACCCGATCGGTGTCGTCGTCCTGCTCGAACAGTCCGAGGGCCATGCGACGGGCGCGTTGCCGCACCGCGTGCAGGGGCGGTTCTGCGAGTCGGGCTGCGGTCCACTCGTCGTGCTCGGCTTGGAGCCGGTCGGGGAGGCGTCGGATGTGGCGACGGTTCACCGGAGGGATGCTGCGCCGCACGGCGTAGCCGTCGTCGGCCGGACACGCGAGGTCGAACTGCTCGAGCCGGGCGAGGCTTCGCACGAGTGGCGACGACGTTCCGTCGCGGTGCCCGAGACCGAGTCGGTGCGCGGTGCTCGCGACGTCGAGGTGCACACCATCGGGTTGCTCTTCGAAGCGCGCCGCGAGGTGTCGTAGCAGGAGGAGCGACGTCGGTCCGAGCGTCGGAAGCCAGAACGTCTCGACGTACAAGCTGCGCGGATCGTGGCCGAGCGTGTCGATCACGGGATCGGGCCAAGGGCGGACGGCAATCGTGGTGGGCATGGGTCCTCCGGGGATCAGGGAGCCGCGAGCGGCGATGGGTCGATCGGGGGAAGTTCGAGCTGGAGGCCGGGGAAGATCAGGTTGGGGTCGTCGCCGATCCCGTCGCGGTTCAGCGCGTAGATCGCGCGCCACGCGGCATCGATCGCGGCGTTGCTCGCATCGGGACCGAGTCGATCGGCGGCGATCGACCAGAGACAGTCGCCGTCGACCACGACGCGCAGCTCGTTCGGGGGCGCTGGTGCGCCCGGACGGGTCGGGGGCGCGGTCGTGGCCGGTACGGGAGCCGTCGTGGGCACCGTCGCACGCTCGATCAGCTGGTCCTCGGTTGCCGTCGGAATGGCCCTCGTGGTCGACGTCGTCGTTGTGGTCGTCGTCGTGTCGGCGCCGGCCCCCGAGAGCCAGTCACGAACGGGCGCATCGACCGCGCCGGCCGTCGATGGCCCGACCACGACGACGGAGAAGGTCAACGTCGCCACCGCGATCCGCCGAGCGAAGCCGGGAAGGACGTGGTCGAGGTGATGGACGACCCCGGATGCCAGTCCGCCCCGGCGGAGGAGCTCGGCCACGAACGCGAGCACGAGCACGAGGACGAGAAGGAGGGTCGCGCCGGTGACGATCGGCGTGAGCGGGCCGGCGACGTCGGCGTCGAACCGACTGGTGTTCCTCGCGATCCCGTCCATGGGAATCCCTTGCCTCATTGACAACATCAACAACAAAGCGTCGAACTACGTGCTTATACCTCGTTCAACGATGGGTATCGTTGCAGAAGGGTAGGAGAAGGTCAAGTGGCCCGCTGGCGACCCGACTTGTATTGCGCAACTGGGGCATAAATACTCAAAGCCGACTCAACTGCTCACACGCGAGACGGTCGACCGCCAAGGAGGGCAACGGGCGTGGAAGACGACGACGGGATCTTCTGGGAGCTCACATCGGAGCTCGACGAAGACGAGGCGCGGACGCGGGCCCACGACGAACTGGCCTCGGACCGGCCGAGCTTCGCCGATCTCCTTCGGCGACTTCCGGCTGGCGAAGTCGTCACCGTGGTGACGATCGACGGTGCTGATCTCCGGGGCCGAGTGCTCGAAGTGGGAACCGACGTCGTTCGCCTCGGCGAGGTCAACGGCGGGATGGGTGCTCAGGGCCGCCGGGTGGTGCGCTGCCACGACATCCGGCTGGCCGCGGTCGCCCGGCTGATGTGGGAGCCGACGGCATGAACGCAGCGGGGCGTCAGCTCTGCGGTCCGCCGTGCTCGTTGGTGCGCTCGCGGGCTTCGAGCTCGAGCCCGGCGATGAAGGCCTCCAAGGATTCGCCCGACACCCGCCACACACCGCGCCGGCCGATCTTGACCGCGGGGAGCTGGCCGCTGCGCATCAACGTGTACACCTGCGACACGGAGACGTTCAGGACGTCGGCGACCTCGGCAGGTCGCAGAAACCTCGGGACGTCGACCACGTTGCGGCTCCTTGCCACCGGGTGGCGGCCATTTCATCGTGATGCGTCGACCACGGTACCAAGTCGTGCAGGGAGCGGATCATGGAAGTGACTGCGCCGGCCGTTGCATCACGCGGCTTCCGGGTTCGGGTGCCGCGCGTCGACATCCGGATCGTCGTCGGGGTACTGCTGGTCGCACTCTCAGTGCTCGGTGGACTTCGCCTTGCTGCTGCGGCGGACCGGACGGTCGGCGTCGTCGCGGTGGCCCGCGACCTTCCCGCCAACCACGTGCTCAAGGACGAGGATCTCGTGGTCACGAGGGTCCACGTCTCCGACTCGGTCCTCGGCGGTCTCGTGCGGTCATCGGGACGCGCAGCGCTGACCGGTCGGGTGTTGCTGTTCCCGGTCGCGTCCGACGCGCTCCTCGCGAAGGGTGCGGTGGCGGCCCGGCCCCGTCAGGGTCGCGAGATCACGGTTCCGGTCACGCCCGAGCACGCGCTCGGCGGGCGTGTGCGACTCGGTGATCGGGTCGACGTGCTCGGGAGCTTCACGAAGTCGACGAAGAACGCGCGGACGCTCACTGTGGTGCATGGGGCGGAGGTCGTCGAGATGGTGCGTTCCGAGGGACTGTTCGGTGCGCGCGCCGGGGAGCTGACCGCGCTCACGCTCTCGGTTCCGCCCGACGATGCGGTCTACCTCGCGTTCGCGATCCGCAATGCCGACCTCGACATCGTGAGGACCACCGGCTCGTCCGGCACCGGCCGCGACAGCTTCGACGGAACGCAACTCCGTTGAGACGGATGCGGGTGGTCACATGCGCGGGCGGTGCCGCGTGGGAAGCGCCGCTCGTGCGAGGTCTGCAACGACCCGAGTTCGGTGTCGACGTGGTGCGCCGCTGCGTCGATCTGGGCGAGCTCCTCGGCATCGCCCTGCGCGATCGTCCTCGCGCGGTCGTGGTGTCGGCCGAGCTGCCCTGGCTGAACCGCGATCTCGTCGGCACGCTCCAAGATGCCGGTGTCGCGGTCGTCGCGGTAGAGACAGGTCTGGGCGGGCGTCCGCTCGAGCGGATCGGCGTCTCACACCGGTTCACCGCGCCGCCCGATGCGGAGATGGTCGCGGGACTGCTGCATCGGCTCGGAAGCGAACCCGAGGCACCCGTCGCCGGACCCGTTCGGCCGGGAGCGAAGGGTCGAGGCCGGCTGCTGGTGGTGTGGGGAGGTCCGGGCGCGCCGGGCCGGACGTCGGTCGCGGTGCACCTCGCGCTCGACCATCGTCGCACCGGAGGAGACCCGATCCTGATCGATGGCGACGGATGGGCGCCGGCCGTGGTGCAGCTCCTGGGACTGCCGACCGAGCCCGCGCTCACCACTGCCGTCCGCGATGCCGCCAACGGGTGGCCGTCACCGCTCGGCGCGAGCCTCCTCGAGGCCGCCGACGGCCTGCGCGTCCTCGGTGGTCTCCCGCGCGCCGATCTGTGGCCCGAGATACGCGACCGGTCATGGCGGGCTGTGCTCGACGCGGCGCGGGAGCAGAGCGATGTCGTCGTGGTCGACATCGCGGCGTCGATCGAGGAAGACGAGGAGCTGTCGTTCGACCGTGTGCCGTTTCGGCGGAACTTGATGAGCCGCATTGCGTTGCAGGATGCCGATCAGGTGCTCATGGTCGTGCGCGCCGATCCGGTCGGTCTGCGGCATGGGATCTTCGTGTACCGATCACTGCGCGACGAGCTACCCACGGCCGCCGATCGGGTCTCGGTGGTGCTCAACCACACACCGACTTCGTCCCGTCGCTTGCAGGACTGCTCGAGCACGGTCGAGGAGTGGACCGGCCGCCCACCGATCGGATTCCTCCCGCGCGAAGAAGCATTCTCCCGGGTCCTCTGGGAAGGTCGCCCGCTCGCTCACGTCGCGCCGCGTTCGCGGTGGTTGAAGGAGCTCCGGTCCATGAACGGGGTCAGACGGTGATCGCGGTCGGGCAATGAGCTCGACGCGCGCGGTGGAGATCCTGGAGGAGGAGCTGCGCCAGCTCGTCCAGCGCCGCGAAGTTCCGATCGGGCCCACGGGCGACCCCGAGCTCGCGCGACTCGTCGACGAGGCGGTGGCCGACTATCGCGACCGGTTCCTCCACGGTGGTCTCCCCACTCTCGACGATGAGGCGGTCGAGCTGCTCCGCCATCGCATCGCGGGCTTCGGTCTGCTCACGCCACTGCTCGAAGATCCCGACATCGAGGAGATCTGGATCAACGAGCCCGGTCGTGTCTTCGTGGCCCGGTCCGGCCGACCCGAGCTCACGACGCTCGTCATGACCTCCGAAGAGGTGGAAGAGGTGGTCGAACGGATGCTCGCGCGGGCGGGGCGGCGACTCGACCGCTCCCAACCCTTCGTCGATGCCCGGCTTCCCGATGGCAGCCGACTCCACGTCGTGATCCCGCCGGTGACCGACGAGTGGGCGGTGAACATCCGCAAGTTCGTCAACCTCCGAGCCCATACGCTCGACGAGCTGGTCCGGCTGGAGTCACTTTCTCCCGGCGCGGCGCGCTTCCTCGACGCGTCGATCCGAGTGGGTCTCAACGTCGTGGTCGCGGGAGCGGTGGGCTCCGGGAAGACGACGTTGCTCAACTGCCTCGCCGGATCGGTGCCGGCCGGGGAGCGGATCGTCACCTGCGAGGAGGTGTTCGAGCTCCGAACCGGACGCCCCGATGTGGTCGCCATGCAGTGTCGACAGCCGAACCTCGAAGGCGAAGGCGCGATCACGTTGCGCGATCTCGTGCGCGAGTCACTTCGGATGCGTCCCGATCGGATCGTGGTCGGAGAGGTGAGGGGACCCGAGGCGCTCGACATGTTGCTCGCGCTGAACAGCGGGGCCGGCGGAATGACGTCGGTTCACGCGACCTCTGCGCGCGAAGCGCTCCGGAAGCTCACGACGCTCCCGCTCCTTGCGGGGGAGAACGTCGATCGCCAATTCGTCGCCGCGACGGTCGCGGCGTGCGTCGATCTCGTGGTGTTCTGCCGCCGGCTCGACGACGCCCGCGTCGTCACCGAGATCCTCGCTGTCGGCGAACCCGGTTCCGACGGAGTCGAAGCGACCTCGGGGCTCGTGTTCGAGGGAAGTGGTTCCACCCTCTGCTGGACGGGCGAGGTCCCGCGACGGTTCGACCGGTTTTCAGAGTCGGGCATCGATCTCCAGGGAATCCTCCGATGATCGTGCTCGCGATGCTGTTCGGACTCGGCGTGTTCCTCGTGTACGACGCGTGTACGTCGGAACCGCGTGTCCGTCCGACCCGTCGCACGGACCGTCCGGGCCGCGGCGCGCAGCTGCTCCTCGAGGCCGGATACCCCGGGTTCACCTCGCGACAGCTCGTCGTCGTCTCCGTGGGTGCCGGGTTCGGTGCGGCGATCGTCGGCGTCGTGCTGTTCGGTGCAGTCACCATCGCGGTCGTCGCCGGCATCGCGGGATCGTGCGTACCGGTGTCGTTCCTCCGCGCTCGGAGACGTGGTCGCCGCCGTTCACTGCGCCAGTGCTGGCCGGAAGCAGTTGACCTGCTCGCGGGGGCGGTGCGCGCCGGCGACACGCTTCCTGCCGCGATCGGCGTCGTGGCCGAGAAGGGCCCTTTGGCGTTGCGTCCCGCGTTCCGGTCGATCGTCGCCGATCATCGGGTGTCGGGTGACCTTGCCGGTGCGCTGGATCGTGCCGCGTTCACGCTCGCCGACCCGACGGCAGACCGGGTCCTCGTGACCCTCGCAGTCGCGCATCGGGTCGGTGGTCGGGAACTGGGTCGAGTTCTGCGGACACTTGCTGCGTTCCTGCGGGAGGATCTCGCGGTTCGCAAGGAGATCGAAGCCCGTCAGTCGTGGACCGTGGTCGCAGCCCGAGTGGCGGCGGCGGCGCCCTGGATCGTCCTGTTGCTCGTCGCGAGTGGACCACAGGGTCGTCGCGCGTTCGACTCGGTCGAAGGGATGGTCGTGCTCATCGGGGGAGCGGTGGCCACGATCGTCGGGTACCGCATGATGCTCGCGTTGGGGCGCCTCCCCGAGGAGCCACGCGTGTTGGGCAGCGGAACGTGAATCCCTTCGCGGCGGTTGCCGTGATCGCCGTCGGTCTCGTTGGCGCGCTCTGCGCGATTTCGGCGCTCCCCGCGCTGCGCCGTCCTCGATTGGCCTCGCGGCTCGACGCGTATCTCGGTGCTCTCGGCCCCCGCCGATCACCGCTCCTCGCGCTCGACGTCCCGGTCAGGGGCGCGATCGGCGCCGCGTTCCAACCGGTGTTGGATCGCCTGGGAGCCCGACTGGGGCGCATCCTCGGCGAGAACGGGCGTGACCTGGAAGCGCGGCTCGCAGCTGCAGGTCTCGCGGTGTCGGCGGACGACTTCCGCGCGAGACAGGTGACGTGGGGCCTCGTGGGCTTCGGCGCCGGCATCGCCGGGTCAATGCTCCTGGTCGCGGCCGGCCGCTCGATGTCGGGCCCGATCGTGGTGATCGCGGCGGTGACGTTCGCCGCGTGCGGGGTGATGCTGGCCGACCGCCGGCTGACCCGCGCGGTCGACCGACGGCGTGATGCAATCGTCGCCGAGTTTCCGACGTTCGTCGACCTCGTCTGTCTCGCGGTGACTGCCGGGGAGAGCCTTCGCGGTGCGCTCGAGTTGGTGGCGACAGGGTCGGGCGCGCTGGCTGCCGAAGTGCGCGCGGCGCTCCAGGAGGCGCGAGCCGGACGACCGATCGCCGAGGGACTCGAAGTGCGAGCACGCCGACTGGCGGTCGCGCCGCTCGAGCGCTTCGTCGAGGCGATCGTGGTCGCACAGGAACGGGGGATGCCGCTCGCCGATTCGTTCCGGGCCATGGCCTTCGACGTCCGAGAGACGGAGAAGCGGACGGTGATCGAAGCCGGTGGGCGCAAGCAGATCTCGATGCTCATGCCGGTCGTCGCCTTCATCCTCCCGGTCGCGATCGTGTTCGCGTTCTATCCCGGTCTCGTCGCGATCCGGACGTTGGCCCGGTGAGCGCGGGTGAGGTTCGCGGAAGTGTCAGAGGGAAAGCCGACGCGAGTTGGATACCGACAAGGAGCAGGTCATGCGGCAAGCACTGATGCATCATTTGGGTGAGGAACGGGGTTCGATCCCGGAGTGGGTGATGTTGCTGGTGATGGGAATCGGCATCGTCATGGCCCTCTGGGCAGTGGTGCAGCCCGACATCACCTCGATCGTCTCCGATGCGTTCAATCAACTCCGCGGCTGACCATCCTCGGGGCGGTACCCGCGAGCGCGGCACGGTCATGGTGGAGTTCCTCGCCGTTGCCGTTCTGACCGTTGCCGCGCTCCTCGCGGTCGGTCAGATGGCGGTGTGGGTGTGGGCCCGCGGCGTCGCGGTCAGCGCCGCTCACGAGGGCGCACGCACTGCCGCGGAGGCGGGCCGATCGATCGACGATGGTGTGCTGCGCACCCGGTCGGTGCTGCACGACGGACTCGGCGGAAGCGCCGACGGGTTCCGCGTCGACGGCGCGGAGGAGGGCGACGTGGTGGCTGTCGTCGCAGTCGGCCGAGCACCCGTCATCGTGCCGTTCCTCCCGGGATTCACAGTGGAAGCCCGCGCGACGGCTCGGGACGAGGACCACCTCCGATGAGCCGCGCTCGGAGGAGCGACGAACGAGGAAGCGCCGTCGTCGAGTTCGCGGTGCTGGGCATAGTGCTGCTCGGGGTGCTGGTCGAGGTCATCGTGCTGTTCGGCACACTCCAGCGCGCAACCCTCGCGACATCTGCTGCGGCCCGGGAGGTTGGTCGGGCGGTCGTCCTCGCCGATTCGATCGATGATGCGGCAGCACGTTCGGCCGTCGTCGTCGACCAAGCGACCCGCAATCACGGGCTCGCGCCGGGGTCGCTCCATCCGACGGTCGACGGTGAGCTTGAGCGTGGCGCGCGCGCTACGGGTCGCGGTGACGACCGAGGTCCCACTGCTGCGGATCCCCTTCATCGGACCGGTGTGGCCCTCGCTCGCGGTACCGGTCGAGTCGACCCATGTGGTCCAGGTCGACCGCTACCGGAGCTTCCCGTGAAGGAGCGGGGTCAAGCGTCGGTGCTGCTCGTCGGCATCGTGTTGGTCGGCCTCGCGTTCGCGGGCCTGGCCGTCGACGGCACCCGGCTGTTCACCGCGCGCCGCGACCTCCACAACATCGCCGACTCAGCCGCGCTCGCCGGCGCGTCGGCGATCGACGAAGCGGAGTTCCGCGCGAGTGACGGTGCCGACGTGCGCCTCGATCCGGTCGCGGCTCGCGCCGCTGTCGATGCCGTGCTGCGCGACTCGAACCTTCCGTCCGACACCCGGGTCGATGTGCGCGGTCGACGAGACCCGCGTCGAGGTGCGGCTCGCCCGTCCGGTCGACCTCACGTTCCTCCGGGTTCTCGGCGCACGCGCCCAGACGATCGGTGCCCACGCCGTCGCGTCGCCGAACACCGGCTGACGGCCGGCAGAACTCGGGTCGTGCGGGTCAGACGCGGTCGGCGATGGCCGGCATGGGGATCGCGCTCGTGGGGAAGGGGTGAATGTCGTCGGCGCTGCGGGGGCGACCGAAGAGGAAGCCCTGCCCGATGTCGCAGCCGAGCTTCTGCAGCTCGCGCATCTGGTGGCTCGACTCCACGCCCTCGGCGACGCAGAGCAGGTGGAGGGAGTGGGCCAGGCTGACCACCGCACCGACGATCGCGCTGTCCTCGTGGTCGGTGCCGAGGCCGGCGACGAACGTGCGGTCGACCTTCAGCGCTTCGACGGGAAAGCGCTTGAGGTACAGCAGCGACGAGTACCCGGTACCGAAGTCGTCGACGGCGAGGTGGACGCCCTGGGCCCGCAGCGCGCGCGAGCGCGCTCACGGCAGACTCGGCGTCGTTCATCAGGGTGTTCTCGGTGATCTCGAGCCACAGGGTGTCAGGGTCGATGCCGGTGGCCGCGATGATGTCGGCGACGTCGCTCGCGAGCGACGGCTCCGAGAGCTGACGCGGCGAGAGGTTGACGCCCAGGGTGAGTGGTGGATCGCCAGGGTGCTGGAGAGCCTGCCACTGCACCGTCTGGCGGCAGGCTTCTTGGAGCACCCAGCGTCCGATGCGCACGATCAGTCCCGTCTCCTCGGCGAGCGGGATGAAGTCGTTGGGTTCGACGAGGCCGCGCTCGGGGTGTTGCCAGCGGACGAGAGCCTCGACACCGATCACGTGACCCGTCACCAGATTGGTCAGCGGCTGGTAGAAGACGCGGAACTCGCCACGGTCGAGCGCACGGTGGAGCTCGTTGCCGATGCGGAGGCTCGACTCCTGGTTCTGGTGCTCACGGGCGTCGAACATGATCGTGCACGCGCGCCCGGCCGCTTTCGCCCGGTACATCGCGGTGTCGGCATCGCGCAGGAGTGCCTCCGGGGTGTTGCACTCGGCGCTCGACATCGCGGCGCCGAGGCTGGGGCTGATGTATGCCTCTCCGTCGGGGAGCGGGAACGGTTCCGCGATCACCTCGTGGACGCGTTGGGCGACGGCGAGCAGGGTGCGCTCCTCCATGATGTCGCCGCACAAGATCGTGAACTCGTCCCCACCGAATCGGGCGACGGAGTCCGACGGCCGCAGCGCTCCGCGCAGGCGGTCACCGACCGCCGCGAGCACCTGGTCGCCGGTGGCATGACCGTAGGTGTCGTTGATCCACTTGAAGTGGTCGAGGTCGCAGAAGATCACGCCGACGCGCGTGCCCTTGACCCGAGCGACGTCGAGTGCAACCCGGACGCGGTCCAAGAACACGGTTCGGTTGGGGAGGCCGGTCATCGGGTCGTGGATCGCCTGATGCGCGATCCGGGTCGCGATCGCCTTGCGCTCGGTGATGTCTTCGATGTGCGCGATGACGTAGTAGATGCTGGCGTCGGAACTCCGGACTGACGCCATGCTCAACGATGTCCACACGATCTGGCCATCTGCGTGAACGAAGCGCTGTTCCGTCTGATAGCGGTTGACCGCTCCGGAGACGAGCGCGCGGAACTGCTCGATGCTGGAGGCGCGGTCGTCGGGGTGCGTGATCGCCGTGAACGACATGCCTGCGAGCTGTTCCGGGGTGAGACCGATCATCTCCGCGAAGGCGGTGTTCGCGCGGCCGATGACGCCGTCGGCGCCGGCGATGGAGATGCCGATCGGCGCGTGCTCGAACGCGACCTGGAACCGAGCCCGTGTCTTGGCGAGCGTGTCCTCCATCGCCTTCCGGTCGGTGATGTCTCGCAGGTTCACCACGATGCCACCCACGGAGGCTTCGTCGGAGAGGTCGGTTCCGACCACCTCCACGGGGATGTAGTGACCGTCGGCATGCAGTGCACGGATCTCGAGCACGTCGGTCGACTCGGTCTTGTCGAGGAGCTCGGCGAAGAGCTCGACGGTGCGACCCCGGTCGTCGGGATGGATGAGATCGAGCCCGCTGCGGCCGATGAAGTCGTCGAGTGGGTAGCCCAGAGTGCGGGTCGCGGTCGGGTTCGCCCAGCGGATCGCGAGGCCATGGTCGACCACGAGGATCACGTCGCTCTGTTCGTTGACGAGCACCCGGAACCGTTCCTCGCTCTCAGCGAGCGATCGAGTCGCGGTGGTCACCATGATCGCGGCGCGCCGTTCGTTGCGCCGAGTGAGGGATGCGATCGCGAAGAGCAGGAAGCTGACGAAGATGCCGAACGCCAGCAACAGCTCCCGCGCGTCGGTGAGCCCCGGCGTTTCGTGGGCGGCCGAGACCTTCATGTCGAGGTGGAGGCGCCGTCCGAACACCGAGATGTCGGCCTGCTTCGTGAAGTCGACCGGCGACGTCGGTCCACCGAGCGCGCCGGCGTCGGATACGTGGGGCTGCTCGATTTGAAGCCCGGTCCGAGATGCTGAGGCTCTGAAGGCGGGGGACCCGGGTCAGGACCTCGCTCGCCAACACGTCGGGGTTCATGAGCGAGGCGATCCAACCCTGGAACGTCCCGTTCGCGCCGCGGGACCCCACGAACGCCGCGAGGATCTCAGGGTGGGTTCCGCCGGCGTCATTCCGGGCCTGGAAGATGTTGGTCAGACCGATCCGGTTGGAGTCGCGGGTCGCGTCG
Source organism: uncultured Actinomycetes bacterium (assembly GCA_963829475.1). Taxonomy (GTDB): domain Bacteria; phylum Actinomycetota; class Acidimicrobiia; order IMCC26256; family JANYLB01; genus JANYLB01. Next base: position 2,012,852 of record CAWHIU010000002.1, on the reverse strand, counting down.
AGCGTCGACGTATCGACCCCGAGCATCGTTCCCGACTCCGTGCCGGCGACGTTGAGTCCGCTCGGCTCCATGTAGGCGAACTGGTATTGGTCGGGACCGGCGGGGATGAGCGCGGAGATCCCCCACGCGCCGGCCGCGTGGATCTCGACCCGCCGGTTGTTCGCGAAGGTGCGCAACGCGTTGGGGTCGAACGTGCCGGTCGCGAACGCGCGCTTCGCCGCGTCGCGTGCTTCTTCACCCGACGCGGCGATGAGCGACCGCGTCGTCGCCTCGGTAGCGGTCACGCTGCGGGCGTCGGCCGATGCCAGCTCCCGGTCGCGCATCCGGATCGAGTTCGCGTAGAGCCCGAACGACACGGTGATGCCGATGGCCAGCACGATCCACGGCGTGAGTGCGGAGCGATAGATGGCGTGGCCGAAACCGTCCTGGTTCGACGTCCCGCTCTTGGCGCGGGCCGGGTCGGACTCGACCTGGCCGGGCGTGTCGTCGTCCATTTGGTCGTTTTCGGCACGTCAGGAGACCGGCCTGAGAGAATTCGTCGGGCCGGGTGATCGAGCCGGCCCGACGGAGCTCCGCTTCCACCGTTGCCGCCTGCAGGGCCTGTCGGGCCTCGGCGACGCCTTGGCGACCGGCCCGACGGGTGCGGGTGTCGATCCGCCCGGCGGGGATCGACGGGCCGCGTTGCCGGCGACGGCGCGGTCGGGCCTCGGTCTGGGACTCGGTCTGGGTCGCGGAGCGGGCTGACTCCTCGGCGGGGAGCAGGCGGAGTTGATTGCTCATACCAGGAGTATCGCCGGAGGGTGGGACAGGTATTCCGCGGGGTGACCGGTGTCACCGGCCGCCCCAGGGTGAGCAATGGAACAACTTGTTCGCGGGAGAGGGCGGGAGGAGCGGCTCCTACACTCGGGCCATGGAGACGGCACCGGAGACGGTCTACCTCGACCACGCCGCGAGCACGCCCGTGCGGCCCGAGGTGTTGGCGGCGATGCTGCCGTTCTTCACCGACAGTTTCGGCAATCCCTCGGGTGGCCACGCAATCGCCCGTGCGGCGAAGACCGCGCTCGAAGCTGCTCGTGAGTCGGTGGCTGCGGACCTGGGCGCAGATCCGGGAGAGATCGTCTTCACCGCGGGCGGAACCGAGGCCGACAACCTGGCCGTCGAGGGCGCGGCCCGGGCGGCGCGGGCGCTCGGTCACGGCGACGGCGTCGTCGTCACGGCGTTCGAGCACAAGGCCGTGCTCGCGGCCGCCGATCGGCTCGCCCGCGAGGGATTCCGGATCACCGTGGTGCCCGTGACGCCCGGGGGGATCGTCGATCTCGACGCGCTCGCCGGAGCAATCGACGACCGCACGGTCGTCGTCTCGGTGATGCTGGTGAACAACGAGGTCGGGACGGTGCAACCGCTGGGCGACGTGGCGCGGATCGCGCGGGCCACGTGCCGAACGCGGTGCTGCACACCGACGCGGTCCAGGCCGCGGCCTGGGTCGACGTCGCGTCGCTCGCGGCCGACGCCGACCTGATCTCGGTCTCGGCCCACAAGCTCGGTGGCCCGAAGGGTGTCGGCGCGCTCGTCGTTCGAGACCGGGTGTCGATGGTGCCGTTGCTCGAAGGCGGGGGTCAGGAGCGGGGTCTTCGTTCCGGGACGAGCAACGTCGCGGGCGCGGTCGGGTTCGCCGCCGCGTTCCGCGCGACGGTCACGACCCGGACGGAGACAGAAGCGCGGGTCTCGGCCCTTCGGGATCGGCTCGTCGCCGGTCTCACCGAGATTCCCGGTGTCTGGTTCAACGGCGATCCCGAACACAAGATCGTCGGCAACGTGCACGTCGGGATCCCCGGGGTCGAAGCCGAGGCGCTGCTCGTCCTGCTCGACCGCGCCGGCGTCTGCGCCGCGGCGGGATCGTCGTGCTCGTCGGGCGCGACCGAGCCGTCGCACGTTCTCGCCGCGATGGGGCTCGAACATGCCGATGCCCTCGCGTCGATCCGTCTCTCGCTCGGGTACGCATCGGAACCCGGTCGATGTCGATCGCGTGCTCGAGGTGCTCCCGCTCGTGGTCGCGCAGTTGCGCGACTCGATCGGCGTGGCCCGATGACCGCGATGCGGGTCCTCGTCGCGATGAGTGGTGGCGTCGACTCGTCGGTGGCCGCCGCGTTGCTCGTGGAACAGGGTCACGACGTCACCGGCGTCACGCTGAAGCTGTGGGGTGGCGAGTCCGACTCCGGTTGCTGCAGCGTCTCCGACGTCGAAGACGCCCGCCGTGTCGCCGCGCAGCTCGACATCCCGCACTACGTCTTCGACTACACCGACGCGTTCGATGAGCACGTGGTCGATCCGTACGTCGATGCGTACGCGTCGGGAAGCACTCCGAACCCGTGCGTCGAGTGCAACCGTCACATCAAGTTCGGCCGGCTGCTCGATCGCGCCGATGCGCTCGGTTGTGACGTGCTCGCGACCGGTCATCACGCCAGACGCGTGCGCGACGCGGATGGTCGAGTCCAGCTCGAGCGGGCCGTCGACTCGGCGAAGGACCAGTCGTACGTGTTGGCCATGCTCACGGCGCCGGTGCTGGAGCGAGTCTGGTTCCCGGTCGGTGAGCTGACCAAAGCGGCGGTTCGCGCGCACGCGGCCCGCCTGCAGTCTGCGGACGGCGGGCAAGCCCGACAGCCAGGACGTGTGCTTCATCACCCGTGGCGGCCGCGAGCAATTTCTCGCCGAACGGGTCCCGGCCCGGGCCGGATCGATCGTCGACGGGACGGGCACCGCGCTCGGTACCCACGACGGCATCGCCCGCTTCACGATCGGGCAGCGCCGCGGGCTTGGGGATCGCCACGGGGGAGCGTCGGTTCGTGGTCGACATCGATGCGCCATCGGCGAAGGTCACGATCGGTCGACCCGACGACCTGCTCCGGAAGCAGCTCGTCGTCGACGGGTGCACGTTCGTGCACGAGGTACCGACTCCCGACGCCGAGCTGCTCGTGCAGGTACGTGCCCACGGCGAACCCGTCGGTGCGCGACTCGATGGTGAGGCGCTCGTGTTCACCCGACCGCAACCTCGCGTCGCGCCGGGTCAGCTGATCGCGCTCTACGAAGGGTCCCGGGTCGTCGGGAGTGCCGTGGTCGCAGCCTGACCGGAGATCTCGACGGGTGACCACGTGCCCGCGGCTCCCGATCGCGCCACGGGGAGTCGGCGGGTCGCGGCGTGCTCGAGGAGGTCGTGGGGTCGCACCGGAGCGAACAGTGCGCGAGGTGTGGTCACGATCCGCGCGCCGCGGCGGTTCGTGAGGACGCGCGCGATGGGAATCGGATCGTGGGCCTCGATCGCGACCGAGGCGAGGACCGCTCCGAGCCGCAGATCAACGGCTTCCGGTTCCGGCTGGCGGGACGCGGGGAGCGAGCTCGAGGATCGCGGTGTCTTCGAGGGTGAACAGCAGCGGATCGGCGAGTGTCATCGGATCGACGATGACGAGACCGGCGGGTACGAGGATCGCCCACCGGCGCGACAGGGTGTTCAACGACCGGGCCAGGTAGCCGGCGACGACGAACCCGACCGGGAGCGCGATCGCTCCGGCGACGAACGACTCGTCGGCGAGCAGGAGGGGTCCGGCGGCGATGCCGATTCCCACGAGGAGCACCGCCAGCGGCAGGGGACCCATGAGGAGCGCCGGCGGGACCTTCAGCGGGAAGCGGAGCTCGGTGCCGTACGCGCTCCCCGCCGCGCAGGCGAGCGCGATCGGGGGCATCGCCGCGAGGGCGGCGGTGACGATGGTCGCGGCGAGAGCCATCGCCGCGAGCGCCAACGTCACGTGGAGTGCAGTGAGCGCGCTCACCACCACGAAGAGCGGCGCGACGGTTCGGATCGCGGTGAGTGCCAACGGTCGAGGAGCGAGGAGCGCGACGACGCCGATGCTCCAGGCACCCCAGAGCAACACCGACGCGACGAGACGCGATGTGTCGGACCAGTCGGTGAGCGCGTCAGCGACCGCGGGCGCTGCCGTGAACGGCAACGTGAACCACGTGCATCGAAGAAGCCATATCGTCATACGCGAGGCCGCGCTCCATTCGGCTGTGGCAGAAGGCCGTTCATATACTAAGAACTCCATGACCGATCGACCGAACGCCTCGCTCGAAGCAGCGTTCGGCGCCGTGCTCATTCCCGGACTCGCGACGGGCATCGGATCGCTTCCGCACACCGACGCGCATGCGGCCGTCGAGGTCTCGCTCGTCGGGACCCCCGGCCTTCCGGCGGCTCCCCAATTGCCGAACCGCAGCAAGCGTGAGCTCATGGTGCCCCAATGGGCCGTCGCTCTCCCCGAGATCGGCGTCGGAGCAGACGGCACGCTGCATTTCGATCCCACGGTCGACCCCGCACCGCCCGGAGCCCCGCTTCGACGTCGCCGCGCATGGCGGCCTGTTGGCCTTCGTCGAGGTCGTCGAGCATCGTCCGGCTCCGGTGCCCCGGGTGAAGCTCCAGCTGACCGGCCCGCTGACCCTCGGCCTCGCGCTGTGCGACGCCGGGATGCCCGCACCGATGGCGTTCCGCCGCGCGTCGGAGGTCGTGCACGCCTGGATCCCGATGCTCGAGGCGTTGGTTGCGACGCGCCTCCCCGAGACCGCGATGGTCCTCGTGCTCGACGAGCCCGGCCTCGTCGTGTGGAGAGAATCCGAGGGTCCGATCGATCGGGAGTCTGCGGTCGACATGCTTTCCGGCGCGCTCGCCTCCGTGCAGGGGATCGCCGGCGTGCACGTGTGCGGCCACGGCGACCGGCGACTCGTCCTCGAAGCAGGTCCGCAGCTCATCTCGATGGAGGTCGCCGACGATCTCGTCGACGACGGCGGACTCATCGCCCGGTACCTCGACGGTGGCGGATGGGTGGCCTGGGGCGCGATCCCGACCGACGGTCCGATCGGCGATTCCGGTGAGCTGCTGTGGCGTCGGCTCGCCGCGGTCTGGTGCGAGCTGACTCGACGTGGCTGCGATCCCGGTGCTCCTCCGATCCCGGGCCGTGATCACGCCGGCATGCGGTCTCGCGGGCCACGGGCCGTCGCAGGCGGCCCGCGCCTTGCGCCTCGCGAGCACGCTCGCCGACCGGGTGCACGATCAGGCGATCGCCGCCCGACTCACGCTCGGCGCCTGACGTCCGTCTCGCACGACCCGTTGCCGTCCCACCCGGTCGGTAACCTGCGCTCGATGGCGGCTCCCGACCCGAACGTGATCGCGCCGCCGCGACGAGCTCGCGGCGCAGATCGCGCATCACAACGCGCGCTACTTCGAGCACGACGAACCCGAGGTCAGCGACGCCGACTTCGACGCGCTCGTGCGCGAACTGCGCACGCTCGTCGACGAGCACCCCGAACTCGACGATCCCGAGCTGCCGATCCACCACCCGGGTGGCACCGCGTCGGCGACGTTCGCGCCGGTCACGCCACGTCGTCCCGATGCTGTCGCTCGACAACGCGTTCAGTCGCGACGAGCTCGTTCGCCTGGGGTGAGCGCCTCGACCGGATCATCATGGGCACCACGTTCGTCGCGGAGCCGAAGATGGACGGCCTCGCCATCTCGCTGCTCTACCGCGACGGCCGCCTCGCGATCGGCGCGACCCGCGGCGACGGCGTGACCGGTGAAGACGTCACCGCGAACGTCGCGACGATCGCGGGTCTGCCGAAGCGACTCCGGGGATCGATCGCCGCCGGCCGTGCTCGAGGTGCGGGGTGAGATCTACATGCCCACCGCGAGCTTCGAGGAGCTGAACCGCCGGCAGGCCGAGGCCGACGCCCGCCTGTTCGCCAATCCGCGCAACGCCGCGGCGGGCTCGCTCCGCCAGAAGGATCCGTCGATCACCGCCAGTCGCGATCTCGCGTTGTTCTGCTACCAGCTCGGCGCCAAGGACGGTGGGCCGCGGCTTGCGTACCCACACCGACACGCTCGCGTGGATGCGCGAGCTCGGCTTCCCCGTGAATCCCGCTGATCGATCGCCACGCCGACCTCGACTCGGTCTACGGCTTCTGCATGTCGATGGAGGAGCAACGCCACACGCTCGGCTACGAGATCGACGGTGTCGTCGTGAAGGTCGACGATCTCGCGCAACGTGACGAGCTCGGATTCACCAGCCGCGCGCCGCGGTGGGCGATCGCGTACAAGTTCCCGCCCGAGGAGAAGACCACCAAGCTGCTCGGCATCATGGTGAGCATCGGTCGTACCGGTCGCGCCACGCCGTTCGCGCAGCTCGAACCGGTCTTCGTCGGTGGGTCGACCGTCGGCCTCGCCACGCTGCACAACGAAGACGAAGTCGCCCGGCGCGACGTGCGCGTCGGCGACACCGTCGTCGTGCGCAAAGCCGGTGACGTGATCCCCGAGGTCGTCGGGCCCGTGCTCGCAGACCGTCCGAGGGGCCGGCGTCGGTGGAAGTTCCCGACGAAGTGCCCCGTGTGCGCGCAGCCGCTCGTGCGGCTCGAGGGTGAGGCGAACCACTACTGCGTCAACGTCGACTGTCCCGCGCAGCGTGTGCAGCGGATCGTGCACTTCGCGAGCCGCGGTGCGATGGACATCGAGGGCCTCGGCGAGGAGAGGGTCGCGCAGTTCGTCGACGCGGGGCTCCTCGAAGATGCCGGCGACATCTACGGGCTCACGGTGGAGCAGCTCGTCCCGCTCGAGCGGATGGCCGAGGTGTCGGCCCGGAACCTGATCGACGGCATCGAGGCCTCGAAGACGCGCGGCCTCGCCCGGGTGCTGGCCGGGATGAACATCCGCAACGTGGGCCCGACCGCGGCCAACGCCCTGGCGCGCGCGCTCGGCAGTCTCGAGGCGATCGAGCGTGCAACCTCCGAGGAGCTCACCGCGATCGACGGCGTCGGGCCGATTCTCGTCGAGAGCCTCGAGCGGTTCTTCGCCATCGAGGCGAATCGCCGGATCGTGGCCAAGCTCCGTGCAGCAGGTGTCGACCTTCAGGGCCCCCCGCTCGCGGAGCCGGTCGACACCGGTGGGGTCTCGTTCGCCGGGCTCACCTTCGTCCTCACCGGTGGGATGGAGGCCTTCACCCGGGACACCGCGCAGGAGGCGATCGAGGCCCGCGGGGGCAAGGTGACCAGCAGCGTGTCGAAGAAGACGAGCTTCGTCGTCGTGGGGGAGAACCCGGGTTCGAAGCTCGCCAAGGCCGAGGAGCTCGGCGTCACGATCCTCGACGAAGCGGGATTCACCGAGCTCCTGCGCGAAGGTGTGAGCGCAGCGGAGCCGTCGGACACGGCAAGAGGGTCTGGAGCGGGTGAGTGATCGAGGCGGTGAGCGAAGCGAACCATCGAGAAGGTGTGCAGCGCAGCGAACCGCAGAGAAGGGGCCGTGATGGTTGACCAGTCGCTCGTCGGTGTGACCGACGAGCCATTCGAGATGGCAGTGGAGCGCGGCAAGATTCGGGAGTTCGCACGGGCGACGATGTCGACGAATCCCGAGTACATCGGCGGAGCAGGTCCCCGTGTCGCCGCCGACGTTCCTCGCGTCGATGGCGTTGTGGTCGCCACCCGGGAACTCGGTGTTCTCGAAGTTGAAGCTCGACCTCAAGCGGGTGCTGCACGGAGGCATCGAGTACGTGTTCCACGGCCCCCCGCCTGCGGCGGGCACCGAGCTCACCGCGCAGACGCGAATCGCGGAGATCTACGAGAAAGAGGGCAAGCGCGGCGGCACCATGACGTTCGTCGTCAGTGTCCAGGAGTTCCGTGACACCGACGGCACACTCATCGCCGAGATCCGCAACACCACGATCGAGACCGCCAAGCCTCCGTCGGAAGGGAAATGACGATGGGTGTCACCTGGGACGACCTCGCCGTGGGCACCGAAGCCGAGCCGCGTACGTACGGTCCGCTCACGCGCACCGACTTCGTGCGCTACCAGGGTGCGTCGGGCGACTTCAACCCGATCCACCACGACGAGACGTTCGCCAAGGCGTCGGGGTTCCCGACGGTCTTCTCGGTCGGGATGTTGCAGGCCGGGATCCTGGCGTCATTCGCGACCGACTGGCTCGGCGCTGCCAACGTCCGCGTGGTTCGGGGTCCAGTTCCGCGAGCAGGTGTGGCCCGGCGACGAGATCACGTGCAGCGCGAAGGTCGTCGGGCGCGACGAAGCCGCGCGTACCGTCGACCTCGAACTGGCGTGCACCCGTCAGACCGGTGGGACCGCGATCAAGGGGAACGCGACGTTCGTCGTCGACTGAACGGCGTGCGAGGCGCTCACGCGGTGGTGCGGAACGAGTACGTGTACGTCGATGCTTCGTGGCGGCTGCGGATCGTCGGCCAATAGACGATGTCGACCCGGTGCTGCCCGGTCGCGAAACGGCTGATGTCCTTCCCCGCTCCGGGTTGGAACACGATCGAGCTCTGCGTCGGTCGCGAGAGCTGATCCTCGGGGATCTCCCGGCCGTCGATGACGAGAACACCGGTCAGGTCGCTCCGCGAGCGACGATCACGATCGCCTGCTGCGGCTTGGTCAGGGTGTCGGGTTCCGGCTGTACCGACGCGACCTCGCTCGGGAGCGCGCCCGGTTCCTGGGTGGCCTTGGTGTCGGACTCCACCGCGACGAACACGCCGAGACTGGCCACGATCATGAGCCCGATCGCAACGATCGCGAATCGTCCGGGGTGCTGGATCGCACGTCGCCTGGGTGGGGTTCCCGCTCCGACGGCTGGTTGGCTCACCGGTTGACGCTACCGCCGGATCTCCCCTGGCGAAGGGTCGGGGTCGGCGCCAGGATCCGCGAAGACGTGGGCGCGGGCATCGGCGAGATGCCACGATCCGTGGTGGTTGCCCCGCTACCGTTGCCGCGATGGCATTGAGCGGCGTCGCCGACTTGGTCGGTCGCGTTCTGGCCGGCCGATATCGCCTTCTCGCGCCGATCGGGACCGGGGCGTCCGGGCGCGTCTACGTCGCCGACGACGTCACGCTCCGCCGCAAGGTCGCGGTCAAGGTCCTGCACTCTGCGCTCGCCGACGACGCGGGGTTCCTTCGCCGGTTTCGCACCGAGGCGCAACTCGCGGCGTCCCTCCACCATCCGAACGTCATGGCGGTCTACGACTGGGGTGAGGACGGCGTCCCGTTCATGGTCCTGGAGCTGCTCGCCGGCGGCTCGCTGCGCGGGATGCTCGACCACGAACGGCGGTTGAGCCCGGCGCAGGCCGCACACGTCGGGCGCCAGGTCGCCGCGGCGCTCGAGTACGCGCACTCCCGAGGAATCGTCCATCGCGACGTGAAGCCCGCGAACCTCCTCTTCGACGAGCACGGGATCGTACGGGTCGCCGACTTCGGGCTCGCCCGGGCCCTTGCCGAGGCGAGCTGGACCGAGCCCGCCGGCACAGTGCTCGGCACCGCCCGGTACGCCGCCCCCGAGCAGGGCGGGGCGTTCCCGCTCGATGGGCGCGCCGATCTGTACTCCCTCGCTCTCGTGATCATCGAGTCGGTCACCGGTCAGGTCCCGCTCGTCGCCGAAACCCCGCTCGGGACACTGGCTGCTCGGTCGCGGGGGTCGGTCGTCGCACCGGCCGCGCTCGGGCCTCTCGGTGCGGTCGTGGAGCGTGCGGGCCGCAACGACCCAGCGGACCGCTATCCCAACGCGGCGACGATGGAAGCCGCGCTGGTCGACGCCGAAGAAGCCCTTCCGCCCGCCGCGGCCCTGAAGCTCGCGGGAATCGGCGCGGTCGTCGAAGACCTGCATCCCACCGCCCTGCCCCGTTCCGGGCGGAGCGTGTTCGACCAGGACGCGAGCGACCACCACGACGACGGGATCGAGGTCGTCGACGAGCCCGAGTTCGTCGACATCCCGCGCGAACGGCGGCCGATTCCGTTGACGGGGATCGTGGTCGCGGCCGTCGCGCTCGCGGCGCTGCTCGGCGCCGCCTTCATGTTGGCCCGGGCACCGAGCGGGTCCACCGCGGTCCCGAACGTCGTCGGCCTCAAAGTGTCGGCTGCCGAGGCCGGCATCCAGCGCGTCGGCCTCGGCGTGGAGACGCGGTTCCGTCGTGATCGTGCGCGCAAGGGCACCGTGATCGAGCAGGGCACGCAGCCCGGTGTCTGGCAGGCCGACGGCAAGCCCGTCGTGATCGTCGTGTCTCGGGGCCCGAAGCCGGTGTCGTTCGCCGACGTCGCGGGACAGCCGGTCGACCAGGCGACCGCGACGCTCCAGGGACTCGGCTTCGTGGTCGACGCCACCATCCGCAAGCACGACGAACAGGTGCCGGCCGACACCGTCATCGCGAGCAAACCGGTCGGTGAGGCGGCACCCGATTCCGTCGTGAAGCTCATCGTGAGCGACGGTCCGGCGCCGCGCACCGTTCCCGCGATCGCCGTCGGCGGCACCTATGCCGATGCGGCTGCGAAGATCGAAGCCGTGCAGCTCGTGCCGGTCGAGTCACCTCAGTTCAGCGACACCGTCCCCGCCGGGCAGGTCATCGGGAGTGATCCGCCAGCGGGAACCGACGTGCCACGCGGCTCGCAGGTGGCGGTCGCGGTCAGCAAGGGCCCCGACCTGGTCGCGATCCCCAACCTGGTCGGCAAGCCGATCGAGGCCGCGAGCCAGAGCCTGCAGGCACTCGGCCTCGCCGTCACCGTGCAGGGCAACTACCGACCGGGAGCCCCGGTGCTCGCCTCGGATCCCTCGGCGGGCACGAAGGTCAAGCGCGGATCCACGATCCGCCTGCTTCTCTAGCCCAGACACCGAGCCGGCCTCCTCCGGGGCTGCGCCGTCCGGCCAAATGAGCCTGGTGGCCTAGTTCTTCATGGGCCCCGCGTCCGTAGCATTTCCACTCTACGTGGCTACCGCTGGCTCAACTACCCGCTGGTGACCACGCTGGGTGAGTTGAGATGGGCTTGGGGGCGGACGTCAAGGACGACGTCGGGGACGGGGAGGCAGGCACGGATGCGACGACCAGCGCACGGCGGAACCAGTCGACCCGGCGCGGCCCGACCGGGGAGCGGGTACGGCCGACCGCTGCGGCCCGGTCCGGTGCTCATCGGTCGCGAGGATTCGACGACCGATCCAGCGTGGTGGTTCGAACGTGAGCTGGAGCTCGAACTCGGTCGCCTCGAGGCGCTCGAGCCCGACCGCTCGGGAGAGCCTGCGTAGCCGACTTCCCTACGCGGTCATGTCCTTGATGGCGGCCTGGAGCACCTCGTTGCCGCCGGGGCCACCACCCTGCACGGCAAGGAGCTTCGACAGGTCGCCCTGGGCTTTGACCTTCCCGGCCATGAAGGCTTCCATCCCCGCCTGCCAGTTGCCGGCGGCGAAGACCTCTTTGGCGGTCGCGTAGTCGGTGGTCATCGTCAGGTCGGCCGGGTCGAAGTGGCCCTTGCCCATCAGCGGTTTGCCGTCTTCGGTCCCCATGTGGAACTCGACGTCGTTCTCGAACGGGGTCTCGATCACGACGAGGTTCATCTTCACGTGGGCCTGCGCCGGCGCGTCGGCCCCGTGCTCGGCCACGAGCCGTTGCAGCTCGTCGAACCAGTCATCGGAGAGGAACTCGTGCTTCGCCACTGGGCCTCCTGGATGGCGAGCGCATCGTGGGCGCTGACCGACGGGCTGCGGAGCCTATCCAGAGGCCCTCGGGGCGTCGAAGCGTCGGCGGCCGTCGGTCTATCGTCGGCGCGTGGAGCGATCGCACCAACCAGTCGGGCCGACGATCCTCACCGCGGCGTGAGCGGAGCGAGTCGAGCCGTGACGTTCCTGACCCGACCACAGCGCGTCGAGTCACACCTGCGCAACGAGAAGTGGCAGAACCCGCCGCTTCGCGTCGAGATGTCGGAGTGCATCAATTGCGACCGGTGCATCCGGCACTGCCCCGAGCAGTTCGGCGCCATCTTCAACCACGGCATCGACGTCATCATCGTGCCCGAGCTGTGCAGCGGCTGCGGCAAGTGTCTCCCCCCGGTCTGCCCGGCCGACTGCATCCACCCCGACCCCGACTGGATGCCGGCGCCCACCGATTGGTGGCAGTACCCCGACGGACCACTCGATCCCTACCGGTGACGCGACGGGAGAACGGAATCCACGGGTCGGCCCGTCCACCCGGCTCCCTAGACTCGGCCAGATGTCGACCGAACGCATCACCCGAGCCGATGTGGAGCACGTCGCCCACCTCGCGCGCCTGGCGCTCACCGAGTCGGAGATCGAGGAGCTGACGGGCCAGCTGGGCGGGATCCTCGACTACGCGGCGCAGGTCTCGGCACTCGAACTCGCCGACGTGCCACCGACCGCGCATCCCTTCCCGCTGGTCAACGTGTTCCGGCCCGACGTCGTCCGGCCGGGTGTCGACCGCGACGAAGTCCTCGCGCAGGCTCCCGCCTCGGAGAACGGACGTTTCCGCGTCCCCCGCATCCTCGGTGAGGGTTCCTGATGGGGATGGCTGCATTCGACATTGCTGCCGCGGTGCGGTCGGGCGCGCGTTCGGCGCGAGCCGTGGCCGACGAGTTCCTCGCCACCATCGCCGCCGGCGAGGATCAGGTGCATGCGTTCAATCTCGTCACTGCCGACGCGGCGCGTACCCGAGCCGACGAGATCGACGCGATGGTCGCAATCGGCCAGGACCCCGGGCCGCTCGCGGGCGTACCGATCGCACTCAAGGACAACCTCTGCACGCGGGGAGTCGCGACCACGTGCTCGTCGAAGATCCTCGAGGGTTGGGAGCCGCCGTACTCCGCGACCGTCGTCGAACGCGTCCTGGCGGCCGGTGCCGTTCCGGTGGGCAAGACCAACCTCGATGAGTTCGCGATGGGTTCTTCGACCGAGAACTCCGCGTTCGGACCGACGCGCAATCCGCGTGACCCGAGCCGGGTCCCGGGTGGATCGAGTGGGGGCTCGGCGGCGGCGGTCGCGGCGGAGTTCGCACCGCTCGCGCTCGGATCCGACACGGGTGGCTCCATTCGCCAGCCCGCCGCGTTCTGCGGTGTGGTGGGAGTGAAGCCCACCTACGGCGCGGTGTCGCGATCGGGTCTGATCGCGTTCGCGAGCTCGCTCGACCAGGTCGGCCCGTTCGCCACGACGGTCACCGACGCCGCGTTGCTCCTCGACGTGATCGCCGGTCCCGATCCGCTCGACTCCACCTCGATCCGCGACCCCTGGATCCCGGTCGCGCCGGTCGTCGACGAAGGGATCGAGGGTCTGCGCGTCGGTGTGGTGACCGAGCTGCTCGACGGGATCGATCCCGACGTCGCAGCCCGACTGCACGAAGCTGCCGACGTGCTGCGCGCCGCCGGCGCAAAGGTGGGCGACGCATCGGTGCCGGCTGCAGTGCACTGCCTCGCCGCGTACTACCTGATTGCACCAGCGGAGGCGTCGAGCAACCTGGCCCGCTACGACGGGGTTCGCTACGGACTCCGCGTCGATGGTGTCGACGTCGCCGACATGAACGCCAAGACCCGCGACGCCGGGTTCGGTCCCGAGGTCAAGCGACGGATCATGCTCGGCACCTACGCGCTCTCGGCCGGCTACTACGACGCGTACTACGGACAGGCCCAGCGCGTCCGGACGCTCGTGATCCGCGACCTCGATGCCGCCTACCGCGACTTCGACGTGTTGCTCACTCCGACCACGCCCACGACCGCGTTCGCGTTCGGCGACAAGACGGCGGATCCGCTCTCGATGTACCTCAGCGACGTCTGCACCATCCCGACCAACCTCGCCGGTCACCCCGCCATGAGCATCCCGTTCGGCACCGGCGCGAACGACATGCCGGTCGGGGTGCAGGTCCTCGCCCCCGCCCTCGGCGAGCGCGTCATGTTCCGCGTCGCCCGAGCCCTCGAGCAGGAGGCTTCCGGATGAGTGCCACAGAAGTCGCCGACGTCTCGAACGCCTGGGAAGCGGTGATCGGGCTCGAGGTGCACGTCGAGCTGGCGACGGCCACGAAGCTGTTCTGCTCGTGCGCGAACGAGTTCGGGGCCGAGCCGAACACCAACGTGTGCGCGGTGTGCCTGGGCCTCCCGGGATCGCTCCCGGTGCTCAACGAGCGGGTCGTGGAGTTCGCGCTCCGACTCGGCGAGGCCTTCGAGTTCTCGGTACCGCCGCAGTCGATCTTCCACCGGAAGAACTACTTCTATCCCGACATGCCCAAGGACTACCAGGTCAGCCAGTACGACGCCCCGATCTGCATCGACGGCACATTGACGGTCGACGGGACCGCGATCGGCATCGAGCGCGCGCACATGGAGGAGGACACCGGCAAGTCGTTGCACGTCGGCGGGAGCGGTCGCATCGCCGATGCCGACCACTCGCTCGTCGACTACAACCGCGCCGGCGTTCCGCTGATGGAGATCGTCAGCCGACCGGAGATGCACTCGGCGGAGCAGGCGCGCGGCTACGTGTCGGAGTTGCGCGGGGTGCTCGGCACCATCGGGGTGTCCGACGTGAAGATGGAAGAGGGGTCGATGCGGGTCGACGCCAACGTGTCGATCCGTCCGGTCGGGTCCGACGAGCTGCGCACGCGGGTCGAGATCAAGAACATGAACTCGCTGCGTTCACTCGGCCGCGCGATCGACTACGAGATCGCGCGTCAGATCGAGACGTACGAGACCGGCGAGCGGATCGTGCAGGAGACGCGGCACTGGGACGAAGACGCGGGCGTCACCCACGGGATGCGCACCAAGGAGGGTTCGGAGGACTACCGCTACTTTCCCGAACCCGATCTGGTTCCGGTTGCGCCCGACGACGCGATGCGAGCCGCCGCGCGGGCGTCGATCCCCGAGCTCCCCGCGGCCCGACGGGCCCGGTACGTGGCCGATTGGGGAATCGCCGATCACGAGGCCGAGGTGCTGCTCGGCGAGCCCGGTCTGGCCGAATACGCGGAGGCCGCCGTCTCTGCGGGCGCGGCGGGCAAGGACGCGACGAACTGGACTGTCGGGGCGATCCTCGGGTTCATCAACGAAAGCGGGCTCACGCCGGCCGCGCTGCCACTCCCACCCGACGGTCTCGCCGAGCTCATCGGTCTCGTCGCCGACGGAACCCTCAACCGCAAGCTCGCGACCGAGGTGCTCGACGTGGCCCTGGCGGAGTCGAAGCGTCCGAAGGAGATCGTCGACGAACGCGGCCTCGCGCAGGTGAGCGACGCCGGCGCGCTCGGCCCGCTGGTCGACGACGTGTTCGCCGCGAACGCCGACACGGTGGAGGAGTACCGGGCCGGTGACGACAAGGTCAAGAAGAAGAAGCGCGGCTTCCTCATGGGTGAGGTCATGAAGGCGAGCAAGGGTTCAGCCGATCCGAAGGTGCTCAACGCTCTTCTCGACGAGCGGCTGAACGGCTGATGCCGACCCACGACGGGCCCGCGCGACCCGACCACGCGAGCGACGACGGCGTCGAGCGCATCCTGATCGTGACCGCGCACCCCGACGACGTCGACTTCGGTACCGCAGGCTCCGTCGCGACCTGGATGGCCGCCGGCATCGACGTGACCTACTGCATCGCCACCGACGGTGACGCCGGTGGCGACGACCGCTCGATGCCGCGTACCGAGATGGCGCGGATCCGACGCGAGGAGCAGACCGCGGCGGCGCTGCAGGTCGGCGTCACCGATCTGCGGTTTCTCGGCTACCCCGACGGCCGCCTCGTGGCCGACCTCGGGCTGCGCAGAGACATCTCCCGCGTGATCCGGCAGGTACGCCCGCACCGCGTGGTCGCGCAATCGCCCGACCGGATGTGGAGCCGTATCTACGCCAGCCATCCCGACCACCTCGCCGCGGGGGAGGCGACGGTCTCCGCGGTCTACCCCGACGCCCGGAATCCCTTCGCGCACCGGGAGCTGCTCGACGCGGAAGCACTTGAACCATGGGCTGTCCCGCAGCTCTGGCTCATGGCGCGCGAGGACGCCGACGTGTACGTCGACACGACGGATGCGATCGACAAGAAGGTGTCGGCTCTGCTGTCGCACGAGAGTCAGATCAAGGACCCCGCCGGCATGGACGCGATGATCCGCGAGTGGGGTGCGATGAACGCACAGCAGGGCGGCCTTCCCGACGGTCGCCTCGCGGAAGCCTTCCGCTCCATCGATACGCGCTGAGCGCGTCGAGCACGAGAACTGGGATCGAGGGCTGAGGTCGCGCCCGTTACGATCGACGGCATGTCGACCCCTCATGAACCCACCACCATGAAGCCTCGGAGCTACGAGGTGACCGACGGCAACGAACGGGCTCCGGCCCGGGCGATGCTGCGTGCGGTCGGCATGGGCGACGGCGACTGGGACAAGGCGCAGGTGGGCGTCGCGTCCAGTTGGAACGAGGTCACGCCGTGCAACATGCCGCTCGATCGCCTCGCGAAGCGGGCGAAGGAGGGTGTGCGGCAGGCGGGCGGCTTCCCACTCGAGTTCGTGACCATCGCGGTGAGCGACGGCATCTCGATGGGTCACGAGGGGATGCGGGGCTCCTTGGTGAGCCGCGAGATCATCTGCGACTCCGTCGAATGCGTCATGCACTCGGAGCGGTTCGATGCCCTCGTTTCGTTCGCGGGTTGTGACAAGAGCCTTCCCGGCATGCTCATGGCCGCGGCCCGGATCAACCTGCCGTCGATCTTCCTGTACGGCGGTTCGATCCTGCCCGGTCACTACAAGGGCCAGGCCCTCGACGTCGTCAGCGTGTTCGAAGCCGTGGGCGCGTGTGCCGCGGGCACCATCACCGAGAACGAGCTCGGTGAGATCGAACGGCGCGCGTGCCCGACCGAGGGCAGCTGTGCCGGGATGTTCACCGCCAACACGATGGCATCGGTGGGTGAGGCGATCGGGATGTCGCTGCCGGGGAGCGCGTCGCCGCCCGCGGTCGATCGCCGGCGCGACGACGACGCGTTCGCGTCGGGCAAGGCCGTGATGAACCTGTTGGCCCGCAACATCCGGGCACGCGACATCATGACCAAGGAGGCATTCGAGAACGCCATCGCGGTCGTCATGGCACTCGGTGGTTCGACGAACGCGGTGTTGCACCTGCTCGCGATCGCGCACGAAGCCCATGTCGAGCTCGAGCTCGACGACTTCAACCGCATCGGTGCCCGGGTTCCGCACCTCGCCGACACGAAACCTCACGGCAAGTACCACATGGCCGACATCGACGCGATCGGTGGGGTTCCCGTCGTGATGCGCGAGCTGCTCGACGCCGGTCTGCTGCACGGCGATGTGATGACCGTCACCGGCAAGACGATGGCCGAGAACCTCCGCGACATCGACCCGCCCGCGCCCGACGGCGACGTCATCCATCCGCTCGACGCGCCCATCCACGCGCAGGGTGGACTCGCGATCCTCACCGGCTCGCTCGCGCCGAAGGGGAGTGTCGTGAAGGTCGCGGGGATCGACGAGCTGCGGTTCGAGGGAACGGCGCGCGTCTTCGACGGCGAAGACGCCGCGATGGAGGCGATTCTGGCGGGCAGCATCAACGCCGGCGATGTTGTCGTGATCCGCTACGAGGGACCGAAGGGCGGACCCGGGATGCGCGAGATGCTCGCCGTCACCGGGGCGATGAAGGGCGCTGGGCGTGGCGGTGACGCCGCGCTGATCACCGACGGTCGGTTCTCGGGCGGAACCCATGGCTACTGCGTGGGTCATGTCGCGCCCGAGGCCGTCGACGGCGGCCCGATCGCGTTCGTCGAAGACGGTGACGCGATCGTGATCGACGCCGAGGCCCACACGATCGACGTCATCGTCGACGAAGCAACGCTCGCGGCACGCCGCAAGAGCTGGAAGCTGCCCGAGCCCCGCTACACGACCGGGTTCCTGGCGAAGTACGCCAAGCTCGCCCAAGGGGCCGAGACCGGCGCCATCACCAACTTCTAGCCGGAGGCGCAGCGGAGCCGGCGGACACGCCCGCTCGCCGGGAGTCGATCAGGTGAGCGATCGAGCCGGCGGAGCGGAGCCGACCATCAGATCCGGAGGCGCAGCGGAGCTGGCGGACACGCCCGCTCGGGAGTCGATGAGGTGAGCGATCGAGCCGGCGGAGCGGAGCCGACCATCAGATCCGGAGGCGCAGCGGAGCTGGCGGACACGCCCTCGCCGGGAGTCGATGAGGTGAGCGATCGAGCCGGCGGAGCGGAGCCGACCATCAGAAGCGAAGCCGACCATCAAAGTGGCCGGGAGGCGCCGGCGTAGCGTTCGCTGCTCGTGTCGGCGCGCTCGACGACCACGCCCCACTCCGTTCCCTTGGCCTCGACGTCCCAGCCGGCTCCGATCGAGAGCACGACGTGCTCGCTGCCGTCGGGGCCGTAGGCGAGGAGATCGCCGGGCCGGATGTCGGCCACCGCGACATGGGTACCGGAGCGCAGCTGAGCGCCCGAGAAGTGGGGGAGCGCGATCCGGTTCTCCTGCCACGCCCGCCGCGTGAGCCCGGAGCAGTCGTAAGTTGAGGGACCTGACGTGGCGTACACGTAGTCCTTCCCGACTTGGGACAGCGCGAAGTACATCGCACGCAGGGCCGGAGGGGGAGTGGCCACCCATGCCGCTTCGAGCTCGGCGCTGTCGGCATCGGTCTGGTCGCCGACGACCTCCGCGAGATGACGCTGCTTCTCCTCGTGGTCGGCCTTCGGTGCGTTCGCCGCTACCGCACTGGAGAACGCCACCGCGATCGCGTCGCGATCGGTCGGGGCTGCAGTCGCGGCCGTCAACGCGGCGGCCGCACTCGCCGTAGCGACGTCGGACGCGACGAGCGCGTCTTCAGCGGAGCGCGCCGCCTTGGCGATGGGTCCGTTCGCAGCGGCGGCCGGCGTGACCGGACCTGACGGACCGATCGAACCCAGCCCCTCGGCGATCTTCTGCTTCAGCGTGTCGAGCTGTTCCTGGTTCGTCGCCTGGAACCGCACGACGTCCTGCAGCGTGGCGTCGATCCAGCGCAGTTGGCCGGCGAGGGTCACGAGCCGCGCTTGGAGGACCTTGATCCGGATCCGGTCAGCACGAGCAGCGGCGTCGGTGAGGATCTTCTTCCGCTCGCTGCTGACGGTCGGGCGGAGCACGTCGTCGATGCTTTGACCGGTGAACGACTTGATGTACATCGAGACCGCTCGATCGCGACGGTTTCTCCGGGTGGTCGACAGCTTGATCCTCGCCGCGACGGTCTCGGTCTGGTTGCTGGCGCGCGCCGCGACGAGCGTGGCGTTCTGGCGTTGCAGCCTGAGCGCGGCCGTCTGGAGCGAGACGAGCTCCTTGGCCGCGGCGTCGACGGAGTCGATGATGTGCGGTGCCGACGCGTTCGTGCCGTCGGGCGACGCGCCCGCGACGGTCGGGCTCGGCGCGATCAATCCAGTGCTGAAGAGCGCGGCGGCGAGCGCGGCGGCGAGGGTGCCTCCGCGCATCCGGCGCAAGCGCTTCGTGCGGGTGTTCAGACGCACGGATCATCCCATCCATGAGGCAGAATCACGCATGCTAGACAGCTTCACGACAGCAATGCCTGGGCCGATCGGCCCACGACGCCCTGAGACCGGTCCGCATGCCTGAGATCCTCGAGGTGGAGACGGCACGGGTGCTCATCGCAGAACGGGCTCTGGGCCGACCCATCGGATCGGTGCTGGCTCCGGACGCGTGGTTCCTCAAGCGCGGTCTCACGGCCCGGTCGGCGAGGGAAGCTTGGTCGGGGCGCGCCCTCGTTGCTGCCCGCCGCCGGGGAAAGCTGCTGCTCATCGACACCAGCGACGACGGCCCGACCCTCGGGCTGCACCTCGGCATGAGTGGGCGGGTGATCATCGACGGCGAGGCGGCAGGGGACCCGCTGCTCTACGCGAGCAACGCGGAGAACCCGGCCTGGCATCGGTTCGGGCTCCGATTCACCGATGGTGGTTCGATGTCGTTGCGGGACCCGCGCCGCCTGGGCGCCGTCGAGCTCGATCCCGACGAGAGCCGGCTCGGCCCGGACGCGCTCACGCTCACGAGGGCGCGCCTCGACTGCGTCGTGATGGCGAGTCGGGCCCCGGTGAAGGCGGTGTTGATGGACCAGTCACGCATCGCGGGCCTCGGCAATCTCCTCACCGACGAGGCGCTGTGGCGAGCCGGGATCGATCCGGCCCGACCGGCCCGGACCCTCAGCACCGAGGAGCGGGTCCATCTCCACCGTGCGATCCGCACCACGGTTCGGACCCTCGGTCGCCGCGGCGGATCGCACACCGGGGATCACATGTCGGCCCGGGTCCCCGGTGGGATGTGCCCCCGCGACGGAGCCCCGATGCTGCGCCGTACCGTCGGTGGTCGCACGACCTACTCCTGCTCGGTCCACCAGCGCTGACCCCGGTCCGTCGGCGCGC
Organism: uncultured Actinomycetes bacterium; assembly: GCA_963829475.1. Lineage (GTDB taxonomy): Bacteria > Actinomycetota > Acidimicrobiia > IMCC26256 > JANYLB01 > JANYLB01. Next base: position 1,992,631 of record CAWHIU010000002.1, on the reverse strand, counting down.
CGAACCGACGTCTGCTCTCACCATCACTCCCCTATGATGAGGGCGCCCGAAAGGGCGCACCGCAGACCGGTCCGAGGGCCCGGACCCCCCCCGCCCGACCCGACCCGTCCGAGCCCCGGACCGGTTGCGGAGTGTGCTTTCCGGGTCGACTTCGTTGCGCAGGCTCGATCGCTCACCGGTTGACGACCGTCGTCGCGTGTCCGCCTGCTCCACTCCGTCTCCTTCTTTCCGGGTCGACTTCGTTGCGCAGGCTCGATCGCTCACCGGTTGACGACCGTCGTCGCGTCTCCGCCTGCTCCACTCCGTCTCCTTTTCCCTTGCATCTGGCCCGTCGATGCGTCAGGATGTTCTTTCCATGCAGCAGCGCCCGACCTCCGTTCTCGTAGTTACGTAGCGCACGGCGCTTCGGCGCGTCCGTGCGCTCTTCGGCCCCTCGCCCCTGGCGGGGGGTTTTTGCTGTCCGGTTTCTTTCCAACCGGCGACCATTCCGATCCGCATCACCCACCAGGAGCAGCGATGAAGCTCACCGGGGCCCAGGCCCTCATCAAGAGCCTCGAGATGGAGGGGGTGGAGGTCATGTTCGGCCTCCCCGGCGGGGCGATCCTTCCCGTCTACGACCCGCTCATCGACTCTTCGATCCGTCACATCCTCGTGCGCCACGAGCAGGGTGCCGGACACATGGCCGAGGGCTACGCCCACGCGACCGGCCGCCCGGGAGTTGCGATGGTCACGAGCGGGCCCGCGGCGACGAACATCGTCACCGCGCTCGCCGACGCCTACATGGACTCCGTCCCGCTCGTCGTGATCACCGGACAGGTGCCCTACGCGGCGATCGGGACCGACGCGTTCCAGGAGTGCGACACGACCGGCATCACGATGCCGATCACGAAGCACAACTGGCTGGTCACCGACGCCTCCGAGATCCCCGACACGATCCGCGAGGCATTCCATGTCGCGACCACGGGTCGGCCCGGCCCCGTGCTCGTCGACTTCCCGAAGGACGTCGCCAACCAGACGATGGAGTGGTACTGGCCCGACAGCGTCGATCTTCCCGGGTACAAGCCCAACACCAAAGGCCACACCAAGCAGATCAAGGACGCGGCGCGCCTCATGGGCGAGTCGGAGCGACCGGTGCTCTACGTGGGCGGCGGCATCCTGAAGGCGCGGGCCGCTGACGCGTTGCGCGAGCTCGCCGAGCTCACCGGCATGCACGTGGTCACCACGCTCATGGCCCGCGGCGCGTTCCCCGACGACCACCCGCTCTGTCTCGGCATGCCCGGGATGCACGGCAACTACACCGCGATCACCGCGATGCAGCAGGCCGATCTGCTCGTCGCATTGGGCTCGCGCTTCGACGACCGGGTGACCGGCAAGGTCGGCGCGTTCGCGCCCGATGCCAAGATCATCCACGTCGACGTCGATCCTGCCGAGCTCGGCAAAGTGCGCCGGCCCGACGTGCCCATCGTGGGCGACTGCCGCATCGTCATCGAAGAGCTCGTCAAGGCGGTGAAGGCCGATCGCAACAAGAGAGACTGGCCCGACACGTCGGTGTGGGACGCCCAGCTCGACGCGTGGCGACGGGAGTTCCCGTTGAAGTACACGCAGGAGGTCGACGGTCCACTCAAGGCGCAGTTCTGCATCGAGCAGCTGCGTGATCTCAGTCCCGACGACACGATCGTGGCGTCGGGTGTCGGTCAGCACCAGATGTTCGCCAGCCAGTACTGGCACTTCAACTACCCCTACACGTGGATCAACTCCGGCGGGCTCGGCACCATGGGGTTCGCGGTGCCGGCAGCGATCGGGGCCAAGGTCGGCATGCCCGAACGCACCGTCTGGGCGATCGATGGCGACGGCTGCTTCCAGATGACTGCGCAGGAGCTCGTGACCGCGTCGGCCGAGCGGATCCCGGTGAAGATCGCGATCCTGAACAACGCGTACCTCGGCATGGTGCGCCAGTGGCAGGAGCTCTTCTACGAGGAGCGATACAGCGAGGTGTACCTCTCGCCCGACCTTCCCGACTACGTGAAGTGGGCCGAGGCGATGGGGTGCGTGGGGTTCCGCGTCGACACCATGGAAGAGGTCGGTCCGACGATCGAGAAGGCCAACGCGATCGACGACCGCCCTGTGGTGATCGACTTCCGGGTCGACTATCGCGAGAAGGTGTACCCGATGGTGGCGGCCGGTTCGTCGAACGACGACGTGATCCTCGGCCCCGAGTTCGACGAGCCGGAAGCGATTCAATAGTGAGCGCACGCAGAGGAGTGATCCAGAGATCATGAGCACGTCCGGGAACCATCACATCCTCACGGTCCTCGTGGAGAACAAGTTCGGCGTGCTCGCGCGCGTCTCCGGGCTGTTCTCGCGCCGGGGCTACAACATCTTCTCGCTCGCCGTCAGCCCGACCGAAGACGAGCGCTTCTCGCGGATGACCGTCGTCGTCGATGGCGACTCTGCGCCCGATCGAGCAGATCACGAAGCAGCTCAACAAGTTGATCCCGGTCGTGAAGGTGACGGAGCTGGCGTCGAGCGAAGCAGTCGAGCGCGAGCTCATGCTCGCCACGGTCAAGGCGTCGGCCGAGTTCCGCTCCCAGGTCACGGAGCTCGCCTCGATCTTCGAGGCCAAGATCCTCGACGTCGGCTTCGAGTCGATGACGCTCATGGTCGCCGGAACGCCCGACACCCTCGACGCCATCACCGACCTGCTCACGCCCTTCGGGGTCGTCGAGCTCCAGCGCACCGGTCGGATCGCTCTGCCCAAGCTCGCCCGCCGTCCGGCTCGCCGCCTGCGGGCCGTCAAGAACAAGACCGCCTAGATTCCGTCCCGCAACGCCCACCCCCCAGACGCTTCGGCGTCGAAAGACCCCCAGATCTGAGGGGTTTGCGACGCCAAAGCGTGGAATTGTCGATCAGGAGACTTCAGATGCCCGCGATCATCCACTACGACGAAGACGCCGATCTCGGCCTGCTCCAGGGGCGCAAGGTCGCGATCCTCGGGTACGGCTCGCAGGGGCATGCGCACGCGCTGAACCTGCTGGAGTCGGGCGTCGACGTGCGGGTCGGCCTCCGGGAGGGCTCGTCGAGCCGGGAGAAGGCGGAGGCCGCGGGCCTGCCGGTGCTCACCACCGCGCAGGCGTGTGACGAAGCCGACGTGATCATGGTGCTGCTGCCCGACACCGAGCAGAAGAAGGTGTACGAGGCCGACATCGAGCCGAACCTGAGGCCGGGTGACTCGATCGCGTTCGCACACGGTTTCAACATCCACTTCAAGCAGATCACGCCGCCCGAGGGTGTCGACGTGTGGATGATCGCACCGAAAGGCCCCGGCCACCTCGTCCGCCGCACCTACGAAGAAGGTGGAGGCGTGCCCGCGCTCGTCGCGGTCGACGTCGACGCAACCGGCACAGCGAAGGAGGTCGCGCTCGCGTACGCGAAGGGCATCGGCGCGACGCGTGCCGGTGTGCTCGAGACCACCTTCCGCGAGGAGACCGAGACCGACCTCTTCGGTGAGCAGGTCGTGCTGTGCGGCGGGCTGGTCGAGCTCATCAAGGCCAGCTTCGACACGCTCGTGGAGGCGGGCTACCAGCCCGAGTCGGCCTACTTCGAGTGCCTGCACGAGGTGAAGCTCATCGTGGACCTCGTGTACGAGGGTGGCATCGAGAACATGCACTACTCGATCTCCGACACCGCCGAGTACGGCGACATGACCCGTGGCCCCCGGATCATCACGAACGACACTCGGGCCGAGATGCGCAAGATCCTCGGCGAGATCCAGTCGGGCGCGTTCGCCGAGGAGTGGATCGCCGAGAACGAGAACGGCCGGCCGAACTTCACCCGTCTGCGGGAAGAGAGCATGTCGCACCCGGTCGAGCGCGTCGGGAAGCAGCTGCGCGGGATGATGCCGTGGATCGGTGCCGGCAAGGCGAAGCCGCAAGACATCTCCGGGGGCTGATCCTCCGCCCGGCTTCCCGCCGGGACGCTCCCATCTGCCCACGCTTCGTGGGCGTCGACGCGCCGTAGCGTCACCCAACGCGCGACTTCGTGCCTGCTGACGGATTTCTTCGTCACGCAGCTTCAGTCCGTCCGTGTGCCTCCCGAGAACGGATCGGGCTGAGTACCACGGAACGCACTGGGAGGCATGATGCAGACACGAAGCTTCAGCAAGGCTGCGCTGGTCGCGGTCGTCGTGATGTTGGCGACGTTCATGATGGGAACCGGCGCCTGGGCGACACCCGGGAGGGCCGCAGCCAAGAGGTCGGCGAAGGCCCACACGGTCGCCGCGCCCGGGTTCGACGTGAAGATCAACAGCGGACCGATGTGTGCTGCGAATCGAACTGCGAGTCGCGTACGTCTGGCGATTCGACCGAAGGCTGCGGTCGAGAAGGAGTCGATCACGGTCACGGGTGGGCCGAACGTGCTCACCAACGTGACCGGCAAGAAGCATGCTTGGATCGCTCACCTCAAGGGTCCGCGCGCGTACGCGGCTCACAGCGTGACAGTGCGCGCAATCGTCGCGGGGGTGGTGACTTCGACGGAGGTCGCGCTCCCGACCTACGTGTGCGGTCCGCCGATACCGCTCGACGCGGCGCTCGACGGCAGCCCCGAGTGCGTGAATGACACCGGCACTCTCGTGCGGCTCACGCTGCGCCCGAAGGCCGATATCAACCCGGCGTCGGTACAGGTGAGCGGAGCGCCGCTCGTGTTGAGCAGCGTCACCCCCGGTGCTGACGCGTGGATCGTCACGCTCACCGGTCCTCCGATCCTCGTTCCGCAGATGGTGACCGTGACGGCAACGGTTGCGGGTCTCCCGCAGGTCGCGGTCGTCGGCATTCCTGCGGCGACGTGCGTGCACCTCGAAGCGGCGATCCAGGTTGCTCCGCAGTGCACGACCGACGGCACGGGCACGCACGTGGTGCTCGCGGTGCGCCCGAAGGCGTACGTCGATCCCGGGTCGATCCAGATCACCGGTCCGCTCGCGATCACGGGCGTGACCGAGGGTCCCGATGCGTGGTTGGTCGACCTGCAGGGTCCGGCCCAGATCGGCGCCTACACGGCGAACGTCACGGCCAACGTCGGCCCGACGTTCCAGGGTGTCGCAGTCGAGATCCCCGCCTACTGGTGCATACCGCTGGAGCTGGCACTGCCGGGCCAGCCGCACTGCGCGGCGGATGGGGACGCCACCCGAGTGCGGGTTGCGCTGCGGCCCAAGGCGTTCATCGATCCGACGACGGTCACGGTGACCGGCGGCACCATGGTGCTCACCAATGTCACGCCCAAGGCGAACTCGTGGCTCGCCCACCTGAAGGGGCCCAAGAGCACCTCGGCCCAGACGTTGACGTTCACCGCGGTGATCGGCGGGTACCCGCAGAGCGCGTCGATCGTCATCCCGGCGTTCACCTGTACCAACCACGATTCCCACGTGGACTGAACGCCGGCGGGAGCAGGACGTGGTCGCAATCGGCCGCAACTCAATCCAGCACGACGAGTGCGGTGCCGGTTCCCAGAGGGGACCGGCACCGCACTCGCGTTCGGCACGATCTGCGTAGGCTCCGCGCACGGTGGACATCGTCTGTGCAGCGCTCGTCGGGTATCTCTGCGGGACGTTCCCGTCGGCCGATCTCGTGAGTCGGATCGCGACCCGCGGCCATGTCGATCTCCGAGATGTGGGGAGTGGCAACCCGGGTGGACTCAACGCGATGCGCCAGATCGGCACCGCGTGGGGTGTCGTGGTGATCGTCCTCGACCTGGCCAAGGGGACGGTCGGCGCGTTCGCAGGTTGGGCAATCGCCGGTGACGCGGGCGCGTACGTTGCGGCAACAGCCACGATCGTCGGTCACATCTTTCCGGTGTGGACGCGGTTCCGTGGCGGCAAGGGTGTTGCGACGTCGGCGGGCGCGTGTCTCGCGGTGTTCCCCGCGTTCTTCCCGATCGACGCCGCGGTTGCTGCGTTCGGAACCGCGAAGACTCGACGCCCTGAACGCACGATACTGGCGAACGCAGCGGCGTGGATCTGCGCGTCGCTCCTGTGGTGGGGCCTCGACCTCCCGAACCTCTGGGGTCCACCTCCCACCTTCGGGATCGTCGCGTTCTCGATCGCGAGCGCGGTCTTGATCGTGGGGAAGTTCCGCGTCGCGGCGAACGTTGCGGAGGGCGACGCCGAATAGACGCCACGTGGGTGTCGCGTCGGTATCGCGTCAGCGTGACGTCGCCGCGTCATCCGGATTGCTCCCGTGCGCCGAAGAGCGTGCATCCGCCCGGACCCAGGACGGAGAAATGGAGCAACCATGACGATCGATGAACGCGAGCTCGCCGAGCTCACCCAACGATCCCGAGACGTACACAGCGATGCGATGCGCGACGCCCGGGAACCACTGGCCGAGATCGTGGCCGTCGGTCGCGACCAGCGGGCGCGCGACGCGATCGATCCCGGGGAGGGTCGTGTGTTCGCGAAGCAGCGGACGAAGAGTCTCGGCAAGGGCCTCGGTCTGCTCGGCGGTGTGGGCATCGGAGCTGCGCTCCTCGGCCTCTTCGAGCAGCCGGCGTTTGCCGACAAGGCATCCGACGTCCAGATGCTGCAGACCGCGGCGTCGATCGAGGTGCTGGCGATCGCCGCGTACACCGCGGTCCTCGGTCTTCCCTTCGCCGGCGACCTACCGTCCGTCGTCCAGACGTTCGTGACGACGACGAAGGCCCAGCACTCCGATCACCTGCAAGCGTTCAACGCGGCAGCGAAGGCGCTCGGTGGCAAGGAGCAGACGATGGCCGACCCGGTCCTCGCGCAGGTCGTGGAGCAGGCCAAGCCCGGCCTGACCGGACCCGGCCCCGTCCTCGATCTCGCGATCGAGCTCGAGAACACCGCGGCCGAGACCTACGTGGCCAACACCGGTGCCCTCGAAGACGAGAACGCCAAGAAGGTGACGGCCAGCATCATGGGTGTCGAGGCGCAGCACGTCTCGGTCCTGCTCGCGGTACAGGCGTTGTTGAACGGCGGGTTCGTCGACTCGATCGCACTCCCGCCGCCGGACCTCAACGCGCTCCCGGCTGCTGCCGGCTCCGTCGGCTTCCCGAACTCGTTCTACAAGACCGATATGGCCCGCGCTGCGGACGAAGGAGCCGTGAAATGACCCCGCACGACGAGACCGCACACGACAGCGAACCGATCGCGATCAGTGAGCGCGAGCTCACGGTGATGACGGCGCACCTCGAAGAGACGCATCAGGCCACGTTGCCGACGATGCACGCTGCAGTCGCCGACTGGGACGAGCGGCTCCGGAGCGAGAACGACCCTGACGAGTTGGCGGAGATGCGAGCGCAGTTCGCGCGTCCGAGTCGTCGTGGGTTCCTCATCGGTGCCGGCGCGACGCTCGGTGGCCTTGTGCTGGCAGCGTGTTCGTCGGACGACAAGAAGTCGTCGGGCGGCTCGACCACGACGAACTCCAAGGCCGCCGCCAGTGGTGGTCTCGCGACCGACCTGAAGATCGCCGCACTCGCGGCCGCGCTCGAGAACACGGCGGTCGCGACCTATCAGGCCGGGATCGACGCCGCGACCCAGGGCAAGTTGGGCCCGGTGCCGCCGGCGATCGTCACGTTCGCGACAACAGTCCAGAAGCAGCACATGGACCACGCGGCCGCATGGAACGGGATCATCACCGGTGCCGGCAAACCTGCGGTGTCGGGTGTCGACACGACGGTGAACACCGGTGTGGTGCAGCCGGGGTTTGCCCAAGTGACCGATGTGGCCGGGCTCGCCAAGCTCGCGCTGTCGCTCGAAGACGTCGCGGCTGCGACCTACCTGAGCGTGATCCCCGTTGTCAGCGACCCTGGTGGGGTCAAGACGGTGGCGACGATCCAGCCGGTCGAGATGCAGCACGCGGCGATCCTGAACTTCGTACTCGGGCAGTACCCGGTGCCGAACTCCTTCGCCAAGACCGAGGGTGCTCGCACCCTCGCCGACAAGATCGGCTAGCCGCGCCGACGCATGGCCCGCGTCGCGTGTCCGGCGACTCCGCCTACGTCTTCTGGGCTGCAGCGAGAATCTCGCGGGCCCAGGAGACGTCGGGGCGGGGGCGGCGACGGTTCGCGAACGTGTCGGGGACGTCGATTTCGAGGCGGACGAGCGAGCCGCCGAGCGTCTTGCCGAGGTTGTCGCTGCGCAGCGTCCGCGGTCCACCACCACCGAGCGCGCCGCGCATCACGAAGTTCAGCGCGCGAACGTTCGGTACCTCGTAGCGAACGACGGTTCCCCGCACCATCGAGCCGAAGTGCTCCTTGACCCGATCTGCGGTGACCTCGCGGACGATCAGCGTGTAGGTCTCGTCGTCGTCGGCGAAGATCGCAACGTCGGAGACGTCGCCCTTGTCGCCGGCCCGGTACCCACAGAGTTCCCGCAGTTGGAGTCGTGCCATCGTCGATCAGGTCACTTTCGTACGCGGATTCGGGAGTTCAAACGTCTTCGATCGTGACGGTGACGTGCGGATCGACCGCCGCCTTGTCGACGAGCGTGGGCCAGATGGTGAGCAGCTCGCTTGCTCCACCGGGCTTGCCGCGTCCCATCCCGGTCAGTCCGGCCGGCGGCGCCGACAACGTGAGCGGCGTCATCTCTCGGGCGACGAGCGCGGCGGTGGCTTCGTCGTCGCACCGCCAGGCGACGCGCATCACGACCTCGGGTGGCTCGGCATCGGTGTCGGGCACCGTCGGGCCGCCGAGCGCGTCGACACCCCATCGCTCGAAGCACCATTCATGCACCTCGTGGCCCGCCTGCTCGACCCGCTTGACGAAGATCGCCGCTGCGACCTCGGCCTTCTCGCGAGCGTCAGGCCACGAGAACGCAACCTTCGCCTCGCCGGACCAACCGGAGTGGTGCGCGACGAGCGCCTTGTAGGTGCCGGTGGCGGGTCGACCCTTCACGCCGGTGACCTGCACGCGGTCGTTTCCCAGGTCGGTGAACGTCGCGGACGCGAAGTCGGCCACGACATCCGGCGACAGATACGCGGCGGGGTCGTGCACCTCGTAGAGCAACTGATGGCGAACGGTGTCGACGTCGACCCTCCCGCCCGAGGCGGCAGGCTTGGTGATCACGGCCGTCCCGTCGGCGTCGACCTCAGCGATGGGATAGGGGAGGTCCCACGGGTGGGGGACCGTCCACCACTCGCCGCTGAAGTTTCCTCCCGCCACCTGACCCGAGCACTCGAGGAGGTGACCGACGAGAATGCCGGCCGCGAGCTCGTCCCAGTCTTCGAACGACCAACCGTGCTCGAAGATGAGGGGCGCGAGGAACAGCGCGGCGTCGGCGACGCGCCCGGTGATCACGACGTCGGCGCCCTGTTCCAACGCCTCGACGATCGGCCGGGCCCCGAGGTACGCCGCAACGAAACGTGGAGGAGCCGGGAGCGTGCTGAACGGCTCACCGGTGTCGAGGTTCACGAGTGACGGACCGATCTCGTCGATGCGCGGCATCAGGTCGTCTCCGAGGACCGTCGCGATCTTGATCCCCGAGATGCCCATCGACCGCGCCGTCTCGACCGCGGCGTGCGCCGCGGCGGTCGGGTTGATCCCGCCCGCGTTGGTGATGAGCTTCGTGCGTCCGGCTGCGATCGTGGGCAACGCGGCGCCGAGGTAGCGCGGGAGGTCTCGTGTGAACCCGCGTGACTCGTCGCGTTGACGGTCCTTCTGCAGGATCGCGAGGGTGAGCTCGGCCAACGCCTCGAGGCAGAGGTAGTCGATCCCGTCGTCGATCAACCCCGCCACCGAGCGCGGGGTGTCGCCGTAGAACCCCTGCCCACCCGCTATCCGCGTGGTCGTCACGCGAACCGCTCACCGGCGTCGAGTGTGGCGAGATCATCCACTCTGGTGGTTCCCTTCTGGAGACGAAGCGACAGACACTATCGCCGGAGGCCTTGGGTCGGCCCATGTCGCTAGCCTGCGAATCGACTCAGGATTCCGAGCTCCCGTCCAGCTACCGATCGAGAGGGCGTCATGGCGATCCACAGGAAGACGGCGACACCGGGAGAGAAGTCTCGCCAAGGGATCGGCTGGCACGCGAGAACCGATCGGCGACGGTGATCCGATCTTCGCCCGCAGCGGCGAGTCGAGCGAGATCCCGCGTCACGCGCTCCCGGAGGGCGGCATGCGTCCCGACACCGCGCGCCAGATGATCCACGACGAGCTGATGCTCGACGGCAACGCGCGACTCAACCTCGCCACGTTCGTGAGCACGTGGATGGAGCCCGACGCGCGCGAGCTCATGGAAGAGACGTTCGACAAGAACATGATCGACAAGGACGAGTATCCGGCCACGGCCGAGCTCGAGGCGCGCTGCGTGAGCATGCTGAGCCGGCTCTGGAACTCGCCCGACAGCGAAGATGCCACGGGAACGTCGACCACGGGTTCGAGCGAGGCCGCGATGCTCGCGGGGATGGCGCTCAAGTGGCGTTGGCGCGCGCGTCAGGAGGCCGCGGGGAAGTCGACCGCCACGCCGAACATGGTCATGGGTTCGAACGTGCAGGTCTGCTGGGAGAAGTTCTGTCGGTACTGGGAGGTCGAACCGCGCCTCGTCCCCATGGAGGGCGAGCGCTACCACATGACCGCGGAGCCGATGCTGGAGTACTGCGACGAGAACACGATCGGCGTGATCCCCGTTCTCGGGTCGACCTTCGACGGGAGCTACGAGCCGGTCGCCGAGATCTGTGCCGCACTCGACAAGCTCGAGCAGGACACCGGCCTCGACATCCCCGTCCACGTCGACGGCGCATCGGGCGGGTTCGTCGCGCCGTTCATCGACCCCGACCTCGAGTGGGACTTCCGCCTCCCGCGTGTCCAGTCGATCAACGCGTCGGGTCACAAGTACGGCCTCGTCTACCCCGGTGTCGGCTGGGTCATCTGGCGCAACCCGGAGGCGCTCCCCGAAGAGCTCGTGTTCAACGTGAACTACCTCGGCGGCAACATGCCGACCTTCGCGCTCAACTTCTCCCGGCCGGGGAGCCAGATCGTCGCGCAGTACTACAACTTCATCCGGCTCGGCTTCGAGGGCTATCGACGGGTGCAACAGGCCGCGCGTGACATCGCGATGACGCTCGCCGGCCACGTCGCGGAGCTCGAGCACTTCGAGCTCATCACCGACGGCAGCGAGCTCCCCGTGTTCGCGTTCCGTCTCGCCGATGGCATCGAGAACTACACCGTCTTCCACGTCACGCAAGTGATGCGCGAGCGCGGGTGGCTGCTCCCGGCCTACACGTTCCCGGAGAACCGTCAGGACCTCGCCGCGATCCGGGTCGTCGTGCGGAACGGCTTCACCCGCGACCTCGGCGAGCTGCTCCTCATCGACCTCAAGCGTGCCGTCACGTATCTCGACCAACTGAAGGATCCGCTCCCGCCGTTGCTCAGCCAGGGCTTCAGCCACTGACTTCATGGTCGAATCCGCTGCGGCGGCTCGATCGCTCACCTGCTGACGACCTGCCGGGTCTGTCCGCCGCCTCCGCTCCTTCTCCTGGCTCCCCAGCACGGGGGAGGCCAGTCACCCGTGGTTCGGGGGGACGCGGTGGGCCCAGGGCTGAGCGGTCTCGAGCTGCGCGGCGACGCGGATGAGCAGGTCTTCGCGACCGAACGCGCCGACGAGCTGCACCCCGACGGGCAGGCCGTCGGGTGTCCAATGCATCGGCAGTGAGATCGCGGGCTGACCGCTCCCGTTGAACTGCGCGGTGAAGGGCACGAACTCGGCCGCTCGGAGGAACCCGCCGAGCGGGTTCTCCGCGGTGGAGTCGAACGTACCGTGCGCGACGGGGGGTTCGCCGAGTGTGGGCGTGAGCAAGAGGTCGAACCCGTCGGCCCACCACTGCGCAGCCTGGCGGTTCGCGATGCCTGCAGCACCGACGGCCTCGATGAGCTGGGCGGCGGTCACCGCCTTACCCATCTCGGCGAGCGCCCAGGTGAGTATCTCGACGTCGTCGGCGGTGATCGGCCGCCCGACCCTGCGCGACCACCCGTCGAGCGCGGCGCCACAGTGCGCCGCCCATACCGCGCCGAACTGCATGAGGAGCTCTTCGTTGTCGAACCCCGGGGGGCTCGACACCTCGACGTGATGCCCGAGCGATTCGAGCAGCTTCGCGGTTCCCTCGGCCGCGGTGACGCACTCGGGATCTATTGCGGAGTCACCGATCGGGTTGTGGGTGAGCAGGCCGATGCGCAGTCGGCCCGGGTCGGCGCCGACCTCGTCGCGGTACGGACGGTTCGGTGAGGGCGCCTGTGTGGGGTCACCGGGGAATGGGCCCGATATCGCGTCGAGCACGCCGGCGGTGTCGCGCACGCTGCGCGAGAGGCAACCCTCGACGATGAGAAAGCTCGAGATCTCGTCGAGCTCGGGGCCGACCGACGTGCGACCGCGAGTCGGCTTGAGACCGACGAGCCCGCAGCAACTCGCGGGGATGCGGATCGATCCACCACCGTCGTTTCCGTGTGCGACCGGGACCATCCCACTCGAGACCGCGGCGGCCGATCCGCCCGACGATCCGCCACTCGTGCGACCGAGTTGCCACGGGTTGTGCGTCGGACCGAACGCAATCGGTTCAGTCGTGGGCACGAGACCTTGTTCCGGGGTGTTGGTGCGACCCAGCACGACGAACCCCGCGTCGAGGTACTTCGTCGCGAGGTTGTCGGTGTGACCGGAGCGGAAGTCGGCGCGCTTGGCGACCCCCATTCCCTCGCAGTACGGCTCGCCCTTCATCGCGGCCAAGAGGTCTTTGAACAGTGTCGGGACTCCGCGGAACGGGCCGTCGGGCAGCGTTCCCGCCGCCTCGGCGCGGGCGCGGTCGAAGCGCTCGTGAATCACGGCATTGATGTCGCCATTGAGCTTCTCGATGCGGGTGATGGCCGCATCGACGAGCTCGAGGGGACTGGCCTCACCGTTGCGGACGAGCTCCGCCTGAGCGGTCGCGTCGAGGTATGCGAGATCCGTCATGGATCCAGACGGTAGGTCCTACCAGCCCATCAGTGGGAGCATGGCCTCACATGGCCACCCCCGTCGAGGAGCGAACACCCGTCACCGAGGCGGTCCACACCGTGGATCTCCCCGCGGGTCCACAGCGCGACCGGATGATCCCGGCGACGGTCTGGATGGAGGCACCGCCCGAGGTGCTCGAGCTCGGCGCCGATCTCGGCCACGACCTCGTCGCGTACATCCGCCGGATCGGTCGGTTCCTCCTCTGGAGGTCGGGGCCGGCGGTCGGCGGTGACTCGCGATATCTCGCGCTCGACGCCGACGACCTCAGCGAGCAGTACGCCTACCGCTTGTTCCCCGACGGGACCGGCGAGGGCAGCGGACCCGACGGAGTCGCGGAGACCCGCTTCCGCACGTGGAAGGAATCTCTACGCGACGGATAGGCGCGCGACTGGAACCAGAACCAACGCCAGTCTCCTCGAACGAATCGTGCCGAGGTCGTGGAACGGGGGTAGTTGTCCCACCCCGGTGTTGTGATGTCGTCGATGTTCATGGAGGAACTGATCGCCGCTCGTTCTGCGCTCGAGGCTGCTGCCGGCGGCTTCGATGCGGCGTGTTCGGGGCGTGACGCGGTGCGGTTCTTGGAGGTGCTCGGTGCGATCAACCGGCTGAGCGACGGGATGACTGCTCGGGTCGCGAAACGTGTCGCGGACACGGGCGCGTATGTTGCCCATGGCGACCGGAGCGCGGCAGAGTTCTGCGCCCGGGTCGTGGGCGTCAGCTCCGGTGACGCGCGGCGCGCGATCGACAACGCGACAATGCTGGAGTCGCTACCGGAGACGGATGAGGCGGTGCGTGAGGGTCGGCTGTCGGCTCGGCAGGCGCAGATGATCGCGTCGGTGGCGGTGCACGATCCGAGCGCGCAGGGGTACTTGATCGAGCGCGCCGCCGACGGGTTGACGCCGTTGAGCCAAGCGTGCGTGGAGGTCCGGGCCCGAGTCGAAGATCCGGAGGAACGGGCGAAGCGGCAGCATGCGGCCCGGTCGTTGAAGATGTGGAACAACGTCGACGGGATGGTCGAGGGTCATTTCCGCCTCACGCCCGAAGTCGGCGGCGGGTTGAAAGCGGTGATCGAGCAGCAGGCCCGAAAGGTGTTCCGGGCCAAGTGGCGTGACGGTTTCCGTGAACGCCACGACGCGTACGCCGCGGATGCGCTCGCCGACCTGGTGATGGGCGACCCCGACGCGAAGAACAAGGCGGTCGGGTACGCGACGCACGTGGTGATCGACCACGAGGCACTCGTGCGCGGCAACGCGTTGGCAGGTGAGACATGTGAGATCCCCGGCGTCGGGCCCGTCAACGTCGCCTGGGTCCGCGAGCAGCTTGGTGGGGCATTCGTCACCGCGATCGTCAAGCACGGCACCGACATCACGACAGTCGCGCACCTGGGGCGCCACGTCCCAGCCGAATTGCGGACCGCGATGATCGTGAGTGGTCGGCAGTGCTCGATCGAGCGATGTCAGTCTCGGGAGTATCTCGAGCTCGACCACTGCGAGATCGACCACGCCAAGGGTGGCCCCACCGCACGGTGGAACCTCGCCTGGTTGTGCTCGACACACCACAAACGAAAAACCCAGGGCTGGCACCTTGGCCCGCCCGACCCCCACACCGGAAAGCGGCTCCTCGACCCACCCGGCACATCCCGCGCCGCTTGACGCCTCAGCGGTTCGGGGCGATCAGGCCGGGCTGTGGGAACATGGAGGGAGATGGCAGACGCGCGCGAGCCGGGTTGGTACGCCGACCCCTGGGGAACCGACGACGAGCGCTACTTCGATGGCAGCGCCTGGACGCGCCAGGTCCGCCCTCCCGTCGACACCTCGACCGGACCCGCGAACTCGACCGGGCCTGTGAACGTCGTGGTAGGGGCGGTCGTCGCGCCGGCGTCCGATGCAACTTCGGCACCTACTGGAGCGACCGGGCCGGTCAGCCCGTCTGCCACCAGCGGTCCGACGGGGCCGGCCGGTTCGACAGACGCGGCGGCCGCAATGCCGGTGGCCGGTTGGCACGCCGATCCGTGGGGTGAAGCGACCTGGCGTTGGTGGGACGGCGCCCAGTGGACCGGCTACACCGACCGGACCACACCGCTCTCATCCAGTGCGACCGTGGCGGCCGAGCTCGCGACCGAACGCACCTGGGCGCGGTGGGCTCGCATCGCGCTTGCGGTCCACCCGATCTTCCAGGTGCTTGCGCTCGTGGCCGCTTCCATCCAGTGGCGCTGGATTGCCGACCACTGGGACGAGGTCGTCAAGGGCACCAACACCAACGGTCCGACGAACACGTCGATCTTCGGGTACCTCGGTCTGCCGACGCTGATGGTGACGCTCGGCGTGATCGTCCTGCTGATCCTCTGGCTCTACCGCGCCGGTGCCACCGCGCGCGCCGCGGGGATTCCGTTGCGCCGTGATCCCGGTCTCGGTGCCGTCTCGTTCATCATCCCGATCCTTCAGCTCTGGTGGCCCTACCGCGCCACCCGCGACGCGGTCGGTGCCGACGAGCGCGCCCAGAGTCTGGTGGTGCGGTGGTGGATCGCGTGGCTCGCGTCGTCGCTCGGTGGGATCCTCGTCTTCGCCGCCGCGTTCCTACCCGAGGCGTTCTCGTATCTCGCGGTCGCGATCGTGGGCGGGATCAGCGTCGTCGCCGCGCTGGCAGGTCGGGCAGTCGTGAGCGCGATGCTCGCGAGCCACGAGTCGCTCGTAGAAGCCGGCGCGAGCGCGGTCTAAGCGCCTCATCGGCACGGCTCGAAGAGCTCCACCTCGATCAGGTCAGATCTCGAGCGGACCGGGAGGGAGTGGGAGGGGATCGGCTTCGCCGCGGATCGGGGTGTCGAGGGCGCGGGAGAACGCCGGCCGGGAGACGCGGGCGATGACGAGCAACATCAGCATGAGCATCGCGGACCCGGCGGTGACCACGCGCAGACCCCAGGCATCGGCGAGCGCGCCCTGGATCACGGCGCCGATCGGGTACACCGAGCCGAGCAGCACCATCAACACGCTCATGACGCGTCCACGCACGTGCGACGGCGAACGCAGCTGGGCGATGCTCGTGAAGCTCGACAGCGCACCCAGGTACAAGAAGCCGACCACGAGTAGCGCGCCGACCGCGAACACCAGCGTCGGTGAGTACGCGTAGATGACGAGCGCGAGCGGCAGCAGATAGAGCACCGCGAGCAGGACCCGCCGCGATCCGAAGCGTGCGGTGAGGATCCCGAGCGAGAGTGCCATGGTCACCGCGCCGATTCCTTGGGCGGTGACGAGCGCCGAAGTCGCGCCCGGTCCGCCGTCGAGCACCTGGAGCGCCATCGTCGGGATGAGTGCGATGAACGGCGCGGCGAGCAGCGAGTTGAGGGTCATGTATCCGACAACGACTCGAAGGCCGGGTTCGTCGCGCACGAAGCGCAGCCCCTGCCTGATCGATCCGAAGATTGACGATCCGTCGTGCGGTGCGGGGGAGGGCAGCCGTAGGACGAGCAGGACCGCGATGACGGCGAGGAAGCTCGCGGTGTTCACCGCGAACGCCCAGGAGTATCCGCCCGCGGCGATCACGATGCCGGCGAGCGCGGGTCCGACGACCCGACCGAGGTTCCACTGGGCCGACGAGAGCGCGACCGCTCCGACGAGCTCGTCCTTCGGGACCAGGTCGGGGAGGATCGCGGTGAAGGCAGGAAACCCGAGCGATTGGGTGCACCCGGCAAGGAACACGATCCCGGCCACGACACCGGGCGACGGTGTCCCGGTCGCGGCGAGGAGGGTCAGCAGCCCGGCCAGGAGAGTCTGGACGCTGGTGGTGGCGAGGAGGAGGCGCCTCCGGGGGATGCGGTCGGCGAGGGCGCCGCCGAATGGTCCGACGAGCGCGGCCGGGACGAAGTTCGCCGCGGCGACGAGGCCTGTCCACGCGGCCTGACCCGTCGTCTGCTGCACCAGGATGCCGACGGCGACCGCTTCCATCCACGTCCCGATGTTCGAGACGAACGCGCCGCTCCAGAGCAGTGCGAACTGGCGGTGACGGAGGGGGGCGACGGCGCGGGTGAGGTCCAACCCGCTCGACGCTACAAGGCTCGCGTTCGGCGTCGACCTGTCGTATCCTGCCGCGCGTGCCCGAACCACGCCCGGGTGGGCAGATCGTGGAGCTCGTGAACGTGCCGAGCCGGTTCGAGGCGGATCTCCTGATGGCGCGGCTCGACGAGGCCGGGATCCAGGCGATGGCGAAGTACGGCGACGCCGACGGCATGGCCCCGTCGATCGGGCTGCTCGACGGCTACCGGGTCTGCGTCTTCGACGATCGACCTCGAGGCCGCGCGGGCGTTCATGGACGATCCCACAAGCTGACGGAGAACGACGGAGAGCATGCGCGCCGCGCTGGTCGGCCGAAGGGTCCGGGGTTCGAGTCCCGGCAGCCCGACCACTGAAAGTGCAGGTCACAGGTATACGAGCCGGTCGGCGACAGCGTCGCGCGACCTGGAGTTGCCCCGCCTTGTTTGACGGCCCACACGGACCTCCTGCACGGAACTCCTTCCTCCAGGGTCTCCCCCAGATTCGGGTGTCCATACGAACTGGGCACCTCCATACCCGCAGTTCGTCGTGTCGCTCATCACGGACTGCCACCAGGGCGGATCGGCGAAACGCGCCGACACGCGATTGGGTCGTCACTCGAATCCGCGTGAACTCAGGGAGCCGAGAGTTCGTGGATGGACCGGGTGTCGGTGTGTTGCCTTCCGGCTTGGCAGCGCGCCGTGGCCGAATCCTGTGGCTCGCGTGGCCGTTCGCGCGCGACCCGGAATGGTGCGCGTGCTCAGCGACCGACGGACTCGGCGCGAGTGCGGACCAGGCGGATTGCGAGCCACATCGCGACGGCGCTCCATACAACAGCGAACACGGTGAGGATCGCGGTGGTGTAGTCGAGTGGCTGGACGGACGGGTTGTCGGGAACGAGGTGCCGGCCGTAGCCGCGCCATCCGGGCCACCCGATCATGAGAGTGACCGCGGTGGCGAACAGCCCGGCTTGTATCGGTGCCCGCCAACGGCTCGGTACCGTGCGGTGCACGCACCATCCGATCGCTATCGCGACTGGTGCGACGATGAGGTCGTGGAGGAGGTCAGCGCCGACGACCCAGCGTGCGACGTCGGGCGCCGATGTGTGCAGGTTCATCACCGCGCCGCGAATGCCGAACGCCATGATCCCGCTACCGAGAATCATCGGGATCCAGAACGACGCGCCGGCCCGCTCGTCTGTCGACGCTGGCGGATCGTGCATGGGGCCGGTCACAGGACCACCACTCGGGTGACCCACTTGGTCTGCATCACGCCTGGTCGGTTCGGCCCGATGAGCCGGATGGGGTAACCATGGTCGAGGGCGAGGGGCTCGCCGTTCACCCGGAGCGCGAGGAGCGTGTCCGGATCGGCGACTTGGTCGGCGTCGACGATCGAGTTGCGATAGGAGCGATGCTGCTGCAGCGACTCGACGCGGACCGCGCGGGCGTCGTGGATTCCGGCCAGCGCGAGGACCTCTCGGAGACGGATGCCTTCCCAGTCCTGGGTGGTGCTCCATCCTTCGACGCATGAGATCGGGAGGGTGGCGGCGTGTTGGGTCATCGACCGGAGGTGCGCGAGGTCGAGGCTCACGGGTGTGACGCCGCGGCCGGTGATCGCGAGTCGGTAGTCGGGTGATGGTGCGGTGGTCAGGACGCCCGCGGCGCGCGCGGTGCGGTTCACGGGGAAGCCTTGCGGACCGACGTCGGGCCGCCGCGGCGCGAGGAGCGCCAGTTTGCGGAGCGGTGCGTAGGTTTGGCCGACCG
Organism: uncultured Actinomycetes bacterium; assembly: GCA_963829475.1. Lineage (GTDB taxonomy): Bacteria > Actinomycetota > Acidimicrobiia > IMCC26256 > JANYLB01 > JANYLB01. The sequence continues at coordinate 1,973,852 of CAWHIU010000002.1, read as the reverse complement.
TCACCAGCGTCACGAGCGCGCTCGTTCCGAACGCGGCCGTGAGGAGTTGGCGTCGACTCATTCCCGTACCGGCATCGCCCGGCGCATCCGCGAAGGGTGGCATTGGCTCTGGGCGTAGGGCCGCGCGTGTTGTCGAAATCTTGGCGCCGATGTGCACGACGAGCGCGCCGATGGTGATCCAAGCGACCCAGTAGTGGGCGATGGGGAAGTTGAACGGCCAGGGATACCAGAGGTTGATATTCGCGAGACCGGTGGCGAGCAGGAAGAGCGAACCGCCCACGAGTGGGAGCAGGCTCAGGCGTTCGAAGACTGTTGCGACGCTGTGGAACGGTGGCCAGACGAACAACTTGGGAAAGACGGTCCAGAGCTTCGCGAGCAGCAGCGGGATCGACGCGATTCCCGTGGCCACGTGGAGTCCCTGCGTGAAGCGATACAGGCCCGCCGGACGAGCGGAGAGGTGGAACCACGATGGTGGGTGCTGAGCGAGATGTGAGTACAGGCCGGTTGCGAAACATGTGAAGAAGGAGACGCCGAGTGCGATACCGAGGATGGCCGCGGTTCGCTCCGAACGTGCCGGGCTGGTGAAGGCGCCGTCGCGGAATGGTCCGATGGCTGGCGGCCGGATCCGCTCGAACGTGTTCATCGACCGATCCACGCGAACCAGCGGTCGTCGTCATGCCACAGCTGCTCGACGCGACAGTCAGCCCGGCGGGCCACGTCGTCGAGGTCATCGGCGTTCACGCTCGTCCACTCGAACCACGGGCCCACAGTGTTGGCGATTTCGAAGCGCACCAAGCCGAGGTCGGCGTCGTGACCTGGCGGTTCGACCTCAACCAGGATCCGACCGTCCGGCGCAAGGAGCTCACGTACGCGTCGGAGCAGCTGCACCGGGTCGGCGCCGATACCGAGATTGCCGTCGAGGAGGAGGGCCGTGCGCCACCGCCCTCGGCCGGGGACAGGGCCGAAGACGCATCGAGAGAGCACGGGAACGCCGCGGGCTCGTGCGTGTGTCAGCGCTTGCTCGGTGATGTCGATTCCCAATGTCGGTACGCCGCGCTCGGCGAGCGCGAGTACGTGACGACCTGGTCCGCAGCCGATGTCGAGCGCGGGTCCGCATACGTCGTCGAGTGCGCGTTGTTCCGCTGGTTCGGCTGGCTTGAACCATCGGTCGGCCGCGACCGGCCAGGCGTGGCCGTCTTCGCCGCGTAACACGGCGCTCGGCGTGTCGAGGGTATTGGTCACGCGGGGACTCCGAGCTCGAGTGAGAGCTCGCGCTCGACCGAGCGGACGGCCCGTGCGAACCCACTGGCAGGGATGCGGCTCGCGACGGTACGCGCGTCGGCGAACGTGTCGACGTCCGTCTCCGCTGTGAGAGCACGGGTCCGAAGGCCGAGTGAGCTGAGCCGGGCGGCCTGATGCTGTCCGGTGTCTCGCGTGCTCATCGGAACACCGGTGAACGCAGGGACCCGTGGGTCGCGGAGGCCGAGTGTCCACCACCCACCGTCGATGGTGTGGCCAAGGACCGCGTCCACCGCCGGGCCGAGCAACGTGTCGACCGCGTGTCGCAACATCCCCGAAGTAAGCTGAGGAGTGTCCATACCGATGACGAGCGCCGGCCCGGTGACGCACGCGAACGCGCCCGAGAGTCGTGCGGCGAGGTCGCCCGCGGTTTGGGGAACGACGTCGAAACCTGTCGGTGCCCACGAACCGAGCTCACCATCGAGCGCGAGCACCCGATGTACGTTCCGCGTGGCCGCGACGGCAGCGAGCGTGTCGACGAGTCGCGGCGCGTGCGATCGCCGCGGCCTGCGCTGGCGTACACGGCGGGCACAGGCGGGTCTTGACCCGACCGGGGACCGGTGCCTTCGCGAGCACGATCAGGGTGGCGTCTGCTCGAGCGGTCAGGCCCATCGGAGTACCGCGGCCATGTCGCGTACGGTCCGGGCGGTGCCGCGCACGGTTCCAGTCACCTTCGACTTCCCGACGCGCGGTTGGTACAGCACGTCGGTCTCGGTGATCGCCCATCCGGCGCGGTGCGCGAGCACCACCATTTCGAGTGGCCACCCGAAGCGTCGATCGGTGATTCCGAGGGCGAGCAGTGGTTCGCGACGCGCGGCGCGCATCGGTCCGAGGTCGCGCAAGGCGAAGCCCGGTTCGCCGGCGGATCTGGCGGGCGAGGACCCGATTTCCGACGCGGGCGTGGATCGGCCACGCGCCGTGAGCCGCGACGCGTGCGCCGAACGTCAGGTCTGCGACTCCCGCAATCACCGGCCCGACGACACTCGGAAGGTCCGCGCCGTCAAGTGAACCATCGCAGTCCATGAAGCAGACGACGTCGGCCGTTGCGGCCAGCAACCCGGCGTAGCACGCGCTCCCGAACCCACGCCGCGGTTCCGACACGACGGTCGCGCCAAGGTCGTACGCGATCGGCGGCCGAAGAGTCCGTCGACCCATTGTCGACCACGATCGCGCGGTAGCCGGACGACAGCCGTCCGACGACGCGCGGAATCGCGGCGGCTTCATCGAGGACGGGAAGAACGACGTCGATCATCCGATCGACCGTAACGACGAGCGATGAATCCGTCGCCGCTTTCCGGCTTACGATTGTCGAAACTCGCCGCGCGTCGGTGTGGTGCCACACGATCGCGCCGTTACCCTCCGGTGATGCTCGACATCGCCGTGGATACTCCGTCGCGCTCCGCGCGGTCCCGGGCTTCATCCGGTGGCCTCGTCGTTGCTCGGAACGGATGGATCACCGCTGCTGCAGTGAGTGGGTACGTCGCTCTGCTCGTCGTGGCATCGCGTTGGGGCGAGTCGCTGCTCGCGCGACGGGACACGACTTCAGATCGCGACACCTCCGTTGAATGGCGCGTTGGATTGGCGTCCGGGTCGGACTGCGGTGCCGGCGGCGGGATGCGCGCTGCTCGTCGTGGTGGGATTCCCGGGGGTGGTGCGGCGGGCGCGGTGGTCGATGGTGCTCGCCGCCGCTGGTCTCGGCGCGGTGGTGTGGGCGCTGGCGCTGGCGCTGGTCGACGGGCCAGGAGCCTTGACCCAGCCGTTGTTGTCCGATCAGTACCTGGGGACGGTGAGCCGCGTCGGTGACCTCGGGTCGTTCCTCGCCACGTTCACGCATCGGATCGCCGCCTACAACATTCATACGCAGGGTCATCCGCCCGGGATGGTGGTGGTGCTGTGGTTGATGAACACAGTCGGACTGGGTGGTGTTCGTTGGAACTCGGTGTTGGTCTACGTCGGTGGGGCTGCGGGCGTGATCGCGACCCTCGTGGCGGTGCGAGAGGTGGCCGGCGAGGACTTGGCGCGCCGCGCCGGCGCCGTTCCTCGTCCTCGCGCCCGCCGCGATCGCGTGGACCTCCGGCGATCCGTTCTTCGCCGGGGTGAGTGCGTGGGCGGTGACGGTGTTGATTCTCGCGACTGGAAAGACCGGACGACGTTCCGATGTTCTTGCACTCGCCGGTGGTCTGTTGCTCGCGATGACCGGGTTCCTATCCTACGGGTTGGTGCTGCTTGCGGTCGTGCCTGTGGCGCTCGCGGTTCGGCGCCGCCGGTACCGGGTGCTCGGGGTCGCGGCGGGAACGGTCGTGGCCGTGGTCCTGTTGGTCTGGATCGGGACCGGTTTCGCATGGTGGGACGGTCTGGCTGCCACCAGGGTGCGCTACTTCGCCGGCGTCGGCGGCCGTCGACCGTACTGACTATTTCCTGCTTGGGAATCTGGCAGCGTTCGCCATCGCCGTTGGTCCGGCCACGGTCATCGCATTGACTCGGCTCCGCCGCAGTCCACTCGCGCTGCTCGTCGGTGCGGCCGTCGTAGCGGTGCTGCTCGCCGACGTGAGCGGAATGTCGAAGGCCGAGGTGGAGCGCATCTGGCTGCCATTCGTCCCGTGGGTCATGGTGGCCGGCGCGCTGCTCGTCACCGCGAGCTCGTGCCGACGCGGATGTGGCTCGCGATCCAGGCAGGTGGCGCGCTGCTGCTCGCAGTAGCGATACGGTCGCCGTGGTGACGGCGAACGCGCCTCGGGTGCTCGTCGTGGAAGACGACCCGACGATCAGCGAGGTCGTCGTGCGCTACCTCGAACGCGAGGGGCTCGAGGTCGAGGCCGTCGCCGACGGCCGAGACGCGCTCGACGTCGCGGCCGAAGCGTGGCCCGACCTCGTGGTGCTCGACCTGATGCTGCCCGGGATCGACGGCTCGAGGTGTGCCGACGGCTGCGAGCGCGCGGGCCGGTGCCCGTGATCATGCTCACCGCCCGCGGCGACGAGGAGGACCGCGTGCTCGGGCTCGAGCTCGGTGCCGACGACTACGTGGTCAAGCCGTTCTCGCCGCGGGAGCTCACGGCGCGGGTGCGCGCGGTGCTGCGGCGCACCGTGCGGCGCCGAGCGTGCCGGACGGTTTCGGAGTCGAGACGATCGACGCCGGTGGCCTCCGGATCGACTTGCCCGCACGGGAGGTGACGTCCGCGGGTGACGATCCGTCGCCTGACCGCGCGCGAGTTCGACCTGCTCGTCCACCTGGCCCGCAACCCGCGCCGTGCGTTCTCGCGCGAGGAGCTCCTCGAACGCGTGTGGGGCTACAGCTTCGGCGACACCGCCACGGTCACGGTGCACGTCCGGCGGCTGCGCGAGAAGATCGAGACCGATGCCCGTCGGAGCCCGAACATCTCGTCACCGTGTGGGGAGTCGGGTACCGGTGGGACCCATGAGCCCGACGCTGGCAGCGCGCCGCTCGCTCGCGATGCTGGTCGGGGCCGCGCTCACCGTGATCGGTCGCGATCGCGACGTCGATGACGAACCGCGACGCGCTGGAGCTCGTCGGCATCGCGGCCGGCGTCGGCGGGTGTCGCGGTGCTCCTCGGTGTGCCGGTGCTGCACGCGCTCCGGCGCCGCGACGCTCGGCCTGCAGATCGCCGCGCTGACCCTCGTGATCGTCGGCGCCGTCGCGCTCGGCGCGTTCGTCGCCGCGCGGGCGATGTTCATCTCGGGTCACGACCTCGCCGTGATCGAGGTCGTGCTCGTCGCCGCGGCGCACCGTCGGTGTGGTCGCGGCGGTTGTGGCTCGGTGGTCGCGGTCGCGGCGACGAGCTCGTCGCTCGTCGACGCCACCCGTCGCATCGGCGGGCCGGCCGAGGCGTCGCGGCCCCGACGTTGCAGGGCGCGCCGGAGTTCGTGCGGCTCGCCCGCGAGCTCGAGCTCGATGGAGCAGCGGCTCGACGAGGCGCGCCGGCGCGAGCGCGCGGTCGAGGACTCTCGTCGCGAGCTCGTCGCCTGGGTCTCGCACGACCTGCGGACGCCGCTCGCGGCGATCCGGGCGATGGTCGAGGCGCTCGAGGACGGCGTGGTCACCGATCCCGAGACCGTCGCGCGCTACCACTCGACGCTGCGGACCGAGACCGACCGGCTCGCCGCGCTGGTCGACGACCTGTTCGAGCTGAGTCGCACGCAGTCCGGCGCGCTCGGCTCCAACTCGAACGGGTCTCGCTCGACGATCTGGTCTCGGACGCGATCGCGGGCGTCGCGCCGGTCGCGGCGGCGAAGGGCGTGCGCCTCGAGGGTCGGGTCGACGGTGCCGCACCCGAGGTCGCGGTCTCCACGCCGGAGGTGCTGCGCGCTCTGCGCAACGTGCTCGAGAACGCGATCCGGCACACGCCGACCGACGGCTCGGTCATGGTCGAGGCGGGCGGCGCGGACGACCGACGGCCTACGTCTCGGTGCGTCGACTCGGGCGGCGGGATCCCGGAGGCCGACCTCGAACGGATCTTCGATGTCGGCTACCAGGTGGACCGGGCCCGCACGGCCGGGGAGCGCCGGACTCGGTCTCGCGATCGCGCGTGGCTTCGTCGAGGCGCATCACGGCGTCATCACGCGCCGCCAACGAGAACGGCGGCGCCCGGTTCACCGTGCGCATCCCGACGCCGGTCGCGTGATCGGTCGCGTGAGGGTGCTCGTCACCGGCGGCGCCGGGTTCATCGGCACGCACGTCGTCGCCGCGCTGCGCGCCGACGGCGACGAGGTGCGTCGTGCTCGACCGCGAGCCGGTCGGCGACGTCGCCTGCGGGCGTCGAGGTGACGTCGGCGACGTGACCGACGCCGTCGCGGTCGAGCGCGCGCTGCGCGGTGTCGACGCGGTGTGCCACCAGGCCGCGAAGGTCGGGCTCGGTGTCGACTTCGGCGACGCGGTCGAGTACGTGCGCGACAACGATCTCGGTACCGCGGTGCTGCTGCGCGCGATGCACGACGATCCGGTTTCGCGGCCCGCTTCGTGCTCGCGTCGAGCATGGTCGTCTACGGCGAGGGTCGGTACCGGTGCCCAGACGACGGCATCGTCGCGGCCGCACCTCGGACGCGCCGACGACCTCGATGCCGGTCGGTTCGAGCCTCCCTGCCCAGAATGCGGTGCGGACCTCACGCCCGAGGCGGTTCCGGAGTCGGCCCGACTCGATCCCCGCAACGTGTACGCGGCGTACGAAGGTCGCGCAGGAGCATCTCGCGTTGCGCGTTCGCGCGCGAACACCCGACGGTCTGCGTGACCGCGCTCCGCTACCACAACGTCTACGGCCCGGGGATGCCGCGCGACACCCCGTACGCAGGAGTCGCGGCGATCTTCGCCGATGCACTCGCCGCCGGGCGCCCACCTCGCGTGTTCGAGGACGGCGGCCAACTCCGCGACTTCGTGCACGTGCGCGACGTCGCGACCGCGAACCGCCTCGCTCTCCATGCCGGGGTACCGGGCGCGTTCAACGTCGCGAGCGGCTCAGCCCCGCCGGCTGCTCGACATGGCCGACGCGCTGGCGGACGCGTTCGGTCCAGACGCGCCACGTCCCGAGGTGGTCGGCGGCTGGCGGGCCGGCGACGTCCGCCACGTCTTCGCGAGTCCCGATCGAGCCGGAACCGCACTCGGATTCAACGCCAGCATCGACTTCGCCGAGGGGATGACGGAGTTGGCCACTGCGCTGAGCCCAATCCCGGTCGACTCCCCGCCCGTGGATCTCCTGGCGATGTGACCACCGTGACCGGCGCGAGCTGTTTGGAATCGTTGGAGAACCGCCGCGCGGCAGGTCGGGAACGCGTCCGGAGATGCCTGGTCACTCGCTCAGGGTCAGTCCGGTGAGCGCCGGGTCTTCGAGCATCTGGGCGAACCGCTTGATCGCGTACCCAGCGTAGAGGCCGTCTTCGACGCGCTCGTCGAACGTCCACCTCAACGTGACGGTGCGACGCTTGCGGTTGGGGTCGTCGGGGTCGATGTGCGGTCGGCCGTACACACAGAAGATCCCGATGGTCCCGTACTCGTAGAGGTGGTGGTACACGGGGTCGAGACCGATGCTGCCGAGGTTGGCGAAGAACGCGCTCGCGTACATCGGATCGCCGCTGATGAACGCGTTCGGGAGCAGGCCGAGGGCGTCGATGCCGTGGACGAGTCGGAACCCGAGCCGCTTCAGCGGACCGGGAAACCGCAACACGAGGTCGAGCTCCTTGTCGACGCCGCTCGGTCCGCCGAAGCGTTCCTCACGGAGCTGTTCCTGCATCGCGATGACCATCTCCTCGAACGTCTCCGAGGGATCGAAGCGCCGCTTCACGACGACGATCGGCGAGCCCTCCGCCAGCTTGCGCTTCGCGGAGTACGACAACCAGATCCCGTCGCGCTGGTAGAGGCCACCCCCGGCGACGAACCGGTTGAGCTTCGGGTACTTCTCGAAGCCCTTCACCGCCGACCAGAGCAACACATGGAACGGTGTGATCTGGGTGTCGGGATGGAGCTCGTTGAAGCCGCGCACGAACCGGTCGGTCTTCGTGAGGTCGAGCGTCTGCTCCCAGTAGATCGTTGACTCGGTCCGGGTGCGCATCATGTACGGCATGATCCGTCGGTACGCAGGGACGTCGCGAACGAGGGTCCCGTCCGCGCGGCGCTTCTTCACGGCATCGCCTTCTCGCTTGGCCCGAACCCGTCGCGGATGGCGGGAAGCCGGCGCCCGGCAACCTCGTTCGGCTCCCACAGCTCGTGGAACGCCCCGGAGACCCCCACGATCTGTGCCATGCGGTCGAGACTAATGGGGGTCACCGACCCCGAAGGGGCCGGGCCCGGAGGTCGTTGACTTCGGGTCGATGCTCGGTCACCCTTCGCGGATGGAACCGATGGGCAACGAGCAACTCACGAACAGTGAAGCACGCGCCATCGTGCGCGAGGTGTCGAGCATCTGGTGGATCGTCCTCGTGGTCGGCGTGATCTTCGTCGGCTTCGGCCTGGTGATGCTCTTCAACGTCGCCGCCGGCGCGCAGGCCGTCGCGATCATCGTCGGCGCGTTCTTGATCTTCGACGGCATCATCGGGTTGATCACCGCGGGTCAGAACGGTGGGTCGAAGGGCGTCGGCATCGCGCTCGGGATCGTGTTGATCATCGGTGGGATCGTCGTCGCGGCCTGGCCGGGCGCCACCTTCCTCGTGATCGCGATCGTCTGGGGCATCACGATCGTCGTCGGCGGAATCACGCGCATCGTCGGATCGATCGTGCTGAAGGGTCGCGGTTGGGGTTGGGTACTCGCGATCGGCATCGCCGAGCTGATCGTCGGCATCGCCGCGCTCGTGTGGCCCCACGTGACCGCGTACGTGATCCTGCTGCTGATCGGGATCTACGCGATCATCGCCGGGCTGTTGCAGATCGTCCTGGCGTTCGAGCTGAAGAAGGTGCCCGAGCGCCTCGGCATCAACTGAGAGCTACCCGGCGGGGACCGCCATCCGAAGCCGTGCTGCGCATCGCGCCGCGTTCGCGACGACCTCGTCCTCACCGGGAACCCGCCGTCGTTCCATGAGCACCACGCCGTCGACGACGACCGTGTCGACGGCGGCGCCGGTCGCCGAGTACACGAGGCCCGCGACCGGCTCGGACGGAGTCGACTCCGGCGGTGCCGAGGTCGACGAGGAGGAAGTCGGCCGGTCCGCCCACTGCGAGCGGCGACGCGCCGAGACGGGGAGCCCGTTGTCCGGTGACGATCGCCCACGCGTCGGCGGCCGGGAGCACTGCGGGATCGCCGGCCGTCGTGCTTCTGCAGGAGGGAGAGGAGCTTCACGTCCTGCAGGAGATCGAGCGAGTTGTTCGAGGCCGCGCCGTCGGTGCCGATCCCGATCGGCACCCCGGCCGCGTGCGCCGCCGGGTAGCGAAACGCCTGACCCGTGGCGAGCTTCATGTTCGACGCCGGGTTCGTGACGATCGTCGGCCCCCCGCTCGGCGATGAGCGCGAGCTCGGCATCGTCGAGCCAGACGCCGTGGGAGAGCACGGTCCGCTCGTTGAGCGCACCGAGCTGATCGAGATACACCGTCGGGCGGACCCCGTGCGCAGCGAGGCAGTCGTCCACCTCGCCGCTCGTCTCCGAGAGGTGGATCTGAAAGGGCACGTCGCGCTCAGCGCTCAACGTCGCGAGCCGGCGGAGCGAGTCGGCCCCGACGGTGTAGATCGCGTGAGCAGCGAGTGACGGGGTGACGCGCTGGCCGAAGCCGCCGAGCCGGTCCAACCCCTCGGGCACCGCGTCGATGTGGTTCCACTCCGGCGCGTCGGGTGACTCGATCACCGGGACGCTGACGACGGCCCGCAGCCCGGCGTCGACGACGGCACGCGCGACGTCGAACTGGAACCAGTACATGTCCCAGAAGCAGGTCGTACCCGACCGGATCATCTCGAGTGCCGCGAGGCGGGTTCCCCAGTAGACGTCGTCGGCGGTGAGTGCCGCCTCGGCCGGCCAGATCCGGGTGCGGAGCCAGTCCATGAGCGGGAGATCGTCGCCGTATCCACGGAAGAGGGTCATCGCGGCGTGGGTGTGGCCGTTCACGAGCCCGGGCGTGAGCGTGAGGCCACGACCCTCGATCACCGTGGTCGGCAGGTGACGCAGACACCGCGGTCGCCGATCTCGACGATCACGCCCTCGTCGACGCGCAGCGACGACCGGCGCGCCGTCGATGTCGGACGTCGCGGACGACGAGGCTCACATCGCGCCCGAACTCTCGCGAGCAGCGGGATGATCGCTTCGACGTCGGCGACCACGCGATCGCGGTTGGCGGCGGCGCCGGCTTCGTACTCCGCCATCGTGAGTCGCTGTCGGTTCGAGGCCGTTGGCGAGATTGTCGACCACGCACACGCGCTGCGTAGGCGATGCCGGCCTCGGCCGCGATGATCGACTCCGATCGCGACCGTCATCCCGACGAGGTCGGCGTCGCGCGCGAGGGCTCGGACCTCGGCCGGTGTCTCGAAGCGCGGGCCCGAGGTCTGGGCGTACACACCCCCGTCGAGCAATGGGCCGGCTGTCGAACGCGAGCCACGCATCGACCACCTCGGCCCGCCACGCGAGGTCGAAGCCGGGGACCGAATGGCCGCGAGCGTCGTTGAACCGAGACGGGTTGATGCCCGGAGCGAAGAAGTCGTCGGGTGCCGTGATCGTCCCGACCGGCCAGTCGGTGCGCAGGCTCCCCACCGACGAGATCGCGATGACGCGGTCACATCCAGCCGCAGCGAGGGCGTCGAGGTTGCGGACGTGGTCGAGTCGATGGGCAGGCGTGAAGGTGTCGAGGCCGTGACGTTCGAGCCAGACCGCGGTGTCGGTCTCGAGCAGCAGGACGCCTTCGTACTCGACCCGCCTCGCCGATTTTTCCGCAGCGGCTCGCATGACGCCGTGGCCGCCGATGAAACCGAGGCGGGGCGCTGCCGGATCATGAGAAGCACGAGCCCCGGAAGGCGGCATCGTGTGATCGTAGGAGGTGAGTCCCCGCGCTGTCATCGAATGCACCGTGGTGCATGATGGGGTCGTGGGGAAACGTCATCTCGGCGCGCTGGTGGCGCTCCTCGTGTTCGCCGTGGGCGCGGCCGGTGCGATCGGACCGGTCGTCGGAACCCGCACGGCATCCGCAGCGCGGCCGTCCGTCGCAACTTCGGCCATGGCGGCCGCGACGAAGCCGAACATCGTCTTCGTGCTCACCGACGACCTCGACATGCGCGAGGTGTCGACGATGCCCAACGTGAAGGCGCTCATCGCCTCCCAGGGCGCGACCTTCTCCAACTACTTCGTGAGCAACTCGCTGTGCTGTCCGTCGCGGGCGACGACGCTTCGCGGTCAGTACGCCCACAACGACGGTGTCGAGTCGAACGGTGGTGGCAACGGCGGATTCGAAGCCGCCTACGCCAAGGGGATCGAGCGGTCGACGGTCGCGACGTGGTTGCACGGGGCCGGGTACCGGACCGCGTTGATCGGCAAGTACCTCAACGGCTATCCCAACGGCGCGAGCGATCGCTACCGACCGCCCGGTTGGGACGACTGGATCGTGCCCTCACGACCCGGGAACCCCTATACCGAGTACGACTACACCCTCAACGACAACGGTCGGCTCGTACACCACGGGCACGCACCGAGTGACTATGGAACCGACGTCTACATGCACGCAGCCCAGACGTTCATGAAGCGTTCGGCACAGCGGCGTAAGCCGTTCTTCCTCTATCTCGCGCCGTACGCACCGCACCGTCCGGCGACTCCTGCGCCCCGCGACCGCACGGCATACCCACATGCGCCCACGCCGCACACGCCGTCGTACGACGAAGCCGACGTGCATGACAAGCCGGAATGGGTTCGCCGCGAGCCGCGCCTGAGCCCCTTCGTCCAGCGGAAGATCAACGGTCTCTACCGTCGTCGGATCCAATCCCTGCGGGCCGTCGACCGCGGTGTCGCCGGTCTCGTCTCCACTCTGCAGAAGAGTGGTCAGCTCGACAACACCTACTTCGTCTTCACCTCCGACAACGGGTTTCACCTCGGTCAGCACCGCCTCCCCGCGGGCAAGCAGACCGCCTACGAGGAAGACATCCACGTCCCGATGTACGTGCGCGGTCCGGGCGTTCCGGCCGGCTCCTCTGTCAAGGCGATCGTCGGCAACGTCGACCTCGCGCCGACGTTCGCGAGCATCGCCGGCGCTCGGGTGCCGGACTTCGTCGACGGCCGCTCGTTCGCGTCGCTCCTGCGCCATCCGAACCAGGACACTCCGAGGAGCGGTACCGACGGGTGGCGTCACGCGTACCTGCTGGAGCACTGGCAGGAGACGGTCGGGGGGCCGACGCGGGGTGGGGATCTCCCGCTCGAGCCGCCGGATCCCGATCAGTCGGGCCCAGGCCGTTCGGCACACGTCTCGAAAAGGACCCGGCCGCACCGGCACGTCCAGTGGCTCGTGCTGAACGACATCCCGAACTTCCGGGGCCTCCGCACCGCCCGGTACGCCTACGTCGAGTACGACACCGGGGAGCGGGAGCTCTACGACCTCTCGAACGACCCGGCCGAGCTCCACAACATCCCGACGAACGCGCGGCCCGAGTTGCGAGAGCGACTGCACAAGGAGCTTCTCGCGCTCGCGAGCTGTAGGGGCTCTGGGTGCCGGAAGGCGGAAGTCCCCGATCCCGACTAGCCGCGACGACTAGCGATTGGACGAGCGACTCGCGTCGGGTGCGCGCAACTTGTCGAGCGCGTGCTCGAGCGCGGCCAGCTCCTCGGGTTCGAGCCGGTCGACCAGCTTCGCGTTGCAGGTCGTCGAGATGGATGGACAGCCCCTCGTCGAGCTTCTGCTCTCCGGTCGACGTGAGGACGACCCACTGCACCCGACGGTCGGTCGGGCACGACTGGCGCTCGACGAGCCCGGAGTCGACCACCCGGTCGACGAGGCGGGTGGCGCCGCCGCTGGTGAGCCCGAGTTGGCACGCGAGCTCCGACATCGTCAGCCGATGCCCGGGAGAACGACCGATCCGCAGCAGCACCTCGAAGAAGGAGCTGCTCATGGTCGTGTGCTCGGACAGAGAACGCTCGAAGACACGCTCGAGCCTTCGGTGGGCCTCGAGGAGCAGGCCATAGGTGCTGATCCGCGGATCGGCGCGGTCAACGGTCGGCTCGTCCGCCGTTTGAACGTCCACGGGCGGGCGGTCCCCGCTGCCTTCGCCCACATCTCTCGCGGTCATGAGGTGAGCCTACTCCCCAGAAGCTTGACAAAGAAGCTAGTGCCATACATAATAGTTGTGTAGTCAGAAGATGTAGAAGCACAGACCCGGAGGTTCCCAGTGACCGTAACCCAGACAACCCAGACAACCGAGAACCAGCCGCAAGCCGGCACTTGGGCGATCGACACCGCCCACTCCTCGGTCGAGTTCGTGGTCCGTCACCTGATGGTGGCGAAGGTCCGCGGCGGCTTCGACGACTTCAGCGGCACCATCGAGATCGGCGACTCGCCCGAGACGTCGTCGGTCGCAGGTCGAGATCCAAGTCGCGAGCATCGCGACCCGCGACGGCCAGCGTGACGGCCACCTGAAGTCCGCCGACTTCTTCGACGCCGAGGCGTTCCCCACCATCTCGTTCCGGTCGACCGCTGTCCACGGGCTCGGTGGCAACAACTACGCCGTCGACGGTGAGCTGACGATCAAGGGCGTCTCGAAGCCGGTGACCCTCGATCTCGCCTACAACGGCACGATCCGTGACCCGTGGGGCAACGACAAGGCCGTCTTCTCCGCCGCGACCGAGATCGACCGCGAAGAGTGGGGTCTGAACTGGAACCAGGCGCTCGAGACCGGCGGCGTGCTGATCGGCAAGAAGGCCAAGATCGAGATCGAGGTCGAAGCTGCCCAAGCCGGCCCGGAGGCCTCAGAGGGCTGACACGAGACGGCTCCGGGTCGGGCATGGCCCGGCCCGGAGCCGCTGCTCGCGTTCCGTTTCAGCATCCGCGGATCCCTGCCGATGTCCTCGGCATGACCACCGAAGAGGCTGCGTCGGCCTCATCTCCCGGAGGATCTGTCGCGGCGGACTCGGCGACGGCTCGGAACGGAAGGTCTCGTTCGGGCCGATCTCGCGGCACGGTCGCCGGCGCGCTGATCGTCGTCGCAACGCTGCTCCTCCCAATCGGGTTCCTGACCGTCTGGATCCGCGAGCAGGTGCTCGACACGAACGCGTTTGCTGCCACTGTCGGAAGCGCGGCCGCCGATCGGGCCGTGCAACGCGAGGTGTCCGACCGGGTGAGCACGGCTCTGATCCGCCAGGTCAGCACCGACGCGAACCCTTCGGACGCAGACGCTTCGAATGCGTCGGTTGGCACCAACGCCGCGATCCGCGCCGTGACCGCCTCGGTGGTCGCGTCTTCGAAGTTCCCTGCGCTCTGGAAGGAGTCGGTTCGCAACGCTCACGAGCGCGCGCTCGAGGCCGCGAACGCGGAGTCGATCGCGGGAGTGGCCACCAGGAACGGTCGGGTCGTGGTCAACCTCGACCCGGTCGTCGACGCGGTCGTCGCGCAGCTGCCTGGTCCGATCGCCGTGCTCGTACCCCCGACCACGACGACCGACGACATCGAGCTCTTTCGGGCGAGTGACGTCACGTCGGCGGGCACGATCGTGCGCGCGCTCGACGACGGATGGTGGGCGATCCCGTTGCTCTCCGTCGGCCTCTTCGCAGGTGCGGTCGCGGTCGCCTCGCGCCGGCGCCGTACCGTGTTGTGGATCGGCTGTGGGATCGCGATCGCTTCGATTGCTGCGTTCGTCGCGCTCTTGGTCGCGCGGGCCGGTCTGACCGACGCGCTCGGAGGGCCATCCCGTGGTGCTCTCGACGCGATCGTCGATGCGCTGCTCGATCCGCTGCGCATCGAGATCTGGGTGACGCTCGCGATCGGCGTGGCGCTCGCTGCCTGCGCCCTCGTCGTCGGCTACCTGGGCAACCCCGCTGCAGTGACGGTCCCGGCCCGGCTGGTCGCGGCCGACGCGGAATCGGGCCCGACGCCCGTCTCGCTGCCGGGTTCGGAACCGACGATCGCCGACCGCGCGACAGCGCCCACTCCGGATCGGACGAGCGGGCGACCGGCCAAACCGGCGCCATCGACGTCCGGCGGCGGTTCTCGAACCGCTATTTGAGGCCTACGGCTTCCCGGCGGTCGTGTCGGCGAGCCCTCGCGCGGCGGCGACCGCGGCTGCGGCGTTGAGCGTGCCGTGGCCGTAGTCGGAGTTCGGCACGCCGCGGGTCCTGCAGGTGTCGGCCGGACGCTGCGCGGCACTGTTCACGACGGTCGAGTGCAACGCGGCGGTTCCCCGTTCGTTCGGCGCGGTTTCGAGCACGAGGGCGTAGGTCCCGGTCACCTCGGGTGCCGCCATCGACGTCCCCGACACCCGCGTGTAGCCACCCCCGCGCGCAGTGGTCAGCACGTCGAGACCGGGAGCGACCAGGCTCGGCTCCGGCCCGAGCGGGCCGGGTCCTCGGGCCGAGAAGCCTGCGATCCGGCCGGTTCCGTCGGTCGCTCCGACCGCGACGACCTCGGGTTGCGACGCAGGAAAGCCCACGCTGCGGCAGGCGGGTCCGGTGTTGCCGGCGGCGAACACGTCGAGGATCCCTGCCGCGTGCAGCGCGGTCATGGCGCGGCCGAGGGAGGTGCTCGGCTCCTTGATCGACCATGAGTTGTTGACCAGATCGGGACGGAGGTCGGGGTCGGCGCCCCGACCACTGTCGGGCGCGAGCATGAACTGGAGTGACCGGAGCACGAGCTCGAGCGTGCACTGCGCCGCGGTGCATCCCCGTGCTGCGATCCACTGGGCACCCGGCGCGACGCCGGTGGTCCTGCCGACGGCGAGTCCGGCGACGGCCGTTCCGTGGCCCTCGTCGTCGCACGGTGCGTCGGGGCAACGGCCGGTGGGGTCGAACCACCCACCCTGCTTCCGGAAGTTGGCGGCGAGGTCCGGGTGTCGCACGTCGACACCCGTGTCGACGATTCCGACGACCACGCCGCGACCGGTGACACCGGCGGCGCGGGCACCGGGGACGCCGACCTCGACGAGGTTGGTGGGCACCGCGGTGGGCGTGGACTGCGGGCCGGATGACCCGGCCCCGATCCTCGTCTCGGCGCCGAGGTCGAGCTCACGACCGCCGACGACTTCGGTCACACCGTCGATCGCCGCGATCCGGTCCGCGACCGACTTCGGTCGCGTGGAACAACACGGCATCCGACACCCACAGCGGCGTTGCGGCGATCCCGCGTGTTCTCAGCACGCGCAGGACCTTCGGTCGTGCCGCGGCCCGCCGGTACGCGCGTCGCAGCGCGGCGACCGTCAGGCGACCCCGCCGGTTCCAGTCGGGCTCACGCACCGCAGCACGGAGATCGGGGCGTTCCACGAACGTCGCAATCCAGAAGTCGCGCTGAGTCCCGGCGACGATCTCGCCGCTTCCGGTGGTCCCACTTCGGGTCGCGGCGCGTGCCGGGGTCGGCGATGTCTGGAGCCCCGCGGCGCCGAGAGCGGTCGCGAGGGCGAGGAAGGCAGCCGCGAGCCTGCACCGGGAGCGCACTCCTGGCCGTATCGTCGCGACGCAGGACGTGCTTGAGCCCGGGTGGCGTGGCACTCCCACTAGCTTCAGGGCCGTGACGAATCACGACGAAAGCGATCCGCTCGACCTCACCGGCCGGGTGGTCCTCGTGACCGGGGGCACCCGCGGGGTCGGGTCGGGCATCGCGACGCGCATGCTCCGAGCCGGAGCCTCGGTCGTGGTCTGCGGCCGGACCACCCCCGACGAGCCGATCGACGTCGACGGTCGCGAGGCGTTGTTCCTCCCGGTCGACGTCCGCGACCCTGACCAGGTCGGCTTCCTGTTCGCCGAGTTGTCGACCCGCTTCGGTCGCCTCGACGTGGCCGTGAACAATGCCGGCGGGAGTCCCGTTGCCGACGCCGCGACCGCGTCGCCGCGGTTCTCCGCCGCCATCGTCGGACTCAACCTCCTCGCTCCCTTGCAGGTCGCGCAGGCAGCGAACGCGGTGATGCAGGCGCAACCCGACGGTGGTTCGATCATCAACATCACGTCGGTTTCGGGGACGCGCCCTTCACCGGGAACCGCGGCCTACGGAGCGGCCAAGGCGGGCCTGATCAACCTGACGCAGAGTCTCGCGGCGGAGTGGGCGCCGAAGGTGCGCGTGAACTCGGTGTGCGGAGGCGCGGTCGCGACCGAGAACCTGCGCCGCGGCCACGGCGGCGACGCGGTCATCGAGTCGATCGAGGCAACAGTGCCGATGGGGCGACTCGCCGACGTCACCGACATCGCCAATGCATGCCTGTTCCTTGCGTCGCCGCTCGCGTCCTACGTCTCCGGCTCGAACCTGTTCGTGCACGGTGGCGGCGAGGTCCCCCCGTTCCTCCTCCTGGACCAGCAGACCGACGGCGGTTGATCAGGGTTTCACGATCGGGCGGATCAGCATGCGTGCCGCCGACTCGAGCTGGTCTCCCGCCGACTCCGCCGATTCGCCACCCGACACGAGCCGGATGATCGACGCGAAGCACACGAGCTCGAGCACCTTCACGACCTCGTCGCGGTCGGGGAGGTCGTCGTCGCCGAGCGCGATGTCGATCCACGCCACGACCATCTCGTGGAAGTCGGTCTGCGCGTCGAGCACCGCCGGCTCCGCTGCGAGCGCAGCCGCGACGACGGCGCTCGCGAGTCGGGGCCGCGACGCCGCGGTCTTCATCACCATTCGGAGCGCCTCGGCCACCCGGGCGACCGGATCGGCACCGGTGGGCGGATCCGATCCGAGGGCCAGGGAGAGGTCGGAGCCCCAGCTGAGCAGGACCTCGGTGAGAAGGTGGTCCTTCGACGCGAACCACCGGTACAGCGTGGCGAGTGCAACGCCCGAGCGCTCGGCGACGGTCTTCATCACGACAGCGTCGTAGCCCCCGGTCTCGGCGAGCTCCATCGCCGCGGCGACGACGAGCGCCCGTCGTTCGACTTGTTCGTCGGAGAGCGTCCGACGAACGACGAGCGATCGGGTGGTCATCATCGTCCTTCCGCCGCTGTCATCCGCCCGGTCCCAAACATCCGGTATCTCTCCATCTGGTCTATCCCGGCCGAACCTCCATGTGCCACCCGACGGCCCGTCTTGTCATCTCCCGCCGGGGTGCCCGTGCCGAACGTGAGAACGCATTCTATAATCAGTTCTCAAGAGGTGGCGGTCCCCGGTCCGGAGGAGCACGGAATGGCAGCGACGAGGCCGAGCGGAACGACCGAGCTGGCGGATCTCAACGACCCCGACACCTTCGTGGCCGGGATCCCGCACGAGACCTTCGCCCACTGGCGTGCGACCGATCCGGTGCATTGGACCGAGCACCCGACCGAGAACCCCTACTGGTCGGTCACCACCTACGACGAGGTCGTGACTGCGAACCGAGATGCCGAGCTCTTCTCGAGCGAGACCGGCGGGGTCTTCATCATGGACCCCGATGAGGAGACGCTCGCCCAGCTGGGCCTCCTCATGCTCGTGATGGACCCGCCGCGACACACCCGGTACCGCCTGCTCGTCAGCCGGGCCTTCACGCCCAAGCACATCCGCGACCTCGAAGCGTTCATCCAGCGCAGCACGCAGAGCATCGTCGACGAGGTCATCGAGAAGGGATCGGCCGACTTCGTCGTCGACCTCGCCGCGGAGCTCCCGCTGCAGGTGATCGCCGAGATCATCGGTGTCCCGCAGGAGGATCGGCACCTCGTGTTCGACTGGTCGAACCGCATGGTCGGCAGCGAGGACCCCGAGTACGCAGTCGCGCCCGACGACGCACTCACCGCGCAGATGGAGATGTTCGCCTACTGCCAGAGCCTGTGTGACGATCGCCGCAAGAACCCCCGCGACGACATCCTCACCGCGCTCATCAATGCGGAGGTCGACGGCGACAAGCTCGACGATCTCGAGCTCAACACGTTCTTCATGTTGCTCGCGGTCGCCGGCAACGAGACGACCCGCAATCTCATCGCGCACGGCATGCACAACTTGTTCCAGTACCCCGACGAGCACCGCAAGCTGCTCGAGCAGCGCGAGCTGCTGACTCCCGGGGTCGAGGAGATGCTCCGCGTCGGTACGCCGGTGATGCAGTTCCGCCGCACGGCGACGCGGGCCACGCAGCTCGGCGACGCGTCGATCGGCGAGGGTGACAAGGTCGTGCTCTGGTACGTGAGCGCGAACCGCGACGAGAAGTACTTCGACGCTCCGATGGAGTTCCGCGTCGACCGCACACCGAACGAGCACATCGCCTTCGGTGGGCGCGGCCCGCACTTCTGTCTCGGCGCCAACCTGGCCCGTTCCGAGATCCACCACCTCTTCGGTGAGGTCCTCGAGCGCATGCCCGACATCCGCCAGGCCGGTGAGCCCGAGCGGCTGCGCTCGAACTTCATCGCGGGGATCAAGCACCTCCCGGTGGAGTTCACTCCCGGAGCCCGCTCCGGGTGAGGTGAGTCAGACCGGCTGCTGGGTTCCCGGCTCTGCGTCGCGCGCGGCCTCCTCGGCGGCTCCGGCCGACCTCGCCAGCGCGACGACACCGAAGGCCATCGCCGCGATGGCGAACGCGACGAGAGTCCACTCGAACGCGGTGTCGGTCGAGAGATGCTCCTGGAAGACCGCGATGCCGAGCGCGATGCCGATGACCTGAGCGGTGCACACCTGGGTCGGCATGGCCGCGGTCAGCGAGCCGGCCTGGAACGCGCTCTGGTTGGCGAGCATCCCGATGCCGGCGAACGCAGTCGAGCGCGTAGGGCTCCCACGATGTGATCGCGGTGCCGATCCCGTCGCCGAGCAGGCTCATCGTGCTCTTGGTCAGCGCGGCGGTGAGGCCGTACGCCGCGCCGGTGGTGAGCGCGAACAGGACTGCCCTCCGTGTGCCCGATGTCCGGAAGCCGGCGACGACCCCGAAGACCACGATTGCGGCGGCGGGCGAACCCCACCGGAGCCAGGTGGAGAGGGGCGCCTGGTCGACGCCCCCCTTCGGTGCCCCGGCACCGATGAAGGTGATGAGCCCGACGGTGAGCGCGCCGGCGGCGAGCCAGTCGTTGCGGCTCATCGGGCGGTGAAACCAGCGCGCGTCGATCAGCAGACGCGAACAGCAGACCCGTCGACAGCAAGGGCTGGACCACGATCAGGGATCCGAGCCCGAGTGCGATCGCCTCGCAGCCGAACGCACTCCAGTCGGCGGCGTAGCCGACGAGCCACCGGGGTTGGCGCAGCAGGTGGAACATCAGCGACGGTCGCATCGCAGTGTGCAGCCGGCGCCTCGGAGGCCGACCGCTGTTGCAGCACCGCCGCCACCGCGTAGAGCGAGCGCGGCGGCGAGGGCGAGGGGAATCGCGGCGGCCATCCCCGGTGACCGTACTGCCACTTGGCGGGAGACGGGTCCGGTCGAGGGCTCCGGGCTCGCGGCGACGGGAGGTTGATCGGCGCGATCGGGAGCCGGTGACGGTAGAGTCATTTCCGTGCATACGGCCCAACTGGAGCCGACCGCGGGGGGAGCCGGAGACTCGCCCCCCAGTCGACGGCGCGTCCTCATCGTTTCCGCCTCGATGGGGGCCGGACACGACGGTGCGGCGCGGGAGCTCAAGGGTCGCCTCGAAGCGCTCGACGACGAAGTCCGCATCATCGATTTCCTCGAGCTGCCGTACCTCCGCTTCGGTGCCTTCATGCGGTGGAGCTACGAGGCGCAGCTCCGGTTGCTGCCGTGGAGCTACGAGCTCATGTACCGGATGTGGTACCTGGCGCCGTTCATGTGGTACCCGCTGGTGTGGTTCGACACCTTCATCTCGCGGCGGCGACTCCGCCACGCGATCCAGGCGATGGATCCCGACGTGGTCGTCTCCACGTATCCGCTCGCGTCGCTGGTGCTCGGGAACCTCCGGAAGAAGAAGTGGCTCCGGGTTCCGGCGATCACCTACGTCACCGACTTCGGTGTCCACCCGCTCTGGACGCACCCCGGGATCGACCTCACGCTCACCGTGAGCCCGCCGTCGGCGGTTGTCGCCCGCGAGCGCACCGGTCGTCCCGCCGAGGCGCCCGGCCCGCTCGTATCGGCCCGATTCCGCGCCGACCTCCCGGATCGACGGCGCGGCGCGCGCGATGCTCGGGCTCCACGACGCATGAGCGAGCAGTGCTGGTCGTGGCCGGTTCGTGGGGTGTCGGCGACGTCGATCAAGACGGTCGAGGTGCTGGCCTCGTCGGGTCGCTTCCATGTGGTCACCGTCTGCGGGCGCGACGAGAAGCTGCGGGGCCGTCTCGAAGGTCGGGATCTCGGCACGATCATCGGCTGGACCGACCAGATGCCGGCCCTCATGGCGGCGTGCGACGCCTTGGTCGAGAACGCCGGCGGTCTGAGCTGCATGGAGGCGTACGCGGCCCGCCTCCCCGTCGTGTCGTTCCTCCCGATTGCCGGTCACGGCCGGGAGAACGCGCAGTGGATGAACGACTACGGCTCCAATCGCTACGCGCAGACCGACGAGGAGTTGTTCGCTGCACTGGAAGAGCTCACGGTTCCGGGTGGTGCTCGAGATCGTCAGGTGTCACGCGCCCGTGCCCTGTTCGCCGGTGATGCCGCCCGCACGATCGACATCGCGGCCCGTCGCAGCGCCGAGGTTCCGGTGGTCGTGCCGTTCAAGGTCCCGCACGTCCGCCGCCGCGTCGCCGGGGCGACGGCCGCGGCGATCATGGCCTACGGCGGTCTCACGCTCGGAGCGCAGGCGGTGGCGGGGTTCGGCGTCGGTGTCGCCCGTGCCCCGAAGGACGCGCCCGATCAGGTCTATGTCGGCGTGCGGCTGGCGTCCGCCGACCTCGCCGATCCCGCGGTCATCGACCAACTACGAGCAATGGACGTGACCGCGATCGTCGACGCCCACGCCGCGCTCGCCGACTCGAGCGGTCTGCGTGAGCTCGCCGATGCCGGGGTCGACATCGGCAACGGCGGATGGGGACCCGGCCACGGAGCCACCCTGCGGTGGCGACGGGCTCAAGCCGACGTCGCGAAGTCGGCCGAAGTGCTCCGTCGGGAAGCCGGCGTGCTCCCGCACGAGTTCGCCCCCGGCCGTCGCTTCGACGCGTTCGACCAGATCTGGTCCCGTCGTCGTCACCAACGACTGGTCGCGGCGAACGCGGTCTTCGCTCCGGGTGCGCTCCCAGATCAGCTCAAGGGTCGTCGGGTCTACGTCGTCGAAGGGCGCGGCCACGATCCGGCCGAGCTCGTCGCCGCGCTCGACCGACTCGACCGGCGTCTCCAGGAGGCAGGTCTTCGGCCGCACCTCGCTCGCCGAGCTGACGTGAGTCGCGCCGGGCGGGCGCTCGGGTTGTTCGGCGGCGGGCGCGTTGGTCGGTGCCACCGTGATGCACGCGGCCCCTGCGCTCAGCGCGATCGCACCGGTACGCCGTCGCCTCTTTCCCCGTCTCGCGGGGATGGGCGCACCGGGGCACGTCGCCCTCACGTTCGACGACGGCCCCGATCCGAAGTCGACGCCCGCGTTCCTCGACGTCCTCGATGCCCTCGGATGGCACGCGACGTTCTTCATGCTCGGCGACATGGTGCGCGACGCGTCGGAGCTCGCCGCCGACGGTCGTCGCCGCGGGTCACGAGGTGGCGGTCCACGGCGAGACGCACCGCAGCATGTTGTGGCGTGCCCCGTGGACGGTCGCCGACGACGTCGCGCGTGGTCGTGACCTCGTCGCCGCGGCCACCGGTGTCGAGCCCCGGTTCTTCCGTCCGCCCTACGGCATGCTCTCCGGCGGCGCGCTTCGGGCCGCCGGGCGTTGCGATCTCGACACCGTGCTGTGGACCGCGTGGGGGCGCGATTGGCGTCCCGAGGCGACGCCCGAGTCGGTCACCGAAGACGTGCTTCGGGGCCACCTCGACGGCGGCACGGTGCTGCTGCACGACTCCGACTGCACCTCGTCACCCGGTTCGTGGACGTCGGCCGTCGGTGCGCTCCCGCGCATCGCCGAGTCACTCGAGCTCCGCGACCTGCAGGTCGGAACGCTCAGCGAGCACTTCGGGCTCGCGCCCGTCGCGTAGCCGCCCGCGGCGACCTCACCCGTGGTCGACCGGCTCGTCGCGACCCCGCCGCGCGCCGAGGAGCAGCGTGACGCCGAACAGGAACGCGACGCCGCCGATCACCGCCCAGATCGCGTGGCCGGACATCCCCGATCCACCGAGCACGTCGAGGCCCTGGCCGACCCACACCGCGCCGATCAGGCACAACAAGACACCGATCACCATCCGCGTTCGCATCATCATCTCCTGTTCGCTCCGTTTGCGGTGGCTCGATCGCCCACCGGTTGGCTGCTCACTGACGAAAGCCTTCGTACGCGCGCAGCTCGCGGCGGGCGATCTGCTGCTTGTGGACCTCGTCGGGGCCGTCGACGAGGTGAAGCGTGCGCGCATGCGTGTACATGTCGGCGAGTGGCCAGTCCTGGGAGACGCCGGCGCCTCCGAAGAGCTGGATCGCCCGGTCGATGACCTCGGTGGCGGTGCGGGCCGCAAGCACCTTGATCGCGGCGATCTCGAAGCGGGCGCCCTTGTTGCCGACGGTGTCCATGAGCCACGCCGCTTTCATGGTGAGCAGGCGCGTCGTCTCGATCGCGATCCGGCTCTCGGCGATCTGGTCCTGCACGACGCCCTGCTCGGCGAGCGGCTTGCCGAACGGGGAGCGCATCCACGCACGGGTGGCCATCAGCTCGAGTGCCTTCTCGGCGAGACCGATCGCGCGCATGCAGTGGTGGATCCGGCCGGGGCCGAGTCGGGCCTGGGCCATCGCAAACCCGTTGCCCTCTCCGCCGAGGACGTTCGTGGCCGGGACCCGCACGTTCTCGAAGAGCGTCTCGCAATGACCACCGCCCGCGTCGTGACCGAACACCGACAACGTTCGCACCACCTGGGCGCCGGGCGCGTCGAACGGCACGATGATCATCGAGTGTCGGTGGTGCGGATCGGCGTCGGGATCCGACACGCCCATGAGGATCGCGAACTTGCAGCGACTCGATGCGGCACCGGTCGTCCACCACTTGTGCGCGTTGACGACGTAGTGGTTCCCGTCGCGTTCGATGCGCGACTGGATGTTCGTGGCGTCGGAGCTCGCCACCCACGGCTCGGTCATCGCGAAGCACGAACGGACCTCGCCGTCGAGCAGCGGAACGAGCCACTCGTCGTGCTGCTCGGGAGTGCCGAACGCCGCGAGGAGCTCCATGTTGCCGGTGTCGGGCGCGGCGCAGTTGGTGGCTTCGGCGGTGAGGAAGTCGCGTCCCATCAGCTCGCACAACGGGGCGTAGTCGACGTTCGACAGTCCGGCCCCGAACGTGGCGTTCGGCATGAACAGGTTCCACAGCCCGCGGGCTCGAGCGTCGGTCTTGAGGTCCTCCATCACCGGCGGATGGAAGTGCGGATCACCCGATGCACGGACCTGCTCGACATACACCGGGGTCGCGGGTTCGACCGCGGTCTCGATGAAGTCGGCCAGCCGGCCCCGGAGGTCCTCGGCCCGGGGGCTGATCGCGAAGTCCATCGTCCCCCCAGATCATCGAGCAGTCATCAGGCGGTCACTCGGCAGTCCGCGGACCGACTCGGCACCCTACTTCGGGGTCAGAAACGCTCGATCCGCTCCACCTGAGCGCCATCGCGCCAGAGGTCGATGTCGAGGTGATCCCCGGCGGGCCGCAGCATCGAGACCTCGGTGACGTCGGCCCGGAACAGATGGAAGGGCCCTGGCGGTGGCGGGTCACCCGCGTGGGCGGCGAAGGCGTCCCGGAACCGGTCGAACGTCGCGTCGTCGTCGACGGGAATCGCGCTGGCCCGCGAGCTTCGCGTCGCCGGCCGCGACCTGCTTGTCGATGGTCGCGTCGTGCAGCGCGAATCGGGAGTCGCGAATGAGGTCGAGCGCCTTTCGGGAATCGAGCATCATTCCGAGCCAGAGCTCACCGAGCCCGAACAGGGGCTCGATGCCACTGATCCGAGGTGAGCCGTCGCGGCGAAGCGTCGCGATCAGGCCGAGGCCATCTCGGTCGAAGCGCACTCGGACTGCATCGGCGAGCTCGGGTGCTGCTCCGGCGACTTCGGACCAGGATGCCACGCGACCGGGCTACGCCGGCGTGGACGCGACGGCCTCGTGGAAGATCACGGCGGGCGGAGTCGTGTCGAGCTCGGGCTGATCGGCGCCAAGCAGCCGGAGCGCGTCGGCGCGGTCGGCAGCGGTGAACGCACGGGTCGACATGCACCACTCGACGAGCACACCGTTCGGATCGACGGTGTACAGCGAGGTGCACCACCCGTGGTCGATCTCGACGACGTCGTGACCGGCGTCGAGCCACCGTTGTCGGCGGGCGTCGAGCTGCTCGCGGTCGGGTGCATCGAACGCGACGTGGTTCACCCACGCGGGAAGTCCGAGGCCGGTGCTGATCGCGGTGTCGAACTCTGGGGCGACCTCGGCGTCGTCGTGGATGTCCCAGAACGCCATCATCCCGTCGCCGGTGTCGTAGAAGGCGTGACGGGCCCACCCACCGCCGGGCGTGGGCGCGGCTTCGACCTTGACGAGCTCGAAGCCCATGAGCTCGGTGTAGAACGCGTGGGTCGCGGCAAGGTCACGGGTGGCCAGGGCGAGATGGTGGAAGGGCATGGTGGCCAGCGTACGCTCACGCCGTGGCGCCAGCACCTGATGACCCGGGGATCGACGAGCGTGATGTCGCGCCCGACCCGTTCATCCAGTTCGCGGCCTGGTACGCCGAGGCGGTCGACGCAGACGACGACCGGGCAGCCGCGATGACCGTGGCCACGGCGACGGCCGACGGTCGCCCGTCGGCCCGCGTCGTGTTGCTCCGGGGCTTCGACGAGCGAGGTTTTGCCTTCTACACCAACTACGAGTCGCGCAAGGCTGCCGACCTCGAGGAGAACGCCCGCGCCGCGCTGGTGTTCTACTGGCCGCAACTCGACCGTCAGGTGCGCGTCGAAGGCGCAGTCGAGCGGATCGACGCCGTCGAGTCCGACGCCTACTTCGCGCGGCGACCCCGCGGCCACCGCATCGGTGCGTGGGCGTCACCGCAGAGTTGGCCGATCCCCGATCGGGCCGACCTCGAGTCGAGGCTCGCCGCGGTCGGGGAGTCGTTCGCCGACGTCGGCGACGCCGTGCCGCGACCGCCGTTCTGGGGCGGCTACCGCGTCGTGCCCGAGGTGTTCGAGTTCTGGGTGAACCGCACCGACCGACTCCACGACCGCGTGCGCTACACCCGCTCGGGCGACGGCTCCTGGTCGATCGACCGACTCGCGCCCTGATCGAACGCGACCTTCTCGACGAGTGCCACCCCGACGACCAGGTAGCCGAGCACGAGCATCCAGACCAGCAACGCGAAGACCACGCCGATCGTGCCGTAGAGCGTCGACGAGCGTTCGACCATTCTCGGGACGGCGTATCCGCCGATGAGCTTCAGGATCTCGAAGCCGACTCCGCCGAGGATCGCCGCCGGGAGCATCGCCCGGAGTGGAATCCGACGTGCGGGCAGGATCCACGCGGTCCAGAGGAACAGGAGGGTGTCGACGGTGAGGCCTCCGACGAGGACGAGCGCTGCGAGCGCGCCGGATCCGCTGATCAGCGCGGTCGCGCCGAACCCGAGGATCGCGAGCGCGCCACCACCGGCGAGCCACCCGACGCCGGCCAGGCGCCCCCGGAGCGATCCTCCCGGGATGTGCCAGATCTCGTTCCACGCGTCGGTGATCGACGCCGCGAGCCCGGTTCCGGTCCAGAGGAGCCCGACGAACCCGATGATGCTCGACGCCACCTTCGTCTGCTGCGCGGTGCGGGTCGCGTCGGTGATCAGCTTCGCCGCGTCACCGGTGAGTCCCAGTGCGCTGACGACGCGGTCGGCGAACGCGGTCGCGTCACCGACGAAGAGGCCGACGATCGCGATGCCCAGCACGAGAATGGGGAAGAGCGCGAGGAACGCACGCATGCTGATCGCCGCTGCGAGGTTGCCGACCCGGTCGGCGCTGTACCGGCGCTGGAGCTCGCGCGCGAACGTGAGCGCACGGGCACCCATCGCGGTCACCACATCCCGGTCTTCACGAACCCGACACTAGAACGCCGGCACGAGAACCCGACGACGAGAGGCGGTCGTGACGGGAACCGCGCGTGACGAGTACCGGGTGTGGCGAGAGCGGCTAGAACTGCTGCGGTGATGATCCGAGAAGGAGTTCGCTGATGCGCCGGTCGATCGATGATGCCCGCGACGACCATCCGGTCGACGACGACGAGCGCCCGGGCGCGTCGTGGGCCGTCGCGCTCGAGGATGCATGTGAGGGATGCGGCGACGGTGAGATCCGGGTCGTGCTCACGCTCGAGGAGGTCGGCCGCCCCGGCATGGGAGTGATCGCCCATCTTGCACCCGACACCGCCCGCCGCATGCGGGCCGCCCTCGCCGCGGCCCTGAAGGAGATCGGAGAACCCCCGGGACCGTGACCCGATCCGAACGTGTCGCGTGAGGCGCGCTCCAGGGTCATGAAGCGCGACAAGCTCGGGGTGCGGCGGACTGGGGTGGGGCTAGAGGAGCAGGGGTGCGGCGGCCGGGGTCGCGGGGTCGGAGATGGTCTCGCGGTACGCGGCGACCTGCTCGACGGAGATCATCGCGATCCGGTGTTCCTCGGCGAACAGCTGGAGGAACGGCAGGCGCGCCGGTGAGCCGTCGTCGTGCAGCACCTCGCAGATGACCGCGATCGGCGGCAGACCCGCGAGCCGAGCCAGGTCGACCGCCGCCTCGGTGTGGCCGCGGCGTTCGAGGACTCCACCCGGACGGGCCCGGAGGGGGAACACGTGACCCGGCCGGATGAGGTCGGTCGGACGGGTGTCGGGGTCGAGGACGGCGCGGATCGTGGTGGCCCGGTCGGCAGCGCCGATGCCGCTGCCGGAGTCGAGGTGGTCGATCGACACGGTGAAGGCGGTGTCGCAGCCGGCGTGGCCGGGCGGGACCATCGGCGGGATCTCGAGCTCGTCGAGTCGAGCCTGGTCGCAGGGCATGCAGACGAGACCCCGAGCCCAGCGCAACATGAAGTTGATCGCTTCGGGCGTGACCCAGCTCGCGGCCATGGTGAGGTCACCCTCGTTCTCGCGATCTTCGTCGTCGACGACGAGCACCATCTCGCCCCGGCGGATGCGCCGGAGGGCTTCGTCGATCTCGGCAAGGTTGCTCATGGGGCTGCTTCCTCCTGAAGTGAACACGTGCTGGTCATGGGCGGGCCGCGGCAGGGATGGTGACCACCATCCGGCAACCGTGGGGCTCGCGCCGTTCGGGATGGATCTCGCCTCCGTGGAGCTCCACGATCCACTGGGCGATGGCGAGGCCGAGGCCGGCCCCTCCGTCCTTGGTCGCCCGAGCAGAGTCGGAACGATAGAACCGTTCGAACACCCGGGTCGCTTCGTCGTCGGGGATGCCCGGCCCGTCGTCGAGCACCTCGATGCGGACCCCCCGTTCGCCGCGCTGGGCCCGAACCCGGACCGCGCCACCCTCGGGGGAGTGCCGGACCGCGTTCTCGAGCAGGTTGGCGACGACCTGGTGCACCCGTTCGGGGTCGCCGTCGGCCGCGAGGCTCGTCGGCTCGACCTGCACGGTCATCTCGACGTCGGGGGCGTGGAGCCTCGATTCCCGAACCGCGTGGACGAGGACGGGCTCGATCGCGAACTCCTGGCGGTCGAGGGGGACCGCGCCGGACTCCAGACGGGAGAGGTCGAGGAGCTGGGTGACGAGCCGGCCGAGCCGCTCGACCTGGGCGAGCATCGTGTCGAGGGTGTCGGGGTCGGGGGCCTCGACCCCGTCGACGAGGTTCTCGAGGCGGGCCTGGAGCGCGGTGATCGGGGTGCGGAGCTCGTGGCTCACGTTGGCGACCAGGTCGCGACGCATGCGATCGGTGGCCTCGAGCTCGGCCGCCATCTGGTTGAACGAGCGGGCGAGCGTCGCCGACTTCGTCCTTCGACGTGATGTTCACCCGCTGCGAGTAGTCACCGCGGGCCATCGCCTCGGTCGCGTCGGCCATCTCCGCGAGCGGGGTCGTGATCCCGTGGGCGAGGAAACGGACCATCATCAGCGCGATGAGCCCGGCGACCACGCCGCTGATCGAGGGCCAGAAGCCGAAGTGGATCCCCGCGTAGAACACGAAGACGGTCACCGCGATCGCGACGACGACGAGCGCGCCGATCCGGAGCTTGATCGACGAGAAGCGGCTCAACGGCCGGATCAGCTCCTGCCGGCTGACGCCACGCACGCGGTCGAGGCGACTCACGAGTCGTCCCCGTCCGTGTCTCGCCCTTCATCCCCGTCGCCGGTTTCGGCGATCGCGTAGCCGACGCCGTGGACGGTGCGCACGATGTCGGAACCCAGCTTGCGCCGCAGCGCGCGGATGTGTGAGTCGACGGTGCGGCCGCTCGACACCATCGGTTCACCCCAGACCGCGGCGAGGAGCTCCTCCCGGTTGCGTACCGTGCCCGGGTCGGCGGCCAGGTAGCGCAGGAGGTCGAACTCCGTCGGGGTGAGGTGGATGGTCTCGTCGTTGCGGGTGACGATCCGGCGCGCGGTGTCGATGGTGACCGCGCCGATCACCTGGTTCTCGGTTGCCTGCAGCCCGGGGCCGGGCGTGGCCAGCTCGACCTCGGCCCGGGCCCGTTCGACCCGCCGAAGAATCGCGTGGACGCGGGCGACGAGCTCGCGGGAGCTGAACGGCTTGGTGAGGTAGTCGTCGGCGCCGACGGTGAACCCGAGGACCAGGTCGGCTTCGGAGTCGCGGGCGGTGAGCATCAGGACGGGGACCGACCGGTCGGCCTGGATCCGCTCGCAGACCTCGAGGCCGTCGAGTCCGGGGAGCATGAGGTCGAGGACGACGAGATCGGGTCGGATCCGGCGGCAGGCCTCGACGCCGGCGGGCCCGTCGCCGGCGATCTCGACCGCGAAGCCCTCGCTGCGCAGGCGGGCGGCGACGGCCTGGGCGATCGACGCTTCGTCCTCGATGACGAGAACGGTTCGGGTTGTGTTCATCTCGGCGATCGCGACCACACCGTCAGGATACGGAAGGGCGGGTGGAGGTGTCCCCCTCGGTACGTGGAGATCCTGTGCAGACCTTGCTCCCGGCCGGCGACCGCCCAGACCAGCTGAGGTATCGGTGGAGCCTCGGCCGGGGGCTCAGTACGACCGTTTCCAGTCGCCGGCGAGTTGGGTGGAGGGTGTGGATTGCACCGTCCCGACGGTCTGCAGCTCGGTGACGGCCGAGACCGGATCCGGGTCCGCGAAGAGCGCCGGGTCCCCGTAGGCCGCGGGGCGACCGGTTCCGTCGGTGACCCAGAAGCTCGCCTCGAGCGCGATCCCGTTGTTGTCGGAGAAGTACACCGAGCGGATGAAGCCGTGGTCGACCACGTCGGTGACCTCGCAATCGGCCTCGAGCAGGCGCTTGCGCAGGGCGAGGAGTGCTTCCTCGTCGGGCAGGTTGAACGAGAGGTGGTCGAACTGCCCCGCGATCCGGTCGGGGATCCCGGCCGGCTTCTCGAACTGGGGTGCGTCGGCCCACTCGAAGAACGCCAAGGTGTTCCCGGGCCCGATCTCGAAGAAGTAGTGCCGCATCGGCCCGGCCATGGTCGTGGCGACGAGCCGCATGCCGAGCACGCCCTCGTAGAAGCGCACGGTGGCGTCCATGTCGGCGGTGAGGAGCGCGAGGTGGTTGATGCCGCGCCAGTGGGGGATCTCGGTCATCGGATCTCTCCTTCTCTCGTCCGCTCGTTCTCGTGTTCGCTCGAGCAGGCCCTCAGTCTACGAATCGTCGGAGCCGTGACCGGACGGACCGCATGCCGGTGAGCGCTCGACGGTCGGCGGCGATCTGCTCGACGACCTTCAGGCCGGGGATCCCGGTCACTCCGCCGCCGCCGTGGGTCGCGGAGCTCGCCTGGTAGAGGTGGCGGATCGGGGTGCGGTAGTCGGCGTAGCCGGGCGCGGGCCGGAGGTGGAACAGCTGCGACGGCGTGAGCTCGCCGTGGAAGATGTTGCCGCCGACGAGGCCGTAGGTGTGCTCCATGGCGTGGGGGCCGATCACCTGGCGGTGCAGGATCGAGTCGGTGAACCCCGGGGCGACGGCGTCGACCGCGGCGACCACCCGGTCGGCGTACGCGTCGAGGTCGTCGGTGTGCGGCTCCCGACTCCACTCGTGCGGGACCCACTGGGTGAACATCGAGACGACGTGCTTGCCCTCGGGCGCGAGCGTCGGGTCGAACACCGAAGGGATGCAGATGTCGGCGAACGGCGCGGCCGCGGGCCGACCCGCCACCGCGTCCTGGAACGCGGTCTCGACGTGGTCGAGCGACGGCGCGAGCACGATCGTGCCGCCGTGGACCTCGGGATCGAACCCGGGACGGGCGGTGAACTCGGGGAGGCGGTCGACCGCGACGTTGACCTTCACGGTTCCGCTGCGCGACTTCCACCGGCGGATGTCGGCGACGAAGTCGTCGGGCAACGCCGACGCGGGGAGCTGGTCGAGGAACGTGATCTTCGGATGCGTCGTCGCGATCACGACGTCGGCGAACACCTCCTCACCGGCCGACGTCACGACGCCGCGCGCCAACCCGTCGGACACGATGATCTCGACGACGTCGGCGTCGGTGCGTACGGTCGCGCCGAACGACTCGGCCGCGTCGCGCAGCGCTCGCGTGACCGAGCCCATGCCGCCCTCGGGGAAGCCCCATGCACCGAGCTCGTGCGCTCCGCCGCCACCACCACGGCCACCGGTGTCGGCGCCGATGCTGTCGCCGATCTGGTGGTGGGCCATCACGTACGCGGTGCCGGGAGACCGCGGCCCGGCCCAGGTGCCGATGACGCCGCTCACCGCGAGCACGCCGCGCATGGCGTCGGACTCGAACTGCTCCTCGAGGAGGTCGGCGATGCTCATCGTGAACAGTCGGGTCACATCGGCGATTGACCGGCTGTTCCAGCGCCGGGCCGTCCACCCCAGCCGAGCCTGGTCGAACAGGTCGCCGGGGCGATGCGAGCCGAGGTTCGGCGGGGTCTCGGTGAGGAGTGGCGCGAGAAGCGCGGCGACCTCACCCAACCACGACTCCCACCGGTCGTACGCGTCGGCGTCGACGGCCGAGAACTGGGCGATCTGCTCGCGCCGCCGGACCGGGTCGTTCGGAAGTGCGAGCGCGCGGCCGTCGGCCCGCGGCGCGAAGTACGGACCCTGCGGGTACACGCGGTATCCGTGCTTCGCGAGTTGGAGCTCGCGTTGGATCTCAGGGGGCATCAGGCTCACGACGTACGACAGCGCGGTCACCTTGAACTCGGGACCCCACGGCTGCTCGGTGATTGCCGCACCCCCGACGGTGTCGCGCCGCTCGAGCACGGTGACGCGCGCGCCGCGCTTCGCGAGGAGTCCCGCGGCGACGAGCCCGTTGTGCCCACCACCGATGACGACGACGTCGAACGGCTCCGAGGAGCTCCCGGCGCGACTTCCCATGCGGGTCAGCCTTGCAGGTCGGCCGGGCCGGTCAGCTCTGCGGGTCAGCTCGGTCGGAAGCTCACCCGTCGGTGAACTCGACCGCGGCGTCGGCGACGACGCTGAGCCGGAGCGCATCCCCGGGTTCGGGCACCTCGGGGCCGGCGACCGCGACCTCGTAGCGCGCGGTGTCGGTCCGGTGTCGGGCCCGGCGACGGTGAGGAGGAAGTGGTCACGACGGAAGGTTCGGGCGACGACCGTTCCCGGGATGGGCCCGTCCGGATCGATGCGCAGGCCGTCGGATCGGGTCAGGACGCGCCGTCCGCCGAGCGTGACCGTGTTGAGGAAGCCGAGGAACCGGGCCGCGAACTCGGTCGCCGGGTGCTCCCACACGTCTTCCGGTCGCCCGTGCTGCTCGACCCGTCCCGCCGCGCATCAGGAGCACCCGGTCGGCGACGGCGAACGCTTCGTCGTGATCGTGGGTGACGAAGATCGCGGTGAGGCCGAGGTCGACGAAGAGCGTCCGGAGCTCGACCATCAACCGGTCGCGCAGCTCACGGTCGAGCGATCCGAGCGGTTCGTCGAGCATCAGCAGACGGGGCTCGGGCGCGATCGCGCGTGCGAGCGCGACGCGCTGTTGCTCGCCGCCCGACAGTTCGTGCACGCGGCGGTGCTGATACCCGTCGAGGCCGACGCGTGCGAGCGCGGCGTTGCTCCGCGCTTCCACCTCCGTGCGAGGGCGACGTTGCATCCGCAGTCCGAACTCGACGTTGTCGGCGACGTCGCGGTGCGGGAACAACGCGTGGTCCTGGAACATGAGTCCGAAGCGGCGGAGATGGGGTGGGACGTGGGTGAGGTCGTCGCCGCCCCAGTGCACCGAGCCCGCGGCCGTCGGTTCGAGACCGGCGATCACGCGCAGCAGCGTGCTCTTGCCGCTGCCGCTCGGTCCGAGAACGCTGAGCACCTCACCGCGCGGTACGTCGACGTCGACGCCGTCGAGCGCGACGACATCGCCGTAGCGGACCGCGAGGCCCCGTGTCTCCAGGCCCGAGTGGCTCACCGCTCACCCGTGCCGGGAACGTGGAACCGTTCGATCACGAGGACGGCGGTGGCCGTGAGCAGCATGAGGATCACGCTCGCCGCCATCGCCGCGCCGAACGGGGTCGCGCCGGGCCGGCCGAGCAGCCGGTAGATCACGACCGGCAGCGTGGGACGATCGGGGCGGGCGATGAACGCAGTGGCGCCGAACTCGCCGAGCGAGATGGCGAAGGCGAAGCCCGCCGCGACCGCGACGGCCCGCGCGCCGATCCGCAGGTCGACCTCGCGCCACACGCGTGCGGGTGGCGCGCCGAGGATCGCCGCCGCTTCGCGCAGCCGGGGGTCGATCGACCGGAGCACCGGGGTCATGGTGCGGATCACGAACGGCGTGGCCACGAGCGCGTGTGCGATGGGCACCAGCCACCACGACGTCCGCAGGTCGAGGGGGCGGGTGTCGAGCGCGATGAGGAACCCGAACCCGACGGTCACCGCCGACACGCCGAGGGGCAGCGCGAGCATCCCGTCGAGCGCGCGCGCGAATCGTTTGCCGTGACGCTCGCGGTCGACGATCACCACCGCGGCGATCCCGCCGATCAACAGCGCGATGGCCGTGGCCGCGACGGCGTAGGTCAACGAGTTGCGGATGGCTTCGGCGGGGGCGACGAGGAACGTGCTCCCGGTGCCGACGTCGCCGAGCGCGCGGTAGAAGCCGAAGCTCGGGCCGCCGGGAGTCGCGAACGAGCGCTCGATCAACACCGCGATCGGCAATGCCAGGAGCACCCCCATGAACGTGAGGTTGGCGACGACGAATGCCCAGGCGCGGGCGCCGTGGGGTCTGCGGGCGGTCGCGGCGGCGGGTCTGAGACCCAGGGTGACGGCGCGACGGCCGCGGACCAGTCCGCCGATCCCGAGGAGGACCACCACCGCGAGGAGCTGGATGATGGAGAGCGCGGCGGCGGTCCGGAGGTCGAGCAGCAGTGCGGTCTGGCGATAGATCTCGGTCTCGAGCGTCGCGAAGTGGGGTCCGCCGAGCACGAGGATGACCCCGAAGCTCGTGAAGGTGAAGAGGAACACGATCGCGGCAGCTGCCGCGATCGCGGGGCGCAGCGCGGGGAGCGTCACGTGGAGGAAGACCCGAGCGCGGCTGGCGCCGAGCATGCGGGCCGCCTCCTCGCGTCGGGGGTCGAGGTGGGACCAGAGCCCACCGACCGTGCGGACGACGACCGCGTAGTTGAAGAACACGTGCGCGAGCAGGATCGCCCACACGGTGTTGTCGATGCCGAGGAACCCGAGCGTGCCACCCGGGCCGAGCAGCGCGAGGAACGCGGATCCGACCACGACCGTCGGAAGCACGAAGGGAACGATGATCGCCGCGTGGAGCAGTCGTCGTCCGTGAAACTCGTACCGCGCGAACAGGCACGCTCCCGGCAGCCCGATCGCGAGTGTCAGCACGGTCGACACGACGGCTTGCCAGACCGTGAACCACGCCACGTCGCGCATACCGCTGTCACCGACGACGTCGCCGATCGCGCCGAGATCGAGGTGGCCGTGCGACCACAGACCCCGACCCATGATCGAGCCGACCGGGTACACGAAGAACACCGCGAGGAACGCCAGCGGCACCAGCGACGAGAGCCACCGCAGCCGGGAACCCGCGCTCACACCCGATGGTTCGCTCCGCTGCGCCACCTCGATCGCTCACCGTGCGTCACGCGCAGCGACCGGTGCTTCGGTCCACTGGTCGATCCAGGTGTTGCGGTTGCGTGCGATCTCGCGCGGGCGTCAGCGTGAACGGGTGTTCCGGAACCGGTGCGTAGCGGGCCCAGTTGGCGGGCACGTCGACGCCCTTACGCACCGGGTACACGTACATCTGCTCGGGCACACCGGTCTGGAACTTCTTCGAGAGCATCCAGTCGACGAGGGCCTGGGCGAGCGCCGGGTGCTTCGCCCCGCGGAGGACACCCGCGAACTCGACCTGGCGGAAGCAGGTGTCGAGGGCCGCGCCGGTCGGTGCGACGGCCGGGTTCCCCTTGGTCACACCATCGGGTGGGCTCGACGCGTACGACACGACGAGCGGGTACGTGCCGCTCTGGCCACCACCGGCGAAGTCGGTGTAGTACGCCTGTTCCCAGCCGTCCTCGACCTTGAGCCCGTTCGCCCGGAGCTTCGTCCACCAGTCCTGCCAGCCATCGCCGTACTTCGCGACTGTCGCCAGGAGGAAGGCGAGACCGGGCGAGCTGCTCGCCGCGTTCTCCACCGCCAGCATCCCGTTGTACGCGGGCTTCACGAGGTCGTCGAGCGACGTCGGCGCGGGGACGCCCTTGGCGGCGAGTGCAGCCCGGTCGTAGTTCACGCAGACGTCGCCGTAGTCGATGGGTGTGAGCTCGTGGCTCGGATCCAACTTGTACGACGCCGGCACGTCGGCGAGCGCGGATGGCGTGTACGGCACGAACACGTCGGCGGTTCGTCGCGCGGGTGAGGAACGTGTTGTCGACGCCGAACATCGCGTCGCCGAGCGGCTTCCCCTTCGTGAGGATGACCTGGTTCAGCGCGCTCCCGGCGTCGCCCGACTTCAACACCTTCACCTTCACGTCGTTCGCCTTCTCGAACGCGTGGAGGTCGGCCTTCGACACCGCGAACGAGTCGTGGGTCACGAGCGTGACCGTGCGCGTGTCGGAGGAGGAGCCACCGCACGCAGCGAGCGCGGCGCTCGCGAGCAGCAGGGCCACCAGGAGGGAGGTGGTTCGACGCATGTCAGTGCTTCCTTCGGGTCGGTGTGGGAGCAGTGGGAACGGTGGGAACGGGTGGATCGCGGCGGAGGACGGGGCCGGGGCGCACCACGAGGAGCACACCGCTGTCGACGGAGACGCGAGCTCGGGGCGCGGCCAGCTCGTTGCTGACGCCCCGGCTCGAGCCCGAGAGGAGGTCCTCTCCGACGAGCGGCCACTGCAGACCGCTCGTGCGGATCCCCAGCGCGGGCCCGCCCAGCGGGAGGAGAGTCACGAGGTCGCCGGGTCGACCGGCGATCTCGATCGCGTCGCGCACGACGGCCGCGATCGCCGCGCCGATCCGCGCCTCGATCTCGAGGTCGGCGAACTCGGGCGATGCGAGGAGCAGCATGTTCGCGAGGAAGTGGTCGAGTCGTCCGCCACCTGCGCCCACGACCACGACCCGTTGCGCGCCCCGGGCGCGTGCCGTCGCGAGCGCGAGCTCGAGATCGGTGGCGTCCTTGTCGAGGGGGTGGCGTTCCACGACGCTTCCGGCCGCTATCGCCGCGTCGAGATCGGCGGCGTCGACCGAGTCGAGATCACCGACGACCACGTCGACGACGAACCCGCAGGCGTGGGCGTGACGGAGGCCGGAGTCGGCCGCGACGAGGACCGAGCCGGCAGGGATGTCGTCGAGCGCGCCCGGTGCAGGCTCATCGCCCCCGGCGAAGACGACCGCCGTCGTGCGGATCTCGTTGGCCATCGGTTCCTCCCTGCGCCGGCATGATCCGGATCAGGTTCGAACGGTCGGCGGCTGGTTGCCACCCTCTCAGCCCGGCCCACCGGACTCCCGTGTGAATGTTGCTGTGTCGCCTGCGTCGTGCTGTGCCGTCTCCGTGTTGCTCAGAGCGAGGCTAGCGGAGGCGTGTCGTCGTCTCCAGAACTTAGCGGTAGTTGCCCGTGTGCCCCATGCTGTAGCGACCGGGTTGGGGGAAGAAGCAGATTCCGTGCGGGCCGGCGCCGACCTGGAACGTCTTGATGAGGCTCCCGGTCGCCGTGTTGATCACGTAGACGGCCGAGTTGTACCGGCCGCTCAGCCAGAGCTGGCTGCCGTCGGGTGAGACGCCGCCCATGTCGGGACTCCCGCCGATGTTCCAGGTCGTGTCGACGGTGTTGGTGGCGAAGTCGAAGACCGACACCGTGCCGGCCAGACGGTTGCTCACGTACATCTTGGTGCCGTCGCGGCTCGGGTACATGCCGTGCGCGCCCTTGCCGGTGACGACGAACCCGACCTCGGTCATCGTCGACGGGTCGACGATCGACACTCCGCCCCGACCCTGGTTGGCGACGTACACCAGCTTGCCGTCGGGCGCGAGCTTCGACGTCGACCGCGGCTCCCCCGAGATCGACCTCACCCGTGACGGTCATGCTCGCGAGGTCGATGCGGACGAGCCAACCGCCGTCGAACTCGGTGCTCGCGAACATCGTGTTGCCGTCGGCGCTGAAGTCGGCGTGGTTCACCCCACGGTGCGAGATGGGCAGTGACTTGATGAGCGACCAGTCGTGCGGGTTGCGGAAATCGATCTTCTGGTCGCGCTCGGCCATGACCGCGGCCTTGGTGCCGTCGGGGGTGAAGTAGAGGTTGTACGGGTCGTCCACCGGGATGTCGGCGCCGGGCTTGCCCGTCATCGGGTTGATCGGCGTGAGCGTGTTCCCCCGGTTGTTGTTGATGTAGAGCGTCTTGAGGTCCCACGACGGCACGACGTGCTGGGGGAGGTCGCCGGTCTTCCAGTGGTCGACGATCTGCATCGTGCCGACATCGATGACGTCGATGGTGTCGGACTCGCTGTTCGGCACGTAGACGCGCGCCGGAACTCCCGCGACGGCCGGGCTCATGTCGTTCGGTCCGGTGTGGGCGTACACGTTGACGGGTGCCGCCGGCTGCGTCGTCGTCGAGCTCGCGATCGTCGTCGACGACGTGCTCGAGTGGCGACGCTTTCCGCTCGAATCCTTGGCTCCGCCGCTGCTGCAGGCGGCGAGCACGAGTCCGCAGGCGAGCACGGTTCCGGTGACGGTGCGGAGCCTGACGCCGAGGTCCGACCGTGAACGTGTTGGCACGAGCGAGTTTCTAGCAGCAGGTCGGGTTCAGGTCCGGGCGGCGGTCCGAACCGGAGGTCGGGAGGCAGTGGCATGATCGACGTCGATGTTCGTCACGAACCACGTCCTGGCCGGGACCCTGATCGGAT
Source organism: uncultured Actinomycetes bacterium (assembly GCA_963829475.1). Taxonomy (GTDB): domain Bacteria; phylum Actinomycetota; class Acidimicrobiia; order IMCC26256; family JANYLB01; genus JANYLB01. The sequence goes on along the minus strand of CAWHIU010000002.1, from coordinate 1,935,596 downwards.
TGTGCCTGCCGAGGAATCCCGGCCAGGCGTTGGCTGCCGGCGTGCTCTCGCACGTGATCATGGACGTGACGCCGCACTGCGGCGACGTGACCCTGACCGACGACGAGTTCTTCGAGATCGCCAAACGCGACGGCATCCTGGGCCTCGGCGTGCTCGCGGTGGTGATGGCGACGACGCCGATGCCGCGGCGTGGGGTCGTCGCCGGCGTCACCGGCGCCGTGCTCCTCGATCTCGACAAGCCGTGCAAGCGGTTCTTCGGCTTCGATCCGTTCCCACGGTGGCTGAGTCGCTTCCACCACTGGATCCAGACCGAGGCCCCACACCGCCTCCCGCACGAGATCGCCGCGGGCGGGGCGCTCGCGCTCGCCGCGGCCGGCGGGATCCTCGGGCGACGTCGGGTGAACCGGTGAATCGAGCCGGTCAGACCGCGGGCGCCGCTTCGCTGAAGCTCTCCCAGAGCGCCGCGTAGGCACCGGCCTCGGCGATGAGCTCGTCGTGACTGCCCTGCTCGATGATCTGGCCATCGTCGAGCACGATGATCCGGTCGGCCGCGCGTGCGGTCTGCAGCCGGTGCGCGATCAGGAGCGTCGTCCGGCCGGTCGACACGAGTCCCATGGCCCGTTGCACGCGGGCCTCGGTGCCGAGGTCGAGGTTCGCGGTCGCCTCGTCGAGCAGGAGGATCGCCGGGTCGACGAGCAGCGCCCGCGCGAGGCAGAGCAACTGCCGCTGACCGGCGGAGAGCGACCGACCCCGCTCGTTGATCGGCTGCAGGTAGCCGCCGGTGAGCCCGGCGATGAAGTCGTGCGCCCCGACGGCCCGGGCCGCGGCCTCGACCTCGGCGTCGGTGGCGTCGGGTCGGCCGTAGGCGATGTTGTCGCGCACGCTGCCCGAGAACAGGAACGGTTCCTGGGGGACGTACCCGAGCCGGCGGCGGAAGGTGTCGAGATCGAGATCCGTGACCGGGACGCCGTCGATCAGCACCCGACCCGCGGTCGCGTCGTAGAAGCGCGCGACGAGCTTCACGATCGTCGACTTCCCGGCGCCGGTCTCGCCCACGAGCGCGACCGACTCACCCGGCGCGATCTCGAGGTCGATGCCGCGGAGAGCCTCGCCCGGAGCCCCCGGGTAGGAGAACCGGACGCCGACGAACCGGATCGCACCCTCGACGCGATCGAGCGACACCGGGTTCGCGGCCGCGGGGGTGCCGGTCGGTGTGGTCATCAGCTCGTCGATCTTCTTCATCGAGACCCGGGCCTGCTGCCACTGGTCGAACACCTGTGAGAGCTGCTGGATCGGTGAGAAGAACTGGTCGAGGTACAGCAGGAACGCGATCACCGTTCCTGCCGCGACGGTCCCGTTGCGAATGAGCGGCGCCCCGATCCCGAGCACGATCGCGTCCCCGATCGCGGCGAGGAACATCACGAAGGGAAAGTAGAGGGCGACCAACCGCTGCGCATCGAGGCGATCGCCGAGGTAGCGGCCGGCAACGGCCCGGAAAGAGGTCAGGTTGCGGTCCTCGCGCACGTACGCCTGCGCCACGCGCACGCCCGAGAGGTTCTCCTGGAAGTTCGCGTTGACGGTGGCGATGCTGTCGCGTGCGCGTGCGTAGGCCTGGTTGGACTTTCGGCGGAACAGCCACGTCGCGAAGAGGAGTGGCGGAACGAGGAGCAGGACGCCGAGCATGAGCTGCCAGCTCATGAACGCGAGCACGACGAGCACGCCGACGAAGCTCAACATGCTCACGACGGCCTGGATCAGGCCCTGCTGGAGCAGTTGCGACAACGCCTCGACATCGGTCGTCATCCGGGTCATCACGCGGCCCGCCATCTCACGGTCGTAGAAGTCGACCGAGAGTCGTTGCAGGTGAGCGAAGATCCGGATCCGCAGCGCGAAGAGCAGCCGCTCGGCCGTCCGGCCGGTGTAGCGGGTGTATGCCCAGGTCGTGAACCAGTCGAGCAACGTGACCGTCAGGAACGCGCCCGACGCGATCCAGAGCGCGGTCTGCGACTTCTGCGTGACTCCCTGGTTGATCCCGCTCCGGACGATGAGCGGGCCCATGAGCACGAAGATCGTGTCGAGGACCACGAGCGCGAAGCCGATCGAGAGCGGTCGGCGATACGGGTGCAGGAAGCGTCGGAGGGAGAACGAAGCGTCATCTCTCGCTTCGGCGCTCACGTCGATCTCGGCGTCGTCGTCGGCGGGCGGGAGCGCGTCGAGCTTCGCGAGCAGATCCGGAGTCGCGCTGAGCGGCATCCCACCACCACCCCCGAGGCCGACACTGCCCATCCCGCCGCCCATCCCGGCGCCGCCTCCCATTCCGGGTCGGGCTCCGGCAGAGCCGGCCGGGGCCTGCAGGAAGGTCTGCGCGCCGTCGCGACCGTCGGAGATCGCGGTGGTGCGGTCCCAGAGGTGAGGTGTCGTCGCCTCGCTCGCCGGGAGCACCTCGATGCTGTCGGCACCCTCACCATCGATCTGACCCGGACCCGCGAGCAGCTGCCGGTAGACGTCGGACTCGACGAGCAGGTCCTCGTGGGTCCCCTGAGCCGCGACGCGCCCGCCGTCGACGAGCACGACGCGATCGGCCAGGCGCAGGGTCGACCGGCGGTGAGCGATGAGGATGGTCGTGCGATCGCGCATCACCTCTCGGAGGGTGGCGTGGATCTGCTCCTCGGTCGCGGCATCGATCGACGACGTCGCGTCGTCGAGCACCAGGACTCGCGGATCGGTGATCAACGCGCGAGCGATCGACACCCGTTGGCGTTGGCCGCCCGAGAGGGTGAGCCCGCGTTCACCGACGACCGTGTCGTAGCCATCGGTCAGTGCGGTGACGAACCCGTGCGCGCCCGCCGCACGCGCCGCGGCCTCGACCTCGGCATCGGTTGCGTCGGGTCGGCCGTAGGCGATGTTGGCGCGCACGGAGTCGGAGAAGAGGAAGCTGTCCTCGAAGACCACACCGATGTTGCGCCGCAGCGAGTCGAGCGTCGCATCGCGCACGTCGATGCCGTCGATGCGGATCGAGCCCTCCTGGACGTCGTAGAAGCGGGGCAGCAGCAGGCTCACGGTCGACTTGCCGGAACCCGACGCACCGACGAGGGCGACGGTCTCACCCGGCTGCACGCGCAACGAGAAACCGGCCAGGACCGGTTCCGACCGCAGGTACCCGTAGGTCACGGCGTCGAACTCGATGTCGCCACGCACCGGGGGGAGATCGCGGGCATCGGGTCGCTCGGTGACGAGCGGGTTCGAGTCGAGCAGCTCGAGAATCCGCTCGGCACCGGCCCGGGCTTGCTGAGCGACGGCGATCATCACGGAGAACATCCGCACCGGCGCGACGAGCTGGACGAGGTAGGCGGAGAACGCCACGAACGTCCCGAGCGTGATCCGGCCCTCGATCGCGAGCCATCCGCCGAGCGCGAGCACGCCCACTTGGGCGAGTGACGGGATCGCCTGGAGCGCCGACGACAACCGAGCCTGCATCCGTACCGCTCGGACGCGTGACTTGTAGAGCGTGTCGGCGGAATCGGTGAGATGGGCGAGCTCACGCTGCTCCTGGCCGAAGCCCTTGACGACGCGCACGCCGCTGACCGCTTCGTCGACGACCCCGGCGACCTCACCGGCGCGCTGTTGGGAATCCCAGGTGGCCGGGAAGAGGGTGGTGCGCAGGCGGAGGGCGACGATCGCGATGGCCGGGAGGCACAGCAATGCGACGACGGTGAGCGCCGGCGACAAGACGAGCATCACGACGACCGCGACGACCACCATCACGAGGTTGCCGAGCATGAGGGGTGTGAAGGCGAGGAGCCCCTGGATCAGTCCGAGGTCGGTGCTCGCACGGGAGACGAGCTGGCCGGTGGGCAGCTCGTCGTGGCGGGCGAAGTCGAGTCGCTGCAGCCGTTCGAAGATCGCGTTCCGCATGTCGTACTGCACGTCGAGCGCGACCCGACCGCCGACGAACCGTCTGACGTACGCGGCGGCGAATCCGAACACTCCCGCAGCGACGAGGAGCGCGATCAAGGGAGCGATCGACTGGTCACTACCGCTCGTGACGTCGTCGATGACGGCGCGTGAGATCAGCGGAGTCAGCGCGGTCACGCCCATTCCGAGGATCGAGAACCCGAGGGCGACGATGACCTTTGCCTTGTGCGCGAGCACGAACGGCATCAGGCGACGGATCCAGCCGCCGTTCGGTGCCGGCTGCACCGTCGGCCGGTCGGGGTCGACCATCGCCTTGGCCGCGCGCGTTCCCGCCGAGGGGGTGTCAGTGGTCATCGTCGGGTTGCGAAGCGGTCGGCGAATGCCGCGTCGAGCGCACCGGCGAGCTGGGTGAGCGCGGCGTCGACCATTGCAGGGTCGTCGCACCGATCGAGGAGGGGACGGAGGTTCGCGGCCATCGCGGCCTCGGCGCCGCGCCGCGCCGCCTTGCCCTCGGGCGTGAGCTGGAGGCGGACCGCGCGACGGTCGCCGTCGACCCGGGCGCGCGTGACGAGCTTCCGTTCGACGAGCGCGTCGACCATCGCCGACACGCTCGGCTTCGCGAGCGCAAGCTTCTCGGCGAGCACCGTGGCGCGTTCGCTGCCCTCCGAGATCATCGTCAGCAGGCGGTATTGCGGGAGCGTGATCTCGCCGCACGAGCGCTCGAGCACGCGCGCGAGTCGGGCAAGCGTCCGGACGGTGTCGGAGGCGGGCTGCGGCGCGGTCATCAACCCGGAAGTCTATCGAATAGTTAGGAACACGAACTACTTGCGGCGCTCAAGTTTCGGATGGCGGGGTCGATATCAGCGAACGGTCACGGCTCGGTGGCCGCGGATCAAACCAGATCACAAGGTGGGAACGAATGATCTTTCAGATCGGTGGACTCGTTGTCGTCGCCGCGCTCGTCGGCTTCCTCTTGATGCAACGACGCAAGGAGAGCCAGAAGCGCGCGACGCGCTGAGCACGGCTCGGGCTCCCGGGCACGCGACAGGGCGGAGGCGCCTCGGCTCAGGTCGGGGCGCTTCGTCGCGCCCCACCCCACTGCTTTGGCGTCGGAAACCCTTCAGAAGCGAGGGTTTTGCGACGCCAAAGCGTGGGGGGATGCGTGGGGCGAGTGGGCGACTGGGGGCTCAGGCGACGCCGAGACGGACGGCGGCTTCGCGGCGGTAGCGGTTGGTGGAGTGCTCGGCGTCCTTGTCGAGGCGCGGGATCACCTCGTCGCCGAACAGCTTCACCGTCTTCTCGAGGAGGTCGTGCGGGTAGACGCTGCCCGACGGGCCCATGATGAGCTGGTCGACGCCGATGTCTTCCCACTTGCGGAGCGCGGTCTCGCAGTCGTCGGGGTCGCCGACGATGCTCGCCCCCACCTTCCATCCGGCCTCGACCTGCTCGAGCGTCGGGTCGGCGATCTCGGCCGGCCACTCCGGCACCCACTTCGGCTTCGGGAAGGTGTCGAGGTAGTGGAACACGAGGCTCTGTTGCCGGCCGTTCCCTGAACGGGTGAGGAGCTCCCGTGCCTCGTCGCGGTCTTCGAGGCACATGAAGTTGGTGGTGACCGCGACGTTGTCGTTCACGTACTCACCGACGGGCTCGGCGTCGACGATCGTCTTCTTGTAGAGCTCGACGAGCGGAGCCATCTTCTCCGGGGCACCGCCGGTGAAGCAGAGCACGCCGAGCCCCATCTTGGCGGCCTTCTCGAACGTGCCCGGGTTTCCGGCCGCGACCCACATCGGTGGGTGCGGCTTCACGTACGGCTTGGGGAGCACGTTGCGTTCGGGCAGAGAGAAGAACTCCCCGTCGAACTGGTACGTGCCGTCCTTCCACATCTTCTTGAACTCGGGGATCACCTCGTCGAACATCTCGCGCGTGAGCTCGGGGTCGTTGATGCCGAAGCCGGCCTGCTCGGTGGTCGACGAGCCGCGTCCCGTTCCGAACTCGAACCGCCCGCTGGAGAGCTGGTCCATCATCGCGACGCGCTCGGCCACGCGCGCCGGGTGGTTCACCGGCGGGGTGATGTTGATGATCCCGGAGCCGACGTGGAGTTGCTCGGTGCGAGCGAGGATCCACGGCGCGAGCACCTCGTTGGCGGAGATGTGGGAGTACTCCCAGAGGAAGTGGTGCTCGGTGAGCCACGCGTACTTCCAGTTGTGCTGATCGGCCGTGACGCACAGGTCGGCTTCGCTCATCAACCGGGTGTGCTCCGCCTGCGGGTCGGCTTCCATCATCGATTTCGGGATGTAGCCGCCGCAGAACAGTCCGAACTCCATCGTGTTCGCTCCTCCCCGCGAGCTGCGGCCGGGGACGCCCCCGATCGATTTAGAACACGTTATAAAAACACAGGGCGTTTGTCCAGCACACCCGCGCGGGAGCCCCTCAGCCGCCTGACCTGGGCCTTTCGGCCCCTCGGCCCCTCAGCCGCCGGACAGGTGGCGGTCGAGGAAGTCGGCCGCGCACTGCAGCGTCGTCCGGGACACACCGGCCCACGGCATGAGGATCTCGTACACATGGAACATGTGCGGGGCGAGGAACGACTCCACCTCGACGCCGCGGTCGCGGAGCTTGGCCACGAACTCGCCGATCTCGTCGCGGAACATCTCGTCGGACCCGCGCGCGACGAAGGAAGGCGGGAACCCCCCGACGTCGGCGTACACGGCCGAGACCCTCGGATCGTGCGGATCGCGCTCGCCGAGGTAGCTCCGCACCGGGACCTCGTCGGGAAGCACGTCGTGGCGCGCGTTCGCGGTCATCGACGGCTCGTCCATCACGAGGTCGACTTCGGGCGAGAACAACAACGCGCACGCGGGCTCCGGCAGGTACACGGCACGTGCGTCCTCGAACAGCGACGTCGCGAGCCCACCGCCGCCCGAGTCGCCCGCGATCACCATCTCGCTGGGCTCGCGCCCGTCGTCGAGCAGGCCCTCGAAGACCGCGATCGCGTCGTCGAGCCCGGCGGGAAACGGGAACTCCGGTGCCAACCGGTAGTCGGCGATGAACAGGTCGCATCCGGTGACGCGCACGAGCTCGGCCGCGAAGATCGTGTACATCCACGGTGTCGTCGCGAGGTACCCGCCGCCGTGCAGGTAGAGGATCGTGGCGCGCGGGCGGCGCGGTGGTCGGACCCAGACGCCGGGAACTCCGCGCACGGTTCCGTCGTCGACGGTCACGCCGTCGCGCGTCGCGATCGGCGGCAGGACGACGCGGCACAGGTCGTCGAGCACCTTCTCGAGTGAGCGCAGGCGCGGAGTCGGGAGGTGCATGCAGAACGTGAGCAGCGTCTTGACGATCTCGCGGACGCTCTCTTCGATCGTGTTGTCGACGATCGACTGCGGCCCGGACCACGGCTGGTGGAGCGGGAGGGTCGCGATCGTCGTGCTCAAGCGTGCGCCGAGCTCGGCCACCGTGAGCCCGGATTCGACGAGGCCGGCGGTCCGCACCCCTGGTCGATCGGCCATGACCATTCGGGGATCCTACGAACTGGGGGTTGCCGGGCTTCCCGGGCTTCCCGGCCACCACCCGTTCGAATCGTGGGAGTGATCGCTCCTAAGATCGGGTGATGACGTCGGAAGCGCAGCGCTGGCGGGTCGGAGAGCTCGCCGACCGGTGCGCGCTGTCGGTCGACACCATCCGCTTCTACCAGAAGCGTGGCCTGCTCCCACCGCCCGATCGGGTCGGACGTGTCGGCTGGTACGGGCCGGCGCACGCCGAACGCCTCGCCCGGATCCGCGACTTCCAAACCCAGGGCTTCACCCTCGCGGTGATCCGCCGCCTCTTCGACGGCGAGCTCGATCCCACCGACCTCCCCCTCGTCGCCGCGGTTGCCGCCGACGGCGATGCCAACCTGCCCGAGCGGTTCCTGTCGCTCTCCGAGGTGGCCGAGCAGTCGGGCGTGCCGCTCGCGCTCGTCGAGACCGTCGAACGCGAGGGTCTCCTCGTCCCGCGGCGTCACGCGGGGGAGACGCGCTACACCGAAGCCGACGTCGCCATCGTCGTGTCCGCGCTCCGCTTGCTCGAGACGGGCCTTCCGATGCCCGAGCTGTTCGCGGTCGCGCGTCGCCACCACGAGACCACCCGTGAGATCGCGGAGATGGCGGTCGCGATGTTCGACGAGCACGTCCGCCGCCCGCTGCTCGCGTCGGAGATGCCGGCCGAGGTCCGCGCCGAGCGTCTCGTCGACGCGTTCCGGGTGCTGCTGCCATCGGTCACCGACCTCGTGTCGCACCACTTCCGGCGTGTGCTCCTCGAGGTTGCGCAAGAACACATCGAAGCGGTCGGCGCGCCCGAGGAGCGTGCAGCCGTCGACGCCGAAGGCGGCCTCGCGCTCGAAGGTCGGCTGTCGTGAGCGGGTCGGCGTGAGCGACGTGCCCGTGCTCCCGGTCGGCGACGACAAGCGCGTGATGGTCGAGTCGATGTTCGACGGCGTCGCGCCCCGCTACGACCGACTCAACCGGGTCATCTCCCTCGGGTTCGACAAGGGGTGGAGGCGACAGACGGTGCGTGCACTCGCCGCGCCGAGTGGTGCCCGCGTGCTGGACCTCGCGTGCGGAACCGGTGATCTGTGCGACGACCTCGCCGCGGCCGGTCTCCGACCGATCGGGTTCGACATGTCGGCCGGGATGCTGGCGGCTGCGCACACGGCCGCGCCGCTCGTGCGATCCGACGTGCTCGTGCTCCCGGTACCCGATGGTTCGGTCGACGCCGTCACCTGCGGGTTCGCGCTCCGCAACTTCACCGATCTCCCGACGTTCTTCGCCGAATGCAGTCGGGTGCTCCGACCCGGCGGCCGGTTCGCGGCCCTCGACGCCGCCGAACCCGAGCAGGCGCTCATGCGCATGGGGAACAACATCTGGTTCCGCCGGATCGTGCCGTGGATCGGAGGCCGCTTCTCGAGCAACCCGGCCGCGTACCGCTACCTGCCCGCGTCGACCGCGTACCTCCCCCCCGGTGCCGCGCTCATCGGTCAGCTCCGATCGGCCGGCTTCTCGTCGGTGGCGCGCCGCACGATGATGGGCGGCTCGGTCCAGCTCCTCACCGGCACCCGCGCCGCATCAGAGGCGCAGGCATGACTCACGCCGCGCTCCGACCCGAGCTCGTCGCCCGCACGCGCTACCTGCCTCCCACGGATCGGCCCGACAACGTCGATCTGCTCGATGCGCTCGGACCCGACGGGTTCGCGTGGTTGCACGACGGCGTGGGGTTCGTCACCGCGGGAGTCGCGGCCCGCATCCCGGTCGACGATGTCGATGCTGCACTCGCCGCGTTCTCCGTCGACGACGCCGTCAGCGAGCCGGGCACGGGTGTGATCGCAGTGGGCGCGTTGGCGTTCGATCCGCGTGCCGCCGGTGAGATGGTCGTGCCGGCGACCGTCGTCGGCCGAACCGCGGCGGGTCGCACCTGGATCACGGAGATCGATCCGGTGCCGACCCTCCCGCCCGCGGTGTCGACGCACCCGACCCGGTTCACGGTCCGCCGGGGCATGAGTCGCGGTGCCTGGGACGCCGCCGTCGTGCAGGCCCTCGACGCGATCCGATCCGGTGCAGTGGAGAAGGTGGTGCTCGCGCGCGATGTCCACGTGACGGCCGACGAGCCGTTCGACGTTGCGCGTATCGCTCGACAGCTTCGTCTCGCCCAGCCTGGCTGCTTCGTGTTCGCGTTCGATGGTCTCATCGGTGCGAGTCCTGAGTTGCTGATCGCCCGGGCGGGCCTCGACGTGTGGTCGCGACCGCTGGCGGGTACGACCCCGCGGGTCGACGATGCCGCGCTCGCCGACCTGGCTGCCTCGACCAAGGATGCTCAGGAGCACCGCTTCGTGGTCGACGTGCTCGTCGAGGAGTTCCGCCGTCGCTGCGGCGCGAGCGTGAGCGTCGCCGGGCCGGAGATCGTCCGATTCAGCACCCTGGCCCACCTCGCCACCACGATCTCGGGTCGCCTTCCGGCGGCGACCGCCGACTCCGCGTTGGCGTTCGCCCGCGCGCTGCACCCGACTCCCGCGGTCGGTGGCACGCCGACCGCGGCGGCCGTCGAGCTCATCGACACGCTCGAAGTCGGCAGTCGCGGCCGCTACGCAGGACCGGTGGGTTGGGTCGATGCCGCGGGGAACGGTGAGTTCGCGCTCGCACTCCGCAGTGCCGAGATCGACGGTGCCGAGGCAGTGCTGCGGGCCGGAGCGGGGATCGTCGCCGGGTCCGATCCGGACGCCGAGTGGGACGAGACCGAAGCCAAGTTCGCCCCGATGCTCGCGGCGATGGTGCGGCCCTAGCTTCGTGCGTCGCTAGGAGCGTGCGCTCGCCCAGGCCTCGCGATGCCGGGCGACGTTGTCGGCCCGGTCGGTCCGCACCAACACGATGCGAACGCCTCCGGTCGAGATCGCGTCTCGCACCGCCCCCGCGAGCGCGTCGGCGCGCGCGACTTCGACGGTGGGAACCCCGTGTACCGCGGCGAGCGCGGCGAGGTCGACGGGTTGCGGTGTGCCGAAGAGCGTCTCGAAGTGCTCGTGCAGCTCGGCTTGGGGAAGGAACGAGAAGATGCCGCCGCCGCGGTTGTCGACCACCACGAACACCGCGTCGACGTTCCGTTCGGATGCGCCGAGCAACCCGTTTCCGTCGTGGAGGAAGCAGAGATCACCGGTGAGCGCGACCGTCGGCCCCGACTGGACATCCCGACCGACCGGACCGGCCCGACCGGCCGCGATCCCGAGCACGGTCGACACGAACCCGTCGATCCCGTTCACCCCGCGGTTCGCGTGCACGTGCACGCCGTCACGCGGCGCCGCGAACGACTCGAGGTCGCGCACCGGCATGCTCGACGCGACCACCAGTGCGGTCCCGTCGGGAACGGCGGCCATCAGGTCCCGCGCGATGCGACCTTCGAACGGCACGGCGGACGCGTCGAGCTGCGCGTCGACGGCTGCCCGCACCCGATGTTCGGCTTCGAGCCAGCGTGACGCGCTCCCGGCGCCCGCGGGCGGCTCCGACATCGCAACGAGCCGCGCCGTGGCCGCTTCGAGCAGGGGCCCGGCATCCGCGGGAACGACCTGGTCCGCGGCGCGGGAAGGATCGACCCAGCGCCGGTCCGGATCCACCAGCACGGCGGGTACTCCGTCGAAGAACTGGTTGGCCGGCTTGCTCGTCAGCGGCGCCCCGAGGCGCAAGACCAGATCAGGGCGGAGGTCGCTCGCCGCGGTCGGGTCGCGCAGCAGCACGTCGTACATCGAGATCGCGTGCGCGCCCCGCCGGAGGTTCGACACCGGGTCGGCGAGCACCGGCCAGCCCGCCGCGGTCGCGAACCCTTCGACCAGGTCGGCGCGAACCGCGGCTCCCCACCCGGCGGTGACGATCCCGTTCGGTGTGGAGTGGATCAGTGTCGCCAGCCGATCGAGCTCACGGTCGTCGACGACTCGGGGCGCCACGATGGCCACGGTCCAGGGCGAGCCATCCGCGCGGCCGGGTGCATCGACGAGCGGACCTCCGGTCGGGACGAGCGGCTCGCGGAACGGGAGGTTGAGGTGTACGGGCCCGGCCGGCGGACCGACGGTCTCGAGCACCGAACGAGCTGCGAGCTCGCGCCAGGCCACCCCGGCGCCGGGGTGGTCGGTGGGCACTTCGGCGTCGACGAACCAGTTCACCGCCTCGCCGTAGAGGCGGATCTGGTCGATGGTCTGCGCGGCCCCGACTCCCCGCAGCTCGGGCGGTCGGTCGGCCGTGCAGACGAGGAGGGGAACCCCGCCGTGGCGCGCTTCGAGCACCGCCGGATGGAAGTTCGCCGCCGCAGTGCCCGACGTGCAGAGCAACACCGCGGCCCGGCCGGTGGCCCGACCGAGCCCGAGCGCGAGGAATCCCGCCGACCGCTCGTCGAGGTGCACGTGCAACCGGATCCGAGGCTCGGCTGCCAGCGCCAGCGCCAGCGGAGCAGACCGTGAGCCGGGTGCGACGACGGCGTGCTCCACTCCGCCACGCACCCACTCGTCGACGAGCGTTCGCGCGAACGCCGTGGTCGCGTCCCGCTCGACGGGCGCGCTTCCGTCACTCACGCGAAGCTGCCGGAGTGCGCATGGTGCTGGTACCCGGATTCTCCCAACCCGCTTCGGCGTGGAGTGCAGTGCTCGACGCGCTGCATCCGTCGCTCGACGCGACCGCGATCGAGGTACCCGATGCTCTCGATTTCGTCGCCACCGCCGATGCAATCGGCCGAAACGCGATCGGCCAAGGCGGCGCGGGCGAGGGTAGTGCCGGCCGGGACACCGGACGGGCGGTGTACGTCGGCTACTCGATGGGTGGTCGACTCGCGCTCCAACTGGCTCTCGACGATCCCGAGCGCGTTGCCGGCCTCGTGCTCGTGAGTGCGTCGCCCGGGATCGCCGATCCCGACGCGCGCGCCGCCCGCGCCCGTGCCGACGCGGGGCTCGCGGCCGAGGTGGAGCGCGACGGCGTCGCGGTGTTCCTCGAACGCTGGCTGGCCCAACCGTTGTTCGCGGGCTTGACGCGAGATCAGGCCGGCTTCGGTGCTCGGGTCGCCGAGATGTCGGTGACGCGACTCGTGCACCAGCTCACGGTGCTCGGCCAGGGTGCGATGCCCCCGGCCTGGGACCGCCTCGCCGCGATCGCGGTTCCCGTGCTGTTCGTCACCGGTGCACTCGACACCAAGTACGGCGACCTCGCGACGGAGATGTGTGCCTGCAACCCGGAGTTCGAGCACGCAGTGCTGCCCGGCGGACACGCGGTCCTCCTCGAGCACCCGACCGAGCTGGCCCAGCAAGTGTCGCGGTTCGTTCACGAGATCGCTCCCGTCGCGGAGTAGCGCGCGAGCAGCTCCGAATCGGGGACCGGCCACCGCTCGGGGACCCAGAGCACGTCACCGTCGGGTCGCAACGGCGACGCGACCACATCGCCGGCGATCTCGTCGAGGGTCGCGAGCCCGCATGCGTACGGGAGGTCGGGAAGCGCCGCGGCCAGCGCCAACCCCGCGGCTATCCCGATCGACGTCTCGTACATCGACGACACCACCGCCGGGAGCGCGCTGGCATCGGCGAGCGCCAGCGCGGCGCGCACGCCACCGGCGGGTTGCACCTTCAACACGATGACGTCGGCGGCCGCGGCGTCGCGCACCGCGCGTGCATCGTCGACGGTCCGTACGCACTCGTCGGTCGCGAGTGGCACCGAGACCCGGCGCCGCAGCGCCGCGAGCTCGGCGATCGTCGCGACCGGTTGTTCGGCGAACTCGAGCTCGACACCCCGACGCGCCACGCCGGTCAGCACCTCGACCGCGGTGTCGACGTCCCACGCACCGTTTGCGTCGACCCGGATGGCCGCCGCGGGCCCGACGAGCTCACGGACCGAAGCGATGCGCGCGACGTCGTCGGCAGGGGCCCGTCGTCCCACCTTCATCTTCACGCAGCGGTATCCGGCCAGCCGGTCGCCCAGGGCCGCGTCGATGTCGCTCGTACTCGGCACGAACGCGTTCACCGGCACCGCCCGCCGCACCGATGGAGGGAAGCCCTGCTGCGCGGCTTCGATCGCACTCCGACGCGCCGCCTCGGGATCGCAGGGATAGCCGTCGACCGGCGAGATCTCGCCCCAACCCGCCGCGCCTTCGATCAGCGACGACCGCGCGGTTCCCGATGCGGAGCGAGTACTCCTTCACGCGAGCGCGAGGCCCAAGGTGAGGAGCGCGGCGAGCACGACTTCGAGCCGTACGGTACCGAGAAGGGCCCGCACCAGCGACGGCGGGTCGACGTGTCGGAGCACCAGGCGCGCCGGGCCGACGGCCAACGGGATCGCGAGGAACGCGAGGAACGCGGCCGGCGAATCGAGGCCGATGGGGATCACCGCGAGGAACGCCCCGACCAGGCAGGCCACGAACAACCCTCGCGCCCGCCCCGCACCGATTCGCACCGCGAGGGTGCGCTTGCCCGTCGCGCGATCGGTCTCGACGTCGCGGATGTTGTTCGCGAGCAGCACCGCGCACGCCGGCAACCCGACGACGAGCGAACCCCACCACGCGGCAGCCGGAACCGCCTCGGCCTGCACGTACGCCGATCCCGCGCACGCGGCGAAGCCGAAGAACGCGAGCACCGCCACCTCGCCCCAGCCGGAGTACCCGTACGGGTGCTTGCCACCCGAGTAGAACCACGCGGCGGCGATGGCGAACACGCCGAGCAGCAGCAGCCAGGGGTTCACCGCGAGCGACAGCACCAGGCCCACGACCGCGGCCGCACCGAAGCTCAGGAACGCGGCGCGCTTCACCGACGCGGGCGCCGCGGTTCCGGTTGCCGTGAGCCGGAGTGGGCCGCGTCGATCCTTGTCGGTGCCCTTCACGCCGTCGGAGTAGTCGTTGGCGTAGTTCACCCCGATCTGCAGCGCGATCGCGACGAGCATCGCGGCCACAGCACGCCACCAGATCACCTCGCGGCCGAGCGCCCCGGCCGCGGTGCCGACGAGCACCGGCGCGATCGCCGCGCCGAGCGTGCGTGGCCGCGCCCCCTGCACCCACTCGCCGGCAGTCGTCACGCCGAGATCCTCACGGGCGCTTCGGGTACTGGTCGAAGTCGGGCCGGCGCTTCTCGAGGTACGCCTGCTTGCCCTCCTTGGCCTCTTCGCTCATGTAGTACAGCAGCGTCGCGTCACCAGCGAGCTGTTGGATGCCGGCAAGCCCGTCGTCGGCCGCGTTGAGCGACGCCTTCAACATGCGCAGCGCGAGGGGGCTGAAGTCGAGCATCTCGCGGCACCACGCGACGGTCTCCTCCTCGAGCTGCGCGAGCGGCACGACGGTGTTCACGAGCCCCATGTCGAGCGCTTGCTGCGCGTCGTACTGCCGGCAGAGGAACCAGATCTCGCGTGCCTTCTTCTGGCCGACCGACGCCGCGAGCAACCCGGATCCGTAGCCGCCGTCGAACGAGCCCACCTTCGGGCCGGTCTGGCCGAACCGCGCGTTGTCCGCCGCGATCGTGAGGTCGCACACGACGTGCAGCACGTGCCCGCCGCCGATCGCGTACCCCGCGACCATCGCGACCACGGGCTTCGGCAACCGCCGGATCTGGACCTGGAGGTCGAGCACGTTCAGGCGTCCGATGCCGTCGTCGCCGACGTAGCCGTCGTCACCCCGGATGCGTTGGTCGCCGCCGGAGCAGAACGCGTCGGGCCCTTCGCCGGTGAGGATGATCACGCCGACGGCGACGTCGTTGCGCGCCCGCTCGAACGCCGACTGCAGCTCGAAGAGCGTCTTGGGCCGGAACGCGTTGCGGACCTCGGGGCGGCAGATCGTGATCTTCGCGATGCCGTCGGCAGTCTCGTAGCGGATGTCGCCGTAGGCCGGATCGACGTCGGGCGTGGTCCAGCTCGCTCCGGGACGGATGGGGTTCTCCACGTTGCTCCGATCTGGGGGCGCGGATCTGGGTGCCGATCTGGGGGATGCGGATCTTGGGAGTGATCACTCCTACGGTTACGGTAGCCAGCCATGGAACGGCCGGGCGACTCGGGTATCGAGGAGGAAGCGGCGGAGATCCGGCGGGCCTGGGCGGCACGGGAACCGGTGCTCGTCGCCACCTCGGGCACCACCGGCGAACGCCGCATCGTCGAGCACGGTCCGGAATCCGTCGAGGCCTCGTGCCGCGCCGTCAGCCGGGCATTGGCCGTCGACCCCGGCGCCGACCGTTGGCTGGCATGCATCCCGCTGCGCTTCGTCGCCGGTCGGGCGATTGTGCTGCGCGGCGAGATCACCGGCACTCCCGTCATCCTGCACGACGGTTTCGACGTCGATGCCGTCGGCCGCGCCGCCGGCGAGTGCACGCTCGTCTCGCTCGTCGCCGCGCAGCTCGTCCGGCTGCTCGACGCGCGCGCGCCCGTCGACCGATTCCGCGCGGTGCTCCTCGGTGGGGGACCGGTGCCGGTGGGCCTCGCGGAGCGCGCGGCCGCCGCCGGGGTCGTCGTGCACACCACCTACGGTCTGACGGAGACCTTCGGCGGGTGCGTGCACGACGGCCGGCCGCTCGACGGTGTGCATCTCAGACTCGATCCCGCCTCGGCTGAGGTGTTGGTGCAGGGGCCGGTGCTGATGCGTGGATACGTCGACGACGACGTCGCGACGCGCGCCGCGTTCACCGCCGACGGCTGGCTGCGTACCGGCGACGTCGGTCGCTTCTCCGCCGACGGTCGGCTCGAGATCGTCGACCGTCTGAAGGATCTCGTCATCACCGGTGGCGTGAACGTCAGCCCGACAGCCGTCGAGCGGGTGCTGATCACCCACCCGGCGATCGCCGACGTGTGCGTGGTCGGTCGCCCCGATCCCGAGTGGGGTGAGCGGGTGGTCGCGTACGCGGTGGTCGACGACGGTTGCACGGTGCCGCCGCTCGAGGAGCTGCGCGAGTTCGCGCGCGACCGATCTGAGCGGAGCCGAGCTGCCGAAGGAGCTGCGGGTAGTCGCAGAGATCCCGCGCACCCCGAACGGCAAGCCGATCCGACGCGAGCTGCGCTGACGACCGATCACTTCGGAGGCCGCGTCAGGGCGACGAGACCTTGAAGATCGCGGTGATCTTCTCGATCGTTGCCTGTTCTTTCGGGTTCACGGTCTTCGCCGCCGCGGCCACCGCTTGGGCGATGTCGACCAGCCACGACGCGACTTCGGCCGCCTCGATCGGGGAGGCGTGCGCGCGCAGCGCGGCTGCCGCAGCTTCGAGGTCGGCGAGGGTGCCGGCGACCGCGGCGTCGAGGTCGGTGCCTCGGTGCTCCTTCATGTCGTGACGGGCTTCCTTGGTGTCGGCCTCGGCCGCGATCTGCGCGATGAGCTCGTTCGCCGCGCCATGGTCGCCGGGATTCGCGATCGCTCGTGCGCTCGCGCTCGCCTCCTTGACCATCGAGATCGGGCCGTGCTCACCCACCGTGAAGATCGCCATCGTGACGAGCAACGGCGCGTCGGTCAGCGTGTGCCATTCGTCGGCGGAGAAGGCGGACTTGTCGGTCATGGGAGCTCCTGGGGGATCGGGGCGGATCAAGGTAGGGTACGCGCATGCCCAGCGATGTCGTGTTCAAGACGATGAACAGCATTCATCGGGCCCTGCTCGCGGTGAGCTTCGGGCACGTCGGCTGGTCGACGTCGGGGATGCCGGTGCTGCAGCTCACGACGAAGGGCCGCAAGTCGGGACAGCCCCGTACGGTGATGATCACGTCGCCGTGGCAGGAGGGCGACACCCTCGCGATCGTCGCGTCGCGCGGTGGCGACGACCACCACCCCGCGTGGTTCCTCAACCTCCGTGACGATCCCGACGTCGAGGTCACCATGCGCGGGACGAAGCGTCCGATGCGCGCCCGCGTCGCCGACGCCGAAGAGCGGGCACGTATCTGGCCGCTCCTCACCGCCGATCACCGGAACTACGCGGGCTACCAGAAGCGGACGGATCGCGAGATCCCCGTCGTCCTGCTCGAGCCCCGACCCGCCTGAGGCGTGACGGTGTGAGCTTGACAACCGAACGTATGTTCGGTTAGTATTTTGGGGCACTTCCCAGTGCTTCCCGCCACTTCCCCCATCGCATGGTCTCGAGTCCACCGCTTCGCCGCGTGACTCGACCCGACCGGGTGGGAGGAAGACGTGTCGGTGTCCACGGATCTGGAGCGCGACGAGCCGACGGTCGACCACGGCTTCGATGACGACGGTGCCGAGCTGCTCCGGGCCGCGGTCGATCGGCTCGCGATGGTCGATCCGGCGACGCTCTCCGATCACGCGCTCGCCGATCAGCTGCTCGGGTTGCGGCGGGAGATGGACCGGCAGGACGCGGTCTTCGCCCGTCTCGCCCGCGCCGCGCACGTCCGCGGTCTCGGCTCCATCGATGGCGCGGCCTCGACCGCCGCGTGGCTCCGTCACCGCGCTCGCATGCGCGAAGGAGACGCGCGCGCCGCGATCGAATGCGGTGACGTCGCCGACCTCCTGACCGACACCGGTGAAGCGTGGCGTTCGGGCGCGATCGCGTCCGGGGCGGCGCGGACGATCGCAGCCGCACGCGTCGAGGGCCACGACGACAAGCTCCACCGCGTGCGAACCGGAATTGCTCGAGCTCGCACGTCGTGACGACCTACGAGGTCTGCGCCGGGCGTGCGCCCACTTCCGCAATCTCGCTCGCGCCGACGGCAACGAGCCCCGCGTCCCCGACGGTCTGCACATCTCGCAGACGTTCCGGGGTCGCACGGTGGTGACCGCCGAGTTCGGCGATCTCGCGGCCGAGACGATCACGACCGCATTGCATGCGTACTCCGATCCACCGAGCGACGCCGATACCCGGGCAACCTCGGAGCGGTACGCGGATGCGTTCGTGCGAATCTGCGAGGTCGCACTCGACCACGCACCCGAATCGGAGATCCGCGGCCGACCCAGCGTGTCGGCGGTGCTCGACTGGAAGACGCTCACCAACGGTGAGATCGGGCGGTGCGACGGCGAGTTCACCGGTTCGATCCACCCGAACGAGATGCGTCGGCTCCTCTGCGACTGCACGGTGTCGCGGGTCGTCACCGGGCCCGAAGGACTCCCGCTCGATGTGGGAAGAGCCCGGCGCACGGTCCCACCCCCGCTGCGCAAGGCCCTCGTCGTACGCGATGGGGGATGCCGCTTCCCCGGTTGCCGGCGGCCGCCCGGATTCTGCGATGCCCACCACGTGGTCCACTGGGAACACGGAGGTCCTGACCGATAGCGACAACTTGGTGCTGCTCTGCCGTCACCATCACCGAGTCGCGCATCAAGACGGATGGCGCGTCGAGTTCGACGGCCGCGACCTGCAGGTCTTCCGACCAGACGGAACCGAGGTTGTGTAGCGTCGAGTCAATGCTGTTGAACGGGTTCAACCACGTCGCCACGCTCACCAACGACAGCGAACGGATGCAGGAGTTCTGGGTCTCGGTCTTCGACGCCGAGATCGTCACGCCCGTCACCGGTACGCCCGACGGATTCAGCCTCATGCTGGTCAAGATCAGCGAGTCCGCGGAGCTGAACGTGTTCCAGATCGACGGCAATACCGAGGCCGAGCGCCAGACGCCGATGTTCGAGCGCGGTCGGATCGATCACCTCGCGGTCCAGGCAGCGTCGCTCGACGCGTTCGAGACCATCCGGGAGCGGTTGATCGCGCGCGGCGCAGCCGATGAGTTCGTCACTGACTTCGGCCCGATCCTCAGCATCTTCTTCACCGATCCCGACGGGCTCGAGTGCGAGGTGTGCGTCGAGAACCCCGACGCGCAACCCGGCGTGCTGCACCCGCCCGGGACGCCAGCCCGTCGGTACGTAGCCGAGCCGTAGCCGCGCCCGGCGTCGGCCACCTCTGGTTCGCCGACCAGCTGGCAGTGCCCTCGACAGGATTCGAACCTGTGACACACGGTTTAGGAAACCGATGCTCTATCCCCTGAGCTACGAGGGCGGAGATGGTGTTTCCGCAGGTCAGACCCTAGACGCGGCGCACTCTCCGCTGGGACGATGTCCGATTCCAGCCCGTGGCGTGCCCGTGCGGTCGACGACAACGGTTTCTTGAACCGCCGCTCATTTCCCCGATCGCCGCAGACCTATCCGCGATGGTGCTGGTCACGGGACCGCCCCGTGATTCGCGCGGCTGAAACTCGCGCCGTTGCCGGGGTTCTAGCGACGGGGTTGAGCTGGTAACACGGTGCGGAAAACCGTGCGTCGTGCTCTTGCCTCGTGAACCGACGAGATGGACTCACGAGACGACGCCGCTGAGCCGAACGCTGTCCACGAGTTGGGGCCAGCTCCGTTCCGAGTGTCGGCTCAGTGGTGCTCTTGTGTTCGGGGGTGGCGGGGCGTAAGGGTGTGGGCTCCCGATGGGGGAGTCATAGTCATGGCGGATGATCGGTACGACGTCATTGTCGTGGGTGCACGTTGCGCGGGTTCGCCGACGGCAATGCTGCTGGCCCGCCAGGGTTACCGCGTGTTGGTCGTTGACCGTGCGACGTTTCCGAGTGACACCCTCTCGACGCATGTCCTGCATCCCCCGGGTGCGGCTGCGATGCAGCGTTGGGGTCTTCTCGATCAGCTGCGTGAGACGGGTTGTCCACCGATCGACACCTACGCGTTCGACTTCGGGCCGTTCACGATCGCGGGTGCGCCGGGTACCGACGACGCTCCGGTCGGGTTCTGTCCGCGTCGGATCGTGCTCGATCAGTTGCTCGTTGGCGCGGCGTCCGAGGCGGGGGCAGAAATCCGGGAAGAGTTCACGGTCGAAGACGTCATCATCGAGGATGGACACGTCGTCGGTATCCGTGGCCACGGCAAAAGTGGTCAGACCGTCAGCGAACGTGCGCAGGTCGTTGTCGGCGCAGACGGCCGGTATTCCCGTGTCGCTCAAGCTGTCGGCCCGGACCAGTACAACGAGAAGCCACCGATTCTTTGCGGCTACTACACGTATTGGAGTGACCTGCCGATCGACGGCCGGTTCGAGGTGTACGTCCGCCCGGGCCGGGGATGGGCAGCTGTCCCGACCCATGACGGGTTGACCCTCGTCGTCGGGGGCTGGCCAGTCGCCGAGTTCGAAGCGAACAAGGACGATGTCGAAGGCAACTATCTGAAGATGTTCGACCTGGCCCCGGAGTTTGCTGAACGGATGCGTGGCGCGAAGCGCGAAGCACGTTTCGCTGGTACTTCGGTCCCGAACTTCTTCCGTAAGCCATTCGGGCCTGGCTGGGCGCTGGTCGGCGACGCCGGCTACA
Source organism: uncultured Actinomycetes bacterium (assembly GCA_963829475.1). GTDB lineage: Bacteria > Actinomycetota > Acidimicrobiia > IMCC26256 > JANYLB01 > JANYLB01. The sequence continues at coordinate 1,914,939 of CAWHIU010000002.1, read as the reverse complement.
ACAAGGACTTCATCACCGCCCAAGGGATCACCGACGCGTTCCGCGATGCCGAGTTGTGTGCCGGCGCGTTGGACGACGCACTGTCCGGTACCCGTGGGTTCGATGCCGCGATGGGCGACTACCAATCGACGCGTGACGAACATGTCCTGCCGATGTTCGAGTTCACCTGCCAGCTCGCGACGCTCGAACCGCCACCACCTGAAATGCAACAAGTACTTGGAGCGGTACACGGTAACCAGGACGCGATGGACGGATTCGCGCGCGTCAACGCCGGAGTGACCTCACCCACCGAGTTCTTCTCCGAGGAGAACATCGCTCGCATCTTCGCCGCCGCCCACTGAGACCGTCGCGTTCGGGAGCGCCCGGAACTTTCACGGGTAGGTCAGCTGGCGAAGTTCTCCTCGGGGAGCAGGCCGTGCTGCATCGCAAAGAGCCCGGCCTCGGCGCGGCTGGTGACGCCGATCTTGGTGTAGATGTGCTCGATGTGGTTGCCGGCGGTCTTGGGGGCGATGACGAGGCGATCCGCGATCTGCTTGTTGGACAAGCCTGCGGCCAGGAGCCGAAGCACCTCGACCTCCCGTGCGGTCAATCCCGCCGGACCCTCGCGCCGTCGGCCGATCCGATGTCCGGCGACCTGCAGGACGGCGTTGACGGCGGCACCGTCCATCCGGCCGGCGCGCACCTCGGCCCGCAATTCGGCGGCCGCGTCGTCGGCGGTGAGGGAATCGCGATGAGGGCGTCGCTCCCGCATTGCTTGGTAGGCGTCTGCCGCGCCGAGGATTCGACCGGAACGGGAGATCGAGGGACCGGTGAGGCTCCGGGGGTAGCCGGAGCCGTCGAGCCGTTCGCGGTGCTGGACGGCGATCCGGCCGAGAGGTGCGAGTGCTTCGGACTGATGCAGCATCCGTTCGGTGAGGTGCGGGTGGAGTCGTACGCGTTCCCAATCACCGGCGGTGAGCGGTGCGGGCTTGTCCCAGATGGCGTTCGACACGCCCAGTCGACCGAAGCCGGTGACGAGCCCGGCGCGGAACAAGACGTGCACCTCGTCGGCCGCCAGCCCGAGCTGCTCCCCGGCTCGAGAGGCCAGCTCGGCCAGAGCCTGAGAATGACCGAGCGTGTACGGCGACTTGAGGTCGACGAACCGGGCGATGGCCGCCAGCGCGGCGTCGGACTCAGCCGCCGACAACGTCATCCTCAATGACGGTTCGCTGTCGAGCACGGCGTCCCAAGACCCGAGCTCGGCGATCCCGTGGAAGACCTTCTCGACGTCATCGGTGAACACAACGACGAGGGCGGGATCGAACTGCTTGCCCGAACGTCGCTCTGCCATCTCGACAGCGCCCGGGATTCCCGCGGTGCGGTGCGCCACCTCGACGAACTCGGCGAGCTGCGCGACGCGCGCGGCCACCGGGATTGCCGCCCCCGAGAGGTCGCCAGGGAAGCCCTTCCCGTCCCAGCGCTCGTACGAGCTGGCGAGTGCCTCCAACACACCTGTGGACAAGCCGAGTTGCTCGCCCGAGTGTGCGGGCGAGCTGTGCGTGGCGCGTGATCATGCCGTCGATGTCCTTGCGGCCCGAGATCGCGAAGTCGAATGCGACCCGAGCTCGGTGCAGCGGCGTCCCTCCACTCCCGAGCAGCCGCAGCATCGCCGCCACATCAGCCACGCTGAATGGCTCGTACTCGTACTTGGTCGCCTTCATGGCGATGTCGTCACCGAACCAGCGCGCTTGCTCGTAGGCATCGGAATGGCACGCGACGTTGACGAGCAACGCCGCGTAGTACGCCGAAGCCCGTTCCTCCTCGTCGAGTCCGGCCAGTTCGCAGATCCGCAATGCGATCCGACACTGACGCAGGACGTGCTCCATGGGCTGACCGAAGCCGAGGTCGATCCCGAGGGACAACGCGGCGAGCAGCTCCGCCATGCGCACGCGTGCCGCGAGACCGTTCTCACCCACAGGACGAAAGGGTAGGGCAGGTCGTCCGGGACGTCCCGTTGAAAGGGCGAATCATGAGGTGTTCACCTCATGACCTTCTCGATGGCTCTCCGTAGGTTGGTCCCAATGGCCAACGAACCAAGGAGAGATGATGGCGAAGGTGTCGAGCAAGACCGCAGAGAACGTCAAGGACTACGGAGTGGCTCTGGACCGCTTCAGCACTCTCGAGGGGTACACGTTCAACTTCGTCTCCATCCGGGACGACATGGACCTCGCGCCGATGCTCGCGTCACTCCCCGGCGGCAAATGCTCGTGCCCGCACTGGGGCATCATGCTCGCGGGTCAGATGACTGTCCGGTACGGTGACCACGAAGAGACCTTCGAGGCCGGTGACGCTTTCTACATGCCCCCGGGTCACACGCCCGAGGCCAAAGCAGGAAGCGAGTTCATCCAGATCAGCCCGGCTGAAGAGCTCGCCGTGACCGAGGCAGCCCTTGCCGAGGCGATGCAGGCCGGGTGACGCCAGGGTCACGCGGCGCGAGGATTCCACTCAGGAGGACGCTGTTGTGACCGCGGCGTTGATTGACCCGCCGGGCGCTGGGTCGGCGAGATCAAGAACCGAACCCCGGCTACGTAGCTGCGGGCTCATCGGTGTTGCATTGAGAGTGGTAGTCGAAGTCGGTGAAGAAGGATGCGTGGCGTTTGCCGCGTACTTCGAAGCGGAGGAGCGGGTCAGTGGCCTCGATGCCGGTGCCGTAGAGTTCGGTGCCGGGGTGATCGAATCCGGGGATGCCGCATTGCACGTCGCCGGGGTCGGAGGCGGCACCTTCGCTTTCGAGGGTGACGTAGCCGACGACGCCGATGCGTTTGCGGGGCGCGACGTGTTCGAGGGTGATGCGAGCTGAACGGACGGCGTGCACCTCGCCGATCGCGGGGCCGTACAGTCCAGCGACGGTGCCGCCCGCGCGTCCGAGGAAGATGTCGGCGAGCGCCGCGAGTTGCTCGGTGGTGGCGCGGTCGTCGATGTAGAGCACGACTTCCCAACGTGTTGTGGGTTCGACGTTGTCGAAGTAGCGCAACGTCATGACGACGGACAGCCCCGAGAGGTCGAGATGGTCGGCGTGTCCGTCTTCCACGATCCAGGACAAGGCGCCGAAGCATTCGCCGTATGTGGATGGGCCGCCGGACCGGCCGTGGACCGCTCGGCACGGGCAGATCGCTTCGCAGTTGCAGCCCTCGAAGTATGAGCCGCGGACCTGCCATTCGTTCACATGGTTCCCTTCGTCATCGTCGAACTCGGAGCGCGCAGCCCGGGCGCGATCGCAGGATGCGCGACGACAAGGACTGCGAACAGGATCGATGCCACGCCAACGGCGCGGGCGAACCCCGCGCCGTGTCGCCACGCCTTTTCGATGCACACGACCGCGGCGACCGCGAGCATCGCGAACACGTTCATGAGTCCGAACGCGAGGAGCACCAGCATCAGCGCCCAGCAACACCCGGCGCAGAACAGCCCATGCAAGGTACCCGCGCGTACGTCGCGATATCGGCCTTGGTATGCCGAGTACTTCAACGTGAAGCCGAGCGGCGAACGACACAACGCGAGACAACGATTCTTCAACGGCGTCAGCTGGTACACGCCACACGACAGGAAGATGATCGCGGCGATCGCGGTCGCAGCCGCCGCGTCGTGCGCGACGACTCTTTCGGCGATCCATGCGAGTCCGAACGCGGGGAGCCCAATCGCACACCAGGCGAGGAGATACCCGGCTGCGAAAGCGAGGAGGCGCTGCTGGCGATGTTCGGTGAAGGTCCGTGTGTAGAACGATGCGAATGGCGTGACGCCGGGCAGCATCATCGCGGCCATCATCAACGTCCACACGCCGACGAACGCGACTGCGCCGAGCCCCATCGTCGCCGGCATGGCACCCATACGATCGCTGAGCGTGACGACGGTGATCCACGCTCCTGCCGCCGTCAAGAGGAGCAACGCGACGACCGGGCGGGCCCGCCGGCCCGCGACCAGGTCGCGGTCTTCACTCGTCACCGTCATAGCTCGGCTCACCTTGTCGTCTCACACGAGCGACGTCAACGTGAACCGCCCGGGTTCGAGAGCCGCTGACGGTCCTGAGCACGTGGTACGCCGAGGCGGCATGCTGGGGCGTCAACGGCTCTCGTGGAGAGGAACGAGCAGATGGATGGTGACGAGCTACGCGAGGTTCAGGTCCCGCTGAAGGAGCGATACCGCGTGGATCCGGATGCCGCGGTCGTCACGCTGCGCGCCGAAGGTTCGCTGGCCGAGGCGGCAGTCAGCTGTTCGGTGGCAACGGGTCGTGCACTGGTCGAGGCCGGACTCCATCCCGCCAGTGGAGGCGACGGCTCGCTCGAGTGCTCGGGCGACATGCTCCTGCAGGCCCTGGTTGCGTGCGCTGGGGTCACGCTCCGTTCGGTAGCGACCAACCGGGGCATCAGTGTCAGAGGGGGAACGGTCAGCGCTGAGGGCGACCTCGATTTTCGAGGGACGATGGGAGTCGATCGCGACGCCCTCGTCGGCTTCCGGGCGATCCGCCTGCGTTTCGAGCTCGACACGACCGCCACCGAAGCAGAGTTCGCGGCGCTGTTGCGGAGTACCGAGCGCTACTGCGTCGTCTACCAGACGCTTGTCTCGGGCACTGAGCTCTCGGTGACGTCGGTGGTCGCGTCGGGATGACCGTTGCCGAACAGCCTGATGGTGACCGACGCACATGTGATCCCGTCGTGGCCGCATCGAAGACCTCCGACAAGCCCTTGTTGTCGACGAACAGCCCAGCGCACGCGCGGACAGAAAGGCGAGGAGTCGTGGCTGCCCGATGGAAGTCCCCGGTTCCCTGCAGCTGATCCTGCGCTTCAACGCGGTCCACCGAGGCGCAGTGTTCGAAGCGTCAGGAGGTCCCATTGATCGCCGTCATGACAGCACAGAAGCCGCTCAACACACTCCTCAAGGCGGCCTCGCAATCAGCGCGTGTCTGGGTGTGTCAGATGCGGCGGCGGCGACCTGGCGTCACCACTGCACCGACGACGGCTGCCTTTGCGACTGGCGACGGTCCGGGGGTCACTGCACGCGTGACGACGGCAGCTTTGGCGACGGGTGCGCCCATGACGCCGACTCGTCCGATGCGTCCTGGTCTCAGTGGCATGTCAGGCTCCTTGTGCTTCGAGTTCGGCATCTGCCTCGACGGCAGCGATGATCGCTTGAATGGGGATGCGTCCGTTGGCGATGAGCTGGCCACCGGAACGGCGGGTCGCCGAGGCGAACGGCGCAGCCCAGAGGTTCTCGTAGATGAGGACGCCGGCGACGCTGCCGGGGTCCATCGCAGCCGCAAGGTGCTCGACGTCTTCCTCGGCGAGCAGCTCGGCGAGCTCGCCCTCGATGCGTTCCAGCTCGCCGAGCTGGTCGAGGTCCGACAGTTCGAGGGCCTCGACGGATCCATCGCTGTCCTTGACCAGGACGAGCATGTCGACGATGCGGATCGTGTTGCTGTCGACGAGCTTGAGGAGCTCGTCGACCATCTCGCCGGTGAAGTTCGCTTCGCCGGCGGGAAACTCGACGATCACATAGTCGACGGGCCCGAGCTCATCGAGCGGCGTGTGCGTCATACGGTCATCCATTTCGGTCGGTGGATTTGCCTGTCAGGCACGTGCGATCACCCTAACCCCGAACATTTCGGCCGGCTCGCTGATCCAAACCTCCCGCTGGTCCGCGGCCTCGCCGTAGCCGCAGCCTCGTTCTCAGCATGGCCACTCTCATAAGGCCATAAGGCGAACCCAACGGACCCGTCGCCGAACCGGCTCCGTGTGAGCTGTCCTTTGCTTGCCGTAGCGAGGCTCAAGCGAGCCTGGGTCACACTGTCGTCCGTGACCGGCCGGCATCGCTCTCTGAGTTCGTGGCGCGCGGCGAGTTCCACGCGAGCGGCGGCGCTGGTGCGAGCGATTCGCGATGGTGACGAGGCGCGGGTGGAGAGTGCCGTGCTGCGTCTCAGTCAGTCGCGCCGGGCACTCGCACCGCTCGCGTTCACGGTCGGCGCGTTCGCAAGCCTCTTCGACGGTCTGAAGCTCTTGGTGTCGAACTGGCGGCTTGCGATCGTGCAGGTACTTCCGGCGATGTGGATCTGGCTCGCCATGGTTGACCTCAAAGCCCACGTGCTCCACGGGAAGTCCTTCATCATCCTGCGAGGGCCGATCCTCATCCTTGTGGTGGCTGTCATCGTCGCGTTGACTGCAGCGAGCTTCTTTCTCAACGCGGTATTCGCGTTCGCGATTGCAACGACCGGGCCACCCGAAATCCGCCCGGCGGTGTCCCGGGCCTGGTCTCACCGGGCGGTTGTCCTTGCCTGGGGTACCGGCATCGGCGTTGCCCTGGGACTATCGACCGTCGTCGTCGATCGCTGGGGTCGGGGCTGGTTCGCCGTGTCCCTGAGCGTCGTGATCGGCGTGATGATGTTCTGCTACGTCGCGGTTCCGTCGCGCCTCATCGGCGTGAAGAAGAGCACGCTGCCCCGTCGGGACCGAGTGGCAGCCGCCGCGGTAGGCGGCGCGATCGGTGCGATCGTGTGCACGCCGCCGTACCTGCTTGGCCGACTCGGGCTCCTCATGCTCGGGTCGCGGGCGCTGTTGATCCCAGGGATCGTCCTCCTCGCGATCGGGCTCAGCCTGCAGGCCGGTGCAACCGGTTCCGTCAAAGCGCTCAAGATGAGCGCGACCCTCATTGGTGGTGAGCCGAGCGGTGAACGCAACAAGAGCGACGCTTCGTCCGAAGCCGGAGCACCTCGTTGATCGCGCTCGACCATGCGACCCGATCGGGGTTGGGGCAACGTCTGGAACACCCTGCGCGAACTCGCGGTCGCGCCTGACGACGTCTGCGGCCGCGATCGGGCAGGGATGCTCAGCTGGGAGAACGTCTGAAGATTCGTCTGACCTCGCGGAATGGGACGATGAGGTAGACCGCGAGTCCGAAGTAGATGGCGACCGCGGCGCCCGGCAGGATCAGCCCGATGAGGATCGCGAGGATGTAGGCCGCCACAACGGGTACGAGTTGTCGTCCTTCGTGTTCGAGCTCGGCTCCTTCGCCTTCTCGTCCGTAGAGCTGCTCGTGCTTGGCGTACCGGTCGAGGCCGAAGCCCAGGAGTCGGATGGTGAGGAGGGTCGCCCCGTAGAGGGTCACGGCGACGCGTTCGCCGTCGACATGGTGGAGGCCTTCGGCGACGAGATGGGTGGGGAACGGCAAGAACGCGACGACCATGAGCAGGAGCAGATTGACGCGCAGGAAGCATCGGGTCGACGCGTTCGACGCGATCGGTCAGGGCCGTGTGGCCGAGCCAGCCCGCGCCGATGGTGAGAAAGCTGACGACGTAGGCGACGTAGGTCGGCCACGCTTCGAGAACCTGGTCAAGTGGGCTGCCCGGCGGGTGCACTGCGATGTCGAGAACGAGCAGGGTCGCCGCGATCGAGAACACGCCGTCGCTGAACGCCTCCATGCGCCCCTTGCCGAGGCGACGCGGATGCGGTGCTTCTTTGTCGTTCGGCACGACCCTCCCCGGCGAGCTCATCGGAGCGCGCCGCAATCTAGACCTTGCGAGCCTTCCGAGTCAGACACCATCACCGTCGTCATGCGCCTCGAACGCTTCGAGCCGAAGGCCCCCGATGCGTCGACGTCGTTCCTGTGAGAACTTGTCGGAGTGCCGAGCAACGGATCCCTTGCCATCGGGCGGCAGGGTGTCGCGTTGGCCCGAGTCAGGTTCGAGCCGGCACAGACGCAGGACGCGCCTTCACGGGATGAGGTGAGGTGGTCGTGACTGAGGATTCGGGGAGTTCGCAGCCCCGACGTTCGTCACCTGTGGGCGAGGCACGGTGGCCGATGGCGTTGGCCGTGCTCAGTGCAGCGGGGCTGCGCTTGACCCTGCCTGCAGCCCTGAGGTTTCACGATGCCTCTTGGTTGTTGGGCGTCTTCGTCGTCGTGGTTCTGGCAGTGCTGGTGATTGGTGACCCCGGGCGGATTGATCGTCAGGCCACGTGGCTGCGGGTCCTGACCGACATCCTGATCGGTGTGATCACGATCGCGAACGGAGCGGCAGCCGTGGCGCTGTTGGCCGACATCATCAACACGACGCCGTTCACGAACAATGCCAAGACTCTGCTCGCGGCGGGCGGCGCAATCTGGCTCACGAACGTGATCGCCTTCGCCTTGTGGTACTGGGATCTCGACCGCGGTGGCGCGGCGGCCCGCGCCCACGGTGCGGGCCAACCCGCCTTTGTCTTCCCGGAGATGACGAACAGTCAGTACGTCGCGGCCGACTGGGATCCCAGCTTCATCGACTATCTCCATCTTTCGTTTACGACCGCCACTGCGTTCAGTCCGACCGATGTTTCCGCGATCCGACCGTGGGCCAAGCTGCTGATGATGGCCGAAGAAGCGATCTCGCTCGTCGTCGCCGTCCTGGTTGTCGCTCGCGCCGTCAACATTCTCAAATGATGACGAACGAACCCATTATCCGGGTCTAGAAGACGCCCAGGCGACGTGCTTCCGTCACCGCTTCCACGCGAGACGAGACCCCGAGCTTCTGGTAGATCCGCTTGACGTGCGTCTTGACCGTGTTGGTCGAAACGCAAAGCTCCGAGGCGATCTCCTTGTTCGTGAGCCTCGAGGCGAGGTATCGAACGACGGTGAGTTCGCGGCTGCTGAGCGGTCCCGACGTGTGGTCGTTCGCGATCGCGACGGCCGCGTCGCGTTCGAGTCGATCGAGTACAGCTTGCTCGAAGTTCTCGATGCGTCCTGACCGTAGAAGCAGCGTGACGCGCGGTTGGAGTTCGGTGAGGTCGTCAGCCAAGGCCACGACGAAACCCTCGATCTTCCCGAGAGCCAGTGCTTCCGCGAGCAGCGGGTCTGCCGCGTCAGAGTTCCGGAGGTGCGCGACCCGTGCGGCGAGCACCGCGGCATCGACGCGCTCGCGCATCGTTGCCGGCGTGCATCGTGCGAGGGCATCGTGGGCGCGGTCTCGCTCGCCTCGGGCGAGCTCGATCCGAGTCTGGAGCAGGGATGCTCGGTTTCCCGGTTGGAGGCTCTTGGCGCATTGGGTGGCGCGCTCGAGGTCGTCGATCTCGATGGCGATGCGGCCTTCCAATGCGTGACAGAGCCCGAGGAGTGGGCTGGAGGAGTCGGGTGGCAGGAATGCTCGCGCTCGCTCAACACCACAGAGCGCATCCCCGACGCGGCCGTCGGCGAGCCACACTCTCGACAGTGACAGCTGGCTCACGAGCGCAAAAGCGGGACGCACGTCCTCACTCACCGAGACGGACTGCTCGAGTACGCGTTCTGCGGTCACGAGATCGCCGCGCTCGAACGCCACTCGCCCCTGCGTGCGAAGGGCGTCGACCATCGCCGTGTGCGCGACAAGTCCTATCGCTTCGGCGTCATTGAGTGCTTGCTCCGCGAGGTGTTCGGCCTCGGTGAGCAGGCCTTCGACGCACGCAACCCAGGCGAGCGCGCCGGTCAGTCCGACCTGCTGCAGGCTGGGTGTGGCGACCGGATCCAGTGCTTGTTCGCATATCTCGCGTGCGTGGTCGATGTCGCCGAGCCAGAGACGGCTGCGCGTGGCCAGGATCGGCCCGTACCGGACGACCTCGTCGTCAGGGAGATCTCTCGATTCGGGATAGTCGGAGAGTGCTCGTTCGACGTCGGCGGCCTCTCCGTACTGCACTCCGACGAGCCCTTGCGCGATCACGAGACGCGCTCGGTCGGCGTCGCTGAGGTCGCTGACGCGGTTGCTCGCACGATGGATCCACGGTGCCGCCTGCCCGGCCGGGGCGCTGGCGGCCAACGCGAGCGCGAGGTCGGCGAGGCGACTGGGTTCAGCAGTTGCCGTTTCGGTCCCTACTTTGGAAGCAATGCGATGGAGTGCACGACCATCGCCTTGGATGTAGGCACCAACCAGGCCGCTTCTCAGGAGTTCGAATGCTTCGGTTTCATGCTCTGCGGTCAAGAGGTGGCCGAACGCACTCTCGATGTCGCCGGTGTCGACGAAGAACTCGGCGGCGCGTCGGTGCAGGGCCCGTTCGCGGTCGGCATCGTCGGCGTGGAGTCGGTGGCGCAGCAGGTCTCCGAACAGATGGTGGTACCGGTAGGTGTCTCGGGCCAGTTCGATCAGGAAGAGGTGCCGGTCCTCAACGCGCTCGAGCAACTCCGCGGCGTCGCCTCGTTGGGTCACTGCCGCGCAACTCTCGGCGTCGAGCTGTTCAAGAATCGAAGTCGCGAGCAGGAAGTCGAGGATCTCAGCGGGTTGGCGTTCGAGCACTTCCGTTCCGAGAAAATCTGTGATGGAGCGGGGTGTCTTCGCGAACTCCGTGAGGAAGAGATCAGGAATGGGTTCGTCGCGAAGCGAGACGGCAGCCATCTGGACACCGGCGGGCCAACCCTCAGTGCGGGCCGTGAGCAGCTCGACGTCGGCCTGGTTCAGGTCGATCGCGAACGCGAGCATGACCGCGGCGACCTCGCCCTGCGTGAGTCGGAGCTCAGCGTCGCGCACCTCGAGCAGCTGGCCATGCGCACGAAGTCGGTGCAGCGCGAGTTGGGGTTCAGTGCGGCTGCCCACGATCACACGACAGCTGGAAGGGAGACGCTCGATGAACGTGGTCAAGCTCGGTGACGCGGCGGAAGCAAACTGGAGATCGTCGATCACGATGACGACCGGTTCGGCGAGCGTCGCGAGGTCGTTCACGATCGCGGTCGCGACGTCATCGAGCTCGGGGTCCGCCTCGCCGAGCAAGTCGGTCGCGTCGAGCCAGCGGTCGGGCCACCGGCGAGCGAGCGCAGCGGTGAGCGCAGACCAGAAGGTGGCGGCATCGGCGTCCCGCTGATCGCACGAAAGCCAGATCGACGCAAGTTCGGGACGATCGTGCAGCCACGATACGAGCGCGACGCTCTTGCCGGCCCCGGGCGCACCGACAACGACCGTGAGCGGGACCTGCGCACCTGCATCGAGCGTCGCATGCAGCCGAGGTCGCGCCACGTGCCACCTCGGAAGCCTGGGCGGCGAGAACTTCGTCGCGGCCAGCGGTCGCTGAGTCAGGATCCCCACCCTTCGTTCACCGTTCACCCCCTATCGGGTGACAGCCGATCACCCCACCAGACCGCATACTGCGAGCGGTCGCGGTTGATGACGATCGCGGGAGCAGCGTAGCCGGAGGCCCAGTCCTCCGACCTCGACAAGAGAGGCGGAGGTGCCGTCGTGGCCGAGACCTATGAGCTCACCTTCCGCGGTGAGCCGGGACCGGTGACGCTCGCTGCCTTTCCGGAATTCGAGTTGCGCTCCGAGCAAGGTATGACGCGGCTGCGCGGGGAATTCGTCGACCAAGCCGGGCTCCACGGTGTCATCGGACGCGTCAACTCGCTCGGTCTCGAGCTCGTCGACGTGCATCTGATCGTGGACGACGACTCGTGAGCCGAGCTGCTGCGAAACGCTGCGTTCGGGACGTTCGGCCCTGTTGCGGTCACGCCCGCTGATTCAGGCTCTCTCAGTCGTGTCCCACCGATGTGGTCAGGACCCGACGCATTCCGATTGCCGCACCGCCGGCTCGTCGGGTCGGCGGCTCAGCACAAGGAGTACGTGATGCTGGCATATGACTTCCCGTTGCTCTCGGTGTTCTGGAGCATCCTCATGTTCGCCCTCTTGGTCTTGTGGGTCTTCATCGTCATCTGGGCGTTCGTCGACAACTTCCGGCGCACGGATCACCACGGCGTCGCCAAGGCACTGTGGTTCCTCTTCATCGTGTTCGTGCCGATCATCGGTGTGTTCTCCTACATCCTCACCCGGCCGGTCGACCCGTATGTGGTCGTGACAGACGTCTGACCGACGGAGATCCCGACCAAGTCGTGGACACGCCGAAGGAGGATCTGATCATGAAGCTGAAGTCGATCGTCGCGTGCGTCGCGATCGCTGTGATCGCTCCGGCCGCCGTGGCCGCGTGCGGTTCGAGCAGCAGCAAGCAGCTCCTCGACCACGTCCAAGAGCACCTCGTCGACATCGTCGGCGTCCTCCAAGAACGCGATGTGCACCGCGGCCGACAACTTGAAGCAGTCGATGTCAGCGCTCGCGGATCCGAGCCTGCTCACCGGAGGCAAGAGCGGGATCGAGTCGGCAGTCAACAAGGTCAAGTCGGACGTCACTGCGCTCGAATCAGCAGCGAAGGGCAGCTACACGACGGAGACCTCTGCGGTGAAGTCGTCGTTGGACCAACTCGAAACGGCGGTCGGGAAGCTCGGCAACGGCAACGTCGTCCAGACCCTTCCGGAGGTCAAGACCGCCATCACCTCGCTTGGATCATCCGTCTCCTCCTTGGAGAGCGCACTCAAGACCAAGTGCAGCTAGCCGACGCCGGAGCAACGTGCACCGGCTTCCCCCAGCAAGCACCCCGATCCCTCTACCAGAAAGCGAGAAACCCCCATGGCATCAAATGACACCCCGCTCGCCCTCTACATCGCCGCCTACACAGACCCAGACGCGGCGCAAGTCGACTGGGACGCGTTCAAGGAGCTGCGGAAAGACAAGGTGATCCAGGTCGAGGCTCTCGTGCTGGTGAGCCGCGACGCGGACGGGAAGATCCACGAGAAGGACAACGTCCCCAACGTCGGGGTCGGCGCGGTCCTGGGTGCGGCCGGTGGCCTGCTCGTCGGGCTCATCTTCCCGCCGTCGCTGCTTGCGGCCGGCGCGGTCGGGGCCGGGATCGGCGCCGGTGCGGGCGGGCTTGTCTCGCACCACGAGAAGAAGGAGATCAAGGCCGAGGTCGCCGATGACCTTCCGCCGGGCAGCTCAGGAATCATCGTGGTGTTCGACCCCAGCTTCACCGACGCGGTCGACAAGGCGCTACCCCAGGCCAGCAACGTCTCGAAGCACGACGTCGACCCAGAGCGCGAAGCAGCGCGGCGAGCAAGGGCCTGAACACCGACTCGCCACCGCTCGAGAAGTAGCCAAAGAAGTCGGGATGCGCGCGGTGGGCAGGGCGAGACACCACCCAACTATCGTCAGACAAGGAGTCGAAGATGCCGCGGATGCCGAAGAGATCCCGGTACTCGAAACGCTTGCCGCGATGACGGCCGCGTCGATCGAGCGATGCGACCTGCCAGCGGACACCCTGTTGTCGGTTCGCCTCGCGGCACTCGTCGCGGTTGACGCTCCGGCGACGTCCTATCTCGCGCACATTGGTGCCGCGGTTGAAACGGGCGTCACGATCGACGACGCCCAGAACGTCCTGGTCGCGGTCGCTCCGATCGTTGGCACTGCCCGGGTCATGTCCGCAGCAATTCGCATCGCCGAAGCACTCGGCCTCGCCATCGTGGCGTTCGAGGACGACGCCGAGTAGGCCTGGCATGTTGACTGAACCCCAGCGCACGGCCGGGCCCGATGACGTCGCGGACGGGGTGTCCGGTGGCGGATCGTGGGCGCGGCAGATCGAGATGGTCGTGCGGTCACTGCAGGTTCGGCTCGGCGTCAGCATTGATCCTGCGCTCATCAGATCTGAGGTCGAATCCGAGTTCGCGACCTATGAAGCGACCCGTGTTCGTGAGTTCGTTCCGATCTTGGTCGAAACTCGTGTGCACGAGCGCCTGTGCCGACGGTCCGCGCCATAAGTCGGGCCGTGCCTGACGTCAGCTGATGCGGCGCGCGAGCTGGCCGAGACGACCGACTCGCATGATCGGCGGCCGATCTGAACCCGAACAGGGCCGACGGGTAGGAGGGTTGTGAACACCAAGACGAGCAAGGGTGGGGCGGCGCTCGTCGCGTTGGCGACCGCTCAGTTCCTCATGGTGCTCGACCAGTCCGTGATGAACGTCTCGATCAGCCAGCTGGTCAAGGACTTCCACACCACGGTGACCACGATCCAGGCCGTCATCACCCTCTACTGCCTGGTGATGGCGATGCTCATCCTCACCGGAGCCAAGATCGGCGACATCATCGGCCGCCGACGGGCGTTCGTCATCGGCTTGATCATCTACGCCTGCGGCTCGGCGCTGACCGCGGCGTCGCAGATCGGTGGCCGTCCTCGCGCTTGGATGGTCGGTGCTCGAAGGCATCGGTGCCGCGCTCGTCTTCCCGGCGCTCGCCGCGCTGATCGCCGGCAACTTCGAAGGCACCCGACGCAAGGCGGCCTACGCGGTGATCGGTGGCGTCGCGGGTGCGGGGATCGCGGTCGGTCCCATCGTCGGCGGGTGGGCGACGACCGCGCTCACGTGGCGGATCGTGTTCGTCGGCGAGGTCTTCATCGCCGCCTTCATCCTGTTCATGACCCGCAAGGTGCGAGACGCCCCCGGTCCCACTCCCACGCCGAAGCTCGACGTCGTCGGCTCGGTGCTCTCGGCGTCCGGTCTGGGACTGTTCGTGTTCGGCGTGCTCGAATCGAGCACGTGGGGATGGGTCAAGCCCAAGGACTCGCCCATCACGATCTTCGGCTTCTCGCTCACCCTCTTCGTCATCGCCGCCGGATGCGTCGTGCTCTGGGGGTTCGTGAGATGGCAGGGCCACCGCGAAGCGACGAACCGAGACCCGCTCATCCACCTCTCGCTGGCCCGGATCCCACCGGTGCGATCCGGAGTCATCGGGCTCTTCAGCCAGAACCTGATCCTGATGGGCACCTTCTTCGTCGTCCCGCTCTACCTCCAACTCGTGCTCGGGCTCGACGCCCTCGACACCGGGATCAAGATGCTCCCCATCTCGATCACCATGCTGGTGACCGCCGGACTCGGCGCGCGGCTGTCGAACCGCTTCCCCGTGCGCACGATCGTCCGGACCGGCCTTGTCGTGACGATCGCCGGTGTGCTCATCCTGCTCGCGACGATCAAGCCCACGCTCTCCGACGCCGGGTTCGCCATCGGCATGGGCGTCCTCGGCATCGGGATGGGCCTGATGATCTCCCAGCTCGGCAACGTCATCCAGTCATCGGTCGAGGAGTCGGGTCGCAGCGAAGCCGGTGGGCTGCAGTTCACCGGCCAGCAGCTCGGCTCCGCCCTCGGCGTGGCGTTCATCGGCGCGATCGTGCTGATCGGGCTGACCAACACCTTCACCTCCACCGTCAACAGACGACTCGCGCATCAGCGCAGAGGTGAAGAACCAAGTCGGTGTGGCCGCCGGCTCCGGCCTCAACTTCGTCTCGTCCGACCAGATCGAGAGCGCCGCAAAGAAGGCGGGCCTCGACCAGGCCACGACGGCCGCGGTGGTCGACGACTACGAGACGGCCCAGCTCCGATCACTCAAAGCCGGCCTCCTCGGAGCTGCCCTCCTCGCCCTCATCTCCCTCGCATTCACCCGTGAGCTACCGCATGAGCAACCCGTCCCCCAAGAGACGCGTCGATCCCGCAGTCGCGTCGAGCTGACCACAGGCCCTGGCGGAGGTGCGACGCCAAGCGAGCAACCTGCCGATCGACCGCTCCCCGGGCGGACAACATGATGAGATGCCCGACAGGCAGAGAGGCTTGTCATGAAAGAGATCAAGCACCTGAGTGTCGACGAGCGTACGGCGCTGGGGAAAGATGCACGCCAGCGGACACGGCTGTCGGGTCATGCCGGGTGGGCACCAGCCGCGGATCGGCCGGATCCGATCGCGTTGCTCGAGGAGCAGAACGCGACCCGTGAGGCGGATCTGGTGCCAGTGCGTCACGGGCGCATGATGGTGTCGCCGTTCACGTTCTACCGGGGCGCGGCGAAGATCATGGCCGCGGATCTGAAGGACACGCCGACCGCCGGCCTGACGGTGCAGCTCTGCGGCGACGCGCACTTGTCGAACTTCGGGGTGTTCGCGTCGCCGGAACGAGCACTGGTGTTCGATGTCAACGACTTCGACGAGACACTGCCGGGACCGTTCGAGTACGACGTGAAGCGCATGGCGGCGAGCTTCACGATCGCGGCGCGTAACAACGGCTTCACCGACCCGCAGGCGCGCGACGCGACGGTTGTGGCCGCGGCGGCGTATCGGGAGGCGATGGCCGAATTCGCGGCGATGCGCACGATGGACATCTGGTACGCGCACCTCTCGGAAGCGGACCTCATGGCCGCACTCAAGGCCATGACCGGCTCCGCCAAAGGAGCAGACAAGAAGGCCGCGAAGACCGCGGAGAAGAACGCCCGGAAGAACGCGCAGAAGGCACGCTCCCGCGACAGCTTGCAGGCGCTGTCGAAGCTCGCAGAGCAGGTCGATGGCCAGTACCGGATCGTCAGCCAACCGCCAATCGTCGTCCCAGCCCGCGACCTCGCCGCGAGCAGCGGCATGTCCGCCGACGAGCTCACAGACACGATCCACCAGCAGTTCCGCGCGTATCGCGCGACCCTGCAGGACGATCGCCGTCAGCTGCTCGAACGATTCGAAGTCGTCGATGTTGCTCGCAAGGTCGTGGGTGTCGGCAGTGTCGGGACCCAGGCGTTCATCGTCTTGTTGCAGGGTCGCGATCAACAGGACCCGCTGTTCCTCCAGGTCAAGGGAGCGACCGCGTCGGTATTGGAGGACCACCTCCCCAAGAGCCGCTACCAGCAACCCGGCGAGCGAGTCGTACAAGGCCAACGGATCATGCAAGCCGCGAGCGACATCTACCTCGGCTGGACCAAAGGCGCGCAGGCCAACCGGTACCTCTACTGGCGACAACTGCGCGACATGAAGGGCTCGGCGGTCGTCGAGACGATGGCACCGATCACCCTCTCCATGTACGCGCGCATCTGCGGCCAGACCCTGGCCCGGGCCCATGCCCGATCCGGCGACCCGATCGCGCTCGCCGCCTACCTCGGCACCAAAGACAAGTTCGACCAGTCGATCGCCGACTTCTCCCATCGCTACGCAGACCAGAACGAGCAGGACTACCGAGCGTTCTGCGACGCGATCCGCTCCGGGCGACTCGAAGCAATCGAGGGCGTATGACTCGACCCGACGAGCTGTCGGCGGGTCAGGTGGTTTCACGGAGCGTCGAGTGTCGAAACAGAAGATGCACTGGCGGTTGGCTCGAGCGACACGTTCGACCGGGCGATCGCGACGTTCTCCGACTCGTACGCCAACCAGAACCAGCGCGACTCCGACGACGTGGTCGCCGCCGTAAGGAGCGGGGTCGTCGACGCAAACGACAGCACGCCACGTTGACCGATCGTCTTTCCCCGGAAGGAGCCCGATGAGCGAGGAAGATGCGGAAGGGACGGGCGGTCGACGCCTCGGAGGTGGAGCGATCGCAGCGCTGAGCGGCGTCGGGGTCCTGCTCGTCTTCATCGTGCAGAACACCGAGGACGTGAAGTTCGACTTCTTGTTCCTGAGCTTCACGTGGCCGCTCTGGCTCTACACGATCGTCACCGCAGTGTTCGGGGCGTTGGTGTGGTTCGGACTCGGCGTCATCCGCCGTCACCGACGGCGCAAGGAACGCCGAGACGAGCGATGAGACCGACGGCGCTCTGCCCACCCGAGCGGTGGGCATCCTCCCTGATCACCGACCGAAACACCCGATGTGGAAGTGACGGCGATCGTGATCGATGAGCAGCCAGTCCGACCAGAGTCCGCAACGTCCGATGAACGTCACCCCGAGCGAGGTGCGGCGATCAGCGACGGGATCGTCAGCGACGAGCTGGCCGAGGACGTGGTGACGATGGGCGACACCTACGACGTGGTGATCGCGGGCTACACCACGATCGGGGCGGCCAAGCAAGATTTCGAAGCAGTCGTGAAGCTCGTGGAAGCCAAGCGCGTAAGAGCTACCGAGGGAGTGATCCTTGGCGAGCGCGGCCCAGACGGTGCCGTTCAGCTCACCGATACTGCCGACCACCACGGACGTAAGGGCGTGGGTCTGGGCGCAGGCGTCGGCGTCGTGGCCGGACTCTTCGCGCCGCCGCTGCTCGCCTCGGCGATTGTCGGTTCGGCTGTCGGCGGCCTCATCGGACGATTCACCAAGCACCGCGTCGACAGCGGGATCGAAACGATAGTCAGTCAGACGGTCCCCAAGGGTTCCGCTGGGATCGTCACGCTGGTCGACAGCGCCGACACGCCGACGGTCACAGCCGCGCTCGCGCGCTCCGCCAAGACCAGCGTGGTCTCGGTCGACGGTCACGGCATCAAGGCGCTCAAGGAAGGCCTCGCCGAGGCGTCGAAGGGCGCGGAACCAGGCTCGTGACCGTGTTCGTCGCTTGCGTGGCCGTGAGCTGCTTTCTCGCCGTGTTGTTGGGCTTGTCGGGCAAGTTTGCTCAGGAACCCGAAGTCGTGCAGGGATACCGTCGCGCGGGAGTGCCCGTGTCGTGGCTCCCGTGGCTCGCTGTCGGCGAGTACGCGTACGCGTTCGGACTCGTGGTCGGACTCATCGTCGCACCGATGGCGATCGTTGCATCGGTCATCCTCGTCGTGCACTTCCTCGGCATGACCCCGAACGCACGAGGTGGAGACCTTCGAGGTGTGTCAAGACCCAGCGCGCTCGCCGTGCTCAGCGTTACCGTCTTCCTGCTGCGAGTCGTGACGATCTGACGACCGGTGAACATTCACACCCGAGTCCAGACGAGGAACGAGGCCCGAACATGAACGAGCCACAGAAGCCTGATCGCGCGAGGCGTGAGCAGTTGCTCGACGCGATCCCTGACCCGCTGACGCACCGCGTCGAGGCGTTCGAGCAAGCGATCGAAGACTTTCAGGACTCCTCCCAGGAGTGGCGACGCCTGTTCTCCGAGTTCCTGGGCACGTTCTTCCTCGTCCTCGTCGCAGCCGGTGGCGGGATGATGGGACAGGCCTTCCCGGATACGATCAGCCGCACGGCCGCCGTGGTCGCGCCGGCGCTGATGGTGTTGGCAGTCATCCTGTTCATGGGCAAGATCTCGGGGGCGCACCTCAACCCGGCAGTGAGCATCGCGTTCGCGTTGCGTCGAGACTTCCCGTGGTTGCGGGTTCCCGGTTACATCGTGGTCCAGCTCGCCGGCGCCGCGTTGGCCGCGTGGCTCCTCCAAGCCGTCGTGCACGTCTCGGCGTCCTACGGATCCAACTACCCCGCGGCCCACTTCTCGAGCGGCGACGCGTTCGTGATGGAGATGGTGCTGACGTTCGGTCTCGTCAGCGTGATCCTCGGTACCGCTTCGGGTGCCCAGAACCTCGGTGTCATCGGCGCGTTGGGGGTCGGCGGCTACATCGCACTAGCCGGACTGTGGGGCAGCCCGATCTCGGGCGCGTCGATGAACCCGGCCCGCACCTTCGGCCCTGATCTCGTCGCTGCGAATTTCCACTCGTACTGGGTCTACGTCGCGGGTCCTCTCGCTGGGGCGGTGGTGGCCGTCGGTACCGCGTTCATCCTCCGGGCCAGGGGCGGAGGCCTTGCTGGGTCCGCCGCCGCCCAGGGCGCGCTCGGTACCCAGGCGGTACAACCCGACCAAGCGTGAACGACAGCGACGAAGAGGTCGCTCGAGGGAGAACATCGCAATGTCGTACGCGGACACGATGGACTGGATAGCCAAAGCGGTCGAGACCGTAGGTGTCGCGATCATCGTGGTCGGCGGCGTGATCGCGCTCGTACGGGCAGGCGTCGACGTGCGACGGCACCACGACTTGTCAGCCAGCTACCAGGCTCTTCGGAGCTTCTTGGGCAGGAGCATCCTGCTCGGTCTGGAGGTCCTGGTCGCAGCCGACCTGATTCGCACCGTCGCGGTCGACCCGTCGCTCGAGAACGTCGCCGGGCTCGGACTCATCGTGTTGATTCGTACGTTCCTGAGCTTCTCGCTCGACGTCGAGATCGAGGGCCGGCTCCCCTGGCACCGGGATCCCACCACCTGACCGATTCAGGACGGACGACCCGGGATCGCGTTCAGACACCCGTGCCAGTCGCGCGCGAAGGGTGGAGCGCGACGATGACGACGTGATTCGCGACTTGCTGTTCGAACATCGGTGCCCCGACTCCCTCGACCGAGCCGTTGAGTACGCGTCCAGTGCGTCGCGCCGGTCTGGGCTCGTTTCGGTGAACGCTGGTGCTTCGCAAATGCGGAGCGCGCGTGGCGTGCCCAATCGTGCCCTTGGGACCCGTGCCCTTTGCGTGCCCGTCATGACGCGTACTGGTGGGCACTCGTGGTCACTGGCGGTAACTCGAAACGCACTGTGACCTGGGACCCGACCCTGTGAACTGCACCATTGGAGGCGGTGCTCCCTATCCAATGGCCGAAACCCGGCGACGGCCGCGGCGTCAACTTCTGGCAGTCGTACATCGTGGCCGACGGCCTCACCGAGATCCAACGTCACGACGATCGACGTTCCGCCATCGGCGCAATCTCAAACTGAGCCATTCCCGCGAGTTCGTGCGGCTGCGGCTGGGCACTACCATCCCGCCGTCACGCATGACTCGGAGGCTGCATGGCCACACTTCAGCTGCCCGGTGCGGACTTGTACTACGAGGTGACGGGGAACGGCGTCCCCGTCATCTTGGTGCACGGGCTCGCGCTCGACACGCGGATGTGGGACGCGCAGGTGCCTGCGCTGTCGGACATCGCGACCGTGATCCGGTACGACTGTCGGGGGTTCGGCCGGTCGACCCGCCATGATCGAGACACGGTCTATTCCCACGCGGATGATCTTTGGCGGCTGGTGGACCACCTTGCGATCGACACCGTCGTGCTCGTAGGACTCTCGATGGGTGGGCGAATCGTGATCGAGGCTGCGCTCGCTGCACCCGCGCGGGTGACAGCGATGGTGTTGCTCGATGCCGTGCTCGACGGCGTGCCGTGGGATCCCGAGTCCGAGCGGGGCTTGCAAGCCGTGACGTCTGGTTTGCGTTCGGGCGGGCTGCCGGCAGCCAAGGCGGCGTGGTTGCAGCATGACTTCTTCACGCCAGCGCGGCGGCACCCGCAGCTGGCGGACGAGCTCGAGCAGATGGTCGCCGACTACTCGGGTATGCACTGGACCGAGCGGGATCCGCACGGTGCCCGTCCCGACAGCCTCGCGCTGCTCCCGACGCTCGAAATCCCAACCACCGTCGTTGTCGGTGAGCTGGACGTCCCCTGTTTCCTCGCCATGGCCGACGTGCTCGCCGGCGCGATCCCCGCCGCGCGGAAGGTCGTCGTTGCTGACGCGGGACACATGGTGAACATGGAGGCACCGCGAGTCGTCAACTCGTTGTTGCGCGAGGTTCTCCTCGGCGTCGCTCGAGCATCGAGCAGGGGAGGCCAGCGTGGCTGATCCCGCCCGCGGCTGCAGCCCTCGATCGACATGACTTTGAACACCGCCAGCGACACCGCCCGCCTCGGTCACCACACCCCGGCCGAGACCTACGCTGCCTCCACCGCAGCATCCCGTGCGCGCGCCAATGGGGGAACATCACCGTGTCGAGGATCGTGGGTCAACTCCAGTCCGACACTGAGCTGGCCTGACTTGGCGATTCGGTGTCGGTCACGGGTCTGAGCCTGACTTCGGTGGGGCGGAACCGGGTTTTCGACGGGGCCGCGACATCGCCGCCCGCCCCTCAATGTTGGTCCTCGGAGTCGTGACGCGGCGCGGGCCGGCTGGGTCTATGGTGCGCGCATGGGAATGAGACGAAGGTCCAGGCGGCGCGGGCTCCTGGTGGGGGCGGCGGCGGGAGCCGCGGTGGGGCATCACCGCGCCCGCAGAGACGACGAGCAGCAGCCTGAATATTCCGAGGAGCCGGCGCAACATGCGCCGCCTCCTCCCAACGAGGCCGATGAGCTCGAACACCTCGCACAGTTGCACACGTCGGGCGTTCTCACCGACGAGGAGTTCACGTCGGCCAAGGCGAAGGTCATCGGGTCCTGAAGGACGTCGGATTGCCGATGGACCTTCCGCGAGACGTTGAAGGAACAGGGGGCCGGAATGGCTGAGTCGCGCAAAGACGTGATGGTGAAGGCGCTCGAGGCTGAAGTCGGGAGCGCCTCGATCGATCTCGGCACGCTGTTCACCGAGGACGTCGTCGGTTGGTCGCCGTACGCGACCGTCTCGGGCCTGACCGGACTCGCAGAGCTTTCCGCCCTCCGTGAGATCGCGTTCTCGAACGTCGTGATCGTGTTGCGGGCGGTCGACGAGGTGGGCAACCGGGTGTACGCCGAGTGGCTCATCGAAGCCGATCACACCGGGCCACTCGTGCTGGACGACGACGTCGTGTTGGACCCGACCGGACGGCATGTCCTGCTGGCGGGTGTCAGCGTGGCCGACTTCCGCGAGGGAAAGATCCGGTCGTTCCGGACGTACTTCGATGACCTCTCGATGATCGAGCAGATCGTCGGCGTCTGACGACTCCGTTTCGATGGAGTTCCACGTCGAGGACGATCCGGATCCGCTCGACGTCGAATTCCTCGAAGCGCACATCCGGTCCGAGGCCGCGACCGCTTTGGGCCTCGGTGACGAAGTCGAGCTGGCCATCTTCGTGCGCGAGGCCGGCACCATCGTCGCCGGCATCAGCGGGTGGACGTGGGGGGACTGCTGCGAGCTACAGAGTCTCTGGGTCGCGCCGCGCCTTCGAGGTCGCGGACTCGCCACTCGGCTGATCGCCGCCGCCGAAGCCGAAGCCACGACGCGCGGATGCTCACAAACGGTTCACTTCACCTACGAATTTCAGGCGCAAGCTCTCTACGAGCAGAACGGCTACGAACTTGTGGGTCGAGTTCCCGACTTCCCATCGGGAACCGATGCCCTCTGGTACCGCAAGCGCCTCGGGGCCACCAGACCTCGCGTCAAACCAGAGTGCGCCACCGGGCTCTAGCTGTACTCGGCCACACCACGAATTGCGCCAACGCGCGCAAGGTCCGACCTACGTGACGAATGAGGGGACCATGTTGCCAAGGAGCCGCGAGACGAAATCCCCGGGGCGCATCATCCAGTCGGCGAGACCCGAGCCGCTGGCAGGCCGCCCTCTGAGCACGAGTCGCGCAGAGGGCTGTACCCACGACCGCCCGAAGCCCGCACGTCGGCGTGCGCTCGCCGTGATTGGTGTCATCGTCGTCTTGCTCGGTACCGCGGCCTGTGGTGGGTCGGGCGCCAGCCGGCCGACGCTTCCGTCGGCGAGCCGTTCCACGACGACGCGGCCCGAGTCCTCCTCGACGTCGAGTCCATTCGACTCCTCAACGTCGGCGCCATCGGTCACGACGGAGCCGCCGACCCCGACGGTGACGGCCGGTGTGTCGACGACGAGTCGGGCTTCGGTGACCACGACGACCGCACCGCCGCCGACCACGACGACGACCGCACCGCCGGCAACGACAACGACGACTGCACCGCCGCCGACAACGACGACTGCACCGCCGCCGGCAACGGCGACGACCGCACCGCCGCCGCAACGGCGACGACCGCACCGCCGACCACGACGACCACGAGTGGGGCGCGGCTGCGCACGATCCTCCTACTGCCGCAACAAGAAGACACGGCGACGACATCCGAGACGTCCGATCCTTGGGTCTGGGTGCTCGTCGCGGCGCTCATCGCTCTGATCGGGATCGGCATCGCGATGCTGGTCCGCCATCGGCGCGCCGCGGCGCGCGCGCGTCGACTGTGGCGCGAGGAGAGCGAGAGGATCCTCGCGCATGGGACGACAACCGCCGCGCTGCTCGTCGAGGCGAGCGCGAGCACCGCGGCGATGTCGCAAGCGTCCGAGGCGGTACGGCGGGCCGGCGAAGAACTCGACCGGCTCGCAGCCGACGCGCCGAGCCGGGAGGCCGGAGCCGCAGCCGCGGCGGTCGCGGCCCGGCTGCGGTCAGTGCTGCTCGACGTCGAAAGCGATGCACTTCTGCGCGGCGCGGCGTCGGGTGCGACCGCTCCGAGCGGACGACCACCGGCGGACCCGGAGTTGACCGCGCGTCTCGTCGAGCTGCGTCGTCATGTCGAGCGCGCGACCGTTCCGCCTTCCTGACGCCACCGCGCCACGGTGGGGACTGGAGCGGGTTCTGGTCGCAAATTGTTCTGTCCGGGTGTACGGTCGGAGACACTGAACGCCTTGCTTCCGGGGGGAATGTGATGCTTCGAGGTCGAGTGGTCAAGTTCGTCGGCATGATGGCCGCAGCCGGGTTGCTGGCGGCGGTCGCGGGTGTGGGCGTCGCTGGTGCCGACAGTGAGACGGGCGACCCGACACCCAACGCGCCTCGCTTCGTGGCCAAGTGCGCCTTCTCGCACACGCTCTCGGACGATCCGATCGTCCACCCGGGCGTTCCGGGCGCGAGCCACTCGCACGACTTCTTCGGCAACACCAAGACCAATGCCTTCACGACCGCCAAGACGTTGCAGCACGTGGGCGGAACGACGTGTGTCGACCGACTCGACCGGTCCGGGTACTGGGTCCCGAGCCTCACGGTCGACGGTGTCGCGGTCAAGCCGACCAGGGCCGGCATCTACTACGCCAGCGCGACGAAGCCGTTCAAGAAGATCAAGACGATCCCCAAGGGTCTGAAAGTCGTCGCGGGCAACGGCAGCGCCACCGCGCCCCAGAGCTTGAAGATCGTGTCGTGGGACTGCAGCGCAAAGGAAACGACGCCGGAGTCGTCGACCGCACCGACCTGTCCGAATGGTGACCTGACGTTGCACGTGAGCTTCCCCGACTGCTGGAACGGGACCGCGCTCGATTCGCCGAACCACGCGAGCCACTTGGCGTATCACGGTATGGGCGGCACCTGCCCGGCTGGTTACCCGGTGCCGATCCCGCGGCTGCGGATGAACATCCACTACCCGTCGACCGGTGGCCCGGGCACCGCGCTCGGCCTCGGGTGGACAGCTCACGGCCCACGCCGACTTCTTCAACGGCTGGGACTCGCGCGAGCTGCGGCGTCTGGTGAACATCTGCATCAAGGCCGGGATCACCTGCAAGGGCACACCCGCTTGAGGTCGTGAGTGCAGACGGCACTGTTGTGTTCTGTCCGCACGTGTCGCGCGGATCCGGCGCGCTGGTCGGGTTGGCGATCAGGTCGTACGGGCAAGTTCGGTGAACCCGGTCTCGACGCCTTGACGATCCCGCGCGTCGACGCCGAGGTTCGTGGTGACCGCGGCAGATGTTCTGCAGGAGAGCGGATCGAACCGGAGGTCGAGCGACTCCGATGAGCGGCCCGGCCGAAGAGCACCGGCGCATCGCCGGTGCATTCACAACGACCGTGGAGGGCACCGCTCCGGAGTCGTGGGACCAGCCTGCTCCGGTGGAGGGCTGGGTCGCGCGTGACGTCGTCCGCCACCTCGTCGAATGGTTGCCGGCCTTCCTGCACGGAGCGGCGGGGATCACGTTGCCGGCGGGTCCGTCGGTCGACGACGACCCCGTCGGTGCCTGGCGTACCCAGACCGAGGCCGTGCAGGCACTGCTCGACGACGCGGACACCGCCGACCGCGAGCACGATCTCCCGCACATCGGCCGAATGTCGCTCGGGCAGGCGATCGACATGATCTACACCAGCGACGTGTTCCTGCATCGCTGGGACCTCGCCCGAGCCACCGGCCAGGACGAGACGCTGGACCCCGACAAGTGCGCGGCGATGCTCGAAGGCATGCTGCCGATGGACGAGGTGCTGCGCCAGAGCGGCCAGTACGGGCCGCGCGTCCACGTCGCTGACGACGCAGACGTCCAGACCAAGTTGCTCGCGTTCATCGGCCGCACCCCATAGACGCGTGTCGCGGTCGGCAACGGCACTCGCCCGCTCATCCAGGTGGAACCGGCGGTGTGCTTATCTGGTCTCGACGACGCGTCGTTCGTCTCCGGCATCGACCAACTCGTTGACGGCGGGATGATCCACGGACAGGGGGATCCGCGATGAGAGCCGTGCGCGGCCATGGCGGCCGGCCACTCCTCGTCGAGGTCGACGAGCCACCCGGTCACGGCGAGCTCCTGTCGATGCGGGGCGTGGGGATCTGCGCCTCCGACCTCGCCTACCTGTCCTTCGGCACCGAGGTCATTCTGGGTCACGAGCTGGTCGGTGTTCGCGCCGATGGCACGCCGGTTGCGGTCGAGGGGCTGTACGGCTGCGGCGCTTGTGACCGCTGCCGCGAGGGCCGGTACAACCTGTGCGACCAGGCCTCTGCCCAGGCGCTCGGAATACTCGACGACGGTGGGATGGTCGAGCAGTTCCGCGCTCCGAGCGAGCGTCTCGTCGAGCTCCCCGCCGGACTCGACGTGGCCAGCGGCTCCCTGGTCGAGCCGGCCGCGGTGTCGTGGCACGGCGTGCGTGTCGGCGGCACGGATGAGGCGAAGCGCGTTGCCGTCGTCGGTGCCGGGTCGGTGGGCATGCTCGCGGTGACGGCAGCCCAGACCCAACGCGCGGCGGAGGTGAGCCTCGAATCTCGCTATGACCACCAACGCGCGCTCGGGGAGCGACTTGGAGCGACGGAACCATCCGGTCTCTACGACGTCGTGATCGAAGCGGCCGGATCCGCGAGCTCGTTCCAACGCTGCGTCGAGCTCCTCGCACCCGGCGGCACCATTGCCGTGCTCGGCATCCACTACGGCGGTCTCGACGTGCCGTATCTCCCGATGCTCCACAAGGAAGCCAAGCTCGTCGCGTCGATGGGCTATTGCCGCCACGAGGGTGGGCGCGACATGCAGCAGGCCGCGGAGATGCTGGCGGCGCGGCCGGAGATCGCCGATGCCCTTGTGACCCACCGGTTCCCGCTGGAAGATGCCGGCGAGGCGTTCCGGGTGGCGGCAGACCGCAAGAGCGGCGCCATCAAGGTCGTCGTGGAGGTCGGATGATGCGCCTGGTGCCGAGTGACCAGTTCCATCTCGGCGTCGTCGTCGACGACTTCGACGCCGCTCGCGACTTCCTCACCGAGACGTGCGGCGTACGAGTGGGGGCCCGAGGTCGAGCTCGAGCACACGATGATGCTCCCGGGCGGGCCCACCACGTATCCGCTGCGATTCAGCTACTCCGTCACGCAGCCCCGGCTCGAGCTCGTGCAGTCGGCGGCCGGCACGCCCCTCCAGCCCAGCAGCTCGGGCCTGCACCATCTCGGCTACTGGTGCGACGACGTCGCCGCGACCTCCGCAGAGCTGGTCGACCAAGGATGGGTTTGGGAGTGCGGCGGCGAGCGCGACGGATCGTCGGTATGGGCGTTCCACTTCAACCCCGTCGGTGTGCGGATCGAGCTCGTGAGCACGGCGATGAGGGCCGCCCTCGAGTCGATGTGGACCACCTCGGCGGTCACGTGAGGAAGTAGGTCTGCCGCGCCGTCGCAATCCGGACCAGTATGCGAGCAGCCGCGTTTTCTGCACTTCGTCGAGAGGGGGCGTACATGGCCTGGGACTTCCAGACCGAGCCTGAGTACCAGGAGAAGCTCGACTGGGCCGACACCTTCGTGCGCGAAGAGGTCGAGCCGCTCGACCTGGTGTGGCGCGGACTCCAGTTCACGCCGCTCGACGACGTGCGTCGCCAGGTCATCGACCCGCTGAAGGAGGAAGTACGCCGTCAAGGGTTGTGGGCGACGCATCTCGGCCCCGAGCTGGGCGGCCAGGGCCACGGCCAGCTGAAGCTGGCGTTGCTCAACGAGATCCTCGGGCGTTCGTCGTGGGCGCCGAGCGTGTTCGGATGCCAGGCGCCCGACACGGGGAACGCGGAGATCATCGCCCACTACGGCACGCCCGCTCAGAAGGAACGCTATCTACGCCCGTTGCTCGACGGTGAGCTCTTCTCCTGCTACTCGATGACCGAGCCCCAAGCCGGCGCCGATCCGGCGATGTTCACGACCCGAGCCGAGAAGGTCGGCGACGAGTGGGTCATCAACGGGTGGAAGTTCTTCTCTTCGAACGCGAAGACGGCGTCGTTCCTCATCGTCATGGCGGTGACGAACCCCGACGTCAGCGCGTACAAGGGCATGTCGATGTTCCTCGTACCGGCCGACACACCCGGCGTCGACATCGTCCGCAACGTCGGCCTTGCCCACGAGCCCGTGGACGAGGGCGCCCATGCGCTCGTCCACTACGACAACGTGCGCGTCCCGTCGGACGCGGTCCTCGGTGGTGAGGGCCAGGCGTTCGCCATCGCGCAGACGCGCCTCGGCGGAGGCCGCATCCATCACGCCATGCGCACCATCGGGATGGCCCAGAAGGCGCTCGACATGATGTGCGAGCGCGCGCTCAGCCGCGAGACCCAGGGCAGCGTCTTGGCCGACAAGCAGTTCGTACAGGGCTACATCGCCGACTCGTACGCGCAACTGGTCCAGTTCCGACTCTTCGTGCTCTTCACCGCGTGGTCGATCGACAAGCACAACGACTACCGCAAGGTCCGCAAAGACATCGCGACCGCGAAGGTGATCATGCCGACCGTGCTCCACGACATCGCCTGGCGGGCGATGCAGGTCCACGGCGCCCTGGGCGTGAGCAACGAGATGCCGTTCAGCACCATGATCCTCGGCGCCGGCGTCATGGGCCTGGCCGATGGTCCCACCGAGGTGCACAAGATGACGGTTGCCCGCCTGGTGCTGCGCGACTACGAGCCCAGCGACGACG
Organism: uncultured Actinomycetes bacterium; assembly: GCA_963829475.1. Taxonomy (GTDB): domain Bacteria; phylum Actinomycetota; class Acidimicrobiia; order IMCC26256; family JANYLB01; genus JANYLB01. Next base: position 1,886,577 of record CAWHIU010000002.1, on the reverse strand, counting down.
TCTGGCCGACTCAGCACATCCCCAAGCTGCGGGATGCAGCCCGGGAGAAGTTCGCCGAGTACCTCGAGCACGAAGTGGGGAACCTGTGATCGATCTCGACCGCCTCGCCCGGTGGATGGACGACACCGGCCTGCCGGGGAAGGGCGAGCCCATCGAAGACCGATACGTGTCGAGCGGATCGCAGAACGAGATCTACGAGATCCGCCGCGGCGACCTGCACGCCGCCCTGCGGATCCCTCCACCCACGGCCCCCGCGACCCGCGACGAAGGCATCGGCCGCGAGTGGCGCATCATCGAAGCACTTGCCGGGACCGATGTCCCGCACACCGAAGCGATCGCCGCGTGCACCGACCCGTCGGTGCTCGGCCGGACCTTCTATCTGATGGGGTTCGTCGACGGCTGGTCGCCGATGGACCGGCGGAGGATCTGGCCGGCGCCGTTCGACACCGATCTGAAGGCGCGCGCCGGTCTCGCCTACCAACTCGCGGAAGGCATCGCGCTGTTGTCGAAGGTCGACTGGCGGGCCAAGGGCCTCGAGGGCTTCGGCCGGCCCGACGGGTTCCACGAACGTCAGGTCGACCGCTGGACCGCGTTCCTCGAACGGATCAAGGGTCGCGACCTGGCCGGCTTCGACGTTGCATCTGCGTGGCTGCGGACACACCGGCCGATCGACTACATCCCCGGGCTCATGCACGGCGACTACCAATTCGCCAACGTGATGTACCGCCACGGCGCGCCGGCCCGCCTCGCCGCGATCGTCGACTGGGAGATGGGAACGGTCGGCGACCCCAAGCTCGACCTCGCCTGGGTCGTCCAGAGTTGGCCGGACGACACCAGCGCCCCCGACGATGCGGGCTACGCCGACCTCACCGGCATGCCGTCGCGCGACCAGATCATCGAGCACTACGCCGAGGTGTCGGGGCGGCAGGTCGACGACATCGACTACTACGTCATCCTCGCCAAGTGGAAGTTCGCGATCGTCCTCGAGCAGGGGTTCCAACGAGCGGGCGACGACGACAAGCTCAACGTGTTCGGTCCGCTCGTGCTCGACCTCATGAAATCGGCGGCGGATCTTGCCGAGACGACGGACTACCGCCGATGAGCAACAGCCGGGTACTCGAGCGCGAATCGCGCGGGCCGGTGCTGATCGTCCGCCTGAATCGCCCCGAGGCGAGCAACGCCCTGAACCTGGAGCTGATGCGAGCCATCGGCGCCGCAATCGTCGACGCGGAGGCCGATCCCGACATCCGAGTCGTCGTGCTCACGGCGACGGGCGATCGGTCCTTCTGTGCGGGCATGGACCTGAGCGCCTTCGCCGCCGGGAAGCAGATGGGCCTCGCCGACGACGAGGCCACGCGCGGGTTCTCGCGTCTCATGGAGGGCCGCGTCGGAATCCCACTCGTGGGTGCTGCGAACGGCACCGCGGTCGCGGGCGGCTTCGAGCTGCTCCTCGCCTGCGATCTCGTCGTCGCGTCTTCGCGGGCTCGGTTCGGGCTGCCCGAGGTGAAGCGAGGACTCATCCCGGGCGGCGTCGGCACGTTGCTCGGCACTCGGGTTGCACTCGCACTGGCGTTGGAGATGACCCTCACGGGTGACCTGATCGGCGCCGAACGAGCCCACGACATCGGTCTCGTGAATGCCGTGGTGCCGCCCGGCGAGGTCGTCGACAGTGCGGTCGCCGTCGCGGAACGGATCGCCGCCAACGCGCCGCTCGCGGTCGCGGCGGTCAAGGAGCTCGTTCGTCTCGGTATTGCCGACGAGGTGCGTGCGCGCGAGCGGCGACGCGAGTTGCGAGGCGTCGTCTTCGCGAGCGTGGACGCGAAGGAAGGTGCGCTGGCGTTCGTCGAGAAGCGACCGCCGGTCTGGAAGGGTCGGTGAGCTGAGGTGCGCGCGGCGCTCTGCCGGGAGTACGGCGGTCCCGACGTCGTCCGGATCGAAGACGTCCCGCCTCCGACGCTCGGGTCGGGTCAGGTGCGGGTTCGTGTGAGTGCCGCGGCGGTCAACTATCCCGACGTTCTCCTGGTGGCGAACGAGTACCAGGTCGACGTCCCGACGCCGTTCGTCCCCGGGAGCGAGTTCGCCGGTGTCGTCACGGAGGTCGCGGGTGATGTCGCCGATCCCGCCGTCGGCGACCGCGTGTTCGGAGCGTGCGCCTTCGGCGTGTTTGCCGAGGAAACGGTGGCGTCCGCGCGGTCTGTGCGTCGCATCCCCGACGGCATCGACGATCGCGTCGCCGCCGCGTTCGGCGTGGCCCACCGAACCGCCTACCACGTGCTCCGCTCGGCGGCCGCGGTGCAGCCGGGCGAGGAGCTGATCGTGCTGGGTGCCGCGGGCGGTGTCGGTCTCGCCGCCGTGCAGCTCGGCTCGCTGCTCGGCGCCTCGGTCACGGCGGTCGCGTCGTCGCCCCGCAAGCTCGAGGTCGCGGCGTCCCATGGCGCGCGCAATCTGATCAACCATCGAGCGCGTCCACTCCGAGAAGCGCTGCGGGACATGCTCCCCGACGGTGGGGACGTGGTCGTCGACCCTGTCGGCGGCGATCTCTCCGAGCCCGCGCTCCGGTCGTTGCGCTGGGGCGGCCGGTTCGTCACCGTCGGCTACGCGTCGGGCGTGATCCCCAAGATCCCGCTCAACCTCGTGTTGCTGAAGGGTGTGAAGGTCCTCGGCTTCCAGTTGCGCGACTTCGCGACACACGCGCCGGACGAGCTCGACCGCAACGAGCGCGAGCTTCTCGAGCTCTTCGCCACCCGGCGCGCCACGCCGCACATCGGTGAGGTGTTCGGGCTCGACGACGTCGCGGCCGCGCTGCGCCTTGTCGCGGAGGGAAATGCCATCGGAAAGATCGTGCTCGACATCGCTCAGGCGGAATAGCCGGACGGCTCTGGTGCCTCGGGCTCTCGTGCCTCGGGCCGGGAGTCGAGGCCCTGGCGATGGGCCTGGTGGTTGATGGTTCTTCTTCACCGCTTCAGATTTTGGGCCGCGAGGTCGATACCTCGTTCCTGTGGCTGTAGGGGCAGATCTCGACGACGCGCAATGGTTCCGTAGGCCCCAGCGTCCGACCGCCGTGCGCGGCTCGATGCGTCGGCGCTCGCCCACCCGTCGCCGCCACGCGCTCCGCGTCATGGTCATTGCCGGGTTGGTGCTCGGGGCAACCGCGTGCGTGAGCCCGGCGGCGCCGTCCGGCACCGCACCGCTGCCGCAACCGGTCGTAACCGCCGGCAAGCCGCCGGTGTATCTCCACTACTACCTGTGGTGGACGCCCCAGCATTGGCGGGACAGGTTGGGTCCGTCGTATCCGTACGCAGGGAGCCCGCCGGCGGTCCCGGGGACGCTGGGAGCTGACGCGTGTCACGCCGCGGTCAGCTATCCGGGTGCGTCGATCGTCGACGTCCCCAGCGCCGGACTCGCCGACCAGTCCGACCCGAGGACGCTCGATCGAGACATCGCGACCGCGGCGGGAGCCGGTGTTCGCGGGTTCGTCGTCTCGTGGCAGGGTACCGGCGCGCCGAACCAGGGGCCCACGTCGTCGGGGTACGACGCGAGGTTGGATCTTCTCGTGAGCCGCGTGAACGCGTACAACGCCGCCCACACGCGGCCCTTCACACTCGCTCTGGGCATGTCGGCATACGGAAACTACGCCCGGCCCGCGTCTTCGATCGTCGCTGACCTCCTGTACTTCGTGGGGCGGTACGGCGCGAGCCCCGCTTTCGCCAACAACTTCTCCGCCAAGCCGCTCGTCATGCTGCTCGCGAGCCGGAAGTACACGGCGGGCCAGATCCCGGCGGTCGCGGCGGCAGTGGGGAGTCGGGTCCTGCTCATCAGTGACGACACGAACACGACCTGGTCGAGCTCCCAACAGCAGTTCGCCGGCGCGAGCTGGTACTGGTCCTCGCAGAACCCGTTTTCCAATCCGCAGTCGGGCTCGCAGGTGCAGAGCCTCGCTGCGCAGGCGCACGGAGCCCACAAGCTCTTTTTCGCTCCGTTCAGCCCCGGCTTCAATGCCCAACTCAACGGTGGCTCCGCCTGTACCCCCCGCAGGGGGACGGACGCGCTCGCGTCGATCTGGGCGCTCAACAAGGCGAGCCAACCGGACGCCTGGTTCGGGATCAGCTGGAACGAGTACGTCGAGAACACGTACCTCCAGCCATCGCGGACCTACGGCACTGCGGAGCTCGACCGACTCCGCCAGCTCATCGCATCGCAGTAGGGCATTCCCCCGCGAGGCTTGGGCACAAGCCGATTTCGACGACGCCGACGCGAAGCCGGCACCTGCGGCCCGGTCTGATATGGGCCCATGAATGCAAGGCCTTTACCTTGGTCTGAGTTGCTGCCGTGTAGAACCGCCCGATGTCGAGCTTCGAGACGCTTCCGGCAGCTGGCGACCCGGTTCTTGGTTCGCGACGACGGGTTCCGAGGACGAGAAAGTGTCGCCTTGTCGTGGGTGGCCTCGCGGCCATCTTCGTCGTTGGTCTCGCGGTCCCGGGAACCTCGCTCGTTCGGGCGCTCGCGGCGCCGGGGAGTGACGCGCTCAGCACGAGGTTCGTCGAATGGGTACGTGGGCATGGCGGGAACGGTTTCGTCAACGAGGTCGAGAACTGGTGGTACACCCATCACCCGCCCCCACGTGGCGGGCATCCGAGAGGGAATCGGCTCCCGACGGCCACGCCGCCGGTGGCGTCTACGCCGACCACCCAGCCACGGTTGTTGCCGCAGGACATGGTCCCGCTCGCGAGTCCGCCACTCCCGAACGAAGGGGTCTGGCAGCCGACCGGAAAGCTCGTCAACGGAGCCGCCGCCGTGTACTCCACCTACTTTCGGCCCGATCCCGTGCATACGAGTCTGGTGGCCGGCGCGATGTGGTTGGACATGAGCCGGCTCCGGGCCGTGCTGTACAACGGGCTCGAGGTCCCCGGCGGTGGTCCCTGGCAGCACGGCGCCCGCGTCGAGGCACCCGATTCGGGTGCACTCGTCGCGGCGTTCAACGGTGGCTTCAAGCTGGACGTATCGCAGGGCGGCTACTACACGGAAGGACAGACGGTTCGTCCGCTCGTCGATGGTCGCGCGTGTCGCTCGTGCTGACAGTCGATGGCACCGCGAGCGTTGGTATGTGGGCGCGCGACTTTCAGGCGGGCCCGAACATCGTGTCGGTCCGGCAGAACCTCGACCTCATCGTGGATCAGGGCGCGGCAGTGCCCGGACTCGACGCCAACGACACGAATCGTTGGGGGGCGACGCTCGGGAACCAGGTCTACGTATGGCGTTCGGGCGTCTGCACTGATCGCACCGGGAACCTCATGTACTTCGGGGGACCCGGGCTGAACGTGGCGTCACTCGCCGGAATCGAGGTCGCGGCGGGCTGCTTGCCGCGGCATGGAGCTCGACATCAACACCGATTGGGTGAGTGGCTACACCTTCACCGGTGGAGACGCCGTTGCTCCGCTGCAAGGTCACAAGCTTCTCGACGACATGTCACGACCCGACGATCGATATCTGAACGAAGGAACCCGCGACTTCGTCGCACTCTTCTCCCGCTAGAAGTCGACCACCCACCCGTGGCCTGAACCGACCCGAGCGGGGTCACGTCACCCGCCGTGCACCGGGTGCGTCGCCCGCGTAAGAGACCTCTCAGGTCCGCGCCCATCGTGGTGCCGATCGAAGGCCAGACTGTCTCGTCCATGTGCGCTCGGACCTCCAGGAGGTCGCCATGACTGGCCGTTCTTCGATCACGACGGGTGGAGTGGTTGCTCTCCTCGCCATCGTTCTTGCCGCATGCGGCGGTGGTGGATCGAGCCAGGCGAGCGGCGTCGCGTCGCTCTCGGGGAAGAGCTCGTCGTCGAAAGCGAGCTCCGGCTCGGGCAAGACGACGAGCCAGGCCGACTTCCGCAAGCAGTTGCTCGCGTACGCCGCGTGCATGCGTCAGAACGGCGCCGACTTCCCCGATCCGCAGTTCGACGTGAACGGCCGGCCGCAGTTCGACCGGAACGGCCAGGGATTCCGCGCCCGCCGGGACGACCCGACCTTCCAGAAGGCTCGGAAGGCATGCGACTCGAAGCGGCCCGATTTCGCCGGTCAGTTCCAGCGCACCCCCGCCGAGCTCGCCGCGCTGCGCAAGAACCTCCTGAAGTTCGCCCAGTGCATGCGTTCCAAGGGCATCGACTTCCCCGACCCGACGTTCGACGCGAACGGTCGACCCCAGTTCGACCGCAACCGCGGCCCGGGAGCGGGTGGGGGTGCGAACCGGGACGACCCGAAGTTCCAGGCCGCGTCGCAGACCTGCCGGCAGACGCTCGGCATCCAGGGTGGCCCGGGCGGTGGAGGCTTCGGTCCCCCGGGTGGCGGCTTCGGCCGTGTCCGCGGCGGCCAGACGGCTTCGTCCGCATCGTCGGGTAGCACGACTTGACGCGCCGGCGGCGTTGGATCGTCGCCGGGATCGTCGTCGCGGTCCTCGGCGTCGCCGGGATCGTCTCGATCGCCGCCGGGACGAAGAACTCCGGCTCGTCGACGGCAGCCCCCCGGCAGTCGGCGACGCTGCAGCCGGTGACGCGCCGGACGCTCGCTTCCACCCACGACGTGACCGGCACCGTCGGCTACGGCACGGCAACGCCGGTCCGTATCGGCGGCGGGTCGAGCAGCGGGACGTCGACCGCGAGCTCGTCAAGTTCCGGGGCGCGGAGTTCCGTGAGCTCGGCTGCCGCGAGCTCGAACAGCGCTTCGGGCTCTGCAGCCGGCACCATCACAGCCCTTCCCGCGGTCGGCACCGTCGTGCAGCCCGGCGACTCGCTCGCGGAGGTCGACGGCGTGCCAAGCGTCTTCCTCATGGTGGGGACCCGGCCGATGTGGCGCACGTTGCAGACCGGTGTCAGCGACGGTCCCGATGTCCAACAGCTCGAGGCGACGCTCGCACAGCTCGGTTACGGCAGCTCCTTCACGACCGACGAGACGTTCACGAGCGGGACGGCTTCGGCGATCACGGCATGGCAGAAGGCGAACGGGCTCGAACAGACCGGATCGCTGACGACCTCGCAGGTCGTTTTCCTCCCGGGCCCCGTCCGCATCGCCTCGCAGGTCGCGTCGGTGGGGGATCCGGCATCCGGTGAGATCCTCACGGTCACCGGCACGACCGCGATCGTGCACGTCGACCTCGACGCGTCGCTCGTCGGCGACGCCCACCCAGGCGATGCCGTCGCCCTGGACCTTCCCGACTCGACGACGGTCGACGGCACGATCCTGAGCGTGGGCACTGCGACGTCGTCGACCTCGGCCAGTTCGGGTCAGGGCACCCAGCAGTCCACGACGACGACGGTCCCGGTTGACATCGTGGTGGTGAAGAGTGACCTCTCGAAGTTCGACGGCGCGAGTGTGGTGGTCCATCTCGTCACGGCGAAGGCCGAGAACGTGCTCGCGGTCCCGGTGAAGAGCCTGCTCGCGCTGGCCGAGGGCGGGTACGCGGTCGAGCGCGTGCGGGGCGGCGTGCACACGCTCGTCAAAGCCACCCCCGGTACGTACGCGGGCGGCTTCGTCGAGGTGACCGGAGAGCTCAAGGCCGGAGACCGAGTCGTCACGCCGTGAACGTCGTCGAGTTGATCGGCGTGGGGAAGACCTACGACAGCGTTCCGCCGGTCGCCGCGCTGCGCGAGGTCGATCTCGTCGTCCGTGGCGGCGAGTTCGTCGCCGTCGTCGGGCCGTCTGGTTCCGGCAAGTCCACGCTGCTGAATCTCGTTGGCGCGCTCGACCGTCCGACGGAAGGGATCGTTCGTGTCGCGGGCGAGGACCTTGCCGACCTCGACGATGCGGGTCTCAGTGCGCTGCGCGGGCACCGCATCGGTTTCGTGTTCCAGACCTTCAACCTCATCGACGGACTGACCGCAGCCGAGAACGTCGCGCTCGGGCTCCTCTACGCCGGCGTCCCGCTCCGCCAGCGCGACCAGCGCGCCCAGGAATCCCTCGACCGGGTCGGCCTCGCGGATCGCGCCGGCCACAATCCGGGTCGGCTGTCAGGGGGAGAACGTCAGCGGGTCGCGGTCGCCCGTGCTCTCGTCACCGAGCCGGCGCTGCTGCTGGCGGACGAGCCGACCGGGAACCTCGACAGCGTCACCGGCGCCTCGATCATGGAGCTGTTCCGCGATCTCCACGCCGACGGCAGCACGATTCTGATGATCACCCACGACCAGTCGATCGCGGCGGCGACGTCGCGCCGGGTCTCGATGCGCGATGGTCGCATCGTGGGCCAGACGCCGGTGTCAGTGTGAGCGCGGTTGCCGAAGCTCCGCTCCACAGCCAGCTGCTTCCGGGCGACATCCTGCGTGTCGGAACCGTGGGGCTGCGCACGCGCAAGCTCCGCACAGCGCTCACCGCGACGGGAATCGCGATCGGCATCGCCGCGCTCGTCGCGGTGATGGGCATCTCGTCGTCGAGCCGCGCCGATCTCGCGGCCCAGCTCAACGCGCTCGGCACGAACCGCTTGGAAGTGCAGGCCGGTGCTTCGCTCACGCCGGGCGACACCGCCGCGCTCGGCGACGACGCGGTCGTGATGGTCCGGAGGATCGGGCCGGTCGCCGACGCGAGCGGGATCACCTCCGTGAGCACGACTGTCAGACGCAGCCCATATGTGTCAGAGTCCGAGACCGGTGGTATCAGCGTGCAAGCTACCGACTCCGACCTGGCGAAGACGCTCGGCGCACCCGTGCGCGACGGTCGCTTTCTCAGCCGGGCCGACGTGCAGCTGCCGACCGTGGTGCTCGGATCCGATGCCGCGGCGACGCTCGGCATCCACGACCTCGACGCCGACCCGATGGTGTACCTCGGGGGGAACTGGTTCACCGTCGTGGGCATCCTCGGGGCTGCGCCGTTGTATCCGAACCTGAACACCGCCGCGTTCATCGGGCGCCCCATTGCCGAGAAGCTCTATGGCACCGCGGCCGCGCCGAGCAGCGTGTTCGTGGTGACCCAGCCGAACCAGGTCGACTCCGTGATGAGCGTCCTCCCCGCGACGGCGAGCCCGGAGAGCCCGGGAGAGGTTCAAGTCTCGCGGCCATCCGACGTCATCAAGGCCAAGAACGCCGCCGACGACACGCTGACCGCACTCCTCCTCGGCCTCGGCGGCGTCGCGCTCCTCGTCGGCGGCATTGGCATCGCAAACGTCATGGTGATCTCGGTCCTCGAGCGGCGGACCGAGATCGGCGTTCGGCGCGCGCTCGGCGCGACCCGCCGTCACGTCCGCACGCAGTTCCTCGTCGAGGCGATGCTGCTCTCCGTCCTGGGGGGGATCATCGGGGTGCTGCTCGGCGTGGCGATCACCGCGGGGTATGCAGGGCTTCAGGGCATCAAGTTCTCGATGCCCGTGCTCGCCGGAGTGGTCGGCATGGCTGCGGCCGTGATCGTCGGCGCACTGGCCGGGATCTCTCCGGCCGGTCACGCGGCGCGTCTTGCGCCGGCCGAGGCCATCCGGCCCGCCTGAGCCGGTTGGCGCTATGGCTGACCGATGTATCTCACTCGTACGGTCGCGGGACGAGACGTCGGTGGACTCATCGGCAACGGGACGAAGAACACGTTGCCGGTTCCCGCGCAGGGGAGCCGCAACGACGTCGGGATCACCTTGACCGCTCCGTAGCGATGGAACGTGACGGTACTGGTGCTTGGATGGCTCGCAACCGGGCTGGGCGGCGGCGGTCCGAAGAACGCGACGATGCTCTTCGCGTTGGCCCCCGTGAACCCGAAGCGACCGACGATGGCCTCCGGACGGAACACCTCGACGGTCTGGCCGGCCATCGGGTGGCCCACCTGTCCTGGACGTACCGGACCGAAGCAGGCCATGCGGATCGGCGCCGCTTTCGCGATGCCGTTCTGCCCGTTGACGAGGGCCCCGAATTCCTGATGCGGACCGACGGGGCCCGGGATCGGTCCCACGGCGCTCGCGCCGGCGACCGCGATCAGCGTCGCCACGCCGAACGTGGACACGGCCAGGAGCATTCGACGAACCATGACTTGCCTCCTCGCGTCATCACGATCGGCCAGTTCCACCGACGAGGCGCGGCGATCCGCCCGTCGTACCGTGCTCCTCCCGGCTGCCGCCGTCAAGACTCGCCGAGAGTGCCCGAGATGGTTGATGATGCGGTGCATGGAGATGATGATCGAGGCCGAAGGCCTCAGAAAGCACTTCGGTGATGTCGAGGCGCTCGCGGGACTGGATCTGTCGGTCCCATCCGGCAAGGTGCTCGCGGTGCTGGGGCCCAATGGGGCGGGCAAGACAACCCTGATCCGCACGATCGCCACGCTGACCCGACCGACCGCGGGTGCGTTGCGCGTCGTCGACATCGATGTGGCCAAGAACCCGAAGCAGGTTCGGCGCACCATCGGTCTCGCCGGACAGTACGCGGCAGTCGAGCCCGCATTGACCGGCCGAGAGAACCTCCGCATGGTGGCGCGCCTGTTCGGGCACGACCGTGTCGCCGCCAAGTCCGCGGCCGACGGGGTGCTCGAACAGATGGGCCTCACCGAGGCCGGCGACCGGTTGGTTCGCACCTATTCCGGTGGCATGCAGCGACGCCTCGATCTGGCTGCGAGCCTTGTCGGCGCTCCCCGGCTCCTGCTCCTCGATGAACCGACCACCGGGCTCGACCCTCGCAGCCGCAACGAGCTGTGGGTCGCGATCGAGGATCTGGCGTCTCGGGGTACCGACGTGCTGCTCACCACCCAGTACCTCGACGAAGCCGACCGTCTCGCCGACATCATCGCGATCATCGACCACGGCAAGCTCGTTGCGTCAGGCACCGGCAACGAGCTGAAGGCGCAGCTCGGTCGCGACGTCGTCGACGTGAGCGTCACCGACAGCGCAGAGGTCGAGCGGGCCGCCGCCGCTCTCGGGTCCGAAGCCACGATCGACGCCGAGAGCTCACGCGTCTCGCTGCCGGTCACGAGCGGTGCAGACGGGCTCGTCGCTGCGGTGCTCGCACTGGGCAACGCAGGCATCTCGCTCGACGACATCGCGTTGCGACGTCCGACCCTCGACGACGTGTTCCTCACGCTCACCGGTCACACCACCGAACAGCACGCGACCGAAACGAACACCGAAAGGAGCGGGTCATGACGGCGATCCTCGCGCCCACCCGCACTGCCAGTTGGACCACCACCGCGTTCACGGTCGCCGGGCGCACCACCCGCAAGCTGCTCCGCACACCACAGGTGTTCGGCATCGCCGTCATACAGAGCGTGCTGTTCCTGTTGATGTTCCGATACGTGTTCGGCGGCGCGATCGGCGTGCCCGGCGTCAGCTACGTCGAGTACCTCGTCCCCGGCTTCGTGGTGGCGGGGATCCTGTTCACAGGTGGGGGATCGTCGGTCGCCATCGCGGAGGATGCCGCGTCGGGGCTCTATGACCGGATGCGTTCGCTCCCGATCGCCGACAGCGCCGTCCTCGCGGGGCGGGCGATGGCCGACGCGGCACTGATGGTGGTCGTCGGAATGGTGACCCTTGCCGTGGGCTTCGTGGTCGGCTTCCGGATGAGCACCACCGTCGTCGATGTGCTCCTCGCGTTCGGGCTGATCGTCCTGTATGCGCTGTGCTTCGCGATCGTGTTCGTGTGGCTCGGCCTTGTCAGCGGCAACGCCCAAGCCGCGCAGGGCCTCAGCCTCCTCGCGGTGCCGTTCTCGTTCATCTCGAGCGCGTTCGTGCCCATCGCGACGATGCCGGGCCCGGTGCAAGCCTTCGCCAAGGCGCAGCCGCTCACCTTCATGGTGAACTCGTGGCGCGGCCTGCTCCTCGGCAACGAGGTGACCCGGACGTTCGACCACGGTCTCTCGTACTACGTCGTGGGCTCCGTGCTGTGGTCCCTCGTCATCGCGCTCCTCTTCACCCCCCTGGCGATGCGCTCATATCGCAAGCGCTGAGACGACGGCAAGCAGATGCCGGACGGGGGCCTCGACACCGGGCAGATCGGCTCTTAGGCTCCAATCGGGCGTCTCGTAGCGGTGCCGTGCATGGGCAGCGCCAGGGAGGATCACGGATGATTTCTCGGGTGGGAATCGGTGCTGCCGCGTTGGCTCTCGTGCTGGCTCTCGCGCTTGGTGGCGTGGTGCTCACCGCCGGGAACGCCCAAGCGGTCAAGCCACGGTTCAACGCGTCCGGAACGGCCCACTGCACCGTTCGCGGCAAGGGGAAGTACACGCCGGGGATCAGGACCACGCCACGAGCCGCGGTCGTCTGGAGCTTCACGGGCAAGCTCACCTGCTCGACCGGCACCACGGGGAACTCGTCGGTCAGGATCACGTCCGGCACGGTCAAGGCCGTCAGCGTGCCGAGCACCCGGTCGTGCACCGCGACGCCGCTTCCACGCGTGACGGCCGACATCAAGTGGAAGGCGGTCGGTGGGCGGGTCAACCCGACCCACGTCGTGTGGTCGGCGGGGACGACTTCGACCGCGGGTTCCCGGATCACCACCGATCTTCCGGGGGGCGGAACGACGACCGTGACCGGTTCGTACGCCGGCGCCTCCGCCCCTGCGCACCTCGTCGGTGACGTCATCTCCTTCGCACCGTGCTCTGTCACCCGCGGCATCAAGACCTACCTCGTCTCCGGATCGTCGACGCTCAATGTCACCGGCATCGGCAGCGGCGGCAGCGGAGGCGGTGGTTCGTCGGCGACGTGCAACAACGGCGCCGCGGCGCCGGCGCACTACCAGTCGGTGGTGGTGTTCTCGTTGGAGAACCGCACGTGGTCGGGCGTCGGTGGGGTCGGGTTCGGCGCGATGCCGTACCTGCACTCGCTTGCGCAGTCGTGCTCGTCGTTCTCGAGCTGGACCGAGGCCGACACCTCCCAGAACAGCTTGACTCAGTACGGCGCGCAGGTGACCGGCGCGTTGCAGCCGGGATTGGTCGACGACTGCTCACCGTCGGCGACGTGCTCGACCACGGCAGACAACATCTTCCGCCAGGCGCGTGCCGCCGGGAAGTCGGCGATCAACTACGTCGAGGGTGCCACCACGGGCTGCTCGGCGAGCGGGAACGTGGCCAAACACATTCCCAGTCTCTACATGTGGGGTGCGAATGACCGGACGTTCTGCAGCGCGCAGACCCGCCCGTACAGCGAGTTCAAACCGGCGAGCCCACCGAGCTTCGCGTTCATCACCCCGTCGCAGTGCCACGACGGTCACGACTGCTCGAACACCACCGTGGACAACTGGGCGCGCACGAATGTCCGGGCGGTGCTCAATTCGGCCGGGTACAAGGCCGGCCACGTCGCCGTCTTCATCTGGTACGACGAGGACTCACCCGTACCCAACATGCAGATCGCCCCGACCGCCAAACCCGGACCGTTCGGCTCGGGCGGCATCGGCTACGGATCGACGCTCAAGGCATGGGAGTCCATGCTCGGGTTCCCGTGCCTGGCCAATGCATGCACCGCGCCGAACCTCCGGACAGTCGCAGGGATCTGATGCAGCCAGACCTTTGCCGACACGACGGCAATCTCGGGTCGGTCCCGATCTGGACGACGAAATCGAGGTACCGGTCTCCGGATTCACCCTCGATGGGTAGTGCCCGCGAGAGCGGGTCGCGGTACGATCCGCCAACGTGCGCCACGAGAGTGGTGTGCGTAGGGGGCCCGTGCAAGTGAGCCACGGATGGTGGGTTGGGATGGCGGTAGGACACAGCATTGGGCGGCTGAGCCGTTCGTCGCGACGGTTCGTCGCGGGCCTCATCTCCTCGTTGCTCATTGTGGGAACGGTCGTGCTCGCCCCGGCGACCCGAGCCGAAGCGTTCGACGCCCATCTCACGCGCGCGCCCTATCTCACGGACCTGGTCGGCTCGCACGTGAACGTCAACTGGGCGACGGATCGATCGGCGTCCACCGGGTCGCTCCAGTGGGGTGCCGTCACGTCGGGTACCTGCAATCTCACGAGCACGCAGACGGCGACCCGCACCTCGATCACCGTCGGCTCGGTCTCCGAGTACCAGTGGAAGGCGCCGCTCACGCTTCCGAGCCAGGGCACGTACTGCTACCGCCCGTGGCTCACCACGACCGACCTGCTCGCGAGCGACCCTTCGCCGCAGTTCGTCACGCAGGTACCGGTCGGTGACCCCAACCCGTACTCGTTCGCGGTCTTCGGCGATTGGGGCCTCACCACCGCCACCGGGAACGCGGATCAGGCCCGACTCCACTCCCAGATCGCTGCGAGCGGAGTTCGGTTCGCGGTGTCGGTCGGCGACAACGGGTACGACAGCGGCAGCCAGACGAACTACGGCGACCTGCAGCAGACCGGTGCCAACACCAGTGGCATCTTCGGTCCGAGCTTCTGGACCGTGCCCGGGAAGACGGTGCCGCTCTTCACCGCGGTGGGGAACCACGGTCTCAGTGGCCCCGCGCACACCGACATCACCACGTGGACGCAGGACACTGCGGTCGCGACGTCGGGTGGGCGTTACCAGAACGACGTGTACTGCTGTGTGAACGGGTCGAGCTCGTCGAACTACGGGAGCGAGTGGTACGCGTTCGACGCCGGGCCGGCGCGCTTCTACGTGCTCGACTCCGCGTGGGGCGACGCGAACGGTGGGACCGCGACCCCGTACGCCAACGACGCGGCCGCCCACTTCGCGCCCGGAACCCCTGAGTACCAGTGGCTCCTCAACGACCTCCAGACCCACCCTTCAGGCATCAAGTTCGCGTTCTCGCACTACCCCTGGTACTCCGACAACAAGAAGGAGAACTCCGACACCTTCCTGCAGGGTGCGTCGAGCCTCGAGGGGATGCTCGGCCAATACGGGGTGAAGATCGGGTTCCAGGGCCACGCGCACCTCTATCAGCGCAACAACGCGAGTGCGCCCGGCATGCCGATCACCTACATCACCGGTGGCGGCGGCGCGACGCTCGAACCGGTCGACCAGTGCAAGGCGCTCGACGCCTACGGGATCGGTTGGTCGCCCACGACCAACACGGGCACGAGATGTGGGTCGGCACCCGTCCCCACGTCGGCGTCACAGGTCTTCCACTTCCTCAAGGTGACGGTCGCCGGCACAACCGTCACCGTGGCGCCCACCGACGACAACGGCAACACCTTCGACGTGCAGACCTACAACTTCCCGGAAGCGATCGACACGGTCATCGACAGCGCACCCAGCTCCCTGACGAACTCGACCAGCGCAACGGTCGCGTTCCACGCGACGACCTCGGGCGCCGCGTTCGCGTGCTCGGTCGACGGCGCAATCGCCGCGCCCTGCACGAGCCCGGCCACCTTCACCGGTCTGTCGTCCGGGTCCCACACCGTCAGCGTTGTCGGCACCGCGTCGGGAGTGACCGACGCAACCCCGGCGACTGCGAGTTGGACGATCGACGCCGATCCACCGCCCGTCCCGAACAACGTTGCCGCGAGCGCCGCGTCGGGCACATCGGTCAACGTGTCGTGGAGCGCCTCGACCGACACCTCCGGCATCACCGGCTACGACGTCGCGCGCAACGGCGTGACCATCGGCTCCGTCAACGGGAGTACGACCTCGTTCACCGACTCGACCGCCACTCCGGGAACTGCCTACCAGTACACGGTCGACGCCCGAGATGGCGCCGGCAATGTCTCGGCATTCAGTGCCCCTGCGGGCGTGACCACGCCGGCGGGTGCCGCGCTGGTCCAGTCGGCCGGCTCGGCGACGAAGACGGTCACCCTCGGCGCGCCGAGCACCTCGGGCAATCTCCTCGTGCTCTCGGCCAGCGTGTTCACTGGTCTCAGCAAGCCCATCACGGCGGTGAGCGACGGCAAGAACACCTGGGCGAAGATCGGCGCATTCGCGGTATCGGGCACGAACTCCGACGGTGAGATGTGGTACTCCGCGAACGCTCAATCGGTGAGCAGCGTGACGGTGACCACTGGCGCGACGACGGTCGCCCTGAAGCTGCAGGAGTTCTCCGGGGTCGCGCCCTCGAGTCCGCTCGACGGCTCGGCGGGTGCCGCCAACACGGGCACCACCGCGAGCTCGAGCGCGGCGACCCCGACGGCTGCGAACGATCTCGCCGTCGGCTTCATCGCCGGTCACAGCAACAGCCAGGCGATCACCATGACCTCGCCCGGCTACATCACCCAGGCGCAGCAGACGACCACCAGTCCGAGCATCGCGACGGTGCTCACCGGCTTCCAGAACCTTGGTGCGCCCGCCCCGAAGAGCCTGGCGGGCAGCTTCCCCGCGGCGATGTACTGGTCGGCCGGCGTCGCCCTCTTCAAGACCGGTGGGTCTCCACCCCCGCCTCCGGATGATTTCTCGATCGCGGCGGCGCCGGGCACGGTGACGGTGACGGCGGGTCAGGGTGGGACGTCGACGATTTCGACGGCGGTGACGAGTGGTGTGGCGCAGTCGGTGACGTTGAGTGCGTCGGGTTTGCCGAGTGGTGCGTCGGCGTCGTTCAGTCCGGCGACGATCAGTGCTGGGCAGTCGTCGACGTTGACGATCAGCACGACTGGGGCGACCGCGGCGGGCACGGTCGCGTTCAGTGTGACGGGGACGGGGACATCGGCGACGCATTCGACGCCGGTTTCGTTGACCGTCAACCCGGTCGTGACCAATGATTTCTCGATCGCGGCGGCGCCGGGCACGGTGACGGTGACGGCGGGTCAGGGTGGGACGTCGACGATTTCGACGGCGGTGACGAGTGGTGTGGCGCAGTCGGTGACGTTGAGTGCGTCGGGTTTGCCGAGTGGTGCGTCGGCGTCGTTCAGTCCGGCGACGATCAGTGCTGGGCAGTCGTCGACGTTGACGATCAGCACGACTGGGGCGACCGCGGCGGGCACGGTCGCGTTCAGTGTGACGGGGACGGGGACATCGGCGACGCATTCGACGCCGGTTTCGTTGACCGTCAACCCGGTCGTGACCAATGATTTCTCGATCGCGGCGGCGCCGGGCACGGTGACGGTGACGGCGGGTCAGGGTGGGACGTCGACGATTTCGACGGCGGTGACGAGTGGTGTGGCGCAGTCGGTGACGTTGAGTGCGTCGGGTTTGCCGAGTGGTGCGTCGGCGTCGTTCAGTCCGGCGACGATCAGTGCTGGGCAGTCGTCGACGTTGACGATCAGCACGACTGGGGCGACCGCGGCGGGCACGGTCGCGTTCAGTGTGACGGGGACGGGGACATCGGCGACGCATTCGACGCCGGTTTCGTTGACCGTCAACCCGGTCGTGACGAACACGCCGAAGCTCGTGCAGTCGGCCGGTGCAACCGAGACCGCTTCGGCGACCTCGCTGACCGCCTCGTTCCCGACCGCCACGACGACGGGTGATCTCTTGGTCGTGTCGGCAAGCGTCTACACCGGAGCCACGAACCACATCACCTCGGTCACCGACTCCGCGGGAAACACCTGGACCCGTATCGGCGCCTACAGCATCTCGGGCCACAACTCCGACGGCGAGATGTGGTATTCGCCGAATGCGGCTTCGGTCACGTCGGTCACGGTGAAGACCGGGTCGGCGGCCTTCGTCGCCTTCGGGGTACAGGAGTTCTCGGGTCTCGCGACTTCCGGACCGCTCGACGTGTCGACGGGCACGTCGGACACGAGCAACGCCGCGGCGTCCGGTCCGGTGACGCCCGCGGTCGGCAACTCGCTCGTTGTGGGCTTCGTGGCCGGACACGCCAGCGCGCAGGCGATCTCGGTCACGGCGCCTGGCTTCACGACTCAGCCGCAGCTCACCACCACGGGCTCGATCGCCAGCATCATCACCGGCTTCAAGGTTCTGACGACGCCGAGTGCTCAGGGGATCACGGGCAGCTTCGGAAGTGCGATGTACTGGGCCTCCGGCGTGGCCGTGTTCAAGCCCGCGAGCTGAGCACCTTCTGTGGTCAGAGGCGGGTTCTGCCTTTGATCCCAGTGCTTCCCCGTCGGCGCCATCCAGACGGTGCTGGTCGTTGTGACCGTCGAGCACTACGTTGACTCCGATGAGCGGAGACGCGTCTGCACGTCGTCCGACGACACTTCCGTCGGTCAGTAGGTCGTGGTCTGCACGAGCCGGTGCACCCAGGGAGATGGTGATGGGAGAGATGCATGGCTGAGCAGCCCGACATCGAAGTGCGGAAGGAGGAGCCCGCCGCGGATGCGTCGGGCAACCCGGGAGCTCGCGCCATCCCACGCTGGCGGCGGGTCGTCGCGGCCGTGCTGCTCCTCGTCGGCGTCCTCCTCGTTCCGCTGTCCCTGAGCGCGATCTGGGTGCGGGGCACGCTGCTCGACACCGACCAGTACGTCGCCACCATCGGCCCACTCGCGGGGAACCCCGAGATCCAACAGGGCCTCGCTGACCGGGTCACGACGGCGTTGTTCGCCGATGGCAGGGTCGAGAAGAAGATCGCCGAGGCCCTCCCGCAGCGTGCCGACGTGCTGGCGGCGCCGATCTCCAGCGGCCTCGAGGGCGTGGCGAATCAGGCCGCGCTCAAGCTGTTCCAGTCCGATCGGTTCCAGACCGTGTGGGAGAACGTGAACCGACGGGCCCACACGGCCGTCGTCGAGGTGTTGACCGGCGGTGGATCCCGCGTCTCGACGAACAACGGCACCGTCGCGGTGAACATCGAACAGATCTTCACCAACGTGAAGAAGCGGCTCGACGCCCGAGGCATCACGGTGTTCGACGACGCGCAACTCCCTGCGAAGTACCAGAGCGTCGTCCTGTTCCAGTCGAAGCAGCTCGAGGAGGCGCAGGGACTCGTCGACCTCCTTCAGACACTCGCGTGGGTGTTTCCCTTCGTGGCTGTCCTCTGCATCGGGGGAGCGATCGCGTTGTCACGCGACCGGCGACGCAAGATCATGCGGGCCGGGATCTGGGTTGCAGTCGCAGTCGCGTTCCAACTCGCGCTGCTCAGCGTCGGGCGGAACCTCTACCTCGAGGCGATCACCAACGGCGGTGTCCGCAAAGGTTCCGCCGGCGCGGTGTGGGACCAACTCACGATGTTCCTGCGGCAGTCGGGGACCACCGTGATCGCGCTCGCGCTGGTGGTCGTGATCGGCGCATGGATCGCGGGTCCGTCGCGTCCTGCGACCCGAATTCGAGGCCTCTGGACGAATGCCCTCGGCGGTAGCTCCGAAGTCGAGGCCGGTCCGGTCGCAACCTTCGTGGCCCATTCGAAGACGGCATTGCGCGTCGCTGGTTTCGGTGTCGCTCTCGCGATCCTCATCCTCTGGAACCACCCGAAGCCCATCACCGTGCTGGCCGTCGGCGTCGGGTTGGTGATCTACCTCGCGGTGATCGAGCTCCTCGGGCGTGGCGCATCCACACCAGCTAGCGCAGAAGGCTCCTGACCGGCCGGATCAGCCAGGCTGCCCGGCGATGGGCGCGCCGACGAGAGCAAGGGCTCTGGTCTCGCTTCCGGCGTCCTCACCGTTGCCGTTGCCGTTCACGTCACGATGACGTTCGCGGCGCGGCACTCTCGTTCATGAGCCCAAGTCTGGCCGAGCGCCGCCTGCTCGGGAGCGATACGGTCGGGCTCCGGGCCTCGGCGCGGTCGAGGACCGTCTGAGAGGAGAGCACCGATGCCAACCTTGTTGTCCAGGAGCTTCGACGCACCCGATGAGACCCGAGCACCCGACAAGACCAAGGTCGAGGTCGTGGACCTCGGCTCCGCGAAGGCTGCGCGACTGACGGCGCAGCCGGGCTGGCGCTGGTCGGAGTGCATCAAGCCCGTTGTCGGCACCGAGAGTTGCCAGGCTCGCCACGTCGGAGTGGTGGTCGCCGGACGCATGCACGTCGTGCATGACGACGGCACCGAAGGCGAGCTCGGTACGGGCGAGGCGTATGTCATCGAGCCTGGTCACGACGCGTGGGTCGTCGGAGACGAGACCTTCGTCGGGTACGAGTTCGAGAGCTCGACGGCCGCGACCTACGCGCGCCCGTCGTAGTTCGGCCTCCCGGTACTCACCTGGCGCGAAAGGCGCCGACGCTGCACTCGCGGTCGTGCAGCGCTTCGTCGCGTCCTGATTCAGTCGCCCTTGCTACAACGTCCTGACCGGTGCGTCGAGGCTGATTGTCGCGAGATGCTCGTGGACGGAACGCACTGCGCTCGACCCTTCTCCGACCGCCGCGGCGACCCTCTTCATCGAACCGCTCCGCACATCGCCGGCTGCGAACACTCCCGGCACCGACGTCTCGTATGGCAGCGGATCTCGCGTCGCGAACCGTGGACCACCCGTGACGGAATCGGGCAAGGAGCGGTCGGTGAGGATGAAGCCGTTCGCGTCGAGCTCCAATGCGCCGCCGAGCCACGCGGTTGCGGGGTCGGCGCCGATGAAGCAGAAGAGGCCCGCACACGCCACGGTTCGACGGTCGGTCGTGGGCGTGTGCTCGAGCGTGACCTGGTCGAGATGGCCGTCACCGGCGAGCGCGCGCACCTGAGTGTTGGTGAACAGCTCGATGTGCGGTTCCGCCTCGATCCGTTCGATGAGGTAGCGCGACATGCTGTGTTCGAGGTCGCCGCTCCGGATCACGATCGACACGCGGCTTCCCTGTTGCGCCAGGTAGATCGCGGCTTGACCCGCGGAGTTGCCACCACCGACCACGATCGCAGGGAGGCCGACGCAGATCCGAGCTTCGAGATCGGTGGCTGCGTAGTACACGCCGGCGCCTTCGAACCGTTCGAGATCGTCGACTGCGAGCCTTTGGTAGCGCGCGCCCGCGGCGACGATGACCGTTCGGCACGGGATCTCACTGCCGTCGGCAAGCACGATGACGTGGAACCCGTCGACGACTCGTAGGCCCGCGACCTCGCACGGTGCGTTCAATCGGGCGCCGAGCCGTTGAGCCTGGATCGCGGCACGCGGACGCGAGCTCTTCGCCCGAGATGCCGTTCGGGAAACCGACGTAGTTCTCGATGCGCGAGCTCGCGCCGGCCTGCCCACCCGTTGCGACTGCGTCGAGCGAGATGGTGTTGAGTCCTTCCGAAGCTCCGTACACCGCGGCCGCGAGACCTGCGGGACCGCTTCCCACGACCAGCAGATCGAAGATGTATCCCGGCTCTCGCTGGAACGCGAGTCCCAGATGCTCCGCGAACTCGCCCGGTGAAGGGTGTCGCAACACTCCCGTGGATGTGATCACCACCGGTGTGTCGCGCGTCCGGAACCCCATTTCGGCGAGGAGAACCTCGACGTCAGCGTCACCCTCGGTGTCGATCCACGTGTGGGGCAGACGAGATCGTGCCGCGAATGCCCGCAATGCCATCGTCGCGCTCGAGTAGCGGGAGCCGATGATACGAACTGCTCGTGCTCCCTCCCCGGTCCGCAAGATCTCCCGGCGCGCGACGAAGGCCGAGAAGATGACGTCGGCCAGTTCCGGCTTGCTGCTCATCACCCGGCGGAACTCGTCGACGGGAATCGCCAGGACGCGACCACGCTCACTGACGCGGGCGGTGAGGTACGCGCGTTGACCGGTCAGCATGTTCAACTCGCCGAGAAAGCGCCCGGGGTGATGCGTGGTGATCAGGGTCTCGCCTTCGAGGTCCGGGCGGATGATGTCAACGGTGCCTTCGATGACCACCAGGAAGTCGTACGACCCATCACCCGCTCGGTAGAGGATGTCGCCCACTTCGACGGCACGCTCTTCGCCGAACGGTGCGAGCTCGGCCTGCGTCTCTGCGTCCAGCGTGGGCGCAGCCGAGTCGGGCAACTCTGCTGCGAACTCGGTATGGAGCGGCGAAGCGCCGGGGTCTGTCGGTTCGGTCACCAGCTGGAAGTTAGCGCTCGATGATCAAGGGTGCGCGAAGGAGGGTGCACCGTCGACGGCGAACGCGAGGTCGTCGGTGTAGCAGTACCACCAGTCTTCGCCGGGTTCGTACGACTGGATGAGTGGGTGGTGCTGCGACGCGGAATGCGCGGTCGCGTGCCGGTGTGGTGAGTTGTCGCAGCAACCGACGTGTCCACACGACATGCACACCCGAAGATGCACCCATTGGCTGCCGATACGAAGGCAGTCCACGCATCCGTCGCCGCTGGGCGTGACGTCGGCGACCTGGTCGAGGTGACTGCAGGATTGACTCACGTTGGGTCCTGAGCTTTCGGTGGAGTCGGTTGTCGCGACTGTATGACCGTGTCCGAGCCCGAGCTGTGATGGCGTTCGAGTTGGCGAAGGGCCCAGTCCGTCCAGCTGTCGGGTAGATCGTCGATGGACACGATTCGCTCGAGCGTGTCGCGGGACGCGCCGTGTTGCGCGTCCACGAGCTCCGAGATCGTCAGGCCGTGTTCGGGTGGCGCACCAGTGAGGATCGAATCGCCGGCGCCGATCGCACCCTCTTCGACGATGCGCAGGTAGGCACCCGATCGGCGGCTCGCTTCGAAGCGCTCGACGAACGTGGCGTCGTTCATGCGAATGCCGAGTTTGAAGCAAGGTGTCCGTGGCTGAGCAACTTCGAGCACGGTCGAGCCGACCTGCCAGGGCTGGCCGATGACGCATGCCTGCAGGTCGATCCCCTCAGTGGTGAGGTTGTCGCCGAACGTCCCGGGTCCGAGCTCCTCGCCGAGCTCGTTGGACCACCATGCGTAGTCCTCCGCCGCGTAGGCGTAGACGGCCTTGTCGCGGCCACCGTGGACGCGGCGATCCGCTTGGTCGTCGCCGTGCAGGTTCACGCCCTCGACGACGACGCGACTCGCGACCGGCGCCTTCCAGATGCCACTCGTGACGACACGCCCTCCCCACGTCACCGTGCGAGGCCCGCCGACATTGACCGACACAACTCGTGGCGTCGTCATGAGCGAGTAGAACGCGCCGCGAAGGAGGAGGTATTCCGCGCAACTTCCGAGCCATCCTCGAGTCGACCGATCGGGGTGGGCTTGTCGGCACGTGAGTCCGGCGGTACGTTCCGCAACGGAACCCCGCCCGAATCGAAGGAGGCAGTCGATGCCTGTACGCACCGAGTACGCACCGGGAACGCCGTCGTGGACCGATCTCGCCAGCCCCGACCTCGGAGCGAGCCGGCAGTTCTACGGCGCACTGTTCGGTTGGGAGTTCAGTGAGGAGTCGACCGGCGACCCGAACTTCCCGTACTTCCTGGTGCGCCAGGGTGGGGACAACGTCGCGGGGATGATGAAGCTGTCTCCGGAGATGCAGGCGGGCGGGATGCCGCCGGTGTGGTCGACGTACGTGACGGTCGCCGATGTCGAAGTTGCGACCACGAAGGCCAAGGAGCTCGGCGGCGCGGTGCTGAGCGAACCGATGGACGTGATGGACGCGGGCCGGATGTCGGTGATCGCGGATCCCACCGGCGCCGTCTTCTGCCTCTGGCAGGCGAAGGGCAACATCGGCGCGCAGATCGTCAACGAGCCGGTCTCGCTGACGTGGAACGAGCTGATGACCCCCGACGTCGAAGCGGTGAAGCCGTTCTACGGCGGCCTGTTCGGGTGGAAGGACGAGACGATGCAGATGGGTGGCGACGGACCGCCGTACACCGTCTGGATGCTGGGTGACCGCCCCATGGGTGGCGCGATGCCTCCGCCGATGGAGGGACTGCCTGCGTTCTGGGGCGTCTACTTCGCGGTCGACGACTGCGACGCAGTCGTGGCCAAGGCAAAGGAGCTCGGTGCCAACGTGTTGAACGGTCCGATGGATGTGCCCGAGGTCGGCCGCATGGCCGCGCTCATGGACCCGCAGGGCGCGGCCTTCAGCGTGATCAAGAACGCCGGCACCCCGACCTGATCCGATCGAACGCCCGGCGAGAACCGCGAGATCCTCAACTCGAGCTCATCCGCGAACGGGTTCCGGCCTGTCGGAATCGCTGACCCCACTCGCGCAGGTGTCGAACGAGCTCGGGTGGAGTGAGCACCGTGAACTCGGCGCCGAGCGAGCCGAACGCGAAGGCCGGCCAGTCGAGCGAGTCGGTGATCATGCGCACACGGCAGCGAACGTCGTCGATGGGCTCGACGGTCGCCCATCGCCCCATCCGCTTGAGCACCACGTCGGCCGGCGCATCGACGATCGCTTCGATGTCGTGGCCGCCGTCTTGACCCGCGATCCCGGCGCGGACGAAGGCGGCCGCGTCATCGGCCGGTAGATCGCGACGCCGGAACCGGGCGTGTGTGGGGTGCGGGGCACGGACGCGGTCGACGCGGAAGCTGCGCCAGTCGTCACGGTCGAGGTCGTACGCCACGAGATACCAGCGGCGACCGAGGAGGACGAGCCGATCGGGTTCGACGTGCCGGTCGCTGTGCTCCCCATCTCGTCTGGTGTACGCGAACTCGAGACGTTCCTCGTCGCGGCACGCCTGGGCGATGGTGGTCAGCAGCCGCGGATCGAGCGCCGGGTCGGCGTCGTCCCACGGGGCGGGCACGGTCATGGCGCGCAGCGCGTCGGCCTGACGCCGCAACCGCGCGGGCAACACCTGCACGACCTTCGTCAGTACCCGCACGGACGATTCGGCGATCCCGGAAACGGAGCTCTGCGACGCCGCGTGCAGTCCCACCACGAGCGCGACGGCTTCCTCGTCGTCGAGCACCAACGGCGGGAGTGCGACACCGGGTGCGAGCTCGTACCCGCCGTCGACGCCGCGGGCCGACTCGACGGGATAGCCGAGCTCTCGGAGTCGGTTGACATCGCGTCGCAACGTCCGGGGCGACACTCCGAGTCGCTCGGCAAGGTCGGAGCCCGACCAGTAGCGCCGGCTCTGCAGCATCGACAGCAATCGCAGTGTCCGCGAGCTCGTGTTCGCCATCGACCGACAGTCTTGCACCTTTGCGGTCAAGAACTGACCGCAAAGGCTTGTAGCTTCCCGATTGGCACGACACCATCCAACGCGCAGAGGAGCACACGATGAGCCAGACCATGAGTGCCGAGCACCACGATCTCCTGGAGACACTGACGACGCACCGCCGATTCCTGCGGGTCACCGTCGACGGGTTGACCGATGAGCAGGCCACGCGCTGCACCACGGTCAGCGCGCTCTCGCTCGGCGGGTTGATCAAGCATGTGACGGCTTCCGAATCCGGCTGGGCCGACTTCATCGTCGAGGGTCCAGCCGCCGTGGCCATGGACATGAGCGAGCGCGCGCTCGCCGAGCGGGAAGCCGAGTTCCGGATGCTGCCCGGGGAGACCCTCGCCGACCTCCTCGCCGGCTACGACGCGGTCGCGGAACGTACCGACGAGCTCGTGGCCGGGCTCGCCGACCTCGATGCTTCGCACACGCTTCCCGAGGCACCCTGGTTCGAGCCCGGCGCGCGTTGGTCGTTTCGCCGAGCGCTGTTGCACATCATCGCCGAGACCGCACAGCACGCCGGCCATGCCGACATCATCCGCGAGACCCTCGACGGCGCCAGGACGATGGGCTGACCGCGAACGCATAGTCTCCGGAGGTGGTCGCGAACGAAGGACGGCGGTCGTGTCGGCCGAGCTGAGCATCACCGACGCGCAGGTACGAGAGGCGTTCGACGCCGCGTCGGATTGGTTCGCCGATGTCGTGGGCCGCGTCCCTGCCGACGCGTGGACGAGACCGGGGCTCGGAGAATGGACGGTACGCGAGCTGGCCGCCCACACCGCCCGCGCCTTCACGACGATCGAGCTCTACCTCGAGACCGCGCCCGATGTCGTGGCGGTCGGCGGCATCGTGTCCTACTGCAGAGCCGCCATGGCATCGCCCGGCGTCAACGCGGCAGTTGCCGAGCGGGGGAGACAAGCGGGCGCTGACCTGCCGGCAGACCCGGAGGACCTGGTCGCAACGTTGCGGACCATGGCCGAGCAGGCGAGAGCGATCGTTGCCGCCACCGCTGACGATGCAGCCACGGGGTCAGCTGCAGGCGGGATGCGATTCGCCGACTACCTCTCCACCCGTGTTTTCGAATTGACCGTCCACACCGCCGACCTCTGCTCGGCGCTCGGATTCGAGGATCGCCCTCCCGAGTCGGCGGCGCGACTGGTGCTCGTGGCGTTGGCCGGTCTCGCGGCGGCCGGCCCCCTTGCCGCGCCTGCCATGCAGACACTCACGGGCCGGGCCCCTTGGCCCGACGGGGCAACCGTTCTCGGGTGAGGCCCACCACATCCGATCCACTGACGCGTCGGAGCAACCCCGACGAGGGGGTCACGTGGCAGTTGCGTCCGTGGGCATCGCCTCGTGCGCGTCCTCTGTCTCGCGTCGTGCGATCAGCTTCCCGAGCTCCCAGAGGAAGAAGAGCGCGACGGCGGGGACGAGCGCGAGCTCCCATTGATGCGAGCGAGAGCTTCACGGTCCCGAACACGGTGCGCAGGACGTCCATCTGGGTGATGAGCACGGCGAGCACGAGCTCCGCGACGGCTGTCCAGTTCAGATTCCGGTTGTCGAACGTCTCCGTGGTGAGCGTCGTGGCCGTCACGCTCCGGGCCTGGAACGCGGAAGCGATGAGGAGCAGCGAGAACGCCGTCACTCCCATCGAGGTGCCGATCGGCGACGCTGTCGTAGTGCGTCGTGCCGTAGCTGATGAGTGCGAGCGTGGTCACGGCCATGAACAGGCCCACGAGACCGGCGGTGGTGAGGAGGCCCCGTCGTCATGATCGACGCATCGCGTGACCGTGGCTTGCGACTCCATGAGGCCTGCCGCCTCTTGGTCCATGCCGAGCGTGACGCCGAGCGGCGCGTTCACCAGGAAGTTGATGTAGAGGATCTGGGAGGGCGAGAACGGCTGCCCGGCGGCGATGTTGAGGATGCTGGCTCCGAGGAACGTGATGATGTACGCCACGAGCTCGAGGATCACGAAGCGGATGAACTTGTTGAGGTTGTCGTAGACCTTCCGACCCCCCTCGACCGCGCGCATGATCGTGGCGTAGTTGTCGTCCGAGAGGATCATGCGGCTGGCGTTCTTGGACACCTGCGTCCCGGAGCCCATCGCGATGCCGATGTCGGCCGCCTTGATCGCGGGAGCGTCGTTCACGCCGTCGCCGGCCATGGCGACGACGTCGCCGTTCTTCCGGAGGGTCTGGACGAGCAGCACCTTGTGCTCGGGTGCGACGCGTCCGACCACGCCGATGTCGTCGATCCGCGCGAGCCGCTCCTCGTCGCTCAGCGCGGCGAACTCCGTCCCGAGCATCGCCGCGCCCGGGATGCCGAGCTGCTTGGCGATGGCGGCTCCCGTCGTCACGTCGTCGCCGGTGACCATGCGCACCCGGATCCCGGCCCGCTGGGCATCGTGGACGGCTGCCATGGACGCCTCGCGGGGAGGGTCGACCATGGCGACGATGGACGCCATCTCGAGTTCGGTGACGTAGCTCAGCAGGTCGCCGTCGGCGTCGAAGGCAGCCGGGTCGAGATCACGGAACGCCGCGGCCATCACCCGTTGCCCCTCACCCTCCATGCGGGTGACGGCATCCTCCGCCCTCTTCTTCAGGGCGTCGTCCCAGGCCACGCTGGCGCCGGCGGCGACGGGCGCTCGTCGCGCGGCCCATCACGGCGGGAGCCGCTCCCTTCACGAAGCAACGCACCACGTCCTTCCCGGACGCGTCGGTGGTCGAGTTGAAGGTCGCCATCAGCTTGTAGGTGGGGTCGAACGGCAGCGTGGCCAAGCGTGGGAACTTCTCCCGACTGGCTTCGATGTCGAGCCCGGCCTTGTGGGCCAGGACGAGCAACGCACCCTCGGTCGGGTCGCCGACGACCTTGCCGTCGACGAGCTTGGCGTCGCTGGCGATGATGTAGGGGATGACGGCGTCGTCGATGGAAGCGGAGGTCCCGGCGGCGTGGTGGACCTTGCCGTCGAGGCCGTAGCCGATCCCGGAGATCGTGTAGCGGTCGACGGCATCGACCACCTCGACCGCGGTCATCTGGTTCATCGTCAGCGTCCCGGTCTTGTCCGAGTTGATCGCCGACGTCGATCCGAGCGTCTCCACGGACGTGAGGTCCTTGACGATGGCGTTCTGGCCGGCGAGCTCCTTGGCGCCGGCCGAGAGGATCACCTGGAGGACGGTCGGCAGCGCCGTCGGGATCGCCGCGATCGCCAGAGCGATCGCCGTGATGAACAGAGTGTCGGCCGACTCGCCTCTCGAGAGGCCGAGCGTGAACATGACGATCATCGTCCCCAGCGCCGCCGCGCCGATCCACAGCGTCATCGTGTTCAGCTGCTTCGTCAGCGGCGTCTGTTCCTTGGCTCGAGCCGGCCAGCATGCCGGCGATCTTGCCGACCTGGGCATCGGCTCCCCTCGCCGTCACGAGCATGGTGCCGCTGCCGTGGGTGACCGGCGTGTTCATGAACGCCATGTTCTTCTGGTCGCCCGGGCCCACCTCTGCGTCGGCGAGCGCGCCCGACTCCTTCGACGCCGGTGTGCTCTCGCCGGTGAGCGCGGACTCGTCGATGCTGAGCGCGCTCGCCTGGATGATCCGACCGTCGGCGGCCACGTTGTCGCCGGCGGTGATCAGCACGACGTCACCGAGGACGACCTCCTCGACCGGGATCACCGATTCGACCCCGTCGCGGCGCACACGCGCGGTCTGCTTCGTCAACGACTTCAGCGCGTTCATCGCGCTCTCGGCCTTGCCCTCCTGTCGAAGGCCGACCACGGCGTTGCAGCACCGTCAGCAACAACAGCACGGCGCCCGTGCTCCACTCACCGATGGCGAGCGACAGGACACCGGCGATGAGCAGGATGATCTGCATGTAGGCGGCGTACTGATCGAGGAAGCGTCGCCAGCCCGGCACACCCTTCTCGGCAGGAAGTGCGTTGGGTCCATCCGATTGCAGTCGCTCGGTGGCCTTCGCCGCGGCGAGGCCGCTGGTGGAGTCGACGCCGAGTCGCTCGGCGACGTCGTCGGGTGAGAGCGCGTACCACCGCTCGGGCCGAACCCCGGTTTCCGTAGCCATCAGAACCTTTCCGGGACGTAGTGCAGTGGGAGATCCGGCTCGACGTAGTCACCCGCCTGTTGCCGTTTCGGCAGCTTCACTTCTGGGAGTGTGAGCGGCTCATAGGGGATGCGGCTGAGCAGGTGGGAGATGATGTTGAGCCGGCCGCGCTTCTTGTCCTCGTTGTTCGCGATGAACCACGGTGCCCACGAGGTGTCGGTGGCGGCGAGCATGGCGTCGCGGGCGCGGGAGTAGTCGTACCAGCGGCTGTACGACTTCAGGTCCATGTCGGAGAGCTTCCAGACCTTGCGCGGATCGTCGATCCGGCGTCTCGAGCCGACGGGTCTGCTCGTCGGCGCTGACCTCGAGCCAGTACTTGATCAAGATGATGCCGGAGTCGACGATCGCCTTCTCGGTCGCCGGCACCATCTCGAGGAACCGCTCGGACTGCTCCGGAGTGCAGAATCCCATGACCGGCTCGACGCCGGCGCGGTTGTACCAACTGCGGTCGAAGATCACGACCTCGCCGGCCGCCGGGAAGTGGGCCATGTAGCGCTGGAGTACATCTGTGACTTCTGGCGCTCGGTCGGGGTGGGGAGTGCGACGTGGCGGAACACCCGCGGGCTCGTCCGTTCGGTGATCCGCCGGATCGTGCCGCCCTTGCCGGCGGTGTCGCGGCCCTCGAACACGACCATGACCTTGGCCCCGGAAGCGATGACCCACTCCTGCATCGCCACCAGCTCGCCCTGGAGGCGCCGCATCTCGGCCTCGTACTCCTTCCCCTTCATCTTGGGTCGCGCCGCGCTGGCGGCATCGAACTCCTCGATGCCCGCCGGTGGCATCCCCGACGGCGACGCCCTCGGCAGCGAGGTTTCCGTGTCCGGCCTCGTCGACTTCTCGGACTTCTTGTGCTTCTTGCTCATCACTCAGCGTTCCTTCCCAGTTCGATGAGCTCCGAGATGCCGGGAACGACGATCGCTCGCCGGCCACGAAGGTGGGATCAACCCAAGGATCCCGTATTTGTGCCTTCGGCACAATCCACACGCACCGGCCTCGCCCAGTAGGGGCCCGGAGGGCCCGATCGTGTTCGGCGATGACCATCCTCGGCGCCCCCCGGCTACGTTCCCACCGTGCGCTTCGGCCGTCTTCGATCGGTTCGACGATCTGCTGCGCTCGCGTCGGCGGTCGTCGTTCTCCTGGCCGTGATGTCGGGATGTTCGACGAGCTCGCGTGCGAGCTCCATCAAGAGCCGGCGGGAGTCACCGAGCAGCAGCGCTTCAACGAGCCCGACCCGCCCGACCGCGGCGGGCACGCGAGCGAAGAGCCGGGTTCCGCTCTTCGCTCACTACTACCTGTGGTGGGACGCGAAACATTGGAGGGCGAAGCTGGGCCCGGCATACCCCGTTGGTCAACGACCGCCACCGCTTCCCGCGGTCCTCGACGCCGCCGGCTGCGCGGCTACGCCGTCGTTCCCGAGCACGACCCTCACCGACGTACCAGCTCAACCATTGGGGCTGTACTCCCAGGACGATCCGTCGACGTTCGCGACGCACATCGATCAGGCGGTCGGTGCAGGGATCGATGGCTTCGTGGTCTCCTGGTCGGGCAACGGTGATCCCACGCAGAGTCCGTCGAGCAGTCCGTTCGATCATCGCCTCGACCTGCTCGTGCATGCCGTGGATGCGCACAACGCGCGCACCGGCGACCACTTCGCGCTCATCCTCGGCTACCAGGGACTCGACAACAGTCGGTCCACTCGACCCGAGTCGCGGATCGCGACCGACCTCGACTATTTCACGCGGATGTATGCGACCGATTCGGCGTTCCGGGTGCCGGTGTACGGAAGCAAGCCGGTCGTGATGATCCTCGACTCGCGCAAGTTCTCGGTTCCGATCCTCACGGCAGTGCTCGCGCCGCGTCGAGCGGCACTCACCCTTGTCGGCGACGAGCATGGGCTGGTCGAGTGGCAGCGAGGAGTCGCGTCGCTCTTCGACGGTGATGGTTGGTACTGGTCGTCGGAGAATCCGACGACGAATGCCGGGGGAGTCGCGATGCTGGCGCGGCTCGCGGGTCAGCTCCACGCGGAGCACAAGTTGTGGTTCTCCCCGTTGAGCGCCGGCTACAACAAGTCGAGCTTCGGGATCGGTGGTAGCTGCGTGCCGCACCGCGGTGGGGCAACGCTCCAGCAGATCTACCGCGCGAACCGTGTGTCGAATCCCGATGGTTGGATGCTCATCTCGTGGAACGAGTTCTTCGAGAACACCTACGTCGAGCCGAGCTTGCGCTACGGAACCACGATCCTCGAGACCATTCGAGCGCTGCACGCCTGAGCGGCCTGCGCGTCAGGCCGCGGCTACGGGGCTTCCGGGCGAAGCGGGGGAGTGGGCGGCAGATCGCCGGCTGGTCGCGGTGGCCCATACCCGTTGAGCAGCCGACGGAAGTACCGAGACGTGGCCCGTGAGGTTCGAGGTGATACGACGTGTTCCGAGCTCTGAATCCAGACGATGAGGTCGTCTGCGACGGGCTTGGAAGCACGCGCGGACACCCAGGCCCGGAGATCGCACGTCTGATCTGGATCGGCCGCGCGCCACTGCTCGACCAGGAGTTCACCGTGCGAACGGTGCAGACGCCTCGGCGCTCGCGCACGCAGGGCTCGAAGGCTCCGTGCGATCACCATGGTCCCGGGACTCTCCTTGCGCATCGCCTCCACGCCTCCCGTCCAAACCTACAGAGGACGAGTTATGCGGAAGGTAAATCCACCGTTGCGCGGTGGACCGCGAAGCTCAGGAAGAACTGGGTCTCAGGAGAAGAACGGGATCAACCGCAGATCCGCGGTGACCCGGATGCCTGGCTCCGCCGTCGCACACTGCCGGAACGCTGTTCAGAGGGAGGTTTGCGTTGTAGCCCGGCGAAAGTGGGTTGTAGATCTCCGGCGGGGGGAAGCGGATCTCGATGTCGAGGGGCGCGTCGCCCTCGATCGCGACATGCCAGCCCGTGTCGCGCACCTTCCAATCCGGGTCGAGGTCCCGCGCCACGAAGAAGGTCCGCGTGTATTCCAACAGGGGCTTGCCGCCACGAAGCCCGCGGACGTCCATCCGCCAGGCGCCGACCGTGCCGGCCTCGATCGTCGCCACCAGCACGTCGGTCTTCTTCGTCGCCAGCGCGAACGTGACGTCGACCGTGACATCGTCGATCGGCAGCCCGATGGCGTCACCGAGCTGACGCAGGCCGTCACCATCGCTCACAACGGAATGTGTGCCGATCGTGCTCGGGTCGGCAGCGGCCGGATCCATCCCGAACAGCTCGGCGATCATCGTCGGCGAGTTGCGGGCCGACACGTCGGCATACTGCACGACCGAGACACGATCGACTCGCCGCTCCATCAACAGCGCCGTGATCGGGAACGCCTCGGTGATGAAGCCCGGTGCCCCGCCCGTGTCGAACAGCGACGTGCCGCCGCGGCGGCACGAAGCCTCGATCTGCTCCCGGGTCTCGGGATCCATGGTCGGTGGATGATGGAATGCCGTCACCGTCGTCACGACGTTGGCACCTGACTCCAACAGGCGACACAGGTCGGCGACGATGCCTCGCTCTGCCTCGTCACGTCCCTCGGCTACCGGGCCGGGCCACATCGGCATGAACATGACGCAGTCGGGCTCCGCGGCGATGATCTCCTCGATCTTTCGCGTCGCGACGACGCCCGTGGATTCGATCCCGCACAGGTCGCCGGCGTCACGACCGGCCTTTTCGTCGGAGTACACGTACACGCCGACCAGGTCGAAACGCGGGTGCTCCACGACCTTGCGCAACGAGTGCATCCCCGTATGGCCGGTTCCCCACTGTGCGACACGAAAACGTCGTTCCTGCATTGCCTTCTCCTTGTACTTGGCGTCCTATTGCCTAGAGCGACTCGGCGACGTCGACCAGGGGCGCGAGCTCGTCGAGGGCGGCGAGGGTGCGGTCCCGGTTGAAGAATGGTGCACCCACGACGAGGCGGGCGACACCGGTCGCGGCGAAATCCTCGACAGCCTTCGGAGTCTGGCACCGGGCGGCGAACTCCTCGTGGGGCCGGTCGACCAGGCAGAGCATCGAGTCGGTGAGCGACACCTCCAGCTCGCGGCGCGGCCGCCCGGCCGCGTCTGCCGCCGCCCAGAACTGGGCCAGCTGCGCCGGGAGCTGGTCGCGGGCCCAGAGCGTGGCGGGAAGCCAGCCGTCACCCTCGGCCATGATGTCGCCGAAGTTCTTGGGCCCCGCCCGTACGCCGAAGATGAGCGGTGGGTGCGGGCGCTGGGCGGGCTTCGGGTAGCTCCAGCTCGGCGTGAATCGCACGTGCTCTCCCTCGAAGGAGGCTTCCTCCTCCGTCCACAACGCCTTCAACGCGCGCACCTTCTCGAGGAAGATCGCCCGTCGGTGCTGTGGGTCCTCGCCGTGATTGCGCATCTCCTCGTCGTTCCAGCCGTAGCCGACGCCCAGGGTCACTCGGCCGTTGCTGAGCTGGTCGAGCGTCGCCACCTCCTTGGCGAGGACCAGCGGATCACGCATCGTCGGAAGGCAGACGTGCGTCGCTACCCGGATGCGCGACGTCACCGCGGCGGCGGCGGCCAACAGCACGAACGGGTCGGGGAGGCGCTTGTAGAACTCGGGCAACGCGCCCTTGACCCCCGGGTGGACGGTGGCGACCGGCATGTGACTGTGCTCGGCGATCCACAGCGACTCGAAGCCGCGTTCTTCGACGGCGGTTGCGATCTCCGTCACGGTGATCGTGCTCGTGTCGACGAGGACGCCGTGGATGCCGACCTTCACGTGGTCACGTCAACCCAGGTACGGCACGAGGCGGAGCTGGTCGGCGGTGAGGAGCCCCGGAGACGCCTCGCACACGGCGGGGATGGAGTTGACCGCGAGGTGCCCGTTGTAGCCGGGCGTCGTGGCGCCGTAGTTCACCTTGGTGAATCGGATCTCGACGTCGAGCGGGGCGTCGCCCTCGACGATGACGCGCCAGCCGTTGTCGCGCAGATCCAGCGGGGGATCGAGGTCCCTCGTGACGAAGAACATGCGGCAGAACGAGAGGAACGGCTCGTCGTTGCGGTACGCGGTGACGACCTGGTTCCAGGCCCCGACGGTGCCCGCCTCGATCGTGATCGTGCCGAGGTCGATCGTCTTCGTGGCGAGCGACGGTTCGGCGGTCGCCCTGACGTCGTCGACGGGCATGCCGAGCGAGTCGCCCAGCTGCCGCAGCGAGTCGCCGTCGCTGATCACCAGACGCTTGGTCGGCTCCCCCATGTCGACCTCGGCCGGATCATTTCCGAAGAACGTGCGGAGCATCTCCGGAGAGCGTCGCTCCGAAACGTCGGCGTACTGCACGATCGACAGGCGATCCAGGCGACGCTCCATGAGCGCGAGGGTCGTGGGCAGCACCTCGTCGATGAAGTTGGGCGATCCCCCGGTGGCCCACATGGACGTTCCGCCGCGCTCGCACGCACCCACGAACCGATCCCGTACGTCGGGCTCGTAGCTCGCCGGGTGGTAGAAGGTCGGGACGATCGTGACGATGTTGCTGCCCGATTCCAGGAGGCGGCACATGTCGTCGATCGACTCGTGGTCGAGCATCGGCATGTAGAGCACGCAGTCGGGCTTTGCCGCGATGATGTCGTCGATCTCGCGGGTGGCGATCACGCCGATGGGCTCTCCGCCCGAGAGCTCACCGGCATCTCGGCCTGCCTTCTCCTCCGAGTACACGTACGCGCCGACGAGGTCGTAGTGCGGGTGCTCGATGAGCTTCCGAAGCGTGTGCATCCCGGTGTGCCCGGTTCCCCACTGCGCGACTCGATACTTCTGCACGTGCACGTCCCCTCTGATCGGCGCCCGAAGGTCCGGGCCGGCCTCATGTTGCCACGGTCGAGGCACCTGGCCCGGAAGCGAAGGCCGTGACCGGTCGCACGGGAACGGGGGACGCCGGACCCCCGGGAGCGGGTCTGGTTTCCGTGATCGCAGGCCGGTCGGCTATCGACTGACGTCGGCCGCGGTCGATCGGAGGGTGGCGAGTCGGAGCACCTCCTCGGCCGAGACCGCCTCTGACCAATAGAAGCCCTGGCCGAACCGACAACCCAGTTGTCGCAACTCGGCGAGTTGCTCCTGCGTCTCGACGCCTTCCGCCACCACTGCCCGTCCGAGCGCGCCGGCGAGCCCGAGAATCGCGATGACGATGCCTCGATCGACGTCGTTCGTGGCGATCCCTTCGACGAACGACTGGTCGATCTTCACGATGTCCGCAGGGACGCGCTTGAGGTAGGAGAGTGAGCTGTACCCGGTTCCGAAGTCGTCGAGCGCGAGTCGGGTTCCGAGCGCGCGAAACGCGGCGAGGTTGGTGAACACGCGTTCCGCACCGGAGAGCAGCGCGGTCTCGGTGACCTCGAGAATCAACGATTCGGGCGAGAGTCGGCTCTGCAAGAGCGCACGACGGACCATCTCCACCGTGCCGTCGTGCGGGAGCTGAGCGGCGGAGAGGTTGACGGCCACGGAGAGCCCATGACCGGCGCGCGCCCACCACGCGGCATCCGTGAGCGCACGGTCCAGGACGATCTGGGTGACGGAGTCGATGAGGGAGCTCTGCTCGGCGATGGGCACGAACTCTCCCGGCATGAGCAGACCCCGTGTCGGGTGCCGCCAGCGAACGAGTGCTTCGACGCCGGTCATGGTTCCGGTGAGGAGATCGAGGACTGGCTGGTAGAGCACGACGAGCTCGTCCGCGGTGATCGCTCGCCGCAGATCCGATTCGATGGTGAGCCGATTGTCGGCTTCCTGCCTCAGCCGATCATCGAAGATGACCGCGGTCGTCCGCCCCTCGTTCTTCGCCGCGTACATCGCGGTGTCGGCTTGTTGGAACATGCGCTCGGACGAGAGATCATCGTCGGCCGACTTGAGCGCGATGCCGATGCTCGCGGTCACATGGACGTGCCCGCCTTCGGCGAGCTCGAACGGCTCGGCGAGCGCAACCAGGATCTGTTGGGCTGCAGCCATCGCAGACCGTGCGTCCTCGAGATGCTCGATGATCACCGCGAACTTGTCTCCGCCGATGCGCCCGACATCGAAGGCAGGTGGGAGAACCTCGCGAAAGCGCTGTGCGACCGCGACCAGAAGACGATCTCCGGCCGCCTGGCCGCGCGAGTCGTTGACGAGCGTGAACTGGTCGAGATCGATGACGACGAGTGCCACGTCGGAACAGTCTGATTGCAGTCTCTGTTGGAGGAGCTCGCCCAGGAGCCATCGGTTCGGCAATCCGGTGAGGCGGTCGTAGTGCGCCATCCGGGAGAGCTCGATCTCTGCACCCTTGCGTTCGGAGATGTCGCGAATGTTCGCGACGATGCCGTGGACTGCCGGCTCGTCGAGAAGGTTGGTCGCGACTCCTTCGACCCATCGCCAATCTCCCGCGAGGTCGAGCACGCGCACCTCGGCACGTGCATGGGCACCCGCCCTCGCCACGATCGCTCCGAGCGTCTCGAAGGCACCGGCACGATCGTCCGGGTGAATGAGCTCCCAGCCCGCGGTACCGATCAGGGTCGCCGGGTCCCAGCCGAACTGCTCGGTAGCGGCCGGACTGACGTAGCGGATCGTTCCGTCGGCCTCGAGGATCAACGCGGTGTCTGCTGATCGCCGGACGAGCGCCCGGAACTGGAGCTCGGCGGATCGGAGCTCTGCTTCGGTCGACCGAGTGGCACGGAGAAGCCGGACTCCACGCATGTACGCGAGCGCCGCGAGGACGACCGTCGCCGCGACCATGGCCGCGGGGTTCGGGTTCTCGCCTTGGTTGTAGTCCACGAGCTCGATGAGCCCCGGAACGAGAAGTGGCGCGATGGCAAGCGCGATACGGCCGGCTCCGACGCCGCCGCGCTGTTCGACCGGCTCGCCGACGACGGCAGCGCCATCCGGCATCCAGGCGGCGGCTGCGAGGAGCGCTGCGCCCGTCATCCAGCCCGCGTCGAACCAGCGAGACCAAGCGGTCGACGAGGGAAGAAGCATGTAGGCGAAATCCGACAGCAGCCAGCATCCCAACCCCGCGGCAAGCAGCGACATTCCTGCTGCACGCGGTCGACGACTCACGGCCGTACGCACGACAAGCGCCAGCAGCACCACGTCGCAGATCGGATACGCGGCCCAGATCGCTCGAGTCAACATCGGTGTCGAGGTGTCCGTCACCGTCGACTGGATCGCGATCGGCCAGACGATCAGCAACGCGACGACGCCGACCACGGCCATGTCGATCAGGCCGTCGACATCGACGCGCGCACTCCGCCGCCCCGCGCGCAACAAGAGCAGCAGCCCCACCGAGATCGCGACGTAGGACGCGAGCCAGGCGACGTCGGCGATCGACACGTCGGGCTCCGAGCCTCGCAGGTACGTGACGAGCTCCCAGAGGAGATCACCCGCGGCCGAGAGCGAGATGCCGATCGC
This sequence comes from uncultured Actinomycetes bacterium, assembly GCA_963829475.1. Taxonomy (GTDB): domain Bacteria; phylum Actinomycetota; class Acidimicrobiia; order IMCC26256; family JANYLB01; genus JANYLB01. The sequence goes on along the minus strand of CAWHIU010000002.1, from coordinate 1,849,405 downwards.
GACCCACAACCATGCCCTTCGGGCGGCGCCGGACCGGCGGCGGGCACCGAGAAGCGCGAGCCATCCAGCTCCGACCGTCACGACGAGATAGGTGACCTTGCCGGTCAACCCTCCGGGGACGAGCAGATGGATCGCGACCAGCGAGGCGACGAGGGCCGCGGCGATGTACGGAATCTGAACCTTGGCCCCATGCCTCCGTACACGCACACATCGCACATCGGCTCGCTCGAGGCACGGCTTGACCTTCGAACGGAGACGGACAGACGGGCTCTCCCCTTCGGATCTCGCCGGCGTCGTCGAAGCGAGCTCGAGTTCCGGGCCGGCGCTTGAGTTCGGGGTGGCGGGTGCCGACACCAAGCCCGTGACGAGTGTCTCTACCGGGCGGGAGCACCGGCTCCGTTGGCTCGCCGTGATCGCCTTGGTGTGGGGCGCGATCTACCTGACCTGGCGGGTCGGGTGGACCCACACGGGCGCGCAACCTGCCCTGTACGTGGTGTTGCTCGGCGCCGAGCTCGTGGGTTGGGTGAATCTGTACCTGTTCACCTTCCTGGCGTGGCGCGTTCCCGAGACCCGCCATCCGTTGGCCACCCCGGGGCGCCGGATCGACGTGCTCGTGCCGACCTACGACGAACCGCCAGAGGTTCTGCGAGCGACGTTGCTCGGCTGTCGGGCGCTCACCTACCCGCACACGACGTGGTTGCTCGACGACGGGCGTCGTCCCGAGATGGAGCAGTTGGCCGAGGAGCTCGGGGCCAGATATGTGACCCGACCCGACAACAGCCACGCGAAGGCCGGGAACATCAATCACGCACTCCCGATGTTGTCGGGGGAGCTCGTTGCGGTGCTCGACGCCGACCACGTCCCGCTCCCACACTTTCTCGACACGCTCGTCGGATACTTCGACGACGACGAGATCGTCCTGGTGCAAGCACCTCACGAGTTCTACAACCTCGATTCGATCCAGCACGTCGCCGAGGATCGCCACGAACAGTCGTTGTTCTTCCGCATCATCTGCCCCGGAAAGGATCGTCACGACGGTGTGTTCTGGTGTGGTTCCGGCACGGTCATCCGGCGTGAACCGCTCATGGCGATCGGCGGCGTGCAGACCGCGACGATCGCCGAGGACTTCCACACGACGATCGTGCTCCACCAGCAGGGGTGGCACACGCACTACCACGACGAGACGCTCCTCCTGGGTCTCGCTCCGCATGATCTCGATGCGTTCCTGTTGCAACGCAGCCGTTGGGCGCGAGGCAACCTGAGGGTGTTCCTCACCCGGCAGAACCCCGTGACGGCACGCGGCTTGCGGCCGCTGCAGCGCGTCTCGTACTTCGCCTCGCTCTTCCACTACTTCGGCGGCCCCCAACGGCTCGCGCTCGTCAGCGTGCTCTGCGCGACGCTGGTCACCGGGTCCCTGCCGCTCCGGGGTGCGCCGATCCTGTTCGTGGTCTTGTGGGCACCGTGGGTCGTGCTGTCGCTGCTGGCCACGCGACAGCTCGGGCGTGGCGTCTCGGGTCCACTTGCCGCGACACGCCACGGATGGATGACGATGGGTGTCTACACCGGGGCCTTGCTCAGCCTTGCCATCCCGGGGGCGGGTCGGTTCAAGGTCACACCGAAGATGGGCACCGACGAGGGTGGGCTGTCGACGTTGTATCGGCTTCGCCTCCTCACCGGGTGCGCAATCGCACTCCTCGGTGCAACGATCTGGCGAGGCGCCGCGACCGCTGGTCTCCTCGGGCTCCCGCCCATGCCGAAGTTCGCGCTCGCCGGCAGTCTGGTGATCGGGGTGGTCGAGCTGACGGTCATCGGGTCGGTGCTCCGGGGCCTGGTCGCCCGTCGCCAACGACGGGTCGTCTACCGATTCCCCGTCGACGTGCGAGCAAGCATCGACGACGAGTTGGTGCGCGTCGTCGATCTGAACCATCGCGGAGCCGGCTTGCTCCTCTCCCACCCACCCGACCTCGGCACGAAGCTCGACCTCGTGCTGCGCGTCCCTGGTCTCGACGGCTCGATCCGCCGCGTCCCAACCGAGGGCTTCGTGCGGTCCATCGTCGAGACGGACGAGCGAGACGTCCGCCATGTCGGCGTGCAGTTCTCGGAACTGTCGACGGACGCCGAGAACCAGATCCTCGAGTACTGCCACGTACTCCGGCCGGCGACGGTCGCGGCCGACCGAGCCGTCGCGGCCCCGACAGCGGCGCACCCCGAGGCGCACCCCGAGGCGCGCCCCGAGAGGTCCGGCCGCGTCGCGTAGCTCGCAGGGGGACGATTCAGCGCGCCACGAGGGTGTCGACGCCGTTGCGGAGTGCTGTGCGGATCTCCTCCTGACGGGTGGCGTCGAGCTTCCCACCGGCGCGATCGGCGAGGTCGAACCGGTCTCGAGCGGAGCCGTCGAACGTGGCGACGCCGGCCGCGTGGATGTCGGTCCCGGTGGCTGCGATCGCCGAGGCGATCGCGTGGAGGAGTCCGGGGTGGTCCGGTGCCTCGACTTGGCATGCCGTGTAGAGGGGGGAGGCGTTCTGGTCGAAGGCGATGCGCGCGTCGGTCTCGGGCGGTGCACACAGTCGCGCGTCGAGCGACGCGGTCAGGGAGTCTGCGAGGGCGGCGGCGTCGGGTGAGCCATCGGACCGGACCGCGAAGGCCTGGAGCGCGGCGCCGTCGGGCCAGGTGGCGATGACGGCTTGCGTGACGTCGATCCCTGCTTCGGCGAAGACCCCGGTGAACGCGGCGAGCAGTCCCGGTCGGTCACGGGTCGTGACGTCGAGGTGCCAGCACCCGGAGGTCGCGCCGGGCGTCGCGACGACGTGGACCTCCCCGGCGGCCGGTAGCGATTCGAGGAGCGCGCATTGTCGTGCGACGTCACTCCCGGCAAGCGCCAGGAGGTACCCCGCCGGTGCAGTCATGACGCGGCTTGCAACGCGCGCGTCGGTCTCGACGAGTCGCAGGGTCGCGGCGCGCTTCCCGTCGATCTGTCGGCGGTGCTCCCGGCTCAAGGGGCTGTCCGCGGACCCGTGGTGATTGCGCTGAGCATGGCGCGACCGGAGGTTCATCGCTTCCGACCCCGGGCGCGGGCAACCTCGACGGCGCCGCTCTTGTAGGACGGCTGGCGGGAATACGGATCGAACGACGCGTGCGTCAGGCGATTGGTCTTGGCGTAGTGCATCGGGACGAACACCTGTCCGGCGCTCACCGCCGGCGTGATGCGTGCTCGCGCGCGCATCACACCGCGCCGCGAGGAGATCACGATCCAATCGCCGTCAGTGAGCTCACGCCGTGCAGCGTCGGCCGGGGCGATCTCCACGTACGGATCCTTCGGGCTGAGCGAGCGCAGCAGTGCCGACTTCGCGGTGCGCGTCTGGGTGTGCCACTGACTCGAGCTCCCTCGACCGGTGAGCAGGATCAGCGGGTACTCATCGCTGGGTAGCTCGGCAGCCGGGTGAGGCGACTCGAAGCAGAATCGAGCGCGTCCGTCGGGGTGGTAGAAGCGACCGTCCTGGAAGAGGCGACGCTCGTCGCCGACGTTCACCTGGGCACCGGCAGGGAGGGGCCATTGGATTCCCCGCGCTTCGTCGATCGTCGTGTAGTCACGGATGCCACTCATGTCGCAGGGCTGTCCTTCGGAGAGTCGAGTGAGGATCGACCAGACGGCTTCAGGTGAGCTCCATTCGTCGAACATCGGTCCGCAACCCCACGCCTCGGCGATCAGCGTGAAGATCGAGAAGTCGGCCAGCGCGTCGCCCGGCGCCCGCGCCACGCGCTTCGTCACCCCGATCCGGCGTTCGGAGTTGATGAACGTGCCCTCCTTCTCGCCCCACCCCGCGGCGGGAAGCACGAGGTGCGCGCGCTGGGCCGTCTCCGTGGTCGTGTACATGTCCTGGACCACGAGGAACTCGAGCTGGTCGAACGCGTCTCGGAGATGTTCCTGGTGGATCCACGAGTGGGCCGAGTTGGTTGCGATCACCCAGAGGCCCTTGATGCGGCCGTTCGCGATCCCGTCGATGATCTGGTCGTACGCAAGGCTGGGTCGGTCGGGGATCGCGGCGGCGTCGATGCCGAGCGTGTCGGCGACCGCTTGGCGGTGGTCCGGATTCGTGAAGTCGCGCCCGCCGAGGAGGTTCGTCGTGTTCGAGAACAGGCGCGAGCCCATCGCGTTGCACTGGCCGGTGATCGAGTTGGCGCCGGTGCCCGGACGTCCGATGTTGCCGGTCATGAGCGCGAGGTCGATGATCGCCTGGGCTGTGCGCGTGGCTTGATGACTCTGGTTGACGCCCATGGTCCACCAGAACGAGACCCGCTTCCCGCGGGCGATGGTGTCGGCGAGGCGCTCGATGGATTCGACGCTGAGGCCGGTCGCTTCGCTGACCCGGTCGGGTGTGAATTCGGAGACGTGCGCGGCGAAGTCTTCGAAACCGGCGGTGTGTGCCGCGACGAAGTCGCGGTCCACGGCGCCGCGATCGATCAAGAGGTGGGCGATCCCGTAGAGCAGCTCGAGATCCGACTTCGGTCGGAGCGCGTAGTGCTGGGTGGCCGCCGTCGCGGTCTCGGTTGCCCTTGGATCGACGACCACGATCTCGGGTTGATGCGGGTTGCGACTGATCCGTTCCCAGAGGATCGGGTGCGCGATGCAGAGGTTGGACCCGACGAGCACGATCACGTCGGACTGCTCGAGGTCGGCGTACGTATAGGGCGGTGCGTCGAAGCCGAACGCCTCCTTGTAGGCGACGACGGAGGTCGCCATGCACTGGCGGGTGTTGCCGTCGCCGTGCACCATTCCCATCCCGAACTTCGCGAGCGCACCGAGGAAGGCCATCTCCTCGGTCGGGATCTGACCGGTGGACAGGAACGCCACCGATTCCGGCCCGTGCCGGTCGATGAGATCCCGGAACCGCTCGACGAACGTCGAGATCGCCGCCGCCCAGCTGATCGCGTGGAGCCGGCCCTTCGCGTCCCGCCACTGGGGCGTGGTCGCGCGATCCGAGGCGCTCAGCGGAGTGAGTGCTTCCCAGCCCTTCGGGCACGCCATGCCGAGGTTCACCGGGTATTCCGTCGTTGGCGTGAGGTTCACCGCGACACCGTCGCGGAGGTGGGCGTCGAGCGAACAGCCGACCGAGCAGTAGCCACACACGATGGTCGTGGTCGCGTCGGGCTTGAGCCGGCTCGGAACCTGGCCCAGCCCGAACCCACCCGGGACCCGGACGAGATCCTCGGTGCGCGGACCGGTGCGCGCGCGCAGCCGCTTCATCGGGGCGGGCTCGCGGCGGTGAAGAACAACGCCCGCTCTTCGAGCTCGCCCGCGACCACGCCCGCGACCACGAGCGTGATCGCGACGAGGTGGTACCACGGCGGCTCACTCGCTCCTGCGCTCGCGATGCACAGGAGCGGGAGCACGACGCCGGCGATCGCGCCGAAGGTGAAGCGTCGGATCATGGTGGGTCGGAGATCGTGGGTGAGGAGCCGGACCCTCCGGGCTCGATCGTGGTCGACGGGTCCGCGTCGGCCGCGGAAGATCGCGGCCTCTCCGAGGAGCTTCACGGTGACCGCCACCGCGAGCAGGAGCAGCAGCGACCGTTCATCAGCGGCCGACCCGGCGAGGGCGCGCCCGTTGCCGAACACGGCCGAGAGGTTCGACGCCCAGATCAGTGTGGCCAGACCAGAGATCGCGGCGCTGAGCGTGAACTTCGCCGTGACGTTCGCGGGGCGCCACGACGAGCGGTGGGTCGAGGTGTAGATGACGACGGAGCACACCACACCGGCGATCCCGGCGAGCGCGACGGCACCACCGAGCAGGCGCGGGACGAGATTTCGGTCCGCCCACGGTCCGAAGCTCAGGATCAGCGCGTAGGGAACGGCAAGTCCGGTGAACGCGCCGAATGCGACGACCTCGCGACTGAGCCAGGAGTGTCGAAGTCCGAGGACCGCGCGGTAGCAGCGCCACGGCCGGCCCAGGTGGAAGACGCTCGCCGCGAGCGCGAGCACACCCGCCGCCGCGATCAGGGCCACGTCGGAGGCGGGGACCACGCCGGCCGCGCGCTCGTTGGTCCAGCGCACGAACACGTCGGCGACGAACGCACCCACCGCGAGCTGCGTGAGCACCAGCATCGCGGCCAACGGCGGATGACTCTTCGCGGGACCCTCTGTGGTCACGGGGTCGGGCTCGAGCATCGGAATCCGGTCGAGCGCGCTGCGGTAGGTGGTGGACGGCACCGTGATCGACGACGGCGGTTCCCCCGGGATGAGAGCACCCACCGCGGTCCGCGCTCTGACCGCGGCGACGTCGACGATCCGGACGGCGATGGCGCCGTTGGGGCACGCCTGGACACATGCGGGGGCCTCCCCGGATGCCAGCCGGCCGTGGCACATGTCGCACTTGCGGACGATGCCGCGGCGATGGTTGAGCCGGGGTACCTCGTACGGACAGGACAGGGTGCAGTAGCTGCACCCGATGCACTGGTCGTCGAGGTGCACCACGATACCGGTGACGGGGTCCTTCTCGTAGGCGTCGACGGGGCACCCGCGCAGGCATGCCGGATCGACGCAGTGATGGCAGGTCGCGGTCACGGTCTGGCTCACCGGTCGCTGGTCGCGGACGCCCGTGAGCAGTGTGACCGACCGCCACGACTCGCCGTCGTCGAGACCGTTCAGGCTGTGGCACGCGGCGACGCACGCCTTGCAGCCCGTGCACGCGTCGAGGTCGACCTCGAAGCCGTACTGCTCGCCGGGGCCCGGGGCACTGACCGGGATCAGGTCCCGGTAGTAGCGCGCCTGACGGTGGTTCGACTCGTCGGCGTGGTGCTGCGCGAATCGCTCGACGGCGCTGAGGTCGGCCTGCTCCGCGAGCCACTGGTCGATCGGCGACGGCTCGATCGGATCGACGGCCGACAGCAGGGTCACGGCTGCGCCACCTCGATCCGGCCGCCGACAACGCGTACCGCGAACGTCGTGAGCGTGACCGACGGGTCGTCGAGGCACGCGCCGGTGCGGAGGTCGAAGCTCTGCTTGAACACGGGCGAGGCCACCTTGGGCACGTCGCCCTTCGACCCGGTCAACCCGCGCGAGATCACGTAGGCCTGGCTGAACGGGTCGTAGTTCGAGACTGCGTACACGGTGTCGTCACCGTCGAGGCGGAAGAGCGCGACCTGATCCTCGCCGACGAGCGCGCACACGCCCCGACCCGGCACGAGCTGTTCGAGCGCGCACACGTCGAGCCACCGGGTGACCGGGTCGGTCGTCGCCGCATCAGGGGGAGCTGCGTCAATCGGAGCCGCGTCAGTCGTCGTCACCGGACCAGCTCCACCGGGACCGAACGCTCGTGGGGGAGGGCCGGACGGATCTGGTCTCGCTCGGGCACCATCCGGATGCTCGGATCGGGGCGCTCGTCGTTGACGAAGGTGCGGAACCGATCGCGTCGCTGCGGGTCGGCGAGCGTGGCCGTCCATTCGCACTCGTACGTGGCCACGTGGCGCGCCATGTCGTCGTCGAGCTCGCTCGCGATGCCGAGGCAGTCGTCGACGATCACGCGACGGAGGTGGTCGATCCCGCCGTCGAGCTTGTTCAGCCAGGTCGCGGTGCGCTCGAGGCGATCGGCGGTGCGCACGTAGAACATCAAGTATCGATCGATGAGCCGGATGAGCGCGTCGTCGTCGAGATCCTCGGCGAGCAGGACCGCGTGCTGGGGACGCATCCCGCCGTTCCCGCCGACCCAGAGGTTCCATCCCCGTTCGGTCGCGATGACACCGAAGTCCTTGCTCTGTGCCTCTGCGCATTCGCGGGCGCATCCCGACACCGCAGACTTGAGCTTGTGTGGCGCCCGGAGGCCCCGGTAGCGGAGCTCGAGCCGAATCGCCATCTCCGTGGAGTCCTGGACGCCGTACCGACACCATGTTCGGCCGACGCAGGACTTCACGGTGCGGAGCGCCTTGCCGTACGCGTGACCCGATTCCATGCCCGCATCGATCAGACGCGACCAGATCGCGGGCAGCTGCTCGACTCGTGCACCGAAGAGGTCGACACGCTGTGCCCCCGTGATCTTCGTGTACAGCCCGAACTCCTTGGCCACGGAGCCGAGCGTGATGAGCTGATCGGGTGTGATCTCGCCGCCGGGAACGCGCGGCACCACCGAATAGGTGCCGTCGCGCTGGAGGTTGGCGAGGAAGTGGTCGTTGGTGTCCTGCAGCGCCGCCTGTTCGCCCTCGAGGATGTAGCCCCCGGTCTGTGACGCCAGGATCGACGCGACGACGGGTTTGCAGATCTCGCACCCACGGCCCTGCCCATGGCTCGAGAGCAACTCGCCGAACGATCCGATGCGATGCACGCGGATGAGGTCGAAGAGCTCTTGGCGACTGAACGCGAAGTGCTCGCAGAGGTCGGTGCGGATCTCGGCACCCGCGGCGCGCAGCTCGTCGTGCAGGAGCTCGGTGACGAGCGGGGTGCAGCCGCCGCAGGTGGTACCGGCGCGGGTCGCGGCCTTGACGTCGGCGACCTCGGTCAGCGCACCGTCGGTGATCGCGCCGCAGATCGCACCCTTGGTGACGTTGTTGCACGAGCAGACCATGCTGCCCGGCGGGAGCGCGGCGACGCCGAAGCCTGCGCCCACGCCGCCGTCGGCCTTCGGAAGGATCAGCTGCGCGGGATCCTCCGGTGTGGGCAGGTCGCCCCGTGCCATCTGCACGAGCATCGGATAGGCCGACGCATCCCCGACCAGGACGCCACCGATCACCCGACCGTCTTCTCCGTCGAGCACGAGCCGCTTGTGGACGTGTCGGACTGCATCGCTGTACACCACCGATTGCGCACCCGGGCTCGCGGCGAACGCGTCTCCGAAGCTCGCGACCTCGACGCCCAGGAGCTTCAAGCTCGTGGAGAGCTCGGCGCCGGTGAAGGAGGTGTCGCCGCCCAGCAGGCGGTCGGCGACGACGCGGGCCATGTCGTACCCGGGCGCGACCAGCCCCCAGACCCGGCCGGCCGCCAGCGCGCACTCGCCGACCGCGTAGATGCGCGGGTCCGACGTGCGGCACGCCTCGTCGACGACCACGCCGCCGCGTTCACCGATGTCGAGACCACATTCGCGGGCCAGCTCGTCACGCGGTCGGATCCCGGCGGAGAAGACCACGAGGTCGACCTCGAGCTCGTCGTGCTCGGCGAACCGCATCGCCCGGACCCATCCGTCGGCGCCGGGAACGATCTCGGTGGTCTGCATCGAGGTGTGCACCACCGCGCCCAGCTCCTCGATGCGCGCCTGCAATGCAGCACCGCCACCCTCGTCGATCTGCGCCGGCATGAGCCGCGGGGCGAACTCGACCACATGCGTCTCGAGTCCGAGGTTGCGGAGTGCGTTTGCAGCCTCCAGACCCAGGAGACCGCCGCCGACCACTGCTCCCACGCGCCGGCCCACGGCCGCATCGCGGATCAGCTCGAGATCGTCGAGGGTGCGGTACACGAAGCAGCCGGGGAGGTCGCGGCCGGGGACCGGGGGCACGAACGGTGCCGACCCGGTGGCCAGGACCAGCGCGTCGTAGCTGATCATCGTCCCCGCGTCGGACCGGACCTTCGCGGCCTCGCGGTCGATTGCGACGATGCGGTCACCGCGGTGCACGGTGATCGCGTCGTACGCACCGGGCGCCACGAGCGAGAGCTCCTCGGCCGTCGTTCCGGCGAGGTACGAGCTCAGCCCGACCCGGTCGTACGCGAGTCGGTGTTCCTCCCCGAACACGACGATGTCGAGTCGCGCGTCGGCACCCGCGGCGAGGAGTGTCTCGACGACCTTGTGACCGACCATGCCGTTGCCGGCGACCACGACCGTCGGTCGCTCACCGCCGCCGGTGCGCTCGACGTCGAGCGTGATCACGCCCCGGCGCCCGTCAGGCTCGTCGTCATCTCATGTGCGAGTCGTGACCGAAGGTACGCAAACCACGTGATGAACCCGAACACGATGTAGGAGCAGAGGAACACCCAGAGCGCGGGGACCGACCAATCCGCGTGGGCGCTCGCGATCGCGACCTTGGCCTCCGGGGTCGTCGCGGCGGTGACGAGGCCCGACACCCCGAGACTCGCCTGGCGCAACACGACCTGGATCATCACGCCGCCGAACGCGCCGATCGCGCCGGCGATTCCGATCACCGCGGCCGCCTGACGCTTGTACGCGAGGAGCGTGCTCTGCAGATCGGCACCCGTGTCGGCCGCCTCACGTCGCGCGAGGACCGAGAAGATCGACGGGATCATCTTGTAGGTCGAGCCGTTGCCCATTCCTGCGAACAGGAAGATGACCATGTACGACCCGAAGAACACCCCGAAGCTGCGCGATTGCACACCGTGGATCGCGACTGCGGTACTGATCGTCATCCCGACGAACACGGCGAGCGTGACTCGCGCGCCGCCGATGCGGTCGGCGACCCAACCGCCGAGTGGCCGGGACAACGATCCGATCAGGGCACCCATGAACGAGAGCCCGGCCAGATACGTGGCGATGAACGGGTGGCCGGCCAGGAACTCGGGGAACGTGGTCTTCATCACGAGGGGCAGCGCGAACGAGAAGCCGATGAACGTGCCGAACGTCCCGATGTAGAGCAGCGAGACGAGCCATGTGTGTCCCTGACGCAACGACGTGAGGTACGACTTCGTGTCGGCCTTGGCCTGGGTCAGGCTGTCCATGAAGAACCAGGCGCCGATCACCGCGATCGCGATGAACGGGAGCCACATCAAGCCGGCGTAGGCCATGTGCACTTCGTGCGGCGCGATCTTCACCGCGGCGGCCGGAACGCCGACGATGATCACGAGCGGAACCAGGAGCTGCGCGACGGCGACGCCGAGGTTGCCGCCGGCCGCGTTGAGCCCGAGCGCCAAGCCCTTCTCCCGCTCCGGGTAGAAGAAGGAGATGTTGGCCATGGAGGACGAGAAGTTCCCTCCTCCGAAACCCGCGGTCGCAGCGCAGAGCAGCAGCACCCAGAGCTGGGCGTCGTGGCTCTGCTGCGCGAGCCAGCCGCTCGGGACGACGATCGCGAGCAGCAGCGTCGGGATGAAGAGCAGCGCCGCGCTCACCGTCGTCCATGCCCGACCACCGAACCTCGGTACGGCGAGCGTGTACGGGATCCGCAACAGTGCTCCGACCAGGTTCGGCAGGAGTGTCAGCAGGAAGAGCTCGGAGACACTCAGCACGATCCCGATGTTCGCCAGGTTCAGGACGACGATCGTCCACAGCACCCACACGCAGAAGCCCACGTGCTCCGCGAACATCGACAGGATCAAGTTCTTTCGTGCAACCCGGCGTCCGACGCGGTTCCAGAAGGTCGCTGTCCTCCGGCTCCCACCGATCGATCCAGTGGCCGCGCCGAGCGAGCTCGACGTCGACAGGCGCAACCGAAGCCGGTCCTGTGAACGATGTGGGTTCGAGGTCTGGGGTCTGGTTCTCGAGAAGTGTCATATGCAGTTCAGTCAACCGGCGTCGGACGACGCGACGGTTGCCGTCGTGTGCACGCTTCGAGTCGGTGGCCCAACACTCGGGTTCGGGCACTGTGCGCAGATGGAAACGCGCTCGTAACAGACTCCGAGAACGCAAGGTTTGAGTCAGCGAACGTTCGCACGGCGTTCGTTGGTCCGGTGCGACTCGCCGACCAACGCCCCTTACCGTTCCGAAGATGCCGTTGCTTCCCCTCGAGGGCTTCACGATCGGTGTCACCGCCGACCGTCGCGCCGAGGAACAATGCGAGATGCTCCGGCGCCGAGGTGCGCGTGTCGTGCACGGTCCGTCGATCCGAACGGTGCCGCTCGCATCCGACGCGCGTATCCGAGCCGCGACCGAGGCGCTCATCGTGTCGCCGCCGGAGATCTTGCTCGCGAACACCGGCATCGGGATCCGGACCTGGTTCGCCGCGGCTGAGAGCTGGGGACTCGGGCACGACCTTCTCGGTGCGTTGTCGCGAGCGCGCATCCTCGCGCGTGGCCCGAAGGCTGCCGGCGCGATCATCACCGCGGGGTTGGACGTCGCCTGGCGTTCGCCCACCGAGACCCTTCGCGAGGCGGTCGCGGAGATCCTCGCGACCGAGCGACCGGCGGCATCGGTTGCCGTACAGCTCGATGGCAATGCCGAGCAACGTCAGATCGGACGACTGCGTGCGGCGGGCTACGAGGTGACCGCCGTTCGCGTGTACGAGTGGCACGAACCATCCGACGTCGCTCCCACGCTCCGGCTGCTCGACGCAACCTGCGACGGGCAGGTCGACGCGGTCACGTTCACCAGCGCAGCCGCGCTCAAGGGTTTCGTCACCCTCGCGGAGGAGCACGGCCGATCGGAGCAGCTCCGCGCGGTCCTCAACGGCCCGGTGCTCGCAATGTGCGTCGGACCGATGTGCGCGGGCGTGGCCGACGACCTCGGGCTCCAAGGGCTCCATCCCGAACGCCCCCGCCTCGGCGCGATGGTGCACCATCTCGTGGCCGAGCTGGGCGAGCGGCAATGCCAGCTCCGTCTCGCCGGCACCGACGTCGTGCTCCAAGGTGCCACGGTCCTCGTCGACGATGTCGCGGTGACGCTGACCGAGCAGGAACGGGCGATCGTGGAGCTCCTGGTGGCGAGGAACGGTGCGGTCGTCGGACGGCGCGAGCTCACGCGCGCCGTCTGGGGAACTGTCGGCGATCCTCACGCCGTGGAGGCCGCGATCTCGCGCGTGCGCAAGAAGCTGGGCGCGGCCGGCCCCGCGGTCCGGACCGTCGTCCGAAGGGGGTACCGCCTCGAGATCGACTGAAGTCACGGCGATCGGGTGATGGCGCCGGGAACGGATGCCGCGGTAGGGTCAAACCGGCCGAGTCAGAGTTCCGACATGGCTCGCCATCATCGTTGGGGGAACTCGTCATGGCGACAGCCATCGCTCAGCCGAGCGGGACCGCACGGTCGACCGGCGTAGGGGTCGCCCAGTGGGTCGTCGCAGCGATGCTCGCCGGCGCCGGCGCGGTGCACTTCGCCATGGCTCCGTCGCACTTCGGTGAGTCGAGTGCCGAGGGGATCGGCTTCGTCGTTGCCGCGTGGCTCCAGATCGGTCTGGCGCTCGCGGTGGTGGTCCGACCGTCGCGCCCGGTCCTGTTCTCGATCATCGGGGTGAGCGGCGTGAGCATCGTCGCCTGGGCGATCAGCCGTACCGTCGGTCTCCCGTTCGGCCCGCACTCCGGCCATGCAGAATCGGTGACGTTCGTCGACGGGATCACGGTCGCGATGGAAGCTGCGACGCTGGTGCTCGCCGTGATGATGCTCTCGCGGGCGGTCCGGTCCTACCGCAGCGACACGGCGGCCTTCGTCGCGGTGGTCGCGGTCCTCGCGTTGACGTCGGTCGTCATCGGTGCGCCCGAAGCACGCAACCACGCCGAGGCCGCACACGGCGCAGGGTCCGCATCAACTACGGCGGGCGGAACCTCGCACGATCACGGGGTGGTCGCCGCGTCGTCCGGCGCCGACCATGGTCTGCACATCAACGGACACGAGAGCAACATCACCTACGACCAGCTGCCGGCCAAGACCAAGGCCGAGGTCGATCAGGTGAGGGCCGTGTGGGCCCACAAGTACCCGACCGGCGCCGATGCGATGAGGGGCGGCTGGCGCAAGACGAGCATGAGCTTGTACGGGATCGGCGCCCACTACACCAAGGCAACGGGCTTCATCGCGTCGACGCCGTTCAACCTCCTGGAACCGAATGCCCTGCTGTACGACGGCGACGGGCCCGACGCCAAGTTCGCCGGAGTCAGCTACATCATGGCCGGCGCGGCACCGAAGGGCTTCACCGGTCCCTACGACGTGTGGCACCTGCACGCGTCGGTCTGCGTCAAGGGCGGGACCGTCGTCTCACTCGGCGACCCGCACTCGAAGATCTGGTTGAGCGACAGCGAGTGCGTGGCTCGGGGTGGACGAGCACTTCCCATCGCCAACGATCAGATGATGCACCTGTGGATCGGCCCGGGGTACTTCAAGAAGGCCCCGATCTTCGCTCACGATCACCCCAAGCTCCTCGACGGCTTCCTGCCCAAGCGCGACGTGACCGCGAGCTGACCGGTACGTGAGCTCGTTCTAGGTCACGCGCGCGGGTGGCTGGTCGTACGACTCCCACCGGGCCCGACCGTTGCGCTTCGCTCGGTACATCGCTTCGTCAGCGTGCTTGAGCAGTTCTTCGGCGGTCTTGTCCCGGCCGCGTGACGCCGCGACGCCGACGCTCACCGACACCGTGACGGCGTTGTCACCGACGTCGCGCGGTCCGAAGAGCTCCCTGGTGATGCGATCGGCGATCTCGATCGCGCCGTCGATCCGGGTCAGCCCCGCGAGGAGCACCGTGAACTCGTCGCCTCCGAATCGCGCGATGACGTCGCCGGGGCGCAGGAGCCTGGCAAGGGAGCTCGCGATGGTGTGGAGCACCTGATCCCCGGCCGCGTGCCCGAGCTGATCGTTGACATGCTTGAAGTGGTCGACGTCGATGAACAGGACGGCGATGAGGTCGTCGGGCGTCGCGTCGCTCCATGCGCGATCGAGGTGTTCGAGAAAGTGCCGTCGGTTCGGCAGGCGGGTGAGCGGATCGTGGTTCGCGTCGTGCTGGAGTTGCTGCTGCGCGACGCGCCGTTCGCCGATGTCGCGGATGTTGCACACGTACCCGCCGACGGCCGGATTCCGGGTGAGGTTCGTGACGTGCACCTCGACCCATCTCGACGTGCCATCGGGCCGGCGGATCGGAATCTCCATCGACTCGACTCCGCCGGCGTTCGTTCGCATCCGAGCGAATGCCTGCATCATCGTTTCGACGTGATCGGGATCGACCCAGCTCGGATCGAACCGTTCGAGCTGGCCGGGTGGGTACGGGAGCAGGTGCTCGGCGGCGGGGCTCGCGTACATGACGACGCCGTCGTCGTCGAACACGAGGATCGCGTCCGACGCGTACTGCACGAGCGCGCGGAACCGTTCGTCGGTCGCTCGCTCGCGTGACTCGGCCTGCTCCTTCTGGCGTTGCCCGCGCGCGAGGATCCCGATCACGAACACCGTCACCGCAGCTTCGATGAATGCGAGGCCGTGACCCGCCGCACCCGGGATCATCGAGATGAAGATGCCGAGCGCGACACCGACCTCTCCGACGATGATGGTGACGATGGTCGCGACCATGGCCGCAATGCCGTACCGGGAGCCGTCTCGTTGGATGGTCGCTGCCGCGCACGCGACGAAGACAACCGCGAGCACCGCGCCCCAACCGATGATGTAGACGAGCAAGCCGGCAAGTCCGAACGTCACCGCGAGGAACAGCAGCGGCTTGGCGTGGCTCGTGCCCGGGGGAAAGACCGCCGCGAAGGACGACGCGGCCACGTGCGTGAGGAGCAGCGCTCCGAGCACCAACCAGAGCGGCTCGGGTGCGATCACATCGAGATCGCTCGCGACCCAGAGGATCACGACGGCCGGGATCAGGATCAGGTGCGCCGGATCCAGGAGGTGGGCGCGCGAGAACAGCGGTTCCCGTGGCTCGATGCTCCTGTCGTCTGGTGGCTTCATGCGGTGCGCCTCGCGACGGTCGTCTCCGTCGTCGCGGACTATCGACCGCTTTTGGGCCCCACTTGACGGAAGATGGCGAAAGAGCGGTTCCGGCGTCCGTGTCGGCTCATCGCGCCCTCGAAGGGCTGGTCAGGCAGGCGACGGTGGCCAGGTGAGGCCCGACAATGATGCCAGCGCGTGGACGAGGGCTTGGGTGCCGTCGCGTCCGCGATCCTGGGCCTGAAGAGCGACGTAGAGCTGGTTTGCGAGCGCGAGGCCGGGTACCGCGAGCCGCGCCCGTTTCGCCTCGGCCAACGCAATGCCGAGGTCCTTGACGAGGTGGTCGACCGAGAACCCGGGCGCGAAGTTCCCCGCCACCACCCGCGGGGCGAGGTTCGACAGCGCCCAGCTGCCGGCCGCGCCGTTGGCGACGGACGCGAGGACCTGTTCCACGTCGAGCCCTGCACGGAACGCGTACAGCAGGCCCTCCGACATGGCGACCATCGTGCCGGCAACGAGGATCTGGTTGACCATCTTGGTGTGCTGCCCGGCGCCGTGACCGCCCTGGAGCACGATCGTCGTTCCCATCGTCTCGAAGCACGGTTTGACCGCGTCGAACACATCGGACGGACCGCCGACCATGATCGACAGCGCGGCATTGCGGGCGCCGACGTCGCCGCCCGACACGGGCGCGTCGAGCACGTGCACGCCGCGTGCGGCAGCGGTGTCGGCGATCTCGATCGCGAGCGATGGCTCGCTGGTGGTCATGTCGACGAGGACCGCTCCCGGCGCGGCGCGTGACAGGGCACCCTCGGAACCGAGCAGGACCTCGCGCACATCGTCGGGGAAGCCGACCATGGAGAACACGATGTCGCTGGCCGCGGCGACCGCCGAAGGCGTCTCGGCCCAGGCCGCCCCGTCGGCCAGCAGACCAACGGCTCGGGCGCGGCTGCGGGTCGTGAGCGTGACCCGGTAGCCGTGGGCCAGCAGGTGGCCGCACATCGACGCACCCATGACCCCGGTGCCGATCCAGCCGACGCGTGTCGTCGCGGGATTCGCGGACGCCGGAGCGTTGAACGCAGGCATGCGCTCGTTCAGTGAATCTGCTTCTTCCGACGGCACGCGGATGTTCTAGTCGGGATCGAACATCCGGTGTCCGCCGTCGCGCTCACCGGTCGTAGACGCTGACCACCTCGACGTGGAACGTCTGTGGGAAGAGGTCGACCGGGGTGGCCGACGCGAGCGTGTATCCGGCCCGGCGCGAGCAGCGAAGCGTCGCGCCCGAGACTCGCGGCGTCGCAGCTGATGAGGATCACGCGCTCGGGCACCGCTCGCCGCGACCACCTCGACGCCGCGGTGGTCGAGGCCGGCGCGGCTGGGGTCGGCGACGACGAGATCGGCCATCGGCGGCTTCCACCGCGTGACGTCGGCCCGGACCGACGACACGTCGAGCTCACGGAGGTTCACGCGGGCGTCCTTCACCGCGTGGCGATCACTCTCCACCGCAGTGACCGACCACCCCCGTTCGGCGAGCACACCCGCGAACACGCCGACGCCGCTGTAGAGATCGAGGGCTCTGCCGGATGGTTCGATCTCTGCCGCGGCCGCGATGACCTCGGCGGCGAGTGCGTCGACTCCGTCGGCTCGAGTCTGGAAGAACGAACGCGCCTGAGATCTGCCACTCACGGCCCGCCGCGAGCTCCCGGACGTGATCGCTGCGGACGTCGACCGGCAACGTCGATCTTCGCTCCGCGCGGCTTCGGCATCGCGAGGCGCTCGCCGGTTCTCGCCCCGCACCGGAGGAGCACCTCGGACGCATCGCCGTAGGAGCCGTCGACGATCAGCTCCTCGAGGAGCGGATGGGCGACGAGACATGACTCGACCGGAACCAATCGGTGTGACCGGTAGCGTCGAAACCCGGCACGACCGTTCGTGACCGCGGCGTGCATCGTGGTCCGGAAACCTGTCGGGCCGAGCGCCACCGTCGGCCGGAGCCGGGCCTGCTCGGTCGCATCCGGACAGGCCGAGCGCAGTCGGTGATGATGCTCGCGCTTGTAGGTCTGCTGGGCCTCGAGGTCGATGTGCTGCCACTGACACGCGCCGCAACCGTGGGCGACCTCGGGACACGGCGGATCGACCCGGTTCGGCGACGCCTCGACGACTTCGACGATGCGCGCGTGCACGATGCCTCGCCGCCGGGCGAGCGCCTTGACCCGGACTCGCTCACCGGGGACCGCTCCGGGGATCGAGAAGACGCGACCCGTCGGGGTCGCGGGCGACGGCATCGCCGCGGAGCCCGAACTCGAGCGGGGTCAGCTCGACTTCGGTATCCCGCGTGGACGCTTCCGTCGGCATCGAATCCATGGCTCAGCGTACCGAGATGGCGTACCTCCGGGATCACGGCCGCGCCCCGGGCACCGGGCCGTCGCTCGGTCGGATGAGGGCGCCGCGCGCCGGCTGAGTCAGGATGGGCCGCCATGGAACTCCTGCTGCTGTCGAACTCCACCAACTACGGCGAGCCAGATGTTCTCCCACGCGGCCGAGGCCTTCGCCGAGGTGGCCGCCGGCGACCACGGTCACGTTCGTCCCCTTCGCCCTCGCCGACTGGGACGACTACGCCGACCGGGTCACCGCCGCGCTCGGCGCGTTCGGCATCGAGGTCGTGTCGGCCCACCGGTCCGACGCACCCGACCGGGCCATCCTCGACGCCGACGTGGTGATGATGGGCGGCGGCAACACCTTCCGGCTGCTCGACTCGCTGTACGGCCTCGACGTGGTCGACGGGCTCGGCGACCGCGTGCGCGCGGGGCGACGCCGGTACATGGGCGCGTCGGCCGGCACCAACGTCGCCTGCCCGACCATCCGCACGACCAACGACATGCCGATCTGCCAGCCCGCCGACGCTTCGACGCGCTCGGCCTGGTGCCGTTCCAGATCAACCTGCACTACGTCGACGCCGATCCGGCCTCGACGTTCATGGGCGAGACCCGCGAGGAGCGGATCGACGAGTTCCTCGAGGAGAACGACTGCCCGGTGCTCGCCATGTACGAGGGATCGTGGCTGCGGGTCAGCGGCGACACGGCCGACCGTCACCGGGCCGGTCCCGCCTGTTCCGAGCGCACCGGGCTGCGAGGCCTTCGACGACGGGGTCGACGTGTCCGCACCTGCTGCGACCTCGACCCCGGCGTTCGACGGCGGGAGCGCCCGCGAAGGGCGCCGCCGGCTGACGGCCGGGCGCCCGATCGAGGCGGAGTGCGGTACCCTGGGTGTCTCAGCCGTCACTTAGCGGGGACCTCTCCTTGACCGTCGGCCGCATCGGCCGGCCGATCCTCGTCGCCTCCTCTGAGCCCACCTCGAGGAGCGCCATGTCCCCAGTCCCCATCCCGCCGTCACGCGCGTCCCGACCGCGCCCGACCGCCGTCGTCTACTGCGAGGCCAACTTCGGCGCGCATCGACGGCAAGACGGCCAACGGCCTGGTCCGCCACTCCGAGCGCTACGAGATCCTCGTCGGTCATCGACAGCGCGCAGGCGGGCCTCGACGCCGGCGAGGTGCTCGGCGACGAGCCCAACGGCATCCCGATCTGCGCCGACCTCGCCGACGCGATCGGCGCCGCGGCGCCGTGTCCCGACTTCTTCATCTTCGGCGATGGCGCCGTCGAGCGGCATGCTGTCGCCCGGCGAGCGCGAGATCGTGCTCGACGCCATCGGCCGCGGCATGAACATCGTCAACGGGCTGCACGAGTTCCTGAACGACGACCCCGAGTTCGCCGCCGCCGCCGCGGCCAACGACGTGTCAGATCCTCGACGTGCGCCGGCCGCGCGACAAGAAGGACCTGCGCATGTTCAGCGGCCGCATCGCCGAGGTCACCTGCCCGCGCATCGCCGTGCTCGGCACCGACGGCGCGATCGGCAAGCGCACGACCGCCACGATCCTCACCCAGGCCCTCAACGACCGGGGCATCCAGGCCGTCATGGTCGGCACCGGCCAGACCGGCCTGATCCAGGGCGCGCGCTACGGCGTCGCCCTCGACGCCATCCCGTGCCAGTTCTGCTCGGGCGAGATGGAGTCGACGGTCGTCGAGGCGTTCGAAGGCGAGCACCCCGACGTGATCATCATCGAGGGCCAGGGCGCGCTCAGCCACCCCGCCTACCTCACGTCGACCTTCATCCTGCGCGGCAGCCAGCCCGACGGCGTGATCCTGCAGCACGCGCCCGGCCCGCCAGATGGCTCGGCGACTTCCCCGACGTCCCGATGCCGACGCCGGCGAGCGAGATCAACCTGATCGAGACCTTCGCCGACACCAAGGTCATCGGCCTCACGATCAACCACGAGAACATGACCGACGCCGAGGTCACCGCCGCGATCACGCTGCTACGAGTGCGAGCTCGGCATCCCGGCCACCGACGCGCTGACCCGCTCGCCCGACCGCCTGGTCGACATGGTGCTGCGGGCGTTCCCCGAGCTCGAGCCGAAGCTGGCCGCCGCCAGCGTCATGACCGCGCCGAGGCTGGAGATCGCCTCGACCGGATCCGCCACAACGCCCGGACGCTCGTCGAGCGGCTCGCGGCGCGCGGGCATCGCGCGTCACCGGCGTCACCAAGGCGACGCTCGGCGTCGCCCGAGATCGCCCGCGAGCTGCTCGCGGCCGGCGTCGTCGTCGATCGGCGAGTCGCGGATCGAGAACATCGAAGCGATGCGGCGCGCCGGCGTCGCCGAGCCCGATGACGCTGCATCCGCTCGCCGATGCTGAGCCAGGTCGACCGGGTCGTCGCCGCCGCCGACGTGAGCTTCAACACCGAGCTCGACGTCCTCGCACGCCTGTCGGCTGCCGCGCGGGCGCAGCGACCGCGACCACGGCGTCGATCCTCATGGTCGAGCTCGGCGACCTCCGCGAGGGCATCCTGCCCGGCGACCTCGAAGCCGTCGCCCGTCCGACGCTCGAGCTCCCGAACCTCGTCGCTGCGCGGCATCGGCACCAACCTCGCGTGCCAGAGCGGCGTGGCGCCCGATCGCGCGGAACATGGCCGAGCTCTCGTCGCTCGCCGGCGTCGATCGAGACGACGTTCGGCGTCACCTTCGACATCGTCTCGGGCGGCAACTCGGCCAACCTCGACTGGGCGTTCGGCGGCGCCGACGTCGGCCGCGATCAACGACCTGCGGCTCGGCGAGTCGATCCTGCTCGGCCGCGAGCCGCTCCGACCGGCATCCGATCGACGGCCTGCACACCGACGCGATCACGCTCGTCGCCGAGGTCATCGAGTCGAAGGCGAAGCCGTCGCAGTCGTGGGGCGAGATCAACCAGACCGCCTTCGGGATCCAGCCGCGCCGCGGAGGATCGGGGGACGACAACCCGCGTCGATCCTCGCGGTCGGTCGCCAGGACGTCGATCCCGACGGTCTCACCCCGCCCGCGGGGATCGAGATCCTCGGCGCCAGCAGCGACCACCTCGTGGTCGATGCGGGAACGGGGAAGCGACCCGCGGTGGGAACCGAGATCCGATTCCAGGTCGACTACAGCGCCCTGGTCCGAGCGATGACGTCACCGTTCGTCGGTCGGGTGTTCACCGGCGCTGCGATCCCCCCTTCGCGTTGACCCGCCATTCCCCGCCCCCTGCCACCCCGAGGGCTACGTTGCCCAGTCTGTGAGTGAAGCGGATGGGATGGTGTTGGTGACGACAACCCGGCGTGCGGGTGCCACGGTCATGGCCACGTGACGTTCTCGTCGCTCCTGATCCTCGCGATCACCGCCGCGGCGTCGCCGTTCAGCCTGGTCGCGTTCTCGCTGGTCCTCGCGACCGATCGTGGGCCCCGCAACGGCATCGCCTTCATCGGCGGCTGGATCACGACCGTGATGCTGATCGGAGTCGCGATCGCGCTCCTGGGTTCGTCGCTGCCGACGACCACATCGGCGTCCAGCACACCCGGCACGTGGACGTTGGCGCTCGAGCTCGCGATGGGCGCGATCCTCGTCCTGATCTGGCTGCGGCGGCGACTCCGCCCGCCGCAACCGAAGGCCGAACCCGACCCCGAGAAGCCGGCTCCGGGCTGGGAGCGTCGGATCGCGACGATGGGCTATCCCGGCGCGTTCGTCACCGGAGGCCTCACCCAGACCTGGCCCGTGATGATCGCGGCGATGACCGAGATCGTCCGTGCCGACCTCGGCGCAGGGGAGTCGGTGCTGATCGCGTTCGTCTTCACGCTCGCCACGACCACCGGGATCGTGATCCTCGAGGTGCTCGCGCTGCGTTCACCCGGCAGTGCCGCGGCTCGGCTCGACCGGATCCGCAACTACGTCGACAACCACCGCAACGCGGTCATCAACTGGATCTACCTGCTCGCCGGGGCCTGGCTGTTCTTCCGGGGCCTGATCGGCTTGGTCGCATAGCGGCGGGATCAGAGGTCCGCTCCCGGACGCGCCGGTTGCTAGACATCGGGAACGTCTTCCCTTCCTGCGACCGAGATCACGCTGCGCGTCCTGCTCTTCGCCCTGGTCGCCGCGACGAGCCCGCTCGCGCTCGCATCGGTGCTGGTGGTGCTCACGAGCGGTCGTGGTCGGCTCAACGGTTCGTTCTTCGCGGCGGGCTTTCTCGCCGGCCAATCGGTGTTGTGCCTCCTGGCCATCTTCATCGGGACGCTGTCGGTCCCGGGGCACGGTGAGCACCCCGCGATCGAGGCGGCGTTCGCGATCCTGTTCGGCGCGGCGTTGCTCGCGACCGCGGTCTGGGTCCGCCGTGACCGTGGCCGGCCCCCTCGGCTCACGCCGAGCCCGCGCACCGCAGCGGTGCGCAAGCGGCTCTCCTCGCTGAGTCCGTTGACCGCCCTCGTCGCAGGCACGATCTTGGGCGTCGGGGGACCGAAGCGGATCGGAGTCACGCTGGTCGCCACGGGTGCTATCACCACCGCGGGGTTGAGTGACGCGCACGAGGCCGAGCTCACGGTGCTGTACGTGCTCGTCGCGACCGTCCTGGTGTGGATCCCGGTGGCGCTCTATGTCGTGTTCGGGGGTCGGGCTGCCGACTGGCTGCGGGATGCGCAGGCCTGGATCAGCGTGCACAAGGATCCGCTCACCTTCTACCCGTCTGCGGTGCTCGGGGTCGTGCTCGTGGGGATCGGTGCGGTGCAGCTGTTCGGCTAGGCGCGACCGAAGTACGCTGGGACCATGTACTACGGAATCGGCATCTTCGCGGTGATCGCCGTGATCTGCATCGTCGCCGGCGCGATGGCGATGAAGCGCAATCGTGACTACGGGAACAGCGAAGGTGGCGAAGACGACGACTTCGACTTCGCCAAGTACGAAGGCTTCGACGACCCGAAGTAAACGACCCGAAGTAGTCGCGAACGGGTGACCCTTCACGAGGTGCTCGTCTGCCGGTAACCGGCGCGAAACCGGTTCGCAGGATCATCGGCGTACGTTCCCTCCCGGGAGTTGGCCGCGCATGCCTGCTGATCCGACAGACATCAACCCGCACCTGATCGCGCCGTTGCGTCCCCACGTGATGGTGCTGTTCGGCGGGACGGGCGACCTGGCCCGCCGGAAGTTGATCCCCGGGCTCTTCCACCTGGCCCGAGCCGGCCTGCTTCCGGAGTGCCGGATTCTCGCCACGTCGCTCGACGATCTCGACGACGACGGATTCCGGGCGTTCGCGCGTACCGCGCTCGACGAGTTCGCGCATCACGGAGTCGCCGACGATCTCTGGGCCGACTTCTCCTCGCGCCTCTCGTTCGTCTCGCAATCCGCCGGCGCCGACTCCCTCGCCAAGGCGGTGGGTGGTCTCGAAGACGAGCTCGGTGGTGACGTCCGGCGGCTGCACTACCTCAGCATCCCGCCCGCGGCTGCGACCGAGGTGCTGGAGCTCCTCGGCCGAGCCGGACTGGCTGATCGGGCGCGGATCATCATGGAGAAGCCGTTCGGCACGAACCTCGCCACTGCGGTGGCGCTCAACGCGACGTTGCACGGCACGTTCGACGAAAGCCAGATCTTTCGGATCGACCACTTCCTGGGGAAGGAAGCCGCGCTCAACATCCTGGCGTTCCGGTTCGCCAACGGTCTGTTCGAGCCGATCTGGAACCGTCAGCACATCGCTCACGTGCAGATCGACGTGCCCGAGACCCTCTCCATCGGCCGTCGCATCGGTTTCTACGAGAAGACGGGCGCGTACCGCGACATGGTCGTGAACCACCTGTTCCAGGTGCTCGCGTTCATGGCGATGGAGCCGCCGACCACGCTCGAGCCGCGCGCCATCGGCGAGGAGAAGAACAAGGTCTTCCGCTCGTTGCGGCCGATCGAACCGGCGCACGTCGTGCGCGGGCAGTACATCGGCTACCTCGACGAGCCCGGGGTCGGCGGTCACTCGGAGACCGAGACGTTCATCGCGCTGAAATGCGAGATCGACAACTGGCGGTGGGCCGGCGTCCCGTTCTACCTGCGCACCGGCAAGCGCATGGCGGAGGGTGCGCGTGTGATCTCGATCGCGTTCAGGGAGCCGCCGAAGAGCATGTTCCCCGCGGGTTCGGGGGTTGGCGCGCACGGTCCTGATCACCTCACGTTCGATCTCGCCGACGCGTCGAAGCTGTCGCTGTCGTTCTACGGGAAGCGTCCGGGAAAGGGGATGACGCTCGACAAGCAGAGCTTGCAGTTCGCGCTCCACGAGACCGGCCGGACCGACGACCTGCTCGAGGCCTACGAGCGGTTGATCTACGACGCGATGTGCGGCGACCACACGCTCTTCACGAGCGCGCAGGACGTCGAGAAGCTCTGGGAGCGGTCGACGCCGCTCCTCGAGGACCCGCCGCCGGTCCGACCCTATGCACCCGGTTCGTGGGGACCCAACGCGATCCACCAACTCATCGCGCCCGACGCCTGGCGGCTCCCCTTCGAACGGTCCTGGCGCACCAAGTAGGGACGCTCGCGGGCCGATCCGATGGTCACCGCGTGATCCGATGGCTCTCTATGCTCGCGCCCGTGGGGGATGTCGACGGGAAACTCTTGGTGAGATGATCGCTCGAACGGGTCGCGTGCTGGTCGCGTCCCTCGCAGTGTTGAGCCTGGGGATTGGTGGAGCCGCGGCCGGAGCGGCCGCCGACGACGAGACCACTGCCGACGCGCGCGCGAAGTTGGTGGCGGGGTTGGAAGCAGATGTCGCCGCGAATCCGTCGATCCCGGGAGAGGCGATCGCGGTACGGGCACCCGGGCTCGACGTCACCGCCTCGACGGGCCTCGCCGACGTCGGCGCGGGCACACCGCTTCGAGCCGAGACGCCGTTCCGGGTCGCGAGCATGACGAAGACGTTCGTCGCGGCCGCGATCCTGCGGCTCGTCGAGCAGGGCAAGATCGGGCTCGACGACCCGATCTCGAAGTACCTCTCGAAGAAGTCGGCATCGGTGTTGCGCGCCGACGGCTATCGCGTCCGCGAGATCACGGTGCGCCAGCTGCTCCGTCACACCGCGGGCCTGTACGACTACGCCGAGTCGGCGGCCTACGACGCGGCAGAGACCGCTGATCCCCGCCACCGCTGGACCCGTCTCGAGCAGCTGCGGTTCGCGACCGAGCACGGCGACCCGATCGGTGCGCCCGGGGAGAAGTACAAGTACTCCGACACCGGGTACGTGTTGCTCGGCGAGATCCTCGAGCGATCGACTCATCGGTCGCTTCCCGCGGCGGTCCGGGAGCTGATCGGGTTCCGTCGCCTCGGGCTCGAACACACCTACTGGGAGACGCTCGAGCCGACGCCTGCCGGTGAGGGAACCCGGGCCCACCAGTACTACGACACGTACGACAACATCGGGCTCGACGCGTCGACCGACCTCTACGGCGGCGGAGGTCTCGTCTCGACCGTCGGCGACCTCACCCGGTTCTACCGCGCGCTCTTCCACGGGAAGGTGTTCCACGACCGCGCGACGCTGAGGACGATGACCCGGGTCGTCGGTCCCGGGAAGGCCGCGGGTGCGGCGATGGGGATCTTCGCCGTCGATGTCGACGGTGAGCACTGCTTCGGACATCGCGGCTACTGGGGAACCCAGACCATCCACTGTCCCCGACTCGATCTCACGTTCGCGCGCACGACGAACCAGGCCGACGACTCCGACTTCGACTCCGACCCGCTCGAGCGGGTCGTCGCCGATCTGGCCCGGAAGGCGCGGAGAGCATGAAGGCTGTCCTGAGGATGGTGGCGACGGTGCGCGCGTGGGCCGAAGGCACGCTCGTGTGGAAGGTCTGGGATCGCATGCTCGAGAGCGAGTTCGTCGATCGCAGCGTCGCGCTCGCGGCGAAGGCGTTCGTCTCGTTCTTCCCGTTGGTCATCGTCGTTGCCGCGTTCATGCCCGAGCACGTGCGCCGGGCGATCCTGACCGCCGTGACCGGCCGGATGGGCATGAGCGGGAAAGCGCTGGCCGAGGCGAAGCAGGCCTTCGCGAAGTCGTCGGATGTCCGACGGGCCACCGGTTTCCTCGGTCTCGCGTTCACGTTCTTCTATGCCAGCTCGTTCACGACCGCGCTGCAACGTGTGTACTCGCGGGCCTGGCGGCGACCCGGCGGAGGAGGGGCGACGAAGTACCTCCGCGGACCGGCATGGTTCGTGGCGATCCTCGCGTACTTCGCGCTCGTCGGCGCTGCTCGTGGTGTCCTCTCGGGCCCTTCCGGGACCGCGGTGTTCCTGGTCGCGAGCTTCGCGGGCGCGGTCGTGGTCTGGTGGCTGACCGCCTCGGTGATGTTGCGTGGCCACGTGCGCCGGCGCGTGCTGTGGGCAACGGGAGTGATCACCGGGATCGCGATGACCACCTACGCGGCCAGCGCGACATTGTGGATGCCCGACGTGGTCACGAGTCATCAGCGACAGTTCGGGTTCTTCGGGGTCGCGCTCGCGCTGGTCACCTGGTTCAGCGGCGCGTCGATCTGCGTCGTCGTCGGTGCGTGTGCCGGCGCGGTGCTCGCCGAGGACCAGGGGATGGTCGGGAAGTTGGTGCACGGACCCGATCCAACGCTGCTCACTCCTGGTGCCCCGCCCTCGTTGACCGCGCCGATCCGCGCCCCGCGTCTGGTCGACGCGCTCGGCTTGCGCGACGATCCCTACGGGAGTCCTCCGGAACCCAACGAGTCGAGCTGACGGCTCGATGAGCGGGCGCCGGGTCGTCATGGGGCTGCTGTTCTACCCGCGCGGAGGGTCGGCGTACGTCGTGCGCTACCTGAGCCCAGCGCTCGCGCGTGCGGGTTGGTCGGTGTCGCTCGCGGTCGGTTCGCTCGGCGGGCCGGGTGACGAGACCCACGCCCCGACCTTCTTCGACGGTCTCGACGTGCACTGCGTCGATGCCACCGACGCGGTCCGCGCGTTCGAGGCGGCTGGCGACGCGACCGCGGCGATCGCGGCCCCGCAGCCGATGCACCCTTCGTACGAAGATCGCGCCGGCGTTCCCGACGTCGTGTTCGCGTCGGTGCCACCGGAGCTCGCCGAGCACCTCGTGTCGGTGTGGGAATTGCCCTTTCGGGCGGCGGGGGCCGAGCGCGCCGACGTGTTCCACCTCCATCACCTCACGCCGCAACTCGACGCGGCGCACCGCGCCTGGCCCGAGGTTCCCGTGGTCGTCCACCTCCACGGCACGGAGATGAAGCTCCTCGAAGCGATCGACGAGAGAATCGCGTTGGCCACGACACTCGGTGAGACCCTCGAGACGATGCCCGCCGCGGCGGAACGGCTCGCCGCGACAACGGGCGACCTCGACGACGCGCAGGTTGCGATGCTCCGCACCACCCGCTGGGACTTCTGGCGCCACGGCGAGTTCTGGTCGGATCGGATGAAGCGCCAGGTGCGACCTGGCCGACCACCTGATCACGGTGTCACCCCAGAACCGGGAGAGCGCGATCGCGAGGTTCGGGATCGAGCCCGAACACGTGACCGCGATCCCCAACGGTGTCGACATCGAGCGCTTCCGGCCGCGGCTCCGCACGCCCGGTGCCCGGCGCGCCGCGTTCCGGCGCGCGCTCGTCGACGATCCGCAGGGCTGGACCGAGCTCGGGCCGCCCGGCGACGCTCGCGTACACCGACGCCGATCTCGATCGCCTGCTCGGTGTCGACGACGACGCCACCGTCTTGCTCTTCGTCGGGCGCTTCCTCGGATTCAAGCGTGTGCCCGCACTGGTCCGCGCGTTCGCCCGGGCGCGCGACCGGTTCACCCGGCCCGGCTCGCTCGTGATCTGGGGCGGACACCCCGGCGAGTGGGAAGGCGAGCATCCGGTCACGGTCGCGGAGGAGGTCGGGGCCGACGGCATCTACTTCACCGGGCTGGCGCGGCCACGACGATCTCCCGACGGGGCTCGCCGCGTGCGACGCGCTCGTCGTGCCGTCGGTCGACGACCCGTATCCGCAGGTCCCGCTCGAGGCGATGGCCGTCGGTCTCCCCGTCGTCGCGTGCCGCAGCGGTGGGCTCATCTCGATGGTGAACCTCGATCCGGCGCACCCGACGGGCTGGTTCGTCCCGCCCGACGATCCCGATGCGCTGAGCGATGTGCTCGTGACGGTGGTGAACGATCCGGCCGAGACGGCTGCTCGCGGCGCCAACGCGCTCGCGCACGCGCGTGCCGAGTTGTCGTGGGACGGGTTGGTCGCCGCGCTTCGAGGCTGTCTACGCCCGAGCGATCGAACATCGCAACGGGCGAGACGGCGAGACGGGCGAGACGGCGGGGGCCGGTGACGCCTCAGGAGGTTGGTTCGACCGCCGGTGTGCTCTCGCTGAGTGCGAGGAGGTGGTGGTCGGGATCCCGGAAGCAGCAGCGGGTGACACCGCCGTCGGCATCGGTGACGGGGGGCGTCAGGAACTCGGCCCCCCGCTCGGCCAGCGCGCGGTAGGCGGCCTCACAGTCGGGCACCGTGATCGTGAGCTCCTGGCTCACCACCCCGGGGTCGACGGGCGCCGCGAACGTCACGGCGTGGTGATCCGGGGTCGGAACGTTGGTCACGAGCAGGAGTCGCGAACCGCAGAGATCGAGCACACACGAAGTGTCGGTGTCTTCGTGGGTGACCTGGGCGCCGAGCACGTCGCGGTAGAAGCGCACCGAGCGTTCGAGATCGTCGACGACGAGCAGGTGGGTCAGCTGGGCGTTCCCGGCAAGGAATCCGGTCGGGCAGATGGGATCGCCGCGCCGCGTCCGCACGATGGTGATGTACGCGAACCACGCGGGGGCGGCGACGAGTGCGATCCGACCGACGATCGGGGTTTCCGGCCACGCCAACGTGAGCCAGACCATCGCCGACAGCCAGACCGCGGTGACGGCGATGTTCACCGATCGGTGCTCGAGCACCTGCACCGGGTGGACGAACTTGACGCTGGTCAGCGTGAGGATGCACAGGGCGACGGTGATCACGACGTTCAGCCCGGTCGGCGTGTGCAGGAGGAAGAAGGTGGGTGCGACCAGGTTCCAGATCGCCGGGAACCCGCGGAACCAATGGTCTTCGGTCATGAGATCGCGGCGGGCGAACCACAGGACCGCGGTGAACAGGACGAGCGCGCTCATCGGGACGATGAAGCCCGGCGGGAACGTGTGGAAGTGGGCCATGAAGGCCACCGGTACGACGACGCACGTGAGGTAGTCGACGACGAGGTCGAGCACGTTGCCGTCGACCGTCGGCAGCATCGACTCGACTCGCCAGGCGCGGGCGACCGGTCCGTCGATCCCGTCGACGATCATCGCGGCGACGAGCCAGAAGATCGCGGCCCGCGGATGGTTGCGGACGACGGCTTCCAAACCGAGGGCACCGAGGAGCACCCCGCTCGCGGTGATGCCGTGCACGAACCACGCGCGAGCGGTGCCGTCGCGGGTGGGAGCCGGCCCGGTTCGAACCGGTCGAGCGGTGGAACTCATCGAGAAAGTGTAGTGGGGGCGGGGCGTTCAGGACGCGGCAGGGTGGTCATGGCGCCGGACCGGCGCGCGGAGGGTGAGAGCTGCCGCTACGGTTGCCCGGTGTCGATGCCGCCCGATCCGGCTGGTCCGCTGAGATCCCGCCACCGGCTGGTCTTCGAGTCGATCTGGGTCGTCGGTGTCGTCGTGTACGGCCTCGCCCGGACGCTCGTCGTCTGGCAGGCCCTCGGCGACTACGGCGTGAATCCCTGGGTCTACGGGACCATCGACCTGATCTCGTCGGTGCCGTACGCGATCGGCACGGCCCGGGTGGTCACCGGGGTGATGGACCACGACTGGCCCCGGGTGCGGCGCTGGGGGTCGATCGCGGTCACGGCGTTCTTCCTCCCCGATCTCTACATCGTGGTGGCCGGTCACGGGATGCCCGCGCTGGTCTACGTGATTCTGGCCGTGTGGGTGTTCGTCGCGGCCGTGCTCGCGGCTCGGGCCGTCGCCGGGAGCATCCGCTCGGCTCGGGTCGAGACCACCGGCGACGCCATGTAGAACGCGCCTCTGTGAGGCGCCGATGCAGGGAGGAGCTCGGTCCGGCCCGAGAGCGATGCAATCCCGTGTGCCGAGCCGACCGTCGACGGCTACCGTTTCGGCGTGCGGTGCACACGGTCGAACGACCTGTGAGCGCGAGCCTCGGCGCCACTGGCGCCTCACGGCGTGACGCGGTCGACCCCCGCGAGATACCCGTCGTCGGGAGGGCCTCCGATCTCCAGGCTCTCGAGGTCGAGTTCGCTCGCGCCGCCGGCGGTGAGTGCCGAATCGCGCTCGGTGCTCGGTGAGCCGGGGATCGGTAAGACGCGGGTCGCGGGGGAGCTCGCCCGCCGGCACCGAGACGAGGTGATCTCCCTCGTCGCCCGCGCCTATCCGTTCGGAGCCACCGCGTCGCTCGCGCTGTGGACCGAAGCGATCGAACGGCATCTCCGCTCGCTCGATGCCGAAGCCGTCCGCTCACTCGCGGGCCCGTACCTCGATGACCTCGCCACGTTGCTCCCCAGTGTCGCCGGGGCGCGCGGCGCGGTGCCGGATCGCGCGCCCGCTCCCGACCGCGTCCTGGCCGGCCTCGCGACGCTGCTCGCCAACCTGAGCGAGCTCGCCCCTGTGGTGCTCGTGCTCGACGACGTGCATCTCGCCGACGGGTCGTCGTGGGAAGCGTTGAACTATCTGGCGCGCAACCTCGACGACCGACGCGTGCTCATGGTGCTCACGGCGCGGCCGGTCGAGCTCGCCGAGTACGCGACCGCCACGGAGATCATCTACGGGCTCGAACAGGACGCCGTGCTGCACCGGTCGGAGCTCGCGCCCCTCGATCGCAACGGGATCGCGCGGCTCGCGGCGGCGTTCGTCGACGATGGACGAGGTCAGCGACGCGCTTGATCGACTGGCTCCTCGAACGCTCCCGCGGTGTCTCGCTGTTCGCGGTCGGACTCATCCGCGCCCTGCTCGACGAAGACGCAGACCTCGAACACCCGAGCCTCGAATCGTTGCCGGAGGATCTCGCGCAGCGGGTCACGACGCTCATCGAACGCTTCGATCCACGCGCGCGTTCGCTGATCGAGCTCCTGGCGGTGCTCGGCTACCGGGTCGAGCTCGGCGACGTGGTCAGGCTCGGCGGTCGTCCGCTCGACGAGACCGCCGACCTGCTCGACTCGCTCGTGCGCAAGCGCTACGTGTCGGAGGACGAGCACGGCCGTGAGCTGACCTACGAGCTCGCGCATCCGTTGATCGAGCAGGCGATCTACGAGAGCATCGGCCGAGCGCGTCGTCGAGCTCTGCACCGCCACGTGGCGCGAGGGTTGGTCGGTGCGGGCCAGTTCGGTGCCGCGGCGGGTCACTTCGTGCGCTCGGCCGACGTCGGCGATCGCGGAAGCCGTCGAGGCGCTCTGCGAGGCGCTCCGCCAGGCCGACGAACGTGAACATCACCACGAGGCGCTCGCGCTCCTCGATGCGCTGCTCGATCTCCTCCCCGCCGGCGATCGGCGATGGCTCGACGTGTTCGACGCGATGCGGTGGCAGTCCGACTGGGTGGTCGACCACCGCGCCGACTGGAGCGCGAGCGTCGGGATCCGCGCCATGCGCAACATCGCAGCAGCTGGCCGAAGCATCACCGGACCTGACGCGTCCGGGCTGCGGTGCGGTTCCATCTCGGCATCCTGCTCGCGTGGTCAGGGGGTGAGGTCGAGACGGGCACTGCACTCGTCGAAGAGGCGCGTGACCTGTTCATCGAGGCCGGTGAGACGAGCAGAGCCCTGCTCGCCCGCAACGAGCTGGGCTACCTCGCCGCGATTCGCGGCGACCCGGGCGAGCACGAAGCGACTGCGAGGGAGGTCCTGGCCGCGGCAGAGTCCATCGGCGATCGCTTCGTGGAGCTCCAAGCGCTGTGCTCACTCGTCTGGGTGCTGCTGTTCGGGGGTCGGGTCCGCGAGTGTCTGCCGGTCATCGAGCGCGCGCTCGGGATCGCACGGAAGCGAGCGAACTGGTATCGGATCAGCTACCTCCTCGGACAACAGGCACTTCGCGGCGGCGACGCTCGGCAACTGGGAGAAGTGCGGCGAGCTGCTTTGCAGCGGGTCGGGCCGCGAATCTCTCGTATCGCGACACGTTGCTCCCCGACTTCGAGGTGATGGCCGGGTGGCTTGCCGGCGACGTCGAACGAGCGGCCGACACCGGGCGCGACCTCCTCGCGTGGTCGCAGGGCGCCGCGAGCACGCGGAGGATGGGGGTCTGCTTCGCGGCTGCGGGTGCAGTGGAGACGGGGCGGGTCGACGAAGCGACGGCGTGGATCGCAACGATGGACGCGGTGTACGGCGGGCGGCCGTTCTGGTTCCAGGCCGATCTCGTCCCGTGGGTCGAGAGGCGTCCAGGTCGCATCCGGAGGTGATGGCGGTGCTGCCCGTCGGGAACTGATTGCGGCGATCCAGTCGACGTCGACTCGCGGATCCGGCCTGTGCGGGCGCTTCAATGCATTCGATCTCGCGGAGCTCGCCGCCGAGACCGCTGACGCCGAAGCGGCCGCGGCTCGCCGAGGCCGCGGTCCGCGGCGTTCGGGCCGACCGACGCCGAGCCGCTTCAGGCGATCGACGCCGTGGTCGCGGTCGCCGCAGCCGTTGCCGTGGGAGACGCCGGCTGCGACGGAGATGCTCGGCGCGAGCCGAAGCGGCCTTCGCGGCCGCCGGTTGGCGCCTGTTCGAGGCCCGCACCGCCACGCTCCGCGCCCGTGCGCTCGCGCTCGGACCGATCGGCCCGTCTCGGTCGTCTGTGCTCGGGCACGCGGTCGCACAGTTCGCAGCGATCGGAGCGACGGCTCGCGAGCGCACGGCCGCTCGGAGCCTCGATGGCCTCGGACCCACGGGTCGGCGGGCCCGCCGCGCCGGGCAGCGGACCGGATGCGCTCACGAAGCGGGAGCGCGAGGTCGCGGCGCTCGCGGTCGAGGGCCTCACCGCCCGGGAGATCGGGCAGCGCCTGTTCATCGGGGAGCGGACGGTCGAGACCCATCTCGCCAACGCCTACGCCAAGCTGGGCGTGCGCTCCCGGCTCGAGCTCGCCCGTCGGTTCTCCGACCTGGCCGCCCGGTCGTCTGTCTAGCGATCTCCGTAGCCGGATCTCCGTACCCGGATATCCGTACTGCCCCGGATGTTGCCGGCGACGTGGATCCGTACGTTGGTCTCGAAGACTCGACCCTGGGAGACCATGATGACCACGATCACCACCCCCCAGTTCGTCCTGAGCGACGATGTCCTCGACCGGTGCGCCGGGCGCACCGCCGACTACGACCGCGAGAACCACTTCTTCACCGAAGACTTCGAGGAGCTGCGCGACTCGGGCTACCTCCTGATGGCAGTTCCGACCGAGCTCGGCGGGCTGGGCTTCTCGC
Organism: uncultured Actinomycetes bacterium; assembly: GCA_963829475.1. GTDB lineage: Bacteria > Actinomycetota > Acidimicrobiia > IMCC26256 > JANYLB01 > JANYLB01. The sequence goes on along the minus strand of CAWHIU010000002.1, from coordinate 1,816,148 downwards.
TCGCCGACGTCGGCCGCGAGACGCGCCGGCTCGCCCGCCGTTCGCCCGCGACGGCGCTCGCCGCGAACATGCACGTGTACTGGACCGGAGTGGCGGCCGACCTCCACCGCATGGGCGACACCTCGCTCGACTGGGTCCTCCAAGAGGCGGTCGCCGGTGAGATCTTCGCCGCCGGCCACGGCGAGACGGGCAACGACATGCCCCTCCTCCTGTCGACGTCACGCGCCGAACCCGTCGACGGTGGGTACAAGGTCACCGGACACAAGATCTTCGGTTCGCTGACCCCGGTCTGGACCCGGCTCGGCCTGCACGCGATGGACAGCAGCGATCCCGCAAACCCGAAGATCGTCCACGCGTTCATGCCCCGCGACACGAGCGGATACACGATCGTCGACACCTGGGACACCCTGGGCATGCGCGCGACGCGCAGTGACGACACGATCCTCGAAGAGGCGTTCATCCCGGACCGCTACATCGCCCGTGTTCTTCCCGCGGGCCTCGCCGGTGCCGATGCGTTCATCGTCGCCGTCTTCGCGTGGGGACTCTGCGGGTTCGCGAACGTGTACACCGGTATCGCCCAGCGTGCGATCGAGCTCGCGGTCGGCATGGCGGGAACGCGCACGTCGATCGCCCTCGGTGGCCGGGCGATGGCGTACAACCCGGAGATCCAGCACACGATCGCCGACATGGCGATCACGCTCGAGGGCATGGTGCCCCACATCGAGCGCACCGCCGCCGACTGGTCCGAGGGCGTCGACCACGGCGGCGAGTGGCCGGCCAAGATCGTCGCGACCAAGTACCACTGCGTCGAAGGTGCGAAGAAGATCGTCGATCTCGCGATGGAGGTGAGCGGCGGCAGCGGCATGTTCAAGGGCCAGGAGCTCGAGCGCATGTACCGGGATGTCCGGTGTGGCGGGTTCCATCCCGCGAACAGCGCGCTCGTCCACGAGCTCGTGGGGCAGACGGCGCTCGGGATCCTCGGCGAGGAGCCGCGCTGGTAGCAGCCGGGCACCGCGGCGACTCGCCCGCGGATCGCAGACCGTCGCGGTGCGCGCGCACCGCGACGGTCTGCGTGATGTTCGGGAGTGCCGGGTAGGAGTCGGGCGCGTGAACACCGAACAGAATCCTTGTCGTGGTCGACCACGGAACCTACGGTGCGAGGGTGACTGCGATTCCCGGTTTCGAGCGACGTCGCACCGCGTCGAAGCCGCCGCTGGTGAAGCGGGTCCCTCAGCGCCCGCGTCGCGTCCTGATTGCCGCTTCGATCGCAGTGTTCGTCGTGCTGGCCTTCGTCGGATCCTGGGGCCAGCTCAGCGGTCGGATGAACTTCGGCCAGCTCGCTCACTCCGCGTCGGTGATCTCGGGCAGCTGGCAGTCGACGTTCTTCGACTGGAGGTTCTGGGTCATCGTCGTGGTGCTCGCAGGTCTGGAGCGGCGATTCCCGGCGCGGCGCGGCGAAGGCCTGCTGCATCTCGGCGCCGCACAGGACGTCGTCTACTTCGTCTTCTTCGCGGTGCTGCACCTGACGATCGTCCGGCTGTACTTCATGCTCCTGAACGGATTGGCCAGCGAGGTCATCCCCGGTGTCGGCGACCACCTCGAGTCGCTGCTCGGCACGGCCGCGACGATCGCTCTCGTCTTCGTGATCGCCGACTTCCTGAACTGGTGCACGCACCTCGCCCGCCACCGGGTGCCGCTGTTCTGGCACTTCCACGAGGTGCACCACTCGCAGCGCTCGTTGAACATGCTGACGGAATCGCGGGAGCACTTCGCCGAGGCGATGATCGCGAGCACGGTCGTGTTCGTGCCCGTCGCGCTGCTCGGCGCGTCGTTCAAGATCATCGCCGGAACTGTCACGTTCACGGTGTTCTACAACTACTTCCAGCACTCCAACATCCGGACCAACCTCGGCCCGCTCCGCCACATCCTGGTCACGCCGCAGTCGCACCGGGTCCACCACTCGATGGATCCCGAGCACCACGACACGAACTTCGGGGTCATCTTCAGCGTGTGGGATCGGATCTTCCGCACCGCGCACCACGGTGACGGCAACGAGTACCCGGCCACCGGCATCGACAACCCGAGTTTCCCCCTCGAACAGCGGGCGCGGCCCGGATCGTTGCTGAAGACCTACTGGCTGCAGATGATCTACCCGTTCCAGGCCGCGCTGCGCATGATGGCGCGCCAGAGCGGGCTGCTCCGTCGAAGCATCTCAGTCCTCCAGAGGACTCGTCGCGCCCTCCCCGAATCCTGACCCGCGTCGCCGCAGCGGCGTGACTGTCGGACCCTCCTCGTAGAGTCCGGTGTGATGTCGGCTCCCGGTCCCCTCGTGCTCGGTCGCGGCATCGTGCTGTCGGTGGGCGACTCGGTTCCCGGCGCGTGGTCGGGCGCCGACGTGGTCGAGATCTCCGATGCGGTGCTGGCCGATCCCGGTCCCGTCGTCGTCGAGCTGCACCGGGCATGGGCCGAACGCCGGCCGGTCGTGGTGCGTGCTCGCGGTCGACGCCGAGCAGTTCCGGGCGCCGGTGTCGATCAGCGACGATCCGTGGCGGCTCGGCGCTCGATTCGAGGTGTGGACTCGACCGCCTGCACTTCCTCGTGTGGGCCAACACCTACGACGCGCGGGGCGGGAAGGAGCCGGTGTGGTGGTGGGGCCGCAAGGCAGCCCGTCTCGGCGCCGGCGAGGTGGCCGACGGCGAACCCGGCGACGTGATCCTTCCCGACGGCACCGCGGTCTGGATCGACGGCGGCCCGCGTGGGCCGCTCGACGTCCGGCGACCGGTCGGCGTCGGGAGTCGCCGGGGGCGTCGTGCACCGCGAGTCGGTGGAGCTGGGCCGGCTCGTCTGCGAACCGGCTGTCGGTTCCGGTGACCGCGGCGCTCGCGCCCGACCAGCTCGCCGCGGTGCAGCACGGCGCGGGTCCGGCTCGGATCATCGCGCCGGCAGGTTCCGGCAAGACGCGCGTGCTCACCGAGCGACTCCGCCACCTCGTCGTCGATCGTGGAATCGAGCGCGAGAACGTGCTCGCGGTCGCGTACAACAAGAAGGCGCAACTCGAGATGGAGGAACGCACGACCGACTTCCGGCCGCGCGTGAGCACCCTCAACGCGCTCGGGTACCGACTGCTCGCGGAGCACGCCGGCGGGTCGCCCCGCGTGTTCGACGAGCGCGACGTCCGCCGTATCGTCGACGATCTCGTCCCGCGGGGCCGACCCCGCGCGAACACCGACCGGCTCGCGCCGTACCTCGAGGGCCTCACCGCGATCCGGCTCGGACTGCGTGACCCCGACGAGGTCGAAGCGGAGCGCGACGACGTGCCGGGTCTCGCGGTGGCGTTCGGTCCGTACCGCGACGCGCTCTCGGCGGCCGGGCGCGGTCGACTTCGACGAGCAGATCTACCGCGCGATCGAGGTGCTCCTCGCCGACGGCGAGTTCCGGCGCCGGGTGCAGCCCGCGTACCGCCACCTCCTCGTCGACGAGTTCCAGGACCTCACGCCTGCGCACGTGCTGCTGCTCCGGCTGCTCGCGAGTCCCACGCCTCGACGTGTTCGGCGTCGGCGACGACGATCAGGTGATCTACGGACACGCCGGCGCCGACCCTGCGTTCCTCATCGAGTTCGATCGGCTCTTTCCCGGCGCGGCTTCGCACCCGCTCGAGGTGAACTACCGCTGTCCGGTCGAGGTCGTGCGGACCGCGCGGACCCTGCTGTCCTACAACCAGGTTCGGGTGGCGAAGGAGATCCGACCGGGTCCCGACGCCGACGCCGGCCTCCGACGCCGCTCGTCGTGATCTGTCACCGGCCGGAAGCTGGAGCCGAGGAGCTCGTCGCGATCGTGAACGGCTGGATCGACGACGGCGTTCCCAGGTCGGAGATCGCGGTGCTGACCCGGGTGAACTCGTTGCTGCTCGCGCCGCACGTGGCGCTCGTCGAAGCCGGTGTGCCGGTCGACTCGATGGTCTCCACCGACATGCTCGAACGCACCGGGATCCGGGCCGCGCTCGCGTACCTCCGCCTCGGCGCCGACCCCGACCGCGATGCAGCCCGACGACCTCAAGAGGTGCTGCGGCGGCCGAGCCGCGGGCTCCCGCCGTGGATCTCGAAGTGGTTGCAGCGGACGATGTCGATCGACGACCTGCGAGGCATCGCCGACCGGATCGACGACGACAAGGTCGGCGCCAAGGTGCTCGGCCTCGCCGACGACCTCGTCGTCGTGGCCGAGGCGGTCGGCTCGGGCACGACCCGCGACGTGCTCGCGGTCATCGCCGACGACGTCGGGCCTCGGCGGCGCGATGTCGCTGCTCGACGGCTCGAAGGGTGGCCAGAGCGGCTCGCAGCTCGACGACCTCGACGCGCTCGCCCAGGTCGCCGACGCTCCATCCCGAGCCCGGCGTCGTTCGAGCGGTGGCTGCGCGGTGTCCTCGGGCGACGCGCGCGGACGACGCCGAGACCGACGGCGGTGACCCTGTCGACGGTGCACCGGGTGAAGGGCATGGAGTGGGACCGGGTCGTCGTGGCCGGCGTGACCGAAGGGGTGCTCCCGCACCGGCTGGCCGAGGACGTGGAAGAGGAGCGCCGGGTCCTGCACGTGGCGATCACCCGCGTGCCGCCATCGGGTGGTCGTGCTCGCCGATGCCACCCGCCCGTCGTCGTTCCTCGGCGAGCTCGACGGCTCGGCGCCCCGACCGCCGCCGCGGGCTCCCGGATCATCGGCGCCGACGAGGGTCGGCCCGACGACGGCCGGCCCGACGAAGCCCGGCGCGCCGAGAGCGGGGAAGACGAAGGCTCCGTTGCCGGACCTGCCGCCGGAAGCGGTTCCCGTCGACCGAGGCGCTGCGGGCGTGGCGGCTCGAACGGTCGCAGGCCGACGACGTTCCGGCGTACATCGTGGCGTCGAACGCGGTCGCTGCAGGCGATCGCCGTCCGCCGACCCGGCTCGCTCGCCGAGCTCGCGACGGTCGACGGGATCGGTCCGACGAAGCTCGACCTCTACGGCGACGAGATCCTTGCTGTGCTCGACGCGGTCGCCGACTCGTCGTAGATCCTGAGCGCGTCGGTCAGCTCTCGGGCTTGGGCGTGTCGTCCCTGCCGGCGTCGCTGTCGGTCTCGGCGAAGATCGTCACGACAGTGGGTGGCGGAGCGAGCGTGCGCGACGCGCGGGCGAAGACCTCGGCCCGATCGATCGGCGGACGGGTGTCGAGCTGCTCGAGGATTCGCGCGAGCTCCGCCTGACGAGCACTGTCGAAGGTCGGGGCTTCGTCGGGCAGGCTTTCGCCCTCGGGTTCGGTCATGAGTCGTTCCCCGTCGCGTCGGCAGTGTCGAGGTGCACGAACGACGCGAGCTCGTCGTCGTCGAGCGCGGTGATCAGCTGCTCGGTCGACGTGATGATCGGAGCCGGCGAGCGCGCGCTTGGCCTCGATGATCGCGGCGATGCGCTCCTCGATCGTGCCCGGGCACACGAGGGTGTGGACGACGACACCTCGGGTCTGGCCGATCCGCCACACGCGGTCCGACGCCTGGTCCTCGACCGCCGGGTTCCACCAGCGGTCGAAGTGGATCACGTGGTTCGCGCGGACGAGGTTGAGGCCGGTGCCGCCGGCGCGCAGCGAGACCGCGAGCACGCCGGCGCCGCTCCCGTTCCGCGAACTCGCTCGACGATCTCGTCGCGCCGGGTGCGGGCGCACGCCGCCGTGGAGCACCGGGACGTCGAGGCCGAGTCGTTCGCGCGAGGTGCGGCGCGATGCGACGCAGGAACGTCGGCGTACTGGCTGAACACGACGACGGCTTCGTCCTCGGCGACGATCTCCTCGATCAGCTCGACGAGACGGTCGAGCTTGCCGGAGCGGCCGGCGAGCTCGCTCGTCGTCGCCGTCGATCGAGGCTCGCCGGGTGGTTGCAGATCTGCTTGAGCCGGGCGATGCCCGGCGAACACGTGGAGCCGGCGCCGCTTGGTCTCGGTGATCTCGGCGACCTCGTCGAGCATGGCGCGCGCGGTCGCCTGGTAGAGCGTGACCTGCTCGTGGGTGAGGAGGCAGTCGTCGCGCACGACGATGCGCTCGGGGAGCTCGTCGACGATCCCCGGGTCGGTCTTCGTGCGCCGGCAGACGAACGCGGCGATGCGCCGGCGCAGGTGCGCGAGTCGTTCGGCGTCGGCGACCTCGTCGCCCGCACCGCCGAGCTCGGTACTGCGCGGCGAACGCTCGTCCGGTTCGAGAGCAGGCCGGGGTTGACGAACGACATGATGCTCCACAGCTCGTCGAGGTGGTTCTCGACGGGGGTGCCGGTCGCGGCGATGTGGTGCTGCGCGGTGAGCGTGCGAGCCGCCTTCGCGGTGGCGGTCTGCGGCGTTCTTGATCGCCTGGGCCTCGTCGACGATCACCCGGTGCCACTTCACGTTGCGCGAGGCGTTCGTCGCGGCGGAGCAGCCCGTAGGTCGTGATCGACGATGTCGGCGCCGGTCGCGGTGTCGACCGGGTCGCCGCGGGTGCTCGCCGTGGTGCACCGCGACGCGGAGGCTCGGGAGTGAACCGCTCGGCCTCGCGCACCCAGTTCCCGACGACCGACGTCGGCGCGACGACGAGCGTCGGGCCCTCGTGGTCGTGCGCGGTGAGCGCGAGGAGCATCGCGGTCTTCCCGAGCCCCATGTCGTCGGCGAGGATCCCGCCGAGGCCGTTGCGCTCGAGCCAGACCAACCAGTCGAGGCCGTCGCGCTGGTAGTCGCGCAGCGGGACCTGCACCGAGTCGGGACCGGCGACCCGCTCGGCCGGTTCCGGCGTCCACGTGCCGGCGAGCGCGCGGGCGAGCCAACTCGCCGGGCGCGAGCTCGAACTCGAACTCGATGTCGGTTCGTCCTCGTCGGCGTCGGCCGCGGCCTCGAGCACCGCGGCGGCGTCGGTCGCACCGAAGCGGCGGACGAAGTCGGCGATGCGGGCGCGCTCACCGTCGGCGAGGAAGATCCAGCGGCCCTCGAGCGAGACGAGGTCGTGCTGCGCGCTGCAGGAGCGCGTCGAGCTCGGCCTGGGTGAGGGTCGTGTCGCCGACCCGTACCTCGCCGGTGAGGATGAGGTTCGCGACGTCGAGGCTCGCGGGTTGTCCCCGGACCCGGTACCGGCGACGGCTCGTGTGCCGTTGGCCGAGGTGGGCGGGGAGCATCGTCGCGATGCCGGCGGCGGTGAGCTTCGGCGCCGCGGTCTCGACGAGCTTCACGACGTCTTCGATGGCGAGCTCGCGCCGGACCGGATCGTGGTCGCGCAGTCGCGGGCCAGGCTTGACGCGCCGCGGCCCATTCGGTGTCGACGAGCTGGGTCGAGCGTGTCGACCGACAGGTCGAGTGTGGGTGCGATCGGTCTCGACGTCACCGAGCTCGATCATCGAGGTCGTGACCCGACGGGCCTCGATGCAGGGAACCAGCTCGAAGCCGTCGACGCCGGCTTCCAGCCGCAGCACCAGGCGCGCGTCGGCCGCCCGTCGCGCGATCACCCGGTCGACCCAGCGGCTGAAGGTCGCGCTCGGTCGACGGCCGAGGAGCGGAGCAGGCACCGGACCGAGCGCCGCGACCGAGAGGGTGTGGATCAGGTAGCCGCAGAGCTCGTCGGCGTCGGGGTGGTGCTCCTGCGCGGCGCGGAGCGCGTCGGCGAGGTCGTGCACGGCGTCGCGTCCGGGTGCCGCGATCCACGCGGTCGCGAAGTTGGGGAGCGGTCCGGGGAGCACCTGCGCCGTCGGCCACGAGGCGCCGGACCGCGACGAAGAGCTCGAGCAGTTGCCCCGAGCGCCGGGGTGACGGGCCATCCGGTGGCGATGAGGGCGCGGAGTGACGCGGCCTCGTCGACCGCCACGGCCCATCTGCGCTCGAAGCCGGTCGGGGCGACCCAGAACGACTGGTGCACGGGACGGGCGCCCGGGCCCGAGGATCTCGGCGAGATCCTCGGTGTGGGGAAGACGCAGGAGGTCGTCGGGATCGGTGAGGAGCCAGAGCTGGCCGCCGTCGAGTCGGCCGTCGAGCACGACTCGGTCGGAGTTGGTCACCGACGGCATCAGGTGACCGTACCGGAGCGCAGCCCCCGGGCTCGCCTGGAGGCCGCGACCCTCGCTACGCGGCGTCCTCGCGGGACGTGGTGTCGGCGCCGTGCTTGAACTCCTTCGATGCCTCACCCAGGGAGCGGGCGAGCTTGGGGAGCTTCGCGCTGCCGAAGATGAGCAGCACGATCGCCAGGATGATCAGCAGTTCGGTGGGGCCGAGGTTCATCGATGCTCCTTGGAGACGGGACCGGAGCGAGGTCGCGCCCCGGTCGCAGGATCTACGGAGCAACTCGGCCCGGGAGATGCCGGGATTCCCGACTCCTGTCTAGGGTCGGGAGCGATGGGCCCTTCCGATCCGATCGAGGCGATCTCCGCGGTCACGCTGGCGACAGCCGACATGGCGTCCTCCGTCGCGTTCTACCGCGCGCTCGGCTTCCGCGTCGCGGTCGGCGGCAGCGATGCCGACTTCACCACGTTCCGGGCCGGCGGCTCCGCCGCGGTGCCCAACTTCGTCAACGTGCAGGTCGACCCGGCCCACGATCCGACCGGGCCGATCTGGGGACGCGTGATCTTCTGGGTCGACGACGTCGACGCCATGCACACGCGGGCGCTCGCCGCGGGGTTCACCCCCGGCACCACACCCGCCGACGCGCCGTGGGGCGAGCGCTACTTCCACATCCGCGACCCCGACGGCCACGAGCTCAGCTTCGCCAAACGCCTCTCGACCACTCCGGCGTCGCAAGACCCTCATGTGTGAGGGGTTTGCGACGCCAAGCCGGGATGGGTGCTAGCGGCGGCGGAGGGTGGGGTCGGTGATCGAGGGCGAGGTGTAGCCGGCGTCGATGGGCGAGAACGTGGTGCCCGGCGGGACGATCTCGTCGATGCGGTCGAGGATCTCAGGGCTGAGCGTGAGCTCCGTCGCGTCGAGCTGGGTCTCCAGCTGCTCGAGCGTGCGCGGCCCGATGATCGCCGCGGTGACCGTCGGGATGGTTCATCACCCAGGCCGAGCGCGAGGTGCACCACGTCATGCCGACATCGTCGGCGAGCGTCGCGAGCTGGTCGGCGGCTTCGAGCTTGCGCTGGTTCGCGGGGATCGACATGTCGTAGCGGTCAGGGATCATCGAGGCACGACGGCTCGTGTTCTCCGCTCCGATGCGCCACTTGCCCGACAGCCAGCCTCCGGCCAGTGGGCTCCACGAGATCACTCCCATCCCGTAGCGGGCACATGTGGGAAGCACCTCGGCCTCGATGCCGCGCGACGAGGATCGAATACGGCGGCTGCTCGCACACGAAGCGCTCTCGGTTGCGACGCTCCGCCACCCACTGCGCCTCGACGATCTCGGCAGCGGGAAAGGTGGAGCTGCCGATGTACCGGACCTTGCCCTGGTGCACGAGATCGGTGAGCGCGCCGAGGGTCTCGTCGATGTCGGTCTGGGGCTCGGGACGGTGGATCTGGTAGAGGTCGATGTAGTCGGTTCCGAGCCGCCGCAGGCTCTCCTCGCACTCCCGGATGATCCAACGGCGCGAGTTCCCGGCCATGTTCACGTCGCGCCCCATGGAGCCGTGGACCTTCGTCGCGAGCACGACGTCGTCGCGGCGGCCGGCGAGTGCGGCACCGACGATCTCCTCAGACTCACCGGCCGAGTAGATGTCGGCGGTGTCGATGAAGTTGATGCCGGCATCGAGCGCGGCGTGGATGATCTTCACCGAGTCGTCGTGGTCGCGGTTGCCCCAGGCGCCGAACATCATGGCGCCGAGGCAGAGCGGGCTGACCTTGGTGCCCGTCCGTCCGAGCGTGCGGTACTCCACGGGATCTCCTCGTCCTTCGGTACTCGGGCAGTTTGCCAGCACCTGATCGGTGCCGGGGCGCGACTAGCGTCGATCTCGAACCCACGACTCCGAGGAGCTCCGATGGCCGACAAGTCCCCGAAGAAGCCCAACTCGAAGAAGGTCGGCAAGACCCTGAAGGAGAAGCGGGCCGAGAAGCACGCGAAGCGCGACGAGAAGCGCCCCGGCTTCGGTTCCTGAAGCGACCGGTCGCCATTCCGATCCGGACTCGGTCACGAGGGTCGGGAGATGTGGGCCCGGCGTTCGAACTCGGTGACCCCCGCGGCGACGACGCGGTCGTGGGCCCAGACCATCGCGGGTCGGGCGACGATCGCGAGGGACCGCAGGACAGGATCGCGGAGCTCGAGCGACCACACGAGTCGCGCGGTGCACCCGCGTGGGTGCGGTTCGATCTCGAGCCGTGCCGGACCCCGGAGGTCGCCGTCGACGCTGGTCGCGATCAATGCGTCGGGCTCGATCTCGTCGACAGCGATCGTGAGGTGCAACGCGTACGGCAATGGCGCCTGGATCAGACACGCGGGCCCGGGCACCGTCGTGCAGACCGTCGATGTCGAAGCGTCGGAGCCAGCTCCACCACTCGGTGAAGTCGTCGGTGCGCGACACGGTCCCGTAGAACGCGTCGGGCGGAGCGGCGAAGATCCAGGTACGGTCGAATTCGAAGCGCCGGGCCACCGGTGCAGGTTCGCATGCCCATCGGCATCGTGCACGGGCCTCCCGGCCGGACCGGGTACAGGTACGGTGAGCGCATGGTCGACGACGCAGCCCCGCTGCTCATCGGGGTGTTGCACGACTACTCCCTCCCGGACCAGGACGCGAGCTTCGAACGTGCGGCGCGCGTGGGCATCGCACTGGCCGGGAGCCGGCTCGACCGACCGGTCGAGTTCCTGCACGCGCACGCGGCGGGTTTGCCACGCGGCACCGCCGACGCGGTGGTGACCGCATTCGACTCGCTGATCGGGGCGGGCGTGCTCGCGATCGTCGGCCCCGCCATCACCGACAACGGCCTCGTGGCCCGTGACCTCGCCGACGCCGCGGAGATCGCGTGCATCAACTACACCGGTAGCGAACAGACGCGCAGCGAATGGATGTTCCAATACCAGATCGGCTCGCTCGAAGAGGAGCCGAACGTGCTGGCGCGCCACCTCGCGGATCGCGGCCTCACGCGTGTCGCTCTCGTCTACGACCGTTCGACCATCGGGCGGCGCTACGCATCGTTCTTCGACGAAGCCTGCCCCTCGTTCGGCGTCGACCTGGTCGGGCGCGTGGGGGTGTCGCCGCTCGACGATGCCCTCGGCGGAGCCGTCGAATCGCTCCGGGCGACGGGCGCCGACGCGCTCGTGTACCTGGGCCTCGGTCTCTGCGCCCATGCTCTGGCCCGCGCGCTCGCCGCGCTCGGGTGGAGTCCACCGGTGGTTGCCAACTCGGCCCTGATGTTCGGGTACAACAACCCCGACTGGGCGCGCGCCTGGAACGACTGGACCTACTGCGATTCCATGTCGGGGAGCAACGAGGTGCTCGCGGCACTGCAGAAGGAGGTCGGCGCCTCGATGACGGGACCGGGTGTGCCGGGTCGGCACGACCTCGGGCGGCTCGTCGCGGAAGCGGCGGTTCGGGCCGACCATCTCACCCGGGCCGGGATGCGTGAGGGGCTCGAGCGGATCAAGATGCTGCCGTCGGCCACCGGTCGAGCCGGAACGACGATGGGCTTCGGTCAGTGGGACCGCGCCGCGTTGAAGGGCGAGTACCTCGTGTTGCGCCGGTGGGACGACGGCGTCTCCCGGGAGCTACCCGTCTGAGTCGTCGGGCTCGGTGACGAAGTCGATGAGCTCCTCGACCGCTTTGATGAACGGTTGTTCGAGGTGCTTCCAGGTGCTCGTCGCCGAAAGGATCCGACGCCACAGCGCGCCGGGGTTCTCACCGCCGAGCGCGGCGCACACGCCTTCCTTCCAGTCCCGACCTCTCGGGATCACCGGCCACGCCTCGATCCCGACGACCGCCGGCTTCACTGCTTCCCAGACGTCGATGTAGGGCGTTCCGGTCACGAGCACGTACGGGTTGCGGATCGTCTCGACGATCCGCATCTCCTTGCTCCCCGGAACGAGGTGATCGACGAGCACCCCGATCCGCCGTCCCGGCGCCGGATCCATCTCGACGAGCGCGTCGTCGAGATGGTCGAGGCCGTCGAGTCGTTCGACCACGATCCCCTCGAGGCGAAGGTCGTCGCCCCACACCTTCTCCACCAGTTCTGCGTCGTGGACACCTTCGACGACGATTCGGCTCGCACGCGCGACCCGCGCCTTGGCGCCGATCACCGCGCGACTGCCCGACGCGGTGCGCGTCGTCGTCGACACCTTCGCCTCGGCGAGGTGAACGGGTGCGTCGGACCCAGCCCGTGCGCGCGCCGGGATCAAGCGGACGGGTCGGGACGCGACGAGGAACGCGCCGGGCGTGTTCGCCACGCGCCGTTCGAGGCCCGTTGCTCCCTTGATCACCGCGAACGTGCCGTCGAACGCGACGAACTCCCCGGAGAACCCGCTGGAGCGATGGACCACCTTCAGCCCGGGTTTCGCCTCGAACGCGTCGTACGCCCGTTGCAGTCGCTCGGGGCCGTCGATCGGGCCGGCGAGGATCCCATCACTCATCCCGCGAACCTACCCAGCCCACCCGCCGCGTTGGTGCACTTCGCGGACCATGCGCCCGCGAAGTGACAACTCAGCAGCTCGGGGCTTGACGAGTCAGGAAACGAGGGCGGCGACGGCGGTGCGGAACGCGTCGGAGCGGTGCTTCCAGTTCCCGGCCGCGGCCGGCGTCGGCGCGGACGGCGAGAACATCACGATGCTGTCGGGAGGACGCGCCGCGTCGGCGACCGCGACCGCGTCGGCGACGGTTGCCGCCGTCCCGATCACGTCGATGTCGCACGCGTCGGCGAGCGCGCGGCCGTTGTCGGGGAGCGTCACTGCCTGAATCTGGCCCGCGGGCCAGTGCGTGATCTCTTCCCGCAGCGTTGCCGGGCTCACGCCGCGGTCGGCGCCACCGAGCAGGATGATGGTCGGCCGGTCGAGCGAGCGGGCCCAGGCGAGGCCGGCCGCGGCCGCGGCCGGGTTGGTCGCCAACGCATCGTCGATCCACATGCCGTCGCCCGGTCCGGGGCAGGTCGCGAGGCGACCGGGCAGGAACCGTTCGGCGGCTTCGAGGGTGTCGGAATCGTCGATGCTGCCGCCGAGAGCTCGGACCACGGCGGCAGCGAGCGCAGCGTTCTGGACGCGATGGTGTGGGAGGTGGTCGTCGTGATCCGGTATGTCGACGAGCTCGGGCGTGAGGTCGCGGATCGCGTCGATTGCGTTCCGTTCGGCACGCGGGACGAAGGCGCGGCTCGCGGTTCTCCCGTCGTTTCCGACGACGCGCAGCTTGTCGGCGCGGTACTGCTCGTAGCTGCCGTGCCAGTCGAGGTGGTCTTCGGCGAGCGCGGTGAGGACGGCGATCTCGGGCACGTGGTGGAGATCGCTCGCCTGGTAGCTCGACACCTCGATCACGACGATGGGTGCATCGTGGGCCCACGTGTCGGAGAAGACGGGGATCCCGAGGTTGCCGGCCACCCCGACCTCGAGGCCGGCGCGACCCGCGAGATGGCCGATGAGGTCGGTCGTGGTCGACTTCCCCTTGGTGCCCGTCACCATCACGATCCGCTGCACACCGGTTCGGGATCCGACCCAGAGGTCGACGGGCGTGGTCATCTCGGTGTCGCCGCCGATGGCGTCGCGCATGGGTTCGACGTAGCGCGGAAAGCCCGGAGATCGAACCAGGATGTCGGCGTCGCGCACCGCGGCGTCGAGGGACACGAGTGGGAGGTCGACGTGTTCCGCCGTGGTGAGGTTGTCGTCGACCACCACGAGATCGCTCGGCCCGGCCGCGAGGATCGCGGGCAGCGCGGCCCGGACGTCGATCCCGAATCCGAGCAGCGCGACACGACGACCGCGCAGGTCGTCAACGCGCATCGGTGAGCCCCTGCCGCGGTTCGATCTCCGACGCGAGTCGGCGGATGCGCTCGCGGTACTCCGCGGGCAGCCCCTCGACCGACCCGACGTGCAGGTAGTCGTCGGCGTCGGTGCCGTGGGCGGCGAGCAGCGAGCGCGCTTCGGGTGCGAGCGTGGCGACGACCGCGTGTCGCTGCCACGCGCGGGTGTCGGCCAGCACGGTCAGCGCCGCCGCCGACTCCATGCGTTCGCCGACGCAGTCGAACGGTTTGGCGTCCGACCAGAGGGCCCGGACGCCTTCGATGTTGTCGGTCTCGTCGAACACGTCGTGTCCGAAGTGGGTGTGGACGGCCTCCGGTGTGAGCGAGGGCGCGAGCATGAGGGCGGTGAAGAGGCACTTGGCGCACTCGCCGCACGGTCGCTGCTCGCGGCTGGCCGTGCTCTCGTTCCACACCGTGAACACGCGGTTGCACGAGACGATGTCGTCGACGAGGCCGCGGCCGGCAAGGGCCGTCCCGATCGAGAGCTCGGTGAGTGGACGGAGCAGGGAGAAGTAGCGGATCCCGAGTGGCGCGAACGCGGTGGCGAGCAACGTCTCGGCTCGCATCGACTTCGAGAACTGGTGGTTGATCTCGATGCCGTCGACGACGAGGCTCGGTTCGGAAGCGGAACGCTCGAGCCCCATCACGACGTCACGCAGACCGAGCGTCACCGCGACGACCGCCGCGATTGCCGAGTTGATCGCGGTCACCGGGACGTGTCCGTTCGGTGCCCCCGCGGCGACGAGGTCGCGCAGGCGCGGATCGAGGTGACGGGTAACGCCGAGGAGCGGGCGATGGAGCGACGCGGCGAGGCGCTCGTGGGCCCCGGTGGGGTTGACGGTCATGAGTGTCCCGTCGGGTACGAGGTCGGCGACGAGCGCGGAGTCCTTGCCGCCACCGACGGGAATGAGTGCCCCTGCAGTCGCGGGCGAGCCGCCGGGATCGGCAGGGTGGAGCGCCGACGCGTCGGGTGCGGTTTCCTGCAGGTCGACGGCGAGGGGCACGGCGAGGCCGTTCCCGTACGCGAACTCCCGCAGACCGTCGTCGTACATCGCGGCGGACCACCGCTCGTTCGTCACCGAGGAGCGCTGGGGTGACCAGCGTGGTCGGCGCGACGCACTTGTAGTACGAGACGCCGGCGATCAAGTGGAGGATCCGCACCGCGGCTCGAACCGCGTCGGAGTCGGGGAGGGTGAACGGGAACTCGACGATCTCTGTGAGCTCGACCTCGGTGCCGATCCGATACCCGAGGGCCACCCGACCACCGTCGATCGATGCCCGTTCGAAGGTGAACGGGCCCGCGATGTCGCTCCGGGAGAATGCGGTCAACGAGGGCTCCCCGCGGCTGCGTCCGCGGCCGTGATCGCGGCAGCCAGACGGATTGCGAAGGTTCCGTCGGCATAGTGGTGGTCGCCGATCGCGGCGACGGACTGCGCAGCTCCCCACGGCCAGACGCACGCAACCGAGTCCGCGGCGAGCAGGTCGTCGACGTCGAGCTGCTGCTCCCGGGCACCGGTGGCGTCGATGCACTCCGCTCGCCACGCGCTCTCGAGGACTCCGTCGGTGAGCGGAGGAGTCACGACCTGTCGATCGATCTCGGCGAAGAGGGCTCCGGCTCCGATGCACGAGACGTGGTCGTCGAGGTTGAGCCACACGACCTCGTCGAACCCGGCCGCGGCGGCCTCGCGCGATCCGGCGAGCAGCTCGCCGTCGCCGAGCACGAGCGCGTTGATCGTCGGACTGTGGTGGTTGCGGCGGTGCCGTGAGACGTCGAGTCGGAGCGGTACCGACGCGTCCGGAAGGTCGAATGGTGCGGTCACCACCATCCAGTCGGCTCCCGGGGCGATCGCTCGGTGGTCGGCGACGGTGGGGACGAGCGTGACCACCGAATCGGATCCATCGACCGGTGTGACCACGCCGGCGACAGAGTCGACGGCGAAGCCCGAGTACCCGAGCGACCCGGCGGCGCGTCCGAGCACCTCGAGGTGGTGGGATCGCAGGAGGCTCTCCCTGAGGTAGCAGACGGGTGAGAGGCCGAGCGACGTCCCGAAGAGGATCGCGAGCTCGGCGGGGAGCGAGTCACGATCGTAGAGCGCGCCGTTCACCCAGATCGTCGTGATACCGCGGTCGGGGCGGGTGGGGGTGCCGGCTCGGGGAGGAATGCACCCGATGGTACCGACACGCGTCGCGAGCCGGTCGACCCACCGCATCGGGTCCTCGAGCCGCGGATCTCCGGAAGCCACCGCATTCCGTGGCTTGGACAACGCCGTCCGTGAGTCCGCATACTGTCCACCGTGGGGCTGGGCGGTGAAGAAGACGGCGAGACGGTCGAGCTCGCACGGGAGGAGCTGCGCGAGCTCGGGGCGAAGGTGATCGCCGATGTCGGGCGTCCCGAAGAGCCGTTCGGGCTCTACGGCTTCACCGGTGCGTCCGCGGAATCGGAGTTGCCCCGTGCCGTCGAACGAAGCGTGCTCGCCGAGCGCTTCCCCGGCAGTTCCGAGCTCCTCGCGCAGGAGTACGGAGCGTACGAGCCTTCGACATTCTTCTTCTGTGTCATCGACCATCGCCATGGCCTCCCGGTGGGAAGTGTGCGGCTGATCCTGCCGTCTGCGATGGGTTCCAAGACGCTTGCCGACGTCGAAGCCACGTGGGGACTCCCGCTCGACGAGACCCTCCGGGCGTCGGGCGTCGACCTCCAGCTCGACCGGGTGTGGGACGTGGCCAGGATCGCGGTCGATCGCCGGTACCGGGGCACGGTCACGCAGAGTCTCGTGAGCGGGTCGCTCTCCCAAGCGATCTGTCGGGGCGCGTCCCTTGCCGGGGCCGGTTGGTTGGTCGCGGTGCTCGATCTGATCACGCTCGATCTCGTGCAGACGATCTCCCACGACGCGTTCGAGGGCTTCGCCGGTTGCGAGCCACTGCGCTACCTGGACTCACCGAACAGTCTGCCGGTCATCTGCGCGCTACCGACCTATCTGTTGCGACTCGCGGAGATCGATCCCGTGACGTACGAGCTCCTCGTCGACGGTCGGGGAATGGAAGAGGCAGTGCGACCGCCCGACTGGGATGCCGTCGTCGATGGGCTCTCCTCCGTCACCGGAGCACGCACGTAGATACCACGGTCAGTGACCGGTCAACACGCCTCGCGACTGCGATGGTCATGGACCCCGGCCCGAGTGCATAATGGGCTTCTCTCCGCCAGCACCGGGGGAGAGTCCCTTCGGGCAAGGGATTCGGGAGGTCATACGTGCAGTTGCTAGTGACTGTCGGACTCATCGCTGCGGTCGTCTGGTTCGTCGCGTTGGGATTCGCCCTGGCGTTGGCACGTACAGCGAAGAGTGCGGATCGAGCAGGGCGACGCCTGGTCATCCCCACGCGACGGGTCACGCCGGCGCCGCAACCGTTCAGCCGTTGAGCTGAGCCGCGGGTTTCGCGCGCCGCGCGCCATGATCCAGACCGTCGACTCCGGCGCGGTCCGGTTGATCACGTTGGATCGACCCGATGTCTTGAACGCGTTCGACACCGCGTTGTACCGCAGCCTCGCAACCGCGCTCGACGACGCACGCGCTGATGATTCGGTGCATGTCGTCGTGATCACCGGTGTCGGGCGCGCGTTCTCGGCCGGCCAGGATCTCGCGGAGATGGCGCAGCTCGCGTCCGGTGCATCGATCGAATCTGGTTTCCCGGCATTGCTCGACGCGGTACAGACCTTCGACAAGCCGCTGCTCGCGGCGGTCAACGGCTTGGCCGTCGGGATCGGGTTCACGGTTCTCCCGCACTGCGATCTTGTGCTCGTGGCCGAGAGTGCGCGGTTCCGAACGCCGTTTGCGGAGATGGGTGTTCCGCCCGAGGCCGCGAGCAGCTACCTCTTCCCTGCTCGCATGGGCCGGCAGCGGGCCTCGTACGTGCTGTTCACCGGCGCGTGGCTCGATGCCGCGCAGGCGGTCGAGTACGGCATCGCGTTCGCGGCGTACCCCGACGACCAGCTGCTCCCGCGCACGCTCGAGCTCGCGGCCGCGATCGCTGCCGCGCCACTCGCCGCGCTGCGGGCGATCAAGCACGCGATGATCGCGGCCGAGGGTCCGGCGGTCGCCGCGGCGCGGGCGCGCGAAGACGCCGCATTCGCCGAGCTGCTCGGTGGTGCCGCCAACCGCGCCGCGCTGGACGCGTTCAACGCGAGGTAGACCGTGCTGACGACTGCTACGTGGGCTCTGAGTAGAACTGCTCGACACCATTCGCGGTGATCGAGGATGCCCTGCTCCTGGTCGGTGAGCACCGGCCGCGGGTTGTAGGCCTTGTTCTCCCATATCGGGATGTCCTGGCTGACCCCGGTCAGGAACGAGTCGGCGATCCGCGCGGCCGCCTTCGGGCCGGCGGACTTCGGCGTGGTGACCGTCCAACGGACGTGGACGTTCTCCTCGTCGATCGGCGTCGTCGAGTTCAGGAACGCGAAGAGCTCCGGCGGACGCGGAGCACCCCGAGACCGAGGCCGAAGCTCTCGCGCACGAAGCGGCCGTCGGCGGTGGTGACCCGTTTGTAGGGACCCTCGACCGTGGTCGTCGCCCCACGGGATGTCGGCGGTGCCGTGGACGTACATGAAGTGCGCATCGTCGTGGTTGTTCTCGGCCATCTCCTGGCAGCACGTCGCGATCCGATAGTCGCGGAACACGGGCTCCGACCACTCGGGGTCGTCGAACTCGGCGACGACCGGCACGTCGTAGAACGGTTCGCCGTCGGTGAGGTGGTGCCATGCCCAGATGTAGCGGTTGCGCTCGAGGGTCGGGAACGCGCGCACCTTGGCCTGCGACGGGATCTTCTCGCTCTCCGCGTACGGGATCTCGGTGCACCTGCCGGAGGTACCGTCGAAGCACCAGCCGTGGAACGGGCACCGCAATCCATCGCCGTCGACCTTGCCGCCCATCGCGAAGTTCGCGCCGAGGTGCGCGCAGTACGCGTCGACGACCCGCGCGTCACCCGACTCCGTGCGGAACACGACGAGGTCGCGCCCGAAGTAGGAGAGCGGTCGGACCTGGCCGACGCCGACCTCGTCGGCACGGGCGACGATGAACCAGCCGTTCGGGATCGGGAACGGGAACCGCGGCCCCTCGGCGTGTTCCGGACACGCGGCCGCATCGCCGGGTCGAGGACGAGATCCTTGCTCGCCGGCATCGGCAATCCGACGAACCCGTGTTCCATGGTCAGGTCGTCGGAGTGGTCGGCGGCACCGTGCTGGTGGTCGTCGTCGATGTCGACGTGCTGGTGGTGGTGCTGGTGGTCGTCGTCGACGTGCTGGTGGTGGTCGTCGTCGTGGCTCCGGTGCTCACCTTCAGCACCACGACCGAGCCCTTGGCCGCCTTGTCGTTCGGCAGACGGCGACTGCTGGAACACGAGGTTCTCGGCGAACTGGTCGTTGGGCTCGTTCACGGTCGTGGGGCTCAGCCCCGCCGCGGTGATGGCAGCCTGAGCCGCCCCGACCGGCTGGCCCACGACGGCGGGGACCACGACCTGGGCCTTCGTGTCGTCGCCTCCTTGCGTCGCGGCCCAGACGACCAGGCCCGCGACGACGAGAGCGATGATCACGAGCGAGCTCACGATCCACGCCGTCTTGTGCGACTTCTCGGGTTCGGGGGCGGCGGCGGGCGCTGAAGGCAGGATGCTCGTGGGCGTCTCCGGCACGGTGGTGACGACAGCCGGCGCGGTGGCTCCGACCACCGGCACCGCGAGCGTCGCGGAGAGGCGGTGCAGATCGGCCGCGACGTCTGCACCCGATGCGTACCGGCGCGACGGCTCGGTCTCGAGCAGCCGTTCGATGATCCCGTCGAGGGCCGGAGGGACGCCGGTTGCATGGGTCGGAGAGCGGAGCGGGACGCTCTCGGAGCTTGCGTTCGGTGAGGGTGACGATGTCGGCCGCCTCGAACGGCGGCGTGCCCGTAACGGCTTCGTAGAGGATCGATCCGAGCGCGTAGAGGTCGCTGCGCGCGTCGGCCGGGCTGCCCTGGAGCTGCTCGGGCGATGCGTAGCGCGCAGCCGTGACGCCGGCGCTCGCGCTCGCGAAGCCGGCGAGCCCCGCGGCTGCGGTGCCGAAGTCGACGATCTTCACGTCGCCGTTGCGACCGATGAGGATGTCGGTCGGCGTGAGCCCACCGTGCACGACGCCGGCTCGATGTGCGGCGTCGAGACCCTCGGCGACGGAGGCGCCGATGTCTGCCGCGCGCTCGGGCGTGATGCGCCGGGCGTCGGTGAGGGTCGCGGCGAGGCTCGTGCCGTCGACGTACTCCATCGCGACGAACGCTCTGCCGTCCTGATCGCCCCAGTCGTAGACGGTGACGACGTGCGGGTCGCGGACCGTTGCCGAAGCACCCGCGGCCCGGCGGAACCGGTCGACGACCTGGGCGTCGGCAGCCAGATCGGCGGCGAGGACCTTGACCGCGACGGGTCGGTCGAGGTCGCGGTCGTGGGCGAGGAAGACCTCGGCGGCGGGCGACGCCGCGAGGCGCTGCCGCAGCTCGTAACGACCGGCGAGTGGTTCGGGAGGCACTGAAGTCATGTCGCGGAAGTTAGCCGCCGCGACGAGACCAGAACCGGAATCAGTAGGGCCCGAAGATGCCGCGGCGGGTGAGCTCCTCGCCGACGAGCAGGATGTTGCGCGAGTCGAGACGCCACTGCACGAACATGAATGCCCCACCGAGCACGACGAACAGGGCGGCCAACGCCGAGATGAACCGGACGTCGGAGCCGGTGAATGCCAACGTGCTGCTCTCGACCGCAGTCGTGACCTTGCTGGCTGTGACCACCCCGGACGGCGTCCGCGGCGGGGTCGTGTTGGGAACGACAGTCGGTTCCACCTCGGTGCAGGACGCGTTCCCGGGGTTCTGCGGGCAGCAGTCCTTGAACGGGACGTTGACCGAGATCGGACCACCGGGCGTGACGGAGGCCGTCACGATGCGAGCGGGTGCGTTCGGTGCCGCGACGATGCTGACCACCTGCGCGGTCCCGCTGGGGATGTAGCCCGGGGGGCGGGAGGTGATCATGCGCGCCTTCGGGTCGGAGACCCGGACCAGGACGGCGCCACCGCTCAAGTTCCTCACGTGGAGGCGGGTGTGCTGGAACCCGTTGTCGCACATCTGGTTGTAGACCACGACGCGGACCCCGAACGCAGAAGCCTTCGTCCCGATCTGCTGAGCCCCGGCGCCGGGCGCGGCGACGAAGAGGCCCATGGCCGCCACGGCGAGCACCAACAACATCTGGACGGCTCCCCGCGGGAGTCGCCGGCCCCAAGTACCTTCCATGGATCCTCCCCAATGGGAGAATAGCCCCGGAGGGCCTCCCTGTCACTCCTCGGGCTCGCGACGGCTCCGGTCGTCCCGGAAGGGGCCATATCGGCTCGGTTGCAAGGAGTTCCCGGGTCGGTCAGCTGCTCTTGGTCGAGAGGTACGCGAGGAACGCGAAGCCGAGCACGAACGAGAGGCCCACGGCCTCGCGGCCGTCTTCGTACGCGGTCGGCATCATCACGGCGGCGAGCATGGTGAGGATCGTCCCCGCGGCGAAGGCCTGGATCGCTCCGAGCACGGCGGGCGATGCATCGGCGAGGAACAGGTGGCCGAGCGCGGCGGCGATCCCACCGGCGACCGCGATGGCGCTCCAGAGACCGACGACCTTGGCCGTGGACCAACCGGCGCGGACGAACCCGGGCGTCGAGGCCATGCCTTCGGGGAGGTTCGAGGCGAGCACGGCGACGACCATCGCCATGCTGACGGTGCCGCCGGAGATCAAGGAGATCGCGATCGCGACCGACTCGGGGATCCCGTCGAGCAGTGCACCGAGGGCGATCCCGGTCGATGCGTGCTCACCCTTCGGCGCGCGCCGGGCGACCAGGAGGTCGGCGACATAGAACGTGATCGCACCGATCGCGAGCCAGATCCCGGTGGTCTCCTCACCCGCGGCGCGGAAGGCGGGGACCGAGAGCTCGAACGCGGCTGCCGCGACGAGGGTGCCGGCGCCGAATCCGCTGATGAGGCCGAGCAGGCGGCGCGGCACCGTGAACCAGATGGTCAGGAGGGCGCCGAGGATCAGCGAGGCCTGACCCAGCAACGCCCACAACCCGGCTTCCAGCACCGCCGCAACCTATCCGGCCGTCGCGGTCGGATTCCGGGAAGGGCTCAGAGCGTGGCCGCGGCGATGAGCTCTTCGAGGTAGCGGTCGTCCCACCACGAGATCTGTAGCTGCTTGGCGCGTCGGAAGTAGAGCTGGATGTCGTAGTCGACGGTGAAGCCCACCCCGCCGAAGACTTGTTGGGCCATCGCCGTCACGTCGCGGAACGTCGTCCCGTTGAAGAGCTTCGCCATCGGCGCGAGGCGGTCGACCGGCCGGTCGTTCGCGCGGGCCCAGGCCGCTTCGTGCAGGAGGATCGCACCGCCCTCGACTGTGGTCGACGCATCGGCGAGGTAGTGGGAGATGGCCTGGAACGCGCCGAGTGGCTTGTCGAACTGCTCGCGGTCCTTGGCGTACTGCACCGTGATCTCGAGCGCGTACGCGGCTCCACCCGCGGCGAGAGCGGCCTGCAGGATGATCCCGTCGAGCATCGTCTCGTGCCAGGTCGCCCACCCGGAACCGATGCCACCGACGCGCTCGGCGGGCGTTCCGGCGAAGGTGACCTGGTACTGGGTGTCGGACGCGATCGTGTGTCTGCCGGTCGAGCGTGATCCCGGACGGCGCCCGCATCGACGAGGAACAGGTCGACGGCACCGCCGACGCGGGCAAGCACGAGGAAGCGGGTGGCGGCCGATGCGAACGGCACGTGCCACTTCACCCCGTCGAGGAGGAAGGCGTCGCCGTCGGCGCTCGCCTCCATGACCACGCCGTTCGGGCCGAACCCGCGATCGGGCTCGAGCCACGCCACGGTCACGATCTCCTCGCCGGTGGCGATCTTCGGGAGCCATGTGCTCTTCTGCGCCTCGGATCCGCCTCGGAGGATCGCGCCGGCGCTCATCACCGCGCTGACGAAATGCGGTGACGGCGAAAGCGAGCGTCCGAACTCCTCGTAGATCACGGTGGCGTCGAGCATCGACATGCCGGAGCCGCCGAACTCGGCCGGGATCGTCAGTCCGATCAGGTCGAGCTCCCCGAGCTGCTTCCACAGCTCCGGCGGGTAGCCGGTCGGGTCGTCTTCCATCGCACGCACGGTCTCGAGCGACGCGTACGAGCTGCACACGCCGCGGACCATCTCGCGGAGCATGTCCTGCTCTTCGGAGAAGCCGAGATCCATGGGTTCCTCTGCCTGTTCGGGGAGTTCGGGCTGTTCGGGAGTTCCAGCTCAGGGGCGCCACGCGTCGCCGCGTCGCGTCCAGGGGTTGTCGTCGTCGGAAGTAGGGAGCGCGACGCGCACCGAGCAGTCGGTCTTCGTGTCGCCGTCGACCGTGAGCGTCACGAGCAGCGAGGCCCAGCCGCATCCGGTGTCGTCGGTGGTGACGTCGGCAACCGTTGCCGCGATCACCATCGTGTCGCCCGGGAACACCGAGCCCAACATCCGGAACTTCATCCGGCCGAGACGCCCGGTCGGCCCGGTCCAGTCGGTGACGAAGCGCTCGAACCACGCGGCCTGGTTCGGTGTGTTCATGAAGATGTCCTGGGTGCCGTTGCGATGCACGGCGAAGTCGTGGTCGTGGTGCATCGGGCGCCAGTCGCGGCTCGCGATCGCGCCGAGCACGATCGTGGTCGCGGTCACGTCGTAGCGCAGCTCCGGGAGTTGGTCGCCTTCGCGGACGTCGCCGAGGTTCATGCGTCACCGTCGCCGCGCCGGTAGCCGAACCCCGTGTACGACTCCACGCCGACCATCTCGCCGCGTTGGTTGCGGTACTCCACGTCGATCACCCAGAAGCGTCCCGTGCCGAGCTTGGTCGTCTTGGGTTCGCTCACCGATCGGAGCACCTGACAGCTGGTGATCACGTCGCCGGGCCGTACCGGTTCGTGAAAGACGATCGTGTTGTCGGACATGACCGCCTCCGGCAGGCCGTAGTGCTCCTTGAGATCGAAGTGGACCTGGAGCGGGACGGCCGGTTCGGTCCGCCCCGGAGCCCAGTGGTGCGGACGGAACCAGACCGAGAGCATCGACGGCGGTGCGATCGGTCCGTCGGTGATCGCGGCGGCGACGTCGGCGTCCCAGAAGAGCGGGTTGCCGTTCTCGACCGACGAGCAGGTCGACCAGATGTAGCCCTGCTCCACCGGGAACTCACCCGCCTCCTCGTACTGCGGGGCTCCTATCAGCGACTCCGGATCGGTCACGCGATGGCCCCTTCGGCTCGGAGGGCGGCGACGGTCTCCGGGTCGAGCCCGGCGGCGGCGAGGAGTGCGTCGGTGTCGGTGATCGTCGGTTCGCGCACCGCGACCGTGGATCCCGGAGGTTGCATCCCCGCCAGCACGTAGCCGACCTGGCGGAAGTCGCCGTGGCCCTCGGCGCGCGCATCGGCGAACGCGCCGCGCGCCAGGAGATGCGGGTCGTCGACCAGCTCGGGTACGGAGTTCACCGCGCTCACGCATGTGTCGGCCGGTGCGAGCCTCGCGACCCAGTCGTCGCGGTCGCGCGTGGCGAACGCGGCGCGGAAGTCGGCGCGGATCTTCGGCTGGGAGTCGTCGTCGACCTGGTGGTCAGTCCACTGCTCGCAGCCCAGCTCGCGGCACAGGTTCGCGTAGAAGCGCGGCTCGATCGCGCCGACGGCAAGCCACTTCCCGTCGCGGCAGGGGTAGACGTCGTAGCACGCGTAGCGACCGGTGAGGAGATCGTGGCGGGGACCGGGGACCGCACCGGTGGCGAGATACTCGTCGATGTTGAGCGACATGAGGGCCAGCACGCCGTCGGCGACGGAGACATCGAGGTGGGCGCCCTCGCCGGTGGTGCCGCGGTGCACGAGCGCAGCGAGGATGGCGATCACTGCGTGCATCCCACCGCCGGCACCGTCGCCGATGGTCGCGCCGGGGAGCGCGGGTCCACCGTCGGCGTCGCGCCCCGAGCAGTCGAGGTATCCGCCGACGGCGAGGTAGTTGAGATCGTGGCCCGCCCATTGTGCCGACGGTCCGTCTTGGCCGTACCCGCTGGTCGAGCAGTACACGACGGTGTCGTTGACCGCCTTGACGTGTTCGTAGCCGACGCCGAGTCGGTCCACGACGCCGGGTCGGAAGCTCTCGATCACCACGTCGGCCGTGGCCGCGAGGCGGAGGAACGCGTCGCGGCCGGCGTCGTGCTTGAGGTCGAACAGCGCGCGCTGCATGTGTCGGTGGCCGGCGTAGGCGTAGAACGGCGGAGTGATCTGCACATCGCCGTCTTTGGGTGTCGGGCCGATCTTCACGACCGTCGCGCCATAGTCGGCGAGCCAGCGCGACGTGCGCGCGGCCGGGCCGACGCTCGCGAGGTCGAGGACGGTGACGCCGGCCAGCAGAGGGTGTTCCGGCATGCTCAGAAGTTCTTCGGGAGGCCGAGGCCGCGTCGGGCGATGATGTTCTTCTGGATCTCGGATGATCCGCCGCCGATGGTGTCGATCACGGTGTAGCGGTAGGTCGACTCGGACCGCCCGGACATCGGGGCCGCTTCGGTGCGGACGCGGAGTTGCGTACCGGGCGCACCGAGGTCCATCGACGCGTTCGCGAGCCGCCGTGAGAACTCGGTCGCGAACAGCTTGTACTGCGACGCCTCGACCGTCGGCGGCGCCGCCCCCTCGACCTTCTCGGCCTTCACGGATTCGTCGACCACCCGCAGGCCGAGGACGCGTGCGACCTCTGCGTCGGTGTGCAGGCGGGCGATGCGCTGCCGGACGATCGGGTCGTCGCGAAGCGGCTGGCCGTCACGCGTCGCGGTGCGGACGTAGTCGGTGAGCACGTCGAGTCGTTGCTTGATCGGGGAGAACGTGAACATCGTGAACCGCTCGAGGTCGAGCGCCTGGGAGATGTACTGGAACCCCTTGCCGACGTCGCCGACCACGTACTCGTCGGGAACGAAGACGTCTTCGATGAACACCTCGTTGGTGCGCTCGTCGCCCATGGTCCAGATCTCGCGGATCTCCACACCGGGCTGATCGAGCGGCACGAGCATCAACGTGATGCCGCGATGCTTCTCGTTCGGATCGGTTCGGGTGCCGAGCCAGTACCACTCGGCAAAGTGTGCCGAGGTCGTCCACGTCTTCTGCCCGTTGAGCAGCCAACCCGGGGCGCCGTCGCGCTCGGTACGCGTTCGGCCTTGAGGCGCATCGACGCAGCGTCGGATCCCGCGTTGGGTTCGCTGTAGCCGACGGCGAACTCGACATCGTTGGCGAGGATCATCGGCAGGAACTTCGCCTTCAGGAAGTCGTTCCCGTGGGCGATGAGCGTCTTGCCGATGATGCCGACGCCCTTGCCGATCTGTGGCCCGCCGCGACCCGCGAGCGCCTCGTTGAGGATGAACTCGTAGACGCCGTCGCCCTCGGAGCCGCCGTACTCCTTCGGCCACGTCAGGCCGAGCCAGCCGTGCTCGCCGAGCGCCTTCATGAACGCCCGCCGCTTCGGCGTGTCGACGATCTGGGCCATGTTCTCCCGGGTGACGTCGAACACCTCGGGATCGTCGTGCTCGTCGAGGTACTGCTCGACCTCGGCGGCGAAGTCGATCTGTTCGGGCGAGAAGTCGAAGTCCATGTCCTGCTCCGGAGGCGGCGGGCAGATCTGACGAGGCGTCAGATCGAGATCCTACGGGAGCGACCCGCAGGTCGCGCCCGCGACTGGCAGTCACGAGGTGGCGGCGACCCGAGGTCAGGTGATGACGCCGGCCTCACGGAGCTCGGCGAGATCGGCGTCGGAGAGGTCGAGCTCCTCGCGGAGCACGGCTTCGGTGTGCTCACCCACCCAGGGCACCCGGGTCTCGGGGCCCTCGGCGACCTTCGACATCTTCACCGGGTTGCCGGGGATGAGCACCGGTGCAAGCGGGCTGCCGTCGGACGCGCGGTCGGTGCGGGGCATCTCCACCAGCATGTTGCGGATGGCGACGTGGGGATCGGCGATGACGTCGGGCGCGGTGTTGCTCGGGCCCGCGGCGATCCCGACTGCGGTCAGGGCGTGGCTCGCCTCGAGCTTCGTGTGCTGCTTCGCCCACGCCTCGACGGCGGGACGGATGACGGTGTCGAGGTTCGGCGCCCAGCCGGCGCGGGTCGCGAACCGCGGATCGTCCTTCCACTCCGGATGTCCGACCAGGTCGGCGAGCTTCTCGAACTGGTGCTCGCGCACGACCTGCACGACGACGTAGCCGTCGGACGTCGCGGAACCCGTCGAGGATGAGCTGCAAGCCCTTGTCCGGCTCCGGCCGCACCCCGAGCGACCAGAAGTTGGTGACGACGTCGGTCATCGCGATCACCGCGTCGAGCATCGCGATGTCGACGTACTGGCCGACGCCGGTGGTGTCGCGATGGCGCAGCGCGGCGAGGATCCCGATCGTGGCGAAGAGCGCGGAGGAGATGTCGCCGAGCGCGCCGACGGGATTGGTGACCGGTGGTCGGTCGGGTCCTGCCTTCCACTCGTAGATCCCCGACATGGCCTCGACGATCGACGCGTAGGCGGGCCAGTCTCGGTAGGGAGAAGTGGCCGCGTCGGCGTATCCGTCGCCGAAGCCGGAGAGCGACACGTAGATGGCGCGCGGGCTTGCGCTCGGCGATCGCGTCGTAGCCCAGGCCGAGGCGCTCCATCGTCCCCGCCTTGAAGTTCTCGGCCACGACGTCGAAGCGCGGGACGAGCGCGAGGAAGAGGTCGCGACCCTCGGAGGTCTTGAGGTCGATGCCGAGACTGCGTTTGCCGAGGTTGTTGCGCAGGTAGGTGGCGCCGACGGCGCGGCCGTCAGGATCGGTCATCGCGGGAGTGGAGCCTCGCCCCGATTCCCCGTGGACCGGGTGCTCGACCTTGACCACCTCGGCACCGAGGCGCGCCAGCAGCTGGGTCGCGTAGGGGAGTGCCTGCATCTGCTCCGCCGCGAGGATCCGGACGCCATCGAGCGGCTTGCCGAACTCCTGCGCGTCGGCGTTCGCGATGTCACCGAGTCGCACGTGGGTCACTGTAGAGAGAAAGAGCGGAGCCGGCGCAGCGGATTCGACGATGGAGCAGCGCCGTAGACTTGCTCGCCGTGGCTGCCGATGGGACCGTCAGAGGAATCATCAGTGCCGCGGGCTACGTGCCCCACCGGCGTCTCCAACGATCTGAGATCGCGAAGACCTTCGGTTCGGTCGGTGGCGGTTCGGTCGGTGGCGGTTCAGATGGGAGCGGTGCCGGAACGCGCTCGGTCGCTTCGTACGACGAGGACACCTCCACGATGGGCGTCGCCGCCGCCCGGGCCGCGCGCCGCGACGCGCCCGAGGTCGCGATCGATTCGCTGCTCTTCTCCACCGCCGATCCCGCCTACCTCGACAAGACGAACGCGACCGCGATCCACGCCGCGCTGCGCCTCGACTCCGGCCGGCCCGCGTTCGACTTCGGCGGCGCGGCGCGATCCGGAGTGGGCGCGTTGCGGTTCGCGCTCGAAGGCTCCGGTTCCGCGCTCGTCGTGAGCGCCGACCTCCGCACCGGCCTTCCCACCGGGCCCGACGAAGCCGCGGGCGGCGACGGCGCCGCGGCGCTGCTCGTCGGTGATGCAGGCGACGGACCGGTCATCGCCGAGTACCTGGGCGCCGGCGCCGCGACCGAGGAGTTCGTCGACCGCTGGCGGACCCCGGGGGAACGTCACTCCAAGGTGTGGGAGGAACGCTTCGGCGAGACCCGCTACGTGCCCCTCGCCGAACGGGCGTGGAGCGCGGCGCTGGAAGGCGCCGCACTCACTCCGGAGTCGATCGACCGACTCGTCGTGACCGGACTCCACACCCGCGCCGTGCGCGCGACCGTCCGCCGGCTCGGCGTCGACACGTCCCGGGTCGTCGACGACCTCGCGGCCACGGTCGGGAACACCGGGACGGCTCAACCGGGGTTGCTGCTCGCGAGCGCACTCGAACAGGCGGCCCCGGGCGACGTGATCGCACTCGTCGTGCTCGCCGACGGTGCCGACGTCTTGCTGTTTCGCGCCACCGACGCGCTCGCCGAACGCGCGCACGGCGCGTCGATCGCCCGACAGGTCGCGACCGCGGCCGACCTTCCGTACGGGAAGTTCCTCGCGTGGCGCGGACTGGTCACCGTCGAACCGCCCCGCCGGCCCGAACCGGCTCGGGTGTCATCGTCGGCGGCGGCCCGCTCCGAGGAATGGAAGTTCGGCTTCGTCGGTTCCCGGGACCCGGATGACGGAACGCTGCACCTTCCCCCGGTTCCCGGCGAACCACCCGCGCCGATGGCCGACGCGTCGGGAACGATCGCGACGTTCACGATCGACCGCCTCGCGTACTCGCCGAGCCCACCAGTCGTGTTCGCGGTCGTCGACTTCGACGACGGCGGTCGCTTCCCGCTCGAGCTCACCGACGTCGACCCCGACGACGTGGCGATCGGGGATCGGGTCGAGATGACCTTCCGTCGATTGTTCACGGCCGACGGCATCCACGACTACTTCTGGAAGGCGAGGCCGCGCCGATGACGCGGATGGGTGGGCAGCGATGAGCTCCAACGGCATCAAGGACCGCGTCGCCATCGTCGGCATGGGGTGTACCGCGTTCGGCGAGCGCTTCGACCAGGGGCTCGACGACCTCATCATCGATGGTGCCGGTCAAGCGTTCGCGTCGGCGGGCGTCGGCGAGGACGACGTCGATGCCTACTGGTTCGGCACCGCCCAGAGCGGGATGAGCGGCATCACCCTCGCGCGGGCCCTCCAGCTCGAGGGGAAACCCGTGACGAGGGTCGAGAACTACTGCGCGACCGGATCCGAGGCGTTGCGGCAGGCCGCGTACGCGGTCGGCGTCGGGCGCGTACGACATCGCGATGGCCGTCGGCGCGGAGAAGGTCAAGGACAGTGGGTACGCGGGGTTGAACGCGTTCCCGATCCCGAGCGACGGCACCGGCCGCACGCTCACTGCGGCCGCGATGTTCAGCATGGTCGCACCGGCCTACGCCCAGAAGTACGGCGTCGACGAGGAACAGATCAAAGAGGTCCTCGCGCGCATCGCGTGGAAGAACCACTTCAACGGCGCGCGCAACTCCCGCGCGCAGTTCCGCAAGGAGATGAG
Organism: uncultured Actinomycetes bacterium; assembly: GCA_963829475.1. Lineage (GTDB taxonomy): Bacteria > Actinomycetota > Acidimicrobiia > IMCC26256 > JANYLB01 > JANYLB01. The sequence continues at coordinate 1,786,125 of CAWHIU010000002.1, read as the reverse complement.
CCTCGAGACCATCCGCGCGTCGCCCCGCGTCGCGGGACTGCTGAGTGTCTTCGATTGCGCGGGTGTCGCCGACGGTGCCGCGGCGGCGATCGTCGTGCGCGCCGAGGACGCTCATCGCTACACCGACCACCCGATCTACATCAAGGCGCTCTCGTTGGTGGCCGGCAACGGCTCCGGCCTCTCCGACCCCGACTACGACTACACCCACTTCCCGGAGGTCGAAGCCAGCGCGGCCGACGCGTACGCACAGGCCGGCATCACCGATCCGCGTCGCGAGCTCGCGATGGCGGAGGTGCACGACTGCTTCACCCCGACCGAGCTCGTCCTCATGGAGGACCTCGGATTCGCCGGCCGGGGAACGGCATGGAAGGAGGAGCTCGCCGGCACCTTCGACCTCGACGGCGCGCTCCCGGTGAACCCCGACGGAGGCCTGAAGAGCTTCGGCCATCCGATCGGGGCGTCGGGGCTCCGGATGATGTTCGAGTGCTGGTTGCAGCTCCGGGGTGAGGCTCCCGAGGGCCGCCGCATCGGCAACGACCGACCGCTCGCACTGACCCACAACCTCGGTGGCTACCCCGGGGAGACGGTGTCGTTCGTGTCGATCGTCGGCCGCGAGCCGGGGTAGCACCGTTCCCCGGCTGAGCCAGCGGGCCGGTGGCTGGTAACCTGGTGCGTTCACCGAGCAGTTGGCGCGGTGGATGCACGTACTGGAACAGCGCAGGGAGCAGGACCGACATGGCAACAGGCGTCGTCAAGTGGTTCAACGCAGAAAAGGGTTACGGATTCATCTCACGTGAAGATGGTGACGACGTGTTCGTCCACTTCTCGGCGATCCAGGGCGACGGTTACCGATCACTGGATGAAGGCCAGAAGGTCGAGTTCGACGTTGCTCCCGGTCGGAAGGGCGAGGAAGCACAGAACGTGCGGGCGGTCTGACCAGCGGGCGTCGAGGACGAGGAGGCCCGCGATGGCCAAGAAGAACCGGGCGACATTCGCCAAACGCGAGAAGGAACGGGCGCGCCTGTCGAAGCAGGCGGAGAAGCGTCAGAAGCGTCAGCAGACCCCTGACCCCAACGCGGCTCAGATCCCTGGGCCGATGCCGTTGATGCCGATCTTCGCCGACGACGACGTCGACAACGAGGTCATCGACGTGGTCGACGTCGGAGATGCCGAACCCGACGACGAGACCACCCGGGTCGTCGCGGTCGACGAGGTCGCACACGCTGCCGACGCGTCGCGGGAGTCCTGAGCAACCGACTCAGGAGGCCCCCGTGCTCTCGTCGTGGGACGACTATCCGGTCCATCAGGTCGCCGAGACGATCCGGCACGCCGGAACGAGTGACCGCAACTTCTACGACCGGTACTACTTCAACCTGCACGGCTCGACCGACGAGCTGTTCATGGTCATGGGCATGGGGCAGTACCCGAACCTGGGGACCCACGACGCGTTCGCGTGCGTGCGGCGGGGCGACAAGCACCGCGTGGTCCGCGCGTCGAAGCGACTCGACGACCGGATGGACAACTCGGTCGGGCCGTTCCGCGTCGAGATCATCGAGCCGCTCCGGAAGGTGCGGTTCATCCTCGAGTCCACCGAGCACGAGATCGCGTGCGACCTCATGTGGGACGGCGCGATCCCGGCGTTCGAGGAACCTCGCCAGTACATCCGCAAGTTCGGGCGCGTCCTCTTCGACACGGTGCGGTTCGCGCAGACCGGCTGCTGGACCGGCACGCTCGAGGTCGCGGGCGAGACGATCGACGTCACCCCCGACCGGTGGAAGGGAACGCGGGACCGGTCGTGGGGCGTCCGTCCCGTTGGTGAGATCGAGCCACCGGGGATCCGAGGCGAAGCCGGGCAGATGGCCGGACTGTGGAACTACGCGCCGATGCAGTTCGACGACTTCTCGATCCTCTACATCGTGAACGAGGAGCCCGACGGCACCCGCCCGATGAACGAAGCCGTGCTGATCTGGGCCGACTCCGACCGCGAGCCCGAGTGGCTCGGCACCCCGGCCTTCGAGCACACGCTGGATCCGGGAACTCGCATGATCTCGACGCCGTCGGTGCTGCGCTTTCCCGAGGCGCCACGCGGCGAGTTCGCGGTCCGCGTCACGCCGCTGGTGCACAACTACATCGCGGTCGGCACCGGCTACGGGGTCGGCGACGAGTTCCGGCACGGCATGTACGTGGGCGATCTCGTCGTCGAGGGCAAGACCTGGGAGATGGCCGAGCTCGACACGTGGGCCTGGTACGGCGTGGTCGACCACGCGGCCCGGTTCGTCATCGAGGGCGGCGACGCCGACGGTCTCGTCGGCTACGGCCTCCACGAGCACGGCATCTTCGGCGAGTTCCCGAAGTTCGGCCTCGCCGACGGCGCTGCCACCGCCTGACCGGCCGTCACACCCACCCGAACTTGTCGCGTCTCATGACCCTGGAGCGCGTCTGGCGCGACAAGGTCGGCGCGGAGTGGGTTGAGCCCTGGGTCGAACGGCCTATATGCCGTGAACCGGACACGACCCATGCTGAGGCGGGAGCGTCGGAGTCGGGGAGAGCGGGCGAGCGTGGAGCAGGACGCGATCATCGCGTGGACGTTGGCGGCAGGCTTGGTGCTGTTCGTGGGCGCGTGCACCCCGGTCCAGGCCCTGCTCGGCGTGTCGATCGGCTACACCGCGACCCTCGGCGGTCCGGTCGTCCACCGCTGGTTCGAGGAGCACCGCCGCATCTGAGTCGACCCGAGATAAGAGACGGAGCGGAGTCGGCGGTCGACTCGACGGGGTCTCGAGCGGGTGGGCGATCGAGCCGACGCAGTGGAGTCGACCCGAGATCGGGACGGTACGATGTCGCCGTGCGCAACGACACGGCATCTCCCACCATCGCCCCCGTGCAGACACCGGTCCAGACGCCCGTCGAGGAACGCGAGATCTCGCGGACCGACGACGGTGACCACGATCGGTTCGCGCACTACTGCCGCAAGGAAGACATCGTGCGGGCCGCGGTGACAGGCGAGGCGATCACCGCGCTCTGCGGGAAGAAGTGGGTTCCTTCGCGTGACCCCGAGCGGTACCCGCTCTGTCCGACGTGCAAGGAACGCAAAGCCGCCGGCTGGAAGCTCTGAACCGCCCCCGGTAATCGGTCAGGCGCAGGAACCGTCCGCGCATCGATGCAGGGATTGCGGTACGTTTCGCCCCGTGGGTGGAGTCTGTGCTCGACAGTTCTGTTCAGCGGCGGCGGTCGCGCGCGTCGACTTCGACGGCGAAGCCCGCGTCGTGTGGATCGACGATCTCGGTGACGACAAGCCGGCTGCGGCCTGCTTCCTGTGCCGTCGCCACGCCGACTCGCTCACGCCACCCCGGAACTGGGATCTCCGTGATCTCCGTGCCCAGCGCGACACCACCGTGGTGACGATCCCGTCCGAGCCCCCGCTCGAGCCGGCTCCGATCCCCGTCTCGGTCGAGGTCGCCCCGGCGTGGTCGCCCCGGCTGTTCGCCTCTGTCGACACCGGGACCGTGCTCGATGCCACGTCGCCCCTGCTCAGCCGCGCCTTCCACGGCGTCGGCTGACCCACATCTGCCCGGCGGCGCGCCGACGCACTCGGATGCGTCACACTGACGGGCTGCTTCAGGGCGAATGCCCCGGATGCCGATGCCGCTTCTGTGACCTTCCGCTCCTTCCTCGTCTGCGCGCTCCTGGCCGTCGTGACCGCGACGGCACTTCCCGGCGCGCCGGTGGCCGCGGCTGAGGTCGCGGCGGATCCGGCGAGTCGGATCCCACCGCTGGCGGCATCGGCCCGATCCACGGCGGCCGAGGCCGCGCAGGCGGACGCTCGTCGGGACGGGATCGCCGCCGACCTGGGCGTGGCCCGCACTCGGCAGGCGGGCGCCCAGTCGATGCTCGAGGGTCTCGACAGTGCCGCGAAGGCGGCCCAGACCGAGGTCGATGCCGCGAAGGCTCGTGTCACCCGCGTGGTGGTACAGGCCTACGTCAACGGTGGCTCGGGAGCCGATGTGATCTCGGGGATCCTCGACGCGTCGAACGCCGCGGATCTGAACCGGAAGCAGGAGCTGACCAACCGGGTCGGGAACCGCCAGCAGGACCTGCTGCAGGAGTTCCGGCGCGCGCGTGTGCACGCGCAACGAGCGGCCGACACGGCCCGCACTGCACGCGACGAGATCCAGCACGAGGTGACCCGACTCCAGCAAGCGCTTCCCGCCGCGACCCGCGCGGCTTCCGATGCCGAGCAGGTCGCGGCGACGGCACGATTCCAACTCGACCGGTGGATGTCGGTGGAGGCCGGACCCGACACGCCGATCATGGGGGCCGCCCGACTCACCGGGACCGATCTCGCCCGTTGGTTCCAGGCCCAGCGCCGCGATGCCCGGACCACGGTCCCCATCGACGCGCTCGCCGGCTTCTACATCAGCGAAGGCGACGCGGCGGGTGTGCGGGGCGACATCGCGTTCGCGCAGTCGGTGCTCGAGACCGGATCGTTCTTCTTTCCCGACCGCGGTCAGGTGCGCCCGACCGACAACAACTTCGCCGGGATCGGGGCCTGCGACTCGTGCAGCACCGGACGGCAGTACCCCGATGCCCGTACGGGTGTGCGGGCACAGATCCAACTGCTGCGGGCCTACGCCGACCCCACGATGACCGCCACGAACCTCGGCTACCCGCCGGTCGATCCGAAGCTCCCGAACTTCTTCCTGAAGGGGAGGGCACCGACGTGGAACGGGCTCACCGGCACCTGGGCGACGTCGACGACCTACGGCCCGAAGATCTTCGAGGTCTACTTCCGAATCCTCGCGTGGGTGAGTGATCACCCCTCTCCGACGAAGTGATTTCGGCGCTTCTCGTCGGGCCTGCTCAAGAATCGCGACCAGTTCCGCCGATACCGGAAGCAGGCTGCAGGAGGCGGCCGCCGTGCCCTGACGGCGGGACTGCGATCGTGAGGGAAACGGACGATGACCGCCTTGACGCACGCCCGCCAGACCCGGGAGCTCCCGCAGGATCAGATCGTCGAGATCGACGAGCTGCGCGCCGACATCCAGCGCGAGGAGCGGCTCGTGGGCCTGCGCCCCGACGGCTTCGTCACGCCGGTTGAGATCCAGCATCGCCGGTTCCAGATCGTGCTCATGATGCTCCTGGTGTTCGTGGGGCTCGTCGCGACGACGATGGCGAACGATCTCTGGAACGACCTCAAGCGCCAGGGTTCGTGGCTCGATCCGGAGGCGATGCGCATCGCCATGATGGTCTTCGCCGGCGGGTTCGCGGTGTACGTGCTCGAGAAGGAACATCACCTCAAGCGCCTCAGCTTCCTCGGCCGTCGGGCCAAGGAGCTCGACCTCGTCCTCGCCGAACGGATCCTGCTCTCGGCGGTGGTCGCCGAGGCGACCGAGTCCGTGACGACGTCGATCGATCTCGAGCAGGTGCTCGCGCAGGTCCTCCACGAGAGCGATCGGCTCGTGGGTGCCTCAGTCGCGTCGATCGCGCTGCTGACGGAGGGAGGACACCTCGAGGAGGTCTGGACTCGGGGCTCAGCCCTCACCGCCGGGCGACGTCTCGTGGCCGAGTCGGTGCTCCTGCAGGTCGCGGTGGCGCGTGAGCCATTCCTGCTCGTCGGTCCGCTCCCACGCGAGCTGACGGGGGAGGCGTCGGGTCCGGCGAAGGTCGCGTCGGTCGCGCTCATCCCCCTCGTGCGCGACGACGCCGTGCTCGGTGTGGTGACGATCGCGGCGCTGCCGGGTCGCCGGTACACGACGGGGGATCTCGATGTGCTGACGCGCCTCGCCGCGCCGGCCTCCCAGGCCATCGCCAACGCCCGACGCTTCGAGGCGGCCCGGCTCCAGGACTTCGACGGCATCGACACCCGGCGCGAGGAGCTGCGGGAGATCGGGCGGTCGATCCGGGATGCCGTCGTCCTCGCCCGCCGTGACGACCTCGAGGTGTGTGAGCAGAGCGAGCTCTTCGACCGGATCGACCACCACGCGGTCCGCCTCCTCGAAGAGGTCGACTGAGGGACCCACTCTCGCACCTGTGGCGCGCGTCGCGGCAGGTCAAGTGACCTGCTCGCCGTCAGTGTCGCCGACGCGCCACACTGTGACCCCCCGAGACGGAGGCGATCGGGTGTCCACGGTCCTCGAGCGGTCGGAAGTCGCCGACCCTGCTCCCCGCTCACCCACGGTCTCGAGCTGGCGGTTGCCACTCGTCTTCGGCGCGCTCCTCCTCCTGACCGTCGGGCTCCGCCTTCCCGCGTTCACCGTTGCGGTCTTCAACTCCGACGAGACCTTCCTCGCGACCCAGGCCGAGGTGATCAACGACGGTGGTCGGCTGTACCACGACGCGGTCGACCGCAAGCCGCCGCTCGTGCCGTACATCTACGCCGCGGTCCTCGCGGTCACCGGGAGCAACGACCTCGCGGGCGTCCGCGTCGTCGCCATGTTCTCGGTCGCGGCGACCGGGCTCATGCTGGTCGCGGAGGGACGACGGCGCGACGGTGCCCGGCGGGGTTGGATCGCGGGTCTCCTCTTCGTCTTCGCGTCGGTGTGCTTCGCGCCCCAAGACGGTCAAGCCGCGAACTTCGAGGTGTTCATGCTCCCGTTCGCGACGGCGGCGATCCTGCTCGCGCGACGCGAGCGGTTCGCATCGTCGGGGGTCGCCGTCGCCGCTCGCGACGCTGGCGAAGCAGACCGGTGCGGTGACTCTGCTTCCGGTTCTCTACCTCGCGTGGCGGGCCCGGAGGCGGCGGGGCATCGGCGAAGCCGGCACGGGCTTCGTCATCCCGCTCGCAGTGGTGTCACTGCTCGTCGGGCCGTCGCAGTTGCTGTTCTGGGCGGTGCTCGGAAATGGTTCGTACCTCGGTATCGGATCGGCGTGGGCGTACGTGCTCGGTCTCTTCGCAGTGATGAGCCTTGCGTTCGTGCTCTGCAACCTCCCGGTCGTCGCTCCGCTCTGGTGGGCGTGGAAGAGCCGGGCCGAACGCGACGAGACCGACCTCTGGCTCTGGCTCCTCTCCGGTGTCGTCTCCGTCGCGGTCGGGTTCCGGTTCTTCGGCCACTACTACCTGCAGCTCCTCCCACCCCTGTGTCTCATCTCCGCGGGTGTGCTGGCTCGTGTCTCGGAGCGCGTCCGGGTCGGGACCATTGCCGCCGCCGGTTTCATCGCGGCGGGCTTCTCGGTCGTCGGATACGTCGCGCAGCCATTCGGTGGTGAACCGCAGTACCAGGAAGTCAGCCGGTTCATCGAGAGCAACGCGTCGCAGCGAGACCGGATCCTCGTGTGGGGCGCGCTCCCCGAGGTGTACTACGCGTCGAACCGACGACCGGCGACCAGGTTCGCGAGCAACTCGTTCGTCACCGGTCATTGGGGTGGGCGCCCCCAGGGCGACCTCTCGGGTGATCTCGCGACGCCCAACGCACTCGGACAGTTCCTCGCCGACTTCGGCGCGCATCCACCGCGCTACGTCCTCGACACCTCGCCCGCGTCGATCCGTGACGCGCAGTACTACCCGATGTCGAAGTTCCCGGCGATCGAAGCGCTCGTCGACGCGAACTACCACTTCGTGCGCTCGATCGACAGCATCGCGATCTACGAACGCAACGCGAGCACCCCGGTCTTCAACCAGTCGAGCTGACCCGCCGGATTCACGCCCGGCCCGGACCGGACCGGACCGACATCCGCCTTCAGCTTCGGGGTCGAGTGGTCGACATACCGGGGTGATGCAGATCTCGGCGGCGCAGCCCGCATCGGTGCCGACCGCGCCGCCGGCCCCTCTCGACGCCACCGCGCTGGCTCCGCAGCTGGCTGACCAGCTCGCGCGGGTCGTGCGGGGCAAGCCGGAAGCCATCCGACTCGCGTTGGTGGCGCTCCTCTCCGGGGGCCATCTCCTCCTCGAAGACGTTCCCGGGGTGGGAAAGACCCTGCTGGCCAAGGCGCTTGCCCGGTCGATCGGTGGGAGCTTCAGGCGGGTCCAGGGCACGCCCGACCTGCTCCCGAGCGAGCTCACCGGCGCGTCGGTGCTCGACGCGGACCGTCGGAGCTGGGAGTTCCGGCCCGGCCCGTTGTTCGCCAACGTCGTGCTCGTCGACGAGGTCAACCGGGCGACGCCCCGCACGCAGTCGGCGCTCCTCGAGGCGATGGAGGAACGTCAGGTCACGGTCGACGGGATCACGCACATGCTCCCCACGCCGTTCTTCCTCGTCGCCACGCAGAACCCGTTCGAACATGTCGGCACGTTCCCGCTCGTCGAGGGGCAACGAGACCGCTTCGCCGTCGTGGTGCAGATCGGCCACCCGGACCGCGCGACCGAACGTGATCTCCTCCTCGGTCACGGCGGCGACGACGAACTGGCCAGACTCGACCCGATCACCGATGCCGACCGGTTGGCCGGTGCGATCCGTTCGGTGCGGACGGTGCACTGTGCGCCCGCGGTGGCCGACTACGTCGTCGCGTTGGTCGAGGGAACTCGTGTCGATCCCGGCATCGCGATCGGTGCAAGTCCGCGCGCGAGTCTCGCCCTTCTCAACGCCGCGCGTGCCGCGGCGGTGCTCGCCCAGCGCGATTTCGTGACGCCCGACGACGTCAAGTCGGTCGCCGCTCCGGTGCTCGCACACCGGTTGATCCTGCTCGATGGTCCCGATCTCGGCGCGGCGACGGTCATCGTCCAGCGCCTCCTCGACTCGGTGGCCGTCCCGGCCCGGTGACCGGAATCCGCGTCAGGCGGTCAGGGTCGCTGTCGGGTCTCACTCGACCGTGCGCCCTGCGCGCGCCGCGGTGGGCATCATCGTCATGGCCGGACTCCTGGCGATCCTTGCTCGGACATCGGGGTCGGGTTGGTTGGTGGTCATCGCGTCGGGTCTGGTGCCGCTCCTCGTGATCGGCTCCGTCGCTCCCGTGATCCCCCTCGTACGCGCCCGCGCCCGGGTGGCGTTGCCGCCCGACGGCATGGTCGGGCGGGCCGCTTCGATCGCCGTCACGGTCGAGGGGCGGGCACGGGGGTTGACTCTGCGACTCCATGATCCGGCCAGCGGTTGGGTACAGGTCGATGCGCCGGCGAACGGCACTGTCCTCGCGGTGCCGAAGCACCGCGGCGTGATCGACACGGTGCGCGTCGAGCTCAGTTGCGCGGCGCCCTTCGGGTTTGTCGCCTGGAAGCGTGTCGTGGAGGTTCCGTGCGAGCGGCCGTTCGAGGTCGCCCCGGTGCCGATCGTCGGTCGGGCACCGCTCACCGACGGCGATCACCGGGCTGAACCCGGCGACGACCCCGGCGCACGACACGGTGGCGAGATGATCCGCGGCATACGACCGTATGCAGCGGGCGACGCGTTCCGACTGGTCCACTGGCCGGCGACCGCGCGCTGGGGCGACGTGATGGTGCGGGAGCTCGACGACGACGTTCCGCCCCGGCTCGTGCTCGTCGTCGACCTGCGTGATGAAGCGGGCTCGGTCGAGAATGTCGATGTCGCGGCGGCCGAGGAGGTGGCCTCCCGGGCGGCCGGCCTCGCCGGCGACGCACTCGCCGCCGGTCGTCACGTTCTCCTCGCGACCGCCGAACCATCCGGTCCGGTCAGTGCCGTCGTCGAGACGGTCACCGACGCCGGTCGCCGCCTCGCCCGGGCGGTTGCGGGTCCTCCTGCCTCGCCGGCGCGCCAACCGGGCGACGTCGTGGTTCGTCTGGAAGTCCCGTTCGACCGACGCGGCGACAACCAGCGTGTCGACGGGGGCAGCTGAATCGTGCAGCGGCGCCGGCGCCAACAAGCGATCCCTGAAGATGGCGTGGCAATCCGCGTCGTCGTGCTCATCGCGGTGATGGCGTCGGCATGGGCTGCGCTCGACGAGACCGCGGCCGGTCCCATGCTGCGAGCGGTCGTGCTCGCGGGTCTTCCGCTGGGGTTCGCCTATTCGTACGTCACGCGGCGTCGGACCGGATGGGTGGTCAAGCTGCTGCTGACCGTCGGCCTGCTCCTTGCCTTCGCGCAGTTCCTCCGCGCGGTCGGGCACCTCGAAGGCCAGAGCGTCTCCGATGTTCAGACGCCCCTCGCCGAGCTCTTCATCTGGGTGCAGCTGCTCCATGCGTTCGACGTGCCGAGCCGTCGGGACCTCATGTTCTCGCTCGCGTCGAGCGGGATCCTCGCCGCGATCGCGGGTGTGCTCTCGATCTCTCTGGGTGTGGCGCCGTTCCTCGCGGTCTGGGCCGCGGCGTCGATCGTCGCGCTCGCGCTGGCCCACCGCAGCTCCCTCGCTGCATTGCCGACCCTCGGGTCGGCAGATCACCCGATGGGAACGACGGGCCGGGGGAGGCCTCGATTCGGCGGGATGCTCCCGGTCGTGGCGACGATCGGCGCGGTGGCGGTGCTCGGTGCCGCACTGTTCATGGTCGTCCCGTCGGCGGGGATCGCGCGGACGCTCGCGTTTCCGGCGAGCCTGCCCAATCTCATCGCGGTGCCCGAAGCGGGTGGTCTCGTCAACCCGTCGCTCGCGCCAGGCGATGCCGGGGGCGCAAGCAGTTCGACGGGCCGGGCGCGGCGCGCCGGCTTCGGCTACTTCGGGTTCGCGCCGACCCTCGACACGTCGGTCCGTGGCCGACCTGACCACACCCTCGTGATGCGGGTGCGAGCGTCGAGCCCCGACTTCTGGCGGGGGCAGACGTTCGACCACTTCGACGGTCGGGTGTGGTCACGAACCGACGACACGCCCAAGCCGATCCGCTCCCGCTCCCCGTTCTTCCTTCCTCGGGTTCCGCTCGACGGGCCGCGCCCGGCGGATACGAGCGAGCTCGTACAGACGTACTACCTCGAGCGGACCGGACCGAACGCGATCTTCGCGGCGAACACGCCGGAGCAGCTCTACTTCTCCGACCGGACCGTGTACCAACTGCCCGACGGCTCGCTGCGCGCGGGCGTGCAGCTCGGGCGCGACGCGACGTACACCGTGGTCAGTCACCGGTCTGACGCAACTGCCGCGACGCTCCGGGCTTCGGCCACGGGCACTTCGGCCATGGGCACTTCGGCCACGGGCACTTCGGGGGCTGTCCCGACCGAGATCGCCGATCGGTACACGCAGGTCGGCGATGTTCCCGAACGCGTCCGCGACCTCGCGAAACGGATCACCCGTCACGCGGCGACGCCGTACGACGCCGTGCGGGCGCTGGAACGCTGGATGGGAAGACACACGAAGTACACGCTCGACGCCCCGAAGCCACCACCGGGCGCGAACGCGGTGGAACAGTTCCTGTTCGTCGACCGCAAGGGGTTCTGCGAGCAGATCGCCACGAGCCTGGTGGTGATGCTCCGCTCGCTCGGCATCCCGGCCCGACTCGCGGTCGGCTACCTGCCCGGCGAACGCAACCCGTTCACCGGGCTCTACGAGGTGCGGGCCGACGATGCCCACGCGTGGGCCGAGGTCTACTTCCCCGGCCTCGGTTGGCAGGGCTTCGACCCGACCGCGAACGTGCCGCTGGCCGGCGACTCGTCGGGTGGTGCGGCCGGCGCGGGCGCGCTCGCGTACATCACTGCCCGACTCCCGGCGATGCCACGATGGCTGCCCGGTGCGGCCATCGTCGCGATGTTCGTGGTCGCGGGCCTGGGGCTCGGTCGCCTGCTCGTCGCCCGCCGGAAGCGACGCCGCGCTGCCGCGGCACGGCCATGGGGCGAGGTCCAGCTCGACCGGTTCGAGGCGATCGGCCTTTCGCGTGGTCGACCACGGCGGGCATCGGAGACGGTGCCGGAGTTCGCCGATGCTCTCGCCGATCCGACGCTCCTGCCCGTCGCGTCGGTCATCGAGCGCGAGCTCTACTCGGGTCGCCCCACGCCCCCCGACGTGCAGGCCAGTGTCGAGGAGACCCTCGTCGCCGCGGCCACCACCCGGGACTGATCCACCCGACCCCTCCTCACCTTCGCCTTCTGACCTCCGGGGTTGGTGCACTTCGCGGACGTGGAGTCCGCGAAACGCACCGACTCACCGGGTGAGTGGCACCGTCAGCTGCCGCGGGCGATCCACTCGTTCAGGTGAGGGGCTTCGTCACCGATGCGGGTCGTGTCACCGTGGCCCGGGTGCACGACGGTCGCGGCCGGGAGGGTGAGGAGACGGGTGCGGATCGACTCGATGATGGTGGGGAAGTCGGAGAACGATCGACCCGTCGCACCGGGTCCGCCCTTGAAGAGCGTGTCGCCGGCGAACACGCGCTGCGTTCGCGGCGTCGTGGAAGCTGATCCCGCCCGGCGAGTGGCCCGGGGTGTGGAGCGTCGCGAGGGTCAGGTCGTCGTACTCGATCGCGCCACCGTCTTCGAGCTCGAGATCGGGTGCGCGGCGCGGGTGGATCGCATCCCAGAGCATGCGATCGGCCGGATGGAGCGCGATCGGTGCGTGCAAGACGTCGGCGAGCTCGACCGCGGCGTTGATGTGGTCGTTGTGACCGTGGGTGCACAGGATCATGAGCGCCTGCCGGTCGCCGACGCCCTCGACGATCGGCCCGACCTCGTGCGCGGCATCGATCACGAAGCACGCGGCATCGTCGCCGACGATCCAGATGTTGTTGTCGACCTCGAAGTCTTCTCCGTCGATCGAGAAGATCCCCCGGGTCACGACGCGGTCGACGCGGTTGGCCGCCATCAGGCCACGCTCGCCGGGATCGTCACCACGGAGCGGAGGACCTCGCCGCGTTCCATCTTGTGGAACGCCTCCTCGACGTCGTCGAGCGAGATCGTCTCGGTGACGAACCGGTCGAGGTCGAGGCGACCTTGGAGGTACAGGTCGATGAGCATCGGGAAGTCGCGCGACGGCAGGCAGTCGCCGTACCAACTGGGCTTGAGCGCGCCGCCGCGACCGAAGAACTCGATCATCGGGAGCTCCACGGTCATCGACGGGTCGGGCACCCCGACCTGCACGAGGGTTCCGGCGAGATCACGGGCGAAGAACGCCTGCTTCATCACCTCGGGATGGCCGACCGCCTCGATGCACACGTCGGCGCCGAACCCGTCGGTGAGCGCGCGCACCGCTTCGACCGGGTCGCCCGAGCCCGCGTTCACGGTGTGGGTCGCACCGAACTCTTCGGCGATCGCGAGCTTGCGGTCGTCGAGGTCGACGGCGATGACGGTGCGGGCTCCCGCGAGTCGTGCGCCGGCGATCGCGGCGTCGCCGACGCCACCGCATCCGAACACCGCGACGGTGTCGCCTCGTTGCACGTTGCCGGTGAGCATCGCGGCGCCGAGCCCCGCCATGACCCCGCATCCGAGCAGACCGGCGGTCTCGGGCTTCGCGGCCGGGTTCACCTTCGTCGCCTGACCCGCGGCCACCAGCGTCTTCTCCGCGAACGCGCCGATCCCGAGCGCGGGGGAGAGCTCGGTGCCGTCGGTCAAGGTCATCTTCTGCGTCGCATTGTGAGTGTTGAAGCAGTGCCACGGCCGACCGCGCCGACAGGAACGACACTCTCCGCAGACCGCGCGCCAGTTCAGGATCACGAAGTCGCCCGGTTGCACCTCGGTGACGCCGTCGCCGACGGTCTCGACGATGCCCGCGGCCTCGTGGCCGAGGAGGAACGGGAACTCGTCGTTGATGGCGCCCTCGCGGTAGTGCAGGTCGGTGTGGCACACGCCGCACGCCTGTACCCGGACCACGGTCTCGCCCGGTCCGGGATCCGGAACGACGATCGTCTCGACGGTGACCGGCGCGCCCTTGCTGCGCGCGATCACGCCCCGTACTTCCTGCGCCATCCCCGCTCCTCTTCCGCCGCGCTGCTGGAACCGCGTGTCTACTCCAGGCGCAGGCGTGCCCGCACCGCCCGGTGGTCGGACGTCAGGTAGCCCGACACGTCGCCGGAGACGACCTCGATGTCTCGTCGGAACCCAGATGTGATCGATCTGACTGTGGGGTCGGCGCCCGGGGAAGGTGGGGCCCTTCACGGCCCGCTTGCGGCCGGGGAGCACGAACCGCAGCACAGCACCCCACATGTTGCAGTCGCCCACGATCACGCTCGGAACGGGTTCGGAAGCAAGCTGCTGGTGTAGGAACCGGAGCTGCGGCGGAGAGCCCCAGAGCTTGTGCGAGGCGTGCACGCCGGCGACGAGGAGCGAGTGCCCCTCGACGTCGATCTCGATGCACGCCGCCGCGCGGCGGGTGACGACGTCGCCCGGCGGGCAGCCCAGGTCGATGTCGAAGGCCCGTCGGACCGGAAGCGCAGTCAGCATCGCGATGCCCCAGGTCCCCGGCGGGTCATCCGGAGTCGGCTTCGGGAGATGCCGAGGGCGTCCGCTCATGTCGTCGGGCGCGAGCACGAGCTCGTTCACGATCGACAACCGGGTCGCGGCCACGACCTCGTCGATGAACGCCGGGCCGTCGTGGGGCCGCCACACCTCCTGGATGACGAGCACGTCGGCTCCGAGGCTGCGCGCCGCCGCGCCGACGTCGTAGGGCCGACCCCGCGCGTCGATGCCCCAGTGGGTGTTGAAGCTGGCGACGGTGAGCTCGACGGGCGACGGCACGGGGGTCCACACGATACCGCCGACCGTCACTAGTCTCGGGCACCTGACGGGTCGTCAGATGGACGGCAGCGCGTCTCCGGGAGACCCCATGATCGAACCGTTGCAGGGCTACGACCTCGCCGGCCGGGTGGCCGTGATCACCGGGGTCGGAAGCGGAATCGGCAAGGCGACCGCGCTCACGCTCGCAGCCGTGGGTGCCACCGTCGTCGGCGGCGACATCGACGAAGCCGCCGCCGAGCTGACGAAGGACGAGATCGCCCAGAACGGCGGCCAGGCGCGCGTGGTGCGGACCGACGTGACGAACCGGGCCGATGTCGACGCGCTGGTCGACGGCGCGCACGCGGAGTTCGGTCACGTCGACATCATGGGCAACGTCGCGGGGGTGCCTCACAACAAGATGATCGCCGACACCTCCGACGACGAGTTCGAGCGCATCCTCGCCATCAACCTGAAGAGCGTGTTCTACGGAGTCCAGGCCGCGTTCCGGGTGATGGCGCCGCAGAAGTCGGGGAACATCATCAACCTCTCCTCCGGCGCGATCGACACACCCGCGCCGACGCTCGCGTGTTACGCGATGACGAAGGCCGCGGTCGCGATGCTCACCAAGACCGCCGCGGTCGAAGGTGGTCCGCTCGGGATTCGGGTGAACGGGATCGCACCCGGCGTGATCCACACGAACTTCTCGCGCCACAACTTCGTCGACGAGCAGGGCAACGTCGTGCCGGAGAAGGTGGAGCAGTACAAGAAGCGCTTCGGTGCGATGGCACCGATCGGTCGCGTCGGCGAGGCGCAAGACGTTGCGAACGCGATCCTCTACCTCGTCTCCGACGGCGCCGGCTTCATGACCGGCCAGATCCTCCGCCCCAACGGCGGCGTGGCGATGGTCTAGGAAGCCGGCGTGCTTCGGCACGAAGCCGGATGGCAGGAATCGTGGGGTATTCGTCCTTGCTGCCATGGCGGGATCGGGCGATCCTGGTCCCGTGCAACGCGTCGTGATCGTCGTCTTCGACCGGATGCAGCAGCTCGACGCCACCGGGCCGTTCGAGGTGTTGCGGACCGGCGGCTATCAGGTCGAGCTGGCCAGCCCCGACGGCGAGTCGGTGCGGTCGGAGAGCGGGCTGTTGTTGGGCGTCGACCGCGCGCTCCCGTCGGTTCGGGGTCCCCTCGACACCCTGCTCATCGCGGGTGGTCACGTGGAGGAGGTCATGCACGATCCGGTGATGCATCGCGCCCTCCGACGGCTGGCCCCGCAGAGCCGACGGGTCGCCTCCGTCTGCAGCGGCGCGTTCGTGTTGGCAGAGGTCGGGCTCCTCGACGGACGCCGGGCCACGACCCACTGGGGAGGGTGTGATCGCCTGGCCCGCGACTACCCCGCGATCACGGTCGATCCCGACCCGATCTTCGTGCGCGATGGCAACGTCTGGACCTCGGCCGGGGTGACCGCGGGGATGGACCTGGCGCTCGCGTTGGTGGAGGAAGACCGCGGGCGAGACGTGGCGCTCGCCATCGCCCGAGGCCTGGTGATGTACGTCCAGCGACCGGGCGGCCAAGCCCAGTTCAGCGCCGCCCTCCGCGCCCAGCGCGCGCAACGCCGGCCGCTGCGGGAGGTCCAGGACTGGGTGGCCGAGCATCTCGACGCCGACCTGTCGGTCGAACGGTTGGCCGGCCTCGCCGCCATGAGTCCCCGCCACTTCGCCCGAGCGTTCGCGGCGGAGACCAGCGTGACCCCGGCCCGCTATGTGGAGGACCTCCGGGTGGAGGCGGCTCGGCGGCTGCTGGAGATGACCGCGCGGCCCGTCGATGACATCGCGACCACCTGCGGGTTCGGGACCGCCGAGACCATGCGCCGGGCGTTCCTTCGATCGGTGCGCGTCCCGCCCACCGAGTACCGACGACGGTTCAACAAGGAGGCAACTGCATGACGACCACTGGGATCCTGCTGTTCGACGGCGTCGAAGAGCTCGACTTCGCGGGCCCCTGGGAGGTGCTCACCGTGGCTCGGCGCGATGGCGACGCGGTCATCACCGTGGCCGAGCAGCCCGACCTCGTTCGGTGCGCCAAGGGGCTCCGGGTCATGCCCGATCACACGTTCGCGGACTGTCCACCCCTCGACGTGATCCTCGTGCCGGGCGGTGAGGGCACGAGGACCGTGGTCGACAACCCCGTCCTGATGACCTGGCTCGCGGAGGTCTCGGCGAAGGCGGACTGGGTCACCAGCGTCTGCACCGGCACGCTCCTCCACTGGGGCACGGGCGTGGCCAAGGGTCGAACGGTCACCACGCACTGGATGTTCGTGGAGCACTTGCGGGCCATGGGCGACATCACCGTCGTCGACGACCAGCGCTGGGTTGTCGACGGCAACCTCGTCACCGCGGCAGGGGTGTCGGCGGGCATCGACATGGCGTTGTGGCTGGTCGGCCAGATCTACGGCGAGGAGCACGGCCGCGACGTCCAGCACGGCATCGAGTACGAGCCGGAGCCACCGTTCAGTCTCAGGACCTGAGGGCCGCGTCGGCGGCGTTGGCTCCGCAGGCTCCGTGTACGCCACCGCCGGGATGGGCGGAGGCCGACGCGAGGTACAGACCCTTCACCGGGGTGCGAGCAGTTCCGCGCCCGGGGACGGGTCGCAACATGAGCTGCTGACGGAGCGCGGCGGTCCCGCCGTTCACCGCGCCGCCGACGAGGTTGGCGTCGGCCGCCTCGAGCCCGGGAGGGGTGAGCACGTGGCGGCCGATCACGAGGTCGCGGAACCCGGGCGCGCGCTGCTCCATCTCGGCTTCCATGCGACCGACGACGACGTCGGTGTCGCGCGCGTTGTCCCACCGACCCTGGGGGACGTGGGTGTAGGCCCACGCGGTCTCGGTGCCGGCGGGTGAACGCGTCGGATCGGTGGTCGACATCTGGCCGACGAGGAGGAACGGCCGATCAGGGATCACGCCGGCCTTCAACTGCGCGCCGAACGTCGCGAGCGCTTCCATCGATTCGCCGATGTGCAGCGTGCCGGCGCGGCGCGCCGGTTCCGACTCCCACGGAATCGGCCCCGAGAGTGCCCAGTCGACCTTGACCGTGGCGTGATCCCACCGGAACCGGCGCATGCCGAAGCGGGTTCGCGCGGGCACGTGCTCGCGGGGGAGGAGCACTCCGTAGAGCGCGGGGGCGCTCACGTCGGCGAGGACGGCCCGCCCGGCGCGAAAGGAGTCGTTCCGTGCGGTCGTGACCCCGACGGCCCGGCCTCGGCTGACGTCGATCCGGGTGACGCGGGCGTCGCACTGGATCCGGCCGCCGCGTGCCTCGAGCCGGCGGACCAGCGCGCGGGTGAGGTTGCCCGACCCGCCGGTCGGCGCGGGGAAGCCGTGTTCGTGGCCGAGGCTCGTGAGCATCCAGGCGAAGATGCCGCCCCCGATCGAGCGCGTGGTGAGGTCGGTGTGCAGGAGGTTTCCCGCGAGCAACAACGGACCGCCTTCCCCGTCGAACCGTTTCGTGAGCCCGCCGGCCGACGAGAGCGCGATGCGTGCGAGTCGGGCGAGTCCGGTGATGCCGACCGCGCGTGCCAGCTGGCGTGTCGCCCGCACCGGCGGGAACGGGCTCAGGAGCGCGTCGACGATCCCGCCGTTCGCCTGCTGCCACTCGCGATCGAGCGCGCGCCATTCGTCGCCGTCGCCGGCCGCGTACGTGTCGAGCGAGGCCGCGGTCTCGTCGAGATCCATCGAGAGCACCGCGGTCTTTCCGTCGGGTGTCGGATGCGCGAGCACGAGGGGCGCCCGACTCCACTGCAGTCCGAACTCGTCGAGCCGGAGCGAGCGGAGCACCGGAGACGCGAACGCAAGCGGATGGAACGCGCTGAAGCGGTCGTGCACGAAACCGGGGACGGTGAGCTCACCACTTCGAACCGCGCCGCCCGGTTCGGGTTCGGCCTCGAGGACGAGCACCGACCAACCCGCGTCGGCGAGGAGGTTCGCGGCAACGAGTCCGTTCGGACCCGACCCGACGACGATGGCGTCGGCGTCAGGCGTCGAGGTGGTCGGGAGCGGTTGGGCTCACTGCCGTGAGTCTCGTCCACCGGGAGGTCGACGACGAACCGGGCGCCGCCGAGCCGTTCGCTCGCCTCGATCGTCACCGTGCCCCCGTGCCGTTCGGCGATCGCCCGCACCATCGCGAGCCCGAGTCCGGCGCCTCCGGCATCGCGACCTCGACCCTCCTGCAGGCGGGTGAAGCGCTCGAAGACTCGTTCCCGGTCGGCCTCGGAGATCCCGGGCCCGTCGTCGTCGACGGCGAGTCGAACGGTGGGCGCGGTTCCACCGGTCTCGGTGCCGAGCACCACCGCACCGAGTGACACCGCAACGGTCGATCGGCAATGTCGGACCGCGTTGTCGAGCAGGTTGCGCACGACCCGTTCGAGCTGGCGTCGGCTGCCGTGCACCCGGCCGGCCGACACTCGGTCGGTCAGGATCGTCGCCCGATCGGTGAGTCGGCTGACCTCGTCGAGCACGATGTCGTCGAGGTCGACGACGGTGTCGGGCAGCGCCTCGGGCGCCTCGTCGAGCCGCGCCAGCTCGAGCAGCTCGTCGACCATGTGCTCGAGCCGCTCGTCGTCGGCGAGGACCCGCCGTGCGACGTCGGGCCAGTCGGCATCGGGCCCGCGCCGCTGTGCGACCTCGACCGTCGCTCGGATCGACGCGACCGGGCTGCGCAGCTCGTGCGACGCGTCGGACACGAATCGTCGTTGCCGCTCGGTCGCGTGCTCGAGCCGCTCCAACATCGAGTTCATGGTGCGCGCCAGCTGGTCGACCTCGTCACCGGTGCCAGGCTCCGGGACGCGCTGATCCATGCTCGCACCGCTGATCGTCGGCGAGCGCGGTTCGCATCGCGTAGACGGGCCGCAGTGCCCGACCGACGAGCCACCACGCGAGCAGCGCGACCGCGAGCACCAGCGCCGGGATGCTCAGCCACAACGCCCGCGCGAGCGCGTCGACGCTGCGACTCACCTCTTCGAGCGGGCTCGCCGCGACGAGCGTGACCGTCCCGACCTGGGTCGCGGACCCGCTCGTAGACGACGATCGGCCGTTCGTCGCCGGGCATCACGACCCGTGAACGTCGCCGTTCGAGTCGCGGACCAAGACGGGTTCGGTGTCGCGGCTCCAGGGCCGACCCGCGACGAGGTGACCCCGGGAGTCGAGCACGTAGAAGTCGACGGTCACGGGCAGGGTCACCGACTCCGGCGACACACCGGCTTCGATGCGCGACTTCACCGTGTTGATCGCCTGGTTCGAGTCGGAACGGATGCGGTCCTCCACCGATGTGCGCACCGCGGCGACCAGCAGGACCGCGGCGGCGCCGATGGCGATCGCGAACACGAGCGTCGACGCGAGGGTGATGCGGACGCGCAGGCTCCGCAACGAGTGGGTGACCGGCGCCATCGGACTCGCGGCCGACTTGGAATCCGCAGCCTCGTCCATCATGTGTCGCCCACGAGGCGGTAGCCGACGCCGCGGACGGTGAGGAGCGTCGAGGTCGCCGAACGGCGACGTCGATCTTGCGTCGGAGGTAGCCGACGTAGACCTCGACGATGTTCGGGTCGCCGGTGAACTCGCCGCCCCAGACCTCTTCGAGGAGCTCCCGCTTGTCGACGACCGCGTCGGAGCGGTCCATCAGCACGGCGAGCAGCGCGGCCTCGCGTGCCGTGAGCCCGATCTCGGTCGCGCCGCGCGTGCACGCCCGGCTCGCCGGGTCGAGCTCGAGTGTCCCGACGCGCAACGTGCGGGCCCGGGTGGTGCGACCGCGCCGCATCAGCGCGCGCAGGCGGGCGACGAGCACGACGAACGAGAACGGCTTCGAGAGGAAGTCGTCGGCGCCGGTGTCGAGCGCCTCGGCTTCGTCGTACTCGCCGTCCTTCGCCGTCAGCATGAGGATCGGCGTCATCACGCCCTCCTCGCGGAGGGTGCGACAGACCCGGTAGCCGTTCAAGCCGGGAAGGAGGATGTCGAGGACGATCGCGGCGTACTCCTCGGCCCGGGCGCGATCGAGCCCGACGAGACCGTCGTGGACGACCTCGACCTCGAACCCCTCGGCCCGGAGGCCGTCGGCGACCGCCTCGGCCAGGCGCACCTCGTCTTCGATGACCAACACCCGCACCGCATGAGTCTGGCCGCTCCGCACGGCGGTCCGACCGTCCACCCCTGAGAGCCCGGCTCAGGGCCTCCGGCTGCCAACGGCCTGCGGAGACGCGTCTCCGGCTGGTATCCTGGTGAGTCCGGAGCAGTTGTTCGACCGACCACCAAGCGGGTCCGACCAACGCCCGAGGGTCACCTCACCGCCGCTCGTGGGCCGATCACCCCGATTCTCGGGGCCGCCCGGCCGGGGACCGTCGCCGAGGACGACCCACCGGCTACACCCACGACTGCGAAAGGTCACACCGACCCCATGACTCCACTCACCTTCGAGGCGCTCGGCGTCTCCGCGCCCCTCGTCGCCGCGCTCGCGGCCGACGGGCATCGACGCCCCGTTCGCCATCCAGACGCTCACGCTGCCCGACGGTCTCGCCGGTCGCGACGTCTGCGGCAAGGCCAAGACCGGATCGGGCAAGACGCTCGCCTTCGGCATCCCGCTCCTCGAGCGCATCGGTCAGGCCGAGCCCCACCGGCCGCGCGCCCTCGTGCTCGTCCCGACCCGCGAGCTCGCCAACCAGGTCAAGCAGGTGCTCGGACCGCTCGGCAAGGCGACCGGCAAGGTCGTCCGCGCCGTCTACGGCGGCGTGTCGATGGATCCGCAGATCACCGCGCTCCAGAAGGGCGTCGACGTCGTGATCGGCACGCCCGGCCGACTCATCGACCTCATGGAGCGCAAGGAGCTCTCGTTCAGCGACGTCGAGGTGCTCGTGCTCGACGAGGCCGACCGCATGGCCGACATGGGGTTCATGCCCCAGGTCCAGAAGATCCTCCACCGCATCGAGTCGGTGCACCAGACGCTGCTCTTCTCGGCGACGCTCGACGGCGCGATCGACCGCCTCGTGCAGCGTTACCTGACCGACCCGACGTACCACGAGGTCGAGGCCGACGAGGTCACCGTCGACGAGATGGTCCACCGCTTCCTGCTCGTCCACCAGATGGACAAGGTGAAGGTCGCGGCCGAGATCTGTCGCAACAACGGACGCACCCTGCTGTTCATGCGCACCAAGCGTGGCGCCGACCGTCTCGTCACCCAGCTCGAGCGCGAAGGCGTCAAGGCCGGCGCGATCCACGGTGACCTGCGCCAGTCGGCGCGTGAAGCCGCGCTCAAGGACTTCGCGTCGGGCAAGGTCCCCGCGCTCGTCGCCACCGACGTCGCGGCACGTGGACTCCACATCGACGAGGTCGACGTCGTGATCCACTACGACCCGCCGGAAGACCAGAAGGCCTACCTGCACCGCTCCGGTCGCACCGCGCGCGCCGGGGCCAAGGGTGTCGCGGTCACGTTGATGCTCTACAACCAGGAGAACGAGATCCGCGTCATCCAGCGGCGGCTCAACCTCGACGAGCCGATCGTCGAGATCTTCTCCAACGACCCCCGCCTCGCCGACCTCCACGCGTTCGGCAACGAAGCCGAAGCCGTCGCGTAGGTTTCCTCGTCGCTCCGTCGCGAGGAAGCCGATGCAGGTTGGTCGTCGTGATGGCGTCGGTGGAGTGCCTTGCCAGTCCACCGACGCGGACCTAGCTTCCGCGCGGAGCACCGCTGGGTACTTGTCGCCCGGCGGATGGCGAAGGAGGTAGGGAATGAAGTTTGTCTTGACGTTCACGACGGTGGCCGGTGGCTCTGAGGCAGAGCGATTCGAGGCGGCCAAGCGGGCACAGGCACTGCTCGCGAAGTGGCAGCCGAGCAAGTCGCTCACGATCGCTGAGTGGGTCACGCGATGCGACGGCAACGGGGGGTTCTGCGTGCTCGAGACCGACAGCGCGACGGCACTGTTGCAAGACCTGACCACCTGGTCGAGCTTCCTCGAGTTCACGCTCTACCCGGTCGTCGACATCGTCGAGTCGACGCCAGTGACGGCTGAAGCACTCGCGATACGAGCGTCGATCAGCTGAAACAAGGTTCCCGAAGTGCGTGGTCCGAAGCCATGCTGCTGGGCCACGCACTGATCGGGCCTCAAGACGACGCACCGCCTCCAGGAAAGCGAGAGACGTCATGGGCAAGCTCATCGTGACCGAGTTCGTGACGCTCGACGGGGTGGCCCAGGCGCCTGGAGGGCCCGACGAGGACCACGACGGTGGCTTCGCGTACGGCGGATGGCAGGCGCCGCTGCTCGACCAGGAGGCCGGCACGGTCCTCTTCGAGCGAGCGAGGAGCATGGATGCCCTGCTCCTCGGCCGGAGGACCTACGAGATCTTCGCCAACTACTGGCCGACAGCTCCGGAGGAGATCCCGTTCAGCGGCCTGCTCAACGGCGTCCCCAAGTACGTCGCGAGCCGCACGCTCGCCGGCCCTCTGGCCTGGCAGGGTTCGACTCTTGTCGCCGGAGCCCTCGCCGACGGCATCACTGCCGTCAAGGAGCGCCACGATGAAGTCCACGTCATTGGCAGCCTCGACCTCGTGCAGTCACTGCTGCGCTTCGGCCTCGTCGACCGGCTGAACCTGTGGATGTACCCGCTGTTGCTCGGCAGCGGCAAGCGCGTCTTCGCCGACGGGACAGTGCCCACATCGTTGCGCCTGACCGAATCGGTCACCTACCCCAACGGCACGCTCCAGCTCGCCTATGAGACCGCCGGAGCGCCGACCTACGGCAACCTCGCCGTCTGAGAGTACGACCCGCTACGCCTGCGATGGCTGAGTGAGCCGACGCGGAGCGTGTCGAAGTTCGATCGGGCATCATGCACTGCCGCCAAGAAGCGCGTTCTTTGGTGGATGCATCGCGAGCGGGAGGGCCGATGCCGAGCGGGGACGAGATCCGAGACGGTCAGCGAGCGACGTGGGCCGGGCTCTCTGCGGGCTGGGAGAAGTGGGACACGGTCATCATGGATCAGCTGGGCCCGGTGGGCGCGGCGATGATCGAGCGTCTCGACGTCGCTTCTGATCATCAGCATCTCGACATTGCCTCCGGCACGGGTGAGCCGGGTCTGAGCATCGCGAGACTGGCGCCGAAGGGACGCGTCGTGCTGACCGACCTCGTCGCGGAGATGCTGGACGTCGCCGCGCGACGAGCAACCGCGCAGGGCGTCGCCAATGTCGAGACGCGGGTGTGCAGCGCCGATGATCTGCCGTTCGACGAAGCGACATTCGACGGCGTCTCGGTGCGTTTCGGGTACATGTTCTTCCCCGACATGGGCAAGGCAACGGCGGAGTTCGCGCGCGTGCTCAAGCCGGGCGGACGGCTCTGCTCGTCGGTATGGGTCAAGCCCGAAGAGAATCCGTGGACGACGATCGCCATGCAGGCAATCGCGAGCGAGACGGTGGTGGCGCCACCCGATCCGGACGGGCCGAACATGTTCCGGTGCGCGGCACCGGGATCCGTCGGTGCCCTGTACGAAGGTGCGGGGCTACGAGACGTTGCCGAGTGGGACGTCGACGTCGAACTCGTCACGCAGTCGCCCGAGCAGTATTGGGAGATGATCAGCGAGCACGTCTCGCTCGCGGTTGCGGCGCTTCAGCGGGTCGACGAACCGGCGCGGGAGCGGATTCGGGCCAACGCCATTGCGAAGGTGAGCGCGTTCGAGAAGGACGGCAAGGTCCGGGTTCCGGGCGTGGCGCGCTGCATCGTGGGAACGAAGATCTAGCGGGGGCGGCGGGGGGAGTTTCTCGGGACGACCGAGACGTGGGGGACGTCGTCGGGCGGCTCGGGCTCGATGACCTGCAACACGCCTCGACGACGAGCGTCGGCGAGCATCCGTTGGCGCGCGGCCCGGCGTTGCTTGGTCCGCTTCACGGCCCGGCGGCGGAGCACCACGAACCCGACGAGCAGGCCCACCGCGAGGAGCAACAGGTTGCGCGCCGTGAAGAGACCGCCGCCGCCCGAGTTCTTGGCGTTCGAGGAGTCGGCGGTCTCGGTGGTCGCGGCCTTGGTGGCGCCAGTGCTCGCCTTCGTCGTGCTCGTCGCGGTGGTTCGTGTCGATCGCTTCGCGGCGACGGTCGCGCCGAGCGCGGGTGCACCGAGGGCGCGGGGGAAGCCCGCGACGACGCCTCGCCGGGCGTCGACCGTGGCGACACGGACCGGGGGGAGCGACGTCGCGGTCTTCTCCTGGGTGACCGGGGTCGCGAAGCACTGGTCGATCAGCTTGGCGGCCCAACCGACGACGTCGTAGATCCCGAGCACCGCCGCGATACACGTCCGGCCGTCGCGGGTGGCACTCGCGACGAGCGCGCGCTTGCTGTCGTCGGTCAGGTCGGGCTTCAGGCCGTTGGCGCCGTCGTAGCCGTTGAGCCAGGTCTCGTTCTGGTTCGCGAGCACCCGCTGCGACCCGCTCGGATCGGTGAACTCGTACTGCACGAGCTTGGTCGCATCGGCGATCACCGGTACGGCGAGCGCGTTGCGGCCGACGACAGCCAGGTCGTACGCACTCATGACGCTTCCACCCTTGCCCCGCGCGTCGAGTCCGGCGGGGTCGTCGACCGTGCTGTCGACCAAGCCCCAGCGTCGCGTCGCGTTCTGCATGTCGGTGGTGAACTTCGGGACGCTTCCCGACGCGTTCTCGGCGATCGCGTACGCCGCATCGTTCGCCGACGCCATCAGGAGCGCGTGGATCGCGTCGGTCATCGGCCACTTCTCGCCTTCCTGCATGTCGACGGTGACCGACGGCTGCTCGGTGTCGAGCTGGCTGACGTCGAGCGTGGTCTTGAGCGGGAGCTGCTCCAGTCCGACGAGCGCGGTGACGAGCTTCACCATGCTCGACGCGGGAAGCGGCTGGTGCTCGTTGCGGGCGGCGACGATCGCGCCGGTGTCGGCGTCGACGACGATGAACGCGGTGGGTTGGGGTTCGTCGGGCACCGCACGACGCCCCGCTGCGCCGGCCGCTCGCGGCACCGAGCGAGACCGACGACGCGACGAACGCGCCCACGATGACGCCTGCGATCATCCTTCTCGCCGGCATGGCGATTCAGGCTAGGGGAGGGCACGGGTCGGCCGCGGCATCTGGCGGCGGCATCTGCCGGCGCCGGTTCGCCGGACCCGTCGCCCGATCGGGCCGAATCGATCGGGAGCCCCCGCCGCACGTGTGCGAGCATGGGCGCATGGCCCGGATCTCCACTCGAATCGCGTCGATCGCCGAGTCGGCGACCCTCGCGGTCGACGCCAAGGCAAAAGCGCTGCAAGCCGCGGGTGAGCCCGTGATCGGCTTCGGCGCCGGGGAGCCCGACTTCCCGACGCCGGCCCACATCGTGGAGGCCGCCGTCGCTGCGTGCTCCGACCCCCGGAACCACCGCTACTCGCCGACCCCGGGGCTCCCCGAGCTGCGGGCCGCGATCGCCGACAAGACCGCCCGTGACTCGGGCTACGAGTGCACGGCCGCCCAGGTCGTGGTCACGAACGGCGGGAAGCACGCGGTCTACAACGCGTGTGCGACCATCCTCGACCCCGGCGACGAGGTCCTCCTCCCTGCGCCGTACTGGACCACCTACCCGGAGACGATCGAGCTCGCGGGCGGCATCACGGTGCCGCTTGTCCACGACGGCCGCGTCGGGGTTCCGGGTGACCGTCGAGCAGCTCGAGGCGGCGCGGACGCCGCGCACCAAGGCGATGTTCTTCGTCTCGCCGAGCAACCCGACGGGTGCGGTGTACCCACCCGACGAGGTCGAGGCAATCGGTCGTTGGGCTGTCGAGCACGGGATCTGGGTGCTGACCGACGAGATCTACGAGCACCTGACGTTCGGCGCGAACACGTTCTCCTCGATGCCGGTCCTCGTGCCCGAGCTCGCCGACACGTGCATCGTCCTCAACGGCGTGGCCAAGACGTACACGATGACGGGCTGGCGCGTCGGCTGGATGATCGGGCCGGCCGACGTCGTCAAGGCCACGACGAACTTTCAATCCCACACCACGTCGAACGTCTCGAACGTCCCGCAGCGCGCCGCGCTCGCAGCACTCGCCGGCGACCTGTCGGCCGTCGGGGAGATGCGAGCCGCGTTCGCACGCCGCGGCACCACGATGCACGAGATGCTCAGCGCGATCCCCGGGGTCGAGTGCATGGAACCCCAGGGCGCGTTCTACTGCTTCCCGTCGTTCGAGGGGGTCCTCGGTCGCGAGGTGGCGGGTCGCGTTCCCACCACGAGTCTGGAGCTGTGCGAAGTGTTCCTGGAAGAAGCGCTGGTCGCGATGGTCCCCGGTGAGGCGTTCGGCGCGCCGGGCTACGCGAGGTTGTCGTTCGCCCTCGGCGACGACGACCTGGTCGAAGGTGTCCAACGCGTCGCGAAGCTGCTGTCGTGAGCGGCGAGCGGGTACTCGTCGCGGAGCCTCTGGCCGAGAGCGGCCTCGACGCGATGCGCGCGGCCGGCCTCGTCGTCGACGAGCAGCTCGACCTCTCCCCGGCTGATCTCGTCGAAGCGGTCCGCGGTGCCGCCGCCCTCGTGATCCGCAGCGCGACTCAAGTCACCGCCGAGGTGCTCGAGGCCGGCACCGATCTCGTCGTCGTCGGACGTGCCGGGATCGGTCTCGACAACGTCGACGTCGCCGCGGCGACCCAGCACGGTGTGATGGTGGTGAACGCGCCGCAGTCGAACGTGCTGTCGGCCGCGGAGCACACCATGGCCCTGATGCTCGCCCAGGCGCGCAACGTTCCCCAGGCCCATCGTGATCTCGCAGCCGGTGAGTGGAACCGTTCCCGGTGGAACGGTGTCGAGCTCCACGGCAAGACGCTCGGGATCGTCGGCCTCGGCCGCGTCGGTGTGCTCGTCGCCCAGCGGGCGCTCGCGTTCGGGATGCACCTCGTGGCGTACGACCCTTACGTGAGTGCCGATCGGGCCCGTCAGCTCGGGGTGCAGCTCCTTCCGACGCTCGACGAGCTCATGGCGGTTGCCGACTTCATCACGGTCCACCTCCCGAAGACCCCGGAGACGATCGGCCTGATCGGTCGCGACGCGTTGCTGAAGGCGAAGCCGAACCTCCGGATCGTCAACACCGCCAGGGGCGGCATCGTCGACGAAGCCGCCCTCGCCGAAGCGGTGGGCGAGGGGCGCATCGCGGGGGCCGCTCTCGACGTGTTCGTGAAGGAGCCGACCACCGAGAGCCCGCTCTTCGCGCTGCCGAACGTGGTCGTCACTCCCCATCTCGGTGCATCGACCGCTGAAGCCCAGGACAAGGCCGGACAGACGATCGCCGAGCAGGTCGTGCTGGCACTGCGCGGTGAGTTCGTTCCGTTCGCGGTCAACCTCGCGGCGACCGAAGCCAACGCCACGGTGCAGCCGTTCCTTCCGCTGTCCGAGCGACTCGGGCGTCTCTTCACCGCGCTGGCCGGGGGCATCGTCGATGTTCTCGAGGTCAGCTACGAAGGTGGGATCGGCGACTACGACTGCAAGGCGCTCACGCTCGCTGTGCTGAAGGGTGTGCTCGCGCCGGTGGTCGACGTGCCGGTGTCGTTCGTGAACGCACCGCAGATCGCCGCCGAACGGGGCCTCACGGTCCGCGAGACCACGTCGGGCGCGGCCCGCGACTACGTGAACCTGGTGACGCTGCGCGGAACGATCGCCGGGCGCGTCGTGCAGGTCGCGGGAACGCTCACCGGCACCCAGGAGCTGCCCCGCATCGTCGCCATCGACGACCACCTCGTCGACCTGCCGCCGACGCGCCACATGCTCGTCGTGCACAACGACGATCGCCCCGGGATGATCGGGACTGTCGGCACGGTGCTCGGCGAAGCCGGGATCAACATCTCCGACATGGACGTCGGCCGCGGCCCCGACGGCAACGCCGCGCTCATGGTCCTGTCGCTCGACGCCGTGGTCGCCCCCGATGTGATCGACGCGCTCTCGGCCCGCCCCGGCATCCTCTTCGCCCAGCCGATCGAGCTCGACTGATCGAAGCCGCCCCGGTGCCGTCGCGCGTCAGCGTTTGGCTTGGCGCAGTCCGTCGGCTTCGGCCGACGCGGCGCTCGGGTAGCAGCGGTCGGCGCGGGTGCGGTCGTAGTTCTGACCGCCGGGAACGTGGAAGATCCCGCTGCCCACCTTGCCCTTGATCGGGTGCGACACCGGGCACGCGCCGTCGTCGGAGTCGACCCAGGATTCCGACGTCGCCGGCGCGGACGGAGTCGAGACGACAGCCGAAGCGTTCGATGCCGAGGTGGGCGGAGCGATGAGGTCGGACCGGAGGGAGTCGGCGAAGGTCGTGGCTTGACCCACACCCGTGACCTTCTTCCAGAGCGCATACGCCGCCGCGCCGATGAGGCCGAGGATGAACAGGCGCTTCAGGAGCTTCAGCATGTCGGCATCTTCGCACGCGCGGCAAGGACCTGCTCGAGCAGCTCGCATGCGGCCACGGCATCGGCCACGCTGCGCCACGGCGCGGGGTCGTCGGGGAGATGGCCGTACTCGCCGGTGCGGACGCGGATCGAGCGCATCCCGAGCGCGCGTGCCGCGGCGATGTCCTTGGCCGGACGGTCGCCGACGAAGACGGCGCGGTCAGGGGTCACGCGGAGTCGCCGGAGTGCGATCTGGAGCGGCAGTGGATCGGGCTTTCGGTGCTCACGTCCGAGATCGTCGCTGCACACGATCGTGTCGAAGCCGAGTCCCGACGCATCGAGCTTGGAGTGTTGGATGGCGGGGTCGCCGTCGGTGACGAGTCCGATCGGAACGCGGCGGCGGAGCTGTTCGAGCGCGTCGCGCACGCCCGGGTACGGCATCAGCGTCGGTGGCGCGTGGTTCCGGAAGGCGGTGACCAGCGGTGCGACGGGGAGATCTCCGCGACCGATCTCGGCGAGAGCCCGGTCGATGATGCGACCGCGGTCGCTTCCCTCGGCCGAGATGGTGCGGAGCGCGGCCAGGAGCGATACCTCGGGCGCGCCGAGTCGGGCACCTTCGCGCGCGACATCGGCCCACGCGCCGTCGAGCCACGACGACTGGGGTACGAGGGTGTCGTCGAGATCGAACAGGACAGCGGTGATCATCGTGCGCTCTGCGCGGGCACCAGGTCGGCGATCACCTGGGGAAGGGTGGAGGTGAGGTCCGGTTCGGTCACCGTCAGGCGCGCCCGCGTCGTCGGGTTGCTCAGCACCGAGGCGACGCGGGGGCCGACGTAACCATCGCCGTACGGGCACGTCGCGGTGGCGGCCCGACGTTGCGCGTCGGGTTCGACGAACGCGCGGGTCGCCGCGAGCGTGTCGGCCGGCGTCGAGGCCGGTCAGGGCGGAGGTTCCGGCCAGTACTCCTTCCCAGCGTGGCGTGGAGCGTCGTAGCACGACCACCGGGACACCGAACCAGGAAGCCTCCTCCTGCAGGCCTCCGGAGTCGGTCACGACGACGCGCGCGTGCGCGATCGCGTCGAGCATCTCGCTGTAACGCAGCGGCGGCTCGACGAACACTCCGGGCGCGCGCGAGATCGTGCTGATCAGGTCGGCGCGTTGCAGTCGGTCGCGCGTTCGGGGGTGCAGCGGGAAGCGAACCGGTCCGAGCTCGGCACCGAGTGTGGTCACGAGATCGACCAGGGTGCGCAGGCGAGCCGGATCGTCGACGTTGGTGGCGCGGTGCGCGGTCACGACGATTCCGCTCCGCGCGTCGGGTGCGACCGGCTTCGGTCCGAAGCGGCGAAGGCTGTCGGTGACGGGGTTGCCCACCACCGCGATGCGCTCGGCCGGCACCCCTTCCGCTTCGAGCATGGCCGCAGCCAGTGCGGTGGGAGCGAGGTGGAAGGACGCGAGCCCGGCGACGGCCCGTCGGTTGCCTTCCTCGACTGACTCGTCGTTGAACGACCGGAGCCCGGCTTCGAGATGGACCACGGGAATGCGGTGTCGTCGAGCTGCGAGCGCGAAGAGCGGCACCGTGTACGTGTCGCCGAGGAGGAGCACGGCGTCCGGGCGCGGAGTGCGACCGAGCTCGTCGAACGCGGCGGTGAGCATCGCGCCCACCCGTTCCGATTCGGAGCCGGTGGGGAGATCCCAGCGAGCGTCGGGCTCGAGCGCGAGATCGGAGAAGAACGCGTCGGCGAGGCCCGGATCGGTGTGCTGTCCGGTGGCGAGCGTCCGCACGGTGCCGCCCGCGTCGCGCAGTGCAGTCACGACGGGCGCGAGCTTCACGATCTCGGGTCGGGTCCCGAACGGGACGAGCAGCGAGGGCAGTGTGGTGGACGGACTCATCGCGGGCGCCTCATCGCAGGACGCCTCATCGCAGGAACAGGTCGGCGAGGTGGCGGGTCATGGTGACGCCGGGCTCGAAGGTGAGGTGGTCGCCGCGTACCGGGCGGCCGCGGGTGGCGCGCAGCGTCTCGCCGACGATGTCGGCGCCGGCCGCGAGGGTGAGCGGGAGACCGCCCGACATCCGGGGGTTCACCTCGATGATCCAGGCATCGCCCGTCGGGATCCACGAAGCCCTGGACGTTCACGGGGCCCCGGAGGCCGAGCGTCTCGGCCGTGCGCGCCGCGAGCGACGACACGGTCGGATCGGAGAACGTGCGGCCCTGCGTGCTGATGCCGGCCTTGGTGGCGAGTCGCCAGCGGGGGATCGCACCCGCAGTCGTGCCGTCACGGTCGACGAGCACGTCGACCGTGAACTCGCGCCCCGAGATGCGGGTCTGGACGATCGCGTCGGCAACGCGACGGCACGCCCACGTGAGCTCGTCGGGATCGTCGACCGCGTAGACGTCACGCGAGCCGCGCCCTCGGCGGGGCTTGACGATCCAGGGTCCGGGAATCGCGGCGACGTCGGATG
Source organism: uncultured Actinomycetes bacterium (assembly GCA_963829475.1). Lineage (GTDB taxonomy): Bacteria > Actinomycetota > Acidimicrobiia > IMCC26256 > JANYLB01 > JANYLB01. Next base: position 1,754,842 of record CAWHIU010000002.1, on the reverse strand, counting down.
TGGCGGCCGCCGACGCGGTGACGGGTGCCGGCAACGCCGCGCTCTCCATTGCGGCCGCGAACGCCAACTTGTCGATGCACGTCGTGATCGCGCCGGTCGGAGAGAGCCAGATCGCGGCGCCGAGGTCGTGCAGGATCGCCTGGTGCTCGGCGAGCTCGACCATCTCCTCGGCGATGGTGCAGATGACGGCGTCGACGTCGAAGCGCTTGATGACGTCGTCGATGCCCGCGAGGAAGCCCTCCGCTCCCGGCGGGCGCGATGGTCGCGTGGTCCTCGGCGAGGAACATCCCGGCCGCGAGGGGATCGGTGTCGACGGCGACCACGTGCTCGCCCCGCGCGGTGAGGGACCGGATCACCGCGACCCCGGCGGCACCGCCGGCTCCGGTGACCAGGACGGCGGTCATCGCGCGCCTCCCGCGGCCGAATCGGGCGCGACCGACGGTGGTGTCGTCGCAGCCTGCGGAGCCGGCGCCGCGAGGTCGGATGGCTCGAGCGGCTGCGGGAGTCGCGGGCCACCCATGTCGGCGAGCCGGGTGGTGGCGGGCCCGAACGAGGACACGTTGTACCCCTGCCGCGCGAGCTCGGCGGCCGCCCAGTCTCGCAGTGGTCGGACGCCGGGCGGTGCTGCCGGCTCCCACTGACGTCGTGCGACCGCGGCTGCGATGCCGGCCCGGACGGCGGGGTCGGTCTCCTTCCGGGCGTGCACGAAGAGTCGACCGGCCGAACGGTCGAGGCCGAGGTCGGTGAGTGCGATCGCCGCGTCGATGCGACGCTCCGGGTCGTTCGACTCGAGCAGTCGAGAGAAGCTGCTGATCTGGCGACGGCGGCTGCCGGTCCGCCAGATGATCGCCACGACGATCGCGATCACGCCGACCGAGATGAGGACGGCGTTGACGACGGTGTCATCGAGCACGGGCTGCCTCCTTCACGAGCAGTCGGTTGCTCGGGAGGAGCAGCCACAGGAAGAAGGTGAACCCGCCGAGGACGTACACGAGTCCGAACGCGGTCCCGACCCAGTCGTGGAACACGACGAGGCCGTGCGAGTCGGTGGCGACGCCGACGAGGACCGAGAGGCCGATCCGCAGGAGGTTGCAGACGAAGACGAGCACCGACGCGCCGATGCACGCCACGACCCGTCGCGCCGGCTCGCCGCGGAGCAGGAACAGCGAGATGGCGACGAACGTGAGCACCGCGGCCAGGGCGGAGCACGACGGGCTGATCGTGGCGAGGAAGGGGCTGCTGTGGTCGGGGGTCACGAGGATCTCGTTGCCGTAGGAGCGGCCGGCACCGGTGACGCCGATGAGCGTGAGCACACCGGTGATGGCCCGCGCCTCCCATTGCCGCCACGGGTCGATGAGCAGGTTGAACGCGATGAACACCGACGCGAACGTGAGCGTGAGTCGCGTGATCACCATGAGCAGGTGGCGGTTCACGTCGGGATCGCTTCGCTGAGTTGGGACGGCCGATCGTGCGCCGCGATGCCGAGCTCCGCGGCGATCGTGTTGTGCTGACCGGCGCCGCTGCGAGGCGTCTTCGACCACGTGTACTGGCGGCCGAGGATGCCGTCGATCCAGGCCTTCGAGCACACGACGGTGAAGACGAGGAACGAGGGGAGGAACAGGAGGATCCCGAACGCAGACTTGCGCGGCGCCCGACTCACGATCAGTCCGGATGCGAGCTCGAGGAGCGGCCCGAGGAACAGGAGCGTCGCGATCGGTGTGAGGTCGATGCCGTTGCCCCACGTGAACACCCCGAGGGCGCGGAGCAGGAGCAGGACCAGGCCGAGGCCGCAGATCCCCGGGATGTGGTACACGAGCAGGAACATCGTGGTCTCGAGCTTCTGGAGTCCGCTGAGCGTCGGCGCGCGCCAGATGTTGCGCCGGTAGTCGCGCCAGGCGCGCTGGTGGCCACGGGCCCAGCGGTATCGCTGGCGCCAGAACCGGCCGAAGGTCTGGACACTCTCCTCGGTGTCGATCGCGGTGACGTCGAAGCGGATCTGGTACCCGCCGAGCACGATGCGGAGCGTCAGGTCGGTGTCTTCGGTGACGCTGTTCTCGTTCCACCCGCCGAGCTCGCGCAGGATCGACGCGCGCACCGCGCAGTTCGCGCCCCCGTAGGCGGGGAGGTTGAAGAGCGATTGCCGGCCGTACTCGTTGACGAGGTACCCGCAGTAGTAGTCGACGGCGATGGTCTTCGCGAGGCCCGACTCCTCCGAGTTCCGCACGATGCAACGACCCTGGACCGCGGCGACGCGAGGTTCGTCGAAGTGACGCACGAGACGACGGAGCACATCGGAACGGGGGCGGTGATCGGCGTCGAAGACCACGATCACATCGCCGGTCGCGATCTCGAGCGCGGCGTTGAGCGCGCCCGACTTCCCGCCGGGCGATCCCGCGGGCCGATGGATGCACAGGAGTCGGTTGTCGCGACGCGCGAGCTCGTCGAGGATCTGCGGGGTCGCATCGTCGGAGCCGTCGTCGATCACGATCAGCTCGAGCAGCTCATGGGGGTAGTCGAGCCGCATGATCGTCTCGATCATGCCTTCGACGACGAGCGCCTCGTTCCGGCAGGGAACGAGCACGGTCACCCGCGGGCGGTACCCGTAGTCGAACCCACCTCGCGAGTGCAGGTCGAGCGGCGCGGTCGAGAGTGCGGATGCGGCGAACGCGAGGTGGCGGATCAGGAACACCATGAAGATCGCGGCCAGGATCCAGACGACGGTGTTCGCGGTGCGGTCGATCCCGAACAGGCCGCACGCGATGAGCGTGACGCCCGCGAAGGCCAAGAGGGTCCAGGGCGCCCCCGGTTCGCGTGCGTTCATCGCGCGATGCCGAGGTGCGCGGCCGCAGGCTTGGCTGCGTCGGCGCGAGCTCCGAGGTCCCAGACGAAGCGGTTCGATTCGAAGGCCTCTGCGTGTTGCACGCGTCCCTGGAATCCGCGGAACCGCGCCTGGGCCGCGATGGCGTCGAGGTCGACAGGTCCGGATCGCAGCACCTGGGACCAGTGCGACCGCAGCGCACCGAGCTTGGCGTCGAGCACGCCGTCGATCTCGACGAACACGTTCGGCTCGAAGCTCTGACTCGACGGCGTCTCGTAGCAGAGCACGCTCCCGATGCGTCGAGCCGATGCCTGGCTCGCGATCGCAGTCGACCGGTGGTCTTGATGGGTGTCGGCCGCAGCGTGCGTGTACATCACTTCGGCCTGGGTCTCCTCGACCGCTCGGTCGATCACCGTGATCGCCTCGGGCCCCGACGGAACCGACCCGTCCTCGAACCCACCCCAGAGGAGTCGCACTCCGAGGACCCGGGCCGCATCCTGCTGTTCGTGGACGCGTGAGGTGTCGCCGACGGTGCCGCGCTGGCCCGTCGTCATGACGAGGATGGAGACGAAGTCACCCTGGGCGACGTGGCGCAGGAGGGCGCCGCCGCATCCCAACTCGACGTCGTCGGGGTGTGCTCCGATCGCGAGGACCCTCATGATCAGGCCTGGGTCGGACGTCGACGGCGACTCCGCACCAACACGACGATGCCGAGGAGGCCGCCGACTGCGAAGAGCGTGACGATGCCGCTCAGTCCACCGCCGGTGATGCCCACCGGGTTGTGGCCACAGTTCGTCCCGGGCGAGGTGGCCTTGGCTTCACCGAGCGACCAGGTGACACCACCCTTGTCGGTCGTGATGAACACACTGCGATGGAGGCCGGGGAGGAACTCGCTGGGCTGGCCGCGGTTCACGTCGCCGGGCGCGAAGGCGTTGCCCGGTCCGGGTGGGATCTTGACGGTCTTCTCGCCGCCCCGGTAGCTCCAGACGGTGTTGTACAGCCCGGTGGAAGGATCCTTGAAGCTGCACTCGACGATGGGTTCGAGCTGACCGCACCCTTCGTTGCCGCACGTGCCGCCATGCTGCTCGGACGGTTTCGCGGCGAGCGCCGGCGAGCTGTATCCGGCGACCAGCACGATCGACGCCAGCACCAGCAGGACTGCACCCCGGCAGGCCCGGCGCCACGGCTGCCCCATCGTCGCTGCGGATGTCTGCATGATCAGTGCCCCTGGTGTCCGACAACCTCCGCTCGCGCTATCGGCCGGTTGGGGGCCCGACCTGAGCCGTCGTCGACCGTGACCTGATCAGCCGGCCGCGCCCCAGGGCCGGCCGGCTCCGGGCTCGTCAGGCGTCGACGTGGGGGAGCCAGGCCGGGCGGCCCGCTTCGAAGGCGCTGATCTCGGTGTCTTGGAGCAACGTGAGCGCGATGTCGTCGAGGCCGTTGAGCAGTCGGTGCTGATGGTGGTCGTCGAGCTCGAACGGCTCGTCGAGGTCGATGCTCGGTACCGCCAGTCGACGATCCACGACATCGACGACGATCTCGATCGACGGGTCGTCGACGACCGCCGCCATGATCCGGTCGACCACGACCTGGGGGACGACGACCGGGACGAGGCCACCCTTGAGGGCGTTGTTGCGGAAGATGTCGGCGAATCGCGACGAGATGACCGCGCGGAAGCCGTAGTCCTGGAGCGCCCACACCGCGTGCTCGCGCGACGAGCCGGTCCCGAAGTTCGGTCCGGCCACGAGGATCTCCGCTCCTTCGTGACGATCCTGGTTCAGCACGAAGTCGGAACGTTCCCGCCATTCGGAGAACAGGCCCTCTCCGAACCCGGTGCGCTCGACGCGCTTCAGCCAGTCGGACGGGATGATCTGGTCGGTGTCGACGTCGGAGCGTTCGAGCGGTACCGCCCGCGCCACGATCTCTCGCACTGCGTCCATCTAGTTCTCCAGATCCTCGGGCGTCGCGAAGTGACCCGCGATCGCGGTGGCGGCGGCGACGGCGGGGGAGACGAGGTGGGTGCGCCCGCCCTTCCCTTGACGTCCTTCGAAGTTGCGGTTGCTGGTGCTCGCGCACCGCTCACCGATCGCGAGCTTGTCGGGGTTCATGGCGAGACACATCGAGCAGCCCGCCTCGCGCCACTCGAACCCGGCCGCGACGAAGATCCGATCGAGTCCTTCCGCTTCGGCTTCGGCTTTCACCCGCATGGAGCCGGGCACGATCATCGCCCGCAGACCCTTCCGTACCTGCCGCCCGTCGGCGACGGCCGCGACCGCGCGGAGGTCCTCCATGCGGCCGTTCGTGCACGAGCCGATGAACACCGTGTCGACCGAGATCTCCCGGATCGGTGTCCCCGCCTTCAATCCCATGTACTGGAGGGCTCGCACGGCTGACTCGCGCGACGCAGCATCGGCCAGCACCGCGGGGTCGGGGATGACGTCGTCGATCGTCGCGGTCTGGCTCGGGTTCGTGCCCCAACTGACCGACGGCTTGAGATCCGCGGCATCGATCCACACCTCTTTGTCGAACTTCGCGCCGTCGTCGGTGGCGAGCGTGCGCCAGTCGGCGACTGCCGCATCCCACGCGGCACCATGTGGCGCCGACGGTCGGCCTTCGAGGTAGGCGAACGTCGTGTCGTCGGGCGCGATCATTCCGGCACGCGCGCCGGCTTCGATCGACATGTTGCAGACGGTCATCCGCCCTTCCATGGAGAGCGCTCGGATCGCGGATCCGCGGTACTCGATCACCGAACCGATCCCGCCACCCGTACCGATGCGGGCGATGATCGAGAGGACGATGTCCTTGGCGGTCACTCCCGCGGGGAGATCGCCTTCGACGGTCACGGCCATCGTTCCGGGGCGGGACTGGGGGAGCGTCTGCGTCGCGAGCACGTGCTCGACCTCGCTGGTACCGATCCCGAACGCGAGCGCGCCGAACGCGCCGTGCGTCGACGTATGGCTGTCTCCGCACACGATGGTCATCCCCGGCTGCGTGAGCCCGAGCTCGGGACCGATCACGTGGACGATGCCCTGACCCGGGTCGCCCATCGGGAAGAGGCGAACGCCGAACTCGGCGCAGTTCCGCGCCAGCACGTCCATCTGCTTCGCGGAGATCGGGTCGGCCACGGGCTGGTCGATGTCGGTGGTCGGCACGTTGTGGTCCATCGTGGCGATCGTGAGATCGGGTCGACGGAGGGGCCGGCCGTGCATCCGCAAGCCGTCGAACGCCTGCGGCGAGGTGACCTCGTGCACGAGGTGGAGGTCGACATACAGGAGGTCGGGCTCGCCGTCGGCGGCGTGCACGATGTGGCGGTCCCACACCTTTTCACTCAGGGTCTTGGGCTCGCTCGGCGTCTTGGGCATTTGGTGGCTCCAAGCTCTGGTGTCTCGTATATTGAGACGCTACGATCGCTATATGGACATCGTATCCGGGGTCGGAGTGGTCGACAAGTCGGCAGCCATCCTCGACGCGCTCGCAACCCGTGGCCCGTTGTCGCTGACCGAGCTGGTCGAGGTCACCGGGATCTCGCGTCCCACCGCCCATCGCCTCGCCGTCGCGCTCGGCGTGCACGGTCTCGTCGGGCGTGACGACGACGGTGGGCGGTTCCGGCTCGGCGTGCGGCTGTTGGCATGGGGGACCCGCGCCGCCGCACCCGAAGGTGTGGTCGAGCACGCCCGACCCGTGCTCACGCGGCTGCGAGACGAGACCGGCGAGAGCGCGCAGCTGTACGTGCGCGACGGAGACCGGCGCGTCTGCGTCGCGGCGGCCGAGCGCCCGACGGGCCTGCGCGACACGGTTGCCGTCGGTGCGTCCCTCCCGCTCGATGCCGGATCGGGTGGCACGGTGCTGCGCGCGTGGGCCAACCGGTCGGCGGACGATCCCGGCGACCTCGGCGAGCTCGACCCCTTCGCCGCGGTACGCGCGCGTGGCTGGGCGGAATCTGTCGCCGAACGTGAAGCGGGTGTTGCGAGCGTCAGCGCGCCGGTGCTCGACGCGTCGGGCGTCGCGGTCGCCGCGGTCTCGGTGAGCGGGCCGATCGAACGGTTGGGCCGGCGACCGGGTGGCCGGCTCGCCGAGCCGGTGCTCGCGGCGGCCCGGGCGCTCGAACGCGCCGCGGGAACCCGCTGATCCGCCACACGAGACGACGGATGACCAGGTGAGCGGACGATAGGAGAGCGTTCAAGCGCGCGAAACAATCGTGAAACACGTCGTCCGTAGGTTGGCGTTCGTGGATGTCGTGCTCGTGCGGTGGCCGGAAGAAGAGGGGCGGCTCGGTCGCCTGAGGACCGACGGCACCCCCCGTCTGCTCCTCGTCGGGCCCCAGGAGCCCCCGCCCGACAGTGTCGACTGCCTCGAGGACTGGATCCGGCTCCCCGCCGACGATCGCGACGTGCGCGCCCGGGTGGCATCGCTCGCGAGTCGGGCCGCGCAGGAACGCACCGCGCCCGAGCTCGACGACGACGGGCTCCTGCGGTTCCGGGGCGAGTGGGTCTCGCTGTCACCCGTGGAGCGCGCGCTGGCCCGGGCGATGGTGGAACGCTTCGGTGCGGTGGTCGGTCGCGAGACGCTGGCCCGTCGGGCCTGGCCCACCGGCGCGCCCACCCGCAACGCACTCGATGTCCACGTGCTGCGCCTCCGCCGGCGGATCGCCCCGCTGGGACTCGAAGTCCGAACCGTCCGCTCGCGCGGCTACCTTCTCCAAGGAATGAGCACCCGGGACACGAACGGCCACGGGTAGCGCGGCATGGACGTCGTCGAGATCCTCCTCGACATCCTGATCCTGCTCGTCGCGGCGAAGATCGCCGCCGAGATCGCGGAACGGATCAAGGTCCCCGCCGTCGTCGGCGAGATCGTCGCCGGGATGCTCATCGGGCCCTCCGTCTTCGGGCTGGTCGGTGAGACCCAGGTGCTCGCCGCGCTGGCCGAGCTCGGCGTGATCCTGCTCCTGCTCGAGGTGGGCATGGAGATGAACATCGCCGAGCTGCGTGCCGTCGGGAAGGCCTCGCTGCTCGTCGCCACTGTCGGCGTGGTCGTGCCGATGGCCACGGGCTTCGGCGTGGCCGAGGCCTTCGGCTACGACGCCAACACCGCGCTGTTCCTCGGCGCGGCGCTCGCGGCCACGAGTGTGGGGATCACGGCTCGGGTGTTCAGCGATCTGCGGGCGCTCGCGACAGTCGAGGCTCGCACGGTGCTCGGTGCCGCGGTTGCCGACGACGTGATGGGCCTCGTCATCCTCACGGTCGTGGTTCGTATCGTCACCGAAGGCTCGGTGAGCGTTGCTTCGCTCCTCGGCGTCGTCGGCGTGGCGGTCGGCTTCCTGGTGGTGACGACGGTCGCGGGCCAGTGGGTCGCGCCCCGTCTGTTCCGGGCCCTCGGCCAGTACTCGCGGTCTGCGGGGACGATGGTCGCCATCGCGCTCGCGTTCACCCTTGCGTTCGCCGAGCTCGCCGATCTCGCGAAGTTGGCGCCGATCATCGGCGCGTTCGTCGCCGGCCTCTCGTTGGGCTCGACCGACCAGGCCGAACGCATCCGCCGCGACCTCCGACCCGTCGGTCACCTGTTCATCCCGGTCTTCTTCCTCCAGATCGGGATCGCGATCGACATCCAGCAGTTCTTCGATCCGACGGTTCTCGGCATCGCCGCGGCGCTGCTCGTCGTGGCGGTCGCAGGCAAGCTCGCTTCGGCGGCCGGCCTGTTCGGATCGCCAGGCGACAAGGTGCTCGTCGGTCTCGGGATGATCCCCCGCGGGGAGGTCGGCCTGATCTTCGCCACGATCGGGCTGCGCGAGGGTGTGCTCGGCAACGACCTCTACGCGTCGTTGCTGCTCGTGGTGCTGGTCACGACGATCATGACGCCGCCCTTGTTGCGGATGCGCCTCTTGCGCCTGCGAAAGTCGCATCGAAGCGGGCTGGTCAACTCCGGACCTGAGCCACCCGATGGATGGCTCGTCACGCGTGATGGTGTCGTCGATCTCGCCGGGACCCCTCCGGAATGGTTGGCGTTGCATCTCGGCCTCGACGCGTCGCTCGCGCTGATCGACGCCGCACGCCCCGGCCCGGCACTGCTCGATTGGCTCGGCAACATCGCGTACGACGAAGACGCGCCGCTCCGCTGGGACGACACCGCGACCGAACGTCTGCTCACGGTGTTGGAGAACGGGAACGTGCGCTCGTGGCGGTTCCTGGAAGCCACCGGGTTGCTCGAGCGGTCGCTCCCGGAGCTCGCCGAGACGATCGCCCGTCGCCGCAACGATCCGTTCCAGCTCGATCCCGGCCAGATCCTGCGTTTTCATCTGGTGGACCGCATCCGTGAGCTGGCCCGCGACGATCCGCGGGCAATGCGCGAGCACGCCTCGTTGGCCCACCCCGACTGGCTGCTCCTCGCGGCACTGATCTTCGAGACTGCGGGCGACGACGAACCCCCGGTGGCGCTCGCCCGCCGGCTCGTCAAGCGGCTCGACCTCGGCGCCTCGGCGGAACAGGAGGTCGCGTTCCTTCTGGAGGAGGCGACCTTGATGCGGGGCATGGCGATGCGCATCGACTCCCTCGAGGAGGAGGCGGTCGTCCAGCTCGCGGTCCACCTCGACTCACCCGAACGGGCGCGTGCCCTCTACCTCCTGAGCATCGCGCTCGAGGAGCTCGACGCGGCCGAGCGCGACCGTCTCGACGAGCTCCTCACGACCGTGCTCCAACTCCTCCAGCAGCAGGGTCTGGTCGGGCTCGAAGCTCGCAACACGGTCGAGCGGCGGCGAGCCGAGGCGCTCCGGGTTCTCGGCGACAACTCGCTCGCGGCGGATCGTCTCGCGCATGCGCCTCGCCCGTATCTCCTGGCCCAGGACGCGGTCGACGTGGCCCGTCAGGTCGCGATGCTGACGCCACTTCCGGGTCGCAACCACGTTCGGGTCGGTGTCGAGCCGCTCGACGCCGATCAGTGGCGCATCGAGGTCGCGAGCCGCGACCGCCGCGGGCTCCTCGCGATGGTCTCGGGTGTGCTCGCCGACCACGGAATCGACGTGCTCGACGCGATCGTCGCGACCTGGGACGACGGCGCCGCGATGGAATCGTTCCTCGTGCAGCGCGCACCGCTCGAGCCACCCCAGCTCGAGGACAAGGTCCTCGAGGCGATCGGCCTCCCGGGTCCCGAGATGCTCGCGCGGGCGATCGAGGACGCGTTCGACCAGCCGCTGACCTCTCCGCCGAACCCCGATGCCGAAGTGCACTTCGACGACGGCGCGTCACCGTGGTACACGATCTGCGAGGTCCGCAGCCCGGATCGCCGCGGTCTCCTGCACACCATCACCGTCGGGCTCTCGGCGACCGACGCCAACGTGCACTCGGCCCGCCTGGTGACCGAGCAGAGCCGCGCGGTCGACCGTTTCGAGCTCACCGACGCGAACAACCACAAGCTCGACGACGAGATGAAGGCCGCGATTCGTCTCGCGATCGCCGAGGGCGCGGTCCCCAAACGGAAGCGGTCCCGCCTGCGCCTCCACTGATGCGCCCGAGCCGCGGCGCGGGTGGTTCAGTCGAGCGAGTCGTCAGTCGAGCGGGCGCACGCTCACGACCTCGACCTCGACCTCGGTGCCCTTCGGGGTGATGTAGGTCGCGGTCTCCCCGGGCGCCTTGCCCACGAGTGCCTGACCCATGGGCCCGCTCGTCGAGAGCACGTCGTAGGTGTCGTGGCGTTCTTCGATCGAGCCCACGAGGTACACGGTGGGTTCCTCGTCGCCGGGCAGCCTGATCTCGACGAGGACGCCCGCCGCGACCACATCGGTGGGCGCGTGCTCGACGATCACCGCGCTCGAGAGGATCTGTTCGATCTGGCGTACCCGAGCCTCGTTGAGCCCCTGCTCGTTCTTCGCCGCGTCGTAGTCGGCGTTCTCCCGGATGTCGCCGTGCTCGCGGGCGCGTTCGATCCGCATGGAGATCTCGCGCCGGAGGTCGCCGGTCCGGTGGGCGTGCTCTTCCGTGAGGCGCCGATGGGCATCGGGTGAGAGCTGGGCTTCGGCCATGGAGGGCGAGGGTAGTCGCCGTCAGGGCCTGATCCGGCGCCTCAGGTCTTGGCGAACGTGACCTGGATGTCGATCTGGCCGGCGTCCTCGACGGACGCGATCGGCTGGAAGTCGCCCACGTTCACGCCGTAGTCGGAGAACGTGATGTCGGGCGTCGCGGCCACCTGGACCGTCGTACCGTTCCACAACGCCTGGAGGGGGATGGTCACCTGCTTGGTGATCCCCTTGATGGTGAGGTCGCCGGTCGCGTCGACCGACACCTTCTTCCCCGCGACGGGAGCCGACGCCAGCGTGATGGGCTGGGTCAGCTTGAACGTCGCGTCCGGGTGCTCGGATGTCCCGAGCGCGCCCTGGGCCCGCTGATCCCGTCGCGCCTCGCCGGTTGCGAGCTTGGTGAGGTCGGCCGTGATCTCGACGCCGGAGATCGTCGTGCCGGAGATCGTCATCGAGCCGGTCACGTTCGGGGTGCGCCCGGTCGGCGTCTGGCTCTGGCCGAAGACGACCTCCTTGGCGCGGTAGCCGAGAAACGTCGCCGCGCTCTGCTTCACCGCATACGTCCCGTCGGCGGTCGCATCCGGCGCAGCTGTCTTCACCGGCGTCTCCGTGATGGCGGCCTTCGACTTCGTCTCCACGCGGATCTGCGTGTACCAGAAGGCGAAGCCGGCTCCGGCGACCACGACGACAGCGATGACGATTCCGACGATCCATTTCTTCATGCGCCGGAGTCTCGCGGATGGGAACACCGCCGGCGGAGTCGCGGCCGCCACGTGTGCGCCATTGGATGCCCACTGGGGGCATCGACGGGTGCATGCGCGACGGCCGCGCCGGGCGTGATTTCGGCGCGAGACCCGTAGGACTACGGATGCCGGGTTCGTCCGGATAGCTCACGATCACGGCTTGCGCGTCGGTTGGTCGACGCGCACCTGGTCTTCTGGGGGGTCGAAGTCGGATGGTTCGAGTACGGCAGCGAACGCGCGCGCTCGAACGGTTACATCGCGCTGGCGGTGGAGACGGCGTGAGACGTCTCGTGATTCTTGTAGGAGTTGTTGCCCTGCTCGCACGCGACCGGAACCGCGGCCGCTGGCGCGCTCACCGATCTGTTCCCGAGCGGCTTCACGAGCATCGACTCGCACTACCGGTCGGTACGGCGTCGTGAGGTCCAGTGCTGATCCCGACGGGTACTCGCTGACCGAGAAGTCAGGTGTGGTCAGGGTGAGGGGATACGGCGGACCAGATCACGGGTTGCGCGACGTGTTCTATCGACTCGGCCAAGCACCGTCTATCGACCAGGAGTCATGTGCCACGTGGGCGAGTCAGTCGCGTCCGCTCATTCAACAAGGCTTGGCGCTTCGCATCACCCCGACACGTCAGATCTTGCTCGCCAAGATGATCTGGCCGAGCACTGGCTACCTGGATGTGTATGCAGGCAGCGGACTCCTGGCGCGCGTTCCCGTTGCCGCAACTCCAGCGGCTACCGGTTCGTGTGTGTGCCCGTGTCATCGGCGATCAGTTGTCATTCAAGGCGTGGCGCCCGAACAAGCCAGATCCGGGGTACGGAGCTCCGATAACTATCCCGTCGAACATGATCTATGCCGGATATGGGGGCGACTACATCGGTCACTTGAACCCAAGCGGCGCCACGGCCTTCACTCATCTGCTGGTCACGACTGAGGCTCCCTGACGGACGTAGGAGCGGGCCGGTACCGCCGAGCGGTCGGTCACGTGTGCGCCATTGGATGCCCGCTGGGGGCATTGACGGGCGCATACGTACCGCGGGCCTCGGGAGGCGGGGGATGGCGCGGGTTGGATTCCCGGGGTCGTGAATCTGGGGGCCTGCTATCCTGATCAGGTGATGCGCCCGACCGCTTTCTCGCAGATCGTCGTCATTCCGTAAGCGAACGCCACCTTCGGCGTTCGCTCCTGACCGTCCGCTCCGGCGGGCGGTTTTTCGTTGTCAGAACCCTTTCCCGAGGTACCCAGCGTGAAGCACAGACTCGCGATCCTTCCCGGCGACGGCATCGGCACCGAGGTGACCGCGGCCGCGCTCGAGGTCGTCGACGCCACCGGGTGTCGACTACGAAGCGGTGCCATTCGATCTCGGCGGCGAGCGATACCTGCGTACCGGCGAGGTGCTTCCCGACGGCGTGCTCGAAGAGATCCGCAGTACCGACGCGATCCTCATGGGCGCGATGGGTCACCCCGACGTCCCGCCCGGGGTGCTCGAGCGCGGGATCATCCTGCGGCTGCGGTTCGCCCTCGATCTCTACGTGAACGTGCGGCCGTTCCAGGCCGGTCCGAGCGCGTACAACGACGGCGTCGACATGACCGTGATCCGCGAGAACACCGAGGGCACCTACGCCGGCGAGGGTGGGTTCCTGCGCAAGGACACCGAGCACGAGGTCGCGACGCAGGGTTCGGTGAACACCCGGATGGGTGTCGAGCGGTGCGTGCGCTTCGCGTTCGACCTCGCCCGTTCACGCGAGCGCCACCACCTCACGCTCGTGCACAAGACGAACGTGCTCACGTTCGCCGGCGACCTCTGGCAGCGGACGTTCGACATCGTCGCGGCCGAGTACCCCGACGTCGCGACCGACGTACCACCACGTCGACGCGGCGTGCATCTACTTCGTGCAGGACCCGGGCCGCTACGACGTGATCGTCACCGACAACCTGTTCGGCGACATCCTCACCGACCTCGGAGGCGCGGTGTCGGGCGGCATCGGACGGGCCGCGTCGGCGAACCTGAACCCGGCGCGCACCGGCCCGTCGCTCTTCGAGCCGGTCCACGGCTCGGCTCCCGACATCGCCGGCACCGGCCGCGCCGATCCCCGCGCCGCGATCGTGTCGGTCGCGATGCTCCTCGACTTCCTCGGTGAGACCGAGGCCGCCGCACGGGTGGTCAAGGCGGTATCGGTTCCGACGATGTCATCGGCACGACCTCCGAGATCGCTTCGAAGATCGCAGAAAGGGTCTAGCGACATGGCACTCGAGAAGACCGACAAGATCTGGATGGACGGCGAGCTCGTCGACTGGGACGCCGCGCAGGTCCACGTGCTCACGCACACCCTGCACTACGGCTCGGGCGTCTTCGAGGGGATCCGCGCCTACCCGACCAAGCGTGGTCCGGCCGTGTTCCGCCTGACCGATCACATCAAGCGGCTGCACGACTCCGCGCACCTCTTCATGATGGACCTGCCGTACTCGGTCGAGGAGCTCGTCGAGGCGACCAAGGCGACGATCCGGGTCAACAAGGTGGAGTCCTGCTACATCCGGCCGCTCGCGTACCTCGGCTACGGCGAGATGGGGCTGAACCCGTTGCCGTGCCCGGTGCAGGTGTCGATCGCGGTGTGGCCGTGGGGGACCTACCTCGGTGAGGAGGGCCTGAAGAACGGCGTCCGGATGAAGGTGTCGTCGTGGCGCCGCATCGACCCGAACGTCAACCCGGTCGCGGCGAAGGGCACCGGGATCTACGTGAACTCGAGCCTGGCCAAGGTCGAGGCGCTGAAGTCGGGCTACGACGAGGCGATCCTGCTCAACAGCCACGGCTTCGTCGCCGAGTGCACCGGCGAGAACCTCTTCGTGGTCAAGAACGGCCGACTCACCACGCCGCCGCTCTCGAGCGGCGCGCTCGAAGGCATCACCCGCGATTCGGTGATGACGATCGCGCGCGACCTCGGCATCGAGGTCCGCGAAGACAACCTGCTGCGCAGCGATCTCTACCTGGCCGACGAGGCGTTCCTCACCGGCACCGCGGCCGAGATCGTTCCGATGCGTTCGGTCGACGACCGTGAGATCGGACCGCCCGGAGAGATCACCCGCAAGATCCAGGAGATCTACTTCGCCACCGTGCACGGTGAGGAAGACCGCTACAAGGACTGGCTGGAGTACGCCAATGCCTGACCTTCCCCGACAAGTAGAAATTTACGACACGACGTTGCGTGACGGCGCTCAGCTCGAGGGGATCTCGCTCACGGTCGACGACAAGCTGCGGATCGCGGAGCAGCTCGACTGGCTCGGCGTCCACTACATCGAGGCCGGTTGGCCCGGGGCCAATCCGAAGGACGACGAGTTCTTCCGTCGTGCGCCGAGCGAGCTCACCCTCACGACGAGCACTCTCGTGGCGTTCGGTTCGACGCGCCGACCGAAGGGCAAGGTCGACTCCGACGACACGTTGCGCCACCTCATCGAGGCCGGCACCGACACCGTCTGCATCGTCGGGAAGTGCTGGGACTACCACGTGCTCGAAGCGCTCCAGACCACGCTCGACGAAGGTGTCGCGATGGTCGCCGATTCGATCGAGTACCTCAAGGCCAACGGCCTCACCGTGCTCTTCGATGCCGAGCACTTCTTCGACGGCTACCGGTCGAACCCCGAGTTCAGCCTCCGGGTGCTCGAGGGAGCGGCGCTCGCGGGCGCCGACCGCCTCGTGCTGTGCGACACCAACGGCGGTTCGCTCCCGCACCAGGTCGAAGACGCGGTCCGTGCGGTCGTCGAGTACGTCGACACCCCGGTCGGGGTGCACCTGCACGACGACACCGGTTGTGGGGTCGCGAACGCGCTCGCCGGCGTGCTCGGTGGCGCGATGCAGGTGCAGGGGACGATCAACGGGTACGGCGAACGCACCGGGAACTGCAACCTCACGACGATCATCCCCGACCTCACGCTGAAGATGGGGATCGAGACGATCCCGCGCGACCGCCTCGAACGACTCACGCCGGTGGCCCACCACGTCGCCGAGCTCGTGAACATGGCGCTCGACCCGCAGGCCGCCTTCGTCGGCAGCTCGGCGTTCGCGCACAAGGCGGGTCTCCACGTCGAGCGCGATCGCGAAACGCCCCGACGCGTACGAGCACGTCAAGCCCGACTCCGTCGGCAACGGGACCCGGTTCGTCATGTCGGAGCTCGCCGGGCGTTCGACCGTCGCGTTGAAGGCCAAGGAGCTCGGACTCGATCTCGACGGGCCGACCCTCAGCGAAGTCGTCGACCAGTTGAAGCAGCTCGAGCACGAGGGCTACCACTTCGAGGTGGCCGACGCATCGCTCGAGCTCCTGATGCGGCGAGCGTCGGGGTGGGAGCAGCCGTGGTTCACGGTCGAGAGCTTCCGGGTCATCGCCGACGATCTCGCGCCCGACGTGGTCGGTGGGATCAACACCGAGGCGACCATCAAGGTGCACGTCGGAACTGATCGCCTCGTCGCGGTGGCCGAGGGCAACGGCCCGGTCAACGCGCTCGACGCCGCGCTGCGGACGGCGTTGAACGGTCGGTACCCGGGCCTCGAACGGGTGCACCTCACCGACTACAAGGTGCGGGTGCTCGACACCGAGAAGGGAACCGGCGCGATCACGCGCGTCCTGGTCGACAGCACCGACGGCGACCGCAGCTGGACGACCATCGGGGTCAGCGAGAACATCATCGAGGCCTCGTGGCTCGCCCTGCTCGATTCGCTGCTCTACGGGCTCCTCCTCGCCGGAGCCCGCGAAGGCGACGCGTAGTATCCGCTTCGTGCCTACCGATCCGTACGTCCCGAACGACATCGACAGCGATCCGCGCCAGCTCCCGAACCTCGCGCCGGGGGTACACCTGCCGCCTGCAGGCTCGTGGCGCGCCGACCGGCCCGGTGATCTCGTCGCCGGTCAGCCGCACGGCGAGATGCTCGGATCGCCGGGTCCCGACGTCGGGTTCGCCCGGCTGCTCGTCGAGCGCCGGCGCGACCGCTTCGTGATCTCGCCCCACGAATCACGTGCCGACGCCGAGGCGGTCGTCTCCGAGCTCGCGATGAAGCGCGCTGCGTCGTTCGGCCGGGCGCCGGTTGTCGCTGATGTCGACATCGCGATGGAGCTGCTCGGGTTCTCTGGCGACCGGTCGTCGGAGACGCCCGAGTGGCGGATCCACCTCGTCCACGAGGCCGCGCACGAGTACGCGAAGCGTCGACGCATCGTCGACTCTGTGCCGCTCGACGTGCTCCGGCTCCGTCCCGACGAGCTGCACGCGTCGATCGCCGGCGTGCGCGCCACCCTCGAAGCCGTCGCCCACACCACCTGATGCCCGTGAGCGAAGGCGGAGGCCCGGACATTTTCGGGGGGCCGGGAACGGGTGAGCGATCGAGGGCCGCAGCCGCAGCGAACCATCAAGGCGTGAGCGAAGGCGGAGGCCCGGACATTTTCGGGGGGCCGGGAACGGGTGAGCGATCGAGGGCCGCAGCCGCAGCGAACCATCAAGGCGTGAGCGAAGGCGGAGGCCCGGACATTTTCGGGGGGCCGGGAACGGGTGAGCGATCGAGGGCCGCAGCCGCAGCGAACCATCAAGTACGCGTCAGATTCTCGCCGTCGCCGACGGGGACGTTGC
The DNA here is from genome assembly GCA_963829475.1 of uncultured Actinomycetes bacterium. Taxonomy (GTDB): domain Bacteria; phylum Actinomycetota; class Acidimicrobiia; order IMCC26256; family JANYLB01; genus JANYLB01. The sequence continues at coordinate 1,737,668 of CAWHIU010000002.1, read as the reverse complement.
ACGTCGGTGGGGTACGCACCGCGCTGTTCAACTTCCTGTTCGCTCGTCACCAGGGCGGGGAGTTCCTGCTGCGCATCGAAGACACTGATGTCGCTCGATCCCGGCCCGAGTGGACCGACGGCATCGTCGACGTGCTGCACTGGCTCGGTCTCGACTGGGACGGCGATCCGGTCCACCAGAGCACCCGCTTCGACCGGTACCGCGAGGCCGCGACGGCGATGCTCGAGGCCGGGTCCGCCTATGAGTGCTTCGAGACTCCCGAAGAGCTCGAAGCGATGAACGCGGAACGGCGGCGCGGCCAAGCTTCCGCCCGGCTACGACGGTCGGGCGCGTGATCTCACCCCCGAGCAACGGGAGGCGCTCCGAGCCGAGGGTCGTCCGGTGTCGGTGCGGTTCCGCACGCCCGACGAAGGGGTGAGCCGCTTCGACGACCTGGTGCGGGGCGAGGTGGCCGTCGACTGGTCGACGATCTCCGACTTCGTCATCGTGCGCAGCGACTCGACACCCGTGTTCTACCTGGCCAACGCGGTCGACGACCTCGACATGGGCATCACCCACGTGATCCGCGGCGAAGACCTGCTCGACACGACGCATCGCATCCTGGCGCTCCGCGCCGCGCTCGGGAGTGACGACCGTCCGCAGTTCGCGCACCTGCCGCTCATCCTCGGCGACGGCGGCGCGAAGCTCTCGAAGCGGCATGGTGCAGTCGCGATCGAAGACTTCCGCGACGAGGGCTACCTGGCCGAAGCGCTCGCGAACTACCTCGCGCTCCTCGGTTGGGCACCGGAAGATGGTCGCGAGGTCTTGTCGCTCGACGAGCTCGTCGCCGAGTTCGATCTCGGTCGCGTCACGCACTCCGCGGCGCGTTTCGACTACCAGAAGCTCGACTGGGTGAACGGTGAGTGGATCCGTCGCCTGGCGCTCGACGAGCTCGTCGCACGGGTCGAACCGTTCGTCCGCGACCGATTCGGTGAGGTCGACGCGACCACGCTGCGCGGCGCGACGGCCGTCGGGCAACCGCGAGCGGTGACGCTCGTCGCGCTCGTCGAACAGATGGATTTCCTCTTCGAGCCCGACGACGAGTTCGCGATCGCGCCCGACGCGTGGGAGAAGGTCGAGGCGACCGAGCGCGCCGCCGAGCTGTTCGACGCGGTGATCGCGTACGTCGCCGACTGCGAGTGGAACCACGACGAGATCAACGTGCTCGACACGGTGAAGGCGCTCGACCTCAAACCGAGGAAGGCGATGCCCGCGTTGTACGCCGCGATCGAGGGCCGCGCGCGCCGGGCTCCCGCTCTTCGACTCGATCGCGCTGCTCGGACGCGAGCGGAGCCTCGACCGGCTCCGGGGGGCACGCCAGCGGCTAACATGAACTGCCCATTCGGGGGTGGTGTAATCGGCAACACAACAGGTTCTGGTCCTGTCTTTGGGGGTTCGAGTCCTCCCCCCCGAGCAAGCCTCTCGGCGGTGAGACCCGCCCGGAGGCTGCGCCTACCAGCGCATTCCCGGCCCCGTCGTCTAGCGGCCCAGGACGCCGCCCTCTCAAGGCGGTAACGGCGGTTCGAATCCGCTCGGGGCTACAACGAGGTCGAGCCCGGGTCCTCGACCCGGGCTCTGCTCGCGCCCGGAGCTCGCGATCAGCGGCGAATTGGGTGAATGCGGGGTGCAGCGATGTGCACGGCGAGGCGTGGTGTTCCGCCGTTCGCGTCCCGTTCGCGCGCTCGCGCCGTCGGGCGACGCGATCGCGCACACGACATCGGCTGCGCGCGCGGTGACGATGAGGGCGAGATCGACCGCGAGCATGCAGTCGTCGCGTTGCGTCGACAGATACGAACGAACGCGTCGTCCACACCGTCGGGAACGTCGCGCGTCGGACGACGGTGCATCGCGCGGAGTGTGCATTGCCGCGGTCGGCGCGCGTGCACGTTCGCGTGCGCGCGCGAGTATCCGCGCGCCGCGACGCGAAATATGCTCAACTTCTTGCAGCGGAGCACCGATGGATTGTTCGCGCATGCGGAAGTGCTTGACCTTCATGCGTGAATAGGTTTCGATGCTGCGTAACAGCACACGTTGAACGCGCGGTGCCGGAATCTGAGTCGGAGGTTTGAACGTGAACAAGCAGGAGCTCGTCGATCAGATCGCAGAGGGTGCGAGCATCAGCAAGAAGGATGCCGAAGCGGCCTTGGGTAGCTTGCTCGACAGCGTCCAGTCCGCAGTCGCACAAGGTGAGAAGGTCACTCTTCCTGGTTTCGGCGCTTGGTCTCGTACCGATCGCCAGGCCCGTGTGGGGCGCAATCCGCGCACCGGCGAGCCAGTACAGATCGCGGCTTCCAAGGGTGTGAAGTTCACGGTGGGCGCCAAGTTCAAGTCCGCTGTGAACCCCAAGCCGTGAAGTAGACGACGTTCCGGTTCCCCGGAGCGCGTCGCACATCCCAGATAGTCCACACGAAAGGTGGTGACCGTGCCTCCCGCAAAGCGAAGGACGGCCAAGAAAGCTGCCAAGCGAGCCCCGGCCCGCAAGGCAGCCAAGCGCACAGCGAAGAAGACGACGGCCCGTAAGCCGGCCAAGCGTCGCACTGTGAAGAAGACCACGGCACGGAAGCCCGCCAAGCGTCGGACTGCCAAGAAGGCGACCAAGCGCACCGCGAAGAAGACCACGGCGCGCAAGCCTGCGAAGCGGCGTGTCGCCAAGAAGGCGACGAAGCGCACTGCGAAGAAGGCGACCAAGCGCACCGCGAAGAAGACGGCGCGCAAGCCTGCGAAGCGGCGTGTCGCCAAGAAGGCGACGAAGCGCACTGCGAAGAAGACCACGGCGCGCAAGCCTGCGAAGCGGCGTGTCGCCAAGAAGGCGACGAAGCGCACTGCGAAGAAGACCACGGCGCGCAAGCCAGCGAAGCGGCGTGCAACCAAGCGACGCTGAACACACTCGACGCTGAAGCCCAGCGTCACCGCATCGGGATGAGGGAGGGGCTCCGGCCCCTCCCTTCTCTTTGGTGGTCTGTCTTGATGGTCTAGAGGTCGGTCATCAGCTTGAAGGGCTCGGCGGGGCTGGAGATCTCGATCCCCGCACGCGTCGAGCTCTTCGGTCACCTTCGCCTCGAACGCACGGCGCTGCGCCTCGTGATCGGGGCCGTCGTCGATCCCCATCGTCGAACGCCACTGGCTGCGATGGCACGCCGAGCGCGTCGAGCTTGGCCCGGAGGTCGTCGGGTTCGAGGGCTTCGAGGTGGTCGATCTCGTCGGGCTCGAACAGCAGGAGGCGATCCGGCCGGTGCGGTGCCTCGACCTGTTCGGGGAAGAAATGCGGGTCGCGCGCCGAGACAATGGACTCGACGGTGAGCAGGCCTGCTTCTCGATGATCGGGGTGGAGTCGGTACCGCTTCCAGGGATCGTGACCGAGCACCGTGTCGGGCCGCACCCGGCGAATGATCTGGCACACCTGAGCCCGCTGAACTGCCCCGGCGACCAGCTCGCCGTCGACCTCGCCGAGGAAATGAACGTCGACGGCCCCGAGCGCGGCGGCGGCGTCTCGCTGCTCCGATTGACGCGTCGCCACGAGGTCGGTTTGATCGGCGCCGGCGTCCCACGAACCCTTCGACCCGTCGGTGAGGACGAGCAGGTGGACCGCACAGCCGGCTCGAGCCCACTTGGCCAGGGTCCCGCCGCAGCCGAACTCGATGTCGTCGGGGTGCGCGCCGATCGCGAGTGCCCGGGTGGGAACGATCATCACAGTGGGGAGATCGACGCGCCGAGGCGGGTGAGATCGTCGGCGATGTCGACGTCGAAGGCGAGAGTCGGGTCGCGCAGCACCCGCACGGCGAGGCCTCGGTCCCGGGCGAGCGCGGCGTGGCGACGGAACGATCCGGCTCCGTAGGCGAAGGTGAGGTCGACGTCGGTGGGTACGGAGAGCACCGGCGTTCCGTCGTCGCGATGGCACGGGACGATCACGACGATGGGTCGGCTCGCATCGTTCGCGAGGCTGCCGAACGAGCGGGCCCATGGCAGATCGGCGTGGGCGACGATCGCCCGGGGGAGTCGTCGTTCGCGACACCAGCTGACACCGGCACGCGCGGCCGCGTCGAGGCTGCCCGGATCATCGATGACAGCGGTCGCGCCGCTGACCAACGCCCAATCCCGCACCTCGGGTGCGCTGGTCACGACGACGACGGGGAAGGGCGCGGCCGCCGTCAACACGCGCGACGCCAGCTCGCGACCGAGCTCGGCGCGGGCGTCGTCGTCGAGTGCGTCGGCGAGACGATCCTGACCACCGACGAAGGCCCGGATCGGGATCACGACCCCAGCGCGACCGGCTGCAGCGCGACCGGTCGTTGGTGCACCGGCGGTGGCGAGGTCGGACGACATGAGCGGTGCGTATGCTACCGAGCGGTGTCGGAACTGCCGCAATCCCCTGAGTCGCAAGCCGCCTGATGGACCTCGCATACGGCGTGGCGTGGACGGCGTCGTGAAGGTCGCGGTCATCGGCGCCGGGTCCTGGGGCACGGCGGTCGCGGCGCTCGTCGCGACCAATGCCGACACCGTCCTCTGGGCCCGGAACCCGGAGCTGGCCGAGCGGATCGACGCTGCTCACGAGAACCCCGAGTACCTCCCCGGGATCGCATTGCCGGCGCAGCTGCGCGCCACAGCTTCCATCGATGCCGCGTTCGGTGACGCCGACGTCGTCGTCCTCGGCGTCCCGTCGCACGGGCTGCGCGCGGTGCTCGAATCCGCGCGACCTCACATCTCGCCCGACATCCCGATCGTGAGCCTGGTCAAGGGGGTCGAGCAGGGGACGCTGCTGCGGATGACCGAAGTCGTCGCCGACGTGCTGCCCGAGCACCGGGCCGACCGCACCGGCGTGCTCACGGGTCCGAACCTCTCCCGCGAGGTCGCAGAGGGTCAGCCCACCGCATCGGTGGTGGCGATCGGCTGCACCGAGACCGGTCGCCTGCTCCAGGGTCTGTTCATGACCGCGACGTTCCGCGTCTACACGAACCCCGATGTCGTCGGGTGTGAGATCGCCGGCGCCCTGAAGAACGTGGTCGCGCTCGCGACCGGGGTCGCGCACGGACTCGGATACGGCGACAACACGAAGGCGGCGCTCATGACCCGCGGTCTCGCCGAGCTCGCACGGCTCGGGATCGCACTCGGTGGCGAGCCGATGACGTTCGCCGGTCTCGCGGGCATGGGCGACCTCATCGTGACCTGCACGAGCGAGAAGAGCCGGAACCGGACCGTCGGTGTCGCGCTCGGCCAGGGTCAGTCGCTCGACGAGATCGTGCAGGAGATGAAGATGGTCGCCGAGAGCGTGAAGTCCACGGCTGCGGTCCTCGAGATCGCGCAGCGGGCCGGGGTCGAGATGCCGATCGCGGAGCAGGTCGGCGCGGTGCTCTACGAAGGCCGCCGACCCGCCGACATCGTCCCCGACTTGATGCTGCGCCAGGCTCGGCCCGAGCACGAGGCGTGAGCACCGTGAGCTCGCCCGTCGGATCAATGGGCGCGGACCGGTTGGCGCGGGTCGACGCGTACGGAGGGCTGACGTTCGACGGCAGCGCGGTCTCGTTGGACTGGTGGATCGGTGCCGAAGACCGCTGGCACGTCGCGTCGCACGAGACTGCCGTCCGGCAGCGTCGCCTCGACGTCGCACCGGCCTACGAGACCGCGATGCGGATCCCGAGCGGCGACGCGATCCATCGCGTCTACGCGATCGGGGGCGTGGGCGATCCGATCATCGTGGAGGTCGAGAACGCCTCGCCGGTTCCCGTCGCGCTGGCGCTGGTGGTGTCGGGGCTGCGCGCCGACGACGACCTCGACCTCGGGAGCACCCGACTCGACCTCGACGGGAACCTGGCGTTGCGGGCGTCGAAGCCGGCCGCTCACGCGGTCGCCGCGGCCGACATGGATGCGCTGCTCGCGGCGGTCGAACGCGGCGACGGAGCGGGGAGCGCGCCGGGAACCGTGAGTCCCGGCGCGGTGGTTGCGTTCCTCCAGCCCCTGGCGCACCGGACCCGATCCCGCTTCGCGATCGTGCCCGGTGCGCTCGAAGAGCCCGAAGTCGACCTCGTCGGCGTCCCCGATGCCGATGCAGTCGCGCGGGGGTGGGCCGCGATGATCCGACGGGGGATGCAGGTGGTGTTCGCCGATGCCGGCCGACAACTTGCCACCGACCGGGCTCGCGTCGACCTGCTGCTCGAAGCCGGGTTGGCCGGCGCGGGCCCGGATGTCTTCGCCGCACTCGAAGACTGGGGTCTCGATGCCGAAGCTGTCGCGGTCTGGAGGCGACTCGGTTGGCGTGATCGCCGTGCCGCTCGCCGGCGCGCCGATGTCGAGGCGCGACTCGAACCAGTGGCGCTCCTGCGTGCCGCGCACGACGCCGTGATCACCGAACGACCCGACGGCGTGATCGTGCTCGCACCACGGCCGCCTGCGCCGGGCGAATCGCTCGAGGTCCACGAGGCACCGACCCGATCGGGTTCGGTGTCGTTCGCGATCCGCTGGCACGGCGATCACCCCGCGCTCCTCTGGGACGTGCAGGGCGGATCCGACTCGTTGCGCATGGTTGCGCCCGCGCTCGATCCGACGTGGTCGACGAGCGAAGCTTCGGGCGAGGCGCTCCTCGGCGCCGCGTCCGTCAACCCAGCCGGAGCGTGATGATCTCGCCGGCGCGCAGATCGGCCGCACCGGCGAAGTCGGCCACGGGTCGACCGACGAGATCCACGACCTGACCGGCCACCGGGACTCCATCGCGCGCGACGCGAAGGTGGGTCGCGACGGTCGTGGGGTTGAACGCCCGCACCGTCAGCGCGCCCTCGACCCGGTGCAGAGCCGAGACGACGGCACCGCTCACCTCCAGCGCCCGGCCGGACTCAGGCCGGAATCCCGGTGAACCGGACGCGCGGGTCGACGCCAGCGGAACGAGGAACTCGTCGGCCCGGGCGTAGAGGTCGGCGGCGTCCCAGTCTCCCCGGTGGGGCATCACTGCGTAGCCACAGCTGATCGGGCCGAGGAGCTGCGGGCCGAGCAGCGGGTCGAGGGGGCCGGCCGGGTCCGGACGCAGGCTCGGTTCGGCCCGTGACAGGTAGCCGGTGGCGCGCAGCAGCGTGAGCGCGAGCTCGCTCCCGTCGTCGACGACCTCGTACTCGAGCAGTCCGTCGTGGAGCACCGCGAGGCCGACCGCGCCGTCGGAGGCGTCGACGAACCGTCGCGACACGAACGTGGGAAGCGGAGCCTCGTGCGGCCCGCCCTCGGCGTCGAGACCCCGGTGGACGACGGTGAATGCGCACTCGGCGTCGGAACCGTCGACTCGAGCCGGGAGCGGGAAGTGCGCGCGGAGGCGATGGTCGCGGGAACGGTTCTCGAACTCGGTGCGTACTCTCACGAACCGCTCACCGGCACGCACTTCGAGCGTCGTGCGCACCGTGACGTCGACGGTGTCGTTGCTGCGTCGCGAGCACGAGCGTTCGTCGCCGACCGCGGCCGCCGGCCAGCGGTAGCTCCGGTCGAGGAACAGCCGTCCTCGAACGGGCCCGCCTTCGAGCACGCCGACCTCGGAGCTGATGGGTGCGTCGATCTCGACGTCGTCGGCCGGAGGGGAGTAGCTGTAGGTGTCGCCTCCGTCACCGCCGTCGACGAGCCGACCGAGGCCGTCGACGCGCACGCCGTCGGCCTCCACCGAGAAGCCGTTGCGATCAGGATCGATCTCGACCCGCACCAAGCCGTTCGAGAGCGCGGTTTCCGTGGCGACGACCGAAGCGGTGGTGACCGGCGCGGCGCCTGGCATCGGGGGCAGTTGCGGGTCGAGGATGCGGTAGGTGTCCCATCCGAATCCCGCGACGGGGTCGACCGCGAACGCGATGTCGTGCTCGGGCGGACGCGACACGCGGATCCGTACGGTCGCACCCTGTTCGCCGAGCGCACGGATCTCCTCGCGAACGTGCTCGAGATCGATCGCGTCTCCGGCGTCGCGGGTTCCGATGAAGTGCAGCTCTTCGGTCCCGTCGAGGTGGCGGGTTCGCTCCACCCGCGCGATCCGGGTGCCCATGATCTCCGGCCCTCGGATGAGGTCGAGCACCCAGCCGACCTTCCGTCCGGTCACCGTGGTGGTGAAGACATCAGGGGTGTGGCGCGCGACGACCTGTGTGGCGACCATGGCCCCATCGCCTCGCTGCACCGCCGCCGGTCCCTGGCCGGCAACGGTGCACGTGACGATGCCACCGCGTGACGACTGCGTCGGATTGACGACGACGATGGCTCCCGGCGCGGCGCTGGTGTCGGCGGCGAACGCCGCGAGCGCGAGATCGGCGAGCCCCTCGCCGATCTGGCGGGCGTCGGCGTACCGGACGAGCACCTGGTCGACCACTTCGTCGGCGCTGCACGCGCACGACGAGTCGTGGGCGCTGTTGAGCACGAGCGCGTTCCACGCGAGCTCGAGGAACGCGTCGGGGCGCTCCGACGATGGGAGGAAGAGCGCGGCGAGCGGTTCGGCGATGCGTTCGATCGTCCGCTCCGCACGAGCAGCGGCCTGGTGCACGTCGACCCGATTGGAGGCCACGCCCATCAGCAGGTTGGCGCGGGCGCCGGATCGCAGCTCACCGCTCCAGGTCGGGAGCCCGTCGACGGGTTGTCGCGCGAGGTACTCGGTGAGCGACGTCACCTCGAACTGGAACTCCGACTGAGCGTCGTTCGCGGCCGCGACGACAGCCCCGAGGCCGGGCTGGGGGAGGAGATGGTCACTCCCGTTCATCAGCAGCACGTCGCCGCCGGGGAGACGGCACGTCGCCGAGCTCGAGCTCGTACCCCCGTGCCCGCGCGACCAGACCGTTCGGGTCGTCGGGGAGGTCGCGTCCGTTCGAGTACGAGCCGTAGAGGTACTCGGCTCGCACGCGGGATCCGTCGGGCGCGATCCACCAGAACGCACTGCGGTCGATCGCGGCCGGTACCCCCCGCCACACGACGGCGTGGTCGAGTCCGGCCGCGCGCAGGATCTGGGGCATCTGCGCGATGTGGCCGAACATGTCGGGCAGGTAGCCGACCGGCATCGACCCACCGAGCTCGGCGCCGCGCCGCATGCCCATCTGGAGATCGCGCACGATCGTCTCGCCCGACACCATGAACTCGTCCATCAGGATCATCCACGGCCCGATGGTCAACCGGCCGCCGGCCACGAGCGATCGGATCGTCGCTTCGGCCTCGGGACGCACCTCGAGGTAGTCGTCGATGACGGCGGTCTGACCGTCGAGCAGGAATCGGGCGTACGCGTCGTCGTTCTGCAGCAGCTCGAGCAGGGTGTCGAGCAGCCCGACGAGGCGCAGCCGGAACGTCTGGAACGGTGCGTACCACTCGCGGTCCCAGTGCGTGTGGGGAACGATGCCCACGACGGTGGGTCTGGGGGCATCGGGCACGGGCTCAGGATAGGAGCCGCGTCCACCGTCGGTTTTTCCCACCTGACGAGGTAGTGACTCAGGCGATTCTCGCGGAGAGCGGTCGCCCGTCGCCATGACCGCCGCCTGTCGAAAGATTGACGTCATCTGTACGTAGCGACCGGTTCATGCTCCGGCACATCTCGCGAAACCCACCCTCCCTAGGTTCGGACCCAGTCATCGGCGGTCAGACGTCGGTCACCGCAATCGGACAGTACGGCGCGGAATTCGGACAGTTGCGTCGGCGGGGCAGCGCGGCCCTGACCACGCCGATACCTGGGAGGGTGAGTGTGAAGCTACGAAGGAAACTCGCGATCACTGCGGTGGTCGCGATGGGGTTGGTCGTGATGAGCGCCGGGAGTGCGTTCGCCGCCGACAAGCCCATCTACAAGGGGCCGACGATGGCCCCGAGTGACATCGCAGTGAGCCTGAACCTGCTGTGGGTGGTCATCGGCGCGGTGCTGGTGATCTTCATGCAGGCCGGGTTCGCCCTGGTCGAGACCGGGTTCTGCCGGGCGAAGCACGCGGCGCACGTCGTATCGACGAACTTCGCCGTCTTCGGTCTCGGGTTCGTCGGGTACTTCCTGATCGGCTTCCCGATCATGTTCAGCGGATTCAGCTACCCGGGCTACTTCGGCCTCGACAAGCCACTGAGCAGCGATTCCCTGATCCACTTCGGGAGCAGCGGCCACTGGGTGTTCCTGTGGGGCAAGGCCGGGTTCGCGCTCACCGATCTCGGTGGCGCGGCCAACGGCGCGGCGATTGCAGCGTTCTTCCTCTACATGGTCGCCTTCATGGACACGACGGCGACCATCCCGACCGGCGCGATGGCCGAGCGGTGGAAGTGGAAGGCGTTCGTCGGCTGGGGTCTGTTCTGCGGCGCCCTCTACTACCCGATCTTCGGTGGGTGGACGTGGGGCGGTGGCTGGCTCAGCCAGCTCGGCAACAGCATGCAGCTCGGCTTCGGCTACGTCGACTTCGCTGGATCCGGGGTGGTCCACGCGATGGGTGGTGTCGCCGGGCTCGCCGGGGCGATGGTGCTCGGCCCTCGAATCGGCAAGTACGGCGCCGACGGCAAGCCGCGCACGCTGGCAGCGCACAGTGTCCCGATGGCGATGCTCGGAACCTTCATTCTGCTGTTCGGGTGGTTCGGGTTCAACGCGGCATCGACGTTCGCAGCCACTGACATCCGCTTCACCACTGTCGCGGTCAACACCGCACTCGCGGCCGCGTTCGGCGCGACGGCGGCGATGTTCTATTGCATGAGCATCAAGCGCATGAGCAAGAAGCCCGACCCGGGCATGATGGTCAACGGCATGCTCGCCGGCCTCGTCGCGATCACCGCGCCGTGTGCCTTCGTGCAGCCGTGGGCCGCAGCGGTGATCGGAATCATCGCCGCCGTTATCGTCGTCGAATCGGTCTTCTTCTTCGAGAAGCGCGGGATCGATGACCCGGTGGGCGCGATCTCGGTGCACGGTGTTGCCGGCATCTTCGGCGTGTTGTGCGTCGGGATCTTCTCGAGCGGTGACTACGGTGCCGGGTGGAACCTCACCACGAAGGGCGCGGCAGCCAGTGCCTCGGGAGTCACCGGGATCCTGTACGACATGGATCTCGGGAGTCGCCAACTTGCGTCGCAGGCGATCGGCTCATTGGTGATCTGCACGGTGATGTTCGGGATCGCGTACGCGTTCTTCAAGATCCAGAACGCGGTCTCGAAGGGCGGCATCCGGCCGACCGCAGAGGTCGAGATCGCCGGCATGGACATCGAGGAGATGGGTGTCCTCGCCTACGACAACCTCGTGCTCAACGAGCTCGACGTCGTCGGGGAGAGCAAGATCCCCGAGGTGGTCGCATCGGGCGGGCCGTCGCCCGACCCGACGACCGGGCGGTAGGCCACACACGCGTGACACGGATGGAGCCGGCCGGCAACGTTGCCGGCCGGCTCCTTCGCGTCACGCGTCTTGCGCGATCCAGCGGTAGCCGAGCCCGGTCTCGTTCACGATCAAATGCGGGTCGGCGGCGTCGTCGCCGAGCTTGTTGCGGAGCTGGCCGACGAACACGCGCAACGTCGTCGCCCGCCCTTCCTCGACCGCGCCCCAGATCGCCTTCTGCATCTGATCGTGGGTCAGGAGCCGTCCGTCGCTCAACGCGAGGAGCTCGAGCAGGCGGAGCTCGGTGCGGGTGAGGCGGATCGGCTTGCCGTCACGTTGGACGAGACGGCGGCCGAGGTCGATCACGAGGTCGCCGACGTGGATCACCGGAGCGGGCGCCGCAATCGGGTCGGGTCGTCGCCGGAGCGCGGCGCGGATCCGGGCCAGGAGCTCTTCCGAGTCGAACGGCTTGACGACGTAGTCATCGGCACCGGCGTCGAGCGCAGCGACCTTGGTGGATCGCGCGTTTCGTACCGTGAGCACGACGATGGGTACCTCGCTCTCGGCTCGGAGGTGACGCAGCGCATCGATGCCGTCGATGCCGGGCAGGGTGAGATCGAGCAGCACGAGATCGGGCGAGCGGTCGCGCGCGACGATCAGGGCCTCTTCGCCGCTGCCGGTTTCGATCACCTGGTAGGAGCGGGCATGCAACGTGACCCGGAGCGCACGGCGGAGCGAGGTGTCGTCTTCGACAACGAGCACGGTCGTCATGTCGGCTCTCCTCTCGGGAGGTACACGACGAACGTGGCGCCACCACCGGGTGTCTCCTCGATCCGGATCGTGCCGCCTTGGGCCTCGACGAACGCGCGCGCGATGGCGAGGCCGAGCCCTGTGCCGTCGGACGGGCGCGGACCGCGTTCGAACGCCTCGAACATGCGCTCGCGATCGGCCTCGGCGATTCCCGGTCCGTGATCGACGACGCGGACGTCGATGCCGCTGTTCGCCTGCGCCACCCGCACCAGCACCTCGCTGTCGGGAGGCGCGAAGCGGATGGCATTCTCGAGCAAGCTGACCATCACGACCTCCATCATGGCCGGATCGACGAGGGCGAGCGGAATGCCCCCACCGACCTCGAGTCGGATCTCGTGGCCGATCGCCAGATGGTGGAGCCGGTGCACTGCTTCGCGCGTGAGGTCACCGATGTCGACGGTCTCGTATTGCACATCGAGGACACCGGCGCGGATCCGACTCAGCTCGAGGACCTTCGTCACCAGGCGTTCGAGACGGTCGGTCTCGTCGAACGCGACTTCGAGGAGCTCGTGTTCCTCCTCGTGGGTCAGGTGCACGTCGGGAGATCGGAGGGTCGTGACCACGGCCTTGATCCCGCCGAGCGGTGTGCGCAGGTTGTGGGTCATCGCGGAGAGGAAGCCGGCCCGTTCCTCCTCGACCGCCGCGTGCATCCGCGCCTCGAGCGCCTCGTGCTCGCGCGCCTCCGCTTGCTGTCGCAACGCGTTGACACGACCGACGGTCGCGCCGAGCACCGTCGCGACGAGTGCGAACACGAGGAGGGGGAGGAGATCTTCGAGCTGGTACACGCGCAGCGAGTAGCGCGGCGGGGTGAAGAAGTAGTTCAGGCTGAGGTAGGCGCTGACAGCACAGACGATTCCCGCGCGGTATCCCAGCAGCGAAGCGAGGACGACGATCATCAGAAGGATCAGCGACGGCGACCTCGAAGTCGGCATCGAAGGCGCTGAGGATCGCGGTCGTCACCGCGACCATCCCGAGCACCGCGACCATCCCGAGCAGCCGTCGCCGGGTCGCTGTCATCGCTGGATCCAAACCAGAACCAAACATCTTCCCAACGCTGACCGAGCATCGAGGGATTTGTTTACAGCAGCGTGACAGAACCGCGACACAGAGGACGTCCGACCGCCGTTCAATCCGTGTCGTCGCCAGTGGGACGCGAGGTCGGGGCGATCCCGGCACGGCATCGGACCGGAAGGATAGGCATGAACGAAGACTCGCTGATGACAGCGAGTGAGTTGGCGGGGATCATGGGGTTGCGCGACGCGCAGGCGGTCCTCGACCTGCGGTTGCGCCCGGCCTCGTTCCCCGAGCCCGTCGGCCGGGTGAACAAGTCGTTGGTGTGGTCGTGGTACGACGTCGAGCGATGGGGGCGGTTCGCGCCGCCCGCGGTCGCCGGAAGCGTCGGGACCGGGTTGTCCATGTCCACGAACGCCTGAACGTTTCACAACGCTCGCCATCGAGAGGGGATCCATGAAGCTCGTCACTGCCATCATCAAGCCGCATCAGCTGGAAGCCGTCACTGATGCCCTGCACGACATCGACGTCGCCGGCATCACGATCACCGAGGTCAAAGGCCACGGCCGTCAGCGGGGTCATACGGAGGTCTTCCGCGGCGGTGAGTACGTCGTCGACTACGTCCCGAAGGTCGAGTTGAAGGTCATCGCCAAGGAGAGCGAGGCCGAGAAGATCGCGAACACGATCGTCGAGACCGCGCGCACCGGCAAGATCGGTGACGGCAAGGTCTTCATCTCGTCGCTCGAGACGGTGGTGCGGGTCCGCACCGGGGAGATCGGTGACGACGCGATCTGACTCGCCTGCCCGCGAGTGGCTCGATGAACTGCTCGGAGACACGAGCGTGCGGGGCCCGGCCTTCGGTCGGGCCTTCGCCGCGCGGGTCGACCGTTGGCTCACCGAGCTCCTCCCCGAGGGTGGGGGGCTCGCGGTCGTCGCCGTCGGCGGATACGGGCGCGAGGAGCTCGCACCGTCGAGCGATCTCGATGTCGTGCTCGTGCACGACAAGGGGATCGAGGTCGACGCCGTCGCCGATCAGCTCTGGTATCCGATCTGGGATGCAGGGTTCCGTCTCGACCACAGCACCCGCACCGTGCGGGAAGCGCTTTCGCTCGCCGACAAGGATCTGAAGGTCGGTCTCGGGCTCCTCGACGCGCGCTGGGTCGCGGGGGAACCGCGGTTGTCCGACGCCCTCGCCGAGGGAGCGCGGGTGCAATGGTGCGACCGGGTCGGGCGCCGGCTCCCAGAGCTCGAAGCTTCGGTCCAGGCCCGCCACCTCCGGTTCGGGTCGGTCGCATTCGAGCTCGAACCGGAGCTCAAGGAAGGCGACGGCGGCCTGCGCGATGTCACCGTGCTGCGAGCGCTCTCGATCGCGCTCCCGGCGGTCGATCTCACCCCCGAGGTGATCGAGGCGGCCGAGCTGCTCTTCAGCGTTCGGGTCGCCCTCCAACGCATCAGCGGCCGCCGTGATGAGCGCCTCCTCCTCGACTATCAGGACGACGTCGCACGCGCGCTCGATCTTTCCGACGCCGACGCGCTCATGCGCGCGGTTTCCCAGGCCGGTCGTAGCGTCGCGTGGCACATCGACGATGCCTGGAGAGCAGCCGATGCTGCCCTCGCCGGCCCCCACGGACGGACCCGTGGCGGGAGCGACGTCGCGCTCGTCGACGGCATCGTGCTGCGTGACGGCGAGCTGGCTCTGACGGCCGACGCCGATCTGGAGACCACTCCCGAGCTCCTGTTGCAGCTCGCCGATCTGGCCGCGAACCGGGGCGTCCGGATCGCGCGGCCCACGTTCCGGCGACTCGTCGCCGAGGCGCCGGTGCTCCCCGATCCGTGGCCGGAGGGCGCGCGCGACGCGCTCGTCGGCTTCCTGGAGGCGGGCCCCGGCGCGATCCCGGTGTTCGAGGCGCTCGACCGGTACGGCCTGGTGACCCGGATCCTCCCCGAATGGAGCGCGGTGCGGAGCAAGCCGCAGCGCAACGCGTTCCACCGGTACACCGTCGATCGACACCTCGTGGAGGCAGCCGTGCGAGCGGCCGCGCTCACGCGCACAGTCGGGCGGCCCGACCTGCTCCTCGTCGGCACGTTGTTCCACGACATCGGCAAGGGTTTCCCCGGGGATCACACCGAGGTGGGCGTCATGCTCGTCCCCGAGCTCGCGGCCCGAATGGGTTTCGATGCCGACGACCGCGACCAGCTCGTCGGAATGGTGCGGCACCACCTCCTCCTGCCATCGGTCGCGACCAGTCGCGACCTCGACGACCCCGACGTGATCGCGAACGTGGCTCGGGAGATCGGCAACCCCGAGCTCCTCCGGCTGCTGGCCGCGTTGACGGAGGCCGATTCGCTGGCGACGGGCGAGAGCGCGTGGAGTGAGTGGAAGGCCCAGCTCGTCGCCAAGCTCGTGGAGAACGTCGCCCTCGATCTCGCGGGGCTCCGTCCCGATGGAGTCGCAACGACGGCAGCCACCGACGAGGCCCTCGTGGCCCGCGCCCGAGGCGGCGTGCTCGTGGAGGCGAGTGGGCGTCGGGTGTTCGTGGTCGCGCCCGACGAGCCGCGCGTGTTCAGCCGGGTGGTCGGGGTCCTCGCGCTCCACGGCCAAGGTGTGCGGGCGGCGTCGGCGCGGTCGATCCCGGCCGGGCCCGCCATCTCCGAGTTCGAGCTCGAACCCCATCTGCGGACGGTCGAGGCTCCCGACTGGGAAGCGGTCGCAGCCGACGTGCGGCTCGCGTTGAGCGGCGCGCTCTCGATCGAAGAGCGCCTCGAACAGCAGTCGCAACGGTCCCGTCGGCTCGACCGACCGACCGCCGCCTGGTCACCGGAACCCCGCGTGGTCGTCGACAACGTCGGGTCCCGGACCGCCACGATCATCGAGGTGCGCGCGCCCGACGCGATGGGATTGCTGTTCAGGATCGCCCGGACCTTCGCCGATCTCGAGCTCGACATCCGCTCGGCGCGCGTCTCGACCATGGGTCACGAGGTGGTGGACGCGTTCTACGTGGTTGGACGTGACGGCGGCCGGATCGTCGATGCCCCGGCCCTGGCCCGAATCGAGTCCGCCCTTCTCGAGGCCCTGCGAGCGAACAGCTTCTGAACATCCCTGCAACAGGGGTGTCAGGAACGCGTCGAGACTGCGTAACGCAGCGAACACAGATCATCAACGGGGCGGTCGGATTCTGGGCCCCATGATGAATCTCACTGCAACCATCAGGAAGCCCGAGGCGCGGAAGTACTTCGCGCAGTACCTCGGGGGCAAGATGATCGGCGTCGGCCTGCTCTGCGTCACGATGTGGGCCGTCGTGTGGTACTTCGGCACCCAGGCGGGTGCCTCGATGCTGCACGCACCGGCGTTGAAGGGTGACGACATCGTCAACCCACTCAACACCGCGTGGGTCTGCATCACCGCCTTCCTCGTGTTCTTCATGCAGGCCGGCTTCATGATGTTGGAGGGCGGGTTCGCGAGAACCCGGGAAGTCTCCAACGTGATGATGGAGTGCATCGTCGACACGGCGCTCTGCGGGGTGCTGTTCTACGCGTTCGGCTTCGCCTTCATGTTCGGCGAAGGCAACCCGTGGATCGGCCACCAGTACTTCTTCCTGCAGAACATCCCGGCGACGTACGGGACGACGGGGATCGGCTTCCTCGCCTTCTTCCTGTTCCAGTTCGCGTTCGCCGACACGGCGAGCACGATCGTCTCCGGGGCCATGGTCGGTCGCACCGACTTCAGGGGCGACCTCGTCTACAGCATCTTCGTGAGCGGGTTCATCTACCCGATCTTCGGCCACTGGATCTGGGGTCCCGACGGCATCCTCGCCAACGGTTCGTTCCCGGGCATGGACGGCCTGCCGATGCGCGACTTCGCCGGCTCGACGGTCGTCCACACCGTCGGTGGCGTCCTCGCCATCACCGGGGCCATCGCCCTCGGGCCGCGTCTCGGCCGCAAGTTCAAGCGAGATGGTGGCGGGCTCCCGCCCGGCCACAACATGACCCTCGCGGCCCTGGGAGCCGTGATCCTCTGGTTCGGTTGGTACGGGTTCAACCCCGGTAGCACGCTCTCGGCGATGGACTTCGAGGGCATCGGCCGGGTGGCGACGAACACCACACTCGCCGCATGTACCGGTGCGCTCATCGGGTCGCGTGGATCTATCGCCCGAACCAAGAAGTGGGACGTCGGCATCGCCATCAACGGCCTGCTCGCCGGTCTCGTCGCCATCACGGCGCCCTGCTACTGGGTGTCACCGACCGGGGCGCTCGTCATCGGCGCCATCGCCGGAGTCGTCGTGGTGCTCGCCATCGATGTCACCGAGTGGATCCGGGTCGACGACCCCTGCGGTGCGTTCGCCGTCCACGGTGCCTGCGGCATCTGGGGCACGCTCTCGATCGGGTTGTTCGCCACCGGCGAGCTACGGCAACCCGGCGTTCGGGGCCCACGGCCTCTTCTACGGCGGTGGCTGGGACCAGCTCAAGGTCCAGTTCATCGGGTCGCTGTTCGTGACCGTGGCGACGCTGGTCGTCGGACTGGCGCTCATGTTCGGGGTGAAGGCACTGGGTCTCCTCCGACTCTCCGAAGAGGGCGAGATCGCCGGTCTCGACATCACCGAGCACGGTGCGCCGGCGTACCACAACGAGCCGGCATACGAGGGCTACTCGGCGATCCCCTCGGCGAAGACCAGCGCACGGATCGTGATTCCCGACGAGAAGGGAGCGCTCGTCCAGTAGCCGTCCCCGCGAGGGGTCGAACTGATGGTTGCAGGCGGTGGCCGGGACGGCGTTGTCCCGGCCACCGTCATGTCCCGACCCCTAGGATCGGGGCATGCCCACCTACGTGATGCTGTCGACGATCGGACCCGACGGATGGGCCACCATCCGCGAGAAGCCCGATCGGATCCGCGCGGTCACCGACGAGGTCGAGGCGATGGGGCTCACGGTCGTCGCCCAGTACGCGGTGATGGGTCAGTACGACTTCGTCAACATCATCGAGGCGCCCGACGAAGCGACGATGGCCCGAGCCGCGGTGATGCTCGCGGCGCGGGGCACGATGCGCAGCACCACCCTGCAGGCGCTCACGGTCGACGAGCTGGTGGCCGCGCTCGAAGTGGGTGGCGAAGCTCGCTGAACCGGCTCCGATCAGGTGGAGCCGCTACGCGATGAAGCGCCCGTCGTAGCGGAGCGCGTCGCGTCGCGTCGGGCGGCGGGGGCCGAAGACGAGCAGCAAACCCGCGCAGAGACAGAACGCGCCGATCGGCAGCAGCTGGATGGTGCCCATTCCGGTGAACGGAAGCGAGCCGCCGATTGCCGCTGACCGGCGCGGGGCCGCAACGGCCTGCGCCGGTTTCGCGGTGTTCGCAGCCTCGACGCTGACCGGCGTGCCGCCCGACGACTCGCTGCTCCTCGCCGGCGACAACACCGGACACGGGGCGTCGAAGCCCGGCACGGCGACCCTGAGCGTGCCCTCGCTCGTCACGACCTTCACGGTCTCCGGCGCGACGGGCCGCGGCCCCTTGAGGCGGAGCATCCACGAGTTGGTCGCCCCGACCACGTTCGTCTGGGTCCACACGCTGGAGATCAAGCGGATGGATCCGGGGTCGATGGCGTCTTTGGTCCGCAGGGCGAGGTACAGCCGCGTCCCGCCGTCGGAGGCGCAGTGCGGTCCGTCGTTGTTGCGGAGATTGACGGTCGCGGCGTCGGCGCGAAACGCTGACGCGGCGACCATGCACAGCGAGAGCAGGATCACCACCGCCAACCCCGACACGCGACGATCCATCGTCGATCCTCCCCGGATGAAACCCACTGCTGAGGATAACCCCGGGTCTCCCATGGGGCAACAGAGGTCATCACCGGGCTGATCAGCGGTTTCGGGCCGTTCAGACCCACCACATCGACGAGCGCTTCTCCTCGCGCACGTCGTCGTCGATGAACAATGCGGGCAGGACGGACCCGTCGGAGCGTCGGCGCAGCCGGTACCGGGGTCCGGCCTGGTCGTCGACCTTCTCTTCGATCTCGAACCCGCGCGCCCAGTGCTGATCGAAGCGGGATCTCACCTCGACGCGGGTACCGGGCTGCACCCTTCGATCGTACTGCTGGGCGCAAGTCGCCCCGAGTAGGTTGCGAACGTGACCGTGACCGCACCGACGTTGCGCTTCGAGCGGCGATGTTGGAAGGCGGGTGACCGTCTCGTGTGCGGCATCGACGAGGTCGGACGCGGCGCGTGGGCCGGGCCCACGACCGTTGCCGCGGTGATCCCGCCACCTTCACACCTCCGGGGTGTGCGCGACTCGAAGATGCTGTCGCGCGCGCAACGTGAGCGTGTCGCGGTCGACGTGCGCGGCTGGGCGGTGGGGATCGGCATCGGCCATGCCAGTCATCTCGAATGCGACGAGCTCGGGATGACGCGTGCGCTGCGACTGGCCGGTGAGCGCGCGCTCGGTGAGCTCGCGGCGCAAGGGTACGAACCCGATCGGATCATTCTCGACGGCAACCACAACTACCTCGGGCTCGGCGACCGGGTCACGACGATCGTGAAGGGCGACGCGACGTCGCTGGCCGTGGCCGCGGCCTCGGTCGTCGCCAAGGTGACGCGTGACGGGTTGATGCGCGACGAAGCGGAGCACTTCCCGCCCTACGGGTTCGAGTCGAACGTCGGGTACCCGGCCCCGGTTCACAAAGCCGCGCTCGCGGCGTACGGTCCAAGTGCGATCCATCGCCGTTCGTGGGTGTTCATGGAGAGCTTGTGCTGGGGTGGGCTCCCGCCCGCGCCCGGCCGCCTGTTCTGAGGGCGCCTGTTCTGACGGCGCCTGTTCCGACACCTCACCAGGGAGGTCCTCCTGATGGCACTCGATCTACCGGCCGAGCATGGACGGGCGCTCGCTGCGACCCGATTGGTGGTCGCAGGAATCGGCGACGACCAGTGGTCGCTCCCGACCGTGTGTGCGGAGTGGAACGTGCGGGAGCTGGTGAACCACATCGTCACGGGTAACTTCTGGGCCGCGGAGCTCGGCGCCGGCAAGACGATCGGCGAGGTCGGCGACCGGTTCGACGGCGACGTGCTCGGCGACGATCCACTCGCGACCTACGACTCGTCGGCCGCGGCCGCCGCCGCGGTGTTCTCGGCCCCGGGCGCGATGGCGGCACCGTGCGCGGTGTCGTACGGGCCGGTGCCGGGTGAGGTCTACGCCGGCCACCGGCTCCTCGACGTGCTGATCCACGGTTGGGATGTCGCGTCGGCGACGGGCCAGGACACACGTCTCGACCCGGGGCTGGTCGAGGCGTGCTGGATGGTCGTGCAACCCCAGGCCGACATGCTGGTCGCGAGCGGGATGTTCGCCACGGGCGTCGAAGCACCCCCCGCCGCTGATCGCGAGACCCAGCTCCTCGCGCTCCTCGGTCGGAAGGCGTCCTGAATCGCTCCGCTCGCTCGTCGGTGGATGAGACGGTCGCGGAGTGCCCGCTCGCTCCACATCCTGAATCGCTCCGCTCGCTCGTCGGTGGATGAGACGGTCGCGGAGTGCCGCTCGCTCCACATGTCGCCTAACCTCGGTTCCATGGGTCAGACGATCACGGTTTCGGTCCGGACGGGTACGTCGCCGGGGGTGCGGTTCTTCGACACGAATCGCTCGCTCACGGGCATGGCCATCGAGCGCTACGGATCGGCCGACGACTCGCGGTTGGGCGCCAACCGTCCGCCCGATGTTGTGGCCCGGCGCATGTTCGCGCTCGGTGCGACCTCGGTGACCGTGTACTCGAACGTGGTGACGGTCGAGGCGCCGGCCGCGTTGTGGGCCGAGCTCGAGCCGAAGGCGGTCCACACCATCGAGCACCTCTTCCAGTACTACGGCGACGACGCCGGCTGGTCGCCCGAAGCCCTCGCCACGGCTCCGGAGTCCGTCGCCGGCTGAGAACCGCGGCGTTGCGTACCGAACATACGTTCGGTACGGTGGATGGATGGTCGCGGTCGCGGTTCCCTCGAGCTCCTCGACGCTCCCGCGGCGTGACGCGTCGGCGCGGGCCGTGCTCGACGACGCGGGTCGTGCCGCGCAGCCACTCGTCCTCGCCCGTGAGCGACTCATCCCCGTGCCGGGCGCGCTCGGCTCGCTGCTCCCGGCCGCAGGGGTGCAGCGGGGCTCTGTGGTCGCGATCGCCGGCGCGGTGGGTTCGGGGGTCACGTCGATCACCCTCGAGCTGGCCGCGGCGGCGACGAGCGCCGGAGAGTGGGCCGCGATGCTCGACCCCGATGGCACACTCGGCGGGCTGGCCGCGGGAGAGGCGGGGATCGCGCTCGACCGGTTCGCGGTGGTGCGTGCGGTGCCGGCCGCGCGCTGGGCCACCGTCGTCGCCGCGCTCCTCGATGGCGTGACGATGGTCGTGGCCACCATCCCGCGACACGTGCGCGTCGGCGATGCCCGTCGGTTGGTCGCCCGAGCGCGGGAACGCAGCGCGGTGTTGGTCGCGGTCGGTGCGTGGCCCGCGGAAGCCGCGTTGCGGCTCCACGCCGACGGTATGCGCTGGGCCGATCCGGTCGACGGTCCCGCGCTGCTCGGCGATCACACGTACCGGGTCTCGGTCTCCGGGCGCGGCGTGGCGCCGCGTGCGTCGGTCGAGGTCCTCGCCCGAGTGGGCTGACCCATGGGGGTTCCCGGCGACGTGCGGTCGTGCACGGTCTGGTGCCCCGACTGGTCGGTGGTGGTGTGGCGGCACGCGCGAGCCGACCTCGTGGGTCAACCGGTCGCGGTGCTCGAACACGGGATCGTGCATGCCGCGTCGACCGAAGCCCGTGCGGAGCAGGTGACGGTCGGGCTCCGGAGACGGGAGGCGGAGGCTCGCTGTCCGGGGCTGGTCGTGCTCGATGTCGACCACCGGTCCGAGGCCCGCGTGTTCGAATCGGTTGCCCGCGCGGTCGAACGGTTCACGCCGCGCGTCGAGCTCGAGGAACCGGGCCGGCTCACGTTCCCGACCCGCGGTCCGTCGCGCTACTTCGGTGGCGACGAACCGCTGATCGCGTGTGTGCGCGACCAGGTGCACGCGATCGGGGTGGCCGACGTGCGGATCGGCATCGCCGACGGTCGGTTCGCGGCGCGCCTCGCCGCCCGCCGCGACACGGTGGTGCCGCCAGGTGGGTCGGCCACGTTCTGTGCACCGTGGCCCATCGGGTCGCTCGTGATCCCGGAGCTCACGAACCTGCTCACCCGGCTCGGCCTGCGCACGCTCGGCGCGTTCGCCGCCCTGCCGGCTCCGGCGGTGCTCGCCCGGTTCGGGGAAGAAGGAGCGCGTGCGCACCGGTGGGCCCAGGGCCTCGACGACCGACCGGTGGTGCTCGCGGTCCTTCCACCCGACCTGGTGGAGACCGCGGAGCTCGACCCTCCGGCCGAGCGGGTCGACGTCGCCGCGTTCGCGGGGAAGGGGCTCGCTGATCGGCTCCTCGCCCGCCTCGACGCGCGCGGGCTCGCGTGTTCGCGCGTGATGATCGAGGCCGAGACCGAGACCGGTGAGCATCTCGCGCGGTGTTGGCGCCACGAGGGAGCGCTCACCCCGGCCGCCCTGGCCGAACGGGTGCGGTGGCAGCTCGACGGGTGGCTGACGAGCGAAGGCCACCTGAGCGGCGGGTTGACGTTGCTGCGGCTCGTGCCCGACGAGGTCGTCGCCGCGACCGGCCGCCAACTCGGGTTCTGGGGTGGTGACCAGGTGGCCTCCGACCGGGCCGATCGCGCGCTGGCGCGGGTGCAGGGGATGCTCGGCCCCGACTCGGTCGTCACCGCGGTACCGCAGGGCGGTCGGACGCCGGTCGAGCGGTTGCGGTGGGTGCCGTGGGGCGAGCCGCGCGAGCCGGCGCCGATCGGTCGGGTCGCGGGTCCGATGAGCGTCGAGGTCCCGCCGTGGCCCGGCACGATCCCAGGGCCCGCGCCGACGCGGGTGTTGCAACCGCCGATACCCGCGGAGCTCGTGGACGGTCGAGGCCGGGCGGTCACGGTGTCGGCGCGGGGTGATCTCTCGGCGCCTCCCGTCACCGTACGCAGCGTCGGGTTGCGGAACGGTGGGGGTGGGATCACCGTGTGGGCGGGACCGTGGGCGCAAGACGTGCGGTGGTGGGACCTCGCGTCACGGTCGCGTCGGGTCGCCTGGCATGTGGTGGTGGAGGAGTCGACGGCGTGTCTGGTCCAGGTCGAACGCGGCGTCGCCTCCATCGTCGCGTTGTATGACTGACCCCGCGTTCTCGGCTGATCAGCAGCCGGTTGCGATCTGGAGTGCGCGGCACACCTCGGCCATGCGGTGCTCGCTGAGGCGTGTGATGCGTTCTGTGAGCGTCGCCTTGTCGACCGCGGTGAGATTGTCGAGGGTCAAGACACATTCGTCGGGCATCCCATCGGAGGAATTCAGAGCGACTTCGGTCGCGATCCCCCGAACAGTTCGGGTCGCGGGAATTGCGAGCACGGTGTTGAGGACTGGGACCGCGCGGTCGCGAGTGAGGATGAGGAACGGTCGGCGCGCCACGTTGGGCGCCTCGCGCCACCAGATCTCGCCGCGATTCACCAGGGGGTCCGATCGATGATGGTCGCGGCGAGCGCCTGTTCGGCGGGGTCGGGCAGCGGTGGAGGTATGCGGGTGTAGCCCTCGATGATGTTCCGGTCGATCTCGGCCTCGGTTTCGGCCGCGAGGTGAGCCTCGAGGACCTCACGGATCAACGCCGAGCGTGAGAGTCGACGACGACGGGCTTCGACGTCGAGTGACGCGACCAGCTCGTCGGTGAGCTGGACCAGCGTTTGTGTACGGGCCATGACCATATGATAACCATATCTCATTTCGATGTGACTCGAACAGGTGTTCGATAGTGTCGCACGTCCCTGCGACATCGGAGTGCGGATGGCCGAGACCGGCTACGCGGAGCTGCATTGCCACACCAACTTCTCGTTCCTCGACGGGGCGAGCCATCCCGAGGAGCTGGCGGAGGAGGCGCACCGGTTGGGTCTGGCCGGATTGGCGGTCACCGACCACGACGGGTTCTACGGGGTGGTGCGCTTCGCGGTGGCGGCCCGGACGCTCGAGCTGCCGACGGTGTTCGGGGCCGAGCTCACGCTCGACGGGCCCTGCAAGCCGGTGAGTGGCGCGGCCGATCCCGAGGGCAATCACCTGGTGGTGTTGGCCGACGGACCCGACGGCTACGCGCGCCTCGCGCGCGGCGATCAGCGCGGCGCAGATGCGCGGCGAGAAGGGCGCGCCGCAACTCGCGCTGGATGATCTCTCGGGCGCGCACGGCGGCCACTGGTTCGTGCTGACGGGTTGCCGGAAGGGAGCGGTCCCTGCTGCGTTGGTACACGACGGCCCGGCCGCGGCCCGGCGCGCGCTCGAACGACTGGTCACGGTCTTCGGGCGCGAGCGCGTGTTGGTGGAGCTGTGGGATCACGGGGACCCGATCGACCGGTACCGCAACGACGCGCTCGCGCAGATCGCGGCGCGTGTCGACGTGGAGGTGGTGGCCACCAACAACGTGCACTACGCGACCCCCGACCGTTCCCGTCTCGCGCACGCGCTCGCCGCGATCCGTTCCCGTCGTTCCCTCGACGAGCTCGACGGCTGGCTCCCCGCGGCTCCGTTCGCGCATCTGCGTCGACCCGCGGAGCAGCTCCGGCGATTCGCCCGGTATCCGGGGGCGGTCGCCCGCACCGTCGAGATCGCGCGGCAGTGCGCGTTCGATCTGCGGGTCGCGGTGCCCGACCTGCCCGACTACCCCGTGCCCGACGGCCACACCGACATGACCTGGTTGCGTGAGCTCACCCGGCGCGGCGCGGCGGTGTACTACCCGGTGACCCACGAGCAGCACGAACAGGCCCGGCGCCAGATCGACTACGAGCTCGAGGTGATCGAGTCGCTCGGCTTCCCCGGCTACTTCCTGCTGCTCCACGACATCGTCGACTTCTGCCGTCGCGAGAACATCTACTGCCAGGGGCGGGGGAGCGCCGCGAACAGTGCCGTCTGCTACGCGCTGGGTGTCACCAAGGCCGACGCCGTCGCGCTCGGTCTCCTGTTCGAGCGGTTCCTCTCGCCTGAGCGTGACGGCCCTCCCGACATCGACCTCGACATCGAGCACGAGCGACGCGAAGAGGTGATCCAGTACGTGTACGCGCGCTACGGACGTGATCGAGCCGCGCAGGTCGCGAACGTGATCACCTACCGACCCAAGTCCGCGCTGCGGGAGATGGCGAAGGTGTGCGGTCTCTCACCAGGGCACGCCGACGCGCTCGCGAAGTACGTCGACCGGTGGAGTCGTAGCAGTGCGTCGTTCGAGGGGCTCGAGGAGGAGGGCCCGCCGATCCCGCCGTTGGTGATCGATCTCGCGACGCAGGTGCTCGACTTCCCGCGCCACCTCGGCATCCACTCGGGTGGGATGGTGATGGCCGACCGGCCGTTGGTGGAGTGCGTGCCGGTGGAGTGGGCTCGCATGGAGAACCGCTCGGTGCTCCAGTGGGACAAGGACGATTGCGCGGCGGCGGGCCTGGTGAAGTTCGACCTGCTCGGCCTCGGGATGCTCACGATGCTGCACCTCGCGGTCGACCTGATCCGCGAGTACGAGGGCATCGAGGTCGACCTCGCGACGATCCCCCAGGAAGACGAGGTGTACGCGCTGTTGAGCGCGGCCGACACCGTCGGGGTGTTCCAGGTGGAGAGTCGGGCCCAGATGGCCACGCTGCCACGACTACGGCCCGAGAACTTCTACGACCTCGTGGTGGAGGTCGCGCTCATCCGCCCCGGCCCCATCCAGGGGGGATCGGTGCACCCGTACCTGCGTCGCCGCAACGGGGAGGAGGAGATCACCTATCTGCACCCGCTCCTCGAGCCGTGCCTGGCCAAGACGCTCGGGGTGCCGCTCTTCCAGGAGCAGCTCATGCAGATGGCGGTCGACGTGGCCGGCTTCTCGCCCGGCGATGCCGACCGGCTCCGTCAGGCCATGGGCTCGAAGCGCTCGCGGGCGCGAATGGCAGCGATGCGCGAACGACTCATGGAGGGCATGGCCGCCAAGGGCATCACCGGCGAGACCGCAGATGCGATCGCCCACAAGCTCGAGGCCTTCGCCGACTTCGGCTTCCCCGAGAGCCACTCGGTGAGCTTCGCCTACCTCGTCTACTCGAGCTCGTGGATCAAGCTGCACCATCCGGCCGAGTTCGCCGCCGCGTTGCTCAACGCGCAACCGATGGGGTTCTACTCACCGCACACCCTCGTGCGCGACGCGCGTCGACACGGAGTCGAGGTGCTCGGTCCCGACGTCAACGCGTCGCGACGCGACTGCACGCTCGAACCGCGCACGGGTGCGGAAGGAGCTGTGGGTCGGCCGCGGGCGGGATGGCACGCCGATCCGTCGGTGCACGCGGTGCGCATCGGCCTCCGATACGTGCGGGGGCTCAGCTCGGAGTTGCTCGACCGGATCGACGAGCAGCGTTCGGTACAGCCGTTCGTGGATCTCGACGACTTCACCCGGCGAACCGACGCGCCCGTCGACGCACTCGAGACCCTCGCCACGGCCGGAGCGTTCCAGGTGTGCTTCGGGGTCGACCGCCGAGCCGGGTTGTGGGCTGCGGGTGCGTTGCGCGATGCGCGCGCCGACAAGCTTCCGGGGGTCGCGATCGGGGTCGAAGCACCACCACTGCCGGGGATGAGCGAGGTCGAGGAGACCGCGGCCGACCTGTGGGCCACCGGCCTGTCGCCGGGGCGCCATCCCACCGAGTATCTCCGGGCCGAGCTGACCGCCGCGGGAGTGCTCACCGCGGCTGATCTCCGGACGTGCGAGCCCCGTCGGGTGATCGAGGTCGCGGGAGTGGTCACGCACCGCCAGCAGCCGCAGACGGCCAAGGGCACGATCTTCCTGAACCTGGAGGACGAGACGGGGTTGATCAACGTGATCTGCTCGGCCGGGGTGTGGAAGCGGTTCCGCAAGGTCGCACGCGTCGCGTCGGCGTTGCGGGTCCGCGGCATCCTGGAGCGGCACCAGGGGGTCACCAACGTTGTCGCCCAGCGGATCTCGCCGCTACCAATCGGCCTCGCGGACGTGATGAAGTCTCGCGACTTCCGGTAGACCACGATCCGTTCGCCCGACGTCATCGGAACCGGTGTCGTCGGGTGCGAACTCGAAGCGGTTCCGACCGCCGGCCTTGGCGAGGTACATCGCGTCGTCGGCTCGACGGAGGAGCGTGTTGCCGTCGTCGCCGATCGTGGCCACGGCGATGCCCACACTGACCCCGACCGTGAGCGCGCTGTTCTGGAACCTCCACGGTTGGTTGACGGCTTGCACCACCGATTCCGCGAGGCGGGCGAGGTCGTCTCGGGTGCCGGCCTCCTCGCACAGCACCACGAACTCGTCACCCCCGATGCGGGCGACCGAGTCGGTGGCGCGGACCGTGCGGCAGAGACGGCGCCCGATCTCGATCAGGATCGCGTCGCCGGCTTCGTGGCCGTGGACGTCGTTGACCGTCTTGAAGCCGTCGAGGTCGCAGAACATCAGCGCGAGGGTGCCGAGGTGGCGATCGCGACGGACGAGCGCCTGGTGCAGCCGATCGGTGAACAGCCGGCGGTTGGGAAGCTGGGTCAACGGGTCGTACGTGGCCTGGCGCAGGAGGGCTGCCTGGGCATCCTTGAGCGCGGTGATGTCGAGCGTCGACGCGAGCGCGGTCGGCAACCCTCGACCACGGCTCTCGACCGGGGTGCCCCGCCACTGCACCCAACTCATCGATCCGTCGGATCTCCGCAGCCGGAACGCGACCTCGGCCGGTAGACCACCGAGCACGGCCTCGGCGGCGTCGACCATCCGGGCGCGGTCGTCGGGATGGACGAGCGCGAGAAGATCGGGCGCGAGACGATCCTGGACCGACGTCCCGAACAGCCGGTCGGCGGCTGCGTTGGCGAACGAGATCTCGAGATCCTTGCTCACCTCGTAGATGCCGACCGGGACGTTCTCGGCCAACAGGCGGAACCGACGCTGGGTCTTCTCGTTGTCGCGGACGAGACCGATGAACCGGACGAACACGAGTCCGACGATCACCAGACAGCACAGGGTCACGATGACATCCTGGGTGCTGAACTCGCCGTCGGCGGACATGGCGGCGACCGGACCCACGAACATCGCAAGCGCGAGCAGGAGCAATCGACCCGGGTGCACACGGTCGCGGTCGATGGTCGACGGCCGTACCGAGACGTCGCGTGACGATGGATGGAGAATCGCGGCGAAGAGGAGCGCGACGGCGACGGCGTACAGGCCATCGATCCGACTGGTCCACGTTCCATCGACGCGCCAGCCGATGTAGAACCACGCGTCGGCGACGAGCGCGACCGCGTAGCCGCTGCCGAGCAGCACGAGCGATCGGCAGCGCGTTCCGGGGAGGAGCGCGATCCACACGACGCCGACGAGCACCAGGCCGTCGAGGAGCGGGCGCAGGGTGATGACGAGACGTTCGATCGTGTCGGCGCCGTGCACCTCGGGCGCGACGACCAGGACCCACGCCAGCAGCACGCCGACGAGCCCGAGGATCATCCCGTCGATCATTCCGTCGTCTGTGTGCTCGCGGCCGCGGGCATGGGCGATCAGCAACTGGCTGCCGGTGAGCGGAAGGAACGCGACGAGGCTCAGGGTGTCGACGGCGGTGATCGCGACCAGGCTGGAGTGACCGACCCAGAAGAGGTTCCCGACGCCCCAGAGCGTGGCCCCCCCGGCGAGGCACCACCATCCGGCGGTCGGCGCGGGGCGGTTCCGGATCAGGCTGACCACGGCTGAGACGGTCGCGACGACGAGCACCGACGCCGACGCGACTCCGAGCGCGCGACCACCGATGAGCCACCCGATCACCGACGCGACGACGGCGAAGGCGATCAACCCGTAGGCAGCTCGGGCAGACGTGCGCGACGGGTCGGGCGATTCCGACGGTTCCGAGCTCGACATGACCCTGATCTCATCGGCACCCGTCCGGCCGAGATGAAGCGGATCTGTCAGGTTGGGCGCCGAGTACGGTTTCGACCCGTGGTCGTGTCGGCGCGCGGAGACGAGCCCGCTCCCACGTCGGAGTTCGTGACCCCTCCCGACGGGCTCGACGATGCCGCGGTGCGGGAGCGGGTCGACCGGGGGCAGGTGAACGCCTCGGGTGAACGGACAAGCCGGACCCTCCCGGAGATCATCCGGGCGAACGTCGTCACCCGGTTCAACGCCATCCTCGGTTCGATGCTGGTGCTGATCCTGGTGTTCGGCCACCCCGCGGACGGGCTCTTCGGCATCGTGCTGGTCGCGAACTCCCTGATCGGCATCGTGCAGGAGATCCGGGCCAAGCGGACCCTCGACCGTCTCGCGGTCCTGAACACCCCCATCGCCCGTGTGGTGCGCTCCGGAACCGCCCGCGAAGTCGCGATCGAAGCGGTGGTGCTCGATGATCTCGTCGAGCTGCGGACCGGAGATCAGGTCTGCGCGGATGGACTCGTGCGCGCCGGCAACGGGCTCGAGATCGACGAGTCGCTGCTCACCGGCGAGGCCGAACCGGTGAACAAGGGATTGGGTGTCGAGGTGTTGTCGGGGAGCTTCGTCGTCGCGGGGTCGGGCCGGTTCCAGGCCACGCGCGTCGGCAGCGACTCGTATGCCCGTCGTCTCGCGCACGAGGCGCGGCGGTTCTCGCTCACGCGCTCCGAGCTCGTCGAGGGGATCAACAAGATCCTCGTCTACGTGACCTGGGCGATCCTCGTCGTCGGGCCGCTCCTGTTCTGGAGCCAGTTGCAGTCGACGAATGCGAGTCTCTCCCAAGCGATCACCGCGGCGGTCGCCGGCGTGGTCGGCATGGTCCCCGAGGGCCTCGTGCTCCTGACCAGCCTCGCGTTCGGCGTGGCCGCGGTGACCCTCGCTCGTCGACAGGTCCTCGTCCAGGAGCTACCGGCGGTGGAAGGACTGGCGCGTGTCGACGTCGTGTGCCTCGACAAGACAGGGACCCTGACCGAGGGCAGCGTCGTGTTCGACAGCATCGAAGTGCTCGAAGGCGCCGACGAAGCCACCGTCGATGCCGCGCTCGCGGCGCTCGGTGACGATGAGCAACGCGAACGCGACTCTCGCCGCGATCTCCACCGCGTTCCCGACCGTCGAGTCCATCGTGGGCGCGTGCTGGAGCGGTGCCGTTCTCCTCGGCGCGCAAGTGGAGCGCGGCCGAATTCGACGGTCACGGCGGTTGGGTCATCGGGGCACCCGAGATGGTCTGGATCGATGCCACCACGCCGCCGCGGGTCCGGGCCGACGAGCTGGCCGAAGGGGGAAAGCGGGTGTTGTTGCTCGCGCACGCCGACGGCGGTCTGACCGGAGAGGTGCTCCCGCCCGATCTCCGGCCGGTTGCACTGGTGCTGCTCGAGGAGCAGGTACGGCCCGATGCAGCCGCGACACTGGCGTATTTCCACGAGCAGGGCGTACGGCTCCGGGTGATCTCCGGCGACAACCCGCGCACGGTCGGCGCCGTCGCCCGCCGCGTCGGCCTCCCCGAGATCGGCGAGCCCGTTGATGCCCGTGAGCTCCCCGAGGATCGCGAAGCGCTCGCCGAGATCCTGGAGACGCACGCGGTGTTCGGGAGGGTGACGCCGCACCAGAAGCGCGAGATGGTCGCGGCGTTGCAGTCGCGTGGGCACGTGGTCGCCATGACGGGCGACGGCGTGAACGACGCGCTCGCCCTGAAGGACGCCGACATCGGGGTGGCGATGGGTTCCGGCGCGGCCGCCACCCGGGCCGTTGCCCAGCTGGTGCTCCTCGACGGGAGCTTCGCCACCCTTCCCGGTGTCGTGGCCGAAGGACGACGGGTCACGGCGAACATCGAGCGGGTCGCCAACCTGTTCCTCACCAAGACCACCTACGCGACGTTGTTGGCACTGGCGGTCGCGGTCGCGGGCTGGCCGTACCCGTTCCTCCCGCGACACCTGACCGTGGTGAGCAGCCTGACGATCGGGATCCCGGCGTTCTTCCTCGCGTTGGCGCCGAACTCGCGGCGCTACGTCCCCGGGTTCGTGGCGCGGGTCCTGCGGCTCGCGATCCCGGCCGGAACGATCGCCGCAATCGGCGTGTTCGTCGCGTACGCACTGGCACGCGCACAAGACGTGACTCCGCGCGAGGCGCGCACCACCGCGACGATCGTGCTGTTCGCCGTCGGGCTGTGGGTCCTCGTGATTCTCGCCCGCCCGTTCACCCGCGGGCGAGCGTTGCTCGTCGGTGCGATGGTCGTCGCGTTCGTCGGTGCGCTGGCGATCCCGTTCGTACGGAGCTTCTACGCGTTCCGTCTGCCTCCGACCGACGTCCTCATCCAGGGGATGGTCGTCGCGGGAGTCGCGGTGCTCGCGCTCGAGCTGTTCTACCGGATCATGCGGGATCGGATCCGGAGATCCGAAGATCCCGGCGTGGTCAGAGCCAGTCGTTCTTCTTGAACAACGACACCAGCCCGATGGTGAGCGCGCCCATCAGGGCCGAGCGCGATGAAGTAGCCGTAGTGCCATCGGAGCTCGGGCATGTACCGGAAGTTCATG
Organism: uncultured Actinomycetes bacterium; assembly: GCA_963829475.1. Taxonomy (GTDB): domain Bacteria; phylum Actinomycetota; class Acidimicrobiia; order IMCC26256; family JANYLB01; genus JANYLB01. The sequence goes on along the minus strand of CAWHIU010000002.1, from coordinate 1,706,050 downwards.
CCGTAGATGCCTGCGATGAGGGTGGAACCGAGGATGATCGCGCCCCAGGAGGACGTGACCTTCATCACGCGGTTCATCCGGTTCGACACGACCGCGAGATGGGCTTCGAGGAGACCGGTGAGCAGCTCCCGCTGGGACTCGGCCAGATCGGACACCCGGAGGATGTGGTCGTACACGTCCTGCATCAGGACGAGCGACTCCTCGTCGAGGTACTCACCTTCGCGACGCAGGAGCTCGCCGACCACCTCCCGGAGGGGTGATGTCGTTCGCCGGAACGCGCCGAGCGAGCGGCGGAGCTCGAAGATCTGTTGCGGAGTCGCGTCGGGGGCGTCGCCCGCGAACACGATCTCCTCGATCTCGTCGAGCTGCTCGTCGATCCGGTCGGTCACCACGAAGTAGCGGTCGACGATGACGTCGAGGATCGCCCAGAGAAGGAGGCCGACGTCGTCGGGAGCCGGTTTCGAGGTGCGGATCAGCTCGTAGCGGTGACGCAGGTCGTCGAGGACCGCCGTCGCGGGCCGTGCGTCACCGTCCTGGCGCACCGTGAGCAGCCAGCCCTTGCCGAACACGATGTCGATCTCGCGCGTCTCGAGGTCGAGCTCGTTCAGGGTGCAGTCGTGGACGGCGATGTGGAAGCGGTCGCCGTAGCGATCGAGCTTCGTGCGCTGGTTCGCGTGCACGAGGTCCTCGGCGAGGAGTGGATGGAGCTGCAGGTCGCGGACCAGCGTGGCGATCTCCTCGGCCGACGGACGGCCGACGTCGATCCAGAGGAGGGTGTGCGGGTCGTCGCGCTCTGCCTCGATCTCGTCGATGTCGACGGTCTCGGGGTCGGTCGCGCCAAGAGCGAAGCGGTGGGCGGTGATCACGCAGTGACTCTACGGGCCGGATCAGCAGCGGGGGCCGTCGGTCCCCGGGTCGGCGATCGGGTAGAGCGGCGGGACACCGCCGAAGTCGGGATCGCCGCCTGCCGTCGGGAGTCGGCCGAAGGTCTCGGTGACCCACATCACATGTCCGACACACGACACCGCGATCCCTACGACGTCGACGTTCGGAGCGAGCATGTTGAGCCGGTGACCGTCGGAGTGCATCCAACTGACGTTGATCAGACCCGAGGTGCCGCCGTCGCTCCACGCGATGTTCTCTGCGGCCGCGGCGAAGCGACCGAGCAGGGGGTTGAGGTCACTGTGGTGCAGGTGTGTCGCGGGGTCCGCGAGCCTCGGCATCGTGCGGCTCCAGTCGAAGCTGCGCCAGACGAGGCCGGGGTCGACGCTGACCGGGGCGATCCCGCGGGCGGCTCGTTCCTGGTTGAGTCGGACGACCAGGTTGGTGGCGATCGCCTGTTCCGTCGGGGTCATGTGGGCGCCCGGATGGCTGTTCACCCACGCCGGATCGCACGCGGCGGTCACCCCGATGACCAGGGCACACGCCGCCACGAGACGGAATCCTTTCCTCATGGCGCGAGGTATCGGCGGCTCGGGTGGGGGTGCTTGAGAGGTATCAGCCCGCCGGCGCGGGTGCGGGCGCTGGTACCGGCGGCGCGGGTGCCGGAGGAGTCGGGTTGCGGCTGATCTTCGTGGGGACGGGTTGGTAGTGGGCGACGAAGCGTTGTCGGACGTCGGGTCGGCCCGCTCGCGAGATGATCCGGATGTTCTCGACGACGAACCCGGGCGAACCGGCCTTCACCACCTTCTCGGTGCCGGCCGGGAGCGTGAGGTCGTCGGTGTACTCGATCGGGTGGGTCGATCGTCTCGAGAGTGTTCGGGCCTTCCGAGCTGACCGTTCGACCCGCCTTGCTCCCGTAGAACGAGATGGTGAGCGACGTGTCGGTGTAGCTCGCTTTGATCAGCACCCCGGCGTCGGTGTCGTTGCGGAACTGGTTGTCGATCGACGGGTAGTTGAGCGTCGCTTCGCGACCCTTCGGGTACCGGGAGATGTAGATCGAGTGCACCTCGTGGGTGACGTCCTCGTAGCCACCGAAGTAGGTCGCGTTGAACAGCGTGGTCGAGACCTGACTCACCCCGCCGCCGACGTCTTCCACGAGACTGAGGTCCTCACCGATGGCCGGTGCCATGACGTAGCCCTTCGCGAGCGTACGGGGGCCGAGTGCTTGGTTCAGGGAGAAGGTCTGGCCGGGGAGGACCACCGTGTTGTCGATCACATCGGCGGCGCGGTGGATGTTGGTGACCCGCGCTTCGCAACACTTGTGCTTGGTCGTGAAGGTCGACACGAGCTCGGTGATGTGCAAGGCCTGTGCCCACGCGGTGTCGTGCTCCGGTGCGCGGGGCACGAGGGTGCCGACGATCCGATGGTTCCCCGCGACGATGGCCGCCGCGATCGGTGTCGTGTCGAGCGTGGACCCGGCGACGGACGGTACGACGGTGGCGGTGGTTCCGTTCACCGACCAGGTCGCGTCGATCGGCGCGCGTTCGATCCCGGCCAGCTTCGGTGCGAGCGCGTCGTGCAGGCGCGCGGGGTCGACCCCGACGACGAGCCGGCGCCCTCGCGGGCTGATCGTGATCGTGGGCGCGAGCCCGCTGGGTAAGAGGCTGATCGCGTTGGTCCCGAGCACGATGGTGTGGGGGCGGGTCAGGAGCGCGCGCGTCTGCGCGGCCACCTTCGCGACCTCCGGTCGGTCGACATCGGGTCGGATCCGACCGTACGCGAGCTGGATCCGACTTCGGCGCCCGCTGCGCCACGCTCGGAGGAGCTGAACCCGGGCTTGTGCCGCGCGCAGCCCGACGCCCGCGTGCGGCGCCACTTCGACGACTCGGCTGTCCTCGACCTTCACCATCCCGTCGTGCAGGTCGACTGCAGTCGCGCGACGCCAGAACTCGAGCACGGCGTCGAGGCGATCGGTGTCGACCGACACGACGAGCGGGGTCTTGTCGGGACGGAAGCGGCGGAGCACTGCTCCCGCGACGACCGAGATCGGGTTGCTTCCTCGCCCCGCCGATCGAGCCCGCCGCACCGTTGCCGGGACGTTGACGCGGAGTCCGATGGTGGCCGGCGCGACAACCTCGTCGGTGTTGCCGATCCGGACCCGGACCGGATCCGACTCGAGTCGTCGGGCGACGCCGGCGACCTTGATCGATGCATCGGCTTCGGACAGACCCGATGCATCGGATCCGGCGATCTGCACCCCACCGACGATCTCCCCGCGGGCGACGACACGTTCGGCGAGCGCGAACCCGACGAGGACGAGCATCGTCATCCCGACGACGCAGACCGCGATCCAGAACCCGAGGTGGCGCCGGGGAGCGGGAGCGGGGATCTCGACCGGCACGGTGGCCCAGGGTAGTGACGCGCCGCCGGCTTCATGGTTCGGCTCGCGGGTTCGCTCGGTACGCTCCCGGGTGGATCGCGCACACGAGGAGCGGGTAGGCACACTGTCCATGGACAAGCGACTGGCTCGAACGCTCGGGAAGCTCGGCGCGTCCGATGAGGAGATCGCTCGGGCCGAGCGGGAAGGTTGGCTGACGCTGCTCCTCCTCGACAAGACCCTCCGACCCGGCGAACCTCAATACGACCGGGTCTCAGTCGCTGCCAACGCCGGGGTGGATCCGGAGATCTCCCGTCGACTCTGGCGGGCGCTCGGGTTTCCCGACCCTCGCGACGGCGCTCCGGTGTTCACCGACGCCGATGTCGAGGCGCTCGGGCTGCTCGAGCAGCGCCGGGTGCGCACGATCGCACTCGACGACGATCCGATGGACGGTCTCGTCGAACAGGTCCGCGTGTTCGCCACCGCACTCGCGAAGGTCGCCGCGGCACTCACCGACCAACTCGTCGACACGATCCGCGCCGGCTCGCGACGCCGGCCTCTCCGACGAACGCATCGCCCTGCTGTTCATCGACGAGTTCAAGTGGCCGTCGCTGATGCAGCTGTTCGACTACACGCTGCGGCTCCAGGCCCGTGACTCGTTGTGGCGCAAGCTCGCCTACGAAGATCCCGATGCCCCCGGGGCACGGGTGCTCACGATCGGCTTCGTCGATCTCGTCGGGTACACGGCCATCAGCCAGCAACTCGATCCGCACGAGCTCAGCGCACTGGTCCGTCGGTTCGAGCAGCTCGCGTTCGACTCGGTCGCCCGAGAGGGCGGACGCGTCGTCAAGACCATCGGCGACGAGGTCATGTTCGTGGCGGGCGACGTGGCCGCCGCGGCGCGCATCGCCCGACGCCTGACCGACCGATCGCTCGATGACGCGTTGCTTCCACCGGCTCGAGCCGGTCTGGCCTACGGGTCCGTCGTGACCCGTGAGGGCGACTACTTCGGACCGGTCGTGAACCGGGCCAGCCGCCTGGTCGAGATCGCGAAGCCCGGGAGTGTCATCACCGACGACGACGTGCACGCGGCCCTGGCCGATGATCTGGCCTTTGCGTGGAAGCGGCTGCGGCCCCGTCGCATCCGCGACATCGGGCGGGTCGAGATCTGGGCCCTCGCTGCAGTCGGTGAACCCGGCGAGCAGATCGAGGAAGAGTCGGGCGCCGGGTAGCGTTGGCACTTCTATGACCTCTGCACCGCTGGCGCTCCTGACCGTTCACGCCCATCCCGACGACGAAGCGTCGAAAGGCGCGGGCACCGTCGCCCGATACCACGCCGAAGGCGTGCACACCGTGCTCGTGTGCTGCACGGGTGGCGAGGCGGGCGAGGTGCTGAACCCTGCCGTCGACACCGAAGAGGTCCGGGCCAACCTCCATGCGGTCCGCATGCAGGAGCTCCAGGACAGCGTCGACGCGATCGGCTACGACCGCCTCGAGCTGCTCGGCTACCACGACTCCGGCATGCCCGACACGGAGACGAACGCCCGGGCCGACAACTTTGCCAACGCACCGCTCGACGAAGCGGTCGGACGACTGGTGGCGATCATCCGACGCGAGCGTCCGCAGGTGATCGTCACCTACGCCGAAGACCGCGAGTTCTACCCTCACCCCGATCACATCCGGGTGTTCGAGATCACCGCGCCGGCATTCGACGCCGCGGGCGATCGCGACGCGTATCCCGAAGCCGGCGAGCCGTGGCAACCGTCGAAGCTGTACGAGGTCGGCTGGTCGCGCGGCCGGGTGCTCGCCCTGCACCAGGCGCACCTCGACCGTGATCTCGAGAGCCCGTTCGCGCGGTGGCTCGAGCGTGACGAAGCTCCACTGCGAGATCGACACACGACGCTCGTCGACGTCAGCGACTACATGGCCCAGCGACGGGCCGCGCTCCTCGCGCACCGCACGCAGGTCGCGCCCGATGGGTTCTGGATGAAGCTTCCCGACGACGTTCTGAAAGACGTGTGGCCATGGGAGGAGTACGCGCTCGTACGCTCGCTGGTCGACACGGGCGTCGCCGAGGGTGAGATCGAGCAGGATCTCTTCGCCGGTGTGCGCGATCCGGCCGACGTGATCGGCTGACGCGTGGCCCCGTTCCTCACGCCGGCGTGGATCAAGGAGGCTGAGCCGTTCCTCGGTGAGGTCAGCGAGCGGGTCCAGCTCGTCGTCTCGGGAGGACCCGACGGCGAAGTGCGCCTCGGCGTCGCCGACGATCCCGAGCTGGTCCTCACGACCACCGCCGCCGACGCCCGCGCCATGCTCGATGGCACGCTCGACGTGAACGTCGCCTACATGCAGGGTCGGCTCAAGACCGCGGGCGACACCGCCGTCCTATTTCGCCTTCTCCCCGCGACCCGCACCCCCGTTTTCACCGAGCGCCGCGAGACCCTCCGGTCCCTCACCGACTGACCTCTGGGTCAGGAGTTGGAGCGTTGGAGGTCGCGGAGCTCGCGGAAACCGATGAGGGTCGCGCCGCAGCGTTCGGTGAGATCGGCGAACGACGGGTCGTGGCACAACATCGAATGATCCTCGACGCGGCCGGCCCAGTCGGGATGTGACGCACGGAGCTCGTCGGTGTCGACCGCGGGGTGGAAGTACACCTCGGTCACTCCGGGGCGAAGGTCGAAGAGCGCGCGTTCTACGTCGCGTCGCGAACCGGCGCCGATCGTGTCGACGAGGTGGTCCGGGAACACCACGCCTTGGGCGGCCGCGAGCTGACGGTACGGGAAGCCGACGCGCCGTTCGCCGTCCGCGCCGGCCATGCGGAGCGGCAGACCGAAGTCGACCGCGAGCTCGAGGTAGACGTCGAAGAAGTCGGCCCGGAGTTGCAGCGTCCCCATGTGGCTGTCGAGGTGGCTCACGTCGAAGCCCCAGAGGATCGCGCGCTCGATCTGCGCGCGACACTCCCGCCGGACCTCCTCCAGATCGGCGTGATCCCAGGTGTCGGGCACGGTGCGGGGGAAACCACCATCGCCGTCGAGGAGGCTCGGCGAGTGCGTGACCGGACCCCAGCGGTACCGCTCCCACTCGGCGTTGAGCGTGAGGTGCACGCCGACGTCGTCGCCTCGATAGTCGGCGGCGGCGTCGCGCGCCCACGGACACGGAACCATGAGCGACGCGCTCGTGGCGAGCCCCTGCCGCAATGCCGCGTAGACGGCGACGTTGGCCGAGCGCGAAGACCCGAGGTCGTCGCAGGTGACGATCAGGAGCCTGGCGTCGCGTGCGTACCCGAGCCGTTCGGCCAGCGTGAGCTGCTCGCCGGCGTGCGGCATGCGTCAGATCCGCTCGATGATCGTGCCGGTACCGAGCCCGCCACCGCAGCACATGGTGATGAGGCCGAAGGTTCCGTCGGTGCGCTCGAGCTCGTGCAGCGCGGTGGTGATGAGCCGGGCGCCCGTCGCGCCGACGGGATGTCCGAGCGCGATCGCGCCACCGTTCGGGTTGACGCGTTCCATGTCGGGCTTCAACTCCTGCTCCCACGCGAGCACCACCGACGCGAACGCCTCGTTGATCTCCACGGTGTCGATGTCGGACATGGTGAGGCCGGTGCGGTCGAAGAGCTTGCGGGTTGCGTCGATCGGGCCGGTGAGCATCAGGACGGGGTCGACGCCGACGAGGCACTGGTCGACGATCCGCGCTCGTGCCCGCAGGCCGTGCTCGTTGGCGTAGCCGGCGGTCGTGATGAGGATCGCGGCCGATCCGTCGGTGAGCTGCGATGACGTTCCCGCAGTGTGGATCCCGTCTTCGCGCCCGACCGACTTCAACGTCGCGAGCTTCTCGAGCGACGTCTCGCGCAGCCCTTCGTCGCGCTCGACCAGATGAGTTGTCCCCGTGGGCTCGCCGTCTTCGCCGAGATCCGGTGCGGCGATGGGCACGATCTCGCGCTCGAACCGTCCTTCCGCCCAGGCCCGCTGGGCACGGTTCTGGGATTCGAGCCCGAACGCGTCGGTGTCGGCCCGGGTGATGCCCCACTTCTCCGCGACGCGTTCCGCACCCTCGAACTGCGATGCTGCCTCGTAGCGGGCGAGGTAGCTCTTCGATATCGGTCGACCGAAGTCGCCGTGGACCGCAGCACCCATCGGGATCCGGCTCATGGACTCGACGCCGCAACCGATCGAGACCTCGACCACACCGGCGCCCACGAGCGCGGCCGCGAGACCAGTTGCCTGCTGCGACGAGCCGCACTGCGCGTCGACGGTGGTCGCGGCGACGGTCATGGGATAGCCGACCGAGAGCCACGCGGTGCGGGCGATGTTGAACGCCTGCTCGCCGACCTGGCTCACGCACCCACCCACGATCTGGCCGACGGTGCTCGGGTCGATGCCGGACCGCTCCACCACCGCCGTCTGGACGAAACCGAGGAGGTCGGCGGGGTGCACGCTCGCCAGCCCCCCGTTGCGCTTCCCGAGGGGGGAGCGGACGGCTTCGACGATGACGAGATCGGTGTCGGCAGGCTTGGCCACGATGGGTCCTTCCGGTGGATTCGGTGCAGCGAAACGGGCTGGTGGTCGCATGGTACCGGCCATCCATTGCTCAGGCCCCAGCCGTCATCGACGAGCCAGCTGGTCAGCGGGTGTCGATGATGACCCTGCCGAACGTCGTGTCGGATGCGACGAGGTCGTAGGCCGACGGCGCGTCGGCGAGCGGGATGACCCGGTCGACGGCCGGTGCCAGGGTGCCGTCGTCCCACCAACGAGCGGTCTCGGTCGCGAACGCTTCCGTCGCGGCCGCCTTCTCGGCGAGCGAGCGGGAGCGGAGCACGGTGCCGAAGATGCTGAGACGTTTCGCCATCACCGCGTGGATCGGGAGCGTCGCGGTGGCCCCGGCCAGCGTGCCGACGAGAACGATCCGGGCCCGGGGCGCGGCCGCGCCGACGTCGACGGACAGGTACTCGCCACCCACGAGGTCGACGACGACATCCACCGGACCGGCAACGTCGGAGATCATCGCGACGAGGGCCTTGGGATCAAGCGGCTCGTCGCCGGAAGGGACGACGATCGCGTGATCGAGGCCGAGCCGGCGCGCCTGCTCGAGCTTGGATGCGGTGCGCGCGGTGCCGGCGATCTCGCAGTCGTAGGCCCGCGCGAGTTGCACGATTGCCGTCCCGACCCCGGAACCGGCCGCGTGGACGAGCACCCGCTCGCCCCGTTCGAGGCCCGCGCACGTGCGGAGCGCGTCGTGCGCGGTGATGAACGCCTCGGGAATGCCACCGGCTTCGACGAGGTCGATCCCGGCCGGTGCCGTCGCGCACTGGTCGGCGCGCACGGTGATGTACTCCGCCTGCGCGCCGCCGCCGACGATCCCGAAGACCCGATCTCCCGGGACGGGCGTCGCCACCGCCGAGCCGACGGATTCGACGATGCCGGCGAACTCGAGCCCCGGGATGTCGGCCGGGACACCGGGAGGGGCGGGATAGCGGCCCGCGAGCTGCAGGAGATCGGCCCGGTTCACGCCGGCGCCGTGGACCCGGACCAGCACGTCGTCGGGACCAGGATCGGGGCGGGGACGTTCGGAAACGGCGAGGGTGCCGCCGGCAGCCGGTGAGCCTGCAGCCGGTGAGATCGTCAGTGCGCGCATGGGTTCAGGGTACGCGTACCGGACCCCGCTCCTGGGGCTACCGTCGCGGGAGTGACCGAGCCGACTCTCCTGATCTTCGACGACGACGGCGAGCACGTGGCGCTCGATGCCACCGAGGCCGACACCCTGTTGTCGTTCACCGGCGACCTCGAACGAGCGACGGTCTCGGCCTGCACCATGTGTCGGAGCCGGGTCATCGCCGCGGTGGCGCTGGTCGATCTGCTCGAGAGTGCCCCACCGCATCCCCGTACCGGCGATCTGATCGATCTCGCCGACGAAGCACCCACGCTGCACCTCTACGTCGCCGACACGGCGACAACCTGCACCCACCGAACGTGGCGTGACCCCGGGTTCGAGGAGTGGGCGGCCGTGGTCACCGAGCCCGATCCCGGGTTCCGCCGGCGCGCTCAGTAACGCTCAGAGCTCGGGGACCGCGGGGAGCCCGTACGCAGACGGACGGTTCCGCACCACGTCACGGAGATCGACCGCACGGGCCGCGGCGTCGCCGACCCAGGGGTACACCGGGTGTGCGAGCTCCGGGTTGACGAAGTACATGATCGACTGTCGATCGGAGATGCCGAGGTTCCGGACCTGGTGATCGAGTGCGGCCACTGCGCCGCCCGTCAGGTCGGTGAGTGTCGCGCCGGGCAGGACGAAGATCTCACCGGGTGAAGTCTCGATGGACTGCTCGTCGTCCCCGCGGACGATCTCGAGTCCCGGAGCGGTCCCGTGCATCACCGTGGCGATGTTGCCGTCTTCGTGCCGGTCCTGCAGGTGGATTCGCGCCGGCGGGGCGCGGAAATAGTGATTCACCTGAATCTGCGAGGCCTTCGCGAACGCGGGCGCCGCGGCCGAGAACCGGCCCGAGATCTCTTCGAGCAACTCGTGCACGACGCGGACCATCACGGTGCGCCAGCCGACGAGCGCATCGGTGAGCGGGCCGAGCCGGTCGGCTTCCGGGATGAGGTCGATGCGATCCGACCACAACGACATGACCTCGTTGACATCCGGGCGGTCAGGGAATGCCGAGTACTCGAGGCCCATCGAGCGGTACCCCGAGTTGCCGTCGGCGCTCGCATGGCGCTGCTTCTGCTCGGTGGGACGGGAGAAGAAGCTCCGACACTCGCGGAGCACGGTGGTGAGCGCGGCGCCGTCGGCGGGGTTCAGCGTGATGCGGGCGTACCCGGACGTGAGCAGCATGTCGGCGGCCGATCGCACGGTGCTCGCAGCAGGGCTGCGGTGATGCGGATCGGACGGGTTCTCGAGCTGGGAGAGGGGAATGTGTCGTCGACTTCCTTCGGGGACAGGCTCGACCAGCAAGCTTACGAGCTGGAGCCCCCAAATCTGTGCACGGCCGCGAACGACGCGGCGAGACAGTCGAGCAGCAGGTCAGGCTCGGTGATCGCGGCCGGATCGATGTTCAACCCCATGTGCAGCTCACCGCAGTACGAGAGCATCGTCACGTTCAGCGCAGATCCGGCGCGTGGACCCATCGGGTAGTTGGCGACGATCCGCGCGCCGCCGATGAAGAGGTCGACCGGGCTCCCTCGGAGGTTCGACGTCGCGAAGTCGATCGTGCGCGCCTGGTTGCGGGTCGCGGTCACGAGGACCGCGGTCGGGAGGAACGCGAGCAGCTCCGCGAGTGGCTCGACCGCCGCGAGCGCTGGTTCGTCGCGCACACCGGCCAGTCGCTCGTGCACCACGGCGAAGCGCGCGGCCACATCGTCGGGACCAACTGCATGGTCGGGACCGACGGGAACCATGACTCGCGACGGCGCGAAGCGGTTCGCCGCGGTGTCGGAGTGCTCACGCGTGCTCACGGGCATCGCCATCCGGAGCTCGTCGATCGGCACTCCGAGACGCTCGTGGTAGAGCCCGAGCGCGCCTGCGACGCCCGCTACGAAGCAGTCGTTGATGCTCCCTCCGAGTGCCTTGGCTGCTCGGTGCGTGTCGTCGAGCGAGACGGAGAACACCTCGAACCGTCGGCCGAGGGAGCGTGCGGCGAGCAGTGGTGAGCGGGCCGACTGGGTGACGAGGACCTGACGACGGACGGATCCTGCGAGCCGGATCGTCTCGCCCGCGCGTCGCGCGACCGATGTCGGGTGCGCGACCAGCCCGGCGACGGTACCCATGCCGTGGGCGACGAGCTCGCGGTCGCGTGCGAGCGCGAATCCGAGCGCGTCGGTCACCAGGTCGAGGGTCGACGGACGGGCATCGTTCGGGCGGGTGTCTTCGCGTACGAGACCCGCGAGGACCATCGGCCCGACCGGCGCGTCGGCGGCGCGGCCTTCGACCGGATCGGATTCGAAGTCGACGAGGCTCAGCGAGAGCTTGAGGCCACCGACGCCGTCGGTGATCGTGTGGTGGAGGCGCTGGAGCATCGCCGCGCCTCCACCAGCAAGTCCTTCGACGACGGTGAACTCCCACAGCGGACGCGACCGATCGAGCGGTGCAGCCGACAGCAGCGCGGCGAGGTCGAGGAGCTCGCGCATCCCACCGGGCGCCGGGACCGAGACGCGCCGGAGGTGGTAGTCGAGATCGAGGGTGGGATCGGCCTGCCACTGTGGCGGCGCGATCCGCAGGGGTGCGCTGACCACACGCTGGCCGAGGCGCGGGATCGCGTCGATGGTCTGACGCACCTTCGCCCGGAGCCGGTCCTCGTCGGGCGCGTGTTCGAGCAGGGCGATGTTGACGAAGTCGGACCGCAGCGCCGGATCCTTCTCCACCAACCACATGAGGGCTTCGGCCGGCGACATCCGCGACGGATCGACGGCTGCTCCGTGACTCGGCGAGCTCACGGGTTCAGGGTAGGCGCGGGCGCGGACGCCGTCAGCGGGGGAGCTTGGTGCGCTTGAACTCGTTCAACCGGGACCAACCGAGCAGATCGAGCGCCCGCTCGAGGTCGTCGACGCGACCGCGCTCCATGAAGCGGATGAACACCGCCTGATCGCCTTCGACGAAGGTCGGGACTCCGAACACTGCATGGTCGCGCACCATCTCCTCGTGCTCGGTTGCGAGCACCGCGAGCGGACCGCCGCTGAACGCGACCTCGGCGACCGCGTCGGCGTCGAGTCCCACGGAGGCGACCGCTTCGCGCACGACGTCTTCGTGACCGAGCTGCTTGCCGTGATCGTGACGGGCCGCGAAGAGGGCGAGGTGCGCGTCGAGGAAGTGTTCGGGGAACGAGTCGCGCACCGCGATCCCGAACAGGAGCGCGGTGGTTCCGGTGCCCCACTCGGTGCGGGGCCGTTCCCACATCGGTGCTTCGCCCTCGGCGACGTGGACCTGGTCGAGCGAGAACGGGGAGAACCGGACGTCGAGATCAGCGCCGGCCCTGAGCGCGTTGACGACCGCTTCGTGAGCGTTTCGGGCGAACGGGCACCGGTAGTCGAACGTGACCGCGAGCTGGCGGGGCACTGGCTGCTCCTCGTGTGGGACGACGTGGTGTGCAACGCCCGAGCGCCCCGACCATTCCTGGACACGCGAACACGGTCCCGCGGGACCGTGTTCTCAGGCGCTACCGAACGCGTAGGGCGCGGCGGAGGACCTGGCCGAGGGCGAGGCCGAAGGCGGCGCCGGCGATGACGTCGGACGTGTGGTGCATCCGGACGTAGACCCTGCTCCCGGCGACGACACCGGCGATCGTGAACCACACGGCGCGGTTCCGGCCGCCGGTCGACAACAGCGTCGCCGCGGTGAAGGCGGCGGTCGCGTGACCGGATGGGAACGAGCTGGTGATCGGCCGGCGCATGCCGTAGGGGAGCGGTCCGTCGGGCGGATGGAATGGATGACTCGCCGGGCGGACCCGGCGGAACGCGCTCTTCACCACCCCGTTGGTCAGCCCGGACTCGATGGCCATCGCCGCGCTGAGCCGCACCGCGAGGCTCGGCGTCCCTCGGCGGAGGGCTTCGAGCGCCCCCAATGCGAACCAGATCGCCGAGTGATCGGCTGCGGTCGACAGGCTGTAGAAGAAGCGGTCGAGACCTGGGGTGTGCTTGCCTTCGAACCACTCGGCCACGGACCGGTCGATGGCGTCGACCGCCTCGAGAGCGGCGTTCACGCGGTGACGAGCGGCAATGGTGCCGAGATGACGGTGCCCGGGCCCCGGAGCTCGGCCGCGAGCATCGGGTCGCCGCCGTACGCAGGGCAATAGGGCTTGAACGTGCAGTACGAGCACAGGGCGGTCTGGTTCGGCCGGAAGTCGTCGGTGGCGCAGGCCCGTTGAATGGCCTTGTACACGGCGGCGGTCTTGCGGGTCACCCCGGTGATCGACTGCTCCGACGGCTCCGCGATGATCGCCTCGGGCGTGGAGAGGTAGAGGAGCTGCACGCGCTTCGGTCGCCGGCCGAAGTTCTGCTCGCAGAGCAGGGCGTAGATCTGGACGCCGACGAGTCGGGAGCGCTCCTGCTGCTCTCTGGGTGCCTTCCCCGTCTTGTAGTCGGTGACGATCAGCTCGCCGTCGGCATCGAGCTCGAGCCGGTCGATGATCCCGCGGATCCGTAGCGTTTCCCCGACGCGGGCCTCGAGCTTGATCTCGAGGCCGATCGCCCGGACCGCGGTTGGATCTTCGAGCTCGAAGTATCGGTGGACCAGCACCTCGGCCTCGCCCCGGAACTTCGCCCATCCGTCACCGTCGAGGCCGAGCTCGGCGAACTCCGGATGGTCGGCGAGCTCGGCGGTGGCGTGCTCGAGATCGACGAGCGCAGCTTCGATCGTGCGATCGGACGGTGGCCGGTCGTGGAGGCGTTCGAGCGCCCGGTGCACGAGTGTGCCCCGACTCGCGGCGATCGACGGGGGCTCCGGAAGCCGGTCGATGTAGGAGAACTTGAACGCGAGCGGGCAACTGGTGAACGCCGAGACGGAGCTCGGCGACAACGACCTCGGCAGCGCGACACCCATGCAGCGGAGGGTACCCCGGGGGTGGGACGGCAACGGTGACCTCACGTCACTTCATCACCGTTGACCACACCAGCAACACGCTCGTGGCCATTGGCCGAAGAGCCGACATCGCGCCTCAAGATTTCGACGCGCGTGTGCCGATCAGAGTTCGACAGAGACCGGGCGGTGCGACGCGAGACGCGGCGTCCGTCCTGGCCAGACGCATCGATCACATCGATGGTTCCCACCGCGAGGGGCGCCCATGCAACAGATCAAGGACGAGAAGCTGGCGCGCGCTGCGCTGGTCGACATCACGGACGATGCCGTGTCGGTCGGGGGCGGTGATCCTGTCGCGCTGCCGGACGTCGGTCCCGTCTTCTCGAGGGTGTGCGAGCGAATCGCGCTCCGCACCGCGACGGTGTCCGTCGTCGGACTGGGGTACGTCGGGCTCCCGTTGCTGGTCACAGCGGGCGAACGAGGATTCGGCGTCATCGGGGTCGACGCCGACCCCGACAAGGTCTTGCAGCTGCGGCGCGGGGAGTCGTACGTGGGCGACGTGCGCGACGAACAGGTGCGAGATCTCCGTCAAGCGCGCTTCGTCGACAACGCGATCACGCTGCTCGTCGCCGACGTCGTGATCATCGCGGTCCCCACTCCGCTCAAGGACGGAGGACCCGACCTCTCGCTGGTCGAGAAGGCCGTTGCCGACGTGGCCGAGACCTTGCGTCCTGGTCAGCTCATCGTGCTCGAGTCGACGACGTATCCGGGCACGCTCGCCGAAGTCGTCGCCCCGATCCTGGAACGGTCGGGACTCAGATCCGGTATCGACTTCGCGCTCGCCTACTCACCCGAGCGGATCGATCCGGGGAGCGGAGTCGACATCCAGACCGTGCCGAAGATCGTTTCGGGCGACGGCCCGATCGCGCTCGACCTCGCCGACCACTTCTACCGTGCGCTCGGCTTCCGGACGGTGCGCGCGCCGTCGCCGCGCGAAGCGGAGATGGCGAAGCTCATCGAGAACACGTTCCGTCAGGTCAACATCGCGCTCGTCAACGAGCTCGCCACGGTCGCCGCAGATCTGAAGGTCGACATCTGGGCGGCACTCGACGCCGCGGCGACCAAGCCATTCGGCTATCTCCCGTTCTGGCCGGGCCCGGGGGTCGGTGGGCATTGCATCGCGATCGACCCGACCTACCTCTCCTGGCGCGCGCAGCAGTGTCGCGGGTTCGGGCTCGGGTTCGTCCAGCACGCGCTCGAGGTCAACAACGGGATGCCTGGCTACGTCGCCAACCGGGTCGGTGATGCTCTGAACGAGGCGGCCAAGCCGCTGCGCGGGTCGAGGGTGCTCGCATTGGGGATGAGCTACAAGCCGGGTGTCGACGATGTCCGAGAGTCTCCGGCGCGCCACGTGTTGGAGCGGCTCGCGGCGTCGGGCGCGATCATGAGCTACCACGATCCGCATGTCTCACGGTTGACGCTCGGCGAAGAGACGCTGCACTCGGTGTCGCTGACCGCCGAGACCCTTGCCGCCCAGGACTGCGTGGTCATCCTCACCGCGCACCCGAGCGTCGACTACGAACAGGTGCTCGAACACGCGCCGCTGGTGTTCGACGCGCAGGGGATCACCCGGAAGCTCGACGCGCCGAACGCCATCCGCCTGTGACCTCCCCGGTCATCGACCTCACCGAAGCCGACCCACCGTACGGTGGCCTGAGGAACGGCGTGCTCGATCTCACGTCGCCCGAGCCGCGCACCCGGCGGCAGCGGCGCGAGATCGAGCCTCCGGCAGAGTCGAATGGGATCTGGCCGTTGGTGTCGGTGCTCATCCGGACGGGAACCGGCGTCGAAGCGGTCGCGACCACCGCCCGGGCGACGTTGGCGTGCTCGTATCCGAACCTCGAGGTGTGCGTCGTCGAGGACGGGACCGTCGCCGGGTTGCGCGCCTTCGCTGCTCGGCTCGCCCGAGAGGATCGTCGGGTCCGGGTCGTGACGTTGCCCGTTCCGGTCGCCGGCCCTCGCGGTGCGCTTCTCGCCGCCGCGCGGCGCGCATCCGGCGACGTCTTCGCGTTCGTCGACCCCGGAGCCGGGATCGACGAGGGGCAGCTCGAGCAGGCCGTCCGTTCGATCATCGGCGGCACGGGCGCCGGCACTCTCACCGGTGGCTTCGTCTGGCTCACCGACGGCAAGGCACGATCGGTGAACCGCTACACGATCCCCGCGTCGAAGGGCCGCCGAGCCCTCGCGCTCGACCAGGTGCTCTACGACATCCTGCTCGCGCAGCTCGGTGGCGGCGAGGAGTTCGGGGCTCCAGCCGCCGATCCGTTCGCGACGCGCGCCCACCGACGGTTCGACGTGCTGTTCCGGATCGCTCTCGTCGCGCTCGGGCTCGCGCTCTTCGGTGTGCTGGTCGTGACCAAATCGGGGAACCTCGGGAGTCGCAACACGTCGCTCCCGTTGCTGGTGTACACGATCTTCGTCACCAGCTTCATGTTGTCGCGCCTCGCCGGCGCGGTCTTCTACCCCCGGGTCCGACGACGGATCTCGAGAGCTCACCCCGACGCGCCCGCCGGGGTGTACGAGCCGACCGTGAGCTTCGTGATCCCGTGCATGAACGAAGAAGGCGCCATCGAGACCACGATCACGAAGTGTCTCGAAGCCGACTACCCCGCGGAGAAGGTCGAGATCATCGTCGTCAACGACGGTTCGACCGACACGACGCTGGGGGCGCTCTTGGAGCTGCAGGAGCGGTACGACCGGGTCCAGATCATCGACTGGCGCACGAATCGCGGGAAGCGCCACGGGATGGCCGAAGGGTTTCGCCGGGCGACCGGCGAGATCATCGTGCAGCTCGACAGCGACAGCTACATCGATCCCCGTGCGCTGCGCACCTTCGTGCAGCCGTTCCAGAACCCCGAGATCGGCGCCGTGTGCGCGCACGCCGACCCCCAGAACGCCGATCGGAACCTGCTCACGAGGATGCAGGCCGCGTACTACTTCATGTCGTTCCGGATCATGAAGGCGGCCGAGTCGTCGTTCATGATCGTCTTCTGCTGCAGCGGCTGTTCGTCGGCCTACCGGCGTGAGCTCGTGCTCCCGGTGCTCGACGACTGGCTCTCCGAGACGTTCCTCGGCAAGCCGGTGACGTGGGGTGACGATCGCGCGCTCACCAACCGCGTCCTGAAGGCGGGGTACCGCACCGTCTACACCGACGAAGCCCGTGCGTTGACGATCTGTCCCGAGAACATGAAGACCCTCCTGAAGCAGCAGGTGCGGTGGAAGAAGGGATGGTTCGTGAACTCGATGTTCGCGGCGCCATTCGTGATGCGGCGCTACCCGTTCGTCGGCCTCACCTACTTCTTCCCGCTCATCCTCCTGACGCTGCTGACGCCCTTCATGGCGGTGCGCGCGTTCATCTACGCACCGATCATGACCGGCGCGTTCCCGTGGTTCTACATGGTGGGCGTCGTGCTCATCGCCTCGCTCGTCACCGTCTTCTACCGATTGGTCGAGCCGGAGAACAAGTACTGGCCGTACCTCTTCATCTGGTCCGCGCTCAACATGATCGTGCTCTCGTTCATCCTCTTCTACGCGCTGTTCACGATCCAGAACCGCCGGTGGGGCACCCGGTGACGTCGACGACACCGTCGCTGACCGGTCACCTCCGCGCGACGAAGATCCTGTTCGTCGTCGGCGTCGCCGCGCTCGTCGCGTGCCTCCTCGGTGGCGCGCGCTGGGCATCCGACCAGCACCTGTTCGCGGCGATCGTCGGTGGACCGGCCGACCCGTACGTCGCCGAGCAGGTCGAAACGCCTCCCGCGCACTTGTCGGCGGCCGAAACGGCCCGGTACCGACAGTTCGCGGCCGCGCCGGTCACCGACGCCGCGCCGCTCGTACTCGCCTACCACGACGTGCAGGCGCATCCGAAGGGTTCGTACGCGCTCACCCCGCAGCGCTTCGAGGAGCAGATGGCGATGCTCACCGCCGCCGGCTTCCACACGATCACCGCGGCGCAGCTCACCGCGTGGCAGCACGGCAAGGAACTCGCGCCGCGTTCTGTGCTCCTCACCTTCGACGACGGAACCGCCGGGCTCTGGAAGTACGCGGATCCGATCCTCCGGCGTCACGGCTTCACCGGTGCGTCGTTCGTGATCACGGGCGACCTCGCCGCCCAGACCGGCGGCTACTACCTGTCGTGGCCCGAGATCGCCGAGATGCAGAAGTCGGGCCGTTGGGCGATCGAGTCGCACAGCAACAAGGGTCACGGAGTCGTCCCGATCGACGCCACCGGTCGCACGGGGGCGTTCTTCGTGAACCGGCAATGGCTCGCGGGACCGCAGCGACTCGAGACCCTCGACGAGTTCCGCGCCCGGATCACCGCTGATCTCGACGCCGTCGGTGCCGCGTTCGCCGCCCACTCGCTTCCCGCTCCCACCTTCTTCGCGCAGCCCCGTTCGGCGACCGTCAAGGACGCGAACGATCCGGCCACCGTCGACATCCTGAGCTCCGTGCTTGCAGAGCGGTACGGAGCGAGCTTCATCAACCGCGACTTCGCAAGTCAGCTCCGCCCGACCGACGTGCAGACGAAGGTTCTCCCACGGCTCGAGCTCCTCGGCGCCGACAGCGCGTCCGGGGCGTTCGACAAGCTCGATCGGGCGGTCGCTGCGCCCGTGACCGATGTCCGGCCCTTCACCTTCCCGCACCGGTGGGTCGGCGACGACGGGAAGCCCGTCGCGGGCGTCGCTCCCGATCAGCTCACCCTCGATGCCGGAACGGGCACCTGGATGAACGCGCACTACGCGCCCGGCGCGAGCGCCAACTGGGCGCGGTACGGCGCGACAGTGGATGTCGACAGACTCGGTGCCAACGGCGCCGATGTGAGCGCCGGGATCACCGTCTTCGACGGCTCGGCCGAGGAGACGCTCGTGAGCGTGTCGACGGGCTACGTACGGGTGCGTCGCGCCAGTCCGACGTCGAACCAGGTGCTGGGTGAGGCGCGAGTGCCCGCGGCCTCTCGGCACTCGGTCGTCGTGGCCGTCGACAGTGGTCGGCTCGTCGTGACCGTCGACAACAGCACCGTGTTCACGAGCCCGACACCCGACGCGTCTGCAACCGGTGGCATCGCGCTGTCGGTGTGGCGTCGCGTCCCGAACCTGCCGGTCCCGACCTTCACCGGTCTTCGTCTCGCGCCCTAGGAGCCCCCATGTCGTTTCCCCGGCCCTTGATTCTCGTGATCGGCATCGTGGTGCTCTTCGTCGGCGCCGGACTCGGAGTCGCCTCGACCGCGGCGTCGGATCCGGCCCCTCGTGCGGGGACGCGGCTGTTCACGGACTCGTTCTCCAATCCCAACGGGCTGCTCACCAACGAGTACGCGTACTGGAACCCGGCGCTGGCGGATTCGGTCTCGTCTCCCAACTGGGAGATGACCAGCGGCTCGTTCTTCGCGCGGGGGCACCGGGTGGACGGGGAAGCCCGATGACAAGAGCCCGAACGCCACGTCGACGAGCGGCACCGACTCCTCCGTGTTCCGTCTGACCACCAAGGATGCCGACTTCACCAACGTGGCCGTCGTGTTCGATCTGAAGCTTCTCGGGTTGACGCAGACGGCAACCACGCCCCCGGTCGACTGGGACGGCGTCCACGTGTTCCTCCGGTACCAGAACGAGCAGTCGCTCTACTACGCGTCGGTGGATCGGCGCGACGGCACGACTGCGATCAAGAAGAAGGTCCCCGGTGGGCCGAGCAACGGCGGCACCTACTACCTCCTTGGATCCGGACGTCATGTCGTCCCGTTCGGGGCGTGGGATCACGTCCGGGCGACGATCGCCGACAACGCCGACGGCTCGGTGGCGATCAAGCTCTCTGTCGGCGGCAAGGTGGTCGCGAGCGCCGTCGACCGCGGGACCGGAGGGCCGCCGATCACCCACGCCGGCAAGGTCGGGATCCGGGGCGACAACGCGCAGTTCAACGTCGACGCATTCAGCGTCACCGCGCTCTGATGGCTCCGGCCGCCGCCGCGATGTGACGCTGGTCGGTGCCACAGCAACCGCCGAGCACGGTGATGTGTGGGACGCGGGTGTGCAGGTCGGCGAGCTGGGTGCCGAACTCGGACGGATCGCCGTCGTCGAGCTCCTCGCTCTCATCGAGCTCGGCGTGACTCTTCCGGGAGGCATTGGCCCGTACGCCGCGGATCCGTTCGAGCGACGGCTCGCTCCCGGCGAGCGCGTCGTCGAAGTGATCGGGATGTGCACAGTTCACCATGTAGTAGATCGGTCCGTGATCGGTGGCAGCGTCGACGGTGGCAATGGCTTCGGCGAGCTGCATGCCGGTCGGGAGGGCACCGTCGGTCTCGACCGTGAAGGAGATCACGACCGGAACGTTGTACTCGTCGGCAGCGCGGGCGATGCCGATCGCCTCCGTGGTGTTCGTGAGCGTGAGGGCGCTCACGAGATCGACGCCAGATTCCGCGAGCACCTCGACTTGGGTCCGGTGGTAGCGCTGCGCTTCGTCTGAGTCTCCCGATCCGAGGTTGCTGTACGCGTCGCCGCGTGGACCGATGCATCCGCTCACGGCGACCACGGATTCTGCTTCGCGCTCCCGAAGCTCGAGGAGGAACGCCACGGCACGCTGGTTCACCTCACGGAGGTGCGCCGCGTCGTACCCGAGCTGGTCGCCCCACCCGGAGCTCGCCCGCCAGGTGAGCGTCTCGAGCACCAGCCCGAACCCGACGTCTTTGCCGATCCACAGGTAGTCACGGAAATAATCCCCGACGATGCGTTCTGCGACCGGATCGTCGTGGAGGACGAAGCTCGCGAAGAGCGGGAGGTCGATGCCCCGATTGAAGATGAGATCGGTCTCGATCCCGCCGTCGGTGAGGAACACGTCGTCCCCCAGTTGCGGGAGCTCGGGTCGGTCGCTCACGCGGCGGCTGCGATCGCCCGGGCGTCGGCGACCAGTGCGACCATCGCTTGGCGTACCTCGTCGCCGGTCGTGCACTCCTGCGGGAAGCCGAGGCGGACGGCAGCACGTCCGGCCGGGCTCACCGCGATCATCTCGAACCCGTAGCGGTCGACCGCCGACATGGTGGCTTCGGTCGTGTCGGCGCGCCCGAGGAGATGGCGACAGAACAGAACCTGCGCGTCGGCGTGGTCCGCGTTCATGTGTTCGATGATCCCAACGGCCGCATCCGCGAGCGGATCGGGTTCCGCGTCGGCGTAGCCGGCCGCGTCGACCCAGCTCATCCGCCCGTAGCCACCGACGTAGCGGATGCTCTCGACGTCGAGGCGGTAGAAGGTGAAGTCGCCGAAGTCGATGTAGTACGCCGACGTCGGGTTCGCCGCGAGGTAGCGCTCACGCGCAGTGGGGCGGTCGTCGTCGGCGACGGGCGACAGCGTTCCCATCAACGTGACCCGTCCGCTCGCGAGCGGGTCGGCACCGTCGGGCACCGGTTCGGTCACGAGCAGACTCGCCCGCGGGTCGCGGATCGCGTTCTGGGTGTGCTCGGCCATGAGGCTCACGAAGAACAGCGGGTTGCCGCGATCGTCGAGGCCGAAGCTGGCGACCGAGCCGTAGGGGTAGCCCTCGGGATCCGCGGCGAGGGTGGAGAGTGCGCCTCGGGTGGCCGAAGAAACGAGCGTGCGACACCGCTCGGCGTGTGAGGGCTCGGGCGGGGGAGGTCCCGCTTCGCCCGAAGTCGGTGCGGCGCCGCCTTCGTCGCCGGTCGGGACCTGATGTCCTGTCGGTCGCTCGGTCACGGGTTGATCGGTCATGCGCCCACGCTACGGGGTCGGACGCTCAGGTCGTCGTGGCGAAGGTCAGGATCGACGCGGTGCAGGCGTCGGGGTCTTCCATGGGGCCGAAATGCCCGAGGTCGTCGAACACCTCGAGCCGGCCGTGCGGGAGGCGGTCGACCACCATCTGCGCGACCTTCGGGCTGATCGCCTCGGAGTGGGCACCGCACGCGACGAGCACGGGGCACTCGACTCCCGACAGTTGCGCCCAGAGTCCGTTCGCCAGACCCATCGCGAACACCGCGGCTTCGTCGACCGGCGCGCACTTCAGCGTCCAGGTTCCGTCGGCCTGCTCGCGCAGGCCTCCCTCCACGTACGCCGCGCAGCGCGTCGGGCTGCAACGCGTCGAGCGGCGGCTTCGCGGAGTAGGCGGCGTACGCGGCGTCGGGGCTCGGCCACTCGGTCCGTCGACGACGCGCCGCGTTCGACATCGGGTTGTCGTGCAGCGGTTCGAGCGGTTCGTCGCTCGGGAACATGATCGGCTCGTACGCCCAGATCCGCGGATAGGTGCCGGGTCGACTCAACGCGCCGAGCATCAGCGCGGTTCCGCCCTTCGAGTGGCCGACCCCGAGGAGCGCGGGGTCGCCGGCGATGCCGAGGTGATCGACCACCGCAAGCGCGTCTTCGGCGAAGCCTGACCACGCGTACCCATCGGGAGCGGGATCGCTGTCGCCGTGGCCGCGGAAGTCGAACGACCACACCTTCCGCCCCGACGCGACGAGCCGTTCCGCGGTCGGTGCCCACGCGAGACCGTGGAAGCCGGTCGGATGCGCGAGGAGCGTCGGTGGGCCGTCGCCGCCCCAGTCGTACACGGCCAGACCGAGCCCGGACGGTGCGGTGAAGCGCGCGGCGTGAGGGAGGTTCATGGAACGGCCGGGAGCTCGAAGCCGACGATCGTGCCACCGCCGTCACGGTTCGTGGCCCAGACGGTTCCGTCGTGGCGCTCCACGATCTGCTTCACGATCGCGAGCCCGAGGCCGGAACCGGGCTCGGTGCGGGCTGCGACCGAGCGGTAGAAGCGGTCGAACACGTGGGGCAGGTCGGCGGCGGGGATGCCCGGGCCGTCGATCGCGGACCTCGATGCGGCGTCCGTCGACGGCGACCTCGATCGGTCCGTCGCTGTACTTGATCGCGTTGTCGACGAGGTTCGTGATCGCGCGCTCGGCCATGTGCGGTCGGACGAGCACGGCGACGCTCGGGTCGTCCTGGCCGTCGGACGACCGTCGACGCTCGCGCCCGGTACGGCGCTGCGCCCGCTCGGCCGACGTCGTCGGCGAGCGGTCGATGAGCCGAGTCGGCTGCGGCCGTCCTCGTCGTTCGACCGATCGGTGGCGAGCTCGACGAGCTCGGAGACGAGGTCGGTCAGCTCGTTCGACCTCGAGCCGGATGCCCTGCACGGCGCGACTGCCGCTGTCGGCGGTTGAGCTGGTCGGCGCGGTCGAGGAGCTCGGCGTTCGTGCGCAGGCTCGTGAGCGGCGTGCGCAGCTCGTGGCTCGCGTCGGTGACGAGCTGTTGCTGCTGGCGCGCGACGCCGCGAGCGCGTCGACCATCGTCGAGAAGCTGCGTGGCGAGGCTCCCGACCTCGCCGCCGCCGTCCTCGGGGACCGGCGCGTCGAGATCCTGGGTGCGGGCGATGCGCTCGGCGGTGTCGCGCAGGCGCTCGATCGGGCGGACGAGGCGGCGGGCGAACAGCCAGCCGAGAGCGGCGGCCGCGGCGATGGCCGACGAGGCTCAGCGACCACGAGGCGGAGCCCGAGAGCGAGCCAGCACGTCGGAGTTCTCGTCGAGCGAGCGGGCCGTCTGCAGCACCGCGCCGTCGGGCCAGGCATGGTGAGCACGCGGTAGCGCGTCGCCGCTCGACGGTGACGGTCCGGAGACGGGGCTCGTCGTTGCGCCCGGTCGTTGCGGTCCTGCCGCGTCGACGGGAAGGGTCGGCCGCGCCGGCGATGCACGTCGTGACGCGTGCCGTCGGCGGGACGACCTGCGCCGCGGCGGCCGGTTGGACCAGCCGGTGCCGGCGCGCGGACAGCCGCCACCGGCTGTGTCGTCGGGGTCGACGGGACCGCCGCCGCCTCCGGTGTCGGCACGCGCGGACGGTGCTCGGCGCGGCCGAGGAGCGACTCGTCGATGCTGCTGCTCGAGCTGGTGCGTCGTCGTGAGGTACGCGCCGGTCGCGCCGAGCGCGCACACGAGCGCGGCGATCAGCGCGAGGCCGAGCGCGATGCGCCACCGGAGGCTCATGGCTCAGCGCTCATCGCAGGTACGCGCACGACGTAGCCGACGCCGCGGACGGTGTGGAGCAGGCGCGGCTCGCCCTCGGCCTCGGTCTTGCGGCGGAGGTAGCCGATGTACACGTCGAGCGAGCGCGAGCTCGGTCTCGAAGTCGAAGCCCCAGATCCGGTCGTAGATCGTGTCGCGCTCGAGCACGATCCCGGCGTTCAGCATCAGCAGCTCGAGCAGGTCGAACTCGGTCTTGGTGAGCTCGAGCGAGCGGTCGCCGCGCGTCGCGGTGCGACGGAGCGGATCGAGGGACGAGGTCGGCGACCGCAGGAGCTTCGCTCGGTGCCCGGTGACGCTCGTGCGGCGGAGCAGCGCGCGCAGGCGGGCGAGGAGCTCGTCGAGCGAGAACGGCTTCACGAGGTAGTCGTCGGCGCCGGCGTCGAGGCCGGAGACGCGGTCGGAGACCTCGTGGCGCGCGGTGAGCATGAGGATCGGGCGTCGGCAGCCGCCGGACGCGGAGCGCCGGCAGACGGTGAGGCCGTCGAGGATCGGCATCATCACGTCGAGGACGATGACGTCGGGCTCGCCGGCGTCGAACGCCTCGAGCGCCTGCTCGCCGTCGTTCACCGCCTCGACGTCGTAGCCCTCGACCCCGAGGGCGAGGACGAGCGAGTCGCGCACGCTGCGGTCGTCTTCGGCGACGAGCACGACGGGCTTCGGCACGCTGAGCCATGCCCACGAACCCTACGGGTCCGGGTCGCGAGCGACGTAAGACCGGCGCCGGAATCGCATTTCTCACCTGGTTCTCGCGTGGCTCGTTCGTCGGCTCTTACGTCCGTCCCCGACGATGTGCAGGTCCCCCCAGGACACCCCCCAACATCCCGAAACCGAGATCCCGACCGAGAGGAGTGCCCCTGCCCGATGTGTTCCCCTCCCCGGAGCACCCGGCGGCCGGCCCACAGCCGGCCGCCGGTGCTCCACCTCCCTCTCGCCCTCTCCACCACCTCCAACCCCTTCTTCGAAAGGAGCGTCACGATGTCGGAACCGACCCGGTCTGCGAAGCGGCGCCATCCGGCCCGACGGGCCCGCCGCATGGCGGGTGCGCTCAGCGCCGCCGGTCTCCTGAGTCTCAGCGGCTACATGGCCGCGAACGCGGTGACGACCACCACCACGGCCACGACCGCCAAGGCGACCACGACCAAGCGCCAAGACGACCAGCGCCACCACGACGGCGACACCTCGACCTCGACCGACGACGACACCAACTACGCGCGCCGACCGGCCGTCAACCACCGCTTCGACGCAGCACCTCGACGCCGCGGACACGTCGAGCCATGCAAGCTGACGCCACCGTTCCCCGTCATGGGCTCGACCGCGGACGTCACGGTCGTCGGCGGAGCTGTCGGCCTCGCCGAGATCGGCGCGCGAACGACTCGACGACCTCGAGCGCCGATGGAGCCGCTTCATCCCGACGAGCGAGATCAGCCGGCTGAACCGCGCCGAAGGTCGACCCGTGCCTGGTCTCCGAGGAGACGCGGCTGCTCGTCCGCCGCGCGCTCGACGGCCTACGCGGTCACCGGCGGTCGCTTCGACCCGACGTTGCTCGGCGCGGTCCTGCGGGCCGGCTACGTCGAGAGCTTCGACCGCCGTCCTCCTCGTCCCCGCGCGTCGCGGCTCGACGCTGCGGACCGGCGCGCACCGCATCGAGATCGACGACGCGGTCGGGACGGTGCGCATCCCGGTCGGGCGTCGGCTTCGACCCGGGTGGCATCGGCAAGGGCCTCGCCGCCGACCTCGTCGCGCGGAGCTGATCGAGCTCGGCGCGGCGGGCGTGTCGGTGAACGTCGGCGGCGACCTCCGGGTGCGCGGCGACGCGCCCGACGGCGAAGCGTGGCGGATCGCGATCGACGACCCCTGGGATCGCAGCGCACCCGTGGCCCGGCTGCGCCTGCGCGACGGCGCGGTCGCGACGAGCTCGCGGCTGCGGCGGCGATGGGTGCGCGACGACGGTGTGGTGCAGCACCACCTCGTCGATCCCGACACCGGCACGAGCGCCCGCACCCCGGTGCTCGCCGCGACCGTCGTCGCGGCCGCAGGTTGGCAGGCCGAGGTCCTCTCGAAGGCGGTGTTCCTCGACGCGAGCGAGGGCATCGAGCTCGTCGAACGCCCGCGGTGCCGCCGCGCTCGTCGTGGTGCCCGACGGGCTGCTCACGACGTCGCAACTGGGCCGTCCTCGCCGACGGAGCGATGGCCGGCGTCGGCGCGGCGGTGGAGTCATGACCAACCAGCTCTGGTGGTACACCGCCCGTGCCGGCGGGATCGTCGGCTGGGCCCTGCTCGCCGCGAGCGTCGTGCTGGGGCCTGTTCCTGTCCACCCGGGTCCGCCCGGTCAACGCGCCGCCGGTGTGGACCCCCGACCTCCACCGGTTCCTCGGTGGGCTCGCGACGATCTTCGTCGGCGTGCACGTCGTCGCGATCATGCTCGACTCCTACATCCACTTCGGGCGTGAGCGACGTGCTCGTGCCCGTTCGCCTCGTCGTGGCACCCGATCTGGGTCGCGTGGGGGATCGTGTCCATGTACCTGCTGCTCGCGGTCGAGCTGACGTCGCTCGCTGCGCCGGCACCTGCCGCGGAAGCTCTGGCACCGCATCCACCTCCTCGTCACTCCCGCTGTTCGTGTTCGCCACCGTGCACTTCGCGACGGCCGGCACCGACGCGGGAAATCCGTTCGCGGTGTTCGGGATGATCCTGCTCAGTGGGGTGGTCCTGGCGTTCCTCGCCCGACGCTTTGGTCGACCTCACTCACCGACAACCACGATCGGGCGGAGCCCGGTACGCGAGCGAGTCCAGCGTCGATCGGGACCGGGAGAAGTCGAACGCCTCGGCCAGGTTGCGCGCGTTCCGGTCGCGAACCGACAAGGCCGGTAGGCCCCAACGCCACTCGATCATCCGCAGGATGGAGGTGTGCTCGAACGGCGTGCCGCCGACCATCGGCGCGCCGGTCGAGAAGGGCGACGCCACCACGCACGGCACGCGGAACCCGAGCTGGGTGTAGTCGGGATGCGGGCCCGGGTTCGGGTTGTCGTTGGTGTCGATCACCTTCGGCGGTGGAACGTGGTCGAAGTAGCCGCCCCACTGGTCGTAGTGCACGACGAGGATCGTCCGCTCCCAGCGTGGGCCCTGTCGGACCGCGGTGAAGACCTCCGCGATCGTCGCCTGGTCGGTGCGGATGTCGGGCCCGATCGGTGCCTCGATGAACGCGACCGTGGGAAGCCGACCTGATCGTGCGTCGCGGAGGATCGCGTGGTACGGGCGGACGATGCCGTCGTACGCGGCGCCGAAGCGGGTCACGAACGACGTCCCGACGACACCGACGCCGTAGCAACGGCCGGAGTATCCGCCCTCACGGAGGCGGTCCCAGATCGTCGTGCGAATCGCGCTCGGGCTGTCGTCGTCGACATCGAGATCCGTCGCGGCCGCGTGCAGGTACATCCGGTTCGGGACCGCGCCGCCGTTCATCGCGGCGAAGTAGTTGCCGAGCGTGGTGAACGACGTCGCGAGCTCTCCGAGCGCCGGGACCGCGCGACGCGCGAGAAGGAGGAGAGCGGGGTGAGATCGCCGGGCGCGACGGTCAGCAGGAAGCCGCGGTTGTCGTCGTCCCCGAGGTGGACGGCCGCGTCGGTCCAGTCGTGGGGGAGCACGGCGCTCCGGCAGGCCTCGTCGTCGACCTCGAGGTCCCAGGTCTTCTGGAGCGCACCGTCGACGTCGCGATAGGTGAGGCCGTGGCGGCGGCCCCGCGCGTCGGCGAGCCACCCGAGCAGGTGGTCGAACGAACGACCGTTGAGCGTGAGCACGACGACGTGGTCGAACGGCGCGTCGTTCGGGTTGATCAGGGAACGGGGTTCGTCGGCCCGGGGTTCGGCTGCCCCGCCGGTGCCGCACGCGGCGAGACCGGCCAACGCCGCTGCGCCCGCACCGGCGCGCAGGAAATCCCTCCGGTCGATCCGCCCCATTCGCGGGGAACCTACCGGTATCGCGGCGTCCTGGTCAGATCGAGGCTGGTCAGATCGAGGCTGGTCAGATCGAGCTGCGGCCGATCCAGGCGTCGAGGGTGGGGCTCGTCTCGAACGACGAGATCAGCGCGTACCGCGGCGCCGTTCCGTTGTGCACGACGACGTGCCACAGGCGCTGGGTGTCGACGACGAACTGGGCGCCACGGTGCAGCGGGACGCGCATCTCGGTGGCCGGGTCGGGGAGTCCGTCGGCGCCGCACTCCATGAGGAGCATGTAGCTCTCGGGGTTGTCGGTGAGCTCCAGCCAGGATCGGACGACCCATCCCCGATCGGGCGGGTTGAAGCGGTTGTTGTCGTCGCGGTGGAAGGACCGGATCGCGTCGTCGTAGCTCTGCGGCTCGAGCTTGATCGTGCGGACCCGACCGAAGTTCGCGCCGACGTCCTCGACCCATCGCCGCAGTGTGGGGCACTGCTCGGCATTGGTGGTGAAGATCGCGTCCTTGTCGGCGTGCTCGTTCTCCTTGCTCCAGAACCCCCGGCAGTCGAGCGCGCCGTCGGCGGTCGCGATCGGCGCGAAGTTCGTGTCGCCACCGCTCTTCCAGTCCATGTACTCGAGCCCCAGGTACTCGTCTTCGGGCACCACGTACGAGAGGTCGCGCAACTGCACGAAGCCGTGCTCGGCCATCGACGCGGGGCGGGGATGCGGCGTGTCGAGCGGGATCTCGACCGACCAGTGCTCCTGGGTGGGCCAGAACGTGGTTGCCATGCCGTCGAGTCTAGGGAGGCCGGGTCGGTCCCGCCGTGCGGGTGCGGTCGGACGTTCAAGATTTCCGGCACCAGATGCCGACAACATCTCCATGGTCGGGTGGTCACGGATGCTCACCCCGAGGGAGCTGGCATGAACGTCCGAGCTCGGGTCCTCTTCGCGACGGCGGGCACCGCGCTGGCGATCGCACTCGCGGCCGGACCCGCCGGCGCGGCGACGTGGCACTTCGGGACGCTCGACGGTACGTCGAGCTCCGGCGGACGCACGATGTCGACGGTCGGCCAGTACTCGACCACGGTCCTGCTCGACGGGAAGCCGAACACGTTCTACCGGAACGTCCAGGACGGTGCGCTGCGGCGGAGGTGGTGGAACGGCTCGATGTTCAAGTACCAGGTCGTCGACGGTCCGGGCGGCCCGGCGGGGAGCAGCACGGACGACGTCGGGACCGACGCGCGCGCGATCGTCTCCGCGGGCCAGCTGCACGTCTTCTACTACGACGTCACGAATGGGAACCTCCGCCACGCCCGCCTCACCACAGGCGGTTGGGCGTTCGAGATCGTCGACGGCGATGGAGGGACCGGACGCCTGACGGGTGATCTCGGGACCGACATCTCGGTCGTGAACTTCGGTGCCGGTCCACGCGTCTACTACTACGACGCGACACGCGCGAACCTCCGGGAAGCGAGTTTGGCCGCCGGCGGATGGACCTTCCGGACGCTCGACGGGAACGGGACGTCGGGCGGACGGACCAACGACGACGTCGGGCAGTACACGTCGGTGAGCGTGTTCGGCACCGGACCTCACGTCTTCTACTACGACGACACCGCGACGACCCTCCGGCACGCGTGGTGGGACGGGACGCGGTGGCAGTACGAGACGGTCGACGGGGCAGGTGGATTCGCGGGTCGGGTCGACGAGTCGGTGGGATCCGACTCGGCGACGACCGTCTACGGCGGGATGTTGCACGTCTGGTACTACGACATCGACGCCGGCAACCTGCGTCACGCAACGCTCACGAAGTACGGCTGGACCCTCGCGACAATCGACGGCGCGGGTGGGGCCGGGCACGTGAATGCCAACGTCGGGACGTACGTCTCGGTGATCGCGTGGAACAACGTTCCCCACGTCTTCTACCGCGACGAAACCAATTCGAGCCTGCGCCACGCGTCCATCGTCGGTGGAACGTGGGTGACCGAGACGCTCGACGGTTCCTCGAACGCAGTGAGCGGCGTCGATCACGACACCGGCTCGGACACTTCGACGTTCCTCTTCAACAACGAGCTCAGCGCGCTGTACTTCGACCACACCACGGGAGCGCTACGCCGCGCCTCTGTCAGCGCGTCGAGCTAGCAGGAGCCGCGGTAGGCGCCCGGTGGCGTCAACGCACCCCGCGCCCACCGATCGGGCGTGAAGAGAAGCGCCCGGGGGTAGTCCTCGAACATCCAGCGGGCGAAGTTCCGACGCGTCCACGGCGTCAGGTCGGCGGCGCGGATCGCGGCCCGGGCACCGAGCGGGTGACTGAGCACGCGTTGGAGGCGACCCGCGAACCGAAGATCGCGGCCGAGGTGACGCTCGACCGACGATCGGTAGCGCGCGCCGACGTTGCCACCATGGGTCACGGCCTCGGCCGCGAGCACTCCGGTCTCGATCGCCTGGGCGATTCCCTCGCCCGTCATCGGATCGACCACCGACGCCGCGTCACCGGTGAACAGCACCCGCCCGTCGACGAGGCGGTCGGGGTCGTAGGCGGTCGGGATCGGCCACGCGCGGTGCGCGGCTTCGGGCTCGGCGTTCGGCCCGAGCACCGCGCGCATCGAATCGCGGGTCAGGAGATCGCGCCACGTGGATTTGATCTGCTTGCCGTCGACGCCGGGCCCGCGCAGCACGCCGAACCCGACGTTCGCACGTCCACCCGGGAGTGGGAACACCCACGCGTATCCGGGGAGCAGGTCCGGCTCGAACAGCACCCAGAGCTTCGGATCGTCGACGCCGCGGAAGTACTGGCGAAACGCGCTCCACTCGCCGAGCGACGGAACTGCGTCGGGCCGGACGAGCTTGCGGGTCGGGGAGTAGTGACCGTCGGCCGCGACGACCCAGGACGCGCGCACGACGTCGCCGTTGCCGAGGTCGGCGACGATGCCGGTCCCGTCGGTCTCCTGCTTCAGCCCGACGAGTGCGGTGTGCTCGCGCACCTCGACGCCGCGGCGCCGGGCGAGCGCGACGAGCGCGGCGTCGAGGTCGGCCCGGGGTACGACCACGGTGTGGTGGCCACCGCGCGGCAGCGGCAGGTGCACGGCCCGGCCGTTCGGTGCGACGAGAACCGCTTCGTCGACCGGCGCCACGGCGGATCCGAGGTCGTCGAGCGGGAGGCCGAGCGCCTCGAGACTGCGGAGCGCGGCGGCGGTGAGGCCGTCGCCGCAGGTCTTGTCGCGGGGGAACCCGGCCTTGTCGACCACGAGCACGTCGAGACCGTGGTCGTGGGCCGTGATCCCGGCCGAGGCCCCGGCGGGTCCCGCGCCCACGACCAGCAGGTCGACGTCGAGGTCGGTCACGACCGCGACCGTAATCCTCGCTCCGGCCGAAGCTCTCACCACTCCTTTCGACACTCCCGGCGGATTCGCGTCAGAATCCCGCCTGCGAGAACATCTCGTTCGACACCTGTTCGACCGGAAGCCCGGTCGACCCCCAGTACGCATCGCGCCCCGTCTCGGCGCGCTCACACCCCTGGAGCACCATGAACGTCCTCGTCTGCGTGAAGCAGATCCCCGACCCGGCCACGCCCGGCGAGCTCACCGCAGAGCACACGCTCAAGCGGGAGGGCAAGCTGATCCTCGACGAGTCCGACAGCTTCGGCGTCGAGATGGCCCTCCAGCTCGTCGACAAGGCCGGCGGCGGCGAGGTCACCCTCGTGTCCATCGCCCCGAACGACGAGGTCTCGGGTCTGCGCACCGCGCTCGCCATGGGCGCGGCGAAGGCCGTGCTCGTGTCCGATCCGAGCCTCGCCGGCTCCGACTCGCTGGGCACCGCGAAGGTGATCGCGAAGGCGGTCGAGCGGGTCGGCGACATCGACCTCGTCCTCACCGCCACCGAGAGCACCGACGGCTACACCGGCACCATCCCCGGTCAGGTCGCCGAGCTCCTCGACTGGCCGTCGCTCACCTTCGCGAAGGAGGTGACCCTCGCCGACGGCAAGGTCACCATCCAGCGTCAGACCGAAGCCGGCTACGACGTCGTCGAAGCATCGCTTCCCGCGGTGGTCAGCGTGACCGCCGGTGTCGTCGAGCCCCGGTACCCCTCGTTCAAGGGGATCATGGCGGCGAAGAACAAGCCGGTCGACGCGGTGAAGCCGGCCGACCTCGGGCTCGCCGACGACCAGGTCGGTTGGGCCGGAGCCCGGCAGAAGATCACGTCGGTCGAGCAGGCGCCCGAGCGGCAGGCCGGCGAGAAGATCGAAGACGACGGCACCGCGTTCGAGGCCGTCGTGGCGTACCTCGAGAAGCTGAAGGTGGTCTGATGAAGGTCCTCGTGTTCGCCGAAGCCGAGAACGGTGCTCCCGTCACCTCGACGCTCGAGCTGCTGACGAAGGCGCGCGAGCTGGGCGACGTCGAAGCGGCCTACGTCGGCTCCGATGCCGACGCCATCGCCGCAGCAGTCGGTGAGTACGGCGCGACGAAGCTCTACACCGCCGATCCGTCCGGTTCGCTCACCGGCGTCGTCGGCGCGTCGCTCGTGGCCAAGGTCATCGAGTCGGCCGCGCCCGACCTCGTGCTCTTCGCCCAGACCTACGACGGCCGCGACGCCGTCGCCCGCCTCTCGGCCCGCATCGACCGCCCGGTCCTCACCAACGGATACTCCGTCACCGTCGATGGCGACACGGTCAGCGTCGGCGCGCAGGTGTTCGGCGGCACGGTGCTCGTCGAGACGCAGTTCACCGGCCCGGGCCCGTACCTCGCGGCCATCCGACCCAAGTCGTTCGCGGCCGAGCCCGTCGGGCGGCGGTGCCGCGACGGTCGAGACCGTTGAGCTCGGCGCCACCGGTCGCAGCACCGAGGCCAAGGTCCTCGACCATCACGTCGAGGAGCGCGAGGGGCCGAAGCTCGAAGAGGCGACGATCGTCGTCTCCGGTGGACGCGGCATCGGTACGGCCGAGTCGTACGGTCCGCTCGTCGACGAGCTCGCGCACCTCCTCAAGGGTGCGAGTGGCGCATCGCGTGCGATCGTCGACGCCGGTTGGGTGCCGTATTCGAAGCAGGTCGGCCAGACCGGCAAGACGGTGAAGCCGAAGCTCTACATCGCGCTCGGCATCTCCGGAGCCACCCAGCACCTCGTGGGCATGAAGGGCAGCGACAACATCATCGCCATCAACAAGGACGCCGAAGCGCCGATCTTCTCGGTCGCCGACCTCGGCGTGATCGGCGACGTCCAGAAGGTCGTCCCCAAGCTCATCGAAGCCCTCAAAGCCAGAAGCTAGGCCCGGCAGCGAGTTCTCCTCAGCCGGCCCCGATGCTGACGTCGATGATCTGCATCGGGTCGCCACTGGCGGTGTCGCTGGCCGTCATCGCGATCTGGCCGCCGGCGCGCGTCCAGGTGCAGTAGTACGAGCCAACGTGGCGGCATCCACTGAACGTCCACGACGCCGCGTCGGAGCTGGGCTCGGCGAACAGTGAGTCGATCGCGGCCTGGTTGGCGACCGCGGCCGCGGCT
Source organism: uncultured Actinomycetes bacterium (assembly GCA_963829475.1). Classification (GTDB taxonomy): domain Bacteria; phylum Actinomycetota; class Acidimicrobiia; order IMCC26256; family JANYLB01; genus JANYLB01. The sequence goes on along the minus strand of CAWHIU010000002.1, from coordinate 1,672,791 downwards.
GTCCGGTCGTTGTTCGACCACGCGGTGAAGAGCGCCTGCGCGAACGACTGCACATCGGCGTTCGGTGGCGGCGTCGACGTGCTCGAGGTGTCGCTCGACGGGGTGGTCACGGCTGAGGCATCCGTCGAGGCCGTCGAGCTGGTGGACGACGAGACCGACGACGATGGGCTCGACGACGAGTCGGTGGAGTGGAGTCGTCGCGCACGAAGAAGTACCACCCGGCCGCTGCAGCGGCGATCACGATCAACAGCACGACCACGATGATCACCGTCCGGCGGCGCGAGCCGGACTTGTTCTGCTGTTCGCGGCGTTCACGACGGGTCGGTGTGCCGGAGCTCCCGGATGTTGTCATGGAGCGACGCTATGTCGTCGACGGCCAGTCGATGTCGATGATCACCGGAGTGTGGTCGCTCGGCTGCTTGCCCTTGCGGCCGTTGCGGTCGATCACCGACCACGTCACCTTGTCGGCGACCGACGGGGTTGCGAGCACGAGGTCGATCCGCATGCCGCGGTGCTCGTGGAAGTCGCCGCGGCGGTAGTCCCAGTAGCTGTAGAGCTTGTCGTCGGGGTACAGGGCCCGGAAGGTGTCGACGAACCCCCACTCCTCGAGCTTGCGTACCTTCTCGCGCTCGGGTTCGGTCACGTGCGTCGCACCCTCGAACGCCTTCGTCGACCAGACGTCGCGGTCGTCGGGAGCCACGTTGAAGTCGCCGAGCACGACCACCGGATCGTCGGGGGAGTACGTCGCCGCGATCCAGTCGTGGAGGAGGTCGAGCCACAGGAGCTTGCGCTCGTAGAACTCGGTGCCGACCTCGCGGCCGTTGGGCACGTACACGCTGATCACGTTCACGCCGCCGCAGCTCGCGGCGACCAGGCGTGCATCACCTTCGTACGGGTCGACGGTCTCGGAGTCGAAGCCGGTCGTCACACCTTCGATCCCGACGCGGGAGACGATCGCGACACCGTTCCACTGGTTGTTCCCGTGCGGTGCGCTGTCGTAGCCGAGCGCGGAGAACGCCATCGTGGGGAAGTTCTTGTCGGCGAGCTTCGTCTCCTGGAGGCAGAGCACGTCGGCGTCGGCGTAGGCGAGCCACTCCTCGACCCGAGGCAGGCGGGCCTTCAACGAGTTGACGTTCCAGGTCGCGATGCGCATGGGCGCAAACGTACCCGGGCTCCTTCGACGGGCAGCTACTTCGGCGGGGCGCAACTCACGAGGGCGAGCGCGATTCGTTGCAAGGGATGTCGGCGACCCCGTTCACGCTGATCGGATGGGGATCTCGACCGACTGGCCCGACCCGGGAACCGCCGGGATGCAGACCTCGAGCGTGCCGTCATCCAGCCAGGCCGATATCTGGCTCGTGGTCGTTCCCGGTGGGATCGTCGCCGCGTGCGCGACGACGCTCGACGAGCGTCGTCGTGAGGGTCCGACACCCGAGTCCTCGGCGTGCTCGGCCCGGACCCTGACCCGGCTGCCGTCGACGACGATCGAGACCTCGTCGGCGCGCAGGCCCGGGCAGGCGATCCGCAGTGTCAGCCGCGTCCCGTCGTTGTGTTCTTCGATCTGCATCCCGGGCTCGTCGGATGGTTCGAGGGTCGGTGCCATCGAGGCATTCGACTCGCTCCGTGCGCGTGGGGCAAGCCTGTGACGCGACGCCGAGCCCGGCTGGGCGCGTAACGTCGACGGTCGACGGGCGAGCCATCTCGTGAGGAGCCGAAGTGTCGGGACCGCTGCAGGGCGTGAAGGTCGTCGAGATCGCAGGGATGGGGCCGGGCCCGTTCGCCGCGATGATGCTGGCCGACATGGGCGCGGAGGTCGTGCGGGTCGATCGCGGCGCAGTCGGTGCGCGGCAACTTCGACCGTCGGAACCTCGAGATCGTCAACCGGGGTCGGCGTTCGATCGGCGTCGACCTCAAGCAGCCGGAGGGCGTCGAGGCCGTGATGCGCCTCGTCGAGCAGGCCGACGCCGTCATCGAAGGGTTCCGCCCCGGGGTCGCGGAACGCCTCAACATCGGCCCCGACCCATGCCTCGCGCGCAACCCCAAGCTCGTCTACGGCCGAATGACGGGCTGGGGCCAAGACGGTCCCTACGCACAGACGGCCGGTCACGACATCAACTACATCGCGCTCGCGGGCGCGCTCGCGCACTTCGGTCGGGCCGGGGCGAAGCCCACACCGCCACTGAACGTCGTCGGCGACTACGGCGGCGGCGGGATGCTGCTGGCGTTCGGTATCGCGTGCGCGCTCATCGAGTCCGGCCGTTCGGGACAGGGTCAGGTGATCGACGCGGCAATGGTCGACGGCTCGGCCGCCCTGATGGTGCTGGCGTGGAGCTTTCAGGCGATGGGCGGGTGGGGCGAGCGCGGCACCAATCTCCTCGACTCGGGCGCGCCGTTCTACGACGTCTACGAGACCGCCGACGGGAAGTACATCTCCATCGGCGCGCTCGAGCCGCAGTTCTACGCCGAGCTCATCACCAGAGTCGGTCTCGCCGACGGTGTCGATCTCGCGCGGCAGATGGACGACTCGACCTACCCCGAGTTCCGTGAGAAGTTCACCGCGCTGTTCAAGACCAAGACCCGCGACGAGTGGTGCGAGATCCTCGAGTACACCGACGCGTGCTTCGCTCCGGTGCTGACGATGGCCGAGACTGTTGACCATCCCCACATCAAGGCCCGCAAGACGGTGGTGAACGAGTTCGGCGTCGACCAGCCCGCGCCGGCGCCGCGGTTCAGCCGGACCCCGGGAGCCATCCAGGGTCCGCCGGCGTGGCCGGGGCAGCACACCGACGAGGTCCTGACGGACTGGGGGTTCGCGGCCGACGAGGTCGCGAAGCTTCGTGAAGCGGGAGCGATCAAATAGCCGAGAACCTGCGGCCCTTCGACATCCTGCGGGCCGCGTTCGCGACCTACCGCAAGGAGTTCTGGCCGGTCGCGCTCAGCGCGGTCGTCGTCTTCGGGGTGTTCGGCGCGATCGATCTCGAGGTCGATCTCGCGCTGACCGACGGGTGGGGGTTCAACATCGGCAAGCTCGCGTTCGCGCTGGTCCTCGTGGCGTTCGGTGCGGCGGGCACGGTGTTCTACCCGGGGCTGCTCGACCGGATCGTCGGCGTCGAGCAGGGACACAACGAGCGTCAGTCGATCGGTACGGTGTTGCGGACCTTGCCGTACGGCCGGTTGATCGTGGCCGAGGTGATGCTGTTCGCGGTCACTGCGATCGGATTGGCGCTCTTCTTCGTCCCGGGGCTCATCGCGTTCACGTTCTTCGGACTCGTCGGTCCGACCATCACGATCGAGAACCGGAGCGCGATCGGCGCCTTCCGTCGCTCCGCGCGCCTGGTCCGCCCGCATTTCTGGCTGGTGTTCGTCCTCGTGACGCTTCCGATCGGGATCGAGCACGTGGTGGAGGATCTCGTGCACCACCTGGTCGGTCACGAGGCGTTCCTCGTGCGTTTCGCGGGTCATGCCCTGATCGGCGTCATCGTCGGATCAATCGTCGGGCTCGTCGAGGTGCACCTCGCGTTCCGACTGAGTGGTCGCTACCGCGAGGATCCGGTGGAGCGGGTCAGCCGTCGTCGGCGGGGAGCGCGTTCCGCAGAGCGGTGAGGCGCGTCTCGAGCGTGGCCGCGTCGGGCGCCACGACCGTGACGTGACCGACCTTGCGACCGCGGCGGGGCGACTTGCCGTAGCGGTGGAGGTGGGCACCTTCGACCGCGAGGACATCGGCGGGGTCGGGGAGCCGGCCGATGCAGTTCACCATCGCGCTCACGCCGATCGGCTCGGTGCTGCCGAGCGGCCAACCGAGAACCGCGCGGATGTGGTTCTCGAACTGGCTCGTCACCGCGCCTTCGATCGTCCAGTGGCCGGAGTTGTGCACGCGGGGCGCCATCTCGTTGGCGAGCAACTGGTCGCCGACCTGGAACAGCTCGAGCGTGACGACTCCGACGTAGTCGAGATCGTCCAGGAGCGCGGTCACAGACGCGCGAGCGGCGGTGGCGATTGCTTCGGTCAGATCGAGTGCGGGCGCTCGCGACACGCGCAGGATCCCGTCGACGTGGTGGTTCTCGACGAGCGGCCAGGTGCGGGTGTCACCGTCGACATTGCGCACCGCGAGCATCGAGAGCTCGCGATCGAACGAGACGAACGCTTCGAAGATGAACGGACCGGCGGCGCCGATCGAATCCCACGCGGCGGTGGCCTCGGCCGCGTCGTGCACGACGACCTGCCCCTTGCCGTCGTAGCCACCCCGCCGCGTCTTCAAGACCCCGGGGAGACCGATCGTGCTGATCGCCGCATCAAGTCCACCGCGATCGTCGACCGGGGCGAAGGCGGCGGTGTCGATGCCGAGTCTCGCGAAGCGTCGCTTCTCGGCGAGGCGGTCCTGCGAGACCTCCAGCGCACCCGGAGGGGGCCACACGGGGGTCCCACCTTCGACGATCGGAGCGAGCGCGGCAGCGGGGACGCCTTCCCACTCGTAGGTGACGACGTCGGCACCGGTTGCGACGCGCGCGACGGCGGTCGGGTCGCCGAGCTCCCCGACCACCAGCTCGCCGACCCTCGCAGCACCGGCGTCGGCCGACGGGTCGAGAAACCGGAAGGTCACGCCGAGGGGAACGCCCGCGAGGCCGAGCATCCGGCCGAGCTGGCCGCCACCGAGCACAGCGATCATCGGGTTGGCGGCGCGATCCGGCATCGGCGCCTGTTGTAGCAGCTCGATGGTCGAATCCGCTCCGCGCTCGATCGCTCACCGGTTGACGGCCTGTGAGTCGCGTCCGCGGGCTCCGCTCCTTCTCCGCTCTGATGGTCGAATCCGCTCCGCCCGCTCGATCGCTCACCGGTTGACGGCCTGTGAGTGCGCGTCCGCGGGCTCCGCTCCTTCTCCGCGTGACCGATTGCCTTCGGGATCCGCCCCACCGTAAGATAATCGTCTTACTCAGCACGCCCGGAAACCAGCGATGGAGCTCCCATGCGACGTACCTCTGTGCTCGTGACCGCCATCTTCGCAGCAGCGCTCGCGCTGGCCGCGTGCGGTGGGAGTGGAACCGAGAAGTCGGCGAGCAGCGGCACCGGCACCGCGAAGCTCGCCAAGAGCTTGAGTGGTTGCAACGTGTCGGGCGGGAGCGAAGACGGGACCAACGTCTCGTGCAAGAAGGGGACGACCTCGCTGAACATCGGCAGCGCGGCCCTTCCCGCCGGCTTCCCGAAGAGCGATGTGCCCTTGCCCGACGGCAAGATCGAAACCTCGTCCTCGGGTGTGACGAACGGCAAGAAGACCTTCACCATCACCCTTTCGATCTCCGACGGCGAAGTCGACGCTGATGCGGCTCCGGCGAGCGGCGGCGACGGCGGCAGCGAGAAGGACAAGGAAGCCGAGAAGGCCAGGGAAGCCGAGAAGGCCAAAGAAGCCGACAAGGGCAAAGAGGCCGACAAGGGCAAGGACGCCGACCAGGCGACGACGGCCGGAGCGGTGGGCTACCCCGTGCAGGAGTACCGGGACACGCTCGAGCACGCCGGCTTCACGATCGACAACACGGGCGCGCTGAACCCGGGTGCGATCAGCGGCCCCACCTCGTACAAGGCGATCGGCACCGACTGGGACGTGAGCGTGCTCAGCCCGGGCGCGATCGGGGGTACCGGAGACCAGAAGAGCCTCATCGTGACCGTGACGCAGCACGACCCGTCGGCGGCCACGACCAACTAGCGGACCGGCAACGGTCGGGTTCGTACCCGACCTCCCGGAGAACAGCCCGGCGGACCCGCGGCGGAATTCGATCGGAGGCGGCTTTCGTCCCGACGCTATGCTTTTCGACTCGCGACAGCGCTGTCGCCCAATCGATTTCCCGTGGCAAGGCCGGGTCTCTGGGTGGACGCGTTGGTCGCGTGCTGCACCTCCTGGCGATACGGGGTCCTGAGCGAAGCGGAGCCGGTACCAGTGAGTCAGTCGGAGCACGGTCGTCTCGAACCCGATCGTCCGCGTCGCAGTCACCGTGAGGTGGCCGAGCTCGACTCGTGCGGCATCGGGTTCGTCACTCACACGTCGGGTGAGCCGAGCCGGGAGATCGTCCAGCTCGCGCTGACCGGTCTGGCGTGTGTGAAGCACCGCGGTGCGATCGCGGCCGACGGACTCTCGGGCGACGGCGCCGGGATCCTCGTGCCGATCCCGCGGGCGTTCTTCGGCCGCGTCGCCGCCGAGGTCGCCGGTCGTGCCCTGCCCGCGGACCGGATCGGCATCGTGAACGCGTATCTCGATGCCGATGATGCCGCCGCTCGTGGTGTGGCGGAGACCGCGGTCGCCGACGCGTGTGCTGCCGAAGGCCTCGAGCTGGTCGGTTGGCGCGACGTCCCGATCGACACGACGCAGATCGGCGACGAGCGCGCGTGCCGACCTTCCCGCGATGCGGCAGGCCTTCCTCCTCCGTCCGGCCGGGCTCGACACGACCGAGGTCGACCGCAGCGCCTACCGGGCTCGACGCGCCGCGGAGGCTCGCTGCCGTGAAGCCGGCGCGCGCGCCTACTTCGCGAGCTGGAGCTTCGCGACGATCACCTACAAGGCGCTGGTGATCAGCGATCGGCTCACCGCGTTCTACCCCGATCTCGCTGCCGACGACTTCGCTGCGCCACTGGCGATCTTCCACAGTCGTTTCTCGACCAACACCATGCCCGCGTGGGAGCGAGCGCAGCCGTTCCGGCTCCTGTGTCACAACGGCGAGATCAACACGGTCGAAGGCAACGAGAACCGGATGGTGGCACGCGGTGTCCTCGGAACCGTTGCGGCGGGTCTCGGCCCGGAGGAGCAGTTCCGCCCGTTGTTCGATCCCCACGATTCCGACTCGGGCAAGCTCGACGCCGCAATCGAGCTCCTGATGCGCGGCGGGCGCGACGTCCGCCACGCGATCGCGATGACCGTTCCGGAGGCCTGGGAGGGCCAACGCGACCTCGCGCCCGGAGTGCGCGACTTCTTCCGGTACCACGCGTGCCTCAGTGACCCGTGGGACGGCCCCGCGGGCCTCGTGTTCACCGACGGACGACGCGTCGGCGCCGCGCTCGACCGCAACGGCCTGCGACCGATGCGTTGGCAGGCGTGCGAAGACGGCCTCGTCGTGTGCGCGTCGGAGACGGGTGCAGTCCCGATCGAAGGTCACGGCTCGGTGCGTCGCGGCCGCCTCGGACCGGGCGAGATGCTCTGCGTCGACCCCGACGCGGGAGGTCTCCAGGGCGACGACACCGTCAAGCGCTGGCTCGCCGGCCAGGCGCCGTACGCCGAATGGGCGGCCGACGGGCTCCGTCCGTTCTCATCGGGCCGTCCCCTCGACGAGACCCCCGAACCGGAGGCGCTGCTCGCACACCAGGGGGCATACGGCGTGACCAAGGAGGAGGTGGCGATGGTGCTCAAGCCCATGGCCGCCGACGCCAAGGAACCCACGTTCTCGATGGGCGACGACATCCCCTTCGCGACCGCGTCTTCGCGTCCGCGATCGTTGTTCAGCGCGCTGAAGCAGCGGTTCGCCCAGGTGAGCAACCCTCCGATCGACCATCTCCGCGAGCGGTTGGTGATGTCGCTGCGAACGTGTCTCGGTCCTCGTCGCCCGTTGTTGAGCGAGGGTCCGGAGGCGGCGCGTCTGCTCGAGCTCCCGACGTTCTTCCTCTATCCCTCCGCGGTGGGGATGCTGCTCGACCCGGAGCTCTCGCCGTTCGCGGCCGAGCGACTCGACGCGACCTTCCCCGTCGCCGACGGACCGGCCGGTCTCCGGCGCGCGTTGGAGCGTCTCGCCGAAGACGCCGAGCAGCGCCGTCGACGCGGGAACCGGTGTGCTCGTGGTGTCCGATGCCGGGGTCGACGCGACCCGCGCGGCCATCCCGTCGCTCCTCGCCACCGGTGTGGTCCACCATCGTCTCGTCCGCGTCCATCGACGCCAGAACACCTCGCTCGTGATCGACAGCGGCGACGCGCGCGACACCCATGCCGTCGCCGCGCTCTTGGGGTACGGCGCTGATGCGATCTGTCCCCGGTTGGCATTGGAGACGGTCGCCGCCCTGGCCGACGACGGTCAGCTCGGTGAGCTCCACGCGGCGGATGCCCAGGCCAAGCTGCAGGCGGCGCTCGAAGACGGTGTCCTCAAGATCTTCTCGAAGATGGGGATCTCCACCGTCGACGGCTACCGCGCCGCGCAGATCTTCGAGGCGCTCGGCCTCGGGCACGACGTGATCGACCTGTGCCTCGTCGGCACCACCTCGACCGTCGGTGGGATCGGCTTCGACGAGCTCGGCGCCGACGCGATCGCCCTCCACGAGGCGGGGTACTTCGTCGACGAGGTCGTCCTCGACGAACCCGGCCTCTTCCGATTCCGCAAGCGGGGTGGTGAGTACCACGCGAACAACCCCGAGGTCTTCGACGCGCTGCATGATGTGAGCGGCGTCGCCGACGAAGGCGAGTCCGCTGGTTCGGAGCAGCTCGAGGCGCTGCCGCTCGCGCCGCTCCGCGATCAGGGTCGGGTGATGTTCCTCGAATCGGCGGCCCAGGTTCCGCCGCCGCCTCCGGCGCCCGATCCGGTCGACGTGCGGGCTGCGCACGTGTTGCAGCGCGCCATCGGCGAGGGTCGTAGCGATCTCTACCGGACCTTCACCGATCTCGTGGAGAGCCGTCCGGTCGTCGAGTTGAACGACCTGCTCGACTTCGTGTCGACCGGCGAGACCGTGCCGCTCGACGAGGTCGAACCCGCGAGCGAGATCACGCGACGGTTCTCGACCGGCGCCATGAGCCACGGCTCGCTGTCGAAGGAAGCCCACGAGACGCTCGCGATGGCGATGAACCTGATCGGCGGCAAGAGCAACTGCGGCGAGGGAGGCGAGGACCCGTACCGCTACCGCACGCGCGGGAGCGCGCAGGACAAGAACTCGCGCATCAAGCAGATCGCGTCGGGACGCTTCGGGGTGACACCCGAGTACTGCATGTTCGCCGACGAGCTGAACATCAAGATCGCGCAGGGGTCGAAGCCGGGAGAGGGTGGTCAGCTCCCCGGCCACAAGGTCAGCGCCGAGATCGCCCGGCTCCGTCACACGCAGCCCGGGGTCGGGCTCATCTCGCCGCCCCCGCACCACGACATCTACTCCATCGAGGATCTCGCCCAGCTGATCTACGACCTGAAGCAGGTGAACCCGAGGGCCGACGTCTCGGTGAAGCTCGTCGCCGAGGCCGGAGTCGGCACGATCGCCGCGGGTGTGGTCAAGGCGCTCGCCGACATCGTGCAGATCTCCGGCGCCAACGGTGGAACCGGCGCGTCGCCGCTCTCGTCGATCAAGAACGCCGGCCTTCCGTGGGAGCTCGGCCTTGCCGAGACGCAACAGACCCTGATCGACAACGGGCTGCGTGACCGGGTCAAGCTCCGGGTCGACGGCGGCTTCAAGACCGGTCGCCACGTGCTCATCGCCGCGTTGCTCGGTGCCGACGAGTACTCGTTCGGAACCGCGGCGATGTTGGCCGAGGGCTGCATCATGGTCCGCGCGTGCCATCGCGACACCTGTCCGACCGGTATCGCGACGCAGCGTCCGAACCTGCGGGCCAAGTTCACGGGCACGCCCGAAGGGGTCGCCACCTACATGCTGTTCATCGCCGAGGAGGTGCGGGCGCTGCTCGCGTCGCTCGGGATGCGGTCTGTCGACGAGGCGATCGGTCGGGTCGAGCTCCTCCGCCAGCGCGCCACGTCGAACGAGCGGGCGAACACGATCGACCTGGCTCCGCTGCTCGGCGTGCCCGACGATGTGCACGCGCCCCGGCGGTTCGTGGCCGGTGTCCCGATCCAGCGCCCGCGCTCCGCGCTCGACGAGCGACTCCTCGTCGCAGGGTTCCCCGCGCTGTGGGCCGGCGACGACATCGAGCTCGACTACGAGATCACGAACGCCGACCGCACGGTCGGCGCATCACTCGGTGGCGCGGTGGGACTCGAGTGGGGCGAGGCGCTCCCCGCGGGTTCGGTGGTCGCCCGCTTCACCGGCGCCGCCGGGCAGAGCTTCGGTGCGTTCTGCGGCGAAGGCGTCACCCTCGACCTGCACGGTGAGGCGAACGACTACCTCGGCAAGGGCATGGGCGGTGGTCGGGTGATCGTGCGACCGCCCGCCGACGACGCCGGCGAGCCCGTGCTCGCCGGGAACACGGTGCTCTACGGCGCCACCGGTGGGCAGGTCTACGTCGCGGGTCGCGTCGGCGAGCGGTTCTGCGTGCGCAACAGCGGCGCGACGGCCGTCGTCGAAGGCACCGGCGACCACGCGTGCGAGTACATGACCGGTGGAACGGTCGTGATCCTCGGACCCGTCGGCTACAACCTCGGCGCAGGGATGACCGGGGGTGAGGCCTACATCTACGACCCCGACGGTCTCCTCACCACCCGCCTGAACCGCCAGCTCGTCGACGCCGCGATTCCCGACGACAAGCGACGGGCCGACCTGCGCTTCCTGGTCGAGCGCCACCGTGAGCTCACCGGCTCGGTCCGGGCCGCCGCGATGCTCGCCGACTGGGACGCGACGGTCCGCGCGTTCTGGCGCGTCGCTCCGATCGACGAGATCTCCCGCATCGAGCGCGGCAACGAAGGCCGCCTCGGCGACCCCCGCTAGTCGGGGTCGGTCAGGTGGAGTCGCGGGCGTCGAGCTGGCGGTGGAGGCGGTCGAGGGCGTCGCGGAGGTCGTCGCTCGTGACGACGTCGGCGAGCGCGAGGCGAATCGACGCGAGCTCGCGGGTGACGAACTCGGCGTCGGCCTGCGTGCGGAAGTTGACGTCGCGGTCGCGCTCGGTCTCACCGCGATCGCGGTCGGCCTGACGGTTCTGCGCGAGCAGGATCAGCGGCGCGGCGTAGGCGGCCTGGAGCGACAGCGCGAGCGTCAGGAGGATGAAGGGGTACGGGTCGAAGCGAAGCCCGGATATCACCGACGTTCACGACGATCCAGACGACGACGATGACCGTCTGGATCACGAGGAAGCGGGCGGTTCCGATCGTGCGGGCGATCGTCTCGGAGAACTCCCCGAAGGCGTCGGGGTCGTAGTGGATCCCGAGCGACAGTCGCGCTCGCCGTGGCGTGCTCAGGTCGTCGCCGCCGCGGATTCGCCGCCGCGGGCTCATCGCTCCCGCTCACGGATCATGAGTGTTCCTCGCGCCAGTTGTCGGGCAGTGCTCGGTCGAGCACGTCGTCGACCGTCACCGCCCCGAGCAAGCGGCCGGCTTCGTCGCACACCGGAAGCGCCATGAGGTTGTAGGCGGCCAGCCGCTCGGCGACCGACGTCTCGGGGAGATCGGGGGTGATCGGCTTGGCGGCGTCGTCGTCGATGCAGTCGACCAGGTCGGTGCCCGGAGGCACCCGCAAGAGACGCTGGAAGCCGACGACGCCGACGTACGGACCGGTCGGCGTGGAGATCGGAGGCTCGGTGACGAACACCTGCGCGGCGAGTGCCGGAGGGACCGTGGCGTCGCGGATGCGCGCGAGGGCGACGGCGACGGTGGAGTCGGGCCGCAGGATCACGGGCTCGGGGTTCATCAACCCACCGGCGGTGTTCTCGTCGTAGAGCAGGAGCCGCCGGACGGGAGCTGCTTCTTCCGGCTCCATCTCGCCGAGCAGCTTGACGCGCAGGTCCGGGTCCATCTCGCCCAGCAGGTCGGCGGCGTCGTCGGGTTGCATCTGCTCCAGCACATCGGCCGCGCGCTCGTGGCTGAAGCTCTCCATGATCTCGACCTGTTCGTCTTCGTCCATCTCCTCGAGGACGTCGGCGAGCCACTCGTCGTCCATGGCTGCGGTGAGTGCCTGTCGCTGCGCGAGTGGGAGCGCGCGCAGGCGATCGGCGAGGTCCGACGGGTGGAGGTCGCGCAGGCCCGCCATCTCGCGGGCCATGGGACCGGCATCGAAGAGGGTCACCACGGCCGACCACAGCACCGTGTGGGAGCGACCCCGGCGGCGGATCGGACGCGGCGATCGGAGAGAGACGGTTGCGACCTCCCATCCGACGCCACGGGTCTCGGAATCGACGAGGCCGACATCGTTCACGATCTCGTCGGCGATCCGACGGTCGAGCAGATCGTCGCGGATGAGCAGCTCGCCGCCGCGCCGGCGGAAGTGCCGCAGATCGATCGCAGCTGCCCGCAACCGCGCACCGCTGGTGTCGAGGCTCTCGATCTTCGCGGCGTTCACGAAGATCCGTCGCCGCTCCACCGCGGCGACGAAGCCGATGACCCGAGGCGCGCCCATGAGGGTGGGGGGGAGGATCACGACGTCGGCGATACGCCCGACCGGCGTGCCACCGATGTCGAGGAGCGGCAGCTTGGTCAGCCGGGAGACATAGATCGGAACCGGCTGGGGGGCCTGACGGCCGGACGGCGCGCTGCACCTGGTCACCCTACCGATCCGGCCTGCGATCGGTGGGGACGTCGCACCCGCTCAGACGGCGAGCGAGGGTTCGAAGGTCGGAATCGGGCCGTATCCGAAGATCTCGGCGACGAGTCGCTTGGCCGTGCTCTCCCGCGTCCGCTGGTACTGCCGGACGGATTCGTTGTACGCGTTGACGAGCGCGGCGGGTACCACGGTCTTCTCGAACGCGGCTTTCGAGTCGGTGATGGCGGCGGTCTGCGTGAGCCGAGCCGACGATCCGAGCACCGCACGCAGCTGGCCGACGCGCGCCTCGAGGTCGTTGGCGGCCGAGACCATCGCCTTGGCGTCGTTCGCCTTCGCGGCGGCGGTCCACCGGGCGAGAGCGACCTTGAACGCCGCGAGGTCGGTGCTTCCCTCACCTGCCGCGGCGAGCGTCGCGTTGACCTGCGTCACGAGCGTCGTGAGGGCCGCGTACCGGACGGTGAGCGGCGCGACGAGCGGCTTCCAAGCGGTCGCGGTGGCGTCGCGCGTCTTGTTCAGATCGGGCCGGCTCGTGACGACGAGGGCGATGGCTCCGCCGACGAGGGCCACGATCACCAGAACCACGACTGCTCTGCGCATCCGGAGGAGGGTACCGGAGGGCGGGGCCCCGAGAACATCGTTGATGTCCCATCCCCGAGGTACGGTGACCGCATGGCCCGCTCCCGGGCCGTGATCGTGGCGTTCGTCGTCACCGTCCTGGCCGGGAGCTCGGCCGCGGGATGGTGGATCGGGCACACGTCCCACGGCCAGACCTCCGCAATCGTGGTGCGTACCGTCGATGGCGACACCATCGAGGTCCGCACCGCATCCGGCAGCGACCGACACCATCCGGATCCTCGGTGTCGACACCCCCGAGACCCACCATCCGACGAAGCCGGTCCAGTGCTTCGGCCCGGAGGCTTCGGCCTACACGCACGACCGCCTGCTCGGCCGAACGGTGCAGCTCGAAGACGATGTCGAGACGCACGACGTCTACGGCCGCCGCCTCGCCTACGTGATCGTCGACGGTGAGCGCTTCGACGACGAGCTCCTCCGCCTCGGCTACGCGCGCCTCCTCGTCATCCCGCCCAACGAGATGCACGCCCGAGCGATGCTCCAAGCCGAGTTGGAAGCCCGCCGAGCCGGCCGCGGCCTCTGGGGCGCCTGCTGACCGGGATCTCGGTTCTACTGTGGGTGATGGTCTGGGAGGGCGACGAGTACCAGCGCCGCTTCGATGCGCTCGCGGCGCGCGGCACCGACGTCCACGGTGAGGCCGGGTTCGTCGCGGCGCTCGAGCCGACGTCGGTGCTCGATGCCGGATGCGGGACCGGTCGGGTCGCGATCGAGCTCGCGCGGCGGGGGATCGAGGTCGTCGGAGTGGATGCCGACGCGTCGATGCTCGCCACTGCCGCGCGAGCGCGCACCCGAGCTGACGTGGATCGAGTCCGACGTCGGCGCGCTCGATCTCGGTCGCGTCTTCGACGTGGTGGTGATGGCGGGCAACGTCCCGTTGTTCACCCCGGCCGGGTCGCAGGAGCAGCTCGTGGCGGGATGTGCCCGCCACGTCGCCTCCGACGGCGTGCTCGTCGCCGGCTTTCAGCTCGATCGTGGGTACGAGCTCGCGACGTACGACGAGCAGTGCGCGATCGTCGGCCTCGAGCCCGTCGAGCGATTCGCCACGTGGGACGGCGAACCGTTTCCCGGGGACGGGAGCTACGTCGTCTCGATCCACCGTCGCACGAAGGGCTGAGCCGCCGACCCTCAGGCGCGCCGAAGAGGCGACCACCCAGAGTCCCCGCTGTTCGGGACCTCCCCGGTGAATCGCCTCGTCAGCTCCGAACGCAGGTGACGCGTTCGGTGTCGCAGCGGAAGTTTGCCGCTGCGGGTCGTTCGCTAGACGGCGCGGACGTTCTGCGCCTCTTCGCCCTTGCGACCCGGGGCGACGTCGAACTCGACCTTCTGGCCCTCTTCGAGGGAGCGGTAGCCGCTACCTTGAATCGCCGAGAAGTGGACGAACACGTCGTCGCCGTCTTCCCGCGAGATGAAGCCGAAACCCTTTTCGGCGTTGAACCACTTGACGGTACCGGTTGCCATGTTGAGTGCTGCTCCTGTGATGTGCGTGCGAATGACCAGCCGACTCGATCGCGCACGAAGCGCATCTCCGAGGAAGCGTCGCGAGATTAGCAGGCGCCGGGATTCGACACCCCGGCGGCTCGGGAGCGTGCGACGGTCGACGGCAGGCGCTGGTACAATCGTGAGATGCGCGCTGGAAGCAAGGCCCATTTCTCCGAGTTGTTGCCGCCCGTCTGTGTCCTCTGTGACGAGAAGGCGACCACCGCGCTGGTGCCGACCGAGGGCGTGCTCCTCAACAAGGACACCGGCAAGACCGTGCACGTCACCACGATGCGGCTCTGTGAGCCGTGCCGGGCCGAGGTGGTCTCCGACCGCGTGACCCTGGGTTGGTCGTGGCGGGCGGAGCGCTGGGGCAAGGCCGGTACGAAGTCGCCCGCGGGTGACAAGTACCTCGTTCACAAGGCCTGAGCCCGAGCCGCGTCCCGGCTCAGCCGAACGTCACCTGGCCGTACGTGCTGCACAGGCCGTACGCGTTGATGATCACGAACGCGGCGATCACGACGGGGATGACCTTGCGCCGCCAATCGCGTACTTGAACCGCGCCGCCGACCGGCGCGGGCATGTACCACTGCGGCAAGCACGGCGATTCGTCGGGTGCAGCGAGATCCCAGAGGGAGATCGCTTCGGGGTCGACCTCGACCTCGGGATCGGCGGCGAGTGCCAGCGCGGAGAGCTCGTCGTCGGACAGCGGCTCGAGGTCGTGCTCGTGGAGCGACGTCGGCATGGTGCGCCTCCTCCTTGGGTGTGCCGTCCACCGTACCTGCGCGGGCGGGGGCCCTGGGTCGCGTCAGGCCATCGTGGCGAGGAGCTCGTCGATGAACGTGTCGGGACAGTCGGGGTGCAGGAAGACGATCCGGGCGACGACCTCGCCCTTCCAGCGGGTCGGAAGGCACAGCGCGATCCGATCGCGGAGCAATCGGGCGGACCACGCGTCGTAGTCGGCTCCCGACCAACCGACGCGGCGGAAGAGCACCACGCTCAGCTCGGGTTCCCGGATGAGCTCGACGTGATCGGCGGCTTCGATCCTGGTGGTGGCGTGGCGCGCCGAGGCCAACGTCCGTTCGACCGCGGCGGAGTACGCATCGGTGCCGTGGACCGCGAGCGAGAACCAGAGTGGCAGCCCGCGTGTTCGACGGGTGAGGTGGAACGCGTAGTCGGCCGGGTTCCACTCGTCGGTGTCGTGGATCGCGTCGAGATACGACGCGTCCTGCGTGTGGACCGCCTTCGCTCGTGCGGGCTCGCGGTAGATCAACGCGCAGCTGTCGTACGGCGCGAAGAGCCACTTGTGCGGGTCGATGATGAACGAGTCGGCCTGGTCGATTCCCGCGAGGAGTCCGCGCGCGCTCGGTGCGAGGAGCGCCGCGGCACCGTAGGCCCCGTCGACGTGGAACCAGATCCCCGCCTCGCGCGCGACGACGCCGATGCCCGCGAGGTCGTCGACGATCCCGGCGTTGGTGGTGCCCGATGTTGCGACGACTGCGCACACCGACGACGGATCGTCATCGGACTGCGAGCGCGTCGCGCAGCGCGGGCCCGGTGAGCCGGTCGTGCTCGTCGGAGGCGACGATCAACGGGTCGACGTCGAGGAGTCGGAGTGCCGAGGCGATGGAAGAGTGGGCCTGTTCGCCGACCGCGATCCGCCAGCGCGCCGGGCGAGCTCCCCGTGCCGCGGCCGCGGTGTCGCGTGCGACGGCGAGCGCCGAGAGGTTGCCGATCGAACCCCCCGACACGAAGCATCCCCCCGCACCCGCGGGGAACCCGGCGGCATCGGCGAGCACCCGTAGGGCCTGGTTCTCGGCGTAGACCGCGCCCGCGCCCTCGAGCCACGAGGTCCCGCACACCGACGACGCGCCCACGACGACGTCGAAGAGCAGTGCCGCCTTCGTCGGTGCGGCAGGGATGAACGACGACCATCCGATCGCTGTCGGACGAGATGCACGCAGCGAGCGAGGATCTCGACGAACTCCTGCACGACGGCCTCCGGCTCGCGCCCTTCTCGCGTGATCGTCGTGCCGACCTGCTCGGTCAGCGTCGCGAGGGGAACAGGGCCGTCGAGCGGGACCGGGTCCATCTCGAGGCGCTTGACGGCGTAGTCGAGGCACGCCGTGGCGATCCGTTGGGTGAGCTCGTCGTAGGTGTGCACCCGACGACGGTACGCCGGGAACAACGAGCAGGAGCAACGGTGGGGAGCTGACGGCGGAGAGGCGCCTCAGGGGTCGAGCATCGCCAATCGGCTGCGGACCTTGTCGAGGGCCCGACCCAGGTGGTCGCGGGCCTCGGCGTGGGAGCACCCCAACGATCGGGCGAGCTCCTTCATCGATTCGGCGTCGCAGTCGAATCCGTAGCGCCGGGTGACCGCGTCGCGCTCGACCGGTGAGAGATCGCCGAACGCCCGGGGATCGACCTGGAGCTCGAGGGCGTCGAGGTCGATGTCGTCGTCACCGACGGTCGCCCGGGCCTCGTCGGCGGGCGAATCCGGATACGGCCAGCCGTCGTCGGTGGGGAAGAGCGGGTGGGTCGAACGGGCCATGAGCACCCTCCGGTCGTGATCCCAGCTCGTCCATCGTGCGCCTGCCGCCCGGGCGGGTCAACCGGTCCGGTCAACCGGCCGGTCAACCAGCCCAGTGATGCGGTGCGCGAATCGACGCGGTCACGCGCTCTGGAGTGGGTGGCGCCCGACCAGATCGAGGATCGCGTCCCCGTGGTGTTCGATCGTGTGATGCGAGAGCCCGGGAACATCGAGCAGCGCGGCCGGTGTCGCGGGTCGGCTGCGGGCGAGGTGCCCGAGGGTCGTGTCGTCGAAGATCACGAGTGGGGTGATGTCGTGCGCCCGCGCGAGGTTGCCGCGCCATTCGGTGAGCGCCGTGACGAGCGCCGGATCGGATCGTCCGGTCTGGAGCTGGGCCCGCGCCTTGGAGAGCTCCTCCCTGGGGTCGACGGGAGCGCGGTTCGCCGCGGGATCGTCGGCGATCGCGTCGTGGATGACGGCCACCCACGGACTCGCCCTCCGTCGCGCCACCCGAGCTCCCAGCGAACGTTGCGCCGCCCAGCTCAGGTGGAGCGTCCGCTCCGCCCGGCTGCACGCGACGTAGAGCAGCCGTCGCTCTTCGGCCCGCTGCGCCGGCGTCTCGGCGAACGAGATCGGCACGAGTCCCTGTTCCATGCCGGTGACCCAGACCGTGTCGAACTCCAGGCCCTTGGCCCGGTGGAACGTGAGCAGCTCCACGGAATCTCCGGTCTCGGGGCCGTCTTCACCGCGCATCGCGGTGTTGAGGTACGCGAGGAAGCCGTCGAGCGAGCCGGTGCCACCTTCGGCGTTCACGTATTCGTGGCCGAGACGCGTCAGGGCCTCGATGTGCTCTCGACGTTCTTCGGGCAGCTCGAGCGCGTCTTCGGCGAGGTCGGCGAGCTGGTGCTTGAACGCGGTGCCGGGCGCGGCTTTCACCGTGGCGCGGAGCGCCTCGATCGCGGCCTTCACCTCGACCCGTTCGAGGAATCGGCCCGCACCACGCACGCGGCACGGGACGTTGGCCGCCGCGAACGCGGCTTCGAACCGGGCCGACTGGGCGTTGGTCCGGTACAGCACCGCAAGGCGGGTCCATGGTGTGCCGGTGTCGTGGGCGGCTCGAACCGCGCGCGCGACACCCCGCGCTTCTTCGTCGTCGGTTTCGTACGTGGTGATCGTGGGCAGTGGGCCCTCGGGCTGGGGGACCCGGACCGGAGGCAAGGGTTGGCGGGTGCCGTCTTCGAGCACGGCGCGTGCGGCGCGCAGGATCTGCGGCGTCGACCGGTAGTTGGCGTCGAGCCGCACGATCGTCGCGCCCGGGAACAGCTCGTCGAAGCCGGTGAGGTGCCCGGCTTCCGCACCGGCGAACCCGTAGATCGCCTGGTCGGGATCGCCGACCACGCAGATGTCGGAGCGATCGCCGAGCCAGGCCTTCACCAGATGGAGCTGTGCAGGTGAGACGTCTTGGAACTCGTCGACGAAGAGGTGGCGGAAGCGCCATCGCTGTGCGTCGCGGAACTCCTGATCGCTCTCCAACGTGGTACCGCACCAGATGATGAGGTCGTCGAAATCGAGCAGGCGTCGTTTCCGCTTCGTCTCCTCGTACACGCGGTACAGCTCGGTCATCTCCGAGAGCGGCCGCGGAGGTTCACGCCCCGCCGCGGTGACGACCAACGGGTAGCTGTCGGGACCGACGAGTCGAGCCTTGGCCCACTCGATCTCGCTCGCGACCTCCATCGCCGCGACCGCGCCCTCGGCACCCGACGGTCCACCGGTCTCGCGCAGCATCGGGCCGAGGATCCGGACCTTGCGGTCGAGCAGCGTCGGCATCGGCCGACCCCGGTCACGTTGCCGGGCGCGAAGCTGCGCGAGCGCGATCGCGTGGAACGTTCCCGCGGTGACCCGGTCGCGTACGCCGAGCCGACCGAGGCGGGTGACCAGCTCGCCCGCGGCCTTTCGCGTGAAGGTGAGTGCCAGCACATGGGCCGGATCGATGTGCTCTTCCCGCGACTGCCAGGCGATGCGGTGCGTGAGCACCCGCGTCTTGCCCGATCCGGCCCCAGCGAGGATCGCGAGCGGCAGCTCGGCCGCGGTCACGGCTTCGCGCTGCGAGCCATCGAGACGCACGAGGAGCGGGTCGGTCACGATCGCAAGATACCCATCGGGTGTCGCGTCCACCTGATGTGGGCGGGCTCCGGACGCGAAGCGGCCCCGAGTAGTCATCCCTGCGTAGCAGTTCCGATCTCCTCGGGGCCCCACCTCGCTGGATCGCCTCGCTGGAGGTTGCCCGCCAGCGGATTGCGCTCCTGTCGGCCACCTCCGAGACCCCGGGCCCGGTGATCCGGCCTCGCACCCGGGAGGGTGCTGCGCCATCGCCACCAGTCGGCGACGGCCGCCCTCGCGGGCCTCCGCCACCCCCGGACACCGGAAGTGTCCTCCCGGCTGCACGACTCCGGGGGTCCGTGAGGGCCACCGTCGACATGTGCGCATCCGGTCCGTCGACTGTAGAGATCGGGGGTGCGCGGGTCAAGCAGTTTTCCGCGCGGCGTCGTAGGCTGGAACCGTGCCTCCGTATCCCCCCAACCTCATCAACGAAGGCGAGACGGTCGTCCTCGACCTCAAGCCCCACTGGTGGTTCTTCTTCCGGGATCTCATCGGTGGTTCGATCGTGTTCGTCGCCCTGATCGTCTGGTTCGCGTACCTCAGCGACAGCAGCTGGACGAGCTGGCTCGGTTGGCCGATCGCACTCGCGCTCATCGCCTACGCCGGCCTCGTGGTCCTCGACTACCTGCGGTGGACGTACACCCACTTCGTGCTCACCGATCGGCGGGTGATCTCCCGCTCGGGGATCGTGTCGAAGCGGGGAACGGAGATCCCGCTGGAGCGGATCAACAACATCGACTTCCACCAGCGGCTGTTCGAGCGGGCGATCGGCGCGGGCGACCTGAGCATCGAATCGGCCGGGCGCGACGGGCAGTCACACTTCGAGAACGTCCGCCACCCCGACGCGGTGCAGCAAGAGATCTACCGGCAGATGGAGACGAACGCGAAGCGCCAGGCCAGCTGGTCGATGTCACCCGCGGCACCGGCGACACCTGCTGCGCCGCCGCCCTCGGTCGCCGATCAGATCAAGCAGCTGGCGGAGCTACGCGACCAGGGCCACATCACGGCCGAGGAGTACGACGCCAAGAAGGCCCAGCTGCTCGAACGCATGTAGCCGCGGTCTGGATCACGGCAGCTCCGAACGTCCCGCGGGGAGCACTGCATCCGCCGCGACACAGCAGAGGTGCACGGAGTTCTCCTCGGCGCCCGTCTTCGGATCGATCCACCGCAGCACGAGCGTGCGCGACGTGCCCGGCACGAGTGGGATGTCGACGGTTCCGACCGCGGCGGTGGACTCGGGCCCGACGGCGAGGGCGAAGGTTCCCTCATCGACCACCGCTTCGCGCTCCCGCTCGACCGCGACGTCGCGCGTCGGGATCGGGGGGCATCGTGAGGCCGATCCGAGCGCCATCCGGGTCGGGGGTGAACACCGCGCTGCGGGCGGCGTGCACCGTCCAGGTCACCTCGCCTTCGACGGGTTCCGTCCGATCGTTCACCGCGAGGACGCGCACCGACGTGGTGCCCGGTTCGACCACCGACCGATCGGCGAGGCCCGACCACGAGGAGCGGACGGCTCGCGTCTCGGAACGCCGAGTACGTGCGTTTGGGGACGCGATCGACGTCGACCAGGCCCGCGCCCGCGTAGCCCCACCAGTCGGACCAGAAGTGCCAGCGGTACCCCATGAACGGCGCGCCGCGGTGCGCGCGGAACCACTCGGTCTGGTACTTCGCGAGCGCGGCGCCGTACGACTCGGTCGCGTCGGCCCAGCCTTCCAGCGATCCGTACCGTTCGGGTCGGCCCGCGAACGACGTGGTCGAGCCGATGAACGAGAGTCGGCTCACCCATTCGCGGAGCAGTGCAGCGTCGGGTGGCCACACCGGGGGGTCGCCGAACTTGGCGAACTGGGGGCCGATGGTCCAGCAGCCGTACTCGCTGACGAACCACGCCGGCCGCTCGCCGACGCGATACATCGACCCGCCCATGAGCGAGCCCTGGTAGTCGTGCACGTCGTCGCCGATGCCCGACGCTTCGTGCACGTGGCGTGAGTCGTCGACGCCGCGCAGCGTGCGGAACAACGCGGCGTCGAGATGGCGTTCGCCGAGGTCGCGCTCGGGAGTGTCGTCGGCTTCGCGGGTCGGCACGAACATCCGGCGCGGTTCGTTGTGGCAGGCGTAGGAGACGACGCTCGGATGGTGGTGCAGCTCGTACGCCATCTCGGCGATCTGGCGGCACGCGGTGTCGACGAACCCGGGATTCGTCTCGGTTCCCGAGTCGTAGAACCACTGCAAGGGGAAGTCCTGGAACACGAGGATCCCTGCCGCATCCGCGGCGTCGTACGCGTGGGGCGACTGCATGTGGGCGTGGATGCCGACCGAGTTGGCGTGGGCCTCGGTGATCATCCGCATGTCGCGGTCGTAGAAGGCGCGACCGACGTCGGCGAAGTGCTGCCAGGGGATGTAGTTGACCGCCTTCACGAAGATCGGATGCCCGTTGACCTCGAGGTGGGTCGCCCGTCCGTCGACATCGGTCGCGACGCTTGCGGTCCGTAGACCGAACGGGACGGTTCGTCGGTCGGTGACCTGGTCGGCGACGGCGAGGACCGCCCGCAGTTCGTGGACCTCGGGGGTGCCGCGAGGGGAGTCGACCGGCTCCCATCGAGCCAGGTGGGGGAGGTCGACCTGGAGATCGACGCGACTCGTGCCCGGGACGACCGTGATCGCGGCGGTAGCAGCGTCGTCGGAGATCCCGAGGTGGAGCGTGGCATCGAGAGCGGCGTCGGTGTGGTTGGTGATCACCGCGGCGATCTGCACCCGCGCCTCGGCCTCGAGCGGGGTCACGAACATCGCGTCGAGCGCGCAGACGCCGGTGCGGACGAGCTCGACCGCTTCGGTGATCCCTGCGGTCGTCATCGACTGACCCCACTCCGGTGTCCAGACCCACGGATCGTCGCCGTCGACCAGGGGGCCCGTCATCCGACCGGGGAGACCGCCCGGGCGACTGTCGTGGTACTTCAGGGTGCCCTTGATCACCCGCTTGCTGTGGGCGAAGAAGAACGTGGCCGGATCGAGTGGTTCGAGCGGATCCTGCACGCAGACGATCACCTCGTTGGCGCGCGCGAGGAGGTCGGTCACGTCGAAGCTGAACGGTGCGAACGACCCCTCGTGATGACCGAGATGCGTGCCGTTGAGCCAGACGTCGGCGAGGTAGTCGACGGCTCGGAACCTGAGGCGGACGCGACCCTCGGGGATCTCGGTCACGCCGGCCCACGGATCGGCGAATGTGCGGCGGTACCACATGGGCCCGAAGAAGGCCGAGAACTCGTCGTCGCTGCCGAAGTTGTCGGGCACGACGACCTTGCGCCATGTGAGCCCGTCAGGAGGCCCGGCGGCCGCACGCGTTCCCGGTTCGGGGAACACGGTCGACGTCGTCGCATCGGCCGCACGCGCTCCCAGCGCCCGCCCAGGTCGACGGTGAGTCGACCGGCGCCCGAAGCGCTCAGGTCGGCACCGACGACCGACCACGGACAGGGGATCGCGTTCGCGATCGGCTCGTAGTCGGAGTGGGCGGAAACCGGGGCCCCGGCCGGTCGCGCGGCGTCGGCGGGAAGCAACTCCATCTCGGCGCAGCCTACGAGAAGCAGCGGATTCGACTACCAGGGTGGCGGGGTCAAGTTCCGGCCATCCGGGACGATAATTCCGCCATGAACTTCCGACGTTCGTTCGCACTCCTCAAGGCTTCCTGGAACGTTCTCAGGAACGACAAGGAGCTGCTGTGGCTCCCGGTCATCTCCGGGCTCTGCGCGCTCGTCGTCGCGGCGAGCTTCGCGGTTCCCATCTTCCTGACCGGCAACGACACGTCGACGACCACCGGTTCGTCGAGCTTCCAGCTCGGGGTTCCCGGCTACCTGCTGATCGCGCTCGCGTACTTCGTGCTCGCCTACGTGACGATCTTCTTCAACACCGCCCTCGTGTGGGCAGCCAACGAGCGGCTCGACGGCCGTGACCCGACCCTGGGCACTGCGCTGGGTGCGGCCACGGCTCGGGCCGGTGTGATCCTGCCGTGGGCCATCGTGAGCGCGACCGTCTCGATGATCATCCGGGCGATCGAGCAGCGCGCCGGCTTCCTCGGCCGGATCGTGGTCGGGCTCATCGGCATGGCGTGGTCGCTCGTGACCTTCCTCGTGCTGCCGCTGATCGTCTTGGAAGGCGTTTCGGTCGGCAACGCGATCAAGCAGTCGGCGTCGATGTTCAAGCGCACCTGGGGTGAGAACGTGATCGGCCAGGGCGGCATCGGCGTCGTCACGCTCCTCGCCATCCTCGCCGTGATCCCGGTCGCGTTCGTGCTCTTCGCAACCGGGGTCACCGTTCTCATCGTGGCGGCCATCGTGCTCGGCATCATCTGGATCCTCGGTGTCCTCATCGTGACGTCGGCCCTCGGCGTCGTGTTCCAGACCGCGCTGTACCGCTACGCGTCGAGCGGAACGGTCCCGCCCGGCTTCACCGAAGACCAGATCGCGGGCGCGTTCAAGACGAAGAAGAAGGGCCTCGGCGCCCTCGGCGTCTGACCGACCCGGGTCAGGAGAAGGCGGGGAGGACGTCGGCGGCGAAGCGGTCGATACTGTCGGCGTCGAAGGGCGCGCGCCGGGCGATGATCACCCATTCGGCTCCGGCATCGCTGTAGGCGCCGATCGTGTCGATCATCTCCTGCGTCGAGCCCATCAGCACGCCCGGCCGCACCAACCTGGCCATGCCGCGGCCGAATTGGGCCGTGAGGTCGGCTTCGCCGTAGGCGAGCCCGACGTTGACCGTCTTGGTGATCGACGACGGGTCGCGTCCGACACGTGCACAGTGCTCACCGAGCACCCCGACCTTGTGTGCGAAGTCGGCCGGCGAGATGAACGGCACGTTCCAACCGTCGGCGTGTTGCGCGGCGATGCGCAGCGTGACCTTCTCGCCGCCGCCACCGATCCAGATGGGGAGTCGCTTTCGAACCGGCTTGGGTTCGCACCGGGCCGCCTTCAGGGTGAAGAACTCGCCGTCGAAGTCGGTGACGTCTTCGGTGAGGAGGCCGCGCACGCACTGGACCGCTTCGTTCAGCTGACGCAGCCGCACCGGAGCCGGGGGAAACGGGATGCCGTAGGCGCGGTATTCGGTCTTGGCCCATCCCGCACCGAGACCGAACACCACTCGGCCGTTGCTCATCTGATCGAGCGTCGCCATCGCGTTGGCGAGGATCGCGGGATGCCGGTAGCCGACCGAGTACACGAGGCATCCGCACTGCACTCGGGTCGTGGCCTCGATGAGTGCGGCGTGGGCGGCGACAGCCTCCAGGCAGACCGGGCTCCCGGATGCGTCGGCCGCGTAGAAGTGGTCCCAGATCGAGATCCACTCGAAGCCGAGCTCTTCGATCCGGCGCCACAGCCGCCGGAGCTCGTCGATCGATGTGTTCTGCAGACCGGTGTGCACCCCGAACTTCATCCGGTCGTTCCCCGGAGTGCGGTGAAGATGCGAACGATCATGGGCCAGAAACTACAGGGCGCCGCGGCGAACGGTGGGGGGGAGCACGCCTACAGTGGGTGTGTGCTGGAAGTGGAGCAGTGGCCGGCGTTGCGCGACCCGGTGTTGCTCGTCGCCTTCTCGGGATGGATCGATGCCGGCCTCGCGGGTGCCGGTTCGGTCGCCGCTGTCATCGACCAGCTCGAAGGCGCGCGCCGATTCGCTCGCATCGACCTCGACGAGATCGCCGACCTGCAACAGACCCGGCCGACGGTCCACCTCGCCGACGGTGTCACCCGGGCGATCGAGTGGCCGACCGTCGATTTCGTCGCCGGTCGGGCGGATGGGCGCGACGTCGTCGTGTGCACCGGTCCGGAGCCTTCGATCCGGTGGAATGAGTTCACGACCACGATCGTCGAAGCAGCCGAGCGACTCGGAGTCGAGCAGGCTCTGCTCCTCGGGGGTCTCCCCGCGGCGGTGTCGCACCGTCGCCCGGTCAAGGTGATGGCCACGGGAACGAGCCACGCGCTCATCCAGGATCTCGGCACGACACGCGTCGACTACGACGGACCCACCGGCGTGCAGACGGTGCTGCAGGTCGCGCTCGGCGAAGCCGACATCCCGGCGATCGGCCTGTGGGCCGAGGTGCCGCACTACGTGGCCGGGAATCCGTCACCGCCGGCGATCAAGGCGCTGTTGGAACGGGTCGGAGACCTCGCGGGGATGAGCCTCGAGCTCTCCGAGTTCGACGACCAGACCGAGGAGTACACGGCGCGGGTCGAAGAGGGTCTCGCGGAGCGGCCCGATGTCGCCGAGATGGTGCGCGAGCTCGACGTCGCGAGCGAGAGCGACCTTCCGACGGGTGACGAGCTCGCCACCGAGATCGAACGGTTTCTCCGAGAAGAGCGGTGAACGGGTCGCCCAATCCCCGGCAGCAACCCTCAGGGGCCGGATCCGGTTGACGGCTACTCGGGAACGATGCCGATGCGGACCGCGATCGCGGCTGCTTCGAGCTTCGAGTGTGCTCCGAGCTTGCCGAGCACGTTCTGCACGTGGTTGCGCACGGTGTTGATGCTCAGCGCGAGCCGGTCGGCGATCACCGCGTTCGAGCACCCCTCGACGATCAGCTGCAGGATCTCACGTTCACGAGCGCTGAGGTCGGTGGCGACACCGTCGGGAGGATGGATCGGCAGCAGGCGCTGCGCGATCGCGTCGGGCACGAACGCTCGCCCCTCCGCGGCGGCCCGGACGGTCTGCACCAGCTCGTCCGCGGCTAGGTCCTTGGTGACCAGACCGTCGGCGCCCGCGGCGAGGGCCGCCGCGAGGGTGGCCTGGTCGGCTGCGCCGGTGATCATCACGAAGCGGACGCCGGGGCACGACACCCGGAGCTGGCGTACCGCGGTCCCGCCGTCGCCGTCGGGGAGCCGGTAGTCGAGCACGATCACGTCGGGAGGACGACTGCGGACAGCGTTCGCGGCCTCGGCGATCGTCGTCGCGGTACCCGTGACGGAGAAGTCGGCCTCGTCGTCGAGCAGTCGAATGAGGCAGTCGGAGAACATCTGGTGGTCGTCGACGACCAGGATCCGCACGAGCGGGCGCGGCGGATGTTGCAGTTGCATGAGTTCCTTTGCCTGATACCCCAGGTATTCCGATCAGACTAGGTCGCTCCTTCCGGCGTGGCCGAACGCGAGGCGTGGCGAGTCGTCGGGCTCTCCGGTCTGACCCGGCTCCCTCCGATGGACGAGAATCCGGGCCGGAACGCGCGAACTCGACGCCGACGAAGGAGCAACACGAATGAGTGTGGTTCGGATCAACGCGATCACCGTCCCTGCCGAGCGGGCCGACGAGTTGCTCGCCCGATTCGCGGCGCGTGCGGGCGAGGTCGCCAAGATGGACGGGTTCGAGGCCTTCGAGCTGCTCAAGCCGACCGACGGACGCGACGTCTTCCTCGTCTACACCCGCTGGACCACGCAGGCCTCGTTCGACGCATGGGTCGCGAGCAACGCGTTCCAACACGGGCACAAGGCCCACGCAACGAAGGGTCCGGTGAGCAGCAACGCCGAGCTGTGGAGCTTCGACGTCGAGCAGGACGAATACGCGAAGCCGGCCGCAGCTTCCGCGGCCGACGACGCCGTGACCTGAGGCGTCGGCCATCCAAACCGTCTTCGACATCCACAGCACCTGGGGCTACGTCGCGCTCGTCGCGAACGCACTCGCGGGGCTCTATGCGCTCGCGGCGTGGAAGTGGCCGCGGTTGCGCGGTCGACCGGTGTGGATCGCGACGATCGCGGCCGAGGTCGCGATCCTCATCCAGATCCTGCTCGGGGTCACGCTCGTCGTCGGCAGCAAGGCGTACGCGTCGGCCGTTCCGCGCTTCCACATGTTCTACGGGTTCATCACGTTCATCACGATCGGCCTGCTCTACCAGTACCGCAGCTCGATGCAGGGCAACGGACGCCGTGAGCTGCTCTACGGCCTCGGGGGACTGTTCATCATGGGCCTCGCGATCCGCGCGATCCTCCAGGTCGGCACGTGAGCCGAGCGGGGACGAAGCGGAGCGATGACAGACGGATCCGGATTCTCCTGTTGTTCGGTGGGCGGTCGGCGGAGCACGACGTGTCGCGCGTGACCGCGGTCGCCGTCGCGCGGGCGCTCGATCCGGCGCGCTACGAGGTGGTTCCGGTGGCGATCACGACGGACGGCCGCTGGTTGCTCGCCGACGGCGCTCGTCGCGCGATCGCAGCTGGTCCGGCCGCGCTTCCTCCCGCGTTCGACGTCGACGGCGAGCTCGTCGGCGATGTGGGAGGCCTCGCGACCGGCAGTCCCGCTGCACGCCGGCTCGGAGCTGGGCGCGATCGACGTCGTGTTCCCGCTGCTGCACGGCCCGTACGGCGAGGACGGCACGGTGCAGGGGCTCCTCGAGCTGGCCGACCTGCCGTACGTGGGTTCGGGTGTCGTCGGGTCGGCCGTCGGCATGGACAAGGTGATGATGAAGCGGGCGTTCGTGGCCGCCGGGCTCCCGATCGCCGCATACCTCGTCCATCGCGATGGTCACGATCCGGCGGCGTTCGCCGATCGGGTCGGAGAGCGAGCTCGGACTCCCGTGTTTCGTCAAGCCCGCGAACATGGGCTCGTCGATCGGCGTCGTGAAGGCCCATGACCGCGCCGAGCTCGATGCCGCGATCGCGACCGCTCTCGCGTTCGACGAGTGGATCATCGCCGAGGAGATGGTGGCCGGGCGTGAGATCGAGGTCGCGGTGCTCGGCGACGACCCACCCGAGACGTCGGTGCCCGGCGAGATCGTCCCCGGCGCCGAGTTCTACGACTACTCCGACAAGTACGAAGACGGTGCCGCGGAGCTGCTGATCCCGTCACCGCTCAGCGCCGAGCGGGTGAGCGAGGTCCGCGACATCGCGGCCCGGGCTTTCGAAGCCTGCCGGCTCGAAGCGATGGCGCGGGTCGACTGCTTCTACTCAGACGAGCGCGGGTTCATCGTCAACGAGGTCAACACCATCCCGGGGTTCACCCCGATCTCGATGTATCCGCGCCTCTGGGAAGCGTCGGGCGTGTCGTATGCACAGTTGCTCGACCGACTCGTCGAGCTCGCATTCGCTCGACACGCACGCCGAACCGCGCGCGCCGGCCGCCAGCGCGACGGGGTCGAGCAGGGCGGCACTACAGGTTGACGACGGGGCAGGTCGTCGTGCGCACGATGCCCGCGACGGCCTGCACCTCCGAGACGACGAGCTGGCCGAGGGTGTCCATCGTGGTGGCTTCGGCGACGACGATCACGTCGTAGGGCCCGGTCACGTCGTCGGCGGAGACCACACCGTCGATCGATCCGACTTCGCGAGCCACGGTCACGGCGCGGCCGACCTCGGTCTGGATGAGTACGTACGCCCGCACTGCCATGCTGCCCCCGTTGGGTTCGCGCCGCCCGGTTGTTGCCGGGGCATGGTAGCGACGCGTTGGTCGGCGGGCCACGGGTCAGACGGGCAGGGTGGCGCCCGGGTGATCGAGGGTGACCTCCGTGCGGATGTCGCGCGATGACGCTCCGATCTCGATCGTGAACGGGCCGGGTTCGACCACCCACCGGGTGTCGGACCAGAAGGCGAACGCCCGGTCGGAGAGCGAGAAGCTCACGGTGCGTGAGGCACCGGGATCGAGGGTCACCTTCTCGAACGCCCGGAGCTCGTGAACCGGACGCGACACCGATGACTCGACGTCGCCGACGTAGCACTGCACGACCTCGGAGCCGGTACGAGTCCCGGTGTTCGTCAGCTCCACCGACACCGTGGTCCCGTCGACGACTGCGTCTCCGTACGCGAAGGTCGTGTACGTGAGGCCGTGACCGAAGCAGAAGGTCGGGTCGTACCCGTGGGTGTCGTAGCCGCGGTAGCCCATGAAGACACCCTCGCCGTACCCGACGGTGCCGTCGGCGCCCGGGTAGTCGGGGAAGGCGGGAGAGTCGTCGAGTCGTTCGGGGATCGTGGTGGGAAGGCGACCGCCGGGCTCCGCCGCGCCGGTGAGCACGTCGGCGAGCGCATGGCCCCACTCCTGTCCGGGAAGCCAACACTGCAGGACGGATGGGACGACATCGGCCCAGTCCATCGTGACGGGTGCACCTGCGTTGACGCACACGATCGTCCGCGGGTTGGCCGTGGCGACCGCTCGGATCAACGTCGCTTGGTCGCGCGGCAGGTCCATCGATTCGCGGTCGTGGCCCTCGCTCTCCCAGTCGGGCCCCGTGCCGACGACGACGATCGCGACGTCGGCGTCGCGTGCAGTCGCGATCGCGTCGGTCGAGCGCGTCGGTCCGTTCGGGTGGTGACGCGCCGAGCGCGAAGCCGCCGAGGATGCTCGTGCCCTCCGACGAGTAGTCGATGGTGAGCGCGCGCGGCTCGCCGGCCCGCAACGGGACCGTGACGCGGATCTCCTTGCTCCCGAAGCCGAAGAACGAGTCGCCGCTCGGGCCGATCGGTCCACGCGTCGACAACCACGTCGCCGTCGAGCATGACCCGGCAGGGTCCCACCGTCGTGAGGCCGAAGGTCCAGTCGCCGGCCTCTTCCGCCCGGAACGTCGCGGTGGCGCGCACGGAGTAGCGGGAGCTGTCGAAGGAGTCGGTCCAGTCGCCCATCCAGATCTGACGGGTCGACGGGAGGGTCTCGGTGAACACGACCGGACCGGTGAAGTCGGTGGTCGCGAAGTATTCGAGCGCGACCGGGAGCTCATCGGGTCGCGCGCGGATCATGCGGCGCTCTTCGACGAGGGGGATGGTTCGGTTCGTCGCCGGACCCCGCGCGAGGCGCACCTCGGTGCTCCCGGCGAACGCCTCGTTCAGCCCTTCGAGCGGGGTGACCGAGTAGTGCGGGGTGAGCGAGGCGCTGCCGCCGCCCATGATCCACGCCTGGTCGGCGCCCGCGCCGATCAACGCCACCGACCCGAGCGTCGACGGTTCGAGTGGGAGGAGCGTTCGCTTCGTTGCGGAGCAGGACGAAGCTCGCCGCCGCGACCTCGCGCGCCAGGGCCCGGTGCGCGGGTTGGTCGACCGATCGGGCGTCGTCGTTGCCGAGACCGTCGAGCGCACCGGTGCGCTCACCGAGCTCGAGCACCGTGGCCGCCATCCGGTCGAGGGTCGACGCGGCTGACCTCGCCGGCGTCGACCGCGTCCACCAGCTTGCTGCCGAACCACTGCGGCGGCCCGGGCATCTCGAGATCGAGCCCTGCGTTCGCGGCCGCGCGGTGCTGTGGGTGCCGAACCAGTCGGAGACGACGAACCCGTCGAAGCCCCACTCGTCGCGCAGCACCGTCGTCAGCAGCCACTCGTGCTCGCTGCAGTACGTGCCGTTGAGCCGGTTGTAGGCCGACATCACGCCCCACGCGCCGGCTTCCTTCACCGCCGCCTCGAACGGCACGAGGTACAGCTCGCGCAGCGTGCGTTCGTCGACCTCGGAGCTGATCGTCATCCGCTCGAACTCGGAGTCGTTGGCGACGAAGTGCTTGACGGTGACGCCGACGTCGTTCGACTGCACGCCGCGCGACGAACCCGACCGCGAGTCGTGCCGTGAGGTGCGGGTCCTCGGAGTAGCACTCGAAGTTCCGGCCCGCGAGCGGATGCCGGTGCAGGTTGACCGTCGGCGCGAGCAGCACGTGCGCACCCTTGGTGCGGGCCTCCTCGCCGAGCGCCCGACCGACCCGCTCGAGCAGCGCAGGATCCCACGTGGCACCGAGCGCCGATCCGCACGGGACGCAGAGTGCACCCTGGCCGGTCCAGCGGGGACCGCGCGCACCGTTCGGCCCGTCGGTCACCCGCAGACCGGGGACGTCGAGGCGGGGGAACCCCGGCGTGTTCCAGAGGTCGGTGCCGGCGACGCTCGCCGCCTTCTCCTCGACCGTCGCCTCGCGCAGGATCGACTCGACGCGTTCGCTCATCCGCGACTTGCTACCACTCATGGCACGCAGCTGTGCTCCGAAGCGAGCCGTCGCCGCGCGTCGCTACGACGCGTGTCTCGGCGAGCGGGGCCCGAGCGGCCTGCGCCGCAGGCGCAAGAGCGGGAAGTCGCTACGCGAGGCGTTGTTCGAGGGCGGCGAGCTGTTCGAGGAGCTCGCCGGGGAGGCGGTCGCCGAAGTCGTCGAAGTGCTTGCGCGTGTTCACGACCTCGGAACGCCACTCACCCTCGTCGACCCGCAGCGCGGCGGCGACGGCGTCGGCCGACGCGTCGAGCCCGTCGAGGTTCAGGTCGGCTTCGGTCGGCACGACGCCGATGGGAGTCTCCCGGCCGTCGGCGCGACCGTCGACCCGGTCGACGATCCATTCGAGCACGCGGGAGTTGTCGCTGTAGCCGGGCCACAGGAACGTGCCGTCGTCGCCCTTGCGGAACCAGTTCACGCCGAAGATCCGGGGCAGCTTCGACGCGTCGTTGCTGCCCGGCGAGGCTCAGCCAGTGCGAGAAGTAGTCGGCCATGTTGTAGCCGCAGAACGGGAGCATCGCGAACGGGTCGTGGCGGAGCTCGCCGAGGCCGCCGATCGCGGCAGCCGTCTTCTCGGAGCCCATCGTGGCGCCGATGAACACGCCGTGCTGCCAGTCGCGCGACTCGTACACGAGCGGAACCGTGGTGGCGCGGCGGCCACCGAAGAGGAACGCCGAGATCGGCACACCCTTCGGGTCCTCCCACTCCGGCGCGATGACCGGGCACTGCGATGCCGGCGCGCAGAAGCGGGCGTTCGGGTGGGCGGCGGGCGCGTTCGTCTCCGGAGTCCAGTCGAGGCCGCGCCAGTCGGTGAGGTGGGCGGGCGCGGGGTCGTCGATGCCTTCCCACCAGATGTCGCCGTCGTCGGTGAGCGCGACGTTGGTGAACACCGTGTTCTCGTTGAGTGTGTCCATCGCGTTGGCGTTGGTCTTGCGGTTGGTGCCCGGGGCGACGCCGAAGATGCCGAACTCGGGGTTGATGGCGTAGAGGCGGCCGTCGTCGCCGAACTTCATCCACGCGATGTC
Organism: uncultured Actinomycetes bacterium; assembly: GCA_963829475.1. Taxonomy (GTDB): domain Bacteria; phylum Actinomycetota; class Acidimicrobiia; order IMCC26256; family JANYLB01; genus JANYLB01. Next base: position 1,640,690 of record CAWHIU010000002.1, on the reverse strand, counting down.
GTCGCCGATCATCTCGGCCTTCCACCCGGGGGTGGTGGGAACGAGCATGGCGAGGTTGGTCTTGCCGCACGCCGACGGGAACGCGGCGGCGATGAAGCGCTCACGGCCGTCGGGCGCGGTGAGCTTGAGGATGAGCATGTGCTCGGCGAGCCAGCCTTCGTCGCGGGCGATCACCGACGCGATGCGGAGCGCGAAGCACTTCTTGCCCAAGAGCGCGTTGCCGCCGTAGCCGGAGCCGAACGACCAGATCTCACGCGTCTCGGGGATAGTGGACGATCCACTTCTCCTCGGCGTTGCACGGCCACGGCACGTCGGCCTCGCCGTCGGCGAGCGGCGCGCCGAGCGAGTGCATGCACGGCACGAACTCGCCGTCGGCACCGAGCACGTCGAGCGCGGCCTGGCCCATGCGGGTCATCGTGCGCATGCTCACCACGACGTAGGGGGAGTCGGTGATCTCGACCCCGATGTAGGAGAGCGGCGAACCGAGCGGACCCATGCTGAAGGGGACGACGTACATCGTGCGACCGCGCATGCAGCCGGAGAAGAGGCCGTCGAGCTTGGCCCGCATCTCGGCCGGTGGCTTCCAGTTGTTCGTCGGTCCGGCGTCGGCCTCGTCGGCGGAGCAGATGAAGGTGCGGTCCTCGACGCGGGCGACGTCGCTCGGATCCGAGATGGCCCAGTACGAGTTGGGGCGCTTGTCGTCGGCGAGGGGGGTGAAGGTGCCCGCGTCGACGAGCTGCTGACAGAGGAGCTCGGCCTCAGCCTCGCTGCCGTCACACCAGTGGATCCGGGCGGGCTCACACAGGGTGGCCATCTCCTCGACCCAACGGGTGAGGCGCTCGTTCGTGGTGGGAGGGGCGGTGTCGACGCTTGCCGTCACGGTTCGACGCTCCTTGTCTCCCCGCCGGACGGTCGAACGTCGACCCCACCGACGGGCGAAATGGTCAAAGGAGCTTACCGACGCCGATCAGAGCACCCCAATTGAGACCCGACATCTCGACCCGAAGATCAGACGTTGCCGGTGTAGCCCATGTCGATCTCGGCGCCGATGCGGATGCGTGTGGCCCGGCCGGCGTCGTCGAGATCGAAGTTGACGCGTTGGCCCTGGCGGAGCATCCGGAAGATCGAGTGCTCGAGCGCGTCGGCCGCGAGCGTGAAGTCGGTCCGGTCGGCGTCGGCGAGGATGACGCCCTCACCCGAGAGCGGATCGAACGTGCGAACGACGCCCTGCACAGCGGTGCCCTACGGCTTCTGGACCTTGCCGGCCTTGATGCAACCGGTGCAGGCGTGGATCCGACGAGGGGAGCCGTCGACGATGGCGCGGATGCGCTGCACGTTCGGGTTCCAGCGCCGGTTCGTGCGACGGTGGGAGTGGCTCAGGCGCTTGCCGAACTGCGGCTTCTTGCCGCAGACGTCGCAGACGGATGCCATGACACAGACCTCTCGGGTGACTCGAAGGTTCAGGACACTCCGGGGCCACGAGGAGCCCGCGGGAGGAACAAGCAAGAGTAGCAGGCAGGCCACGAGCCGCCCGGTCCGCCCGGTTCGCCCGGTACGATCGAACCGTGCCGATCCTCGAGCAGCTCGCGGCCCCGGATGTCGCCAGGATCGTCGTCCGGTTCCGCGATGCCTTGCGTTCACACCAGGAGGAGCTGAACCGGCTCAACGTCTATCCGGTGCCCGACGGCGACACGGGTACCAACATGGCGCTCACGCTCGAGTCGGTGTGCACCGAGCTCGGCGACGCCGGCCGCGTGCCCGACGCCCAGATGCCCGATGTGTGCCGGGCGGTCGCCCACGGTTCGCTCATGGGTGCCCGCGGCAACTCGGGGGTGATCCTCTCGCAGGTGCTGCGCGGTCTCGCCGACACGTTCTCTCCGCTCGAGCGCGTGGGCGGGGCCGACATCGCGACCGGACTCCGTACCGCCGCCGACGCGGCCTACGCCGCGGTGCTCCGGCCGATCGAGGGCACCATCCTCACCGTTGTCCGCGAGTCGGCGGAGGCGGCCGAGCGCTGCCGGGATGCCGGTGAGACCACGCTCGACGGCCTGCTCGAACATGTGCGTGCCGCCGCCGATGCAGCCGTGGCGCGCACGCCCGAGCTCCTTCCGGTGTTGAAGGAGAACGGAGTCGTCGACGCTGGTGGCAAGGGTTTCGCTCTCCTGCTCGACGCGATGCTCGAGGTGGTGGCCGGTCGGCCGATTCCCGAGCCGCAGTTCGTCGTGACGCCACGTTCCGTCGAGGCTCACGCGTCGGTCGCGCCCGGTTCCGACCTCCGCTACGAGGTGATGTACCTGCTCGAGGCCGACGACTCCACGATCCCTGGCTTCAAGGAGACCTGGGGCGCGATCGGCGACTCGATCGTGGTGGTCGGGGGCGACGGCGCCTGGAACTGCCACGTCCACACCGACGACATCGGTGCCGCCGTCGAAGCCGGGATCGACGCGGGTCGGCCGTACAAGATCCGGGTGACCGACCTCATCGAACAGGTCGGACAGCTCGAGGAAGAGAGCTGGGTGCAGCAGCACGCCGGTGGATCGGTCCCCACCGAGCCGTCGAAGCTGGTCACCACCGCGGTCGTCGCCGTGGGTGTGGGCGACGGCATCCGGCGGTTGCTGTCGAGCCTCGGCGTGCAACAGCTCGTTGCCGGTGGCCAGTCGATGAACCCGTCGACGGCCCAGATCCTGGAGGCGGTCGAGGCATGCCCCGCCGACTCCGTGATCGTGCTGCCGAACAACACGAACATCGTCCCGGTCGCGAGCAAGGTCGCCGATCTCACCGTCAAGCGCATCGCCGTGATCCCGACCCTCGCAGTGATCGAGGGCCTCGCCGCGCTCATCGTGTACGACCCCGACGCCGCGATCGACGTCAACGTGCAGGCGATGCAAGAAGCAGTCGGACGCGTGAACTGCGGTGCGGTGACGCAGGCGGTTCGCGACAGCGTCGCCGAGTGCGGCCGGATCGCGGCGGGCGACTGGTTGTCGATCGACAACCGCGAGGGGATCCAGGCGGCGGTGCGTTCGCCGTTCGACGCCGCTCGGGTGCTCCTCGATGCGCTCATCGACGACGACCGTGAGCTGGTGACGGTGATCATCGGTGCCGACGCACCGCCTGCCGATACGGCCCGGATCACGGAGTACGTCGCCGACCACTTCCCCCAGATCGAGATCGAGGTGCACCACGGCGGCCAGCCGCTCTACCCGTACCTCATCGGAGTGGAGTAGCGACGGGCACGCTGACGCTGCGCGAGCTCGGGGCGGTGCCGGTGTCGAAGCTCGGCGTCACCACGAAGCTGGCCGACCGACTCTCGCTGATGAGCATCGAGAGCGTGCTCGACGTGCTCCAGCACTACCCGCGCCGCTATCACGACCGCACCGTCAAAGCCGAGATCGCGGAGCTTGCGATCGGCCAGGAGGCGACGGTGTTCGCCGAGGTCCGGCGCATCGCGAGCCGGCGGAGCCGCCAGGGTCGGATGGTCGTCGATGCAGCGGTCTACGACGGCACGTCGTTGCTCAACGTCGTCTTCTTCAACCAGGCGTGGCGTGAGCGTCAGCTGCCGGTGGGGACCGAGGCCGCGTTCTTCGGCAAGGTCGAGGCGTACAAGGGCAAGCGCCAGCTCACCAACCCGGTCGTCGACGTGCTCGGCAAGCTCGGCGAGAACACCGGCACCGTCGTCGCCGGTGTATCCGCAGTCGGGCAAGGCCGACGTGTTCACCTGGCAGCTCCGCAAGATCGTCGCGTCGGCGCTCGACTGGGTGCGGGAAAGCGGTGGGATCGCCGATCCCGCTCGACGAGCCGGTCCGCCGCGAGCTCAAGCTCATGGAGCGCGAGTGGTCGCTCGAGAAGGTGCACCAACCGGCCGATCTCGAGGAGTCGCGACGCGCGCAGCGCCGCCTCCGGTTCGACGAGTTCCTGCGCATGCAGGTGGGACTGGTGGCCCGCAAGCGCGCGATCGAGGCCGCGCAGCAGGGGATCCGACACACGGTCGACGGCACCCTGGTTTCCCGGTTCCATGCCGCGCTGCCGTTCCCGCTCACCGGCGACCAGCGGCGGACGATCGACGAGATCCTCGGCGACATGGCATCCGACGCGCCCATGCACCGGCTGCTGCAGGGCGACGTCGGCTCGGGCAAGACGGTCGTCGCGTTCACCGCGCTCCTCGCCGCGGTCCAGGGTGGCTACCAGGGTGCGCTGATGGCTCCGACCGAGGTGCTGGCCGAGCAGCACTACCTGTCAAGCCTCTCGATGTTGGCCGGTCTCGCGGTGCGCGCCGAGGGAACGCTCACCGGCGAGCGCCCGGTGACGGCGCGCCTGCTCACCAACCGCACGCCGGCCGCGGAACGCCGCCGGTTGGTGGCCGAGCTGGAAGCGGGAGCGTGCGACGTGCTCATCGGCACCCACGCCCTGCTCTACGGCGACGCGCCCATCCCGCGTCTCGGGCTCGCGGTGATCGACGAGCAGCACCGCTTCGGCGTCGAGCAGCGGGCGCTGCTGCGGGCGCGGGGCGGCGAGGGCGCGCCCGTCCCCGACGTGCTCGTGATGACCGCGACGCCCGATCCCGCGCACCGCCGCCTTCCTGATCTACGGCGACCTCGACAAGAGCGAGCTCCGAGAGATGCCAGCCGGACGCGCACCGGTCACGACCGACTGGATCGGGCCCGATCCGGTCGGGCGCGAGCGCGCGTACGACCTGTTGCGCACCGAGGTGGCTGCCGGCCGGCAGGCGTTCGTGGTCTGTCCGTTGGTCGAAGGCTCACCCAAGATCGAGGCGAAGGATGCGACCACCGAGTACGAGCGGCTCGGGGCCGAGGAGCTCGCCGGTCTGCGACTCGGGCTCCTCCATGGCCAGATGAAGGCGCCCGACAAGGAATCGGTGATGACGGCGTTCCGTGCCGGCGAGATCGACGTGCTCGTCGCGACGACCGTCATCGAGGTCGGGGTCGACGTGCCCAACGCGACGGTGATGATCGTCGACGGCGCCGAGCGTTTCGGGCTCTCGCAGCTCCATCAGCTGCGCGGCCGCGTCGGTCGAGGAGGCGGCTCCTCGTGGTGCTTCCTCTTCGGTGATCCGGCCACACCCGACGGCGAAGCTCGGCTGCAGGCCATGGCCGACAGCACCGACGGCTTCCTGCTCGCCGAACGCGATCTCGAGATCCGCGGCGCCGGCGAGGTGTTCGGCGAGAAGCAGGCCGGCTTCGGCGACCTGAAGCTCGGCCGCATCCCCCGCGACGCGCGCTACGTCGAATGGGCCCGCAAGGTCGCCGAGGAGATCCTCGACGACGACCCCGATCTGGCCCGTCACCAGCCCCTGCGCGAAGAGGTCGAAGACCTCCTCGGCGACGACGTCGAGTTCCTCTTCAAGAGCTGAACCCCCCCGTTCCGGCGTCGTCGGCGCGGGGTATTTCCCGCGCTTGCGACGCCGGAACGATCGGGTTGGGGTGGACGTGTCACGATCGGCGGCGATGGCGACGGCCGGTGGGTGCTGATGCGGGTGATCGCGGGGGAGGCGGGTGGGCTGCGACTCGTCGCGCCGAAGGGGGATCGCACGCGCCCGACGGCCGACCGGGTGAAGGAGTCGTTGTTCTCGGGGCTCGGCCCACTGGTCGACGATGCCTCGGTGCTCGACCTCTACGCGGGCAGTGGCGCGCTCGGGATCGAGGCTCTGTCACGGGGTGCGCGCTCCGCGGTGCTCGTCGACCGGGCCCAGCCGGCGACGGTCGCGATCCGGGCGAACCTCGCGACGACCCGGATGACGGAGCGCGCCCGGATCGTCCGGCGCAGTGTCGAGGCGATGCTCCGGGATCGCCCACCTCTCGAGGCACCGTTCGATCTCGTGTTCGTGGACCCGCCCTACGAGCTTCCGATCGCGGTGCTCTGCAAGGCGCTCGGAGACCTCGGATCGGAGGCCTGGACGACATCCGATGCCCGGATCGTGGTCGAGCGGGCCGTCGGTTCGACGGCGCCGGCGTGGCCATCCGGATGGGATATGACGTGGGAACGGGTCTCGGGCGGTACGATCGTGGCCGTCCTCGCGCGTCTCGCGCCGTGAACAGGAGACCTCGCCGCGTGTCCACTGCTCTGTGCCCGGGATCGTTCGATCCGGTCACCTTCGGCCATCTCGACATCATCGAGCGCTGCTCGCGACAGTTCGACGACGTCATCGTGGCGGTGATCCGCAACCCGCAGAAGGCCCAGTCGCTGTTCACCCTCGACGAGCGTCAGCAGATGCTCCGGGAGGTCACTGCGCACCTCGACAACATCCGCATCGAGTTCTTCAAGGGCCTGCTCGTCGACTTCGCCCGTGACCACGACGCCAACGCGATCGTGAAGGGCCTCCGGGCCGTCTCCGACTTCGACTACGAGCTCCAGATGGCGCAGATGAACCAGCGCCTCTCGGGCATCGAGACCTTCTTCATCTCGACGAGTCCGCAGCACTCGTTCCTCTCGTCGAGTCTGGTGCGAGAGGTTGCCCGTTTCGGCGGCGACGTCTCGAGCATGGTCCCGCCGCTCGTGGCCAAGCGGCTGAACGAGCGGTTCCTCGAGGGGGAGAGTCGTCATGAGCGAGCAGAGAGTCCAGAGTGGCGAGCCACGGCGGAGCGTGGCCCGAGCGGCCCGGTGCGCAGCACCGAGAGCGGGTAGTCATGACCGAGGTCGAAAATCCCGAGACTGATCCTCTCGACACCGAGTACCACCCCGACACCGAAGCCGCGCTGCTGCAGGCCCGCGAGCTCGTCGAGTCGGGTCGGTCGATGCCCATGTCGGCGTCGGTCCTCATCAACAAGGACGAAGTGCTCGCGTTCGTCGAAGAGGCGCTCGAGGGTCTGCCCGAGGAGCTGCGGCGCGCCCGCTGGCTGCTGAAGGAGCGGGAGGAGTTCCTCGTCCAGGCCCGACGGGAATCCGACGAGATCGTCGAGGCCGGCCGGCTCCAGGCCGAGCGGATGGTCGAGCGGAGCGAGGTCGTGCGGGAGGCCCGGCGCCGAGCTCAGACCGTGATCGACGACGCCGAGGCCGCGGCCCGGGCGCTCCAGCACGAGGCCGAGGACTACGTCGACCAGAAGCTCGCCTCGTTCGAGGTCGTGCTCGAGCGGACGATGCAGGCGGTCCAGAAGGGCCGCGAACGGCTCCAGGTCGTGGTCGAGCTGCCCGAGTCCGAGCCCGAGGAAGACGAGTCGGGCGAAAGCGCCTTCTTCGATCAAGACCAGGTATAGGAGACGCAGCGGAGTCGCCGGACGCGTCTCGCGGACCCTGAGCGGGTGAGCGAAAGAGGCGGCGCAGCGGAGTCGACCACGGAACAGTCCTGGAGACGCAGCGGAGTCGCCGGACGTCTCGCGGACCCTGAGCGGGTGAGCGAGAGAGGCGGCGCAGCGGAGTCGACCAGACATCCGGAGACGCAGCGGAGTCGCCGGACGCGTCTCGCGGGACCCTGAGCGGGTGAGCGAGAGAGGCGGCGCAGCGGAGTCGACCAGACATCCGGGCTGGGGCTTCCAGATCCTGGGAAATGCGTCTGAACTGCTACAATGGCCGGTCGACGCGCTCGCGTGGCCCGGTCAGCGCCGCGGCCACTCCTTGTTCGCCCACCTCGTCGTGGGCTGCCGCCTGAAGGCGATGAACCTCGTATGAACGCCAGCCCATTCCGGTTCTCGATCGCGGACCTCTTGCACCATCCGGGGTCGCGACGCGAGGTTCGCGCCGAGGTCGTCGACCTCGAGCACGCGCACGTGGGCAGCACGCGCCTCGACCCTGCGGTGCCGCTCGTGACCGAGGCGATGCTCGAGCGGATCCCCGACGGCATCGTCGTGCGCGGCCGCGCCCACGGGCGCTGGACGGCACCGTGTGCCGCGCTGCCTCACCGAGGTCGGCGGCGCGCTCGACAGCCCGATCTCGGAGCTGTTCGAAGCCGAGCCGATCGAGGGCGAGACCTACGCGCTCGACGGCGACGAGATCGACCTCGAGATCGCGGTGCGTGACGCCGTGCTGCTCGAGCTTCCTGTCTCGCCCCGGTGTCGTGAGGAGTGCGCAGGTTTGTGCCCCTCGTGCGGAATCGACCGCAACGACGCCGAGTGCGAATGCGATCCCAACCCACCCGACCCGCGCTGGGATGCCCTGCGCGAGTTGCACATCTGAAACGCAAGGAGCGGTCATGGCAGTCCCCAAGCGCAAGACCCCGCGAGCGAAGACGCGCACCCGCCGCGCGTCCAACTGGCGGCTCGAGGCCCCGGCCCGTTCGCTGTGTCCGAACTGTGGCGCGGTGAAGCTGCCGCACGTGGTGTGTGGCAACTGCGGCTGGTACCGAGGCCGCCAGGCCGTCGAGGTCGACTAGCTCGCGGATCGAGATGGGACGCGCCTGCACGGTTGCGGTCGACGCCATGGGCGGCGACCGGGCGCCCGGCGAGATCGTCGCGGGTGCGCTCCAGGCGGCTGCCGAGCTCGATGTCGGCGTGCTGCTCGTCGGTCACCCCGACGCGATCGAACCGCTGCTCCCCGATGGCGTGCTCCCCGGCGGCGTCGAGATCGCGGCCGCGAGTGAGGTCGTGTCGATGCACGACGACGCGGCTTCGTCGGTGCGTACCAAGAAGGACTCGTCGCTTGCCCGCGCCGCCGAGGCGGTACGCGACGGGCGGGCGCAGGCGATGGTCGGCGCCGGCAACACGGGTGCGACGATGGCGAGCGCGCTGCTCCGCTGGGGTCGCATCACGGGAGTCTCCCGGCCCGGGATCGCGGTTCCCATCCCGGTTCCGGGGTCACATCCGCAGATCCTCATCGACGGGGGTGCCACGGTCGATTGCGATCCCGAGTGGCTGCTCCAGTTCGCCCGCATGGGCAGCGAGTACGCGCGGGCACGCTTCGGCATCGACGAGCCGTCGATCGGTCTCCTCTCGAACGGCGAAGAGGCCGGGAAGGGCGACGATCTCCGCAAGCGTGCGCACCAGCTCCTCCAACCACTCGCCGGCTTCGTCGGCAACGTCGAAGGTCGCGACCTCATGAGCACACGGCCCGATGTCGTCGTCACCGACGGCTTCACCGGCAACGTCGCGCTCAAGACGCTCGAAGGCGCACTGCGCCAGATCGCGGGCCTCGTCTTCGGGGTGCTCGAGTCGACCCCCGAGGCCAAGGAAGCCGGCGCGGTCGTCGCACCGTTGCTGCTCGACGCCGCGGCGCAGCTCGATCCCGACGCGACCGGCGGTGCCGTGCTGCTCGGCGTCGACGGCGTGTGCGTGATCTCTCACGGTTCCTCGTCGGCTCGCGCCATCGTGAACGCGATCAAGATCGCGGCCGATTGCGTCGCCGCCGATGTCGTCGGCCACATCGCAGACGCGATGGCCGGCGCCGGAGCCAGCGCCGGAGCAATTGCCGATGCCGGCTGAGACCCATGTCGGTCGCGACCGGCTCGGACCCGACGACGTCGTGAAGTGTGTCCGGTTCAACACCGCCGAGGTGCTGGAGCTCGACGACGTCGAGATCGATCTCGGTGCGCGCCTGATCGAAGATCTCGGCGCCGACCAGCTCGCGCTCATCGACCTCGTGGAAGCGATCGAGGAGGAGCTCGGCGAGCGGACCGTCGGCTTCGCGATCGACGACGACGATCTCACCGACGTGGTCACGGTCGGCGATCTCGTCGATGTCGTCTCGGCCCGGCTCGAGCGGGCCCAGAGGTCGGTCGATCATGCGTGACCTGCAGAAGCGGATCGACTGTGAGTTCCACGACCCTGCGCTGCTCCATCTCGCGCTCTCGCACCGCTCCTACTGCGCGGAGCACTCGGCAGTGGAGTCGAACGAGCGGCTCGAGTTCCTGGGTGATGCCGTCCTCGGGCTCGTGGTGACCGACTACATGTACCGCCGGTACCCGGCGCTCCCCGAGGGAGAGCTCGCCAAGATCCGCGCGTCGGTGGTCAATGCCGAGGTGCTCGCAGAGGTCGCCCTCACGATCGACCTCGGCCCGGCGCTGCTCCTCGGCAAGGGCGAAGACGCCTCGGGCGGCCGGGCCAAGACCTCGATCCTCTCCGACGCGCTCGAAGCGGTGATCGCCGCCGTCTACCTCGACGGCGGGTGGGAGACCGCGCAGCGCGTGGTGCTCGCGTTGCTCGAGGAGCGGATCGACGAGAGCGCGGAAGGGCCCGGCGACCGCGACTACAAGAGCCTGTTGCAGGAGCTCGCGGCGCGCCGATTCGAGCGGCTGCCGCGCTACCAGGTGCGCGACGAAGGTCCCGACCACGCCAAGCAGTTCTTCGCGACCGTGTTGGTCGGAGGAGTCGAGCGAGGCGTCGGCGAAGGTCGGTCGAAGAAGCATGCAGAACAGGCGGCCGCCGCGGCTGCCTGGGCGTGGTTGCGAAGCCACGACACCGCCGACGCTGTCGGCACCAATGGGTTGGGGGGACACGATGCCGGAGTTGCCTGAGGTGGAGGTCATTCGCCGAGACCTCGAGAAAGAGGTGGTCGGGAAACGGATCAAGGGGGCGGAGGTCACCGGCAGCATGCGCGCCGTGCGCCGCCACCGGCAGCGCAAGCAGTTCACCGCGCCACTCGAGGGTACGAAGATCACCGGTGTCGAACGACGCGGCAAGTACCTGGTCCTCGCGCTCGACAGCGGCGACGCGCTCGTCGTCCACCTCGGCATGTCGGGCCAGCTCCGCCGGGCGAAGAGTGCGCGCGAGAAGACGCTCAAGCACACCCACGTGGTGATCACGTTCACGCAAGGCGGTCAGCTCCGCTTCGTCGACCCCCGCACCTTCGGCGAGATGTTCGTGACCAACGCCGACGACATCGAGAAGGAGGTCGAGGAGCTCGCGCACCTCGGCTACGACCCGTTGGAGACCGCCGTCTCGTGGGACTACTTCGGCGAGATGCTCAGGGCTCGCAAGACGAAGCTCAAGGCCTTGCTCATGGACCAGAAGTTCATGGCCGGGATCGGCAACATCTACAGCGACGAGATCCTCTTCACCGCCGGACTGCGGTACGACCGCATGAGCGACTCGTTGTCGTCGTCGGAGATCCGCCGCCTCTACCGCGCGATCAGCGAGGTGCTGCAGGACGCGGTCAAGTACCGCGGTTCGTCGCTCGCCGACGAGCAGTACGTCGACCTGTTCGGCGAGCCCGGCCAGTACCAGCTCCACCACAAGGTCTATGCCCGCGAGGGCGAGGCCTGTCGCCGCTGCCGACGACCCATCGCCCGCACCAAGGTCGGCGGCCGCTCCACCTTCTACTGCGTGGCCTGCCAGGTGTGATGGTTCGCTCCGCTGCGCCGCCTCGATCGCTCACCGGTTCGGGTTCTGTGATCGTGTCCGGCGGCTCCGCTGCGCTCATGGTTCGCTCCGCTGCGCCGCCTCGATCGCTCACCGGTTCTCGTTGTCCGCGCTCCGTCGGGATGCTTGCGAAACGCGTTCGGGTAGTCATCACGGGGCGGGTGCAGGGGGTGTGGTTCCGGGAGTCGTGCCGGGAGCAGGCCGTCGGGCTCGGTGTCGCGGGATGGGTCGGCAACCGGGGCGACGGCACGGTCGAGGGCGTGTTCGAAGGGCCACCGGCTGCGGTGGACCGACTCGTGACCTGGTGTCGGACCGGTCCGTCACGGGCGCGGGTCGACGCGGTGGCCACGGCCGACGAGATCCCGGTCGGAGACACGGGATTCCGGGTGCGTTGATCCCCGGTCCGAGCCCTTGGAATCGCTACGCTCGACGAGCCGAGTCGGACCCCGACGCGCTCGGCGCGACATCAGCCACTTCCCCGCGATCTCGCCGACGACGACAAGGATCTGCGTGTTCCTGAAGTCACTGACCCTCCGGGGGTTCAAGTCCTTTGCCGACAAGACCGTGCTCGATTTCGAGCCGGGCGTGACGGTGGTCGTCGGGCCGAACGGCTCCGGGAAGTCGAACCTCGTCGACGCCGTCGCGTGGGTGCTCGGTGCCCAGGGCGCGCGTTCGCTGCGCGGCACGAAGATGGACGACGTGATCTTCGCCGGCACGTCGGATCGGCCGGCGCTCGGCCGTGCCGAAGTGTCGCTCACCATCGACAACACCTCGGGCATGTTGCCGATCGAGTTCTCCGAGGTGACCATCACCCGGTTGCTCTTCCGCACGGGTGAGTCGGAGTACCAGCTCAACGGGGCGCCGTGTCGGCTGCTCGACATCCAGGAGATGCTCTCCGACACCGGGATCGGCCGACAGCAACACGTGATCGTCGGTCAGGGTCAGCTCGATCAGGTGCTCAACTCCCGACCCGAGGATCGCCGGGCGATCATCGAAGAGGCCGCCGGGATCCTGAAGTACCGGAAGCGTCGCGAGAAGGCCGAGCGTCGGCTCGAGGCGACCGAGGGGAGCTTGCTGCGGCTGAACGACCTGCTGCGCGAGGTCCGTCGGGGTCTGTCACCGCTCCAGCGCCAGGCCGACGCCGCCCGCCGCCACGACGGCCTCGTCGACGAAGCCCGCGCCATCCGGTTGCACCTCGCCGGCCACGAGATCGCCGGGCTGCAGGCCCGCCGCGAGCGGCTGCAGGAGAAGGGCGTCGGATTCGGCTCCCGCGATCGTGAGATCCGCAGCCGCCTCGCCGAGCTCGACGTCTCGGTCATGGAACGCGAGCAGACGGTGTCGCGTCTCGGCGACGACGAGCTCAACGACGCCCTCGTGCGCGCCGGTTCACTCCGTGAGCGCACCCGCGGCCTCGCCGCACTCGTGGCCGAGAAGCAGCGAGGGCTCGAGCGGGAGCTCGCAGCGGCCGCCGACGAAGGTGTGATCGAGACGCTCGTTGCCGACGCCGCGGCCGCGCGCACCGAGCTCGAAGGAGTGGAGCTCGACGCAGTCGACCTCGAACAACGCCGGGTCGTCGCTGAAGCCGCCGAGGCCGAGCTCACCGCGCAACGAGCGGCCGCGGCCGACGCCCGGGTCCGGGCCGAGACGCAGCTCCGGGAGGCCGAAGACACCCGCCGCGCCGCCGACGCGGAAGCCCACCGCTGGGACGCCCGCGCCGAAGCCCTCGCACTGGCACTCGACGACGCACGGGGCGCGACCCGCGCCGAAGCGCTCGACGACATCGACGGGGTGATCGGCCCCCTCGTCGACCACCTCGAGATCGAAGCGGGTGCGGAGATCGCGGTCGCGGCGGCGCTCGGCGAGGCGATGTGCGCCGTGGTGGTCGAACGCGGGCCGGCTGCGCACGCGGCGCTGACCCGCCTGAAAGACGGCGACCTCGACGCGCTCCTGCTCGTGGTCGACGCGCAGACGCCGGTGCAAGGGGAGCTGGCCCCGGCCGGGACCCAGCCGCTCGCGAACTACGTACGCGCGCTGCGCCCCGACATCGAGGCCGCGTTGGCCAATCTCCTCAAGGGGGTCGTGCTCGTCGACGCGCCGTGGACCAGCGCGCTCGACCTCGCGCTCACCCAGCCGGAGATCGTGATCGTCACCCCGGCGGGGGATCGCTTCGGCGGTCGCGGGGCGTGGCGCGTCGGTGGCAGCGGTGTGAGTGCGGTCACGCAGGCCGCGCTCGACGACGCGACGGCAAATGCCGAAGTCGCCCGGAGCTCGCTGATCACGGCCGACGCCGCGGTCGGCGCGGCACGCGGCGCGTTGGCTGCCGCGGGCCAGAACCTCGACTCCCGGGCCGGCGAGGTCACGCGGCAACGCCGTGAGGTCGACATGGCGCTCGCCGCGATCGGCCAGCGTCGCCAGATGCTCGCCGGACGCCTGGCGGGGGTCGAAGCCCGGCTCGCGGCGCAGGACCCGGAAGCCCAGGCCCAGGCCGAACGGGCGCGGGCCGATCTCGCCCGCCGGGCCGAGTCGTACGCGCACCTGGCCGAGCGACTCGCCGCGCATCGGGTCGCCACCGACGAGGTCCACGGCCGGGTGCAGAGCCGCAGGCGTGCCCGCACCGAAGCTGCGAGCGCAGCGGGAGCGCAGCTCGACGCGCTGCGCTCCGAGCGACGGTCGTTGGAGACGGAGCTGGCCGGCTTGCGCGAGCAGAGCCAGCGGCGTGAGGTCGAAGAAGCCGAGACGAAGATGCGGTTGGAGAACGCGGTCGAGCGACTGCGTGCCGACTTCGACGTCGAGCCGGCGGTCGCGTTGGCCGCGCCCGCGCCCGAGGTCCCCGACGGGACCACCCTGGCCGGACGCGCCCGCGAGGTCGAGCGCGAGATCAAGTTGATGGGTCCGATCAACCCCCTCGCGCTCGAGGAGTACGAGGCCCTGAAGGAACGCCACGAGTTCCTCCAGGGCCAGCTCGAAGACGTGAAGAACTCGCGGCGCGAGCTGAGTCGCGTCATCAAGGCCGTCGACATCGAGATCGTGTCGGTGTTCGAACAGGCCTACGCCGATGTCGAGCAGAACTTCACGGCACTCTTCTCCACCCTGTTCCCGGGCGGTTCGGGGCGGCTCACGCTCACCGACCCGACCAACATCCTCGACACCGGCATCGAGATGGAGGCCCGGCCGTCGGGCAAGAACGTCCGGCGTCTCTCACTGCTCTCGGGTGGCGAGCGTTCGCTCACCGCGCTGGCGTTTCTCTTCGCCGTCTTCCGGGCCCGTCCGTCGCCCTTCTATCTCATGGACGAGGTCGAGGCCGCGCTCGACGATGTCAACCTGCACCGGTTCCTCGATCTCGTGCACGAGTTCCGCAACGAGGCGCAGTTGCTGGTCGTGTCGCACCAGAAGCGCACCATGGAGGCGGCCGACTGCCTGTACGGCGTGTCGATGCCGCCGGGTGGATCGAGTCGGGTCGTGAGCCAGCGCATGAGCAACGAGCTGGCGAACACCTGATCTCCGTGGTGGGCGTCCGCGTGGTCGATCGATGCCCGGCGCCGTGTTGATCTCGATCCTCGCCGCGGTCCCGGCATCGGCGACCGCGGAGAAGATCACCTCGTGTGGTGCGCCGGGTCAGCAGTCGTGGCTCTGCGCCACGGCGTACGACATCACCGGCAGTCAACGCACCGCCGAGATCGCCGACGACTTCGCGAAGCCGCTCCGCATCCTGTTGATCATCGCGATCGCGTTCATCGTGGTCCGCGTGAGTCGGCTCGTGATCCGACGCATGGTGAAGCGACTGTCGGCCGAAGGTGCGTCCGACAAGATCGACACGCTCCGCCGCCGCACCGGGATCGCGTACCTCGACACCGGCCCGGTCCCGAGCGTCCGGCGTCGGCTCCGCGCCGAGACCATCGGCGCGGTGCTCCGCAGCATCGTCTCGGTGGTGGTGTGGGCGATCGCGGTGCTCATGGTGCTCGGCGAGCTCGGGGTGAACCTGGCGCCGCTCATCGCGGGCGCCGGGATCCTCGGCGTCGCGATCGGCTTCGGATCGCAGGCGCTCGTGCGCGACTTCCTCTCCGGGATCTTCATGCTCCTCGAAGACCAGTACGGCGTCGGCGATGTGATCGACGCGGGGGAGGCGACGGGAACCGTCGAGGGCGTGAGCTTGCGCACCACTCGCTTGCGCGACGTCGAAGGCACCGTGTGGCACATCCCGAACGGGGAGATCCGTCGCGTCGGCAACAAGTCGCAGCAGTGGGCCCGCGCCGTGCTCGATGTTGCGATCACGCCGAGCACCGACGTCGACGACGCGACCGCGGTGATCCTCCGCGTCGCCAACGAGGTGGCCCACGGTCGTGAGCTCGGTCGAGTCGTGCTGGAGGACCCCGAGGTCTGGGGGGTCGAAGAGGTCGCGCCTGATCGGGTGCTGATCCGATTGGTGGTCAAGACGAAGCCGCTCGAGCAGTGGCGCGTCGCGCGCGAGCTTCGGGCCCGGATCAAGCACGCGTTCGATGCCGAGGGCATCGAAGCTCCGGTGCCCCGACAGGTCACCGTGCTCCCCGAGCCCCCCGCTTCCGAGAAGCCCGGTCCCGGCAAGCCGGAGACCGGCAGGTAGGTTCCCGACCTCGTGTCCGACCTCATGATCGTCCTCATCATCGTCGTCCTCGGTGCGGCCCTCGTCGGCCTCGGCATCGGCGCGTCCCGCCGGGCCCGTCGGCGCACCGACCAGATCTCGCGTGATCTCGGCATCCCCACCGAAGACGTTCCGCTTCTCCCGGGGCCGGATCGTCTCCCGCCGGTTCTCCCGGCCCCCGAGATCGAGCCGACCGAGGCTCCGGAGCGGCCGGAGCCAGTCGCACCGGAAGCTGAGCCCGAGCCCGAACCCGAGCGGGTCAAGCCGCGACTACGCGATCGGCTGGGCAAGACCCGCGCCGCGTTCGCGGGCGCGTTCGTCCGGGCTGCGCGGTGGCGGCGACATCGACGACGACACGTGGGACGAGCTCGAGGAGGCCCTGATCCTCGCCGACGTCGGGGTCCCGACGACCACGCGCATCCTCGACGACGTCAAGGCGCGGGTCGCGGCCGACAAGATCACCACGGTCGATGGCGTGTCGGCGGTGTTGCAGGCCGAGCTCGCGACGGTGCTCGAGGCGGGCGACCGGGCGCTGCTGTGCCCGGCCGGCGAGACGAACGTGTGGATGTTCGTCGGCGTGAACGGCGTCGGGAAGACGACCACCATCGCGAAGCTCGCGCAGCGTGAGACCGGCGACGGTCGCACCGTGGTGCTCGCAGCCGCCGACACGTTCCGTGCCGCGGCCGCGGAGCAGCTCGCGACCTGGGCCGACCGCGTGGGCGCCGATCTCGTGCGCGGGCAGGACGGTGCGGATCCCGGCTCGGTCGTGTTCGACGCGATGAGCGCGGCGCAGAGTCGGTCGGCCGACCTGGTGCTCGTCGACACCGCGGGGCGGCTGCACACCAAGGTGAACCTCATGGAGGAGCTGAAGAAGCTCCGCCGCATCGTCGATCGCACGCCGGGGGCCCTCAAGGAGGTCCTGCTCGTCGTCGACGCGTCGACCGGCCAGAACGGGTTGGCGCAGGCGCGCCAGTTCGCGGAGGCGGTCGACGTGACCGGCGTGGTGCTCACGAAGCTCGACGGCACCGCCAAGGGCGGGATCGTGCTCGCGATCCAGGCCGAGCTCGGGATCCCGGTGAAGCTGGTCGGGGTGGGGGAGTCGGCCGACGACCTCGTCGCGTTCGAGCCCGCGGAGTTCGTCGCCGCACTGTTCGACGCCTGACACTCGACGCCTGACACTCGACGTCGGACCCGACCCCCGGCGCCGATACCATGGCGGACTCATGTTCGACGCCCTCTCCGACCGTTTCGACGGCATCTTCACCCGTCTCCGCAGCCGCGGTCGCCTCACCGAGAAGGACGTCGACGAGGTCTGTCGCGAGATCCGCCTCGCCCTGCTCGAGGCCGACGTCAACGTCCGGGTCGTCAAGGGTCTCATCGCCCGGGTGAAGGAACGCGCGCAGGGCGCCGAGGTGGCGAAGAGCCTCAGCCCGGCGCAGCAGGTCATCAAGATCGTCCACGAGGAGCTGATCACCACCCTCGGCGGCGAGAGCGGCAAGCTCACCATGAGCTCGAAGCCGCCGACGGTCGTGATGCTCTGCGGCCTCCAGGGCTCCGGCAAGACGACCGCGGCCGGCAAGCTGGCGCGCCAGCTCAAGAGTCAGGGTCTCGGCGTGCTTGCTCGTCGCCGCCGACCTTCAACGCCCGGCCGCGGTCGAGCAGCTCCGCGTGCTGGGCCGGCGGATCGACGTCCCGGTGTTCTCCGCGCCCGACGACGAAGTGGCCGAAGGGCGCGGCGATGTCGTCGCGGTCGCACGCGGCGTGCACGACGAAGCCGCGCGCCTGGGCAAGAACGTCGTGATCGTCGACACGGCCGGTCGACTGCAGGTCGACACCGCGCTGATGGACGAGCTGCGCGAGGTGCGCGACATCGTGCAGCCGCACGACACGCTGCTCGTCGTCGACGCGATGACCGGTCAGGAAGCGGTGAACGTCGCGACCGCGTTCGACGAAGCGGTCGGTCTCGACGGTGTCGTGCTCACCAAGATCGACGGCGACGCCCGTGGCGGCGCCGCGCTCTCGGTCAAGGAGGTCGTCGGCAAGCCGATCCTCTTCGTGGGTACCGGCGAGAAGCTCGAAGACTTCGAGGCCGTTCCACCCCGACCGCATGGCGAGTCGCATCCTCGGGATGGGCGACGTGCTCACGCTCATCGAGAAGGCCGAAGCGGTCTTCGACGAGGGCGTCGCCGAGCAGACCGAGGCGAAGCTCCGCAAGGGGCAGTTCACCCTCGGCGACTTCCTCGACCAGATGCGTCAGGTCAAGAAGATGGGCCCGCTCCAGAACGTGCTGAAGCTCATGCCCGGCATCCCCAAGGAGCTCAAGAACGCCGAGATCGACGACGGTGAGCTCGCCCGGGTCGAGGCGATCATCTGCTCGATGACCCTCGCCGAGCGCAACGATCCGTCGCTGATCAACGGCTCGCGGCGGCTGCGAATCGCCCGAGGGAGCGGCACCTCGACCCAGGAGGTGAACGCCATGCTCAAGCAGTTCAAGATGGTCCAGCAGATGATGAGATCGATGGCGGCGGGCAAGCGTCCGAAGCTCCACGATCCCGGGGATGTAGCCTCGCGCGTTCCCCGGTCCGTTCCGGGCGGCACGATCCAGCACTGAGTCCGGCACTCCTGGGTCCGGCACCGAGCTCGACGAGAGAGGCGTTCTGTGGCAGTCAAGATCCGCCTGATGCGGGTAGGCAAGAAGAAGCAACCGTCGTACCGCGTGGTCGTGGCCGACGGTCGGTCGCCCCGCGACGGGCGCTACATCGAGATCATCGGCCAGTACGCGCCGCGCCAGGAGCCGTCGCTCTTCACGATCGACGACGAGAAGGCGATCGCCTGGTTGAAGAAGGGCGCGCAGCCCACCGACCAGGTGCAGAAGCTCCTCGCCGAGAACGGCGTGTGGGAGCGGTACCAGTCGGAGCGGGGTCAGTCGGCCGCGCTCGTGAAGTCGGGTCCGAAGCGCACCGCGCCGAAGCTGTCGAAGAAGGCACAGGCACGAGCCGCGTCCGCGGACGACGCGCCCGCCGCGTTCGGCGCCGGCCGAGGCCCCCGCGGAAGCCGACGCACCCGTCGACGCGCCCGTCGACACCGACGCAGTCGACCGACACCGAGACTGAAGCGAGCGCCGAGTGAGCGACGACGAAGAGATCGCCGACGAGTACTACGACGACGAAGTCGCGCCGGAGGGCAACCGGATCGACGGCGGGAAGTGCCGCGCGGTCGTCGAGCACGTCGCGCGCAACATCGCCGACGAACCCGACGCGATCGAGGTCGATGTCGAAGAGCGTCACGGTGAGCTGATGTTGCTCATCCGCACCAGCCCCGACGACATGGGTCGCCTCATCGGCCGACGCGGTCGTGTCATCCAGGCGCTGCGGCAGGTTGTTCGCGCCGCGGGGAGCGCCGAGGGCGTCAAGGCGAACGTCGACGTCCTGGAGTGACGTCGACGTCTTCCCGATGACTCGTCTCGAGGTCGGTCGGGTCGGACGCGCCCATGGCATCGTCGGCGAGATGGCGGTGACCCTGCACACGAACCGTCCGGAACGAATGACGCCCGGAACGACGCTGTTCGTGGGCGATCGCCCACTGGTCGTCACGGCGTCGCGTCAACACAAGGGCCGCTGGCTCGTCACGTTCGACGGCGTCGTCGACCGCACCGCGGCCGAGGCGCTCACCGGTGAGATCCTGACCGCGGAGCCACTCGGGCCGCTGCCCGAAGGTGAGCTGTGGCTCCACGAGCTCGTCGGCTCGGAGGTCCACGACAAGCAGGGCGCCGCGCTCGGCACCGTGACCGCGGTCGACGCGAACCCGGCGCACGACATCCTCGTCGTCGACGACGACGTGTTGGTGCCCGTGGTGTTCGTGGTCGAGCACCGAGACGGCGTCGTGGTCGTCGACCTGCCGGAAGGGCTGGTCGACATCAACCGGCGCGACTGACGTGCGCGTCGACCTCTTCTCGATCTTCCCCGAGTACCTCGAGGGCCCGTTGCGCGCGTCGTTGCTCGGCAAGGCTCGCGACGCGGGGATCCTCGACGTGCGGGTCCACGATCCGCGCGAGCACACGACCGATCGGCATCGCAGCGTCGACGACGCGCCCTACGGCGGTGGCGCCGGGATGGTCATGCGGCCCGAGCCGTTGTTCGCGGCGATCGAAGCGGCCGAGCCGCCGCGTCCGGTGCTGCTGCTGAGCGCGTCGGGCCTGCGCTTCGACCAGGAGATGGCCCGCGAGCTGGCGGCGGGGCGAGGGGTTCGCGCTCGTGTGCGGTCGCTACGAGGGGATCGACCAGCGCGTCGCCGACCACGCGTGCGACGGCGAGCTGTCGGTCGGCGACGTCGTGCTCGCGGGCGGTGAGGCGGCGGCGCTCGTCGTCGTCGAGGCCGTGACCCGGCTCGTTCCCGGCGTGATGGGCAACGAGTCGTCGGCCGTCGACGAGTCGTTCGGGCCGAACGGTCTGCTCGAGTACCCCCACTACACCCGTCCGGCCGAGTTCCGGGGGTGGACCGTGCCCGAGCCCCTGCTCTCGGGTGATCACGCCCGGATCGAGCGCTGGCGGACGGCCCAGTCGCTGCGCCGCACCCTCGACCGGAGGCCCGATCTCCTGGTCGACCGCCCGGTCACCCCGGCCGAGCAGCAGCTCCTCGAGGAGTTCGGACTCGACCAGCCACCCGGCTGATCAGCTACAGTTGCCGCCTCCACCCGCCCATTTCGGGCCCCCTCTGAGGACGGTCGCGCCATGAACCCCACCGATCTTGTCGATCGCGCCAGCCTGCGCGACGACATCCCCGAGTTCGCTCCCGGCGACACGCTGAAGGTCCACGTCCGGGTCGTGGAAGGAACCCGCGAGCGGGTCCAGGTGTTCCAGGGCGCGGTCATCCGGCGCCAGGGCAGTGGTGTCCGCGAGACGTTCACCGTGCGCAAGGTGAGCTTCGGGGTCGGCGTCGAGCGCACGTTCCCGGTGCACTCGCCCATCGTGGCCAAGATCGAGGTGCTCACCCACGGCGACGTGCGCCGGGCGAAGCTCTACTACCTCCGGGATCGGATCGGGAAGGCCGCGAAGATCAAGGAGAAGCGGGTCTGACCGCTTCGTCGGCTCGGGGTGGGAACGGCCTTCGGCCGTGCGCCGTGGGCCTACAATCGTTCTCGTGAGCGCCGAGGATCTCGAGCGGTACGAGACAGACATCGAGCTCCAGCTCTACAAGGAGTACCGGGACGTCCTCCCGATGTTCTCCTTCGTCGTCGAGACGGAGCGGCGCTTCTACCTCACCAACTCGGTGCAGATGGACGCCCGCAACCAGGACGGCCGCACCTACTTCGAGCTCCGGCTCCAGGACGCCTGGGTATGGGACATGTACCGCCCGGCCAGATTCGTCGCGAACGTGCAAGTCGTCACGTTCAAGGACGTCAACATCGAGGAGCTCGCAGGCAAAGACGCCTAGGCGAGGTCTCGCGCGACGCATCGGCCGAGCCGGATGCGACGCCCGACTCGGGTGGCCAGGAGCCGAACATGGATGCAGCTCGTGAGGATCGACGGCCGGATGCGCGCCGAACGCTGGGCACGCGGGGCGAGGAGCTGACCGCGGAGCGGTACCGCGCCGATGGGTACGAGATCCTCTCCCGCAACTGGCGGTGCCGCCAGGGCGAGCTCGACCTCGTGCTGCACCGAGATCGCGTGCTCGTGTTCTGTGAGGTGAAGACGCGTCGCTCCGACCGGTTCGGCTCGCCCATCGAGGCGATCACCCGCGAGAAGCGGCAACGCATCCGCGTGCTCGCCGGTCGGTGGCTCGACGAGCACAAGCCCATCGTGCGGGAGGTGCGCTTCGACGTCGCATCGGTGACGTTCGACGCCCGACGGGCTGGCTGTGATCGACGTGATGGAGGGCGCGTTCTAGCCGGAGCGTCGGCGCGGTTCCGCGTGCGCCGACGCGCCCAGCACGGGGTGTGCCAGTGGCGTCGGAGGTCGGCGGCCTCGAGTGGGATCACGACCTCGTGCCCGGTTCCCGGGCGGATCTCGTGGTCACAGCCCGGGCACCGGTAGGTCTTGACCGCCTGGTACGGCTGCATGTGCCGGACCTCGACTTCGTCGGGGTCCCACATCATCGGGGGAGGAGCGCCCAGACGAGCAGACCGATGATCACGACGAGCGCGGCGCCGACCACGACGAAGTCGGTGCGTGCGCGCGACGCGCTTGCGGAACGGGTTGTAGCCCACGCGACCACGGTACCTGGGGGCAGGAACGTTCTCCGGTGCCCGTGACGCGGGTCAGAGCTTGGGTGATTCCGCCGTGGTCGCGGCGTGCTCGCGCTGCTCCGCCTGCGCGGCCTGCACTTCGTCCCACGAGGGTTCGATGACCCGCCGGATGAGGCTGTTGTGCGCTTCCCACGCTGCGCCGCAGCATTCGCAGGTCAGCATGAGCGATCCGCCCGAGAACGCCTCGGCCGAGATCAAGGTCGCGTCGTAGGGACACCGTTCGAACGTCACGAGTGGTGTGTCGGCATCCCGCTCGGCTGCCTTGAATCCCGGGACGGGAATGCCTGAATTGCCCCTCAGGCAGGCCACCAGCGGCCCCTGCTCGGATCGGGCCCAGCCGTCGCGGGCGAGCTCGCAGAGGGCCATCGCGACCGCGCCGACCCCGATCCCGGAGCGGTGGGCGAGCTGGTCGGGGGTGGCGGGTTCGCCGGAGAAGGCCTGGAGCACCCGGGCCGCGTCGCCGGTGGGTGCCGGCCGCTCCCGGGCCGCGGGGTTCGATCCCCGGCGGACTCCAGGGGTGAGGCCGAGGCCGATCAGCACGTCGTCGGATCGCAGGAGGGGATGGGCGCCGTCGGCGATGAGCTCGTTGCAACCCTCGGCGGAGGGGTTGCGGCGGGATCCGGGGCACGGCGAACACCGGGCGGCCGTACCGCATGGCGTGCTCGGCGGTGATGCGCGCGCCGCCACGTGCGGTCGCCTCGACGACAACGGTGATGTCGGCGAGCGACGCGATGATCCGGTTGCGAACGGGGAAGCGCATCGGTTCCGGTCGGACGCCGAACCCCGACTCGCCGACGACGAGACCCGACGCGCGCACCTTCTCGTACAGCCCGCGGTGCCGGCGGGGATACTCGATGTCGAGGCCCGTCGCGACGACGCCGATCGTCGTGCCCCCGCCGAGCAACGCGCCTTCGTGGGCGGCGGCATCGATCCCGATCGCGAGGCCGCTCACGACGGTCACACCGGCCTGGGCGAGATCGGCCGCGAGTGTGCGTGCGTCTTCGAGACCGTGCGGCGTCGCGGCGCGCGTGCCGACGATCGCGACACGCGGCGCGTCGAACGCGTCGAGGCGGTCACCCTCGGCGAGCAGCACGGCGGGATGGTCGGGGATGACGTCGACGTCGATGGGGAAGCCCGGCTCGGTCGCGAGCAGGACGGCGGTCCCGCGGGATCGCACGATGGCGTCGATCGCGGCGACGTGACCCGCATCCGCGGCCACGCTTCGCCAGGCACGGAGCACCTCGGCGGGGACCGGGGGATTGAAGCAGCTCGCGGTCGCGCCACGCGCCACGGCGCTCGAGGCCGTCGACCGGATCGGGCCAACGACGGAACAGCGCGCGCAGCCGGGCGTGCGTCATGCCGGGAAGGCCGACGAGGGTTCCTGCGGCAGCGTCACGGGTCGGCTTCACGAGAGCTCGATGTCGGCTCGGAGCATCCCGGCGGTCGCGAGATCGGTCGCCTCGATGTCGGCGCGGTCGTCGAGATCGGCGAGGGTGCGGGCCACCCGACGGATCCGGGCCGACCCGCGCCCGGTGAGCTCGCGGGAGCCGGAGAGCGTGAGCCAGGCCTCGGTCGCATGCGTCGAGAGCGGGATGAGGCGCTGGAGCGCGCCGGCCGGGACGCGCGCGTTGCACCCCCACGGTGTGCCGCGTAGACGGGCCCGTTGCCGTTCGACCGCGGTGTGCACCTGCGCGCGCGTGACCGATGACGCGGCGCCGGGTGGTTCGCCCGGTTCGCTCGGCTCGACGACGAGCCGCAGGTCGAAGCGGTCGAGCAGCGGCGCGGAGAGCCGTCGGCCGTAGCGCGATCGCTGCCCGCGATCGCACCGGCAGGCGCTCCCTCCGAGCCCGCACGGGCAGGGGTTCGAGCACGCCACGAGGACGAAGCGGGCGGGGAACGCCAGGCTCATGCCCTGGCGGGCGATCTGGACGACACCGTCTTCGAGGGGTTGGCGCAGCGCGTCGAGCGTCGCGGGCGCGAACTCGCCGAGCTCGTCGAGGAACAGGACCCCGTGGTGCGCGAGCGTGACCTCGCCGGGCGTGGGCCGCCCGCTGCCGCCTCCGACGAGCGCGGCGGTCGACGCGGTGTGGTGCGGGGCGCGGAACGGGGCGTTGGTCGCGAGCAGCTGCGCGGTGGGGGATCGGCCGGCGACGGAGTGGATGCGCGTCACGTCGAGCGCGGCATCGCGGGTGAGTGGCGGCATGATCGTCGGGAGGCGCCGGGCCAACATCGTCTTGCCCGTGCCCGGCGGGCCCACGAGCAGCAGGTGGTGCCCGCCCGCCGCGCTCGCGGCCAGCGCGAGCCGTGCGGTCGGGAGCCCGCGGACGTCGGCGAGGTCGAGCGGCTCGTCGGTGCCGAGCTCTCCGCTCGCCGCGGGTGCGGGCAACGGGGGCACCTCGGGCCAGTCGGCCTCGCCCTTCAGGCATGCTCGGAGCTCGGCGAGGTTTCGCGCCGCGCACACCTCGATGCCGTCGACGAGCGCGGCTTCCGCGGCGTTGACGAGCGGCACGATCACGCGGCGCGAGCCGGCCCGGCGCAGCGCGTCGACGAGCGACAGGACACCCGGGACCCGGCGAACCGATCCGTCGAGCCCGAGCTCACCCAGCACGCCGAGGTCGGTGACGACGTGTTCGGGGAGCTCGCCCTCGGCAACGAGCAAGCCGATCGCGACCGCGAGCTCGAAGCCTGCGCCGGTCTTGCGCAGCCCACCGGGAGCGAGGTTCACGGTGATGCGCTTCATCGGCCAGGTGAGCCCGGATGACAACAGCGCGGCGCGGACGCGTTCCCGTGACTCCCGCCCCGACGCGTCGGGGAGGCCGACGACGGCATAGGCGGGCAAGCCGTTGGAGACGTGGACCTCGACGCGCACCGGGCGACCGTCGATGCCGACCAGGGTTGCGCTGCGGAGTGACGCGAGCACGATGACCTCCGTGATTCGTCTTGTTCTGTGCGAATCGGACGGAGACCCCGTAACGGGTGGAACGGTCGTGCGGCCGGGGTGTCTCGACGGCTGTCGGCACGGTACCGGCAGGGTGTGACAACGAGACCCGGACGAGGCGGTCCGTCGCGCGCTCCCGGGTTGGTAACCTGCTGCTTCATGTCACGTCAGGTCACGACGCGGCGAGGGCTGGTGGCGACGAGCGCGAGGTACGAGAGCGCGAGGTGCGAGACACGGTCACGGAAGCAGCGGGTCACGCCAAGCCGGGTGCCGGGTTCCGGCCAGCCGGGGCCACACACGATTCGATCTGCGAGCAGCTCCGTGCCCGGAGCGGGGGTACGGCTATGAGCGCCACCACCCAGACGTGGGAGATCGACGGGTACGTCGCGTCGCTCACTGCGTCGAGCGAGCACACCCGTGATGCGTACGCACGCGACATCCGCCAGTTCGTCGCCTGGGCCGACCGTGGCGGCTGCTCCGATCCTGCCGCGCTCGACCACGCGACGCTCCGTCGCTACCTCGCCTACCTCACGACGCGCGGCTTCGCGAAGCGCTCGATCGCCCGAAAGGCCGCGGCTCTCCGCTCCTACCTGCGGTTCCTCCGCCGCCACGGCGTCGTCGAGACCGACCCCGGCCGGTCGCTCCGAGCACCGAAAGGTCCGGCCCGGCTTCCGCGTGTCCCGCGCGCCGACGAGGCGAACGCCATGCTCGAAGCCGCCACCGCGACGCTGCCCGTCGTCGGCTCGGGTGATCCCCGCGCCGCCGCGCTCGTGCGACGAGATCTCGCGGTGCTCGAGATCCTCTACGGCGCCGGCCTGCGCGTCGCCGAGTGCTGCGGCCTCACGTTCGAGGGTTGCGATCAGGATCGTGGCGCGCTCACCGTGCTCGGCAAGGGCTCGAAGGTCCGGCGGGTCCCGCTCGGTGAGCCGGCGCTCCTCGCGCTGAGCGAGTACCTGGAGCTGGGTCGACCCGAGCTCGTCGGTGCGGACAGCCCCGCCCAGATCGTGTTCCTGAACGGCCGCGGTCGGCCAGCTCACCCCGCGTGACGCCCGGCGCATCCTTGCCCGCTACCCACTGCCCGACGGCCGTACGCTGCACCCACACGTCTTGCGGCACGCGTTCGCGACGCACCTCCTCGAAGGGGGCGCCGACTTGCGGGTGGTGCAGGAGCTGCTCGGCCACACCGACCTGGCGACGACCCAGGTGTACACCCACCTGACCACCGAACGGCTCCGAGCCGTCTACGACGAGACGCATCCCCGTGCCTGACGATCCCATGACCGAGACCGCAGCCCGAGAAGCCGCCGAGCTCGTCGCCGAGCTGTGGCGCGACTACAAGGACGGCGGCACCAAGGAAGCGCGCGAACGGCTCATCCTCCACTACTCGCCGCTCGTGAAGTTCGTCGCCGGTCGTGTTGCCGCCGGGCTGCCGCAGAACATCGAGCAGTCCGACCTCGTGAGCTACGGGATCTTCGGGTTGATCGACGCGATCGACAAGTTCGATCCCGAGCGCGGGTTCAAGTTCGAGACGTACGCGATCTCGCGCATCAAGGGCTCGATCATCGACGAGCTGCGTTCGATCGACTGGGTGCCGCGGTCGATCCGTTCCAAGGCCCGTTCGATCGAGCGGGCGTACTCCAAGCTCGAGAACGAGTTGAAGCGCACCCCCGGCGACGCCGAGGTCGCCGACGAGCTCGACATGACCGAGGCCGAGCTCGCGCAGAACCTGTCGCAGATCTCGTTCGTCGGGCTCGTCGCGCTCGACGAGCTGCTCACCGTCGGCGGCGAGCGCACCGGGTCGGCCACGCTGGGCGACACCGTCGCCGACCGGGCGCACGATCCCGTCGCCGCGTTCGAGGTCGACGAGATGAAGCACGTGCTCGCCGACGCGATCAACCGCATGCCCGACCGCGAGCGCCTCGTGCTCACGCTCTACTACTACGAGGGCCTCACGCTCTCGGAGATCGGCGACGTGCTCGGGGTGACGGAGAGCCGGGTGTGCCAGATCCACACCAAGGCGATCCTCCAGCTCCGATCCCGCATGGTCGAACCCGAACGCACCCCCTGACCGATCTCTGAATCGAATCGGCGTCGCAGGCGCGGCGATTTCCCGCGCTCACGACGCCGGAACGAGCTTCGGTCCGCGTGGGTCTGTTCAAGCGGGCGGCTGCTCGCTAGTCTCGTCGCCACTTCCCCCATCGGCTTCCCCGTGTCGTGTCGTTCGACGCGGGAGAGACCCCGATGGATCGGTTCCGGTTCCGCCGCACGAGCGGTGGCGCGCTCGCAGCGGCCCTGCTCGCAGCGTTCATCATCGCCGCAGCGCCGACGCGCGCCGCGGGCATTGCACCGCCGCACGCGCCGCTCGGAAGCTGGTCGCTGCCAGTCGCCGGAACAGTCGTGCGAGGGTTCGACCCCCCGTCGTCGCGCTACGGCGCCGGGCATCTCGGCGTCGACTTCGCCATCCCCGCGGGCGCGCCGGTCCGCGCTTCGGGCACGGGTGTCGTCACGTTCGCCGGGATGGTCGCGGGCACGCTGCACGTGGTCGTCGTCCACACGGGCAACCTGCGGACCTCGTACTCCTTCCTCGCCACCGCGACCGTGCACCGCGGTGATGCCGTCGAGCGTGGCGACGTCATCGGGACGACGGGCGGACCGACGGGCAAGCATCCGCCCGGGTTCCACTTCGGGTTGCGTCTCGGCAACGAGTACGTCGACCCGATGCTCCTGTTCCGACCCACCGACCTGAGTCGTGTGGTCCACCTCGCGCCGGTCACGGGTGAGCACTCGACCGCGAGCGAATCGTGGGCCGTCGAAGCACTCGGCGTGTGGCACGGCCTCGACATTTCCGAGCGCGCGGCCCCGAACCAACCCGGCGCCCACGGATCCGGAGGGGGAGTCCTCGGCTCGATCGGGAGTTGGCTCGAAGGTGCTGCCGATACGGGCGCGACGATTGCCCGTTCCCTCCCCGGTGCGTCCGGGGTGGAGGCGGCGGCCGACCGGCTGGCCGCGTCGGCGCGGGCATGGCGCAACTGCACCGCCTCGCCTCCGGAGGCCGACGGATCGGGTGGCTCCGGCCACCTGCTCATGGCAGTCGGTGGCATCAACTCGTCGACCGACCCCGAGACCGGCGCGACGTTCGGCCTTCCACCCGAAGCGCTCGGCTACCGCGCCGATGAGGTCCACTGGTACTCGTACGCGCCCGATGGTGGTGCCTACGCCGCGGCCGACACCCATGGTCGCATCCACGGGGCCGCGGAACGCCTCGCGGAACAGCTGCGCGCGTTGCAACGGAGCGAGCCCGGACGCGAGGTCGATCTCGTCGCGCACTCTCAGGGTGGCGTGGTCGTCGACGAGTTCCTGCAGCACCTCTACGACGCGGCCGACCCGACGTTCCCGCCGCTCGGCACCGTCGTCACGCTGTCGTCGCCGCATCAGGGAGCGCCGCTCGCCACGGCCGCCCACGAGATCGCCACGACCGACTCCGGGAAGGCTGCGCTGGGCGTTGCGTCGGGTGCCGGGCTCCCGGGTACGCGCGCCCGCGCTCGAGGACCTGCGCGAGCACTCACGCACGATCCGCGCGCTCTGGCGGCACCGCCTGCCCGACCAGGTCGACTTCACGACGATCGGCGCGGTCGACGACGTCGTCGTACCCGCATCGCAGACCGCGGTGCCCGGAGCAACGGAGGTGGTGGTGAACCCGAAGGGTCCGCTCGATCACAGCGGCGTGACGCACGATGCCGAATCGCTCGCCGCAGTGCGGCTCGCGCTCGAGGGCCGACCACCGCCGTGTCCGAGCGTGGAGACGGCCATTCGGGGTGCAGTCGAGCCGCTGGTGATCACCCGCCTCGAGCACGCCGCGGGTCACGTCGGGCGCGCGGCCGGACAGGCAGTCGACACGGTGACCGGGGTACTGCCGTGAGGACCGTCGTGCGGATCGTGAGCGTCGCCCTCCTCGGAGCCCTGGTTGTCGGGTGTGGCTCGGGTCGTCCGAGCGAACGGTCGACCGAGCCGTTGCCGCCGGGCCGCGTGCGGGTGCGCGTCGACTGGTCGCAACCGGTGACCGGATGGCCTTCACAGCTCAGCGCCGACCGCGCCGGTGTCGTCGCGGTGTCGGGAGGGTGGTTGGTCTCGTCCTTCGAGCTGGGCAACGGGACGAGGAAGTGGGAGACGAAGGTGGGCGGGCAGCTCGACCCGTTCATGGAACCTGCGATCGATGTGCGTTCGGTGCTCGTCAGCGCGGGCGACCGCTTCGTCGTGCTCGATCGAGCCGACGGCGCGATCCGATGGGAGGTACCCACGGGAGCCGACGCGGGAGCCGCAGGGGTCGCGCTCGTTCCCACGCACGACGGAACGGTCGCAGTCACCGCCGTCGACGATGGCAACCTGGTCGGTCGCGACGAAGCGACCGGCGCGCCGATCTGGTCGATCGCGCGCGAGGGCTCGCTCGATGCCCACCTCGCGGTCGCCGCAGCGAGCGAGACGGTGGTCGCGATCTGGCGCACCGCCGACGCGGCCACGGTGCGCGCGTTCGACGCGGCGTCGGGCGCGGTGCGTTGGGAGCAGTCGGTCGGACCGATGGCCGCGAGCCCGGCGGTGGCGGGAGATCTCGTGATCGTCGCGGCGGGAGACGGCGACTACCGGGCGAGCGTCCGGGCGTTCGGTCTCGCCGACGGCCGACCGCGGTGGACGACTCCGGTCCCGGCCTCGTTCGAGCCCGACCAGGTCCCCGGCGTCGACGCCGACCCGGCGACCGGCGCCGGCGTCGTCGGTGTGCAGGACCATCTGGGCACCGTGAGTCTCCTCGACCTGCCGACCGGTGCCGTCCGGTGGCAGACCGAGACCGGGGTGCCGGCCCTCGGTGGGCGGGTGCTGCTCACATCCGAGGCGGTCGTGGTTCGCACCGAGGGTCAGCAACTCGTCATCCTCGACCGGGCCCGGGGAGGCGTCCGCGCCCGCCGGACCGATCCCGACGGCCTCCCCGAAGGCATCGCCTCGGTGGGCGACCGGGTCCTGGTGGGCTGGCGCTGGACCGAACCGGGGCGGATCGATGCCCTCGAGCTCGATCTTTCCCACTCCCGGCCCTGAGGGAGACGACGTCCGTCCGGTACACTCGTCTCCGACTCGGCCGTTCTCGACCGAGATCTCACACGCCCGTGGCCGTCGTCCCGAGCACCACCCGGGAACAAGCGTCGGCATCCATGGTCGTCCCCGCCAGAGCCGGGGGCGCGAACGCGGGCGGACGTTGCAACCAATGGAAGGGGTACCACCCGTGGCTGTCGTCACGATGAAGCAGATGCTGGAGGCCGGGGTCCACTTCGGTCACCAGACTCGTCGTTGGGACCCGAAGATGAAGCGATTCATCTTCGGTGAGCGCAACGGCATCTACATCATTGATCTCCAACAGACCCTCGAGCGGATCGACACGGCCTACCGATTCGTGCGCAAGACCGTCGAAGACGGCGGCAGCGTGCTGTTCGTCGGCACGAAGAAGCAGGCCCAGGAGCCGATCCAGCGCGAAGCGGATCGCTGCGGCATGCCGTACGTCAACTTCCGCTGGCTCGGCGGGATGATGACCAACTTCTCCACGGTGCACACCCGTGTCGCGAAGCTCAAAGAGCTCGAGAAGATGGTCCAGACCGGCGAGACCGAGCAGATGATCAAGAAGGAAGGCCTCAAGGTCAAGCGCGAGGTCGTCAAGCTGCAGCGCAACCTCGGCGGCATCCGGAGTCTCGAGCGCCTGCCGAGCGCCCTCTTCGTCATCGACACGAAGAAGGAGCACATCGCGGTCACCGAGGCGAACCGTCTCGGGATCCCGGTCGTCGCGGT
The DNA here is from genome assembly GCA_963829475.1 of uncultured Actinomycetes bacterium. GTDB lineage: Bacteria > Actinomycetota > Acidimicrobiia > IMCC26256 > JANYLB01 > JANYLB01. The sequence goes on along the minus strand of CAWHIU010000002.1, from coordinate 1,609,824 downwards.
CGTCGACACGAACTGCAACCCCGACGTGATCGACTTCGTGATCCCGGGCAACGACGACGCGATCCGTTCGGCCAACCTCATGTGCCGCGTCTTCGCCGACGCGTGCCAGGAGGGTCGGTTCCTCGCCCAGAAGAAGGGTGCCCGGGCCGGCACGAAGAAGGCTGAGGTCGCGGCACCGCCCAAGCCCAAGCCCCTCAGCGCGGAAGAGGAGAAGGCGCGGGCCGAGCAGCAGGCACAGGCACGCGCCCAGGCTGCGGCGGCCCAGGCCGAGCGTGAGGCGCGGCTCGCGGCCGAGGCCGACCAGAAGAAGAACTCCTCGATCCCACCGGCTGAAGACGTGACCAAGGACAGCGCAGCGGCGGAGGCCGAGGTGCAGGAGAGCGCCGGCACGACGGAGGAGACCAGTGGCTGAGTTCGGCGCGAAAGACGTCGCCGCGCTGCGCAAGGCAACCGGCGCCGGGGATGATGGACGCCAAGAAGGCGCTCGAAGCCAGCGACGGCGACGCCGACAAGGCGAAGGACTGGCTCCGCGAGAAGGGTCTCGCCGGTGCGGGCAAGCGCGCCGGCCGCGCCGCCGATCAGGGTGCGATCGACGTCGGTCGTGGAGGGCACGACGGGCGCGCTCGTCGAGCTCAACTGCGAGACCGACTTCGTCGCCAAGGGCGCCGACTTCAAGGCCGCGGTCACGGCCCTCGCGCAGCACGTCGTCGCCAACGGTGACGAGAACCTCGCCGAGCAGTCCTACGACGGCTCGACTGTCGCGGAGTTCCTCGTGCTGCTCTCGTCGAAGCTCGGCGAGAAGATCGAGCTCGGTCGGGTCGTCCGCTACGAAGCCCCCGACGGCCTTCTCGACGGCTACAAGCACATCCAGAACGACCGCGGCACCATCGGCGTGATCGTGGAGCTCGGTGGCGTCGAAGGCCGGCGACGAGAAGGCGCAGGCAGTCGCGCACGACATCGCGTTGCACATCGCCAGCGCGGCGCCCCGCTACGTGACGCGTGACGACGTCCCCGCCGATGTCGTGGCCAAGGAGCGAGAGGTGCTCGAGGCGCTGAGCCGCAACGAGGGCAAGCCCGAGCAGGCGCTCCCGAAGATCATCGAGGGCCGGCTCAACGGGTTCTTCAAGGATGTCGCGCTCGTCGAGCAGGGCTTCGTGCGTGAGCCGAAGACATCGGTGGGCCAGCTGCTCTCCGATCTCGGGGCCGATGCCACCGTCCGCCGCTTCGCTCGGGTGAAGATCGGCGAGGAGTAGGCGAGAGCCGGGGGAGAGGACACGACGATGACCACCAGCCGGTACCGGCGGGTCGTACTCAAGCTCTCCGGCGAGGCATTCGCCGACGAGTCGATCCACTTCGGGATCGATGCCGTCGTGGTCGCCCGGATCGCCCAAGAGGTGGCCGATGCGCGTCGCGATCTCGGCGTCGAGGTCGCGATCGTCGTCGGCGGGGGCAACATCTTCCGCGGGATGATGGGCGCGACACGCGGGATGGATCGTGCCCGGGCCGACTACATGGGCATGCTCGCGACCGTCATCAACGCGCTCGCGCTGCAGGACGCCCTCGAAGCTGTCGGCCAGCCGACCCGGGTGCAGACCGCGATCACGATGGCTCAGGTGGCCGAGCCGTACATCCCGCTGCGTGCACTTCGGCACCTGGAGAAGGGCCGGGTCGTCATCTTCGCGGCCGGCACCGGCAACCCGTACTTCACGACCGACACGACCGCAGCGCTTGCGCGCGGCCGAGGTCGGCGCGGAGGCGATCCTGAAGGGAACCCACTCGGGCGTCGACGGCGTGTACAGCGCGGATCCTCGCCTGGATCCCAACGCGGAGAAGTTCACCGAGATCAGCCACTTCGAGGTGCTCAACCGGCGCCTCGACGTGATGGACTCGACCGCGATCACGTTCTGTCTCGACAACGACCTGCCGATCATCGTGTTCGACGTCACCGAGCCGGGCAACATCCGGCGCGCGCTCGTCGGCGATCCGATCGGCACGCTCGTGACGACGACCACGACAACGACCACGACCACGACCACGACCGCAGCCGAGGTGAGCTCGTGAGTGAGATGAGCGAGGTGGTCGTCGCCGAATGTCACGACAAGATGCGCAAGGCGATCGCGCACCTCCAGGAGGAGTTCGCCGGCGTGCGAACCGGTCGCGCCGCACCGAGTCTGATCGAGAAGTTGAAGGTCGACTACTACGGCTCCGAGGCGACGCTGCAGCAGCTCGCAAGTGTCAGCGTGCCGGAGCCCCGCGTGCTGGTCGTGTCGCCCTACGACAAGAGCGCCATCAAGGCGATCGAGAAGGCGATCCAGCAGAGCGACCTCGGGATCAACCCCTCGAACGACGGTGTGATCATCCGCCTCTCCTTCCCGCCGCTCACCCAGGAACGCCGCAAGGAGATGGTGAAGGTCGTGAAGAGCCGGGCCGAGGACGGCCGCGTCTCGGTTCGCAACACCCGCCGGGAGGCCCGGCGTGATCTCGAGGATCTCGAGAAGGACGGCGACCTCTCGCGCGACGAGTTGGAGCGGATCGAGAAGGACCTCGAGAAGCTCACCCACGACACCGTGAGCGAGATGGATGCGATGCTCCAACACAAGGAGCAGGAGCTCCTCGAAGTCTGATGGACGGATCCCACGGCTCCGAGCCGGCTTCCCTCCTCTGCCCGCCGTCGCGGGTCTACCCTGGGTCGCGCCGCGTGCGAGGAGCTGGCGGGCCACGCAAGGGGGCACTGTGACCGACGGGCGCGACGAAGACCACGGCCACGAAGATCAGGCCGGTGACGACGAGTTCGTGGAGCAGGAGCCGGTTCGTCCTGGCCCGACCGCGGTCGAAGGTGTCCGGATCCTCGGAGCCAAAGAGGCCCAGGCGGCGCTCGACGGTGGTCAGGTGGCACGTCGCCTCGGCGGCGACACACCACGTTTCGGCGATGTCCCGCCCCGCCCCGATCCGTCGGTGCGGCCTGCGGCCCGCTTCCCGAAGCCGGCGTCGGACCTCGATTCCGACCTCGATGCACTGGAGTCTGCACTGACGAGCGAGACCGACGAAGCCGACGATGACGACGCCAAGTTCCGAGGGGAGGTTTCCGCCATCGTGGCCGAGACCGATGCAACTGGCCTCAGTGCCGATGAGCTCGCCGATGAACCACTGGTGATCGACGTGAGCGACGAGGGGAGCGGCCCCGTGCCGCTGCCGCACTGGACCGAGCCACCGACGGGTGAGGTGCCGATCATCCTCCCCGAGTCGGAGACCATCGACGATCCCAACGCCGAAGACGACCTCGACTCGTGGTCGGCGGCATCGAGCGGCGCGCCCCGGTTCCGGTCGGGCGCAGGCGACTGGGCCGACGCCGACTTCTCCGATCCCGAAGGCCTGAAGGACGACGAACCCGCGCTCGGCGCGTTGGCCCCGAAGGCCGACGACGACGCCGAGTTCGACAAGAGCGTGGCGCAGCGCCGCCGCCGCCGGTTGCGCATCCGCACCGACGGCCCGCCGACCGCGCCGATCGATCGCGAGGCCGCCCTCGGGGCTGCCGCGGCCGGAGGAGCGAGCGCGGCGAAGTCGTCGATGCGCGCCGAGACCGACGCGGCCACGTCGTCACGACCCGATGGGTCCGACGTCGGCTCGACCCGGCCCCGACCGGCCCCACCTGAGGCACCCGCACCCCCGTTCGCGCCCGGCAGCGACCTGCTCACCCGGGTCATCGTCGGCGGAGTGCTCGCGATCGCCGCGCTGATCTGCCTCAACTTCGGGCGCGGCTCCACTGCCGTGCTCGCGACGGTGATCGTCGGTGTCGCGGCATTCGAGTTCTACGAGGCGTTGCGCAAGCGGGGCTTCCACCCGGCCACGATCCTCGGCTTGCTCGCCGCGGTCACGACACCGCTCGCCGCGTACAAGGTCGGCGAGTCGGCGTTCCCGCTGATGCTCGCGCTGGTGACGGTGTTCAGCCTGCTCTGGTACCTCTTCGACGTCGTCGAGGCCCGCGCGCTCGTGAGTGTGTCGGTCACCGTGTTCGGCTACGCGTACATCGGAGTGCTCGGCGGCTTCGCCGGTCTCCTGCTCGTGTCGCCGAACGGTGTGGGGCTCATCCTCGGCGTCGTGCTGTGCGCCATCGCGTACGACATCGCCGGCTACCTCGTCGGCTCGTGGCTGGGCAAGACGCCGTTGATGGAGAAGGTCTCGCCGCACAAGACCCTCGAGGGCCTGCTCGGTGGCATGACGGCCTCGATCGTGATCGCGGCACTGATCGTCAACCGGATCACGCCCTGGACCGACCTCGGCCACGCCCTCTCGCTCGGTCTGGTCGTGGCGATCATGGCGCCGCTCGGCGACCTGTGTGAATCGCTGCTGAAGCGCGACCTCAAGATCAAGGACTTCGGGACGATCCTGCCGGGTCACGGCGGGGTGCTCGACCGTTTCGACGCCATTCTCTTCTGCCTCCCGGCCGTCTACTACCTGGCCCGGTATCTGAAGATCGGCTGAGGAGCCGCACCTCGCGGCGACCCGCCCCGCTCCCACGTGGGAGCATGGGGCGTGCTTCGCGTGGTGATTCTGGGATCGACGGGTTCGATCGGGACGCAGGCGCTCGACGTGATCGGGCGTCACCGCGATCGGTGGGAGGTCGTCGCTCTCGCCGCCGGCCGAAACGCCGAGCTCCTCGAACGGCAGCGGGTGGCCTTCGATGTCGCACCCGACCGGGCGGTGCTCGCGGGTGATCGCCCCGAGATCCTGCCCGAGCTCGCCGCGCTCGCCGAGGCCGATGTGGTGCTCAACGGGGTGGTGGGCTTCGCCGGTCTCCCGGCCACGCTGGCCGCGCTCGAACACGGCAAGCGCCTCGCGCTGGCCAACAAGGAGAGCCTGATCGCCGGCGGCCCGGTCGTTGCCGCGGCGTTGGCGCGCGGTGGTGGTGAGATCGTCCCGGTCGATTCGGAGCACTCCGCGCTCTGGCAGGCGTTGCGTTCGGGAGCGCCCCGCGAGGTGTCGCGACTCATCCTCACCGCGAGCGGCGGCCCGTTCCGGGGGCGCACCCGGGCCGAGCTCGCGGATGTGACCATCGCCGACGCGTTGAACCATCCGACGTGGAGCATGGGCCCGAAGATCACGGTGGACTCGTCGACGTTGATGAACAAGGGCCTCGAGGTGATCGAGGCCCAGGAGCTGTTCGGCGTCGGATTCGACCGCGTCGATGTGGTCGTCCACCCGCAGTCGATCATCCACGGGATGGTCGAGTTCACCGACGGCGCCACGATCGCGCAGCTGTCGATGCCCGACATGCGCCTCCCGATCGGCCTCGCCCTCGGCGCACCCGACCGGCTCGACGAACCGTTCGGCGCGATCGATTGGACCCAACTCGGTCAGTTCACGTTCGAGGCCCCCGATCTCGAGGCGTTCCCCTGCTTGGCGCTCGCGTACGCGGCCGGCCGGGCCGGTGGCGCGGCACCGGCGGTGTTGAACGGCGCGAACGAGGTCGCCGTCGCGGCGTTCCTCGCCGGTGCGATCCCGTGGACCGGCATCCCGGAGGTGGTCGATGCCGCGCTCCAGGAAGGCACCGGGAACGTCGATGACGTCGCCAGCGTTCTGGAGGCAGACCGCGTCGCCCGTGAGCGGGCCGAGAAGACCATCGCGAACCGCGGGGATGGCATGAGCCGCACGGAGGGCGTCGGGTGAAGGATCCCCTGGAGACAGACGAGCGGATCGAGACGCGTTCCGCGATCTGGGTTGCCGCGCTCGTCACCGCCCTCCTCGTGCTGCTGGTGTTGGTCCGCCCGTCACTGACGGTGACGATCGCCCTCATCGTCGGACTGGTCCTCACGGTGATGCTCCACGAGGCCGGTCACATGATCGTGGCCAAGAAATCGGGGATGAAGGTCACCGAGTACTTCCTGGGCTTCGGTCCGCGCATCTGGTCCTTCCGTCGGGGCGAGACCGAATACGGGATCAAGGCGATCCCAGCCGGCGGCTACGTGCGCATCATCGGCATGAACAGCATCGAGGAGGTCGACCCCGAAGACGAAGCGCGCACCTACCGCGCCGCGTCGTTCCCGAAGCGCCTCGCCACGATCCTGGCCGGTATCGCCGTGAACCTGATGATCGCGTTCGTCCTGATCTTCTTCGTCCTCCTCCGCGTCGGGGCACCCGAGGGCCTGAACACCACCGTCAGCGCTGTCACCCCGAAGGCTCCCGCCGCCATCGCGGGCTTCCACACCGGTGACCGGGTCCTGGCGATCGACGACCACATCGTGAACAACTGGGAAGACGTCCCCCGGCTGATCCAGAAGCGCACCGGTGACGCCACGAGGTTCGTCGTCGAGCGCGACGGGCAGCGGATCGTGCTCGAGGCGACCCCCAAGGCTCGCAGCGCGAACGATTCGAGAGGCTTCGTCGGCATCGCCCCCGGTGAGTCCCGAAGGTCTCTCGGTGTGTTCGGCTCGGTGCGCGAGTCGGTCGTGACGATGTGGGACGGCACGGTTGCGACCGGGCAGGGCATCGCCCGCATCTTCTCGCCCTCCGGTGTCGAGCAGCAGGTCTCCGACGTCACCCGGGCCGGGCCACAACCCAAGGCTCCGGCGGGTGTCAACGTGGAACGACCCCGAACGGTGATCGGGATCGTGAGCATCGGGGATCAGATCGTCCGGGGCGACATCTGGACGTTCCTCTACCTCCTCGCCACGATCAACCTGTTCCTCGCCCTCTTCAACATGATCCCGCTGCTGCCCGTTCGACGGCGGCCACGCGGCGGTCGCCTGCTACGAGGCGGTGATGTCGAGGATCAAGGGTCACCGGGTGCACGTCGACTACCGGCGCCTCATCCCGATGACGGCCATGGTGCTCGCGGTGCTGCTGGTCTTCGGGGCGTCGACCATGTTCCTCGACATCCGCGAGATCATCACCGGATCTTGACGGGTTCCGGCCGCGGCGGTTGCCGCCACCGGTCGTAGGCTGGGCCTGATGTACGAGCGCCGCAAGACCCGCCAACTCACCCTCGGGCACGCGCCCGGGCCGAGCGTCGCCGTCGGTGGCGACGCGCCGGTGTCGGTGCAGTCGATGACCACCACCAAGACGGCCGACGTCGACGGCACCCTGGCCCAGATCTACGCGCTCGCCGGCGCCGGGCTGCGACATCGTGCGGTGCACGTGCAACGAAGAGGAAGCCGCGGAAGGACTCGCGCAGATCGTGCCGCGTTCGCCGGTGCCGATCGTGGCCGACATCCACTTCCAGCATCAGCTCGCGCTCGCGGCGATGGAAGCCGGCGTCCACGCGCTACGGCTCAACCCCGGCAACATCCGCAAGCCCGAGCACATCAAGGCAGTCGCGCGTGAGGCCAAGGACCGCGGCCTGCCGATCCGCATCGGCGTGAACGCCGGGAGCCTCGATCCGGAGATCGCGGCGCGCCACGGTGGTGCCACTCCCGAAGCACTCGTCGAGTCGGCGATGCGCGAGCTCGCGTACTTCCAAGAGGTCGACTTCGACGACGTGAAGATCTCGGTGAAGGCGTCGAACGTCGCGCTGATGATCGAGTCGTACCGCATGCTCAGCGAGGCGACCGATCACCCGTTGCACCTCGGCGTCACCGAAGCCGGTCCACCACCGAACGGGCTCGTGAAGTCGACCGCGGGCATCGGCACGCTCCTCGCCGAGGGCATCGGCGACACGATCCGCTACTCGCTGACCGCCGATCCGGTCGAGGAGGCGCGCGCCGGTCGCACGCTCCTCGAGTCACTCGGGCTGCGCGAACGCAAGGGTCTCGACCTCATCGCGTGCCCGAGCTGCGGCCGCGCCGAGGTCGACGTCATCCGCGTCGCCAAGGAAGCCCAGGATGCCCTCACCGATCGCAACATCCCGCTCCAGGTCGCGGTGATGGGCTGTGTCGTCAACGGTCCCGGCGAGGCCCGCGAGGCCGACCTCGGCATCGCGGCGGGCAAGGGCAAGGGTCACCTCTTCGTGAAGGGCAAGGTCGTGCGCGTCGTCCCCGAGTCGGAGATGGTCGCGGCGCTCGTCGCCGAGGCCGAGCGGATCGTCGAAGAGGGCTTCGACGCCGTGCTCGCCGACGCCGACGAAGGCGCCGAGGCCGAGGCCGAGGCCACCCGCAACGAGCTCCTCCAGATCCAGGGCATCGACGCCAACCACACCGCCGACAAGATCGCCAAGATCCGCGACCTCACCGACTAGTCCGCTCATGCGACTGCGTCGCAGGCCGCTCGGGCCCCGCTCGCCGACGTTCGCCGGGGAAGGCGCGTACCGACGGCTCGCTTCGGCTGTGAGTGTTGCCGTGTCGTCAGCCGCGGTTGGTGTGGAGCGTCTGGAGCCTTGCTCGCCAGCCGGTGGCGGTAGCGGCTGCGAGGCGCTCGGCGTGGAGGGCGTCGGTGAGGTGATCGTCGATCGGGGTGAGCGCGTCGGCGCCGACGATCCACGCGAGCAGGAAGTCGGCGAGCGCGGGGTTGCGGGGCAACGCCGGCCCGTGCAGGTAGGTCGCGAGGAGCCGGTCGGCGAGTACCCCGTCGACACCGTCGCCGTTGCCGCCGCCGCGGACCACCCGACCGAGGGGTCGGACTCCGGGGCCGAGCGTGCTGCGGCCGGAGTGGTTCTCGAATCCGGTCAGCGTGGAGAGCCCGGTCGCCGGGTCGGGTTCGACGACGACCTCACCGATGAGCCGGGGCGAGCCACCGACGGTGGTGACGTCGACGAGGCCGAGGCCCTCCAGCATCTCCCCGGTGCCGGTCTCGTACCGGTGACCGATGAGCTGGAAGCCCGCGCACACCGCGAAGACGACGGCACCGCCCGATCGTGCGCGAGCGAGCGCGCCCTCCGATTCACGCATGCGGTCCGCCGCGAGCGACTGTGGGTTGTCCTCGCCGCCGCCGAACAGGTACAGATCGAGAGAGTCGGGGAGGGGATCGCTTGCCGCGATCTCGACGAGCTCGGCAGCAATCCCGCGTCGCCGACAGCGCTCGACGAGGACGATGGCATTGCCCCGATCGCCGTAGGTGCCGAGGAGCTCCGGGTACACGAGGCCGATCCGGACGGTCGACTCGGGCGAACGGCGCGCCGCTCATGTCAGGCGCCGGGTCAGGGCGGTGAACTGGGTGTACGACGCGACGATGTCGACCTCGTCACCACCGACGCGTGCGGCGGCCGCGATCGGATCGGGTTCGACGATGCAGTCGACGCCGTCGTAGTCGAGTCGGACCGCGAGATCGAGCGCGCGCTCACCGCTTGCAGCCACGGTCCGGCCCCGGAGCCGTTCGAACGGCGCGTCCCAGAGCCACGAGGTGTCACGGCCGTCGGCGACGTGCGCGTTCACCGCGAGCACGATGCCGCTGTCGCGCTGGTCGAGCCACGCGAGCACCTCGCTCCACCCGGCCGGGTTCTTGGCCAGGAGCACGCGCGCCGGACGACGATCGGCCAGGTGATAGGTCGCATATCGACCCGACACCGTGGTGACGCGACCCGCCGCAGCCGCGGCGACGGTGGCGTCGACCCCGAGCTCGACGGCCGCGGTGATGGCGAGCGCGGCGTTCAACACGTTCCAGCGGCCGGGGAGCGCGAGCTCGATCGCGACGGCGCGATCGCCGAGGTGCAGGGTGTCGCCGACGAGGCGGTTCTCGGTGATCGGCTCGGCGAATCCACACTCGCACGAATAGGTGTCGGCACCGGCGGGCCGCTCGGCGTCGCCGTCCGGTTCGTCGTCCGACCCCGACCACTGCAGCAGTCGACCGCACACCGGGCAGGTGGCGGTGTCGCCGCGCCACCCGGGCCCGAGGTCGACCCAGGTGGTGTGATCCGAAGCCGCGGCGAACGCGACGTGAGGGTCGGACGCGTTCGCGACGATCGTCACGTCGGGGTGCGCGGCGACGACGGCCCGCCACCGGTCGGCGAGGCTGCGCACCTCGCCGAAGCGGTCGAGCTGGTCCCGGCTGAGGTTCCCGAGCACCAGCACGCGCGCGTCGAGCGGGTCGATGACGAGTGGCAGGACCCGTTCGTCGACCTCGAGCACCGCGTCGGACGGGGAGTGGGGAGTGGCGAGCGTCGCGGTCACACCGGCGACGAGGTTCGCGCCGGTGTGGTTGCTGATGACCGGCCGACCCGCGGCTTCGAGCGCGGCGGCGAGCAGGCGGGTGGTGGTGGTCTTGCCGTTCGTGGCCGACACCAGCGTCACCCGGTCGTCGACCGCGAGCTCGCGCAGGAGATCGGGTTGCACCTTCAGCATCACCCGGCCGCTGACGTGCACGCCCGCGCCGCGACCCGTCGCACGCGACGCCCAGCCGACCGCTCGCCCCGCGCCCACCGCGAGTTGGCTCCGTCGGGTCGGCATCTCCGCATTCTGGCAGCCGGCCCACGTCGACCCTGCCGCTTGTGCACCCGTGAATGCCCTCACGGGGTACTCACCGGTGCATACGTGGCCGCATCACGAGACGCAGGCGGAGCTTGCGGACACTCCGCTCAGGACTGGATCGGGTGAGCGATCGAGCAAGCGCAGCCGAAGTCGACCATCAAGTGGAGACGCAGGCGGAGCTTGCGGACACTCCGCTCAGGACTGGATCGGGTGAGCGATCGAGCAAGCGCAGCCGGAGTCGACCATCAAATCAGAGTCGACCATCAAATCATGCAGGCCGCACTCGATCTTGTCGGAGCCGGACCAGCGGCCGTCGCGTGCGTTCTCGCCATCGGTGACGGGTCGGGTGCAGGGCCAGCAGCCGATCGATGCGTAGCCCCGCTCGGCGAGCGGGTGCACCGGGAGCTCGCGGTCGCGGATGTAGCCGGCGACGTCTTCGTCGGTCCAGGTCGCGATCGGGTTGACCTTCACGAGGCCGCGGCCGAGGTCCCAGCTGACGATCGGCGTCTGCGCCCGGGCCGAGGTCTCGACCCGACGCACGCCGCTCATCCACGCGGCCTTGCCCTCGAGCGCCCGGTTCAGCGGCTCGACCTTGCGGATCGCGCAGCAGGCGTCGGGGTCGCTGTGCCACAGGTCGTCGAGCGCGGTCTTCGGCTTCACGACGTTGAGGTTGAGGTCGTAGCGGCTGCTTGCACCTGGTCGACGTACCAGAGCGTCTCGGCGAAGTGGTACTGCGTGTCGAGGAACGCGACCTCGATGTCGGGGACCTCGTTGACCGCGAGGTCGATGAGCACGCAGTCCTGGAACGACGCCGCGAGCACGATGCCGGTGCCGAAGCGCTCGTGGGCCCAACGAACCGCGGCCGAGGCGGGTGCGGTCTCGAGCTCGGCGGGATGCCTCGGCGAGCTCGGCGAGATCGGGCACGCCGAAGTGCTCCTGTTCGAGGTCCTGGATCGGCGGTCATGTCGCGCACTCGCTCTCGCCGACTTCGGCCACGTAGGGACCGGTCTCGTCGAAGTCGACGAAGTAGTCGGGTGCCTCTTCGGGGGTGGGGAAGTGGTCGAGGTCCTTGAGCGTGGTCCCGACCGCGGCGGCACCGCCGGAGCGGTCGAGCCACTGGGAGAACGTCTCGCCGGCGCTGCGCTCGTCGGCGAAGCGGCCGACGACCTTCACGACCGCCTGCGACGCGGCCTTGGCCGGGAGCTTCGTGGCCTTCTCGCCGAAGCCGATCTCCATGTTGCCGAGCCGACCGCCGAGCAGCATCTGGTAGCCGGGTGCGGCGCGGCCGTGGGCGCGTCGCTCGAGGCCGAGGAACCCGATGTCGGCGATGTGGTGCTGGCCGCAGCTGTTCGTGCAGCCGGAGATGTTGATCTTGATGCCACCGACCTCGGCGAGTCCGGCGGTCTCGAGTGCGGTCGCCGATGTCGGCGGCGAGGCCGCGTGACTGGGTGACCGCGAGGTTGCAGGTGTCGGCACCCGGGCAGCTGACGACGTCGCGCGCGAGCTCGGCGCCGGTCTCGGCCATGTCGAGCTCGGCGAGTCGCTTCCAGAGGTCGAGGAGCTGCTCCTCGTCGAGGTCGCGGAGCGCGAAGTTCTGGCGGTTCGTGATGCGGATGTCGGTGTCGAAGTCGCGCTGGATCTGGGCGAGGCCCTGGAACTGCTCGGTGGTGATGTCGCCGAGGCGGCACCACGCGTACGCGCTCACGGTTCCGTTGGCGCGGCCGCGCACGACGTTGGCGAGGTCCCAGCGGGGGAACGGGTCGAGACCCGAGAACGTGACCGGCGACGCGGTGTCGGCCGACACGGCGGTGCCGGTGCCGGCGGGGCGGTCGCCGTCGCGCAGCACCGTCTCGGGGAGCCCACCCGGCCAGGTGACCGACGCCCGGAGGAACTTGCGCTCCTTGGTGATGCGCTCGCGCACCTCGTCGATGCCCATGGTGTCGACGAGCCACTTCATGCGGGCCCGCAGCTTGTTGTCGCGGTTGCCGTAGTGGTCGAACGTGCGCAGGATCGCCTCGATCGGTGGGGAGCAGGTCCTCGCGGCTCGTGAACTCCTCGAACGCCTGCGCCGGGTGCGGGTTCGCGCCGAGACCGCCGGCGAGGAAGATCTTGAAGCCGGGCTCGTTGCGCCGCTCACCGTCGGGCGTCAGCGAGCGTGCGGTTGACCGCGATCACGCCGACGTCGTTGAACATGGCCTGGCCGCAGTCGGTCGCGCAGCCGGAGAAGTTGATCTTGAACTTGCGCGGGAGCCGCTGCGCGATCGGGTTGCGCAGGAAGAGGCGGGCGGTGGCCTCGGCCCACGGCGTGATGTCGAGCACCTCGGTGGGGCAGGCGCCGGCGAGGTGGCATCCGGCGACGTTGCGCACGGTGTCGCCGCACGCCTCCCGGGAGGTGAGGCCGACGGTCGCGAGGAGCCGCAGCGCCTCGACGGTCCGCTCGAGCGGCACGAAGTGGAACTGCACGTTCTGGCGGGTGGTGAGGTGGCCCCAGCCCCGCGAGAACTCCTCGGCGATGTAGCCGAACATCTCGAGCTGGTCGGGGGTCGACCTTGCCGTAGGGGATCTTCACCCGCAGCATCTGGTTGTGGCCGCCCTGGCGCTGGCCGTAGACGCCCTGGTTCAGGCGGATGACCCGGAAGACGTCGTCGTCGATCTCACCGGCGAGGTACTGCTCGACCGCCCGTTCGAAGCGCGCGAGCTCGTCTTCGACCTCCGGATCGAGGGGACGGGCGCGCAGTTCGACGAGGTTGATTGCCATCGGGGACTCCCGGGACGCGGAGCGTCGGAGTAGAGAGGCGGGGGGAAACAGGGGCGCGGGGGCTGTTGGGTTCAGCCGCGCAACGCGCGAGCCGGCATACACATCTCGTCGTGGAGCTCATGGGGGGTACGGCCCATGGAGATGCTCGGAGCGCCGGTGTTCCGAATCACGACTGAAAGCGTAACCCATCGCCCGGGCAATTGCCAGCAACGGGGTCGGGAATTATCATCTCGATCGGTGTGGTCGACTTGGCCGAGCGCCGCGATCCCAATGATCGTAAGGGGAACTGCGGTGCAAACCTCGGGTGACGCTAGGTTCAGAGCATGCGCATGTCCCGCCTCTTCCTGCGCACGCTGCGCGACGATCCCTCCGACGCCGAGCTCGACAGCCACCGCCTCCTCGTGCGGGCCGGCTACATCCGCAAGGTCGCTTCGGGCTTCTACTCCTGGCTGCCGCTCGGCGTGCGGGTCCTGCAGCGCGTCTCGGAGATCGTGCGCGAGGAGATGGACCGAGCCGGCGCCCAGGAGGTGCTCCTCCCGATCGCTCAGCCGCTCGAGCTGTGGGAGCGGACCGGTCGGGACACGTCGTACGGCCCGCTGATGTTCAAGCTCGAGGACCGCAAGGGCACCGGCTTCGCCCTCTCGCCGACGGCCGAGGAGCTCATCACGACGACGGTGGCGGGGGAGTACACCAGCTACCGCGACCTGCCCGTGAACCTCTACCAGATCAACTGGAAGTACCGCGACGAGCTGCGGCCGCGCTTCGGGCTCCTGCGGGCGCGGGAGTTCCTGATGAAGGACGCCTACTCCTTCGACCGCGACCTCGAGGGCCTCCAGGCCGCGTACGACACGATGTTCGACGCCTACACGCAGGTGTTCACGCGCTGCGGGCTCACGTTCCGCGCCGTCGAAGGCGCAGTCGGGCGAGATCGGTGGCGACACCAGCCAGGAGTTCATGGCCGTTGCCGCAGTCGGCGAAGACGCGTTCGTCTGGTGCGAGAGCTGCGACTACGCGGCCAACACCGAGGCCGCGACGCGCCGGCCCGTCCCCGAGCCGACGGCGCCCGCCCGCGGCCGGCCCTCGCACGAAGGTCCACACCCCCGACCTGCCCGGCATCGACGGCGTCGCCGCGCATCTCGGTACATCGGCCGACCTGCTGTTGAAGTGCATCGCGTTCGACGTCGACGGCGACCTCGGCCTCGCGCTCGTGCCCGGGGATCGGGAGGTCAACGAGTTCGCGCTCGGCCGCGCGTTCGCCCGGGCGCACCGTCCGCCTCTACACCGACGCCGACTTCGCCGCGCGACCGCGATCTGCCCAAGGGCTACATCGGGCCCGACTTCGCCGGCGCGAAGGTCGTGCTCGCCGACTCCTCGATCCGCGCCGACCACGGTTGGGTCACCGGCGCCAACGAGATCGACCACCACACGACCGACACCGTGCTCGGGCGCGACTTCACGCCCACCCACTGGGACGAGATCGTGGTCGTCGAGCCCGGAGATCCCTGCCCGACCTGCGGCGCCGCACTGCGCATCGACCGCGGGATCGAGGTCGGCCACGTCTTCCAGCTCGGCACCAAGTACACCGAGGCCCTCGGCGCGCACTACACCGACGACGCCGGTGAGCAGCACCCGATGGTGATGGGCTGCTACGGGATCGGGATCAGCCGGATCGTGGCCGCGGTCGCCGAGGAGCACCACGACGACAACGGGCTCGCCTGGCCCGGCGCTCTCGCTCCGTACGACGTCCACCTGCTGGCGCTCGGCGACGTCGCGCCGGCGGCCGACTCGCTCTACTCGGAGCTGCAGGCGGCCGGGTATGCGGTGCTGTACGACGATCGTGAGGCGCGCCCGGGCGTGAAGTTCGCCGACGCCGACCTCGTCGGTGTTCCCGTCCAGCTGGTCGTCGGAGCCAAGGGCCTCGCCCGCGGCGTGGTGGAACGCAAGGTCCGCGCCACCGGTGAGCGCGACGAGCTCCCGCTCGACGGTGTCGTCCCTGCGCTCGCCCGCGCCTGAGGCGACCGGTGCCGGCATGACGCTCCCCGTCAACCCGCCGGTGTCGCCGATGCTCGCGAAGCTTGCTCGCGAGCTGCCGACCACGCCCGGCCTGCTCTACGAGCCGAAGTGGGACGGCTTCCGCTGCATCGTCTTCCGCGACGGCGACGACGTCGAGCTCGGGAGTCGCAACGAGAAGCCGCTGACCCGCTACTTCCCCGATCTGGTGGAACCGTTGCGCGCCGCACTTCCCGACCGGGCGGTCGTCGACGGCGAGATCGTCATCGCGACCGACAGGAGGTCTCGACTTCGACCTCCTCTCGCTGCGCATCCATCCGGCGGAGAGCCGCGTGGCCATGCTCGCCGAGGCGACGCCGGCAGCCTTCGTCGCGTTCGATCTGCTCGCCGAGGGTGACGACGATCTCCGCACCGCGCCGTTCTCCGAGCGCCGCGCCCGCCTCGAGGCGATGCTCGCTTCGGCTGCGGCCCCCGTCTACCTCACCCCCGCGACCCAGGATCCCGACGTCGCGCGCGACTGGTTCGGTCGCTTCGAGGGTGCGGGGCTCGACGGTGTGGTCGCGAAGCCGCTCGACGCCCCCTACGGCGAGGGCAAGCGCACGATGTTCAAGGTGAAGCACCTGCGCACGTCCGACTGCGTCGTCGCGGGGTTCCGCACCCACAAGGACGGCGAGGGCGTCGGCTCGCTCCTCCTGGGCCTCTACGACGACGACGGAATGTTGCACCACGTCGGCGTCGCGAGCAGCTTCAGTGCGGTCCGGCGCGCCGAGCTCGCGGGCCGAGCTCGAGCCGTACCGCGCCGATGCCCTCGACGCCCATCCGTGGCGGGAGTGGGCCGAACCCGCGGCCCACGAAGAGGGGCGCAAGCCGGGCGCGCAGAGCCGGTGGACCGGCGGCAAGGACCTCTCGTGGGAGCCGCTGCGCATCGAGCTCGTGGCCGAGGTCGCCTACGAGCACCTCCAGGGCGACCGATTCCGGCACACCGCCCGGTTCCAGCGCTGGCGCCCGGACCGAGAGCCGGCTTCGTGCACCTACGCGCAGCTCGAATCGGTCGTGCCGGCCGAGCTCCGGGATGTCTTCGGCGCCTGACGCTCCCACTGTGGGTGGTTTGGGGTATCAACGACCACCGAGAGGAGCAGGAAATCCCAGGTCGAGTCCGATATACTCGCCGGGTTCTGTCCGACGAGTTGGGCCCATCTGCGAGTTGGAAGGGCGAGGCGAGCGTGGGCCCGTGCCCACGCTTTTTCTTGCCCGGACCCGGACGCGTGATTGAAAGAGGAGGTGAGCGATGCGAGTGGAAGCGGTGCGAGCAGTCATCGAACCGGTCGTCGTGTCGCTCGACCTCGAGGTCTTCGACCTCACCATCGACGGGCGCACGCTCCAGCTCATCGTCGACCGTGACGGCGGCGTCGATCTCGACGCGCTCACCACGGCGACCCAGGCGGTCTCGGCTGCGCTCGACGCGGCCGACCAGGCCGGACCGGATCTCGGGTCGGGTTCCTACAGCCTCGAGGTCAGCAGCCCCGGTCTCGAACGGCCGTTGCGCACCCCGACGCACTTCCGTCGGGCCATCGGCGCGACCGTCTCGGTGAAGGTCCACTCACCCACCGGATCGACCGAGTCCGACGTGTCCGACGAATCGACCCGCTATCGGGGTGTTCTCGTCGCTGCCGGCGACGACGCCTGCACCGTCGACGTCGACGGCGAGCCGGTCCGGATCACCTACGACTCCATCGTGGCCGCTCGCACGGTCTTCGAGTGGGGCCCGGCGCCGAAGCCCGGCTCCGGTGGACGCCAGAAGAAGCAGCGCGAAGAAGAAGGTTGCAACGCGATGAACAGAGACATGATGGAGGCGCTCGAGACGATCGAGCGCGACAAGGGCATCTCGGTCGAGATCATGCTGCAGGCGCTCGCCGATGCGCTGGTCACGGCCTACAAGCGCATGCCGGAAGCCGCCGAAGAGGCGGAGGTCGAGGTCGACGTCGAGACCGGCGACATCCGCGTCATCGCGCAGGAGCTCGACGAAGACGGCAACGTCGTGCGCGAGTGGGACGACACGCCGAACGACTTCGGACGCATCGCCGCGCAGACTGCGAAGCAGGTGATCCTGCAACGCATCCGTGAGTTCGAGCGCGAGATGAAGTACGAGGAGTACGCCGGTCGCGAGGGTGACATCGTCACCGGGATCATCCAGCAGACCGACCAGCGCTACACGCTGCTCGACCTCGGTCGGGTCGAGGCGTTGCTGCCGCAGGCGGAGCAGGTCCAGAACGAGCGCTACGAGCACGGCAGCCGGTTGAAGGCCTACATCGTCGAGGTCCGCAAGACCGCGAAGGGCCCGCAGATCGTCGTGTCCCGCACCCACCCGGGTCTCGTCAAGCGGCTGTTCGAGCTCGAGGTGCCCGAGATCGTCGACGGCGTCGTCGAGCTCAAGGCCATCGCACGCGAGCCGGGTCACCGCACGAAGATCGCGGTCTCGTCGAACGACAACAACGTCGACCCGGTCGGCGCGTGCGTCGGCGCCCGCGGGTCGCGCGTCCGCATGGTCGTGAACGAGGTGCGCGGCGAGAAGGTCGACATCGTCCCGTACAGCGACGAGCCGTCGGAGTTCGTGATGAAGGCGCTCGCGCCGGCACGCGTGCGCGAGGTCCGCATCCATCCCGACACCGGCACCGCCGAGGTCATCGTCCCCGACTTCCAGCTCTCGCTCGCGATCGGCAAGGAAGGCCAGAACGCGCGCCTCGCGGCGCGCCTCACCGGCTGGCGCGTCGACATCAAGAGCGAGACGCAGCTGGCCGAGGAAGAAGCCGGCGGCGGCGTCGAGTACGCCGAGGGCGAATGGGTCACCAGCGCGACGGGCGAGCTCGAGTGGCAGCCGGCCGAGGGTGGCGAGGCGATCTCCGCCGCCGAGGCCGGCTACGCCGCGCCCGGTCCTTCCGGTGAGGCCGTGTCCGACGCTGCCGCCCCGACCGACACACCGACCGACGCTGCGACCGAGGCAGCGGCACCGGCGAACGGCGAAGCTGCCGTTCCCGCCGCGACCGCGCCGCCCACACCGCCCCAGCCAGAGGTGGAACCCGCACCACGAGAGGTGCAACCGGTCGAGGGGACGACCGTCGAGTAATCCCCGACGAACCTGCGTGGGGTGTCGGCGCGTTGCGGCACCCTCGGAGCTCGTCCGCCTCGCCGCTGCACCCGATGGATCGGTGCGGCAGGGACCAGGTCCCGGGCGGGGAGCGTGGCTCTGCACCGGCTCCCACGAGTGTTGGGAGGCGGCGGTGCGCAGGGGGGCACTGTGGAGGGCGTTCCGGCGCCCACCGCTCCCGGACCCCGAGATCACGGCACTTCGCGCGAGACTGTTCGAGAGCGACGACAAGGAACGGTAGGGACCAGAGACTTGGCCACCAAGAAGATCAGGGTCTACGAGCTCGCACGTGAGCTCGGCGTCGAGAACCACGTGGTGCTCGAGCTCTCCGAAGAGCTCAAGATCGGCGTCAAGAGCCACAGCTCCAGCATCGACAACCCCTCCGCGGACCGCGTCCGCCGACTGGCCGACTCGAAGGGGCTTCGTCGCGAGCCGATCCTCGAGGAGAAGCCCGCGGCGAAAGGCAAGTCGGAGCCCGAGGCCAAGGCCGAGAAGAAGCCCGCGCCGGTCCGGTCCGGCCGTGCGCTGATCACACCCGACACGACTCCTGCCGTCACCCCCGCCGTCGCGACCGATGCTCCCGACGCGCCGGCTCAGCCGCCGGCTCCGATCCACCGCGTCGTGCGCTCGAAGCCGATGCCGGTCGAGCCGCCGCCGCGACCCGTGGTCGCGCCTCCGTGCCGCGCCTCCCGTTGCCGCGCCCGCTCCGCCACCGGCCGCTGCACCCACCGCGCCGGCCGCTCCGGAGCCGGTGGCACCTGCGGCGACCGCGCCTGCGGCACCTCCGCTCGAGCCCGCTGCCGCGGCTGCGTCGACCGCTCCCGCAACTCCTGCCCCCGAAGCTGCGCCCGCTGAAGCTACGGCCGCCGAAGCGCCCGAGGTCCTGCGCGGTCTGTCGGGCAAGCCGATCCCGCCGCCCCCGGGCGGCCGTCCGATCCCGCCGCCTCCCGGTCAACGCAGCGGCCCCCCTCAGCGCACCGGTGCCGGCGGCGGAGGTCGCCCCGGTGGCTTCGGTGGTGGCGGTGGTCGTCCCGGTGGTTTCGGTGGCGGTCCGGGCGGTGGCGGTGGCGGAGGTCGCCCCGGTGGTTTCGGAGGCGGTCCCGGCGGTGGTCCGGGCGGTCCCGGTGGTGGCCCCGGCGGTGGTCGTGGTGGTCCCGGTGGCGGTCCCGGCGGTGGCAACCGCGGTCGACCCGGCCCGCAGGGTCAGCGGCCCCGGCGCAAGAAGCGGCGTCGTCGCGACTTCGAAGACCTCGGTCCCGCGTCGCTGTCGTCGCTCACTCCGGCCGACTCTCCCATTCCCGAAGGCGAGATCGTCATCCCGCGCGGCAGCACCGTGCAGGAGCTCGCCCCCCGGCTGAACCGCAAGACCGGCGACATCGTCCGCATCCTGTTCGACGCGGGCGAGATGGTCACGGCCACGCAGTCGCTCGCCGACGAGATGATCGAGCTCATCGCCCAGGAGCTCGGCGCCGAGATCCTCCTCGTCGAACCCGGTCAGGAAGCCGAGCTCGAGCTGCAGGCGCTGCTCGGTGAGGACGACGACGACGACGAAGCGCTGCTCGAGCCGCGCGCGCCGATCGTGACCGTGATGGGTCACGTCGACCATGGCAAGACGACGCTGCTCGACACGATCCGTCACACCGACGTCGTCGCCGGTGAGGCCGGTGGGATCACGCAGCACATCGGCGCGTACCAGGCCGACCGCAACGGTCGGAAGATCACCTTCATCGACACTCCGGGTCACGAGGCGTTCACCGCCATGCGCGCCCGGGGCGCCGAGGCCACCGACATCGCGATCCTCGTGGTCGCAGCCGACGACGGTGTGATGCCGCAGACCATCGAGGCGATCAACCACGCCAAGGCGGCCGACGTGCCGATCGTCGTCGCGGTCACCAAGACCGACCGCGAGAACGCCGATCCCACCCGCGTCCGCCAGCAGCTCTCGGAGCACGAGCTGGTCCCCGAGGAGTGGGGTGGCGACACCCTCGTACTCGACGTCGCCGCGCCCACCGGCGTCGGTGTCGACGAGCTCCTCGACAGCTTGTTGCTCGTGGCCGACGCCCAGCTCGCCGAAGAGCTGCGCGCCAACCCGAAGGCTCCCGCCCGGGCGTTCGTGCTCGAGGCGAACCTCGATCCCGGCCGTGGTCCGGTGGTCACCGCGCTCGTCGAGCGGGGAACGCTCCGCGTCGGTGAGCCCGTGGTCGCCGGTGGTGGATGGGGCAAGGTGCGCGCGATGTTCGACGAGCGCGGGAACTCGGTCACCGAGGCCGGCCCGTCGACTCCCGTCGAGGTGCTCGGACTCGACGACACGCCGCTCGCCGGCGACGAGCTGCGAGTGGCGCCCAACGAGAAGGTCGCACGTGCGGTTGCCGAGGCCCGTGCGCACCGTCGTCGTGCGTCGAGCCTCTCGCACCCGATGATGCTCGCCGGTGGTGCCCGTCTCGAAGACATCTTCGCGATGGTGCAGCGGGGCGAGGTCGCGACGCTCAACCTGTTGGTCAAGGCCGACATGCAGGGTTCGCTCGAGGCGCTCACCGAAGCGCTGCGCAAGCTCGACCAGGAACACGACGAAGTCCGACTCTCGTTCGTGCTCCGCGGTGTCGGCGGGATCACCAAGTCCGACGTCGACCTCGCCGCGGTCTCGAACGCGACCGTGATCGGGTTCAACGTCCGGCCCGACCGCCCGGCGCGTGAGCTCGCCGAGCACGAGAAGGTCGAGCTCCGGCTCTACGAGGTCATCTACCAGGTCCTCGACGACGTCTCGAACGCGCTGCTCGGCATGCTCAAGCCCGAGTACGAAGAGGTCGTCACCGGCGAAGCCGAGGTCCGCGAGATCTTCGGTGTGCCGCGCATCGGCAAGATCGCCGGCTGCTTCGTCCGCCACGGGACCATCACCCGCGGTTCGCAGGTCCGGTTCCTGCGTGACAGCACGGTCATCTGGAAGGGCTCGATCGCTTCGTTGCGGCGGTTCAAGGACGACGTCCGTGAGGTCAGGGAAGGCTTCGAGTGCGGTATCGGTCTCGAGAACTACCAGGACCTCAAGCCCGGCGACCTCATCGAGACCTTCGACGTGAAGGAGATCGCGCGCACCCTGTCGTGATCGGGAGCGCGGCGGAGCGAGCCATGGTGACGGTGACCTTGGAAGCGGAGCTCCCATGAGTCGGGGCCGACCACCGCGCAAGTATCCGCGCACGGCGCGGGTCAACGAGGTCGTGCGTGAGGTGCTCGCAGAGGAGATCGAACGACTCTCGGATCCGCGCCTCGGTTTCATCACCCTCACCGACGTCGAGGTGAGCCGCGACCTGCGCCACGCGTCGGTGTACTACTCGGCGCTCGGGAGCAAGGGTGCGACCCAGACCGACGAGGAAGTCGACGCGACCGCGGCCGCGCTCGTGTCGTCGACCCGCCATCTCCGCTCCGTCCTGAGTCGCGAGGTTCGCCTGAAGTACCTCCCCGAGCTGCACTTCAAGGTCGATCCGTCGATCGCCCAGGGTCAACGGGTGGAGCAGATCCTCCGGGAGCTGCGCGACGGGGAACGCCCGCCGCTCCTCGACGACGACGAAGCGGACAGGACGTGAGCGGAGCGAACGATGAGAACGTGGAGGTCGCGCTGAAGCGGGCGGCGGAGCTCATCGCCGACGCGCCGGTCGTCGCGTTGGCGTGTCACGTCAGCCCCGACGGCGATGCGCTCGGGTCGATGCTCGCGCTGCACCACGTGCTGCGAGCCGCCGGCCGCGCCAGCGTCGCCTCGTTCCCAACTCCCTTCATCGTCGCGCCGCACTACCGAGAGCTTCCCGGGCTCGACACGCTGGTTCCGCCTAGCGAGTTCCCCGCGGAACCCGACGTCATGGTCACGTTCGACTGCGGTTCGATGGCCCGTCTCGGTGATCTCGAGCCGGTTGCCGCGTCAGCCCACGAGTTGATCGTGCTCGACCACCACATCTCGAACGACCGGTACGGCTCGGTCAACGTGATCGACCCCGCGGCCGCAGCGACGGGCGTCGTCGTGCGCCGACTCATGGAGGTGCTCGACCTCCCGATGGTCAACGACGCGGCGGTGTGTCTCTACGCCGCGCTCGTCTGCGACACCGGCCGGTTCCAGTACGCCACGACCACACCTGAGGTCTTCGATCTCGCCCGCGAGCTCGTCGGCTACGACGTTCCTGTCGAGCGGCTGAGCCGGGTCCTGTTCGAGGAGCACCGGTTCGCATACCTGCAGCTCGTCGCCGAGGTTCTCGGCCGGGCCGAGCTGTGTGTCGACCAGCGCTTCGTGTGGACCGCGGTCACCGTCGACGACCTCGAGCGCCACGGCGTGACGATCGACGAAGCCGAAGGTCTCATCGACCTGGTCCGCCGCACCGCCGAGGCCGAGGTGAGCTGCGTGGTCAAGGAGGAGCCGGGTGGGATCGTCCGGGTCAGCCTCCGGTCCCTCGGCGACATCGACGTGTGCCGGATCGCCGAGAGCGAGGGTGGTGGCGGCCACCGCTTCGCGGCCGGCTTCACGAGCTCGGATCCGATCCCCGAGGTCATCGCCCGCATCAATGAGCTCCGGCGCTGCGTGACGCGTGCTTCGACGGGCTGCTGCGTGGTCGACAAGCCGGCGGGGTGCACGTCGCACGATGTCGTCGCGCGGGTCCGCAAGGCGGCGGGTCAGCGCAAGGTCGGCCACGCGGGCACGCTCGACCCCGACGCGACGGGCGTGCTCCTCGTCGGTCTCGGGCGCGCGACTCGTCTGATGCGGTTCCTGTCGATCGAGAGCAAGTCGTACCGTGCCGACGTGGTCTTCGGCGTCGCCACCGACACGCTCGACGCCGCCGGTGCGGTCGTCGACCGCGCGCCGATGTCGTTCGATCTCGAAGCGCTCCGGGCCGTCATCCCGCGGTTCGTCGGGGAGATCGACCAGATCCCGCCGATGGTCTCCGCGATCAAGATCGGCGGTCGGCGCCTGCACGAGATGGCCCGAGCCGGCGAAGAGGTCGAGCGCGCGCCGCGCCGGGTCCGCATCGATCGCATCGAGGTCGAGGCGCTCGAAGCCGGGCCTTACCCGGTCGCGACGATCCTGGTCGAGTGCGGCAGCGGCACCTACATCCGGTCACTTGCCGCGGATCTCGGAACTGCGCTCGGCGGCTTCGCGCACGTCGGCACGCTGCGCCGTCTCAGTGTCGGTTCGTTCACGCTCGACGAAGCGCACACGCTCGACGAGATCGAAGGCGATCCCGTCGCCTCACTCCTCGCGCCGCTCGAGGCGGTGCGAGATCTCGACCCGTTCCAGACCGATGACGAGATCGCGCGGGCAGTCGTGCACGGATCGGTGTTCCCGACTTCGGCGCTCGCGGTCGACCCCGAGTCGCCCGGTCCGTTCGCGTTCGTCGGTCCCGACGGCTCACTGCTCGCGGTGTACGAGCGGCGGGGCGCCGCGCTGAAGCCCGCGGTCGTGGTCAGCGGATGAGAGTCGTGCGCGACACGGGCGCCGCGGTCGAGCGGGGGAGCGTCGTCACGATCGGCGCGTTCGACGGGGTGCACCTCGGGCACCGCGAGGTGCTCCGACTGGTGAACGATTTGGCCAGGGCGCGCGATCTCGAGGCCGCGGTGATCACGTTCGACCGCCATCCTGCGCAGGTGGTCCGGCCCGACTCCGCGCCCAAGCTGCTGAACACGCTCGAACAGAAGCTGGAGCTCCTCGACGCGACCGACCTCGTCGACGTCGTGTGCGTGCTCACGTTCGACGAGGCGCGCAGCACCGAGACCGCGGAGCAGTTCGTCGAGAAGATCCTCGTCGACCAGCTGCAGGCCCGGCTGGTTGTCGTCGGCGCCGACTTCCACTTCGGGCACCGGCGCGGCGGCAACGTGGCGCTGCTCGAGCGCATGGGCACGGACCACGGGTTCGAGGTCATCGGCCTCGGCCTCGTCTCGCCGGAAGGAGTCGGTGGCGAGCCGGTCTCGTCGACCCGCATTCGGCGACTCCTCGACGACGGCGACGTGGTCGCGGCGGCCGCGCTGCTCGGGCGTCCGCACGCGGTGCGCGGGACGGTCGAAGAGGGCGACAAACGGGGACGCGAGCTCGGGTTCCCGACGGCCAACCTCGCGGTCGCACCCGAGCTGTGCCTGCCCGCCGACGGCATCTATGCCGGCACCTTCGCCGGATCCGACCGCATCGTGCGCCCCGCGGCGATCTCATTGGGCCGCCGCCCGACCTTCTACGAGAGCGCCGAGGTCCCGCTGCTCGAGGCCTACGTGCTCGATTTCTCCGGCGACCTCTACGGCCAGGCAGCCGAGGTCGCATTCGTCGAACGCCTCCGGGCCGAGGAGAAGTTCGAGTCGATGGAAGCGCTGATCGAACAGATGCACCGCGACGTCGACGCCACCCGCCGCATCATCGGGTAGGTGAGGTTCGTACCGCCGAGGCGCATGATATAGCATGAGCGCTATGCCGTGGGGAGAGGTCGAACTCGAACCAGAAGTCCGAGACTGGTTCTTCGGCCTCGACGAGGATGCCCAGGGCCGGGCGAGGTTCCACGTCGACCGGCTGGCCGAGGTCGGCCCACTTCTCGACGAACCACAGACCCGACAACTGGACGGCAAGCTCCGCGAGTTGCGCTTCTATCTCGACGGACGGCCGGTACGGGTGACCTACTGGATCGCGTCGGGTCGACGGATCATCTTGCTGACCGTGTTCGCCAAGACCCAGAGACGCGAACGCGCTGAGGTCGAACGAGCCAAGCGCACACTGGAGCGCTGCATCCGGGAACAACACACCGCGAGCGACGAGGAGTGAGCATGAGTAAGCGAGCCACCTGGACCGACGTGAAGGCAAAGCGGCCGTTGAGCGACGAGGCCCGTGCCGCGTACGCGGACGAGGCCCGCGTCAGCGCGTTCCGCGACCTGGTCTACCGGCTGCGGAGCGAAGCTGGACTCACCCAAGCTGAACTCGCCGACCGGATGGGAACCACGCAGTCGGCGATCGCACGCATGGAGGGTGGTGGCACGCGACCCACGCTCGAGACGCTCGAGAAGCTCGCAGTCGCGGTCGGCGGCGAACTCGTGGTCGGCGTGGGTGAACATCTCTCCGAGAATCGATCGATCGCCAAACTCGTACGCGACGGACACGCCGTCGTACGCAAGGCGAGCTGAGGTCACGACAGGCCGGCACCGCTCTCCAAGATGTGAGCCGCCCGAACGTGCGGAACACGAGTTTCGTGTCGGGCGACACCGTCACGGAGATGATCGTCACGCCTCTGTCGGCCGACGGCAAGATCAAGTTGTATGCCAACGGCAGTGGTTTCAACTTCTTCGTCGACATCGCCGGCTGGTACACCGCACCCACGCTGGATGGTTCGTTGTTCAATCCGCTCGTCTCGAACCGACTCGTCGACACCGCCAGTACCACTCCGGTGGCGGTGTGGAGTTGCCCCGTTCGTGTGGACACCACCCGATTCTGGGGAGACCTCGGAGGAGGGAGCCCCGTGTTCGCGGCGACCAGCAGTCCCTGTCCGACTGGGAGCCACACGGCGGCATGCGGGTAGGTCGAGGGGTGTGGACGGCGAGCTCCGATCTGACCGGAGCGGCGGGCCTCCACGCGGATGGCAGCCCGTCCGGCGTTGGGCGGGAGCTGCATGTTATGCTCCCCGGGTTCGTCGGAACGTCCGACGAGCACCCGCTTGTAGACGAAGGTCTCGCCTCGCGCATGCCCGACACCACTGCCACGATCGCTGAACACCGCCTCCACGAAACCGACACCGGTTCGCCGGAGGTGCAGGTGGCGCTCCTCACCGAGCGCATCAACCACCTCACGGAGCACCTGAAGGTCCACAAGAAGGACCATCACTCGCGCCGTGGCCTGCTCATGCTCGTCGGCCGGCGGCGTCGGTTGCTCGACTACCTCCGACGCAACGACGTCGAACGGTACCGAGCGCTCATCGCGAAGCTCGGCCTCCGCCGCTAGCACCCTTTCGAGGAGCGGATTCGCCGCTCCTCGTTTCGCGTAACAACGCGAGCGTGACGGGGGTTGTCAGTCGCCACCGCCCAAGCCGGTCCGGACCACTCGGTTCGACATGCACCGGTGGGGCCGTGACAACTGGGAACCGCCGCCCCTCGCACCCAACGCCCACGAAACGGGCTGAGAGGAGCGCAGTCCTATGACTGACGCCATTCGAGTATCCGGTCCCATCAACGCGGCCGGGCTCACCCTGACCCTCGAGGCGGGAAAGCTCGCCCAACTCGCCGACGGCGCGGTGCTGCTGCAGGTCGGCGACACCGAGCTGCTGTCGACCGTCGCCACCAGCACCCCCCGCGAGGGAATCGACTTCTTCCCCCTCACGGTCGACGTCGAGGAGCGCATGTACGCCGCGGGCAAGATCCCCGGCTCGTTCTTCCGTCGTGAAGGCCGTCCCGGCGAGGCCGCGATCCTCACCTGTCGCCTCACCGACCGCCCGCTGCGTCCGAGCTTCCCCGAGGGCTTCCGCAACGAGGTCCAGGTCATCGCCACGATCCTGGGTTCCGACCAGGTGAACCCGCACGACGTGATCTCGATCAACGGTGCGTCCGCCGCGCTGATGATCTCGGGCATCCCGTTCAACGGCCCGATCGGCGCCGTTCGCATGGCCCACCACGACGGTGAGTGGATCGCCCACCCGACCTACGAAGAGGGCGCGGAGTCGACCTTCCAGCTCGTCGTCGCCGGGCGTCGCACCGACGCCGGTGAGATCGCCGTGATGATGGTCGAGGCCGGTGGCACCGAGAAGAGCTGGGAGCTCTACGAGGCCGGCGCGCCGAAGGTGACCGAAGACGTCATCGCCGACGGTCTCGAAGCCGCCAAGGAGTGGATCGGTGCGTCGATCGACCTCCAGCAGGAGCTCGTCGCGGCCGTCATCCTCGCCCGTGGCCCGATCGCACCGAAGCCGTACGAGCCCCGCGTCGACTACCAGCCCGACGTGTTCGAGGCCGTTGCCGCGCAGGCCACGCCGAACACGACCGAGGCGATGTTCATCGCCGACAAGGCTGAGCGCAACGACCGCCTCGACGAGATCCTCCAGGGCATCACGCTCGCGCTCCTCGGCACGCCCGAAGAGCCCGGCGCGTTCGCCGGTCGCGGCGGCGAGGTCAAGAAGGCGTTCCGCTCGCTGCAGAAGCAGGTCGTGCGCAAGCGCATCGTCACCGACGGTGTGCGCATCGACGGTCGTGGCCTCACCGACCTCCGTCCGCTCTCGGCCGAGGTCGGCCTCCTCAACACCGTGCACGGCTCCGGTCTCTTCCAGCGGGGCGAGACGCAGGTCCTCTCGGTCCTGACGCTCGGGATGTCGCGCATGGAGCAGATCGTCGACACCCTCGGTCTCGACGACCGCAAGCGCTACATGCACCACTACAACTTCCCGCCGTTCTCCACCGGTGAGACCGGTCGCGTCGGTTCGCCGAAGCGTCGCGAGATCGGCCACGGCGCGCTCGCCGAGCGGGCGCTCCTGCCGGTGGTCCCCTCGAAGGAGGAATGGCCCTACACGCTGCGCATCGTCTCCGACGTGCTCGCGTCGAACGGCTCCACCTCGATGGCGTCGGTGTGCGGCTCGACCCTTTCGCTGATGGACGCCGGTGTGCCGATCAAGGCCCCCGTCGCCGGCATCGCGATGGGCCTCGTCTACGCCGAGGGCACGTACACGACCCTCACCGACATCCTCGGTGCGGAAGACGCGTTCGGCGACATGGACTTCAAGGTCGCCGGTACCGCCGAGTTCGTGACCGCGCTCCAGCTCGACACGAAGATCGACGGCCTACCCGCCGAGGTGTTGAAGGAAGCCCTCGCCCAGGCGAAGGACGCCCGCCTCAAGATCCTCGAGGTCATGACCGCCACGATCGCGGAGCCCCGCGACGACGTGCGGCCGTCGGCTCCGAAGATCATCAGCTTCGAGATCCCGATCGACAAGATCGGTGAGGTGATCGGGCCCAAGGGCAAGGTCATCAACACGATCCAGCAGGAGACCGGCGCCGACATCGCGGTCAGCGACGACGGCGTGGTCGGAACCGTGAGCATCGGCTCGAAGGACGGCGAGAAGGTCGAAGAGGCCACCCGTCGCATCGAGCTCATCCTCGACCCGCCCACCGCCGAGATCGGTGTCGACTACACCGGCAAGGTCGTGAACGTCACCAAGTTCGGTGCGTTCGTGAACATCCTCCCGGGCCGCGACGGTCTCGTCCACATCTCCAAGCTCGGCCGCGGCAAGCGCGTCGAGCGCGTCGAAGACGTGCTGAACCTCGGCGACACCGTGACCGTGCGCGTCGACGACATCGACAACCAGGGCAAGCTCTCCCTCTCCCTCGTCGGTGACGACGACGAAGACGGCGGCGGCTCCGGTGGTTCCGGTGGCGGCTCGGGTTCGCGTGACGACGGTCCGCCGCGTCGCGAGCGCCAGCCGGCGTCGGACCGCGGTGATCGCCCCGAGCGGGCGCCCCGCGAGAGCAATGGCGGCGGCAACAGCGACGCCGGCAGCGGCGATCGCGACCGTGCGTCGTTCGACGAGTTCTGGGACGGTCAGGCATCCGAGGAGTTCGGTGAGCTCGGCCCGGCCGAGGCCGGTCGGAGCGGCGGGGGAGACCGCGGTGGTCGCCCCAGCGGTGGTGGCGGCGGAGGCCGTCGTCGTCGTCGCTGACCGGCGTCGCGCCCGACCCGTCGGCGCGACTCGCTCAGCTCGACCGGTTCTGACCCTTCAGACCGACGCCGAGTCGGTCGAGTGAAGACGATGGATCCAGGAATTCGCAGGACGCGGCTCGATTCGGGGTTGCGGGTCGTCACCGACTCGCTTCCCCAGCTGCGCTCCGTCGCGGTCGGCTTCTGGGTCGGTACCGGCGCGCGCGACGAAGACGATCCGCGTTCCGGCGCGAGTCACTTCCTCGAGCACCTGCTGTTCAAGGGCACACCCACCCGTACCGCGCTCGACATCGCCGAGGCCGTCGAATCGGTCGGTGGCGAGATGAACGCGTTCACGAGCCACGAGTACACCGCGTTCTACGTGCGCGTTCCCGACGACCGGCTCGGGCTCGCGATCGACATCCTCTCCGACGTCATGTGGTCGCCGACCATCGACCCGGGCGACATGGACGCCGAGCGCAAGGTGATCCTCGAAGAGATCAACATGCGCGACGACGTGCCCGACGAGCTGCTCCACGACCTGCTCGCGGAGGCGGTCTTCCCCGACCATCCGCTCGGCCGTTCGGTGCTCGGGTCGATCGCGTCGATCGAGGCGATGTCGCGCGAGTCCGTCGCCGAGTACCACGCGCAGCACTACCGCCCGTCGAACGTGGTCGTCGCCGCGGCCGGGAACCTCGAGCACGACGGCGTCGTCGAGATGGTCGAACGGGGTCTGGCCGGCGTGCCCGGTGTTGCCGGTGACCGGCCGACCCGGGCCGAGTCTCCGTTCGCTCGGGCGCGTCCGCTCGAAGTGCTCCGGCGGCCGACCGAGCAGGCCCATCTCGCGATCGGCCTGCGCTCGCTTTCGCGCGACGATCCCGATCGCTTCGCACTCACGGTCCTGAACCAGGTGCTCGGCGGCGGGATGTCGTCACGACTCTTCCAGGAGGTGCGCGAGAAGCGGGGCCTCGCGTACTCGGTGTACGCGTACCGCGCCGCGTACGAGGAGACCGGTGCGATGGCGGTCTACGCCGGCACCACCCCGGCGCGCGTCGACGAGACCCTCGGTGTGCTCAACGCCGAGCTCGACCGCATCGTCGCCGACGGCGGCATCACCGACCGCGAGCTCGACGCCGCCAAGGGTCATCTCACCGGTTCGATGGCCCTCGGCCTCGAGAACTCGTCGAGCCGCATGCACCGCCTCGGCCGCAGCGAGCTCACCCTCAACGAGATCCCGACCCTCGACGAGCTCGTCGACTCGGTGAACGCGGTAGCTCCCGCCGACATCTCCCGCGTCGTCGATCGCGTCTTCGCCGGCACCGATCGCACCCTCACCGTCGTCGGCCCCTTCGACCCCGCCGACTTCCAGTAACCCCGTAACCCCCAACCCGCTTCATTCCGGCGTCGTGAGCGTGGGAAATATCCCGCGCTGGCGACGCCGGAACGAGATCTGGGGGGCGGGTCGGTAGGCTCGCGCGTGTGATTCGAGTCGGAGTGTTCGGTGCCGGTGGTCGGATGGGGTCGACGGTGTGTCGCGCCGTGCTCGACGATCCGGAGCTCGAGCTCGTCGCGGCAGTCGATCCCGAGCGGGCGGGGATCGACCTCGATCAGCTCGGTGTGCGGGGGACCGATCTCCAGGTGTCGGCCAAGCCCGACGCGATGAAGAAGGCCGATGTCGACGTCGCGGTCGACTTCACGGTCGTCGACGCGGCGCGCGAGAACCTGCGGTACTGCGCCGCGAACCGGATCCACGCGGTCGTGGGCACGACCGGGTTCACCGCCCACGATCTCGACGGCTTCCGTGAGGAGTTCGCACCGGGTCGCGTCAATGCGGTGATCGCGCCGAACTTCGCGATCGGTGCGGTGCTCATGATGCGCTTCGCCGAGATCGCCGCGCCGCACTTCGAGACCGCCGAGATCATCGAGTACCACCACGACGCCAAGGTCGACGCACCATCGGGCACAGCGCTGAGCACGGCAGCGCGCATGGCTGCAGCGTCGGGAGCCTGGGCTGTCGACCCCACCACCGACGAGGTGCTCTCCGGCGCGCGTGGTGGCGCCGGGCCGTCCGACATTCGGGTGCACGCGGTGCGCATGCGCGGCGTGGTCGCGAACCAGGAGGTGATCCTGGGCACCACCGGCCAGACACTCACGATCCGCCACGACACCACCGACCGCACGTCGTTCATGCCCGGAGTGCTCCTCGCGATCAAGGCGGTCACCGACCGACCCGGACTGACCGTCGGCCTCGACGCACTCCTCGATCTCGTCTGAGTCGGTAGGGGGTAGCTCACCATGACGAGCAACCACGAGATGATCGGTCGCCACGACCTCGACGATCTCGAAGCGATCCTCTCGATCACCAACCACGACGTCGACGAGCTGCAGCACATCATCCACGCCGACTCCAAGACGCTGTTCACGTGGGACTACGAGCAGTCGCGCGCAGCCACTCATCAAGCTCTACGAGAAGGCGAAGACGTCGCAGTGGAACGCCTCCACCGACCTCGACTGGTCGATCGAGCGTCGACCAGGAAGCGGTGGTCATCGCCAACGCCGAGGTGAACATCAACGGTCCGTTCTCGGGTGGGCTCGACCTGAAGGGCACCCCGTTCGAGTCGTGGACCGACGACCAGTGGATCCAGCTCGGCATCGAAGGGCAGAACTGGACGCTCTCGCAGTTCCTCCACGGTGAGCAGGGCGCGCTGATCTGCACCGCGCAGATCGTCGAGACCGTGCCGTGGATCGACGCCAAGTACTACGCGGCCACGCAGGTGATGGACGAAGCCCGCCACGTCGAGGTGTTCGGCCGCTACCTGAACGAGAAGCTCTCGGGTCACTACCCGATCAACGCGCACCTGAAGATGCTGCTCGACGACATCATCATGGACACCCGCTGGGACATGACGTACCTCGGCATGCAGATCATGGTCGAGGGGCTCGCGCTCGCCGCGTTCGGCTTCATCCACCAGCTCACGACCGAGCCGCTGCTCAAGAAGCTGCTGCGCTACGTGATGAGCGACGAAGCGCGCCACGTCGCGTTCGGGGTCCTGTCGCTCAAGGAGTTCTACCAGGAGCTCAACTCGGCCGAGATCCGCGAGCGCCAGGAGTTCGCGTTCGAGGCCGCGGTGCGCATGCGTGACCGCTTCCTGCAGCAAGAGGTCTGGGAGAAGATGGGCGTCGACGTGAAGGAAGCGATGACGCTCGTGCTCCAGGACGAAGGCCGCGTCATGTTCCAGTCGATGCTCTTCTCGAAGATCGTGCCGAACTGCAAGAAGCTCGGCCTCCTCGACGCGGGCGACGGCTGGCTCCGCCAGAGGTTCACCGAGCTCGGCGTGATCCAGTTCGAGGACTGGATCGACACCAGCGACGAGTACGCGAATCTCGACGAGGTCGCAAAGGATCGCGACGCCGCCACGACGGAGCGATCTTCCCCGACGCGGCGTCGAGCTCCCTTCGAGAAGGACCGCGAATCGTCGTAGCGGTGGGCGGAGGCTGCCCCGAGTAGCCTCCGAGCGATGGCGGCAGGGAAACGCAAGAAGGGTCCTCGCGAGGACGCAGTCCGGATCGTGTTCCTGGGCGGTCTCGGCGAGATCGGCCGCAACTGCATGTGCATCGAGGTCGAGGGTCG
This sequence comes from uncultured Actinomycetes bacterium, assembly GCA_963829475.1. Taxonomy (GTDB): domain Bacteria; phylum Actinomycetota; class Acidimicrobiia; order IMCC26256; family JANYLB01; genus JANYLB01. Next base: position 1,577,331 of record CAWHIU010000002.1, on the reverse strand, counting down.
GATCCTCGTCGACGACTGCGGGATCATGTTCCCGGAGGTCGACATGCCCGGCGTCGACCTGGTCCTGCCCGACTTCACGTATCTCCGCGAGAACGCCGACCGGGTCGAGGGCGTCATCCTCACCCACGCGCACGAGGACCATGCCGGCGGGCTCGCGTTCCTCCTGCGCGACCTGTCGATCCCGATCTACGGCTCGAAGCTCTCGCTCGGATTTGCGAAGAACCGCATCGAGGAGGCCGGCCTGATGGGCCGGACCCAGATGATCCCGGTCGAAGACGGCGAGCGGATCCAGATCGGCCCGTTCGACTGCGAGTTCATCCCGGTCACGCACTCGGTGCCGCACGCGTTCGCGATCGTGTTCCACACGCCGGTCGGCACGATCGTGCACACCGGCGACTTCAAGCTCGACCTCACGCCGGTCGACGGGCGCACCACCGACCTCGCGCTGTTCGGCGACATCGCGAAGCGCGAGGGTGGCGTTCGCCTCCTTCTCTCCGACTCCACCAACGCCGAGCGCCCCGGGTACACGCCGTCGGAGGCGACGGTCGGTGCCGCGATGCGCACGGTGTTCCGTGATCACCCCGATCGGCGCATCATCGTCGCGAGCTTCGCGTCGCACCTCCACCGTGTGCGTCAGGTCGCAGAGGCCGCGCTCGACTCGGGTCGCAAGATCGCGTTCCTCGGCCGTTCGATGGTGAACAACGTGACCCTCGGCCGCGAGATGGGTCTGCTCGACGTACCGGTGAAGAGCGTCATCGACATCTCCGAGGTGAACAAGCTCCCACCCGGCGACGTGTGCATCATCTGCACCGGGTCGCAGGGCGAGCCGTTGAGCGCGCTGTCGCTCATGGCTGCACGCGAGCACAAGTTCGTGAAGATCAGTGAAGACGACGTCGTCATCATCTCGGCGCACGCGATCCCCGGCAACGAGACGAACGTCACCCGGGTCATCGACGCGCTCTGGCGTTCCGGCGCCGAGGTGATCCACGGCGGCGACGCACCGGTGCACGTGTCGGGGCACGCGTCGCAGGAGGAGCTCAAGTTCATCCTGAGCCTCACGAATCCCGACTACTTCGTACCCGTGCACGGTGAGTACCACCACATGGTGAACCACGCCCGCCTGGCGCGCGCGGCGGGCGTCGAAGACGACCACGCGATCGTGTGTGAAGACGGTGACCGGCTCACGCTCTACAAGGACCGGCTCGAGGTCGAGCGCCAAGCCGTTCCGGCCGGATATCTCTACGTCGACGGGATCGTCGGCGACGTCGGCCACGGCGTGCTGCGTGACCGTCAGAACCTCGCCGAAGAGGGTGTGGTGGTCGTGATCGTGACCGTCGACGCGAAGTCGGGCGAGGTCGTGACCGGCCCGGAGATCGTCACCCGCGGCTGGGTCTACGCGCCCGAGGCCGAGGAGCTGCTCGAAGAGGCGAAGGCGGCGGTACTGGCTTCGATGAAGGAGTCCACCGACGACGGCATCACCGACCTCGACACGTTGCGGCGCCACGTACGTCGTGCGCTCGGCCGTTTCATCAACGACAAGACCAAGCGCCGTCCGGCGGTCATCCCCGTCGTGATGGAAGTCTGAGCTCCCTCGGCACGATGAACGCAGCCTGACTACCCTCGCCTGACGATGGAGCTGCCGACGGGATACCGGTTGCGCGCACCGCGTCCACGGGATGCGTCGGAGGTCGCAGCGGTCGTCGTCGCCCACGACATCGCCGACTTCGGGGAACCCGACTTCAGCGAGCACGACCTCCTCGACGACTGGGAACGGCCCCGCTTCGAGCTCGAGCGCGACGCGTGGGTGGTCATCGGCCCGACCGGCCGCATCGTCGGGTACGCATTCGTGTGGCCTGCAGAGCCGGGTATCCAGCTCGAGGCCGATGCGTTCGTCTCGCCCGAGTACGGCGGGCGGGGTCTCGGTGGTCAGCTCGTCGATCTCGTCGAGGCGCGCGCGGTCGAGATCGCCGCGGATTCGTCGTCGGAGGTCGCCACCCTCGGGATGTACGTGTCGCACGCGAACACCGCGAAGCGCGACCTCCTCGAACGGCGCGGGTTCTCGCCCGTCCAATCCCGGCTCCGGTTGAAGGTCGACCTCGCCCGGCGCGAGACGGATGGCGAGTCGTCGCTCGACATCGCGGTGCGCGAGTTCGACCAGGCAACCGACGAAGAGGCCGTCCGCGAGCGTCATGGACGAAGCGTTCCTCGGGCGTGCCCGCGTACTCCCGTCGACGGGTCGACGAGTGGCTCGACCTGCGGGTCCGCCACCCGGCCTTCGATCCGAAGCTGTGGCGTGTCGCGGTCGCACCCGGCACCGATCCCGATGGCGGCGATCAGGTCGTCGGCGCGATCCTCGTCTACGACGTCGGCGGCACCGGCTACGTGAGCAGCGTCGGGGTGCGCGACCCGTGGCGACGTCAGGGAGTGGGGCAGGCGCTGCTCGCCGAGGCGTTCGCCGCGCTGCGCGACCGGGGCCAGATGCGGGTCGTGGTCGAGGTCGACGCCGACGATGCCGACGGTGCCCGCCGTCTGTACGAGCGGGTCGGGATGCGGGTCTCCGAGCAGCACGACTGGTTCGAGAAGCAGCTGCCATCGTCCTAGTGGTCGAATCCGCTGCGCCGGCTCGATCGCTCACGCGGCTGCCGCTCCTTCTCCTGATTTGTCGTGCTCTGTGGCGGGTGGTCCCTGTGTTACTGGTGTTGCCACTGTTAATCTCACTCCGTGGCCACCCCCCGCAAGCGCAGCAGCTCCAAGCCCCGTCCATCCGCGTCCCGAGCCGGCGGTTCCGCCGCCAAGCGCCGGACCGCCACCAAGAAGCGGGCGCCCGCCAAGCGGCGCGCCTCGGCTCGGCGTCGTCGGCCCGCCACCCGACGCGTACCGCTCCGGCCTTCCGCCGCGACCCGCGCCCGGGAGGCGATCGGACGTCAGCTCGGGGGTCACACCGCCGACGTCGTCGGGATCATCCTCATGGCGCTCGGAGCGCTGACCGCGCTCGCGCTCGCGACCAACCTCGTCGGCCCGATCGGACGCGAGCTCGCGTCGGGCATCACCTACTTCCTCGGCGGGGGAGCGTTCCTCGTTCCCGTGGCCTGCTTCGCCGCCGCGATCCTCGTGCTCGCGCCCCGCGAGACCGTCGACGGCGACCCGCCGGCCGCCGCACCCTTGCGGATCGGTCTCGGGATCGTGCTCCTCGTCATCGGCATCACCGGCCTGCTCCACCTCACCGGTGGGAGCCCGACCCTCGATGCTTCGTCGCTCGCGCTGCGCCGCGCCGGGGGACTGCTCGGCGCCGACCGTGGGTGCTCCCGTGCGCGCCGGCCTCGGCGACCTCGGTGCCGGCGTGGTGTTCCTCTGCATCGCGGTGTTGGGTGCGCTCCTCGCACCGGGGGTCCCGCTGCGTCAGGTCCTCGACGCGATCGCGAAGGCGACGCGTGCGGCCGCGGCCGCGCTGCATTCGTGGCTCGAGCCGGAGCTCAACGCCGAGATCGTCGAAGACGGCTCGGGCGGGACCGCAGTGACGGCGGAACCGACTGATATCCCGATGTCGAACCGGCGGGTGACGGCCGCGCAGGTCTACGACCAGTTCGCCGACTCGGAGCCCGAACCGGAACCCGAGCCGGTCGTCGACCTCGCCGACGAACACGAGGACGACGAAGTCGACGCCGTCGCGCTCGCGGCCGATCTCGCGGCCGAGGACCTCCCGTCGGTTCCCGTCCCCGTGCTCGACCCCGCGGCCGACGACGACACCTCCCAGCTCGCGATCGACCTCGGGCCGCGTCACCGCCCACCGGTGTGGAAGCTCCCGCCGAAGACGATCCTCGCCCGGGGAACCGGCGGCAAGGTCGACCAACGGGTCGTGCAGGCCGGTGGTCAGGTGCTCGAGGCGACGCTGCGCGAGTTCGGCGTCGAGGCGAACCTCATCGGCATGACCGTCGGGCCGACCGTCACCCGCTACGAGCTCGAGCTCGCCGCCGGCGTGAAGGTCAGCCGGGTCACGAGCCTCAACAAGGAGATCGCCTATTCGATGGCGAGCCACGACGTCCGCATCCTCGCCCCCATCCCGGGGCGGAGTGCGATCGGCGTCGAGGTGCCGAACAAGCAGCGCCCGCTCGTCACCCTCGGCGACGTGCTCGCGAGCGAAGAGGCCCGCAAGGCCGTCAACCCGATCGAGGTCGGGCTCGGGCGCGACATCGCGGGCCGCGACGTGATGCTCGAGCTGGCCAAGATGCCGCACCTCCTCATCGCCGGCACGACCGGCGCCGGGAAGTCGAGCTGCATCAACAGCATCGTCACGTCGATCCTGATGCGCGCCACGCCGGAACAGGTTCGGCTGATCCTCGTCGACCCGAAGCGGGTCGAGCTCGGCCGCTACGACGGCCTGCCCCACCTCCTCACCTCGGTCGTCACCAACCCCAAGAAGGCGGCGAACGCGCTCGACTGGGCCGTGCGCGAGATGGAGATGCGCTACGAGATGCTCGCCGAGGTCGGCACCCGTGACATCGACGGCTACAACGCGATGTTCGACCGCGGTGACCTCCCGACCGAGGAGAACCCCGATCCGCACGGTGGAAAGACCTACGTGCGCCTGCCGTACATCCTCGTCGTGGTCGACGAGCTGTCCGACCTCATGATGGTCGCGGCGCGCGACGTCGAGACCGCGGTGTGCCGCCTCGCGCAGATGGCTCGTGCCGTCGGCATCCACCTCGTCATCGCGACGCAGCGGCCGTCGGTCGACGTGATCACCGGTCTCATCAAGGCCAACGTCCCGAGCCGGCTCGCGTTCAAGGTCCGCAGCGTCACCGACTCCCGCGTCATCCTCGACCAGGCCGGCGCCGAGAAGCTCGTCGGTCAGGGCGACATGCTCATGATCACGTTGTCGTCCAGCCTGGGTCAGCGCATCCAGGGCGCGTGGGTCGACGAGGAGTGCGTGCGCAAGGTCGTCGCCCACTGGCGACGTCAGTCGCGTCAGCCGAACTACGTCGAGGGCATCGCCGAAGACACCGCGAGCGGTGCCGGTGGCGTCGGCGGCGACATGGACGGCGACGACGACCTGCTCGACCAGGCCATGGAGCTCGTCGTCACCGGCGGTCTCGGCTCGACGAGCATGCTGCAACGCAAGCTGCGTGTCGGCTTCGCCCGCGCCGGCCGCCTCATGGACCTCCTCGAGCAGCGCGGCGTCGTCGGCCCGTCGGAGGGCTCGAAGGCCCGCGCCGTCCTCATGACCAGCGAAGAGCTCGAAGAGATGCGCGCGAAAACCTGACCCACATCATTCCGGCGTCGTCAGCGCGGGAAACATCCCGCGCCTGCGACGCCGGAACGAATCAGGGAATCAGGGGATCGGGGTGGGGCCGAGGCGGGTGGTCGAGAGGGTGAGCCAGGTGGTCATCGCCGACGTGATGACCGACGCTGCGTCGATGGTGACGGTCTCCTCGATCGTGAAGTTGCGCAGCGCGTCCCACGCCCGGTCGACCTCGGCGCGGTGGACGGTGCGTGCGTGGACCAACGTGACGTGGGGGACGTAGTCGTGGCGCGGTGGGCGTCCGGCTGCGGTCACGAGGAGGTTGCGCAGCCGCGCGAGGCCGTGGTCGACGTCTTCGACGGTCACGTAGGCGCCGTGGTCGGGATCGCGCCACCGTTCGGCGCGGCCGAGCCGGAGACGGAAGGGCGCGAGGGCCGGCGCGATCTGCTCGAGTCGGGCCTGGAGGTCCGGGGCGGATTCGGCGTGGTGCAGCACGGTGACGTGCGCGGCGATCCGCTGCGCGCTCGCCGAATCCCACACGCGGCGGACGTCGTCGATGATCTCGGTGATGTGGTCGGGCAGGAAGATGGTCGCCTGCACCCGGCCCGGTCGTATCGACCCCGACGGGAAGCTCACGCGGTGACCTCGATGGCGGTCGGCACGACCGGTAACTGTACGGGTCGGACCGACGCCAAGGGCCCCCTGACGGGCTCCTTGTAGGATCTCGGGGTGCCGCGTTTCTTCGTCGAGACCCTGGGTTGTCCGAAGAACGCCGTCGACACCGAGAAGATCGTCGCGTCCCTGCTCGCCGACGGGCTCGAGCCGAGCACCGGGGTGGGCGACGCCGACCTCGTCGTGGTCAACACCTGCGCGTTCGTCGAGGCCGCCCGGCAGGAGTCGATCGACACCGCGCTCGCGCTCTCCGATGCCCGCAAGCCCGGCGCTCGGCTCGTGCTGACCGGCTGCCTCGCCGAGCGGTACGGCGACGAGCTGGGCGACGCGCTGCCGGAGGCCGATGCCGTCGTCGGGTTCGCCGGTGAAGGATCGCTGAGCGAGGTGGTGCTCAGGGGCCGCAAGCCGACCGGCGTGCGCGACCTGCTCGAGCTCGCGCGCCCGGCACCGTCGGCACCGTGGGCCTACGTCAAGGTGGCCGAGGGCTGCGATCGGGCCTGCGCGTTCTGCGCGATCCCATCGTTCCGCGGCAAGCAACGCTCGCGCTCGCCCGAGTCGATCGAGGCCGAAGCGCGCGATCTCGTCGACGGCGGCGCGGCCGAGATCGTGCTCGTCGCCCAGGACCTCGCCTGGTACGGACGCGACACCGGGAACCCGGGTGCGCTCGCGCCGCTCCTCCGCCGCCTCGACCGTCTGTCGAGCCATGGCCTCGCTCGCATCCGGTTGCTCTACCTCTACCCGAGCGAGGTCCGCGACGCGCTGGTCGCGACGATGCTCGAGCTCCCGACCGTCGTCCCGTACTTCGACCTCTCGCTCCAGCACGCGTCGGCGGCCGTTGATGCGTCGGATGAAGCGGTGGGGCGACGGCGACCGGTTCCTCGATCTGATCTCGGGCATCCGCGCCGCGGAGCCGTCGGCCGCGTTCCGGTCGAGCTTCATCGTCGGCTTTCCCGGTGAGCGCGAGCGAGATCACGACGAGCTGCTCCGGTTCCTCGCCGCGGCGCGCCTCGACTGGGCCGGGTTCTTCCCCTTCTCCGCGGAAGACGGCACCGCGGCTGCCACCATGGACGAGACCGTGCCCGACGACCTCATGGCCGAGCGGTTGCGGGAGTGCAGTGAGCTCCAGGACCCGATCACACGCGACGCGCGCGACGCCCTCATCGGCACCCGGGTCGAGGTGCTGGTCGATCACATCGACCACGTCGATCATGTCGACGATTCGGAGCCGGGCGCCGACGTGCTCGTCGGTCGAACCCATCGCGAGGCGCCCGAGATCGACGGTGTCGTGCGGCTCGCGGGTGCCGGCTTCGCCCGTCCGGGCGCGATCGTCACCGCAGAGGTGACCGGCGCGCTCGGCCCCGACCTCGATGCCCGGGCCCTCGCGCCGGTGGGGCAGCCGTGAGCACCTCCACGACACCCGCCCGCTCGCGCCGATTCGGCACGACCGCGGTCGCGACGCCGGCGAACTTCATCACCGGCGCGCGCCTCGTCTTCGCGATCCCGACGTTGCTCCTCATCGCCGACCGGGGCGCGACCTGGCTCACGGTGACCCTCTGGTTCCTGCTCACCTCGACCGACGGGCTCGACGGCTGGATCGCCCGGCGTGACGGCACGACGCGTTCGGGAGCGTTCCTCGACCCGCTCGCCGACAAGATCCTCATCCTCGGTGGGTTCATCGCGCTCGCCGTGCGCGGTGACGTCTGGTGGCTCCCGGTCGCGTTGATGACCGCCCGCGAGGTGTTCGTCTCCGTCTACCGCTCGCTCGCGGCCCGTCGCGGCATCTCGTTGCCGGCGCGCCAATGGGGGAAGTGGAAGGCGTTCATCCAGATGATCGCGGTGGGCATCGTGCTCTTCCCGCCGACCGCCGACGCGCACACGCTCCAGGTATTCGCAGTGTGGACCGCCGTCGTGCTCACGATCGTCTCGGCGCTCGACATCGTTCGCAGCGGCTGGGTCGAAGCCCGCTCCGATTGATCTGAGGCTCACTCGGTCGGCGACTCGATGACCTCTCGGTGGCGGCGCTGCAGCCGTGACGCGACGAAGCTCCCGGCGAGGACTGCGATCGCCGGCTCCGCGCACAGGCGGAACCGCTGGTTCCCCCACGAGACCGCGAAGACCGTCGTCACACCGACGAGCAGCCCGAGGAGCACCCAGATCTCGGCCCGACGGCGGAGCAACGCGATCGTCCCGGGGACGGCGAGCAGGATCGTGGCGAGCGAGAACGCCCATGCCGTCACCTGCCACCACACGACGCGACTCTCGATGGCCTCGAACCTCGCTTGTGCCACCGGGTTCCAGAGCCCCCAGCCCCGCAGGACGCGGACGGGCGCGACGATCGCGGCGAAGCGAACCGCGTGGTCGCGGATGTAGTCGAGTCCGGTGCGGTACTGGGCTCGGGCCGCCTCCACCTCGGTCGTGCCCTCGCTTCGGGCGACTGTCGGGCATTCCGGCCGCCAGAGTCCGATGTCGGCCCCTCCGTACGTCGCGTCGCAGTTCGCGCCGGCGAGCACCCCGGCGGAGTTGGTCGAGGCGAGGATCGGTGCCTTCAGTCGCACGGAGTTGCGGATGGCCCACGGAGCGAGGATCGCGACGACGAGGGCGAGGGTCGCGATCGCGCCGATGGTGCGCGCACGACGGGACGCGCCGTGGGCCCGCAGCGCAGTGGGCACGACGATGAACGGGGCGATGACGAGACCGTCGCCGCGGCTCAGCGCGGCGACGCCCATCAGCGTCCCGAGCACCGCCCATCGCGCCACGGTCGGACGATCGACGACCGCGAGTGACGCGAGGAGTGCCGCGGTGATCAGGAACGTGAACAAGCTGTCCGACATGAGCGAGCCGTCGGACGCGATGAGGAACGGGCTCACGGCGACGATGGCCGCGGCGACGAGGCCCGTCCGGTTGCCGGCGATCCGCCGGCCCATGAGGCCCGTGAGCACGACCGTGCCCGCGCCGATGACGCCGCCGGCGATCTCGAGGTTCCGTTGGCCCGTGAGCCCGGCCCACTTCACGACCGCGAGCAGCGTCGGCCATGCCGGTGGGAAGTTGGCGGTCGGGACCGAACGCGAGCCCGAGAACGAGAAGTAGGCGGCGGGGTCGACGTACCCATGCCCGGTGCGGATCGTCCCGGCCTGGAGCTCGTACCAGACCGCGTCGAACCCGAGCCGGGTGTGTGACATCACGGTGGTCACGTCAGACGACGCGCGCGACGAGGCCGAGGAGCGCGATGAGGGCCAACCATGCTGCGAATCGGCGCGGCCGGGCGGTCATCCGCTGCATCGTTGCAGGACCCTACGACAACGCTCGGCTGTCGGGGTCCTCCTGCCCGTAGGATCCTGAATCGTGCGCTGCGACGTCCTCGCCATCGGAACCGAGCTGCTGCTCGGCCAGATCATCGACACCAACAGCTCGTGGATCGGTGAGCAGCTGGCCGCGGTCGGCATCGACACGTTCGAGCATCGCAAGGTGGGTGACAACCTCGGGCGGATGGTCGCGACGCTGCGGGAGATGCTCGAACGGGCCGACGCGGTGATCGTGTGCGGCGGTCTCGGTCCCACGCCCGACGACGTGACCCGCGAGGCGATCGCCGAGGTGATGGGGGTGGAGCTCGAGCGCCGCGAGGAGCTCGTCGAGTCGATCCGCAAGCGCTTCGGTTCCCGCGGACGCGACATGCCGGCGAACAACCTGCGTCAGGCCGACGTACCCGTCGGCGCGTCGGCGATCCCGAACCCGATGGGCACGGCACCGGGGGTGCGGGCCGACGTGGACGGTCGAAGGTCGTCTACGCGGTACCGGGCGTTCCGTACGAGATGAAGCAGATGATCACCGATCAGGTGCTCCCCGACCTGCTCGCGCGCTCGGGGGAGCGGTCGGTGATCGTGTCGCGGTCGCTGAAGACGTGGGGCGCGTCGGAATCGGGTCTCGCGGAGACGATCGCGCACCGCGTCGACGCGCAGACCAACCCGACCATCGCGTTCCTCGCCCGCGGCATCGAGGGGATCGTCGTGCGCATCACGGCCAAGGCGCCGACCGCGGAGGAAGCGGAGGAGCTGATCGCGGTCGAGGAGCGGGAGCTGCGTTCCGATGCTCGGGGAGCTGATCTTCGGCGTCGACGACGAGACCGTGGAATCCGAGGTGCTGCGGCTCTGCGAGGCGCGTGGGTGGACGCTCGGAGTCGCGGAGTCGCTCACCGGTGGGCTCGTCGGCGCGCGCATCGCGAACGTCGCCGGCGCGAGCCGGGTGTTCCGTGGCTCGATCGCGTCGTACGCGACCGAGGTCAAGCGGTCGGTGCTGGGGGTCACCGCCGAGCGTGTCGTGAGCGAGGAGGCGGCGCGGGAGATGGCCGAGGCCGCGCAGCGCGTGCTGGGCGCCGACGTCGGGATCTCGACGACCGGTGTCGCCGGTCCCGACCGCCAGGACGACCAGCCCGTCGGGACCGTCTGGTTCGGCATCGCCGTCCCCGGCCACCCGACGCATGCGGTCTCCACGATCCTCCCCGGCGACCGTGAGCGCATCCGCCAGTTCTCCACGATCTCGCTGCTCAACCTCCTGCGCCTCCGCCTCGAATCCCTGGACTGAACGTTCGGTGGTTGGGTCGTTGACCCGAACGGGTGTTCGTTCTAGCGTGCTCACACGCGTGGAATTCCACGCATGTAGCTCGCTCGGCTGCGGCGGCCCGTACCTGTCCCACCCTCGCCGTACGTTGCGGGCAACGCAGTCGGAACAGTCCGTCGGCATCAGCTCCAGGAGGCATCGGTGGAACGTGACAAGGCTCTCGACATGGCCCTCGGCCAGATCGACAAGCAGTTCGGCGCAGGCTCGATCATGCGTCTCGGTGAGCGTGGTCACGTCGGGATCGAAGCCATCCCGACCGGCGCCCTCGCCCTCGACCTCGCGCTCGGCATCGGCGGTCTGCCCCGGGGTCGCATCGTCGAGATCTTCGGCCCCGAGTCGTCGGGGAAGTCGACGCTCGCCACGCACGTGGTCGCCGAGGCCCAGCGCAACGGCGGGGTGTGTGCCTACATCGACGCCGAGCACGCGATGGACCCGGTCTACGCCGAGGCCATCGGCGTCAACGTCGACGACCTCCTGATCTCCCAGCCCGACACGGGTGAGCAGGCGCTCGAGATCGCCGACATCCTCATCCGCTCGGCCGCGCTCGACGTGCTGGTGATCGACTCGGTCGCCGCGCTCGTGCCCCGGGCCGAGATCGAGGGCGAGATGGGTGACTCCCACATGGGGTTGCAGGCCCGGCTCATGAGCCAGGCGCTGCGCAAGCTCACCGGCAACCTGAACAAGAGCCGCACGGTGATGATCTTCATCAACCAGCTGCGGGAGAAGATCGGCGTGATGTTCGGGTCGCCCGAGACCACGCCGGGCGGTCGGGCGCTGAAGTTCTACTCGTCGGTCCGGCTCGACATCCGCCGGGTCGAGACCCTGAAGGACGGGCCCGACGCGATCGGGAACCGGGCCCGGGTGAAGGTCGTGAAGAACAAGGTCGCCCCGCCGTTCAAGCAGGCCGAGTTCGACATCATGTACGGCAAGGGCATCAGCCGAGAGGGCTCCCTGCTCGACGTCGGTGTCGACCTCGGCATCGTGAAGAAGTCGGGCGCCTGGTTCACCTACGAAGGTGAGCAGCTCGGCCAGGGTCGGGAGAAGGTCAAGCAGTTCCTCTCCGAGAACGTCGACCTCATGGTGGAGATCAGCGAGAAGATCCGCCAGCTGGTCATCCCCGACGAGGAGCTCGACGACTCGTTGGAGAGCAGCGAGGGCGGCGAGATCGTCCTCGCCGAGGATTCGGAATCCGCCGACCGCTGAGTTCCGTATGTCTCGCATGATCGACGGCTACTGAACCGGAAGCCATCGTGAACGGCCCGGAGCGCGCGTCCTGCCGCTCCGGGCCGCTTCGCGCCCGCACGTCGGTGCGGGGCGGGTCGAAGATCTCGGCGTACCGTTGCGCAGTGACCGAATCTCTCACCGCGCTGGCACCGTACGGTGCCGACGATCGCGTCATCGCCCTCTTCGCCACCCACGCCGGTACCGACCTGGTGCCGGGGCGCATCGCGCGAGTGGACCGCGACCGGTCGGTGGTTGCCACCGCCGATGGGATGATCACCGCGACGAGCGCCGATCTGCCCGTCGTGGGCGACTGGGTCGCGCTCCGGCCGCCCCGAGCCGAGGGGCTCCCGTCGATCGATGCGATCCTGCCGCGGTGGTCGGAGCTCTCGAAGCGGGGCTCGGGCCCGATCCCGCGTCCGCAGGTCGTGGCGGCCAACGTCGACGTGGCGTTCATCGTCGTCGGTCTCGACCGGGAGCCGAGCCCGAATCGCATCGAGCGTGAGCTCGTGGTCGCGTGGGAGAGCGGCGCACGTCCGGTGGTGGTCCTGAACAAGTCGGACGCGACCGAGGATGCCGAAGGCGAGGGCGAGGCGGTGCGCGACCGCATCGGTCTCGTCGACGTGATGGTGGTGAGCGCCAAGACGGGCGCGGGGATCGACGAGATGACGGCCGCGCTCCGGCCGGGTCTGACCGCGGTGCTGCTCGGCCCGTCGGGGGTCGGGAAGTCGACCCTGGTGAACGCGATCGTCGGCAACGACGTCGCGGTCACGGGCGAGGTGCGCGAGAGCGACCACCGTGGTCGCCACACCACCACGTTCCGGTCGCTGATGCCCGTGCCCGGCGGCGGGGTGCTGCTCGACACGCCGGGCGTGCGCAGCATCAGCCTGTGGGACGTCGAGGGCGGCATCGCCCTGACGTTCCCCGAGATCGAGGAGCTCGTCGACTCGTGTCGCTTCGGCGACTGCGCGCACGACTCCGAGCCGGGGTGCGCCGTGAAGGAGGCGCTCGCCGACGGTCGGATCGACCCGGCCCGCTTCGAGAGCTGGGACAAGCTGCAGCGCGAGCTCGCCTACGAGGCCCGATCCATCGACCCGAAGCTCGCGGCCGAGGAGAAGCAACGGTGGAAGGCGATCCAGAAGGCGATGAGGGGTCAGAGCCGGGACGTAGGCCTCCTACACTTGGCGGGTGACCACCCCGGCGCCCCGCCGCTTCCACGTCCGCACCTACGGGTGCCAGATGAACGAGCACGACTCCGAGCGGGTCGCGGGCATGCTCGTCGCCGACGGCCTCGAGGCGACCGATTCGATCGAGGACGCCGACGTCATCGTCCTGAACACGTGCTGCATCCGCGAGAACGCCGACAACAAGTTCTACGGGCACCTCGGCCGGCTGAAGGCCCTGAAGGACGCCAACCCCGACCTCCAGATCGCGGTCGGCGGTTGCCTCGCCCAGAAGGACCGCGACCGGATCGTCGAGCGCGCCGGTCACGTCGACGTCGTGTTCGGCACCCACAACCTCGGTCGTGCCCCGGCGCTCCTCGCCGAATCGCGCCGGTCCGGAGCATCGATCGTCGAGATCGCCGAGGAGCACGATCCCGCGACGGGTGGCGCGTGGGCCGGCGGCGAGATCGGTGCCCTGCCGGCCCGTCGGGAGTCGGTCCACTCCGCGTGGGTCACGATCCAGATCGGCTGCGACAACTCGTGCACGTTCTGCATCGTGCCCGAGCGTGCGCGGCCCCGAGGTGAGCCGACGCCTCGGCGACATCGTGCGCGAGGTCGAGGGGCTCGTCGGCCGACGGCGTGCGCGAGATCACGCTGCTCGGCCAGAACGTGAACTCGTACGGTCGCGATCTCGGTGCCGGTCAGTACCGACCGCAGTTCGCCGACCTGCTCCGCGCCCTCGACGCGGTGCCGGGCATCGACCGGATCCGCTTCACGTCACCGCACCCGAAGGACCTCCGGCCCGGAGACCATCGCCGCGATGGCCGAGTGCCCGTCGGTGTGCGAGCACCTGCACCTCCCGCTGCAGTCGGGCAGCGACACCGTCCTCGCCCGCATGCACCGCGGCTACACCGCCGAGCGGTACCTCGAACGGCTGCGCGCCGCCCGCGCCGCGATCCCCGACCTCGCGGTCACCACCGATCTCATCGTCGGCTTCCCCGGCGAGACCGAAGCCGAGTTCGCCCGGTCGCTCGAGGTCGTCGACGAAGCGGCGTACGACGCCGCGTACACGTTCGTGTTCTCGCCGCGCGCCGGGACCGGCGCCGCCGAGATGACCGACCAGTTCGTCGCCGACGACGTGATCCGGGAACGCATGGAGCGACTCACCGAGGTCGTCGAGCGGCACGCGCTCGAGCATCACGAGGCGCGCATCGGCCGGGTCGAAGAGGTCCTCGTCGACGGACCGTCGAAGAAGGACCCGACGGTGCTCGCGGGCCGGACCCGGCAGAACAAGCTCGTGCACTTCACCGCCGACGCGCGCGGCCGGGACGCGCCATCCGGTGCGCATCACCGGCGCGGCACCGCACTGGTTGCGGGGCGAGACGGCCCGGGTGCGCATCCCCGTGCGGGCCGGCTGACCCTGCACCTCGCGCATCGTCGGACCCACCGCGTCGGGCAAGTCCGAGCTCGCGTTCGCGGTCGCGCGGGCGTTCGGCGACATCGAGATCGTGTCGCTCGACTCGATGCAGGTGTACCGGGGCATGGACGTCGGCACCGCGAAGCCGAGCGCGAGCCGAGCTCGCGGCCGTGCCGCACCACGTGATCGACGTCGCCGATCCGAACGAGGAGTGGTCGGTCGTCCGCACGCAGACAGCGGCGCGGGCCGCGGTCGCCGACATCGAAGCGCCGCGGTCGTCGCGCGCTGCTCGTCGGCGGAACCGGCCTGTACGTCCAGGCCGTCGTCGACGCGCTCGAGTTCCCCGGCGAAGACCTCGACGCTCCGCGCCGAGCTCGAGGCCTGGACCGCAGAACCGGGCGGTGTCGCAGCGGCGTACGCGGAGATCCTCGCCGCCGATCCGATCGGGCGCCGGCGCGCATCGATCCGCACAACGTCCGACGCATCGTGCGTGCGCTCGAGGTGATCCGGCTCACCGGCCGGCCGTTCTCGTCGTTCGGCCCCGGCGTCGACGCGTTCGGGCCGACCGTCTTCCCCGTGCGGATGGTCGGGATCTGGCTGCCGCGGGCACTCCTCGCCGACGCGGATCGACGACCGGGTCGACGGCGATGCGGGATGCCGGTCTCGTCGACGAGGTCGAGCGGCTGGTCGCCGCGCCCGACGGGTTGTCGCGCACGGCCCGTCAGGCCATCGGGTACCGGGAGGTCCTCGAGCGCGCTGGAGGCGAGCGGACGTGACGATCCCGAGCGGATCGCCGAGGCGCTGGAGCTGACGGTCCGCCGGACCCGGGCGTTCGCCCGCCGCCAACGGATGTGGTTCCGGCGCGATCCACGCATCACCTGGTTCGGGTCCGGGAACAATCCCTCCGACCTGCTCCCCGCACTCCTGCAAGGCTGGTCGACGTCATGATGCACCTCTCCAAGCTCCACGCCACCGGGAACGACTTCCTGGTCACCACCGACGCGGTCACGCCCGACCAGGCGATCGCCCTGTGTGACCGCAATCGGGGTGTCGGCGCCGATGGTCTCATCGTGCTCGGCGCAAGCTCGGATACTGGTTCGAGCGCCGCGACTGCACGATGACGCTCTACAACGCCGACGGCGGACTCGCCGAGATGAGCGGCAACGGCATCCGCTGCCTGGCCTGGGTCGCGCACCGGCTCGGCCTCGGCGACGGCAACGCGAGCTGACCGTCGACACCGGCGGCGGCCGCCGCGTCGTCGATCTCGTCGTCGACCCCGATACCGACGACGTCATCGCCGCGACCGTCGACATGGGCCCGGTCTCGTTCGATCCCGCCGCGATCCCCGTCGACGCGACGAGCCCGTTCGATCTCGAGGCCGAGTTCCACGGGACCACGTACCGCGGTGACGCCGCCGGGATGGGCAATCCCCATTTCGTGCTGCTCGTCGACGATCCGGAATCGGCTCGTGTCGCGCAGCACGGCCCCCGACTCGAGCACGACCCGCGCTTTCCGAATCGCACCAACGTCGAGTTCGTCGCGCCGACTCCGGGCGAGGTCGACGCGCTCACGGTCCGGACCTGGGAACGGGGAGTGGGGGAGACCCTGAGCTGCGGAACCGGCGCGTGCGCGGCTGCGGCCGTCGCCCATCGTCGGGGCCTCGTCGGCACGCGGGTCACCGTCCACGAGCTCGGCGGCGACCTCACCGTCGAGCTCGGCGACGACGATCCGTCTCGGCGGCGAGGTCACGCACGTGTTCGACGTCGAGATCGACAGCGACGATCCTCGTGACACGTGGACCGGCTCGCATGAGCACGGCAGCCGGAGCGGGCGAGCCGAGAGCGGTCGACAACGGCGGCGGCTGACTGCAACCGAGGTCGACCTCGAGGTCGTCCAGCAGACCGCGCTGCTCGTCGGCACGACCATCGGCACGCGCGACATCGAAGAGGCCGAAGCCAGCCTCGAGGAGCTCGCGCTCCTCACCGACACCGCGGGCGCCGAGGTCGTCCACGCCGAGATGCAGCGGCGGGACTCCCCCGATCCGGCCACCTACGTCGGTTCGGGCAAGGCCGACGAGCTCAGCGATCTCGCCGAGGCCCTCGACGTCGACCTGGTGATCTTCGACGACGAGCTCACGCCCGCGCAGCAGCGGAACCTGGAGAAGAAGTTCGAGCGCGACGTCGTCGATCGGGTCGCGCTCATCCTCGACATCTTCGCCCAGCACGCGACGAGTCAGGAGGGGATGCTCCAGGTCGAGCTCGCGCAGCTCCGCTACCTCAAGCCGCGCTTGCGCGGGCGGGGCAAGGAGCTCAGCCAGCAGGCCGGTGGCATCGGGACCCGCCGTGGTCCGGGTGAGACGAAGCTCGAGATCGACCGCCGCCGCATCGACAGCCGCATCACGAAGCTCGAGCGTGAGCTGAAGCAGGTCGGCCAGAATCGCGAGACGCAGCGCAAGAGTCGCCGACGCGGCGCGCGCACCGCGGTCGCGCTCGTCGGGTACACCAACGCCGGCAAGTCGACGTTGCTGAACCGGCTCTCGCACTCCGACGTGCTGGTCGAAGACCGGTTGTTCTCGACCCTCGACCCGACCGTGCGCCAGGTGCACCTCCCCGGTGGTGAGACCGTGCTCGCGTCCGACACCGTCGGGTTCGTGCGTCGGCTGCCGCACCAATTCGTCGAGGCGTTCCGCTCCACGCTCGACGAGGTCGTCGACGCCGCGCTCCTCCTGCACGTGGTCGATGCCACCGACTTCGACGAGGCCGAACGACAGATCGTCGCGGTGCAGACGGTGCTGCGCGAGATCGGCGCCGACCAGGTGCCCGAGCTGATCGTGCTCAACAAGACCGACCGCGCCGATCCCGACACGGTCAAGCACCTCCTCGCCGCGCACCCGGGTTCTCGCGCGGTCTCGGCCGCGACGGGCGCGGGTGTCGGGGAGCTGCTCGAGGGGCTGGGTCGCCGGTTGCGGCAACTGGCGCGGGTGGTGGAGTTGACGGTGCCGTACGACCGGGGCGATGTGCTCGCGGCGTTGCATCGCGAGGGCGAGGTGCTCGTGGAGGTCCACGAGGAGTCGGGAACCCGTATCCGGGCCCGCCTCCCAGAGGAGAGCGTGACCCGTTTCGGGGAGTTCGCGGTCACGCACTGACCGGGTCGCTGGCGCGTGGGCGGCGGTCGGCGGCCTCCGGGTGCCCGGTTAGGCTGATCTGCGTATGGAGGCGCCGACCACCGGGTTCGTCCCCCCGCCCTACCCGCACGACCGCCTCACCGCGCTGCGTCGGCTCGCCGACGCGATGCCGGGTGGTGTCGTCGACTGCTCCGTCGGCACCCCGGTCGACCCGATGCCCGAGGTCGCGCGGCTGGCGCTCGTCGACGCGGCCGCGACGGCGACGGGCTACCCGCCGTCGATCGGAACTCCGGCGTTGCGTGAGGCCGCGGCGGCGTGGATCGGTCGGCGTTTCGACGTGCGTGTCGATGCCGACGGCGTGATCGCGTGTGTCGGCACCAAGGAGCTCGTGGCGTCGTTGCCCCATGTGCTGCACCTCCGGAATCCGACGCGTGACACCGTGCTCTACCCGGCGATCTCGTACCCGACCTACGAGATGGGCGCTCGCCTCGCGGGTCTGCGGCCGGTTCCGGTGCCACTCGACACCGACTGGTTTCCCGACCTCGAACGGATCGCGCCGGCCGACGCCGAACGCGGTCTGGTCCTGTGGCTCAACGATCCCGCCAACCCCACCGGCGCGTCGATGGGGGCCGAACGCGTCGCCGCGGTCGTCGCGTGGGCACGGGAGCGCGGCATCGTCGTCGCTGGCGACGAGTGCTACGCGGAGTTCACCTGCGGACCCGACGGCAAGCCGGCCGATCCCGACGACCGTGCTCCAGTCGGGGCTCGACGGTGTCCTCGCGGTGCACTCGCTCTCGAAGCGCTCCAACATGGCCGGACTGCGCGCCGGGATTCGTCGCCGGTGATCCAGATCTCGTGCGCTACCTCGGCGAGGTGCGCAAGCACGCCGGCCTCATGGTCCCGGCACCCGTGCAGGCCGCGGCGGCCGCCGCGCTCGGCGACGACGTCCACGTCGACGAGCAACGGGCCCGCTACGCCGAGCGACGGGAGCTGGTGCTCGACGCGCTCGATGCCCACGGGTTCGTGCACGACGGTGGTCCGTCGACCTTCTATCTCTGGCTCCGAGGCGACGGCGCGATGGACGACGGGTGGGAGCTCGCCGCCCGGTTCGCGGAGGCCGGCACCCTCGTCGCGCCGGGTGACCTCTACGGCCCTGCCGGTGCCGACCACGTGCGCCTTTCGCTCACCCAGCCGATGGAACGCCTCGAGCTGCTCGTCGAGCGGATCGACGCGACCGCGGCCCGGGCGTCGTAGTTCGACCACCGGAATGCGGTCGGCGCGACCCGACCGGTCGGTAGTGTCGGGACCATGAGCGATCTCGAACAGACCATCACCGCCCTCTGGGACGGCCGCGACGACCTCGACGCGGTGATGCCGAGGGCCGAGGCCGAAGTCGCGGTGCGCGCCGCGATCGACCTCCTCGACTCCGGCGAGGCCCGGGTCGCCGAGCTGTCGGGTGGCGAGGTGATCGTGCACCAATGGTTGAAGCAGGCGATCCTGCTCCTCTTCCGGCTGACGTCGATGAGCGTCGAGGAGATCGGCCCGTTCGAGTACCGCGACAAGATCCCGCTCAAGCAGGGCTACGAGGCTGCCGGCGTACGGGTCGTCCCAGGCGCGTCGGCCCGCTGGGGCTCGTACCTCGCGCCGGGAGTCATCCTCATGCCGAGCTACACCAACATCGGCGCACGCGTGGGTGCCGACACCATGGTCGACACCTGGGCCACGGTCGGTTCGTGCGCGCAGATCGGGGAGCGGGTGCACCTCTCCGGCGGCGTCGGGATCGGTGGTGTGCTCGAACCGCCGAACGCGGTGCCCGTGATGATCGGCGACGACACCGTCATCGGCTCGCGCTGCATCGTCGCCGAGGGCGCGACGGTCGGCAACGGCGTCGTGCTCGGCGCCGGTTGCATCCTCACCGGATCGATCCCCGTGTTCGACGCCGAGACCGGCTTGGAGCTGAGTCGCGGCAAGGTCCCCGATTGGTGCGTGGCCGTGTCCGCAACCCGGCCCCGGAGCTTCGCCGGCGGCGAGTTCGGTCTCCCGTGCGTGCTCGTCATCAAGCGGCTCACCGAAGGTGAGCGGCACGACAAGGCGAAGCTCAACGACGTGCTGCGGGAGCACGGCGCCGCGACATGAGCGACGCCGCGTGACACCCGCGCCGGTCGACGTCTTCGCGCTCGCCGCGGAGCTCGTCGGGGTCCCGTCGGTCAGCCACGATGAGACCGAGATCGCGGATCTCGTCGAGGCCCGCCTGCGCGCCGCGCGCCGGGTCTGTCGATCACACGTGTCGCGAACAACGTGATCGCGCGCACCGAGCTCGGCCACGACCGTCGCATCGTGCTCGGCGGCCATCTCGACACGGTCCCGGTCAACGACAACGCCACACCACGTATCGAGGGCGACGTTCTCCACGGCCTCGGCAGCGCCGACATGAAGGGCGGCATCGCGGTGCTGCTCGCGTTGGCGGAGCGCGCTCGCCGAAGCGCGCTTCGACGTGACGTTCGTGTTCTACGAAGCCGAAGAGGTCGCGGAGGCAGTTCAACGGACTCCGAGCTCTGTTCCGCGACCGGCCCGAGCTCGTCGCCGGCGATCTCGCGATCCTGCTGGAGCCGACCGACGGCTGGGTCGAGGCCGGGTGCCAGGGAACCCTGCACATCAGGGCCGAGTTCGACGGCGCCCGTGCCCATTCGGCCCGCCCGTGGATGGGGGAGAACGCGATCCATCGGGCCGCCGAAGTGTTGAGCCGCCTCGCCGCGCACGAGGCCGCGACCGTGTCCGGTCGACGGCCTCGACTTCCGGGAGTCGCTCCAGGTGGTGCGCATCGAGGGTGGCATCGCCAACAACGTCGTGCCCGACGCCTGCGCGATCGTGGTCAACCGCCGGTTCGCGCCGAAGTACTCGATCGAGGAGGCCCGCGAGCAGACCGAGGAGCTGCTCGCGGGCGCGGATCGGATCGAGGTGCTCAACGCGTCACCGGCGGCCCCGCCGAACCTCATGAACCCGCTCGTCGCCGAGTTCATCGGCACGCTCGACCTCGCGGTCAGGCCGAAGCTCGGCTGGACCGACGTCGCCCGCTTCGCCGCCCACGGGATCCCGGCACTGAACTTCGGTTCCGGTGATCCCGAGATCGCCCACACCCAGGGCGAGTTCGTCACCCGTGAGGCGGTCGAGGGTTGCTACGCCGTCCTCGCCCACTTCCTCGGCGTCTCCACCTGAGCGACCTGGCGCCGCCCCTTGAACTTGTCGCGTCTCATGACCCCAGAGCGCGTCTGACGCGACAAGTTCGGCGGTAGGTGGGGTCTCAGGGGAGCTGGACGCGGCCGGTGGCGTCGAGCGTGAAACCGGGGTTGTGGGCGATTTCCCACGGATGACCGTCGGGATCGGCGAAGTAGCCGGATCGACCCTCGAACTCGAGCGCATCGCCGGCGGGGCGCAATACGCTTCCGCCGGCCGCGACGGCGGCGTCGATCACCGCATCGACGTCTGCCGCGGTGGCGACGTTGATGGCGAGCGCGACCGCACCGGGGCCGCCGGCCGCGGTGAACCCGGCTTCGGCGGCCAGCGCGGCCGCGCTCCACAATCCGAGCACGCAACTGTCGAGGTCGAAGAAGCTGACGACCCCGGGAACCGACGCCGACGAGAGCCGCCAGCCGAGTGCTTCGTAGAACGCAGTGGCCCGTGCCACTTCGGCGACGCCGAGCGTGACGAGGTTGATCCGTGGTGGGACAACCGGCACGGGGAAGGGACCTACAGGCGCCGGAGGACGGTGACGACCTTGCCGAAGACGGAGACTTCGGAGGGGTCGAAGACCATCTCATCGAGCGCGGGGTTCTCGGGCCGGAGCACGACCTTGCCCTTGCGACGCAGGAACGTCTTCACGGTCGCCTCGTCGCCGGGGATCCCGGCCACGACCACGTCGCCGGCATCGGCGGTGTCCTGCTGGCGGACCACGACGTAGTCGCGATCCAGGATCCCCGCTTCGATCATGGAGTCGCCGCGGACCCGCAGCATGAAGAGCTGACCGTCACCCGTGAAGTCTTCGGGGAGGGGGAAGGTCTCTTCGATGTTCTCCGCCGCGAGCACGCCGGTGCCGGCGGCAACGTCGCCGACCAGGGGGACGTGACGCACCGGGCGCCGGTCGACGGTCGCGCCCGACTCGGGATCGAAGCAGACCTCGATCGCCCGGGGCTTGGTGGGGTCACGCCGCAGGTAGCCCTTCGACTCGAGCGCGGCGAGGTGCGCGTGCACGGTCGAGCTCGACGAGAGGCCGATCGCCTCACCGATCTCGCGGACGCTGGGCGGGTAGCCGCGCCGGCGGACCTCCGCGTCGACGAACTCGAGGACCTGGCGCTGGCGGCCGGTGAGGGAGGCGAGCTCGGGGGCCGCGGCGCGGCGGGCACGGCGTGCCTTCGCGGCAGCGAGATCCGAGGGTACGGGGGATTCGGTGGGGGTCAAGGCGGTACCTCCTGGGTGGTTCTCGGGAACGTAACACGATCACGCGTTCGGGGCAAACACCTGTTCGGAAAATCTCTTGACTCGAACGGGCGTTCGTGGTTCTGTCGTACCGAACACACGTTCCGACCCGGTGGGACGGCGTAGCTGTCCCACCCTCGTGGTCCACTGCGATCACCACCCCGCAGACGACTTCCCACCGGTGACTTCCCGTAGGCGACGCCCGAAGGAACGGCTCGGATTCGCCGATCGACGACATCAAGGAGCACTTCCCCGATGGCCGCGTTGATGCACCCCCGCTACGACTTCGACGAGTACGAAGAATTCCCCGAGATCGAGATCGGTCGTGCCCCCGCACGACCGCGTCTCGCGCTGGTCGGCGAGCCCCGCGCCGCCGTCCGGCGTTCCCCACGCACCACCCGAGCGACCTACCGACGCCGGCGCATCGCCGCGGTCGTGCTGGCGTTCGGGATCGTGGTCGCGGTGGGGAAGGCGGGCGTCGCGCTCGGGGGTACACCCCTCGTGACCCCTGAGCGGCCGCCCGCCTCGTCGATCCGCACGTCGTTCGTCGTGCGTCCGGGTGACTCCTTCTGGAGCATCGCGGAACGCATCGCCCCCGGCGCCGACCCACGACCCGTGGTCGACGCGCTGACGCGCGATCGCGGCAACACGCCGTTGCGACCGGGCGAGACGATCGAGTGGCGGGGCGAAATACAGTGAGGGCATGCGTTGCCCGTACTGCCACGAGCTCGACGACAAGGTCGTCGACTCGCGCCTCACCGACGAAGGCGTCGCGATCCGCCGTCGGCGGGAGTGCCTCGCCTGTGGGCGTCGATACACGACGTACGAGCGCTTCGACGAGGTCCCGCTGGTCGTGGTGAAGCGCGCGGGCCAGAAGGAGTCGTTCGACCGGGCGAAGCTCGTGGCCGGGATCTCCCAGGCCGCGGTGAACCGGCCGGTCGACGCCGCGACCATCGAGGCGATCGCGGCCGAGGTCGAGGAGGGCCTGCGGGCGATCGGCGCCGAGGTCGGCACCGACCAGGTCGGCTTCGCGGTCCTCGAGCGGCTCCGGGTGCTCGATCCGGTCTCCTACCTGCGCTTCGCCTCCGTCTACAAGGGCTTCGAAGACGTCGCCGACTTCGAGCGTGAGGTCGGCCTGCTCCAGAAGACGACCGCACCCAAGCGCCGGGAGTCCTGAGCTCTCACACCTGATCGGGCAACGGGTCCGACCATGGATCCGGCAACGGATCTGCAGAACGCAAGATTCACCGTTGACTCCACGGAACTACGGTGGTGTAATTACCCTCCATCTCGCGGCGAGGACGGACGCGACCACTACATCTTGTGGATCGGGTGCCCACTACATCTTGTGGGTCCCGACCAGGCGGCACGAGCGGCACGCAAGGGTTCTGGACTCCGGGCGGAGTGACGGCACCGCACACACATCACTGCTGAGATCAGCACGGACGACTCTGTGATCGGCACCGAAATCGGGGAGGGACAGCCGGATGGCGAGCACGTCTGAGGAGATGGCGCCGGAGCGCATCGGAGCCGAGCAGCTCGGGATCGGCATCCGCCGACACTTCACGGAGGCGGGCGTCGACCCGTACGACACCGTGGAGTGGGAGCGGCGCGATGCCCGCATCCAGAACTACAAGGACGGCACCGACGCGTTCTTCCAGGCCGACGTCGAGTTCCCCGTGTCGTGGTCGCAGAACGCGACGAACATCGTCGCCCAGAAGTACTTCCGGGGTCAGCCCGGCACCTCGGAGCGCGAGACGTCGCTCCGTCAGGTGATCGATCGCATCGTCGACACGATCGCCGACTGGGGCATCAGCGACGGCTACTTCACCGGCCCCGACGAGGCGAACGCCTTCCGCGACGAGCTCAAGTACGTGATGGTCCACCAGCGCGCCGCCTTCAACTCGCCGGTGTGGTTCAACATCGGCGTCAAGGGCGTGCCGGCGCAGGGGAGCGCGTGCTTCATCCTCGCCGTCGAAGACACCATGGACGGCATCCTCAACTGGTACCGCGAAGAAGGCACGATCTTCAAGGGTGGCTCCGGTTCGGGCATCAACCTGTCGGGCATCCGCTCGTCGAACGAGCACCTCAAGGGCGGCGGCACCGCGAGTGGTCCGGTGAGCTTCATGCGGGGCGCCGACGCGTCGGCCGGAACCATCAAGTCGGGCGGCAAGACCCGTCGCGCCGCGAAGATGGTCATCCTCAACGCCGACCACCCCGACATCGAAGAGTTCGTCTGGTGCAAGGCCCGTGAGGAGCACAAGGCGCGCGCCCTGCGCGACGCCGGCTTCGACATGGACCTCGACGGCCGCGACAGCCACTCGATCCAGTACCAGAACGCGAACAACTCGGTGCGCGTCACCGACGAGTTCATGCAGGCGGTCATCGACGATCGGGAGTGGGCGCTCAAGTCGGTCACGACCGGCGAGACGATCAAGACGCTCAAGGCCCGTGAGCTCATGCGCCAGTTCTCGCTGGCGTCGTGGGAGTGCGCCGACCCGGGCATGCAGTTCGACACCACGATCAACCGCTGGCACACGTCGCCCAACTCGGGTCGCATCAATGCCAGCAACCCGTGCTCCGAGTACATGCACGTCGACAACTCGGCCTGCAACCTCGCGAGCATCAACCTGATGAAGTACCTCCTCGACGACGGCGGCTCCGGCGCGGGCGGCTTCGACGTCGAGGGCTACCGGCGCACGATCGAGGTCGTGTTCACCGCGCAGGAGATCCTCGTCGGCAACGCCGACTACCCGACGGAGAAGATCGCCGAGAACAGCCGCAAGTTCCGGCAGCTCGGTCTCGGCTACGCCAACCTCGGCGCGCTGCTCATGGCCCAGGGTCTCCCGTACGACTCCGCCGAGGGTCGGGCGTGGGCCGGAGCCATCACCGCGCTGATGACGGGCCACGCCTACGCCACGAGCGCCCGTACCGCGAGTCGCATGGGCCCGCACGCGGGGTACGCGGAGAACGCGGAGCCGATGCTCAACGTGCTGCGCATGCACCGCGCCGAGACCGCGAAGATCGACGAAGAGCTCGTCCCGCCGGAGCTGCTGAGCGCGGCCCAGCGCTCGTGGGACGAAGCGGTCGAGCTCGGTGAGCGTCACGGCGTTCGCAACGCGCAGGCCACCGTCCTCGCGCCGACCGGAACGATCGGTCTCGCGATGGACTGCGACACCACCGGCATCGAGCCCGACCTCGCGCTCACGAAGGCGAAGAAGCTCGTCGGTGGCGGCACGATGTACATCGTCAACCAGACGATCCCGCGTGCGCTGCGTCGTCTCGGGTACTCGCCCGACGAGGTCGACCAGATCATCGCCTTCATCGACGAGCACAAGACGATCATGGGTGCACCCGCGTTCAAGGTGGAGCACCTGCCGGTCTTCGCGTGCTCGATGGGCGACAACACCATCGACTACATGGGTCACGTGAAGATGATGGGCGGCGTGCAGCCGTGGATCTCGGGCGCGATCTCCAAGACCGTGAACATGCCCGAAGAGGCGACGGTCGAAGAGGTCGAGCAGCTCCACATCGAGGCGTGGAAGCTCGGGATCAAGGCGGTCGCGATCTACCGCGACAACTGCAAGGTCGCGCAGCCGATGGCCACGCAGAAGAAGAGCGGTGCCGAGGCGCCGGTCGAGGGGCTCACCCAGCAGGTCGAGCGCATCATCGAGCACGTCATCGTGCAGGAGCCGGTGCGCCAGAAGCTCCCGCGTCGGCGCAAGAGCCAGACGTTCTCGTTCCGGGTCGCCGACTGCCACGGCTACGTGACCGTCGGTGAGTTCGAAGACGGTCGACCGGGCGAGGTGTTCCTCAAGGTCGCCAAGCAGGGCTCGACCCTCGCGGGGATCATGGATGCGTTCGCGATCTCGGTGAGCCTCGGCCTCCAGTACGGCGTGCCGATCCAGGCGTTCGCCGAGAAGTTCACCAACATGCGTTTCGAGCCCGCCGGCATGACCGACGACCCCGATCTGCGCATCGCCACGAGCCTCGTCGACTACATCTTCCGCCGCCTCGCCGTCGACTACCTCACCAAGAGCGAGCGTGAAGACCTCGGCATCCTCACCGTGGGGGAGCGTCTCCAGCCGACGCTGCCCGGCGTCGAGGAGGCCGCCGCGGTCGGAACCGACAGCCAGATGGTGCTCGGCCCCGAAGACCAGGCCCCGTCGGCGGCGTTGCCGCCCGCGGCGAAGGTCGTCACCCCGCCGGCCGCACCGAAGGCACGCGTCCGCGAGCAGGAGACGGTGCTCTGCCACGTCTGCGGCGACATCATGCAGCGCGCCGGCTCGTGCCACGCCTGCCCGAGCTGCGGAGCCACCTCCGGCTGCTCGTGATGCCGGGTCGCATCCGAGATGCAGCGAGTGTCGCATGACTCGACCGAAGCGTTGCGTGGCTGCAAGCTGGTGACATGACGGGAAACGGGGCGTTCGAGCCGACGGTGCTCGGTCCGATGACGCTCCGCAACCGCATCCTCAAGGCCGCGACGTTCGAGGGCGTCATGCCGCGCGGCGCCGTCACCCAGGAGCTGATCGACTTCCACACGGCCGTGGCGCGGGGTGGTGCCGCGCTCACGACGCTCGCCTACTGCGCCAGTCTCGATGGGCGGTCGGGTCAGCCGTGACACGCTCGTCTTCTCCGAAGATCTGATCGACGACCTGCACCGCCTCACCGACGCCGTCCACGCCGAGGGGGCCGCGGTCTCCGCGCAGCTCGGCCACGCCGGTCTCGTCGCGCAGGGTCACTCGAAGCGACACCCGAGCTTGGCGCCCTCGACCCGCTTCAGCGCGCCGGCGATGGGTCGCGTGAAGGGCGCGACGCCGGGCGCAGCTCGACGAGGTGGTCGCGGAGTTCGAGCGTGCGACTCGGGTCGCGATGGATGCCGGTTTCGACGCGGTCGAGGTGCACCTCGGTCACAACTACCTGCTGAGCTCGTTCATGAGCCCGAACCTGAACCACCGCACCGACGAGTACGGCGGCAGCATCGAGAACCGGGCGCGACTTCCCCGGCGGGTCGTCGAAGCGGTCCGAACGCGTCGCCGACGGCCGCGTCGCCGTGCTCGCGAAGTTCAACATGGCCGACGGTGTCGACGGCGGGCTCTGGCTCGACGAGAGCCTCCAGTTCGCCCGGCTCCTCGAGGCCGACGGTCACCTCGACGCGCTCGAGCTCACCGGCGGGAGCTCGCTGCTCAACGGGATGTACTTCTTCCGGGGCGACGTCCCGATGAAGGAGTTCGCGGCGACGCAGTCGCGCCTCGTCGGGCTCGGCCTGCGGGTCTTCGGCCATCGGATCTTCCCGGAGTACCCGTTCGAGGAAGCGTTCTTCCTTCCGTTCGCCCGCCAGTTCCGCGACGCGCTCGACATGCCTCTGGTGCTGCTCGGTGGGATCAACGAGCTCGCCACGATCGAGTCGGCGCTCGACGAAGGCTTCGAGTTCGTCGCGATGGCCCGTGCGTTGCTCCGTGATCCCGACCTCGTCAACAAGCTGGCGGACGGACGCAGCACCGCGCGGCTTGTGCGTGCACTGCAACAAGTGTCTGCCGACGATCTACTCCGGCACGCGCTGCGTGCTCGTTCCCCAGGTCGACCGAGATCGGTAGACGGCAGGTGGCCTAGTTGCCGGAGTTCGATCCCTGCTGTCCGGAACCACTCGAACCGGAGTCGCCCGAGCCGTTCCCGTTCTCACCCTGACCGTTGCCATCCTGACCGTTCCCACCCTCCCCACCGGATCCCGAGTTGGAGCCCGGATCGGTCGTCGGGGTGGTCGCCGTCGTGCCACCGCCGTGGTTCCCGGTGTCGGAACCGTCGTGTGAAGAGGAGCCGGTGGTGGCCGGGTCGTCGGAGCCGTTGGAGTCGCGGTCCGTCGGCGCTGCGCCGGCGTCGGGGCTTCCCGACTTGTCGCTCCCTCCGTGAGCGGGTGGAGAGACGGCGGGTCCGGAGCCGTCGGTGGGAGCGGCGGTCGACCCGCCGCTGTCGGATGGTGGAACTGTTCGCCCTCCGTTTCCGTGTGGGGGGTCGTTCGAGTGGTCCGTGCTGTCGACGTTGGGGACGTCGACCCCGAGGTGGGAGAGCGTGTCGTGGGCGGCGTGCTGCACCGCATTGGGCAACGTGCCAGTGGCGGCGGCGGCGCTCGTGACACCGAGCAGGACGACTCCGGCCGCGGCCGCGGCTTTGAGCGTGAGCATCCTTCCCAACGTGACGTGCGCGCGCGGTGCGCGTGAGCTCGGGCCGCTTTCCGCGTCGCGCGCGCGACTCGGGCGAGCTCTCCGAAGTCCATGTCCGGTACCGGGCTCGACACGCGCGCGGCGCCGAGCACGGCCGCGACCGGTCCGTATCCCGGCGGAGCATCGGCCGGATGCACCGATCCGGAGAGCAACCGTTCGGCGGTGGCGGCGTCGAGGAAATCGTCGTCGTTCATGGCAACTCCGTCATCCCCGGCTCTTGGGTCTGCGTTACGGGCCGGCGCGAGAAGTGTTCGGCCAGGGCCTTCAGGCCGCGGTGTGACAAGACGCGGACGTGGCCCGGTGCGAGGTTGAGCAACTGCGCGATCTCGTCGACGGAGAGCTCGGCCACGACTCGAAGCAGGATCACTTCGCCTTGGAGCTCCGGGAGGACGGAGCCGATCAACGTCGCGGCATCGTCGCGGCCGAACGCTGCGAGAACCTCGGTTTCCGGGTCGTCCGGTGAGATCTCCGGCGGTAGCTGAGCCGGATCGCGGGGTTCGGCTCGGTCCCGACTGCGCCGTCGGTACTCGTTCATCATCCGACGCCGGACGATGGTGAAGAGCCACGCCCGAAATCCACGTTCGTCGCCGGTGAATCGCCCGATGCTCCGGGCGACGTCGAGCCACACCGACGAAGCGACGTCTTCGGCGTCGGACGAGACGCGTCCACGGAGAAACCCCAGAACACCCGGGGCGAACTCGCGGTAGAGCGTGGCGAAACCCCACTCCTCGCCGCCTCGAGCAGCCGCGAGCGCATCGGCGAACTCTTCTCCGCGCACCTCCCGCGTGTCGGCACAATCCCGCCTCATCTTGATCGGGTCGGACCGCGCGAAATTCTCTCGTGGTCCTGTAACGCCGACGGGCGGTGTGGGGATCTCGGAGGTGCCATGACTCACGACGACCCGGCGAACAGACCCGGTTCACCTCGACCCGAAGGATCCTCATGATCGGAAAGCTCTTGACCGTCAAAGCGGCGGCCGCCGCCGGTGTGGTGCTCCTCGGAGTGTCCGGGGCGGCCGCCGCGACCGGTTCGCTCCCCACGAACATGCAACGCGCCGCGCACGACACGCTGTCGCACATCGCAGTCGACGTTCCCGGCGACACCGACGCGGACGAGCCCCACGCACCCGCGGACACCAGCCGAGACGCACCGAAGGACGACGCGACCACGACCACGTCGAAGCCGATCGTGACGCCGCCGGCGGTCGGAACCGATGACCCCACGGGCGACCATGGCGGCTCCGCGCCGAACCCGGTGCCCACAGTGGGATCACAGGATCCGGTGAACCCCGACGGCACGGACAACGCCGACCCGGGCGACCAGGGCGACCACGGCCAGGGCGGCCAGGGGCAGGACGCGACCAACACTTCGAACGAGGATGACCAGGGTCAGGACTCGGCAGACGTCTCGGACCACGGTGGTCAGGGTCAGGATCCGGCGGACAACTCGGATCAGGGCGATCAGGGTGATCAGGGTGAGAACGGCCAGGGCCAGGCTCACTCCGGTCACTCGGGCTCCGACTCCCAGGGTTGAACCCCGTTCGCCCGGTCACATCAATGAATCGGCCCGGCACTTCGAGTGCCGGGCCGATTAGCGTCGCGGATGGCCGGCTGAACGAACTGCGTCAATTCGGTGCTTCGTGAGAGGTACGCCACCCAGTAGTATCACTTGCTAGCAGAAATGATACTACTGTTGGTGGATGATGTCAGAGATCGAGGGGACCGATGCGTGGCCGGGGCTGACGTTCGAAACGTTGCCATGGGCGTCCGACAACGCCCTACCGGCCTCCCGCACCGCCCGTCGTCGCCAGAGTGGGCCGTACGAAGCCGCCGTCGTTCCGGAGATCGCAGGCCTCCGGGTGGTCCTCCCGCCGGAGACATCCGCCCACGTCGAGGACGCGACTGCCGAGATGGCCCGCTTCGACGCTGAACTCGGACACGAGATCGCGCCGTTCGCCGCTGTGCTGTTGCGATCGGAGTCGGCGGCCTCGTCTGAGATCGAAAACCTGACCGCCTCGGCCCGCGCGATCGCCGAAGCCGAACTCCACGGCCGGGCCGGCAGCAACGCTTCGATGGTGGTGGCCAACGAGCGAGCGATGAGCGCCGCGATCGCGCTCGCCGACCGAATCGACGCTCGTGCAATCCTGGCCATGCATGCTGCGCTCCTCGAGACCAGCGACCCCGACATCGCCGGCCGCTGGCGGAACCAGCAGGTGTGGATCGGCGGCGGCAATCTCGGCCCCCACCAGGCGATGTTCGTCCCACCCCACCACGAACGGGTGCAGCCTGCGATCGCAGACCTGGTGGAGTTCATCGACCGCGGTGACATCCCCGTTCTCGCGCACGCAGCCCTGGCCCACGCCCAGTTCGAGACGATCCACCCGTTCCCGGATGGAAACGGCCGGACGGGCCGAGCGCTCGTGCACGCGCAACTGCGTCACGAGGACCTGACTCGGAATGTGACGGTGCCGGTGTCGGCCGGTCTGCTGACCGACACCAACGCATACTTCGCCGCACTCACCCGCTACCGCGAAGGTGATCCGACCGCAGTCGTGGCGGCCTTCGCTGATGCCGCACTCGAAGCAACCACCAATGGACGGGTGCTCGTCGAGGACCTCCACGCGATCCGTGCGGACTGGCAGGAACGCGTCAAGGCGCGTCGCGACGCCGCCGCTTGGCGCGTCGCCGATCTGCTTCTCCGTTCTCCAGTCGTCAACGCTGCGCTCGTCGCATCCGAGACTGGGATTGCACCGCAGAACACCTACCGATCGCTTCGAGTGCTGGTCGACGCGGGCGTCCTCGTCGAGTTCAGCGACCGCAAACGCAATCAGCTGTGGCGTGCCCCCGAGGTGCTCCATGCTCTTGACCGATTCGCGGACCGTGCCGGTCGCCGAAATCGTGCTTCGCACTGACGACGACGCGTGCTGGTCAGGTTCCCGGCCCAGGGTGGGGGCGAGAACCTGACCAGAGCACGGGTCGTATTGAGGTTCGGCTACTTCTGCTGCCAGACCCGGATGTAGTCGGCCTCGAGGGTGCGGGTCGGGAGCGCGACCGGGTCGACGTGGGAGCCCCACGACGTTTCCCAGGCGTGGTCGACCATCAGGTCGAGGATGAGCTGCATCGGGCGGGTCTCGGTCTTCACGTTCCACCGGCGGCACTCGTGGCCGTCGATGTAGAAGGCGAACGAGTTCGGCTCCCAGTCGGCGCCGAACGTGTGGAAGCCGTCGTCGTAGCGCTTGGCTGCGCACTGGTTCGGGCCCTGGTCGGGGTTCTGCACCGACAGGGTGACCGACCGGTCGGGGAGGCCGTGGTAGGTCTGCCACGGCGTCGACGCGTCGTTGCCGAGCATCTCCAAGATGTCGAACTCGGAGCTGTACTTGTACGTCGGGTCGGCGTCGAGCATCCAGAACGCCGTGAAGAAGCCGGGAGTTTGCGGCGGCACCTTGAGGCGGGCCTCCACGTACCCGTAGGTGAACGTGTATCGATACGGCGTGCCCGGCGTGTTGATCGGCCGCGCGGTCGAGAGCAACCCGCTCAGGTAGTCGCCATGGTCGACGGCGTGCTCGTTCGTGCACGGTGCCTTCTCGATCGGCGCGGCGGTCAACTTGGCGGTGCCGTTCGAGACATTGATCATGCAGCCGTCGTACCACTCACGACCGGAGTTGAAGGATCCCGTGCACGTACCGGCATTCCAGTCGAAGCACGGTCCGAGCTTGGAGTGGTCGTAGTCGCTGCCGCTGAACGACTCGTCGAACGTCCGTACCCACGACTTGCCCGCGTTCACGGGCGCGGGCACGCCTGCGTCGGACGTCGACGGCGCGGGTGCCGGGTCGGTCGTCGGCTTCGTCGTTGTCGATGTCGACGTGCTGCTCGAGGTCGTGCTCGCGCTGGTCGACGTCGACGGCGCCAACGTGCCGTTGGTCGCCGCGTCACACTTCGCGGTCACCTGGTTACGGGTTCGAGCCGTGAGCCGCAGGTGCGTGGAGCAGGCGACCGTCGTGTTCCCACTGGGATCGAGGTTGAGGATGTTGGGTCCGGCACCGGCGAGCTGCGCGCTCGCGAACAGAGCGACGATCACGGCTGGGACGATGAACAGTCGAGCCTTCAACGGAGGTCCTTCCGGCAGGAGTCATCAGGCACTTCGTCGTTGCGGGCCGTCGCGGCGCGAACGTTGCACGACACCACGAGATCGGCCGTCGGTCGGAACAGCTGTGGCTCGGGCATCCGAGATGTATCGGCGACAGCCCACGCGATCCTTGAGCGGATCGACCGATCCGATGCCGGGCGCGACGTCGTGGGCGACCACGCGACGCGCACGTCGTCGTGGGCGATCTGACGGCTTCCTACGCAGTCGGCGAACCGCGTGACCTGCGGTTTCGACCCCCGTCGCACGACTCCAGCACTGCGTCCGTCGGGGAAGAACCCACGTCCGGCCCACCCTGGATCAGCGTGGGGGGCATAGGGGTGCTGTTCAGCGGATCGGAGCACGGGGGGGCGTCGTCCTTGACAGGCCAGGGTCTTCCATGACGGGAGCGGCGGATCTGCTCCAGAGATCAGCCTAGGAGTTCGTCGGATTCACCGCCAGGCCGGCGCCGTCGCCGGCGGCGTGCGGCACCTGGCCGGGGTGCAGGCCAGGGTGCAGATGGTTCGTTCGACTCATGCCGGACGCGGGCCGGTTCCGTACCGTGGTGGTGGGAAGCGAGTTCGATCGGGTCAGGCGTGAGTAGCACCGAATCTGCATACGCAGGGGAGGCGTCGAACCTCGGGCCAGCTGGTCGCATCGCCTGAGGGGAGCCAAGCGAAACCGGCCCCGTTCTCGAACGAAGGCCGAGCCATGTCCACCCCCGGATCGGGCGCCGTGATCGGCGTCGCCCCGAACGTCGCCGAACCCCGCCGCCCCACTTGCGTGCTCATCGCGAGTCACAACGGGGAGGCGAACATCGCCAACGCAGTGAGCAACGCGCTGCGGCAGTGCCCCGTGTTCGTCGTGTCCGACGGCAGCGCCGACCGGACCGCCGCAGTCGCGCGTGCCGCCGGTGCCACCGTGCTGGAGCTCACGGACAACGTCGGCAAACCCGCAGCCATCCACCGCGCGCTCCACGACCTGCACATCGTCGATCGGTACGAGACCGTGGCGGTCATCGACGACGACACCACGCTCGAGCCCGGTTTCGTGCGTGAGTGCCTCGCCCGAATGCACACGGGTGTCGGCATCGTGGTCGGCAAGACGAAATCGGACTGGAGCGCAGCGGTCCGGTTCAACCCGTGGGTCGCGGCTCGCGCATTCGGCTACTGGAAGTACCAGTTGTTCATCCGGCGCGGCCAGAGCGCGCTCAACGTCATGAATTGCATCTCGGGCTCGAACTCGATGTACCGCACCGATCTTCTCGCTGAGGTTGCGCGTGAGTCGACGCCCTACATCGTCGACGACACCTACTGGACCCTCGAGGTGCACCGTCGCAAGCTCGGCCGGATCGTCTACGCACCGCGCGCAGTGGCCCGGGTCCAGGATCCGACGAGCGGACGCGAGTGGTACCACCAGAACCTCCGTTGGTTGTGGGGAACGATGCAGGGGATCCGCGGCCACAAGATCGGTCGCCGAGCGACCATGTTCGACTTCGCCTACCTCGGGCTCATCCTCGACTGGGTTCTCTACGTCGTGGGTTGGCCGGCGCTGCTCGCGTTCGCGGCGCTCGCGTCGGGGATCGACCCCGTCCGGATGATCGTGGTGTACCTCGCCGGCTACTTCGCCTGGTCGGTCATCGGCGCGATTGCTCTGCGACGGTGGGCGCTCATCCCGCTCTTCCCGGCACTGGTCGTCGTCGACTGGGTGCAACGGATCAACTTCGTCCACGCGTTCGTCAAGACGATCCGTCAACCCACCGTCGAGTCGTGCCGCTGGGAATCACCGACTCGCTACGCCGAGGCCGACGCGGCCTGATCGGTACGAGCCCGTTCCACCCCCCGAGACACGAAGGAGCATCACCATGAGCACACCCAATGTCGAGGTCCTCGGTATTCAGGTCACCGCCGGCGGCATCGGCGGAGTCGGGAGCGCCGGTGGAGTCCACGTCCCCGGCGTCGACATCCTCGCCTTCACCGGCACCGGCCCCGGAACGCTGCCGCTCGCGATCGTCGGACTGATCACCCTCGTGGTCGGCTTCGGCGCGACGCTCTTCGGGTTTCGTCGCTCCGCCCGAGAAGATGCGTCGACGGGAGCGCTCCGCGACCTGTCACACCTCGCCTCCGGGCCACTGCAGGAGGCCCGCTGACCGGAGGCCCCCAGGTATTGCCCGAGTGCTCGAGATCTGGAAGCGTGCCGAGGTGTTCATCGGCATCGACAATGGGAGACACGGGCCATGGCTTCGGAACTGATCTTGGAGTTCGAGGGTGTCACGACGAAGGAGTACTACGCGGTCAACAAGGAGCTGGGTATCGACGCGGCGAGCGGAGAGGGCGATTGGCCGGACGGGCTGGTGGCGCATTCAGCAGGCCTCAACGAAAACGGTCACCTCGTCGTGATCGAGGTGTGGGACACGCCGGAGCACCAGGCGAAGTTCATGGAGGGCCGCCTCGGCGAGGCCCTCGCCAAGGGCGGCGTGACCAGTGCGCCCTCGAGCATCACGTGGATCGAGCTGGTGGCGCACCACCACCTCGGGAGCTGAATCGCGCGGTAACGCACTGCCAACCCGACGTTTGCACCGCGAGGCCTGGAATCTTCAGGCAACGGTGCAGACGTCGCGGTTCGGCGTGCTCGTCGACGGTCCTACGCTTGCTCGATGGCGAGCCAGCAGGAAGGTCTCGGGCTCGATGCCGCGCTCGACGAGCTGTTCGGCGTCGAACCGGTCGAGTTCATCGCGACCCGCACGCATCTGGTTCGGGCACTCCGATCGGGCGGTGACGTCGACGCGGCCCGTCGGCTCGAGGCCGCGCGTCGGCCGACGCGCTCGGCCCACGCTCTCAACGTGCTCGCCCGCGAGCGGCCCGAGCTGATCGCGGTGCTGCTCGATGCGTCCGATGAGCTCCGCGCCGCTCAGAGTCGGGCGATCTCCGGTGCTCCCGGCTCGCAAGCG
This sequence comes from uncultured Actinomycetes bacterium, assembly GCA_963829475.1. Taxonomy (GTDB): domain Bacteria; phylum Actinomycetota; class Acidimicrobiia; order IMCC26256; family JANYLB01; genus JANYLB01. Next base: position 1,542,115 of record CAWHIU010000002.1, on the reverse strand, counting down.
CGACGCGACCCGGGCGCAACGGCGCGCCCTTGCCGATGTGGTCGATGCTGCCACCGCTTTGTGTGCGAGCACGAGCGACGCCGTCCGATCGGAGATCCTGTCGACGGTGCATGCGGCAGCTGCGGATCCCGACGTCGCCGCGGTGCTGCGCGCCGGCCGCATCGAGCGCGCCGCGGTGGCGGGGTTCACGTTCCCGGGCGTCGTCGGTGACGGAGGCGGGGAGGGCGCGCCGGCCGACGAGCTCGCGGCTCGGCGCTCGCGACGCGAGGCCGAGGCGGAAGTCGAAACGAAGGAGGCGCGTCGACGCGCGCAGCGGACCGAGACTGCCGCGCCTGAGCAGGAGCGGGTACGGGAGCGCGAACGGCAACGCGAGGCTGCGCGTGCCGTCGCCCTCCAGGGACTGGCCGACGCCGAATCGGCGTCGCTCGCGGCGACCGCGGACGCGGAGCAAGCCGTGATAGCGCTCGCCGATGCCGAGGGGCGGGTCGATCGGCTCAAGACCGAGCTCGATGCCGCCCGACTCGACGTCCGAGCCGCAAAGGACAGGGTCGGAGTGACCGCACGCGCCGCCCGGCGCCGCGCGGCCGACGCTGCTCGTCGGAGGTCGGAGCTCGAAGCCCCTTGACCACACCGGATCGTGACGCCCAGCCTGCCGCCGGTTCTACTTCGCCACCGACTCGGCCGGACCGCGACGGCGACGGGCGGTGGCCCGCACTGCGATCGCGATCCCTACGGCAACGGCGACGCCGGCGGTCATCAGCACGCTCTCGTTCGACGCACCGAGGAGCTTCAGGCCTGAGATCAGCAGGACGACCATCAGCACCGGTCGGATGATGTGGTCGGGCGAGCGGGAGGAGAGGCGCGCTCCGAGGTAGGTGCCCGGGATGCCGCCGATGAGCAGCGCACCGGTGACAGTGAGTTGGACGTCGCCGAAGAGGAGGTGACCGAGTGCCGCGGCAGCCACGAGCGGGATCGCCTGCATGAGGTCGGTGCCCACCAGCTGCGCGGCGGTGAGGGCGGGGTAGAGCAGCAGGAGCATCACGATCATCAACGAGCCCGAACCGACCGACGTGATGCCCACGACGAGTCCGCCGAGCACCCCGACGAGCAGTGTCGGGATCGGGCGCACCGTGATCGCGTGCTGCGCGCCGTCGTGGCCGACCGCGGCGCCGCGTCGACGAAGAATCACGTTGCGGGCGACCATTGCCGAGGCCGCGACGAGGAGCGCGACGCCGAGCATCGTTTGGAGCTTGCTCTGGATGTCGTCACCGAGCGACTCGAGGAGGAGCGCGCCACAGAACGCGGCGGGCACAGATCCGGTGCACAGCCACCGGACGAGGCGCATGTTCACGGTGCCGTGGTGCAGGTGCACGCCGGCACCGAACGGCTTCATCACGAGCGCGGCGACGAGGTCGCTCGACACCGCGGCGAGCGGCTGGATCCCGAAGCCCAGGACGAGGATCGGGGTCATGAGCGCGCCGCCGCCCATGCCGGTGAGACCGACGACGAACCCGACGCCCAGGCCCGCGAGGGCGACCCACCAATCCACTGCTGAGATCCCCTCGTACCCGTGTACCTTGATGTTGTCTAGCGGAACAGTAGAGATGGACCGAGCGCCCGTCAAGTGCCCGACCGGGTCATATGTCGGACTGCCCGCACCGAGTTGTGCCGAGGAGCCGTCCACGCGAACGTGACCGATCATTCGACGAGGGGTGGGCATGAAGTTCGGGATCGCGTTCGCCAACATCGGCCCCTTCGCCGAGCCCGACCGCGCGGTGGCGTTCGCGCAGGCGGCGGAAGCGGCCGGTTTCGAGTCGTTGTGGACCGTCGAGCACGTGGTGGTGCCGTCGGGCTACGAGTCGGCGTACCCGTACGACGCATCGGGCAAGATGCTCGGGCCCGAGGAGACACCCATCCCGGATCCGCTGATCTGGCTGGCGTATGTGGCATCGGCGACCTCGAGGATCCACCTCGCGACCGGGATCCTGATCGTTCCCCAACGCAACCCGGTCGTCCTCGCCAAGGAGCTCGCGACGCTCGACCGGTTGTCGCAGGGTCGGCTCGAGCTCGGCATCGGCGTGGGTTGGCTCGAAGAGGAGTTCGACGCGATCGGAGTCCCCTTCGCGGATCGCGGCACGCGCACCGACGACTACGTCGCTGCGATGCGTGCGCTCTGGACCGAGCCCAAGGCGTCGCATCACAGCGAGTTCGTCGACTTCGCTGATTGCATCTGCGAGCCCAAGCCGGCGCAGGGTTCGGTGCCGGTACACGTCGGCGGCCACACCGACATCGCCGCAAAGCGGGCCGGCCGCCTCGGTGACGGTTTCTTCCCGGCGCAAGGGAGTCACGCCGACCTCGACCGCCTCTTCACGCTCGCGCGTGACACGGCCACCGAGCACGGCCGCGATTCCGCACGGATCGAGATGACCACCGGTGGCAACGGCGCCATCGGCACCAACGCGCTCGACGAGGTCAAGGCGCTCGCCGACATCGGGACCGACCGCGTGATCCTCCCGTCGTTCCTGTTCTTCCGAGACACGGCCGACGCCCTCAGCCGCTACGGCGACGACGTCATCGCCCGGGCCGGCTAGGCGTGGTGCCGGGAAGTTCGCGGCTCGCGAGGTGTCGTCGGGGCAGTGCTGATCGTTGTGACGTGCGTGCTCGCCCCGTTCGCAGTCAGCGCGGTCTGGGTGCACCGGACGATCTACGACACCGACGGCTACGTCACGACCGTCGCGCCGCTCGCGGCCGAGCCCGCGATCCAACACGCGGTCGTCGAGCGCACGGTCGCGACGCTGGAACGTGCCCTTCCGGACCGGTTGCGGGGCCTTGCCGGCGCGGTGGTCCATCGATCGCTGGAGGCCGCGACGACCCAGGTTGTCGAGAGCCAATGGTTCGCCCAGCAGTGGAAACGCATCAACCGCGTCGGCCACGAACAGGCCGTCTCATGGTTCACCGGCGAATCGACGAACGTCAGCGCATCGGTGAACGACGGTCGGCTCGTCGTGAGCCTGGAGCCGCTCGTGGACCGGGTCGCGGAGCGCGTGGATGATCTGGGAGTCCCGCTCGTCTCGGGGGACCGCCTCCGGTCGCTCGATCCGAAGGTCGTGCTCGTCGACGGGCCGTTGGTCGGTCCCGTCCGCACGCTGATCCGCACGCTGAACGATCTTGCGGTGGTGCTCCCGATCCTCACCGTCATCGGCCTCATCACCGCCATCGTGGTAGCCGGTGATCGGCGACGGGCGGTCGCCCGGCTCGGAATTGGTGTCGTGATCTCCATGCTCGTCGCGATCGTCGGGTTGCGAGTCGGACGCCACGAGTTCGTCGACTGGATCTCGACCACCTCCGTATCGGTTCCGGCTGCCACGCAGTTCTTCGACACGCTCGTACGGACGCTGCGGGCCGCGTTGGTGGTCGGCCTCGTGGTCGGCGTGGGCGCGGTGCTCGGCGCGCGCTTCGCCGGTGGTCGACGCCCGTCGACGCGGGAACAGCCACGCTCGGTGGCGACGTTCGTGCTCGCCTACGCCGACCGGTTCTCGGTCGGTCTCACACTCGTCGGCCTGGCGTTCCTCGCCCTGATCCCGGAGCCGTCGCTCGCGATGGTGCTCATCGTCGGCGCGCTGCTGGTCGTTGGCGTCGTCGGACTCGAGGTCGCGGCCGCTCGACACCGGCGTGAGATCGACCAGCCGTCGGTCAGTTCAGCGGTGGGAACGTGAGCTTGCGGACCTCGATCTGCGGACCGCGCGGTCGGGCGAGGAGCTCACCGACCTTGAAGACGACGATGACCGCCGCGAAGCCAACGGCCAGGTAGAGCTGCGCCTTCGGGACGGTGTCGAGCAGCACGCCCATCGGCCCGAGCTCCCGATGGACCTCGTGCTCAGCCGACTCGACCACTGCCTCTTCGACCGCGAGCTCGGTGAGCGCGACGAGCGGATCTTCGGCGTCGCCGGTGTACGCGCCGATCTCACGCAGCTTGGAGCGCAGGTCGCTCTTCGTGACCCGTCGCTTGTGGGCGACGATCGCGTCGGCGGTGACCGACGGGTCTTCGTACTTGTGGAGTGGGTTCTTGCTTCGGGCCACGGGCGGACCGTAGCGGGTCGATGCGGGCAAGGTCTCGCCGGATGACCGCGCGACGCCGATTCGCGCTGACCGTGGTCGTCTGAGAACTCGTACAGGTTCCGTGGAACCGGCCCCGAACCAGGGGCGTTCTCTCATTCGAACGGCGACGGGGCGGCACCGCTCGGAGGGGGGAAGGGCGTGTGCGCCCGTCGTCGTGATCGCGCCCAGTTCCGCGCTCGGTGCCTCAGCTCGCGACGAGCTCGTCGATCCGAGCGAGGGTCGCGGTCATGTTCTCGCGTGTCTGCGACGCAGCCCTGCGTACCAGAGGCCTGATGTACGCCGTCGCCTGCGTGAGATCCCAGCTCTCGCGGACGAGAGTTCCACCGTCGACGGGTTCGAGCTCGTAGCGCCAGATCTGACCACCGACGTGCGCGACGATCCGCGCGGCTCCGCGTGTCTGCCACGCGAAGCGCCGGTTCTCCTCGCACTCGACGACCGTGTTCACCGTCGAGTACGAGATGCTGCGGTGCATCGACATGCCGAACGTCGTGCCGAGCTCCAGCAGAGTCGCGTGGCCTTTGGAGTCGCGAACGGTTCCGGAGCCGTCGAAGTCGCTGTGGCGGTTGGGATCGACCAGCAAGGCGAAGATCACCTCGGGTGGGGCTGCGATCACCCGCTCGACCGTCACGACATCGTTGGGGCTGCTCATGGGGTCATGGTACCGAGTCGACCGTCGCCTCGCCGGTGCGCTCGGGGAGGAGCAGGAAGGCCCCGAGGAGGAAGCCGATCGCTCCGAGGAAGGTCCCGAGGTTCACCAGCTCGACGTTGCGGAGCTCGCCGCTCGACGACACGACCTTCGCCGCGAACGCCGATACCCCGAAGGCCACCGACCCGCCGAGGTTGAGCGCGGCGATCCACCACGAGAGGATCCTCGGTCGCCACGAGAGCCAGTGGTGACCGACTTCCATCCAGGCGAGCCCGCTCGCGACGAGGAAGCAGATCGAACCGAACACGTCGGGACGCCAGACGAGCGTGTTCGCCGAAGCGGCGTCGATGCCGCTCTGCATCGCGTGGAAGGTGCTGATGTTGAAGAACACGGTGCCGACGAGTTGCACCGTCGAGGCCAACCAGTCGATCCGGCCCGGTTCCCATGTCAGCAGTCGGATCCGCTGGTGATGGACCCCTTCCGGGCGTCGGGATGCGTTCGCGACCTCGAGGTACTGCAGGAGCCCCGCCGAGGTGAAGAAGATCGAACCGACGAAGAACGTGATGTTGTCGGTGTCGGTACCCACTGCATCGACGTAGCCCGGGAGCGCGCCGAGCGCGAAGCAGATCGAACCGATCATGAAGAGCACACCGATCCACCAACCGATGGCTCCGGGCGCCCACCAGGTGGATCCCCGGCTCCGGCTCAGTCGGTTGTGCAGCTTGCGGTGCAGCCGCGACTCCCAGGTGACGACCGACCCGTCGGGACGCCGGAACGTCTCGCGCGTGACGAACGGCCCGAGCCGACTCGTCCGTTCCCGCCCCCAACCCGTTGGAATGTCGACGTAGCCCGTTCGTGACACGGAGTGATCGTACGGGTCGGCCACGCGTGCGCCCGTGAATGCCCGCAGGGGGAACTCACGGGTGCACACGGCGCGTCGGTCAGGTCGTCGGCGTCTCCGCGCCCGGTGCTGCGCCCGGTGTAGCGGGAGCGTCAGGCGGTGCGGGTTCCGCCACCGGCGGTGTGATTCGCGCGGAGGTGACGTAGGCCACGGCCGCCGCGACGATCACCACCGGCATGAGCGTGACGCCGTCGGCGCCGAGGAAGAGCGTCGTGATCAGGACCGAGGTCAGCGGGAGCCCGAGCATCGCGGTCGTCATCGCACCCATGCCCATCGCCGCACCGGCGATCATCGGCAGGCCGGCGACGTGTGAAAGCGCGATGCCACCCGCCGCACCGATGAACAAGCCGGGGAAGACCGGACCACCGCGGAAGCTGCTCAGCGAGATGCCGTACGCGAGCCCCTTGCACACGACGAGCAGGACCAGTGCGCCGACGGTCCAGCTCGCGGTGTTCTCGAGCAGCGCGGGCAGCTGGTCCTGGCCGGAGAAGAGCACGAAGTTGTAGCTGTGGCTCGTCGTCTCCGTGAACAGGAGCACGAGCAGCGCCGATCGCGAGGCCGGCGATCGGGGTGTAGGCGAGGCTCTTGCGGGCGACGATCGGCCGGACGGCGAGCGCGAGACGCTTGATCCCTGCGGCGAGCACCGCGGCGGCGATGCCGATCCCGATGGCCCAGAGGAACTCCGCGCCGGTCGGTGACGCTCGCCTGGGGGAGGTCCGGCACGTCGAGCGAGAACGTGCCGAACCCGGTCCAGCTGTCGAGGCCGACGAAGATCAGCGCGCCGACGCCGGCCGCGAGCAGGCCCGGGACGAGGACGACGCCGAGGAGCGCGCCGCCGATGCCCGCCGCCTCCATGAGCAGGAACGCGCCGACGATCGGCGAGCCGAGGAGCGTCGAGATCGCGGCGAAGCTCCCGGCCACGCCGACGACCACGGCGGCCATCGGTGGCGCGTCCTTCTTGATCAGGTGGACCGCGAGCACGCCGAGGCCGCTGCCGATCGCGATGAGCGGTGCCTCGGGCCCGAGCACGACCCCGAGGCTCAGCGTGGCGAACGCGGCGAGGATGATCCCGGGCAGCTCGATCGGCGGGATCGCGCCCGCGGCGTGGAAGCCGTCGGCGGGGGAGTGACCACCCGTGCCGGGAAGGTACTTGATCGTTGCCGCGACCAGGAGGCCGCTGAGCACCAGGAGCGGTACCGGCCACCACTGCGGAGCTCCGTGGAACCCGAGGTCGTTCGGCAGCGTGCTGAAGACGTACTGCTGCGCCTCGGCGACCAGCTTCAGGAAGAAGTACGCGAACGCGGCGACGGGAACGCCGATGATCGCGCCGATCGCGAGGAGCGCGAGGTAGCTCCGGCTCTGCAGCAGCGCGGCGGGATCGGGCGGCGAGCGCGGGCGTCGGGTGGCGGCCTGAGGCTCAGGCATATCCGCGCCGGCGCAGTGCGTGCAGGGTGAAGAAGCCGAAGATCGGCGGGATGACGAACGTGATCGTCCGGAACACGATCACCGTGGCGAGCGCGGTGTTCGTCGGATGCCGAACGCGGTGAGTCCGGCGGTGAGCGCGGCTTCCTGCACGCCGATGCCGCCGGGAACCGGCGCGACGTTGCCGAGCATCCCGGCGCCGACCTGGACGACGACGAGCTGGGCGAAGCTCAGGTGCACGCCGAACGCGAGCAGGCAGAGGCCGAGCAGCGACGGGTAGATCAGGTTGCCGGCGGTGTCGCCGCCGAAGAGCTGCGCACCCTTCTTCGGGTTGCGCAGCACGGCCCAGATGTCGTGCAGCGCCTGCTTCACCGCCGGGACGACCTTGCCGCGCACCTTCGGGATCGTGAGGACGACACCGATGAGCGCGGCGACGACCGCGATCGTCCCGAGGCTGATGCTCCCCGCCGGTGTCGTAGGAGTTCAGCGACGTCGCGGTGATCGACGCGGCGACGAGGAAGAGGATCATCTGGATCGCGCCGCCGACGCCGGTGCTGAGCACCATCGCGCTCCCGCCGGACGCGACCGGGCACGCCTTCCTTGTGGAGGTAGTCGAGCTGGAGCGCGGTGCCGCCGATCCCGTTCGGCGTGATGAGGTTCAAGAAGGTGCACGCGAGCTGGATCAGCACCGTCGGGACGAACGGGAGGTCGGTGTTCACGCAGCCCATGAGCGCGGTCGCCCAGGAGATCGGCACGAGCGGGTAGAGGATCAGCGCGAGCACCGCCCAACCCCAGACCGCGTTCTCGAACTCGCTCTGCACCGTGGCCCAGTCGATGCCCTCGAGGCTCGGGATCGCGATCGCGAGCGCGAGCAGGATGCCGGCGAGCATCCCGATGTTGACGAGGCTGAGTCGCTTGATCTTGAGCGGCGCGACGTCTTCGACGCCGGCCGCGGCCGCGGCGTCGGTGCGCAGCTGCTTGAGCGATCTTGCCGAGGTGCTTCTCGCCGTGTCCCGATCGCCTTCGGCAGCGCGGCCGGCTGCACCAGCGGGATCGCCGCCGCGAGCCCGTCCTTGCCCACCGCGGTGACCGCGGCCGGCACCGCGCGCTCGTTGCCGACGATCAGCGCGGTCGTGGTGAGGAGCGCGGCGACGTCGCGGTTGCGCCAGTACTCGTCGGCCGTGACCTCGGCGGTGCCGAGGTCGACGAAGCTGACGGTGCCGTCGTCGTCGACGAGGATGCGGTTGGGTTCGAGGTCGCCGTGGGTGATCCCGGCAGCGTGCAGCGTTCCGACCTCGGCCCAGATCGCCGCGAGCAGCGGATCGGTCAGTGCGTCGCCGAGCTCGGCGAGCGGCCGGCCCGGCGGGGATGTCGGTCACGAGCAGCGCGGCGTCGGGGCCGGCGAGACCGGTCTTCAGCACACGCGGCGCGTGCACGCCGGCCTTCTCGGCGAGCATCTGCGCGTACGCGATGTGCTCGACCTGCTGGAGTCGGCTCCCGAACACCGGGAGCCCGGGCTCCTTGTAGAGCATCTTGTGGAAGACCTTGGCCGCGAACTGGCCGTCGCGCTGGTCGCGTCCGAACGCGATGACCCGCACCGGATCGCCCGACGTGAGCTCGGCGTCCATCACCGTCGCGCGGGGGATGTCGATCGTCGGAGACGCCGATCGTCGCGACCTCGAAGCCCAGCTCGCCGAGCGCTGTCAGCGATCTCGGCGGCCGACGGGCGCCCGCTCGGGGCGCCGAACGCGACGTGCACCGCCGCGCCCGCCGCGAGCCCGAGGAAGAGGCCGCCGAGCACATCGGACGACGAGTCCGGTGCCGAGGTACATCGCCGAGAGCGCGACCAGCACGACGACGAGCATGCTCGCCCGTCGGAGCGGACGGATCAGGTACGGCGACAGCGCGAGGAGGAGCGCGGCCGCGACCGCCGCGGTCGCGGCCGGGAACGACGGACCGCTCCCGGTCCGCACCGTGATGCCGAGCGAGCTCGCCGAGCGCGTGCCGAGCAGCTCGTTGCAGTCCGATCGCGATCAGCCACGCGCCGGCACCGGCGAGCGCGGCGTCACGTGCGGCAGGGAACCACCGGGCGACCAGGAGCACGGCCACGACCGCGATCACGAACCAGATCGATCCGAGCGCGGCGAAGAACTTCGCGAGCCCCTCGAAGGTGTTGGGGAGGCCGTTGACGACCTTGAAGAGGTTGGCGTCGACGTCGTTGCCGCTCTGGGCCCAGAGCCCGGCGAGCAACATGCCGAGCACGCCGACGATCAGGCGTCCGATGTCGCCGGGACGGCGTTCCGGGACGCCGACGTCGGTGGGAGCCGGCGCGCGGCCGTCGGACGTGTCGGGCGGAGGTCCGCGTCTCGGTCGAGGTGGAGCTGCCCGTCACCCGGCTGACGCTATCCGCCGGACCGAACGCGCGCATCGACCACCTGCGATCCGGGTCGCCTGATCGACCACGCGGAACCACAATGGCGCCCCGGGGTGGATGACACCATCATGGAGACGTCGAGTCATGGACCACGAGAGGACGCCGCGTGACTTCGCCCCGAATCGTCGAACATCCGGATCCTTCAGAACGAGCGGCGAGAGGGCCGCGCTGCGCGCGCCGACGTCCCGCGGGCGAGCCACGCTGCGTGGGATCCGCCGACGAATCGCCGGTCGCCGGTCGAGGTGCTCCAGGAGCAGGCGACGACCCGTGTCCCCGAGCTCATCCCGATCCGGCACGCCCGCATGACCGCGTCGCCCTTCGCGTTCTACCGGGGCGCGGCGGCGGTGATGGCGGCGGATCTCGCGACCACGCCCGACTCGGGTATCCGGGCCCAGATCTGCGGCGATGCGCACCTGGCCAACTTCGGCGGCTTCGCCGCGCCCGATCGCACGATCGTGTTCGACGTCAACGACTTCGACGAGACCCTTCCGGGACCGTGGGAGTGGGACGTGAAGCGACTCGCGGCGAGCTTCGAGATCGCGGCGCGTGCTCGGGAGTTCGACGACAAGGTTCGGAATCAGGTCGTGCGGCGGGTCGTCCGCGTCGTACCGCAACGCGATGCGCGAGTTCGCGGCGACCCGGAACATGGACCTCTGGTACGCCCGACTCGACGAGAACGACGTGTTCGCAGCGGTTCGCCGACCAGTTCACGCCCGCGGAGATGAAGCGGTACCAGAAGAACCTCGCCAAGGCGCGGAGCAAGGACAGCGTACGGGCGTTCGCGAAGCTCACCGGCCTCGTCGACGGCGAGATCCGTATCGTGAGCGATCCACCGCTGATCGTGCGGCTCGAGGATCTCGTCGCCGACGAGATCGCGCAGCAGGTCCGCGACACGCTGCGCGAGGCGTTCCGCGACTACCGCCAGACCCTCCAGCCGGATCGGCGCGACCTCCTCGAGCACTTCCGGCTGGTCGACTTCGCCCGCAAGGTCGTCGGAGTCGGAAGCGTCGGGACCCGGACGCTGGATCGCGCTGATGCTCGGCCGCGACGACAACGACCCGCTCTTCCTCCAGATCAAGGAGGCCGAGGCGTCGGTGCTCGAGCCCTACCTCGGCAAGAGCGCGTACTCGAACCATGGGCGGCGGGTCGTGGAGGGCCAGCGGTTCATGCAGTCGGCGAGCGACATCTTCCTCGGATGGGATCGGGCGAAGGGGCCCGACGGAATCGACCACGACTTCTACTTCCGCCAGATGTGGGACGGGAAGTTCTCGGCCCAGATCGAGCTCATGGAGCCGGGCTTGCTCTCCGTGTACGCCGACATGTGCGGCTCGACGCTCGCGCGGGCGCACGCTCGCTCCGGTGATCGGATCGCGATCGCGAGCTACCTCGGATCGGGCGACGGGTTCGACCGGGCCGTGGCGAGCTTCTCGGCGGCGTACGCCGATCAGAACCAGCGCGACTTCGAGGAAGTGATCGCCGCGGTGAAGGCCGGGGTCCTGGAGGCACACGAAAACCTGCCCGGCTGAGTCGGCGCGAGGCTGTCGCCCGTGGGCAGGGCTGGTGTTCGAGCTGAGGAGCGGCAGTTCCGGAGTGAGTCCGCGGTCGAGCTCGCCGCGGGGTCGGTCTCCGCGGTGTTCGTGCCCGGCCTCGGGATGGCCGGCGTGTCACTGCGCCATCGGGGAGGCGAGCACCTGGCCCTCCCCGGTGGGCTCGATGCACTGCGCGGCGGGCACACCGCCGGACTCCCACTGCTTGCTCCGTGGGCGAACCGGCTGTCGCAGCGGACGTACCGCGCCGCGGGCGTGACGGTCGACCTCGACGGGCTCCCGCTGCACACCGATGGCAACGGGCTCCCGATCCACGGTTTGCTCGTCGGCCGGCCGGCCTGGTCGGTCGATCGACTCTGGACCCGAGGCGACACCGCCCGCGTGCGGGCGTCCACGGCTGTCGATGCCGCCGCGTTTCCGTTCCCGCATCGCATCGAGGTGACCGCGACCGCATCCGAAGACGCGTTGCGCGTCGACACGGCGATCGTGCCGACCGGCCGACGCTCGGTGCCGATCGTGTTCGGCTGGCATCCGTACCTCCGCCTTCCCGGCGCGCCGCGCAGCCAATGGCGCCTCCGGCTCCCGAGTCGTCGACACCTCGCGCTCGACTCCTTCGGCATCCCGACCGGCGAGTCGAGGCGTGAACCGGCCGAAGCCGACCCGATCGGGCGCCGGACGTTCGACGACGGCTACGGGCTCGGGCGCGCCCACCGGCTCGTGCTCGAGCACGATGATCGCTCCATCGAGCTGCGATGTGGCGCCGGCTACCCGTGCGTGCAGGTGTGGGTTCCTCAGGGGAAGCCCTTCGTCGCGATCGAACCGATGACCGCGCCGACCAACGCGCTCGTCGACGGGATCGCGCCCGTGGTCGCGCCCGGCGACCGCTTCACCGCGACCTTCACCCTCACGCTCGACCGAACCACCTGACGGAACGACCCGACCGCAAGACCCGGGTGGTCGGTCGGTCATCGGCAAGGATGGTCGAGTGACCGATGCCACGGGTCTGCTGCACATGCTCGCGGTGAACCCCGTCCCGTGGGCGCGTTCGCAGATGGCGTTCACGCTCGCGTTCCACATCATCCTCGTGCCGCTCGGGGTGTCGTGGGCGGCGATGACATTGATCGCGAACTACCGGGCGGTCAAACACGACGATGCCGACGCGCTGCTCCTCGCCCAACGGTGGTCGAAGTACATGGCGGTCACGTTCGCCGTCGGCGCGGTCACCGGCACGGTGCTCACCTTCGAGTTCGGCCTGCTGTGGCCCCGGTTCATGGGCCGGTTCGGCGAGGCGTTCGGTATCCCGTTCGCGCTCGAAGGACTCTTCTTCTTCACCGAGGCGATCTTCGTCGCGATCTACATCTACGGCTGGCGGCGGTTGAAGCCGTGGCCGCACTTCTGGACGGGCGTCCCCATCGTGGTCGCCGGGGTCGGCGGGAGCATCTCGGTGGTCGCGGCCAACGCGTGGATGAACGAGCCGTCGGGCTTCACGCTCAACTCGGCCGGCAAGGTGGTGGAGGTCGATCCGCTCGGGGTCATCTTCAACAAGGCGATGCCGTTGGAATCGGCGCACATGGTCGTGGCCGCGTACCTCGTCGGTGGCTTCCTCATCGCGTCGGTGTACGCGATGGGCATGCTCCGCGGTCGTCGCGACCGCTACCACCGCCTCGGGTTCATCATCCCGTTCACGTTGGCGGCGATCTTCACGCCGATCCAGATGGGGGTCGGCGACTCGCTCGCGCGATGGGTCTACAACAACGAACCCCAGAAGTTCGCCGCGCTCGAATTGGTCCCGAAGACGAAGAGTGACGTCCCCGAGACGCTGCTCGGCCACTTCAACGCCGACGGAACCGACGTCGAGGGCGGGATCCCGATCCCGGGGCTCGCCTCGATCCTCTCGGATCCCTCGACCGGCACGGGGACCGTCGTGCAGGGTCGCAACGCCTTTCCCGACGAGCACTCAGCCGACGGTCTCCGAGGCCGACACCGTCCATCTGGCGTGGGATCGTGATGGTCGGGCTCGGCACACTGCTCTTCCTGCTCTCGGCCTGGTATGGGCTCTCGTGGCTGTTCCGGCACGACTACCCGAAGTCGAGGTGGTTCCTGCGCGTCGCGGCGATCTCGGGCGTGCTCGCGGTGATCACCATGGAGGCCGGCTGGGTGGTCACCGAGGTCGGCCGACAACCGTGGATCGTGCGCAACACGATGAAGGTCGAAGACGCCGCGACCGGCAACACCGGGGTGTGGATCACCTTCTTGGCGGTCGTCGCGATCTACGCCGTGGTCGGCGTGACGACGATCCTCGTGCTCCGGGGTATGAGCCGTCGGTTCCGGGAGCAGGCCGCGGCATCCGACGGACCAGCCGACGAATCCGACGTTCCCTACGGCCCGAGCGCACCACTCCCGCCTCCGCCCGACGCCTCCGACGCACCCGCTCCGGTCGGGGCACCGTGACGCTCGCCGATGCGGTCGCGATCGTCCTGTTCTTCGGCATCACCGCGTACGCCATCTTCGGAGGCGCCGACTTCGGCGCCGGGTTCTGGGATCTCGTCGCCGGAGGCGCGACGCGCGGTCAACGGCCCCGCGCGCTCGTCGACCACTCGATCGGCCCGGTGTGGGAGGCGAACCACGTCTGGTTGATCTTCTGCCTCGTCGTGCTCTGGACCGCGTTCTCCGAGGCGTTCGCGTCGATCACCCTGACCCTGTTCGTTCCCCTCACGCTGGCTGCGTTCGGCATCGTGCTCCGCGGTTCGAGCTTCGCGTTCCGCAAGGCGGTGTTCCGCACGCGCGACCAACGCAACTTCGGCGCGGCCTTCGCGCTCTCATCGGTGCTGGTGCCGTACTGCATGGGGGCAGTGGCAGGAGCGATCGCGTCGGGGCGTGTCCCCGCGGGCGGTGTCGCCGGCGACCCGTGGACGAGCTGGGTGAACCCGACCTCGATCGTCGGCGGCATCCTCGCCGTCACCGTGTGCGCCTACCTGTCCGCGGTCTACCTCACGTGGGACGCGAAACGCCTCGGCGACGCCGAGATGGAGGCGTACTTCCGCCACCGGGCCATCGGCGCCGGGGTGGTCGCGGGGTCGGTCGCGTTCGTGGGGATCTTCGTGTTCCACCACGACTCTCCGTACCTCTTCGACGGTCTCACGTCGCGCGCCCTGCCGCTCGTCATCCTGTCGGGGCTGTGCGGTGTCGGTTCCCTCGTGCTCCTCGTCCGTCGCGCCGACCACGGTGCGCGACTGCTCTCGGTCGGTGCGGTCGCATCGGTGGTCGTCGGTTGGGGAGTGGCGCAGTGGCCCTACATCCTTCCGACCTCGCTGAAGGTGTCGCAGGCCGCCGCACCCGACGGCACGCTCGAAGCGGTGCTCGTCGTCTTCGCCCTCGCCGCCGTGATCATCCTCCCGTCGCTCGCGCTGCTCTACGTGCTCGACCAGAAGAGCCTGCTCCCCGGCGAAGGCATCGACGGGTAGTCCACCCAGAGGTGCGTCGACGGCGCGAGGCTTCCCGGATGTCGCTCGAGCAACGTCTCCCCGGATACCGCTTCGGGTACGTCCTCGTCCTCCTGCTCATCACGTTCGTGTTCCTCGCCGCGGCTCCGACCGGCGACTGGGTCCGACCGGTCACCGTGTTGCTGGAGGGTCTGACCCTGCTCGCCGCGCTGTTCGCGTCTCGGGTGAAACACGTGTTCATCCAGGTGGCGGTGGTCGTGGTGTTGGCCGGACTCATCGGCTCGTTCGCGACGATGGGGACGACGGTGAGCACCGGTGGTGCCGTCGCGATCCTCGATGTGTTGCTCGTCGGGGCCTCGCCGATCGCGATCGGGTGGTCGATCTACAAGCGGCGGGTCATCGACCTGCGCACAGTTCTCGGGGCGATCTGCATCTACGTGCTGCTGGGGATGATCTGGGCGTTCCTCTTCACTGCGATCAACGACCTCGGCTCGTCGCCGTTCTTCGCCCAGCGGGTGACCGCGTCGACGGCAGACTTCCTCTACTTCAGCTACGTGACGCTCACGACCGTCGGGTACGGCGACCTCACCGCGGCCGGAGGCTTCGGTCGCGCCGTCGCGGTGCTCGAGGCGCTGGTCGGACAGGTCTACCTGGTGACCGTGGTCGCCCTGCTCGTGTCGAACATGGGGCGGGGTCGGAGCCGACCATTCGCCGGCCGCACCCCGGAACCCGACTCGGATCCCGACCGCCCGTAGCGCAGCGGGTCCCGGGGCGAGGGTTCCTCGTGCCGGGTGGAACCAAAAGGGCCCGCTCGGCGATAGCTCCCTCAGATGGGCGATCGGGAGCAGGTGTCGGCGTTGCGAGACGGAACCGGGGAGCGCGCGGTCGGGGAGGTGGGCGACGATCCGTCGCGATCGTCGCGCGTCCAGGTCGACGGCAAGTTCTTCCAGCTCGACGGATCTCGTTTCGAGTTCCACGGCGTGACCTACGGGACCTTCGAGCCTCGGGCATCCGACGGTTCGCGGTTCCCGGAGCGTCCCCAGCTCGAGCGGGACCTGGCCCAGATGCACGCAGCCGGGTTCACCGTCCTCCGGACATACACCGCGCCGCCCGACGACCTCCTCGAGGTCGCCGCGGCATGGGGGATCCGGGTCCTCGCCGGGGTGTTCTATCCGGATTGGCGGTACCTCGTCGGCGCGTCTCGTCGGCAGACCAACCGGGTCGCAGCCGATGCCCGTGCCGAGGTCGAACGTGTCGCGCGGCGGCTGGTCGGCAACGAGCACGTCCTCGGTCTCGGTCTCGGCAACGAGGTGCCGGCCGATGTGTTGCGCTGGTGTGGAACCAAGGTCATCGCGCGGGCGATCAGCGACCTCGCCCGGACGGTCCACGACATCGACCCGGGCCAGCTCGTCACGTACGGGAACTATCCGACCGCCGAGTACCTGCCCCTCGACGAGCTCGACTTCTTGACCTTCAACGTGTTCCTCGAAGAACGCGCCGCGTTCCGCCGGTACTTGACCCGGCTCCACCATCTCGCGGGGGACCGGCCGCTCGTGCTCGGCGAGATGGGTCTCGACGCCTCGGGTCCGAATGGCGGGTTGCGCCAGGCGGAGACCCTCGACTGGCAGCTGGAGACGGCGGTCGAACGCGGCGTTGCCGGTGCGTGCGTGTTCTCCTGGACCGACGAGTGGTGGGTCGGCGACGCTGCTGTCGAGGGGTGGCACTTCGGCCTGACCCGCGAAGACCGATCACCACGACAGGCGCTCGAGGTCGCGAAGAAGTGGAATCAGCGCACGGTCGCCGACCTCGACCAGAGCTGGCCCTCGATGAGTGTTGTGATCTGCCGCGTACAACGCCGCCGCCACGCTCGACGAGTGCCTGCTTCACACCTGCGCACTCGACTATCCCGGCCTCGAGATCCTCGTGGTCGACGACGGATCGACCGATGCAACGGCCGAGATCGCTCGGAGTCACGAACGCGCCCGGCTGTTGACCATTCCACATGGTGGCCTGTCGATCGCCCGCAACGTGGGCTACGAGGCCGCGACCGGCGACGTCGTCGCGTATCTCGACAGCGACGCGTATCCCGACATCGAGTGGCCGTACTTCCTCGCGCTCGGATTCGACGGGGAGACGGTCGGCGGGGTCGGCGGGCCCAATGTTCCCCCCACCGCGGATCCACCGGGTGCGCATCAGGTGGCACGCGCGCCGGGAGGGCCACTCCACGTGCTGCTTTCCGACGATCGGGCCGAGCACATCCCTGGCTGCAACATGGCGTTCTGGAAGGAGACGATCGCCGAGGTCGGCGGGTTCGATCCCGTGTACACATCGGCCGGCGACGACGTCGACTTCTGCTGGCGCCTTCTCGATCGGGACTGGGAGATCGGCTTTCATCCGGCCGCGCTGGTGTGGCACCACCGACGGCCGGGACTGCGACCGTATCTCCGTCAACAGCGCGGCTACGGACGGAGCGAGTCGCTCGTCGAGGCTCGGCATCCCGATCGGTTCACCGCGGTCGGGAGCGCGCGGTGGAAGGGGCGGATCTACGACTCGTTCCCCGCGCCCCTCCGCCGTCAGCGCGTGTACCGGGGTCTCTACGGTACGGCGTCCTTCCAGTCCGTCTACCGGGGTGGCGGGTATCGGTTGGACCTCGCCCATCAGGTCGGAGTGCCGATCGCCACCGCGGCACTCATCACCGCTCCACTCGGATTGCTCCGAGGGTGGCTGGTGCTCCCGGCGATCGTCGCGCTCGCGTTCCTGGTGGTGCTCTCCGTCATCGACATGGTGCGGAGCCGTCCGCCGCGCGGCTTTCGCGATTCGACGCTCCGCTTCCGTGCCGGAGTGACGGCGATGTTCGTGCTGCAGCCGATCGTCCGCACCTGGGGGCGGTTCCGTCACCGTGAGCTCGCGCGGCGGGATCTCCCACCGGCGAGCACGATCGCAGGTCCCGTCACCGTCCTGCCGCACGGCGTGCTGCTCGTGCCCGAGGCAGGCCCGCGTTCCGAGTTGACCGGCACCATCGTGACCGGATTGCGGCGGGCGCATCTGCGGGTGCTTCCTCCGACGGGATGGGAGGACTACGACGCGCGCATCGTCGGTTCGTTGCTGCTCTCCGGCGATCTCCTCACGAGCGCGCACCCGATCGGGAGCATGCAGATCAGGGTGCGCCGCCGCCTGCGGTGGTGGTCCGTCGCATTCGTTGGGGCGTGCGCCGCGCTCGTGGCCGCGGAAAGTGTCTGGCTGATCCCCGCGGTACTGGCCCTCGGCGGAGTGAACCTCGCGATCGGGTATCGACGTACGGGATCTTCGGTTCGACGGGTCGTCAAGCGTGCGGCACGCGAGTAAGCGAACGGGATGTCGTCACCAACAGCGTTCGAGGACCGAGCCGACGACCTTCGTGCCGTCGAAATGGTGTTCGGCGAGGGCCCGCGCCTCGCGGGCGTGATGCTCGTGGTCGTTCTCGAGCGCGTTGCAGCGCGAGGACGGCCTCCTCGGGGTCTCGGAAGCGGAGCATCCCCGCCGCGTCGGGCAACAGGCGACTCGGACCCGTGTGCTGCACGACGACGGGACGCCCGGTGGCGAGATAGCAGATCGACCGGTCGCTCACCCATGCGTTCTGCAGCCTCATGCACGACGGCTTCGCGCAGGAGAACTCGCCTCGCGACCGTTGGATGTAGTCGCGATACGAGCTCGGATCCCGACTCACCTCGCTGCTCCGGCGGATGTGCCATCCATTGGCGAGAAGCGACTCGCGTTCTTCGGCGTCGCCTTCGGTGAGGTTCGTGGCGAGCTCGAGCGGGACCGACGAGAGTCGGGGCACCTCGATGAAGTCGAGGAACGAGCTGCGCTTGTCGTTCTGGTACTCCTCGCCGGCAAAGGACACCCAGCCGTTCTCCCACCAGTGCGAGATCGTCGTGTACCGGCTGCTGTCGGGCGGTCGGCAGTGCCGGCCACGACGGCAGGTGCACCGGTGGCGGGGTGTGGAGCCACGGGAGCCCACAATCGGGGAAGCGGGCCGCGGGGGTCCCGACGGTCTCGCCGATGGTGAAGTACCGGTCATGGGGCGCAACGACGATTTCACCCTCGGCCATCCAGATCTGCAGGAGCCCGGGGTCGATGTCGACCAGCGCGGAGCGCCGCGCGACCTTCACCCATTCCGAGGGGAACCAGTAGCAGAGGTTGAGCAACAGGTCGGCTTCCGCCAGCTCGTCGCGGGTCGCCGTGCATTCGATTCCGCTCGCTCGCATCGATTCCGGAGCGAGGATCCGGAGGCGGTCGGAGAGTCCGAACGGTTCCAGTCGTTGTTCCAACGCCGCGATCGAGCGTGCCGTGGCGCTGGGGTCCGCATCGTCTTCGACGAGCTCCACCCATGTGACCCGACATCCGGCGTCGATGAGGCTCAGGGTCCAGTTGAGCTGGAGCCAGATGTGGCCGGCGCCTTCGATGTAGGAGAGCGCGTTCCCTGCGAGCCAGACGTCGACGGTCATCGGTCTTCTCGACCCTCCGTCTCAGCCCAGCAGTTCGGCGAGATTCGTGTCCGGCCCCATGGCGAGGCGCGGCAACCGGAGGTGATCGTCACGATCGAGGTGGGCCGGTCCGCCGCCGTACAGGAAGGCCGCCCGGTAGCCGGCATTGCGAAGCGATTCGCCCATGGCCTGCGGATCGAGGCCCTCGTCGCCGTACGGGAACGCGAAGAGGTCGACGGCGGTCTCGAGGTTCGCTTCGAGGGTGCCGCGCGAGATCTGGAGCTCCTCCGACTGTGCGTTCGCGTCGAGGCTCGACATGGGGAGGTGGTGAACCCCGTGCGATTGCACCGACATGCCCGAACTGGCGACGCGGCGAAGATCGTTCCAATCGCAGATCGGTTCATCGGGTTCGTTGCCGCCGTCGAACTCGTTGGTCCCGCCGACGTGTGCGGTCGGCACGAACACGACCGACGGCACGCCGAGCTCTTCGAGCACGGGAACAGCCTCACGCACGAGCGAACGGTAGCCATCGTCGAACGTGATCAGCGCGCAACGGTGAGGGAGGCTCTCCGGATCGTCGAGCGCCCGAACGAAGGTAGCGTGATCGATGGGCGACCACCGCGAGATGCAGCAGCGTCTCGAGATCGTCTCGGAACCTGGCGCGCGACACGTAGTACCAAGTCTCCCAGCCATCGGGTGGGGGTTTGCCGATCTTGTGGTAGCTCAGGATCGCGACGGCCGACTCCTGCTCACCGAGCGGTGTCATGTCGACGAAGGGGGGGTGGGCAATGAACGCCGCTGAACCCCGGAACGTGTCGCGTACCGAATGGTCACGGTATCGAACCCTCCTGCGGTACGTCGCCCGCTACCGGGTCGGTTGGCTCGCGATCTCGGTGCTCAGCCTCGCGACGACTGGCTTGGCGTTGCTCGCGCCGTTGCCGATGATGATCTTGGTCGACGACGTTATCGGCACCGGCACACCCGGCGCGGCGGTGAGCGCGTTGCCCGGTGCCGACACACCGGAGGGTCTGCTCGTCTGGGTCGTCGTGGCGGGCCTGGCGATCTTCGCGCTCACGAGCGCTGTCGAAGCAGTGGTCGCGTGGCTCTGGATCCGGGTCGGACAAGCCATGGTGTTCGATCTCGCCGTCGACACCTACTCGTCGACGTTGCGCAGGTCCATGCTGTTCCACAACCGTCACGATGTGGGCGATTCGTTGAGTCGCGTCACGGGCGACAGTTGGGCGGTCCACATCATCGCCGAGGCGATGATCTTCCAGCCGACGCAGGCCGTGATCACGATCGCCGTCGTCTTCTTCGTGATGTGGCAGATCAACGTGGCGCTCAGCCTCCTCGCGATCGCCGTGGTACCCCTGATGGTCGCGGGCTCCTTCGTGCTCGGGGCCCGACTGCGCGGTGTGGCACGGGAACGGCGGGAGACCGAGAGCGGGATCCAGTCGCTCGTGCAGCAGACGCTCAGTGGCATCCCGGTGGTCCAGGCCTACGTGCAGGAGGACCGACACGGTCATCAGTTCCGGGAGCTGGCCGGTGCCGACATCCGTTGGCAGAAGCGCGGCGTCCTCCTCTCCAGCTTCAACGCGCTCGCGTCGGGCGGTGCAGTCACGCTCGGCACCGCGGTCGTCATGTGGGCGGGTGCCCACGCGGTGCTCGCCCACGAGCTCACCGTCGGCGAGCTGCTCGTGTTCCTCGCGTACGCGGTGATGCTCAACGACCAGATGAGGGCGTTGGCCGGCATCCGCTCGGCCCTCCAGCTCGGCAGCGCCAGCGTCAACCGTGTGTTGGAGGTGTTGGAGGCGGATCCGGAGGTGGTGGATCGTGCGGGGGCGGTGCGGTTGGGTGGGGTGCGTGGCGATGTGGTGTTGGAGGGTGTGAGTTTTGGGTATGAGCCGGACCGGTTGGTGTTGCGTGGGGTTGATCTGTCGGTGCGTGCGGGTGAGGTCGTTCGCGATCGTGGGTGCGACGGGTGCGGGGAAGAGCACGTTGGTGAGTTTGGTGCCGAGGTTCTTCGATCCGGTGGAGGGCCGGGTGTTGGTGGATGGTCACGACGTCCGGGATGTGGAGTTGCGGTCGTTGCGGCAGCAGGTGTCGGTGGTGTTGCAGGAGTCGTTCCTGTTTCCGATGTCGATCGCGGAGAACATTGCGTACGGTCGGCCGGATGCGTCTCGGGCGGAGATCGAGGCGGCGGCGCGTGATGCGAATGTGTTCGAGTTCGCGGATGGGTTGGCGGATGGTCTCGATTCGGTTGTCGGTGAGCGTGGTGCGACGTTGTCGGGTGGTGAGCGTCAGCGTGTCGCGATCGCGCGGTCGTTGTTGAAGGATGCTCCGATCTTGATCTTGGATGAGCCGACGAGTGCGTTGGATGCTGCGACGGAGCATCAGTTGTTGGAGGCGTTGCGTCGGTTGATGGTGGGTCGTACGACGTTGGTGATCGCGCATCGGTTGTCGACGATCCGTGACGCGGATCGCATCGTGGTGCTCGATCGCGGGGAGGTCGTCGAGGTCGGCACCCATCACGAGTTGCTCGCCGCCGACGGCGCCTACGCCAACCTCCACAACCTCCAAAGCCACGGTGAGAAGGCGGGGTCGGGCGGCGTCGTGGCCGATTCGTCGCTTCCGACGCGGAGTCAGACATGACTGATGTTCGAACGTTGCCCGGGTTGCGGCCCGGCGACGGCAACGACGCGCGTCGGCCGGCCAGCGCGTTTCGGATCTGTTCGATCTTCACTCGCCTGTCGCTCCGCCGTTGGCGCCCGCTCGCGGGCGTGAGCGCGACGATGGTCGCGGAGGCATTGCTCAACATCGTCAAGCCCTGGCCGCTCGCGCTCCTCGTCGACAGCTTGCAGAGCGGCGCGCAACCGCACGCGACGCTCGGGTTCCTTGCCGACGGATCCTCGACCTCGTCCGTGATCAACTGGGCGGTCGCAGCAACCGTCGTGATCTTCGCTGCCGACTGGATCGTGACGCTGTTGGGTGAGTACGCGCGCATCGGATTCGGGCAACGACTCACCTACGACGTCGCCGAGGCGCTCTTCGACCATTTGCAGCGGCTGTCACTCCGGTTCCACAGCCGACGGGGCGTGGGAGATTCGATCCGCCGGATCACCTCCGACTGCGGGAGCGCGTCGACGATCGTTGTCGACGCCCTCCTCCCGGTCGCTGCGGCGATCATGACCTTGTGCGCCATGGTTCTGGTCATGTGGCGCATCGACACGCAGCTCGCACTGGTCGCGCTGTGTGTGACCCCGGTCCTGCTGGTCGTCATCGGTCACTACGCCGGACCGATGGCACGACGCGCCTACGCGCTGGAACGTACCGAGAGTGACCTCTACGACCACGTCGAACGAACCCTGACGGGTGTCGCGGTGGTGCAGGTGTTCGGCCGCGAGGACGATGCGGAGCACTCGATGCGCGGCGCGAGCGACGAAGTGCTCACCGCCACGGTTCAGGAGACCAACACGCAGATCCGCTTCAAGATCGCATCCGGGTTCGTGATGGCGCTCGGCACCGCGGGGGTCGTCTGGTTCGGTGGACAAGCCGCGCTGGCGGGCCGGCTCAGCGCGGGGGCCGTGATCGTGTTCGTCTCCTACATCTACGAGCTGTACCAACCCCTCGAGTCGCTGATGTACACGTCGTCGACGGTCCAGGGCGCGACGGGGCGAGCCCGACGTGTGTTGGAGGTGTTGGAGGCGGATCCGGAGGTGGTGGATCGTGCGGGGGCGGTGCGGTTGGGTGGGGTGCGTGGCGATGTGGTGTTGGAGGGTGTGAGTTTTGGGTATGAGCCGGACCGGTTGGTGTTGCGTGGGGTTGATCTGTCGGTGCGTGCGGGTGAGGTCGTCGCGATCGTGGGTGCGACGGGTGCGGGGAAGAGCACGTTGGTGAGTTTGGTGCCGAGGTTCTTCGATCCGGTGGAGGGCCGGGTGTTGGTGGATGGTCACGACGTCCGGGATGTGGAGTTGCGGTCGTTGCGGCAGCAGGTGTCGGTGGTGTTGCAGGAGTCGTTCCTGTTTCCGATGTCGATCGCGGAGAACATTGCGTACGGTCGGCCGGATGCGTCTCGGGCGGAGATCGAGGCGGCGGCGCGTGATGCGAATGTGTTCGAGTTCGCGGATGGGTTGGCGGATGGTCTCGATTCGGTTGTCGGTGAGCGTGGTGCGACGTTGTCGGGTGGTGAGCGTCAGCGTGTCGCGATCGCGCGGTCGTTGTTGAAGGATGCTCCGATCTTGATCTTGGATGAGCCGACGAGTGCGTTGGATGCTGCGACGGAGCATCAGTTGTTGGAGGCGTTGCGTCGGTTGATGGTGGGTCGTACGACGTTGGTGATCGCGCATCGGTTGTCGACGATCCGTGACGCGGATCGCATCGTGGTGCTCGATCACGGGGAGGTCGTCGAGGTCGGCACCCATCACGAGTTGCTCGCCGCCGACGGCGCCTACGCCAACCTCCACAACCTCCAAAGCCATCGCGGCCGGTCGTCATGAAGATCGTGGTGGCCGGGATCATGGGGCGCTACCCCTACGGCGGCGTCTCGTGGTGCTCGCTGATGTATCTCCTCGGACTCCGGCGTCTCGGGCACGACGTCTGCTACGTCGAAGACACCGGGGAGTGCAACTTCGACCCCGAGGCCAATGCGCTGGCCACGGATCCCGCGTACGCGTTGCGGAACATCGGTCGGACATTGGCGCCGTACGGCCTCGACGACCGCTGGTGCTACATCGACTACACCGGGGGATTCCACGGGATGACGGAGGACGACTGGCGACGGCGGTGTTCCGACGCCGACCTCTTCCTGAACCTCTCGGGTGGATCGTGGTTCTGGCGCGACGAGTACGCCGCGATCCCGAACACCGCGTTCATCGACAGCGACCCGGCCTTCACGCAGCTGGCGATCGCCGACGGTCCGGATTGGTACGTCGACTTCTTCCGTCGATTCGACACACTCTTCACGTTCGGGGCCAACATCGGGACGGACAGCGAGCGCGGTCGAGACCAGCGAGATGGGCTGGCACCACACCTGGCAGCCGGTCACGCTCGCCGAGTGGGAGCCGATCGGAGAGTCCGACCTGCCGACGAAGCTCACCACGATCATGACGTGGGAGTTCGAGAGCTTTCTCGACATCGGCGGCAACAAGAACCTCGAGTTCGCAGCGATCGCCGATCTTCCTCGTGAGGTCGACATCCCGTTGGAGCTCGCGATCAACGCGCCGCCCGACGTGCTGGCCGACCTGTCCGCAGCGGGGATGGAGCATCGAAGACGCGTTCGCGGTGTCGCACGACATCGATGCGTACCGCTCGTACATCCGAGGAGCCTCAGGTGAGCTGAGCGTCGCGAAGTCGACCTACGTGCGGACGAACAGTGGGTGGTTCAGCGACCGCAGCGAGTGCTTTCTGGCGTGCGGACGCCCAGCCGTCCTGCAGGACACCGGTTGGTCCACGCACCTGCCGACGGGTGAGGGCCTGTTCGCGTTCGACGATGCTCTCTCCGCGAGAAGCGGGATCGAGGCGTTCCTCGCGGATCCGAAGCGGCATCGCCGCGCCGCGCAGGAACTGGCGCGCGCCCACTTTGCCGACGATGTCGTGCTCCCCGCCCTGCTCGAGCGCGCGACTTCGACGGATCGAGGGAGGGCACGAGGATGAGAATCGCGCAGGTGTCGACGTTGGCGAGCCCGGGTACGTCCGGGTACCGGCGGTTCGGGCAGCGTCGAAGGTCTGGTCTGGACGTTGACCGACCACCTCTCGGCGCTCGGCCACGACGTGACCGTCTTCGGTGCCGCGGGTTCGTCGGTCTCGGGCGAGCTCGTCGCCGCGTTGCCGGGACCGTACGGCTCCGACGGGTCCCCGGACGACTGGCAGCTGTGCGAATGGATCAACCTCTGCGCCGCGGTCGAGCAATCCGCACGATTCGACGTCGTGCACTGCCACGCCTACCTGTGGGGCATCCCGCTCGAAAGCCTGACGAGCGCGCCGATGGTTCACACGCTCCACGTCTGGCCCTACGCCGACAGTGCCAACATCTGGCGACGACACCGCGACGCCCGGGTGGTCGCGCTGACTCGGGCCCAGTGGCACGAGTATCCCGATCTCGTTCCGAGCGCGGTGATTCCCCATGGCGTCGAACCCGACGCCTTTCCCTACGTGGCGGCCGCGGCCAACCACGCGTGCTGGCTCGGGCGCTTCATCCCCGGAAAGGGTCCCGTCGAGGCCATCAGCGCGGCACGTGCGGCGGGAATCCGCCTCGTCATGGCCGGCCCGCGCAGCGAGTACTTCGACCAGTGCGTCGCCCCCCATGTCGACGGTCGCGACGTCGAGTACGTCGGTCCGGTCAACGGGGCGGATCGAGCGACCTTGATGGGTGAAGCCGGCGTGCTGCTCGCTCCGATGCAGGCGGCCGAGCCGTTCTCCCTGGTGCTCGCCGAGGCCATGATGTGTGGAACCCCGGTCGTCACCACGGCGGTCGGCGCCGCACCGGAGGTGGTCGACGAAGGCGTCACCGGCTATTGCGCGACGAACGTGGACGACCTTCCCGGGCTGCTCGACCGCGCGATGGAACTCGACCGCGCGGCGGTACACGCGCGGGCGCTCGCGCGGTTCGCGTCGGAGCGCATGGTCGACGATCATCTCGCGCTCTACGAGCGCATCTCGTCGGAGCGGGCATGAACGTCTTGGTCGTCGCGCCGCATCCCGACGACGAATCGATCGGGTGCGGTGGAACGATCGCTCTGCACGTCGCCGCGGGCGATCGAGTCGATGTCGCGTTCCTCACCTCGGGTGAGCTCGGACTCTCGGAGCTCCCGCCCGATGACGCCCGAATCGCACGGGAGCGGGAAGCCGAGGCCGCGGCCGGGATCCTCGGTCTCACCGGCATCACCTTCTTCCGTCACCCGGACTGGTACCTGTGCGACGTGGAACCGGCCGCGCACTCCGACCTCAGTGCGTTGGTCGAACGAACGGCGCCCGACCGCGTGCTCTACCCACACGGGGGCGAGTGGCACCGAGATCATTCGGCCGCGTCGAGGATCACGTTGGAGATGGCGAACACCATGGGCGGTGAGCTGATGCTGGCTGCATACGAAGTGTGGACACCGATGTCGGAGTTCGACGACGTCGAAGACATCTCAGCGGTGATCGACACCAAGCTCGGCGGCCGTACGCGCGTACGAGAGTCAGCTGGTGGAGTTCCGCTACGACGACGCAGTGGAGGGTCTGGACCGGTTCCGGGGTGCCTTGGCCGGCCGGTGCGAGTACGCCGAGGTCTTCCGCGGACCCCCGGAAGCCTGAGGTGTCGACGCTCATCGTCGTGGAGGATCTCGCGGCGCCTGCGGTGGTCGACCGGGGCGGACACGCGCTGTGGATCGTCCAGATCCTTCGAGGGTTGGCACGGCTCGGACATCGCGTCCTGTTCGTCGAGTTCCTCGAGGAGGAACCCCCGCCGGAGGCCGTTTCCTGGTTCAACACCGTGATGCGTCAGTTCTGGAGCGTCGACGCCTGCGCGTTGCTGGTCGGCCCGGACCCGGAATCGCGGGCCGGTCTTGGTGCGGGCGAGATCGAGATCGCGGCGGCCGAAGCCGACGCGGTCATCACCGTCGCAGCCCACTACCGACGGGAGCCTTGGCCGCTCATCGGCGAGGTTCGTCCACGGATCCTCTTCGAGCAGGACCCGGGCTACACCCACCTCTGGGCCGCCGGAGGTGATCCCGTCGACGTCTTCGGTGAGCACGACTTCTACTTCACGGTCGGCGCGAACGTCGGGAGCGAGCGGTGCCGACTCCCACGCTTCGGCATCGATTGGAAGCCGTTGTGGAATCCGGTCCTCCGCGAGATCTGGCCGTCGCGGCCGGCCCCTGCGAACGCGTGCTTCACGACGGTCGCCGGCCTGCGCGACTACGGGTGGCTCGAGTACGAGGGCGCCATTCTCGGCCCCAAGGTCGAGGAGCTCCGCAGGTTCGAGTTGCTCCCGAAGCTCGTGGGGGAGCCCGTCGAGGTCGTCGCCGAGCTCGACGCCGACGATCCGGATCGTCGCGACCTCGAACAGCTCGGCTGGCGGATCCGCCCTCCGAGCGTCGTCTCGTCGCCATCGGCGTTCCAGGAGTATGTGTACGGCAGTGCAGGAGAGTTCAGCGTCGCGAAAGGCGGCTACGTCGGCACTCGATGCGGCTGGTTCAGCGACCGTTCGGCGTGCTATCTCGCCGCTGGTCGCCCCGTCGTCGTGCAGGCGACGGGCTTCGAAGACGTGCTCCCGACCGGCGAGGGCCTCTTCGCGGTGCACGACGTCGACGAGGCGGCCGCGGCGATCAGGGCGATCCGCGCGGATCCGACTCGTCATTCCGTGGCGGCTGCCCACATAGCGGCGGAGCACTTCGATTCGGACAAGGTCCTCACCCGGATGCTCTCGTCGGCCGGAATCCGATAGGCCCGAATCCGAGAGGCCCGAATCCGAGGCCGGAATCCAACCAGAAAAACATGGCGTTCAGCCGTTTCCTTTCCGCGGGCCGCGGCGATGACAGAGGCATGGGGGGCCAGCAGCGGTACGAGCGGTTGGGTGTTCGAACCGCCCACTCCGGGCAGAGTGGAGCTTCGGAGCGTCCGAATGCCCGTGCCCACGAGCCGAAACCAGTGGAAGGGTGCGCGACCTGCGCCCGGCCGGCGACGGGACCGTGGCGAGTGCGCTGCGCGATCAACTTCGGGTTCCAGCCGCCGCGATTCTTCGTCTTCTGTGGTCCGGACCACATGCGTGCCTACTTCAACTCCAACTGGGCGCATGCCGAAACTCGCCCGTAGCCCGGCGCCGGCGACGCCTGGATCCGACGTTGGGCCGTTCGCCCCAGGCGGTTTCCGACCTCGGTTGGTAGGTTCGGACGCGGATGCCTTCGATCGGGGGCGCGGCGAGCGCGGAGGCGAGATGCCGAGCGACGAAGCAATCGCCGCCGCAAGGCGGGGCGAATCGTGGGCGCTCGAGGCCGTGTATCGGAACTACGCACCCCAGGTGCTCGGCTACCTCCGCGGCCAGCATGTCCCCGAACCCGAAGACGTGACCGGCGACGTCTTTGTCTCCGTCGTCCGCAACCTTCCCGACTTCGAGGGTGGCGAGTCGGATTTTCGCCGTTGGCTCTTCACCATCGCCCACCGGCGCGTGGTCGACTCCTTCCGCCGGGGAAGCCGGCGGCGTGAGAGTCCGGCTGAGCCGGCCGGCCTCGGCGAACACCTCGACGCGGGTGACGATGTCGCCGAGCGGGTGACAACCGCGGTCACGCTCGCACCTCTGGTCGCTGCCCTCGACCGGCTCACCCGTGATCAGCGAGCCGTGGTCCTTCTCCGGGTGCTCGCGGATCTCTCGGTGGCAGAGACGGCGGCCATCCTCGGAAAGAAGGTCGGCGCCGTGAAGACATTGCAGCGTCGCGCGCTGTCAGCACTCCAAGGGTCTCTCTCCGTAGAGACTGTTTCCTAAGTAGAGAGCTCGTCGATCGCAGTGATGATGGAACCCACACAAGTGTTCACGGATGATCAGATCGAAGCCATCCTCGGTCGCGAGTCGATCGGCGACGCACGAGCCGACGAGCTCGTGGAAACACTGAGCACGCTTCGCGCCACGTTCAACGCCGTTCCGAGCGAACGTACGCAGCAGGCACACCTCGCGGCGATGCTCGGTGCGCGTGACGAACACGCCGTCGCGGCGCCCCGCTTGCGCCATCGGTTCACGGCTCTCGTGGCGGCGATCGCAGCCGCGATCGGTTCGGTGGGCGTCGTCGGGGGAATGGCCGTCGCGGGTGCGTTGCCGGGGCCGGTGCAGCACGCCGTCGAAGTTGTCGCAGACACCGTCGGTGTCGACCTTCGCCCGTCTCGACCTGCGATTGATCTCAGAGTCCGACACCACGTGCCGGCGGGTCACAC
This sequence comes from uncultured Actinomycetes bacterium, assembly GCA_963829475.1. GTDB lineage: Bacteria > Actinomycetota > Acidimicrobiia > IMCC26256 > JANYLB01 > JANYLB01. The sequence goes on along the minus strand of CAWHIU010000002.1, from coordinate 1,513,234 downwards.
CTCCAGCTCGGTCAACGGGACGGCGCCGGGTCAGACGGGGACGACCCCGGGTAAGTCGGGATCGGCGCCGGGTCAGACAGGGACGACTCCGGGTCAGTCGGGCTCGACTCCGGGTAAGTCGGGATCGGCGCCGGGTCAGACAGGGTCGACTCCGGGTCAGTCGGGGTCGACTCCGGGTCAGACAGGGTCGACTCCGGGTCAGTCGGGATCGGCGCCGGGTCAGACGGGGTCGACTCCGGGCAAGTCGGGATCGGCGCCCGGGAAGTCGGGATCGGCGCCGGGTCAGTCGGGATCGAACCCAGGGAAGTCGGGATCGGCGCCGGGTCAGACGGGGTCGACTCCGGGCAAGTCGGGATCGGCGCCCGGGAAGTCGGGATCGGCGCCGGGTCAGTCGGGAACGACCCCTGGCAACTCGGGATCGGCGCCCGGTCAGTCGAAGACGAACCCAGGTCAGTCGAAGAAGTGATGCTCGAGAGCGGTCACGCGTCGCCGATCAACTGACGTTGTCAAAGTCCGGCGGTGCCGAGCAGGCTTCCGATGACGGCCGTCACGACCATTGCCGCGCCACCGCCGATCATCACGCGTGCCGCTGCTCGAACGCGCGGCGCGTTCCCGACCGTGGCCGCGACCCCGCCCGCGACGCCGAGGAAGACGAGCGCGACGATCGCGATGGTCCAGGCTCGTACCGCGGTGGGCGATGCGAGCAGGGTCAGCACGGGAACGGACGCGCCGGCCGCGAACGTGAGCGCGGAGACGGCGGCGGCCTGGACGGGACGGGCCCGCGTCACCTCGTGCAGACCCAGCTCGTCCCGGAGGTGGGCGCCGAGCGAATCGTGGGCGGTCAGCTGCTCGGCGACCGTGCGGGCGAGGGCCGGGTCGAGCCCGCGTTCCTCGTAGATTCCCGCGAGCTCGTCGAGCTCCGACGCCGGATTCGTCGCTTGCTCGGCCCGTTCCCGCGCGATGTCGGCGAGCTCGGTGTCACGTTGCGAGCTCACCGACACGTACTCACCCGCGGCCATCGACATCGCACCGGCCACGAGGCCGGCCAGTCCGGCGACGAGGATCGCGTCGCGACCGGCACCGCTCGCGACGACACCGATCATCAAGCTCGCGGTCGACACGATGCCGTCGTCGGCGCCGAGGACGCCGGCGCGTAGCCAGCCGATCCGGTGGCTTCGATGCCATTCGTCGTGTCGTGGCACGCGTGCTCCTGGTCGGGGGACCAGATGGTGCCATGGAATCGGAGTGCGACGCCGCTGAGATCCACCGTCACGCCGGGCGGCCTGGGTACGGTTCGGCCTTTGGTCGTGCGCTCGGGCTGTCGATAGGGGTCACCATGGATACCGTTGCGGTTCTTCATCGTCGGGTCACTGCCGGGTGCGCGACGCTCGTCGTCCTCGGACTTCTCGCCGTCGGGTGCTCGTCGTCGTCATCGTCGTCGGATGGTGCGAAGTCGTCCGACACTTCGAGCTCGACGACCGCGAGCGGCAAGACCGACTCGACGAAGCCGCCGGCTTGTCCCTCGAAGTCGGAGGTCGACGCGACGCTCAAGGCAGGACTCGAGACGCCCTCCGATCAGCTCAACGGCTCGATCCGCACCTGCACCTACCACGTGACCAGCGGGGGCGACGACGTGGTGATCCGGTTCGAGACCGGGGTGAGCCCGGCCGACTTCACGGCAACCGAGCAGTCACCAGGACCGTCGGGTGAGGTGTCGACGCCGGTTGCGGGCATCGGCGACTCGGCGTACACGATGAAGAAGGAAGAGCCGGGGAGCTCGGTGACCGTGCTCGCGGTGCTGTCGGGGACGACCGAGGTCTCGGTCGAGGCGCCGGTCGATCTCGCGCTCGTGACGGAGCTCGCCAACAAGCTGCTCCAGTCGATCTGAGCGCGCTCGCTTCAGCGCGACGACCAGACCGTCGTGCTGGTGGTGGGTGAACCGTCGGGCTGGAGGCTCGTGACCGCGGCGAAGCCGTCGGCGAACGCGGCGACGTCGGTCTTCGGGTCGGTCGCGGTCGACGAACAGTCGACGGGACCAGCCGTGGAACCTTCGAGGTTCGGCGCGGGCAGGACCTGCTTCACGCCGCGGAGCGTTCCCGCCTTGCAGGTGGGGACGTTGAGGTTCAGCACGACGACCGGCGCGTTGCCCTTCGCGAGCTCGTCGCGGTGGGCCGAGACCCATCCGGCGACGATCTTGGCGCTGCTCGCATAGGCGGGCGGATCACCGAGCCCCTGGCTCGCGGCGATGGCGGGGATGCCCTTCGACGCGGCCTTCTCCGCCGCGCCGACCGTTCCCGAGACCGCGGCGATCTGGCCGAAGTTCGGCCCCTCGTTGACGCCGGAGACCACGACGTCGGGCTTGTGCTGCAGCACCGTCCCGAGCGCGTAGACGACGGCGTCGGCCGGGAATCCGTTCACCGCGGTGGCGGGGAATCCGCTTGCGGTCTGCTGCGGCGATGCGGTCACGGGTGTGGCCGTGGTCTTGCCGCCCGCGCCCGTCTGGTTCGTGGCGGGCGCGACGACCGTGACCGTCACGCCGGGGAGCGCGCGGAGCTCGGTGACGACCGCGTCGAGGCCGGGAGCCGCATACCCGTCGTCATTCGTCACCAGCACCGACAGCGGCTGCGGCTTCTCGGGCTTCGTGGTGTCGGAGTCGCCCGAGCTGCTGCACGCGGCGAGCATCGCGATGGCGCCAGCGACGGCGAGGATTCGGAACCCGTTGGATCGCATCGCGCAACCCTAGGCAGCGAAGTTGGTCCGCCCGTGCCACGCCGGAGAGCACGAAGGCGACGCTCGGCCGCGCGGCGCGAGTCCGGAACGCGCCGGTTTTCGGGGTGTTTTGAGCACGTCGGCATCGACGTGCGCAAAAAACCCAACAAATATCGGGTGAAATCCGCGTCGGAGCACCGCGCGGGTGCAATATTGCTGCATCCGATCCATCTTCCAGGAGGCTTCGCTTGAACCGCCGAGAACTGGTGCTCGCACTCGCCGAGCGCACTGAAACCGATCGTCGCACCGCTGATGCCGCCCTCCAGGCGTTCATCGACACGGTCACCGAGGCCGTCGCCAAGGGTGATCCGGTGCGCATCACCGGCTTCGCCAAGTTCGCTCGCATCGACCGCAAGGCGCGGATGGGTCGCAACCCGGCGACGGGCGAGACGATCCGCATCAAGGCGAAGCGCGTGGCCCGCATCACGCCGTTGAAGGACTTCAAGGACGCGGCGCTCACGGGCAAGGTCGCGAAGAAGGCGGCGCCGGCCAAGAAGGCGCCGGCGAAGCGGGCGCCTGCGAAGAAGGCGACCGCCAAGAAGACCACCGCGCGGAAGCCGGCGGCGAAGAAGGCGGTCAAGCGGGCCCCGGCCAAGAAGGCGGCTGTCCGCAAGCCGGCGAAGAAGACGACCGCCCGCAAGCCGGCGGCGAAGAAGACCACGAGACGGCGCTAGTCGACCGTTCGTCTCGAGCACGAGACAGTTCGGCCGGTGGTGCGCATGCGTGCCACCGGCCGAATCGCGTCCGGAGCCCGTGGAGATCGAGGCTGCGAAGCGCCGATCAGCTGATCGGGACCGCGGTGACGGCGCTCCCGCCGACCCACTCGTCCCAGGTCATGTTCCAGTCGCGCGAGCCGGCATCGGTGGGAGAGGGCGGACGCGGGGTGTTGACGACGGTCACGATGTCGCCGTGCTGGCTGAAGTTGTAGAACCACTCGGCGGCTTCGTCGGACACGTTGACGCAGCCGTGGGACACGTTGGCCCGACCCTGGTCGCCGACGGACCAGGGTGCGGCGTGCACGTAGATCCCGCTGTTGGTGAGACGGACGTTCCAGAGGACGGTCTCGCGGTAGCCGTCGGGGGAGTCGACGGGTACACCGTTGGTCGACGAGTCCATGATCACCGAGGGTGCCTTGTCGAGCGTGATGAGCGTGCCGCTCATCGTGGGAAGGTCGGAGCGCCCGGTGCTCGCGGGGATGACGCGCGTCACCGCACCGTTCGTGGTGACGGTCATCTCGTGCGTGGCCGCGTCGACGGTGCTCACGTGCGCGTCGCCGATCGCGTAGTGGGAGTTGATGTTCTGGTCCCCCCACACGCCGTCGCCGAAGTCGACGCCGGCGAGGTTCGCAGCCACGTCGACGGTGATGTTCGCGGGCCAGTACTGCTGCGGGCGGTAGTGGACCTCGGTGTCGCTGAACCAGTGCCACGCGCCGACGACGGGCGTCGAAGGAGTCACCAGGATGTGCTGTTCCACCGCAGCCTTGTTGGTGACGGGATCCGAGAACTTCACGATGATCGGCTCGCCGACGCCGACGGTCTCGTCGTCGCCGGGTGAGACCTGGGCCGAGACCGTCGCGGTGGGCGTGAGCGTCGTGAACGAGGAGATGTGCGTCTTCGGGCCGCGCGCCGTGTCGACCATGACCTTCACCCGGTAGTGCGATCCGGTGGCGAGCGCACTCCCCGCCGAAGACCAGGCACTGCCGTCGGGGGCGACGACACCCGGCGACGCCTTGTCGGCGTCGTCGAGGAGCTGGGCCGAGATGATGCGGCCGTACTTGGCGGTGACGTTGACGGTGGCGTCGGGCCGGACGTCGACCGCACCGTCGACCGGGTCGCTCGTGACCGCCAGGCTCGGCACCGCGGAGAGGAAGGTTCCCGACGCACCGGCCTGGTCGACCTGGGTGGTCGCGTAGAACCATCCCGCGGCGACGATCGTCGCGGCGGCCACGATCCCGATCACCGTGATCGCGACGCGCCGCGCGCCTCGACGTTCGGGTTCAGGAGAGGGGGAAGGAGCGAGAGTGCTCTCGGGGGTGGACAAGCTACCCATTGTCGCACCTCTCCGGACCCAGGCAAGTCACCGCCGCGTTTCGCCCGATCCCGGGGGATTCCCGGCGCCCGCCGATACGATCGTCGGATGCGCGCGTGGAGAGTCCATGAGCTCGGGGAGCCGGCCGCGGTCCTGCAGCTCGACGAGGTCGACGTTCCGGTCGCCGGTGCCGGAGAGGTGACGATCGAGGTCGCCGCCGCGTCGCTCAACTTCCCCGACGTGTTGATGTGTCGGGGCGAGTACCAGGTCAAGCCGTCGCTGCCGTTCACGCCCGGGGCAGAGGTCGCGGGTCGGGTCGCCACCGTCGGAGAGGGCGTCGATCCCGAGCTCGTCGGGCGGCGGGTGATCGCACTCCCCGTCGTCGGGCACGGCGGGTTCGCCGAGCACACGCTGGCGCCCGCCAGTGCGGTGTTCCCGATCCCCGACTCGATGGGGTGGCACGCGGCCGCGGCGCTGCACGTCACGTACCAGACGGGGTACATCGCCCTGCACCGACGGGCCGCGCTGCGCGCCGGGCGAGACCCTGCTCGTGCACGCCGGTGCAGGTGGCGTCGGATCAGCCGCGATCCAACTCGGGCGCGCGGCCGGAGCGCGCGTGCTCGCGACGGCGGGCGGTCCCGAGAAGGTGCAGGTCTGTCGCGACCTCGGTGCCGATGTCGTGATCGACTACCTCGCCGACGACTTCGTCGACGCGGTGAAGGGCCTGACCGACGGCCGCGGCGCCGACGTGATCTACGACTCCGTGGGCGGCGACACGTTCGACCGGTCGCGCAAGTGCATCGCGTTCGAGGGCCGGATCCTCGTGATCGGCTTCGCCGGCGGCCGGATCGCCGACGCGCCGACGAACCACGCGCTCGATCAAGAACTACTCGATCGTGGGCGTGCACTGGGGTCTGTACAACCTCCATCAGCCCGAGCGGGTCCGCGCCACCCACGCCGAGCTCGTCCGCCTCCACGCCGAGGGCCTGATCGATCCGCTCGTGTCCCGCGTCGTCACGATGGAGCAGATCTCGGGCGCGCTCGGCGACCTCGCGAACCGCGGGACCTGGGGCAAGCTCGTCGCCGAACCCCAGACCTGAACGCCCCTCGACCGCGTCAGCCACACCGCTTCGGCGTCGCAATCCCCTCAGATCCGATGGGTTTGCGACGCCAGAGCCGGGGGTGGGGGCCGAACGCGTTCGCCCGGAGGGTGCGCGATCGGCAACGATCGGGGCCGTGTCCGACAGCATCCGCCTCCTTCCCGACGCCGATCAGCACGACCTGCTGCGGTCGACCCTCCAACGTGTGAACCTCGCGTCGAACGCGGCGCGCACTGCCGCGCTCGACCAGCACGTCGACGGGGGAGCCGACCTCAAGGCGATCGTGAAAGGCGAGGCGGAGCGGTTCAAGGTGCCGGCGGGGCTGCTCACTCCGACCGCCGAGCGGGTGCAGGAATCGCTCACCGGTCCGCCGGGGCGTCGACAGAAGTTCGGCGAGTACCAGTCGATCACGCTGCCCGCTTCGGCGTTGAAGTGGGGTGCGAGCGACCGGGTCTCGATGCCGACCGGATCAGGTCGACGGACGATCCGTGTCTACGTCGACCCGCAACGGGGTGGACTGCGGCCGCCGCTCGAAGGCCGGCCGGCCTCACTCGTGTTCCGCAACGGCGAGTTCGAGCTCGTCGCCGCCGACGAAGAGTGAGCGCAGCGGAGCCCCCGGACGCAGAGCGCGGAACGGGAGCGGGTGAGCGATCGGAGCCGACGTGGGTCTTGCTCGTGCGGCACGGGCAGTCGACGTGGAACGCCGATGGGCGCTGGCAGGGGCAGGCGGATCCGCCGCTGTCGCGGTTGGGTGAGGCGCAGGCGGCGGCCGCGAGCTCGTCGTCGGAGCTCGCCGGCATCGATGCGTGGTGGAGCTCGGATCTCGAGCGGGCGCGCATCACGGCAGAGCTGCTCGCCGGCGGGCGCGCGCCGGTTTCGTTCGATCCGAACCTGCGCGAACGTCACGCGGGCGAGTGGGAAGGGCTCACGCGCGTCGAGATCGAGGCCGGCTGGCCCGGGTTCCTCGCCGAGCACCGGCGGCCGGGCGGCTGGGAGGACGACGACGTCCTCCTCGAGCGCGCGTGCATCGCCCTGGGCGAGATCGCGGCCCGTGCACCCGGTGGGCAGGTGGCCGTGGTGACCCACGGCGGCTTGATCCGCGCGTTCGAGCGACGGTTCGAAGCCGACGACCTCCCCGTGCCGAACCTCGGCGGACGGTGGCTCGAGGTGGGCGAGACCCCGTCGGGCCTGGGTGAACGTGTCCTCCTGGTCGACGTGGGCCAGGTCACGGTTCCGGGCCAGATCTGAGCCGACCAGCCGGGCCGGGTCGGGCCGGCGACTAATCTGAGAGGCTCCCCCGACCCGGAGAACCGCGTGTCCGAGCCCGACCCCGAGCTGGTTGCAGAGCAGCGGTACGTCGACCGGGCCCTCGCGCGGCTCGATGCGATGCGCGGCTCCGCGAGCCGGGTTTCCGAGGCCTACGCCGAGGTGCAGCGGGGGGGCACGCACCAGGCCCGACTCGAACGCGACATCGCCCAGGACGTCACCCACCGCCGTCTCGCTGCGCTCGACATCGGCGATGCCTCCCTGGTCTTCGGCCGCCTCGACCTCCAACCCGGCCCGGAGCGGGAGCCCCGGCTGTACGTCGGCCGGCTCGCCGTCGACGACGTCGACCGCACACCCCTCGTGATCGACTGGCGGGCCCCGGTCGCGGAGCCGTTCTACCGGGCGACGGCGATCGAGCCGATGAGCGTCATCCGTCGCCGCCACTTCGTGACCCACGGCGGCGATCTGATCGGCCTCGACGACGAAGTGTTCGACACCGGCGCCGCATCGGAGGCGGGGTTCCAGATCGTCGGTGAGGGCGCGCTGCTTGCCGCGCTCGACCAGGAGCGCACCGGCCGGATGCACGACATCGTCGCCACGATCCAGTCGGAGCAGGACGAAGCGATCCGCTCGGATCTCGCCGGCGTGCTCGTCGTCGCCGGAGGGGCAGGAACGGGCAAGACCGCGGTCGCGCTCCACCGCGGCCGCGTACCTGCTCTACACCTATCGCCGTCAGCTCCAGAACCAGGGTGTGCTCCTGCTCGGTCCGAGCCCGGTGTTCCTCCGCTACATCGAAGAGGTGCTCCCGTCGCTCGGTGAGCACGAGGTGCACCTCGCGACCCTGGCCACCCTCCGGCCCGAGGCGCGCCCGAAGGCCACGGAAGCCGTGGCGGTGTCGGCGGTCAAGGGCGACCCCCGCATGGAGCGCGTCATCGCCAAGGCACTCGCCGATCGGCAACACGTGCTCCCGCGCAACATCGCGTTCCTCGTCGACGGTCTCCCACTTCGCATCAGCCGTCGTGACTCGTCGCGCATCGTCGGGCGGGCGAAGCGGCGGCGGGGAACGCACAACGCCCGCCGTCCCTACGTCACCGCGCTCCTCGTCGACGTGCTCGTGCGCCGGTACCGCAACGCGGCGGCCGACGCCTACCGGGAGCAGCCGCTCTTCGAGCCTGACTCCGACGAAGACGGTTCGCCGTTGCTCGACCCGACGGTCGCGGGCACGCTCGCGCGCGGCGACGCGCCGCCGCCCGAGTGGGAGGCGGAGCTTCGCCAGAAGCTCCGGCGCCGGCCCGAGGTGCGGGAGGCGCTCGAGCGCATGTGGCCGGTGCTCACCGGTGCCGAGCTCGTACGCGACCTGTTCGGGTTCCCGCAGCTCATCCACTCCGCTTCGGCCGGCGTGCTCACCGCGTCGGAGGAGGCGCTGCTCTTCCGGCCCCGTACCGCTCGTCACGCCGACACGATGTGGACCGAGGGCGACGTCGCGCTCGTCGACGAAGCCGAAGCGCTGCTCGGCCCGGTCGAGGAGGCGCGGTCCCGCCGGTCCCGCCGCCGCACCATCGAGGAAGACGAAGCGTTGCGCACCGCGACTCGCGTCGTCGAGGAGATGGGGCTCGAGGGGTACACGAGCGCGGCCACGCTCGCGGCGCGCTTCGGCGAGCCCACGATCGATGCTCCGCCGGCCGCGAGTGAGCTCCGCACCTACGGGCACGTGCTCGTCGACGAGGCCCAGGACCTCACCCCGATGCAGTGGCGCATGGTCGGCCGCAGAGTCCCGACCGGCTCGCTCAGTCTCGTGGGCGACTTCGGTCAGGCGAGCCGCCCGGGCGCGGCCGAGGGGTGGGACGCCGTCATCGACCAGCTCCGGCCCCGCGCCGGTTCGAGGGTCGTGCAGCTGTCGGTCAACTACCGGACGCCGTCCGAGATCATGGCGGTGGCGCACCGGATCCTCGCGGTCGCGGCGCCGAACGTGGAGCCGACCCGAGCCGTGCGCAGCACGGGTGAGCACCCGCGGTTCCTCGCGACCGACGCCGAGGGGCGCCCCGCGGTGGTCGCCGACGCGGCGAGGGTCGCGCTCGATCGTGGCGGCAAGGTCGCGGTCATCGCGCCGGAGGCGATGCACGCGGCGGATCGTCTCCGAGCTCGCCGATGTCGGCGCGATCTCGGGATCGACGGATGCACTCGACGCGCCCGTCGCGGTCATCACCCCGCTCGACGCGAAGGGTCTCGAGTTCGACCACGTCGTCGCGGTCGAGCCGGTCGAGCTCGTCGCGCACGATCCCGGCGGCCTGCGCCTCCTCTACGTCGTGCTCACCCGGGCCACCACGACGCTCACGGTCGTCCACGCCGAACCGTTGCCCGAAGCACTGGCCCCCGAGCACTGGCCCCACCGCACTCGTCCCGTTGCACCGTCACCCTTCCGACCAGCTGGAGATCGAGATGACCATCGCCGAAGCAGACCGAACCGCGGCCGACGTCGCGTGGGATCTCGAACCACTCGTCGACGGCAGGGGTCAAGCCGGCGTCGACGCTCTCCTCGACGAAGCCGAGCTGCTCGTCGACGGGCTCGAAGCGCGTCGCGGCACGATCACTTCGCTCGATGCCGACGGCCTGGCAACGTTCATGCACGAGCTCGCCGACCTGAACGACAAGATCGGCCGAGCCGGGTCGTACGCCGGTCTCGCGTTCTCGGTCGACACGTCGGATCCGGAGCGCGGCGCGCTCGATGCAGCGGGTCGAGGAGCGTGGGACGACGCTCTCGACGCGCATCCTCTTCTTCGAGCTCGAGTGGGCCGAGCTGTCCGACGCGCGCGTCGACGAGCTGCTCGCCGACGAACGGCTCGACTTCTGTCGACACTGGTTGCGTTCGGCCCGCCGCTACATCCCGCACCTCCTGACCGAGCCCGAGGAGCGTGTCCTCACCGAGAAGTCGGTCACGGGCGCGAGTGCATGGAGCCGACTGTTCAGCGAGCTCACGTCGGTGATCCGCCTCGATCTCGACGGTGAAGACATCGCGCTCGAACAGGGCCTCGCCCTCCTCCAGTCGCCCGACCGCGAGGTTCGCAAGACCGCGGCCGAGGCGGTGACCGCCGGCCTCGCACCGGGTCTGCGCACGCGCGCCTTCGTGTTCAACACGCTGCTGGCCGACAAGGCGACCGACGACCGTCTCCGCCACTACGACGGTTGGCTCGCGAGCATGAACCTCGCGAACGAGGCGAGCGATGCGTCGGTGCAGGCGCTCGTCGAGGCCGTCGAGTCCCGCTACGACATCCCGCGGCGCTGGTACACCCTCAAGGCGAAGCTCCTCGGGATCGACCGGCTCGCCGACTACGACCGGATGGCGTCGGTCGCCTCGGGCGATGCCGAGTTCGGGTGGTCGGAGGCGACCAGGATCGTGGTCGACGCCTACGACTCCTTCTCTCCGAAGATGGCCGATGTCGTGCGGCGCTTCCTCGACGAGCCCTGGATCGACGCGCCGATGCGGGCCGCGAAGCGAGGCGGTGCCTTCTGTGCGTACACCGTGCCGTCGCACCATCCGTACCTGATGCTGAACTACACCGCGCAGCGGCGCGACGTGCTGACGCTCGCGCATGAGCTCGGCCACGGTGTGCACGCCTACCTCGCGCGTGAACAGGGGGTCTTCCACCAGACGACGCCGCTGACCCTCGCGGAGACGGCATCGGTCTTCGGCGAGACCGTCACCTTCGGACGTCTCCTCGACGCGACCACCGATCCCGACGCCCGACTCGCGCTCCTCGCGGAGAGCCTCGAAGGGCAGATCGCGACGGTCTTCCGCCAGACGGCGATGAACCGGTTCGAAGACGCGGTGCACACCGCGCGTCGCGAGGAGGGTGAGATCAGCGTCGAGCGGTTCGGTGAGCTGTGGGCCGCTTCGCAGACAGCGATGCTCGGCGATTCCGTCGAGATCACCGAGGGCTACCGCACCTGGTGGAGCTACATCCCGCACTTCATCGGCACACCCGGGTACGTGTACGCCTACGCGTACGGCCAGCTGCTCGCCCTGTCGGTGTACCGGAAGTACACCGAGGACGGTCCCGATTTCGTGCCCCGCTACCTCGAGATGCTGAGCGCCGGGGGTTCGCTGCCACCCGAGGAGCTGGGTCGGATCGTCGGGGTCGACCTCGCCGATCCGCAGTTCTGGGACGGCGGTCTCGACATCGTCGCGGAGCAGCTCGCGGCTGCGGAAGCCGCCGCGGTCGCAACCGGACGCGTCTGACCACCTGCGGTCAGACGGTGGCCCGTCAGCTGGTGGGGGAGAGCTCGCGTTCGAGTTGAGCCAGGCCCATGGGGCCGAGGTCGAGGGCGTGGCGGTGGAACTCCTTGAGGTCGAAGGCGGCGCCGGCGTGGGTCTTCGCCGCGTCGCGCGCCTTGAGCCACACTCGCTCACCGACCTTGTAGCTGATCGCTTGGCCGGGCATTCCGAGGTACCGGTCGACCTCGGAGCGCATGAAGTCTTCCGGGAACCACGAGCGCTCGATCACGAACGGGAGCGCGAGCTCGGGCGTCCACGTCTCGCCCCCGTGGTACCGCTCGCGTTCCGGGATCGCGAGCTCGAGGTGCATCCCGATGTCGACCACGACTCGCACCGCACGCATCGCCTGCGCGCGGAGCATGCCGAGCTCGTAGGCGGGATCGTCGAGGTAGCCGAGCTCGCCCATGAGACGTTCGGCGTACAGCGCCCATCCCTCGGCATGACCCGAGGAGCCCGCGAGCGTGCGCTGGTACCGGCTGAGCCGATCGGCGAGGTAGCGGACCTGCGCGATCTGCAGGTGATGGCCGGGAACGCCTTCGTGGTAGCAGATCGACACCTCGCCCCAGAGCGGGAAACGCGTCTTGCCGAGGGTCGGGTACCAGGTGCGACCGGGCCGGCTGAAGTCTTCCGACGGACCGGTGTAGTACATCGCCGCTGCGCCACCGGGCGGGGCGATCATCGCCTCGACCTCCTTGACCGGATCCGGGATGTCGAAGTGGGTGCCGTCGAGCTCGGCGATGGTCCGGTCCATGAGGTCCTGCAACCAGTGTTGGAACGCGTCGATGCCGTCGATCGTCCGATTGGGGTCAGTCTCGAGGTGTGCGATGACCTCTTGCAGCGGCCGGCCCGGAAGGATGCGTTCCGCGACCTCGCGCATCGCGTGCTCGATGCGGTACAGCTCGTCCCAGCCCCAGGCGTACGTCTCGGCGAAGTCGAGGTCGATGCCGTTGAACGATCGCGAGAAGAGCGCATAGCGCTCCGGCCCGACCGCGTCGGCGTCGCCTGCGTGCTGCGAGTACTCGTCGGAGAGGTACCGCGCGAAGGACGCGTACGCCGCGGTCGCGCGTTCGGCTCGCTGCGCGAGGCGTCGACCGGAGCGCGGGACTCTCGATGCCGGCTTCGTCGAAGCGTTCGACGAAGCCGGTGAAGAACGGCCTGCTCGTCGCGGCGTCGGTGCCGGCCCACGTCTCGGCCTGCTGCACGCACGCGACGACCTGGCGACGCGGTGACACGAGTTCCTGCCGGACGCCCTCCTCGAGTGTGGCCTGGATGCCGGAGAGCCCCTGGGGCACGACCCCGAGGCGGGCGGCGATGGCCTCCCAGTCGGACTCGGTCTCCGTCGGCATCAGGTCGAAGCACTGCCGCACGGCCTGTACCGGGCTCCCGAGCACGCGCAGCAGCCGGAAGTGCTCGCCGGACTCGTACTGGTCGACCTCGAGTGCGAGGTCGGCGCGCATGACGTCGGCCGCGAGGCGATCGGCCTCCGACTCGCTCGGCGTGGCGTCGAGTCTGCGGATGGCGGCACGCGCGTGCTCGACCCGCTCCGCGAACCCGTCGGGGGAGTAGTCGGTCATCTCGCCGTCGTGACCGACGAGGCCATCGAACGTGGCCGCGACCGGATCGAGCGCGGCGGCTCGCTCGACGTACTCGTCGGCGATCCGGTAGGTCTCGGACTCTGGATTGGGCATGGTGAGGATGCTACGGGTTGGCCGCTCGTGGGTGAGATGTTCCGCGGTGGCGGCTTTCGGCGTGAGGCGAAGTGCCGCGGTACCTTGCGCCCATGGCACAGACCCGCACCGAAACCGACAGCATGGGCCCGATCGAAGTGGAGTCGGACCGCTACTGGGGCGCTCAGACGCAGCGGTCGCTGCACCACTTCTCGGTGGCCGACGACCGGATGCCCACGGCCGTCATCCGCTCGATGGCCGTCTTGAAGAAGGCCGCCGCGCTGGTGAACCGCGATCTCGGGCAAGCTGCCCGGCGGAGTCCGCCGATCTCATCGTGCGCGCCGCCGACGAGATCATCGCCGGCGATCTCGACGACCACTTCCCGCTCTTCGTCTGGCAGACCGGGAGCGGCACGCAGACGAACATGAACGTGAACGAGGTCATCTCGAACCGCGCCATCGAGCTCGCGGGCGGCGAGCTCGGATCGAAGGACCCGATCCATCCGAACGACCACGTGAACATGTCGCAGTCGTCGAACGACACGTTCCCGACCGCGATGAACATCGCCGCGGTCGAGGAGGTGCTGAACCGGCTCCTCCCGTCGGTGCACCGTCTGCGGGAGGCACTCGACGCCAAGGCGACGGAGTTCGCCGACATCGTCAAGATCGGCCGGACCCACCTCCAGGACGCCGTCCCGCTCATGCTCGGCCAGGAGATCTCCGGCTACGTCGCCCAGCTCGACGCCGACATCGCCCGCATCGAGAGCGCGGTCGGCGGGCTGTACGAGCTCGCGATCGGTGGAACCGCCGTCGGCACCGGCATCAACACGCACCCCGAGTTCGCCGACCGTGCTGCGGCGGAGATCGCCGAGCTGACGGGCCTGCCGTTCCGCAGCGCGGCCAACAAGTTCGCCGCGCTCGCCGCCCACGACGATCTCGTGTTCGCGAGCGGTGCCGTCCGCACCCTCGCCGTGAGCCTGATGAAGATCGCCAACGACGTGCGCTGGCTCGGCTCGGGTCCGCGCGCCGGCATCGGCGAGTTGATCCTCCCGGAGAACGAGCCCGGTTCGTCGATCATGCCGGGCAAGGTGAACCCGACCCAGTCGGAAGCCATGACGATGGTGTGCGTGCAGGTGCTCGGCAACGACACCGCGACCGCCACCGCGGGCTCGATGGGCAACTTCGAGCTGAACGTGTTCAAGCCGGTGATGATCTTCAACTTCCTGCACAGCGTCGACCTGCTCACCGACGTGTGCGACAACTTCCGGGAGTTCTGCATCGAGGGCCTCGAACCGAACCGGGAGCAGATCGCCGAGTACGTCGCCGACTCCCTCATGCTCGTCACCGCGCTGAACCCGGTGATCGGCTACGACAAGTCGGCCGCAGATCGCCAAGAAGGCCCACAAGGACAAGACCCGCCTCCGCGACGCCGCGCTCGCCGCTCGGTTACCTCACCGCCGAGGAGTTCGACGCCGCCCTCGTCCCCGAGGACATGACCCACCCCTGACCTCTGATCGGCCGCGTTGCGTGGGCTCGATCGCTCACCGATGTGCGTGCTGTGTCGTGTGTCCGCCCACTCCAGTGCGCCGGTGGTGCAGACTCGTCGCGATGGAGCTGAGCGGGAAGCACGCGATCGTCACGGGTGGGTCGTCGGGGATCGGCTTGGAGACGGCCCGGCTCCTGGTGGAGCGAGGCGCGCGGGTGTCGCTCGTGGCACGAGACCGGGGGCGGCTCGACGACGGCGCAACGGTCGACGACCGGCGGCGCAGACGGCCTCGATCGACGTGACCGATCCCGAGGCGGTCGACGGCCGGGTTCGCGGGGCTCGACGCCGCCGAGGGTCCGTGCGATCTCCTCGTCACCGTCGGCGGGCGCGGCGCAGCCCGGCTACTTCGAGCAGCTCGATCTCTCGGTGTTCCGGGCCCAGATGGACCTCGACTACTTCGGCACGCTGCACTGCGTCCGGGCGGTCGTCCCGTCGATGATCGAGCGGGGTACGGGTGCGATCGTCGGGAGTGTCGTCGGCCGCGGGGCTGATCGGCGTCTTCGGCTACTCGGCGTACGCGCCGGCGAAGTACGCGGTGCGCGGACTGATGGACACGCTGCGCGCCGAGCTCGAGCCGCGCGGGATCCACGTCGCGTGCGTGTACCCACCCGACACCGACACCCCCGGCTTCGAACGGGAGAACGAGACGAAGCCGCCCGAGACGGTCGCGGTGAGCGGGACCATCAAGGTCATGTCTCCGGCGAAGGTCGCGGCGAAGATCGTGCGCGGCATCGAGAAGGACCACGCCCACATCACCGCCGACGCGCAGACCGCGTTGCTGCTCCGCGGCGGAGGGCTCGCTCTCGCCCGTCGATCGGAACGGATCATGGCGGGCCAGGTGCGCAAGGCCCGCCGCGTAGGTTCGCCGTCGGCAATCCGTATGCTGGCGTGTCCACCGCACTGAGACCTCCCACCCCCAGACCCCGCCGCTCCGGAGGAACCCCGATGGCCATCTACGACGCTCCGATCCACGATCTCGACGGTGGCGACGCCGATCTCCACGACTACGAGGGCAAGGCCCTCCTGCTCGTGAACGTGGCGTCCGCCTGCGGTCTCACGCCGCAGTACGCCGGGTCTCCAGAAGCTCCACGAGGAGTTCGCCGGCTCGGGGTTCGAGGTCCTCGGCTTCCCGTGCAACCAGTTCCTGCGGCCAGGAGCCCGGCACGGCCGAGGAGATCAAGACCTTCTGCGAGACGAAGCTACAACGTGTCTTCCCGCTGTTCGAGAAGATCGAGGTCAACGGCGACGGCCGTCACGCGCTGTACGAGCAGCTCGTGGAGACCCCCGACTCGGCCGACGGCCACACCGGTGACATCCGGTGGAACTTCGAGAAGTTCCTGGTCAGCCCGAGCGGCGAGGTCGTCGGCCGGTTCAGCCCCGACGGTCGAGCCCGAGGACCCCGCGATCGTCGACGCGATCAAGGCGCACCTCCCCGCCTGAAACCCGCCCGAGCCCGAACCCGAACCCGAACCCGAGACCCGACCGGCGTCGTGAGCGCGGGAAGAATCCCGCGCTGACGACGCCGGAACGGTTGGTGGATAACCGAGTGTGGAGGTCGGGAATAGCTCCGGCGCCGTCGCGGGTTCTCCTCGTTCGCGTAATCCTGTAATCGCGAACGGAGAGCCTGATGTCCGAGTCGGAAGCCACTGAACTCCTGCGGGACGCGTTGCCGGTGCTGCCCCTGACGACCGGGGTGGTGCTTCCCCACACCGTCGCCACGCTGACCCTCGACACCGACGAGTCCCGCGCCGCGGTGGCGGCGGCCAACGGTGGCGACGGTCGACTCCTCCTCGTTCCTCGGATCGACGGGCGCTTCGCCCGGGTCGGCACGGTGGCGCACGTCGAGGAGTCGGGCGAGCTGCCGAACGGCGTGGCCGCGGCGATCGTGCGCGGCCTGCACCGGGCCCGCCTCGGTGCCGGTGTGGCCGGGACCGGCGCGACGCTCTGGGTCGAGGCCGACGAGGTGTTCGACGACGCTCCTGAGGACGTGGCCGACGCGGCCTCCGGCGAGCGGCTGGCCGCGCTCGGGCGTGAGCTGCGGGGTGTTCTGTCGGTGCTCGGCGAGCGTCGCCGTTCGCGTCGCCTCCCCGAGCTGCTCCGCACGACCACCGAGCCCGGCGCGCTGGCCGACGGCTTCGGTGCGTGGAGCGACCTTCCGTCGGAGCAGAAGCTCGAGCTCCTCGAGACCGTCGACGTCGAAGCCCGGGTCGAGCTCGCGACGACGAGGGCCCGTGACGCGCTCGCCGAGCACGAGGTCGCGGACCGCATCCGCACCGAGGTCGGGGAGGGGATGGAGCGCCAGCAGCGCGAGTTCCTCCTGCGCCAGCAGCTCGCGGCCATCCGCAAGGAGCTGGGCGACGACGACGAGGGCGGCGGGGTCGCGGAGTACCGCGAGCGCGTCGGCCGGCCGGGACCTCCCCGCCGACGTGCGGGCCGCGGTCGATCGCGAGATCGACCGGCTCGAGCGCACCGGCGAGCAGAACCCCGAGCACGGCTGGATCCGGACGTGGCTCGACACGATCCTCGAGCTCCCGTGGGGTGTGCGCTCCGATCGGGCCGTCGACGTGGTCGCCGCGCGGGCCGTGCTCGACGCCGACCACAACGGACTCGAAGACGTGAAGGAACGGATCGTCGAGGCGTTGGCGGTCGCCAAGCTGCGCGCCGAACGGGGACTGCCCGACCAGCGGGCGGGCTTGATCCTCGCGCTCGTGGGTCCGCCGGGAGTGGGCAAGACCAGCCTCGGTGAGTCGGTCGCACGCGCGACCGGCCGGAAGTTCGTTCGACTCGCCCTCGGTGGCGTGCGCGACGAAGCCGAGATCCGCGGTCACCGCCGTACCTACGTCGGTGCCCGTCCGGGCCGCATCGCCCGGGCGTTGCAGGAGGCCGGCACGATGAACCCGGTCGTGCTCCTCGACGAGGTCGACAAGCTCGGTGCCGACTGGAGGGGTGATCCGACGAGCGCGTTGCTCGAGGTGCTCGACCCTGCGCAGAACCACACGTTCCGTGATCACTACCTCGAGGTCGACCTCGACCTGTCCGACGTGTTGTTCATCGCGACCGCGAACGTCATGGAGACGATCCCGGGACCGTTGCTCGACCGCATGGAGATCGTGCGCCTCGACGGCTACACCGAGGAAGAGAAGGTCGCGATCGCCCGCGACCACCTGCTCGCCCGTCAGCTCGAACGCAACGGGCTTCTCGTCGACGAGGTCGTGGTGTCCGACGACGCACTCCGCTCGGTGGTGGTCGACTACACCCGCGAAGCGGGCGTGCGGAACCTCGAGCGCGAGCTCGGCAAGTTGCTCCGCAAGGTCGCGGCGAAGGTCGCGTCCGACGACGTGACGACGCCGGTGAGCATCGAGACCGGCGACGTGCGAACCCACCTCGGCCGGGTCCGGTTCCTCGCCGAGGAGACCGAGGACCGCACCGCGGCTCCCGGCGTCGCGACCGGACTCGCCGTCACCGGCATCGGTGGTGACGTGCTGTACATCGAGGCCACCGCGGTTCCGACCGGTTCGCCGGGCGAGCCGGGGCTCACGCTCACCGGTCAGCTCGGCGACGTGATGAAGGAGTCGGCCGAGATCGCGCTGTCGTACGTGCGGGCCCACGCCGCCGAGCTCGGGGTCGATCCGGCCCTGCTCACCGGCCGCCGGTTCCACGTCCACGTGCCGGCCGGTGCCGTCCCGAAGGACGGTCCGTCGGCCGGCGTCACGATGACGACCGCGCTCGTCAGCCTGCTCACCGGCCGCCCGGTGCGCAGCGACGTGGGGATGACGGGCGAGGTCACCCTCCAGGGGCGGGTGCTGCCGATCGGCGGGTTGAAGCAGAAGGTGCTCGCGGCGCAACGTGCCGGGCTCACCACTGTGATCCTGCCGGCCCGCAACGGTCCCGATCTCGACGACGTGCCCGGAGGCGGTGCGTGAGGTCATGACGTTCCACCTCGCGTCGTCGGTCGACCAGGTGCTCGCCGTCGCCCTCGAACCCCTCGAAGAAGCCGCTCTGGCGTCGTAAAACCCTCAGATCTGAGGGTTTTACGACGCCAAGGCGTGGGGGGGTCAGGGGGAGTCGAGGGGGAAGTGGCAGGCGACGAAGTGGTCGGGTCGGATCTCGCGCATGATGGCTCCTGCGCGGCGCAGACGTCGGTGGCGCGGGGGCAGCGGGTCCGGAATCGGCAGCCGCTCGGCGGCTCGAGCGGTGACGGGATCTCGCCGCGGACCCCGGGGAGCTCGCGCGGTACGACCGCCGGGTCGGGTACCGGGATCGCCGAGAGGAGGGCCGCGGTGTACGGGTGGGCCGGCGCGGCGTAGATCTCATCGGGGTTGCCGACCTCGCAGAGCTTGCCCAGATACATGACCGCCACCCGGTCGCTGATGTTCTTCACGACCGCGAGATCGTGGGCGATGAAGATCATCGTGAGGCCGTAGCGGGCCTTCATGTCCTCGAGCAGGTTGATGATCTGCGCCTGCACCGACACGTCGAGCGCGGAGACCGGTTCGTCGCAGATGATCAGGCGCGGATCGGTCACCACCGCGCGGGCGATCGAGATGCGCTGGCACTGCCCGCCCGAGAACTCGTGCGGACGCCGAGGGCCCGCAGCGTCGGGGTCGATGCCGACCGCGTCGAGCACCTCGCGCACCTTGGCGTCGCGCGACGCGTCGTCGCCGATCTTCCAGATGTTCAGACCTTCGGCCACGAGGTCGTGCACGCGCCGACGCGGGTTCAAGGAGGAGATCGGATCTTGGAAGACCATCTGGAGGCGGGTGCGCGTGCGACGGAGCGCCTCGCCCGAGAGTGACGCGAGATCGATCCCTTCGAACTCGACCGTGCCCGAAGTGGGGTGGGGGAGCTGCATGACCGCGCGCCCGGTCGTCGACTTGCCGCAGCCCGACTCACCCACGAGGCCGAGCGTCTCACCCTCCTTCACGTCGAAGCTGACGTCGGAGACCGCATGGACGGTGCGGTGGTGTCCGGCGCTGAACTCGACCACGAGGTTCTCGACCCGCAGGAGTGTCTCGCCGCGATCGCGGAGGTGGGCGGTGCCGCTGCCGGCCATCAGGTGGTCGCCCGGGTTGCCGGCGCGGTCGTGACGCGGTCGGCGATGTTGCGCTCGAGCGCGGCACGGCCCTCGGGGGTGCCCGCGGGGAACCAACACGCGTACGTGTGGCCGACCGCCGGTGCCGAGACGAGCGGAGGCTCCTCTTCTCGGCACTTGTCCTGCACGTAGGGGCAGCGAGGGCTGAAGTTGCAGCCCTTCGGCGGGTGGACGAGGTCGGGCGGACGGCCCGGGATCACGTTGAGCCGGGTGTGGCTCGCGTCCGCGAGCTTGGGGATCGAGTGGACGAGCGCCTCCGTGTACGGCATCCGCATCTGCGAGAACAGCGTGCGGGTCGGCGCCTTCTCGACGATCTTGCCTGCGTACATCACCGCGATCTCGTCGGTGCGCCCGGCCACGACCCCGAGGTCGTGGGTCACGAGGATCATGGCCATGAAGCGCTCACGCTGCTGAGCTTGGAGCAGATCGAGGATCTGGGCCTGCACCGTGACGTCGAGCGCGGTGGTGGGCTCGTCGGCGAAGAGCAGCTTGGGTCCGCACGCGATCGCGATGGCGATCATCACCCGTTGGCGCATGCCACCCGACAGCTCGTGCGGGTACTGCGTGAACCGGCGCTCGGGCTCGTCGAGACCGACCGACGCGAGCAGCGAGACGGCCGCCTCCTTCGCGAACGACTTCGAGATGTCGAGGTGGTACCGCAGCGGTTCGGTGATCTGGTTCCCGATCTTCATCACCGGGTTCAGCGAGGTCATCGGGTCCTGGAAGACCATCGACATCTGACTGCCCCAGAGCTTGCGGAGGTCGCCGACATCGAGGTCGGAGATGTCGCGACCCTCGAAGCGGATCGTCCCGCCGCGCACGACGTTGTGCTTCGGCAGCAAACCCATCACCGACCGGGAGAGCACCGACTTGCCCGATCCCGACTCACCGACGATGCCGAGGGTCTTTCCTCGTTCGAGTGAGAAGCTCACACCGTCGACCGCGCGCACGAGCCCATGTTCGGTCTCGAAGTGGGTGCGGAGGTCGGTGACGTCGAGGAGCGGAGCTTCGATCGGCTCGACCGGGTAGCGCTCGGGATCGGGCGTCGAATCGGCCGCCCGGTGCCGCCACCCCCTCACAGCGAGCTCTCCCGCACGTCGAAGCGAGCGCGGATCACGTCGCCGAGGTAGTTGAGGGAGAGCACCGTGAAGAAGATGACCATCGACGGGAAGAGCACGATGTTGGGAGCGGTGCGGAGGTCGGAAAGTCCCCCCTGGATGATGTTCCCCCACGACGGGGTCGGGAGCTTCACTCCTACTCCGAGCACGCTGAGACCGCCCTCGGCCACGATCGCGACCGCGACACCGAGTACCGCGATCGACAGCATCGCGGGGAGGACGTTCGGAAAGATCTCCCGCCAGATGATGCGGAAGTGCTTCGCCCCCTGGGCGCGAGCCGCGAGCACGAACTCGCGCTCCGACCAGCTGAGCGCGCTCGCGCGCGCGATGCGGGCCAGGATCGGCGTCGCGACGATGGCGAGCGCGATGGTGATGTTCCACGTCGACTGGCCGAGGAACGCGACGAGCGCGAGCGCGAGGATCAGCGATGGAAACGCGAGGAGGATGTCGAGCAGGCCGGCGATCAGGCTGCCGATGCGGCCCTTGAAGTAGCCGCCGACGAGGCCGAGGAACCCGCCGACGACGAAGCCGATCGTGACCGAGCCGATACCGATCTCGAGTGAGGCCCGAATGCCGTAGACGACGCGGCTCAGGACGTCGCGACCGTTGGCGTCGACGCCCATGATGTGGTCGGCGCTCGGCCCCTTGTCGATCGCCGCGGTGTCGACGGTGTTGACCGGGTCGTCGAAGGGGAGGATCGAGGCGAACACCGCGAGGAAGATCAGCAGCCCCATCCAGAAGATCGCGAGCCAGGCTCCGACCCCGAGCTTGCCGCTCTTGCGCCGGTGGCCGCTCGCGCTCATCGCGGTGACAGCGGCCTCCTGGATCGACGAGGAGTCGGCCGGCATCCCGTCGAGGACGGACGCTTCGACCAGGCGCTCGGCCGACGTGCCGTCGGGCAGATCCGCCGAAGCGGCGGGGCTACGCCGCAGCTCGGACACGGCGGATCCTCGGGTCGAGGACGGAGTAGAGGATGTCGACGGCGAAGTTCACGAGCACGTAGGCGATCGCGATCAGCGCGATGTAGCTCTGGAGGGCGACGTACTCGCGGGCGAGGATCGCCTGGTAGATCCGGTATCCGATGCCGGGGAGACCGAAGATGACCTCGATCACGACCGCACCACCGATGAGCGCGCCGACGTTGAGGCCGGCCACCGTGAGCAGCGTGAGGCTCGACGGCCGCAACGCGTGCTTCATCAGCACAGTTCGGTCCGGGATGCCCTTCGCCTTCGCGGTGGTGATGAAGTCTTCCTGGAGCGTCGCGATCATGTCGCTACGGAGGAGGCGGAGGTACACCGCGATCTGCCCCGCCGCGAGTGCAACGGTCGGCATGAGCATGTAGCGCCAGTTGTCGATCGGGCTGAGCGGGAAGGGGTCGATCGTGCTCTGGGTGGGTAACAACTTCCACTTCGCGCCGACGTAGACCGCGAGCAGGATGGCAAGCACGAAGTTGGGCAGGGCGAGGAGCCCGAACGCGATCGTGTTGGTGGCGCCGTCGAACTTCGAACCGCTCTTGTACGCGGTGAGGATCCCGAGCGGGATCGCGAACAGGAGCGCGAACACCTGGGCGTAGACCATGAGCTCGAGCGATACGGGTAGCGCCGTGCCGAGCTGGTCCGACACCGCGGCGTTGCTGTTGTAGTAGCGCCCGAAGTCGCCGGTGAGGATGTGGCCGAGCCACGTCGTGTACTGACTGATGAACGACGTGTCGAGCCCGAGGTCGTTGCGGAGCGCCGCCTTCTGCGCGGCGGTGCCGTACGGGATGATCTTCGAGACCGGATCCCCCGGGAGCAGCTTGATCAGGCAGAACGAGAAGAACGTGACGACCAGGAGCACGACGATGAGCTGGAGGACCTTCTGCGCGAAGGCCTGCAGGGTCATCGTGGGCGCCGGCCCGTGGTGGTCGGCCTGATCGGCACGTTCTCGCGCGTCACTACTTCTTCCAGATCCCCGCGATCTGGTGGAACCCGGCGAGCACCGCGGCCGGCTTGGTCGAGCCCGGTGCGCCCGAAGCGTCGGGGAGGTTCGGGCCCAGGATTCCCTGCACGCTCGAGTTCGACGAGACGGTCCAGGTCTCGTACCACTCCCAGATGTTGAGGACGTTCGACGAGAGCTGCTTCGAGAAGTCTTGGTAGAGCGCCTTTCGCTTCGACTCGTCGGGCTCGGTACGACCCTGGTCGAGGTCGGCGTCGATCTTGGGGCTGTTGATGTGGTTGAAGTTGAGGGCCGATCCACTGTGGAACCACTGGTACAGCGTGTCCGGGTCGGCGCCCGGGTAGTTGCGCCACTGGAACGCGTCGACCGTCCCCGCGATCGCCTGGTTGATGAGCTGCGCCTGGTCGACCGGCGGTGGGAGGTTCACCGTGATGCCGACCTTCCGGAGCTGCTGCTGGATCGCCTGGGTGGTCTGCACGACCTGAGTGTCGGGGATCGACTGCAAGGTGAACGCGAACGTGCCTCCGTGCGCCGCCTTGTACTGCTTCACGAGCTTCTTCGCGTTCGTCGGGTCGTACTTCGGGAACCCGGGGTCGGGGTTGTAGCCCAGGACCTTGCTGTCGAAGACCTGGTTCGCGATCGTGGAGCGCCCCCGGTTGACGATCTGGTTCAGCTCATTGACGTCGATCGCCTGGGCCACGGCCTTGCGGGCGACGAGGTCGTTGAACGGGGCCTTCTGGTCGTTGATCAGCGTCTGTTCGAGCTCCCGATACCCCGCCGGCTCGATGATGTTGGTCACGTTCGGCATCGCCTCCATCTGCACGAGGTTCTTGCCGCCGTCGTCCTGATTGACGTCGATCTGGCCACCCTGGAGCGCGGTGACGCGCTGGGCGCTGTCGGCGATCGGCGTCCAGTGGATCGAGTCGAGGTAGGGGAGCTGCCGCCCCTTGCTGTCCTTGCGCCAGTAGTTCGGGTTCTTCTTGACCGTCACGTCGCCGCTCACCGAATCGAAGCTCTGGAGCGAGAACGGACCGGTCCCGATCATGTTCGTCGCGCAGTTGGGGCTCGTGAGCTGGGCGGGTGCGGCGATGCCGGTCCGTCCCGTCGTCCAGAGGGACCACGGGAACGCGACCCACGGGGTCTTGGTCTTGACGACGACGGTCATGGCGTCGGAGGCGGACACGTCGGCGACGTTCTGGAACACGATGCCGAGCAGGATCCCGGCCTGCCAGGCCTTGATGTTCTGCACCACGGCGTCGGCATTCAGCGGGGTGCCGTCTTGGAACGTGATGTTCGGACGGAGGGTGATCGTCCACTCGTCGTAGGTGGCATTCGGTGTGACCGACTTGGCCAGGTAGGGATAGATCTTGCCGTCGGCACCGGGCTCGGTGAGCGTGTCGTAGATCGACTGCGTCACCATGATGCCGGCGATCGCGAGCTGCGCCTTCGGCAGGCAGAAGTTCGTGGTGATGGCCTCGAGCCCGTAGGTGATGGAACCACCCGGCTTCGGCGTGCCTCCCGAGCTGCTCCCTCCGCTGTCGGAGCTGCTGCTCCCGCCACCACATGCGGCGGCGACGAGCACCAGGACGAAGAGCATGCTCACGGCCCTGAGCGTTGCCGGCACCCGTCGAACCCGGTTCGACACTGACTTCCCCCCGATCGCGGACCCGGTATCCGGCTCCGCTGCACACTCATGGATGGAACGACACGCGTCTGTGTCAATCATAGGGAGCGCCGAGACCTCTCCTGCGTGTGCGACCATTTCGGAATGTCGAATCCCGTTCCCGGCCCTCCCCACGGGCACCCTGTCGACGAACCGGTCGCCATCGCCGCGACCGGGTGGTGCAACGAGGTCCGTCGGCTTCCCGGGCTCGCCGTCGTCGATCGGGCCGCTGTCGAGCAGATCCTCGACGCCGGACTCGTCGCCCACGTGGGCTTCACCGACGACGAGCATCCCTACGTCGTGCCGATGGCCTACGCCCGGATCGGCACGGATCTGTTCCTCCACGGGTCGGTCGCGAGTCGGTTGGTGCGGGCGATCGGCGCGGGCTGCCGGGTGTGCGCCACCGTGACCGTGCTCGACGGGATCGTGCTGGCCCGCTCCGCGTTCAACACGTCGATGAACTACCGGTCGGTGATGGTGATGGGCGAGACCGAGGCGGTCACCGAGCCCGACGATCGGTCCCGGGTGTTCGAGGCGTTGCTCGAGCGCCTGGTCCCGGGGCGCTACGCCGCGGTGCGGGCGCCGAACCCGAGTGAGCTGCGGCAGACCCTCGTCGCCCGCATGCCGATCGACGTATGGTCGGCGAAGGTCAGCTCGGGCCCGCCCGACGACGATGACGACGACCTCTCCTTCCCGGTCTGGGCCGGTGAGATCCCGCTGCGTCTCGTGGCCGACCCGCCGGTGCCGGCTCCCGAACTCGCGGCGGGGCTCATCGCAGGCGCGCCCGCTGCCGCTCCACCACCCGGCGCCGCGTGGTCGAGTCCGTGAGCGGCGAGCGCCGTTTTCGGATCACGTCGACCGTGGTGATCCCGTTCCACGAGCTCGAGTGGCGGGTCGACACGTCGGGCGGGCCCGGCGGTCAGCACGCCAACGTGACCCGCAGCCGGGTCGAGGTGCGTCTCGACGTGGCCGCGAGCTCGATCGGTGAGCGCGCCTCGGAACGGATCGTCGAACGGCTCGGCCCGGTGGTGCGGGCGGCCGCCGGCGATGCCCGTTCGCAGTCACGAAACCGTGAGCTCGCGCTCGAACGGCTCCGTGAGCGTCTTGCCGACGCGCTGCGCGTGGACCGACCCCGCCGGCCGACCACCCCGTCGGCGGGCGCGCAGAAGCGACGAGTCGAGCAGAAGAAGCGCCGGGGCGACGTCAAGCGAGACCGTCGACGCGATCAGGGTCACCACGACGACTAGGAGAAGAAGCGGAGCCGGCGGTCTGCCACGCCGTGCGCGTGAGGTATGCCGTCCAACCGGCGATGCCACAGAGCTTCGCGCCCGACGACACCGAGATGCGGGCGGGGAGTCCGGGAGCGGCCTTGGTCGTGATCCACAGCGCGAAGAACACCAACGCCACGAAGAGCACGCCGAGGTCGGTGTCGACGAGCGCGGCCCGGTTCACCCAGAGCCAGGTGGCGAACGCGGCGGCGTAGACGCCCAGCACGACTGCCGACGGCACCCCCGTCGCATCGGGGACGACCGGCTTGTGGAGCTGGAAGAGATCGTCGGCGAGCATCAGCAGCGTCAACAGTCCGGCACCGGCGAGGAGCCGGCGGCGACCGTCGAGCGCGGGACACCACGGCTGCGGACGACACCGAAGCAGCACGCGGCCGCGGCCACTGCCCACCCGACGAGCCCGACCACCCAGAGGCTGCCGCGCGTGAGCGACGCCGCGGGCGAGAACTCCGGCTCGATCAACGCGGACGCGTGCTCACCGGGCGCGGCCAGCTTCACCGCGACGAGCAGCACGGCGAGCGGTACGTACACGCAGAACAGGACGGGGATCGCGGGCCGGACGTACCGCTTCCACAGACCTGCGGATGTGAGGCCGGCGGATGTGAGGCCGGTGGGCGTGAGGCCGGTGGATGGGCTCAGCGGAGGGCTCCCGGAGGCTGACGACCGGTTCGCGATGGGCCCGGTTCGGCGCAGACTCTACCGAAGGCGATCGCCGACCCCCGCGGAGCGCGATGCTCTCCCGATGCGCGTGCTGCTCGACGTCCTGCTCTTCGCTGCCGGTGCGCTCCTCGTCGCCATCGTGCTCGACGGGGCCATCCGCACCTTCGTGCTCCCCCGGGGCTCGGTCGTGCGCCTCACGCGCGTCGTGTTCCTGGGCGTCCGTCTCGTGTTCGACCTTCCCCTGCACTTCGCGAAGACCTACGAGCGGCGCGACCGGGTCATGGCGCTGTACGCGCCGCTCTCGTTGCTGATCCTCCCGGTCGTCTGGCTCGGGTTGGTGCTCTCGGGATACACCCTGATGTTCCGGGCCGTCGACGTCGCCGGCTTCGGCGACGCGTTTCGCACGAGTGGTTCGTCGCTCCTCACGCTCGGATTCCTGGAACCGAACGACCTGCCGGGAATCGCGCTCGCGTTCAGCGAGGCCGTCATCGGACTGGGGCTGCTCGCGCTCCTGATCGCGTACCTCCCCACGATCTACGGGACGTTCTCGCGCCGCGAGGTGCTCGTTGCCCAGATGAGCGTGCGGGCCGGGATCCCGCCCTCGGCGGAGAGCCTCCTGATCCGCGCCCACCTCATCGATTGGCTCGAGAACCTCAACGACGTGTGGGCCGAGTACCAGCTCTGGTTCAACGAGGTGGAGGAGACGCACACGTCACTGAGCCTCCTCGTGTTCTTCCGGTCGCCGGAACCCAACCGGTCGTGGGTCACGACTGCCGGCGCCGTGCTCGACGCCGCGGCGCTCCATCTCTCGACGATCGACGTCCCTCGGGAGCCGCAGGCCGCGCTGCTCATCCGGGCCGGATACCTCGCGCTGCGGCCGGTGGCCGAGTTCTTCGGCATCGCCTTCGACCCCGACCCCGCCCCGACCGATCCGATCAGCATCGTGCGCGAGGAGTTCGACGCGCTGTGCGACCGGATGGCTGCAGCCGGCGTGCCGCTCGTCGCCGACCGTGACCAGGCGTGGCGCGACTTCTCGGGATGGCGCGTGAACTACGACAAGCCGCTGGTCGCGTTGGCCGGGCTGGTGATGGCCCCGTACGCGATGTGGTCGTCGGACCGGTCGATCAGCGTCCGTCGCGCGCCGCTGCGCCGGGTGCACCGCCCCCGCTGACCGCCCCGACCGGCTGACCGCCCCGATCGGGCTTTGGCGTCGCAAAGCCATCAGATCTGAGGGGTTTGCGACGCGGAAGCGTTGTCGGGGTCGGGCGGGGACGCCTCGTAGGCCGAGTAGACCCACGCGAGGAACCGGTCGACGCCGTTCACCGCGTTGCGCGGTGCGGATCGAATGGAACACGTCGAACGCGTGCGAGCCACCCTCGATCTCGGCGAAGGCGACCGGCTCCTTCGAGACCGCCCGCAGCGCGGACGACGAACTCGCGCGCCTGGGCGACCGTGGCGATGTTGTCGCGGTCCCCGTGGAGCACGAAGAACGGCGGCGCGTCGGTCGCTCACGAGGAAGGTGGGCGATCCCGACTCGAACAGGTCGCGGTTCTCGGCGACGGTCGTCTTCATGACCTTCTTGGCGAGCCACTCGTCGGCGGGGGAGGCCCCGATCTCCGCCACGAGGTCGTAGACGCCGTAGAACGGCACGCACGCGGCGACGCTCGTGTCGGTCTGCTCGAAGCCCGGCTGGTACTGCGGGTCGTTCTCGGTGAGTGCGACGAGCGCGGCGAGGTGCCCGCCGGCCGACCCACCGGTGACGACGACGAAGTCGGGATCGCCGCCGTACTCCGCGATGTGCTCGCGCACCCATGCCAGTGCCTGCTTGCAGTCGACGAGGTGATCGGGGAACGTCGCCGTCGGGCTCAGCCGGTAGTTGTTCGCGACGCACACCCAGCCCTCGGACGCGAGGTGGAGCATGAGCGGAAGGCCCTGCTGCGACTTGTCGCCGATGATCCACGCGCCACCGTGGATCTGGAGGAGGACGGGCGCCTTCGAGATCGGGCTCTTCGGCTGGTAGACGTCGAGCAGATGGCGCTTGCCGGCCCCCTCTGCGTAGCGGATGTTCTTGATGCGTCGGACCCGCCGGTCGCGCAGGGCGAAGGGGAACAACAGCTCGCGGCAGTGAGGTCCTGGTCGCGAGGCGTTCGGCGCGGCCGGGCGCGATCTCGTCGCGGTAGTCGTCCCCGAGCGCCCCTCGGAGGGCGTCTTCGACGGCATGCGCGCTCCGCATCGACACCGCGATGAGCCGGATCAGACCGGTCCACGAGACCAGGCAGATCGCGAGGGCGACGAATCCGATCCACGCGTCGAGTGCACCGAGAGCCACGAATGCGATCGTGGCCAGGATCTGGAACGCGAGGAAGATTGCCGCGAGCTCACCCGTCAGCCAGCCGGCGAAGAAGCTCGGGGCAGCGAGTTGCCAACGGAACGACGGCCAGATCGCGTTGGCCGTGAACCAGAGTCCGAGCACGCTCACGGCGAAGAAGATCCAGGGCACCACGTGGACATTCTGCCAAGACGGTGCGCGACCGCGCGGCGGTGTCGCCAGCGGGTCCATACTGGAACGGTGCAGCGTCTCACCGGACTCGATGCCGCGTTCCTGCAGCTCGAGACCCCGACGAACCACATGCACGTCATGCGCCGCGGCGATCCTCGATCCGTCGGGGATCGAGGGTGGGTTCACGGCCCACACCCTCCGGCGGCTCGTCGCCGAGCGCATCGACCGGATCCCCGCCTTCCGGCGGCGGCTCGTGACGGTCCCGTTCTCGCTCCACCACCCTGTGTGGGTCGAGGATCCCGGGTTCGATCTCGAGCATCACGTGCGTCGGGTCGCGGTGGCGGCCCCGGGGGGTCCGCACGAGTTGGCCGATGTCGTCGGCGACATCGCGTCGCGCCAGCTCGACCGCTCCCGGCCGCTCTGGGAGATGTGGGTGGTGGAGGGCCTCGAGCACGGCCACGCGGCCATCATCGCCAAGGTGCACCACGCCGCGATCGACGGCGCCTCCGGAGTCGACGTGCTCGCCGAGCTCGTCGATCTCGAGCCCCATCCGCGTGTGGCAGCCGGAGCCGGTCGAGTGGCACGCGGAACGCGTGCCCTCCGAGGTCGAGATGGTGGTCGCGTCGATGGTGTCGATCGCGCGCCAGCCGGTGAACTTCGTGAAGGCGGTGCGGAACCTCACGGGATCCGCGGTCCGCGTCGTCACCCGGATCCGTCAGAACCCGGTGCAGGCCGGCGTTCCGTTCACCGCGCCGCGCCTCTCGTTCAACACGTCGATCACGCCGCACCGCCAGGTCGCGTTCGCGTCCGCGCCACTTGCCGACGTCGAGGCCGTGTGCGACACCTTCGGAGTGACGGTCAACGACGTCTTCCTTGCGATCGTCGCGGGCGCGATGCGTCGTTACCTCGAAGATCGCGACGAGCTCCCCGACGCCCCACTGGTCGCGGTGATTCCCGCGTCGGTGCGGTCCGCCGACCAGCAGGGCAACATGGGCAACCGGGTGTCGGCGATGTTCACCCGCCTCGCCACCGAGCTCGACGATCCGGTCGAGCGACTGTTCGCGGTGCGCGACGTCATGAGCGGGGCCAAGCTGGTGCACGGCGACATCGGCGGCGAGACACTCCAGGAGTGGGCTGAGTTCCTCAACCCGTCGGTGCTCGCGGGTGGCGCGCACCTCTATGGCCGGCTCCGGATCGCCGAGCGGGTACCCCCGATCTTCAACCTTGTGGTGTCGAACGTCCCCGGACCGCCGTTCCCCCTCTACATCGCGGGATCGCGACTCGTCGGCCTGTACCCGATGGGACCGATCTTCGACGGCGCGGGCCTCAACGTGACCGTGCTCAGCTACCTCGATTCGATCGACGTCGGCCTCATCGCGTGCCGCGAGCTGGTGCCGCAGCTCTGGAACCTCGCCGACGCGATCCCGGCGCGCTCGCCGACCTGGTCAAGGCGGCAGAATCTGAAGCCGGTATTTGAATCGTTGACTCAGAGGCCGTCGAACACGCTGGTCTCCGGAGCCGCGGGGCGATCTCCGCGGCGGATGAACCACTCCCAACCGAAGGCCTCGCGGAACGCGTCGTCGGGCATCGAGAGGAAGAACGACGACTCGGGGATCTGGCTCGCGTGAGCCCGCATCGCCGCCCGCTTGTTCTCGACGAAATCACGGACGTCGACCGTGGTCGTGATCGCGGACTCGGGTGAGCCCATCTCGTCGAAGTCCGACGGATCCGGAGCGCCGTCGCCGGCGGCGAGCGCCGCGGGTTGCGCGGCCAGGAGCCGCTGGATGTGCTCGCGGTTCAGCGTCGACTCGTAGACCCGTGGGGTCCCGGCGAGCTCGGCGGCGCGCCCGCCGACCCGGTGGACCTGCACGTGGTCGGGGTGCCCGTACCCGCCGCGCTCGTCGTACACGGTGAGCACGTCGGCCGCCTCCTCTTCGAGGATCGCCGCGAGCCGGGCCGCGGCCTCTTCGACATCGGCCGACCAGAACGCACCCTCCACGTGGTTGGTGGGCTCGCCCTCCATCCCAGAGTCGGTGTATCCGAGGAACTCGACGCGCGCGACGCCGAGGGCTTCCGCGGCGCGGTGCGTCTCGGCGACGCGACGCTCGGCGAGGGTCTCGCCCGGATCGAGGAACCCGTCGTCGACCTCACCGACCTCACCGCGGGTGGCGACGACGAGCACGACGCGATGCCCTTCTGCCGCCGCTCGCGCCATGATCCCGCCGGTGGCGATTGCTTCATCGTCCGGATGGGCGTGGAAGGTCACGAGGGTGAACGACATCCCGTGATCCTGTCACGCGAGCCGGGGATCCGGCGCGTGTCACGATGAGCCACCGAACGAGAAGGCCGCACGGGTGTTCCCCTCCGGCCGACGAACGGAAACCGTGACCGATCTCATCAGCTCCGCCATTCGGGGGATCCCCTTCGGCTGCGTGTTCGCACTCGTCGCGGTCAGTCTGGTGCTGACCTACCGGACGACCGGCGTGTTCAACCTGGCGTTCGGCGCCCAAGCGTTCGTATCGGCCGCGGTGTACTACGACACGCGGGTCCGCCACGAGTGGCCGATCGTCGCGGCGTTCCTGCTCGCGGTGGTGGTCGTGGGTCCACTCGTCGGTTTCATCCTCGACCGGTGCATCTTCCGCTCGATGCGGTCGGCGTCGGACCTTTCGCGTCTGGTGGCCTCGCTCGGTCTGCTCGTCGCGATCCCGCCGATGGTGCTGCTCTGGTTCGGGCCGAGCCCCAGCTTCGGCGTGGTGGGCATCTGGCCGAGCTCGCAGGGGAGCGACTTCGCCGTCTACCACTGGGGTCGGTATGCGCTGAACGGTGATCAGCTGGCGACGCTGATCGCGACCTCGGTCGTGTGCGTTGCGCTGTTCGCGATGTTCAAGCTCTCGAACATCGGCATGAGCATGCGATCGGTCGTCGAGAGCCCGCGCCCGACGGAGCAGGACCGGATCGAGGCCGATCGGATCGGCACGTGCGCGTGGATGCTCTCGGGTCTCATCGCCGGGTTGTCGGGTGTGCTGCTCGCGCCGTTGTTCGCGCAGGTCACTGCGAACAACTTCACGATCCTGATCGTCGCGGCCTTGGCCGCGGCTGTGTTCGGCAAGCTCTCGAGCATCCCGTTGACGATCCTCGGCGGGATCGCGCTCGGGGTCCTTGGAGGGGTCCTCGTCGGCTCCTTCCCGGCGAGGAGCGTGCTCGCGCAGGGCGTGCAGCCGTCGCTGCCGTTCGTCGTGCTCTTCGTCGTGTTGATCTTCTCGCCCGCGCTGCGTCGGGGGCGCGAGATCCAGGACCCGCCCGCAAGGCTCGATCCGCCACCGGTGGGGCCCGACGCGATCAGGCGCAGGAAGCGGTCGACGCGGGCCATCCGGATCTTCGGATTGGCGGCGTGTCTCGGTGCTGTCGCGTTCGTGATGAACGACACGTACTGGCTGTTCGTCGCGACGCAGGCCCTGGTGCTCGCGGTGATCTTCCTCTCGTTCCCGGTGATCACGGGAATGGCGCGCCAGGTCTCGCTCTGTCAGGCGACCTTCGCGGCCATCGGCGCGTTCGCCACGGCGCAGCTCGTGCACGCCGCGGGTGTGCCGGTGATCCTCTCGATCGTCGTCGGCGCGTTCGTCGCCGCGATCGTGGGCGCGGTGATCGCGATCCCGGTGCTCCGCCTCGGTGGCATCTACCTCGCGCTCGTGACGCTCGCGTTCGCGTTGATGTTCGAGAGCGCGCTCGTACCTCTCGGTTGGGTCAGTGGGGGAACCACGCCGGTCGCGGTCCCGCGGCCGGTCATCGGTCCGGTCGACTTCGCGGGCAACCGTTCGTTCTTCTTCCTCTGTCTCGCGATCCTGATCGCGATGAGCGCGCTCGTGATCCTCGTGCGCAGTGGTGCGACCGGCCGATTCCTCGAAGCCCGGCGGGGGAGCAAGACCACGGCACAGGCGATCGAAGTCAGTCCGAGCCGCGCTCGCGTCGCCGCGCTCGCTCTGTCGGCCGGAATCGCCGGGTTGGGCGGGGGTCTCTACGCGAGCTTCGTCGGATCGGCCCGGCCCGCCGACTACGCGCTCTTCTTCTCTCTGTTCTTCGTCGTGCTCGTGGTCACCCTGGATCCGCGCACGGTCGAAGGTGCCATCTTCGCCGCGGTCGCGTTCGTCGTCTTCCGGGAGATCCTCGAGCGACTCGGGTTGAGCGCGAGTTGGGAACCGATCTTCTTCGGGCTCGGTGCAATCGTCTACGCCAAGAACTCGAAGGGGATCCTCGAAGCCGTGCTCCAACATCTTGATCTCGAATCGGGCTAGAACCTGCTGACACGCGGGTTGCGGAAGGACCCTCGGAACCGCGGGCGCCGCGGTCGAGTTCGAGGAGAACGGGACGATCGCGATGGGACGCAACCGAAAAGGACTGCTCGACGGGAGAGTGGCGCTGGTCACCGGTTCGGGTCGCGGCATCGGCCGCGAGTTCGCGCTCTGTCTCGCCTCGGAGGGCGCGAAGGTCGTCGTGAACGATGTCGGCGTGTCGCTCGACGGTCAGGGCACCGATGGTGACCCGGCCCACGTCGTCTGCGAGGAGATCAAGGACCTCGGCGGTGATGCGGTTCCGAACCACGACTCCGTCACCGACTTCGACGGCGCCGCGCGCATGATCCAGACCGCGGTCGATGCATTCGGCACCATCGACATCCTCGTGAACAACGCGGGCATCGTGCGCGACCGCTCGTTGCTCAAGATGAGCGAAGAGGACTACGACGCCGTCGTCGGAGTGCACCAGAAGGGCACCTTCAACACCACGCGTCACGCGGCGCCGATCATGAAGGACGCCGGCTACGGCCGCATCATCAACATCACGTCGTCGGCCGGTCTGCGGGGGAACTTCGGCCAGACCAACTATGGCGCGGCCAAGGCCGCGATCATGGGCATGACGTTCATCTGGTCGATCGAGCTCGGCAAGTACGGCATCACCGTGAACGCGATGGCACCGGCGGGCGCGACGCGCATGACCGCGGCGCTCTTCGAGCGCACCGGAACCGCACCGCCACCCGAGGCCGATCCCGCTCTCAACGCGCCGATCGTCGCGTACCTCGCGTCGGAGGAAGCCGCCCACGTGAACGGTCAGATCGTCGGCCGGACCGACTTCGCCTACACGATCTTCCAGCACCCGAAGCCGGTCGCGTCGATGTGGCGTGAAGGCGGCTGGGACGTTGCGGGCGTCGCCGAGAACTTCGGTGGTGTCCTCGGTCAGCACCTGCAGCAGGTCGGCATGACCATGCCCACCGACATGCAGCACGACAAGAAGTAGCGCGTCGTGAGCAGAGTGACGGACACCCGGAAGAGCCCGCACGCGGTCGTGCATGCCGTGCCCGTCGGCGCGGTCGAGCTGCTCGAGGGGCTCTGGCGCGAACGGGTCACCGCGAGCCGGACGACCGGCATCCCACGCCTCTTCGACCGGTTCGAGGAACACGGTGTCGTCGGGAACTTCCGGGGTGACGAACGGCAAGGGTTCTGGTTCTCCGACGCCGACCTCTACAAGTGGATCGAAGCGGCGGCCTGGTCGCTCGCCGGCGATCCCGACGCCGACCTCGACGGTCGGCTCCGAGAGGTCACCGCGACCGTCGCGGGTGCGCAGCGCGACGACGGGTACCTCGACACTGCGTTCGGCCCCGATGAGCAGTTCGTCGGGCTCGACTGGTCGCACGAGCTGTTCTGTGCGGGTCATCTCGTGCAGGCGGCGATCGCCCGAGCCCGGGTGAGCGATCACGGAGTCCTGCTCGAGGCCGCGCGCCGCTTCGTCGATCTCGCGGTCGCGGAGCTCGGCCCCGACGGCCGCGACGACACCGACTCGCATCCCGGGGTCGAGATGGCACTCGTGGAGCTGTACCGCGAGACGGGGGAGGAGCAGTACCTCGCGCTGGCGGTGGCTCTGTGCGGACGGGTCGATCTCGGTGACGACACCGGACTCACCGGCCACGCGGTACGCGCTGCGTTCTTCGCAGCCGGACTCGCCGATGTCGCGCTGGAGACGGGCGACGCGACGACGATCGCGACCCTCGATCGGCTCTGGTCTCGCATGGTGGAGGAGAGCTCCTACGTGACCGGCGCGATCGGAGGCCGCTGGATCGGCGAATCAGTCGGCCGGCCGTTCGAGCTCCCGAACGAAGGTGCCTACGCCGAGACGTGCGCTGCGGTCGGCGTCGCGCAGTGGGCGTGGCGCATGCTCGCGCGCACCGGCGACGCTGCCTACGCCGACCGGATGGAGCTCGCGCTCTACAACGCGTTCCTCGCCGGGGTGTCGCTCGCCGGCGACGAGTGGTTCTACGCGAATCCGATGGCCGCGACCGGTGAGCACGAGACCGATCCGTGGGAGGTCAACACCTTCGCCTTCGACATGGCCGGTCCGTTCCCACTGCGCCGGCTGCCGTGGCGCGACGTCACCTGCTGCCCGCCGAACGTGGCCCGGCTGCTCGCCTCGTTGTCGGGATACTGCTACGGCGAGAGTGACGACGGCCTCTGGGTGCATCTCTACGGCGCGTCGCGTGTGCAGGCCGCGGGCCTCGACGTCGAGCAACGGACCGTCTTCCCGTGGGAGGGACGCGTCGAGCTCCACATCGCGCCGGCGCCCGGCGCCGATCCCGAAGCCGAGCGTTCGCTCTTCCTGCGCGTCCCGGCCTGGTCGTCGCGCACGGTCGTCGCGGTGAACGGCGCGCCGTGGTCGACGCGACCGGTTCCCGGTGAGTACCTCGAGATCCGCGGTCGGTGGTCGCCAGGGGATCTCGTCGTGATCGACCTCGACGTGCGACCGACCCTGATCGCCTGCAACCCCCGGGTCGCGGAGAACCGCGGCAGCGTCGCTCTCCGGCGAGGGCCCGTTGGTCTACTGCGTGGAGAGCACCGACAACCCCGACTTCGACCCGCTCGTGGCGGGGCTCTCCGTCCGTCGGGCCGATGAGATCGTCGAGCACCATCGTGCGGGTCTGCTCGGCGGCATCGTCGCGCTGCAGACGCCCGCGACGGTGCCCGATGCACCGTGGGGCGACCTGTACCGGTCGGCCCTGGATCGCGCGACCGGCGAGCGCGACGTGACGCTCGTCGCGATCCCGTACTTCACGTGGGCGAACCGCGGCCCGAGTCGCATGGCCGTCTGGCTCCGTCAGGCCTGACCGTCGCCCTGTCGCCCGGTCCGCGGCGCGCTCGCTACCGTGAGGAGATGGCGGATACGTCGAGGGTTCGGGCCGTGGCGCTCGATCACATCGTCCTCAACGTGAGCGACGTCGAACGCGCGATCGCGTGGTATGTCGACGAGCTCGGGCTCCAACCGGTCCGGCTCGACGAGTTCCGGCGGGGCGAGGTGCTCTTTCCGTCGGCCCGGGTCGATGCGACGACGATCATCGACTTCCTCGGAACCGACCGGACGGGAACCAACGTCGACCACCTCTGTCTGGTGATCGAGCCGACCGATCTCGACGCGCTCGTTGCCGAGGGTCGCTTCGACGTCGCGAGTGGTCCGAGTGACGTGTTCGGCGCCCGGGGCATGGGTCGGTCGGTGTACGTGCGCGATCCCGACGGCAACCTCGTCGAGCTCCGCTGCTACTGACGAACTCGATCGACGAGGTCGAGCACGCCGGTGAGATCCGGGATGCGCGACGCGGACTCGGCGCGGACTGCGGCATCGGTCGGTGCACCGGAATCGGGCCAGTGGTCGTCTCGTTCGAGGTACGCCGGGCGCAGGCCGAGCGCGAGCGGTCCCTCGACGTCGGGCATCCAGGTGTCGCCGACGAACAGGATCCCCTCGGGCGAGGCGTCGAGCCGGGTCAGCGTCGCCTCGTAGATCCGAGGATGGGGCTTGCGCGCACCGACCCATGCCGAGGAGACGACCACGTCGAAGTGGTCGGTGAGGCCGACCTCGCCGATCGCCTCGGCGAGGTCCCAGTCCCAGTTCGAGCAGATCGCGAGCCGCACGCCCCGCGCGCGCAGTGTGTCGAGCACGCCGAGGACCTCGGGGTAGCGCTCGAGCACCCGCGTCGCGCTCCCGGCCCGCAGCTTGTCGACGATGGCGTCGTACTCGCCCGGGTGGATGTCGGTCTCGGCCAACATCGCGAACATCCGCTCTCGTTGCCAGGCCAGGTAGTGGGCGCGGCTCTGCGAGTGCTCGACGTGCTCGACGCCGTCGTGACCC
The DNA here is from genome assembly GCA_963829475.1 of uncultured Actinomycetes bacterium. GTDB lineage: Bacteria > Actinomycetota > Acidimicrobiia > IMCC26256 > JANYLB01 > JANYLB01. The sequence goes on along the minus strand of CAWHIU010000002.1, from coordinate 1,476,169 downwards.
TCGAAGTACTGCCGCATCGCCGCGTCGGTCACCTCGACGCCGTGCTCCCCGAGCACCTCCGGAATCGACACCCAGTGCGTCGCGCGGGCGAGCGTGCCGTAGAAGTCGAAGATCACGATGGGACCGCCCACGGGCTCGGACATCCCGACATTCTCGCCGAACCCATCGGGCGGGGCATGCCTGGAATCACCTACCTACCAGTAGGTAGGATGGAAGTTCATGCGCAATGGTGCTCATCCCATTCCCGACGCGGCGCTCGGCGCCCTCGGACGTGCCCCCGACGAGCGGGTCAACTGGATCAGCTCGATCCCGTTCTTCCTGATCCACGTCGCCTGCCTCGCGGCGATCTTCACCGGGGTCACCTGGACCGCCGTCGCACTGTGCCTCGGGTTGTTCTGGGCCCGGATGTTCTTCATCACTGCCGGGTATCACCGCTACTTCGCGCACAAGAGCTACAAGCTCGGTCGGGTCTCGCAGTTCGTGATGGCGTTCGGCGCGCAGTCGTCGGCGCAGAAGGGCGCGCTCTGGTGGGCGGCCCACCATCGCGACCACCACCGCTTCTCCGACACCGAGAAAGACATCCACTCGCCCCGCAAGGGGTTCTGGTGGAGCCACGTCGGCTGGATCCTCTGCGACCGCTACGGTCCCACCAACTACGACGGCATCAAGGACTACGCCAAGTACCCCGAGTTGGTCTGGCTCAACAAGCACGACTGGGTCGCACCGTGGAGCCTGGCGATCGCCTGCTACCTGATCGGTGGCTGGAGCGGCCTCGTCGTCGGGTTCTTCTGGTCGACGGTGCTGCTGTGGCACGCGACCTTCACGGTCAACTCGCTCGCCCACGTGATGGGCCGGCGTCGGTACGACACCACCGACACGAGCCGCAACTCGCTGTTCGTGGCGCTCCTCACCGGCGGTGAGGGCTGGCACAACAACCACCACCACTACCCGAGCTCCGCCCGTCAGGGGTTCTTCTGGTGGGAGATCGACGTCACGTACTACGGACTCAAGGCGCTGAGCTGGGTCGGGATCGTGAAGGACCTGCGCCGCCCGCCCGAACGGGTGCTGAGACCGGAACCGGAACCCGAACCCGAACCCCAGCCGGAGCCAGAGTCCGACCGCGAGTTCGAAGCCGCCTGATTTTCGCGTACCGGCGTCGCGAACGCGGGAGATTTCCCGCGCTGACGACGCCGGAACGAATCGACGGGTGGGTTCACCGACCCGTCGCGGCTGCCGATAGACCGACATGCCGCGCGTCACCGAGTGGAAGCGATGTGAGCTCTGGCAGGCCGGCCTGTGCCTGGCCTGGTGCGCGTTCGCGGGCTGGTGGGCGTTCGGGCGCGACGTCCGGATCCCGCTGCTGGCATTCGTGAACCTGGGTTTCCACGAGCTCGGCCACTTCATCTGCTACCTGGTGCCCGTGGTGGGGACGGTCGTGACCGCGGCTGCCGGATCGACGATGCAATGCCTCGTGCCTCTCGGCCTCGGTCTCTACTTCCTCGTCTGGCGGCGCGACCGGCTCGCAGGCGCGGCGTGCCTCGCGTGGGCCGCCACCAACTTCCAAGAGGCCGCCGTCTACATCGCCGACGCGCCGTACGAGCGACTCCAGCTCATCGGTGGCGAGCACGACTGGGCCGCGGTGCTCGGTCCGGAGCACTTGAACCGCTTGCAGGACGCGGGCTCCATCGCCGGAACGGTTCGTGGCATCGGCGTGGCCGTCCTCGTCGCCGCGGTCGTGCTGTGCCTCGTCGCGCTCGCGACCTCTGGTCGCGGCGCGAACGATGCCGACTCGGGGGGTCCGATCGAATCGGACGCGCGCGAGCAGTTCCTCGTCTGACGTGCGACAGTGTCGTGGGTGGCGCGAGAGAGGAGCGATCGAGATGAGCGATGAAGGCAAGCAGGCGTGGACGAAGGTCGGACTGCACTTCGCGGCGGTCGGCGACAAGCTCAAGGAGCACGCGAAGCTGGCCGCGGGCGAGTCGGCGACGGCCGGCGAGCCCGGCGACGTCGATCAAGCCGCGGTCGTCGAGGCGTTGAACACGATCGGACGCGCGATCGACCAGGCCGTGTCGTCGGTGAGCGGGGCGGTGAAGGATCCCGAGGTGCGTGACGGGCTCAAGGGTGCGCTGAACTCGATGGGCGACGCGCTCAACGAGACGTTCGCCGACGCCGGCGACACCGCGGGCGACAAGCTGAAGTACGCCGGCGACAAGCTCAAAGGTGTGTTCGCCACCAGGCCCGACGACACCCCGAAGTAGCCCCACCGCTCCGAAGCCACCGCTCCGAACCCGCGCACCCTGCCTTCGGCGTCGAAACCCCCTCAGATCTGATGGGTTTGCGACGCCAAACCGTGGAGGGAGGGAGCCGTCAGCTTCGGTTGCGGAGCTTGACCAGAGCGCCGACCATCACGCCGATCGCCGCGATCCAGCCGACGACCGCGCCGCCGAAGCCGAAGCCGAGCGCGAGCGGCACCTGGAGCACGACGTACGCGACGAGGACGGCGCCGAGGAAGAACAGCCAGTCGCGCCCGGGTGACCGCTCGACCCGCTTCGGCTGATGGCGCGGCCCGGTGTCGACACCCGGTTGTCCCGCGGTGCCGTTCGTCGACGATGGCGGCGCGGTCCCGAGCAGGGCCTGGTAGGCGTCTCCGAGCTCGGCCTGGAACCGCTCGGCGGCGCTTCGGTCGGATTCGCTGGTCTGGTTGGCCGGGTCGTGGAGCCGCCGGCGGCGCGCGTAGGCGTCGTCGATCTCGGCCGGGGTGGAGTCCGGCTTGACGCCCAGGACGACGTACGGGTCCATCCGTCGGATGTTCGGGTCGTCGCGGTCCGAGCTTGAGTCGGTGTGGCGCAATACCGACGATTCACCCAGCCCGTTCGGTCCCATCGCGCTCGTGCTCGCGTTCCTCCTGGGCGATCTCGTCGGCCAGCGCCTTCAGGACGGGCAACGTCGCGTGGTCCTTGGGCCGGTTGGCGGCTTCCTTGGACCGGATGATGTCGGCGAGCGATGCCACCCGCACCAAAACAGCGATATCTGCCGCCCCGGGGATCGGCTACGACGCGCGGCGCATCCAGGTGGGCGAGCGCCGGGGCTCGGGAACCCGACTCGGCGCGTGGGCCAGCACGTCGAGCAGGCCGGCGACCGCATCTCCGTACGCGCGCCTTGCCGCGGCGTGCCGGGCGCGGGAACCGATGGGTCGCAGTCCGAGCTCGCTCGTGTGCTCGGACCACGGCACGACCTCGAGCTCCACCCGGGCGATGCGGCGGCCCGATCCCGTGCGGAGCACACCCCGGAACGTCCGGTGGACGGCGAGGGTGCGGCTGGGCCCGGTTCCGTCGAGCAGGTCCCAGCCCCGGCGGGTCAGGAAGGTCTCGATATCGCGGACCACCGCATGGGTCGGACGCTCGACTCGGCGGCTCGCGTACATGGTCGGACGGCTCTCGTACATGAACCCAGTGTCGACGGGCCATGTTTCGGGCCCGTCGCGTCCATGCAACGGGTCGATGGCTGTCAGAACAACAGTTCGTGTGCGTCGGCCCGGGTCTCGCGGTGTCGAGGCCTGCGCCACCGCGCCGAGAACCGGCCGGGAACTGGAGGTGGCGGCGGGAATCGAACCCGCGTACGGGGCTTTGCAGGCCCTTGCCTGAACCACTCGGCTACGCCACCAGGACGCGTCCGACGCGCCGGAGGTCGAGGTTAGCCGGGCATCGGGAGGCACCGGCGCCGACCGCCGTGCCCCGGAATGACCCCGGTCGACGGTTACCCTGCGCCCTGTGCGCCGCCGATCCGCGTTCGTTCTGACCGGCGTCGCGGTCCTGGTGATGGTCGTCGCCGCGGCCGGCTACTGGGTCGGTCCGCTCCGATCGTCGGATGCTGCGGGTCAACGCCCGCCCTCGACCCGGTCGACCTCGACGACGTCGACCGTCGCTCCAGCCCGTACGGGGATCATCTCGCCGCAGGTCTACCTCGAGAACGCGCGTCCCGGCACAGATGCGTGGCAGATCTCGCAAGTCGACGCCCGGTGCGATCGAGGGGTACGCGAACGCCGTCAGTGCCCAGGCCGGAGACCAGGTCCCGGTGATGGTGTCGACGGTCGACCCGACGTTCCACGTCGAGGCCTATCGCATGGGCTGGTACCAGGGCCTCGGGGGGCGCCTCGTCTGGCAGTCGCCCGAGATCCCGGGGATCCCACAGGAATCGCCGGTCGACGATCCGGTGACGAACATGGTCGAGGCGCAGTGGACCCCTTCGCTGACGCTGCCGACCGACGCGAGCTGGCCACAGGGCGACTACCTCCTCAAGCTCGTCGGCTCGTCCGGCAACCAGCAGCTGATCCCGATCACGTTGCGCGACGACAACGTGCCCGAGTGCGTTCCTCGTCGTGAACGCGGTCACGACGTGGCAGGCGTACAACGACTGGGGCGGCTGCTCGCTGTACCACTGCCAGGGCCTGGGGTCCCGGGCCGAGGTCGTGTCGTTCGACCGACCGTACGGCTCGACCGAAGGTGCGGCCGACTACCTCGGCAACGAGTTCCCGCTGCTGCGGCGGCTCGAGCGAGTGGGGCTACGACGTCACCTACACGACCGACGTCGACGTGCAGTCGTCATCCGGAGCTCCTCCTGCACCACAAGGCCGTGCTCTCGATGGGTCACGACGAGTACTGGTCGAAGTCGATGCGTGACGGCATGGAGGCCGCACGCGATCACGGCGTGAACCTCGCGTTCTTCGGCGCGAACGCGGCGTACCGCCAGATCCGTTTCGAGCGCGTCGGCCAACGGTCCCGACCGCCACGAGATCAACTACCGCTCCGGCCGAGATCCGATCTCGTCGACCGATCCGCGCCCAGACGACGGTCAGCTTTCGTGAAGCGCCGGTCAACCGACCCGAGAACACGCTCATCGGTCAGCAGTACGAGTGCAACCCGGTGCGCGCCGACATGGTGGTGTCGGAGGCCGGTTCGTGGGTCTTCGCGAACACGGGCGTGACCGACGGCCAGCGGCTCGAGATCGTGGTCGGGTCCGAGTACGACCGGTGGTCACCGGGGCCGGGTGTGCCCGACAACGTCGAGATCCTCGCTCATTCGCCCGTCACCTGCCGTGGGCGGAAGAGCTTCGCCGACGTGACGTACTACACGGCACCATCGGGAGCAGGGGTGTTCGCGGTCGGGACGAACTACTGGGTGAGCAAGCACGACCCTCCCGGCGAGGGCTCGGCGTTCAACCCCACGATCATCCAGATCACCCGCAACGTGCTCGACGTGTTCGGCGCCGGACCCGCCGGCCTCACCCATCCGTCGATCGCGAACGCGGAGTCGATCGCCGGCCGCGGCGGTTCCGGGTGGACCCAGACCGACGACACCCCCGACTCGTCCTCCTCGACGACTTCGACCACGACCCCTCGAGATCCGTCGACCACGACCCCTCCGGACACGACCCCGTCCACATCGACGTCCACGACCTCGACATCGTCGACCACGACCACCACGATCTCACCGGGGACGACCACGACGACCTCGTAGCCTCGGCGGAACGCACCTCCTGACGTCGGGTTCCACGGGGAGTCCCTGCTCGATGTCCGCGGCGGTGCTACGTTCGGCCGCGCTTCAACAGAGGGAGTTTTCCGTGGGTTCGTCGGTGTTTGCAGCGGCGCTTGATTTCTGGACCAAGAACAGCGGGGCGTTCTTCACCCGCTGGCTCCACGTGATCGTGGGTGTCGCGTGGATCGGCCTTCTCTACTTCTTCAACTTCGTGCAGGTCCCCGCGTTCGCGGAGATGGACCCGGCCGCGCGCAACAACGCCATGGACAAGCTCTCGTGGCGCGCGCTGTGGTGGTTCCGCTGGGCTGCGGTCGCCACCGTCGTCACCGGGTTCCTGCTCTTCTACTTCACCGAGGACTACAAGACCGAGTTCATGAAGACGCGACCCGGGATCAGCATCTCGGTCGGGATCCTGCTCGGCCTCACGATGTTCCTCAACGTGTGGGGCGTGATCTGGCGCAAGCAGAAGATCGTGATCGCGAACGCGCGCAACGTGCAGGCGGGAGGCGAGCCCGATCCCGCCGCCGCGGCCGCCGGGCGTCAGGGCCTCATGGCGTCGCGCATGAACGCGATCTTCTCGATCCCGATGCTGTTGTTCATGGTCGGAACGGCCCACTTCCCCTACACGGCGCAGCTCGAGCCGACCGGTGGGAAGCGGGCGACGTTCTGGGCGGTGTTCGTCGTCGTCTGGTTGCTCTTCGAGCTGAACGCGCTCGGCAAGCTCGGTGGGACCAAGCCCGGCGGCCCGCGCATCATCTTCGACACGCATCGCAACGCGATCATCACCGGTTTCGTGTACGCGCTGTTCTCGCTGTTGCTGTTCGCCTACGTACTCGGGTAGCCACCAGGAGGCGGAGGTGCAGGATTCTGGCGCCGCTGTCTCGACCGACGTCGCGGACTCGACCGGCGTCTCCGACGACTCGGGCCATGCCGATCGCGGGTTCTTCATCGGGGTCGCCTCCGCTGCGGTCCTCGGCCTGTTCGTACGGGTGGCGTACACCCTCGTCGTCCTCCGCCACACGGTCGTGGCCGGGGATCCGCTCTTCTACCGCCTGCAGGGGCGGCTGCTCGCCGAGGGGCATCTGTTCGTCGACCCGTTCTTCTGGCTCTACGGCCTCGGTCTTCGACCGAGCTCCTACCACCCCCCGCTCTTCACCGTGTTCCAGTCGCTGCTCTGGTCGGTCGGGTTGCGGTCCGTCCTCTCGCAGCGCCTGGCGACGAGCGTCCTCGGTGTGGCCGGTGTCGTGGCGATCGGGTTCGCGGGCCGTGCGATCGCGGGCCGCCGCGCGGGCGTGATCGCTGCCGTGCTCGCGGCGATCTGGCCGCTGGTGTGGATCAACGACCCCCTGATGAGCGCAGAGTCCCTCCTGACGTTGATGACCGCGCTCACGCTGCTGGCCGCGTCACGCTTCTGGCACCGTCCGACGAAGGTGGCGGCCGGTCTCCTCGGCGCCGCGATCGGACTGATGGCCCTCACCCGGGCCGAGACCGCGATGTTGCTCGTGTTCCTCGGGGTGCCGTTGATCGTGCTGGCGGCCCGCGGATCCGACCGGCCGGCGCCGTGGCGCGGGCTCGCGGCCTTCGCCCTCGGGGCGATCATCGTGATGGGTCCGTGGGTGAGCTGGAACCTGGTCCGGTTCAACCAACCGGTGCTGCTCTCGAACGGGTTCGGCGGCACGCTCAGCGTCTCGAACCGCAATGGTGTGTACGACGGACCGAGGTTGGGGTGGTGGACCATCCAGTGGACCGGTACGGGCCGGTTCTCCAAGCCGCCGGCGCTCCCGAGCTCGAAAGACGAAGCCGAGCTCGAACGCGTGTCCCGCCACCGTGCGTTCGACTACATCTCTCACCATCTCGGGGACCAGCCCCGGGTGATGCTCGCCCGCCTCGGTCGGATGTCGGGTCTCTACCGCCCGTGGCAGACGGCGGAGCTCGACGCCAGTGAGGGCCGCGGCGTCTGGCCCTCCCGCCTGGGCATCCTCGGGACCCTGGCGACATTGCCGTTCGCGATCTACGGGATGGTCCTGCTCAGACGTCGGCGGGAACCGATTCTCCCGATGGTCGCGATCGGAGTGATGACGATCCTGACCGGGGCACTCTTCTGGGGCGCACCGAGATTCGCGGTGCCGTGGGCGGTCGCCGCGTGTGTCTTGACGGGCGCCGCATTCGACCAGATCTGGCAGCGTGTGCGGGGGCGTGCAGCGTCGACACCCGGAGAGGAAGCGCTACCGGAGCCTCCAGTCGACGCGCGCACCTGACTCGAACACCCGCTGACCCTCGGCGAGGGATTCCTCACTCGTGCCCATGGCCACGAACGCGTACCCGAGCCGCAGCGCCTGGCGCTGTCCGAGCTCGCGTGCCGCCCAGATCGAGCGCACCGTTCCCTCCACCGCGAGCGCGGGACGATCGGCGACGACGCTGGGCGGCCCAGCCGGCCCGCTCCAGCAGCTGTTCGGCGGGGACGACCTCGGAGACGAGCCCGATCTCGTAGGCCCGGGTCGCCGACAGGCGCTCGTGGTTGCCGAGGAGCGTCATCCGCATGACCTCGCCGAACGGCATGATCCCGGCCATGTGCATCGGCTCGTAGGCCGCCGTCATCCCGTAGGTCACGTGCGGGTCGAAGAACGTGGCGTGATCGGCCGCGATGATGAACTCGGCCTCGCCGAGCATGTAGAACGCGCCGCCACACGCGATGCCGTTCACGGCTGCGATCACCGGCTTCCACAGGTCGCAGGTCTTCGGGCCGATGTTGTCGCCCGGGTCGTTGAACATGAACGGCGTCGACCCCGAATCGATGACGGTGTCGTCGGTGAGGTCGGCGCTCGCTTCTTCGGTGCGGTCGATGCCGGTGCAGAAGGCCTTCTCGCCCGCACCGGTGAGCACGATGCAGCGGACGTCGTCGTGTCGCCGAAGACCGCGCCAGAGCGCCTTCAGCTCGCGTTGCATCAACGCGTTGAACGCGTTCAGCCGATCCGGTCGGTTCAGGGTGACGTACGCGACGCCGTCGCGTTCCTCGTACGCCAGGGTCTCGAAATCCGTGCTCAGCGTCATGCGGTGAAGCTACCGCCGATGTCGTCCGACCCGGGTCGGCCACTCGATCGGAGCGTCCGCCCACCGGGCCCAATAGGGTGTCTCCGTCCGACCCCGCCTCAGGAGACCTGCATTGTCCGAAGCCGTGATCGTCGCCACCGCCCGCAGCCCGATCGGGCGCGCCGGCAAGGGAACCCTCGTCGACGTACGCCCCGACGACCTCGGGGCGACCATCGTGAAGGCGCTGCTCGCCAAGGTGCCGAACCTCGACCCGGCCGAGATCGAGGATCTCATGGTCGGCTGTGGACAACCGGCGGGGGAGCAGGGCTACAACCTCGCCCGAGTGATCGCGATCCAGGCCGGTCTCGCCGGCGTGCCGGGCACCACCGTCAACCGGTACTGCTCGTCGTCGCTGCAGACGATCCGGATGGCCGCGCACGCGATCCGTGCCGGTGAGGGCGACGTGTTCATCGCCGCGGGCGTCGAGTGCGTCAGCCGCTACGAGCAGGGCAAGGCCGACGCGATGCCGGGCACGATCAACAAGGCCGCGCACGGCGACGCCATGGCGCGCACCAAGGCGCGCGCCGAGGGCGGCCAGGGCACCTGGACCCCGTTCGACGGACTTCCCGACGTCTACATCGCGATGGGTCAGACCGCGGAGAACGTCGTCGAGGTCGAGGGTGTGACGCGCGAGGAGATGGATGAGTTCGCGGCCCGGTCACAGCACCGCGCCATCGAGGCCCGGAACCGGGGGTTCTTCGAGCGGGAGATCACGCCCGTCACCACACCCGACGGCACCGTGATGTCGGTCGACGACTGCCCGCGTGAGGGCACGACGGTCGAGACGCTCGCCGGCCTGAAGCCGGTGTTCCGTCCCGACGGATCGGTCACCGCGGGGAACTCGTGCCCGTTGAACGACGGCGCCGCCGCGGTCGTGGTCATGAGCGACACCCGCGCCGCGGCCCTCGGCATCACGCCGCTGGCTCGGATCGTCTCGAGCGGCCTCTCTGCGGTCGACCCCGAGATCATGGGACTCGGCCCCGTCGGCGCGAGCCGGGCCGCCCTCGCCCGCGCCGGCCTCACGATCGACGACATCGACCTGGTCGAGATCAACGAGGCGTTCGCGGCCCAGGTCATTCCGTCGGCGAAGCACCTCGGGATCCCCGACGAGAAGCTCAACGTCAACGGCGGCGCGATCGCACTCGGCCACCCGTTCGGCCAGACCGGCGCCCGCATCATGACGACGCTCATCAACGGCCTCGAAGACCGCGGTGGCCGCTACGGCCTCGAGACGATGTGCGTCGGCGGCGGCCAGGGCATGGCCATGATCGTCGAACGCCTCACCTGATCCGCCCCAAGATTCATTCCGGCGTCGTGAGCGCGGGATATTTCCCGCGCCTGCGACGCCGGTACGCGGGGTGGAGATGTCTGGGCGTCAGCTCGCGCCGTAGACGGGGGAGGGCGCGGGGGCCTGAGCGATGAGGTCGCGGACCGCGGGGCCGATCTCGTCGGGCACCCAGCGGCGGCCCTCGTCGACCCTCGGGCCGTGCTGCCAGCCGTCGGCCACCGAGATGATGCCGCCCTCGACTTCGAACATCCGCCCAGTCACGTCGGCTGAGTCGGAACTGCCGAGCCACACCACGAGCGGGGCGACGTTCTCGGGCGCCATCACATCGAAGCCTTCGTCGGGCTTGGCCATCGTCTGGGCGAAGACCGCCTCCGTCATCCGGGTGCGGGCCGCCGGCGCGATCGCGTTCGCGGTCACCCCGTAGCGGCCGAGCTCGGCCGCCTCGACCAGGGTCAACGCGGCGATGCCGGCCTTCGCGGCCGAGTAGGCGCCCTGGCCCACGCTGCCGAGCAGTCCGGCGCCCGAGCTGGTGTTGATGATGCGGGCGTCGACCGACGCGCCGGCCTTGGACTGCTCCCGCCAGTACGCGCCGGCGAAGCGGGTGACGCAGAAGTGGCCCTTCAAGTGGACGCGGATCACCGCGTCCCATTCGTCTTCGCTCGTCCCGACGATCATGTGGTCCCGGAGGAAGCCGGCGTTGTTCACGACGACATCGAGGCGGCCGAAGGCGTCGATCGCCGACTGCACGATCGCCTGCGCGCCCGACCAGTCGGCGACGTCGTCGCCATTCGCGACTGCGTCGCCGCCTGCGGCGCGGATCTCCTCGACGACCTCGCCGGCCGGGCCGGTCGAGCCACCCGAGCCGTCGAGCTCGGCACCGAGGTCGTTGACCACCACTCGGGCGCCCTGACGCGCGAACTCCAGCGCGTGACCGCGACCGATCCCTCGACCGGCCCCGGTGACGATGACGACGCGCCCCTCACAGATTCCCATGGAGCGCGTACCGTACCGGGCCGCCGGGACCACCGAGTGACGGGACTCTCGCGTGACGGCCTACCGCGCGACGGGGAGGAAGACCTCCATGCGCAGGACGTCTCGGGGTGCGTTGCCGTAGAACTGGGCGAGCTGCTCGGAGAGGTCGCGGATCGTGTGCAGCATCCCGGTCATGAGCGCGAGCGAATCACCGTCGCACGCGTTGAACGCGAGCTTGCGCAGCGTCGTCTCGTCGGGCGGCCGCTCGCCGAGGTAGCTCTCGTAGAAGTCCAGCCAGGATTCGGGGCTTGCCATGAGCTGCTCCAAGGGGGAAGGAGGGGCAGAGGAACGTGGATCTTCTCGCGTGAGCGGCTCGACCCCCAAGTGCGGCGATCGGAAGCTCAGGGAACGTAGCACCGTGGGCGGTTCGTGAATATTGGGCACAATCGTACCGCGAAGCCGACTGATGTCGACGGCCGGGGTTCACAGCCGTTCGATGATCGTGACGTTGGCCTGGCCGCCGCCCTCGCACATCGTCTGCAGGCCGTAGCGACCACCGGTGCGCTCGAGCTCGTTGAGCAGGGTGGTCATGAGCCGCACCCCGGTCGCGCCGAGCGGATGACCCAACGCGATCGCGCCGCCGTTCACGTTCACCTTCGCGAGGTCGGCTCCGGTCTCGCGTTGCCACGCGAGCACCACCGACGCGAAGGCCTCGTTGATCTCGACCAGGTCGATGTCGTCGAGCGACATCCCGCTGCGCTCCAGCGCGTACGCGGTGGCCGGTATCGGCGCGCTCAACATGAAGATGGGGTCGTCGCCGCGAACGCTCAGGTGGTGGATCCGCGCCCGTGGGGTCAACCCGTGGTCGGCAAGCGCCCGTTCGCTCACGACGAGCATCGCGGTCGACGCGTCGGAGATCTGGCTGGCGAGCGCGGCGGTGATCCGCCCGCCCTCGACCAGCGGCGGCAGCGAGCGGATCTTGTCCCAGTTCGGCTCGCGTGGGCCTTCGTCGCGGACGACGTCGCCGTAGGGCACGATCTCGCGTTCGAAGCGACCTTCGGCCTGGGCCCGCAACGCCCGCTCGTGGGACTCGACCGCGAACGCCTCCATCTCGTCGCGCGTCACGCCCCACTTCTCCGCGATCAGCTCTGCACCGCGGAACTGGCTGACCTCCTGGGTGCCGTACGCGCGCGACCCAGCCTTCCGAGCCACTGAACGGGTCGGCGAACCCGAGCGGTTCCGCCATCGTCATCGCCGCCGCGATCGGGATCTGGCTCATGTTCTGCACGCCGCCCGCGACGATCACGTCGTTCGTCCCGCTCATCACCGCCTGCGCGGCGAAGTGGACGGCCTGCTGGCTCGATCCGCACTGACGATCGATGGTGGTCCCGGGCACCTCCTCGGGCAGCCCGGCCGCGAGCCACACGGTGCGCGCGATGTCGCCCGCCTGCGGACCGATCGCGTCGACGCACCCGAAGTACACGTCTTCGACCGCGGCGGGGTCGATCCCGGTGCGGTCCATCAGGGCCGAAAGGATGTGGGCGCCGAGATCGGCGGGGTGCACGCCGCTGAGTCCGCCGCCGCGGCGACCGACCGGGGTGCGGAGCGTGTCGACGATGTAGGCCTCAGGCATCACGTTCTCCAGCTGTCTGGTTCACGGGCATACCGGTTCACCGGTCAAGGATCGCGCGGGCGACGAGCTCGCGGTGGCGGGTCGCGTCACCCCAGGCCGCGGCGAGGGCCCAGACCCGTTTGATCCAGAGGTGCAGGTCGTACTCGAACGAGTAGCCCATCGCCCCGTGGCACTGCAGGGCGTGGCGGGCGGCGAGCGTCGCGGCATCGGCGGCGGCGGCCTTGGCCATGGAGACGTGGGTCGGCGCGGCGGGGTCACCGACGGTCATCGAGTACGCGGCACGGTAGACGAGCGGCGCGGCGAACTCGAGCGCGATCCGCACGTCGGCGAGCTTGTGCTTGATCGCCTGGAACGACCCGATGGGCGCGCCGAACTGCTTCCGCTCGATCACATACTCGACCGTCGTGTCGAGGAGGTGTTGACCGAGGCCGACGAGCTGCGCCGCGAACCCGAGGTTGGCGCGCCAGCGAGCCCGTGACACGTCGTCGGCACCGAGTGGGCGCGCCGTGCCCATCGCTTCGACGGAGAACAACCGCCGGCTGTGGTCGACCGAGCGGTGCGCCGACAGCTCCGCATCGGTGCGCTCGACGACGAAGCTCTCGTGGCCGAGGCACACGATGGTGTCGGCCGTGTCGGCGTACGGCACGAACGGATCGCCGGCGGTCACCGTCTGGATCCCGGAGGCGACGGCTCGTGTCGCGAGCAGTGGCGCACCGACCAACGCGTGCTCGACGAACGGCTCCGGGAGCGCGACGCGTCCCGTTTCCTCCGCGAGCAGCACGACGTCGAGCTCGCAGAGTCCGAGGCCACCGTCGGCTTCGGGAACGAGCGCGCCGAGCACGCCCATCTCGCCGAGTGCGGTCCACGCCGCCGTGGTCCGACCCGTCGGGTTCGTCCACGCGTCGCGCACGACCGACGGTGGGCACTCCTTCGCCAACAGGTCACGCACCGCGTCGCGGAACGCGAGCTGGTCGTCGGTGAACGCGAAGCGCATCGCCGCTACTTCCGCGGGAGGCCGAGGACGCGTTCGGCGATCACGTTGCGTTGGATCTCGTTGGTCCCCGCGTAGATCGGTCCCGAGAGCGCGAACTGCCAGCCCTTCATCCAGGGGGAGTCGTCGAGCTCGGCATCGTGTGCCGAGCAGACCGAGCGCCGTCTCGTGCAGCTGCACGTCGAGCTCCGACCAGAAGACCTTGGTGAGGCTCGACTCCGCACCCGGGCGTTCTCCCGAGCTGAGCTTGGTGACGGTGGCGAGGGTCTGGAGCTGGTACGCCTCGGCATCGATCTGCGCCTGCGCGACACGTTGGCGCACGAGCGGGTCGTCGACGCCGCGTGCGCGGGCGAGCTCGACCAGGCGGGCGGCGGTGGCGAGGAAGCGACCGGGGCTGCGCAGGGTGAGGCCACGCTCGGATCCGGTGGTGGCCATGGCGACCTTCCAGCCCTGATCGACCGCGCCGAGCACGAGATCGTCGGGGACGAAGACGTCGTCGCAGAAGACCTCGGCGAAGCCTTCGTCGCCGTCGAGTCGCCCGAAGCCGCGGACGGTGACGCCCGGTGAGTCGAGTGGCACGAGGAAGTAGGTCAGGCCGTGGTGGCGCTCGGCGGCGGGATCGGTGCGGTAGAGGCCGAACAGGTGCGTGCAGAACGCGCCGCGGGTCGTCCAGGTCTTCTGCCCGGTGAGGCGCCATCCACCGGCCGTGTCGTCACGGACGGCTCGACTCGAGATGCCGGCGAGGTCGCTCCCGGCATCGGGCTCCGACCAGCCCTGACACCAGGTCTCCTCGCCGCTCGCCATCTTCGGCAGGAAGCGGTCGCGCTGGTCGGGTGTGCCGAACTCGAACAGCGTCGGCGCGAGCAGGAAGATCCCGTTCTGCGTGACCCGTTGCGGCGCACCGGCCCGGTAGTACTCCTCCTCGAAGATGCAGCCACTCCCAGAGGGTCGCGTCGCGTCCGCCGTACGCCTCGGGCCACGAGACGACTGCCCAACGCGCGTCGAAGAGGGTGCGTTCCCATTCGAGGTGTCGCGTGAAGCCTTCACGGGTGTCGCCCGAGGCCAGCCCGTCGGGCGGGACGTTCGCCGCGAGCCACGTCCGGGCCTCGGACCGGAACGCTGCTTCGTCGTCGCTCCACGTCAGGTCCATGAGGAACCGCAGGTTACAAGCCGATCTGACGCTCCGTCAGAATTCGATGGGGACCGCGAGCACCTACTGTGGCGCACTCATGCAGATCGAGGTGGCGGGGATCTCCAAGCGGTTCGGGAAATCGGTCGCGGTCGATGATCTGAGCTTCTCGGTTCGGCCCGGATCGGTCACGGGTTTCGTCGGCCCGAATGGTGCCGGCAAGTCGACGACCATGCGGGTGATGCTCGCGCTCGACCGGCCCGACGCAGGGCAGGCGACCTTCGACGGCCACCCCTTCCGGGACCTGCACGACCCGATGCGATCGGTCGGTGCGCTGCTCGACGCGAAGGCCGTGCACCCGCGACGCTCCGCTCGCAACCACCTCCGCATGTACGCGGCCACCAACCGGATCCCCGACGCTCGTGTCGACGAGGTGCTGGGCCTCGTGGGGCTCGCCGACGTGGCGTCGCGACGCGCGGGAGGCTTCTCGTTGGGGATGGCCCAGCGTCTCGGCCTCGCGCTCGCGCTGCTCGGCGACCCACCGGTGGTGATCCTCGACGAGCCCGCGAACGGGCTCGATCCCGAGGGGATCCTGTGGATCCGCACGTTCATGCGCTACCTCGCCGACCAGGGCCGCAGCGTGTTCGTCTCCAGCCACCTGTTGTCGGAGCTCGGACAGGTCGTCGACGATCTGGTCGTCATCGGCAAGGGTCGTCTCCTCGCCGCGGGTTCGCTGCACGACGTGCTCGGCACCGGCAGCGGTCAGGCCGTCACCGTCGTCACGCCCGACGCTCCGCGACTCGAACAACTCATCGTCGCGGCGGTTGCCGGAGCCGAGGTGGTCGTCGACGAGAGCCACCGCGACGTCACCGCGAGGTCGGTGCGTCTCGACGTCCGAGGTGTCGACGCGGTGACGATCGGCGAGCTCGCGGCGGCGAACGGCATCGTCCTGCACGAGCTCACTCCCCGCGAGCCCTCGCTCGAAGACGCGTTCCTCCGGCTCACCGCCGACACCCAGGAGTTCCGCGCCGGCGAGGCGGAATCGTGACGGCACTCCTGCGATCCGAGTGGATCAAGTTCCGGTCCGTCCGCAGCACATGGGTGATGGTCGGGCTCGCGATCTTCATCGCGCTCGGACTCGCCGCGATCAGCGCGAGTCAGTTCGATGGTCGTCACCCGGTCATGACACCTCGCGGTGAGCTCGACCTTCGTGATCGTCCTCCTCCTCGTGCTCGGCATCCAGTTCATCGCCCAGGAGTACCGGTTCGGAACGATCCGTCCGGCGTTCACCGCGGTCCCGATCCGCAGGCGGTTGCTCGTGGCGAAGACGATCTTCGGCGTCGGAGTGGGCGTGCTGACTGCGCTCGTCGCTCTCGCCGGGTCGTTCGTCGTCGCGAGCATCTTCCTCGAGGGGCGGTCGATCCCGATCGACGCCCGATTCGCCGAAACGGTGTCGGCCTACATCCTGGTCGCAGCCCTTTCGGTCGGGATGGGGATCGGTGTCGGTGCGATCACCCGCAACTCGGCGTTGGGCATCACGGCGGTGCTGCTCGACATGTTCGTGCTCGAGTCACTGATCACGATCTTCGTGTCTGAAGACATCGGCTCGGCGCTTCCGTTCCGGGCATCGTTCGCGGCGATCCTCAGTGACGGAGGCAACAACGGCGGACTCACGCCGTGGTACGTCGCGTTGCTCGTGTACGCGGCGTGGGCCGTGGGACTCCTCCTGATCGGCGCCGTCGTCGTCGAGCGTCGCGACCCGTGAACGGTCAGCGGGGTTCGTCGACGGTGGTGCCGCGTCCGAGGGCGAAGGCGGCGACGGCGAGGAGGCCCACGAGCCCACCGCAGACGCCCCACATGGCCTCGGGTCCGAACGCCCCGTAGATCGGCGCCGCGCCGAAGGCCGCGAACGCTGCTGCCGCGGCACCCACCGCCCCGTAGAGACCCTGGCCGGCGGCCGCGAGCGACGACGGCGCGCTCCGTGCGACCGCAGCCTGGCTCGCGGGAGTCGTGACCACGTCGCAGAACGAGTGCACGAGCGCGAGCACGCACGCGACCGCGATCGAGCCGGTGAGGCCATAGCCGACGATGACCGGCACGGTGGCGGCGAACGCAAAGACCGAGCTGCGAACGGGGCCTCGGCGGTCGGCGACGCGGCCTCCGAACGGGCTCAACGCGACGAGTGGGAGCGCGAAGAGCGCGAGGGTCACCGCGACCACCTCGGTGCTCGCGCCGAGGTCGCTCATGTAGCGGGCCCACATCGCATCGAAGACGCCGATCGACAGGAACAGCGCGGCCCCGAGTGACAGGCCCGCGAGCACGCCACGCCGTCGGATGAGCAGGCGGACCACGCGCGTGTCACCTTGCGGTTCGACCGGCGGCTCGTCGAGCCGGGCGATCGCCGGAGAGGTGATCGCGAGCGCAGCGGCGAAGAAGATGAACGGGGCGTGCAGGCCGAAGATCCCGGCGATCAACGCCGCGATCGGAGGTCCCGCGATGAACCCACCCACCTCGACGCTGGCCAGTCGTCCGAGCGCCTCACCGGAGCGGTCGCCGGCGCGGGTGACGACGACCCGACGGGTCGCCGGGATGAACACTCCGGAGCCCAGGCCGAGGAGCACCCGGGCCCCGATGAACTCCCACAGGTGGGTGGCGAGTCCGAACCAGAGCATGCCGGCCGCTGCGACCGCGAGGCCGGCGCGGAGCAGGAGGCGGGTGTACCCGCGGTCCGCGTAGCGGGCGAGGGAGAGCTGGGCGATGAGACCGGCGAGGAAGCTGGCGCCCCCGATGAGGCCCAGCCCGTAGGTCGGGAACCCGTAGCGGTCCTGGAGGTCGGCGAGGAGCGCGAAGATCCCGCCGTAGCCGAGTGCCTCGATGGCCACGGCGGCGTAGAGCAGACGCGGGATGCGCGGCATCGCCGCGTGGGAGCGTTCCATGGGGACGGCGAGCCCGCGCTCAGGGCGCGGCGGTGCGTGCGGCGCCGACCACCGCGCCGATAGTGGCTTCGAGCAGGTCAGCGAGGTTCCACGGGTCGGCCACGACTGAAGACACTACGGCGCGGTGGTTCCGGAGATCCCTCGATTTCGGCGTCGGTGGCCGTTTGGCGCTCCGCGCCGGTATCGGTCGTCCCCACCGATACCATCGTCGGCGGCATCGGCCGAGGAGCACGTCCCGAAGGAGGGATCGTCATCACGAGCGCGTCACCCGACCCCGCGCAGGCGCGTGGCACGAGCGCGAGTCGCACATGTGCCGCCGGGAGCTGGCCCGCGGTGCTCGCGGCACTCTCGCTCTCGGCCGCGCTGATCCACGCGGCCGTCGTCCCGCAGCACAGTGGGCTCCTGGGTTGGATGTTCGCGGCGACCGCCGTGGCACAGGGAGCGTGGGCGCTCCTCGTGATCGCCCGTCCACGACGCGACGTCCTGATCGCAGGGCTCGTGATCAACGCCGGCGCGGTCGGTGTCTACCTCGCGAGTCGGACCGTCGGCCTCGGGAGCCTTGAAGCAGTCGAACCGTTCGGTACTGCCGACGTCGTGTGCGCGTTGATCGAGGCGGCGATCGTGGTGTCGGCGGGCTATCTCCTCTCGCCCCGCAACGTGCTTCCCTCGTACCGGCGCATCGGCCCGATAGCAGCGGCATCGGTGGTCGCCATCGTCGTGATGATCTCGGTTCCCGGTCTCGTCGCCACGACCGGGCACAACCACAGCGCGGGTGGTTCCCACGATGCCGGTTCCCACGACGTGATCAGCCCGGCCGATCAAGCGCGAGCCAACCGGCTGGTAGCCGACACGCAACGTTTCGCGACGCGGTGGGAGGACCCAGCGGTTGCCACGGCCGACGGCTACGAGACGATCTCGCATTCTGCGATCGAGCACTTCATCAACTGGAAGCTCGTCGCCAAGCCGGGCACCCTCGATCCCCGGCATCCCGAATCACTCGTCTACGTGGCGCGTGCCGACGGCACGCTGAAGCTCACGATGGTGATGTACGTCGTTCCGTGGGGCACGAAGGAGGCGAACGTCCCGTCGGTGGCCGGTTCGACCTGGCACACCCACCCGAACCTCTGCTTCGATGCCGAGCGCCGCCACGTCGTGAGCTACTCGAACGCCAAGGGCGTCTGTCCCACCGGGAGGATCCTGGCGATCCCCCCGATGCTGCACGTCTCGCTCGTCCCGAACGCATGCGGACCATTTGGCGACGTCCCCACGGCGCTCGACCCGACGAGTCGGGCACTGATGGCGCGGGTCGCCGCCTTCAAGCGCTCGGGCGGGAAGTCGGCCACATCAGAGGGTGACACGAGCGCGCTTGCCGCTGCCGGTCCCGGTGCGCCGACCAGTTCGATCGATGCACGCGGCACGGTCGTGTGCGCGCATCATCACCACTGAGGCGACCTCAACGTCGCCTCGAGCTCACCGGACCGTGATCACCGACGATCCGTGTCCGAAGAGACCCTGGTTCACGGTGATCCCCGCGGTCGCACCCTCGACCTGACGCGTCGCCGGCCTCGCCACGGAGCTGCCAGGTCAGCTCGCAGACCTGCGCGATCGCCTGCGCGGGAACCGCTTCGCCGAAGCACGCGAGCCCACCACTCGGGTTGACCGGGACGCGACCGCCGATGGTGGTGTCGCCGTCGTTGAGAAGGCGCTCGGCCTCGCCGGCCTCGCAGAGCCCGATGTTCTCGTACCAGTCGAGCTCGAGCGCGGTCGAGAGGTCGTACACCTCGGCAACGTCGATGTCTTCCGGTCCGAGGCCGGCCTGCTCGTACGCAGCGTGGGCGATCGAGTCGCGGAAGGTGCGTTCGGGCGGCGACACCCCGACGGCGGAGTCGGTGGCGAAGTTCGGCATCTCGATCACGGTGTTCGGGTAGGTCGGGGTGATGGTCGAGACCGCGGCGATCCGCACCGGCCGCTGCGCACCCTTCGACTTCGCGTAGTCGAGGCTCGACAACACGATGGCTGCGGCGCCGTCACTCGTGGCGCAGATCTCGAGGAGCCGGAGCGGGTCCGACACCATCGGCGATGCGGCCACGTCGGCTTCGGTGACCTCCTTGCGGAAGCGCGCGTACGGGTTGTGGAGGCCGTGACGGGCGTTCTTCACCTTCACCTTGGCGAAATCCGACTGCGTCGCGCCGAACACCTCCATGCGTCGGCGCGCGTACATGCCGAAGTAGGTGGGATTCGTCGCGCCGAGGAGGCGGAATCGCAGCCAATCGGGATCGTCGCCGCGTTCGCCCGCGTTGGGCGCGAGGAACCCCTTCGGTGTGGTGTCGGCGCCCACCACGAGCGCGACGTCGACGAGACCGGCGAGGATCTGGGCGCGCGCCGAGTTGAGGGCGGTCGCGCCCGACGCGCACGCGGCGTACGACGACGCGACCGGCGCACCCTGCCAGCCGAGCGCCTGCGCGATCGACGCGCCCGCGACGTAGCCGGGATAGCCGTTGCGCATGGTCTGGCCACCGGCGATGAACTCCACGTCGCGCCAGTCGACGTTCGCATCGGCGAGCGCGGCCCGCGCCGCGACCACGCCGTACTCCACGAAGCTCTTGCCCCACTTGCCCCACGGGTGCATCCCCACCCCGAGCACCGCGACCTGTTCGTTCGCTCCGGCTACGGACCTCGATCGCCCACCCGTTTCGGCTCCCTCGGTCATGTCCGGCCCTCCGCCTGCGCTCACACCAGCTTCCAGTTCCACATGAGGTGCTCGGCTTCGGCGTCTTCGTAGAGCGTCCCGAGCACCAGCTCCACCTCGGCCCCGACCGACAGCGCGGCCGGATCGTCGCCGGCTGCAAGTTGACCGAGCACCACCATCTGCTCGTCGGGCAGCTCGACGGCGACGACGGTGTAGGGGACGAATGGATCGGGCGCGACGTACGGCGCCGGCGGCGGGTAGTGGTTGGTGGTCCACGACCACACCCGGCCGCGCCGTCCGAGCGTGATCTCCTCGAGCTCCTCGGCCGGAGCCGCGGGGTTGCGGGAGAACGCGAGGCTCCTCGGGAAGAAGATGCTTCCGGTCTCGCTGCCGCGACTCGCGAGCAACGCGGGTTCGTCGTCGGTGGTGAACCACCCGTCGACGGCCGGGACCCTGCGCCTTGTCATGTGCCCGCCTTTGTCATGTGCCGGCCTTCGTCACGTGCTCGGATCCCGCTCGAGGCGACGCAACGTTGCGTCGGCCTGTTCCATGATGCGCGCGATCAGCTCGGCGACCGTTGGCAGCTCGTCGATCACGCCGACGTTCTGGCCCGTGGGCAGGATCCCCGCGTCGAGGCGTCCGTCGACCATCGCGGCCCGGGTGAGCATCGGCGCGTTCGCGGCCATCGCGAGCTGGGCCAGGCTGAGGTCCTGGCTCCTACGCATGGCCAGTCCTTCCCGGGCGAGGTCACCGAGCGAGGTGCCGGTGAGCTTGCGGAACTCGAGCGCGTTGCGAACCGCGCGGGGGAGCGCGGTGATGCGGCCCGATCCGGCGAGGTGCTCGATCACCGTCGGTGCGGATGACGCGCTGCGGGTGTCCGTCGATCGCGGTGGTCACGACGGTGCCGGTGACCGGTGTCGCGAGGTAGACGGCCTTGACCGCGTCGGGCACCGTGCTCTCCCGGGTGAGAAGGAAGCGCGTTCCCATCGCGATGCCGGCTGCGCCGTACGCCAGCGCGGCGATGAGCCCACGCCCGTCGAAGAAGCCACCCGCGCCGAGCACCGGGATGTCGACGGCTTCGGTGACCTGGGGGAGCAGCAGGCTGGTCGGCACGGTCCCGGTGTGGCCGCCGCCCTCACCGCCCTGTGCGATCACCGCGTCGACGCCCCAGGCCGCGACCTTCTCGGCGTGACGTCGGGCACCGACGGTGGGCATGACGACGACGCCGGCGTCCTTGAGCTGCTTCACGAGCCGCTCGCCGGGTGCCTGGGCGAAGCTCGCGACGCGCACGCCCTCGCGCACGATCAGACTGATCCGGTCGTTCACGTCGGGTTGGTCGGAACGGAGGTTCACGCCGAACGGCTTGTCGGTTCGCTCCTTCACCGCGTGGATCGCGGTGCGGAGCTCGTCGAGGGTCATCGTGGCCGACGCGAGGATGCCGAGCGCACCCGCCGCGCTCGTTGCCGCGGTCAGGCGCGCGCCCGCGACCCATCCCATCCCCGTCTGCACGATCGGGTATTCGACCCCGAACAGCTCGCAGGCGGGGGTCTTGATGGTTGGTGTCACGAGTTCGGGACTTCCTGCTCCCGGAGGTTGTGTGGGTCGACGGTCAGGCGGATGAGCTCGAGCTCGTCGGGCGTGGGATCCCGAGTGGTGGCGACGTCGTCGGGCACGACGAGGTCGAAGCCGGTCGCGGCGACGATCTCGTCGACGGTCACACCGGGATGCACCGAGCGGAGCCGCATCGAGTGGTCGGGGGTGTCGAAGTCGAGCACACCGAGGTTGGTGACGACCCGGCGGATCTCGTGGAAGCGCGACGCCTCCGGGCCGAGCGCGGCGGCGCGGTCGTACCCGACGCCGGTCACGACGTCGACCTTCGGCACGAACACCTTGGGCGAGTGGTTCGGGATCCAGTACGAGGTCGTGTTCTGGATCGTGTTGCCCGGCGCGCCCCGGAAGCCGAGGAGCTGCGCCTTCGGCTGGTCCCACGCACCGACGAACGCGAAGTTCTGGTTGCCGAACCGGTCGATCTGCGACGCGCCCATCATCACGTGACGTCGACCCGACCACACCACGTCGAACATCGAGCGGTACGGGTTCCACGCCTCGACGACCTTCACCGCGTCGGTGGCGCCGACCGGGTAGGGCCCGGTCACGAACGTGGCCTCGCCGTCGGTCATCACGAGGTCGGGCTCGAAGCTGGCCCGCGCGAGCCGTCCGCCGATCATCGGGATGGTGCCGATCGGGTTGGCGAGGATCTCGCCGTCGCCGCGGAAGCACTCCGCCACCGCGATGACGCAGTACTCGGAGCGGTCATCAGGTCCGTCGACGCTCACAGGCCCACCACCTTCCGGTACTCGTCGTGGTCGCCGCAGTCGAGGTACTTCGCCTTCCACGCGTCCCAGGCTTCGGGGGTCTTCGCGCTCCCGGCGTACTCCTTCTGGAACGCCTCGTCGCGTGGGTAGTCGGGGACGCACTCGGTGAAGTGCGCGCCGAACGGCGCCTCGACGATCCCGTCGGTCATCAACCGGTTGATCTTCAACGTCTGCACCGCGCCGTTCGATCGCAGGTCCTCGGTGTCCTGGATCTGCTCGACGCTCATGAACCGGCGGTCGGCGGCCATGCAGAACAGGTCGTCGAAGTACGGGTCGACGTTGAGGTACTGGCCGTTGCCGCCGGCGTCGCCGCGGTGCATGTGGACGAGCGCGGCGTCGAGGTGCAGGGCCGGCGCGGCGACGAACGTCTCACCGTCGTCGTAGGGCGACACCACCGTGCGGATCTCGTCCTGGCGGTCGAGCACGTCGGAGCCGAGCCCGACCCGGGTCGGCAGGAACGGCACCCGCCACGCCGCGGCCTGCAGGCCGAGCAGGAACATGCCTTCGTCGAGCTCCAGCGTGGACACCGCGTCCGCTCTGGCGGGCGATCCGGAAGTGCGGCTCGAGCGGGATCGAGTCGAGCGACACGAACGCGTACACGACCTTGGTCACCTTGCCGGTCGCGCACAGGAGTCCGACGTCGGGTCCGCCGTAGCTCACGATCGTGAGGTCGCGCAGCGACGACCGGGCGATGGCCCGCACGAGGCTCATCGGCTTGCGCCGCGATCCCCAGCCGCCGACGCCGATGGTCATGCCGTCGCGTAGCTCGGCGACCACGTCGGCTTCGGTGATTCGCTTATCGGGCATCGGTCATCTCGAGGTGTCGGTCTCCCGCTTGGTGACGAAGGCGTCGCGGTGCTCGTCGGCGACGCCCGAGAGGTTGAGCTCGAACGTGAAGCCCTGCTCGAAGCGGTAGCTGCGCTTCACGTCGATCGGGTCGATGCCGTTGAGCGACTCCTTGGCCGCGCGGATGACCGTGGGGCTCTTCGCCGCGATCTGGTTCGCGACGTCGAACGCGGCGTCGCGCAGCTCGGCGAGCGGCACGACCCGCAGCACCGAGCCGAAGTGGTGCAGCTCGGCGGCGGTCGCGGTCGCGCTCGTGTACACCATCGCCCGCATCTTGTGCTGCGGGACGAGCCGGGCGAGGTGCGTCGCGGCGCCGAGCGCGCCCCGGTCGACCTCGGGCAGACCGAAGGTGGCGTCGTCGGACGCGACGATCACGTCGGCGTTGCCGACGAGGCCGATCCCGCCGCCGAGGCAGAACCCGTTGACCGCTGCGATGACGGGGACCGCGCACTCGTAGACCGCGGCGAACGCGGCGTAGCAGCCCCGGTTCGCGCCGATCAGGGCGTCGAAGCCCTCGGTCGCCTGCATCTCCTTGATGTCGACGCCGGCGTTGAAGCCCCGCCCCTCGGCCCGCAGGACGACGACCCGGACCGCGGGATCGTCGCCGAGGCCGCGAACGATCGACGCGAGCTCGAACCACCCGGCCACGGTCAGCGCGTTGACCGGCGGGTTGTCCATGACGACCTCGGCGACGCCGTGCTCGTCGACGGTGCTCGTGATCGGCATCCCAAGCTTTCTGATGGGTCGTCAGATACGGCTCGAGACTGTATCCCGCGACCCTCGATGGCGAACCTGCCTGCGTGGATCCGACCAGAGGTCAGGCGGTGCGGGTGCGTTGCTTCTGGGCGCGACTGCCACCGGTGTAGGAGGCGATGTCGCAGAAGAAGCCGAAGGCGACGAAGAACCAGCCGATCCCGGTGACGCCGTTGACCGGCTGGTAGGCGCACACGTAGAAGAGCGTGGTCCACGGGAGGAAGACCAAGCCGAGGAGTGGGAGCAGGAACCCGTTGAACGCGCGATCGACCAGCGTCGTGAACACCCACATGAGGAACAACACGAACCGGGGTCCGATGGCGAGCAGCGCGGCGACGAGACAGCAACCCATGGCGGCGGAACCTAGCCCGTGGAATCCGTGGCGTCACTGATGGGTTCGCCTTCGTTCATCGGTCGTGTCGGGAGGCTTCCGGTCCCGAGGAACGACACGAGGACGACCAACGCGGCGAACAGCAGCCCCGCTTTCAGGGCGTCGAGCTGGGAATCTTCGTAGGCCTGCACGATCGCGTCGGTCTCGCCGGGCGGCAACCCGGCCTTGTCGGCCGCGGCGCGCACGTCGGAGGCGGGGATGAACGGCACTCCCGCCTCGAGCTGCACCGAAGCTTGTTGCTTCGTGGCGTCGCTGAGGCGGGCGTCGGATTCAATCGTGTTGGCGACCGACGTCGCGAGCCCGCCGATGACGATCGCACCCATCAGCGCGGTTCCGAGCGCGGCGCCGAGCTGCTGCGCGGTGAACTGCAACCCACCGGCCTCGCTGCGCGCGGCCTCGTCGACCGACGACTGCACGACGTTCCCGAGCTGCGATGCGAGCAGCCCCATCCCGACGCCGAGTACCGCCATCGCCGCGAGGAACGGCCCGGTGTCGATGTTCGGATCGATCACGCTCAGGATGAACAGGCATGCGACCAGGAGCACGCCGAGCCCGATGCGCACGATCAACCGCGGGCTGACGCGAGACGCGAGGCGAGGTGCGAGCGTCGCGGTGAGGAACAAGGTGACCGACACCGGCAACATCCGGAGGCCGGTCTCGAACGCGTCGAACCCCTGGACGATCTGGAGGTAGAGCGGGATCGTGAAGAAGACCCCCATCAGGATCAGGTTCTGGGCCAGGAACATCGAGAGCCCACTGCGCAGCGAGGGGATCTTGAGGTGCTCGAGCTTCACGAGCGGCTCCCGGCCGATCCGCTCGCGGTGGTGCTGCCACTTGACGAAGAGCACGAGGAGGAGTGCGCCGGCCGCGATCACGAACGGCGTGAGGGAGAACCCGAACGGCTCGACCGGCGAGTTCCGGGGGCGCAGGAAACCCCAGCTGCTCGACTGGAGCACGCCGAACACGATCAGGCCGAGCCCGGCAGCCGAGAGGGCGCTCCCGATCCAGTCGATCTCGGTCGGCGGTCCGTCGCGCTCCTGGTCGGCGAGGTACCGGACCCCGAGGAGGATCCCGGCGGCGACGACCACCTCGCCGATGAACACGAGTCGCCAGCTCAGGTTGGTGGTCATCCATCCACCGAGGATCGGCCCGACGGCGATCCCCGCTCCGGCAACACCACCGAGCACACCGAACGCGGCGGCTCGGGCGCGACCTTCGAAGTTCGTCGCGACGAGGGCCACCATCGCAGGGAGCACGAGCGCGGCCCCGATGCCTTCGAGCACCGACCAACCGAGCGCGAGCGTGCCGACCGTCCACGAAGCCGCGGTGAGCGCGGATCCGCATGCGTAGATGACCATGCCGATGGTGAACGCGCGCTTGCGGCCCCAGCGGTCGCCGAGCTTGCCGCCCGTGATCATGAGCGCCGCCATGACCAGCGAGTAGAAGGTGATGACGGCCTGGATGGTCGTGACGTCGGTGTTGAAGTCGGCGACCAATTGGCTGATCGACACGTTCATCACGGCCTGGTCGAGCACCATGAGGAACTGGGCGGCGGCGAGGACGACCAGGACGCGCTTCGCGGTGGCGTTCACGGTCGGCCCGCCGGAAGCACGAACGTCATCCAGCCCTTGACGACCACGATGCCCTCCTGGTTCTTCGCCTGCAGGACGAGGTCGACCTTCGTCTCGCCGTCTTCGGTGTACTCACGTTCGATCTCGCCCGAGCAGGTGAGGGTGTCGTCGGGCCACACCCGTTCCGTCCACCGGACCCGTGAGCGCCGGACGTTGGCCGGCCCGAGCCAGTCGGTCGCCCAGGTGGTGAGCAAGCCCGGCCGGAAGCATCCCGACCACGAGCGGGGCGTCGTACCCGGCCCGCTTGGCGAACGGCTCGTCGTGGTGGATCGGCTGGAAGTCGCCCGACGCGCCCTGGTACCGGACGATGTCGGTACGCGTGATCGGCCCGAACACCAGCGGGGGTGGGGGAATCGAACCGGGTCGCGTTCACTCGCTGGTCTCCACGGCCGTCATCTTGGCCTCGGCGACGAGCGCGCCGGTGTCATCGCGGAACTCGGTGACCATCTCGACGAACGTGAGCGTGCGTGCCGCTGCGGCTCGTCTTCTCGTAGATCTTGTCGATGCGGCTGGTCGCCGTGAGCAACGTTCCGGCGCGGGGCGGTTCGCCGTGGAACACGTACTCCTGCTCGGCGTGCATGCCCCGATGCTGCGACATCTCGACCTGGTCCCACGGGTTCCCCGTGTCGCCCTCCCAGAAGAAGGTCGTGGTGAGGAAGTGCGCGGGGATGACCGGGTCGTCGGCGTCGAGGTAGTCGGGGTGCGTCGAGCCGATCGCGGTCGCGTACTCGCGGATCTTGCCTCGCTCGAGCGGGATCGTGAACGGCGTCCCTGTCGCGCCGAGACTCTCCTTCGCGACCATCAGGCGTGCTGACTCGACACCGAGACGACCTCGCCGGTCATGTACGACGAGTAGTCGCTGGCCAGGAACACGATCACGTTCGCGACCTCCCACGGCTCGGCGGCGCGGCCGAACGCCTCGCGCGTGGTCAGCTCGGCGAGCGAGCTCCTCGCTGCTCGTCTTGGCGAGAAACGGGTGCATCGCGAGGCTCGGCGCGACCGCGTTGACGCGCACGCCCGAAGGCGCGGCCTCGATCGCGGCGCAACGGGTGAGCGCCATCACCCCCGCCTTGGCCGCGGCGTAGTGGGCCTGACCGGCCTGCGCCCGCCAGCCGAGCACCGACGCGTTGTTGACGATCACGCCCCGCGCCGCGAGGTGTCATCCGTCGCAGCGCGGCGCGCATGCACCGGAAGGTGCCGTTCAACGTGACGTCGAGGACCTTCAGCCACTGCTCGTCGGTCATGTCGACGAGGTCGACCTGACCACCGAGACCGGCGTTGTTCACGACGACGTCGAGGCCGCCGGTGGCTGCCTCCGGCGGCGCCGAACAGCTGCTGCACCTGCTCCTCGACGGTCACGTCGCACGGAACGGCAGCGACGACCGCGTCGCCGAGCTTCTCGGCCGTCTCGGCGAGGCGACGTTCGTGGGCGTCGCTGATCACCAGACGGGCGCCTTCCTCCGCGCACCGCTTGGCCGGTCGCGAAGCCGATCCCGGTTCCGGCCGCGGCGGTGACGAGCACCGCCTTGCCGTCGAGGAGAGCCTTGCCTTCCGGATACGCGGGCGGCGTGGGAACGGTCATGCAACCACCTTCGGTTCGGGCGGCAGGCCGAGGGCGCGCTCGCCGATGATGTTGCGCTGCACCTGGTTCGACCCGGCGTAGATCGTGTCGGCCCGGGTCCAGAGCAGCAATCGCTGCGCGGCGCTGAGCTCGTAGGGCCCGCGGGCTTCGGGTGTCCCGTCGGCGGGCACGCCGTCGGCGATCATCGCGTCGGCGCCGAGCACGTCGACCGCGAGCTCGCCGAGCGCGCGGTGGAAGTTCGCCCAGTACAGCTTGTGGATCGCGGTCTCGGGGGTGAGCTCGCCGCGGCCCATCGCGCTCAGGCTCCGCAGCGCGTGTGTAGCGCATGATCCGCAGTCCGATCCAGGCGTCGGCGAGCCGCTGGCGCGTCGTCGGCTCGGCGCCGGCCCCGTTCTTCTGCGCGGTCTCGGTGATCGCCCGGAGCTCGTGCTCGAACATGAGTTGCTGACCGAGCGTCGACGCGCCGCGCTCGAACGCGAGCGTTCCCATCGCGACCCGCCACCCGTCGTTGACGTCGCCGACCACGTTCTCGGCCGCGGTGCGAGCGCCGTCGAAGAACGTCTCGTTGAACTCCGACGTACCGGTGAGCTGGATGATCGGTCGGATCTCGATGCCCGGTTGGCGCATCGGCACCAGCAGGTAGGAGATCCCGCGGTGGCGGGGGACGTCGGCGATCGGTGCGGCAGAGCACGAAGCACCAGTCGGACCACTGCGCGAGCGAGGTCCACGTCTTCTGGCCGGTGATCACCCACTCGTCACCGCCGGGCGCCGGCTCCAGCTCGGCGCGTGTCTGCACGTTGGCGAGATCGGATCCTGCGTTCGGGTTCCGAGTAGCCCTGGCACCAGAGCTCCTCGCCGCTCGCGATCTTCGGGAGGAAGCGGGCGCGCTGCTCGTCGGTGCCGAAGTGGAGGATCGTCGGTCCGATCAGACCCTCGCCGATGATGCCGACGCGGCCGGGCCCGCCGGCGCGGGCGTACTCCTCGTAGAAGATCACCTGCTGGAGGAGCGTCGCGTCGCGGCCGCCGTACTGCTCCGGGAACGAGAGGCAGGTCCAGCGGGCCGCGCCGAGCGCGCGCTCCCAAGCGCAGCCGCTCGTCGAACAGCTCGTGCTCGTCGCCGGGCCCGCCGCGGCCCCGCACGATCGCGAACTCACCGGTCAGCTGTTCGGTCAGCCAGGCCCGCGCCTCGGCGCGGAACTCCTCGTCGGCGGCCGAGAACGTGAGGTCCATCCGGTCGGGAGGATAGTCCCGCGACCTGACGGGGCATCCGGTCCCGCGCGGTCGGGCTATGTTCGCCGTTCGCGGTGCTGATGGCGCCGGACCCTCTCGAGGAGCATCGGCTTGGTCGCCGGCGGACGTGTCGAGTCGGAGCGCTCCGGCGACGGGCTCCCGACGCGGACACACCGCGATGCGGGCGTTCTCGCGGTCGCGGCGATTGCGATCTGCGGCCTGGTACTCCGGCTCGTGCTCGTCGCCCGTCCGTTGGCCGTCGTCGACCGGTTGTTCGTGCCCGACGACACGTACTACAC
Source organism: uncultured Actinomycetes bacterium (assembly GCA_963829475.1). Taxonomy (GTDB): domain Bacteria; phylum Actinomycetota; class Acidimicrobiia; order IMCC26256; family JANYLB01; genus JANYLB01. Next base: position 1,446,800 of record CAWHIU010000002.1, on the reverse strand, counting down.
GCTGACGATCGCGTGTTCTCGCGAAGGGGCTCGGTCCCACCGTCGACGGCCATACGTTGACGAGCGGGTTCCAGCCCTTGCTCGGCTTCCTCATGGTGCCGGTGTTCTGGATCACCGACTCGGCCGACGCCGCGCTTCGTGTCGACCTGGTGCTGCTGGCGGTGGTGGACACGCTCACGATCGTCGTCATCGCCTGGCTCGCGTGGCGGCTCGCCGGCCGCGTGGCCGCGATCATCTCGGCCGCGATATGGGCGGTGTCGCCGGTCGCGGTCTCGATGGCGCTCGGGGGTCTCGAGACGTCGCTCGCGATCTTCCTGCAGGTGACCCTGGTCGCGGTCTGGATCCGCGCGGTCCGATCGTGACGACCGCCGCGGATGGGTCGTCGTCGGTGTCGTGGCCGCACTGGCCGTCCTTGCCCGGATCGACGCGATCGCGCTGGTCGCCCTGCTCGCGGCGATCCAGCTGTGGCGGGGTTCCCGCCGTCATCTCGGCGTTGCGACGCTCGCGTTCGTCGTCGTCCTCGCGCCCTGGTGGCTGTGGTGCACCGCGACCTTCGGGACGCCGATACCGACGAGCGGCTCCGCCGTCCACGAGCTGGCGCCGTTCGGCGCGTTCTCCCGCGAGACGATGACGCTCGCGGCCGGTGCGGTGGCGGGAGGACCGTTCGGGGTGTGGAACCGTGTACGCGCCGAGCTCGTCGACCACTGGATGGTCGGCGCCGCGCTGTTCTGGGTCTTCGTCGCCGGATCGGCCGCGGTCACGGTTGCGATGCTGCGCCGTCGCGATCGATCGGACCGCAGCGGCGCGTGGATGTTCGCGCCGGCGCTTCCCGCGTTCGCTGGATGTCTCCTGGCCTTCTACGCGTGGTTCGGCGTGACGTGGTTCTTCACGCGGTATCTCGTGCCGGTGGCCTGGGTGCTGGCCGTGTTGATCGGGGTCGGCGCGGCTCCGCTTGCCCGTCGGAGCCGGCCGGTCGCGCTCCGGGTCGCGGTGGTCGCCCTGGTGGCCGTCGGATTGATCGCGGCGGTCCGCGTCGACGTGGGGTGGATGGGCGCCCGGCATCGGCCGAGTGTTGCCGGCGGCGCGATCGGTTCCTACGACGCGTTGACCGGCTACCGGGAACCGGTGCGTCGCATCCTGCGCTCGGTACCTCCGGGGAGCACGCTTGCCGGATGGCAAAGCGGCGCGCTCGGGTACTTCGGGACCGATCGCACCGTGATCAACCTCGACGGTGCGGTGAACCCCGACGTCGCGGGCGCGAGCAACGCACAACGCGCCCGCTACCTCCGCCGCCGCCACGCCGATGGGATCGCCGACTTCGGACTGGTCGTGCTGCGCCTCGCGTCGGGACTGGTCCGACTTCGGCCACCACCGGATGTGAAGACCGCGGTCTCGGTCCCGGCCGGTGGCGTGCTCCCGCCGTACATCTACGCAACGGTCAGGTGGCCGGCTCGGCCACCGCATTCCCGCTGACGTCGCGGGCGTTCAGGCGTCGCTGTCGGCGTCGGCGTCGGTGGTCGGTGCAAGGCCGCCACCCTCGATCGCGCCGAGTGCGAGTCGTTGCAGTGTCCGCTGGTGCACGTACTCGACCAGCCTCGTCACCGTTGGGTGAAGCTCCCGAGCCGCCGCGGCCGCGTCGAGTTGGAACGTGCGCAGCTCGTCGTCGTCCTTCCATCCCGGTCCGCGCTTGCCGGCGAACAGCTCGAGCACCTGCGACTGCATGCGTTCGACGCCCTCGGTGTAGATGGTGCTGAGCTCGACGATCACGTCGGGGGGAATTCCGAGCCGGGCGAGGTCGGCCACGGCGCGGAGCACGCCGAGGTCGGAGCCGTCGTACCCGGAGCGTCCGAACTCGGCGGGGTCGCGCAGCAGGCCGGAATCGCGGAGTCGGTCCGCGAGCACCGGATCGACACCCGAGCGTTCGACGACCTCGTCGAATGATGCGTCGGCGCCGCTGCCGGCGAAGATCACGTCGACGATCCCGGGTCGGTCGGTGTCGAGGATCGCCTTGATCGCGGCGAGCGAGAAGCGGCGCTGCTGCAGATCGCGGATCTGCTCGAGTCGCTCCCGATGGACCGCGCCGTAGACCTTCGTGCGTCCGACCCGTTCCGCCGGGGGGAGGAGCCCCTCGCGCTGGTAGAAGCGGATGGTGTCGACGGTCAGGCCGCAGTCGCGGGCGAGATCGTCGATCCGAAGCTCGTCCACCTGTTCTTCGGGCATCGGGGTCTCCGGCTCCAGAACCTGTGACTGTCGTCACATGATTTGACAGTGGATACCCTGAGAGTGTTTACTCTCAGTGTCGCAGCACCCAGTATAGGGTCCGATCGATCACACAAGCCAAGAACGTCAAGCCGAGAACACGTCAAGGAGGTGCCATGAACCCAGCAACGCAGAACGAGCGCCAAGCGAGCGACCGCGACGCGGCCCGCCGTTGGGTAGCCCGCCAGCTCGCGTGGGAGCGCACGCTCGACGTCCTCCGGGGCAACGATCCGCTCGAAGCGGAGCGCCCGGCCACCGAAGACCAGGCCGCCTGACCCCAGGTCCACCAGATCCCCCCATATACACGAAGTCGGCGCCGATCTCACCGGAATCCCCCCTCCGGTGAGACCGGCGCCGCTTCGCGTCCGGGCTGCTACCAGCCCTGCCAGCTCGGCGGGCGCCGCTCCCTGAACGAGGCGACACCCTCGGTGGCGTCGCCGGTGCGAGCGTTGGTCTCGACGAGCATCGCCTCGTTCTCGAGGTGCTGCGAACGGGGGACCTCGAACGCCAGGTTGAGCAGGTGCTTCGACCAGCCGATCGCCTTCGTGGGGCCACTCGCGAGTCGCGTCGCCCACTCATCGGTCGCGGCGCGCAGCTCGGCCGCGTCGACGACCTTGTTGACGATGCCGATGCGTTCCGCGTCGGACGCCGAGAGGTCGTCACCGAGGAAGACGAGCTCCTTCGCCTTGTGCATGCCGACCAGCCGGGGGAGGAGGTACGCGACGCCGCCGTCGGCGACGAGGCCGCGACGCACGAACACCTGGATGATCCGAGCCGTGTCGGCCGCGATCACGAGGTCGGCGGCGAGAGCGAGCATCGCGCCGGCGCCCGCGGCGGTGCCGTTCAAGGCGACGATCACCGGCTTCTGGCAGTCGAGGATCGCCTCCATCAACCGCCCGAAGCCGCGTCGCATGATGTCGGTGATCGCGCCGACCGGCTGATCGGGTGCGCCCTCGGGGCTCCGGGGCATCGGGTTCGCGACGCTGAGGTCGGCACCGGTGCAGAAATGTCGGTCGCCGGCGGCGGTGAGCACGATGCAACGCACGGAGGAGTCGACGTGGGCGTCGAGGAAATGCTGGATGAGGCGATCACGCACGTACCACGGGATCGCGTTGGCCGTCGCGGCACGATTGATCGTGAGGTGCAGCACGCCGTCGGCCTGTTCGGCGACGAGCTCCTCGTCGGCGAGCTGGTCGAACTTCGACGGATCGATGTCGGGATCGGTCATCGGCTACGAACCACCAGTGCGTCGAAGGCTGTGCATGACCAGAACGTCAGGTGTCTTATCACCGGGTAGGGTGCGGGCGCATCCGGACAGCCGACGCGCGCGAACAGGAGACCCCAGGATGAAGATCGTCGTCGACTTCGACAAGTGCAAGAGCAACGCGGTCTGCATGGGCATCGCGCCCGACATCTTCGAGGTGCGTGACGACAACTTCCTCTACGTGCTCCAGGAGGAGCCGTCGGAAGAGAAGCGCGCGGTCGTCGAAGAGGCGGTTCGGATGTGTCCGACCCAGGCCATCTCGCTCGACGGCTGACCCGAGCCGTCTCCCGAGTGTGAACACGGTCGCCGTTGTCGGCGCGTCGCTCGCGGGCCTGCGCGCCGTGGAGACGCTGCGGCGCGAGGGCTTCGCCGGGCGGCTCGTCTTCATCGGAGCCGAACCCCACCTGCCCTACGACCGGCCGCCGCTCTCGAAGGAGGTCCTCTCCGGGGAGTGGGGGCGAGACGCCACGGTCCTGCGCAAGCAGCCGTACGACGAGCTCGAGCTCGAGATTCGGCTCGGAACCGCGGCAACCGGGCTCGATCTCGACGCGAGGGAGATCGAGCTCGCCGGCGGCACGAAGGTCGGGTTCGACGGCCTCGTGATCGCGACCGGCTCGACTCCTCGGACGATCCCGTCGATCCCGGCGATCGACGGTGTGTTCACGCTCCGGACGCTCGACGACTGCCTCGCGATCCGGGCGCGTCTCGACGCCGGAGCTCGCATCGTCGTGATCGGCGCGGGGTTCATCGGATCGGAGGTGGCGGCGACGTGTCGCGCGCGGGGCCTGGATGTGACGGTCCTCGAAGCCCTGCCCCAGCCGATGGTGCGCGGTGTGGGCACGCGTATCGGAGCACGCCTCGCGGCGCTGCACCGAGAAGAGGGCGTCGACCTGAGGCTCGGCGTCACCTTCGAGGCGGTCGAGGGTGAGGCCCGGGTCGAGGGGGTCCGCCTCGCAGACGGCTCGACCATCGTGTGCGACCTGTTGTTGGTGGCCGTCGGCGTCGTCCCGGAGACCCGCTGGCTCGAGACCTCCGGACTCGTGCTCGACAACGGCGTGGTGTGCGACGACACGTTGCACGCCGCGCCGGGAGTCGTCGCGGCCGGTGATCTCTGCCGGTGGCCGAACGCGCTCTTCGACGGTGAGGTCATGCGCCTCGAGCACTGGACGAACGCAGCGGAGCAGGGCGCGTTCGCGGCTCGGAGCCTGCTGCGGCGCGCCGCGGGGAGCGACGTCGAGCCGTTCGCACCGGTGCCGTTCGTCTGGTCCGATCAGTACGGCGTCAAGATCCAGTGCGTCGGTCGCTTCGGACCCTCCGACGATCTCGAGATCGCCCACGGCGACATCGACGAGCGACAGTTCGTGGCCCTCTTCGGCCGCGACGACCACCTGGTCGGGGCGCTCGCCTTCAGTCGACCGCGTCACCTCATGCAGTACCGCCGCATGATCGCGGAGCGGGCGAGCTTCACCGACGCGCTCGCGCACGCACGCGCCGCGGGCTGAAGCCCGGTGTCGGGCCCGTCGAACGCCGGGTCGCCGGGACCCGCGCGCCGAGAACGGCTGCTCACCGGCCGGTTGATGCTCGTGATCGCCGCCGGTGGCGCGTACTTCCTCGCGCTCGGGATGCTCCTCCCGGTGGTCCCGGTCTACGTCGAGGACCGTCTCGGTGGGGGAAGCGTCGCGGTCGGGAATCGCGGTCGGCGCATTCTCGGTCGGCGCGGTGCTGCTGCGCCCCCTGGCCGGTCGTATCGGCGACCGCTTCGGTCGTCGGGTGCTGATCGTCGGCGGCGCCATGGTCGTTTCGGTGTCGGCGGTGCTCTACGTGCTCTCGACGAACTTCGCCGCGTTGCTCGCGGTGCGCGTGTTCGGCGGTATCGGCGAGGCCGCGTTCTTCGTCGGTGCCGGGACACTTGTCACCGACCTCGCTCCCGCCGATCGCCGCGGGGAGGCGATCAGCTACTGGTCCGTCGCGGTCTACGGCGGACTCGCGTTCGGTCCCGCGTTGGGCGAGACGTTGCTCGGCAACGATCGCTTCGACGCGGTCTGGCTCGTGTCGGCCGGCCTCGCTGCGCTCGCCGCGATCATCGGGCTGACCACCCGTGATGTCGTCGCGCTGCGCACCGACGACACCCCCGGGCCCCGCCCTCCTCTGATCAACCGCTCCGCGCTCGCGCCGGGCCTCGTGCTGTTCCTCGGGCTCGTCAGCCTCGCCGGGTTCGCCGCGTTCGTACCGCTCTACGTGTCCGACATCGGCCTCAGCGACTCGAGCGGCATCCTCTTCCTCTACGGCGCGCTGATCCTCGTCATCCGGATCGTCGGCGCCCGACTGCCCGATCGACTCGGTCCGCTCCGTGCGGGAACGTGGGCGACCGGGGTGGGCGCGTCGGGGATGCTGGTGATCGCGGCGTGGCCGAGTGTCGTCGGCCTCGTCATCGGCACCGTCGTGTTCGCGACCGGGATGTCGCTGCTGTACCCCGCGATCTTGACCCTCGCGCTCACCGGTGTGGACGAGGGCGAGCGGTCGTCGGTCGTGGGCACGGTGAGCAGCTTCTTCGACCTGTCGCAGGGGCTCGGCGCGTTCATCCTCGGCGCGATCGCCGCGTTCGGTGGCTACCGCGGCGCGTTCGCCGGCGGTGCTGTCTTCGCCCTCGCCGGGCTGGTGCTGCTCCGCAGCGGCATCGACCCCCGCACCAGAGCCGGGGGCGCGCCCGATCACGAAGCCGCCGAGCTCGCCCAGCACTACCTCGAACCAGACCCCCCGTGACGCTTCTCGCTCTCGGTGATGGTGGCCGTAGAGTCCGAGGTCGTGAGCACGTTGCTCGTCACCAACGACTTCCCACCGAAGCTCGGGGGGATCCAGTCGTATCTGTACGAGCTGTTCCGACGCCTCCCCGACGTCGCGGTGCTGACGACCCCATCTGAGGGCGCGGCCGCGTTCGATGCCGCGCAGTCGTTCCGGATCGAGCGGATCACCCAACCGGTCCTGCTCCCGCAGCCGGGGCTCGCATCGCGGATCGACGCGGTGGCGCGAGACATCGGGGCCGCGACGATCTTCGTCGATCCGATGTTGCCGCTCGGCGTCGTCGGTCGCAGCCTGCGGGCGGCACCGCACCTCGTCATCGCGCACGGAGCCGAGATCACGCTCCCGGGTCGCCTCCCCGGTCTGAACCTCGCGGCCCGGAGCGTCTTGCGCGCGGCCGACGGTGTGATCGCGGCGGGGGAGTACCCCGCGCGCGAGGTCGTGCACGCCGCGGGTCGGCCGGTGCACGGAATCGTCGTCTCACCGGGGGTCGACGTCGACCGGTTCGTTCCGCTCGATGCCGATGCTCGCGCCGCGGCCCGACGGCGATTCCGCCTCGACCCGAACCGTCCGCTGGTGCTGGGGACGAGTCGGCTCGTCCCGCGCAAGGGCTTCGACGTGATGATCGACGCGATCGCCGGGCTCGACGCCTCGGTGCAGCTCGCGATCGCGGGCAGCGGGCGAGATCGGGCCCGACTCGAGTCGCGGGTGACCCGTCGGGGGCTCGGAGGTCGGGTCAAGTTCCTCGGTCGGGTACCCGACGACGACCTTCCGTCGCTGTACGCCAGCGCCGACGTGTTCGCGATGGTGTGTCGCGACCGGTGGCTCGGGCTCGAGGCGGAGGGGTTCGGGATCGTGTTCCTCGAAGCCGCTGCGTCCGGTGTCCCTTCGGTCGCGGGTCGGAGTGGCGGTTCCCACGAAGCGGTCGTCGACGGCGAGACCGGCTTCGTGGTCGATCCGCGCTCGGTCAGCGACGTGCGCCGCTCGCTGTCGCGGCTCCTCGGCGACGAATCGCTCCGCCACGGCTTCGGCGCTGCGGCGCGGGCCCGGGCCGTGGCCGGCTTCTCCTACGACTCGCTCGCGGCCCGTCTTGCGCCCGTGGCCGCCGGTGCCGTCGATGCGTTGCCGCTCCTGCGCGGGTGAGGATTACCGTGGGCCGGATGCAGGTGCCGGACGCGGGCAAGCGGATCATCGAGGTCTCCTGGGCCGCCGATGTCCTCTTCGCGGCGACCGCGATCCCGGCCGCGCTGGGAGTGGCCGCGCTCGAGCCGGTGGCGGCGGTCGTCGCGCTCTCCCTCTTCCTCGTGTCGCTCGGTGTGTGGACCTATGCCTTCGGATCGGGGCTGGTCCGGAGCGCACGGGGTGACGACGTGTCGGTCGCGAACCTCTTCCTCCTCCAGGGTTCGGCCCCCAGCGTGGTCAAGAAGCACCTGTTCGGCGCGCTCGGTGTGTCGGTCCTGATCGCGGCCGCAACCGGGTTCCGCGCCCCTGCGGGGTTCCTGGTCCCTATGCTCCCTCTCGGCCTTGCCGGCATGTGGGCGGCCCGGTACGGGACGTTCCCGGCACGAGAGACCGCAGCGTCACGACCGACCCGTTCCCAGCCGGCCGGCAGCGCGGGCGACCGGGCATCACGAGAAGGGAGATCGCGTGGCGGAGCAGGCGAGTGAACGGATCAGCGTCGCGGCGACGCCGGAGCGATGCTTCGAGGTCGTCATCGATTTCGAGAAGTATCCCGAGTGGGCACGCGACGTGAAGCAGGCGACGATCCTGAACCGCGACGACGACGGCCGCGCGCTGCAGGTCGAGTACCGCGCCGCGGCGCTCGGCAAGAGCCTCCACTACACGTTGCGCTACGACTACTCCAACGCTCCCGCGTCCATCACGTGGAAGTTGGTGGAGGGCGACATGCTCCGTCGCCTCGACGGGTCGTACCGGTTCGAGCCGGAGGGCGAAGGCACCAAGGTCCACTACGACCTCACCGTCGACCTCTCGGCACCGCTCCCCGGTCTCATCAAGCGCCGCGCCGCCGGCATGATCATGGGAACCGCCCTCCGCGAGCTCAAGAAAGAGATCGAGCGGGCGTGAGCGACCGCGCGAGCCGCGGATCCTCCTGTTCACGGGGAAGGGTGGCGTCGGGAAGACGACGGTGGCCGCGGCGACCGCGTTGCGCGCGGCGGACGCCGGGCTGCGCACGGTCGTGTGCTCGACCGACCCGGCCCATTCGCTCGCCGACGCGTTCGATGTTCCTCTCGGGGACGCGGTCACGGCGATCGCGCCGGGACTCGACGGCATCCAGCTCGACGCCCGCGTGCGGCTGGAGGCCGCGTGGGACGACGTCCGGGAGTATCTCGTCGCCCTGTTCGACTGGGCCGGTGCGGAGCCCGTCGAAGCCGAGGAGCTCGCGGTCATCCCCGGGCTCGACGAGGTCTTCGCGCTCGCCGACATCAAGGCGTTCGCGGCCGGTGGTGAGTACGACGTCGTCGTCGTTGACTGCGCACCGACGGCCGAGACGCTTCGTCTGCTCTCGCTCCCCGACGTGATCGGCTGGTACATGGAGCGAGTCTTCCCGGCCCAGCGGAGCCTCACGCGTGCGGTCCGACCGTTCCTCAGCCGCATGATGAGCGTCCCCATCGCATCCGACAAGGTCTTCGACGCGGTGGCCCGCTTCTCCAGTCGTCTCGACGGCGTGCGCGAGCTCCTCACCGACCCGGAGATCACGAGCGCACGGTTGGTGGTGAACGCCGAGCGACTGGTCGTCGCCGAGGCTCGTCGGACCTTCACCTACCTCTCGCTGTTCGGCTACCACGTCGACGCGGTGGTCGCGAACCGGCTGCTCCCGAGTGCGGTGTCGGATCCGTGGTTCGCCGACTGGCGGGCTGCCGAAGCGCAGCACCTCATCGAGATCGGCGACGCGTTCGCACCCGCACCGATTCTGACTGCCGAGCTCGCGCCGACCGAGCTCGTCGGCGTCGACCGACTGCGTGAGTTCGGCTCGGGGCTGTACACCGACTGCGATCCGGTCGGGCGCCTCTCGAGCGTCGAGCCGATGCGCGTCGACGCGGTCGGCGACGCGCTCGTGCTCTCCCTCCCGATGCCCGGTGTCGAGCGGCACGACATCCAGCTCGGCCGACGTGACACGGAGCTCCTCGTGGCGGTGGGCGCCTACCGTCGCGCGGTGGTCCTGCCCGACAGCCTCCGACGCCGAACGGTCGGGTCGGCCCGCCTGGTCGACGAACGGCTCGAGGTGGAGTTTCCGGCCCGCACGTGCCGGTGCCGGTGCGGGTGCGGGTCAGCAACGCGATGCTGAGCCAGTGGAGGTCTGATGGCGCTGCGTGATCCGGGAGCACCCCGTCGCAACCCACTGTTCGCCGTCGACGACGTCGCCGGGCCCAACCTGGCGGGTCACGAATCGGCCGGTCCCGGTGTGGCCGGACCCGACGCGGTCGGACCCGACGCGGTGGGACCCGACGAAGGGATCGGCGACGACGGGTGGGACGACTGGGTCGACGATCCGATCTTCGGTCGGCCGAGCTCCGGCGGATCCGACAACCCGTTGTTCGGAGCCCCGGGAAGTGCGGTCGGGCCGTTCGTCGCCGCGTTGACCGAAGCGGGGCCCGAAGCCGCGGAGCATCTCGTCAACGCGGCCCACGAGCTCACGCTGGCGATCAAGGTTGTCGTCGAAGCGTTCGAGCGCACGCTCGCCGAGCAGCGAGCGACGTTCGCGGCCGAGCACGCCGAGGCCAGGGATTCCGAGCCCGACATCGACCTGACCGACCTCTCCGATGTCGATGTCGTCCTCGATGCCGACGAGCACGACTCTGCCGCCGGAGCAACGGGCGACGCGCGACCGCGGGTGCAGAACATCGACGTCGAGTGAGGTCGTGACGGTGCTCACGATCGGTTTCGACATCGGAGGGACCAACGTCCGCGCCGCGGTGGTCGACGCCGACGGGGAAGTCGGTCGCGGAACAACGGACAACATCGCCGTCCGACTGGGAGCCGATGCGCGAGCAGATGTTGGGCATGGTCGCCGCGTTGCGCGCCGGTCGCGACGTCGCCGCGATCGGGATCGGCGCCGCGGGGATGGTCGACCGTGAGGGCGTCATCCACTACGCGCCGAACGCACCCGGCGTTTCTCGGAACGCCCGTGCAGGCGCAGATCGCCGAGGCGACGGGGCTTCCGACCGTCGTCGACAACGACGCCAACGCCGCCGCGTGGGGTGAGCTCGCCCACGGTGCGGCTCGGGGAGTGAGCGACGCCCTGGTGATCACGCTCGGGACCGGGATCGGCGGAGGGATCGTGACCGACGGACGGGTGTTGCGGGGCGCCCACGGCTTCGCCGCCGAGATCGGCCACTTCACGATCGACCCGGAGGGCCCGCGGTGCGCGTGCGGCGAGATCGGGCACTGGGAGGCGATGGCATCGGGAACGGCGCTCGGGCACATGGCCCGTGAGGCGGCGGTGCTCGGCGATGCTCCGTCGGTGCTGAAGCGCGCCGGAGGCGATCCCGACGCAGTGCGCGGTACGCACGTGTCGGAGGCGGCGCGGGCGGGAGCGACCGACGCGTTGGCGCTGATCACCCGGTACGCCGAGCTCGTCGCGGTCGGCTTGGTCGGGTTGGCGAACATCCTCGATCCCCAGATCATCGTGGTCTCGGGCGGCCTCGTCGCCGAGGGTGACCTCCTGCTCGCCCCGATCCGCACCTTCTTCGACGGTCACGTGGAAGGCGCCGCGTACCGACCGACCCCGGCGATCGTCGCGGCCGACCTCGGTGACCGCGCCGGCACGATCGGCGCCGCGACCATGGCCCGAGAGTTGGTCGGATGACGCGACCGCGTGAAGGTTGGGATCACGCTCCCGTCGTTCCGCGACGATCCCGAGATCCCGATCGCCGTCGCGGTCGCGGCGGAAGCGGCCGGTGTCGACGGCGTGTTCGCGTACGACCATCTGTTCCGGGTCGCGGCCGACGGCACGAAGCGACCCGCGCTCGAGTGCACGACGCTCCTGGGTGCGGTCGCGGCCGAGACGAGCGAGGTCGCGCTCGGGACGCTCGTGGTGCGGACGACACTCCGCCCTCCCGCGACGCTCGGTGTCGCGCTCGACACCGTGCAGCGCGTGAGCGGTGGTCGCCTGCTCGCCGCGATCGGTGCGGGCGACTCGGAGAGTCGGGCCGAGAACGAGAGCTACGGCCTCGGGTTCGGGACCCAGGCCGAGCGGATCGCGTCGCTCGACGCGACGGTCACGGAGCTCGCGGATCGCGGCTACCCCGTGTGGGTGGGCGGGAGCGCGGCGCACATCGGTGCCCTCGCAGCTCGGTCCGACGGGTGGAACCGATGGGGAGCCGACCCGACGACGTTCGCGTCGGAGGCCGAGCAGGTACGTGGCCTCGCCGCCGCGGCCGGGCGAGATCCCGACGAGCTGACGTTCTCGTGGGGAGGCCTCGTCGTGCTCGGCGTGACCGACGAGCAGGCCGACGCCAAAGCCGAGCGACTCGGCGCCGGCTCGGGCGTCATCGTGGGCGGTCCGCAACGGGTGGCCGAGGGGTTGCGCACCTACGCGGAGCTCGGAGCGGAGTGGGTGATCATCGGACCGATCGACTCGTCGGATCCCGAGAACGCCACCCGCCTCGGCGAACTCGTGGCCCCCGCCCTCCGAGGTTTGTAGCTTTCGACGCGCTGGACGCGACGCAAGCTACAAACGTCGGCGTGGGTCGGGTCTCGGCGCGTCAGGGGAGCAGGAGGTGGGCGGCTGATGCGAGGTCGGCGCGCATGCGGTCACCGTCGGTCTTGCCTGCGACCCACGCGACCATCGCCGAGAACCAGACGTGGCCGAGGGTGCGCAGGACTGCGTCGAGCTGGGTGACGGTGGCGCCGTCGATCGCGTCGGCCATCATCGCCTGGAGGCGTTCCTCGACCGAGAGCGCCGCCGACGCCGCGCCGGGATCGGTCGACGACAACGCAGTGACCATCGCCGCGGTCAGGAGCGGCTCGCGTTCCAGCGCCCGACACGCACGTTCGAGGACGTCGGCCACCCGATCGGCGCTCGTACGGCCGCGCGCAGGGCGTCGGGCCAACGTGCGCTGGAGGGCATCGGCCTGGTCGACCAACACCGCGACGAGGAGCTGGTCCTTCGACGCGTACTGCCGGTAGAGGGTCCCGAGCGCGACGCCGGCGAGCGACGCAACCGCCCGCATCTGCACCGCGTCGTAGCCGCCTTCCGCGGCGAGCGTGGCTGCGGCCTGCACGAGTCGGCGCCTTCGAGCCGCAGTCTCGGCCGCGCGGCCCTGGGATCGGCCTGTGGGGTCGTGGTCGGGGGTGGGCTCCAGGGCACCGACCACGACGTCAGCGCCGAACGTCTCGGTTGCTCGGGCCGGGCGTGTCGCCCGCCACGACCGCGGCGGGATCGGTGCCGAAGTACTGAACCGCGAGCTCGGGCCGCGGCTCGATGAAGAGCCCGTCGGCCTCGGCGCACAGCGTGTCGCCGGCCCACAGCTCGGCACGCGAGCGGATGCGCCGAGCACCGAGCTCCTCGATCCAGGCCTCGAACCGCACGTCGGTGAACAGGGGAGTGGGTCGGCGGTATCGCACCTTGAGGGTGGCGGTCAGTCCGGGGTTGTTGTTCGCGATGTTGACGATCCCGAGGACTTCGTCGAACGCGAGGGCGACCATCCCGCCGTGGACGTAGCCGGGCGGGCCTTCGTACGCCGCGCCGAAGCGACCGGTCGCGAAGACGCGGCCGTCGACGACCTCCCAGTCGAGCCGCGGCGACAGCGGGCTCGCGTCACCGACGACCGGACTCCGCGGGAGGTAGTCGTCGTGACTCCGCGGCCGGTATCCCACGCCGTCGGAGAGCTGGTCACCACCGAGCGACGCCGTGACCCCGTCGACGACCTCGGCTGCGGCAGTGAGCGCTTCGGGTGCCGCGCCCACGTTGCGCATCAGGGTGTCGATCAGTGCGCGAACCGATTCGGCGACGCGCGCTCGTTCCGGCGTGCCGAACTCCGGCGCATCGGGAAAGCCAGGAGCAGCTTCGGACACTGCTACGCCCTCCCGGGTCGACGACGCGTCGCCGTCTCGATCATCACCGGTTCGAATCCTCCCGCGCGCGTCCGACGGCGCCGCTGCGTCTCATTTCCCCTTGTACTGCGGGGTGCGCTTCTCCTTGAACGCGAGCGGTCCTTCCTGGGCGTCTTCGGAGGCGAACACCTCCCAGCCGATCGCGTCCTGGACCTGCATCGCCTCGGCGTCGGGCATCCCGTCGGTCTCGCGGAACGCCCGCAGGATCGCCTGGGTCGACAGCGGACCGCACGCCGCGATCTGCTCGGCGACGGCGCGCGCGACGGTGAGCGCGTGACCCTCGGGTGCGAGGCGCGACACCAACCCGATCTGCAGCGCCTCGTGCGCGGTGACGGGCCGCGCCGACAGGAGGATGTCCATCGCCTGCGCGTACGGGATCTGGCGTGGGAGTCGTACCGCGGATCCACCGAGGGGGAAGAGGCCACGACGTGCTTCCCACACGCCGAAGATCGCCGTCTCGGCGGCGATGCGCACGTCGGTGCCCTGCAGCATCTCGGTACCGCCCGCGACGGCGTAGCCCTCGACCGCGGCGACGAGCGGCTTCGACAGGCGGTAGTCGCGCAGCAGTGCCTTCCAGTGCAGGTTCTGCTCCTCGGCCATGCGTTGGCGCACGTGCGCGTCGTCGCTCGGCGTCGCCATCGACTTCAGGTCGGCGCCCGAGCTGAACGTCCCGCCGGCGCCGGTGAGGATCGCGCACCGGATCTCGGGCGTCTCGTCGACGTAGGTGAAGCCGTCGGCGAGGCCGACGATCATGTCGGGGCTCAGCGCGTTGCGGGCTTCGGGTCGGTTCATCGTCAGGATGACGACGTGACCGTCGCGCTCGACCGTGCAGTGACTGGTGGTCATGGGCAGCAGTTCGGCCATGGGTCGGGGCGTGCTCCTCGTCGGGGGCCCCGGACGTTCCGGGAACGTGGAACCGATTCTACGTCGCGCTGGTTAGGCTCCTCCTTCGATGACGGGTGACGCCATGCCGGCCGGAGCCACGGTCGCGGCTGATCAGCCACCCGAAGCTTCCCCGGCGGCTCGGGGTGCCATCCGACGCGATCGGTGGGCGACGGTCGCGTTCGTCGCCGTCGCCTTGCTCCCGTTCGCCGTGGTCGTGGTCGCGACGTTCGACCAGTGGCACCTCGTGCGGGCCGTCGCCGACGACGCCCTCATCGAGCTGCAGACACGCGACGTCGGCACGCACGCGGTGCTGCTCGGGCCGTACTCGCGGTTCGGCTTCTACCATCCCGGTCCGGCGCTGTTCTACGTGCTCGCGCTGCCGTACCGGCTGCTCGGGTCGAGTCTGATCGCGCTCCCGCTCACCGCGCTCGCCATGAACGCGATCTCGATCGCCGCCGTCGCTTGGATCGCGAAGCGGCGCGGCGGCCTCGTGTTGGTTGCGCTGCTCCTGCTGGGCGTCGTGCTGCTCCTCGGGGGAATGGGAGAGGAGCACGCTGCGCGACGTGTGGAACCCCCTCATCACCGTGCTGCCCCTCTTGGTGCTGATCCTGGTCGTGTGGTCGGCGGCGGAAGGGGACCGCTGGGCTCTCCCGGTCGCGGTCGGCATCGGGTCGTTCATCGTGCAGTCCCACGCCGGCTATGCCGGCGCGGTCGGTGTGCTGCTGGCGTGGGGGCTGGTGGGGACGGTGCTCGCGGCACGGCGCGGCCGTCGGCCGCTCGGCCCGACGCTCATCGCCACCGCGGTGGCCGTCGCGGTGATGTGGTTCCTTCCGGTGGTCGAGCAGTTGACGCACGATCCGGGGAACCTCGACCTCGTCCTGACGTTCTCCCGCGACCCGGCCGCTCCCCACCACGTCTTCCGAGACGGCTGGCACCTCGTCGCCGGAATGCTCTCGTGGCGGATGCCGTGGATCACCGGGGACTCGGTGGTCAACCTGTTCATCCCCGAGCCGCATGGTGCCGCGATGCCGGTGGGTCTGGTCGCGCTCGTCGCCGGCGGTGTGATCGCTGCGTCGCGTCGGGCCTGGAGCGCAGTTCGCCTCGACCTGACCGTGGCTCTCGTGCTGGTCGCGGCGACCATCACCTTCGGTCGATTGAGCGGGCCGATGTTCCCGTATCTGGTCGTGTGGGTCGGGGTGCCGGCGATGCTGGCGTGGGTCGCGGCCGTCTGGAGCGTGTGGTGCACGCTGGCGCCACGAACGCGCGAGCGCGGCGAGCGCGTCCTCGTTCCGGCACTCGCGTGTGCGCTCGTCGTGACCTCCGTCGTCTTTGCGCTCGACGCGCGTTCGGTTGCGGTGACCGGTGCCGACCAGGTCGCGGCGACGCGTCGTTTCTCGACGGTGGCGCGCGAGGTCCTCCGGGGCCGGACCGGACCGGTCGTGATCGAAGATGTCGGCTCGCTTCGTGCGAGTGCCATCGGGGCGGGTGTCGCACTGGAGCTGGAGCGGCACGGGATCCCGATCGAGGTCCCGCGGTCGGAACGGCTCCCGTACGGCGACGGGCGCGTCGAACACGGTGGCCGCGCCCGCGCCCGCTTGCTCGTCGCTTCGCAGGCGACGGTGGGAGGCATTCCCCGAGCAGCCGGAGCAGAACGGCTCGCCCACTTCCGGTTCGCGCCCGGGCGGGTCGGGGGCGAGAGCGAGGTGGTGGGGCTCTATCGGCTCCGGAAGTGAGTTCGTCGGGGAACGGGTCGACCCCCGCCGAAGTATTGCGGGGCCCGAATAGAACGTGTTCTACTTGGCGCGTTCCGCACCGACGACTCGATTCGAGGGGGGCGACGCATGGCCGGTGGCTTCTGGGTGCACGCGACCGAGGACCCGTCGTACATCGCCGTGGTCGACCCCGACGGCACCGAGCACACCGCCGGTGAGCTGCTCGCCCGCTCGAACCAACTCGTCCACGGCCTGCGGGCGCTGGGCCTCCAGCCGGGAGACGCGATCGCGGAGATCCTCCCGAACGGCGTCGCGCCGGTCGAGCTCTTCCTCGCCGCGACCCAGGCCGGCCTCTACCTCACCCCGATCAACTTCCACCTGACCGGCCCCGAGATCGCCTACATCGTCGAAGGACTGCGAGGCGAAGGCGGTCTTCGTGCACCCGCGCTACGCCGACGTTGGCACCGCGGCGGTCGACGAGCTCGACTTCCCGAAGGACGCGCGGTTCGCGTACGCAACCTCCGGCGAGGGCGGTGGCATCCCGGGCTTCCGTTCGGTCGAGGAGCTCGTCGAAGGACAACCGACGACGGCACCCGAAGATCGTCGACCCGGGCTGACGATGCACTACACGTCGGGCACCACCGGTCAGCCGAAGGGTGTGCGCCGCGCGCTGCCCGACGCCGACGTCGACGTCAACGCCGAGATGAACTCGCTGTTCCTCATGCTGTTCGGCATCCCGCCGAAGGACGGCAACGTCCATCTCGGTCACCTCGCCGAACTACCACACCGCGGTCACGACGTTCGGCGGCAACGCGCTGCACGCCGGGTCACACGCTCGTGTTCATGGACAAGTGGCAGCCGCGACGACACGCTCGAGAAGATCGAGAAGTACGGCGTCACCCACACCCACATGGTCCCGACCCAGTTCCACCGGATGCTCGCCCTCCCCGACGACGTGCGCGCCAAGTACGACGTGTCGTCGATGAGATGGGCGATCCACGCGGCCGCGCCGTGTCCCGTCGACGTGAAGCGCAAGATGCTCGACTGGTGGGGTCCCGTGATCTACGAGTACTACGCCGCGACCGAAGGCGGTGGCACGCTCGCCACGCCGGAGCAGTGGCTCGAGCACCCGGGCACCGTCGGTACCGCGTGGCCGATCTCGACGCTGCGCATCGTCGACGACGACGGGCAACGACGTCGAGACCGGGACGCCGGGCACCGTCTACATGAAGATGGACGTCGCGGAGTTCGAGTACAAGGGCGACAAGGCCAAGACCGAGGAGAACCGGCTCGAGGGGTTCTTCACCGTCGGCGACATCGGCTACCTCACCGACGACGGCTACCTGTTCCTCTGCGACCGCAAGTCCGACATGATCATCTCGGGTGGGGTGAACATCTACCCGGCCGAGATCGAAGGCGAGATCCTCACCAATCCCAAGGTCGCCGACGCCGCGGTGTTCGGCATCCCCGACGACGACTGGGGCGAGCAGATCAAGGCGGTCATCGAGCTCGCACCCGGCGTCGAACCGAGCGCCGCGCTCGCCGACGAGATCCTCGAGTACCTCCGGCCTCGCCTCGCGAAGTACAAGTGGCCGAAGACGATCGACTTCTCCGACGCGCTGCCACGCGAGCCGACCGGCAAGTTGCTGAAGCGCAAGCTCCGCGACCCGTACTGGGAAGGCCGCGAGCGCGCGATCTGACGCCTGACCGGGGAGCCCTCCGTTGCGAAAGGAACTGCAGTGTCCGAAGTCCTGGTGGAGCAACACGTCCTCGAGTACCCGGGTGGCTACACGCGTTCGGTCGGTCCGATCATCGGTCGGTTCCTGACCGGTCTGCGCGACGGTCGGATCGTCGGCATTCGCGGGAGCGACGGGAAGGTGCTCGTCCCGCCGACCGAGTACGACCCGTACACCGCGGCCGCGTTGAGCGAGTTCGTCGACGTCGGGCCGTCGGGCGTCGTGACCGCGTGGACGTGGGTCGCCGAGCCGCGGGTCGGCAAGCAGCCGCTCGACCGTCCGTTCGCGTGGGCGCTGATCCAGCTCGACGGGGCCGACACCGACGATGCTGCACGCGCGTCGCTCGTCGATGGTCCCGACGCGCTGAGCGTCGGGATGCGGGTGCAGCCCCGTTGGCGCGCCGAGCGCGTCGGCTCGATCCGCGACATCGAGGCGTTCGTGCCCGAAGGCTCGGAGCCGCTCGTGATCCCCGAGCCGGTCACGGATGCCGACGGTTCGCCCGCAGCACCGGTCACCGGCATCGTCACGCCGACCCGCCTCGACTACGAGATCAACGCCGGCGTCGCACCGAGCAAGTACCTCCGCGGGCTCGCCGAGGGCAAGGTGATCGGTCAGCGCGCGGTCGACTCCGACCAGGTGTACGTGCCGCCGCGCGGCTCCGACCCGACGTCGGGCGCAGCCGACCGAGATCGAGGTCGAGGTCGCCGACATCGGGACCGTCACCACCTTCTGTGTCGTGAACGTGCCCGGTCTCTCGGAGCTGGCGCCGGAGATCCCGTACGTCTGCGCGCAGATCCTGCTCGACGGTGGCAACACACCGTGGTTCGGACTCATCCAGGGCTTGCCCGCCGACGACGTCCGCATGGGTCTGCGGGTCAAGGCGATCTGGGCCGACGAGCTGCTTCCCGAACGCATCGAGCATCAAGTGGTTCGAGCCGACCGGCGAGCCCGACGCCCTCTACGAGACCTACCGGGAGTACGCATGAGAAGCGAGCGCAGCGGAGCCGCCGGACGCGCCGAGAAGGATCTCGACCGGTGGGCGGTCGAGGCGGCGGAGCGGAGCGCGCCATGAGGGACGTCGCTGTCGTCGGCTTCGCGCAGAACCTCGCGGAGCACGACCGGGAGCGCAACGAGGTCGAGTTCATCATCCCGGTGGTGCGCGACGCGATCGCGCAGTCGGGGATCCCGCGCCACGACATCGGGTTCACCGTGTCGGGTTCGTGCGACTACCTCTCGGGTGGACCGTTCACCTTCGTGCAGGGGCTCGACGCGGTCGGGGCGTGGCCGCCCGATCAAGGAGAGCCACGTCGAGATGGACGCCGCGTGGGCGCTCTACGAGGCGTGGGTCGCGATCCAGGTCGGTGACGTCGACTCCGCGTTGATCTACGGGTTCGGCAAGTCGTCGCTCGGTGACGTCCACGAGATCTTCAACCTCATGAACGACCCGTACTCGGTGATGCCGCTGTGGCCGTCGACCGTCGACCTCGCCGCGCTGCAGGCGTGTGCCGCGATCGCGGCACGGGTCACCGACGAGCGCGAGCTCGCGGAGGTCGCGTCCCGCAGCCGCCGCGCCGCGCTCAGCGAACCCGCACGCGATCGCAGGCCGTGACGTGAGCGCGGAGGCGCTGCTCGCAGAGCCGGTCACGCACGCGCCGCTGCGCGACGCCGACATCGCCCCGATCACCGACGGGGCCGCGGCGATCGTGATCGCGGCCGGCGACCTCGCCCGACGGCGCGTGCGAACGACCCGCGTGGATCCGGGGCATCGAGCACCGGATCGAGCCGCAGGCCCTGGGCGTGCGTGACCTCACCCGATCGGAGTCGACGCGACTCGCCGCCGAAGCCGCCGGTGTCGCCGACGGATCCGTCGATGTCGCCGAGCTGCACACGCAGTTCAGCCACGAGGAGCCGATCCTGCGCGCCGCGCTCGGTCTCGGCGCCCGACGTCGACGTGAACCCGTCGGGCGGTCCGCTCGGTGCCAACCCGATCATGTCGACCGGCCTCATCCGCATCGGTGAGGTCGCGACCCGGATCATGTCGGGCGCGCGCGAGCCGCGGCGTCGCCCACGCGACGCAGGGTCCGTGCCTGCAGCAGAACCTCGTCTGCGTGCTCGAAGGGGAGGTGAGCTGATGGCTGGCATCCGCACCGCGGTCGTCGGGGTCGGCAGACCGCGACCACGTCGCGGCCCGTCACGACGTGTCGATCGCCGGCCTCGTTCGCGAGGCTGCGGTCGAGGCGCTCGAAGACGCCGGGATGGACTGGTCCGACATCGACGCCGTCGTGATCGGCAAGGCCCCCGACATGTTCGAGGGCGTGGTCATGCCCGAGATGTACCTCGCCGACGCGCTCGGCGCCGACGAACAAGCCGATGCTCCGCGTGCACACCGCGGGGAGCGTCGGCGGGTCGACCGCGATCGTCGCCGCGAAGCTCGTGATGTCGGGCGATCCACGAGCGGGTGCTCACCGTCGCGTTCGAGAAGCAGTCGGAGAGCAACGCGACGTGGGGACTCACGGTCGGCATGCCGTTCCAGGCTCCGCTCGTCGCCGGCGCCGGTGGCTACTTCGCCCCGCTGATCCGCGCGTACATCGCCCGGTCGGGCGCGCCGCGCCACATCGGCCACCTCGTCGCGGTGAAGGACCGGCTCGCCGCGCTGCGGAACCCGAAGGCCCACCTCCACCTGCGCCGACATCGACCTCAAGATGGTCGAGGAGTCGTTCCTGCTCTGGGACCCGCTCCGCTACCTCGACGTGTGCCCGAGCTCCGACGGCGCGATGGCGCTCGTGATCGGCAGCGAAGCACGTCGCCGACGCGGCGCCGAGCCCGGCCGCGTGGATCCACGGCACCGCGATGCGCTCGGAGCCGACGATGTTCGCCGGCCGCGACCAGGTGAACCCGCAGGCCGGGCGTGACTGTGCTGCCGACGTGTACGCGCAGGCCGGCATCACGAACCCGCGCGAGGACTTCGACGTCGCCGAGGTCTACGTGCCGTTCTCCTGGTACGAGCCGATGTGGCTCGAGAACCTCGGGTTCTGCGCCGAGGGCGACGGATGGAAGCTCACCGAAGCCGGCGCGACCGCACCCGACGGCGACATCCCGTGGAACCCGTCGGGCGGTGTGCTGTCGTCGAACCCGATCGGGGCGTCGGGGATGATCCGCTTCGGCGAGGCCGCTCAGCAGGTGCGCGAACGAGCCGGCGACTACCAGGTCGAGCTCAAGACCGGACGCGCGCTCGGTCAGGCCTACGGCGGCGGTTCCCAGTTCTTCAGCATGTGGGTCGTCGGCAACCAGAAGCCCGAGTAGCGCCTCCATCACCCCCGACCTGCGTTGGTGCGATAGTCGCCGCTATCCGATGAGAATCGCACCAACGGGTGAAGGGTGGGGTAGGCGTTTGCGTGCCAAAAGAGAACGTGTTCTACTTTTGGGATGGCGCGCTTCCCGTTCCCCATCCCGTACTCCTGGTACCAGGTCGCCGCGCCGGAGGACCTCGAGCCGGGTGGCGTCGAGCGCGTTGAGGTACTTCGACCGTGATCTCGTGCTCTGGCGCGACGAAGTGGGGGAGTTCCACCTGCAGGACGCGTTCTGCCCGCATCTCGGTGCGCACCTCGGCATCGGTGGGGTGGTGGAAGACGGTTGCATCAGGTGCCCGTTCCACGGCTGGACGTACGACGGCACCGGCGCATGCACGAACATCCCCTACAGCGAGCGGCTGAACCGCAAGGCCCACGTCCGCACCTATCCGGTCGTGGTGCGCCAACGACCTCGTGTTCGCCTGGTACCACCCCGACGAGATCGCACCGCTGTGGGATGTTCCCGTCTTCGACGAGATCGGCACTCCGGAGTTCTCCGACTACTACAAGTCGAGCTACACGATCGGCACGATCCCGCAGGAGATGGCCGAGAACACTGTCGATCCCGCGCACTTCCGCTTCGTGCACGGCACCGACCAGGTCGCCGAGTGCGAGAGCTACGTGACCGAGGGTCACACCGCGACGATGCTCTCGAAGCAGTCCTACGTGACGCCGCGCGGGGTCACCGAAGGTCGCATCGACGTGTACGCCTTCGGCCCCGGGCTCGCGAAGACGTGGTTCACCGGCATCGTCGACGCCCTGCTCGTCGCCACGTCGACGCCGATCGACAGGAGCTCCACACAGGTCCGGTTCAACTTCACGGTGCGCAAGTTCGACGACGCGAAGACGACGTCGTCGGTCGCGAAGGCGTTCGTCGGCGAGATCAACAAGCAGATCCAGGAGGACCAGCCGATCTGGGAGCACAAGACGTTCCTCCCGGTGCCGGCGCTGGCCGACACCGACGGCCCGATCGTGCAGTTCCGGAAGTGGTACTCCCAGTTCTACGCCGAGCCGTACGAGGTCGGCGCGCGGCTACCGGTCAGCGGCTGATCGCCTCAGCGGACGAGTAGCGAGAGCACGTCGGCGAGCGACGTGACCTTCTCGCACGTCATGCGGTGCTGGAAGCCGTACGGATCCATGAGCAGCGGTCGCAGGCCGGCGCGCCTCGCGCCGACGACGTCGAAGCGCGGCATGTCGCCGACGTAGGCGGTGCGCGCGGGATCGGCATCGAGGGCTTCGAGCGCGAGGTGGAAGATGCGCGGGTCGGGCTTCTCCACGCCGACGGCGCCGGAGTCGATCAAGGTGCCGACCTCGACGCCCAGGCCGGGCCCGACCTGGAGGACCTCGAGCTCGCGCAGGCGGTCGGCCATGGTGCCACCCGCGTTCGACACGACTCCGAGACGGATACCCGCGTGCGTCGATCGCACGGAGCGCGTCGACGGAACCGGGGACGACCCGGGTCCAGAGGCCATCGGTCGCGAACTCGCTCCCGAGGTGCTCGATCGCCTCGTCGACACGGTCGGCGGGGACGCCGCCCTCGACAGTGAACGCGGTGAGATACGCGCGCCAGAAGTCGGCGATGGGCGTGTCGTCGCCGTCGAGGTCGATCGGGCTGGAGGCGGCCCCCGCGTAGTGCGCGCGGTCGAGGCGGGTCGCGTCGACCGGGATCTCGCGCGCGTTCGAGCGCGCCGACGATCGGTTCGGGGGAGGGGAGGAGGAACACCCCGCCGACGTCCAGGAGCAAGGTGTCGATCTCGGTGCGCCAAGGCGGCCAAAGCTACCGGGAGCGGGAGGGGTGGCTGGTACCGTGATCCGCATGGAGTTTCGCCGGATCAACGCTCTCCCGCCGTACGTCTTCGCCGCGATCGACGCGCTGAAGATGGAGGCTCGCCGTTCCGGAGAAGACGTGATCGACCTCGGCTTCGGCAACCCCGACGTCCCGAGCCCGAAGGTCGCGGTCGACAAGCTGTGCGAAGCGGTGCAGAACCCGAAGAACCACCGCTACTCGGCCAGTCGCGGCATCCCGAAGCTGCGGCTCGCGATCACCGACCTCTACCGCCGCAAGTTCGGCGTCGAGCTCGATCCCGACACGCAGGCGTGCACGAGCATCGGCGCGAAGGAGGGCTTCTCGCACCTGATGTGGACGCTCCTCGGCCCGGGCGATGCCGCGTTGGTGCCGAGCCCGTCGTACCCGATCCACATCTGGGGTCCGATCCTCGCCGGGCGCCGAGGTGCGCCACGTCCGCCTCGGTCCGCAGGGCCGAGCGCCGGCAGCTGAGCGAGCAGGGCATTTCTTCGAGAACCTGCTGGAGGCGTGGGAGGACTCGTGGCCCCGGCCCCGGGTGATCGTGCTGTCGTTCCCGCACAACCCGACCACCACCTGCGTCGACCTCGCGTTCATGCAGCGCATGGTCGACTTCGCACGTGAGCACGAGGTGATCCTCGTCCACGACTTCGCGTACGCCGATCTCGGCTTCGACGGCTACCAGCCGCCGTCGATCCTGCAGGTTCCCGGCGCGACCGATGTGGCCGTCGAGCTGTACACGCTCACCAAGTCGTTCTCGATGGCCGGGCTGGCGGATGGGATTCCTCGTCGGCAACGCGGAGTGCGTCGCTGCGCTCGCGAAGCTGAAGAGCTACCTCGACTACGGCACGTTCCAGCCGATCCAGATCGCGTCGATCGTCGCGATGAACGAGGCGCCCGACTACCCGCTCGAGGTCAACGAGATCTACAAGGGCCGCCGCGACGCGCTGATCGACGGGCTCGCCCGCGGCGGGTGGGAGATCGAGAAGCCGAAGGGCACGATGTTCGTGTGGGCGCCCGTTCCCGAGCCGTACCAGGAGCTCGGCAGCCTCGAGTTCGCGAAGCTGCTCGTGCGCGAGGCGAAGGTCGCGGTGTCGCCCGGCATGGGCTTCGGTCCCGGTGGCGAGGGGTTCGTGCGCTTCGCGCTCGTCGAGAACGAGCAGCGCATCGGCCAGGCCGTCCGCGGCATCAAGAAGGCCCTCACCAAGCTCGGCTGAGCGCGTCGCCTCGTCCTCGTCGTCACCCTCGTCGGTCGGGCTGTCATCAGCTCTCCAGGCCGTGGAGGCAGAAGGCGACGGCGACGTCGGCGACGCGCTCGACGGGTTCCTCGTGGCTGACGAGGAACGTGCGCGCGAGCTGCTGGACGACACCGAGGACCGCGTACGCCACGATCTGGGGATCCTGGTCGACGGCGCGTCCGGCGCCGATCGCGTCCTTCAGGTGGCGGGCGAGGTCGTCGACGGCGATCTCCTGGCCCGCCCGCAGGACCGGGGCGAACCGTTCCTCGGTCGCGGCGAACTGGAAGAGCGTCAGGGAGTCGCGGTGCTCCGAGAACCACTGCATCGACGCGCGGATTCCCGAGCTCGATCCGGCGGACCGGGTCGGGCTCGTCACCGATCGCACCCTGCTGTCGGCGACGGAGGTCGAGCTGCGCGGTCTCGAGCAGCTGCGCGAGGAGCTCTTCCTTGCTGGAGAAGTACCAGTAGAAGACGCCCTTGCCGACACCGACGTTCGTGACGATGTCGGAGATCGACGTGGGGTGGAACCCGCGCTCGGCGAAGAGGCGCGTCGACACCGCCATGATCTGGAGGCGGCGGTCCTTCCCTCGCTGGGTGAGCTTCCGGGCCAAGGTCGCGGAGGCTACGAGCGCCTTGACCGGGCGGTCAAGAAGGAGCGGCGCACGACTGCCGGCGTCGGCGCCGGCGTTCAGGCAATCGTCAGTGGGGGTTCGCACGCAGGCAATCCGTCGGCGCGCCGACGGCAACCTCACGGGCGCATGATGGATCTCGGAGTCGGGGATGCACGGAGGCAGTTCGAAGCCCAAGCCGAATCGACGTGAGGAGTGTCTCGGTGACTGAACGACTCGAGCAGGTCAGGCGCTGGTTGGATCAGATGGGAAGCGGCGGTGCCGCGGCCAACGCCCGGGCGGAGTTGGAACGGCGAGCCTTCGAGCACGCGATGCTCGACGCACTCGCGATCCGGGTCCCGGCGGCGCGCACCCGCGACAGCGACGCCGCCGCGGCCGCATGAGCCGACCGACACGTCATCCGAGGTGGTCGACCGCTCCATTCGGCTTGCCACGCTCGCGGGTCGAGGCTCGTGCCCAGTCGCGCGACCGCTCGACGGCCCGGGCCCAACCCTCGCGCCGGGCTGCGACCTCGTCGGCCCCCATCGACGGGGTGAAGCTCGCCTCTTCGCGCCACGCCGCCGCGGCATCGGCCGGGGTCTCCCAGATGCTCTCGGCGAGGCCCGCGAGGTAGGCCGCACCGAGCGCCGTGGTCTCCTGGATGACGGGACGTCGTACGGGCACGCCGAGCAGGTCGGACTGGAAGCGGCAGAGCAGGTCCATCTGGCTCGCGCCGCCGTCGACACGCAGCTCTGCGGCGCGCGCACCGCTCGCCGCGGTCATCGCGTCGACCACATCGGCGGTCTGGAACGCCATCGCCTCGACGGTGGCGCGCGCGAGCTCGGCCCGACCGCTGCCGCGCGTGAGCCCGAGGATCGCACCCCGCGCGTACGGATCCCAGTATGGCGAGCCGAGACCGGTGAACGCGGGGACGAAGTACACGCCGCCGGTGCTGTCGACGCTCTCGGCGAGCGGGCCGGTCTCGGCCGCGCTCGGCGATGATCCCGAGTCCGTCGCGCAGCCACTGCACCGCGGCGCCCGTGACGAAGATCGAGCCCTCCATCGCGTAGGTCGTCGTCGTGCCGATGGTCCACGCGACGCTCGTCAGGAGTCCGTCGACGGGTGACGGCAGATCCGATCCGACGTTGAGGAGGACGAAGGAGCCGGTGCCGTAGGTGTTCTTCGCCATGCCGGGCTCGAAGCAGGCCTGGCCGAACAACGCCGCGGGCTGGTCGCCGGCGATGCCGCTCACCGGAACCTGCAGGCCCGCAGCCGCCGCGGGTTCGGTCGATCGCCGAACCGTCCACAGCTCGGCAGCACCGTCGGCAGGCACGACCGCGGGACCCCGAAGAGCTCGCACAGCTCGTCGGACCACTCGAGTGTCGCGATGTCGAACAGCATCGTGCGCGACGCGTTCGACGGGTCGGTCGCATGCACGGCGGTGGGTCCCGGACCACCGGTGAGCTTCCAGAGCAACCACGAGTCGATGGTGCCGAACAACAGGTCGCCGTCGGCGGTCACGCCGCCTTCGGTGAGGAGCCAGTGCAACTTCGTGGCCGAGAAGTACGGGTCGAGCACGAGACCGGTGCGCTCGCGCACCAACGGCTCGAGGCCCGCGGCCTTCAGGTCGTCGCACCGTCCGGCGGTCCGACGGTCCTGCCACACGATCGCCCGGTGCAGTGGACGCCCGGTGCTCCGACTCCAGACCACCGTGGTCTCACGCTGGTTGGTGATCCCGATCGCGACGATCGCCAGCTCGGCGGTGGTGAGCTCGCGGGCGACGTCGCCGAGCACCGTGAGCGTCGTCGCGTAGATGTCGTCGGCGTCGTGCTCGACCCACCCCGGCTGCGGGAAGTGCTGCGGGAACTCCCGGTACGACCACGCCCGGGGGAGTCCGTCGCCGTCGACCGCGAACGCCCGCACCCCCGTCGTTCCGGCATCGATGGCGACCACCACCTCTCCCCCCATCGGTCAGGGAGCAGTGGTGACCGGCGGCTTTGCTGTATTTGTGCCGAGGAGCTTGACGAGCTTGCGGGCCACGGCCCGGTCGCGTGGCCGGAACTCGAGGATCACGACGCGCTCGGGTGCGGGTGAGATGCGGAGCTGGAACATCGGGAGGCGGGACCGGACCTGGAGGAGGTCGAGCGCGTCGTATCGACGTTGCAGGAGCAGGTCGGCCTCCAGGAGAGGTCGGCGGCGGCGCGGCGTGTCGAACACCAGCAACCGTTCGCTCGTGACCGCCAGCAGGTAGATCGCGCGACCGGTGAAAGCGAGCGGCACGGTCTTCCGCTGGTCGGCCATCCACACGGCGCATCCGGCCACGAAGGTCTCGTCGGGTCGGAGCAGCGACTCAGTGGCGCGACGGAGGTGCACGAGTGTGTCCTTGCGGGTCATCATCCACACGCTACCGGCGACAAGCCGGGGCGGCGGGGACGATCGGAGCGCGCGGATGAGAGTCGGAGTGCTGACCGGCGGTGGCGACTGCCCGGGGCTGAACGCAGTCATCCGGGGGATCGTCCGCAAGGGCGAAGGTGTGTACGGCCACACCGTGCTCGGCTTCCGGCACGGATGGCGGGGGGTCGATCGAAGGCGAGACGATCGACCTCACCCTCGCGTCCACTCGAGGAATCCTGCCGCGCGGCGGCACGATCCTCGGATCGTCTCGTACGAATCCCGTACCGAACCGACGACGGAGTCGCGAGGGTGCTCGACACGTTCGCAGCGCGAACGGATCGACGCGCTGATCGCGATCGGCGGTGAGGACACCCTGGGTGTCGCGGCGAAGCTCGGCGCCGATGGCGTGCCGGTGGTCGGGGTGCCGAAGACCATCGACAACGACCTCGTCGGCAACCGACTACACGTTCGGCTTCGACACCGCGGTGCAGACCGCCACCGACGCGATCGACCGGTTGCACACCACGGCGGAGAGCCACGACCGCGTGATGGTGGTCGAGGTCATGGGCCGCCACGCCGGCTGGATCGCGATCGCACTCCGGTCTCGCGGGCGGTGCCGACATCATCCTCATCCCCGAGCGCCCCTTCGACATCGACGAGGTCTGCGAGCGCATCCGGCACCGTCACCGGCGCGGCGCGAACTTCTCGATCGTGGTGGTCGCGGAGGGCGCGCAGCCGGTCGAGGGCACGTTGAGCCTGCAGTCGGGCGACACCGACGCGTTCGGGCACGTCCGTCTCGGCGGAGTCGCCAACGTCGTGACCGAGGAGATCGAGCAGCGCACCGGTTTCGAGACCCGGGTGACGATCCTCGGCCACGTGCTCCGGGGCGGGACGCCGACCGCCTACGACCGGGTGCTCGCGACCCGCTTCGGCGTCGAGGCCGATCGATGCCGCGAACGAGCACGACTTCCAGACGATGGTGGCGTTGCAGGGCGCGCAGATCGTGCGGGTGCCGATCGAGGACGCGATCCGTCGAGCTGAAGACCGTCGATCCGCACCTCTACGAGGTCGCAAGCGTCTTCTTCGGGTAGCTCGAGTTTCGTCGGTTACGTTCACCGGATGGGTTCTCCGCTCGACGACCTCATCGCGCTCCTCGATCTCGAGGCACTCGAGGTCAATCTCTTCCGCGGCATCAGTCCCGGCGAGATCGAGCTGATGCAACGCGTCTTCGGGGGTCAGGTCGCGGGCCAGGCGCTCGTGGCCGCAGGTCGTACCGTCGACTCCGCCCGCTCGGTGCACTCGCTGCACGCGTACTTCCTGCGGCCGGGCGACCCGAGCGTGCCGATCGTGTACGAGGTCGATCGCATCCGTGACGGCAAGAGCTTCACCACGCGGCGAGTCGTCGCGATCCAGCACGGCCGCGCGATCTTCAACCTGCAGGCGTCGTTCCAGGTGATGGAAGACGGACCGGAGCACCAGACGCCGATGCCCGACGTCGCGCCGGCGGAGTCGTTGCCGACCTACCGCGGAACGGCTCGAGCCGTTCCTCGACCAGTTCGGCCCCGACGTCGTCGAGTGGCTCACGCAGGACCGACCGATCGACACCCGCCCGACCGAGATGCCGTCGTGGCTCGATCACGCGCCCCGGCCACCGAACCAGGACGTCTGGATCCGGGCCGTCGGGACCCTGCCCGACGATCCGCTTGCTGCACGCCTGCATCGTCGCCTTTGCCTCCGACATCACGATCCTCGACACCGCGATGCTCCCGCACGGTGTCGACTGGCAGGGACGGCCAGTACATGGTTGCGAGTCTCGACCACGCGATGTGGTTCCACCATCCGTTCCGAGCCGACGAGTGGTTGCTCTACCACCAGGACAGCCCCATCGCCCACGGCGCGCGCGGCCTCGCCCACGGCGAGATCTTCCGTCAGGACGGCGTGCTCGCCGTCACCGTGATGCAAGAGGGCCTCGTCCGCCCCGGGCGCGACGGCTGATGGCCGGCCCCGACGCGAACGTTCCCGCACGCGCGCTCGCGGTCTACGCCCACCCCGACGATCCCGAGATCTCGGCCGGCGGCACGCTCGCCCGCTGGGCCGAGGCCGGCAGCGAGGTCTGGGTGCTCGTCACCACCCGTGGCGACAAGGGGAGCTCCGATCCCTCCACCGATCCCGGCGAGCTCGCCGAGCTGCGCCGGGCCGAGACCGCGGCGGCGGCCGATGCGCTCGGTCTCGCCGGTCACTTCCATCTCGACTACTCGGATGGCGAGCTCCCCGACGACCAGGATCTGCGTGCCGCGATCGTGCGCACGGTGAGAGAGCTCCGACCTGAGGCAGTGCTCTGCCCCGACCCGACCGCGGTGTTCTTCGGCGACGGGTACTTCAACCACCGCGACCATCGGGTCACCGGTTGGGCGACGCTCGACGCGATCGCGCCGGCCTCGGGCAACCCGCACTACTTCGCCGACCAGCTCGCAGACGGGCTCACCGTGCACGAGGTGCCGACCGCCTATCTCTCCGGAACCCTGGAACCGAACTGCTGGATCGACATCTCCGACGCGCTCGACCGCAAGATCGACGCGCTCTTCTGCCACGCGAGCCAACTCACCGAGACCGGTCCGTGGTTTCGTGCCTGGCTGGCGGAGCAGGCCGAGGAAGCCGGCCGCGCGGCCGGCGTCCGCTACGCGGAGTCGTTCCGCAAGCTCACCTTCGAGTAGCCGACCGAAGCGGCCCTACTGCTCGAGGTCGGGCGCGTCGTCGTGCGGGACCCGCCACATGGCGCGCGCCCGCAGCACCAGCACCGCGACGACTCCACCACCGATCGTGCCGATCAGTGCGCCGACGACCGCGGCAAGCGCGGCGTTCGTCTCGCAGCCGCCGCGGCAGTCGACATCGACGATCCCGTACGCCGCGAGCGCGCCGAGGAGCCCGGCCACGACGACACCGATGAAGGCGACGACGATGACGCCACCGGTCGGGACGCCGGGTGGCGGGTTGTCGGGGACTTCACCGCCGGGAGCTCGACTGCTCGACGGTTGGCTGGGCGGCGGCGGGCCTGGGGCTTCCACGGACCCGATCGTACGCACAGGCGCCCGCCGGTAAGCTCCAATCCTCCATGCGGACGCTCGTCGTGCTCCCGACCTACAACGAGTCCGAGAACATCGAGACTGTCCTGCGCCGCGTTCGCACGATCATTCCCGCGGCCGACATCCTCGTGGTCGACGACGGCAGCCCCGATGGCACGGCCGACATCGCCGACAAGCTGGGGGCCGAGCTCGGTCAGATCGAGGTGCTTCGTCGCGCCGCGAAGTCGGGTCTCGGTTCGGCCTACCGGGCCGGGTTCGGCTTCGGGCTCGATCGCGGCTATGACGCGTTCGTCGAGATGGACTCCGATCTGTCGCACGATCCCGCAGCGTTGCCGTCGCTCCTCGCCGCATCCGAGCTCGGCGCGGATCTCGTCATCGGGTCCCGGTACGTCCCCGGCGGGCGCACACCGCACTGGCCCTGGTACCGCCTCGCGATCTCGCGAGGTGGCAACCTCTACGTGCGGGCGCTGCTCGGTCTGCACGTGCGCGACTCCACCGCCGGCTTCCGGGTCTACTCGCGGCAACGCACTGACGAGCTTCCCGCTCGACGAGGTCCGGGCCGAGGGGTACGGGTTCCAGGTCGAGATGACCTATCGCGTCGATGCGGCGGGAGGCTCGATCACCGAGGTTCCGATCGAGTTCCGTGACCGCGAGCTCGGGACGTCGAAGATGTCGGGCCGGATCGTGGCGGAGGCGTTCGTGCTCGTGGCCTGGTGGGCCCTCCGCGATCGGGTCTTCCGGGGCAGGCTGGCGAGTGGCTGACGTGGTTCGGGAATGGGTCGTGGCGTCCGCATTGGTGGAGCGCGAAGGTGAGTTGCTGCTCGTCCTGAACCGGAGGCGGGGCGGGAGCACCGACTGGAGCCCGCCCGGGGGAGTGATCGACGCCACCGACGCGTCGGTGCTCGACGGCTTGGCCCGGGAGGTCGCGGAGGAGACGGGGCTCCGGGTCCGCTCGTGGGAGGGGCCGGTCTACGAGGTGCACGCAGAGGCGGTCGACCTGGGGTGGCGGATGCGGTGCGAGGTGCACCGGGCCGTCGAGTTCGACGGTGAGCTCCTCCTCGAGGATCCCGACGGGATCGTGATCGACGCCGCGTTCGTACCGGTCGACGCGTGCGCTGACCGATTGGCCGCGTGTCTGCAGTGGGTGCGGGAGCCACTCACCGACTGGCTCGAGGGCCGCTGGGGTCCCACCGATCGTCGCGGCTACCGATACGCGGTGCGGGGCTCGAGCCTCGACGACTTCGAGGTCCTCCAGGTGACGGTCGAGTAGGCGCACGCGTGGCGCGGGCCGACGCATCGATCCTGCACGTTGATCTCGACGCCTTCTACGCGTCGGTCGAGCAGCTGGCGGATCCGAGCCTGCGCGGCCGACCGGTCGTGGTCGGCGGGCTCGGGAACCGAGGTGTGGTCGCCGCGGCGAGCTACGAAGCGCGCGCGTTCGGGATCCACTCCGCGATGCCGATGGCGCGCGCACGGCGGGCGTGTCCCGAGGCCGCGTTCGTCGCTCCGCGCTTCGAGGCGTACTCGGCTGCGAGCACCCAGGTGATGGCGATCCTCCGCTCCTACACGCCGCTCGTGGAGCCGATCTCGTTCGACGAGGCGTTCCTCGACGTCGAAGGTGTACGGCGGACCCACGGGTCGGGGCCGACCACCGGCGCGGCGATCCGCGGGCGGGTGCTCGAGGAGACGGGACTCGTCGCGTCGGTCGGCGCAGCCACCACCAAGCTGCTGGCCAAGCTCGCGAGTGATCTCGCGAAGCCCGACGGCATGCTCGTCGTCGAACCCGGCACGGAGCTCACGTTCCTCCATCCACTTCCGGTCCGACGGCTCTGGGGTGTCGGGCCGGCGACGCGTCGCCGACTCGATCGGCTCGGCGTCCACACCGTCGGGGAGCTCGCGGCGATCCCCGAGCCCGCGCTCGTCGCCGCGCTGGGCGACGCCCACGGACGTCATCTCCACGCGTTGGCCCACAACGACGACGAACGCCCGGTGGAGCCGGAGCGGTCGGTGAAGTCGATCGGTCACGAGGAGACGTTCGCCCACGACCTCACGGATCGCGACGTCCTCGCGCGGGAGCTGGTACGGATGAGCGAACGGGTCGCGATCCGACTCCGGAGATCGGGCAAGTCGGCCCGGACTGTGCAGCTGAAGGTGCGCTTCGGCGACTTCCGCACCATCACTCGCGCGCACACCCGCCCCGAACCCACCGATCTCGCTCGCGACATCCACGAAGAGGCCCGCGCCTTGCTCGCCGACGTCGACTGCGGGCCCGGGGTCCGGTTGCTCGGTGTGTCGGCTCAGCAACTCGTGGATGGCGTCGTGTTCCAGGAGTCGCTCGACTTCGCCAAGGGTGCGAAACCGGATCGGCGCGCGCTCGAAGCCGCGGTCGACGGGGTCCGGGCCCGGTTCGGTGACGATGCGGTCGGACCCGCGACGCTCCTCGACGGAGCGGGTATGCGGCTCGGTCGGCGGGGCACACCCTGGGGGCCCGACCCGGAAGGTGGTCAGGATCCGGGCGCCGGGTGAACCCGGAGCTGATCAGATCCCGCACCGCGTTGAGTGACACCCGTGCGTGCGCGAGACTGACCGGGTTGGGCGGTACCACCCGCTCACCGGCCCTCGTCAGGGGGTCGGTCGGTGGGCCACGAACGTAGAGGCGACGAAGGATCCATGCCCCTTTCCGAAGACGAACAGCGCATCCTGAGCGAGATCGAGGCGAACCTCACCGCCACCGATCCCGCGCTGGTGCAACAGGTCTCCGAGACCACCTTGTACCGCCACGCGGCGCGGGTGATCCGGTGGGCTGTGGTCGGCTTCGTCGCGGGCCTCGTGTTGCTGGTCTTCACCATCAAGACGACTCCGCTCGCCATCGTCGGCTTCCTCGTGATGCTGGGCTGCTCACTCGTGATCGAGCGCAACGCCCGCAAGCTCGGACGAGCAGGGATGCAGAGCCTCACGAGCTCGGTCCGCGGCGGATCCTTGGCGCGCATGCTCGGTGACGGTGCTCGTTGGCGTGACCGGTTCCGCCGCGACGACGACGCCTGACGAGATCTTGGAGCTCACGCCACCCCAGGCGGCCCGGGTCACGAACTGCTCGCGGTCCCAGCTCGCCTCGTGGGATCGCGCCGGGCTCATCTGCCCGACGCCTGGAGTCGACGGACCTCGCTACACGTTTCGCGACCTGATCGCGCTGCGGGTCATCGCCGCGCTGCTCGATGCCGGACTGTCGCTCGCCCGGGTGCGGCGGGCGCTGCGACACCTCGTGGAGTCAGGAGAGGAGCTCGCCGGACTCCGGCTCCTCACCGACGGCGATCGCGTGTGGGCGTGCCACAGCGAGGGGGAGATCCTCGACACGTTGCGCGGCGGTCAACTGGTCCTCTTCGTCGATGTCGATCACTTCGTCGACGACGTGCGCTCGCACGTGCTCGAGTTCGACACCGAACGGCGAGCCTTCCTCGAGACCGTCGGTGCGACGATGCCGGCTCCGATCCCGATCGAGATGTCCGCTCGCTGAGCTTTGTCAGCTGATCGTCCGGGAGATCGTCCGACGGATGCGCGTCGGGCGCGGCGTGTGGTCGCGCAGCGCACGCTCGAGCGCTTCCAGGTCGCTCCAGGCCCGCGCCGCGTCGGTGGGCGCGGGATCCGACGCCGACCACATCGCCCGCGCGGTCGCGTCGGCCAGACGTTCCAGCGGCTCCTCTGCGTCGGGAATTCGATCGGATCGGGATGCCGTGCCGTCGAGCACCTCGCGGGGAGTGTTCGACGTCGACGTCGTCATGCCGTTCTCGTCGAGGCGGTCGAGGGCCTCGGCCCAGGCCCCCACGACCGCGGCGCGCGGGGTGCCGCGGCGCCGGTTGGCACGGCGTCGGGCGCGTCGGGCCCACCTCCGACCGACTCGGATCGCCACCAGCGCGAGCGCGACGGCGGCGATCCCGAACGCGATCCACCGGGTCCGGTCCGGGGTTCGCGTCGAGCCCGAGCCCGTGCCCGCGTCCGTGCCGTCGACGGAGACCTGGCCGCCGGTTCCTCCGACCGTCGAGACGGCGGTCGTCGGGGTCGTCGCACCGGGTGCAATCGTCGTCGGCGTGGTCGCAGTGGGGGTGGAGGGATTCGTGCCGGCGGCCAGACCGATCCCGGCGTCGGTGGCTCCCGGTTGTGGGCCGGCCGGGGTCGGCTCGAACAGGGTCCAACCGACGCCCGCGAGCCACACCTCGGCCCACGCGTGGGCGTTGGCATCGGTCACGCGGAACAGGCCCGCATCGGCGTCGTAGGTTCCGGGGTTGTACCCGACGACGACCCGCGACGGGAGTCCCACTGACCGGGCCATCGCCGCGAACGTGCCCGCGAACTGCTGGCAGAAGCCCCGCTTGACCGTGAGGAACTCCTCCATCGCGTCGTTGCCGGTTCCGGGCGGGACGGCGAGGTCGTAGGTGAACGCCCCACCGGTGAAGTAGTTCCGCAGCGCCACGGCGCGGTCATAGGGCGTGGCCGCACCCGCGGTCACGTGGCGCGCGAGTCGGCGCACGGAAGCGGGGAAGTTGTCGGGAAGATCGACGTCGGACGTGACCGCCTCCGGGAGCGGGCGCGAGGTCGCGGCGATCTGCGCGGGAGTGAGCTGCGCGGGCGGGATGCGCGAGTCGACCGAGTAGTCGAGGCCGACGACCGCTTGGTCGGCGTTGAAGAGCGTGCGCGACTCAGGGAGGATCCGCGCGTTGGCGAGACTGATCCCGATCGGCTCATAGGCCGCGGGGAGCCATCGCTCGGCCATCCCCGTCAGGCGGTAGCGCTGCCGGATCGAAGTCGACCGACCGGAGGGGGCGAACCCACCGAGAACCTGCGACGCGGCCCGGCTGCTGCTCTCGAGCGTCCACTGGGAGCCGTCGAAGCGATCGAGCGCGACCTCGCGCCAGTACAACCGATTCGGCGATTCGACCGTGAAGCGCTGCTCGGTCGACGGGGCGCCGAGCCGCGCCGCCAGATCGACGAGCGGGTTGACGGAGCTCTCGTAGCGGCCCGCGCCACCGGATGGATGCTTGTACCGGAGCAGCGGATCGCTGTGAGCGCCTGGGAGCAGCGGCGCGATGAACAGCCCGGTGAGGATCGCCACGGTCGCGAGGCCGGCACCGACCCCCAACGAGATCCGGCCGTGACCAGTCGGAACCCGGCCGGCCGCGGTGCGAACCGCGAACCACGAGCGTCGCCGCTCGAGGACATCTCGATGGCACACCGCGAGAAACGTGAGCGCGGCCCCGAGGTAGAGGGCGGACGTGCCGATCCCGAGATCGTGTGACCCGAGGCTGGAGGCGACCACGAAGACCACGAGCGACGGGACGATCGCGCCGAGCGGCGCATCGCCCGCGAACGCGAGCGCGTCGGCGCTCGTGGCCATGATCCAGAGGGCGATCACGACGAGCAGGACTGCCCCCGCGGTGACCGAGACCGGTGCGATGCCCGTGCGCATGACCCGTAGGCCGTCGCGGAGGGTCGTCGCGATCGCGTGCGGGGTGCCGGAGCCGGGAACGCCGAGGAAGGTGGTGGACGCGACCGCGGTCCAGCTCGCGTAGAGCCCGAGCGCGACCAGTGACGCCACGACGGCGGTCATCGGGTGCCACCTGCGGCGCCGACCGAGCCATCCGATGGCGTGGGGGATGAGCGCGGCGCCGAGCGCGGGAAGGAGGTACGAGCCGTCGCGGAACACCCGGTCGAATGCGACCGCGGTCGTCGCGCTGAGCGCGGCGAGCGCGAGCGTCACGGCTCCGCCGCTCCGGTCGCCCCCGCCCCCGCCCCCGCCCCCGCTCTTGGTATCGGTGCTCACGAGCGCGCCCGCCCGGATCCGGGAACGCGCGCCAGTCCGGAGACCCGTGCGAGCACGGCTTCGTTCCAGGCGCCGGCGACGTCGCGGTCGTGCACGCAGACATGGGTGAGCCCGCCCGTCGCGGTCACGGGAGTGTCGCCGACCGCGGTGGTGACGAGGAACACCGGCCGGTGCGGTTGCAGGGCCTGGCGCAGCGGGGCGGTGTCCCGGCCATCGAGGCGTCCGGTCACCAGCACCACGAGTGACGGGGCGGATCCCGCGCCGGTGGCGAGCCCACGCGCCGACGGGTCGAGGGCCACCGTGCTCAGGCGGTCGAGGCCGACCGCTCCATCGTCGGCATGAGAGAGAACCGCGCCGGTGCCCGTTCGGACCGCGACCCGGCGACCGTCGTGTGTGAGGCGCACGAGCAGCGACGCGACCACCTCGACCGCGTCTTCGAAGGACTCGTCGACGTGGTTGTCGGATCGGGTGTCGAGCACGACGACGACATGCGGCTCGCGGTACGAGGTGTCCTGGCGGATGAACAGCTCCCCGGTGCGCGCGGTCGCGGGCCAGTGGACCTTGCGGAGGTCGTCGCCGATCTCGTACTCGCGCAGCGCGGCGAACTCGTCGCCGTCGAGCGTCACCGAGCGAGCCCGCACCGCGTCGGCCGACGCGCGCATGCCGCCGCCACCGAGTGGTGGCGACACGAGGTCGTGGACCCGGGGATACACCGTCACTTGATCCACTGGTCCGAGCTGCGTCGAGCGCTGCGCGAGGCCGAACGGATCGGCGAGGACCGCGACCATCGGCCCGATCGCGTACTGGCCGCGGCGCACGGTCGGGATGTGGTACGCCGCGCGCGAGACCTCTCCGTTCCGGAGCGGCGGCAGCAGGAACCGGGCGGCCCGCCGTCCGTCGCCGAAGCGTTCGTCGAGACTCAGGAGGGGAGTGGTGGCCGCGGCGCGATTGGTGATCGCGACGTCGACGCGACCGTCGCCTCCGACGTGGATGCGCGACGGTGTGACCGTCCGATCGAGCTCGAGGGCGAGGCGTTGGGCACGTACCCAGAGGAGTGCCGCGCCGAGGAGGACGAGGGCGACGACGCCGAGCACCAGGAGCTCGATCACTCCGAGCAGTCGCGACGCGATGACGAGGCCGCACGCCGCACCGCACACCGACCAGCCCCTGCGGGTGAGCTCGAGCGTTCGGGGCGGGCCGCGCATCGGT
The DNA here is from genome assembly GCA_963829475.1 of uncultured Actinomycetes bacterium. GTDB lineage: Bacteria > Actinomycetota > Acidimicrobiia > IMCC26256 > JANYLB01 > JANYLB01. Next base: position 1,409,567 of record CAWHIU010000002.1, on the reverse strand, counting down.
CGTCGGCTTCCCGGGCTCAGGCGTCGGGTGAGACCGGAACCGACTCGAGCATGCGCCCGAGCACGTCTTCGGCGGTCTCGCCGCGGAGCCGCGCATCGGGGGTCAGGAGCAATCGATGGGCCAAGACGTTGGGGGCGAGGAGCTTGACGTCGTCGGCCGTGACGTAGTCGCGCCCGACGGTGGCGGCGAAGACCCGGGACGCGCGTTGCAACGCGAGCGCGCCGCGCGGGCTCACGCCGAGCTCGAGGTCGGGATCGCGTCGGGACGCGTTGGCAAGACCGACGATGTACGAACGGAGGCTCGGCGCGACATGCACCGCGTCGAACGCGCTCGTGGCCGCGGCGATCTCACGGGCGGTCGTGACCGGTTCCAGATCCTCGGCCGCGACCGAGTGCCCCTGGGCCTCGAGGATCGCGAGCTCGGCCTCGCGGTCGGGGTAGCCGATGCGGATCCGCATGAGGAAGCGATCGAGCTGCGCCTCGGGGAGCGGGTACGTGCCCTCGAGCTCGATCGGGTTCTGGGTCGCGATCACGAGGAACGGCGGGGGGAGGGGATGGGTGGTGCCATCGACGCTCACCTGGCGCTCCTCCATCGCCTCCAGCAACGCCGACTGCGTCTTCGGCGAAGCCCGGTTGATCTCGTCGGCGAGCACCACGTGGGCGAACACGCCGCCGGGCCGGAACTCGAACGTCCCGGTGGCCCGGTTCCAGATCGACACGCCGGTCACGTCGGACGGGAGGAGATCGGGCGTGAACTGGATCCGTCGCCAGGTCCCGCCGATCGAGCGGGCGATCGCCTTGGCCAGCGACGTCTTGCCCACCCCGGGCACGTCCTCCACCAGGAGATGCCCTTCGGCGAGCAGGCAGACGAGCGCGAGGTGGATGGCGTCACGCTTGCCCCGGATGACCTGCTCGACGTTCGCGAGGAGTGCCGGGAAGATCCGCGATGCTCCGTCGCCGAGGTCGAGCGCGGCGTCGAGCCCGAGATCCGAGTCGAGGTCGCGGCCTGGTTCGACGGGCTGGGCCATCGGGTCACTGTACGGGCCGTCGGGCGGAGGCGACATCCGGGTAGCGTCGCGGCAATGGCCAGCACGGATCCCCCCCGGTCGTGGGCAGCGGTCGTCGCCGCCGTCGCCGTGCATCCGGGGCTCTGGGCCACGGCGATCGGCCAGGTCTTCCGGCTCAGCCCGACGGGATGGTGGCGGCGTCCCCCTTTCCTCCCGCGGCCCGATCCGGCCTACGTCCAGTTCCGGATCGCCACGCAGAACGGCGGTGGTGCCGGGGCTGGTGGCGGCTCCGCACCAGCAGCAGACGATGTCGTCGAATACCTCGCGTGGTGCCGCTCACTCGCTTCCCGCTGAGCAGACCCGCCTGATCAGGCGCGCCGACCGGCTGGATGGAGCACCGGTAAGCTGTTCCGGACCACGCGACGCCGTCCGACGGAGGTCTCGAAGGCTTGGGAAGAGCACTCCTCCTCAACGCCAGCTTCGAGCCGCTCTGCGTCGTGCCCGTCCGGCGCGCGGTGGTGCTCGTGCTGAAGGAGAAGGCCGAGATCGTCACGCGCGGTGCCGACGAGCTCCACTCGGAACGCGCCGTCATCCCGGTTCCCAGCGTCATCCGGCTGGTCCACTACGTCCGGGTGCCGTTCCGTACCCGCGTCCCGGTGTCACGCCGGGCGATCTTCGCCCGCGACGGCCACCGGTGTCAGTACTGCAACCGGCCGGCCGAGAACGTCGACCACGTCGTTCCCCGTTCGCGGGGTGGCCTCCACGCGTGGGACAACGTCGTGGCCTCCTGTCGGGGCTGCAACGCCCGCAAGGAAGATCGACTGCTGGCCGACACCGAGCTCGTGCTGCGGCGACCGCCCGTCGCCCCCCACGCCCACCTCTGGATCGTCGCCACCGTCGGTGCCCTGGACCCCAGCTGGGAACGCTGGCTCCCCGGTGATGCCACCGCCAACACCCCCGAGGCCGTCAGCGCCTGACCCGCGCCCCATCGGCATCGAACCCGGCTGAGCCCGGGCTCAACCGCCCCCTGAACCCGCCTGACTTGGTGCCCATCGCGGTCCCATGGTCCGCGAACCGCACCAACCCGGTGGCGCGAAGTGGGGAGGAGCGAGGGTCGGAGCGTTCCTTCGACGCGTCCGAGTTCGTGAGCCCGCGGGGTGTGTGGAGCGAGCGGAAACCCGCGGAACAACAGGGAACGCCCCCCGCCGGCCGAGCGAGCGGAGCAATCAGAGAAGGTGTTGACGAGTGGGGGGTGGTGGCGTATGGTGGCGCGTAGTGGAGTGAAGGGGTGCGCTGAGAGCTCTCGGGGGAGAGCACGGCGCCGACACGAGGGGTGTTCGGAATGTTCCTGGGAGAGGCACAGCACTCCCTGGACGTGAAGGGGCGGGTGATCCTTCCCGCCGACTACCGGGATCAGCTCGCGCGCGGTGCCGTCGTCTCCAAGGGTCTCGACGGGTGCCTCTGGGTGTACCCCCGGGAGGAGTTCGAGCAGATGGCGGCCGACCTGCACGAGAAGGCGAAGCGAGGGGAGCGGGAACGGGTCGCGGCCCGTGCGCTCTTCGGCGGCGCCAAGGAGGTCGTCCCCGACAAGCAGGGCCGGGTCGCGGTCCCGCAGGCGTTGCGGGAGTACGCGGAGCTGGAGCGCGATGTCTTCATCGTCGGTCAGTTCTCCCACCTCGAGATCTGGGACGCCGCCCGTTGGCGGGAACAAGAGGAGAAGGGCGCAGCGGCGATCCGCGCCGGAGAAGGACTCGACGACTTCATGTAGGAGCACGAACACAGCAGGCCTCGGGCCTGCCACCAGCCCCCTGGCCGGCGCGGTTGAAGGCCCCTACTCCGCCCGCTTTTGACCGAGTCGTTCCGGGGAGAAATCCGGACGGCATCGACCGACTGGGGGGCTGGTGGCAGGCCCGGCGTCGACGGCGGGCGACCGCGACAGGAGAGCAGCGACGAAGGAAGAGGGTCACGTTGCCGTTCGAGCATCGGCCGGTGATGAGCAGAGAGGTGGTCGAGCTCCTGGTTCCGGCCCTGCCGGGGTGGGTGATCGACGCAACGCTCGGAGGGGGTGGCCACACGGCCGAGATCCTCGAGGCGCACCCGGGGGCCCGGGTGCTGGGGATCGACCGAGACCGGGTGGCGGTGGACGCAGCGACCGAGTCGCTCGCCGGATTCGGTGAGCGGGTGCGAGTGGTGCACGGAGGGTTCGAGCACCTGAACGAGATCGTGCAAGCCAACGGACTGAGCGAGGGAGACATCGTGGGAATGCTGTTCGACCTGGGCGTGAGCAGCCCACAACTCGACGTCACCGAACGCGGCTTCTCCTACTGGTCGGAAGCCCCGCTCGACATGCGGATGGACAACTCCCAGGAGCTGACCGCCGAGACGGTCGTCAACACCTACGCCGAGAACGATCTCGGTGATCTCATCGTCGCGAGCGGCGAATGGCGCTGGGGTCGACGGATCGCGCAGACGATCGTCGCGTCCCGGCCGTTGCGCTCGACCGGCGATCTCGTCGAGGCGATCAAGGCCGCGATCCCCGCGCCGGCGCGCCGCAAGGGTGGCCACCCGGCCCGCCGTACGTTCCAGGCGATCCGACTCGAGGTGAACCGCGAGCTCGAGCACCTCGAACAAGGGCTCGACGAGTCGGTGCACCTGCTTGCTCCCGGCGGTCGTGCGCTCGTGCTCGCGTACCACTCGGGGGAGGACCGCATCGTGAAGCAGCGCTTCGCTGCGTGGTCGGGATCGGGTGCCGTCGAGCCGTACGTGCCGTCACACCTTCCCCAGCCCCAGGGCCCCGAGCCGGTCGTCCGGCTGCTGACCCGCAAGCCGTTGCGACCGAGCGACGCCGAGGTCGCGGCGAACCCACGCGCCGAGAGCGCCCGGCTCCGCGCCGTCCAGAAGGTTCCGTGAGCCTCGATCCATGGCTGCTTCGCTCAACCCTCGTGCATCTGCCCTCCCCGCGCCGCGCCGCGCACCGGGACCCCGCCCGGCGCCGCGACACCTCACGGTCGTCGACGCGAACGCGCGCAAGCGGGCGCGACGCGTCCGCATCGCGGTGTGGAGCTTCGGTGTCGTCACCGCGATCAGTGTCTTCGTCGCGGTCGCGTTCCACGTGATGCTCGCCCAGAGCGAGTTCCAACTCGATCACTTGTCGCGGCAGACCATCTCCGCGCAGCAGCGCTACGAGCAGGCCCGTCTCGCGGTGGCGGAGCTCGGTGCGCCCAAGCGGATCGTCGCCCGGGCAAAGGCCCTCGGGATGGAGCCGGCCGAGAGCATCAGCTACGTCAACGCGCCTGCCGATTCCGGCTGGGTTTCGCGTCCGACCGGAGATTCTGCCGGCACGCCCGGTGGCCGATGGGAAGAGGTGAAGGGGCGCCTTGCCGAGCAGCCGTGAACGTCGACCGACCGCACTTCCGCCGCAAGCGTCCCGGGCCCGGAACCCATCCGGAGGCTCGACCACCCGAGCCACCCCGTCCGTGGCGCGTCGTCCACGCGCAGCCACGTCGCTGAGGTCGCGGACCGGCCTCCAGGTCGCGAAGAAGGCCCCCGCTGTCGCGAAGAAGGTCGCGAAGACGACCCAGAAGAAGCGCGCGGCGCCGGCAGCAGGCACGGCGACGACTCGGCGGGCCACCACCGCCCGCACGTCGCGCGGCGACAAAGGCCCCGGCCCGAAAGGCCCCGGCCCGGAGGTCGCAGGTCCCGAAGCCCGCGGCCCGAAAGACTCAGGTTCGAAAGGCCGCGGGCAAGCAGCGGGCGAAGGCTCGCACCGCGCTCCGGCTCCGACCGGTCCCGAGGATCGCGAAGCCGCGTGCGGCGCGTCCACGCGTGCGGCTCATCGCGCTCCTCAGCGTGATGGGATTCGGCTTCGCGGCGATCGGTCTGCGGCTCGTCGATCTCCAAGCCATCAGCGCGAGTCACTACACCGCGCTCGGGCTCGAACAGCGCGTGCGCACCGTGACCCTTCCGGCCGAACGGGGTGGCATCTTCGACCGCAACGGCGATGAGCTCGCGGTGAGCATCCCGGTGAAGACGATCGTCGCCGATCCGAGCATCGTCCCCGACCCGGCCGGCTACGCGGAGCAGCTCGCACCGATCTTGCACGTCGACGAGAAGCGCCTGCGCCACAGCCTGGCCGACCACACGGCAGCCTTCGCGTACGTCGCCCGTCAGGTCGACGCCAAGGTCGCGGCCAAGATCGAGAAGCTCGGTCTCGCCGGGATCACCACGATCCCGGAATCCAAGCGGTTCTACCCTTCGACCTCCCTCGCGGCCCCGGTGCTCGGGTTCGTCGGCGTCGACGGCAACGGGCTCGGCGGCCTGGAGGTGGGCAACGACAAGGAGCTGGCCGGCAAGGCCGGCTTCATCGCGCTGGAGCGTGACCCGCAGGGTCGCGACATCCCGAACGGCAAGCGCCGGGGCGACGCGGCTCGACGCGGCGGAGATCTCGTGACCACCCTGGACCAGTCGCTCCAGTACGAGACCGAGCAGGCACTCCTGGCCGAGGTGACGAGCGCGAACGCGAAGGGGGGCACGGCCGTCATCGTCGACGTGAAGACGGGTGACATCCTCTCGATGGCCACGGTCGACGGTCCCACGAGTGCCGACGGCACCGCGGATCCGGGCACAACATCCGACCCGGGCGGGAGTGCAGCGTCGGCGAAGGCGCGACCGGCGACGAACGAGGAGCTCAACCGGCCCCTCACCGACGTGTTCGAGCCCGGATCGACGAACAAGGTCATCACGATGGCAGCGGCGCTCGAGGCCGGCCTGGTCACACCCGACACGACCTTCACCGTGCCCAACGTCATCCACGTCGGTGACAAGGACTTCCACGACGCCGAGGACCACGGAACCGAGACGATGACGGTCTCCGACATCCTCCGGAAGTCGTCGAACATCGGCACGATCGAGATCGGCCAAAAGGTCGGCGTCGACCGCCTCGACGCCGCGATGCGCAACTTCGGTTTCGGATCGAAGACCCCGATCGACTTTCCCGGCGAGGCCACCGGAATCCTGCCGACCCAGGACGAGTACCACAACTCGTCGACGATCATGGCGACGCTCCCCACCGGTCAGGGCGTCGCGGTGAGCGCGCTGCAGATGCTCGACGTGTACACGACCATCGCGAACGGCGGCGTGTCGCGACCACCGCGGCTCGTGTCGGCGACGATCGACTCCGCGGGTACGCGCCATGTCGTCCCCGCCCGCCCGGGGCATCGGGTGGTGTCACCCGACACCGCGGCGAAGCTGCGAACCATGCTCGCCGGTGTCGTCGCCAGCGGCACCGGCACGAAAGGTGCGATCCCGGGCTACACGGTCGCCGGCAAGACCGGCACCGCGAAGAAGGCCCCCTACAACGAGGGCAAGTACGTGGCCTCGTTCGTCGGCTTCGCGCCGGCCGAATCTCCGCGCTTCGCCGCCATCGTCGTGGTCGACGCCCCCGGGGCCGGTGAGATCTACGGCGGCGACATCGCCGCCCCCGTCTTCTCCCGCATCATGCAGTACGCGCTGCGCCTCGAGCAGGTGCCGCCGAGCGAGGCCATCACTGCGGATGCGGCCCAGGGTCAGGATTCGACCGCCCGATGATCGGCGGAACGCCACCGGCCGCCGGTACGCTGCATGTCTCCCCGAGCGGATAGGAATCCCGTGCTGCTGCACGAGCTCCTCGGCGGTGTCGACGTGCTGGAACGGGTGGGCGACACGGAGGTCGAGATCCTCGCCGTTGCCCACGACAGTCGCCGGACGCGGCCCGGCGACCTCTTCTGTTGCATTCCCGGCGTCGTCGCCGACGGGCACCAGTTCGCGGCCGACGCCGTCGGCGGCGGGTGCGAGCGCGCTCCTGGTCGAACGAGTTCTCCCGCTCCCCGTGCCCCAGATCCGGGTCGACAGCGTGCGGCGGGTGATCGGGCCCATCGCGGCCCGTTGCGCGGGGGAACCGTCACGCGCCATGCGGGTGGTCGGGGTGACAGGGACGAACGGCAAGACGACGACGACCGCGCTCTTCGGCGAGATCGCGCGCGCGGCGGGGGAGCGGGTCGACGTGATCGGCACGCTCACCGCGGAACGCACGACCCCCGAGGCTCCGGAGTTGCAGGCGTCGCTCGCCGAGATGCGCGAGCGCGGCGTCGAGACGGTGGCGATGGAGGTGTCGTCGCACGCGCTGGCCCAGCACCGGGTCGACGGCACGCGTTTCGCCGCGGTCGGCTTCACCAACCTCAGTCGCGATCATCTCGACTATCACGTCGACCTCGACGGGTACTTCGAGGCCAAGGCGCGACTGTTCACTCCCGAGTTCACCGACTCGGCCGCCGTGAACGTCGACGACGACCATGGTGTCGAGCTCGCGACGCGCGCGCGGGCCGCCGGTTTGAACGTCCGCACGTACGCACTCGACCGCGACGCCGACCTCCGCATCGAAGGGATCGCGACCGACCGGACCGGGAGCTCCGCGACGCTCGTCGCGGCCGAGGGGCGGGTGCCGATCCGGGTGCCGCTGGTCGGTCGCTTCAACCTCGCGAACGCAGCCGCGGCGGCGTCGATCGCGCTCGAGCGCCGGGCTCCCGTTCGGAGCGATCGGCCCGGCGCTGGCCGCGGCCTCGCCCGTCTCCGGACGCATGGAGCGGATCGACGGCGGCCAGCCCTTCACCGTGCTGGTCGACTACGCACACACCCCGCACGCCCTCGAGCAGGTGCTGCTCGCGGGGCGTGAGCTCGCCCGGGGAGAGACCTTCGGGGGAACGGGTCGACTCGTGGTCGTGTTCGGCTGCGGCGGCGATCGCGACCGTGGCAAGCGCCCCCAGATGGGTCGGATCGCTGCTGCGCACGCGGATCGCGTCGTCGTCACCTCCGACAACCCGAGGTCGGAAGACGCGGCCTCGATCGCCGCCGCGGTGGCCGAAGGTGTCGTTGCGAACGACACCCGACACTGCCGGACCGCTCCTCCGATGACCGTCGAGCTCGATCGGCGAGCGGCCATCCGGCTGGCGATCAGCGAAGCCGACGCGGGAGACGTGATCGTGATCGCCGGGAAGGGACACGAGGTCGGACAGACCACGGGGACGACGACCGTCGCCTTCGACGACCGTGTGGTCGCGCGTGAAGAGCTGGAGGCATTCGCATGGACGTGACCCTCGCCGAGATCGCCGCGGTGACCGGCGGGACACTGGAAGGCGGCCCGGCTGACGCTCGCGCGACTTCGTTCGCCTTCGACTCACGCGCGCTCGAACCCGGCGCCTGCTTCGTCGCGCTCCGCGGCACGCGCGATGGCCACGACTTCGTCGGCGACGCGTTCGAGCGAGGCGCGGTCGCAGCGCTCGTCGCCGAGGTCCCGACCGACACCCGCGGCGCGTGGATCGTGGTTGGCGATCCCCTCGCGGCTCTCGCCGACCTGGGCCGCTGGGCGCGCACCCGTCTGGCCGGCGCGACCGTCGTGGGGATCACCGGGTCCGCCGGCAAGACCGCCACGAAGGATCTCACCGCGGCTGCCCTCGCCCCCTCGCTCTCGGTGCACGCCAGTGTCGGGTCCTACAACAACGAGTTCGGTCTTCCCCTCACCCTGCTCGCGGCTCCGTTGTCTGCCGAGGTGGTGGTGGCCGAGCTGGGCGCACGGTTTGCCGGCAACATCGCCGACCTCTGCGACATCGCCCGGCCCGACGTCGGGATCCTGACCCATGTCGGCCTGGCCCACGCCGAGCACCTCGGTGGTCGGGCCGGGATCGCGCAGGTCAAGGGCGAGCTGCTCGAGGCCCTCCCCGCCTCCGGCGTCGCCGTGGTGAACGCCGACGACGACGCAACGTCCGGCCTCGTGTCCCGAACCCGGGCCCGGGTGTTGCGGGTCGGCGCGCGGGCCGACGACGTCGACGTGCGCACGAGCGATGTGCGCCTCGACGCCGAGCTCCGTCCGCGCTTCATCCTCGAAACACCCTGGGGCGCCGGCCCGGTGCAACTCGCGGTGCGAGGCGCGCACCAGGTGCAGAACGCGGCGATGGCCGCGGCCGCTGCGCTCTCGTTGCAGGTTCCGCTCGCGCATGTCGTCGAAGGGCTGGCCGGGGCGACCACCGCCAACTGGCGGATGCAGCTCCACCGGTCACCCGACGGGGTCACGATCCTCAACGACGCCTACAACGCGAGCCCGACCTCGGTCGCCGCCGCGCTCGAATCGTTCGCGCACCTCGCGCCGGGCGGGAGCCGGATCTTCGTGTTCGGCGAGATGCTCGAGCTCGGCGACCACAGCGCGGTCGAACACGCACGAGTCGGTGAGCTCGCGGCGGACACCGGCGTCGATGTCCTCGTGATGGTCGGCGAAGGCGCCCGTTCCGCGGGCGCGGCCGCCCGGGCGCGAGGGCTCACCGTTGTCGATGCACCCGATGCGTCAGCGGCCCTCGACGCGGTGAGTCGCTTCGCTCGCCGGGGCGATGCAGTGCTCGTGAAGGCGAGTCGTGCCGTCGGACTCGAAGTCGTCGCCGACGCCCTCGTCGCGGGAGAGGTCACCGTTTCGTGATCGCACTGCTCATGGCGGCCGGGACGGCGTTCCTGCTCTGCGTCTTCGGCACGCCGGTCCTCATCCGGTCGCTGCGCAAGCACGACATCGGTCAGCAGATCCGCGATGACGGTCCGATCGAGCATCCGCACGCCGCGAAGGCCGGCACGCCGACGATGGGTGGGATCGCGATCGTCGCCGCGGCGGTGATCGGCTACCTGGTTGCCCACATCCGCACCGAACAGGTGAAGTTCGCGCGCACCGGTGTCACGCTCATGGTCCTCATCGTCGGCATGGCGATCGTCGGCTTCGTCGACGACTACCTCGGCGTCCGTCGTGGCCGGAACCTCGGCCTGCGCAAGCGGGGCAAGACCGGTGGTCAGCTCGTGGTCGCGGTCGGGTTCGTGCTCCTCGCGCTCCGCTACGTCGACGTGTCGACCCACCTCTCGTTCACCCGCACGCTCGATCTGAACCTGGGCACCTACGGATGGACGATCTGGGCCATCTTCGTGATCATGGCCGCGACCAACGGCGTGAACCTCGCCGACGGTCTCGACGGCCTCGTCGCCGGCTCGGCCACGCTCGCGTTCTCGGCCTTCGTCATCATCGGCTTCTGGCAGTTCCGCCATCCCGACGTGTACCACGTGCTCCCTGCGGGTGCGCTCGACGTCGCGATCGTGGCCGGAGCATGTCATGGGCGCGTGCGCAGGCTTCCTGTGGTGGAACGCCGCGCCCGGCGAAGGTCTTCATGGGCGATACGGGTTCCCTCGCGATCGGTGGCGCCCTCGCGGGCGTCGCCCTCGTCAGCAACGTCCACCTCCTGCTGCCGATCATCGGTGGTCTCTACGTGCTCGAGACGCTCAGCGTCATGGCCCAGATCGTGGCGTTCCGGGGGTTCAACCGACGCGTCCTGCGCATGGCTCCGATCCATCACCACTTCGAGGTCGGAGGGTGGCCGGAGTTCACGGTCATCGTGCGGTTCTGGCTGTTCGCGGGAATCTGTGTCGCGCTCGGGCTCGGGCTCTTCTACGCCGACTACATCCGTATCCCCGGGATCCTCGATTGAAGGGGCTCCACCAGTTCGGGGGCCCGGTGGGTCAGGCTGGGGGGATGCATCTGCCGGCCGCGAAGCGTGAGGAGCAGCGGAGCGTGGGGAGCGACGCGCGCGCGATCCCGATACCGGCCCGATGAGCGCGATCACGCTGCCAGGGCTTCGGAGCAAGCACGTCGGCGCGCTCGGCGCGAGCTGGCGCGCGGCGGGTCGTCTGCGCCCGGGCGGGTACGTCCTGCTGCTCACCACCGTCGGGGTCCTGAACCTGGTCGGGGTCGTGATGGTGCTCTCGGCGTCTTCGGTGAGCTCGCTCAACAGCTACGGCTCGGCGTGGTACTTCTTCGAACGGCAGCTGCTCTGGACCCTGCTCGGTGTGATCGCCTTCATGGTGGGGAGCCGGATCGACTACCGACGGTGGCGGAGCATCGCGGTCCCGCTGCTGCTCCTGTCTGCGGTCCTGTTGGTCGTGGTGCTCGCACCCGGTGTCGGGATCAAGGTGTCGGGGTCCCGACGCTGGCTCGGCGTCGGGAGCGTGGCGGTTCCAGCCGTCGGAGATCGCGAAGCTCGCACTCCTGTTGTTCAGCGCCGATCTGCTCACCCGTCGGCAACGAGAGCTCGACAACTGGCGTCGCGTGCTCGTACCGGTCCTCGTCATGTTCGGCGTGATCGCGCTGCTCGTGATGTTGGAACCCGACATGGACTCGACGATGGTGCTCACCCTCATCGTCGCCACCGTGCTCATCGTCGGTGGGATCCGGGCCCGACACCTCGTCGCCCTCGGCTCGGCGGTCGTTGTCGCGTCGACCGCGCTCGCTATGGCTGCTCCCTACCGCCGGGCCCGGATGTTCGCGTACCTCGACCCGTGGAAGGACAAGTCGAACACCGGCTACCAGATCACCCAGTCGCTGATCGCGATCGGCAGCGGAGGGCTGACCGGTGTCGGGCTCGGCGCGGGGCGGTCGAAGTGGTTGTTCCTCCCCAACGCGCACACCGACTTCATCTTCGCGGTCATCGGCGAGGAGCTCGGCCTGCTCGGCTGCACCCTCGTGGTGCTGCTCTTCTGCGCGTTCGCGGTTCTCGGCACGCGTGCCGCCCTGCGGGCGCCCGACCGGTTCGGAATGCTCGTCGCGGCGGGGATCACGGCGTGGGTCGTGGGTCAGGCGGTCATCAACATCGGGGCGGTCGTCGGGCTGCTGCCGGTGTCGGGCATCCCGCTCCCGTTCGTGTCCTTCGGTGGATCCGCGCTGGTCTTCACGATGGCCGCGGCGGGGATCCTCGCCAACATCGCACGCCACGAGACACCGGTCCGGGTCGCGCCCGCCCGGCCGGGGAGGCGTCGCCCGATCGCCTCCGAGGCGGGGAGCCGGTGAGCGCAGTGGAGCCGCCGGAGGAACCGCGGGAGCTGGTGCGGGTGGGCGATCGAGGCGGCGCAACGAAGCGACCCATCAAGACGCACCCGTCGCGAACGGTCTTCGCGCTCCTCGCGGCCGGGGGGACCGGGGGCCACCTCTACCCGGCCATCGCTCTCGCCGACGCGCTCGTGGCGCGCGGCCACCACCGGGAATCGATCCGCTTCGTCGGCGCACGCGGTCACCTCGAGGCGCGCGTCGTGCCCGACGCCGGGTACGCGATCGATCTTCTCCCGGGGCGGGGCCTGCAACGTCGTCTCACCCTCGCGAACGTGGTGACGTTGTGGGAGGCGGCCCAGGCGACGTTCCGCGCGATCGGGCTCATCCGGCGCTACCGACCCGCGGTCGTCGTCGGATTCGGAAGCTACGCCGCCCTGCCGACGGTGGTCGCGGCGCGCGTGCTCCGTCGACCCACGGTGGTACACGACCGCGACGCCGCACCCGGTCTGGGGAACCGCATCGGGGTCCGGCTCGGCGCCCGCGCCGCGACATCGCTGCCGACAACGGAGCTGAAGGACGCCACGCTGGTCGGGAACCCGGTGCGGGCAGAGCTTCGATCGATCGAGCGTCGGCCCCAGGATCCGCCGCTGGTCGCGTTCATGGGTGGGAGCCAGGGTGCGCGTACCGTGAACCGGGCCGCGTTGGGCCTCTACGACCGGTGGCGGGCGCGCACCGACGTCGCGGTCCACCACGTCTGCGGGCCGAGTCACGTCGACGACGCCACGGCGCGGCTGCAGCGCGCTGCGTCGGACGGGCGACGCGCTCGCCTACGAGGTGGTCGCGTACGAAGACGACGTCGCCGGTCTGCTCGAACGGGTCGCGATCGTGGTCGGCCGGTCCGGGGCGAGCACGGTCGCGGAGCTGACCGCGGCCGGCGTTCCGTCGCTCCTCGTGCCGTTGCCGGGATCACCGGGCGATCACCAGACCCGCAATGCCCGCACCCTCGTCGACGTCGGCGCCGCGATCCTCGTGGCCGACGCGGAGTGCGACGGACCGCGACTCGACGCTGAGCTGTCGCCCCTGATCGCCGAACCCGACCGGCTCGTCGAGATGGGGAAGGCGGCGCGCGCGCTGGGCCGACCCGATGCTGCCGATCGGCTCGCCGATCTGGTCGAGGAGACCGCTCGTGCCTGCTGATCCGTTCACGCTCGACGCACCGAAGCGGATCCACATCGTCGGCGTCGGTGGCGCCGGGATGAGCGCCATCGCGTTGGTCCTCGCCGGGATGGGACACCGCGTGAGCGGCTCCGACCTGAAGGAATCGCCGGGACTCGACCGGCTGCGACTCCTCGACGTCGCCGTGCAGGTCGGTCACGCGGCCGAGAACGTCCCGACCGATGCCGACGCGGTCGTGATCTCCACCGCGGTGCCGCGCGCCAACGTCGAGGTCCGCGCGGCCGAGGCCGTCGGTGATCCCGGTGCTGCGCCGGGCCGAGGTGCTCGCGGCCATCGTCGCGACGTCGCGGTCGATCGCGGTCGCGGGCGTGCACGGCAAGACGACCACGTCGTCGATGCTCGCGCTCGTCCTGCGCGCGGCCGGAACGCATCCGAGCTTCATCATCGGCGGGGAGCTCAACGAGGTCGGGACCAACGCCGTGTTCGACGACGGCGAATGGATGGTGGTCGAAGCCGACGAGAGCGACGGCACGTTCCTCGAGCTCGGCGTCGAGGCCGCGATCGTGACCAACGTGGAACCCGATCATCTCGACCACTACGGCGACTTCGACACCATGGTCGGCGCCTTCGCGGAGTTCCTCGGACGCGTGCCGGGCCCGAGGGTCGTGTGCGCCGACGATCCGATCCTGCGCGCGATCGTGGCCGAGCGGACCGGTGCCATCACGTACGGGTGGTCCGACGACGCCGACTACCGGATCACCGAGTACGAACCCGGACGAGTCGGGAGTCGCTACACGTTGCATCGCGGCAGCGAGACGCTCGGACCGATCGCCCTCCCGGTGCCCGGGCGTCACAACGCGCTGAACGCAGCCGGTGCCGCGGCGATGGCCGTCGAGCTCGGTGTGGAGTTCGGCGTGGTCGCCGCCGCGCTCGGTGCGTTCGGCGGTGTGGCGCGTCGGTTCCAGTTCCGGGGCGAGGCCGCGGGCGTGACCCTCGTCGACGACTACGCGCACCTTCCCGGTGAGATCGTCCAGGCGATCCGAGCCGCGCGCGAGAGCGGGTGGCCCCGCGTCGTGGTCGCGTTCCAGCCCCACCGCTACAGCCGGACCGGGCGCCTGTGGCGCGAGTTCGCCGACGCGTTCGACGGCGCCGATCAGCTCGTCCTCACCGACATCTACCCGGCCGGTGAGGACCCCGTGCCGGGGATCTCGGGTCGCCTCGTCCTGCAGGCCGTGCTCGACGCGAATCCTGCGTTGCCGGTCGCGTACTTCCCGCGCCGCACCGAGCTCGCCGACCGGATCTCCGCGTACGTGCGGCCGGGCGATCTCCTGCTCACGCTCGGCGCCGGTGACCTGACCACGCTGCCCGACGAGCTCACGGCGCGGGCGCAGTGATGGCCGTCGCGACCCTCGTCGACGCGCTGGCGACACGGGGCGCCCGGGTCACACCCGACGCGTCGATCGCCGACCTGGTCACGTACCGACTGGGCGGACCGGTCGCGGCACTGGTCCGGATCGGCACCGCAGCCGAGCTGGCCGGCCTCGGCGCGGTCGTCCACGATCTCCGTCCACCGGTCCTGGTCGTCGGCCGGGGTTCGAACCTCCTCGTCGCCGACGAAGGGTTTCCCGGGGTCGCCGTCGTGCTCGACGGCTCCTTCGACACGGTCGAACCGGGCGTCGCGACGGTGACCGCGGGCGGTGCCGTCGCACTCCCGGTGCTCGCCCGACGGTCGGCGGCGGCCGGCCTCGCCGGTCTGGAGTTCCTGGTCGGCATCCCGGGTTCGGTCGGGGGGGCCGTCCGGATGAACGCGGGCGGCCACGGTTGCGAGACGCGTGAGGTGCTGGTTCGTGCCTGGATCGCCGATCTCGCCGCCGGTGGTGCGATCGGCGAGCGGTCGGCCGACGACCTCGCCTTCGGGTACCGCAGCTCGGATGTCGGCGACACCGATCTGGTGGTGCGCGCCGAGTTCACGGTGGAGGCCGACGATCCCGACCGGTGCGAGGCCCGGGTCGCGGAGATCGTCCGGTGGCGCCGCGAGCACCAGCCCGGTGGCGCCAACGCCGGATCGGTGTTCCGGAACCCGCCTGGAGATTCCGCCGGTCGCGCTGATCGACGCGTGCGGCCTGAAGGGTCTTCGGCGCGGAGGTGCCGCGGTCTCCGACAAGCACGCCAACTTCATCCAGGCCGACTCCGGAGCCCGGTCCGCCGACGTGTACGACCTCGTGCTCGAGGTGCAGCGTCGCGTCGAGGCGGCGACCGGGGTCCACCTCGTCCCCGAGCTGCGGCTCGTCGGCTTCGGAGATCCTTCGTGACGGTCGCGCCGCCCCGACCGGACCAGGACCAGGACGGCGGTCCGCGCGGAGCCGATCGATCCGCGGATCCGTGCCCGTCGGGTCGCCGTCGTGCGCGAGCAGGGTCAGCGACGGCTGCGTCTCATCCTGTTCGTGCTCGCGTTCCTCGGTGTGCTCGGCCTCGCGTGGCTCGCGATCGAGTCCGCCGCCCTCGACGTCGACCACATCGAGGTCACCGGGGCCAACGGTGTGCCCGTGGCCGAGATCGTCGCGGCATCGGGGATCCACCGTGGGGACGCGCTCACCTTCGTCGATACCGGAGCCGCCCGCGAACGCGTCGAGGCACTGCCCCGCATCGCGTCGGCGAAGGTCTCGCGCTCGTTCCCGGGCACCGTCACGATCCAGCTCACCGAACGGGAGCCCGCGGCGTGGGTCGCGAAGCCGGTCCGCAAGGGCGCGCCGCCCGGGCCGGTCGTGTACCTCGACGCGCAGGGTCGCGTGATCGAAGAGGGGAGATCACCGTCGGCCGCGCTCGTCGAGATCCGCGGGCTCGGCCGCCTCCCCGACGTCGGCGCTCGGGTTCGTCCGGTCGGGGCAGTCACGCTCCTTGCCGCGTTGCCCGCGGCATTGCGGTCGCAGGTCGCGACGGTGATCATCGACCACGGCGAGGCCACCCTCGGTCTGCGTCAGCGCGCGGGTGGTTGGCCGACAGCGGGGGAGGTGCGCCTGGGCGCGATCAGCGACGTCCGGGCGAAGGGCATCGCGGCGCTCGCGGTGCTCGGAGCCCTCACCGACAACGTCGGCTACCTCGACGTCCGGGTGCCGTCGGCCCCCGCGACCGGTGGGTGACCGTGAGCGCATCCGGGCGCGCGAACGTGGGCGCGCGAAACTCGCGCCGTGGTCGCGGGTCGTTGACCCTGTCGCGGCCGAGGGGTAGAGTCTTTACCACTACCACAGGTTGACATAACTCTCAAGTTCACGTCGAGGTTGAGGGTTGTGCAAGCGTCCACCCGAACCAGCACGACACTCCGTACCGAGACAACCTGTACCGAACCCTGTCTGTCAGCACCACCCGAATGAAGAAGAGGATCTCCCGATGCTCGCTGCCCCGCAGAACTATCTGGCTGTGATCAAGGTGGTGGGTGTCGGTGGTGGCGGGTGCAACGCCGTCAACCGCATGATCGACGCCGGGTTGAAGGGTGTCGAGTTCATCGCGGTCAACACCGATGCCCAGGCCCTCCTGATGAGCGACGCCGACGTGAAGCTCGACGTCGGCCGTCAGCTGACCCGCGGCCTCGGTGCCGGCTCCGACCCCGACGTCGGTCGTCAGGCCGCGGAGGAGCACCGCGAGGAGATCGAAGAGGTGCTCAAGGGCGCCGACATGGTGTTCATCACCGCGGGCAAGGGCGGCGGCACCGGCACCGGCGGCGCGCCGATCATCGCCGAGATCGCGAAGAACCTCGGGGCGCTCACCATCGGCGTCGTCACCCGCCCCTTCACGTTCGAAGGTCGGCGTCGTTCCGTCCAGGCCGAGAGCGGGATCCAGCGGCTCAAGGAGAAGGTCGACACCCTCATCATCATCCCGAACGACCGCCTGCTCCAGGTCTCCGACGACAAGACCTCGATGCTCAACGCGTTCAAGATGGCCGACGAGGTCCTCCTCCAGGGCGTCCAGGGGATCACCGACCTGATCACGACCCCCGGCCTCATCAACACCGACTTCGCCGACGTCAAGATGATCATGACGAACGCCGGCTCCGCGCTCATGGGAATCGGATACGCATCCGGCGACGGTCGTTCCGTCGCCGCGGCCCGCTCCGCGATCTCGAGCCCGTTGCTGGAAGCAAGCATCGAAGGTGCCCGCGGGATCCTGCTCAACGTGTCGGGTCCGTCGGACCTCGGCCTGTTCGAGGTGAACGAAGCGGCGGAGATCATCGCCCAGGCCGCGCACCCCGATGCCAACATCATCTTCGGTGCCGTCATCGACGACGCGCTCGGCGACGAGGTTCGACTCACGGTCATCGCGGCGGGCTTCGACCGCTACGAGGGTGAGCGTCGGGCCGATGCTCCGCTCGGTCTGCGAGCCGAAGACGACGCGTTCGGGAGCGGCGAGAGCGAAGACCTCGGCGACGACGACTTCGACGTCCCCGAGTTCCTGAGGTAGCGCGCCCCGCGTGATCAGCCTCGACCTCGGGCCGGCGCGGGTCTGGTTCACCGACCGGCGTCACGGCGGACCCGGCCCGTCTCTGGGTTCGTCGACGGCTCCGTACGCAGAGAACAACCTCGCCGATCACGTCGGCGACGACGCGGCGGCTGTCGCCGCGAACCGTCGCATGCTCGCGTCGGGGCTGGTCGCGCGGATCCCGTCGATTCCCGATGATCCCGAGGAGTGGGTCTGGTTGCGACAGGTCCACGGCAGTCGCGTGGTCACGGGCGACGCCGTCGTCGGCAGCACACCCGAGGCCGACGCTTCCGTGACCGGATCCCGCGGCCTCCCGCTCGTCGTGCTCACGGCCGACTGCGCGCCGATCGCGATCGCGAACGACGACGCGGTGGGTGTGGTGCACGCCGGGTGGCTCGGTCTCGAGCTCGGTGTGATCGACGCGGCGGTTGGCGCACTGCGTTCGGTGGGGAAGGGGCCGGTTCGCGCCGTCCTCGGACCGTGCATCCATCCCGCGCACTACGAGTTCGGCGCCGACCTCCTGGCGCGCCTCACCGCGCGCCTCGGCGCCGACGTCGCGGCTCAGACGGTCGACGGTGCACCCGCGCTCGACGTCCCGATGGCTGTGCGGCGTTCCCTCGAGCGCGTGGGTGTCGACTCATGCGAAGCCGTCGACGTGTGCACGTTCTCCTCTCCCGACCACTTCTCCCACCGGCGGGACGGCATCACCGGTCGCCAGGCAGTCGTCGCGGTGCTCCCGTGAGCCCAGACCCCGAACCCCAGACCTCGAACCCCAGACCCGGAGGACGTCCTCGCGAACCTTGCACGGATCCGGGAACAGATCGCGGGTGCGGCGCGTCGCTCGGGGCGAGACCCGGCCGACGTGCTCCTGCTCGGCGCGAGCAAGACGGTTCCGGTCGCGGTGCTCGTCGAGACGCTCGCGTGCGGGCCTTCTCGACTACGGAGAGAACCGCGCCCAGGAGCTCGTCGCGAAGGCTGCGGAGCTCGACGGCTGCGTCCCGCCGCCCCGTTGGCACTTCCTCGGTCGACTCCAGCGCAACAAGGTGGCGGTGCTCGCGCCGAGGGTGGTGCTGTGGCACTCGGTCGATCGGGAGGAGCTGGGTCTCGCGATCGCCCGGCGAGCGCCCGGAGCCCGGGTGCTCGTCGAGGTGAACGTGGCGCGGGAGGAGCAGAAGGGCGGGTGCGATCCCGACGCAGCGCGCGCGCTCACCGACGCGCTCCGCGCGCTCGGTCTGCACGTTGCCGGCCTGATGACGGTTCCTCCGGCCGACGCGGATCCCCGGCCGTTCTTCGCCGAGCTGCGCGAGCTCGCCGTGCGACTCGAGGTCGCCCGAGCTGTCGATGGGGATGAGCAGCGACTTCGCGGTGGCGGTCGAGGAGGGTGCCACCATCGTCCGAGTCGGTCGGGCGCTGTTCGGCGCACGTCCCCCGGTCATCTGATCCCCGCAGAGACGCCACTTCCGGCGGCTCCGGCGATAGTCTGCCGACGAGGAAGGAGCGACATGGCTTCCATGTGGCGCCGGACGATGGTGTACCTGGGTCTTCAGGACGATCCCGAAGGCTACGAGTACGACTACGACGGCTATGAGGCGTACGAAGAAGACGATCCGCCGACGCACGCGCGTGGCGGGTCGAGACCGCGGGCGACACCGCCGTGGCGGTCGACCCGCGAATCGTCGGAGCCCGCACCGACGGTCCGCGCGCTGCCGCGCGAGTCTGCACGCGAAGCACAAGATCTCCCGCGCACCGGCTCGATCCGCGCGATCGCGATGACCTCGGCACGCGTGCACGTCGTCGAGCCCGAGGGCTTCAACGACGCGCAGGAGGTCGGCGACCGGCTGAAGGCGAGTCAACCGGTGATCCTGAACCTGCAGGGGCTCGGTCGAGATCTGCAACGTCGCCTCATCGACTTCTCGAGCGGGCTCGCGTACGCCGTCGGCGGTTCGATGCAGCGCGTGGCGGATCAGGTGTTCCTGCTCACACCCAGCAACGTCGAGGTCTCCCAAGAGGAGAAGGAGCGGTTGCAGGCACGCGGTCTCTACCGCACCTGACCGTGAAGCATCTCGCGTGATCCCTTCCCTTCTGTGCAATCTCCTGCTGATCTACATGGTCGTGCTCTTCGGGCGCGCGATCCTGTCGTGGTTCCCGATCGAGCCGGGCTCGGTCTGGGCCGCGATCGGCAACGTGCTGATCCAGCTCACCGAGCCGGTGCTCGCGCCGCTGCGGCGGGTGATCCCGCCGATGGGAATGCTCGACGTGTCGTTCCTGGTGCTGTTCATCGGGATCGAGATCGTCAGGAACGTGGTGCTCCACTGCGGGGGCATCTGAGGCGATCCGCACCGGCGTGGGCCCACCGTGCGTGGGACCTGCCGTGCGTGGTGTGGCGAATGCCTACCTGTCGGGCGTTCCAGTCGTTAGCATGAAGCCCATGGACGTGACTCCCCGGGAACTGCGCGAGATCGACTTCCGCACGGAGTGGAAGGGATACCACCGCGACGATGTCGACGACCTGCTCGAGCGGGCCGCGGCGACGATCGAGGCCCAGAACGAGCGGGTCCGTCAGGTCTCGGAGCGTGCCGACGCGCTCCAGGTCGAGAGCGCTCAGGCCGCCGCCCAGGCCGCCGCGACGGCGACCCGGCGAGCCGCGAGACCGAAGACATGCTCCGCCGGACCCTGGTGCTCGCCCAACGGACCGCCGACGAAGCGGTGGCCGAGGCCCAGACCGAGGCCCGACGCATCACCGACGAGGCCGACGCCCACGCCCGTCGCGTGGTCAGCGAGGCCGAGACGAACGCCCGCCGGGTCGCCGAAGCTGAGCGCCAACGCCTCGAGGCCGAGGTCCTCGATCTCGGTGCCCGACGTGAGGCGCTCCTCGCCGACGTCGACGCAGCTCGAGCGTTCGCCAACGACTACCGGGCGCGGTTGCGCTCGGCGATCGAGCGCGACCTCGACACCCTGGCAACCCGGCCGCCGGTCGTCGACTCGCCGCGACCCCGTCTCCACGAGGTCGACCTCCCCGCGGGGAGTGCGGCCACCGAAGCACCGGCGACAGCCGAACCCGCCGCGACCGCGTCGCCGGCGCACCGGTCACGCCGGCACCACCCGCGCCACGCCGCGCCGGTGAATCCCGACCTCCGCACGTCCGACTCCGGGACCGTTCACGCCCGCTGCGGCACCGGACGCACCGGCGGCGCCCATTCCGCTCCCGGTCCCGACTCCACCGGTGGCACCGGTCGAACCCATCGTCCGCGACGAACCGCCGGCACCGCCCGCCGCGCCGGCCGCGGTCCCTGCACCGGCACCGACCCCCGAGCCGGACCGTACGATCGAGCTCGACCAGGCGCCGCCGTTCGCATCGATCGCCGACTGCGGCACCCGAGCGGCCGATCGAAGCCGAGGTGCTCGACGACGACGCGTTCTTCGCGTCGTTGCGGGAGGCGGTGCGCGACGACAGCCCGCTCGGTCCTCGCTCCGATGATGCCGACGTCAGCCTCGACGACGAAGAACAAGACGGCCGGTTCGGCAACGTCTTCAAGCGCCGCCGCTAGACCGCTCGACCCCTTCACCCACGACCCGTGGGGTCTTCGGCGTCGCAAAACCCTCAGATCTGATGGGATTGCGACGCCACAGCGATGTGGATGCCCACGGGCGTCCCGTCGACCTCGACCGTGGTGTCGTCCGGTCCGGTGTGGCCGTCGAGCAGCTCCGTCGTGGTGACCTCGACCGCGAGCACCTCACCGGCGATCCAGTCTCGGTGTTCGACGACGGCTTGGAGCACCGCCCCACGGGCCGAGATCTCGACCCGGATCCGGTCAGCGATCTCGAGCCCGATCGCCTTGCGGTGGTCGTTGAGCACGCGCACGAGCTTGCGGGCCGTGCCCTCGCGGCGGAGCGCGTCGTCGAGACGCAGGTCGAGCGCGACGGCGACGGCACCGTCACGCGCGAGCGCGAGCTCCTCATGCTGTTGGGCACGCACCTCGACGTCGCCGGGGCCGAGCTCGACGGCGCGGCCGCCGTCGTCGAGCTCGAGCACGAAGACGCCGTCGGCGTCGAGGGCCTGTTGCACGGTGGCGCCGTCGACGGTCGCGAGTGCGGCCTTGACCATCGGCATCCGGTCGCGCAGTCGCGCGCCCGAGCGCGCGGAAGTTCGGGACGACCGTGTAGTCGAGCAGACCTTCGAGGCTCGTCACCGGTTCGAGGGTCTTCACGTTGAGCTCGTCGGCGATCTCGGCGACCACCGAGTCGTCGATGCGCACGCCGGGCGGGAGGAGCACCAGCGCACGCGACAGGGGTTGGCGGGTCTCGATGCGTGATTCGACGCGCGCGGCGCGCCCGAGCGAAACGATGTCGCGCGCGACCGACATCTGCGCCTCGAGGGCAACGTCGCGCGCGGCGGCGTCGGCCGCGGGCCAGTCGGTGAGGTGCACCGACTCACCGGATCCGCTCGAGGTTCTCCCACATCTCGTCGGCCGTGAACGGGCAGAACGGTGCGAGGAGCTGCGCGACCGTGACCAGGCAGTGGTGGAGCGTCGCGTGCGCGACCGGGTCGGCGGCCTTCCAGAAACGGGGACGAGAACGTCGGACGTACCAGTTCGAGAGCTCGTCGACGAACCCTTCGAGCGCCTGCGCGGCGCGCAGGACGTCGAACCCTTCGAGCGCGACCGTGATCTCGTCGACGGTGGCCGCGAGCCGCGACCGGGCCCAGCGGTCCATGACGTGGACCGGTTCGTGCTCGCCGCCGGGTGCCCATCCGTCGAGCTGCGCGTAGGTGACGAAGAACGAATAGGTGTTCCAGAGCGTGAGGAGAAACCGGCGGGCGGCATCGTCGATGCCTTCCTCCGAGACCCGGCGCGTGCTCCACGGTGATCCGGCGGAGAACAGGTACCAGCGGAGCGCGTCGGCGCCGCGGGTGTCGATGATCGACCACGGGTCGATCACGTTCCCCTTCGACTTCGACATCTTCTGCCCGTCGGAAGACACGATCAGCCCGAGGCAGACGACATTGCGGTACGGCGACGTCCCGAACACGAGCGTGTTCACCGCGAGCAGGGAGTAGAACCAGCCGCGGGTCTGGTCGATCGCCTCGCAGATGAAGTCGGCGGGGAAGCGTGTCGCGAACTCGTCGCGCGCCGTCGAACGGATAGTGCAGCTGCGCCGCGGGCATCGAGCCGGAGTCGAACCAGGCGTCGAGCACCGGTTCGACCCGGTGCGACGCGCCCCCGCACTCGGAGCAGTCGAGCTGGATGTCGTCGACGAAGGGCCGGTGGAGATCGAGCTCGGAGAGGTCGCGGCCGGCGGCGGCACCGAGATCGGCGACGGACCCGAAGCACACGTCGTGGCCGCAGTCGGTGCAGCGCCACACCGGGATGGGTGTGCCCCAGTACCGATCGCGCGACAACGCCCAGTCGACGTTGTTCTCGAGCCAGTCGCCGAAGCGACCTTCGCGGATGTGTTCCGGGTGCCAGCCGATCTGCTCGTTCTCGCGGAGCAGGTCGGCCTTGCGCGACGACGTGCGCGCGAACCACTCCGGCTTCGCCCAGTAGATGAGTGGCGTGCTGCACCGCCAGCAATGTGGATACGAGTGGGTGTAGTCGACGACGCGTTCGAGCCGGCCGCTGGCCGCGAGGGCGTCGAGCAGCGCGGCGTCGGCGTCCTTCACGAACTCGCCGGCGTAGGGGGCCGGAACGGTGTCGTCGAAGCGGGCTGCGGGTCCGACCGGGTTGAGCATGCCGAGACCCTCGGTGGCGCCGACCTCGCGGTCGATCTCGCCGAACGCAGGCGCGAGGTGCACGATGCCCGAGCCGTCGTCGAGCGTCACGAAATCGGCCGCGACGACCCGGAACGGGTCGACACGAGTGCCCGGATCGGCGGGTCGGCGGCGGGTGGCACGAGGAAGTCGAACGGCCGCTCGTAGCGGAGCCCGACGAGGTCGGACGCGGCGATCGGGCCGACGATCTCGGCGTCGTCACCGAGCACCGTGCTGACGCGACCCGCCGCCAGCACGACATCGCGACGTCCGTCGCGTCCGCGTACCCGCACGTACTCGACGTCGGGTCCGACGGCCGCGCCGACGTTCGAGACCAATGTCCAGGGCGTCGTCGTCCAGACCAGGAGGTCGAAGTCGGCTCCGACCACCGGAAACCGGACGTAGACGGAGGCCTCGGTGACGTCCTGGTACGCGCCGGGTTGGCCGAGCTCGTGGCTCGACAGGGCGGTTCCGCAGCGACCGCAGTAGGGCACCACCTTGACGCCCTCGTAGAGCAGCGACTTGTCCCAGAGCTCGTGGAACAGCCACCAGACGCTCTCGATGTAGTCGTTCGACAGCGTCCAGTAGGCGTCGGAAGTGTCGAGCCACATGCCGATCCGGCTGGTGAGCGCCGACCAGTCTTCGACGTAGCGGTGCACCGATTCCCGGCACCGCTGGTTGAAGGCCTCGATGCCGAACTCCTCGATCATCGGCTTGCCCGAGAACCCCAGCTCCTTCTCGACCTCGACCTCGACCGGGAGCCCGTGGCAGTCCCATCCCGCCTTTCGCTCCACCAGGTGGCCCCGCATGGTCTGGAAGCGGGGGAAGAGGTCCTTGAACGACCGGGCCAGCACATGGTGGAGGCCCGGACGGCCGTTGGCGGTCGGGGGACCCTCGTAGAACACCCATCGGGGCGCGTCGGCCCGCTTCGCCAGGCTGGCCGCGAAGACGTCGTCGTCTCGCCAGCGCGCGAGGACGCGTGCCTCCAGTGCCGGCAGATCCAGGGTCCGTTCGACGGGCGCGAAGGGCATCCGGTCCACGTTACCGGCGGGCGTACGCGATCGACGTGAAGTTGGGCACCATTCGTTGAATCGGGCGTCCGACGTGCCTAGAATCCGCCGTTCCCCGGCTCCGGACCGTCGGCGCGCGCCCTGACCGGCCCGTCCCACGACGCGATGCCCGATCACCGATCCGCCGACCACAGTTCCGCCAGACCACAGACCCCCCGCACCACAAGACCGGAGACGAGATGGCGAAGGCCGCGAGCGCCAAGAAGTCGGCGACGAAGAAGCCGGCAACACCGAAGCCCGTCGCGAAGAAGGCCGCGACGAAGAAGGCCGCGACGAAGCAGGCGCCGGCCAAGAAGGTCGGTGCGAGGAAGGCGGCCGCGAAGAGCGTCCCGGCGAAGAAGTCGCCGGCCAAGAAGACCGCACCGGCGAAGAAGCCCACCGTGAAGAAGGCGTCGCGAAGAAGCCGCCGGCCAAGAAGGCGGTCGCGAAGAAGGTCGTCGCGAAGAAGGCGGTTGCGAAGAAGCCGCCGGCCAAGAAGGTCGTCGCGAAGAAGGCGGTTGCGAAGAAGGTCGTCGCGAAGAAGCCGGCGGCCAAGAAGGCCGTACCGGTGAAGAAGGCCGCCACGAAGCCGGCGGCCGAGGTGAAGGCTCCGCCCGCGCTGGTTCCGGTGAAGTCGATCTACGCACGCGAAGTGGTGAAGCTCCCGAAGGGCGCGGTGTTCTGCCCGTTGTCGGGCATCATCGTCACACCGCAGAAGCCGAACATCAGCCCGAAGAACCTCGAGAAGCTGCGCGCCGTCCTCGAAGAGGAGATGGCCAAGCACACCCGCCAGGCGAACGACCTGCGCGCCGAGGCCGACCAGCTGGCCTCCGAGCGCGAGCAGGGCGACACCCAGTTCGACGAGGAGTCGGGCGAGGGCGACACCGTCAGCGTCGAGCGGGAGCGGGATCTGCTCCTCTCGGCGTCGGCTCGTCAGACCGTCGACGAGATCGAGGCCGCGATCGCCCGCATGGATGCCGGGACCTACGGCCTGTGCACTCCGGCCGGTCGTCGCATCAACATGGCCCGACTGGAAGCCATCCCGTGGGCCGACCAGTGCGTCGACTGCAAATCAGCTCGGGAGCGCAGGCGGTAGCCGGACCGCCGGCGAGGGGCCGACCGTGAACCGCCGCTGGCTCGCGGCCACGATCGTCGTGACGGTCGTGGTCCTCGACCAACTCACCAAGGTCTGGGCGGTCTCGGCAGTTGTCCGACGGACCGATCGACGTGATCGGCCACACGGCACAGTTCCAACTCGCGCGCAACGCGGGCGGCGCGTTCAGCTTCGTGTCGGGCGCCGGTGTGACCCCTGTGCTCGCGATCGTCGCGATCGGTGTCGCGATCTACCTCGTGCGGAAGGTGGGCAAGACCGACGACCGCCTCATGCTGGTGGCACTGTCGCTCATCCTCGGTGGTGCGCTCGGGAACCTGACCGATCGGCTCGTTCGGTCACCGGGCATCCTGCGCGGCGAGGTCGTCGACTTCGTCCGCGTCGGGTGGTGGCCGATCTTCAACGTCGCCGACTCCGCGCTCTCGATCGGCATCCTCCTCCTGCTCGTCGCGACGTTGCGTTCACCCGCGAGGCACGACGCGCACCGGGTCGACTCGTGAGTGGGCCGGAACCGCCGGAACCAGCGAACCACTTTGTCGTTCCCGCGGCGCTGGCGGGGGAGCGGGTCGACCGCGCGGTGTCGACGCTCGTCGGGTGGACACGAGCCGAGGTGGCGGCGCTCTGCGAGGCGGGATCGGTGCTGGTCGGCGGACGACCGGTGGCCAAGAGTCGGCGGCTCGTCGAGGGTGACGCCGTCGAGCTGCTCGCCGCGCCGGCCGCCGCCGCGCTCCCGGGCCCCGATCCCGACGTCGCCGTGCACATCCGCTTCGAGGATCCCGACCTCTTGGTCGTCGCCAAGCAGGCGGGGCTCGTCGTCCATCCGGGGGCCGGTCAGCCCGACGGCACCCTCGTGAACGGCCTGCTCGCGCGGTACCCGGAGATCGCGACCGTCGGTGATCCCGCGCGCCCGGGCATCGTCCACCGTCTGGATCGCGACACCAGCGGGCTCATGGTCGTCGCCCGCACGCAGGTCGCCTACGACGCCCTGGTCGAGCAGCTCTCGGCCCGGGCCGTCGAACGGCGGTACACCGCGCTCGTCTGGGGCGAGCTCGACGCGAGTCGGGGTGTGGTCGATGCCCCGATCGGACGCTCGACCGCTCGGCGCACGCGCATGGCGGTACGGGCCGGAGGACGGGAAGCCCGCACCGGCTACCACGTGGTGGAGACGTTCCTGCACCCGCAGCTGAGCCTGCTCGACTGCCGCCTCGAGACCGGGCGCACCCATCAGATCCGTGTGCACCTCGCGGCGATCGACCACCCGGTCGTCGGTGACGCGACCTACGGCGGCTCGCGTCCGTCGATCACCCTCGACCGTCCGTTCCTCCACTCCGCCGAGCTCGCGCTCCGGCATCCGGTCACGGGTGAAGAGATCCGGGTCGAGGAACCGCTGCCGCCGGAGCTCGAGTCCTTGCTGGACGAGTTGCGCGACTGAACACGCGGACGACGAGCAGATCCGCGACGAGCAGTGTTGCGAGCAGCACGATCCACTGGAGCACGGGGTTGCCGGTGTCGGTTCCGGCGGTCAACAAGTGGACGGTCGACACGACGAAGAGTCCGAAGCTCGTGAGGTGGACCGCGTGCCAGACGCGGCGGGGGATCCGTCGCATGAGGAGCGAGGTGATCTCGATGGCGAGGAGCAGGTAGAGACCGACGACGCCCCACGCCACCGGTCCCGGCTTCCACGCCGATGCCATGGGCACGAGGATGTCGGTGGGCCCGAACCCGACGTACGAGTCGGCGACCAGCCCGACGAGGTGCACGCCGACGAAGACGAGCGCGAGGCCGCCGAGGAACCGGTGGAGGTCGAGCACCCACGCCGGGCGCGGTCGTCGGCGCGCGAACCGGCCGGAGAGGAGCAAGCCCCAGACGACGGCGAGGGTGAGAAGGACCCACGAGACGAGACCGGCGCCTCGTGCGACGTACCACCAGAGATGCGGGCTCATGAACGGAAGTCTTCGAATCCGGTCAGGTCGATCCGTGACCCGTCGTCGGTCAGCACCACGCCGGTCGCGAGGCCGGCAGTGACTTCGGCAGCAGCACGGTCGGGACCGGCGAGGAACGCGACCTTCGTGAGCACCTCGGCCCAGGCCGCGGTCCCCGCGACGATGCCGACGCTCGAGATCCCGGTCTCCCCGGGAAGGCCGGTGGTCGGTTCGACCAGGTGATGGCGCTCACCCCCGTCTCCGTTCGTCCACCGGCGACCGAGTCGGCTCGACGTCGCGATCCCGCCGTCGGCGATGCGGACGGACACAGACCGGTACGCGTCATCGACGGCCGTCGGGTCGAGGTCGATCGCGACGAGCCACGCGTCGTCGTGGGGCGGGACGCCCGCGACTCTCACGTCGCCGCCGACGTTCACACAGGCCCCGGCGGCTCCGGCCGCGAGGAGCTCCCCGACGCACAGGTCGGCGGCCAACCCCTTGCCGATGCCACCGAGATCGAGCGTCGTTCCCGCGGGCATCGTCACGGTCCGACCATCGGGGCCGAGGTCGATCGCGCCGCAACCCGGCGCGCGTCGGGGTACCGACGTCGTCGACATCGACAGCGGCGCCGGTGTGGTGCGCACCGCGTCGAGGTCGCGGTCGTAGCCGAGCACATCGAGTCGGACGGTGGGGTCGAACCGTCCTCCCGTGCGTCGCCATGCGTCGAGCGAGAACGCGAGGGCGGTGCCCGTGTCGGACGAGACGCGCAGCGGGATGCCCGGCACGCGGTTGAGCAGCGAGATCTCGCTGTCGGACCGAAACCGACTCCAACGCTGTTCGAGGCGCGCGAGGCGGGCGAGCGCCTGTTCCGGACCGGGTGCGGAGTGCCCGACGACGATCACGTGTGCGTCGCTGCCCATGACTCGTCCGCGCGCTTCGGCGACGGCGACGGTCGGCGCGCTCGGCATCAACTCGGTGCGCTCCGCGTCACCGGCGCGGGCGCCGGAGCAGAGGAAGTCGGAGCGGGGGGTGCAGGTGGCGGGGCTTGAGCAGCCGACACGGGCGCTGCGGTCGTGACGTCGCTCGACGCCTGGCCTCCACCCGACGATGGCGATGATGACGCGCTCCCACCAGCGCTCCCACTCACACGCCGCCCGGCTGCCGCCCCCGGGGCGGGAGCGGGGGCGGGCCGGACGACGATGATGCGAACGAGGTTCGTCGCGGGCGGGGTGGCCACGGTCGACGTGGTCGACGGAGCCGCGATAGCGGTCGTCGACGTTGCGTCCTCGTGGCCCAACGAGCCGACGATCGCGAGCAGCGCGCTTGCGCTCAGGCCGGCGACCAGCATCCGGCTCGTCGCCGCGGGATGGGCGCGCCTGCCGCGCGTGGGCTCAGTCATCGGCGGGCTCGGTCCCCGACGTGTCCCCGGGCTGCGCGGCGGTGTCGTCCGAGCCATGGCCGCGCCCGTCGGTGGCGACGGTCGGCGGCGGTGTCGGCGTCGGCGTCGGCTGGGGAGCGGGGGCAACCTCCGGGTCGGGAGCGTCGGGCGCGTCGGTGGCAGAGGCGGACGCGTTCTCATCGCCGGTGTGCTCGCCGCCGGCGGGCGGGGTGCCGGTGGACGGCTCGGCCGAGGGTGTGGGTGCGGGTGTGTCGAAGTACGTGATCTCGGTCCGCGTCGTCGGGTCGGGGTGCCTGGCGTTCGTCGCCGCGATCGGCGCGAGGTGGCCGGCTTTGGCATCGCCCGGCGTGAGCCCGAACAGGCTGTAGTTGGCACCGACGGCGACGACGAC
The DNA here is from genome assembly GCA_963829475.1 of uncultured Actinomycetes bacterium. Lineage (GTDB taxonomy): Bacteria > Actinomycetota > Acidimicrobiia > IMCC26256 > JANYLB01 > JANYLB01. The sequence goes on along the minus strand of CAWHIU010000002.1, from coordinate 1,380,415 downwards.
GGCAGCCGCGGTCAGGCTCGCGGCTCCGGTGGCGCTGACGAGCTTCCTGCGGTTCATGGTGGCTCCTTCTTCGATGGCTGCTCGTGGCACCGTACGGATCGCCCTTCGAGGAGCAGGCCAGCACAAGGCAAAGATTCGGCCAACGCTCCCGCGCGGCGGAGAGCCACGCGCGAGGGTGAGCAGGTGAAGGTGCTGCTCGTGGAGGACGACGACTCCATCGCCGAGCCCCTCGCTCGGGGTCTGGAGCGGGACGGGTTCTCCGTGCGTCGGGTCGCCACGGCCGCCGACGCGCTCGCCGATCCGTCGTCCGATGTCGTGCTGCTCGACCTGGGCCTGCCCGACCTCGACGGCTTCGAGGTCTGTCGCCGCATCCGCGAGGTGTCCGACGTCCCGATCATCGTGCTCACTGCCCGCGGGGAGGAGCTCGACCGGGTCCTCGGTCTGGAGCTGGGTGCCGACGACTACATGGTCAAGCCCTTCGGCTTTCGGGAATTGGTCGCACGGATCCGTGCGGTGACCCGACGCCTCCAACCCCGGGCCCTCGACGACGGTCCGCAGGCGATCGGGAGCCTCGTCGTCGACCGTCGGACCCGCCAGGTCGTCGTCGATGGCACGCCGATCGCGCTGACCCCGAAGGAGTTCGATCTCCTCGACTTCCTCGCCGGCGATCCGGGAGCCGTCCACAGTCGCGCCCAGATCCTGGAGACGGTCTGGGATCCGCACTGGTACGGCCCGACGAAGACGCTCGACGTCCATGTGGCATCTCTGCGCCGGAAGCTCGGCGACCCCCGCTGGATCGAGACCGTGCGCGGCGTCGGCTTCCGACTGCTGGATCACGACCCCGACGCCGACCTCTCCTCCGAAACCCCCGAATCGCCCGAACCGGCGGAGTGACGAGTGCGACGTCGGCTCCTCGTCAGCTACCTCTCCATCACGTTGTTCGTGCTGGTGGTGCTGGGGGTTCCGCTCGGGATCGCGATCGGGCGACTCGAACGTCGGGAGCTCACCACCGGTGTGCGTCACGACGCGCTGGCGCTCTCGCTCCGATCCGAGGAAGCGCTCGAGCGTGGGCACCGCGCGACCCTCTCGAGTCTGGCGCGCGCGTATCAGCGCGACATCGGTGGACGCGTCGTCATCACCGACAAGCGAGGAACCGCACTGGCGGATTCCGACCCGCCGGAACGCGGAGTCCGCAGCTTCGCGGATCGGCCCGAGATCATGGCCGCGTTGCGCGGTCGTGAGGCCGCCGGAACCCGCTACAGCGCGACGCTCGGGACCGACCTCTTCTACGTGGCTGCCCCGATCGTCGACGGAAGCGCGGTGGTGGGGGCCGTGCGCGTCACCTACCCGACGTCGTACGTCGACGAGCGGGTGCGGCGGAACTGGATCGTGTTGGGTGCGGTCGCCGTGGTCGTCCTCGGGGTCGTCTTCCTCGTGAGTCTCGTGCTCGCCCGCTCGGTCACGCGTCCGCTCGCCGATCTGGAGGTCGCGGCGGCGCGCCTCGGGGGCGGGGACCTGTCCACCCGCGCGGAGGTACCGCCCGGCCCGCCCGAGGTGCGGAGCCTCGCTCGCTCGTTGAACGGAACTGCCGCGCGGCTCGAGCGATTGGTCGGGGCACAGCGTGCGTTCGTTGCCGACGCCTCACACCAGTTGCGCTCGCCGCTCGCGGCGCTCCGGCTCCGGCTCGAGAACCTCGACGGCGAAGTCCGCGACCCGGCCGCGTCGCAAGACGTGGCCGGAGCGCTCGCCGAGGTCTCTCGGCTGTCGCGGCTGGTCGACGGTCTCTTGGTGTTGGCGCGTGTCGAGGCGGAACCGAGCGCGCCGGTGCCGGTCGACCTCACCGCGCTCGTCGCGGCCCGCCGCGAGGCCTGGTCGGCCCTCGCGGCGGAGCGGAGGGTCCGGCTCGTGGGTGCGGATCGCGACGACGGCGACGCGGTCTTCGTGCGCTCGACACCGGGCGCGCTCGAGCAGGTGCTCGACAACCTGCTCAACAACGCGTTGGATGTCGCGCCGGAAGGCTCGGTCGTGACGATCGACGCGTCGGCCGAGGATCGCACGGTCGAGCTCACCGTCGCCGACGAAGGGGTCGGTATGACGGCGGCGCAACGTGAGCGGGCGTTCGACCGGTTCTGGCGGTCGCGGGACGCCGACCGCGCCGGGTGCCGGACTCGGGCTCGCGATCGTGCACCGACTCGTCGAGTCCGACGGTGGGACGGTGCAGCTCGACGCGGCGCCGAGTGGTGGGCTGCTGGTGCGGATCCGCCTCGATCGTGCACGCCCACCCGGTGGCGCGCCGGATCAGTCGGGCGACACCGGCCTCTGCGTGACCGATGCGGGTGCGGTTGACGAGATCGGCGAGCGTGTGGCGCTCGAGGAGCTCGCGGTCGGCCTCCGACACGCGCACCCAGACCTCCTGGAGGATGCAGTGACCCTCGCAGTGGTCGTGCTCGCCGACGAACGTGGTGAGCGGACCGTCGACGGCGGCGAGGATCTGGGCGAGGTTGATCTGGTCGGGCGGACGGGCGAGCACGTAGCCGCCGCCGACGCCGCGCTTCGATCGCACGAGGCCCGCGCCCTTCACCGCGAGCAGGATCTGCTCGAGGTACGGCTGCGGGAGGTTCGTCCGTTCGGCGATCTCCTTGACCGACGTCGGTCGGTCGTCACCGTGCAGCGCGAGCGACAGCAGCGCGCGCGCGGCGTAGTCGCCACGCGTCGAGACCTTCACGAGTCGACCCCGTCACCCGATCAACCTCGCCGCCAGATCAAGCCCCGTCACGGGGCCATGCTCGCACACTGCATCCGCGAGGAGGGACGGAGCGGGCCGATACCCTCGTCGGATGCAGGTGGCGTTCGGTCAGGATGTTGCGGTTCGGCCCGCCTACGGGGGAGCCGCGCTCACGAGCGTCATCCCGACGCTGTCGGTGGCCAGCCGGCTCTCGACAGCGCGGCGTGGCTCCCGGCCCCGCTCGCCGGCGCCACCGCGGTCGTGCTGCTCGTGCTCGACGGGCTCGGCTGGAACGCGCTCGAGACCCACCGGGCCGACCTGCCCCGCCTGGGCGCGCATGGAGGGCGGTCCGATCACGACGGTCGTGCCCGTCGACGACCGCGGCGGCCCTGACCTCGCTCGTCGACCGGCCTGGCGCCGTCGCAGCACGGTGTCGTCGGGTTCCGGATGCGGATCGACGACGGCGTGCTCAACGTCCTCTGCGTGGCGGCGCAGCGACGGTCGCCACGCGCCCGACCCCTTCTCGGTGCAGCGCCACACGGCGTTCGGCGGTCGGCCGGTCCCGGTGATCACCAAGTCGGAGTTCTCCACGACCGGCTTCACCGAGGCGCACCTCCGCGGAGTGCGGTTCGTCGGCTGGCGCACGGTCTCGACCCTCGTCGAGCACGCCCGGCGCCTCGTCGACGCGGGTGAGCGGTTCGTCTACGCCTACTACCCGGGCGTCGACTCGGTCGCGCACGAGTTCGGCCTGCACGACGACTACTTCCGAGGTCGAGCTCGCGTTCGTCGACGAGCTCGTCGGTCGGCTGCTCGACGCGCTCCCCGAGTCGGCGGCGCTGGTCGTCACCTCGGATCACGGCCAGGTCCACTTCGGCCGGAAGGACAGGTCAGCCTGCACGCGGTCGCACCGCTCGTCGACGACTACGCCGGCGACGGCCGCTTCCGGTACCTCTACGCGCGGCGTGGCGCCGTCAACGAGCTGTGCGCGCAGGCCCGCGCGCGAGTTCGGCGACCAGGCGTGGGTGTGGTCGCGGAGCAGCTGCTCGACGAGGGGTGGCTCGGGCCGGGCCCGGTCACGGCGGGAGTGCGACGCCGGATCGGCGACGTCGTCCTCGCGGCGCGGGACCCGGTCGCGTTCGTCGACCCGACCCTTCCCGACCGAGGCCCAACTGCTCGCCGGGCACGGTTCGATCACCCCCGACGAGATGCTCATCCCCTTCGTCGCGGCCCGCGGCACCCGCTAGTCGATCGTTTTCCACAGGGGCTGTGCATCGGCCTGTGGATGAATGACACGCTTGTAGTTCCGCGGGTGGCCTTGAGACAATGGGTCCCTTGTCCGCCACCTCGCCCGACGTCGAGTCGCTCCTTCGTCCATCTCCACGTGCACACCGAGTACTCGATGCTCGACGGTGCGTCGCGGGTCAACGAGGTCGTCGCCGCCGCCGCGGCCGACGGCCAGCCCGGGATCGGCATCACCGACCACGGGAACATGTACGGCGTCCTGCCGATGTACCGCGCCGCGAGGGACGCCGGCATCACCCCGATCATCGGCACCGAGCTGTACCAGGCGTACGAGCACCGCACCGAGCGTCCGGCGCGACGGGGGAGCCAGGTCGACGACTCCGGCGGCGAGGTCGAGGGCGGCCGCAAGGCCTACTACCACCTCACCGCGCTCGCGGAGAACCTCACCGGGTACCGCAACCTCATCCAGCTCTCGAGCCGCGCGTACCTCGAGGGCTACTACCAGAAGCCGAAGGTCGACTGGGAGCTGCTCGAGAACCACCACGAGGGCATCATCGCCACGACCGGGTGCCTCGGTGGTCAGGTGCTGCAGGCGCTGCTGCAGCAACGACGATGCCGGCGCGCTCGCGGTCGCCGGGCCGCCTGCAGGACATCTTCGGGCGCGACAACCTCTTCGTCGAGCTGCAGGACCACGGGATCCCGGATCAGCAATGGACCAACCCGAAGCTCGTCGAGATCGCCGCGCAAGGTCGGCGCACCGCTGCTCGTCACGAACGACAGCCACTACACCCACCAGAAGGACGCCGAGTCGCACGACGCGCTCCTGTGCGTGCAGACCGGCGCCAAGATCCACGACGAGAAGCGCTTCCGCTTCCACGGCGACCAGCACTACCTGAAGACGCGCGGCGGAGATGCGCGTCCTGTTCGACGAGGTCCCCGAGGCGTGCGACAACACGCTCTGGATCGCGGAGCGCGCCGGGACGTCGAGCTCGCGTTCGACCAGGAGGTGCTGCCGAGTTCCCGATCCCGGAGGGCCAGACCGAGGACTCCTACCTGCGCGAGCTCACGTTCGAGGGCGCGAAGGAGCGCTACGGCCAGTCGCCCGAGCACCGCGTGCTCGAGCGGCTCGAGTACGAGCTCGGCGTGATCCAGGAGATGGGGTTCTCGGCGTACTTCCTCGTCGTGTGGGACCTCGTCCGCTACGCGCGTCAGCGGGGCATCCGCGTCGGTCCGGGGCGGGGGAGCGCGGCGGGCTCGTGCGTCGCGTACTGCCTCGGCATCGTCGACATCGACCCGATCCGGTACGACCTGCTGTTCGAGCGGTTCCTGAACCCGGGCCGCAAGCAGATGCCCGACATCGACATGGACTTCGACAGCCGGTACCGCGGCGAGATGATCAAGTACGCCGCGCAGAAGTACGGCGTCGACCACGTCGCGCAGATCGTCACGTTCTCCACGATCAAGGCTCGGGCCGCGGTGCGCGACGCGGCACGGGTCCTCGACTACCCGTACGCGCTCGGCGACAAGATCGCGAAGCTGATGCCGCCGCTCGATCATGGGCCGCGACACGCCGCTGTACGCGTGCCTCGAGGAGGAGCCGAAGCACGTCGACGGCTACAAGATGGCGAGCGAGCTGCGCGAGCTCTACGACGTCGATCCCGACGCCCAGCGGGTGATCGACGTCGCCAAGGGCCTCGAGGGCCTCCGCCGCCAGGACGGCATCCACGCCGCCGCGGTGGTCATCACCCGGGAGCCGCTCACCGAGTACCTGCCGATCCAGCGCAAGCCGGAGCCCGGCGGCTCGATCGACGACGCGCCGATCGTCACCCAGTACGAGATGCACGGCGTCGAGGACCTCGGCCTCCTGAAGATGGACTTCCTCGGGCTGCGCAACCTCGACGTCATCGAGATCACGCTCGACCTCGTCGAGCGAGCACCGGGCGTACGCCCCGACATCGACCACGTCGCCGCTCGACGATCCGAAGACGTTCGAGCTGCTGCGCAAGGGCGACACGATCGGCGTGTTCCAGCTCGAAGGCGGGCCGATGCGCGCGCTCATCCAACGACTCGCGCCGACCAGCTTCGAAGACGTCGCCGCCCTCATCGCGCTGTACCGGCCGGGCCCGATGAGCCAGAACATGCACAACGACTACGCCGACCGGAAGAACGGTCGCAAGCCGGTCGCGTACGACCACCCGGATCTCGAGGAGGTCCTCGGCCCGACCTACGGGCTGATGATCTACCAGGAGCAGCTGATGCGCGCCGCGCAGACGCTCGCCGGGTACACGCTCGAGGAGGCCGACAACCTCCGCAAGGCCACCGGCAAGAAGATCCGCGAGCTCATCCGCGCGGAGCGGTCGAAGTTCGTCGACGGGTGCGAGCAGCAGGGCCACACGCGCGAGTTCGGTGAGCGCTACTTCGACATCATCGAGCCGTTCGCCGACTACTCGTTCAACAAGTCGCACTCGTTCGGCTACGGCCTCGTCGCGTACCAGACCGCCTACCTGAAGGCGAACCACCCGCACGAGTACCTCGCCGCGCTGCTCACCAGCGTGAAGGCCAACAAGGACCAGACCGCGGTCTTCCTGAACGAGTGTCGCCAGCTCGGCATCGACGTGCTCGTCCCCGACGTCAACGTCTCCGACAGCGACTTCGCGGTCAAGGACGGCGCGATCCGCTTCGGTCTGTCGGCGGTGCGCAACGTCGGCGAGGGCGTCGTCGTGCACATCGTCGCGGCGCGGGAGGAGGGCGGTCCGTTCACCGACTTCTTCGACTTCTGCGAACGGGTCGATCCGATCGCGCTGAACAAGCGGACGATCGAGTCGCTCATCAAGGCGGGCGGGTTCGACTCGCTCGGCCATCCCCGCCAGGGTCTCTGCACCGTGTTCGAGGGGATCGTCGAGCGCGCCGTCGCCCGGCGACGCGAGCGCGAGGCCGGGATCATGAGCCTCTTCGGCGACTCCGTCGAAGAGCAGGCCGAAGGCGGTTTCGTCGACCGCGTCGACGATCCCCGATCTCGAGTTCGGCAAGAAGGACCGCCTCGCGTTCGAGAAGGAGATGCTCGGGCTCTACGTCAGCGAGCACCCGATGCTCAGCGCCGAACGCGCGCTGCGTCGCTACACCGACTGCACGCTCACCGAGCTGAAGGAGACCCGCGACGGTGAGATGCGCACCGTGGGCGGTGTCGTCACCGCGTTCTCCCGCAAGTACACCAAGCGCGGCGATCTCATGGCCACGTTCGTGCTCGAGGATCTCGGCGCCGCGCTCGAGGTGATGGTCTTCCCGAAGACGATGGCCCAGTACGGCGACCTGCTCGAAGAAGACGCGATCATCTGCGTCAAGGGTCGGCTCGACACCCGCGAAGACACCCCGAAGATCATGGTGATGGAGATCACCCGTCCCGAGCTCGTGCTCGACGGTGGTCCGCCGGTGCGTCTCCGGGTGAAGCTCGGAGCACTCGATCCGGCCAAGACCGCGCAGCTCCGCGAGATCCTCGAGTCGCATCCCGGCGACAGCCCGGTGTTCGTCCACCTCGAGTCGCCCGACAAGACCACCGTGCTCCGCCTCGGCGACGAGCACCTCGTCGGCGCACGCAACGGTCTCTTCGCCGAGCTCCGCGTCCTCCTCGGCGCCGACTGCATCGCCTGACACCCGCCCCGGACCCCGACCCCAACCCCCGAACTTGTCGCGACTCATGACCCTCTGGCGCGTGTGGCGCGACAAAGTCGGAGGGTTGGCTGAAGGGGCGTGGGCGTGTGCCAGGATCCCCTCATGAGAATCGGGGTGTTGGGGGCGACGGGTCCCGCAGGGAAAGGTCTCGCGGCCCGGTTGGCCGACGTCGGCTACGACGTCCTCGCGGGTTCGCGGGAACGGGTCAAGGCCGAGGCGGTGGTCGACGGGCTCACCGAGAAGTGGGGGAGCCGCGTCAAGCGCATCACGCCGGCGAACAACCAGGCCGCGTGCAACGCCGACATGGTGGTGCTCGCCGTCCATGCCGACGCCGCGCTGGCAACCGCCAAGTACTTCGCCGACGAGCTCGCCGACAAGATCGTCGTGTCGATGGCGAACAACCTGGTGAAGAACGGCGACGAGTTCAACGCCGTCCTCCCGCCGCACGGTTCGATCGCCAAGGAGATGCAGGCGCTCCTCTGGAGGTCGCGGGTCGTGACCGGCTTCCACCTCGTCCCGGCCGCGGAGTTCGTCCAACTCGACCGGAAGATGGAGAGTGACGTGGTGGCATGCGGCGACGACGACGATGCCCGTCGCCAGCTCATGGACGTGATCTCCGACATCCCCGACCTCCGCGCCTTCGACGGTGGATCGCTCGAGAACGCAGTGGGGATGGAGACCTTCGCTGCGGTGCTCCTCACCATCAACATCCGCCACAAGGGCAAGGCCAGCCTGCGTCTCAGCGGAATCTAGGGAGCACCCGCCCCGTGCCCATGCAGTTGTTCGACACCGCCCGTCGTGCGCTCGTCGAGTTCACTCCCGGGCCGATCGTCAAGATGTACGTGTGCGGGATCACGCCGTACGACTCGACCCATCTCGGTCACGCCGCGACCTACCTCACCTACGACCTCCTCACCCGGAGGCTCGAAGAGCTCGGTCACGAGGTCCGGATGGTCCGCAACGTCACCGACGTCGACGACTCGATCCTGCCCAAGGCCCGAGAGCTCGGCGTTCCCTACCTCGAGCTCGCGGAATCGGAGATCCGCCGATTCCATGCCGACATGGACGCGCTGGCGATGCGGCCGCTCTACGCCGAGCCACGCGCGACCGAGTCGATCGACGACATCATCGCGATGGTCGAGCGACTCCTCGACTCGGGGCACGCGTATCTGACCCACGGCACCGCGTACTTCGACGTGTCGTCGTCGCCCGGCTTCGGGAAGGTCTCGCACTACAGCCAGGACCAGATGGTGCGGCTGGCTCGCGCTCGCGGTGGGAACCCGGAGGATCCGCACCGACGTGAACCGCTCGACTTCGTGCTCTGGCAGCCGTCGCTCGCCGACGAGCCGGCCTGGCGCGCCCCGTTCGGCGTCGGTCGACCCGGGTGGCACGCCGAGTGTTCTGCGATGGCGATGCGCGAGCACGGCCCGACGCTCGATCTCCACGGTGGCGGCACCGACCTGATCTTCCCGCACCACGAGTGCGAGGTCGCGCAGAGCGAAGCCGTCACGGGTGAGCCCTACGTGAAGCACTGGATGCACTCGGCGATGGTCGCGTACGAGGGCGAGAAGATGAGCAAGTCGCTCGGCAACCTCGTCTTCATCAGCGATCTGCTCCGGGTCACGGATCCTCGGGCGATCCGCCTGGCCCTGATGCAGCACCACTACCGCTCGGGGTTCGAGTGGCACGACACCGACATCGACGAGGGCACCGCGCTCCTGCACCGGCTGACCGCCGCGGCGCTCCGACCCGACGGACCCGATCCGCGGCCCTTCGCGGCGCGTGTGCGCGGCGCGCTCGACGCCGATCTCGACGCACCGAAGGCGACCGAGGCGCTCGGCGAGCTCGCCGACGCGATCCTGTCGGGTGGCACCGACTCCACCGCACCCGATGTCCTGCGGGAGCTCGCCGCCCTGCTCGGCGTCGACCTCACGATCCCCGCCGACTGATCAATCGGGTCGGATCCGCGGCATCGGCTCTGACATTGCGGCCCGGCCGAAATGCCTGCCACCGGTAGGCTGGACCGCTGATGCCGGACCAACTCACGATCACGCTTCCCGACGGTTCCACGAAGGACCTCCCGAAGGGCGCCACGAGCCTCGACGTCGCCGCGTCCATCGGCAGGGGTCTCGCCAAGGCGGCCGTGGCCGCGACGGTCGACGGTGAGCTCGTCGACCTCAACCGGCCGCTCGACCACGACGCGACAGTCGCGATCGTCACCGCCAACTCCGATGCCGGCCGCGAGGTGCTGCGCCACTCGACGTCGCACCTGATGGCCCAGGCCGTGTTCGACCTGTTCCCCGGCGCGAAGTACGCGATCGGCCCGTCGATCGCCGACGGCTTCTACTACGACTTCGAGCTTCCCGACGGCGCGCACTTCTCCGACGCCGACCTCGAGCGCATCGAGGCGCGGATGCGCGAGATCGTGAAGGAAGACCAGCCCTTCGTGCGCGACGAGCTCGACTCGGAAGCCGGCAAAGCGCTCTTCGCGGATCAGCCGTACAAGGTCGAGATCATCGAGCGGGTCAGTGCCGGAGCCGCGTCGGGTGAGGACACGACCGAGGTGGCGGGCGACGGCAACGTCGGCGTCTACCGCAACGTCCACGCCGACGGTTCCGAGGCCTACGTCGACCTGTGCCGGGGCCCGCACGTGCCGTCGACGGGCAAGCTCGGCGCGTTCAAGCTCACCAAGGTCGCCGGTGCCTACTGGCGCGGCGACGAGAAGCGCCCGATGCTCCAGCGCATCTACGGCACCGCGTGGGAGTCCAACCCGGCCCTCGCGGAGCACCTCCACCGGCTCGAGGAGGCCGAGCGGCGCGATCACCGCAAGCTCGGCGTCGAGCTCGACCTCTTCTCGTTCCCGGAAGAGATCGGCTCGGGCCTCGCGGTCTTCCACCCGAAGGGCGGGATCGTCCGCAAGGTGATGGAGGACTACTCCCGCTCGCGCCACGAGGCCGCGGGGTACGACTTCGTCAACTCGCCGCACATCACGAAGAAGGACCTGTTCGAGATCTCGGGTCACCTCGACTGGTTCGCCGACGGCATGTACCCGCCGATGGAGCTCGACGGCGGCACCGAGTACTACCTCAAGCCGATGAACTGCCCGTTCCACATCCTGATCTACCGGAGCCGCACGCGCTCGTACCGCGAGCTGCCGCTCCGGCTCTTCGAGTTCGGCACGGTGTACCGGTACGAGAAGTCGGGTGTCGTGCACGGGCTGACCCGCGTGCGGGGGATGACGCAGGACGACGCGCACATCTTCTGCGCGAAGGAGCAGATGGGCGCCGAGCTGCGTTCGCTGCTCGACTTCGTGCTCGACGTGCTCCGCGACTACGGCCTCGACGACTTCTACCTCGAGCTGTCGACGAAGCCGGAGGGCAAGGCCGTCGGCACCGACGAGGAGTGGGACGAAGCGACCGAGGCGCTGCGGCAGCACTGCCGTCGATGCCGGGCTCGAGCTGGTGATGGACGAGGGCGGCGGCGCGTTCTACGGCCCGAAGATCTCCGTGCAGATCCGCGACGCGATCGGTCGCACGTGGCAGATGTCGACGATCCAGCTCGACTTCCAGCTCCCGCAGCGCTTCGACCTCCACTACACGGGCGCCGACAACGAGCGGCACCGGCCGATCATGATCCACCGGGCGCTCTTCGGAACGATCGAACGCTTCTTCGCGATCATGCTCGAGCACTACGCCGGTGCGTTCCCGCTCTGGCTCGCGCCGGTCCAGGTGAGCATCCTCCCGGTCGCCGACCGCCACGAGCCCTACGCCTCCGGCATCGCCGATCGCCTCGAAGCGGAGGGGTACCGGGTCGAGATCCTCGACGCGCACGCCGACACGCTCGGCGCGCGCGTCCGCAAGGCCAAGACCGACAAGATCCCCTACGTGCTGGTCGTCGGCGACGACGATGCCGAGCACGGGACCGTCGGCGTGAACGAGCGCGCGGTCGACGGCGTCGATCGCGACGTGTCGGTCGACGACTTCATCGCCCGACTCGCAGCGCGCCTCCTCGACAGAACGTGAGCGACTCGATCGCCTGTGGGCCGGGTGGCGGTCGGAGTACATCGAGGGTGTCACCTCACGATCGCGCCCGAGGCGTCTGCCTGTTCGAAGCGCTGGCCGCGATGGACGACGACGAGGCGATGATCCTCGAGCGGACCGATCACACGTTCACGGTGATGAACGCGTTCCCGTACACGTCGGGGCACGTCATGGCGGTGCCGGCGCGTCACGTCGTGAGCATCATCGATCTCGACGCCGACGAAGCCGCGGCGCTCATGCACGCGACCCAACGGGCCACCGCGGCGATCACAGCGGTCTACGCCCCGCAGGGCCTCAACGTCGGCATGAACATCGGCGAGGCCTCGGGTGCGGGAGTGCCCGGTCATCTCCACGTGCACGTCCTGCCCCGCTGGAACGGTGACACCAACTTCATGACCGCGGTGGCCGAGACGAGGGTGCTCCCGGAACCGTTGCGACACAGCTACGAGAAGCTCCGCGCCGCGTTCGCCGGATAGCGTGCGACCGTGAGCGAGGACCCGACAGATCCCGAAGACCCCGAGACCCAGTACTCCGACGCCCAGTACGCCGACGCGCTGCCCGACGACCTCGACGTCACCGCGTACGTCGGTCCGTACACGTTCCCCGACATCCGCCGCCGGCGCATCGCCGCGTACCTCTACTTCGTCATCGCCGCGGGTGCATTGCTCGGATGGTTCGCCAACGGGAACAGCGGTCTGCTCGCCGCCGCGATCCTCGTCGGCGTGATCGGTGCGTACAGCTTCGCCGCCGGTTGGCACCTCGCGGTCGACCAGACCGAAGCGCTCGCGGTCGCGTCACGCACGGTCGGCTTCCCGGTCGGCCACGCGTCGGCGCAGCTCGCCTGGCGCGGCCTGTTGAGTCGGCCGGCCTGGCGGATGCTCCTCTACAGCGCCGACGAACCCCCGAGTCTGCGTGGCCTCGTCGAGCTCGACGCCGTCGACGGCCGCGTCATGGGGGAGTACACCGAACGCAACCCGGAAGATTGGTCCGTTTACGGAGTAGGGGAGCCCCCGACTCCCACCGACTGATCCGTGGTGGACTCGTTCGGCGCCTGGGGCGAGCACGGTGGGTTGTCTTCGCGCCCGGATGTGACGGACGAGTGCGGCGACGATCGCGGTGGCGATCACGAGGGTGATCGGTTCGACGACGACCCGGAAGCGGTTGTTCTCTCCGTGCTCGAAGAGGTTCCCCGCCAGCGTGACGAATCCGATCGTGGCCGCGCCGATCAAGACGGCCGCCCGGGCCGGCGTCAACGCCCGCTTGCGCCATCCCGCCAACACGACGAAGCCGCCCGCGAGGGTCAGCAACGTCGCGGCGACGATCGTGAGGCTGACGTGGAACCGATGGTCCGATGCCTGGAGCGCGATGAACTCGGCGTGTTGGATCGGAACGGGCGGATTCCACGGGATGTCGAGGAGCACGACGCGCCGGTACAGCTCGTCGAACGAGTCGGCCTGCACGCGTGCCGGTGCGACGTCGAAGTACAGCGTCGACGGACCAGCCCAGAGCTCGAAGGATCCGGCGACGCCACGCGCGACCCAACTCGGTTCGGCCTTCACCGCCGCCCACGCGTCGCGTCCGAGCGCGGCATTGAACGCGATGAGGCACTCCCAGTTCCCGTTGGGACTGAAGACACCGGGGCCGACCCTCACGGTCTTGTTCCGCCGCGCGAGCGCCGGGATGTCGGGGTGGTCGACCCGACACGGTCTCGGCGCACCCGGTGCATGCAACACACCGGCGCGACGGAGCTGGTCCTGCTCGCGCGGAGTGAGTGACGTCACCGCGGATCGGTTGAAGTTGCCCCCGAACCAGGTGCTCAGCTGGGGCGTCCCGAACATGATCTCGTTCTTCAACATCGCGCCCACGATCAGGGCACCGGGGATCACGATTGCCGCGACCGGTTTCCAGCTCCAGGCGGGCCGTCGCGCCGCGATCGCCAGGCCCACCACGACGACGAACCAGACCGGATGGAACATCGAACGGGTGAGCACCGCGACCGCGGCGAGCCCCGTGAACGCAGCGAGCGTCCGGAGGTGACCACACCGGACCCACCTGGCCGCGGCGTCGAGGAGGAGCACGACGACGACCATGAGCAAGAAGTCGTAGTTGACGACGTTCTCGTAGACGATCACCGTCGATCCACAACCCACGACCACGGTGACGCCCACCGCGAGTGTGCGACCGAGGGCGAGTTGGCGACCGAGATCGTAGAGACCGAACATGAGCACGAGGCCGGCGCCGAGGTACAAGACGTGGAGCGCGCCGGAGCCGGAACCGGGAGCGACGCGGAGGACGAGACCGAGGAGCAGGTTGAACAGCGGCGGTTGCGCGTGCAGGTACCAGATGCTCCGGAACAGGTCGTGGCGCAGCAGCTCCGGGTCGAGGACCTGGGCAAGGGTCCCGACCTGGCCTCCGTCGAAGCGGACGCCGGCGAGCCACGCCCCGACGCGGCTGAGCAAGAACGCAGATCCGACGAGGACCCACGCCACCCGATCAGTGCGGATCAGACCACCGCGGCCCGAGCCCCCATTCGCCGCCATGGCGACGCACGCTATCGGTCGGGCCTACCCCTGACTCGCCGCGATGAGTCGTTCCGCGAGATTCGCCGGCACCGGGTCGTAGTGGGAGTGGGTCACCTCGAACCGGCCCCGTCCGTGGGTCATCGATCGGAGGTCGATCGCGTAGCGGAGGATCTCCGAGGTCGGTACCGCCGCGACGATCTCCACCTCGCCGCCACCCGCCGTGCCGGCGCCTTGGATGCGTCCCCGTCGGGCGTTGAGGTCGCCGAGGATGTCGCCCTGGCTCGCTTCGGGCGCGCGGACGACGAGCTCGCTCACGGGTTCCAGCAAGATCGGACCGGCGTTGGCCATCGCCTCCTTGAAGCCGATCGATCCGGCCATCTTGAAGCTCATCTCCGACGAGTCGACGCTGTGGAACTTGCCGTCGAAACACGTGACGCGCACATCGACGACGGGGAACCCGAACACGCCCCCGTGCTCCATCGTCTCGCGAACACCCTTCTCGACCGCAGGGATGAGGTTCTTCGGGATCGCGCCACCGACGATCGCGTCGTTCCACTCGAACTCCGCGCCGCGCGGGAGCGGCTCGACGCGGATGGACGCGATGCCGAACTGTCCGTGTCCGCCGGTCTGCTTCTTGTACTTGCCGTCGGCCTCGGCGGTCGCGGTGATCGTCTCGCGGTACGCCACCTTCACCGGCTCGGTCTCGACCTCGACGCCGAGCTTGCGGGCCAGTCGTTCCAACGCGATCCCCAGGTGCGTCTCGCCCATGCCCCACAGCAGGGTCTGGTGCGTCTCCGGGTTGCGCTCGAGCCGGAGTGACGGGTCTTCGTCGAGCAGGCGATGGAGCGCGGTCGCGAGCTTGTCGTCGTCGGCTTTCGACTTGGGGAGGATCGCGACGGCGAGGACAGGCTCCGGGATCGCGAACGGTTCGATGCTGATCGGGGCGCCGCGCACCGCGAGCACGTCACCCGTGGTCGTGCCGTTCAGCTTGGCGACCGCGCCGAGATCTCCGGGAGTGACCCGGTCGGCGGGTTCCTGTTGCTTGCCTCGCACCGTTACGAGCTGGTGCAACCGTTCGTCGGTCACCGTCCGCCCGTTCACGAGGACCATGTCGTGCTCCAGCGTTCCCTGGAGGACCTTGAACAGGTTGATGCGTCCGACGTAGGGATCGACGAGCGTCTTGAACACGAACACGGCCGCAGGCCCGTCGGTCACGGTCGGCGCCGGTCCTTCGTCGACGATGAACCGGGCGAGCCGATCGATGCCGATCAGCTTCGTGGCGCTCCCGCAGAGAACGGGGAACACCGTCGCATCCGCGATTCCGGTGGCGAGGGCGTGCACCAGCTCTTTGGTGTCGATGGCTTCGTCGGCGAGGTAACGCTCCAGTCAGGTCGTCGTCGGCGACGACGATCCCTTCGATGAGCGCGTCGTGCACCGCGTGCTCGCGGTCGACGAGCTCCGCGGGAATCGGTCCCTCGGATCCCGCGCCCGAATCAGATCCACCCGAACCAGATCCGCCCGAACCAGATCCGCCCGAACCAGATCCGCCCGAACCAGATCCGTAGGTGATGGCGGTGTCCTCGAGGAGATCCATGACGCCGCGGAACTCCGCTTCCGCGCCGATCGGGAGCTCGAGCGGTGCGACGCCGGGGCCGAAGCGGCCCTTCAGCTGTTCGAGCGTGCGCTCGAACGACGCCCGCTCCCGGTCGAGCTTGTTCACGAAGATCGCGCGGGGGATCCCACGTTCCTCGGCGAGCCGCCACGCGATCTCGGTCTGCACCTCGACGCCCTCGACCGCGGAGACGACGAACACCGCCAGGTCGGCGACGCGGAGCGCGGCCGCCACGTCGCCGACGAAGTCGGCGTAGCCGGGCGTGTCGATCACGTTCACCTTGTGCTCGTCGACCACGAACGGCGCGATGGCCAATGACACCGAGATGCGACGACGCGCCGCCTCCGGGTCGAAGTCGCAGACGGTGGTGCCGTCCTCGACCCGCCCGACGCGCGCGATCGCACCCGTGGTGAAGAGCAGTGCCTCGGCCAGGGACGTCTTGCCGGATCCGCCGTGGCCGACGAGGGCGACGTTGCGGATCCGGTCCGTCGGGAAGGTCTTCACACCCAACCCCCTGCGGTCTGCACCCACCGGGAGAACCGGCGGGTTCTGCGTGTGGCGAGTGTAGGCATCGGGCCCGGCGGGTGCTTCGCCGAGGGGTCGCCGTGCTACCGTTGACAGACGCCATGAAGGGACCACACTCCGTGACGGGCTGTCTTTCCGGCCCTGCCGCCGGCCGCGCCCCCGGCCTCACCTCGAGCATCACCGATGCTTGACGCTCGCCTCCGTACCGGAGTCGGCAATGCGCTCGCGCCGATCGGCAAGGGTCTGCGTCGCGCCGGGATCACCGCGAACCAACTCACCGTCGTCGGTCTCGTGTGCTCCGGCCTCACTGCGTGGCTCATCGCGATCGGCGAGCTGCGGTGGGCGGTTCTCGGTCTGATCGCGAGCGGTCTCATCGATCTCCTCGACGGCAGTGTCGCCCGTACCAGCGGTGAAGCGAGTCCGCGGGGCGCGTTCTTCGATTCCGTCACCGACCGAGTCTCCGACGCCGTGGTCTTCGGTGGCTGCGCCTGGTACCTGGCGAGCCAGAGCGCCCACCTCCCCGTGCTCGCGTTCGCGGCGGCTGCGCTCGCAATGTTGATCTCCTACGAGCGTGCCCGAGCGGAAGGGCTCGGCTACTCGGCCAAGGGCGGGCTCATGGAGCGGGCCGAGCGCATGGTCGTGCTCGGAGTCGGCCTGACCTTCAACATCCTTGTCCCGGTGCTGTGGCTGATGGTCGTGCTCATGACGTTCACTGCGATCCAGCGGTTCGTGATCGTGTGGCGACAGGCGAGTGACACCCCCGTGCCGCGGGTGCGTCGGCTGCGACTCGTGCGTCATCGCCGCGCCGACGATCACGACCACGAAGAGCTCGGCCTCGCCGCGGGCGACGAGGGGCGCGGGCTCACCGCCTGGTGGGATGCCCGTCGCGCGACCGGAGACAGTCGAGGCCCGACGCAGACGCGTCCGGCCCGGCGCCGCACCCGGCCCTAGTCGGGTGCTGCACCCGGCGTACCTCGCCTATCGAAGCGCGGCCGCGCTTGCCGATGCGCTCCCAGCCTCCGTCGCCGAGCCCACGGCGCGCGGCCTCGGTCGTGCTGCCGCGTTCGCGATGCCGGCCCGCCGACGCGTGATCGAGAAGAACCTCGGTCGGGCAACCGACGGGCGGCTTCAGGGCGACGAGCTGAAGCGCGCGGTGAGCGAGTCGTTTGCGGCCTACGGAAGGTACTGGCTCGAGCTCTTTCGGCTGCCGCACGACGTCCGCGATGCGGCGTCGGTGGAAGCCCGGTTCGAGACCGAGGGCTTCGACCACGTCACCGCGGGCCTCGAGGCGGGAAAGGGCGTCGTGCTCGCGCTCCCACACCTCGGCGGCTACGACTTCGCCGCGGGGTGGTTTGCCGTCCACATGGCTCGTGCGCCCGCGGTCGTCGTGGAGGCGGTACGACCGCCCGAGCTCTTCGACTGGTTCGTGCGGGTCCGCCGTGAGGCCGGGATGGAGGTCATCGCGCTCGGACCCGACGCGGGTGTCGCCGTCGCCCGGACGCTCACGGCGAACTCGGTTGTCTGCCTGATGGCCGATCGAGACATCGCGGGCGACGGCGTCGAGGTCGAGTTCTTCGGCGAACGGACCACGCTGCCGGCCGGACCCGCGCTGCTCGCGTTTCGGTCCGGCGCGCCGCTCATCCCGATGGCCGTGTACTTCCGCCCGGGAGGCAACCACCTCGCGCGGATCGGCCCGCCGGTCCCGATGGAGCGCGAGGGTCGTCTGCGCGACGATGTCACGCGCGTGACCCAGGTCCTCGCTCGTCGCTTCGAAGCATTCATCCGGGCCGAACCGACCCAGTGGCACGTGATGCAGCCGAACTGGCCGAGCGACCGGGCGCCCGCCGCGTCAGGCGCTTCCGACGAAGTAGGCCCGATGAAGCAGGCCCGATGAAGATCGCGATGATCTGCCCGTATTCGCTCTCGATCCCGGGCGGGGTCCAAGGTCAGGTGCTCGGTCTCGCACGGGCACTGCGAGAGATCGGCCACGAGACGCGCGTGCTCGCGCCGTGCGACGGCCCGCCCCCCACGCCGTTCGTGATGTCGGTCGGCCCGAGCACCAAGGTCGAGAGCAACGGTTCGATCTCGCCGATCGCGCCCGGCAAGGTCGCGGCGCAGCGGACCCTCGAGGCGCTTCGGAGCTTCGAGCCCGACGTGATGCACCTGCACGAGCCACTCGTCCCGGGGCCCACCACGTTTGCGCTGCTCGGGACCGCGATCCCGTCGGTCGGGACGTTCCACATGGCCGCCGACCGCCGTGACTCGTTCTACCGGTACCTTCGCAAGCCCGCGACGGGCGTGGCGAAGCGACTCACGATCCGGACCGCGGTGTCGGAAGACGCGCGTCGCACCGCGCGAGGAATCGCTCGGCGGGAACTACCGGGTGCTTCCGAACGGGGTCGACGTCGTGCCGTTCGTCAAAGCCGATCCGTGGCCGTCTCCGGTTCCCGCGGTGCTGTTCGTCGGACGTCACGAACCGCGCAAGGGTCTCGGCGTGCTCCTCGACGCGTGGCAGGGGATCGACCGCGACGCGATGCTCTGGGTCGCGAGCGACGGGCCCGAGACCGCGAGCTTGAAGGCCCGCAAGGTGCGCGGCGTCGAGTGGCTCGGCCGCATCACCGACGACGAGAAGGCGCGGCGCATGCGAGGTGCCGAGATCTTCTGCGCTCCGGCGACATCCGGCGAGTCGTTCGGCGTCGTGCTCCTCGAGGCGATGGCGGCGACGACCGCGGTCGTAGCCTCCGACATCCCGGGCTACCGCAACGTCGCCCGCCCCGACGTCGAGGCGCTCATGACCGCCCCCGGCGACGCGGAGTCGCTGCGGCACGCGCTCCAGCGCCTGCTCGACGATCCCGATCGTCGCGCCGAGCTCGCGGCGGCGGGGGAGCATCGCACGGCGGAGTTCTCGATGAGCAGGCTCGCGGAGCGGTTCGTCGCCGTGTACGAATCGGCCATCGCGGGCGCCCGCCGCGAACGGACGCCCAGATGATCGAAGCCGAGATGGAGGAATTGGCGCTCGATCTGGCGTCGAACATCCGCGACGCCGTGTTCCCGCATCTCGGCCAGGCCCGCTCGCGGGAACGGGTCGGGAGCGCGCCGGGTGGTGATGCGACCCTCGCGATCGACGAGGTCGCGGAGCGTGTGCTCGAGCGCCGGCTCCGTGCGGTCGGCGACGTCGGGTTCTACTCCGAAGACCTCGGCCTGATGACGTTCGGAACGCCGCGCGCGTTCTTCGTCGTCGATCCGGTCGACGGGACGCGTCCCGCGGCAGCCGGCTTCGAGTCGTGCTGCGTCTCCGTCGCGGTCGTGCCGCCGCGCGAAGACGCCATCCTCGGCGAGGTCAGCTTCGGAGTGGTGCACGAGATCAAGACCGGACAACGCTTCTGGGCTCGTCGCGGCGGTGGCGCGCACGCCGAGCGTGCCGACGGTTCACCGATCGACGCCGCGTTGTCGACGAACACCGACCTGTCGGCGCTCTACTGGACGGCCGGGCTCCGGGGTCGTCCTTCGTTGCCGTTGGCGATCGTGCTCGAGGAGCTCGTCGACGGGTGCAGCCTCGGCGGCGGCTACTTCGATCTGGGTTCGGCCACGTTCGATCTCACTCGCATCCTCACCGGACAGCTCGACGCCTACGTCGACGTCGGTCGACGGGTTCTCGACGAGATCCCCGACACCGAACCCGACTTCCTTCGGGTGGGCGAGGGCAAGGTCTGCACGAACTTCCCCTACGACATCGCGGCGGCCGCGCTCATCGCGGCCGAAGCGGGCGCGACCGTGACCCATGCCGACGGCAGACCCCTCGACGATCACCCCGCGGTCGGCTCGGGTCGGGCCGAGGGCGTCGCCATCCTGGCCGCCGCGAATGCCGAGCTCCACGCACTGCTGCTCGCCGTCGTCGACGAGGGCATCGAACGCCTCGCCGCGTCCGTGAGGCCGAGTCCATGAAGAGGCGCACAATTCGGGCATGAAGCGTCTCGGCCACGATCCGACGCCCGGCGCCAGATTCTCGGCGGGACGCCGTAGAGTAGGGGCTGTTCCCATCCGCCGGCCAGGAGCCAGTGCGTGATCATTCCCCTCATCGTCGTCGCGATCATCGTGATCGCGATCATCTCCGTCGTCGTGCTCTACAACGGTCTCGTCCGGTCGCGGAACCGGATCGACAACGCCTATTCGCAGATCGACGTCCAGCTCAAGCGCCGCTACGACCTGATCCCGAACCTGGTCGAGACGGTCAAGGGCTACGCCGCCCACGAGAAGACCACCTTCGAGAGCGGTCACGAACGCGCGAGCGAACGCGATCAACGCGCAGCAGGGCGGTTCACCCGCGGAGCAGGCCGCAGCCGAGAACCAGCTGAGCGGCAGCGTTGAAGAGTCTCTTCGCCGTGGCCGAGGCCTATCCCGACCTCAAGGCGAACCAGAACTTCCTGAACCTCCAGGAGGAGCTGACCTCCACCGAGGACCGGATCGCGTACGCGCGGCAGTTCTACAACGACAGTGTCCTGAACTACAACAACAACATCCAGACGTTCCCGCGCAGTGCGCTCGCCGGGATGTTCAACTTCGACAAGCGCGAGTACTTCGAGGGCGATCCGGAAGCGACGGGCCCGGTCAAGGTCCAGTTCTAGATCCCGTTCCCGAAGGCGCGCGAGCGCCCTGAAGACTAGGTACCAGCCCTGTACGAGCAGATCGCGGCCAACAAGCGCCGAACGTTCCTCCTCCTGCTTCTCTTCGTGGTGTTGATCGCCGCGGTGGTCGCCGCGCTCGGCTTCCTGTTCCAGTTCGGCTACGCGATCGTGCCCATCGCGATCGTCGTCGCCATCGCGATGGCCTGGGGCTCGTACTGGTTCTCCGACAAGATCGCCCTCGCCGCGAGTCGGGCGAAGCCGGCCGACGGACCCGAGTACCGGCGGTACCACAACCTCGTCGAGGGCCTCTGCATCGCGGCAGGGCTCCCGAAGCCCCGGCTCTACGTCGTCGACGACCCCGCTCCGAACGCCTTCGCCACCGGGCGAAACCCGAAGCACGCCGCGCTCGCGGTCACGACGGGGCTGCTCGAGAAGATGAACCGGGTCGAGCTCGAGGGCGTGATCGCCCACGAGCTGTCGCACGTGAAGAACTACGACATCCTCGTCACCACCGTGGCCGTCACCGCGGTCGGCGCCATCGCACTCATGGCCGACCTCGGTCTCCGCTTCATGTGGTGGGGCGGCCGGAGCGACCGGCGTGACAACAACGACAACAGTGGCGTCGGCGCGATCATCGCGATCCTCGCGCTCGTGCTGCTCCTCCTCGCTCCGTTCGCCGCGCAGCTCATGCAGTTCGCGATGAGCCGGCGCCGGGAGCTGCTCGCGGACGCGAGCGGCGTGGCCCTCACCCGGTACCCACCCGGCCTGATCTCCGCGCTGGAGAAGTTGCAGGACGACCAGGCGGTCGTGCACCACGCGACCGCGGGCGACCGCGCAGCTCTGGATCGAGTCGCCGCTCGAACGTGAACCCGACGACAAGAAGGGGAAGAAGGGCTCATGGCTCAACCGCGCCTTCGACACTCATCCGCCGCTCGACGAGCGCATCGCCGCACTGAAGGCAATGTGAGCGCAGCGTGACGTGAGCGCAGCGAAGACGCGGCGCCGGATTGGTGTTCGACTCGCGTGTGTCGGCGTCGTGCTCGTGCTGGTCGCGGCGGCGTGCGGGGGTGGTGGCAGCGACAAGAAGGCGGCGAAGAAGCGCGCCTCGACCACGAGCACGACGAAGGCGCCGCCGATCGCGCCGCTCACCGGACTCCCGGATCCGAGCGGCGCGAGCATCACCCGTCCGGCGCTGATCATCAAGATCGAGAACACGCCCGAAGCTCGTCCGCAGACCGGCCTCGAATCGGCCGACGTCGTCTACGAGGAAGTCGTCGACGGCGGCATCACGCGGTTCTTCACCGTCTTCAACTCGACGCTGCCCGAGACCGTCGGGCCGATCCGTTCGGTCCGCCCGATCGATGCCTCCCTCGCCACCCAGCTCGGCGGGTTGTTCGCCTACTCGGGGGGCATCCCGGAGGAGATCGACCGGATCAGCGCGGTCCCGAGCCTGATCCCGATCAACGAGACCAAGGCCGGCGGCGCCATGTTCCGGGAGAGCTCGCGCCAGGCCCCCCACAACCTGTACGGCTATCCCGACAAGTTCCTCACCTTCGGCGGCGCGCCCATTCCGCCACAGCCCCTGTTCCGATACCTCGAGGCGGGCCAGACGTTCACGGGTGATCCAGTCGAGTCGTTCAGCGTCGCCGAGTCGCCCGACCCGGGATACAACCCGAGCTACACCTGGGACGCGGCCTCGGGCACCTGGTTGCGCTCGGTGCAGGGCGAGCCGTCGATGGCGGCTTCGGGCACGCAGATCGCACCGACGAACGTCGTCGTCCAGTTCACGACCTACGACCCGCAACCGGGAGCCTCGGGTGCGACCGGGATCGTCACCGGATCGGGTGAGGTCTGGGTCTTCAGCGGTGGCAAGCTCGCCAAGGGCACGTGGACCCGCAACGACCCGGCGAAGCCGGCGACCTACGCCGACGCGACCGGGAAGCCCATCAAGCTCGCGCCCGGTCGGACCTGGGTGGAGCTCGCCGCGTTCGGGGCGCAGACGCAGGTGGTGAGCCCGCCTCCGCCGCCGGCGACCGCTGCGTCGACCACGACCACCACGGCGAAGAAGCAGCACAAGTAGCGAGATTCCCGGCGAGCCCGATGCAAGACGAGCACGATGCACGACGAGCCCGCTGCGGGCGACCGGTAGACTGTGGGCATGTCTGAGTCAGTCCCGACCCCCCGCGAGCCCGCCGCGGCGAGACCGGAACGTCACGCGTGAAGCGGGGCCTTGCCGAGATGCTCCGGGGCGGGGTCATCATGGACGTCGTCACACCGGAGCAGGCCAAGATCGCCGAGGATGCCGGCGCGGTCGCCGTGATGGCGCTCGAGCGGGTTCCGGCCGACATCCGCCGCGACGGCGGGGTGGCGCGCATGAGCGATCCCGCGATGATCGAGGGGATCCAGGCCACGGTCACGATCCCGGTGATGGCCAAGTGCCGGATCGGTCACTTCGCCGAGGCCCAGGTGCTCGAGTCGCTCGGCGTCGACTACATCGACGAGAGCGAGGTCCTCACCCCGGCCGACGAGGCGAACCACGTCGACAAGTGGGCCTTCACCACGCCGTTCGTCTGCGGCGCGACGAACCTCGGTGAAGCACTGCGGCGCATCTCCGAGGGCGCGTGCATGATCCGCTCGAAGGGCGAGGCCGGCACCGGCAACATCGTCGAGGCCGTCCGCCACCTCCGCACGATCCTGAGCGAGATCCGCCGCCTCACCGTCGCCGATGAAGCCGAGCTCTTCGCCGCGGCGAAGGACCATCGCGCGCCCGTCGACCTCGTGCGCGAGGTCGCCGCGCTGGGCGAGCTTCCCGTTCCCATGTTCTGCGCGGGTGGCATCGCCACCCCGGCCGACGCGTCGCTCGTGATGCAGCTCGGCGCGCAGGCCGTGTTCGTGGGCAGCGGGATCTTCAAGAGCGACGAACCCACGATCATGGCGAAAGCGATCGTCGAGGCGACCACCCACTTCCGCGACGCCTCGATCGTCGCCAAGGTCTCGACGAACCTCGGTGCGGCGATGCCCGGCGAGGAGATCTCGACCCTCGACGTGAAGCTCGCCGAACGCGGTTGGTAGCCGCGAGGTCGGTAGCCGCGCGGTTGTTCGCAGCGGCGGGAGTCGTGCGACACGACATACGACAGGGAACGTCCGCGTCGTGAAGGCCGGTGTACTCGCACTGCAAGGGGCGTTCCGCGAGCATCGCGAGGTGCTCGATGCGCTCGGTGTGGAATCCGTCGAGGTCCGCACCCCCGATGACCTGAGCGGGGTCGAGACGCTGTTCCTCCCCGGCGGGGAGTCGACCACGATGACGAAGCTCGTCGACTCGTCGGGCCTCCGGGCTCCGCTCGCGGAGCGCATCGCGGCGGGAATGCCCGTGTTCGCGACCTGCGCCGGCCTGATCCTGCTCGCGTCCGACGTGCTCGACGGCCGGGCCGACCAGGAGCCACTCGCACTGCTCGACGTGACCGTGCGCCGCAACGCCTACGGTCGTCAGCGAGAGTCGTTCGAGGTGCCGCTCCCAGTAGCTGGGCTCGAGGGTGGCGCGTTCCCGGGTGTGTTCATCCGGGCCCCGGTCATCGAACAGACCGGCGCCGCGGTTGACGTGCTCGCCTCGCACGACGACCATCCGGTCCTGGTCCGCAGCGGCGCGATCTGGGCGTCGACCTTCCATCCCGAGCTCTCGGGAGATCTCCGGCTCCACCAACGGTTCCTCGACGAAGCAGGGGGCAACTGATGTCCGGCCATTCCAAGTGGCATTCGATCAAGCATCAGAAGGGCGCGGCCGACGCCGCTCGCGGCAAGGTCTTCGCGCGACTCGCGCGCCAGATCGAAGTCGCGGCACGCACCGGCGGCGGCGACATCGAGGGCAACCCGACGCTGCGCACGATGGTGCAGAAGGCGCGCGACTCGTCGATGCCGAAGGACAACATCGAACGCGCGATCAAGCGCGGCACCGGTGAGCTCGAAGGAGTCACCTACGAAGAGGTGAACTACGAGGGGTACGCGCCCCATGGCGTCGCCGTCTACGTCGAGGCGCTCACCGACAACCGCAACCGCAGTGGCTCCGAGATCAAGAACATCTTCACCCGCAACGGAGGCTCGCTCGCCGAGCCCGGCGCGGTCAGCTGGCAGTTCGAGCGCAAGGGGATCGTCATCCTCGAGAAGTCGGCGGCCGACGAAGACGACCTGATGCTCGCCGCGCTCGATGCCGGTGCCGAAGACATCACCGACATGGGCGACACCTGGCAGGTGACCTCGCCCGCAACCGACCTCCACGCGGTGCGCACGGCGCTCGAGGAGGCCGGGATCACGGTCGCGAGCGGCGACCTCACGATGCTGCCCACCACCACGATCGACGCTCGACGACACGTCGACTGCGAAGTCGGTGCTGCGGGTGATCGACGCGTTGGAGGAGCACGATGACGTCCAGGCCGTCTACGCGAACTTCGACATCCCCGACGACGTCCTCGCGTCGGCGTACTCCTGAGGTCCGGCGGCAGGTCCGGCGCAGGAGGTCCGGGGTTTGGGTCCGGCGCGAGGGCGTGCTGATTGGTGCTTGACGGCGGCTGGAGGGTCTGCCAGGATACGAACAGACGTTCGTGTTTCCGTCTCTTCCCCCTGTTTCCATTCCCACTGCGGTTCGGGTCCGGGGAGAAGTCGCGTTCATGGGCAACCTGCGTTCGGCGCTCGAGGAAGAGGCGAACCTCGATCTCACGCGCCTGAGCGGCCCGGAGCTGGCGGATCGGGTCCGGGAGCTGGATCAGGCTCGCCGACGGCTCGACTCCATATGGCTCGCGACCCTCGGCGCGTTCGACCGGTCCGGCGAATGGGAGTTCGACGGCGCGACGTCGGCGGGCGCGTGGGTCGCGGCCGAGACGCTGCAGGACCACTCGCGAGCGGCGGCGCAGGTACGCCTGGGTCGACGGCTCGAACGCCTACCACTTGTCGCGGCTGCGCTCGCCGACGGCGCGATCTCGGCTGAACACGCTCGTGTCCTGGCCGACGCCGCCGACGTGCCCGAGTTCGGCGACGCCGAGGAGGTGCTCGTCGAACAGGCTCGCTCGCTGCGACCGGCCGATGCCCGCCGAGTCGTGGAGCACTGGCGGGCAGTCGTCGGAAGGGAGCGGGGGAGCGCCGATCGGGAGCGTCGTCGGCTGCACCTGTCGACGCTGCTCGACGGCATGCGTGCGCTCGATGGGTTGCTCGACCGCGAGGGCGGTGCGATCGTCGAACAGGCGCTCGGGGACCTCATGGCGAAGTCGACCGACTGCCCCGGCGAACCCATCAGGACGAAGGCGCAGCAGCGAGTCGACGCGCTCGTCGACCTGTGCGACCGATACCTTCGGGGCGCGTTGGGTTCGGGGAACCGGCGCCCACAGGTCAGTGTCGTCGCCGGCTTGGAGACCTTGGAAGGCAACGTGGGTCGACCGGCGCGCATGGGCAACGGCGAACGGCTGACCGCAGACGATGCCCGGCGCCTCGCGTGCGACGCAGGAATCTCCCGTGTCCTCACCGATCCGGCCGGACTCCCGCTCGACGTCGGTCGCGCAGTTCGGGTGGTGCCCCCGGCGATGAAGCGTGCGCTCGACGTCCGCGACGGAGGGTGCACCTTCCCGGGATGTGATCGACCACCCGACTGGTGTGACGCGCACCACGTGCGCCACTGGCTCGATGGCGGTGTCACGGGCCTGGCCAACCTGGCGCTGGTATGTCGGCGCCATCACACGCTGCTCCACGAGGGCCGCGTGCGACTCGTGGCCGAGACGTCCGGCGGACTCCGCTGGCTGCGTGCCGACGGGAGCGAGCTCACGAGATCGGCCCGCCCGCCGCCCGTGCGGTGTGAGGCATGATGCGGGGATGAAGGTGTCGATGAGCGTGAATGGCGGCGCGCAGGATCACGACGTGGAGCCGCGCACGCTCCTCGTGCAATACCTTCGCGAGGCCTGTGGCCTCACCGGCACCAAGGTGGGGTGCGACACGTCCAGCTGCGGCGCGTGCACCGTTCTCATCGATGGCGAGAGCGTGAAGAGCTGCACGATGCTCGCCGTCCAGGCCGACGGCACCGCCGTCACCACGATCGAGGGCCTCGCCCGTGGTGCTGAGCTGCATCCAGTGCAGCAGGCGTTCCACGAGCATCACGGCCTCCAGTGCGGGTATTGCACCGCCGGCATGGTGATGGCCGCGGTCGGGTTCCTCGAGGAGAACCCGAACCCCACCGAGCGCGAGGTCCGCCTCGGGATCGAAGGAAACCTCTGTCGCTGTACCGGCTACCAGAACATCGTCGATGCCGTCCTCGCGGCCGCGGCTGCGCAGTCCGGTGCGCAGCGCGTGATTCCCGCCGGGTTCGACTACGTGCGGGCCGGATCGCGCGACGAGGCCGTGGCGCTCCTGGGAGAGCACGGCGAAGACGCCAAGCTCCTCGCCGGCGGCATGTCGTTGCTCCCGCTGATGAAGCTCCGCCTCGCCGTGCCGGCGGTCCTCGTCGACGTCGGTCGGGTCCAGGATCTGAGCTACGTGCGCGACGGCGGCGATCACGTCGCGATCGGCGCGCTCACCCGCCACCGCGACCTCGAGACGAGTGAGCTGCTCGGTGCACAGTGCGGGGTGTTGCGCGCCGTGGCGGCAGAGGTCGGCGACAACCAGGTCCGTCACCGCGGCACGATCGGCGGCTCTGTCGCACACGGTGATCCGGCCTCCGACCTGCCTGCAGTGCTGCTCGCGCTCGACGCGATCTTCGTCGCCCAGGGCCCCGGAGGCTCGCGCCACATCGCGTCCGAGGTGTTCTTCGAGGGGTTCCTCGAGACCGCGCTCGCACCCGACGAGCTGCTGACCGAGATCAGGGTCCCGAAGACCGGTGCGACGGGGTTCGCGTACGAGAAGTTCAACCGCCGCGCGCAGGACTGGGCGATCGTCGGCGCGCTCGCGACGCGCGTCGGTGACGCGACGAACGTCGCGCTCGTCAACATGGGTGCAACCCCGCTGCGGGCCCGGGGTGTCGAGGCCGCGCTCGCGGCAGGTGCGACCGCGGCGGATGCGGCGGCGCGCGCGGCCGAGGGCACCGAGCCGTCGGGTGACCTGAACGCGAGCCCGGAGTACCGCCGGCACCTGGCGCGGGTTCTCGTCCGACGGGCGATCGAAGCCGTCTCCGGGTGACCGTCGCGGGCGCGATCCTCGCGGCCGGGAACGGCACGCGCTTCGCTCACGAGGGCTCCGGCCCCAAGCCTCTTGCCGAACTGCACGGGCGTCCCCTCGTCTCCTGGTCGCTCGGTGCAATCCTCGAATCCGGTCTGCGTCCCGTCGTGCTCGTCGTCGGCCATGAGGGTGGGCGGGTCGCGCGCCAGGCCTCCGCTGCGGTGATCGTCACTCAGGCCAGCGGTTGGCGACGGGGCATCGCGCACAGCCTGCGGGCCGCGCTCGACCTCCTCGAAGGGTGGAAGCAGGTCGACGCGGTGTGCATCGGCCTCGCCGACCAACCAAAGATCGGGGCCGAGGCGTACCGGCGGCTGAGCGCCGCGTACGATGCGGGCGCGACGCTCGCGGCAGCCACCTACGGCGGTGAGCGCGCGAACCCGGTGCTGATCGGCCGGTCGCTCTGGCCGGAGGCCCGTGCGTTGCAGGGTGACGAAGGAGCTCGACAGCTCATGCGCACCCACCCGGTCGTCGACGTCGAATGTGGCGACACCGGAGACCCAGTCGACGTCGACACCGCCGAGGCGCTCGCTGCGCTCGAGGTGGAGCACTGACAGCAGAACCACTGATGGAGCAGAACACCGATGGAGCCGAACCAGTGATGGAGATGGAGCACTGATGGAGATCTTCGAGGAGTTCCGGGTCCCGTTGCCGATCGACGAGGCCTGGCGCCTGCTGCTCGACATCGAGCGGATCGCACCCTGCATGCCGGGCGCGCAGCTCCAGGAGATCGAGGGCGACGAGTACCGCGGCGTCGTGAAGGTCAAGGTCGGCCCCATCACCGCGCAGTACAAGGGCACCGCGAAGCTCGAGTCGACCGACGACGACACCCACGTCGCGGTGATCGTCGCATCGGGCCGCGACACCCGTGGGCAGGGCAATGCATCGGCGACAGTCCAGATGTCGCTGAGCGCCGAGGGCGACCAGACGCTCGTCAGCGTGGAGACCGATCTCTCGATCTCCGGCAAGGTCGCCCAGTTCGGTCGGGGCGTCCTCAACGACGTCTCGGGCAAGCTGCTCAGCCAGTTCGTCGAGAACCTCGAGCGCGACATCCTCTCGGCCGGAACCGAGCCCGAGCCGGCAGCGGCTGAACCATCGGCGGCCGCTGAATCCGTGCCGACACCAGCCGAGCCCGCGCCGGCGGCGGCCGAGCCGGGGCCGGGAGTCGAGCCGGGGCCAGCCGAGCCGGCCGCGGCCGGGATCCGTCGGATCGACGCACCCGAGGCGGCGCCGGTCGACCTGCTCGCCGTGAGCGGACAATCGGTGGGGAAGCGTCTGCTGCCAGTTGGTGGACTCGTCCTCTTGCTGCTCGTGATCCTCGGCATCCGCAGGAAGCGCAGGCACAGCTCGTAGGATCGAACCCGTGTTCGATCTCGATGGTTCCGTGCTGGGCATCGACCCGGGCCTCTCGCGCTGTGGCTACGGCGTGGTGCGGCTCACCGCGGGCCGCAAGGCCGAGGCGCTCGCGTGCGGAGTGATCCGCACACCACCGTCAGATCCGCTCCCGCAGCGCCTCGCCAGTCTCGCCGCCGAGCTCGAGCAGCTGCTGGCCGAGGTGAGGCCCGCCGCGGTGTCTGTCGAACGCGTGTTGTTCCAGGCGAACGCCCGCACCGCGATGTCGGTCGGGCAGGCGAGCGGGTTGGCCCTCGCGACCGCGGCTCGTATGGGAATCCCGGTCACGCAGTACAGCCCGAACGAGGTGAAGCTCGCGGTCACCGGCGACGGTGCCGCCGACAAGGCTCAGGTGCAGGCGATGGTCGCGCGGCTCCTCCGGCTCGACGCACCGCCGCACCCAGCCGACGCCGCCGACGCGCTCGCCCTCGCGCTGTGTCACCTGTGGCGCGTCCCGTTGAGCGGCGCCGCGGCATCGACATCGGCGGGCGTCGGTGGCGCCGGCGGCTTCGAGCGCGCCGTCGCGGCAGCAGTCGCGAAGGACGGCCGGAGATGATCGGGCGCGAGATGATCGGGCGCCTGTGATCGGTTCGGTGCGTGGCACGGTGATCGAACGGTCGCTGGCCGGTGAGGTGCTCGTCGAGGTCGGTGGGGTGGGGTATCGGGTGCTGGTGCCGTCGGGTGCGGTTCCGGCTCTGGCCCCGGGCGGTCCGGCGTTCCTGTTCACCCACCTCCACGTGCGCGAGGACGCGATGGTGCTGTTCGGATTCCCGACCCGTGACGAACGTGACACCTTCGAGATCCTGATCGGCGCGAGCGGGGTCGGCCCGAAGCTGGGGCTCGCGATGCTCTCGGTCCACTCGCCGAGTGCGCTGCGGCGCGTGCTGCTCGACGGCGACATCGACGCGCTCACGTTGGTCCCCGGTGTGGGCAAGCGCACCGCGCAGAAGCTCATGGTGCTGCTGAAGTCGCGCCTCGACGTTCCCGATGTCGACCTCGCCGACGTCGAGGCCGGGCCCCCGACCGCCCGCGCCGAGGTCAGGGCCGCGCTCACCGAGCTCGGCTACGGGCCCGACGAGATCCGCGCCGCGCTCGCCGGCCTCCCCGAAGACCAGCCCGCCGAGAGCCTCCTCCGCGCCGCGCTCAAGCAACTGGCGGTCCGCACGTGAGTGCCGGCGACGGCCCCGACACTCCCCGCGTGAGCGCAGGCGGAGGTCCGGACACTCTGCGCGGAACCGGAGCGGGTGAGCGATCGAGGACCGCAGCCGGAGCGAACAATGG
The DNA here is from genome assembly GCA_963829475.1 of uncultured Actinomycetes bacterium. Taxonomy (GTDB): domain Bacteria; phylum Actinomycetota; class Acidimicrobiia; order IMCC26256; family JANYLB01; genus JANYLB01. The sequence continues at coordinate 1,349,597 of CAWHIU010000002.1, read as the reverse complement.
TGCAGCCCGGGAGGAGCTGCTGACCGCGGCGGCCGATCCGATCGAGGCGGCGGAGGAGACCACGCTCCGGCCCCGATCGCTCGACGAGTTCGTCGGACAGCCCCGCCTGAAGGAGCACCTCGAGATCCTGCTCGGCGCCGCGCGGCAACGGCATCAGGCGGTCGACCATCTCCTGCTCGCCGGGCCGCCGGGTCTCGGCAAGACCTCGTTGGCCGGCATCGTCGCGACCGAGATGCAGGTCGCGCTGCGGGTCACGAGCGGGCCCGCGCTCGAACGGGCCGGTGATCTCGCCGCGATCCTCACCAACCTCGACGACGGTGACGTCCTCTTCATCGACGAGATCCACCGATTGCCTCGTGCCGTCGAAGAGGTGCTCTATCCGGCGATGGAGGATTTCCAGCTCGACATCGTGATCGGCAAGGGCCCGTCGGCCCGGTCCTTGCGTCTCGATCTCCCGCGATTCACCCTCGTCGGCGCCACCACCCGCACCGGTCTCATCACCGGTCCGTTGCGCGACCGGTTCGGCTTCGTCGCCCGCCTCGACTACTACGAGCCCGCCGACCTGGTCGCCATCATCGACCGCGCCGCGCGCATCCTCGGTGTCCCGCTCGCCCGTGAGGGCGCGGAGGAGATGGCCCGTCGCGCCCGGGGCACGCCACGGATCGCGAACCGGCTGCTGAAACGGGTGCGCGACTACGCCGAGGTGCGGGCCGACGGGACCGTGAGCGCAACGGTCGCGCGGGATGCCCTCGCGCTGTTCGAAGTCGATCAACGAGGCCTCGACAAGCTCGACCGGGCGATCCTCGCGGTGCTGTGCCGGGCCAACGGCCGACCCATGGGCCTCACCACGCTGGCGGTGTCGGTGGGGGAGGAGGCCGAGACGGTGGAAGACGTCTACGAGCCGTACCTCCTCAAGGAGGGCCTCATCGAACGGACCCCGCGAGGTCGGCTCGCGACGGTGGCGGCATACACGCATCTCGGGATCTCGGCGCCGCCCGACGGTCCGGAGATGCCACTGTTCGGCTAGCGTCGGCACCCGCATGCCCGTCCTTCTCATCTACCTGGCGCTCCTCGTCGTCGCCTTCTTCTTCCTGATCGTGCTGCCCCAACGGCGCCGGATGTCGGCCCATCGGGCGCTCGTCGACGCGATGGACGTGGGTGACGTCATCGTCACGACCTCCGGGATCCACGGCGTCGTCCGGGAGATCGACGAGTCGACGCTCGAGCTCGAGATCGCTCCCGGTGTGGTCGTGACCCTCGCCCGGGGCGCGGTCTCGTCACGTCGTGGACCCTCCGAGACCAGCGAAGATCTCGACACTCAGGTCGACCTCGTGGACGACAGCCCGGCTGACGACAACCCCGCCGAGAATGCCGCCGAGACCGCTGCATCGACCCTCGACGGACCTGCCGTCGAGACCCGACCCAACGACTGACGCCGTGCGCCGAAACGTCTGGTATCTGGTCATCACCCTTGTCGTCGTGTTCGGCGCGTTCGCCGCGACACTCATCTCGGGCACGAAGCCGATCCTCGGCCTCGACCTGCAGGGCGGCATCTCGGTCACCCTCAACCCGGTGAAGGGCACCAAGAGCGGCTCGCTCGATCAGGCGCTCGAGATCATCCGCAACCGGGTCGACGGCCTCGGTGTCGCGGAGCCGGAGATCAGTCGACAGGGCAACACGATCGTCGTCGACCTTCCCGGCGTGAAGGATCGCGCCAAGGCCGAGCGGATCATCGGCCGCACCGCGGAGCTGCGCTTCCGACCGGTGTTGGCCACGCTCCCGCCGTACAACCCGAAGGCGACGACCACCACGACCACGGTCGTGCCCGGCGGTGCGACGACCTCGACCACCGTGCCGACGAGCGACGGGTCGGATGTTCCGACGACCGCCCCGGCCGACGACAAGGCCACCGCGACCGTGATCCTCCCGGGCCGCAAGACCGACGGCTCGCCCACCGAGCGCTACCAGCTCGGCCCGACGGAGTTGACCGGCAAGGCCATCAGCGGCGCCAAGGCGCAGTACCAGAACGGTGGCTGGGCGGTGAACGTCGACTTCACCGACAAGGGCGGTACGGGGTGGGACGCGCTCGGCCAGAAGAACTTCAAGAAGCAGGTCGCGATCGTGCTCGACGGCGTCGTCCAGAGTGCGCCGGTCATCCAGGGCGACAACCAGGCGTTCCAGTCGTTCGGTGGCAAGGCCACGATCTCCGGGAGCTTCTCCGAGACCGAGGCGAAAGACCTCGCCCTGGTGCTGCGCTACGGCGCGCTCCCGGTGAAGTTCGACGCCAAGAACCAGAAGGTCCAGAGCGTGTCGCCGTCGCTCGGCAAGGACCAGCTCGAGGCCGGCATCGCGTCGGGCATCATCGGCCTGTTGCTGGTGGCGCTCTACATGCTCGCCTACTACCGCCTGCTCGGCGCCGTGGTCATCTTCGGCCTCGGCATCGTCGGGATGGCGATCTACTCGTTGGTCGCGTATCTGGGGCAGTCGATCGGCCTCACGCTGACCCTTGCGGGGGTGACGGGCCTCATCGTCTCGGTGGGTGTCACCGTCGACTCCTACGTCGTGTACTTCGAGCGACTCAAGGATGAGGTGCGTACCGGCAAGACGGTGCGTTCGTCGGTCGACCGCGGCTTCGTGCGTGCGTGGCGGACGATCCTCGCGGCCGACATCGTGTCGCTCATCGGTGCCGGCGTCCTCTACTGGCTCGCGATCGGCTCGGTGCGCGGCTTCGCGTTCTTCCTCGGGATCTCGACGCTGCTCGACCTGATCATCTCGTACTTCTTCATGCACCCGTTGGTGTCGATCATGGCCCGCAAGCGTTCGCTCGTCCGGATGCCGAAGGTCGGCATCGCCGCCGGTCTCGACGTCGTGGAGAACGTCTCGTCGACCAACGGCGCGGCCAAAGGGTCAACCGACGAATCGCCCAAGCAACCGGTCAAGGGGGCGGTCACGTGAGCCTCGGGAGCACGCTGCGCGACCTCTACCACGAGCGCACGAACTACAAGTTCATGAGCCGCAAGTGGCGGTGGGCGCTGATCTCGGGGATCGTGATCGGCGCCGGGATCCTCGGGTTCGTCATCCACGGGGGCCTGAACCTCGGGATCGACTTCGAGGGCGGCACGTCGTGGGAGTTCACCGCCAAGAGCGGCCAGACGGTCGGCTCGGCCGAAGTACGCGACACGATGAAGGGCCTCGGCCTGGGCGACGCGAAGGTCATCATCGTGAACGACAACGGCGCGCGGGTGCAGACCAAGACGCTGTCCGCGGCCGAGCAGACCAAGGTCACCGAGGGTCTGGCCAAGCTCGCGAACATCAGCCCGGCCGACGTCAGCCTCAACAACGTCGGTCCCACCTGGGGGAGCCAGGTCAGCAGCAAGGCCCTGCGCGCGCTCGTCGTGTTCTTCTTCTTCATCGCGATCTACCTCTCGCTCCGGTTCGAGTGGAAGATGGCGGCTTCCGCGATCATCGCCGTCATCCACGACATCCTCGTGACAGTCGGCGTGTACGCGATCACCGGCTTCGAGGTGACGCCCGCGACCGTCATCGCGTTCCTCACGATCCTCGGGTTCTCCCTGTACGACACCGTCGTGGTGTTCGACAAGATCAAGGAGAACGAGCCCCTCCTCGGCACCGCCAAGGGCATGACCTACTCCGACATGGTCAACCGGTCGATGAACCAGGTGTTGGCTCGGTCGTTGAACACCTCGTTCGTGGCGCTGCTCCCGGTCACCTCGCTCCTGGTCGTCGGATCGTGGTGGTTCGGTGCGCTCGCTCTGCGGGAGTTCGGCCTCGCGCTGTTCGTCGGTCTCCTCACCGGTGCCTACTCGTCGATCTTCGTGGCCACGCCGATCCTCGCGTGGTGGCGCGAGCGCGAGCCGAAGATGCGAGCTCTGCGTGTGCGAGCCGAGGGCCAGGCCGCGCGCAACGACTTCATCCCCCGCACCGCCGACCCGGCCGCAAGCCAGGATGCCGACCCGGCCGAGGGAACCGCGGCCGCGACCGCGGGAACCGCGAAGTCCGCGGGGACCACGACTTCGGTGCTCGCTCCTCCCGGTGAGGTCGTTGCCCGTCCACGTCGCGAACGGCGTCGCAAGCGGCGGTAGTTCGGCGCCGCAGTAGGAGAAGACCGGGCGGGTAGACTGGTGTGGACGTGAGCACTGCTGAGACCCGCCTGTCGACCAGCCTTCCGGCCGGACCTCCGGGGCCACCCGGAGGTGAAGACGATCGTCCGGATCGGCGTCCGGATCGCCGCTCCAAGCTTCCCTGGCGACGTCAACCCGTCGACGCGACCCTCGCTCCGTTGCTCGCGGCCTACCGCCGCCGACATCGCAAGGCCGAGACCGACCTCATCGAGCGGGCCTTCCGCGCCGCCCGCTCTGCCCACGTGGACCAGGTTCGACGGTCGGGGGAGCCCTACATCGTCCACCCTCTCGGTGTGGCGATGATCGTCGTCGGGCTCGGCCTCGACGACGTCACGATCGCCGCCGCATTGCTCCACGACGCGGTCGAGGACACGATCCTCACCCTCGCCGACATCGAGCGCGAGTTCGGTGCCGACGTCGCCGCGATCGTCGACGGGGTCACCAAGCTCGACCGGCTCCAGTTCGACTCCCGGGAGGCTCACCAGTCGGCGACGATGCGCAAGATGCTCGTGGCGATGGCCAAGGACATCCGGGTCTTGCTGATCAAGCTCGCCGACCGGCTCCACAACATGCGAACGATTGCCTCGTTGCCGCCGGCCCGGCAGCAGCGAATCGCGCAGGAGACCATCGACATCTACGCACCGCTCGCGCACCGCCTCGGCATCGCCGAGGTGAAGTGGCAGCTCGAAGACCTCGCGTTCGCGGTGCTGCACCCGAAGCGCTACGCCGAGATCGAGCAGATGGTCGCGACCCAGTCACCCGAACGGGCCGAGTACCTCGAGAAGGTGCTCGCCTCGCTGCGGGAGCGGCTCAGCGAGCTGCGGATCGAGGCCGAGGTGAACGGTCGGCCGAAGCACTACTGGTCGATCTACGAGAAGATGATCGTGCGGAGCCGAGAGTTCGACGAGGTGCTCGACCTCGTCGGTGTGCGCGTGATCGTCGACTCCGTGAAGGACTGCTACGGCGCGCTCGGTTCCATCCACGCGCTGTGGAAGCCGGTGCAGGGCCGGTTCAAGGACTACATCGCGATGCCGAAGTTCAACCTCTACCAGTCGCTGCACACGACGGTGGTGGGGCCACAGGGCAAGCCGGTCGAGGTCCAGATCCGCACCCGGGAGATGCACCGTCGGGCCGAGTACGGGGTGGCCGCGCACTGGGGGTACAAGGAGCAGGAGTCACCCGCGGAAGACCTCGCGTGGCTCCAGCAGATGGTCGACTGGCAGTCGGAGACCGACGACCCGGCCGAGTTCATGCAGTCGCTCAAGTTCGACCTGGAGCAGGGTGAGGTCTTCGTCTTCACTCCGAAGGGTCGCGTGATCACGCTCCCGACCGGCGCCACGCCCGTCGACTTCGCCTACAGCATCCACACCGAGGTCGGCCACCGGTGCATCGGCGCGCGGGTGAACGGGCGCCTGGTCCCGCTCGACTCGACCCTCGCCTCGGGCGACACCATCGAGATCTTCACCAGCAAGGTCGAGGGCGCGGGCCCGAGCCAGGACTGGCTCCAGTTCACCCAGACCCCGCGGGCGCGGAGCAAGATCCGTCAGTGGTTCTCGCGTGAGCGCCGGGTCGATGCGGTCGATGCCGGCCGCGACGAGCTCGCCCGCGAGCTGCGACGGGAGGGCCTGCCGGTGCAGAAGCTCGCGAAGTCACAGGTGCTCACCGACGTCGTGACCGCGATGCACTACGCCGACGTCGAAGCGCTCCAGGCCGCGATCGGAGAAGGTCACGTGTCCGCCCGCGCGGTCGCGCAGCGGGTTGCGCGCGAGCTGCGCGGTGGCGAGGAGCAGATTCCGATCACGGCCCGCCGCCCGTCGCGCACGTTGCGCCGCAGCGCGGGCGTCCACGTCGAGGGACTCGACGACGTCCTCGTCCGCCTCTCGCGCTGCTGCACGCCGGTACCGGGGGACTCGATCATCGGTTTTGTCACCCGCGGCCGCGGTGTGAGCGTGCATCGGGCCGACTGCGCGAACGCCACCGGACTCGCGACCCAGAGCGAGCGTCTCATCGAGGTGGAGTGGGACCAGGACCAGCCCGCTACCTACGTGGTGTCGGTCGAGGTCGAGGCGCTCGACCGCTCGAAGCTGCTCCGTGACGTCGCGCAGGTGCTCTCGGAACACCACGTGAACATCCTGTCGTGCAGCAGTCAGACGAGCGCCGACCGGGTGGCCAAGTTCCGGTTCGACTTCGAGCTCGCCGACCCCGGCCATCTCGACTCGCTGATCCAGGCGATCAAGCGGGTCGATTCCGTCTACGACGCCTACCGGCTGCTACCCGGCGCGGCCACCGCGGCTGCCGCGACCAGCTAGCGCCGGGTCAGTCGGCGCGAGGCGCGCTGGGCGGGGCGCTCGACGAGGTACCAGCTGGCGGTTGCGGCCACGATGATCGGGGGGAGGGCGGTCACGAAGACCACGATCCAGTTCGACCCGATCCCGCGGTGCGGAAGCCAGTCGGACCAGAGCGTGCCCAGGATGAAGTAGTGCCAGAGGTAGAGGCCGTAGCTGACGAGGCCGAGGAAGACGACGATCGGTGAGCGCAAGCCGCGCCGGATCACGCCGTGGTCCTGAGGGCCGAGCACGACCGGGATGACGATGAAGACGCCGACCAGCGAGCGGAAGACGTCGCCGGCCATCTGCTGCCCGTCGCTCACCGCCTTCCCGGGAGTGACCCCGATGACGAGCGGGATCGACACGAAGGCGATCAGGGCGAGGGTCCACCAGATCCAGCTGCGCCTTCCGAGCTGTTGGAGCGTGGCCCGGCCGCGATCACCCCACGGCATTCCGGCGAGGACGGCGAGCAGCATCCCGAACGCGAACACCTGGACGCGCATGGGGAACACCGGAAACCACGGCGGAACCGAGGTCGCCGACATGTACGACAGGTAGTAGGCGAAGGAACCGAACCCGATCACCATGAGTATGCCGATGCCCGCGAGCTCCACCGCGAGGGGTGATCGAGCGCGGCGTGCGATCTTGCCGATCACGAACGCGTAGATCGGAAGGAACACGTAGAAGGAAATCTCCGTCACCAAACTCCACGCCACCGGGATCCCACGGTAGATGTAGCGTCGTGAAGTAGCCCTGGGTGAGGGTGATGTAGGCGAGGGGTCCGCCTCGTCCGCCGATGATTCGTCTTCGGAAGTACGAGCACCCAGAACGCCAACGCCACCCAGTAGGCCGGATAGATCCGAGCGACGCGACGGATGGCGTAGTTCCTCACGCTGCGAGGACGGGGCGGCCGGCGAGGTGCTGCTCGGCGAAGGGAAGGTAGAGCAGAAACCCGGAGATCACGAAGAAGACCCACACGCCCACGTTGAGGTGGATCAGCAACGACGCCGCCGAACGTGTCGAACGTCGGTCGAGAGACGACAACCGAGTGGAAGGCGACCACCGCCAAGGCCGCCAGAGCACGGACGCCGTCGATGCAGGGAAACGAGCCGCTCCGTCCGGTCCGCAGTCGGGACGGCGTGGGAGCCCGGTTCGTCGGATTGAGGTCGGGGAGATCGACGCGTCGCTGTTGCGTCTCTGGTTGTTTCGCCCGTCGACTCACCGGTTCCCGCCGCCTGCGCCCCCCTGATCCATGGCCAAGGGTCCCACGTCTTGCGCGGATCTCCATCGGCTCTCTATCGGATCTCCACTGAGCGAAGACGGCCGTCGGTCGCACACGTCGAAGAGGTCGACGTCGAGCATCTCGACATCGACCTCTTCGACTCAGAACACAGCTCCCGCGAGTGCGTCGACTGAATCGAGCGTGGTCCGGCGGCGCGACTTCGAGCGCTACGACTTGTTGGTGGCGGAGCTCTTCTTGCGGCTCACGACCAGGAAGGCCACGAGAGCGACGATGGCAACGAGTCCGACAATCTGGATGACCATGGCGTGACAACCCTCTTCGGTCGGAGCCCCGTTTGGGCTCGGCGCGGAATGTATCGACCCCGCGACGCCCGACTTGAGTGGCGTGTGTTGTCGAGATGTTGGGCCTCGATCGGAGCCGGACGGTCCTTCGCAGATTCCTTCCCCTCGCGGTCAAGACGAGACGCCCGCCGGCCGATACCGAAGGGTGAGAACGGCGAGGGACCGCGGAGCCCGCATGGAGCGAGAAGGCCGAGCCAGATGGCTGCACCCCGGCCGGTCCTTGCGCGCTCGCCGCCCGGACGAGATGCGAGAGTCCGGCCTCTCCCTGATCGAACTTGTGATCGCGATCTCGGTCTTCGCGTCTGCTCGCGGGAAGCATTGCGGCCGTTGCAGGTTCGGGCCTGGGCCTCGTCCGGAACAACCGTGACCGCAGCATCGCCGCGAACCTCGCCAGCGAAGACATCGACGCGGTGAACCAGATCGTCGTTCGCCACACTCCTCGCCGGAGGAGGGTGCCGATGATCACGAAGACCCGCACCGTCGGGGGAGTGCAGTACACCGTCAAGCGCGACGTGAGCTGGCAGTCGGCCACCTCGGGGACGAACATCTGCACCTACACCGCCGGTGGTTCGACCGCGAGCTGGGTCCTCGGTGTGACGACGACGGTGACCTGGCCTGCGATGAGGACTCCGGCACCGGCAGCGGTCGCGACGACGTCGGTCTCACCTCCGGTGGGGCTGTCGCCGAGCGCGAACATGGGCACGGTGCCGGTGACGGTCCGCAACGCCGCCGGGAACCCGGTCGCCGGGATCACCGTGGCCGCGACCAACGGCGGTGCCAACATCTACTCCGACGACACCGATTCGAACGGCTGCGCATTCCTCCTGGTCGCACCGTCGACCTACACGCTGTCGCTCGCCACCGCGAACTATGTGGACCGCCAGGGCAACGCAAGCCCATCGGTCGTGTTCTCGATCAGCTCCGGAGGCAACGTGCCGAGTCACCTTCGACTACGACCACCCCGGCTCGTTGGTGCTCAGCGCGACCGCGCCCGACAGCTCATTGCCGCCCAACGGGCTCCCGACGACCGTCGCCGTACCAGTTCTTCCAGCCGTCCGGGAAGAAGGTCTTTGCATCGACCGGCGTTCCGCCGTTCACCGTCGGGGGTCTGTTCCCGGACTCCTACACGGCGTGGTTCGGCGACTGTTCCGACGCCGATCCGGCGATCCTGGACGTCGGGCGCGCGGATCTCTCCGGTTGCGGTCGGCGCGGGTGCGAGCCGCATCGGTCACCGGTCCCGATGGGCGCGGTGCGGGTCAATCTCACTGTCGGTGGCGTTGCGAGCGCTGGAGCAACGGTCACCGCGAAGCACGATACGACGAGCGGGACGTGTCCGACGGGGAGTCCGAGCCTCACTGGCTTCGCATTGGGCACTACGAACAGCGCCGGGACGCTCGAGACCGCGGTGCCGTGGGGCCACTGGGTGCTGACCATCACTCCCACCAGCGGTGCGGCGACGACGAGGACGGTATCGGTCTCCGCGGGCAGCTCGAGTGCCGTCGTCACTGCGGTGGCGTTGTGACCGGCCGTCGGATTGCCGCCGAATCTGGATCGGACTGGAACGCGTGGCCTCGGTTGCCGACGAACGCGGGACCACGCTGGTCGAGGTGTCGACGACGATGCTGCTGCTCGGGATCGTCCTCGCGGTCGTCTACGGCGGTGATCGGCTCGTTGACCGGTGCTGCCGAGGGCGCCAGCATCCGGCTCCAGAACCTCGACGAAGGCCGCGTGATGATGGCCACGATCACGAAGGACATCCGCACCGCGACCCAACCCAGCTCGGGGTCGTCGGCGTTCGTGAGCTCGCGAAGGCCGAACGAGCTCCAGTTCTACGCGAACCTCGACAACCCGAACGCCGCGGCGAGCCTCGTGCACCTCTTCATCAACGCCAACACGGAGCTGGTCGAGGAGTACACCCCCGCGACCGACGCGTCGGGAACCGTCGTGTGCAGCGCGCAGCCGTGCTCGTACCTCACCGCGAAGAAGAAGACGCGGTTCGTCGGGCGCTACGTGGTGAACAACGCGAGCAACCCACTCTTCACCTACCTCGACGTCACCGGCAACGTGCTCAGTCCCGGTGCCGGCGGTCTCACCGCCGCCCAGACTGTTGCAGGTGCGCTCGGTGCGGGTGAGCGTTCGCGGTGAGCAAGACCCACGTCTACAGCGTCGGCACCACGACGATGGAGAACACCGTCGGCCTCCCGAACGTCGCGTTCCAGCAGCAGGCCACGTGAGGGGGAGTCGGTGACGTTTCTCGGGAGAGCCGAACGGACGAAGGGCGAGGCGGGCTTCGCGCTCATCACGGTGATGCTGTCGATGATGGCGCTGATGGGGCTGAGCATCGCGATCGTCGAGTACGGCATCGGGTCGCAGTTCCTTTCGAACGACGCGACGAGAACTGGAATGCCGCGCTCGCCGCGGCTCAGGCCGGCGTGGGTGACTACCTCCACCGCGTCAACAGCCAGTCGAACTACGCGACGCTCTACGGCACCAGCTCGGGTCAGACTCCGGACTCGACGAACTCCGCGATGTCGGGGTTCCTCGCGGTTTCCGGGGTCTTCGTCGGAGAAGTTCCGCTACTGGGTCGACAGCGCGGCCAACCAGGTCTCGCTCGTGAAGAGCGGATCGGTGAGCCTCACCGTCACCGGCAAGGTCGGCAACGCGGCTCGCACGCTCCAGGTGTCGTTCCGCGTCGCGACCTACCTCGACTTCCTCTACTACACCGACCTCGAGATCTCCGACCCGCTCATCGCGAGCAATCAGGGTGGCGCTGTGCGTGGCGCCACACCACGCGTACACCCAGGGTGCGGTCACGGGCTACGACCCGACGGGATCGAACTCGAATGGATGTTCGCTGATCTACTTCTACGGCACGTCGACGCGCCAGGACGTGATCAACGGCCAGCTCCACACGAACGACCGGCTCCGCGTGTGCGGGACACCCCAGTTCAAAGGCGTGGCCACGACGAGCTACCCGGGGTACCAGCCGACGAGCGCCACTCCGGTGAAACCCGGAGACGATCTCTGGCTCGGGCAGCTCGGGCTGTTCGAACAACCCGAGCTTCCTCGCGAACAGCGACACGACCAACCTCGACTACAGCGACACGATCCCGCCGCTGCCGAGCAACGGCGCGTTGAAGTCGTACACCGGTGGGACGACCGGAGGATGTCTTTACACCGGACCGACGTCGATCACCTTCAACTCGTCCGGCACGATGACGGTCGTGGAGCCCGACGACGGCGACCGGCTCCCCTTCGCCGGTGCCCGCTCGGGAACGGGCCTCGGCCACCGCCGCGACGGGAAGCATTCCGAGCAACGGCGTCATCTACGTCGACAGCACCACGTCGTCGCTGTGCAACGGCAGCAGCAATGCGAACAAGAACAAGCTCGGGTACCCGAAGAACGGTGACCAGCCGTCGCCGACGAGCTACCAGTGCACCGACGGCGACGTGTTCGTGCAGGGCAACCTGAAGGGTCAGGTGACGCATCGGCGCCAACCACGACGTCATCGTCACCGGTGACCTGCTCTACCACGACAAGACGAAGGGCTCGACCAGCTACCAGGGCACCGACATCCTCGGGCTCATCGCCAACCGCTTCGTGTCGGTGTACCACCCGGTCGACTCGAACGGGAACGAGGTGTCGGGCTATCTCCAGAACCCCGAGATCGACGCGGCCATCCTGTCGGTGCAGCACTCGTTCTGGATCCAGAACTACGACGATGGTGACGCGAGCAACCTCGGGACCCTGAACGTCTTCGGGGCGATCGCCCAGGAGTACCGCGGACCGGTCGGCACCTTCAACTCGTCGACCGGCGCGTCGGTCACTGGGTACCTCAAGAACTACAACTACGACAACCGGCTGAAGTACCTCGAGCCGCCGTACTTCCTGAACCCCACGGCCACGGCGTTCCAACAGTCGACGTGGAGGGAGCTCGTGCCCAAGCTGAGCTGACGCGTCTCGAAAGCCTGCGCCGAGACCCGGTTCCCATGGTTCGAGGGCCGGTAGGCTCGATCACCGTGTCCGACCGACCCTCGACCCCCGCGCGCGACGTCTTCCGGGCGCCGAAGGGGACCCACGACATCCTCCCGCCGGCGTCGCACCGGTTCGCCGCGTTCGTCGACGCGTTCAGCGGTCGAGCCGGGCGCTTCGGCTACGGCCTGGTCGTCACCCCGATCTTCGAGCACCTCGAGGTGTTCCTCCGCGTGGGGGAGTCGACCGATGTCGTCACCAAGGAGATGTACGAGTTCGAAGACAAGGGCGGTCGCCGGCTCGCGCTCCGGCCCGAGGGGACCGCGTCGGTCGTGCGTGCGTTCGTCGAGCACCGACCCATCGATCCGTGGAAGGTCTGGTACTCGGCACCGAACTTCCGCTACGAGCGACCGCAGAAGGGTCGGTACCGTCAGCACTGGCAGGTCGGGGCGGAGGTCATCGGTTCACCCGACCCCGATCTCGACGTCGAGATCATCGACCTCGCGGCGGGGTTCTTCGCCGCGCTCGGCCTCTCGCGGGTGCGGCTCAAGCTGAACTCGATGGGCGACGCCGAGAGCCGCGTCGCGTACGTCGCGCGACTGCGCGAGTACCTCGAACCGCACACGCGCACGCTCGGCGACGACTTCGCCCGGATGCTCGCCGACAACCCGTTGCGCATCCTCGACGCCAAGGATCCCGCGGTGGTCGAGATCGTGGAGCGGGCGCCGCAGCTCCCCGAGCATCTGTCGACCGAGGCTGCGGCCCACTTCGAGCGGGTGCAGGAGGGTTTGCAGGCACTCGGGATCCCGTTCGAGCTCGAGCCGCGTCTCGTGCGCGGGTTCGACTACTACACCGGCACGACGTTCGAGTTCGCGGCGGAGTCGCTCGACGCGGCCCAGGACGCGATCGGCGGGGGAGGCAGGTACGACGGTCTCGCCGCCGAGATGGGTGGCCCCGCGGTCTCGGGCATCGGCTTCGGGATCGGGATCGAGCGAGCCCTGCTCGCGTGCGACGCGGAGGGCGTGTTCGCGGCCGAGGTACCACCGCTCGACGTGTTCGTCGTCGACCGTCGAGTCGTCTCCACCGAATCCGTGGGTTCTGGGGCCCCCTACGCCTCCGACGCCTCTGGGACCGCCGGCCCCGAGGCCGCGGTCCTCCTGCACGAGCTGCGGGTCGAGAACCTCACCGCGGAGAAGGCGTACGGCGGTCGGTCGGAGAAGGCCCAATGGAAGTTGGCGGCGCGCCACGAGGCACGCTTCACGGTGGTGCTCGACCCGGGTGCCACCGAACTGACCGTGCGCGAGCGCAGCACGGGGGAGGAGCACCAGGTGCCGCGGGAACTCGTCGTCGGTTGGCTCTCCGAACGGTCAGCGGCGCCGCTCGTGATGCGAACCCACGAATCCGGGACCCTCGGCACTGACGACGTCGGGTCGTCGGTGATCGTCTGCGGCTGGGTCGCGAGTCGTCGCGACCACGGAGGCGTGCTCTTCGTCGACGTACGCGACGCGTCGGGTGTGGTCCAGGTCGTCATCGATCCCGAGTCACCGGGTGGCGCGGGTGCGCACCGACTCCGCTCCGAATGGGTCGTGCGGGTGACCGGCGAGGTGCGGGCCCGACCCGTCGGCACGGTGAACCCGGAGCTCCCGACCGGTTCGGTCGAGATCGCCGCCACCGAGGTCGAGGTGCTGGCCGAGTCGGAGCCGCCACCGTTTCCTCTCGACGGGCGTGCCGCCGACGTCGACGAAGGTCTGCGGCTCAAGCACCGCTACCTCGACCTCCGTCGCCCGTCGTTGCAACGGAACCTGCGACTGCGGGCACAGGTGAACCACGCGCTCCGGGCGTCGATGGACGCGCAGCGCTTCGTCGAGGTCGAGACGCCGATGCTCATCGCGTCGACCCCCGAGGGCGCGCGCGACTTCGTCGTGCCGTCGCGGCTCCACCCGGGTGAGTTCTACGCGCTGCCCCAGAGTCCCCAGCTCTTCAAGCAGCTGCTCATGGTCGGTGGTCTCGAGCGCTATTTCCAGATCGCTCGCTGCCTGCGCGACGAAGACCTACGCGCCGACCGCCAGTTCGAGTTCATGCAGTACGACATGGAGATGAGCTTCGCCGGCGCCGCCGACGTGCAGGCAGTCGTCACCGAAGCCGTCGGCGCGGCGGTCGAGGCGGTCACCGGTGCGCGCCCGGACGACGTTCGCCCGGATGACGTGGCAGGACGCGATGGACCGCTACGGATCCGACAAGCCCGACATCCGGTTCGGACTCGAGATCGTCGACCTCGCCGGCGTGTTCGCGTCGACGGGCTTCAACGCGTTCAAGGCAGAAGCAGTGCGCGGGATCTGCGTTCCGGGTCGGGCCGACATGGGTCGCAACAAGCGCGACGCGCTCATCGACCGGGCCAAGGCACTCGGTGCGAAGGGTCTCGTGTCGTGGAAGCTCGAGGGCGGCGCGCTCGCCGGCCCGGCCATCAACCACCTGTCCGACGACGAACAGGCGGGCCTGATCTCCGCGCTGGGTGCTGTCGACGGCGACTTGGTGCTCATCGTCGCCGGTGCACCTCGGATGGCGAGCGAGGTGCTCGGCGCGTTGCGGCTCGACCTCGCCCGTCCGCCCGTCAACGAAGGTGGTCTCCACTTCCTCTGGCTCGACGACTTCCCGTTGTTCGAGGGCCTCGCCGACGACGGAAGCCCGATCCCGGCTCACCATCCGTTCACGATGCCGCACCCCGACGACCTCGAGCTGCTCGCTACCGCCGAGGGCGAGGACCTCCTCAAGGTGCGATCCTTGTCGTACGACCTCGTGCTCAACGGTTGGGAGCTCGGCTCGGGCAGCGTCCGGATCCACACGCCCGAGGTGCAACGCCAGATCTTCACGTTGCTCGGCATCTCCGAGGAGACCGCCGCGCGAGCGCTTCGGCTTCCTGCTCGACGCGTTCCGCTACGGCGCGCCACCGCACGCCGGCTTCGCGTTCGGCACCGACCGTCTCACCGCCCTCCTCGCCGGTGAGGAGAACATCCGCGAGGTGATCGCGTTCCCGAAGACCCAGTCCGGCGCCGACCCGCTCACCGGCGCCCCGACCCCCATCGACCCCACCCAGCTCCGGGACCTCGGCCTCCAACTCAAGCCCCGCCCCACGTAACCAGCGTTGGTGCGATAGTCGTCGATATCCGGTGAGAATCGCACCAACGGTCTGGCTGATGCTGTCTCACCCTGGTGAGAATCTGCGGACATGTCGACGGAACGGCGCGCCGAACTGCAATGGGGTCTCCTGACCTACGCCCAGGCACGTGGGTCGGGTCTCAGCCCGCAGCAGATCCAACGACGCGTTGCTTCCGGACGGTGGAGACAGGTCAGGCACGGGGTGTTCGCGGTTGCCGGGGTACCGCCGAGTTGGGAACAGTGCGTGATGGCCGCGGTGCTCGCGGCTGGAGATGGCGCCGTCGCATCGCACTTCACGGCGGGCGCGCTCGTGGGGACTCCCGAACTTCGATCGGGAGTACCTGGAGGTCAGCACCGCCCGTCGGCACCAGCGCCGCTTGGACGGTGTCCTCACACACCGCACCAAACGATTTCTCCGCGAGGAACACACCGTCATCCGTGGCATCCCGGTCACGTCACCCGAGCGGACGTTGGTCGACAGTTCTGGGCGCCTCTCGGTTGCCCAACTGGGCGTCGCAACCGACGACGGGATCCGACGCAAGATCCTCCGACTCGAGGTGCTCCGTCGCTGCGTAGCGGGCCTGCCTCCCGCGCCCGGGCGGCATCCGAAGAAGATCCAAGCCGTCCTCGCGCGTGCGCCTCCCCGGCTACGACGCCGGGGAGAGCGGGCTCCAGATGCGTTTCGCGCGGGGTCTGGTCGCACACGGGTGTCCTGAGCCTGTGATCGAACATCGTGTGCGGCTGGGCGGGAGGAACTACCGCATCGATCTGGCGTACCCCACCCGATGCTCGCGATCGAGATCGACGGGTGGGAGTGGCACCACACGCGGACTGCATTCGACGGTGACCGAGCAAGAGGCGAACGACCTCGTCGCGGCCGGTTGGACGCTCCTGCGGTTCACCTCGGGGATGACGGACGCGGAAGCCGCTCGCGTCACACCAGGACACGTTGGTGCGATTGTCACCGCATACCGATGAGAATCGCACCAACGGGGTTGGGGGTGGGAGGGTGGCGTGATGGCAGCGGCTGGGGGTGAGGATCTGTTCGCGAGCGCGGCGGAGGACCGGATGCGGTCGAGGGCGCCGTTGGCGGCCCGACTGCGACCGCGCACGCTCGACGAGGTGGCGGGGCAGACCCATCTCCTCGGGCCGGGCAAGCCCCTCCGCACCTTGATCGAGTCGGACCGTCTCTCGTCGGTGATCCTGTGGGGACCGCCCGGAACCGGCAAGACCACCATCGCCCGACTCATCGCGGGTGCGACCGCGAAGGCATTCGAACCCCTCAGCGCGGTGAGCGCCGGCGTGAAGGACGTGCGCGAGGTCGTGCAGCGAGCGCGCGAACGCCTCGGTGAGCAGGGGCGCGGGACGATCCTCTTCCTCGACGAGGTACACCGCTTCAATCGCACGCAGCAGGACGCCCTGCTCCCGCACGTCGAGGAAGGCCTCATCGTGCTCGTGGGCGCGACGACCGAGAACCCCTTCTTCTCCCTGACCGCGCCGCTCCTCAGTCGCTCGACCCTCTTCCGCCTCGAGCCCGTCGACCACGATGCGCTGCGGGTGCTCTTCGAGCGCGCCCTCACCGAGCCCGGCCGGGGCCTCGGTGACGCGGGTACCGGGGGTGGGGGACTCACCGTCGAACCGGAGGCACTCGAGCATCTCGTCGACCGGGCCGAGGGCGATGCCCGTCACGGACTCACGTCCCTCGAGGTCGCGGCGGGGTTGGCCATCGAGGCCGGACGCGGCCAGATCACGCTGGCCGACGCGGAGGCGGCGCTCGCGATGCGGGCGCTGCGCTACGGCGACGACGAGCACTACGACGTCATCTCCGCGTTCATCAAGAGCATCCGGGGCTCCGATCCCGACGCCGGCCTCTACTGGCTCGCCCGCATGCTCGACGCCGGTGAAGACGCCCGGTTCATCGCGCGTCGCCTCGTGATCCTCGCTTCCGAAGACGTCGGTCTCGCCGATTCGAACGGTCTGGTGGTCGCCGATGCTGCCGCCCGGGCCGTCGAGTTCGTGGGGCTGCCAGAGGCCCAGCTCAACCTGGCTCACGCGGTCGTGTACCTGGCCCGGGCCCCGAAATCGAACTCCGTGACCGTCGGTCTCGGCGCTGCATTCGCCGACGTGAGAGACCGGACCAGCAGCGGAGTTCCCGATCATCTGCGTGATGCCCACTATCCGGGCGCGCAGGCCTTGGGTCACGGAGCGGGCTACCAGTATCCTCACGACGATCCGACCGGATGGGTCCCCCAGGAATATCGCCCACCCGAGCTCGCCGGTCGTCGGTACTGGAACCCGAGCGGCCACGGCCGCGATGTCGGACCAAACGTCCCGCCGAACGAGAACGACGAAGGAGAGCGATGAGCGCGAGCGACTGGGCCGCCGCCACGTTGGGCGTCGCCGTCGCCGTCCTCACCGGCGGATTGCTCGTGGTCCTCCTGTTGCTCACCGCGACCTTGCGGAACCTGCAACGGTCGATCGACGACCTGCGGGTCGAGAGCATCGAAGCCGTCGAGGAGATGCGCGAGCTGGCGCGCGAGGCCGCGGGCGAGGTGGATCGCGTCGGCGCGGTGCTCGACGCCGCCGACATGGTCGGCCAGCGCCTCGACGGCGCGTCGCGGCTCGCGGCCCGCACGGTGTCGAGTCCGGTGGTGAAGGCACTCGCGATCGGAACCGGCACGAAGCGCGCCGTCAAGCGCATGCGCAACGGTGACCGCGACCACACGTCGAAGGCAACGCCTGCCAAGCCCGCCAAGCCCGTAGCTCGTCGGTAAGCCGGGACGAGGAGAGCGGCGATGTTCAAGCGGGTGCGATGGGCGGCGATCGGTTTCGGGGCCGGGATCGGCGCGTCGGTCTACGCGTACAAGACGCTCCGCACGACCGTCGATCGTCACACGACTCCCGAACTGCGCGACGCCGGTCGGAAGGTGAACGCGATCCGGCGCGACGTGCAGGCGGCGGTCTCCGAGGGCCGGGACGCCATGCACGAGCGCGAAGACGAGCTCAACGCCCAGATCTCGAACGGCCAGATCTCGAACGGCCAGATCTCGAACGGAAGCAGGCCGAGCGGCCGTAGACTGACCCCCGTGTCCTGTCCGCCGCCTTCCAGTCCGCCGCGCTCCGAACCGATGCCCTCTGAACCGACGCGCATGACCGCCGACCAGCTCCGGTTGGCCTTCCTCGACTTCTTCGCGCAGAAGAGCCACACGGTCGTGCCGTCGGCGAGCGTCGTTCCGGTCGACACCAGCCTCCTCTTCACCAACGCGGGCATGGTCCCGTTCAAGCCGTACTTCGTCGGTGACGAGACGCCGTCGTACCGGCGGGCGGTGTCGGTCCAGAAGTGCGTGCGGGCCGGCGGCAAGCACAACGACCTCGACGAAGTGGGTCGCACGAACCGACATTTCACGTTCTTCGAGATGATGGGGAACTTCAGCTTCGGCGACTACTTCAAGACCGACGCCATCCCGTGGGCGTGGGAGCTCATCACCAGGGTCTTCGGGCTCGACCCCGATCGGCTCTGGGTCACCGTCCACGAGAACGACGACGAAGCCGCCGCGATCTGGCAGCACACCGTCGGCCTCGACCCCGAGCGCATCCAACGGCTCGGCGACGACACGAACTTCTGGCGTATGGCCGACACCGGACCGTGTGGCCCGAACTCCGAGATCTTCTGGGACCTCGGTCCCGATCACGGTCCCGGCGGTGGGCCGGCGGCGAACGAAGATCGGTTCGTCGAGATATGGAACCTCGTGTTCATGCAGTTCGACGAGCGGCCGGGCGGGGAGCTCGTGCCCCTTCCCGCGCCGAGCATCGACACCGGCGCCGGGTTCGAGCGGTGCCTCGCGTTGCTGCAGGGCGTCGAGACGGTCTGGGACACCGACGTCATGCGCCCGCTCATCGCTGCCGCGGAGCGGGTCACCGGCAAGACGTACGGCGGGTTCCCCGGCGTGGACCACGACGTGAGCCTGCGCATCCTTGCCGAACACGGGCGCACGATGACCTTCGTCGTGGGTGACGGCATCGTGCCGTCGAACGAGGAACGCGGCTACGTGTTGCGCCGCATCATCCGCCGCGCGGTGCGTCACGCCTACCTCCTCGGTGTCACCGATCTCGTCACCCCTGCGCTCGTCGACGCGACCGTCGCAGTCATGGGCGGCGCGTACCCCGACATCGCCAAGCAGCACGACTCCATCAAGCGCGTGGTGCAGCGCGAGGAGGAGCGCTTCCGCTCCACGCTCGCGCGTGGGGTCGAGATGCTCGACAAGATCGTCGAACGCGGCGACGTCGCGGGCGACGACGCGTTCTTCCTCCACGACACGCTCGGCTTCCCGATCGACCTCACCCGCGAGATTGCCGAGGAACGCGGGCGCACGGTCGATGTCGACGGGTTCACCGCGAGGATGCAGGAGCAACGCACCCGGGCCCGCGATGCGGCGAAGGCCGAAGGTGGGGGATTCGGTGGCGGCAAGGCGGGAGCACCGGTCGAGCTGTATCGGGAGCTGCTCGAGGACTACGGCACGACTGAGTTCACCGGCCGCCAGGAGCTCGACACCCCCGGAGCGACGGTGCTCGCGCTGATCGGCGTAGGTGGCGGCGAGGCCGGTGAGCGGCTCGGCCGCGCGTCCGAGGGCGGTGCCGTCGACGTCTTCTTGGACCGCACTCCGTTCTACGCCGAGTCGGGCGGTCAGGTCGGCGACACCGGCACCATCGAGACAGCCGACGGCTCGGTGTTGCTGCGGGTGCTCGACACCCAGTACGCGCTCCCGGGTGTGTTGGTCCTGCACCGGTGTCGCGTCGAGCGGGGTGAGATCGCCGAGACCGATGTTGTCGTCGCTCGGATCGACGGCGAGCGCCGCGATCGCATCCGCCGCAACCACACCGCGACGCACGTGTTGCACTGGGCCCTTCGAGAGGTGCTCGGTCCGCACGTCAAGCAAGCGGGCTCCCACGTCGGCCCCGATCGCATGCGCTTCGACTTCGCGCACTTCGAGGCGGTCACCGCCGACGAGCTCGACCGGGTCGAGCAACTCGCCAACGAGGAGATCATCACCGACGCTCCGGTTCGCCACTACGAGACGTCGAAGGAGCACGCGGTCGAGCTCGGTGCGATCGCGTTCTTCGGCGACAAGTACGGAGATGTCGTGCGGGTGCTCGAGGCGGGGGAGCACTCGATCGAGCTCTGCGGAGGCACACACGTGCACGCGCTCGGGTTCATCGGGCCCGTCAAGATCGTGAGTGAGGGGTCGATCGGATCGAACCTCCGCCGTATCGAGGCGGTCACCGGCGATGTGGCCCTCGCTCGGATCCACGGCGAAGAGGTCGAGCTGCGCACGGCCGCTGCAGCTCTTGAACGTCGGGCCGACGGAGATCTCGGATCGGGTCGAGAAGCTGCTCGGTCAGGTGAAGGATCTGCAGGCCGAGCTCGAGACGGCTCGCGCCCGCCAAGCCGGTGCCGAAGCGGGCGACCTCGCCGCGACCGCGGTCGACCGGGTCGTCGCATCCCGTCGCGACGGACTCGACAACGAAGACCTCCGCCGCTTGGCGATCGCGACCCGCGATGCGCTGGGCTCGGGGATCGTGGTCCTCGCCGGCGTGGGTTCCGACGGGGTGAAGCCGGCGATCGTCGTCGCAGTGTCGAAGGATCTCGTCGAGAGCGGGGCGTCGGCCGCGGACATTGCGAAGCCCGCGGCGACGATCCTGCAGGGCGGCACGGGCAAGGATCCGAACCTCGCGGTCGGCGGTGGCAAGAACCCCGAGGGGGTCGACGAAGCCATCGCAGTGGCACGGAAGTCGGCGGGGAGGCCGTAGGCTCGTCCGGATGAGTCGAGGGCCCGTCGCCTCGGGATTGGGATGACCCGGGTCCTGGGCGTCGACCTCGGGTCCCGGCGCATCGGTCTCGCGCTCTCCGACCCGATCGGCATCACCGCGAGTCCGCTCAGCGTCCTCGAGCGGGCCGACGCCAACGGTGTCGACCACGTGGTGGATCACCGAGCGATCGTCGCCGCGGCGCGGGAGCACGAGGCGACGCGCATCGTGGTCGGGTTGCCCCGTGCGCTGTCGGGGAAGAAGGGTCCGGCGGAGCGGGCGATGCTGCGCGAGGTCGAGGAGCTCCGCGCGGTGGCGGGCGACGACCTGACCGTCGAGACGTACGACGAGCGGTTCACGACCGTGATCGCGCAACGGTCGTTGATCGACGCCAAGATGCGCCGCAAGGACCGCAAGCAGGTTGTCGACAAGGTCGCCGCCGCCATCATGCTCCAGGGCTACCTCGAGGCACACCAGTGAGCGCAGCGAAGCCGCCCGTGAGCGCAGCGGAGCCGCCGGACACATCCCGCAGAACGTCAACAGGTGGGCGATCGAGGCGGCGCAGCGAAGCGAACAAAGAGGGCGGAGCGAGGTCAAGCCCCCGTCGGGACGCAGGTGGCTCGTCACTCGACGAGAGCGAACGAGGACCCCGACGCAACGGCCGGAAGATCGCGATCACGGTCGCGGTCCTCGTTGCCCTCCTCCTCGTCCCGCTCGTCAGCTGTCGGAACCTGGGTCTACTTCCAGCTCTCACCCCGGGGAGAGCCCGGTGCCCGGGTCGTGGTCACCGTGCAGCCCGGCTGGGGGACGGCCCAGATCGGCGACGCGCTCGCCCGGCGTGGGGTCATCGACTCCGGGTTGGTGTTCCGGATCTGGGAGCGGGATTCGCAGTTCACCGCCGGCGTCTACGAGCTCCGCGAGAACATGGGCGTGCTCGACGCGGCCTCGGCCATGGGATCAGGGCCGCACGCGTCGCCCGAGGTGGGGGTGCTCCCCGGTCTGACCCTCGACCAGGTCGGTGACCGGGTGGCCGGCATCAAGCGGTTCACGAAGGCGCGCTTCCTCCAGATCGCGACCGACGGTGAGGTCCGCTCGACCTTCCAACCACCCACGATCAAGACCCTGGAAGGTCTGCTCTGGCCCGATTCGTATCGGGTGCGAGCCGATCAGACCGAGCACGGCCTCACCGCGGAGATGTCGGCGGCATTCGACGATCACGCGACGAAGCTCGGCCTCGCGGCCGCGGCGGCACCGCTCGGGCGTCACGCCGTACGAGGTGATCATCGTTGCGTCGCTCGTGCAGCGCGAGGCAAAGCTCGACGAGGACCGCCCGCTCATCGCTGCCGTTGTCTACAACCGATTGAAGGCAGGCATGCCGCTGCAGATCGACGCGACGACGCAGTACGCGCAGCAGGTGGGCGACCCGTCGTACGACACGTACAAGATCGCTGCGCTCCCACCGACTCCGATCTCGACGGTCAGCACGAAGTCGCTCGAAGCCGCGATGCACCCGGCCGCGGTGGCGTACCGCTACTACGTCCTGTCCGACGCGAACGGCAAGCACGCGTTCGCGAACACGTACGACGAGCACCTCCACAACGTCGCCGCCGCTCGCGCCAAAGGCCTGGTCGGATGAAGGAATGCCCGTGAGCGACCCAACGGCACGGACGACGGTTGCCGGCGTGATCGGCGATCCGGTCGCGCACTCGTTGTCGCCGACGATCCACAACGCGGCCTACCGGGCCCTCGGCCTCGACTGGATCTACGTCGGCCTGCCGGTTCCCAGTGGTCGCGCCGGCGAAGCGATCCGTGCATTGCCCGCGCTCGGGATCGCGGGGGTGAACGTGACGATGCCGCACAAGCGCGACGCCGCCGATGCGTGCGACGTGTTGACGGATGATGCCGCGGCGCTGGGCGCGGTGAACACGGTGGTCGTTCGTCCCGATGGGAGCCTTCTCGGGGATTCCACCGATGGTGCGGGATTCCTGTACTCGTTGGCGTCGCTCGACGTTGATCCGGCGGAGTCGCGGATCGTGGTGGTCGGTGCCGGTGGCGCGGCACGCGCCATCGTGCTCGCGCTCGGCCGGGCCGGGAGTCGAGTAGTGGTTGCGGCGCGTCGTCCTGACGCCGCCGTCGCCGCGGCTGCGCTCGCTCCTGGTTCCGAAACCCACGACTGGAGCGATCTCGAGGCGCTCGTGGGTCGATGCGACGTGATCGTGAACGCGACCCCGATCGGGATGGGTGGGGGGCCGCCGCCGTTCGATCCGGGGCTGATCGAGTCCCGTCACGTGGTGATCGACACCGTGTACCACCCGGTCGAGACTTCGTTGCTCGCGGCCGCCCGGGCCAACGGTGCCCGCGCCGCGAACGGTATCGGGATGCTCGTGGGCCAGGCCGCGGCCGCGTTCTCCCTGCTCACGGGGTACGACGCGCCCGTCGCGGCGATGGAAGCGGCGGTCGAGGCGGCCGTCGGAAGCGCTCGCACCGACTCCTGACCCTCGCTGGGTCGCCCACTTCTCGAGGGTTGCTCCCCATTTCGCCCACTTCTCAAGGGTTGCCCCTCCCGGTGCCGACAATCCCGGAAAGGGAGGAGTGGGTCTTTGTCGTTGCAGGGCACGCTCGACACGTTCTCGTTGTCGGAGATCCTCGAGCTGGTGGAGAAGTCACGCAAGACGGGCGCGCTCGAAGTGCGCGATCCGAAATGCCGGGGCGTCCTCTACTTCGCCGGGGGCCGATTCAGCGCGGCTGAAGCCGGCGAGCTGTGCGGTCCGGTGCAATCGGCCGAGGAGCTCGAGGCCCGACTCATCGACGTCTGCTTCGCGCTGTTCCGGGTCGAGACCGGTCTCTTCGAGTTCGAGAACGACCGCTATCCGCCGTGGCCGGTCCGGGGCGGGAACGAGGTCGCGCCGATCGTCGAGCAAGTGGAGCAGCTCCGCCGCGACTGGCTTGCGATCGAGGCGGTCCTGCCCTCGCTCGAGTGTCGCCCCGAGCTGGTCGACGATCTCGGCGGCGACCAGGTCGTGTTGGACAAGTCGGCCTTCCGGGTGCTGCGGGTCGTCGACGGCGAACGCACCGTCCGCGACATCGCCCGGGTCGTCGGGCGCAGCGTGCTCGAGGTGTGCAAGGTGTTGAAGGACCTGGTCGAGGCCGGAGCGATCGCGGTGCCGACCGATCCGCAGCGGACCATGGTCGACGAGCTCTCCCTCGTCAGCGACGCCGCGACCGATCTGGGCCCGGCGTTCGCCGCGAACCTCGTGGCGGCGGCGTACCCCGAGAGCGGATACGCGGACAGCGGGTACGCGGAGGACCGCGTCGGAGGTCGAGCCTTCGGAGCTTCCCGAGGTTGTCGGGCCTGATCGTCCCGTCGTCACCGGAGGGGCTCGGCGGCAGTCTCGAACGTTCCGAGCCGACAGCTCCCACCCACCCTGCCGAGGTTGCTCCTCTCGAGGCAGTCGCTCCGCCCGAGGCCTCCGTCGCCGAGGTCCGAGAAGCCGAGCAATCCGTCGAATCGGCCCTCCCCGTCACCGGGGTCGTTGATGACGGTCCCGGCGATCGCGTCGACGATCCGGCGCACGAGGCGGCGGAAGCCGCGGAAGCGGCCGGAGTTGCCGACGAGGAGGTGCCCGACCGGGGCGCCCTGCTCCGCATGTTCTCCTCACTTCGCGACAGCTGACTTCTGCACTTCAGACCGGCGCCGTGCGCGCCGATATCGGCTCTGTCGTGCTGCGGCGTCTCGCCATGGAGGAGGACGCGCAGCCGTCTGAATGGAGTCGTGCGCGTGTCCGAAGGGAATCAGCTCGGCGCACTCCTGGTCTCGCAGGGATTGCTCCCGCGGGCTCAGCTTGATGCGGCGGTGATCGAGCAGGCCAAGAGCGGCAAGGCGCTGCCCAGGATCCTCATCGAACGCGGCTACGTCAACGAGGTCGACCTCGTCCGGGCGCTCGCGGCGCAGGTCGGGCTCGAGTTCGTCGACCTCTCCGAGGTGAGCGTCGACGCCTCGGTGGCGACCCTGATCTCCGAGAGCCTCTCGCGCAAGTACCAGGCACTACCGATCTTCTGGGACGACGGCCGGCTCGTCGTCGCGATCGCGGATCCGTCGAACGTGTTCGCGGTCGACGACATCCGGGCCATCACGGGTGCCGACATCCGGACGGTCGTCGCGACGTCGGGTCAGCTCGCCGAGCTGATCGACCGGTACCACCGTCTCGACGGCGAGGTCGACACGGTCGCGCAGGAGGCCGCCGACGAGCTCGGCGACGGCGACGACATCGCGAACCTCAGCGAGATCATCGAAGACGCGCCGATCGTCAAGTTCGTCAACCTGCTCATCACCCAGGCCGTCGCGGACCGCGCGTCCGACATACACGTCGAGCCCGGCGAGCGCGATCTGCGCATCCGCTTCCGCGTCGACGGCGTGCTGCACGAGGTGATGCACTCTCCGAAGTCGATCCAGAACGGCGTTATCAGCCGTCTGAAGGTCATGGCCGAGATCGACATCTCCGAGCGTCGGCGCCCGCAGGACGGGCGCATCTCGCTCACGGTGGCGGGCAAGCCGATCGACCTGCGCGTCGCGACGTTGCCGACGGTGTACGGCGAGAAGGTCGTGATGCGGATCCTCGACAAGGGTCAGGCCGTGCTGAGCCTCGACGACCTCGGCTTCCTCCCCGAGTCGATGGAGCGCTACGCGCAGGCGTACACGAAGCCGTACGGGACGATCCTCGTGACCGGCCCGACCGGCTCCGGGAAGTCGACGACTCTCTACGCAACCCTGAACATCCTGAACGAGCCGTTCCGGAACGTGATCACGATCGAGGACCCGGTCGAGTACCGCCTCGCGGGCATCAACCAGATCCAGGTGAACCCGCGCGCCGGGCTGACCTTTGCGACGGCATTGCGCTCGATCCTGCGTGCCGACCCCGACGTCGTGCTTCTCGGTGAGATCCGCGACCGCGAGACGGCGATCATCGGCATCGAGGCCGCACTCACCGGTCACCTCGTGCTCTCGACGTTGCACACCAACAGCGCCGCGTCGACCCCGATGCGGCTCGTCGAGATGGGCGTGGAGCCGTTCCTCGTCACCAGCGCGCTCGACTGCGTGCGTGGCCCAACGTCTCGCCCGGCGACTCTGTGACCGGTGCAAGGAGGCCTACCAGCCGAGCGAGTCGGAGCTCGTCGAGGCGGGCTGGCGGGTCGAGGACCTCGGGGGCAACGACTGGCCGACGCTCTTCCACCACGTGGGGTGTTCGCGCGTGCGGACGGACGGGATATCGGGGCCGTTTCGCGATCCACGAGGTGATGCTGATCACCGAAGACGTCGAGCGCATGATCATCGAACGGCGATCCACCGACGACATCGAGAAGACCGCGGTGATGCAGGGGATGCTGCCGCTCCGAGAAGACGGCCTCCGCAAGGTGGCCATGGGCAAGACGAGTCTCGAAGAGGTCTTCCGCGTCGTCGCCTGACAGCCCCTCCCGTCCATTCCGGCATTGCGGGCCTTTCCAGCGTCGCCGGCGAGGGACATGTCCCCGCCTGCGCCGCAAGAACGGCCTCAGGGGAAGGGCAATCGCTGCCGATACAGGGCTGACGACAGGGAGGACGCAGGGTGCTCGGGAGTCAGCAGAGGGTTCTGGGCGAGTTCCTGGTGGAACGCCACGTCTTGTCGCGTGACGATCTCCAGGTGGCGATCGCGGAGTCGCGCCGTACCGGCGATCCGCTCCCCGCCATCCTCCTGCGCCAGAACCTCGTCGGCGAGAAGGACATCACGGCCGCCATCGCCGAGGCGCTCTCGCTGCGGTTCGTCGACTTCACCGACAGTCCGCTCAACCCCGACGCTGCGACAACCGTCCCGGCCGAGGTCGCGCGCCAGCACCTCGCTCTCGGCGTCGACTTCGAAGGCGCCAAGCTCGTCGTCGCGCTCGCCGAACCCGGCGACGACGCCGCGGTGGCCGCGGTCGGTGCCGCGACCGGATACGAGATCATCCCCGCCGCGGCCGGTCGCTACGAGCTCGCCCAGGCGATCGAAAGCGTGTACGGGCCGGCCCACACGGGCGCCCCGGTGCTGCGCCCACCCGACGAGCCCGACCTCGAACCCGACCAGGGTTTGCAGGTCAACGACCTTCTCGCGCGACTCGTCGACGTCGCGCGGCTCCGACCTCCACCTCGCCTCCGGCTCGCCGCCGATCATGCGCGTGCACGGAGAGCTCCGGGCCATGCCCGACATGCCGGTGCTCAACGGTTCCGAGATCCGCGAGATGATCTACGCGATCCTCGGGCAGAAGCAGCGTGAACGCTTCGAGAACGAGCTCGAGCTGGACACGTCGTACAGCCTCCCCGGGCGGGGTCGCTTCCGCATCAACGTGTTCCTGCAGCGCGACGCAGTCGGCGCGGTGATGCGCGCGATCCCGTTCGAGATCGTGGACTTCAACCAGCTCGGTCTCCCGGCGTCGGTGCAGACGTTCGCCGAGCTGCCACGCGGGCTCGTGCTCGTCACCGGTCCCACTGGTTCGGGGAAGTCGACGTCGCTCGCGTCGCTCGTCGACATCATCAATCGGGAGCAGGCCGTCCACATCATGACGGTGGAGGATCCGATCGAGTTCCTGCACACCCACAAGCGGTCGGTCGTGAACCAGCGCGAGGTGGGGGAGGACACCCACTCGTTCGCCGCTGCGCTCAAGCACGTGCTGCGCCAGGACCCCGACGTCATCCTCGTGGGTGAGATGCGTGACCTCGAGACCATCTCGACCGCGCTGACCGCGGCCGAGACCGGCCACCTCGTCTTCGCGACCTTGCACACCCAGGACGCGCCGCAGTCGATCGACCGCGTCATCGACGTGTTCCCCTCACACCAGCAGCAGCAGATCCGGGTGCAGCTCGCCGCGTCGCTCCAGGGGATCGTCACCCAGCAGCTCATCCCGCTCGCTACCGGGAGCGGTCGGGCGGTGGCAGCCGAGGTGCTCGTGGCGACGTCGGCGGTCCGCAACCTCATCCGTGAGGGCAAGACCCACCAGATCTACTCGATGATGCAGGCGGGCGGGAAGTACGGGATGGTCACGATGGACCAGGAGCTGGCGCGCCTCGTGCGCATCGGGCGGCATCACGATGGAGTCGGCCCTCGAACGTTCGCAACACGACGAAGACGTGCGCCGCCTCGTGGCGAGCGGAGGCGTAGGGAGTCGCGACGTGCCGACCACATTCAGCTACAAGGTCCGCGATCAACAGCGGCAAGGTCGTCGAGGGCCAGCTCGAAGCCGACGACCAGACGCTCGTCATCGACAAGCTCCGGTCGATGGGGTACACGCCCATCACGATCAGCAAGCAGAACGAGAACAAGCTCACCAGCGATCTCAGCATCCCCGGTCTCAGCAACCGGGTGAAGCTGAAGGACGTCGCGGTCATGTCGCGGCAGTTCGCGACGATGATCAACTCGGGTCTGTCGATCCTGCGTGCGCTGGCGATCCTGGCCCAGCAGACCGAGAACAAGCGAGCTCGCGAAGGTCGTCGGGCGAGGTACGGCTCGACGTCGAGCGCGGGTCGTCGCTGTCGGTCGCGCTCGGACGTCACCCGAAGGTCTTCAACCAGCTCTTCGTCTCGATGGTCCAGTCGGGTGAGACGTCGGGAACGCTCGACGAGGTGCTGCTGCGGCTCGCGACCACGATCGAGAAGCAGGTCGAGCTCCGCCGCAAGGTGAAGTCGGCGATGACCTACCCGGTGATGGTCGGGTTCGTGGTGTTCTCCATCGCGATGATCATGCTCATCTTCATCGTTCCGCAGTTCCAGGCGATCTACGCGTCGCTCGGCGGGTACGCTGCCGACGCCGACGCAGATCCTCCTGACGATCTCGAAGATCGTCCGCACCTTCTTCCCGATCCTGATCGTGCTCGGCATCGTCGGCACGATCCTCTTCCGCCGTTGGATCAACACCGACGCGGGTCGGAGCGATCTGGGACGCGTTCAAGCTCCGCGTCCCGATCTTCGGCGGTCTCGTGCAGCAAGACCGCGCTCGCCCGGTTCGCCCGCACCCTCGGTGTCGCTCACCCGCGCCGGCGTGCCGATCCTCGAGTCGCTCGAGATCGTCGCCGACACCGCCGGGAACACGGTCGTGTCCGACGCGGTGCACGACACCCAGCGAGCGGTGAAGGGCGGCGACTCCATCGCCCGCCCACTCGAGCAGCACGAGGTGTTCCCGCCGATGGTCGTGCAGATGATGGCCGTCGGCGAGGAGACCGGTGCGCTCGACGAGATGCTCGACAAGATCGCCGACTTCTACGAGTCGGAGGTCGAGGCGACGGTCGACGCGCTCACGTCGCTCATCGAGCCGATGCTGATCGTCGTCATGGGTGTGGTCGTGGGCGGGATGATCATCAGCCTCTACCTGCCGCTCTTCAACATCATCAAGCTCATCAAGTAGCGGCCCGGTGAGTCGCGGCGGGTGAGCTCGGCAGGCCCGGTACGATCGGCTGTCGTGTCCGGTGATCATGCGCACGCGCACGGGAGCGCTCTGAGCGGAACCGAGCCGTCGGGCGAGCTCCGGCGCCGGGTCCTCTGGTGGGCGCTCGTCGCGAACGGCGTCTTCATGCTCGTCGAGATCGTCGGCGGCATCGCCTTCCACTCGCTCGCGCTGCTCGCCGATGCGCTGCACATGGGTACCGACGTGGTCGGTCTCGGGATCGCGCTCATCGCTCAGGCGTTGATCCTCCGGCCGGCTTCGCCCCGTCACACCTACGGACTGCAGCGGGCCGAGGTCCTCGGTGCGTTGGCGAACGGGATCATCCTGGTCGCCGCGGCCGGTTGGATCTTCTACGAGGCGTTCCAACGGCTCGGTGCGCCGTCCGATGTCGACGGCGCCGGTGTGGTCGTGGTCGCCACCATCGGCCTCGCGGTCAACCTCGGGGTGCGCGGTGTTCCTCCGACGCGCCCAGGGTCGGAGCCTGAACCTCCGCGGTGCGTATCTGCACATGGTCCTCGACGCCGCCGGCTCGGTGGCCGCGATCGTCGCGGGCCTCGCGGTGGTCATCGCGCAGGCCGACTGGGTCGATCCGGTGATGTCGATCTTCGTCGGGCTGCTCGTGCTGTGGTCGACCTGGGGCCTGTTGCGCGACACGGTCCACGTCCTGCTCGAGGGCACCCCGCGTGACCTCGACGTCGCCGAGGTCGAGCAGGCCCTCACCGACACACCGGGGGTCGAGGAGGTCCACCACCTCCACCTCTGGGACCTCGCGTCCGACACTCCGGCGCTCTCGGCGCACGTGGTGCTCGACGGCGAACCGAGCCTCCACGACGCCCAGCTCCGGGGTGACGCGATGAAGGCGATGCTCGTGACCCGCTTCGGCATCGGTCACGCGACCCTCGAGCTCGAATGCCACGAATGCGACACTTCCTGAGGCCGACATCCGCGTTCAACCGGAGCTCCGAAACGCCCGATACATCCTTCAGGAGGTATTCGTGGATCTCAACCAGCTCTTGCTCGACGCCGTGAACCGGGGAGCGTCCGACGTGCACCTGCGCGCGGGTGTGGCTCCGTCGGTGCGGGTCGACGGCCGGCTCCAGCGGGTCGGCGAACCGATCTCTGTGGCCGACGCGGAAGACCTGGCTTTCGGGCTCATGCCCGAGGCCAACCGGCGCGAGTTCCTCACCGGAAACGAATCCGACTTCGCGCACGAGGTCGAGGGCGTCGGACGGTTCCGGGTGAACGTGTTCCGTCAGCAGGGGACCGTCGCGCTCGTCCTGCGTTCCGTCGCAACTGACCTCCCGTCGATCGAGTCGCTCGGGCTCCCTCAGGTGGTGCGTCGGATCGCCGACGAGCCGCGGGGTCTGGTTCTCGTGACCGGTCGCGTCGGAACCGGCAAGAGCACGACGCTCGCCGCGTTGATCGATCACATCAACCAGACCCGTGACGGTCACATCCTCACGATCGAGGATCCCATCGAGTACCAACACACTTCGAATCGGTGCCTGGTGACCCAACGCGAGATCGGGCTCGACACCGAAGGGTTCCACGGCGCGCTCAAGCGGGTCCTGCGCCAGGACCCCGACGTGATCCTGATCGGAGAGATGCGCGATGCCGAGACGGTGTCGGCGGCCTTGTCTGCTGCCGAGACCGGTCAGCTCGTGCTCTCGACGCTCCACACGATCAACGCGACCGAGACCGTCAATCGGGTGCTCGACTTCTTCGACCCTCGGCAGCACGCGCAGGTGCGCAACGCGCTCGCGGCGTCGCTGCGCGGTGTCGTGAGTCAGCGGCTGCTGCGTCGGGCCGACGGCGCGGGGCGGGTTCCGACGGTGGAGATCATGGTGGGCACCGGAAGAGTCGCCGAGCGCATCGCCGACCCGGGCCGGGCCGACGAGCTCGAAGAGGTGATCGCGGATGGCGCGATCTACGGGATGCAGACGTTCGACCAGAACCTGCTCCAGCTCTACGCGACCGGCACCATCACTGCTCGCGACGCGCTCGGTGCGTCGACCCACCCCCACGACCTCCAGCTGGCGATCAACAGTCACGACGCCGAGGTCGCGGTCCGCGTGGCCGTGGGCGCCTCCGCCGAAGCCCGCTGAGTCGACGCTCAGGCGATGACCCGCAGCATCTCGTCGATGCCGAGGATCCCGTCGCCGACCCGGCGAAGCGCAGCCATTCGGAGCGTGTCCATGCCCTCGGCGACGGCCCACCGCTCGATCTCGGCGCTCGGCGCCCGTGAGACCACCAGCCGGTTGATGTCTTCGCTCATCGGCATGATCTCGTACAGCGCGACCCGACCCCGGTAGCCGCTCCCGCCACAGGCGGAGCACCCGACGGCGCGGCGGATCATTCCCGCGTCGATGAGCTCGTCGGGGATGCCGACGCTGCGTCGCACCGTCGCGTCGGGTTCGTGCGGCTCGGCGCATCGTTCGCACAGACGTCGGACCAGGCGTTGCCCGACGACACAGGTGACCGCCGAGCTGACGAGGAACGGCTCCACGCCCATGTCGACGAGACGGATCGGCACCGCGGCGGCGCGCGTCGTGTGGATCGTCGACAGCACGAGGTGACCGGTCAGCGCGGCCTCGGCGGCGATGCGAGCGGTCTCCGCGTCGCGGATCTCACCGACCAGCACGACGTCGGGGTCGGCGCGGAGGATCGAGCGGAGGGCGACGGGAAAGGTGAGGCCGGCCCGCACGTCGATCTGGACCTGCTTGATCCCCTCGGTCTTGTACTCGACGGGGTCCTCGACCGCGATGATGTTGCGGTCGGGGGTGTTGATCTCGAGCAGCACTGCGTACAGCGTCGAGGTCTTGCCCGAACCGGTCGGTCCGCTCGTGAGGATCGCGCCCTGGGGCTTGCGGAACGCATCCTGGAACCGTTCGAGCTCATGCGGCGCGAAGCCGAGCGCCTCGAGCTTCATCACGCCGTTGCTCTGGTCGAGCAGCCGCAGGACCGCGGCCTCGCCGTGCGCGGTCGGAAGTGTTGCCATGCGGATGTCGATGGTGCGCCCGTTGTGGCTCACCGAGAATCGCCCGTCCTGGGGCAGGCGGGTCTGGGTGATGTCGATCCCGGCCATGATCTTGATCCGGCTGATCGCAGCCCGGTGCAGTGAGAGTGGTGCCTCCGACGCGTCATGCAGCACGCCGTCGACGCGGAAGCGCACACGCAGCCGGTCTGCGCCCGGCTCGATGTGAATGTCGGACGCTCGGTCGTCGGCCGCCTGGGCCAGGATCGCGTTGACGAGCCGCACGATCGGGACGTCTTCGGTCACGGCGACCAGATCGGCGAGCGCGTCGCTCGGACCCCCGGCATCGGTCGTCGCTTCGTCCACTGTCGTCGCCAGCGAGGATCCTGACCAGACCCGCTCGATTGCCGGGATGATCTGTTCAGGGTCGGCCATGACCGGGATCACGGCTGCGCCGAGCAGAAGGCGCAGGTCGTCGATCGCGAACACGTCGCGTGGGTCGCGCATCGCGACCACCACGCCTCCGTCGCGTCGCGACACCGGGATCGCGCTGTACCGACGCGCGACCTCTTCGGGAACCGTCTGCACGATCATGTGGTCGATCGTGATCTCAGAGAGCTCGAGGTACTCCACGTCGAGCCGCTGGGCGATGAGCCGGGCGACGTCCCTCGACGCGACATATCCGAGGGCCACGATGGTCTCTCCGAGGCGGATCCCCGTACGACGCTGGAGCTGGAGGGCATCTTCGAGGTGTTCGGGGCTGATGAGGCCCTCTTCGAGGAGCATCTCGCCGATGCGCGGGCGTGCACCGGGTGGCGGCCAGGGGATCGCTTCCCCGGAGTCGGGGGTCCCGGTGGCGGTCTGCTCGACGTTGGTCACGGCTCCTCCATCGGCACAATTGCGGCGCTACTGAACCGCGCCGCGGTCACGCGGGCGGCGTGTCGGCCGGCCCGGCACCAGGTTCGGGGGCATCGGGCTCGAGCTCGACCGTGAGTCGGGCCAACCGGGTCTGCAGCGCGGCTGCGTCGTCGACGACGGTACCGACGCCCCGGGCCAACGACGTCACGTCGTCGGACAGCCGCCGGCGCAGCGTCCAGGCACGCGTCCACGCATCGTGGGTCACGGTTGCGGCTTCCTCGCGGGCGGCGATGGTCGAGCGTTCGACCGCCTCCCGTTCACGTCGGAACTGCTCGCGCTCGTGTTCGATGTCGGTCTTCAGCCGGCGCTGCTTGTTCTCCAGCCGCTCGAGGAAGTCTTCCGCGTCTTCGAGCTCACGCTCGGCCCGCTCGCGCGCCTCCGCGAGCACCGCCACCCGGGACGCGAGCTCCTCGAGCTCCACGGCCATCCGTGCCCGCTCAGCGGCGTCGTCGGGCGATGGCGGGGGGTTCGCACCACTCGCATTGGCTGCGAGGGCGCGCACCTGGAGCTCGGCTGCGTCCAACCCTGCTTCGCGTTCCTCGAGCGCGAGCGCCCGGATACCGGCTGCGGTGACCTCAGCCTCGGCGAGTGCGGCCGCGGCGGCGTTGAGTGTCTCTTCGGCATCCCGGCGCGCGTCTGCCCGGATCTGTTCGGCTTCAGCTGCCGCGTCACTCCGCAGCTCCTCAGCCGCGAGTCGTTCCTCGGGACGTTCAGTCGCCGTGACCTCCGGTGCTGTGCGGGCTGCCTCCAGCTCGGCGCGCAGTTCGGCGAGTTGATCGGCCGCATCCCGTTCCAACGCGCGGTGCGTCGTCTTGTCGGCCTCGAGATCGTTGCGCAGCCAAGTGATCTCGCCGGCGGCGCGTGCAACTTCTGCGCGCTGCTCCTCGAGCTCGGCGCGAGCCGACTCGAGCTCGGCGCGGAGCTCGTCGTCGCCATCGCGGGCTGCTTCGACCTCGCTCCGGGCCCCTTCGATCGCGCCTCGGGCCTCGTCGGCTTCGTTGCGGGCCTTGATCGCGTCGGCGTGGGCCGCTTGCGACTCGGTCCGGGCGTGGTCGAGTTCGGCACGGGCCTGTCCGACCTCGGACTGCGCGGCCTCGATCTCCGACTGGGCCTGGTCGAGCTCGGTCCGGACCTGGTCGACCTCGGCGCGTGCCTGTGCGAGCTCCGCGCTCGCCAGGTCGAGCTCGGCCTGTGCCACCTGTGCCTGCTGTTCGGCCGTCTCGAGGGCGGTCGAACGCAGCTCGGAAGCCTCGTTGCGTACCCGCTCTGCGTTCGTCGTGGCGGTCGCGAGCTCTTCGCGCAGCGTTTCGAGCTCGGAGCTCGCGGCCTGGGCCGCCTCCTGGCTCCGTCCGGTCTCGGCCTCGGCGCGTTCGAGCTGGGTCCGGAGGTCGCGCGCCTCGGCGTGGGCCTGGTCGACCTGGGCCCGGACGGCCTGGATCTCCTGGTGTGTGCTCTCACGGAGCGACTCGAGCTCGGTGCGCGCCGCGGCGTCGGCCGCGGCGCGGAGCTCGACCGCTTCACGTTCGGCCTTCGTGGTGATCTCGTGTGCCTCGCGTTCGGCGATGGCTCGTGCGTCGGCCGCAACGCGTTCGGCTTCGACCTTCATCCGCTGCACCGACTCGCGGTCTGCGTCGAGGGTGACTCGTCCCTGTTCGAGCTCGGTTCGCTCGCGTGCAAGCTCGGACCGGGCGGCTTCGAGCTCGGTATCGGCGCGCACCTCTCCGCGGTCGGGCTCGTCGGCCGGAGTCGGAGCCGGGACTGGGCCGGCGGCCGCTGCCGCGATGCTCGTGGCGAGCGCCGTCGCCAGGGGCGTGGTCTCGCCCTCCTGTCGTCCACTGAGGTACTCCGCGTACGAGCCGAACCCGAGCGCCTTGAGTTGCTTGTCCTCGGCTTGGAGCGCGGCCTTGAGTCGTCGGCGCAGCTTGGGAGAGAAGGGTGAGCTCTCGCACGTGTCGGCCGCGGCCATGGACACGTCGTGGAGTCGGTCGATGTCGTCCTCGTCGGCCGACTCCTCGACCGGCGTCTCGACGACGGGTTTCGCACTCGTCGGGATCAGATCGGCCGGGCTCGTCGAGGCCGCGGCGTCGGCGGCGGGCGCGGCATCGGTGGCCCCGCGGGGCTGCGGCAGGAGGTCGTCTCCGGTCACGTCGGCCGGCGCGGTCGTTTCCGACACTTCGGGCTGGACCGTTTCGGTGCCGTTGCCGTCACCTCCGTGCGTTCCCAAGAAACTCATGCCAACTGATCGGACGATGGTGCCCGTTGATTGAGCGTTGTTCGGAGGAACCCGGCGGTTTTCCGGCGCCGCTCCGGCGACCCGCTGACTCAACGCAATTCTTCCACAACGACCTCAAGGCCGACCTCGCGGCGTCGATATCAGTCTCGGTGAACCTCACCCGCCGGGCGGGGCGCCGAACTCAGACATACGACCCCCATGGAGGGATTTGCGATGCAAACCATGTTGCAAGCCATCCGGGACCGTCGGGAGAACGAGAACGAAGAGGGCTTCACCCTCATCGAGCTCATGGTTGTGGTGCTGATCATTGCGATCCTCATTGCCATCGCCATCCCGACCTTCCTCGGTGCTCGAGGCCGTGCGAATGACCGGGCGGCTCAGTCGAGCCTGCGCAACGGCCTGACCGCGGCGAAGACAGTCGTTCACCGACAACGACGCCGTACCCCGGCGATCGCGACGGCTGCGGCACCTCGCTGAAGGCCATCGAGCCGTCGTTCACCTACGGGCCGCCCTCAACCGGCCCAGGCCGACGTTGACGTGAAGCGGCGACGGCGTTCGTGAGCAGTCTCTCGACGAACGCAACGCTCGACCAGTTCGTCGGCGCAGGCTGGCGAAGGATCGAGACGTGCTTCTGCATCGTCGACAAGCTCCGGCGGGAACGAGCTACGGCAAGGCCGCGAACCCGGCACGTGCACGGCGACGGCTGCCGCTCCGGCCAACGGCTGCGTAGCCGAGACTCGGCAACAGCAGCAGGCTGCAGCACCGCTGAGCGGAATCGGGGTGGAGCGCACGACTGCGACCCCGATCCGCGGTTCGATCGCTGGGTCGCCGTTCGTGCGGCATCCGGTGACGTCGGTCGCGCAATCTTGCAACGCCCCTCAAGGCCGACCTCGCGCAGTCGATACCTGCCTCGGCGACCCCTCCCGCCGGGTCGGGGCGCCGAACTCGACCTGCGACCCCATGGAGGGATCTGCGATGCGAACCATGCTGCAAGCCATCCGGGACCGTCGGGAGAACGAGAACGAAGAGGGCTTCACCCTCATCGAGCTCATGGTTGTGGTGCTGATCATTGCGATCCTCATTGCCATCGCCATCCCGACCTTCCTCGGTGCTCGGAACCGGGCCAGGACCGTGCGGCCCAGTCGAGCCTGCGCAACAGCCTGACCGCGGCGAAGACAGCGTTCACCGACACTGACCACGTTCCCGGCGACCGCGGCTGCGGCGGTGACCTCCCTCGAGGGCATCGAGCCGTCGCTGACCTTCCAGGACGACGCCGCGAGCGCGGCCCAAGGACGATCCAGGTCGTGTCCAGCACTGCGACCGACGTGATCCTCTCGGTGATGTCGAAGATCGAACAAGTGCTACTTCGTCACGATGAGCTCCGCCTTCGGGACGGGCTTCTCGATCGAGACGGGTACGTCGCGGCAGCGACAGCTCCGGCTGCTCTCACCGGTCACGTGCTACGCCGGGAACGACTGCCACCGACCAGTGCAGTCCGGGACCGCGCCGACGTGGGCCTCAGCCTGGTAGGGCGGGAGCTGGTGGCGCGGGAGTCGATCATCCTGGAAACAACTGTTCAAGCCCAGCCGTTGATCCAGCCGTAGCTTCTCGAGCGATGCAACTCCTTCGTGATCGTCGTCTGCGTGGTCCTCGGCCTCGCTGTCGGCTCCTTCCTCAACGTCGTCATCTGGCGCGTGCCCGCGCCACGAGTCGATCGTGGCGCCTCCGTCGCACTGCCCGGAGTGCGACACGCCGATCTCGCCGCGCGACAACGTGCCCGTGTTCTCGTGGCTCGTGCTCCGCGGGCAGGTGCCGCAACTGCGGCGCGCCGATCCCGATCCGCTACCCGATGGTCGAGATCGGGTGCGGCGTGCTCTGGGGCGTCGATCGGCTACACCTTCTTCGACTCGTGGGCCCTCCCCGCGTACCTCGTGCTCGCCGCCGCGCTGCTCGCGCTCTCGGTCATCGACCTCGAGCACTACCTGCTCCCGAACCGGATCGTGTTCCCGCTCGCCGGCGCCGGCGTCGTGCTGCTCGGTGCGGCCGCGTTCGCCGAGGGCGCGGGCGACGACTTCGTCCGGGCCGTGCTCGGAG
Source organism: uncultured Actinomycetes bacterium (assembly GCA_963829475.1). Classification (GTDB taxonomy): domain Bacteria; phylum Actinomycetota; class Acidimicrobiia; order IMCC26256; family JANYLB01; genus JANYLB01. The sequence continues at coordinate 1,311,944 of CAWHIU010000002.1, read as the reverse complement.
GTCTCGCGGCGTTCGGGATGTTGCTCGTGCTGCACCTCATCTCACCGCGGGGCATGGGGTTCGGCGACGTGAAGCTCGCGTTCGTGCTCGGGCTGTACCTCGGGTGGCTCGGCTGGGGTGAGGTGCTGCTCGGGCTCTTCCTCGGTTTCCTGCTCGGCGCGCTCATCGGGGTGATCGCTGATCGCCACCCACCTCCGGAGCCGCAAGGACCACGTACCGTTCGGGCCCTTTCTCGCCGCCGGAACCCTGATCGCGATCGTCTGGGGCCCGGCCATCCTGAGCTGGTACTCCCAGGGACGCTCGTGAGCGTCGCGTCGCGGAGCGCGGCGAATCCGACAACGGTTCGACAACGCCACCGGTCGGCGCTCAGCTTTGGTCGGGCTCGGATGCCGATGGAGTCGGTGTGCACGGATGCATACGCAGGTCTCGGCTGTGCCCCATATTGACGATTGTGGAAGATGAGGCTTACTGTGCCTCGAGTCAACGAGGGGATGCTGGCGTGACGGTGTTCGCGCCCGACGGGCTGCTCACCGTACGGGAAGTGGCGGAGGCAATGCGGGTCTCCACCATGACCGTGTACCGGCTGATCAAGGCGGGGGAGCTGCCCGCGATCCGGGTCGGCAAGCACTTCCGGATCCGGCGCCGCGACCTCACGGGCTACCTCGACGCCCGGATGGTCGGGATGCCCGATCGGCCGGATCTCCGACATCTCCGAACGCGGGCGGAGAGTAGGCATGGGCCGCCGCGGTCATCGGCCTCGACATCGGCACCAACGCGGTGCGTGTCGCCGAGATCGAGTTCGACACCGAGATCACCCTCCGGACCTTCGGTCAGGTCGCGCTTCCCGTCGACGCGATGCGCGAGGGAGAGGTGCTCGACGCGCCGGCGGTGACCGCCGCGATCCAGCGTCTGTGGCGGGAGCTCGGTCTCAAGAAGGGCGAGGTGCGGCTCGGGATCGCCGGGCCCCGCGTGATCGTGCGTGCGGTCGACATGCCGGCGATGCCCGACGCCGACCTCGCGAGCGCGATCCGCTTCCAGGCGGGTGAGCTGATCCCGATCCCGCTCGACGACGCGGTCCTCGACTTCCAGGTCCTCGAAGCGGTCGCCGGCGACGCGGTCGGCGGGCGACCGAGATCGCAGCGCCCGCGCCCGATTCCCCGTTCGCTGATCCGCCCGACCCCGCGGCGCCGGCCGCGCCCGCCGGGGACGGCGCCGATGGTGGCGCCGCGGGCTTCGACTCGACGCCGGACGCCGACGACACCGCAGGCGGTCTCCGAGTCGGTCGGGATCAACCGCGTGCTCGTCGCCGCGGCGCACAAGGAGACCGTCAACCGACTCGTCGGCGCGGTGCGGGCCGCAGGGCTCAAGGTCGGCGCGGTCGACCTCGTTCCGCTCTCGCTCGTGCGCGCGCTCGGTCGGCGCGTCTCGAACAACGGTCCCGGTGCCGAGGGCATCGTCTGCATCGGCGGCGGCGTCACCGTCATCGTGGTCCACGAGGGTGGCCTGCCGCGCTTCGTGCGCATGCTGGGCACCGGCGGTCGCGTCGCTGACCGAGGCGATCGCGCGCGACCTCGACCTGAGCGTCGAGACCGCGGAGGCGCTTGAAGCGCCAGGGCGACAACTCACCCCCCGAGCTCGCGCCTCGCGTGACCGCCGCGCTCGAGCGGCCGCTCGCGGATCTCCTCGAGGAGGTCCGCGGCTCGCTCGACTACTGGCGCACCCAACCCGGGTCGGCCCGCCTGCTCGGCGTCACCCTCACCGGTGGCGTGTCGCTTCAGCCCGGCCTGGCCGACGGTCTCTCGCGGGTGCTCGGCATTCCGGTCGACCTTGCCGCACCGCGTGACGGCGATCGAGGTCGGCGACATCGGGTTCCCGCCCGACGAGGTCGGCGCGCTCGACCCGTACCTCCCGGTCCCGATCGGCCTCGCGCTCGGTGGTTCGCCGGGCGGCAAGCGCATCAACCTCGCCGGCGGCGACCGCGCCTCGGGCCCGGCCGACACCCGCAAGATCGTGCTCGTCGCCGGCGCCGGTCGGCCTCGCGCTGCTCCTGCTCCTCGGCCTCCTGAGCTTCCAGAAGCAGCAGTCGCTCTCCGACGCGCGAAGACGAGCCTCTCGGCCCAGCAGGCCACGAACGCGAAGATCCAGGCGCCAGATCAACGCGCTCGCCGAGGCCCAGACGGACCAGACGAAGATCGACGCGATCTCAGGCGCAGGTCGACTCGCTCCTCCAGACCGACGTGTCGTGGTCGGTGATGCTGCAGGAGATCGCCCGCACCATCCCCGACGACACGTGGCTCACCGCGTTCCAGGGTGCGGTCACCGCCGACGCCGCCGCGGCCGTCGGCCGCGCGCCAGCACCGCCGCCGGCATCTCCGGTTCCACCGCGATCCACCGCGACCACCGGGTGCGGCCCGGCTCGCGACCCGGCTCCCGCGCGCCGGCGCTGTCGGGCACCGTCTCGTTCACCGCGACCGGCCTCGACTTCACCTCGATCGCCAACTTGCATCAAGCGGATGAGCGCGATCCCGTCGTACTCCAACCTCTGGGTGCCGACCGCGACGAGCGCGCAGCTCGGTGGTCGCACGGTCGTGAACTTCACGTCGAACGCGGCGCTCACCGACAAGGCGAAGTCGGACCGGCTCAAGCAGTTCACCGGCCAGGACAAGGCCGGCAACGTCGGGCGCAGGGACCACACCGTGAAGCGCAACGCGATCATCGCAGTCGTGGCGGGCGCGCTCGTCGTGATCCTCGTCTGGTACTTCGCGTTCTACAAGCCGAAGAGCGACGACGTGTCGAGCACGCAAGGCGAAGTCGCGGCCGCGCAGCCCGAGCAGCAGGACCTCGAGGCGAGCCTCGCTCGTCTCCGGTCGCTCGACAAGGAACGACCGCAGCAGCAGGCCACGCTCGACAAGCTCAACGCCGCGATCCCCGATTCCCCGGACCTCGCCGACTTCATCTTCCAGGCCAACACCGCCGCGGCCGACTCCGGGGTCGACTGGGTGTCGATCGCGCCCGACGCCGCCGGCCGCGAGCACCGACGGGTGGTCCGAGCGTGATCGCGCTGAACATCCAGGTGACAGGGCGGCTTCTTCCAGGTGCTCGACTACCTGAACCGGCTCGAGAACCTGCCGCGCCTCGTCGTCACCGACTCGATCAACCTGTCGGCGGGCGGGAGCTCGACGCTCGGGCGGCACCGGATCCACCACGCGACACCCTCCCGACCTCGACGTCCGATGCGGGCGCGCCGACCCTCAGCGTCACGCTCGGGTCGCGGATGTTCACGACGCGCGACGGTCACCCCGGCGGCGCCCGGGGCGACGGGCGGGACCGTCACGCCGGCGCCCGACGACCACGCCCAGCACACCCGCGACGCCGTCGGCGTCGAGCAGCTCCGCGGGGATCTCGTAGTCATGGCCGATTCGACGCCCAAGGTGAGCAAGCCGTTCATCGTGATCGCCGGCGTCGGCGTGCTCGTGATCGTCGGGTTCCTCGGCGATGAAGGTGCTCGGTGGGGGTGGCGGGGGAAGTGACAGCGCCGCGCCGGCGAGCACCGCGGCGACTTCGGCGGCGGGTGCACCGACGGCGTCGACAACGACCACGACCGCTCCGGGCGAGCCGTCGACGCCCGAACCAGTCGTTCGACGTCTTCACCACCAAGAACCCGTTCCAGCCGCTCGTGTCCGACAGCGTCGAGCGACCCCGGACACGACCGCGACCACGACTCCGTCCGCCGACACCTCGGGCGGCGACCACGCCACCCGCCGACCATCCCGAGCGATCAGGCCCCCGCGGCGGGCACTCCCGTCTCGGTGCTCGAGGTCAGCGACGCGACCGGTGCGACGGTGGCGCGGGTTCAGGTCGGATCCACGGTCTACACGGTGGGCGTCGGCGAGACCTTCGCCACGAGCTACCGGGTGGTGAGCCTCGACTTCGAGCACCGGATGCGGCCAGTTCCAGTACGGCGACACGCCGTTCGAGCTCTGCACCGGCCAGCAGACCCTCAAGTAGCGAACGCGGCCCTGGCGGCACCCGCCGGGCCGAGAACGGGCCGCGGTTCGCGACGGTCCGGCCCGTAGACTGAGGGGATGTTGCGACTCCTCACTGCCGGTGAATCGCACGGCCCTGCCCTCACGGTGATCGTCGAGGGTCTGCCGGCGGGGCTGCCGCTCGACATCGAGGAGATCGCGGGCGAGCTCGGGCGACGGCGCCTCGGCTTCGGCCGGGGCCCCCGGATGCGCTTCGAGCGCGACGACCTCGAGTTCCTCGGCGGGGTCCGCCACGGCACCACCCTCGGCTCACCGGTCGCGATCGTGATCCACAACACCGAGTGGCCGAAGTGGCAGGAGGAGATGTCGCCCGGGCCCGGCGTCACCGAGAAGCCGCTCACCACCCCGCGGCCCGGCCACGCCGACCTCGTCGGGATGCAGAAGTACGGCTTCGACGACGCCCGCAACGTGCTCGAGCGCGCGAGTGCGCGCGAGACCGCGGCGCGGGTCGCGGCCGGGGCGATGGCGAAGGCGCTGCTCGCGCGCGCTCGGCACCACGCGTGATCAGCCACGTCATCCAGATGGGCGATGCCCGCGTCGCAGCCGACGCGCCCCGTCCCGCTCCCGACGGATCTCGATCGGATCGACAGCTCGCCGGTCCGGTGCTTCGACGCCGCGGCCGAGGCCGCGATGATCGCCGCGGTCGAAGGCGCCGCGAAGGTCGGCGATTCGCTCGGCGGCATCGTCGAGGTGCTCGGCCACGGGGTGCCCGCGGGGCTCGGTTCGCACGTGCACTGGGACCGCAAGATCGACGGTCTCCTCGCGCAGGCGCTCATGAGCATCCAAGCGATGAAGGGCGTCGAGATCGGCGACGGATTCGAGATCGCGGGTCGGCGGGGGAGCGAGGCCCACGACGAGATCCTGTGGGACGCCGAAAGTGCGCGGCTACGAACGCGGCGTCGGATCGGGGTGGGGGCACCGAAGGTGGCATGACCACCGGCGCGTTGCTCGTCGCGCGCGGCGCGATGAAGCCCCTTGCGTCGCTGAACCGGCCCGGTGCTGCGCACCGTCGACGTCGTGACCAAGGCCGAGTCGGTGTCGTTCAAGGAGCGGACCGACGTGACCGCGGTGCCGGCCGCAGGGGTCGTGGCCGAGACGATGGTCGCGCTCGTGCTCGCCTCGGAGGCGCTGCGGAAGTTCGGTGGCGACTCGCTCATCGAGTTCGTCCGCAACCACGACGCCTACGTCGCGACCTGTGAGCGCAGCGGAGCCCGGACCGGGGCGTCGGAGGTGAGCGGGCGAGCGGTCGAGCGCCGCGCCGAGCGAGCGTCGGCCGTCATCTCATCTTCGTGGGGTTGATGGGCGTGGGGAAGACGACGGTGGGGAAGCGCTGCGCGGAAGCGCTCGATCGCCCGTTCGTCGACACCGACGAGCTCGTCGAGGCGAGCTCGGGCCAGACTGTCGCCGAGCTGTTCGCGACCGTCGGCGAGATCGGGTTCCGCGCGGTGGAACGTCAGGCAGTGGCCGACGCGTGCGCGTCGCCGGTGCCGATCGTGATCTCGTGCGGTGGGGGCGCGGTGCTCGACGCCGACAACCGCCGGCATCTCCAGTCATCGGGTCTCGTCGTGTGGTTGCACGCGACCGCCGCGGTGCTCGCCGAACGAATCGGCTCGACGTCGGCGCGCCCGCTGCTCGCGAACGGGAACCCCGAGGTGACGCTCGAACGGCTCGTCGACGCTGCGCCAGGGCGTGTACGCCGCGGTCGCCGAGATCGAGATCGACACCGGCGATCTCGCGGTCGACGACGTCGTCGACCGGGTGCTGCACGAGTTCGCGGAGCTCGGGTGAGCGCGAGCGCGACGCGGCGATCCGTCGCGTCCCGGTCCGACTCGACCCGTCGTACGACGTCGTCGTCGGACCGCGGCGTCCTGGCCGAGGTCGCGGCGCTCGTCGGTGACCGGCGCCGGGTCGCGATCGTGAGTCAGGAAGCGATCGCGGAGCAGTACTCGGAGCGCGCTGCACGGGCGTGCTCCCCGCGAGCGAGGTGTTCCTCATCGACGACGGTGAGCATGCCAAGAGCCTCGCCACGGTCGAGAGCCTCGCCGGCAGGTTCGCCCGGTGGGGGCTGCTCCGTGACGACGCGGTCGTCGCGCTCGGTGGGGGAGTCGTCGGCGACGTGGCCGGCTTCACGGCAGCTTCGTACCACCGCGGAGTCACCGTCGTGCAGGCCCCGACCACTCTGCTCGCCATGGTCGACGCCGCCATCGGCGGCAAGACCGGCGTGAACCTCGCCGAGGGCAAGAACCTCGTCGGTGCGTTCCACCAACCGATCGGCGTGCTCGCCGACACCAGCACCCTCGCGACCCTGCCCGAACGCGAGTACCGCTCCGGTCTCGGCGAGATCGCGAAGTACGCGCTCATGGGCGACGTCGTCGCCGATCCGAGTGGCATCGTCGAGATCCTGCGCCTCCACGGCGGAGCCGTGCTCGCGCGCGAACCCGGCGTGCTCGCCGATCTGGTCGCCCGCTGCGCCACGATCAAGGCCGACGTCGTCGCGGCCGATCCGCAGGAACGCACCGGGATCCGGGCCACGCTGAACTACGGCCACACCCTCGCGCACGCGCTCGAGACGGCAGGCGGGTACTCCCTCACCCACGGCGAGGCGGTGGCGGTCGGCCTGATCTTCGCAGCGCGCCTCGCCGAGGCGCTCGAGCGGATCGGCGACGATGCCGTCGATCGGCACCGTGCCGTCGTCGCCGCACTCGGTCTCCCCATCGAGGTCCCCGGTGGCGAGGAGCTCGACGCGGCCACGTTGATCGGGCTCATGCAGCGCGACAAGAAGGCGCGCGGCGGCCTCACGTTCGTCCTTTCCGGGCCTCACGGCCTCGAACGGGTCGACGACCCACCCGCCTTCGCCGTCGAGCGCGCCCTCGTGGCCGTCGGCGTGGGAAGCTGAGCGCGCCATGGCGATCATCCTGCTCCTGTCGGGACCCGAACCTGAACCTGCTCGGCGAGCGGCAGCCGTTGATCTACGGCACGTGCAACGCTCGACGATTGCATCGGCGACGCGCGGCGTGGCGGCCGAGGCCCACGGCCACAGCATCGAGCACTCCAGTCGAACCACGAGGGCGACCTCGTCGACGCGATCCACGCGGCTCGCGGGCGGTGCGCGGCGGTCGTGATCAACCCCGGCGCCTTCTCGCACTACTCGTACGCGATCGCCGACGCGCTCGCGACCTTCGACGGCGCGAAGGTGGAGCTGCACATCTCGAATCCCTACGCACGGGAGGAGTGGCGCCGCCACTCGGTCACCGCGCCGTACGTCTCAGGAGTCGTCGCCGGCTTCGGTCGCGCCGGATACCGCCTCGCGGTCGAGGCGGCGTGCTCGAAGCTGGAACCAGGAGCATGACCACGGGCCTCCCCGGCATGGATGTCGCGTCCCGTCTCGATCGGCTGCGGTCGGAGTTCGACGGCGCCGGCATCGACGCGCTGCTCGTCACTCAGCTACCGAACGTCCGCTACCTCACCGGGTTCACCGGCAGCGCCGGGATGCTGCTCGTCACGACGGCCGACGCGTTGTTCGTCACCGACGGGCGCTACCGGGACCAGGCCGCCGAACAGCTCGGCGCCGCCGGCGTGAAGGCCCGGGTCGCGATCGGCGCCACGCAGACGGCCCAGCGCGACGCTTTGAGCGCGGCGGCGTCCGACGCGGGCATCGGACGGCTGGGGCTCGAAGCCGACGGGCGTCACCTGGGCGCAGCAGCGAGCGATGGCCGACTCGTGGTTCCCGGGCGATCGAGCTGCTCGCCACCACCAATCTGGTCGAGGGGTTGCGGCGGCTGAAGGACGACGGTGAGATCGCCCGTATCGGAGCGGCCTGTGCCATCGCCGACGACGCGCTCGCCGCGCTGCTTCCCACACTCGCCGCCGCGCCGACGGAGCGTGACTTCGCGATCGCGCTCGAGTTCGGGATGCGAGAGCGTGGCGCGTCGGGAAACAGCTTCGACCCGATCGTCGCGTCCGGTCCGAACGGGGCCAAACCTCACGCCCGGCCGTCGGACCGGCCCATCGGTCGTGGTGAGCTCGTCGTGCTCGACTTCGGATGCATCGTCGACGGCTACTGCTCCGACATGACTCGCACCGTCAGCGTCGGCGATCCGGGACCGGAGGCTCGCCATCTCTACGAGGTCGTGCTCGAGAGCCAGGTCGCAGGCTCGGCTGCGGTCGCGCCCGGCGCGGCGTGTCGCGACGTCGACAAGGCCGCGCGCGACGTGATCGATGCCGCGGGATGGGGCGAAGCGTTCCTGCACGGCACCGGCCACGGCGTCGGGATCGAGATCCACGAGGCGCCCAGGGTGGGCTCGACCTCGGGTGATACCTTGGCCGCAGGCGCCGTCGTCACCGTCGAACCGGGTGTGTACCTCACCGGCATCGGAGGCGTGCGCATCGAAGACACCCTCGTCGTCACGAGTAACGGTGCCGGCTCGCGCGTGTTGACCAACTCCCCGAAGGATCTCGTCCTGTGAGCATCTCCACCAACGACCTCAAGAACGGCATGGCTCTGAACCTCCCCGAGGGGCTGATGACCGTCACCGAGTTCCAGCACGTGAAGCCGGGCAAGGGCGGCGCGTTCGTGCGCACCAAGCTGAAGAACTTCCGCACCGGCGCGGTCATCGAGCGCACCTACCGCGCCGACGAGAAGGTGCCGCTGGCCATGATCGACAAGCGCGAGATGCAGTACCTCTACCGCGACGGCAACAACTTCGTCTTCATGGACAACGACACCTACGACCAGATCCAGGTGGATCCGGCCGACCTCGGGGTGGCCGCGCAGTACCTGAAGGAAGGCAACACCGCGATCCTGCCGACCTTCGAGGACCAGGTCGTGGGCGTGGAGCTCCCCGCCGCGGTCGAGCTCGTCGTCACCGACACCGAACCGGGGTTCGCGGGCGACCGCGTGTCGGGCGCGCGCAAGGCCGCGACGCTCGAGACGGGTCTCGTCGTGCAGGTCCCACTCTTCGTGGAGACGGGCGAGACCATCAAGGTCGACACGCGCACCGGGGAGTACCTGGCGCGCGCGTAGCGTGCCGGCACCGAGCATGCGGCCGCGCCGTCTGGCCCGTGAGCGGGCTCTGGAACTCTGTTACGAGCTCGAGCAGCGACCGGGTTCGCTCGACGCGCTCCTCGCCGAGCTTCCGGTCCCGCCCGACGAGTACTCCGTGTCACTCGCCCGTGGCGTCGAGGACAACCGCGACGAGATCGACAAGCTGCTGCGGCGGTACTCCGAGCACTGGGCGCTCGAACGCATGCCCGTCGTGGATCGCGCGATCCTGCGGCTCGGCTGCTACGAGCTCGCGTACGCACCCGACATGCCGACGGGTGTCGTCATCAGCGAGGCAGTCGAGCTCGCGAAGGAGTACTCGACGAAGGACTCCGGACGGTTCGTCAACGGGATGCTCGGTCGGATCGCCGAAGAGGTGCGCTCCGCCCCGGCGACGCCGTGAAGACGGGCGCGATGACCGGACCGATGGCACCGGCCGAGGTCGAGATCGACACCGAGATCGAGGAGCTGGGGGCCGAACCCGATTTCGAGGAGGGGATCGAGACCGATCGGCCCTGGCTCGTGATCGTGTGGAACGACCCGGTGAACCTGATGTCGTACGTCGTGTTCGTCTTCCAGAAGCTGTTCGGCTACTCGCGCGAGAAGGCGACGAAGCTCATGCTCGAGGTGCACCACGACGGCAAGTCGGTGGTGTCGAGTGGCACACGCGAGAAGGCCGAAGGCGACGTCGGTCGCCTCCACGCCCACGGCCTCTGGGCCACGATGGAACGCGACACGCCGTGAGCGCAGCGAAGCCGCCGGACACGTCGAGAGGTGCTGGACTCGGTGGGCGGTCGAGGCGGCGTCGCGGAGCGCACTCGAGAGCCGCAATGGGTCTGGGCTGATGGCATCGGTGAAGAAGCGACGCAAAGGCGTCGTGCTCGAGCTCTCACGCGACGAGGTCGCGTTGTTGCAGACCCTTCCGGCGCAGCTCGCGCCCTTCCTCGAAGGAGGGCCGACCCCGAGCGAGGGCACCGACCCGGTCCGGGACCGGCTCTTTCCCCGCGCCTACCTCGATCCGACCGAGGAAGAGGCGGAGCACAACTGGCAGGACATGGTGCACTCGGATCTCGTGCGGGAGAAGGCGGCTGCACTCGCCGTTCTCGCGGAGACGTTGGAACGCGTCGCCGGTTCCGATCGCGACGTGAAGATCATCCTCGACCGGGCCGAGGTCGAGGCGTGGCTGTCGGCGCTGAACGACGCCCGGCTCGCGTTGGGCACCACGATCGGGATCGCCGACGATCACGATCCGGAGCTGATCGACCCGTCCGACCCAGGGTCGCAGCCGTTCTTCATCTACGACTGGTTGACCATGCTCCAGGGCACGATCCTCGAGGTCGTGTTCGAGTAGCGCCATTCGGATCAGCACGCGTTCGGATCCCGTTGTCCGGCTGCTACGCTGACACGACCGTGAAGGGGATCCTGTGAGGTCCCCACGGAGGAGCACCGATGCCCGAGAGCACCCGCGTCACACGCGCGTCGAGCGCGGCTGACGCCATTCCCGTCGAGTCGCCGCCGGCCGAACCCCTGGCCGATCAGCAGCTGGCCGACGAGTTCGTGCTCCGGACCGAGGTCTTCTCCGCCGATGATCTGCGCCGCGCCCACACCCGGATCGCGCACGAGATCGTGGAGCGGAACCACGGCGCCGACGACCTCGTCCTGGTCGGACTCCACACCCGAGGGCCCGCGATCGCACGTCGGCTCGCCGCTGCGATCGAGTCGTTCGAAGGTGTCGCCGTGCCCGTCGGGACCCTCGACGTGGCCTTCTACCGTGACGACATCGGCCTCCGAGCCGTCCAGCCCCTCGGTCCCACCGAGGTGCCGGTCGACATCGGTGGGCAGGTCGTCGTCCTCGTCGACGACGTGCTCTTCACCGGCCGGACGATCCGGGCCGCGCTCGACGCGCTGACCGAGCTCGGTCGGGCGCGGGCCGTCCAGCTCGCGGTGCTCGTCGACCGCGGCCACCGGGAGCTGCCCATCCGGGCCGACTTCGTGGGCAAGAACCTCCCGACTCGGGAAGCCGAGGATGTGCGGGTGCGGCTGCACGAGACCGACGCCGTCGCCGACGACGTCATCGAGCTGTGGGGACCACACGAGGCGAGCCCATCCGAAGCGGGGGGTGGCGAGTGAGGCACCTGCTCTCGATCGACGATCTCGACCGCACCGGCCTCGAGCAGCTGCTCGACCTCTCGGAGCGCTTCATCGAGGTGACGAACCGAGACATCCCCAAGGTTCCGGCGCTGCGCGGGCAAGACGGTCGTCTCGCTCTTCTACGAAGACTCCACCCGCACCCGGCTCTCGTTCGAGACCGCGGCGAAGCGTCTGTCGGCCGACACGATGACCTTCACGGTCGGGTCGTCATCGGTCACGAAGGGCGAGAGCCTGCGCGACACCGTGCAGACGATCGAAGCGATGGGCATCGACGCGATGGTCGTGCGCCACGGCAGTGCCGGCGCGCCGAACCGCATCACCGAGTGGATCGACGCCGCGATCGTCAACGCGGGTGACGGCTGCCACGAGCACCCGACCCAGGCCCTGCTCGACGTGCTCACGCTCCGGCGCCGCCGGCCGTCGGGTCTCGACGGTTGCCGTATCGCGATCGTCGGCGACGTGCGTCACTCCCGCGTGGCCCGCAGCGACGTGCTCGCGTTCACCGCGCTGGGCGCCGAGGTCACGCTCGTCGCGCCACCGACGCTCCTGCCGGAGTCGTTCGAGGGCTGGCCGGTGTCGGTGTGTCACGACCTCGACGAAGTTCTCGCCGAACGTCGACGTGCTCTATCTCCTGCGGATCCAGCTCGAGCGTCAGAGCGAGGCGTTGTTCCCGTCGCTGCGGGAGTACACGAGTCGGTACGGCCTGACCGCGGCCCGGGCGGCGCGGCTGCCCGCCGATGCACTCGTGATGCACCCCGGTCCGATGAACCGTGGTGTCGAGATCTCGGCCGAGGTCGCCGACGGACCGGCGTCGATCATCACGGAGCAGGTCGCCAACGGTGTCGCCGTGCGCATGGCCGTTCTCTACACGCTGCTCGGATCGGGAGGTCCCGTTGCCTGAGTCATCTGCATCCACGACGCTGATCCGCGGTGGTCGGATCGTCGACGCGAGCGGTGAGCGCGCCGCCGACGTGCTGATCGCCGACGGTCGCATCGTCGAGGTGGGGGAGCAGCTCGCCGGCCCCGACGGTGGCGCCGATCGTGGAGCTCGACGCCGGCGGCTGCATCGTCGCCCCCGGGCTCGTCGACCTGCACGTCCACCTGCGCGAGCCGGGCGACGAGGAGGCCGAGACCATCGAGACCGGGGCTCGTGCCGCGGCGCTCGGCGGCTTCACGGCCGTCGTCGCGATGCCGAACACGACGCCACCGCTCGACGACGCCGCGGTCGTCGAATCGGTGTTCGCCCGAGGCGCGACCGTCGGTGTGCGACGTGATCTCCTCCGGGTGCATCACCAAGGGTCGCGACGGCCACGAGCTCGCGCCGATGGGGGAGCTCTACGGGCTCGGGAGTCCGCATCTTCACCGACGACGGCGCGTGCGTCGCCGAGGCGGGGGTCATGCGGCGGGCGCTGGAGTACGCGGTGTCGCTTCCCGGCGCGGTGCTCGCGCAGCACGCCGAGGACCCGTCGCTCGCTGCGCGGTGGCCACATGCACGAGGGCGCGTGGTCGAGCCGTCTCGGCATTCCCGGGCGGCCCGGCGCCGCGGAATCGACGATCATCGCGCGAGACATCGCCCTCGCCGAGCTCACCGGTGCGCCCGTCCACTTCCTGCACGTCTCGACCGCGGCAGCCGTCGACCTCGTGCGCGACGCGAAGGCCCGGGGGATCGCGGTCACGGCCGAGGTCGCACCGCACCACTTCACCCTCACCGACGCGTGCTGCGCCGGCTTCGATCCTGCGTTCAAGGTCCACCCGCCGCTGCGCACCGATGCCGACGTCGAGGCGATCAAGCGCGGCCTCGCCGACGGCACCATCGACGCGATCGCCACCGATCACGCTCCGCACACCCCCGAGGCCAAGGAGCGGACGTTCGAGGAGGCGCCCCCGGGAATGCTCGGCCTCGAGACCGCGCTCGCCCTCACCCTCACCGAGCTCGTCGAGCCGGGTGTCGTGTCACTCGTCGACGCGCTCGCCCTGCTGTCGTGGCGACCCGCCGCCATCGCCGGGACTCGGCCCTCGTGGTCACGGCGGACCGATCGCCGTCGGTGCCGCGGCGAACCTCTGCGTGATCGATCCCGCGCTGGCCTGGGAGGTCGACGCCAACCGGCTCGCGAGCCGGTCGCGCAACACCCCGTTCGCCGGCCGCAAGCTCACCGGCCGTGTCCGCCACACGATCCTGCGCGGCGAACCGGTCGTCATCGACGCCGAGGCCCAACGATGACAGCCGTCAGGACCTCGCGTTGGTGCGATTCTCGTCGCTATCCGACGACTATCGCACCAACGTGACCGGACCGGGGGTTGGACGGTGAGGCGTGAGGGGGTGTTGGTGCTGGCCGACGGGGACGCTGTTCGAGGGCGAGCTGATCGGGGCCGAGCGGGAGCTGGCCACCGGGGAGCTGGTGTTCAACACGTCGCTGTCGGGCTACCAGGAGATCCTCACCGACCCGAGCTACGCCGGCCAGATCATCACCTTCACCTACCCGCACATCGGCAACTACGGGGTCAACCCGCGACGACGCCGAGAGCCGCCGGCCCTTCTGTCGCGGGATCGTCGTGCGGGATCTCGCCCGCCGACCGAGCAACTGGCGGTCGACGGCTGATCTCGACACCTACCTGCGGGAGCACGGCGTCCCGGGCATCACCGGCATCGACACCCGGCGTCTCACCCGTCACCTGCGTGACGGTGGTGCGATGCCGGGCGCGTTCGGGGCCGACGAGGCGATCGCCCGGGCCGCGGCCGCGGCGTCGCCTGGTACCGACGGGATCGACCTCGTCGCCGAGGTCACGACGTCGAACCCCTACACGGTCGGGGAGCCCGACGCGCCGTTCCACGTCGTGGCCTACGACTACGGGATCAAGACCACGATCCTGCGCCACCTCACGGGCGTCGGTTGCCACGTCGAGGTGGTGCCGGCGTCGACGTCGGCGGCCGACGTGCTCGGCCGCAACCCCGACGGCGTGTTCCTCTCGAACGGTCCCGGTGACCCGACCGCCGTCGAAGGCGCGGCCGCCGAGGTGGCCGCGCTGCTCGGCGAGGTGCCGGTGTTCGGGATCTGCCTCGGTCACCAGATCATGGGACTCGCGCTCGGGGCCGAGACGTACAAGCTCCCGTTCGGGCACCACGGCGCGAACCACCCGGTGCGCAACGAGGCGGACCGGTCAGGTCGAGATCACGAGCCAGAACCACAACTACGTCGTGCAGGCCGACACCGTGCCGGGTGGCGCCGACGTGACCCACGTGAATCTGAACGACGGGACGGTCGAGGGCCTGCGGGTGCGCGGCGTCCCGGCGTTCAGCGTGCAGCACCACCCCGAAGCCGGTCCCGGGCCCCACGACGCGTCCTACCTGTTCGCCGAGTTCACCGACCTCATGACGAAAGCCGGTTGAGCGTGCCCCGTCGGACCGACCTCGAGACGATCATGATCATCGGCAGCGGCCCGATCGTGATCGGCCAGGCCTGCGAGTTCGACTACTCGGGCACCCAGGCGTGTCGGATCCTGCGCGACGAGGGCTACCGGGTCGTGCTCGTGAACTCGAACCCGGCGACGATCATGACCGACCCCGAGTTCGCCGAGGCCACCTACGTCGAACCGCTCGACGTCCCGAGCCTGCGCCGCATCATCGAGAAGGAACGGCCCGACGCGCTCCTCCCGACGCTCGGTGGCCAGACCGCGTTGAACCTCGCGATCGCGCTCGACGAAGCCGGCGTGCTCGCCGAGTTCGACGTCGAGCTGATCGGTGCGAGCGTCGAGGCGATCCACACCGCCGAGGACCGCTCCAAGTTCAAGGTCGCGATGCAGGAGATCGGCCTCGGCGTGCCCGAAGTCGGGGCTCGCGTACACGCTCGACGAGGCGATGCAGGTGGCCGACGAGGTCGGGTACCCACTCATCGTGCGACCGTCGTTCATCCTCGGCGGCGGGGGAACGGGCATCGCGCACGACCCCGACGAGATGCGCGGCATCGCCGCGAACGGCCTTGCCGAGAGCCCGGTGTCGGAGATCCTCATCGAGCGCAGCGTGGTGGGGTGGAAGGAGTACGAGCTCGAGGTGATGCGCGACCACGCCGACAACGTGGTGGTCGTCTGCTCGATCGAGAACCTCGACCCGATGGGTGTGCACACCGGCGACTCGATCACCGTCGCGCCGGCGCAGACGCTCACCGACGTCGAGTACCAGCGCATGCGCGACGCCGCGTTCGCCTGCATCCGCCGCATCGGGGTCGACACCGGTGGCTCCAACATCCAGTTCGCGCTGAACCCCGCGAACGGCGAGATGATCGTCATCGAGATGAACCCGCGGGTGTCGCGCTCGAGCGCGCTCGCGAGCAAGGCCACGGGCTTCCCGATCGCGAAGATCGCGGCCCGGCTCGCGGTCGGGTACCGCCTCGACGAGATCCTCAACGACATCACCGGCGAGACGCCTGCGAGCTTCGAGCCGACCATCGACTACGTCGTCACCAAGATCCCGCGCTGGGCGTTCGAGAAGCTCCCGGGCGCCCACGGCGTGCTCGGCACCCAGATGCAGTCGGTCGGCGAGGTCATGGCGATCGGTCGGGTGTTCGCGGAGTCGTTCCAGAAGGCGCTCCGCTCGCTCGAGACCGGCCGCCACGGCTTCGATCCCGGCGACGAACGCCTCGCCGACGTCGACACCGACGACGTGGTGCGGCTCTCGGCGGTCCCGACCCCCGATCGGCTGTTCGTGGTCGCCGAGGCGCTCGACCGAGGCGTCTCGGTCGAGCGGCTGCACGAGGTGACCGGGATCGACCCGTGGTTCCTCGACCAGCTCCAGCAGATCATCGAGGCAGCGGACCCGCCTGGCCGGGCAGGTCGCTCGCCGGCGATGACCCGAGCCGAGTGGCGGCGCCGCGAAGCGGATGGGGTTCGGCGACGGTCAGCTCGCCCGAGCTCTGGGGCGTGACGACGCCGGTGCGGTGCGCGACGCCCGTCTCGCGGCCGGCGTCCGCATCACCTACAAGACCGTCGACACCTGCGCGGCCGAGTTCGCCGCGAGCACGCCGTACCACTACGGCACCTACGAGGACGAAGACGAGGTCGCACCGTTCGACCGACCCGGCGGTCGTGATCCTCGGATCCGGGCCCGAACCGGATCGGTCAGGGGGTCGAGTTCGACTACTGCTGCGTGCACGCCGCGTTCGCGCTCTCCGACGCCGGCTACGAGACGGTGATGGTCAACTGCAACCCCGAGACGGTCTCGACCGACTACGACACCAGCGACCGCCTCTTCTTCGAGCCGCTCAGCGTCGAAGGAGTGCGCAACGTGTGCGACGCGCTCGCCGACGCCGGTGAGCTCGCCGGCGTCGTCGTCGCGCTCGGCGGCCAGACGCCGCTCAAGCTCGCGGGCGCGCTCGAAGCCGCCGGGATCCCGGTGCTCGGCACCAGCCCGGCGTCGATCGACCTCGCCGAGGACCGCGAGCGAGTTCAACGCGCTCTGCGAGCGGCTCGGCATCCCGCAACCGGCCGGGGGGACCGCGGCGACCGTCGAGGCGGCCCGGTGCGATCGCGAACGGAGATCGGCTACCCGGTGCTCGTGCGACCCGTCGTACGTGCTCGGCGGTCGCGCGATGCAGATCGTCTACGACGACGACGAGCTCGAGGCCGCCATGGCCGAGCTCACGGAGTCGGGCACGCTCGGTCGCGAAGGTGGGCTCTCGGCCGAGCGGCCGGCGCTGGTCGACCGGTTCCTCGAGGACGCGATCGAGGTCGACGTCGACGCGATCCGTGACACGACCGGCGAGGTGCTCATCGGTGGGGTGATGGAGCACATCGAGGAGGCCGGCGTGCACTCGGGCGACTCCGCGTGCGCGATCCCGCCACCGTCGCTTGTCGGCCGAGGCCATCGCGACGATCGAGTCGCACACCCGCGCGCTCGCCGAGGCCCTCGACGTCTGCGGTCTGCTCAACGTGCAGTACGCGGTGAAGGACGCGCTAGGTCTCCATCATCGAGGCGAACCCGCGGGCGAGTCGCACGGTGCCGTTCGTGAGCAAGGCGACCGGCGTGCCGCTCGCGAAGGTCGCGTCCCGGGTCATGCTCGGCGCGACGCTCGACGAGCTGCGCGCCGAAGGTCTGCTGCGTCCCCCGGCCGGTGGCGGTCACGTCGCGGTCAAGGAGGCGGTGCTGCCGTTCAACCGCTTCCCCGAGGTCGACACGCGTCCTCGGTCCCGAGATGCGCTCGACGGGGGAGGTGATGGGCATCGACCGCAGCTTCGGCCTCGCCTTCGCGAAGAGCCAGGCCGCAGCCGGCGCGCGACTTGCCGCAACGCGGAACGGTCTTCCTCTCGCTCGCCGACCGGAACAAGACCGGCGGCCTCGCCGTGGCCCGGCGCTTCGTCGAGCTCGGGTTCGCGATCGTCGCGACCGCGGGTACCGCCGAGCGCCTGCAAGCCGAAGGTGTGCCGGTCGAGCAGGTCGTCGCCAAGGTCGGCGAAGCCGTCGGCACCGACGCGGTCGACCTGATCGCCTCGGGCAAGGTCGACCTGGTCGTGAACACGCCGCGAGGCCGAGGGCCTCGGGCCGACGGCATGCACATCCGCCGAGCCGCGATCGTCCACGGCGTCCCGTGCCTCACCACCGTCGCTGCCGCGCTCGCCGCGGCCTCCGGCATCGCCGAGTCGGCCACCCACGAGGTCGGCGGTCCGGTCGCTGCAGGAGTACCACCGCGACGGCCAGATGCGACTCGACGTCTGATGCCCCGGCCGTCGCGACCGTCACCCGATCGCTTCGGCGTCGCAAAGCCGTCAGCATCTGAGGGGTTTGCGACGCCGAAGCGCGAGGTCGACACGACGGTGCGGCTCGGGTCGGTGGAGCTGGCGAACCCGATCGTCGCCGCGTCGGGGACGTTCGGTCACGGCGACGAGGTCGCGCGCGTGTGCGATCCGACGCGGCTCGGCGCGGTCACGGTGAAGTCGCTCGCGCCGTACCCGTGGCCGGGCAACCCGCCGCCGCGACTGCGGACCACCGCGTCGGGGATGATCAACTCGGTCGGGCTCGAAGGTCCGGGTGTCGAGCACTGGGTCGCGCAGGAGTTGCCGTCGTTGCTGGCGCGCGGCGCGCGCGTGATCGCGTCGGTGTGGGGCCGCACGGTCGACGACTTCGCGCTCGCGGCGAAGCAGCTCGGTCCCGCGCTCGACGATCTTCTCGCGGTCGAGGTGAACGTGAGCTGCCCGAACGTCGAAGACCGGGCGCGGATGTTCGCGCACTCGACGGAGTCGACCCGCGCCGCGATCGGCGCGGTGGTCGCGGAGGTCGGGACGAAGCCGGTGTTCGCGAAGCTGTCGCCGAACACCTGGGAGATCGCCGACATCGCCGGCGCTGCGCTCGACGCCGGCGCGACGGGTCTCACCCTCGTGAACACGCTCCTCGGGCTCGCGATCGACGCCGACGCGCGCGTGCTCGCGCTCGGCGGCGGAGGGGGAGGGTCTGTCGGGCCCCGCGATCAAACCCGTCGCGCTCCGCGCCGTCTACGAGGTGACGCGTGTGCACCCGGGTGTGCCGGTGATCGGCACCGGGGGAGTCGCGAGTGGGCTCGACGCGGTCGAGATGCTGCTCGCGGGGGCGACGGCGGTCGGGGTCGGGACGATCACGTTCCGCGAGCCACGCGCGATGGTGCGGATCCTCGACGAGCTCGTCGCGTGGTGTGCGGCGCGGGGAGTGACGAAGGTGTCTGACCTGTCCGGCGCGCTGCAGTGAACGAGATCCCGACGCCGTCGTGTGCGCGGCAACCGAAGTGCGCGTCGCGCGTGATCGCGGTGCCGCGGAGCGCGTCGCGTGGCCGGCGCATTCCGGACTCGCGTTCGTCTGACTCAGAAGGAACCGAGCGACGGGTCCGCGCTCCAAGTTGCCCGGCGGGGAGCGCTGCCTATACTGAGCCGCGTCGCCCGCTGACGCTTTCGCGGAGGTTCCTCGCTCATGCCATTGCCGCCCACACTCACGCCTGAACAGCGCACCGCCGCGCTCGCGAAAGCCGCCGAGGCGCGGCGAGTTCGCGCGGAGGTGAAGGAGAAGCTCAAGATGGGCTCGCTCTCGCTCAGCGAGCTGTTCGAGCAGGGGACCGCGACGACATCCTCGCCAAGCTGAAGGTCGTCAGCGTGCTCGAGTCGATGCCCGGAGTGGGCAAGGTGCGCGCCCGTCGGATCATGTCCGATCTCGAGATCAGCGAGAGCCGTCGGCTCCGCGGTCTCGGCCGCAACCAGCGCGAGGCGCTGCTCTCCGAGTTCCCCTCGCGCTAGGGCTCTGGCCGTCCTGCTCGTCCTCGCGGGCCCGTCCGGGGTCGGCAAGGGCACGATCGTCCGTGAGCTCCTCGAGCGGGATCCCAGCATCTGGTACTCGATCTCGGCCACGTCGCGGCCGCCGCGACCCGGAGAGGTCGACGGGCGCGACTACCGGTTCCTCTCCCGCGATCGAGTTCGAGTCTCTCGATCGCCGAGGGCGGCTTCCTCGAGTGGTTCGACGTCTACGGGGACCTGAAAGGGACGCCGCGGGCACCCGTGCAGAAGCATCTGGCCGCCGGCGACGACGTGCTCCTCGAGATCGACGTCCAGGGCGCCCTGGCGGTCCGCGGGACCTTTCCCGAAGCGGTGCTGGTGTTCGTGCGCCCGCCATCACGGGAGGCGCAGCGGGAGCGGCTCGAGAGCCGGGGGACCGACACCCCGGACACGATCGACCGACGGCTCGACGAGGCGGCAGGCCGAAGAGGCGCTTGCCGACCGGTTCGACGCCGTGGTCGTGAACGACCGCCTGGAGCAGGCGGTGGACCAGGTGGCGGCTATCCTGGAGCGTCACCGCGATCCGGGCTCAGCCCCGAGAGCCCCCGCACCACCCGCAAAGGGAGATTGATGTCCGAGCGCCGCGCGTCACTGATGGAGCCCCGCATGGAAGAGCTCCTCGACCAGGTCGATTCCAAGTTCACGCTGGTCACGCTGTCCGCGATGCGTGCCCGTGAGATCAACGACTACTACAACCAGCTCGGTGAGGGTCTCGGCAAGATCGTCCCGCCGCAGGTCACCTCGGTCTCGCGCAAGCCGCTGACGATCTCCCTCGAGGAGATCGAGAGCGGCAAGATCGAGGCTCGGGTCATCGAACCCGAGGTCGAGGCAGAGGCCGAGGACGCCGGGACGACTCCGCGTCCGAGCGACGGAGCCCGCCGGAGCGGTGAGGGCTCGAGCCGGCGATCGAGGCCGCACCGCTGCGCCGGGCGCAGCGGATCGTCCTCGGTGTTTCCGGTGGGATCGCGGCGTACAAGGCGGTCGAGGTCTGTCGACGGCTCGTCGACGCCGGTGCGTTCGTCTCGCCCGTTCTCACCGAAGACGCCCAGCGCTTCGTCGGCGCGCTCACGTTCTCGGCGCTCGCGTCGGAACCGGCCCGCACGTCGCTCTTCGGGTCCGACGGCCGAGGCGGAGGCGAGGGCGGAGGTGCGCCCGAACCGATTCCGCACACCCGGCTCGGGCAGCGGGCCGATCTTGTGATCGTCGCCCCGGCGACGGCCAAGCTGCTCGGAAAGTACGCCGCCGGGATCTCCGACGACCTGCTCACCGCGACGCTGCTCGCCACCCGCGCCCCGGTGCTGGTGGCGCCGGCGATGCACACCGAGATGTGGGAGCACCCCGCGGTCCAGGAGAACCTCGCGACCCTTCGCCGCCGGGGTGTGCACGTCGTCGACCCGGAATCGGGCCGGCTCGCCGGCGGCGACACCGGGGAAGGGCGCCTCGCCGCGCCCGAGCGCATCGTCGCGGCGGCCATCGAGATCCTCACCGTCTCCGGTGATCTGCGCGGCGCCCGGGTGCTGGTGACCGCAGGAGGAACCCGTGAGCCGATCGACGCGGTCCGGGTCATCTCGAACCGTTCCTCGGGCAAGCAGGGGCACGCGATCGCGGAAGCGGCCGCTCGGCGCGGCGCCGACGTCACGCTCGTGACCACCACGACGCGCGACGTGCCTCCCGGGATCGAGGTCATCCGGGTGAACACCGCGGCCGAGATGCAAGAGGCGGTCATGCCCCGCGCCGCGGCGGCCGACGTCGATCGTCATGGCCGCGGCGATTGCCGACTTTCGGCCGAAAGCGCCGTCGGACCGCAAGATCAAGAAGGACGACGGCCTCTCCGAGATCGTGCTCGAGCCCACCCACGACTTCCTCGTCGACCTCGGCCGTACGAAGCCGCCGGGCCAGGTGCTCGTGGGATTCGCAGCGGAGACCGACGATCTCGTCGAGAACGCGGCGGCGAAGCTCGCCCGAAAGGGCCTCGACCTCATCGTGGCGAACGACGTCTCGCAACCCGACGCCGGCTTCGAGGTCGACACCAACCGGGCGATCCTGCTTGACTCCTCGGGTTCCGTCGAGGAACAGCCGCTCCAGACCAAGCGTGAGCTGGCCGACGCGATCCTGGATCGAGTCGCTCAGCTGCTCCAGTTCCCACCAGAGATCAAGCCAGAAGCGATCAAGCCAGCCGGAGTTCGGAAGGAACCATGAACGAGACGTACACCTTCACGTCGGAGTCGGTCACCGAAGGTCACCCCGACAAGATGTGCGACCAGATCAGTGACGCCGTCCTCGACGCGATCTTCGAGCAGGACCCGAACAGCCGGGTCGCCTGCGAGTCGATGGCAACCACGGGACTGGTCATCGTCGCGGGTGAGATCAGCACCCAGGCCTATGTCGACATCCCGCGCGTCGTGCGCGACACGGTTCGAGGCATCGGGTACGACCGGGAGTCCTACGGGTTCGACGGCAACACCTGCGGGGTCATCACGTCGATCGACGACCAGTCGCCCGACATCGCCATGGGCGTCGACAAGGCCGTCGAGCAGCGGGCCGGCACCGGCGACCGCTTCGACGAAGTCGGTGCCGGCGACCAGGGGATGATGTTCGGCTACGCCTGCGACGAGACCGACGACCTGATGCCGATGCCGATCTGGCTCGCGCACCGCCTCGCGCACCGCCTGGCCGAGGTCCGCAAGTCGGGCACGCTCCCGTACCTGCGGCCCGACGGCAAGACCCAGGTGACGATCGACTACGTGAACGGCGTTCCCGACCGGCTCAAGACCGTGCTGATCTCCACCCAGCACGCTCCGGGAATCGATCGCGACGGGATGATGAAGCCCGATCTCATCGAGCACGTCATCCGTCCGTTGCTCCCCGAGCAGTTCGCGTCCGACGACTTCGAGGTGCTGGTGAACCCCACCGGCACGTTCGAGCTCGGTGGCCCCCACGCCGACTGCGGTCTCACCGGCCGCAAGATCATCGTCGACACCTACGGTGGGATGGCCCGCCACGGTGGCGGCGCGTTCTCCGGCAAGGACCCCACAAAGGTCGACCGCTCCGCTGCCTACGCCGTCCGCCACGTGGCCAAGAACGTGGTCGCGTCGGGGGTCGCGAAGCGCTGCGAGGTGCAGGTCGCGTACGCGATCGGTGTCGCGCACCCGGTGTCGGTGATGGTCGAGACCTTCGGGACGTCGGAGATCGACCCGCAGAAGCTCGGTGAGCTGGTGAAGGAACAGTTCGACCTGCGCCCCGCCGCGATCATCGAGCGGCTCGATCTCCGCCGCCCGATCTTCCAGAAGACCGCCGCGTACGGGCACTTCGGTCGCCCCGAGCGCGACTTCACCTGGGAGCGCACCGAGATGGCGGAGGCGTTCAAGAAGGCCGCGGAAGCACTCGCCTGAGCGAGCGCAGCGAGCGGGGCCCGAGCGGCCCGGCGCCGCAGGCGCAGGGAGCGGGAAGCCTGAGGATCTGCAGGGTCCGGCCCGATCTGCCGGCACTCGATCGCGTCTTCGACTACCTCGTGCCCGACGGGCGCGAGGTGGTCGTCGGCACGATCGTCAGGGTGCCGTTGCAGGGCCGGTCGGTGCGGGGGTGGGTGGTCGAGACCGAGGTCGAGTCCGACACCGACCCGACCCGACTGCGACCGCTGAAGAAGATCGTCGGAGCGGGTCCACCCGCTGAGCTGGTCTCGATCGCCGACTGGGCCGCCTGGCGCTGGGCCGGCCCGGCGGTCGCGTTCCTCCGAGTGGCTTCCCCGGAGAACGCGGTTCCGATTGTTCCGCTCGCTGGTCGGGTTGGGGGCTCGGCCTCGAACGACTCGTCCGCTCGCTCCACGTCCCCGATTGCTCCGCTCGCTGGTCATGTCGGGGCGTCGGCCTGGGACGACTCGTCCGCTCGCTCCACATCCCCGATTGCTCCGCTCGCTGGTCATGTCGGGGCGTCGGCCTGGGACGACTCGTCCGCTCGCTCCACATACCCCCGCGGTCGGGTCCGGGTGCATCGCTGGGCGCCGGCTTCGCCTCGCGGCGCGCTCGTCGCCGGCCTGCTCGCCGAATCGGGATCGACGATCGTCGTGCTTCCCGACGCCAGGCGTACCGGTGCACTCGTGCGTTCGCTCGCCGACACCGGCCGTACCGTCCACGTCCTGCGGTCCGACCAGTCCGGAGCCGAGCGCACCCGCGTCTGGCGGGCCGTCTGCGCCGGGAACTGCATCGTCGTCGGTGGTCGGACCGCGGTCTGGGCTCCGGTCCCTGATCTCGGCGCGATCGTCGTCCTCGACGAGGGCGACGAAGCACTCAAGGAGGAGCGGGCGCCGGCGTGGCACGCCCGTGACGTCGCGATCGAACGGGCTCGTCGGCTCGGGATCCCAGTGGAGCTGGTCACCCCGGTACCGACCGTCGACGCGCTGGTCGTGGCCGACGAGGTGCTCCGACCCTCGAGACCCGATGAAAGGGCGGGCTGGCCGCTGGTCGATGTCGTCGACCGGCGAACCGAGCCGCCCGGGTTCGGGCTCCTGACCGCATCGCTCGGCGACGCGCTCCACCGTGCAGTCGACGCGACCGCGTCGGGCCCGGGTGGACGGGCGGTCTGCGTGCTGAACCGCAAGGGGCGGGCCCGGCTGCTCGCCTGTGTGGCGTGCGGTGAGCTCGTCCGGTGCGAGGTCTGCAGCGCCGCGGTGATCGAGACCGACGACCGGAAGCTCTCGTGTCTCCGATGCGCGGCGACCCGGCCCAAGGTGTGCCTCCACTGCCACGCGACCCGGATGAAGGCCGTGAGACCCGGAGTCGCCCGGGTGCGCGAAGACCTCTCGGCCCTGCTTCCCCATTCGACGGTGGTCGAGGTCGAGGCCGCGACCGTGCAGATCCCGCCGGCCGACGTCCTGGTCGGCACCGAGGCGGTCTTGCACCGGGTCCCGGTCGACGCGGCGCGACCGGTGCGACTCGTCGTGTTCCTCGACGCCGACCAGGAGCTCCTCGCGCCCCGGGTCCACGCGGCGGAGCAGGCGTTGTTCCTCCTGGCCCGGGCCGCGCGCCTGGTCGGGCGACGATCGGGCCCCGGACGGATCCTGATCCAGACCCGCGTTCCCGACCACGAAGTGATCGAGGCCGTTCGTCATGCCGATCCCGATCTGGTCACCGATCCTGAACGAACGCGTCGCCAGGAGCTGGGGTACCCACCGTTCGGCGGTCTGGCCGAGGTGAGCGGTGCCAGCGAAGCGGTCGATGCGATCGCCGCGGCGCTGCGCGTCGTCGACGAGGATCACCCTGCTCGGGCCCGTCGATGCCGGTGCGGGCAAGCGCGCGTTGGTGCAGGCCCCGACCCTCGAAACGCTCTGCGACGCGCTCGCGACGACCGTTCCCGCGGCCCGCAACGCCGGCCGCCTACGGGTCGAGGTAGATCCGTTGCGGGTCTGACCCACTGGTACCCTTGCCCCGTGGACACGTACCCGATCCGCCAGTTCGGTGATCCCGTGCTGAAGCAGCGCGCCCGGGAGGTCACCGAGATCGACGGTTCGCTCGCCGGTCTCGTCAACACGATGTACGACACCATGTACGAAGCGGCCGGGGTCGGGCTCGCGGCCCCGCAGGTCGGGATGCAGAAGCGGATCTTCACCTACGACGTCGGCGAAGGTCCCCAGGTCATGATCAACCCGGTGGTCGCGCAGGCCGACGGCGAGTGGGTGCACGAGGAGGGATGCCTCTCTGTCCCCGGCCTCTCGTTCGAGGTCGTGCGCGCCGAACGGGTGGTGGTGTCGGGCATCGACCTCGACGGCAACGAGGTGATCGTCGAAGACGACGACTTCCTCGGCCGGGTGTTCCTCCACGAGATCGACCACCTCGACGGCATCCTCGTGATCGATCGGCTCGATCCCGAGCAGCGCAAGCAGGCCCTCCGGGCGCTGCGCGAGCGCGAGCTCGTCAACGCCGGCGACATCGGCGGCGCGGTCCGCCTGGCGTCGAAGAGCCAGCCGCGACTCTGAGGCCGGCACCCTGAGATTCGTCTACCTCGGGACGCCGCACGACGCGGTGCCCCCGTTGCGCGCCCTTGTCGCGGCCGGTCACGACGTCGGCGTTCGTCGTGACCCAGCCGGATCGTCGACGGGGTCGCGGAACGGCCACCCAGCCGAGTCCGGTGAAGGCCGCGGCCGCCGAGCTCGGCATCGACGTGCGGACCCCGGAACGGTCGCGCGAGATCGTCGACGAGGTCGCCGCGTCGGGCGCGACGGTCGGCGTGGTGGTCGCGTTCGGCCAGATCCTCCCGACCACCCTGCTCGATGCTCTTCCCCTCGGCTTCGTCAACCTGCACTTCTCGCTGCTGCCGCGCTGGCGCGGTGCGGCACCCGTCGAACGCGCGATCCTCGCCGGCGACCGCGAGACCGGCGTGGCCGTGATGCGGATCGACGCCGGGCTCGACACCGGCCCGGTCTTCGCGACGACCACCGTCCCGATCGGGCCGACCGTCGACGCCGGGTCGCTCCGCGAGCGTCTCGTCGAGGTCGGCGCGGAGCTCCTCGTCGCGACGCTCCCGCAGCTCGCCGACCTTGAACCCGTCCCGCAGACGGGTGAACCGACGTACGCGGAGAAGCTGACGGTGGAGGAGTTCCGGCTCGATCCCGCGCGACCCGCGATCGAGCTCGACCGGATCGTGCGCGCCGGCCACCCCCGTCCGGGTGCGTGGTTCGAGGTCGGCGGCAAGCGGGTGAAGGTCCTACGGGCGCACGTCGAGGGCGAGCACCTGGTGTTCGACGAGGTGCAGCCCGAAGGCAAGGCTCGGATGGACGCGGCCGCGTGGCGGGCCGGCCTGCGGGTCGACGTGTCGAGATTCGGCACCGGATGATGGCCGATCGGTGACGGCCCGTGACGTTGCGATCGAGGCCCTCGTGCGGGTCGACGGCGGCGCGTACTCCAACCTGTTGCTCCCGACGTTGCTGCGCGGCAGTGGACTCGAGCCCCGCGACCGCGCCTTCGCGACCGAGCTCGTGTACTCGACGTTGCGCGAGCAGCGCACGCTCGACCACCTGCTTGACCCCGTTGCTCACCCGGCCGCTCGACGGTCTCGATCCCGACGTGCGGGCCGCTCTGCGGATCGGTGCCCATCAACTGCGCGCCGGCGTCGCCCCCCACGCGGCAGTGGGGGAGACGGTCACCGCGATCGGGTGCCGGAACCCTCGATCGAAGGGCTTCGTCAACGCGGTCCTTCGCCGTCTCGCGGCGTCCGGGCCGCCGTGGGCGATACCCGACGGTGACGACGTCACGTCGCTCGCGATCCGCACGTCGCATCCCGACTGGATCGTCGAACGACTCATCGAGGATCTCGGACCCGTCGACGCCGACGCGGTGCTCGAGTCCGACAACCGCATCCCCGGCGTGACGTTGCGGGCCAACCCGATGCGCAGCGATCCGTCGGCGCTGTCCGATGAGCTCCGCGCCGCCGGTATCCACGTCGAGCCGGGTGCGCTCCTGCCCGACGCGCTCGTGGTGAGTGGGGTCGGCGACCTCGCCGCGCTCGCGGCCGTGGCCGAAGGCCGAGCGACACCCCAGGACCAGGCGAGCCAGGCGGTGGTGGCGGCCCTCGATCCCCAACCGGGCGAGCGGGTGCTCGAGATCGCGGCGGCGCCGGGCGGAAAGGCGACGGGGATCGCCGAGCGGCTCGGCGTCGGCGGGCCCGACACGGGTTCAGTGGTCGGCCTCGATCTCAACCCGGGGCGGGTGGCCCGGATCGCGCGAGGCCGCGGCGCGGCTCGGGCTCGACAATCTTCACCCGCTCGTGGCCGACGGGCTGCGCGCTGCCGTTCCGTCCGGGGTGCTTCGACCGGGTGCTCCTCGACGCACCGTGCTCGGGCCTCGGGGTGCTCCGGCGCCGGCCGGAAGCCCGCTGGCGACTCGAACCCGACGCGCCCGAGCTGCTCGCGTCGCTCCAACGTAATTTGCTCCGGGTGGCCGCGACCGCGCTGCGCCCCGGCGGTGTTCTCGTCTACTCGGTGTGCACGCTCACCGCCATCGAGACGCTCGACGTCGACGAGTGGGCCGCGGCCGAGCTGCCCGAGCTCGTCGCGATCGCGCCGCCCGGCGCACCGTGGCAGCCGCTCGGCCGCGGCGCGCTGCCTGCTCCCCAGCGGGGCCGACACCGACGGGATGTTCGTCCTCTGCCTGCGTAGGTGCGTCTCATCTAAGGTGACCGGGTGAAGATCGCACCGTCGATCCTGTCTGCCGACTTCTCCGAGCTGGCCGTCGAGGTCGATCGGGTCGCGGGCGAGGCCGACCTGCTGCACGTCGACGTGATGGACGGCCACTTCGTACCGAACCTCACGATCGGCCCGCCGGTCGTGAAGTCGTTGCGCAAGCGAACCGAGCTGTATCTCGACTGTCACCTCATGGTCGACAACCCCGGCGTGCTCCTCGACGACTTCGCCAAGGCCGGCGCCGACGGATGCACGATCCACGTCGAGCTCGGCGATCCGCGCCCGTTGTTCGAACGCATGCGCGACCTCGGGCTGCGGGTCGGGCTCACGCTGAACCCCGAGACGCCACTCGACGCCGTGCTGCCGTACCTCGGTGAGATCGACGTCCTCCTGTTCATGAGCGTCCACCCCGGCTTCGGCGGGCAGGCGTTCATCCCCGAGGTCCTCGACAAGGTGAGCGTGGCGCGCCAGATCGTCGACGAGCACCACCTCTCGGTCGAGCTCGAGATCGACGGTGGGATCAGCGTCGACACCGCGCCGGCCGCGGCCGCGGCCGGCGCCGACATCCTCGTGGCGGGCAGCGCGATCTTCCGTGCCGACGACCCCGCCGCGGCGGCTCGTGGGATCCGAGAAGCCGCGTGGCCGACCTCATCCTGATCGCGGCGGGCGACGCCGACCTCGCGACCGATCTCGAGATCAACCTCTCGCTCGAGGGCTGGGACGTCTACGTCAGCCGTGACGGAATCGACGCGCTCGACCAGGCCCGCAAGCTCCAGCCGTCGGTCGTGATCGTCGACGCCGAGCTGCCCGTGCTCGACGGACTCGATGTCTGCGCCGAGCTCCGCCGCGACGTGCGCACCGTCAACTCCGCGGTGATCCTCATCGGCGCGGGTGGTGGGCCCGACAAGCTCGCCAGCTTCGCGGCGGGCGTCGACGACCATCTCGTGAAGCCGGTCGACCCGCCCGAGCTGGTCGCGCGCGTGCGCAGCCTGCTGCGTCGGACGAGTCAGATGCGCGACCTGTCGCCGCTCACGCACCTCCCCGGCAACTTCCGGATCGCGAGCGAGCTCGAACGACTGGTCTCACATTCCGACTCGCAGTTCGCGGTGCTCTACGCCGACCTCAACGAGTTCAAGGCGTTCAACGACTACTACGGCTTCCTGCGCGGCGACGAGGTGATCAAGTTCACCGCGCGGCATCCTGGTCGAGGCGCTTGCCGCTCCATCCGGGTGAGCCGAGCTTCGCCGGCCACGTCGGCGGCGACGACTTCGTGCTGCTGTGCGATCCAGCGGTGGCGGAAGTGGTGTGCGACGAAGCGCTCGAGCGGTTCGATCGCGGCATCCGGGCGCTGTACGACCCCGAAGACGCAGCCAACGACTTCATCGAGGTCGCCGACCGGCGTGGCAACCTCCACCGGTACCTGCTGACGTCGCTCTCGATCGGGGTCGCGACCACGTCGCAACGGCCCATCCGGACGCAGTGGGAGGCCTCGGTCATCGCGACCGAGATGAAGGCGCACGCGAAGCGGCTCGGGCGCTCTGCCTTCGAGATCGACCGCCGAGAGCGCTGACGTGCTTGGCGAAGGTGTTGACCGTGTCCGACGGCGTGATCGCCGGGACCCGGGACGACCGTTCCGGCGACGCACTCTCTGCCGCGCTGGTCGACGCCGGCTTCGCGGTGGTCGAGCGGCGGGTCGTCGCCGACGGCGTCGACTCGGTGTCGGGCGCGCTGGCCGAGTTGTCCGCCGGCTTCGCCGGCCTCGTCGTCACCACCGGCGGGACCGGCTTCGGACCCCGGGACCTGACGCCGGAGGGGACCCGGGCCGCGATCGAGCGGGAGGCCCCGGGCCTCGCCGAGGCGATCCGGGCTGCCAGCAACTCCGACGGCCGACCGTTCGGGATGCTGTCACGCGGCGTCTGCGGCTCGATCGGCGCCGCACTCGTCTGCAACACTCCCGGATCCGCGTCCGGCGCCGTCGAGGCCCTCGAGATCGTCCTCCCCGCCGTTCCCCACGCCCTCGACCTCCTCGCCGGCGGCCGCCCCCACTGAGCCAGATTCCCGCTCTTGCGCCTGCGGCGCAGGCCGCTCGGGCCCCGCTCGCCGCCTCTCGCGGCGAACCGGTTGTTCCGGCGGCTCGCTTCGGTCAGTTCGGGGATCGCTTGTCCTCGCGGGAAAGGGCCGGAATTAGAACGTGTTCCAATTTCGGATCGGATCGGTGTATCCTCTGGGTACAACTGAATGTCCTCGGGGTAGGGGTGCAAGTCCCGACCGGCGGTGGCGGTTCTCGTCGAGAGCCGGAGCCCGCGAACCCACGGCAGCCAGCCGGGGGCCGATCCAGTCGAAATCTGGAGCCGACGGTGAGAGTCCGGATGGGAGAGGACGGCTCGGCGTGCTGAGGCGCGCTGCTTCGTCGTCGCCTGCCCGGATCCCGGGGCGGAAGGGATGGCGGTGCGAGACGACGCGGAGCTGATGACGGTGGCGGCCGATGCCGGTCTCGCCGCGCGCCGCTGGACCGCGCCCAACCCGTGGGTCGGCTGCGTCGTCGTCCGCGACGGCGAGATCGTGGGTGTCGGGGCGACCGAGCCGCCCGGCGGTGCTCATGCGGAGATCGTCGCGCTCGCGCGACGCGGGCGACCGGGCGACGGGCGCAACCGTGTTCGTGACCCTCGAACCGTGCTCGCACCAGGGCCGAACCGGGCCGTGCGCCGACGCGTTGCTCGAGGCGGGCGTCGACCGCGTCGTGGTCGCGATCGAGGATCCCGACCACCACGTCGCCGGTCAGGGCATCGATCGACTCCGGGCTGCCGGCGTGACCGTCGACGTGGGTATCGGTTCGGATCGGGTCGCCCGTGACCTCGCTCCCTACCTGCACCATCGGCGTACCGGTCGCGCGTACACCGTGCTGAAGACCGCCACGAGCATCGACGGCCGGACCGCCGCCGCCGACGTCGACGTCGCAGTGGGTCACCGGCCCCGCCGCGCGTGCCGACGGCCATGAGTTGCGCGCCGACTCCCAGGCCGTGGTCGTCGGTGCGGGGACCGCGCTGGCCGACCAACCGATGCTCACCGCCCGCGACTGCGATCCGGCCCCGGTCCACCAGCCGTTGCGGGTCTTGCTCGACGCCCGCGGTCGCGTGCCGGCCACCGGCCCGTTGTTCGACGTCGGGCTCGCGCCGACCCTCGTGGTCACGACGGTCGCGGCTCCCGCCGCGGCAACCGACGCGTGGCGCGCCGCGGGCGCCAAGGTCGAGGTGGTCGCACCGCCCGATGGTTCAACCGGAGGCGTCGACCTTGCCGAGACGCTCGCGGTGCTGGGCCGCGAAGGAGTGCTCGGCGCGCTGGTCGAAGGGGGCGCGACGGTGCACGGATCTCTCGTGCGCGCCGGCCTCGCGAATCGGATCGTCCAGTACGTCGGTGGCATGGTGCTCGGTCCCGACGGGCTCGGCGCGTTCGCGGGCCCCGGTCCGGCGACCCTTGCCGACGCGACCCGCTGGAGCCTTGTCGACGCACGCACGCTCGACGGCGACGCGCGTCTCGTCTGGGAGCCGGTCTGATGTTCACCGGTATCGTCGAGGAGCTCGGGAAGGTTCGGGCCGTCGTGCCGCAAGAGGGCGGAGTGCGCCTGGAGATCGTCGCGACCACCGTGCTCGACGACGTCGTGCTCGGTGCGTCGATCGCGGTCAACGGTTGCTGCCTGACGGTGGTGGAGATCGGGGCCGATTGGTGGGCCGCCGACGCGATCGTCGAGACGCTCGACCGCACGACGATCGGCACGCTCGCCGTGGGCGATCCGGTCAACCTCGAGCGGCCGGTCCGCCTCGCGGATCGGCTCGGTGGCCACGTCGTGCAGGGCCACGTCGACGCGGTCGGTGTCGTCGCCGCGCGCGACGAGCTCGCCGACGGCTCGACGCGGTTGCGGGTCGATGTGCCGGCCACAGTCCGATCGGGCAGCCTGACCCGGTACGTGGTCGAGAAGGGATCGATCACGGTCGACGGCGTGAGCCTCACCGTCGCCGAGGTCGACGACGACGGGTTCGCCGTCGCGTTGATCCCGCACACGCTGACGGTGACGACGCTCGGCGTCCGCCATCCCGGCGACACGGTCAATCTGGAAGTCGATGTGCTGGCGAAGTACGTGGAGCGGTTGCTCACGGGGAAGCGAGAGTCCGATGCCGTTCAGTGAGATCGAGCCCGCGGTGGCGGCGATCGCGCGCGGTGAGCTGGTCGTCGTGGTCGACGACGCGGATCGCGAGAACGAAGGCGATCTGATCATGGCGGCCGACAAGATCACCCCCGAGACGATGGGGTTCATGGTCCGCCACACCAGCGGTGTCATCTGCATGCCGCTCACGGGGGAGCGGTGCGACGAGCTCCAGCTCCCGCTCATGGTCTCGAACAACACCGAGCAGCACCGCACCGCGTTCACGGTGTCGGTCGACGCGCGGGTGGGCACCACCACCGGCATCTCGGCCGCCGATCGCGCGACCACGGTCCGCACGCTGATCGACGACAAGACCCGGCCCGACGACCTCGCCCGGCCCGGCCACATCTTCCCGCTGCGCTACCGAGACGGCGGGGTGCTCAAGCGCGCCGGCCACACCGAGGCCGCGGTCGACCTCGCCCGGCTCGCGGGCCTCAGGCCGGCCGGGGTTCTGGCCGAGGTCGTCAATGACGACGGCACCATGGCGCGCTTCGCCGAGCTCGAGGTGTTCGCCGAGGAGCACGGCCTCCTCATGATCTCGATTGCCGACCTCGTCCGCAGTCGCCGACGGAGCGAGAAGTTGGTGCGACGGGTCTCCGAGGCCCGGATCCCCACCAAGTACGGCGACTTCACCGCCTACGTCTTCAGCTCGCTCCTCGACGACGTCGAGCACATCGCGTTCGTTCGGGGCGAGGTCGCGGGGAAGGACGACGTGCTGGTGCGCGTGCACTCCGAGTGTCTGACCGGCGACGTGTTCGGCTCGTTGCGTTGCGACTGCGGGGTGCAGCTCGACACCGCGCTCGCCCAGGTCGCGGCCGAGGGTGAGGGCATCGTCGTCTACCTCCGGGGTCATGAGGGTCGGGGCATCGGCCTCGGCCACAAGATGCGGGCCTACCGGTTGCAGGAGGAGGGTCGCGACACCGTCGAGGCCAACGAAGACCTCGGCCTCCCGGTCGACTCGCGTGAGTACGGCATCGGTGCGCAGATCCTCGTCGACCTCGGCGTCACGACCATGCGGCTGATGACGAACAACCCGGCGAAGTACGGCGGTCTCGAAGGCTTCGGGCTCGAGATCGTCGACCGGGTTCCACTCGCGACGTTGCCGACCTCGGAGAACATCGCGTACCTGCGCGCCAAGCAGCAGAAGATGGGCCACCTCCTCGACATCGAAGACCAAGAGCTCGGAGGCAGCTGACGTGCCGATGGCAGTGTCCGGGAGCCGAGCGTGGCCCGAGCGGCCCGGCGCCGCAGGCGCCGAGAGCGGGTATGACGCGTTGGGTGGGAGCTGAGGTGGGGGAATTCGCCGCGCCAACCGATGACCTCGACGCGTCCGGGCTGCGGATCGCGATCGCGGTCGGTCGGTTCAACCTGCCCATCACCGGCCCATTGCTCGACGGCGCCCTACGGGTGTTGAAGCAGCACGGGGTCGACGATCCCACCGTCGTATGGGTTCCAGGAGCGTTCGAGCTCCCGCTCGCGGCGCAACGCCTCGCGGGAACCCACGACGCCGTGATCGCGCTGGGCGCGGTGATCCGAGGGGACACGCCGCACTTCGATTTCGTCGCCGGCGAGACTGCGGCCGGGTTGATGCGGGTCGGGCTCGACACCGGCATCCCGGTCGTGTTCGGCGTCCTCACGGTCGACTCGATCGAGCAGGCCGAGGCCCGCATCGGTGGCGCGGTCGGCCACAAGGGCGAGGAGGCCGCGCTCACTGCGATCGAGTTCGCGGCTTTGTTGGCGCAACTGCCTGCCCGCGACCGAGTAGAACTGCTGGTCATGTTGCGCCTGGTGCTCCCCAAAGGCTCGCTCGAGCAGGCGACGATGCAGCTCTTCGAAGACGCCGATCTCGCCGTCCAACGGGGATCCGACGTCGACTACCGAGCCACGATCGACGATCCGCGGGTGGTCGACGTCACGATCCTGCGGCCGCAGGAGATCCCGCGCTATGTCGCTCAGGGCCTGTTCGACGTCGGGATCACCGGTCGCGACTGGATCGAGGAGACGAACTCCGACGTCGTGACGCTCACCGAGCTCCACTACTCGAAGGCCACGGCTCGACCGATCCGGATGGTGTTGGCGGTGGCCGGCGACGCGTCGTACCAGAAGGTCGCCGATCTCCCGTCCGGCGTGCGCGTGCACACCGAGTATCCCGAGCTGACTCGGCGCTTCCTCGAGCAGAATGGCGTCGACGCCGAGGTGTCGCTCTCCTACGGCGCGACCGAGGCCAAGATCCCCGAGATCGCCGACGCCGTGGTCGAGATCACCGAGACCGGGCGGGCCCTGCGCGCCGCGGGGCTCACGGTGCTCGACACCATCCTCGTCTCGTACACCGAGCTCATCGCCAACCCCGAGGCCCACGCCGATCCGGAGAAGCGCCGCGCGATGGAGCAGTTGCAGACGTTGCTCACCGGCGCGCTCGAGGCGCGCGGTCGTGTGCTGGTGAAGCTGAATGTCGATGCGGCGCAACTCGACACCGTGATCGCGCTGCTCCCGGCGTTGAAGTCGCCGACGGTCTCGAAGCTGTGGGGCGACGAAGCATTCGCGGTCGAGACGGTCGTCGCGAAGTCGGAGATCAACACGTTGATCCCGGCACTGAAGGACTGCGGTGCGACCGACATCATCGAGCTTCCCATTGCCAAGATCGTCCACTGAGCTCCCGTCGCGGCCGCGTCGCCGAGTTCGACGCGCACCGAGGTCTCGGCGTCGTGACCGCCGACGATGGCACCGTGTTCCCGTTCCACTGCACCCAGATCGTCGACGACTCCCGCCTCGTCGAGGTCGGCGCCGCAGTGGAGTTCGCGGTGATTCCCGGAACGATGGGCCGCTGGGAAGCCGGTGAGATCGTGAAGCTCCCGACGTAGACCGGCCGAGCCGGCCGAGCCGAGCCGCGTCAGCCGTGGTTGCGGTGCGCCCGTCTGCCGGCCGGTCCGTAGTCCGGTCCGGTCGCGGTTCCCGTCGCGTGTTGCAGATTGAACGCCGAGTTCACCAGCTGGATGTGGGTGAACGCCTGCGGGAAGTTCCCGAGCTGCCGCTTCGCGATCGGGTCGTACTCCTCGGAGAGGAGCCCGACGTCGTTCGCCAGACCTGCGAGCCGGGCGAACATCGCCCGCGCCTCGCTCGCTCGGCCCATGAGCGCGAGGTTGTCGAGGTACCAGAACGAGCAGGGGAGAAACGCGCCCTCACCCTGGGGAAGGCCGTCGTCGACGCCGGTGGTGTCGTAGCGGGCCACGAACCCCTCGTGCATCAGCTCACGCGCGACGGCCTTCAACGTGTGCTGCACGCGCTCGTCGGACGCGGGGAGGAACCCGACGAGCGGGATCATGAGCACCGCGGCGTCGAGGCGCTTCGACCCGTAGGCCTGGGTGAACGCCTGCTTGTCGGAGTCGTATCCCTCGTTGCAGACCTGGTCGTGGATCTCCTGGCGTTGCTGCTTCCACCGGGTGACGTCGTCGTTGTCGATCTGGAAGCGCGCGCACGCGCGGACCGCGCGGTCGAACGCGACCCACGCCATCACCTTCGAGTGCACGAAGTGTTGCCGTGCGCCGCGCACCTCCCAGATGCCGTCGTCGGGTCGGTGCCAGGCGCCCTCGAGCCATTCGAGCAGCGCGACCTGGATGTTGAGCAGGTCGGCGTCGGGGTCGGCGCCGGCCTCCATCGCGTGGAAGCTCGCGTCGAACAGCTCGCCGTACACATCGAGTTGGAACTGCTCCGATGCCGCGTTCCCCACTCGGACCGGGCCCGAACCCTCGTAGCCCGGGAGCCACGGCACCTCGAACTCGGTGAGTCGCCGTTCGCCGGCGGCGCCGTACATGATCTGGAGATCGGCCGGTGAACCGGCGACGGCGCGCACGAGCCAGTTGCGCCAGGCCTTGGCCTCTTCCAGGTACCCGGCTTCGATGAGCGCGAGAAGTGTGAAGGTCGCGTCGCGGACCCAGCAGTAGCGGTAGTCCCAGTTGCGCACGCTGCCGATCCACTCGGGCAACGACGTGGTCGGCGCGGCGACGATGCCACCCGTCGGTGCGTAGGTGAGCGCCTTCAAGGTGATGAGCGATCGGGTGACGAGCTTCTCCCACTCGCCCTCGTACTTCGACTGCTTCGCCCACCTCCGCCACCAGCGCGCGGTGTCGGTGACGGCGCGCTGACCGTCGAGTGGCCGGGGCGGTTCGGTGTTCGACGGGTGCCACGCGAGCACGAACGGCACGATGTCGCCGGGCTCCGACGACGAAGTCGGCGACCGTCTCCAAGCCGGCCCCATGGGTGTGGACGGGGGTGCGCAGGACGACGGCGTCGGGGCCGGCAACGGCTCGGAGCGCGCCGTCGACATGGCGGACCCACGGGACGATCGAGCCGTAGTCGAAGCGGATCGTGAGGTCCATGCGCATCGGGACGCGCCCGGTGACGCCCTCGACGACGCGCACGATGTCGACGCTGTGCTGTCGGATCGGCATGCAGTCGGTCACGGTGACCGTGCCGTCGTCGGTGACGAACGTGGTCTCGAGCACGAGGGTGTCGTCGAGGTAGCGGCGGTTCGTCGTCTGGATCCCGCCGGCCGGCGCGAGCTTCCAGCGTCCGTGCTTCTCGTCGCCGAGGATCGCCGCGAACGTCGAGCCCGAGTCGAACCGCGGCGCGCACCACCAGTCGATCGAACCGTTGGTGCCCACCAGCGCAGCGGTCTGGGTGTCGCCGATGAGCGCGTAGTCCTCGATGCGGAGTCCCATGAGCGCTAGCTGCTGCTACCGCCGCCGCTCCGCTCCTCGGTCACCTGCACGAACGCGAGGCGGAGCTGGGACAGGGCATCGGCGAGGGGTCGCGCCGCGTCGCCGAGACGGTCGCCGAGACCGTCGACCAGCGCGGCCATGCCGTCGATCGCGAGCCCGGCCTCGCCGAGGGACTCGGCCCGTTCGGCGCTCAGGCCGAGGTGCAGGACCGCGAGCTCGTGGAGCCGGATGGCGTGGTCGGCCAGGATCGCCGCCACCGGGGTGGACGCGAGACGGGCGAGGGCCTCCCTGACCTGCTCTTCGTCGAGCTCGGTGCCGTCTTCGCCC
This sequence comes from uncultured Actinomycetes bacterium, assembly GCA_963829475.1. Taxonomy (GTDB): domain Bacteria; phylum Actinomycetota; class Acidimicrobiia; order IMCC26256; family JANYLB01; genus JANYLB01. Next base: position 1,275,004 of record CAWHIU010000002.1, on the reverse strand, counting down.
ACGTATGGGCCACCGCCGTCGACGTCACCGCCTGCGCCCGGCTGTGGTTCGGGCTCTTCGTGGGGTTGGTATTCGCCACCAGGGGTCCAGATGGTGCTCACGCTGCTATCCTCATCGGCACAACCTAATTGGGAAGTGGTTCGGCGCGTGCGTACCTGTTCGCACCGAGCCCACCCGGCTGCCCGTTCCTTCGGGTCCGTTGCACGCCGGGTCGTCTCCATTCGATCACTCCGGTCGGGCGCGCGAGCTCTCGACCCTGCGATCCTGCGGCGGACGCTTCCCGTGTCCGCCGTCTGCGCGTCTGCAGTCGGAACCGAGTCCATGGGGTGATGCGCAGATTTCTACCGACGATGCCCGAATCAACGACCGGATCCGTGCCCGGGAGGTGTTCCTCGTCGATTCCGACGGGACACAGCTCGGGGTGAGAACGCTCCCCGAGGCACTTGCCGTTGCCAGGGAGCAGGAGCTCGACCTGGTCGAGGTCGCGGCCAACGCGAATCCGCCGGTCTGTCGGATCATGAACCACGGCCGCTACAAGTACGAACAGGAGCAGAAGCGCAAGGAGTCGCGGAAGCGGACGACGAACGTCGTCATCAAGGAGATGAAGTTCCGGCCCAAGATCGACGGCCACGACTACGTCACCAAGATGAAGCACGTCGAGCGCTTCCTCGGCGAAGGCGCCAAGGTGAAGCTCACGATCATGTTCCGAGGTCGGGAGGTGTTCCACCCGGAGCTCGGTCTGAAGATCCTCCAGCGGGTCACCGAAGACGTCGCCGAGTTCGCAACGGTGGAGTCGTCGCCCCGCCAGGACGGTCGCAACATGACCATGGTCCTGAACCCGATCCGCAAGCCGAGCAGCAAGTCACGCACACCGAAGCCGAACTCGACCAAGGAGCCCAAGGCCGAAGGCCCCGAAGCCCGCAGCACCCGAGGCCCCTGCACCAGAGGCCTCGGCGCCGGTCGAGGCACCACCCGCACCCCCGGTTCCCGCACCACCCACGACCGAGCCGGTCGTGGCGACGACCGACTCCGCAGGAGCGTAGAGATGCCGAAGATGAAGACGCACCGGGGAGCCGCCAAGCGCTTCCGGGTCACGGGCACCGGCAAGATCCGTCGCCGGAACTCGAATCGCTCCCACCTGTTGGAGAAGAAGTCGTCGAAGCGGACGCGCCGACTGGGTCGGCTCTCCGAGGTGGTCGGCAAGGACAAGAAGCACGTCGAGAAGATGCTCGCCCGGGGCTGAGCCCGAAACCCGATACGACACGAGCTCCGACCCGTCGCTGACGACGGGAAGCTCATGGAGGCAGAGAGCCATGGCGCGCGTCAAGCGTTCCGTCAACGGAAGAAAGAACCACCGCTCGGTCTTGAAGGCCGCCAAGGGGTACTCCGGCGCGAAGAGCCGGAGTTTCCGCAAGGCCAACGAGCAGGTCATGCACTCGGGCGTCTACGCCTATCGCGACCGTCGGGCCCGCAAGGGTGAGTTCCGTCGGCTGTGGATCGTGCGCATCAACGCCGCGTGCCGCCAGAACGACATCAGCTACTCGCGGTTCATCGCGGGGCTGAAGGCCGCCGAGGTCGAGGTCGACCGCAAGGTCCTCGCCGACATCGCCGTGCGCGACTCCGGCGCGTTCGGGGCGCTCGTCACCACCGCCCGCGAGGCGCTCGAAGCGGCGTAGGCGCTCTCGTGTCGAGCTCGGTCGCCGGAACGGCAGCCGGCCAACCGCTCGGCCCGAAGCACAAGAAGGTGCAGCGCCTCCGGGGGTTGCTGCGCGATTCCACGGTGCGTCGCACCGAGACGGCGGTCGCGCTCGAAGGCATGCGCGCGGTGCTCGACGCGCTCGAACGCGGTGTCGAGCTCGAGGCGGTCTTCCTCCCGGTCGACGCGGCGGTGCCCGACGGGATCCCTGCGGGGTGCGCGGTCGAGCGGCTCGCGCCCGGGCCTGGTCGAGCGGATCGCCACGACCCGGACCCCGCAATCCGTGCTCGCGATCGCGGCGCGGCCGCGGCTGCGCCGCCCCGCCGACTTTCCTCCGGCGGGCTGCGTGCTCGTCCTCGCGGGGGTGTCGGATCCGGGCAACGTCGGCACGCTGGTTCGTGCCGCAGAGGCATCGGGTGCGGTCGGGGTCGTCGTCGGACCCGGCACTGCCGACGTGTTCTCACCCAAGGTCGTGCGGGCGTCGGCCGGATCGATCTTCGGCGTTCCGATCGCGGTCGTCGACGATGTGGTCGCCGCACTCGCTGAACTTGCCGCCGGAGATCGCCGTCGGTACGGAACCGTCGCGGCCGGGGGCACGCCCTACACCGACGGCGATCTGGCCGGGCCGATCGCGCTGGTGCTCGGCAACGAGGCGCACGGCCTCCCCGCCGATGTCGAGCGCGCGCTCGACGGGCTCCTCACGATCCCGATGGCCGGATCGGCCGAGAGCCTGAACGTCGCGATGGCCGGAAGCGTGTTGCTCTTCGAGGCGAAGCGTCGACGCGAACCCTGAGCCCAGCCGAGCAACACCGAGGGCGAGAGCACAGAGTGCGGCTCTGGTCCCGTGGGCCACGTTGGTCGATCTCTAGACTCGGGCGCCCATGGACGACGTCGCGCTCGACTCCTTGCTCGATCTCGAAACTGCCCGCGGCGCCATCGGCGCGGCCGCGTCTGTCGCCGACCTCGACGAGCTGCGTCGGGGCCTGATCGGCAAGAAGTCGCCGGTGGCAGCGGTCAAGGAGGGGATCAAGAACCTCCCGAACGACCGCAAGCCGGTGGTGGGTGCGGCGGTGAAGGCGTTCACGACCGCGGTGACCGAGGCGCTCGACGCCCGTCAGGCCGAGATCGAGCGGGAGGCCGCGGCGACGCTCGGGCCGTCGATCGACTTCACTCTCGGAAGCCACGGCCGTCGACGCGGCCACCTCCACCTCATCACCCAGACCCAGCGCGAGCTCGAAGACGTGTTCATCGCTCTCGGCTACCAGGTGGCCGAGGGACCCGAGGTCGAAGACGACTGGCACAACTTCGAGGCGCTCAACTTCCCGCCCGGCCATCCGGCGCGCGCGATGCAGGACACGTTCTACGTGCAGCTCGGCGAGCCCGAGCAGGTGGTGCTGCGCACGCACACGTCACCGGTGCAGATCCGGTTGATGGAGGCGCAGGAACCTCCGATCTTCGCGGTCATGCCCGGTCGGGTGTACCGCAACGAGGCACCGAGCCCGCGCAACTCCTCGGTGTTCCATCAGATCGAGGGGCTCGCGGTCGACCGGGGCATCACCTTCGGTGATCTCGCCGGAACGATGCAGGCGTTCACCACCGCCTACTTCGGCGAAGGGCGTGCGGTCGCGCCTGTTGCCGTCGTACTTCCCGTTCACCGAGCCGTCGGCCGAGTACGGCGTGAGCTGTCCCTTCTGCGACGGCGAGGGATGCCGGGTGTGTTCCCACACCGGATGGATCGAGCTCGGCGGGTGCGGGATGGTCGATCCGAACGTGCTCCGCAACGTGGGCATCGATCCCGAGGAGTTCTCCGGGTTCGCGTTCGGGTTCGGCATCGAGCGCATGCCGATGATCAAGTACGGCGTGCAGCCGATCAAGACGTTCTTCGACGACGACATCCGTTTCCTCGAGCAGTACTGACGATGCGCGCCCCGCTCTCCTGGATCCGAGATTTCACGCCCGTCGACGCCGACGCGACCGCGATCGCCGAAGCGCTCGACCACCTCGGGTTCGAGGTCGAAGGTGTCGAGGAGCCCGGGCGCGAGCTCGGCGGCGTGATCGTGGCGCGCATCCTCGATGTGCGACCGCATCCGAACGCCGATCGCGCCCGCCTCGCCGACATCGACTTCGGGCTCGGTGAGATCACGGTCGTATGTGGTGCACCGAACATCGTCCCGGGCATGGTCGTCGCGTACGCGCCGACGGGCGCGACGCTGCCCGGTGGGATCACCCTCGAGGCGAAGGAGATCCGCGGCATCGTCTCCGAGGGGATGCTGTGCTCGCCGACCGAGCTCGGCCTGGGTGAGGACCACAGCGGAATCTTGGCCCTCCCCGAAGACGCCGAACCCGGTCTCGACGTGGTCGAGGCGCTCGACCTCGACGACGTCGTGTTCGATCTGTCGATCACCCCCAACCGGCCCGACGCGATGTCGATCGTCGGGTTGGCTCGTGAGCTCGCGGCCCACTTCACGCTCCCGTTCACCGTGCCGACGCCCTCGGTCGCCGAGATCGGTGCGCCCACCGGCGAGCAGATCAGCGTGGTCGTCGACGTACCCGATCGGTGCCCCCGCTACGTCGCCCGGGTCGCGACCGTGACGATGGGGGAGTCGCCGGCGTGGCTGGCGCGTCGGCTGACCCTCGCCGGCATGCGGCCCATCTCCAACGTCGTCGACGTCACCAACTACGTCCTGCTCGAACGCAACCAACCGCTGCACGCCTTCGACCTCGACCGGTTGGGCGGCAAGGGGATCCGGGTGCGGCTCGCGCACGACGGCGAGCCGCTCACGACGCTCGACCGGGTCGAGCGCACGCTCACCGCCTCCGATCTGGTGATCTGCGACGCGAACGACCGGCCCCAGGCGCTCGCCGGGATCATGGGCGGCGGCGACTCCGAGGTGTCCGACACGACGACCTCGGTGTTGATCGAGGCCGCGTACTTCGACCCGATGGGCATCGCGCACACGTCGAAGCGCACGGGCCTGCGGTCCGAGTCGAGCCACCGCTTCGAGCGGGGGATCGACCCCGACGCGGTGGCGGCGGGCGCGGATCGGTGCTGCGAGCTCCTCCAACAGCTTGCCGGCGCGACGGTCGCACCGGTGCCGCTCGACGTGTACCCGAACCCCGTCGAACGCGCCCACATCACGATCCGCACCGACCGCGTGAACCAGCTGCTCGGCCTCGAGCTCTCGGCCACCGACGTGCGCGACGCGCTGGCTCCACTCGGCATCGAGATCGACGGTGATGGACCCGACTTCGCGACGGTCGCGCCGAGCTGGCGGCCCGACCTCGAGCGCGAGGTCGACCTCGTCGAGGAAGTCGCCCGGCGGATCGGGCTGGAACGCATTCCCCGCACGCTGCCCAATGTCTCCGGTCAGACCGGTGGCCTCACGTCCCGCCAGCGTGACCGTCGGCTCGTGGCCGATCTGCTGGTCGGACTCGGCTGCTCGGAGGCGGTCTCGGTCCCGTTGATCGCACCGACGCAGCTGACCCGGCTCGGCCTCCCGCTCGACGGACTCGTCGAGGCGGTCAACTCGCTGCGTGCCGACGAAGCGGTCCTGCGGCCGGCGATCCTGCCGGGCTTGCTCGCCGCCGTCGATCGCAACGCGGCGCAGGGCATGACCGATCTCGCGCTCTTCGAGATGGGCCACATCTTCCGTGCGCCGGTTGCGGGCTCCGTGCTGCCCGACGAACGCGACGCGGTCGCGGTGGTGTTCGCCGGGACCGTCGTACGTCGGCCCGTGGAGGCCGATCGTCCCGTCGACGGCTATGACCTCGCCGACGTCGCGCATGCGCTCGCCGACGGTCTCGGTCTGGCCGAATTCGAGATCGTGGCCGGTGAAGTCGCCGGCTTCGCGCCCGGTCGAGCGGCGAACCTCGTGCTCGACGGAGTCGTGATCGGCGGAGCCGGCGAGATCGCGCCCACCGCGCTCGACACCGACGCCCCGGTGGTCGCGCTCGAGCTCGACCTCGACGCGCTGCTCGCCGGGAGCCGTCGCGATCGCACGTTCCGTCCGCTCTCGCGGTTCCCCGCCTCCGCCATCGACCTCGCGTTCGTGCTCGACGACAGCATCGCGGCCTCGGAGGTCGTCGCGACTCTGCGCGAGGCGGGCGGAGCGGTCTTGGAGGACGTCGCGCGTCTTCGACGAGTTCCGCGCCGACGTACTCGGCGCCGGTCGCCGGAGCCTTGCCTTCGGCATCCGCTACCGATCGCCGGAGCGGACGCTCACCGACGACGAGGTCGGCTCGCTCCGGCAGGCCGCGATCGACGCCGTCGTGAAGACCCACAAGGCCGAACTCCGCGCCTAGTTGGGTCGGGGTCGGGGTCAGATGGTGAAGGGCGGGCCGTCGTAGGTGTCGAGGTGGGCGAACTCCTCGACCGCGCGGCGGCGGAGCTTGGTGACCTGCTTGACCGGGTGACCCATGGCGACGAGTGATGCGATCGCCACGCCGACCGGGAGGTGCAGGAGGCCGCGGGCCGCGGGCTCCTGGCGGACGAGGAACGTGGTGACGGCGGCTCCGAGCCCCTCGTTGCGCGCCGCGAGCGCGAGGTTCTGCACGAACGGGTAGATCGAGCCACCGCCGACGATGCTCTGACGGTCGAGGCCGTTGTCGAGCACGGCGAGCTGATCGAGACGTGCGGTGACGATGAGCATCACCGGAACGGTGTCGAGCGTGTCGACGAACGCAGCCGGATGCTCGACGGCGCGTGCCGCGTCGAGATCGACCGCGGGCCCGGTCCACGTCCCGTCGTCAACGGGAGCGAACGGTACGAGACCTTCGGCAACGTGCGCGACGTACTCGCGCCATCCGAGCACGCAGAGGTCGCGCACTGCGGTGCGGACCGCGGGGTCGCGCACGACGATGACGTCCCATCCCTGGCGGTTGCCGCCGCTCGGCGCGAACCGGGCGTTGTCGAGGATGCGGTGGAGCACCGTGTCGTCGACCGGGGCGGATGTGAACTCCCGTGCCGCGGCGGTGGTGCGCATCACCTCGGAGAGTTCCATCTCCGTCAATCTACGGGGGTCACGGGGACACTCCGCAAAGGAATCCCCCACCCCTATGCATCGGAGTGTATGATATGCGTCATGGCGTATCGAGCCGGAGTCGTCGGCGGGTCGGGGTACACGGGAGCCGAGCTCCTGCGGATCCTGCACGGGCACCCCGAGATCGAGGTGGTCCACGCGACCGCCAACACCAACGCGGGCTCGGCCGTCGCCGAGGTGTACCCGTCGCTCGGGGTCGCGTACCCCGAGCTGCGGTACGAGAAATTCTCGGCGGGCGATCTCGCCGGCCTCGACGTCGTCTTCTGCGGGCTCCCGCACGGTGAGTCGCAGGTCGTGATCCCCGAGATGATCGGCTCTGTCGGACACATCGTCGACCTCGGTGCCGACTTTCGTCTCCCGGCCGCCGAGTACGAGCAGTGGTACGGAACGGCGCACCGGGCGCCCGAGCTGCTCGATCAATTCGCGTTCGGCCTTCCCGAGCTGTGCCGCGAGGAGATCAACGGTCACGCGCACGTCGCGGCGCCGGGTTGCTACCCGACCGCTTCGGTGCTCGCACTCGCGCCGCTCCTGTCCGCCGGCCTGGTCGAACCGACGGGGATCGTGGTCGACGCGATCTCCGGAGTCTCGGGCGCGGGTCGGGGACTGTCGCTGCGCACGCATTTCGGTGAGGCCGACGAGAGCGTCGAGGCCTACGGACTGCTGACCCACCGCCACACCGCGGAGATGGAGCTGGTGCTGAGCAAGGTCTCGGGCACGGCGGTGCAGGTGTTGTTCACCCCACATCTCGCGCCGATGACGCGTGGCCTCCTCGCCACGGCATACGCACGACCGACCGCGAGTGGCCTGAACACCGCCACACTGCTCGACGCCTACCGCGCGTTCTACGCCGACGAACCATTCGTCGGGGTCCTCGACACCCCGCCCGCGACGAAGGCGACGCGTGGATCCAATGCCGCGCTCGTCACGGTGCGTTTCGACGAGCGCACGGGCACGATCGTCGCCCTCGGCGCGATCGACAACCTCGTCAAGGGCGCGTCGGGTCAGTCGGTCCAGTCCGCGAACCTGCTCCTCGGACTGCCCGAAGGAACCGGACTGAGTGTCGTGGGGGTCTATCCATGAGCGTGACCGCCGCACAGGGTTTCGTGGCCGGAGGTCTGGCCTCGGGCATCAAGGAGTCGGGCGATCCCGACCTCGCGATCGTCGCCGCCGAGAAGGGTCTCGTCACGACCGCGGCGGGTGTGTTCACCACCAACCTTGCCACCGCGCCACCGGTGCTGGTCAGTCGTGAACACGTGCGCGACGGCCAGGCGAACGCCGTCGTGCTCAACTCGGGGAACGCGAACGCGGCCACCGGTGCAGCCGGCCGACGCGACGCGGAGCGGATGTGTGAGCTGACGGCGGCGGGTCTCGGGATCGCGTCGACCGATGTGCTCGTGTGCTCGACGGGTCTCATCGGCATTCCACTGCCGATGGCGCCGATCGAAGCAGGCATCCCGAAGCTGGTGACCACGCTCGAGACGGGTGCCACCGGGGGCGACGCCGCCGCGGTGGCGATCCTCACGACCGACACCGTGCCCAAAGAAGCGGTCAGCACCTTCGACGTCGACGGTTCGACGATCACGGTCGGGGGAATGGCGAAGGGCGCGGCGATGCTGTCGCCGGCCATGGCGACGATGCTGGCGGTGCTCACGACCGACGCGGCGGTCGAGCCCCGTGCGCTGCACGCCGCCCTGGTCGACGCGGTCGACGGATCGTTCCACGAGTTGTTGGTCGACGGATGTACGAGCACGAACGACACCGTGCTCGTGCTCGCGAACGGTGCCGCGATGGCAGACGGTCCGCCGATCGGGCTCGGTGGGTCGGCGTTCCATGCCTTTGCCGATGCGGTGGCCGAGGTCTGCGCGTCGCTGGCGGCGCAGATGGCGTCCGATGCCGAGGGGGCCACCAAGGTCGCCCGGGTCCATGTCCACGGCGCGCACACGACGGCCGACGCGCGACTTGCCGCTCGGGCAGTTGCCGGGAGCCAGCTGGTGCAGTGCTCGCTCAATGGAGAGGACCCGTACTGGGGCCGGGTGCTGTCGGAGCTCGGCGCGAGCGGCGCCGCGCTCGATCCCGATCGGGTCGACATCGCCTACAACGGGGTCGTCGTGTGCCGTGACGGCATCGCGGCCGAGCACGACGTCGCGACAGTTGCCGCGGGGATGACGGAGCGCGACATCGAGATCGACTGCGAGCTCCACCTCGGCCGCGGCGAGGCGACGGTCGTGTTCACCGACCTCTCCTACGGCTACATCGACGAGAACCGCGGCACCTCGTGACCTCGACAGAGAGTGCAGCGCAGCCGCCGGACACGAGCGACGACCTTCAACGGGTGAGCGATCGAGGCGGCGAAGCGGAACTCTCCAATGCTGCGGCGAAAGCTGAGGTTTTGGCCGAGGCGCTTCCGTACATTCGGGAGTTCTCGGGCAAGACCGTCGTCATCAAGTACGGCGGCCACGCGATGGACGATCCCGCACTCGCCGATCTGTTCGCGCAAGACGTCGTGCTGATGCGAGTCGTCGGGATGAACCCCGTGGTCGTGCACGGCGGAGGACCTCAGATCACCGAGCTGATGCGCCGGCTCGGCAAGGAACCGGAATGGGTCGACGGCCTGAGGGTGACCGACGCCGAGACCGTCGACATCGCCCGCATGGCCCTCGTCGGCCAGGTGAACGGCCGGATCGTCAAGTCGCTCAACTGCCACGGATCGTTCGCCGTCGGATTGTCGGGCGAAGACGCCGGGCTCATCACCGCCGAGGTGCGCGACGAACGGCTGGGCTTCGTCGGAGACATCCGTCGGATCGACCCGTCGATCATCGTCCGGCTGCTCCGCGAGGAGCTGATCCCGGTGATCGCGACGATGGGTGTCGACGCCGAAGGGCAGGGCTACAACGTGAACGCCGACACCGTCGCGGGGGCGATTGCCGAATCGCTCGGTGCCGAGAAGCTCGTGTACCTCACTGATGTCGCCGGCCTCTACCGCGACTTCAGCGACTCGGGTTCGCTCATCTCGCACACCGACATCGCGGAGCTCACCGACCTCACCGGCACCGGTGCGTTCGACAAGGGGATGATCCCGAAGGTTGCATCGTGCATCCAGGCGCTCCGCAACGGCGTCACCCGTGCCCACATCCTCGACGGTCGCACTCCCCATGCTCTGCTCCTCGAGTTCTTCACCCGAGAGGGCATCGGAACGATGGTGACGCAGTGAGCGCAGGCGGAGGCCCGGAGGTGACACACGGGACAGGAGCAGGTGAGCGATCGAGGGCCGCAGCCGGAGCGAACAATCATCAGGCGTTCGAGCAACTTGTGGCGCTCGACGCTGAGCATGTGATGCAGACGTACGCGCGGTTGCCAGTCGCGTTCGTGCGCGGTGAGGGCACGCGGCTCTACGACACCGAGGGCACCGAGTACCTCGACTTCCTCGGCGGGCTCGCGGTCACATCACTTGGGCACGCGCATCCCGCGGTCGCCGATGCGATCGCCGATCAGGCCCGCACGCTGCTCCACGTGTCGAACCTGTACTACAACGCGATTCAACCCGAGCTCGCGGCGCGGATCGACGGACTCCTCGGGGGCGGAGGCCGCGTGTTCTTCGCGAACTCGGGTGCCGAGGCGAACGAGGCCGCGATCAAGCTCGCCCGCCGTCACGGGCAATCCAACGGTGGCCCCGATCGCTTCCACGTGGTGTCGGCCTACGGCTCGTTCCACGGTCGGACGCTCACGACCCTCGCGGCGACCGGCCAACCAGAGAAGCAGGAGCGGTTCCAGCCGCTGCCCCCGGGTTTCCGTCAGGTCTTGTTCGCCGACATCGAGGAGCTCGCGCGGTCGATCGACGACCGGGTGTGCGCCGTCATGCTCGAGCCGGTCCAGGGAGAAGGCGGGGTCCTCCCCGCGCCTCCCGGCTACCTCGAAGCGGTACGGGCTCTGTGCGACGAGCGGGAGCTGCTCCTGATCGTCGACGAGGTACAGACCGGTCTCGGCCGCACTGGTCGGTGGTTCGGCTTCGAGCACGCCGAAGGCGTGCGGCCCGACGTCGTGACCATGGCAAAGGCGCTCGGCAACGGGATGCCGATCGGGGCGTGCTGGGCTCGCGACGACGTCGCGGCTGCCTTTGCACCTGGCGATCATGCGACGACGTTCGGCGGACAACCGCTCGCGGCGCGGGCTGCCCTGGCCGTGCTCGACGTGATGGTCACCGAAGACGTTCCGGCGCGCGCCGCCCGAGCCGGCGCGCGATTGACCGACCTGCTCGAGGCCGTTCCGGGCGTCGACGGTGTGCGCGGCGCGGGTCTGCTGCTCGCGGCGGAGCTCGAGTGACGGATACGACGCGAAACAGGTCTCCGGAGCGTGTCTCGCCGCGGGGCTGGTGGTGAACGCGGTCACGCCGACCGCGATCCGATTCGCACCGTCGTTGCTCGTCTCCGACGACGAGCTCGACGCGGCGGTTGCGATCTTCTCGGAGGTGCTCGCGTGAATTCGGTGACACCCCATTTCCTCGAGGTCGACGACCTCGATCCGGCCCGCTTGGCCACGGTGCTCGACCACGCGCTCGCGTGGAAGCGCGATCCCGACGCGGTCCCGAAACCGCTCGACGGTCGTGGGGTGGCGCTCGTGTTCGAGAAGCCGTCGACTCGGACGCGGACGTCGACTGAGATGGCCGTCGTCGGGCTCGGCGGTCACCCCATCTACTTCCGGCCCGAAGAGGTCGGGATCGACGCCCGCGAGCCTGCCGAAGACGTCGCCCGGATCCTCGCCGGCTACTGCGCCGTCATCGCAGCCCGCGTGTTCGCCCACACGGTGCTCGACCGGATGGCGTCGGTCGTCGACGTCCCCGTCGTCAACCTGCTCTCGGACCGGGCCCATCCGTGCCAGGCCCTGGCCGACCTCCTCACGTTGCGCGAGTGCTTCGGTGAGCTCGAGGGCCGGCGGGTGGTCTACGTGGGCGACGGCAACAACGTCGCGGCGTCGCTCGCGTTCGCAGCGGCACTGAGCGGCATCGATCTCGTCGTGTCGTCACCGCCGGGCTACGAGCTCGACGACGACGTCGTGGCTCGGGCCCGCAACCTCGGGGGCACGATCGAGCTCGTCACCGATCCCTACGAGGCGGTTCCGGGCACGGACGCGGTCTACACCGACGTGTGGACGTCGATGGGAGACGAGCACGAGGCGAGCGTCCGCAAGATCGCGTTCGCGCCGTACCAGGTCAACGCGGCGCTGATGGCCGCAGCCGGACCTCAGGCGAAGTTCCTGCACTGTCTCCCCGCGCACCGGGGCGAAGAGGTCAGCGCCGAGGTGATCGACGGCCCGGCTTCGGTGGTATGGCAGCAGGGTGCCAATCGGATGGATTCGGCGCGGGCCTTGCTCGCGCTGCTGCTCGGGAGCATCGGATGACCACGCTCGGCAAGCCGCAACGTCAGCACCGCATCGGCCGCCTCCTCGAGGAGCAGGCGGTCTCGAGCCAGGGGCAGCTCGTCGAGCTGCTCGCGTCCGAAGGCATCCTGGCCACGCAGGCGACGGTCAGCCGCGACCTGGAAGACCTCGGCGCGGTCAAGGTGCGCATACCCGGAGGAACCATGGCGTACGCAGTGCCCGAGGTCAGCAAGGATCGCACGGGTGGCGCCGACGACCACCTCCGCCGGGTGATGGGGGAGTTCGTGGTCGAGGTGTCGCACAGCGGCAATGTCGTGGTGATGCGCACCCCGCCGGGATCGGCTCACGTCGTTGCGTCAGCGCTCGATCGGGCCGGTGTTCCCGAGGTCCTCGGCACGGTCGCGGGCGACGACACCATGATCATCGTGTGCGCCGAGCAGGTGGGTGGCGCCGCGGTCGCCGAACGCCTCGCCGGCCTCGCGGGCCTCTAGATCGTCGAAAGGGAACCATGAAGCGGGTAGTTCTGGCGTACTCCGGTGGTCTCGACACCTCCGTCTGTGTGCGGTGGATGCAGGAGGAGTGGAACGTCGAGGTCGTCGCGCTCGCGGTCGACGTCGGCCAGGGCGGCGACTTCGAGGCGATCCGCCAGCGCGCGCTCGTCGCCGGCGCCATCGAGGCGGTCGTGGTCGACGCCCGGGCCGAGTACGCATCGGAGTACGTCGCGCGGGCGATCAAGGCCAACGCGCTGTACGAGGGCAAGTACCCGCTGGTCTCGGCGCTCTCGCGTCCGGTCATCGCCCGGCACCTCGTCGCCGCGGCTCGCGAATTCGGTGCCGATGCCGTCGCGCACGGCTGCACGGGCAAGGGCAACGACCAGGTCCGGTTCGAGGTCAGCGTGCGCGCGCTGGCTCCCGATCTCGAAGTGCTCGCCCCCGTCCGCATGTGGGGCTTCACCCGCCGCGACTCGATCGACTACGCGGCCCGCCACGACATCCCGATCACGGTCACCGAGGAGAAGCCGTACTCGGTCGACGAGAACCTCGTCGGCCGAGCCATCGAGTGCGGTGAGATGGAAGATCCGTGGGTTGCACCACCGGTCGGCGTCTACACGATCACGGCGGCGACCGCCGACGCGCCGAAAGATGCGCGTGAGTTCGTCGTCGGCTTCGATCGCGGGGTCCCGGTGACGCTCGACGGCGTCCCCACGCCCCTGCACGAGATGATCACCGAGCTGAACGCCGTGATCGGTGCCTACGGGTACGGACGGATCGACATGGTCGAGAACCGCCGGGTGGGGATCAAGAGTCGCGAGACCTACGAGTGCCCCGCGGCGCTCGCGCTGATCGTCGCCCACCAGGATCTCGAGGCGATCACCCAGGAGCGCGATGTGATGCGTGAGAAGGCGCGGCTCGAACCCCGCTATGCCGATCTCGTCTACGACGGGCTGTGGTTCTCGCCCCTCCGAGAGGCGCTCGACGCGTTCGTCGACTCCACGCAGCGTCACGTCACCGGCGAGGTCCGCATGCGACTCGAACCCGGTCAGTGCTTCGCCGCGGGACGCCGGGCCGAGCGTGGGCTCTACGACTACGCGCTCGCCACCTACGAAGCCGAGGATGCATTCCGGCACGAGGACGCTGCAGGGTTCGTGCGACTCTGGGGACTCTCGGTCGAGACGTGGGCGCGCCGCCAACGCCTCGAGGAGCCGGTCGTCCGCCCGGGCGACGCACGTGGCTGAAGCCGGCGACAAGCCGCTCTGGCACGGACGCTTCGCCGACGGCCCGGCGCCGGAGATGCTCGCGTTCACGCGCAGCATCGGCTTCGACGTGCGACTGGCGTCCGACGACATCGCAGGTTCGCGCGCGCACGTCACCATGTTGGCCCGCGTCGGACTCCTGACCGACGACGAACGCGACCGCGTGCTCGCGGCGCTCGACCAGGTCGACGAGGAGTTCGCAGCGGGCGAGTTCCGCATCGTCGACACCGACGAAGACATCCACACCGCGGTCGAGCGGCGCGTCACCGAGCTCGCGGGTCCGGCCGGGGCGAAGCTGCACACCGGTCGGAGTCGCAACGACCAGGTCGCCACCGACCTCCGACTCTGGTTCCGGCGTGAGGGTCGCGACACCGCGGCGGCGATCGATGCCTTCCAGCGTGTGCTCCTGCGTCGTGCCGTCGAGGCGGGCGACACGTACCTGCCCGGGTACACGCACCTGCAGCGAGCCCAACCGGTCCTCCTGGCCCACCATCTCCTCGCGCACGTCTTCGCGCTCGCGCGTGACGTCGACCGCTGGCGCGACTGTCTGCGCCGTGCCGATGTGTCACCGCTCGGCGCCGGCGCGCTCGCGGGATCCAGTCTTCCGCTCGATGTCGATGGTGTCGCCACCGACCTGGGGTTCGCGGCGCGGTTCGAGAACTCGCTCGACGCAGTCTCCGATCGCGACTTCGTGGCCGAGGCGCTCTTCGTCGCCGCGCTCACCCAGGTCCACCTGTCCCGCATCGGCATGGAGGTCGTGCTCTGGGCCAGCGAGGAGTTCGGCTTCCTGCGCCTTCCCGATGCCTACTCAACTGGCTCCTCGATGCTCCCGCAGAAGAAGAACCCCGACATCGGTGAGCTCGCGCGCGGTCGCGCCGGACGCCTCATCGGCGACCTGGCCGGCTTCCTCGCGACGCTGAAAGGTCTTCCGCTCGCGTACAACCTCGATCTCCAAGACGACAAGGAGCCGCTCTTCGACGCGCTCGACACGTTGCGCGCGGCTCTCGCGGCGCTCGGCGGCCTGCTCGACGCATGCACCTTCGACGAGGAACGCATGCGCGACGCGGCCGATGGGCCCACGAGCGCAGCAACCGACCTCGCCGAGTTGCTTGTCGGTGGCGGCATGCCGTTCCGCGACGCGCACGCGCTCGTGGGTGCGCTCGTGCGCCGTTCGCTCGACGGCGACGCGAGGCTCGCGGATCTGGTCGCGGCCGAACCTACGCTCGGACCCGACGCGCTCCGGTTGCTCGAGCCCGGGATCGCGGTGGCTCGACGCACGACGCCCGGTGGTGCCGGCCCGGGACCCCTCGCCGATGAGATCGTCGCGGCACGCGACCGGCTCGCGATCCAGGCGGGCTGGCTCGAGCAGTAGCCCGTCGGCCTCGCGTCAGCCGGTCTTGGCCCGGACTCGTCGAGTACGACGGTGACGCGTGGAGCCGGTCGGTGGGTCCGTCGTCGTGGGGTCGGTGTTCGGGGGGCGTGCGATGAGGCCGAGTGAGGGATAGTTCCCACCGAGGATCGGGTAGGGGTCGATCGCCATCCAGTCGCGCAGCACGTCTGCGTACACCGTGCGGAAGTCGACGGTCGGTACGAGGTTGCCGTTCTCGTCGAGCGATGCAGGGGCCAGGCCCGGCGGCGTCCCGTGCATGCCACCCTTCACGTTGTCGCCGATGACGAAGTTCACGCTCGCGGTGCCGTGGTCGGTCCCGGCCTCGTTCTCCTCGGGTCGACGGCCGAACTCCGAGAAGGTGAGGATCGTGACGTTGTTGCGGTACTGGCTCTGGAGCGCGGTGTAGAACGCCGAGATGCCGCGGTCGAACTCGGCGAGCTGGTTCGCCTGCTGCGTGCGCTGGTCCGCGTGGGTGTCGAACCCGCCGATGCTGGTGTGGAACACCCGCGTGCCGAGACCGGCGTTGATGAGCCGGGCCACGAGTGTCAACTCGCGGACGATGTCCGCGTCGTCGTTGTTCGGCTGGGCGTAGGCAGGCTGGACCCTGGTCGCGAGGTCGAGGACACCCTTCATCGTGCGGGCATACCCGTCGCCCCACTGGTCGAGTCCGGTCGCCGTGGTCGAGTACGCCGAGATCGTGTCGAAGAGCCGGGGATCGCCGGCATGGCTGCGGTCCATGCCGAACGCGTCGCTCAGGTAGGTCGGCAGGCCGGCGGCCCGCGCGACGGCGCCGACCATGTGGAGCGGCACGGTCTGTCCGATGCAGACGGCGAGCAGCTCGTCGCTCGCGGCGCCCGGCAGCGTGTCGAGGTATCGGCCGACCCAGCCATTGGCGTAGCTGTTGGGCGGAGCGGTGACCCAGCCGTTCATCCAGTAGCCCATCGACGAGAAGTGGCTCAGGTCGGGCGGCTGGTAGCCGATCCCGTTCACGATGGCGACCTGGCCCTTGAGGTAGCGCTGTTGCAGCTGTGCCAGCGAGGGATGCAGCCCGACGCCAGGGATGCCGATGTCGAGGACGCCGTTCGTACCCGTGCCGGGCGCGTCGTAACGGATGCCGGGTCGCAGCGCTTGATAGTTGGCATCGGCGTACGGGACCACGGTGTTCAACCCGTCGTTGCCGCCTTCGAGCATGACGAGCACGAGGATTCCGTCGTTCGCGGAGGTGGAGCTGACCCCGAACGCCTCGAGCCGCTCGAACAGGCCGGAGCCGGCGAGCGCCGTCCCCGCGCCGACCGCGCCCGCTCCGACACCGAGCGCCTGGAGGAACTTCCGTCGCGACATCCCGTTCGGCCCGCCCGCAGGCACCGAGAGCCGCTGCATCTCCGTTGCGCCGCCTCGATCGCTCACCTGTTCACGTCCTTTGATCGCTGTCCGGCGGCTCCACTGCGCTCATCTCTATGGTTCGCTGCGTTTCGCCGCCTCGATCGCTCACCTGTTCACGTCCTTTGATTTCTGTCCGGCGGCTCCACTTCGCTCGCTCACGCGAGTTGGAAGTCGGGGCTGAGGAACACGAGGGTCCCGAGGTTGAGGAACTCGAGGTCGAGCCACTCGTAGGTCGGTGCCTTGCTCGCGACCCGTTGTGCGGTGAGCCAGGCGATGAGGCGGTTCCGGGTACCCGCCGACGGTTCGGTGATCCCACACGTGGCGAACGCGTTGTCGACCGCCTCATCGGGGGTCATCGGGTACGTGTTCGTCACGGGGTCCCGGCCGGTCCAGCTCAGGAACTGCGGAGTGAGGTCGTGCGCCTGCCACCGGACCGAGCTGTGGATCCAGTTGGCCCGGTACCAGGCACCCGACGTCGACAGCCAATAGCTGTTCTGCTTCCAGCCCGCGACGTTCGGTGGGTAGAACGGTTGCTGGCCCATCTGGCCGATGTCCCACGGCTGGACGTCGTTGATGCTGAGACCGGTCGATCGGAGCACCGCCGCGATGAACTCGACCGGGGATCGCAGGAGCCCGCGCTTGGCTTGGGTGGAATAGAACTCGGGCCTCGTGAACACGTCACGCAGGAGCGCGGTGACGTCGAGGCCGTTGGCCCGCCAGTTCGTGGCC
This sequence comes from uncultured Actinomycetes bacterium, assembly GCA_963829475.1. GTDB lineage: Bacteria > Actinomycetota > Acidimicrobiia > IMCC26256 > JANYLB01 > JANYLB01. The sequence continues at coordinate 1,257,641 of CAWHIU010000002.1, read as the reverse complement.
AGCGAGTCGACGAGCGTGGCCGAGGGGTTGGGGTACGCGAAGAAGCTCCAGATCTTGCGCGCGATGTACCGACTGGTCGAGACCGTCGGGGTGACGCCGGTGCTGGGGTTGATGTCGGTACCGGTGCAGAGCTGTCGGACCACACCCGGTCCGTCCCACGCCGCGGTGACGCCGAGGAACGTCTTCATCCCGGAATCGTGGCGCTCGGGGTAGTAGTGGAAGATGTGGTTGCCGGCGTCGCTGTCGTCGATGTTGTAGCCGGTCCAGGCGCGCGCCCCGGCCGTCACGTCGTCCTGGGTGTAGTTGTTCACGCCCATCGTGAACAGCTCCATCAGCTCACGCGCGAGGTTCTCGTTCGGGTTCTCCTTCTCGTTCGGGTCGTTGTCGAGGTACCGCAACATGGCTTCGCACGCATGCGGAACCGTGGTCACCGAGAGACAGAGGTCCTGGAAGTTGCCGAGGCCCTGCGAGCGGAACACATGGTGCTGGTCGTACATGTGGGTGGCGTTGTTCACCTTGTCCTCGCTCGACACGAAGTGGCCGTGCCAGAACAGCGACATCTTCTCCTGGAGGGGGCTCGCCTGCGGAGCTCCCGCGGTCCGACCCGTGACCCGTGCGGTCCGCATGCGTTCGAACCACCACAACGTGAGTGCCCACACACGTTCCCAGTCACCCTTGGCGGGATCGCCGAACTCCGCCGGTGGTGAGTCCGACGTGACGTTCTGCTGATCGAGCACCAGCTCGACCGCGTCGGTGAGCTCGATGCCGGTGAGCGCAGTCAGGTCGTTGGGGGCCGCGCCCCATCCGCCGCCGAATCCGCTTCGTCTGAGGAGATGCGCCGCGTCCTGCGCGCTGAGGGGTGCCACGGTTCCTGCCTTCCGGTCGACCCGCTGCGTTCGATCCGTCTCCGGCGGTATCGGCAGGACGGCCGCGATTTCTTGAATCGGCGAGCTCCCGTCCCCCGGTGCCCGCGCTGCACGCGGTGACCGCTGAGCGTGGCCGGACTCCGCGGTCGGACGCGCCGCTTCAGTCCTGGATCTGGTGGTCGATGTCCTATTGGAAGACGTCGTTCACCGAGGTGCTCCGTTGCATCCGACCACTCTGTGTGTACCCCGTCCTACTCGCTGTCGAACAAGCGATCGACAGCGGACCGATTCCGGTCGTTTGGGTGGTGTTCACCGAGGAGGCACCGATCGCTCAACCCGCGTCGCTACAGTGGTACCGAGCGTGCGTCCGCGACGCTCGGAACCACTCTCCGCTCACTCACCCGGAGTTCGACGATGAGCACGATCGAACCCGATGGACTTCGGCAACGCCCCCGCGGGGGTGAGCGGGATCGACCGCCGCGTCGTGCCGGCCACACCACGATCTACGACGAGATCCAGGCAGTGATCGCGGCGCGCGGTTGGGCCCAGGGGACGCGAACCAACCGCCTCGGCGGGACCGACCTCCCCGAGGCCATCGCGGTCGCGACCGATCCCTCGGGGATCGCCGACGCGATCGCGATTGCCCGGAGCGCGCGGATCCGCAACCATCTCGTGGTCCTCGCGTCCACCGCGCACCTCAGCGTGTGGAACGATGCGCCCGACCGCTCGCTGGCCGATGTCGAAGAGCTCCTTCGCCATGCCGCGGTCGCATTCCCCGACGACTGACACCTCACGCTGCGTGAGAGCGCTCCGCCACAATCGCGCGCTCAGTGCTTTCTGCTTCGCGCCGCGACTGCCCGGGACCGCGGCGTCGAATCCGCAAGTGCTCGCCCGACGGCGGTCGCGCGAGTCGCGCGCAGAGTGACTGCTCAGGTGCGCCACGCGAGAGTTGACGCTCCCGCGCTATTTCATGGGTGTTTCGTCGCGTTTGCCGATCGAGAAACGCACACGGAACGGTCCGAAATCGGGGCAATAACGTTGACACAAGATGGCCGCTCAGCGAACATCGCTCGAACACACTGGGTGGTGGTCAACGGAAGAGAGCGGAGAGAGTTTCGATGTCGTCAAGTACGGATGCATTGGTGACACGTTTGCGGTCGGTCGGAGACGGGGCGGTGACCTCTCCGCAGCTCATCGCACTGTCCGTGGTCGTCCCGACCCGGAACGAGGAAGCGTGCGTCGTGGCGCTGGCCGAACGGCTCGCCGCGTCGCTCGGTGCTGCAGGGATGGACCCCGACAACTGCGAGTTGATCTTCGTCGACGACAGCGACGACGACACACCACGTCGGATCGTCGATCTCGCGTCCGGGGAAACCGGTGGAGCGTTGGCGATCGGGCTCCACCACCGGCCGGCGGGTGAGCGCAGCGGCGGCCTCGGCGGCGCGGTCCTCGAAGGGCTCGCGACTGCGCGCGGTGAGTGGGTCTGCGTCATGGACGGTGACCTGCAGCACCCACCCGAGATGGTGCTCGAGCTCCTCGACCGGGCGCTCGCGACCGGAGCTGATCTGGTGGTGGCGAGCCGGCACACGGATGGTGGGAGCACCGGGCTGACCGGCACGCGCCAGATCCTGTCCCGCACCAGCGCCATGGCTGCAAAAGCCGCGTTCCCCGTCTCGCTCGCGCCCATCTCGGACCCGATGAGCGGCTTCTTCATCGTGCGTCGTGACGCCATCGATCTCGAGACGCTCCGTCCGAACGGGTTCAAGATCCTGCTCGAGATCGTCGTGCGGCATCCTCGGCTCGCGGTGGCCGAGGTCGGGTTCGAGTTCGGCGCCCGGGCCGCGGGTGAGAGCAAGGCGTCGTTCGACGAAGGCCTCCGGTATCTCGGTCAGCTCCAGAAGCTTCGCAGCGCCTCGCCGCTCATCCTGACGCGGCCGCGTGCGCCCGAGCTGCACCGCTACGACGTGCACGGGATCATGGCGGTCGAGTCGGAGGGCAAGCTCCCCGAGCTGGAAGCGTTCCGCGTTCCCAACCTCGGGCGCGACCCCGACATCCGCGTGCGGATCGGCAGCCTCAGCGCAGAGAAGCCGGTGGGCGCGTTGCATCAGCCCCTCCGGCGTCACCTGCGCTACGAGGAGCGATTCAAATCCAAGGGCTTCGCGGCAGAGGTCGAGATCACCGACCACATCGAAGCGATCGCAACGCCGATGATGCGGCGTTCGCCGCATGTGCTCTACACGAACCTGGTCGAGCCGTTGATGCGGTGGAGCATGGTCGAACGGGGCTACGCCCTGGTGCACGGCGCGTGCATCGTCGAAGACGGCCGGGCCTACATGATCACGGCTCGGACCGACACCGGCAAGACGACGACGATGCTGAAGCTGCTCGACGCGCATCCGTACGAGTTCGTGTCGGACGACCTCACGATCGTGTGCCCCGACGGTTCGGTGCTGCCGTACCCGAAGCCACTCACGATCAGCAACCACACGCTGCACGCGGTCAAGCGTCCGAGGCTCAACTGGCGGGAACGCTCGACGCTCGGGCTCCAGAGCCGGCTCCACTCGCGCTCCGGTCGTCAGTTCGCGTTCTTCCTGACTCGCACCGGGTTGCCGGTCGCGACGGTGAACACGCTCGTGCAGTACATCGTCCCGCCACCGAAGTACCCGGTGCAGCGGCTCGTGCCCGGGGTGCAGGTCGCCGGAGCGGCGAAGCTCTGCGCGCTCTTCATCATCAGCCGGGGCGAACCCGGTCTCGAGTGGCTCGAGCCCGACGACGCGCAGGAGATCCTCCTGGCCAACTGCGAGGACGCCTACGGCTTCCCGCCGTACCACCACCTCGAGGAGTTCATGCTCTCGTCGACCGGGGAGGATCTCCGCACGACGGAGCGTTCGATCATCGCCGATGCGTTCGACGGGTGCCCGACCGCGCTGCTGTCGAGCAACACGCTCGACTGGGCCGAGCGGATCCCGACGCTCATCGAAGGCATGTCGTTGGAGGACCCGCTCGTACCGACGGCGGCGGTTCGCTGACCGCCGTCTAGGGCACCGGCGGAGGTGCAGGGGGTGGGAGGTCGGGGTCTACCCACACCTGCACGGTGCCGCCGACATCGATCGACGTCCCCGCGACCGGCGACTGCTTCCAGACGAGGCCGGCGCGGGTGGTGTCGCCCGGTGGAGGTTCGGCAAGCTCGGTGATCTCGATCACGAGGCCTCGACCCTCGACGAGCGCGCGAGCGTCGCCGGCCGAGAGCCCGAGCACGCTCGGAACCGCTGCCGTGGGTGGCGGCGCGACGGAGAGCGTGAGGGTGATCGTGTCGTCGGCGTGTCGGAGCACGCTGCCACCTTCGGGTGACTGGGCCAGCACGACGCCGGGCGGGTACTGGTTGCTCCCGCGCGTCTCGGTCTCGATGGTGGCACCTGTCGGCGCGAGAACCCGTCGTGCGTCGGCTTCACGCATGCCCACCACCGACGGGATCCGCGCTCCTGGGCGGGTCGAGGTGGTGGAACCGTCCACCGCGGCATCGCGTGCCTCGGCCTCGGCGTCGGCCACCGAACCGAACGTGGTCGCCGGACGGTCGGCGAGCGCTGCGCCCTGGTACGACTGCCAGATCTCCGCCGGCCAGGTTCCCCCGGTGATCGTCAAGGGAGTGGTGGGTGGGACCATCGGCGTCGTCGCGCCGGGGAATCCGACCCACACCGCCGTGCTGAGCTCGGGCGTGTAGCCGACGAACCACGCGTCGGAGTTGTTCTGGGCTGTGCCGGTCTTGCCGGCGACCTGGCGTCCGATGCGGGCGTTCACACCGGTCCCGTCGGTCACGACCTTCTGCAGGACCTGGTTCACCTTCCGGGCGGTGAGCGCGGAGAGCACACGGTGGCGCGCGGCCGGCGCCTGGTACAGCACCTTGCCCGAACGGTTCGTCACCCGCGTGACGAAGACGGGTTCGGCGCGCAGGCCGTCGCCGGCGAACACCCCGTACGCGCTGGCCATGTCGAGCGGGGTGACGTCGTTGGTGCCGAGGACCGCGGAGGGCAGTGCCTGCAGCGGACTGGTGATCCCGAGCCGCTTGGCCTCGTCGACGGCCGCTTGGGGCCCAACATCCATCATGAGCTGTGCGTACACGGTGTTGACCGACTCGGCAGTGGCGTCGGTGAGGTTCATGCGGCCGCCGTCGCCCTTGCCCTCGTAGTTGCTGACGTCCCACGGCTCCTGGCCCGGGACCGGGATCGTCATCTGGCCCGGCGCCTTGTAGGTGCGGGTCAGCGGGATGCCTTCGTCGAGCGCGGCAGCGAGCACGAAGGGCTTGAACGCCGATCCGGACGATCGGCCGTTGTCGTAGTCGGCGAGATCGACCTTGGCGAAGGGTCCCGGGCCGTAGAAGTCGCGGCCGCCGACGTAGGCGACGACGTGGCCGTTCGCGGGATCGATCGACACCACCGCCGCTTCGGGATCGGTGGTGGGATCGGGAATCACCTGGGCGACGGCCTGCTCTGCCAGGGCCTGCAGCTTCGGGTCGAGTGTCGTCTCGATCCGAAGCCCACCCGTGAAGAGCAGACGCGTTCGCGCCGCCTGGTTCGGCCCGAAGGCCGGGTTGGTCAGGACGAGCTTCTTCACCTGTTCGATGAACTGAGGGTCGGGATAGTGAGCCGTCTCGGGTTGTGGACCGACTCCGAGCGGCGCGGCCTTCGCCGCCGCCGCCGCGGCGGCGTCGATCTTGTGCAACGTGAGCATCCGGTCGATCACCACGTCGCGCCGGAGTTGGGCGCCAGCCGGGTTCCGGTACGGGTTCGTTCGGTTCGGAGCCTGGATGAACCCGGCGAGCAGCGCCGCCTCGGCGAGGTCGAGATCGCGGGCAGGCTTGGCGAAGTAGGTCTGCGCCGCGGCCTCGACCCCGTAGGCACCGTTGCCGAAGTACACCGTGTTCAGGTAGCGCACGAGGATCTGACGTTTCGAGTACTTCTCCTCGAGCTGCACCGCGAGGACGGCTTCGTGCAGCTTCCGGGCGATGGTCTTGTCGTTGTCGAGCATCACTGCGCGTACGTACTGCTGGGTGATGGTCGAGCCCCCCTCCGCGGCCGTTCCGGACTCGACGTCGCGCGTCAGCGCCCGGATCATGCCGCGGGGGTCGACGCCGTCGTGCTCGAAGTAGCGGCTGTCCTCGATCGCGACGACTGCGTCGGCCAGGACGGGTGCGATCTCGGCGAGGGTGACCGGATCGCGGTTCTGCTCCGCGTGGAGGGTGGCGATCAGCGATCCGTCGGATGCGAGCACCTTCGTCGACGAGGCCTGGCCGATGGGGAGCTTCAGGTCGGCGGTGTACTGGCAGCCGGCGGCCACGAGCACGATCACGAGAGCGATTGCCGCGACGCGCGGTGACCGCCGCCGGCGGGGCGGCGCACAGGTACTCACTGGCAACATTGTTGCCCACCAGCCTCACCAGTTGTCAGCAGGCGGGTTGCTAGCGTGCATTCGGTGGAAGGCCGGCGGTGACCGCGACGATCGACGAGCAGCTGCGGATCCTGACCGCCGGGTGCGTCGACGTGATCAGCGAGGCCGATCTCCGGCGCCGCCTCGAGCGCGCCGCGGCCACCGAGCGAGCCGTTGCGGGTCAAGCTCGGTGTCGACCCCACGGCCTCCGACATCCACCTCGGATTCGCGGTGGTGCTGCGCAAGCTCCGCCAGTTCCAGGACCTCGGCCACGTCGCGGTCCTGATCATCGGCGACTTCACCGCGATGGTCGGTGATCCGACCGGTCGGTCGGCCACCCGGCCACGGCTGTCGGGGGAGGAGGTGGATGCCCATGCTGCGACCTACATCGACCAGGTCGGAGCGGTTCTCGACCTCTCTCCCGAGCGGGTCGAGATCCGCCGGAACTCCGAGTGGTTGGCGGGGATGGGGATGGACGACGTGCTGCGTCTGACGGCGAGCACCACTGTCGCCCGGATGCTCGAACGCGAACGACTTCGCCCAGCGCTACGCCGCGGGGGCACCGATCTCGGTCATGGAGCTGCTCTACCCGTTGCTCCAGGGCTACGACTCCGTCGAGGTCCGCGCCGATGTCGAGCTGGGCGGAACCGATCAGCTGTTCAACAACTTGATGGGCCGCCAGCTCCAGGAGCACGCCGGTCAGGAGCCGCAGGTCGTGATGACCACACCGCTGCTCGAGGGGCTCGACGGGGTGCAGAAGATGTCGAAGTCACTCGGCAACTACGTCGGGATCGCCGAGCCGGCCGCGGAGCAGTTCGGCAAGATCATGAGCATCCCCGACGCCCTGGTGCCTCGCTGGCTCGCGCTCACCACCGGCTGGCATCCCGACGCGGTCGATGCTGCGGTCGCCGGATTCGAAGCGGGCGGGGGAGTGGAACGCAACGCAGCCAAGCGCCGCCTCGCCCGCACGATCGTCGATCTCTACCACCCGGTCGGCAGCGGCGAGGCGGCCGAGTCGGAGTTCGACCGGGTCTTCAAGCAGCACGCCGCACCCACCGAGGTTCCCGACGTCGAGCTCCCGCGGGGTGAGCTGCCGATGCCGATCGGTCCGTTCCTCAACCGGGCCGGGCTCGTCGCGTCGAACAAGGAGGGTCGGCGCCAGGTCGAGCAGGGAGCGGTGCGGATCGACGGCGAAAGGATCTCCGACGTCGACACGAGCGTGACCGACGCGGTCGACGGTGCAACGGTGCAGGTGGGGAAGCGGAGCTGGGCCCGGATCGTCGTCGTCGACTGAGCTTCGGCTGAGATTTCAGCAGCCGTAGCCGACCAGATTTCCTGGCCCGGATCCCGTGACCGACGGCGCGCGTGGGCTATGTTCTCCCTCGCCGTTGGTGCGCTCACACGCTCGATGAACCGGCAGCCGGCCTGGAGCTCAGGCCCGGAACCCGAGTTCTTGACAGTGAGTCGTGCGATCGGTAGGTTTACAGGTCCGCCCTCCGGCGCCTCTCCCAAGGCAACGGTTCGGTGGATTGACACGGACGGCCTCCTTCCCGGCGGTTTCTCGCGCTCTGCGCGTCGAACCACTAGCCAGACCGGCCCCCGGGAAGATGGATCGAGTGTCGGTCCGAGCGTCGCGGCTTCACGGCTCGCGGCGGTCTCGGACAGCGGCTCCTTGAAAACGGAATAGTGATGCCAAAAGCCAGTGCGGGCATCTTTGCCTCACGCCCTCGGGTGTGAGAAGAGGATGTTCCACGTCAAAGCAATTTGGTTGTCGGTCGAGGTCAGTGGCTTCGATCGACAGCTTTTCAACGGATTTGAAAGCCATGTCCGACCGGGTTCGCCCGGCCGGCCCGGCTGAGAGTCTCGATGGAGAGTTTGATCCTGGCTCAGGACGAACGCTGGCGGCGCGCTTAACACATGCAAGTCGAACGTGAAACCCGGGCTTGCCCGGGCGGAAAGTGGCGAACGGGTGCGTAACACGTGAGGAACGTGCCCCGAAGACCGGGATAACTCGAGGAAACTCGTGCTAATACCGGATGTCCTCACCGGATCGCATGGTCTGGTGAGGAAATGGATTCCGCTTCGGGATCGCCTCGCGGCCTATCAGCTTGTTGGTGGGGTAACGGCCTACCAAGGCAACGACGGGTAGCTGGTCTGAGAGGATGTCCAGCCACACTGGGACTGAGACACGGCCCAGACTCCTACGGGAGGCAGCAGTGGGGAATCTTGCACAATGGGCGAAAGCCTGATGCAGCGACGCCGCGTGCGGGATGAAGGCCCTCGGGTCGTAAACCGCTTTCAGCAGGGACGATAGTGACGGTACCTGCAGAAGAAGCCCCGGCCAACTACGTGCCAGCAGCCGCGGTAATACGTAGGGGGCAAGCGTTGTCCGGATTTATTGGGCGTAAAGAGCTCGTAGGCGGTTCGATAAGTCGGGTGTGAAATCTCCAGGCTCAACCTGGAGGCGCCACTCGATACTGTCGTGACTTGAGTTCGGTAGAGGAGTATGGAATTCCCGGTGTAGCGGTGAAATGCGCAGATATCGGGAGGAACACCCGTAGCGAAGGCGGTACTCTGGGCCGAAACTGACGCTGAGGAGCGAAAGCGTGGGGAGCGAACAGGATTAGATACCCTGGTAGTCCACGCCGTAAACGTTGGGCACTAGGTGTGGGGATCTATCGACGGTTTCCGTGCCGTAGCTAACGCATTAAGTGCCCCGCCTGGGGAGTACGGCCGCAAGGCTAAAACTCAAAGGAATTGACGGGGGCCCGCACAAGCGGCGGAGCATGTGGCTTAATTCGATGCAACGCGAAGAACCTTACCAAGGCTTGACATTCCGGGTAATCCGTGGAAACACGGTGATCCTTCGGGATCCGGAACAGGTGGTGCATGGCTGTCGTCAGCTCGTGTCGTGAGATGTTGGGTTAAGTCCCGCAACGAGCGCAACCCCTATCCTATGTTGCCAGCGAGTAATGTCGGGGACTCGTAGGAGACTGCCGGTGCCAAACCGGAGGAAGGTGGGGATGACGTCAAGTCAGCATGCCCCTTACGTCTTGGGCTGCACACATGCTACAATGGCCGGTACAAAGGGTTGCGATATCGCGAGATGGAGCTAATCCCATAAAGCCGGTCTCAGTTCGGATCGCAGTCTGCAACTCGACTGCGTGAAGTCGGAGTCGCTAGTAATCGCAGATCAGCAACGCTGCGGTGAATACGTTCCCGGGCCTTGTACACACCGCCCGTCACACCACGAAAGTCGGCAACACCCGAAGCCAGTGGCCCAACCCTTCGGGGAGGGAGCTGTCGAAGGTGGGGTTGGCGATTGGGGTGAAGTCGTAACAAGGTAGCCGTACCGGAAGGTGCGGCTGGATCACCTCCTTTCTAAGGAGCTCCACTGCCCGGCATTCGGTGGCACGACATCTCCGGTTTCGGGGACGTCACGTCCATCGTGTCGCTGGGAGTTCCCACGTCGAGCACTGGTTATTCGGCATCCGGAAGACGATCCGACCCCGACGTCGCGTTCGCTCGAACCTGAGCGATCCCCACGTCGGCACCACCGGGTCCCGTATGTCCGGCATCACTATTCCGTTTTGAGGGAGTCGCACCGCCCGTGCTCCACGCATCTGCGTGGGGCACTTCGGCGTTCCGGTTCCCGGCCCTCCCACGGTGTCGGCGCTTCGGCGCGACCGTGGTGGCCCTCGAGACGCCTCGCGTCTCCGTCGACCCTTGAGAACTGCATAGCGAGCACGAGCATCAAAGTACTCCCAAGCTATGAAGAGCCAACGGTGGATGCCTTGGCGCCAGATGCCGATGAAGGACGTGGATGGCTGCGAAAAGCCACGGTGAGCCGCCTAACAGGCTTTGACCCGTGGATATCCGAATGGGGAAACCCGGCTGGGGTCATGCCCAGTCACCCCCGCCTGAACACATAGGGCGGTGGGAGGGAACCGGGGGAATTGAAACATCTCAGTACCCCGAGGAAAAGAAAACAACAGTGACTCCCTGAGTAGCGGCGAGCGAAAGGGGATCAGCCTAAACCGTCGTAGTGGTACAGCCTGCCGGCGATGCTACGACGGGGTCGTGGGACCCACCTGGAGGGTCGGCAGAACCTCCAAGGAGTCATCAACTCGATAGCTAGCAGAAGCGCTCTGGAAAGGCGCGCCGTAGACGGTAATAGCCCCGTATGCGAAAGCTAACGAGCTCCTGGTGGTGTTCCCGAGTAACGCGGGATCCGGGAAAGCCCGCGTGAATCTGCGAGGACCACCTCGTAAGGCTAAGTACAAGCTGGCGACCGATAGTGCACGAGTACCGTGAGGGAAAGGTGAAAAGTACCCCGGGAGGGGAGTGAAATAGTACCTGAACCCGTTGGCTTACAAGCAGTCAGAGCGTCGTTGTCGACTTCGGTCGGCAGCCGTGATGGCGTGCCTTTTGAAGAATGAGCCGGCGAGTTACCGTTCGTGGCGAGGTTAACCCGAGAGGGGGAGCCGGAGCGAAAGCGAGTCTGAATAGGGCGTATAGTCGCGAGTGGTAGACCCGAAGCCGAGTGATCTATCCATGGGCAGGTTGAAGCGAGGGTAAGACCTCGTGGAGGACCGAACCCACCAAGGTTGAAAACTTGGGGGATGACCTGTGGATAGGGGTGAAAGGCCAAGCAAACTCGGTGATAGCTGGTTCTCCCCGAAATGCATCTAGGTGCAGCGTCGCGTGTTCAGTATCGGGGGTAGAGCACTGGATGGTCTAGGGGGCCTACAAGCTTACCGAAATCAACCAAACTCCGAATACCGATACTCCAGAGCGCGGCAGTGAGACCATGGGGGATAAGCTTCATGGTCGAGAGGGAAACAGCCCAGAACGCCAGCTAAGGCCCCAAATTCTGTGCTCAGTGGTAAACGATGTGGGATTGCCCAGACAGCCAGGAGGTTGGCTTAGAAGCAGCCATCCTTGAAAGAGTGCGTAATAGCTCACTGGTCGAGTGGTCCTGCGCGGACAATGTAACGGGGCTCAAGCACAGAGCCGAAGCTGCGTCATACGTACGCAAGTACGGATGGGTAGGGGAGCGTCGACCTCGGCAATGAAGCGGCTGCGTGAGCAGACGTGGAGCGTGGTCGAGTGCGAATGCCGGTATGAGTAGCGAAAGAGGGGGGAGGAACCCCTCCGCCGAATGCCCAAGGGTTCCTGGGGAAGGCTCATCCGCCCAGGGTTAGTCGGGAGCTAAGGCGAGGCCGAAAGGCGTAGTCGATGCACAACAGGTTGATATTCCTGTACCACCGTGTCCGCGTCCAACCCAATGGATCGTGATCAGGGGCTGACTTCGGTCGAACCTGTCCCACGGCCCTGACGGGTAGCGATGGGGGAACGCAGGAGGGTAGGTCAACCCGGGCGTTGGTTGTCCCGGGGTAAGCGGGTAGAGGGTCCGATTGGTAAATCCGTCGGGCGTAACCTCGAGACGCGATGCCGAACCGTTTTAGGTGAAGTGACTGATCCCATGCTGCCTAGAAAAGCCTCTAGCGAGTTGACACGGTGCCCGTACCCCAAACCGACTCAGGTGGGCACGTAGAGAATACGAAGGCGATCGAGAGAACTCTGGTTAAGGAACTCGGCAAATTACCCCCGTAACTTCGGAAGAAGGGGGGCCTCAGTAGGGTGAAGGACTTCGCGTCCGGAGCTCGAGGAGGCCGCAGAGACCAGGGCCAAGCGACTGTTTACTAAAAACACAGGTGCGTGCTAAGTCGTAAGACGACGTATACGCACTGACGCCTGCCCGGTGCCGGAAGGTTACGTGGAAGAGTTAGCCGCAAGGCGAAGCCCTGAAACTAAGCCCCGGTAAACGGCGGCCGTAACTATAACGGTCCTAAGGTAGGAAAACCCTGACGTGCCAGGGTTCTGCCCCTCAGCGTGGTGACGCGCTGATGCGCAGCTGGCTATTTGCTGGAAACCCCGAGTATCCGGCGGTACTCGTCCATCAGGTCACACCCTGTTCCTAGGGTGCGGCGATGGGCAGTGAAAATCCGTCCGGTGCGGACAATCAGCAGGAAAGGCCAGGTATCGAGCAGTGGATCGTCGGCTTCGTCGACGGTGAGGGCTGCTTCTCGATCTCGGTGGTACGCAACCCGGGTTGTCGACTCGGCTGGCAGGTCCAGCACGAGTTCTCGGTGACCCAGGCGGCGTCCTCCCGATCCGCACTCGAGCTTCTCCACGAGGAGTTCGGATGTGGGTATCTGATCGAGAACACCCGTCACGACAACCACCGCGAGCCGCTCCTCCGCTTCTCCGTGAAGCGGAGGTCGCGACCTCGCGATGCGAGTCGTACCGTTCTTCGAAGAACATCCGCTGAGAACCGCGAAGCGTCTCGACTTCGAGAGGTTCGCCGCCGTCCTGCGAACGATGCAGGCGGGGACACATCTCACGGACGACGGACTTCGGTGCGATCGCTCGGGAAACCGAGCACATGAACCGCCGGCAACGGTCTCGGTATCTGGAATCCTCAGAGGCCATACGCCAGCCACCTCCAACCGATTCGGAGGTGAAGATATGGTCCTAGCCTCATGGCGACATGGGGAACAACTCCTAAGAGCGAAATTCCTTGTCGGGTAAGTTCCGACCTGCACGAATGGCGTAACGACTTGGCTACTGTCTCAACCAGAGACTCGGCGAAATTGCACTACGAGTAAAGATGCTCGTTTCCCGTGGAAGGACGGAAAGACCCCGTGGACCTTTACTGCAGTCTGATGTTGGGTTTCGGTACAAATTGTGTAGGATAGGTGGGAGTCTTGGAAGCCGGGGCGTCAGCTTCGGTGGAGACAACCTTGAAATACCACCCTGTTTGTAGTGAGGCTCTAACCCAGGCCCGTGATCCGGGTCGGGGACAGCGTCAGGTGGGCAGTTTGACTGGGGCGGTCGCCTCCTAAAGAGTAACGGAGGCGCTCAAAGGTTCCCTCAGCCTGGTCGGCCATCAGGCGTCGAGTGCAAAGACACAAGGGAGCTTGACTGCGAGACCAACAAGTCGAGCAGGTGCGAAAGCAGGACTTAGTGACCCGGCCGTGGCGTGTGGAAGCGCGGTCGATTAACGGATAAAAGGTACCCCGGGGATAACAGGCTTATCTTGCCCAAGAGTCCACATCGACGGCAAGGTTTGGCACCTCGATGTCGGCTCGTCGCATCCTGGAGCTGAAGCAGGTTCCAAGGGTTGGGCTGTTCGCCCATTAAAGCGGTACGCGAGCTGGGTTTAGAACGTCGTGAGACAGTTCGGTCCCTATCCTCCATGGGCGTAGGAGATTTGAGGGGAGCTGTCCCTAGTACGAGAGGACCGGGACGGACGAAGCTCTGGTGTGCCAGTTGTTCCGCCAGGAGCATGGCTGGTTGGCCACCTTCGGAAGGGATAAGCGCTGAAAGCATCTAAGCGCGAAGCCTGCCTCAAGATGAAATCTCCCACCGGGTTAACCGGGTAAGGCCCCTAGTAGACGACTAGGTTGATAGGCCGGAGGTGTAAGCACCGCAAGGTGTTCAGCCGACCGGTACTAATCGGCCGAGGGCTTGGGATCTTTGTTGTTCGTGCTCGCTATGGAGTCCTCGAGGGGCTCGCGCTGTGCCCATTGTGGGTCGACCGCTGAGGTCGAGCAGCGCCCCTCCTGACAACCAGTTTCCGGTGGCAATTGCGGCGGGGAAACACCCGTTCCCATTCCGAACACGGTCGTGAAGACCGCCAGCGCCGATGGTACTTGGGGGGTAGCCCCCCGGGAGAGTAGGTCGCCGCCGGGATTTCTCAACGAAAGCGCCCCGTCGGGCGCTTTCGTCGCGTCCGGGGCCGTGTGCAAGGGCCGGTACGATCCGGCCGACCTACAGGGAGAACCAGTGGCCGGCGAACGTCGAGGAAAGCCCGAGCGCAATGCCCGTCAGGGCGGTAAGCCCGCGCCCGGAGGTCGGAGCTCCGGCGCCAAGTCGGGCCGATCCGGTGCCAGGAGCGACGCGCCGAAACGTTCGGGTGCCCCCAGCCGGGGACGCAGCGGTGATTCGTCGCGCCAACGCGCGAAGCCGGAATCCGAGAACACCGGCGGGTTCGGTCCGTTCACCCACGAGGCGCCTCCCCGTCGACCCCGACGGGGACCGGAGACCGAGGCGGAAGCCGAGAAGCCGAAGTCGGCGGGGCTGCGAATCGTCCACGGCAAGGCGAAGCCCAAGCGAACCGCGAAGCGTCCGACCGTCGCCCACCCGGCCGCACCCCCTCGGCGGCGCTCCCGCAAGGCGGGTGGCTCACCCGACGTCAAGGCCGAGATCGTCCGACTGGGCGGCCGCAAGGGCGCCCGCCTCTACGAGCAGGTCGTCGACGCGGCCGATGCCTTCGCCCACGACCGCACCCGGGTCGCGGTCCGGATCCTCGAGCCCGTGCGCGACGCGGTGCCGGAGTCACCGAGCGTTCGGGAGCTCCTCGGGCCTCGCGTTGTACCGCCTCGGCAACTACCGGGCCGCGGCCAAGGAGCTCGACAAGTACGTGGCGCTGACCGCGTCGGCCGATCAGCATCCCGTCCTGATGGACTGCGAACGAGCGCTCGGGCATCACAAGCGGGTCGAGGAGCTGTGGACCGAGCTCGCCGCGGTCTCGCCGTCGTCGGAGCTGGTCGCCGAGGGGCGGATCGTGCGCGCCGGCGACCTTGCCGATCGGGGCGAGATCGACAAGGCCATCGCCGTGCTCAGCAAGCGCACCGCCGACGTGAAGCGTCCACGGGATCACCACCTCCGGCTCTGGTACGCCCTCGCCGATCTCGAGGAACGCGCCGGCAACACCCCTCGCGCCCGCGAGCTCTTCCAACGGGTACAGCAGCACGACAAGACCTTCGCCGACGTCGCCGAGCGTCTCAGCGCCCTCCGCTAGGCAGTGACGCAGCGGATCCGACCAGCAGAGCTCACGCGAGGGCGACGAGGTCGATGAGGTCGTCGGACCAGGCATCGATGTCGCCGTCGGGCATGAGCAGCACGCGCTGCGGCTCGAGGCGGGAGACGAACTCGGTGTCGTGGCTGACCAGACCATCGCGCCGGGCCACTCCCGGAGCGCCAGACCGACGGCGTCGCGTGACGGCGGATCGAGGTTGTTGGTCGGCTCGTCGAGCAGCAGCAGGTTGTGACGGCCGGCGACGAGCTGGGCGAGCGCGAGCTTCGTCTTCTCGCCGCCCGACAGTGTGCCGGCGTCCTGGAACGCCATCTCGCCCTTGAGGCCGAACATCCCGAGCAACGCGCGGAGGTCCTGGTCGGCGACGTCGGCCGACTCGCGCATGTGGTCGATCATGGTGCGCCCCGAGGTGATGCCCTCGTGCTCCTGGGCGTAGTACCCGGCCGACACCTTGTGGCCGAAGCTGATCGTCCCGTCGTCGGCGTGGTCGCGACCGGCGAGGAGCCGCATCAATGTGGTCTTGCCCGCACCGTTCAAGCCGAGGATCAGCAGGCGCTCGCCGCGACCGACGTCGAACGACACGTCGCTGAAGACCGGCGGCCCGCCGAAGCCCTTGCGCAGACCCTCGGCCTCGAGCACGACCGCGCCCGGGACGCGGAGGTGTCGGGAACTTCACCGCGATCGAGCGTTCCTTCTTCGGGCCGGTCACGGCGTCGCGCTGCAGACGCGCGGTGCGGGTGTCGAGCGACTTCGCGACGCGTGCGCGCTTGGCCGTCTGGCCCCGCATGCCATCGGCGAGCTTCTTGAGCCGATCGATCTCGGCGCCCTGACGGGACGCGAGCCGTTCGAGCCGCACTTCGTCGGCGGCCCGGGCGGTGCGGTACTGGGAGTACGTGCCCTTGTACTCGACCATCTCGCCCTCATCGAGGTGCAGGACCCGGGTGATCGACGCGTCGAGCAGCTCGAGGTCGTGGCTGACCACGAGCAACGCGCCGCGGTAGGTACGCAAGAAGCCCATGAGCCACTGCTTGGCGTCGTTGTCGAGGTGGTTCGTCGGCTCGTCGAGGAGCAGCGCCTCGCTTCCCGCGAAGAGGATCCGGGTCAGCTCCACTCGGCGGCGCTCGCCACCCGAGAGGGCGTCGATCGGGAGGTCGAGGCGGTCATCGGTGAGGCCGAGACCCGACGCGATCCGCCTGACCTGCGCATCCGCGGCGTAGCCACCGGCATTGCGGAACTCCTCCTCGGCGATCGAGAAGCGGCCCGCGTCGCGTTCAGAGCCGGTCTCCTCGACTTGCAGGCGGAGCTTCTCGACGCGTGCCGCGGCGGCATCGAGGCCACGCCCGGAGAGCACGTGCGACATCGCGGTGGCTTCCACACCCGCACCGCGGGGACGCGGGTTCTGGGGGAGAAAGCCCAGGTCGTCGGGCCGGAGCACCACCCCGGACGCAGCGGGCGCCTCACCGGAGAGCACCTTCAGGAGACTGGTCTTGCCGGCGCCGTTGCGACCGACGAGGCCGACCTTGTCGCCCGGGCGCAGGCTGAAGGACGCCTCGAGCAGGGTGGTCCGTCCACCGACCTCGACTGAGAGTTGCCGCACCTGGAGCACCCACCATGATCGCACCTCCGCGGCTCCGGGCTCGCACGGTTTGACGATGGATGTCGGCGACGGGCGCGGTTCGCCCCCGTAGGTGTCCCAGCCGGTCGGTACGGTGCAGCTCGCGTCTTCCCCCTGCAGTCCCGTTCAACAGGTCGATCAGGAGGAACGCCATGTCCGTCAGCGCCAGCCCGAGCAGCCCAGCCCGAAGCAGCCCGGCCGGAAGCATCCCGCCCCGGAACGGTCGAGCCGGAAACCAGCGGGTTCGAAACCGCCAGGCTCCAAGCCGCCCGCCCGGAAGCGGTCCGATCCGAGCGAGATGATGTCGCTCAACCTGTGCCTGGTGCGGGGCGAGTGCTCGGCACCACCCGAGCTCCGCACGCTCGCGTCGGGCACCCGTCTCGCGACGTTGGCGGTGCGGGTCCGCCGCGCGGGTGTCCCGGCGACGTCGGTCCCCGTCGCGGTGTGGGATCCTGCGCCGCACGTCGAAGACCTCGAGGCCGGCGCGGAAGTCGTGGTGCTGGGCCGGGTCGTGCGGCGCTTCTTCCGCACCGGCGCGGGTGGTCCGGGATCGCGGGTCGAGGTGCAGGCCGACCTGGTCGCCCGCGCCGGTGACGGACGGAAGGTCACCCAGGCGCTCCGCCTCGCCGAGCGGGTGCTCGACGAGCTGGCCGGAGGACGGGGATGAGCGAGGGTAGGTGAGCGGTTTGCTCAGCCGCCCTTGTACACGTCGATCGAGCGGCGGTAGTTGGCCGAGATCTGGGCTGCGGCGTCGTCGCGGGAGATCGAGCCGTCGAGGTAGCCCTTGAGCTGGTCCCACCAGATGGTGCGGCCGATCGCGAAGCCGAGGTAGCCGGGAACCCCGGCCGCCGTGCGGAGCCAGTGATCGACCTTCTCGCTGTTCGCGCCCCGGCCGAGCACCACGCAGCCGACGCCGTCGCGCCCACCGGCGCGCGCCTGTCTCGGCAATCATCTCGCAGTCTTCGCGGCGGTCGATGCCCTCGATCTTCCAGATGTCGGCCTCGATGCCCGCGGCCTGCAGCTCTTCGATCGTGGTCTTCATCAGACCGGGGCGGACCTCGGTGTCGTAGCGCTCGTCGCTGCCGTCGACCGCGGCGAGCTGGGCGGCTTCGGCGGGAACGAGCAGCTCGAACAGGAACTTCTGGCCGTTCTCGTGGAGCCAGTCGCAGAGGCGCTTGAGGCCGGCGACGGATCGAGCGTTGATCGCGGCGTCGCCCTCGGGGTTGTAGCGGACCAGGATCTTGGAGAACGACGGGCCGAAGGCGGAGATGTGGGCGCCGAAGTCGTCGCCGTACTCGAACTCGAAGTAGTCGAGCCCGCTCTTCTCCACCGGCATGGCGCAGATCCAGCCGTTGGCCAATGCCTTGCGCGGCGACGTCGGCACCGAACTGCTCGTCGACCAGGATTCCGGCCTCGTCGGCGGGCGCGCCCTCACCGAGAGCGTGCGAGAAGCCGTCGAAGATCACGGACTTGGCGTCGATGATCTTGGCGGTCTCGGCCGGCGTGGGATCGCCGTCGATCCCGAACATCTTCTTCTGGAACGAGCCCCGGTGGTCGAAGGCGAGGATGAAGAGCGGCTTGTCGTATCCGAGGGCCATCGTGGAGTGCTCCTGATCTCGGGACGGGTCCGTCAGCGGTGACGGGACAAGGGGTGTCGCGCGAACCCGCGGAGCTTACCGGCCGACCGTGTCGGGCTCACCGTCCGCGCGCCGCTAGAATCCGCTCTCGGCTGCCTCGCGCTGTCCGCGGGCATTTCCGAGACGACATACGACAGGGGCACAACGGCGTGACCACCGATTCGACCACTTCCGACCCGAGCCGTCCGGAGACGCTGGAGCGGGTGGTCATCCGCTTCGCAGGCGACTCCGGCGACGGCATGCAGCTCGTCGGCGACCGCTTCACCGACGTGAGTGCCAGCTTCGGCAACGACCTCGCGACGCTTGCCGAACTACCCGGCGGAGATCCGCGCACCCGCGGGCACCATCGCCGGAGTCTCGAGCTTCCAGGTCCACATCGCCGACTTCGACATCCTCACTCCGGGTGACGTGCCGAACCTCCTCGTGGCGATGAACCCGGCCGCGCTGAAGGCGAACCTCGCCGACCTGCCGCCAGGTGCCTCGATCATCGCCAACACCGACGCCTTCGAGCCCCGGAACCTCGAGAAGGTCGGGTACCAGGGCAGCCCGCTCGACGACGACTCGCTCGCCGCGTACCAGGTGTTCCCGGTCCCGATGACGACGCTCACCAAGCTCGCGTGCGAAGGGCTCGGCGTGAAGCCCCGCGACGCGGAGCGCTCGAAGAACCTCTTCGCCCTCGGTCTGATCACCTGGATGTACACGCGTCCGACCGAGTCGATCATCGAGTGGATCGAGGAGAAGTTCGCGGGCAAGGAGCTCATCCGCAACGCGAACATCGCCGCGTTCAAGGCCGGGTACAACTTCGGTGAGACCGCCGAGCTGTTCGACCACCCGTTCGAGGTTCAGCCCGCGCAGCTCCCGCCCGGTCGCTACCGCAACGTGAGCGGGAACGTCGCCCTCTCCTACGGGATCATCGCCGCGGCCGAGAAGGCCAAGCTCCCGGTGCTGTGCGCGTCGTACCCGATCACCCCGGCGTCCGACATCCTCCACGAGCTCTCGAAGCACAAGAACTTCGGTGTCCGCACCCTGCAGGCCGAAGACGAGATCGCCGCGGCGGGCGTCGCCATCGGCGGCGCGTTCTCCGGTTCCCTCGGGGTCACGTCGACCTCGGGCCCGGGCGTCGACCTCAAGTCGGAGGCGATGGGCCTCGCGATCAGCATGGAGCTTCCGCTCCTGCTCGTCGACGTGCAGCGCGGCGGCCCGTCGACCGGTCTGCCCACCAAGACCGAGCAGGCCGACCTGCTGCTCGCGATGTACGGCCGCCACGGTGAAGCGCCACTGCCGATCGTGGCCGCGTACTCGCCGAGCCACTGCTTCGACGCCGCGTTCGAGGCGGTCCGGCATCGCGGTGAAGTACCGCACGCCGGTGATGCTGCTCACCGACGGCTACCTCGCCAACGGTGCCGAGCCGTGGAACTTCCCCGATGTCGACACGCTCCCCGACATCTCGGTGCCGTTCCAGACCGAGTTCAACCACGAAGAGGCCGACGGCACCTGGAACTACTGGCCCTACCTGCGTGATCCCGAGACGCTCGCCCGCCCGTGGGCGATTCCCGGCACGCCCGGCCTCATGCACCGCATCGGTGGCCTCGAGAAGCAGGACGGTTCCGGCAACGTCAACTACGACCTCGACAACCACGAGAAGATGGTGCACCTCCGAGCCGACAAGATCGCCGGCATCGTGAAGGACATCCCCGAGATCGAGGTCGACGATCCCGACGGCGACGCCGAGATCCTCGTGCTCGGATGGGGCAGCACCTGGGGTTCGTCGAAGGCCGCGATCCGCAAGATCCGGGAGTCGGGTGGGAAGTGCGCGCAGGCGCACCTCATGCACCTGAACCCGTTCCCCGCGAACCTCGGCGAGGTGCGTGCGGCGCTACCCGAAGGTGCTGATCCCCGAGATGAACCTGGGCCAGCTCTCGAAGCTGGTGCGTGCGGAGTACCTCGTCGACGCGGTGTCGTTGTGCAAGGTGCAGGGCATTCCGTTCCGTGCATCGGAGATCGAAGCGAAGATCCGGGAGATGACCAATGGCTGACGGCAACGGCAGCGGTGCAGGCGTCGGCGAGGCCGTCGCGCTGACCAAGAAGGACTTCTCGTCCGACCAGGAAGTGCGCTGGTGCCCCGGCTGCGGCGACTACTCGGTGCTCACCGCGGTGCAGCTGCTGATGCCCGAGCTGGGTGTCCGTCCGGAGAACACCGTGTTCGTGTCGGGCATCGGCTGCTCGAGCCGCTTCCCGTACTACATGAACACCTACGGGATCCACAGCATCCACGGCCGTGCGCCCGCGGTGGCGACCGGTGTGGCGATCGCTCGCCCCGAGCTCGACGTGTGGGTGATCACCGGCGACGGTGACGGACTCTCGATCGGTGGCAACCACCTGATCCACGCGCTGCGCCGCAACGTGAACTTCACCATCCTGATGTTCAACAACCAGATCTACGGCCTCACCAAGGGTCAGTACTCGCCGACGAGCGAGATGGGCAAGGTCACCAAGAGCTCGCCGTTCGGTTCGCTCGACTACCCGTTCAACCCGCTGTCGCTCGCGCTCGGCGCGGAGGCCACGTTCGTGGCCCGCACCCACGACATGGACCGCAAGCACATGCAGTCGGTGTTCAAGCGCGCCCACGACCACAAGGGCGCGGCGTTCGTCGAGATCTACCAGAACTGCAACGTGTTCAACGACGGTGCCTTCGACGCGATCCTCAAGAAGGACACCCGCGCCGAGATGCTCATCGAGCTCGCACCACGGCGAGCCGATCCGGTTCGGCGACGACGCGGAGCTCGGGGTGCGCCTCAACGAGTACGGCGAGGCCGAGGTCGTGAACGTCGCCGACGTCGGCGATCGAAGCATTGCTGGTCCACGACGAGCACCGACCCGACCCGACGGTCGCGTTCGCACTCTCACGGCTGGCCAACCAGCCGACGGTCCCGACGCCGGTCGGCGTGTTCCGCGACATCAGCCGCCCGACCTACGAGACGCAGGTCCAGCAGCAGCTCGCTCGCCGCGCAGGAGCGCTCCGGCCCCGGCGACCTCCGCAAGCTCATCGAGTCCGCCCCCGTCTGGGACGTCAACTTAGGTTCGCTCCGCTGCGTCGCCTCGATCGCTCGCCGATTCACGTTGCCGCGACGCGTGTCCGGCGACGCACGCTGCGCTCACATGTCGAGGAGGCGGAAGACGGCGCCGGTGCGCGGCTTGGGTGCGAAGAACGTCGTCTTCTGCGGCATGCGGGTGCGCGGCGTCGGCCGCGGTGCGGATCTGGGCGACGGTGACCGGGCGCAGCAGCACTGCCGCGTTCGCGACGCCCTTGTCGACGAGCGACGCGCACGTCACCGCGTCGTCGCGGTAGGTGACGTCGACGCTCGACGGGAGCGCCGGCGTGATCGACGCCTCGAAGCGGGCCGCGTCGCTCGTCGTTCGGATCGTCGTCGGCGGGACGAGCAGCGCGAGGCCGGTGGCGTCGGCGAGGCCGAGGCCACCGTCGGTGCGCATGCGGGTGTAGAGCGCCGCGGCGCCGTCGCCGGTGTTCGGTCCCGCGTCGACCAGAGTGAAGTGCTCCGCGAGCGCAGCCGCGGAGATCGAACGGTCGGCGGCAGCCCGGTGCAGCAGCCGGTGGATCGGTTGCGACGAAGAGCTGGTCGTCGGCGAGCTCGACGACGAGGCACATGATCGCGTCGTCGCCGGGTTGCCCGGCCCCGGCCGCGCGCTGTTCGTCGCGGTAGGTGATCGCGGTCTCGAAGCGGTGGTGGCCGTCGGCCAGCACGACCGGCGCGCCGGCGACGGCCGCCTCGATCGCCGCGACGGCGCTCGGGTCGTCGATCGCGCTCAGGGAGTGCTCGACGCCGTCGGCATCGGTGCAGGTCACGAGGGGTGTTCCTGTGGTCGCCGAGCGGGCTCAGGCCCACGCCGGGCGAGAGTCCCCAGATCGGGTCGAGGTTGGCGCGGGTCGCCCGGAGGAGGGCGAGGCGGTCGCTCTTGGCCTTCGGGAGCGTGCGTTCGTGGGGCAGGACGTCGCCCGTGCCGGCCGCATCGGGGAGCTCGAGCGCGCCGAGGATGCCGTCGGTCGCGCGGGCGCGTCCGGCGTCGTCGTGAAAACGCATCCGGTATCCGTAGAACCGGGGTTCGGCGTCGGTGGCGAGGAAGCCGTCGGCCTGCCAGTCGGCGAGAAGCTCGGCGGCGGCGGTGTATCGGGTCTCGACCGGACCGTCGGGAAGGATCAGCTGGACCGCGTTGCGGACGTGGCGACCCGCGAGCGCCACGCGTTCGTCGTCGTCGATCACGTCGTAGGGTGGTGCGGCCACCGCGGCGAGATCGTCGGTCGTGTAGCGCAAGCCGCGGAACGGAAGAAATCGGGGCACGTCGAGGTTCCCTTCGAGGCGTCAACACGCCGAAGACTCGTACAGACCGAGCGATTGTCGCACACGCCCACATCTCGGAGCACCTCATGGACGCCGACCGCCGAGCGAACGCCGACGACATCCCCGACGACGACGGGGGTCGGGGCTACCAGGCGTTCCAGGCGTTCCACGAGGGATCCCGGCTGCTCGCCGAGCGCGAACGTGCACGCCGCGGTGGTCGCGCTCGAGCGGGCGCGCGACCTCGAGCCCGACGCGCCGAGTGTGCGCGAGACGTTCGCCCGCGCGTACTTCCGGTCCGGGCGGTTCACTGCAGCGACCGAGGAGTTCGAACGGTCGGTCGGAGCTCGACCCGGTCAACGACTACGCGCACTTCGGCCTGGGACTGTGCCTGTTGCGCGCGGGTGATCAGCTCGGTGCCCGGCGCCACCTGAAGCTCGCGGTCGCGATGCGCCCCGACTCCGCCGACTACCGCCGCGCGCTCGACCGCGCGCTCGTCGCCCGTTGAGCCGACTCGTCTGCTGCGATCTCGACGGCGTGCTCTGGCTCGGGCCCGGATCCGATCACGGGCTCGGCCGAGGCGGTGAACGCGCTGCCGCGCCGCGGGCCACCGGGTCGGCTACCTCACCAACAACTCGAGCCGGACTCCCCGGTCGATCGTCGACCAGCTCGCCGTGATGGGTGTCGAGGCATCGGACGACGACGTCGTCACCAGCGCGCAGGCCGCGGTCGCGCTGCTGCGCGACCAGCTCGATCCCGGGGCGCGGGTCCTCGCGTGCGCGGGCCTGGGCGTGATCGAAGCCCTCGAGGCCGAGCGGTACGAGGTCGTCGACCGGGGGCCTGCCGACGCGGTCGTGGTCGGGTTCCACACGACGTTCGACTTCGACGAGCTCGATCGTGCCGCGGCTGCGGTCCGCGCCGGCGCGCGGTTCGTCGCCACCAACGTCGATGCGACCTATCCCGGACCTGACGGGCTGCTCCCCGGCAACGGCGCAATCGTTGCCGCGGTCGCGACCGCGGCGGGACGCGTTCCCGAGGTCGCCGGGAAGCCGGAACCCGCGACAGTGGCGCTGGTACGAGAACGCTTCTCCGCTGAGCTCGTCGACGGTCCGGGCCTCATGGTGGGGGACCGCCCGTCGACCGACGGCGCCCTCGCCGCCGCACTCGGCTGGCCGTTCGCGCTCGTGCTCTCGGGGGTCAGCGACGGCAACGGCGGCGGCGGAGAGCCCGTCCCGACCGATCCGGCGCCGAGCGTTCGTCACGGCCGACCTCGCCGAGTTGGCCCGCACGATCATCGCTTGCTGATCAGGTCCCGAGCGCTCCCGGGGGTGGCCGGTCGTCGGGAGGCAACAGGTTGCTCGGTGGGTTGGGAAACGCGACGGGTCGCAGCGGGCCACCGGCGGCGCGCATGACCAGCGCGACGAGCGCGCCGACCGCGAAGCCGGTGACGTGCGCGACCCAGGCGACGTTGGAGCTCGCGTCGGTGCCGAACTGCAGCGACGAACCACAGTCCGAGCACCAGCGCAGCCGGGAGCGGGAGGAGCACGAAGAAGACGATGCTGTGGATGCGGGCGCGGGGCCAGAACACGAGGTACGCACCCATCACCCCGGCGATGGCGCCCGAGGCTCCGACGACCGGGACCGTCGCGCTCGGGTCGGCCGCCACGTGACCGAGAGTCGCGACGAGTCCGACGAACAGGTAGAAGATCGCGAATCCGACGTGGCCGAGCCGGTCCTCGACGTTGTTGCCGAACACCCAGAGGAAGAGCATGTTGCCGAGCACGTGGAGCCAGGAGCCGTGCAGGAAGAGCGAGACCAGCGCGGCGAGGTAGACGTTCTTGTCGGCGAAGATCTCGGGAGAGGTCACGCCGCCGAGCCCGCCGCCGCAGGTTCCCGTGGTCGCCTCGCCGACGGTCAGGGGAGTGCCGTGGGTGATCTCACAGGGGATCGCGGCGTGCTCGTAGTCGAAACGCGTCTCGGCGGAGGTGTCGCCGTGGGGCTGGACGAGCGCGAACACGAAGAGGTTCAGCGCAATGAGGATGATGGTGACGATCGGCCTTCGCGGCGCTCGGATTGTCGTCGCGAAGCGGGATCACCATCCCGGCCGACGGTAGCGTGTGTCGAACGCTCATCGAAGGAGTGCAGTGATGGCACCAGCGACCCGATCTGAGCCGGTACCTCGACGCAGGCGCCCACTTCGTCGCGCTGTCACGCGCCGCAGGCCGCGGGCGGGCGAAGGAGCTGGTCGCCCAGGGTCAGCTCGCCCAGAACCAGGTGCAGGGCTTCGTCGACGATCTCGTCGACGAGAGCCGGAAGCGGACCGACGAGATGCTCGACGTCATGCGGCGCGAGATCCAACGTCAGGTGAAGACGGTGGGCATCGCGACGAAGGACGACCTCGCCCGCCTCGAGTCCCGGCTCGTCGGCACCGCCGGCGGGAAGAAGAAGTCGAAGAAGGCCGCGACTGCGTCCGAAGAAGGCGCCAGAAGCGCCAAGCAGACCGCGAAGAAGGCGCCCAAGAAGCACCGAAGACGACCACGAAGTCGGCGAAGGCCGCGAAGAGGTCCCCGAAATCGGGCGCGTAGCCCGATGCGGCGTCGGCTCGACGCCGAGCTCGTCCGGCGTGGGCTCGTCACCAGTCGGCGGGTGGCCGTCGAGGCGATCGCGGCCGGGAACGTGACGGTCGGCGGCGCCCCGGCGGGATCGGCGGCCCGGATGGTCGACGGCAGCGAGCCGATCGTGGTGAGCTGGCCCACGGCCTCGGTTCGTCTCCCGGGGCGGCGAGAAGCTCGACGCAGCGATCGAGCAGTTCGCGGTTCCTGTGGCCGGTCGGCGCTGTCTCGATGCCGGCGCATCCACCGGCGGTTTCACCGACTGCCTCCTGCAACGGGGTGCGGCTGAAGTGGTGGCCGTCGACGTCGGCCGGGGGCAGCTGGCCTGGACTCTGCGCGAGGATCCTCGGGTGCGGGTCCTCGAGCGTACGAACCTCCGCCATCTCGAGCTCGCCGAGATCGGCGAACCGGCCGAGTTGGCGACGGCCGATCTGTCCTTCATCTCGCTCGTGCTCGTCGCGCCCGCGCTCGTCCGTCTCACCGCGCGCCGACGCCGACCTCGTTCTCCTGGTGAAGCCGCAGTTCGAGGCGGGGCGGGCCCGCGTCGGGCGCGGTGGGATCGTCCGGGATCCGTCGGTGCACCGGGACGTCCTGGAGCAGGTCGTCGGCCGGTCTCGGCGATGCCGGGATCGAGACCGTCGGGGTGATGGCGTCACCGTTGCGCGGTGCCGACGGCAACCGTGAGTTCCTCGCCCACGGCCGCAAGCCGGGGCCCGGGGTGACCCGGGTCGATGGAGCCGCGCTCGACGCGCTGGCCGACGTGGACCCGAGCGCAGAGATCGACGACGACATCGACGTCGATGGTGATCCCGCGTGAGCGCGTCGCCGTCGACCGGTTTGCAGACCATCGGACTGGTTCCCCACCGGGAGCGTCCCGAGGCGCTCGACCTGGCCGAGCGCGCGGCCGACTGGCTCGCGGCGAAGGGTCTCCGGGTCACCGTCCCGTCGCCCGACTGCGGCGGATCGGGCCGCGTTGCGTGCCCTCGCCGTCGACCCGGAGACAGTTCGTGACTGGTCTCGACCTCGCGATCTCGCTCGGCGGCGACGGGACGATGCTGCGCACCGTCGACCTCGTGGCGGAGGCCGGGATCCCGGTGCTCGGCGTCAACGTCGGTCAGCTCGGGTACCTCACCGAGGTCGAACCCGTCGACCTCGACGTCGCGCTGGCAGCGGCTCGTCGCCGGCGACTACCGGGTCGAGGAGCGGATGGCGCTCGACGTGCGCGTCGAGTCGACGGGCGTGGCCGGCGGTCGGTGGTCGGCGCTCAACGAGGCCGTCATCGAGAAGGCGCGCCACGGTCGTGTGGTGCGACTCGACGTCGAGATCAACGGCGGGTTCTTCACCAGCTACGCGGCCGACGGTCTGATCGTCGCGACCCCGACCGGATCGACCGCGTACTCGTTCTCGGCCCGCGGCCCGATCGTGTCGCCGCGCCACCGCTGCCTCCTGCTCACGCCGGTGTCGCCCCACATGCTGTTCGACCGTTCGCTGGTGCTCGATCCCGACGAGGAGCTCCGATTCACGGTCACCGACAATCGGGCCGCGGTCCTGACGCTCGATGGCCGCGAGGTCGGTGAGCTCGCGGCGGGTGACGTGGTCGTGTGCACCGCCGGCACGGACGCCGACGCGGATCGTGACCTTCGGCCCGCGCGACTTCCACCAGATCCTGAAGGCCAAGTTCGGGTTGGCCGACCGATGAGCCCTGGTCCGAGCGTCGCGAGCTCGTCGAGCGACCTCGGGATCATCGACGAGCTCCAGGTCGTGCTGGGTGAGGGTCTCACCGCGATCACCGGAGAGACCGGAGCGGGCAAGACGCTGGTCGTCGGCGCGCTCGAGCTGCTCCTCGGTGGTCGGGCCGATCCGGGGCTCGTGCGCGACGGCGCCGACGAAGCCCGGGTCGAGGGCCGGTTCGTCGGCGCCGACGGCGACGAGGTGGTGCTGGCGCGCGTGGTGTCGTCGACGCCCGGTGCCCGCAGCCGCGCCTACATCAACGGCCGACTCGCGACGGCCGGGGAGCTGTCCGAGCGCGGGGCCGAGCTCGTCGAGCTGCACGGCCAGCACACGCACCACTCGCTCCTGACTCCGGCCGAGCAACGTTCGGCGCTCGATCACGCCGCGGGCGAACCCGCACACGCCGCGTTGGCCGAGTACCGCGACGCCCGGGCCGAGGTCCGCGACCATCGACGCTGCGCTCGACGCGCTGGGCGGTGACGCCCGCACCCGGGCGCGCGAGATCGGCCTGCTGCGGTTCCAACTCGACGAGATCGACGCCGCCGAGATCGACGATCCCGCCGAAGACGAGTCGCTCGCCGCGCAACAGGAGCTGCTCGCCAACGCCGAATCGCACCGCGACGCGTTGGCCCAGGCCCGCGCGAGCCTCGACGGTCCCGCGCTCGACGGTGTCGGCGCGGCGGCCGGAGCACTCGTCGATCGGGCGCCGTTCGCGCCGCTTGCCGAGCGACTCCGGGTCCTGCAGAGCGAGCTCGCCGAGCTCGCGCAGGAGCTCCGACTCGTCGCCGACGAGCTCGAGCTCGATCCGGCCCGACTGGCCGAGGTCCGAGAGCGACGGCATCGACTGCACGAGCTCCGCCGCAAGTACGGCGAGACCCTCGGCGCGGTGGTCGACTACGGCGAAGAGGTCCGTACCCGCCTCGCCGACCTGGAGAGCTACGAGTCGCGCGCCGCCGAGCTGGAGGCGCAACGGGTCACTGCGACCGAACGCGCCGTCGGCCGCCGCGGCTGCCCTCTCGTCGCCATCGGCGTGCGGCCGCGGGTCCGCTGGCACGCGCGGTGACCGAGCGTCTCACCGGGCTGGGGATGCCGGCGGCCAGCTTCGAGATCGCCGTCGACGATGCCCCGGAGGGCGACGACGGTGCCGACGCCGTCACGTTCCTCCTCGCGGCGAACGCCGGAGAGCCGGCGCGGCCGTTCGCGAAGGTCGCCTCGGGTGGTGAGCTCGCCCGGTCGATGCTCGCGCTCAGGGTGGTGCTCGCGACCGAGGGCGGGCGCGCCACCGCGTTCGTGTTCGACGAGGTCGACGCCGGCCTCGGCGGTGAAGCGGGTCGCGCCGTCGGAGCTGCGCTTGCGGAGCTCGCAGAGCGTCGTCCGGTGCTGTGCGTCACGCACCTCGCCCAGGTCGCGGCCTTCGCCGACGCGCAGATCGTGGTCGAGAAGCACACCGAAGGCGGCCGCACCGTGGCCGACGCGTCGCTCGTGCTCGACGGCGCGCGGGTCCGCGAGCTGTCGCGGATGCTCGCGGGGATCGGCGACTCGACCCACGCGCGTCGCCACGCCGAGGAGCTGCTCGCCGACGCTGCGTCGCGGGTGTCGTGATGGCGCGCAAGAACCCGGTCAGACCGCGTCGGCGAAGGAGGTCACCGGGACGGCCAAGGTCGGACCTCGGACCAAGGATCTGGTGAAGCGCCTCCAACCGGGTGACATCGCGATCATCAACCACCAGGATCTCGACCGCGTCGCGGCCGAGGGACTCATCGGCGCGGAGGTCGCGGCGTGTGGTCAACGCGTCGCCGTCGATCTCGGGTCGCTACCCGAATCAGGGTCCGATCCGCGTGGTCCAGGCGGGCATCCCACTGGTCGACTGTGCCGGCCCGCGGGTCATGGAAGACATCCCCGACGGCGCGACGTCCGGATCGTCGACGGCGACGATCTTCGTCGACGACCGTCTCGTCGGCGAGGGCGCCCGCTTGAGCGTCGCCGGCATCGAGTCGGCGATGGAGGAGGCTCGCTCGACGATCGGTGTCGAGCTCGAGCAGTTCGCGGTGAACACGCTCGAGTACATCCAGCGCGAGGCGAGCCTCACCTTCGAACCGGTCAACCTCCCGCCGCTCCACACCCAGTTCACGGGCCGGCACGCGCTCGTCGTCGTGCGCGGCCACGACTACCGCAGCGACCTGGCGGCGCTGCGTCCGTACATCCGGGAGTTCCGTCCGGTGCTCATCGGGGTCGACGGTGGTGCCGACGCGCTGCTCGAGATCGGTTGGAAGCCCGACATCATCATCGGCGACTTCGATTCCGTCTCCGAGAAGGCGCTCGGGACCGGCGCCGAGCTCGTGCACCACGTCCACCTCGACGGCCGGGCGCCGGGTCGGGATCAGCTCCAGGAATGGGGCGTGCCGTACCACGAGTTCGTGATCGACGGCACGAGTGAAGACGTCGCGATGATCCTCGCCTTCGAGGCGGGATCGCCGCTGATCGTTGCGGTCGGTACCCACACCACCATGGTCGAGTTCCTCGACAAGGGTCGTCCCGGGATGTCGTCGACGTTCCTGACCCGCCTCCGGCTCGGTCCGGTGCTCGTCGACGCCAAGGGAGTGAATCGTCTCTACGAGAGTCGTGTACGCCGTCGGGATCTGCTGCTGCTCGTCGTCGCGGCGGTCATGGCGATCGTCGTCATGAGCATCGTGTCGCAACCGCTGCAGGTCTACCTTCGCGGCTTGCGCCTCACTCTCGAAGATCTCTGGGACACGATCAGCGGCACCTTCTGACCGATGATCAACTTCCGGTTCCACCTCGTCTCGCTTGTCGCCGTGTTCCTCGCGCTCACCGTGGGGATCGTCATGGGCGCCACTGTCATCGACCGCGCCATCGTCGACTGCCTCAACAACCGCATCGAGGCGGTGAAGAGCAAGGCCGACGAACGCAAGAAGGAGAGCGAGCTCCGCGCCGCAGAGGTCGATCGCTTGAACGAGTTCGTCGCGCAGTCGCAGCCGTACGTCGTCGAGGGCCGCCTGACCGACGTGCCGGTCGTCGTGATCGCGACGCGGGGAATCGACGCCGACGCCGTGGGCAAGCAGGTTGCGGTCTTGCGTGCGGCCGGTGCAGTCGTCTCGGGGGTCGTGTGGCTCGAGGACTCGTGGAACCTGGGCGACAAGGCAGCCGCGGAAAAGCTCGGCCAAGCCGTCGGCGAGACCAGCCGCGATGCAACGACCCTGCGCGACACGGCGTGGAAGGAGCTCGCAGGCGCGGCTGCACGCCGGGCAGGCGACGGCCGAGATCGCCCCGCCTTCGGCAACAGCACCGCCCGGCGACGCGCTCGTCGACGCTGATCGCGGCCGGGTTCGTGAAAGTCGACCGGGTCGGCGACGGCCAGCTCGACCAGTCCACGTTTCCCGGTCGCGACGCGCGAGCCGTGTTGCTCTCGGGGGCCGGGTTCGCGCCGGGGAACATGCTCCGGTCGGGAGCGCGGGCCCTCGCGGGAGTCGGCATCCCGACCGTCGTCGGTGAGGTCTTCGCAGACGGGCCCACCAAGCCCGAGCGGGGGAAGGTTCTCGACCCGATTCGCACCGGCGATCCGATCGCGGGGGTATCGACCGTCGACGACGTCGAGCTCGCGGAAGGCCGGATGGCCGTCGCGCTCGCCGGCTCCGACCTCGGGCGGACGCCACCGGTGAGCGGCCACTACGGCTACGGCGACGGCGCCACCCGTGCCCTGCCGGCATCGCCGTCCTGATGGTTCGCCGCTGCGTCGCCTCGATCGCTCACCGGTTCACGTACCGCGCGAGTGTCCGGCGACTCCGCTCGCTCACGGATGACGGTCGTCGTCGCGCTCGTCGTCGGGTTCGTGGCGGTGCGGTTCCTGATCGTGTCCGGTCACCAGATCCTCGCCGCGCCCGCGCTGCTGCGTGAGAACTACCGACGGTTGCGCATCCCGGTCGTCGGTGGCGTGTTGATCGTCGCGGCGGTGCTCATCGTCGAAGCGGGTCGGGCCACGCTCGGCGCCGTGGGTCTCGGCGACGAGCCCGGACTCAACCTCGCCCGGCCGCTGGTCCTGCTCGTCTGCTTCGGCTTCGGGATGCTCGGCCTCATGGACGACGTGCTCGGGACCGGTGAGGACCGGGGTTTCGCGGTCACCTCCGTGCGCTCTCCGCAAGGTCGGGTCACCACCGGCCTGCTCAAGTTGGTCGGGTGGTGCGGGGATCGCGATCGTGGTCGCCGCGGAACCCGGCTTCATCACCGGCAAGCGGGTGATCGCCGACGCGTTGCTGATCGCGCTCGCCGCGAATCTCGGGAACCTGCTCGACCGTGCGCCGGGACGGACGATCAAGGTCGCGCTCGTGGCCTACGTCCCCGTTGCATTGCTGCTCGGCACCGGGGCCGTCGGTATCGCGGTCGCGCCGGTCATGGGCGCGGCACTCGGCGTGCTCCCCGAGGATCTCCGCGAGCGCCTCATGCTGGGCGACACCGGAGCGAACGTGCTCGGCGCGGTTCTCGGTGTGGCGATCGTGCTCGGTACCGGCCGTGGCACGCGCAACGGAGTGATCATCGGCGTTGATCGCGCTCAACCTGGCGGCGGAGTTCGTGTCGTTCAGTCGGGTGATCGACCGGGTCCCGCCGCTGCGCTGGTTCGACCGGCTGGGGGCGGGCCACGCCGCCGGAGGTGGCCCGTGCGGACGGCACCGACGCCTTGATCCAGAGCGCGCGGGACGAGCCGGGTGCGGCGAACGTGCGGACGTACCCCTCCTTCCGGAGTCGCGCCCCGAGATCGGCGAAGCTCCCGAAGCGCACCGCGGACCAGCGCACGACGCCGCAGACCCGCGGCGACGCGGCATCGCGGACGACGTCGTCCTCGGTGATGCGGATGTCGTCGCGGGGCGACGTGATCCGCAGGATCGACGTGTCGACGTAGCGGTCGGGTGTGCGCCGTCCGGCGCGCCAGACGATGCCGGGCTCGTCGCTGATGACCATCGCTCCGGGTGGAAGTGCGCGGATGGAGCGGCCGACGGTGGCCTCGGCGCGGCTGGGGCCCGGACGGCGACAGTATCGGCTGGAGCGTGACCGCCGAGACCGGGAGCGCCACCGCTGCGGCGACGACGAGCGGCACGCCAGGGCGCGCGTGCGGTTGCGATCAGGAGTGCGAGCGGTGGGACGAGGTGGGCGACGTGGCTGCGCCAGAGCGGGTCCTCGGTCGAGCAGGACCAACCCCACGAGCAGGGCACCAGATGACCACTGGCACCCGTCCGGAGCCGAGTCGGTCGAGCCATCGGCTCGCACTCTCGGGGACGTCGGCCGGTTCATCGGTTCCGGGCCGGGCGCGAGACCAGAGCCAGCGGCCGATCGCGACGATGCCGGCGGCGACGACGGGCAGATCGCGGTTGACCAACGTGTCGCGCGATGCGTCTCGCAGGTTCTGGAGCGGTGCCCGTTCGCCGACCGCGTCGGTGTGGTACAGACCGACTGCTCGAGGACCCGTGAGATCCCCCAGGGGAGCGCGGCGACGACGGCGACGACGGCCGCGACGATCGGCACCGCGAGGATGTCGGTGCGCCGTCGACGCGACACGACGAGAATCCCGACGGCGACGAGCGCCGGCAGCACCAGCAGGCTCTTCACCGAGAACGCGGCGCCGGCGAGGATGCCGATGACGATCGCCCGCCGCGTCGACGGGGATCGTCGGTACGCCGAGTGCGAGCGCGACCGCGATCGACCGCCAGCGCGCTCGCGGGACCATCGGCCGCGAGGGGTGCAGTGGTCCAGAGCACGGAGCCGCTCACGACGCACGAGGCCCGCCGCGAGGAGCGCGCGGCGCCGGGTGGTCGAGCTCGCGACCGGCGAGGTAGATCGCCGATCGCGATCGCGATCCCCGAGACGACGGCGATGGATCGGGGCGAGTCGGAGGTTCGGAGCGTCACGAGATCGCCGAACCACGCCAACGGGAGGAAGAGCGGCCCCTGGCTCGAGAACACCTCGCGGAACGGTGCACCGCCCGCCGCGCATCGCGATGACCGACGCGCCGAACACGCCGTCGTCGAACACGAGGCTGCGTCCGCCAGGAATGCCGGGATCCGGATCACCAGGGCCACGACCCCGACGATCGAGCAGGTCGAGTGCGGTGGATCGGCGGTCCGACGACTGGGCGGCTGGAGTGGGACCCCGGGGGTCGGCCGGTGCGCGTGCGTCGTCGAGCGTGGGCACGCGTCTCCCTCTCTCGGGCCTGCTCTCGGGCGTGCTCTCGGGTTGGGGTTCACTGGAGCGGGTCGGGCGCATGGTACCGTCGGATTCCCGTAGGTCAGTGGCGCGTGCACGCACGCAGTTCCGATACGGGAAACCCCGGAGGTACAGGTCTTGGCGAAGCACATCTTCGTGACGGGCGGCGTCGCATCGAGCCTCGGGAAGGGCCTCACCGCCTCCTCGCTCGGGAGGCTGCTGAAGGCCCGGGGGCTCCGGGTCACGATGCAGAAGCTCGACCCCTACATCAACGTCGATCCGGGCACGATGAACCCCTTCCAGCACGGTGAGGTGTTCGTCACCGACGACGGCGGTGAGACCGACCTCGACCTCGGTCACTACGAGCGCTTCGTCGACGTGCCGCTCAACCGGCGCAGCAACGCGACGACCGGGTCGATCTACCAGTCGGTGCTCTCGAAGGAACGCCACGGCGCGTACCTCGGCCAGACGGTGCAGGTGATCCCGCACATCACCGACGAGATCAAGGAACGGATCCTCAGCCTCGCCGCCGACGACGTCGACGTCATCATCACCGAGGTCGGCGGCACCGTCGGCGACATCGAGATCCTCCCGTTCCTCGAGGCGATCCGGCAGTTCCGCAAGGACGTCGGCCGCGACAACGTCTTCTACCTGCACGTGACGCTGGTGCCGTTCATCGGCCCCTCGGGCGAGCAGAAGACCAAGCCCACCCAGCACTCCGTCACCGAGCTGCGCAGCCGGGGCATCCAGCCCGACGTGATCGTGTGCCGCTCCGACCGCCCGATCGCGACCCGCCTCAAGGAGAAGATCAGCCAGCTCTGCGACGTCCCCGAGCGTGGCGTCGTCTCCGCGATCGACGCCGACGACCTCTACGAGATCCCGCTGGTGCTCCACGACGAGGGTCTCGACGACTACGTCTGCGAGATGCTGCGACTCGACGAAGGCCCGCCCGACCTCGGTCCGTGGAAGGCGCTCGTGCAACGCGTCGCCGAAGCAACCGACGAGGTGCACATCGGGCTCGTCGGCAAGTACGTGAACCTGCCCGACGCGTACCTCTCGGTGGTCGAGGCGTTGAAGCACGGCGGCTACGCGTGCGGCGCGAAGGTCGTGATCGACTGGATCGCGTCCGACGACACCGAGGGCCTGCTCGCCGAGGGGCGTCTCGCGCGATCTCGACGGGATCGTCATCCCGGGTGGCTTCGGCTTCCGTGGGATCGAGGGCAAGATCGCCGCGGCCGGCTTCGCCCGGCTGAACGGCATCCCGTTCCTCGGTCTCTGCCTCGGCCTGCATTGCGCGACGATCGAGTTCGCACGCGACGCGTGTGGTCTCGCCGGTGCGAACTCGAGCGAGTTCGACCCGCACTCGCCGCACCCGGTGATCGACCTCATGGACGATCAGCGCGACGTCGTCGACATGGGCGGCACGATGCGGCTCGGCGCGTACCCGGCGAAGCTGATGCCCGGATCCGTCGTGCAGCGCGCGTACGGCGAAGCGGTCGTCTACGAGCGCCACCGGCACCGCTACGAGGTGAACAACCGCTACCGGGCGCGCCTCGAGGCCGCCGGGCTCGTCTGCTCGGGTTCTTCACCCGACGACCGGCTGGTCGAGTTCATCGAGCTGCCGGAGTCGGAGCACCCGTTCTTCGTCGCCACGCAGGCCCATCCCGAGTTCAAGAGCCGCCCCGACCGGCCGCACCCGCTTGTTCCGCGGCGTTCGTCGCGGCCGCGCACCGGCGGGCCGAGGGTCGCGCCCCGCGCCTCCCGCTCGATGCCGAATCCGAGACCTCCGCCGCGCTCACTTGAGCGGAGCACCCGTGGGCACGAACCGGTTCACGGTTGTCGATTCCGAGGTCGTGGGGAAGGCGGGGTTCCTCGAGATCGAGCGGCTCGAGGTCGAAGCGCCCGACGGAAGTCGGCACGACCGCAACGTCGTGCGCCATCCGGGCGCGGTCGTCGTCGTCGCCGTGGAGCCGTCGGGTGAGCGGGCGATCCTCGTCCGGCAGTACCGCGCGAGCATCGATGGCCACTTGCTCGAGGTGCCCGCCGGCAAGCGCGACGTCGAGGGTGAGCCACCCGAGGTCACCGCGGCACGGGAGCTCGACGAGGAGATCGGCTACCGGGCCGGACGGCTCGTGAAGCTCGCGGAGTTCTACAACTCGCCGGGTTTCTGCGACGAGTACAGCCACATCTACGCGGCGCTCGACATCGAGCCCACGTCGGGTGCGACCCCGATGGGGCCCGAAGGAGCCGGCGATGACGCATCGAGTGGATCGAGCTCGACGATGTCGAGCACCTGATCGCGTCCGGATCGCTCGTCGACGCGAAGAGCATCATCGGCCTCTTGCTCACCCGTCGGCTCCTCGCGGGTGAGTTCGCGGGCATCGGATGACCGACCGCCACCCGCGACCGCGTCGGGTGGCTGCTCGACGAGTACGACACCTGGCTGGCGGTCGAGCGCGGGCTGGCGCCGAACTCCCTGAGCGCGTACCGCCGCGATCTCCGACGGTACGCGGCGTTCCTGCGGGCCCGCGGGATCACCGATCCCGCGTGCCGTCGACGAGGCGATCGTCGTCGCGCTACGTCAACACACTCGAGCAGGCCCGCGACGACGACGGCAATCCGCGCTTCGCGCGCGCGTCGATTGCCAGGGCGCTCGTCGCGGTGCGATCGTTCCACCGATTCTGCGTCGACGAGGGAGTCGTCGACACCGATCCCGTCGGAAGAGGTCGGTGCGCCACGCGTCCCGCAGGGCATCCCCAAGGCGCTGACCGAACCCGAGGTCGAGGCGCTGCTCGGCGCGGTGCCGGGCGACGGTCCTCGGGCGCTGCGCGACCGGGCGATCCTCGAGACGCTCTACGCGGCGGGGTTGCGCATCAGCGAGCTGGTCGGCCTCGATCGTGAAGACGTCGATCTCGACATCGGTCTCCTCCGCGTGCTCGGCAAGGGCTCGAAGGAGCGGATCGTGCCGATCGGCCGCACCGGCCGCGCCGTGCTCGGCGGCTACCTCACCGACGGTCGCCCCGACCTCGAACGGCCGCGGACCCGAACCCGGGCCGACGGCGAAGCGGTGTTCCTGAACGCTCGCGGTGGCCGGCTCACCCGGCAGGGCTGCTGGAAGATCGTGCGCGACGCCGGGGAGCGGGTCGGCCTGGCGTCGCGGCTCTCACCGCACGTGCTGCGCCACTCGTGCGCCACCCACATGCTCGAGCACGGGGCCGACATCCGGGTGGTCCAGGAGCTGCTCGGCCACGCCAGCCTGTCGACCACCCAGGTGTACACGAAGGTCTCGCCGGAGCGGCTCCGGGCCGTCTACGACCGTGCGCATCCCCGGGCTCGCGCGACCTGAGCACGAGCGGCCGGGGGTAGCCTTCCCCCATGGCCGAGTTGACCCATGCGTCGTTGCGCGCCCAGCTGCACGACGAACGTGACCGGCTCGCCGACCAGCTCCGCCAGATGGGTCGTGGTCCGGGAGCCGAGCTCGACTTCGACGAGGGGTTCGCCGACACCGGCCAGGTCACCGCGGAGCGCGGTGAGGTCGACGCCCTCGCGGGGACCCTGCTCGAGACGCTGCAAGAGGTCGACGACGCGCTCGCCAAGCTCGACGCCGGCACCTACGGCCGCTGTGAAGACTGCGGAGCCGACATCGGCGAGGCTCGACTCGAAGCGATGCCCGCCGCTCGCTTCTGCATGCACTGCGCCTCCACGCGTCGTCCTTGATGGTCGAATCCACTGCGCCGGCTCGATCGCTCACCCGGTCGACTTCTGTGCGAGCTGTCCGCCGGCTCCGCTCCTTCTCGCTGATGGTCGAATCCTCTGCGCCGGCTCGATCGCTCACCTGGTCGACTTCTGTGAGAGCTGTCCGCCGGCTCCGCTCCTTCTCCTGCTGAACAGCGAGTTCTCCTGATGAGCAGCGAGCTCGAACAGAAGCTGGTCTTCTTCGGATGCCTCTTCGCGGCGATCATCCTCCACGAGATCAGTCACGGTGTCGTCGCACTCTTCTTCGGTGACGACACCGCGAAGAAGGCGGGCCGACTCACGCTCAACCCGATCCCGCACATCGACCCGTTCGGTTCGATCATCCTTCCCGCGATGATGACGCTCGCCGGGCTCGGCGCGTTCGGTTGGGCCAAGCCGGTTCCGGTGAACCCGTCGAAGCTGCGCAACACGCGCCGCGACATGGTCTACGTCGGCCTCGCCGGGCCGATCACGAACTTCGTGCTGATGGCGGCGTCGGCGGTCGCCGGGCGGTACGCATACCGCGAGATGGCTCCGACCGCGGGCTCTCTCGGTCAGCTGCCGCTCGTGCTCCAGCTGCTCTTCTGGTTCGCCTACGCGAACCTGCTGCTCGGGACTCTTCAACCTGCTTCCCGTGCCACCACTCGACGGCTCGTCGCTCGTCGAACGCGTCCTCCCCGAAGCGTGGTTGCCCAACTGGTACAAGTACCGCCAGTACGGGTTCCTCATCCTGTTCGCGCTCGTGTTCGTGTTCGACATCTTCACGCCGATCATCCGGCCGTTCCAGGACGCGCTGTTCCGGTTCATCTTCGGAGCGTGAGTGGGTTGCGGCATCTCGTCGAGCGCTTCTTCCGGATGCTGCGTCGGGGCGGACCGAGTACTGCCGACGACGCGTGGGCGCTCTCGATGTTGACGGTGGGGGAGCGTCCACTGTTCACAGGGATGGGTCCGGCCGATCGTCGCCATGCGATCGACGGGGCTCGCGCGGTCGGGGAGACGGTTCCGGAACCGTTCCGCGGCGATGCGATCGAGGCCGCGCTCGTGCACGACGTGGGCAAGCGTCACGCGCGCCTCGGCGTGGTCGGTCGGAGCGAGGCGACGATGGTGGGATGGCTCATTCGCAGCGACGCCCGTCGGACCGCGCTCGCCGACGGACGGAGTTGGCCCGGGCGCGTCGGTCGGTACCTGCGCCACGACGTTGTCGGAGCTCGTGAAGTCGCCGCCGCGGGCGGGAGCGCGCTCGCCGTCGCCTGGACTGCTGATCACCACCACGCGCGCCGCCTCGCAGCGCTGCCGGCATCGCCAGCAGTGGTCGCGGCGCTCGTTGCCGCCGACCGCGACTTCTGATCGTTCGTCGGGTGTTTCAGGCTCGCGGGAGGAGGCCGGCCGCGGGCCGGACGCGTTCCATGACGCCGGCGGCCAACGTCTCTGCCCGTTCCGCGCCGCGGGTGAGGATGCGCTCGACCTCGGCCGGATCGGCCGCGAGCGTCTCGTAGCGCTCCCGCACCGGGCGGAGTGCCTCGACGACGGCTTCTGC
Source organism: uncultured Actinomycetes bacterium (assembly GCA_963829475.1). Lineage (GTDB taxonomy): Bacteria > Actinomycetota > Acidimicrobiia > IMCC26256 > JANYLB01 > JANYLB01. The sequence continues at coordinate 1,219,032 of CAWHIU010000002.1, read as the reverse complement.
GACCGAGGCCTTGAACGCGCCGTAGCCCGAACCGTCGAACTCGGCCTCCACCGCGGGGATCGGCCGGTCGGTGACCGCGGCGAGGATCTCGAGCAGGTTCGACACTCCCGGCTTCTCGTCGGGGTCGTAGCGGACCTCTGCTCCGGAGTCGGTCACGGCCGACTTGATCTTCTTGGTGATCGCCTTGGCGTCGTCGAGAACGAGCACGGTGCCTTGGGGCGACTCCACCGACTTCGACATCTTCGACGTGGGGTCCTGCAGATCCATGATGCGGGCGCCCGTCTTGGGGAAGGTGCCCTTCGGGACGACGAACGTGTCGCCGAACCGGTGGTTGAAGCGCAGCGCGAGATCCCGGGCCAGCTCGAGGTGCTGGCGTTGGTCGTCGCCGATCGGGACCTCCTCGGTGTCGTACAGGAGGATGTCGGCGGCCATCAGCACCGGGTACTCGAACAGTCCTGCGCTGACCGATTCCGGCGTGGAGCCACCGTGGCGGGCCGTCTTGTCCTTGAACTGGGTCATGCGGTTCAGCTCGCCGAAGGTGGCCACGCTGTTCAGGATCCAGCACAGCTCGCTGTGCTGGGGCACCTGACTCTGGACGAAGAGCAGGCTCCGGTCGGGGTCGATCCCCGACGCGAGCAGCATGGTGGCGAGGCGACGGGTCGACTCGGTGAGCTCGACGGGATCGTACGGAACGGTCATCGCGTGGAGGTCGACGACGCAGTAGATGGCCTCGGCGTGTTGCTCGGCGACCCACCGGCGCACGGCACCGACGTAGTTGCCGAGCTGCATCTCACCGGTCGGCTTGATCCCCGAGAACACCCTCGCCATATCCGGCGCAGGCTATCCGGGCCGCCATGCCTCTTCAGACCGTTTCGAAGGTGGATCTGTACCGATTTCGGGAGCCGCGCGATCCCCGGTCCGGGGTGCGTGCTCCGATACCCTGGACCCGATGTCGTACGAGGTGCGTACCTCCGTGTTCGAGGGCCCCTTCGACCTCCTCCTCCATCTGATCCTGAAGCAGGAGGTCGAGCTGTGGGAGGTCTCGCTCTCGCGCCTCGTCGACGAGTACATCACCGAGATCGAGCGGATGGACCGTCTCGACCTCGACGTCGCGACCGAGTTCTTGCTCATCGCCGCGACGCTGGTCGAGCTCAAGGCCCGACGCCTGCTCCCCGGCCGTGAAGACATCGAGCTCGACGAGGAGTTGCTGCGGTTCGAGGAGCGCGATCTGCTCCTCGCCCGGCTCCTCGAATGCAAGACCTTCAAGGACGCCGCCCGCGTGCTCGACGCCCGGCTCGGCGAGGGTCTTCGCAGCCTCGCCCGGCTCGCCGGCCCCGAGGAGCCGTTCCGGAGCCTCGCCCCGGATCCGCTCGAGCAGACCTCGCTCAAGTCCTTCGTGGCTGCGGCCCGTCGGGCGCTCATCCGACCCGAGATGCCCGTGGTCTCGATGGAGCACGTGGCTCCGATCCGGATCAGTGTGCGCGATGCCGTCGAGGCAGTGCTGCTGCGGCTGCCCGACACGGGTTCGGTGTCGTTCCGGGAGCTCGTCGTCGGCATCGACGACCGCATCGAGGTCATCGTCCGCTTCCTGGCCTGCCTCGAGCTGTACAAGCAGGGTGTGGTCGAGCTCGAGCAGGTCGAGAACTTCTCCGACCTCTTCGTCGGCCGACTGGCCGAGGGAACCGGCACCGATCTCGATGCCGCGTCGCTCGCCGACTGGGGTGACGAGTCGGTCGATCTGCACGACCTGGACGACGAACCCGACGAAGAGATCGACGCGATCCCCAGCTACGACGAGATCAACGTATGAGTACAGGAGCCGCAGCGGAGTCGGCGGACGCGGTCGGAGACCTTGAGCAGGCGGGCGATCGAGCCGACGCGGCGGAGCGACCCATGATGATGGAAGCGAAGCGGGCGATCGAAGCGGTGGTGCTGGCAGCGCTCGAGCCGATCGAGCCGAACGTGCTCGCACAGCTGGTCGAGATCCCGGTCGACGAGGTCGAACGCCTCGCCGCCGAGCTCGCGGCGGAGTACGAGCACGAACAGCGAGGCTTCGTCCTCGCCCGGGTCGGTGGTGGCTATCGCTACCAGACCCATCCCGATCTCGCGCCCTACGTCGAGCGCTTCGTCCTCGAAGGCCAGCACGCCCGCCTCTCCGGGCCCGCGCTCGAGACGTTGGCGATCGTCGCGTACAAGCAGCCGGTCAGTCGCGCCCAGCTCGCCGCGATCCGCGGCGTGAATGTCGAATCCACGCTGAACACGCTGATCCAGCGCGGCTACGTCGAGGAGTCGGGCCACGACTCCGGGCCGGGTCAGGCCATCTTGTACGGCACCACGCAGTCGTTCCTCGAGCGTCTCGGTCTCGACTCGCTCGACGATCTCCCGTCGCTCGTCGACTTCGTGCCCGACGCGTCGGTGGTCGAGGCGCTCGAGCGGGGCCTGTACCTGCGCGACGAACCCGACGCGCCGACGGTGAGCGTTCCCGGGGCCGAATCCGCATCCGAGTGATCCCCGACGAGCCACCGGGCGATCCCGGCGCGCTGCACACCGGTGAACGGCTGCAGAAGGTGCTCGCGCGCTCGGGCATGGGTTCCCGCCGCACCGCCGAGAACCTCATCGCCGCGGGTCGGGTTCGCGTCGACGGGGAGGTCGCGATCCTGGGCCGTCGCGTCGAGCCCGATCGTCAGCGCATCACCGTCGACGGCGTGCCGGTCTCGCCGTCGGGCGACATCGTCACCTACGTGCTCAACAAGCCGTCGGGCGTCGTCAGCACCGCGTCGGATCCGCAGGGCCGACCGACGGTGGTCGAGCTCGTCCCGACCGAGCCTCGGGTCTTCCCGGTGGGTCGACTCGACGCCGACTCCGAGGGTCTCTTGGTGCTCACCAACGACGGCGAGCTCGCGCAGCGGCTCACCCATCCGAGTCACGGCGTGGAGAAGGCGTACCTCGTCGAGGTCGACGGCGTCCCGACCCGCGCCACGCTGCGTCGCCTGCGCGAAGGGATCGAGCTCGACGATGGTCCGACCGCGCCGGCCGAGGCCCACCTGGTGCAGTCACGCGGCGACACCGCCGCGGTGGAGATCGTGATCCACGAGGGCCGCAACCGTCAGGTCCGCCGCATGCTCGACGCGGTCGGTCACCCGGTGCGACGGTTGGTCCGTACCCGGATCGGCCCGCTCGCGGATCCCGCGCTCGCACCCGGAGCGTGGCGACCGCTCGAGTACGAGGAGATCCACGCGTTGTATGCGGCGAGCGAGCCGGAAGCGCTCCGGTAGGGTCCGATCTCGTGAGACTCGTAGCGCTCCGGGGCGCGATCACCTGTGACGACGACACCAAGGACCAGATCGACTCGCGTACGCAGCGACTCGTGGTCGAGATGCTGGAACGCAACTCGGTCGACAAGGAAGACCTGGTCAGCATCATCTTCACCGCGACCGACGACCTCACCGCGGAGTTCCCGGCCACCGCGGCCCGGGCGCTCGGGCTCGGCGACGTCCCGTTGCTGTGCGCCCGTGAGCTCGGGATCGGCCACGGCGTGGCGCGGTGCGTGCGGGTGATGATGCACCTCTACACCGAGCGCAGTCGCTCCGAGATGCACCACGTGTACCTCGAAGGAGCCCGGGCCCTCCGCGACGACCTCCCGGAGTAGCGATGCCGAGGATCGCGCTGGTCGGGACCGGACTCATCGGTGGCTCCATCGGGCTCGCGCTCGCGCGCGACGGTGTCGAGGTCGTCGGATTCGACCACGACCCGGCGCGAGCCGTTCGGGCCCGCGAGCTGGGCGCGGTGAGCGCGGTCGCGCCGACGCTCGCCGACGCGGTGCGCGGCGCAGAGGCCGTCGTGGTGGCGGTGCCGGTCTCGGCGGTCGCGGATCTCGTGATCGAGGTGCTCGCGCTCGGTGCCCCCGCGGTGACCGACGTCGGTTCCGTGAAGGCGCCCGTGGTCGCGGCGGTACAGGCGGGATGTCCCGCTGAGGCGCATCGGTTCGTCGGCGGCCATCCGATGGCCGGCTCCGAGCAGGACGACCTCGACGGAGCCGATGCCGATCTCTTCGCCGCCGCGATGTGGGTGCTCACGCCCACGGCGGTCACCGATCCCGCGGCGTTCGCGACGATCCGGGCGCTCGTCGCGCGCACCGGCGCGGAGATCGTCGCCATCGCACCCGACCGCCACGACGCCCTCGTCGCAGTGGTGAGCCACGTTCCCCAGCTCGCGGCGACCACCCTGATGGACGTTGCCGCGAACATCGGGGAGGAACACGCGACCCTGTTGCGGCTCGCGGCCGGTGGTTTCCGCGACATGACGCGCATCGCGGCGGGCCATCCGGGGATCTGGCCCGACATCTGCGTCGCGAACCGGGAGGCGATCGTCGCGGCACTCGACGACTACCGCGCCGCGCTCGACAACGTCCGCGACCTCGTCGACACCGGCGACCGCGACGGTCTCCTCGCGCTGCTCGAACGCGGCGCGCGTCGCCCGGCGCAGCCTGCCCGTGGGTACGACGCGGTCGGGAGAGGCGCTCGTCGAGATCCGGGTTCCGGTTCCCGACCGCCCGGGTGTGCTCGCCGAGGTGACCACGCTGGCCGGAGAGTTGGGCGTCAACATCGCCGACCTCGAGATCGCGCACTCGATGGAGGGCCCCGAAGGTGTGCTGGTGATGATCGTCTCCGAGGCCGGCGTCGAACGGTTCGAAGTGGGCCTCGTCGAGCTCGGGTACCACCCGTCGTGGAGTGCGATCGAATGAGCGCGGTCACCGAGCTCACGATCACCGGTGGTCGGCCGCTTCGAGGCCGCATCCGGCTACCCGGTTGCAAGGGCATCTCGCACCGCGCTCTCGTCTTCGCCGCCATCGCCGACGGTACGAGCCGCATCACGAACCTCGCGCCCGGCGACGACGTCGGTCGGACCGGCGCGGCGCTCGCGGCGCTCGGAGTGTCGATGGCCGGTGATGTCGATGCGATGGAGATCGAAGGTGGCGGCCTCGACGGGATCCGTGAGCCCGACGACGTGATCGATTGCGGCAACTCCGGTACGACGCTGCGGTTCCTGGCCGGTCTGCTCGCGGGCCGACCGTTCCTGTCCGTGCTCACCGGCGACGCCTCGCTCCGCACTCGCCCGATGGGCCGGGTGGTCCGTCCCCTGCGGGCACTGGGAGCGCTCGTCGACGGCGCCGCGGATGCGGCACGGGCACCGCTCACGGTGCGGGGCGGTGGCCTGGTGGGAGAGCGGGTCGACCTCGAGGTCGCGAGCGGACAGGTGAAGACCGCGCTCGTGCTCGCCGGGCTCCAGGCCGCCGGCGTCACCGAGATCGCCGAACCCGCGCCGAGCCGTGACCACACCGAACGGATGTTGGTCGCGTCAGGGGCGCCGGTGCGAGAGGATCGACGACCGGACGTTGCGCGTCAGCGCGGGAGCCCCGAACGCGTTCGAGCTCGCGGTCCCGGGTGACCCGTCGTCGGCGGCCTTCTTCGTCGTTGCCGCCACGATCACGCCCGGTTCGGAGATCGTGATCGAAGGCGTGAGCCTCAACCCGGGTCGGGTGGAGTACCTCGATGTTCTCCGCGAGATGGGTGCCCGCATCGACGTCACGCCGACCGGCGAGGAGCTCGGAGAGCCGTTCGGCGAGATCCGGGTCGAGGCGGCGCCCCTGCACGGCACCGAGATCGTGAGCCGCGAGGCGATCGTCGACGAGCTGCCGGTGCTGGCGGTCGCGGCGGCGTACGCCGACGGGACGACAGAGATCCGCGATGCGGCCGAGCTCGCGGTGAAGGAGAGCAACCGCATCAGCACGGTCTGCGAGGAGCTCTCGCGACTGGGGATCGCGGTCGAACCCCGGCCCGACGGCCTGGTCGTGCAAGGGTGGAAGTCCGACGGGTGCGGCGATGGCGAGTCATGGCGATCACCGCATCGCGATGGCTGCGGCGGTCGCGGCAGTGGGGGCGGCGGGGGAGTCGACGGTTCGGGGCTGGGATGCCGTGGCGGTCTCGTACCCGGGGTTCGCCGAGGATCTCGAAGCTCTGCAGGGCCCGCGATGAGCGTGTCGAGGGTGGTCGCGATCGACGGACCTTCGGGCTCGGGGAAGTCGACCGTGGCGCGGGGCGTCGGCGAGGAGCTGGGGCTGCGCGTGCTCGACACCGGCGCGATGTACCGCGCGGTGACATTGGCCGCACTCGAGGCGGGCGTCGATCTCACCGACGCGGAGCTGGTCGCCGCAATCGCAGGCGCGGTGCACATCGAGGTCGAGGGCGACGTGCACCTCGACGGCCGCGACGTGAGCGCAGAGATCCGCACCCCGACCGTGACCGCGTCGGTCTCGACGGTGTCGGCCCATCCCGGCGTTCGTCGGGAGCTCGTCGCCCGGCAGCGAGACTGGGTCGTGACGCACGCGGGTGGGGTGGTCGAGGGTCGCGACATCGGTACGGTCGTGTTCCCCGCGGCACCCGTGAAGGTGTACCTCGAGGCGAGCGAGACCGAACGGGCCCGCCGCCGTCAACGCGATGAGGCCGCAGCCGACCGTGAGGTCGCGGTCGACGCGGTCCGCGATTCGCTGGCCCGACGCGATGCACACGATGCCGGTCGCGCCGCGTCGCCCTTGCGGGTTGCCGACGACGCGCTCGTGATCGACACGACCGACCGGCCGGTCGTCGAGATCGTCGACGAGATCGTGACCCGGTTCCGAGCCGCAACGCAGACCCGACCGTGAGCACCGGCGAAGGTCGAGTCGGTGCGGCAGCATCGAAGGCCTTTTACCAGGTCGCCCGGTTCGTGCTCGTCGGTGGGTGCTCTCTGTTGTTCCGGATGAAGGTCCGCGGGGCCGAGACCGTACCGGCGTCGGGTGCGTACGTGGTCGCGCCCACCCACCGCTCGATCCTCGACTCGTTCCTCGCGGCGTCGGTCACCCGGAGGCGCGTCCGGTTCATGGGCAAGCAGGAGCTCTGGGTCAACCGGCCGGTCTCGTGGTTGCTCACCGCCCTCGGCGGGTTCCCCGTCGACCGGGGTGCGGGGAGCGCGGCAGTGAAGGCAGCGCTCTCGGTACTCGGCGATGGTGAGCCGGTCGTGGTCTTTCCCGAAGGCACCCGTCGCCACGGCAAGACGATCGAAGATCTGCAGGAAGGCGCTGCGTACCTCGCGGTGAAGCGGGGAGTGCCCCTCGTCCCTGTCGGGATCGCGGGCACCGAGGAGATCCTCGCCTCGGGCAAGGTCATCCCGCGGCTCGAGAAGGTCGCGGTCGTGATCGGGCCCCCGATCCATCCCCGTACGACGGGCACGACCGTCGATCGGGCCGAGGTCACCCGCATGACGCTGGAGCTGGCCAACGAGCTCCAGCGGCTCTTCGACGAGGCCGGTGGCCTGATCTGATCGGGCTGGACGTCCGGCCGGGCGTCAGCGAGGTCCGGCGAGCGCCGCGAGCGAGTCGGACGCGGCGATCATGCGATCACTCGAGAAGGAACCGCCCCGCTCGCGGGCCGCGACCGGGTCTCCGCCGAACGAGAAGGCGACGAGCGCGTCCAGCGCGGGCATCAGATCGCGCAGCTCCCGGGGTGGTGGGAAGTACTCGTCTTCCTCGGTGACACGAACCGTCTCGACCCCGTCGCGCGGCGCGAGCTTGGCGATCACCGCCGACACGATGTCGTCGGGCGCGCTCGCGCCGGCGGTGACGCCGACGATCCGGGCGTTGACCAACGCGGCGAGGTCGAGGTCTTCGGGGCCGTCGATACGCAAGACGATCGGGCAACCGTTCGAACGCGCGACCTCGGCGAGGGCGATGGTGTTCGACGAGTTCGCGCTCCCGATGACCACGACTGCGTCGGCGCGGTCGGCGATCACCGACAGCGCGGCCTGGCGGTTGGTGGTCGCGAAGCAGAGATCGTTGCGGGAGGCGGTCCACAACGACGGGAACTGCGTGCGCGCGTCGTCCATCACGCCCTGCCAGTCGTGCAGCGCGAGGGTGGTCTGGGCGAGCAGTGCCACCTTCTCAGGATCGGCGACCTCGCCGACTGCGGCCGCGAGCCCGCTCGGGCCGTCGACGAGCTTGATCGACTCCGGCGCTTCCGCCAGCGTGCCGACTGCTTCGTCGTGGCCGGCATGGCCGACGTAGAGGATCGTGTAGCCCTTCGCGGCGCGGGTCCGGGCCTCGTGGTGGACCTTCGTGACAAGGGGGCAGACCGCGTCGACGACGAAGCGGTTCTGCTCGCGCGCCGTCGTGACGACGTCGGGCGCCGATCCGTGGGCCGAGAGCATGAGCGGCGCACCGGGCGGCACCTCGTCGACGTCTTCCACGAAGATCACGCCGAGGGCGGCGAAACGCTCGACGACGAGCCGGTTGTGGACGATCTCGTGGTAGCAGTAGACGGGAGGCTCGAACACGCGGACCATCCAGCTCAGCGCCTTGATCGCCATCTCGACGCCGGCACAGAAGCCGCGGGGTTCTGCGAGAAGGACCTGTTCGATCACCCACCTATCCTGACGGGCCATCAGGCTCCGCGCCATGCGGGTCGATAGTCGTACTGCTGTGTACCCCTCTCTCCGCACGCCCGCCTCCGAAGACACGCCCACGCGGCTTCGGCGCGGGTGGTTCCGGGTGGGCGGAAACGTCATCGCGCTGGGCACGACCAGCCTGCTGACCGACATCTCGTCGGAGATGGTCAACGCCATCCTGCCGATATACCTGGTGTTCCACCTGCGCTTCACCCCGTTGCAGTTCGGGATCTTCAACGGGATCTACGCCGGCATCGCCGGAATCGCGCGGATCTGGGGCGCGCTGATCGCCGACCGGCGACACCGGTACAAGGAAGTGGCCGGCGTCGGCTACGTCACCTCGACGTTGTGCAAGCTCGGGCTGATCGCGGCCGGGACCGCCGCCATCCCCACCAGCGGGATCCTGTTCCTCGACCGGGTCGGCAAGGGGATCCGGACGGCCCCGCGGGACGCGCTGATCTCCCTCAGCGTGGTGTCGGCCCGCTTGGGCGAGGCCTTCGGGGTGCACCGGGCGATGGACACGACCGGCGCGCTGATCGGTCCGGTGGTGGCGTTCTGGATCCTCGACACCGTTCCGCGGGCCTACGACGCGGTCTTCGTGGTCAGCTTCTTGTTCGGGGTTCTCGGCATCGGGGTCCTCGTGATCTTCGTCCGCAATCGAACCCCGGCGGCCGGACCCCGCTACCGTCCTCATGTGGCCCTTCGGGCCGCGTTGGGGCTGTTCCGCGAAGCGCGTGTGCGAGCGGTCCTCATCGCGGCGGTGATGCTCGGCCTGTTCACGATGGGCGATGCGTTCGTGTATCTGACGTTCCAGCACACGACCAGCTTCACCACGAAGTTCTTCCCTCTGCTCTACGTCGGGACCGCGTTGATCTACCTCCTGCTCGCCGTTCCCATGGGTCGCCTCGCCGACCGGATCGGTCGCGGCCGGGTCTTCCTCGGCGGACAGCTCTTCCTCGTGGGCGCCTACGCGCTGCTGCTCCTCCAGAACCCGGGTCCCGCCGCCCTCGATCGCCATCCTCGCGATGCTCGGTACGTACTACGCGACCACCGACGGTGTGCTCATGGCCCTGGCGAGCGCGATCCTCCCCGAGGACCTGCGCACGAGCGGGATCGCGCTGCTCACCACCGCGATCGCGGTCGCGCAGCTGATCGCCTCGATCGCGTTCGGCGCGCTGTGGGGCTGGATCGGCCCCGAACAGGCCGTGCTGGTGTTCACCATCGGCCTCGCGGTCACGACCGCGCTGTCGACGGTGCTGCTCGCGGCCAACCGGGAAGTCGCGATATGACCACCGTGGAACCGATGGTGAAGCCCTCCGGCGCGACGAAGCCGGCGCACGTTGTCGCGGTCGCGTCGGGGTCGCCCGCGGCGCGTGCAGGCGTGGCGGTCGGCGACGAGCTGCTCGCGATCAACGGCGAGGCGGTACGCGATGTCATCCGCTACCAGGTGCAGGCCGACGAGCCCACCGTCGAGCTCGAGCTCCGCCGCGGTGGCCTCGAACAGATCTGCATCGTCGAGAAGGCCGCGGGGGAGCCGCTCGGGCTCGAGCTCGACGCGGCGGTCTTCGATCGCGTCCGGACGTGCGACAACCACTGCCCGTTCTGCTTCATCTATCAGCTGCCGAAAGGCATGCGGAAGAGCCTGTACCTCAAGGACGACGACTACCGGCTCTCGTTTCTCTACGGGAACTTCACCACGCTGACCCGCTTCACCGAAGCCGATCTGGAGCGGGTCATCACCGAGCGGCTCGGTCCGTTGTACGTGAGCATCCACGCCACCGATCCCGACGTGCGCACGAAGCTGCTCCGGAACCGCCGGGGTGCGACCAGCCTGCGGTGGCTGGCCGAGCTGCTCGCGGCAGGGATCGAGGTGCACGGCCAGGTGGTCGTGTGTCCGGGCGTGAACGACGCATCGGTACTCGACGACACGATGCTCGGCATCCTCGACCGGTATCCGCAGCTCGCGACCGTCGGCGTGGTGCCGCTCGGCGTGAGCGCGCACAGCAACGAAGCCGAGATGCGCCCGCACACCACTGCCGAGGCTGCCGCCGTCGTCGAGTGCGTGGAACGGTGGCAGGTCCGGTTCGAGGCCGCGCTCGGTCATCGTCTCGTCTACCTCGCCGACGAGTACTACCTCCTCGCGGGTCGTCCGTTCCCCGACGCCGCGGCATACGACGGCTTCCCCCAGCACGAGAACGGTGTCGGGATGGCCCGCACGTTCGAGGCCGAGGTGACTCGCGCGCTCGCCGGTGACGACTCCGAGGGCACCCGGCCCAAGGCCGGCTTCTTCGCCTGGGTCGACGGTGTCCGCCCCGACGGCTACCGGGTCCCGGCCCTCCGAGATGCGGACGTTCCGGTCACCTTCCGGGCCAAGCCAGCCGAGAGAGCCGAGCGAGCTGAGCGAGCCGCGGCTCCGATCACGATCCTCACGGGCGAATACGGCGCCGCCGTGCTCGAGCCACTGGTGCCGGCGCTCACCGCCCACGCCCAGGTTCCGGTGCGCGTGCACCCCGTCGACAACCAGTTCTTCGGCGGGAACATCGCCGTCACCGGGCTGCTCACGGGTGTCGATGTGGCTGCCGCGCTCGCCGATGTACCGGTCGGCGACCGTGTCCTCCTCCCGGATGTCGTGATCTCCCAGGGCCGGTTCCTCGACGGCTCGACCCTCGAGGATCTCCCCCGAACCGTCGACCTCGTCCCGACCGACGGCGCATCCCTCGTCGCCGCCCTGCGATGATGGTCGACCCCAGACGACCGAGACGCGAGATGAGCGACACCCGATGAGAGGCAGCACCCCGTGATCGGCGACAAGGCCGTGGTGGCCGTGGTCGGCCGCCCGAACGTCGGCAAGTCGACGCTCGTCAACCGATTCGTCGGCAAGCGCGACGCGATCGTTCAGGAAGAGCCCGGGGTGACCCGCGACCGCAAGGAGGTCGAGGTCGATTGGGCCGGTCGCGAGTTCGTCGTCGTCGACACCGGCGGCTGGCTCGCCGAGGGTGCGCCGATCGACGCGCAGGTGAGCAAGCAGGCCGAGCGGGCCATCGCCGACGCCGATCTCGTGCTCTTCGTGGTCGACGTCACCGTCGGCGTCACCGACGAAGACGAGCGCGTGGCCAAGCTCCTGCAACGCAGCGCCAAGCCGGTGATCGTCGTCGCGAACAAGGTCGACGACACCCGTCGCGAATCCGATCTCTGGTCCTTCTCCTCGCTCGGCCTCGGCGAGGCGTGGGCCGTCTCGGCCCTCCACGGTCGGGCCAGTGGTGATCTCCTCGACGAGATCGTCGCCCGTCTCCCCGAGCCCCCCGTCGAAGAGCCCGAAGACGACTCCGACGAGCCGCACATCTTCTCGGTGGCGATCGTGGGTCGACCCAACGTCGGCAAGAGCACGTTGTTCAACCTCCTGGTCGGCGACGAGCGATCGGTGGTCCACGACGCACCCGGCACGACGCGCGACGCCGTCGACACGCTGGTCGACACGCCCGACGGGCCGTTGCGGTTCGTCGACACCGCCGGAATGCGACGACGCAGCCGCATCGACGAACCGACCGAGTACTTCTCGATGGTGCGTGCCTTGCAAGCCGTCGACCGGGCCGATGCGGCCGTCTTCGTGATCGACGCGACCCAGGGTGCGACGCACCAGGACCAGCGTCTCGCCGAGCGGATCGACGCGGCCGGGAGCCCGGTCGTGATCGTGTTGAACAAGTGGGACCTGGTCGCGAGCAGCAACCGGGAGCAGGTGCGCATCGACGTCGCCGACCGGATGTCGTTCCTCGACTACGCACCGGTGCTCGAGATGTCGGCGCTCACCGGTCGACGGACCCAACGCCTGCTCCCGGCCCTGCGTGAGGCCGAGGAGGCGTACCACCGCCGGATCCCGACGGCCGCGCTGAACAAGGTGCTCCGCGCCGCTCAGGCGGCCCATCCGCCGCCGATCCAACGCAAGCACCGCCCGCGTGTGCTCTACGCGACCCAGGGCGCGGCCGATCCGCCGACCTTCACGCTCTTCACGACCCGGACCCTGCCCCCGACGTACCTCCGCTACCTGGAGCGCAAGATCCGCGAGTCCTTCTCCCTCGGCCCGAGCCCCATCAAGATCCGCGTCCGCCCCCGCAACTCCTAGGAGACGCAGCGGAGCGGGCGGGCACGTGGCGCGGTTCGTGAATTGGTGGGCGATCGAGCCGGCGCAGCGAAGTCGACCAGAAGTCCAGGAGACGCAGCGGAGCGGGCGGGCACGTGCGCGGTTCGTGAATTGGTGGGCGATCGAGCCGGCGCAGCGAAGTCGACCAGAAGTCCAGGAGACGCAGCGGAGCGGGCGGACACGCTCGCGGTTCGTGAATTGGTGGGCGATCGAGCCGGCGCAGCGAAGTCGACCAGAGGTGGAGGTGGGCCGTCGGGCCTATTGCCCGGTTCGGGCGGGTTCCTCAGGATGAACAGGGTCTACAGGCAGGCGCCTTTCGAACCCTGGGGGAGCCCGGTGCGGCAGAACGTGACACGGATCATGCGGGCGATGCAGGCGCGGCGCGCGCAAGACGGTGAGCGCGGCGCGGCCCTCGTCGAGTTCGCCCTCGTCGTCGTACTCATGATGACGCTGGTCTTCGGGATCGTCGAGTTCTCGCTCGCGTGGAACGTCAAGTCACAGGCCCAGGCCGCGGTCCGCGCCGGAGGGCGCACCGCGTCGGCGCTGACGCAGCTCGAACGGCCTGACCGCGAACGCGGCGGCACGCGGTGGGCGCGGCCCTCAAGAGCATCCCCGCCGACGAACCGCAGTACGTGATGGTCTACCGGGTCGCCGTACAACGCCAGCGGAGCACCGCCCGGCATCGTGCAGCGACCAACTGCAGCCAGTTCATGTGGAACAGTGACTCAAGACGTTCAACATCGTCACGCACGACCTGGTGGCGGTTGGCCGGCGAGTGCCCAGAGGAACAACTGCTCGGCGGCGGATCCGTGCGGCGCCGATCAGTTCGACCAGGTCGGTGTCTACGTCAAGGTCGACCACCCGTTCATCGCGATCCAGAACTTCGTTCCGGGCATGGCGAACGAGCGTCGACGCATCGATCCGTACTCAGTGTTCCGGCTCGAGCCGTCGTCGAGCACGGGCTGCTCGTGAGCATGAGCTCGAACGGGTTCGCGCGACCGGCTCGGTCGAACGAGCCGGCGGGTCCGAGGGCGGCGTCATCCTGGTGTGGCTGGCGCTGATGATGATCGTGCTCCTCGGAATGGGCGCGCTCGGGATCGACATCGCGCACCTCCACCAGGTGAAGGCCGACGCGCAGAAGGCAGCCGACGCTGCCGCGCTCGCGGGCGCGGTCTACCTTCCCGAGAACGAGACTCGGCGCGTGTCGCAGGCGCGAGCATCGCGCGGCAAGAACGGATTCACCGACGTCCGAGCCGACCGCCACAGCAGGACTCGAGTCGGCCGAGCCAGATGAACGTCAAGGTCATCGAAGACGGTCGACAACTTCCTCGCCGGCGTCCTCGGAATCGGCCAGAGCACGGTCACGGCCACCGCGAGCGCCGAGTATCTGAAGCCGGTCGCGATGGGCAGCCCGGCGAACCAGTACGGCAACGATCCCGAGCTCGAACGGGGCAGCCGACGAGCACGACCGCTACCCGAACCTCTGGGGCAACGTCGCGAGCCGAGACGTCCCCGAAGGTGAACGGCGACGCGTACCAGGCCGGCGACCTGCGGCCGGCAGACGCCGACAACTGCCCGGGCGGCGTCAACACGGACTACGACAGCAACGGCTACTACTACACCGATCCACTTCAACCAGCTCGGGCACGCTTCAACCTGTCGAGGTGTTCGATCCCGGGTTCGTGCGAGGTCGGCGACAACTGCCCGGCGACTAGCAACGGCAGCAACCTCTCCGGCGCGGCCGCGCTCGCGACGCGCGGTGCGGGCTGGCCCGGCGTACGGACTCACCGTCGGCCCAGCGCTACGCGCCGGTGGCGAGCGCCGCTCGACCAGCCGCACGGTCGCGCACCCCGGCACCCGTTCTGCACCGGCGACCACTACTTCGGCAACCGACGTCGCAACTGCCGCGACCAGCTACACGGTGCGTCGGCCCGGGCCGCTGTCCCGGTCAGCCGCAGAGCAGCGACCGACCGCTCTGCGGCACGGCCACCTTCCCCGGTGTCGATCGGCGACCTCGCCGACCGCTTTGCAAGAGCGACACGCAAGGTCACGACTCGCCGACCGCCGCAGTTCCTCGGCGACGTACTTCCGGCAGTGGTTCGCCGCTGTGCACGATCACCGGTCAGCGCCGGCCAGGACTACTTCATCCAGATCAAGGGTGACGCCAACGGGCAGCGGTCACAACCGGTTCGCCGCTCCGAGCCACAGAACGGCTCAGGAACGGTGGTCAGCATCTCCGGGAACACGAAGATGGGCGATCTACGCGAACGCGCGCGTGCGGCACCAACACGAAGTTCTACCTGGCTCGCATCCTCCGCGAGCGGCGAAGGGCCACACGCTCGTCCTGTCGACCTCTTCGACATCGGCGACGGCGCGGCGCCACCGGAACGTTGTCGATCATGTCCCCCGGGGACGCGAACCTCCGGCGGCACCTTCGCCGGGTGCACGTACACCGCGCCGCCGGGCAACTCGACCGGCCGCCGTTCGGGCACGGTCGGCGAACGAGTCGCGACTGCACCATCACGGGCGTGACCAGGGCCTACAACGGCCACTGGATCCAGGTCGCGATCCCGATCCCGGCGAACTACACCTGCAACTGACACCGATCCCGTTCGGCTGCTGGGTGAAGATCGACTACCTCTTCACGGCCGAACCGGGCATGTCGCTGAACGACACGACGTCGTGGACGCGCTCGTCTCGACGGTGACCCGGTCCGGATCACGAAGTAGCACGTGCCCTAACCTGCGGGCGTGAGCGAAGCCGACGGAATCAGGGTCCACACCGAGCGGGCGCTGCGGGGCAACCTCGACAAGGGCGCCGAGAAGCTCGCCCGGGAGGGCAAGCGGTTCGTGCGTGACCGCCTCGAGCGGCTCGCTCGACGCCGGCTCGTTCTCCGAAGACGGGCTGCTCGCCAACGCGCTCGCCGACGATCTCCCGGCCGATGGCGTCGTCACCGGCGTGGGTCGGGTCGACGGTCGACCGGTCTGCGTCATGGCGAACGACCCGACCGTGAAGGCCGGTTCGTGGGGCGCTCGCACCGTCGAGAAGATCGTTCGGCTCACCGAGACCGCGATCCGCCTCCAGGTGCCGGTCGTGTACCTCGTCGACTCCGCCGGCGCGCGGATCACCGACCAGGTCGAGCTGTTCCCGGGGCGGCGGGGCGCGGGGCGGATCTTCGCCAACCAGGTCCGGCTGTCGGGATCGGTCCCGCAGGTGTGCTGCCTGTTCGGGCCGTCGGCCGCCGGTGGCGCCTACATCCCCGCGTTCTGCGACGTCGTGTTCATGGTCGAGGGCAACGCGTCGATGTACCTCGGCTCGCCGCGGATGGCGGAGTCGGTGATCGGCGAGCACGCAACGCTCGAGGAGATGGGCGGCGCGCGGATGCACGCGACCGTCAGCGGCTGTGGCGACAACCTCGTCGACTCCGACGACGAAGCGATCGACGCGGCGCGTCGCTACCTCTCGTACCTCCCCACGAACTCGACTGCTGGTCCCGCCGTCGATCGCGTCCGATTGCACCGTCGAGCACGGCGAAGTCGATCGCCGACGTCGTGCCCGCCGAGGAGCGTCGCGCCTACGACATGCACCGTGTGATCGACGCACTCGTCGACGACGCTTCGTTCTTCGAGATCAAGCCCCTGTTCGCACGTGAGCTCATCGTCGGGTTCGCCCGCCTCGACGGTGAGGCCGTCGGGATCGTGGCCAACAACCCGAAGCACCTCGGCGGCGTGTTGTTCGGCGACTCGGCCGACAAGGCGGCGCGCTTCATCTGGCTGCTGCGACGCGTTCAACGTGCCGCTGATCTTCCTCGCCGACGTGCCCGGCTTCATGATCGGCACCAAGGTCGAGCGTGAGGGCATCATCCGTCACGGCGCCAAGATGATCACCGCGGTGGCCGAGGCGACGGTTCCGAAGATCTCGGTGATCGTGCGCAAGGCGTACGGCGCGGGCCTCTACGCGATGTGCGGACCGGCGTTCGATCCCGACGCCTGCATCGCGTCTCCCGACCGCCCAGATCGCGGTGATGGGCCCCGACCCCGCGGTGAACGCGGTCTTCTACAACCGGATCCAGGCGATCGACGACCCCGACGAACGCGCCGCGTTCGTCGCCGAACGTCGGGCCGAGTACGAGGCCGATGTCGACCTCGTCCATCTCGCCGCCGAGCTCGTCGTCGACGCGATCGTCGAGCCCGACGACCTCCGCGACGACCTCGTCCGCCGGCTCGCGCTGGCCCGCACCCGTCGGCGCGCCGATCCCGACAAGCGTCACGGGGTCCCACCGGTCTGACCGGTAGACTCAGCTGTTCCAGGGGAGGAGCAGGTGTCGAAGACCATCGGTTCTCCGACTGCATCCGGCGACGCAGAGCAGCGGGTCGGGTCTGATCCATCGCGGTTCCCCTGCTTCGACGGACTCCGCGCCATCGCAGCGGTCGGCATCCTCGTTCACCACACCGCGTTCGCGTCCCAGGCCGCGCTGTCGTCGCTCGGCCCCTACTTCGCCGAACTGACCGTCGGCGTCTTCATCTTCTTCGTGATCTCCGGCTTCTTGCTCTACTACCCGTTCGCGCGCGCTCACCTCTCGACGCGACCACCACCCGAGGCGCGAGGCTTCTGGGTTCGTCGCGCGAGTCGGATCTACCCCGGGTATTGGGTCGCGTTGATATTCGGGCTGTACCTCCTGCCGGCCCACTTGTTCGACTTCCCCAACCTCCGGATCGCGTCGCTCAACTTCTTGCTGCTCCAGCGGTACACGACGAGCGCCAGCGTCTTCGCGGGACTCCCGCAGTCGTGGACGCTCGTCGTCGAAGTGAGCTTCTACATCTTCGTTCCGATCTACGCCTGGATCCTGAGCCGGGCCGTTCGACGTCCGAGTCTGCGCACCGAGCTCGCAGGCATCGCCTTCCTCGTCGTTGTCGGCATCGGCGTCCAATATTGGTCGACGTGGTGGACGGTGTGGCAGCCGCTCAACGTGCTGCCGTACTGCATCAGCATCTTCGCCCTCGGCATGCTCCTCGCGGTGGGCCGCGCGTGGGCCGACGAGCGCGGGGAGACGCCGAACTGGATGGAAGCGGTCGGCCGGTACCCGGTGATCTGGTGGACGCTCGCGTTGCTGTGTGCGGTGGGGACCGTGGAGGTGCTCGGTGTCACCGTGGGCGGGCACCTGAGCTACGGCACCATCTTCGCGACGCTCCAACTCCACTCGCTGCTCGCGTTGTTCGTCGTCGTTCCGGCGGTCTTCGGAGTCCAGGACCACGGTGTCATCAGGCGCTTCCTCCGGCTGCGTCCGATGCTCTTCCTCGGTCTCACCAGCTACGGCATTTATCTGTGGCAGGTCACCGTCATCTCGATAGTGCGGAACGAGATCTTGGATCTGACCCAGAAGCAGATGAACACCTGGGAGCTGCTCGTTCCGGTGTTCGTGTTCACGGTGATCATCGCCACGATCAGCTACTTCGTCGTCGAGAAGCCGTGCATCGAGCTCGCCCGGCGAGCGTTGCGGGCGCGCCGACCGATCTGATCGTTCGGGAGCGCCCGAGGTTCTGGCGCGAGAATGACGGTCATGCCGTGGTGCACCGAGTGCGACCGCTTCCTCTCGCCGGCATCGGTCGTCGCCGACGGCACCTGCCCGACCTGCGGTCTTCCGGTAGATCCGGGCCACGCGCACGTCGCCGGCGAGGCGCTCACCGAGGCTGCCGGCGCGACCTCCGTGACCGACCATGCCGGGACCGAGGAGGAGTTGCCGCCCATCCCGTGGCACCTCAAGGCCCTCGCCGCCGCGGCCGCGATCTACCTCGGGTTCCGTTCCTTGCAGATCATCGAGTGGGTGGCCCACCGCCTGTCGGGTTGACCGGTGACTTGTCGGGCAGCTGATCGAGCTATCGCTGACCCCGGTGTCTAGAGTGGCCCCTTCGCGGGCTGTGGCGCAGCTTGGTTAGCGCGTCGGTCTGGGGGACCGAAGGTCCCGGGTTCGAGTCCCGGCAGCCCGACTAGAAGAGCCGCAGGTGAGGAGGTGTCCGCACCCTCCTCACCAGAGTCCGTCGCGAGCCTCACTCAGCCGAGCGGCAGTTGACGCCCGCTCCGAAGGACGGCCGTCTCACGGGTTCATCAGCCGTGGCCTGCGACGGGGTGGGGGAGGTACGGCTCTTCGAGACGGGCGATCTCGTCGTCGGTGAGCCGGAGCTGCTCGGCCGCGATCGCATCCTCGAGGTGATGCAGCTTGGTGGCGCCGATGATCGGCGCAGTGACACCGGGCTTCTGGAGCAACCACGCGAGCGCGACCTGAGCGGGCGAGGCCTCGCGCTCGCCGGCGACCGCGACGACGCGGTCGACCACGTCGAAGTCGGTCGGCTGGTTGTAGAGGGAATCCGCGAACGCGTCGGTCTCCGAACGCTTCGTGTGCCGCGTCACCCTCGCGGGTGCGGTTGCCGGCGAGCACACCCCGCGCCAACGGACTCCATGGGATGACGCCGACGCCCTGGTCGATGCACTGCGGGATCATCTCCCGCTCCTCTTCCCGGTAGAGCAGGTTGTAGTGGTTCTGCATCGACACGAAGCGCGTCCAGCCGTGGGCGTCGGCGGCGTGCTGCGCCTTCGCGAACTGCCAGGCGAACATGCTGCTCGCGCCGATGTATCGGGCCTTCCCGGCGCGCACGACGTCGTGCAGCGCCTCCATGGTCTCTTCGATCGGAGTTCGTGGGTCGTACCGATGGATCTGGTAGAGGTCGACGTAGTCGAGCCCGAGGCGGGTGAGCGACGCGTCGATCGCGGAGAGAATGTGCTTGCGCGACAACCCGAGGCCGTTCTCGCCCGGGGTCATCGGCATGAACACCTTCGTCGCGATGACGAGCTCGTCGCGCGTCAGGAACTTCGACAGGAGCTTGCCGGTGGCGACCTCGCTCGCGCCGCCCGAGTAGGTGTCGGCGGTGTCGAAGAACGTGACGCCCGCGTCGACGGCCGCCTTCACGATCGGTGCGGCGGCGTCTTCGTCGAGCACCCATGGCCGGTCGCTGTCGTTGCCGTAGCTCATCATGCCGAGGCAGATGCGCGACACCCGGAGGCCGGTCGATCCGAGGTTCATGAAGTCCATGCGCCTCACCGTACCGCCGCCGGATCGACGCCCAGTTGTTGCTCGCAACCGCCCATTCCGGCGTCGCAAGCGCGGGGCATATCCCGCGCCTGCGACGCCGGAACGGGGGGGGTGGGGGCGACAGTCTGGGAGGATCGGGTATGGACGCGATCCCGCCCCGCATCGCCGCGGCTGCTCGGTATCGCCGCGCCGCGCTCGCGACCCCGCACTACCTCGCGACCGCGGCCGGATCCGAGGTCCTGGCCGGCGGAGGCAACGCCGTCGACGCGATCGTTGCGGCGAACCTCGCGCTCGGCGTCGTGGCGCCCTATCTGTGTGGCGTCGGGGGCGACATCTTCTCGATGGTGTGGGACGGCGATCTCCACGGGTACCTCGGCGCCGGACGCGCACCGGCGGCGTCGACGCCGGATGCCGTCCGCGCCGCGACCACGGGTGCTCACATCCCGCGGCCGTACCGCTCGCTCGAGCATGGTCGGAGGGCGCCCGGCCTCGGTCCGCACACCGTCACGGTCCCGCAGGCGGTCGAAGGGTGGTTCACGCTCCTCGACCGGTGGGGGACCCGCAGCTTCGGCGACCTCGCGGGTGCTGCCATCAAGCTGGCCCGTGACGGGTTCGAGCTCACGCCGACCGGCCAGGAGGTGTTCGCGGGAAGCGAGGTGCACTTCGGCGGGTTTCCGGCGTGGCGCGAGTTGTACGGCGGCCTCCACGTCGGCGACGTCTTGCGCCAACCCCGACTCGCCGACCTGCTCGAGCTGCTCGCGGCGGAGGGTCCCGACGCCTACTACCGCGGTCCCGTGGCCGACGCGATCGCGGAGACCGTCCAGACCGAGGGCGGGTTCCTCACCACCGACGACCTTGCCGCGCACGCGGGGGAGTGGTGCACGCCGCTGCGGGCCGCGTACCGCGACGTCGAGATCGCGGAGCTCCCGCCGCCGACCCAGGGCGTGACCGCGCTCGAGATCTTCCGCATCCTCGACGGCTTCGAATTCGCCGAGCTCGACCCGGTCGCGCGCAACCACGTGATGATCGAGGCGACCAAGCTCGCGTTGCTCGACCGCGACGAGTACGTCAGCGACCCGGAGCACATGCGGCAGTCGCCCGGTTCTCTGCTCGACGACGATGCGATCGACGCTCGTCGCGCCGAGATCGACCTCAGCAGAACACGCGCTGCCAAAGCCGGAGTGACACATCGCGGTGGGACCGCGTACCTGTGCGCGACCGACGCCGACGGGCTCCTGATCAGTCTCATCCAGTCGAACTTCTTCGGGTTCGGATCCGGGCTGCACGTCCCGCGGTGGGGGATCAATCTGCACAACCGCGGCGCGTCCTTCGCGCTCGACGCCGAGTCGGTCAACGTGATCGCGCCGGGCAAGCGACCGATGCACACGCTCATCCCGGCGATGAGCTTGCGCGACGGCACACCGTGGCTCGTCTTCGGAACGATGGGTGCCGACGCGCAAGCCCAGATCCATCCCCAGGTGCTCGTCGGTCGGGTCGATGACGGAACCGACCTCCAGGCCGCGATCCACGCACCGCGATGGAGGGTGGAGCCGGGCGACTGGAGCGTGCGCATCGAGGATCGCGCCGACCCCATGCTCGTCGCGGGTCTTGCCACCCTCGGCCACGACGTGCGCACGGCGCCGCCCTTCGACAGCGGGATGGGTCACGCGCACGCGATCGAGCTCACCGGGAACGGGTACGCCGTCGCTGTGGACCCCCGGTGCGAAGGAGCATCCGCCGGGCTCTAGCCGGACCGCCTCGGGGAGATGCCGGTGCGAGCTCCCCGGCTCGGCCTCGTCTCGTAGGATTCAGCCGGTGGTCGCCGTGACGAATACTTCGCCCGCGGCTCCGCCTGCCGCACCGCCCAGGTCGCAACGGTTCGGCCGGATCGCGTTGCTCCTCGTCCCCGTGCTCGTCATCGTCGTGATGGGGTGGGAGCGCCGGTGGGTCTTCGAGGACGCGTTCCTCAACTTCCGCATCGTCGATCAGATTCGGGCCGGCAACGGACCGGTGTTCAACATCGGGCAACGGGTCGAGACTGCGACCAGCACGCTGTGGCTCGGCATCCTGGTGGTGCTCCGTACCGTCCTGCCGTTCGTGAAGATCGAACGCTCGGCTGTGTTCGTCGGACTGGTCGGAACCGCGACCGGAGTCTGGTGGGCACAACTGGGTGCGGCACGCCTCTGGCGGCGGACCGCGGTCGCGACTTCGGTGATGGTCCCGTTCGGCATGCTCGTGTACGTCGCGATCCCGGCATCGTGGGACTGGGCGACATCGGGGTTGGAGAACGGGCTGACGATCGCCTGGCTCGGCTCGCTGATGCTCCTGCTCGGCACCCTCGCGGATACTCGGAGCGAACCGACCACCGACGAGTCGGGTCGTGCGGTCCCGAGCGTCGGCCGACTCGCCGGGATCGGAGTGCTCGTCGGTCTCGGTCCGCTCGTCCGCCCCGACCTCGCGATCATCAGCGTGATCGTGCTCGGCGCGACCGCGTGGATCCTGCGACCTCGGGGTCGGAACCTCGTCGTGTTCGTCGGCGCGTTCCTCGCCCTGCCGGTGCTTTCCGAGCTGTTCCGCATCGGCTACTACGGCACGCTGGTCCCGAACACCGCCCTCGCGAAGGACGCATCCGGCTCGTACTGGAGCCAGGGCTGGAAGTACCTGCTCGATCTCGTGATGCCGTATTGGCTGTTCCTCCCGGTGGCGATCATCGTGGTCACCGTCGTCGTCCTCGTCTCGCGCGGCGACCGCGCGCCGGTGTGGGTCGCCGCGATCGCGCTGCCCGTCGGCGGTGCGATCCACGCGTTGTACATGATCAAGAGCGGAGGCGACTACCTCCACGGGCGGCTTCTCCTCCCGAGCCTCTTCGCGATGCTGTCGCCTGTCGCCGCGTTGCCGTGGCGCCGCTGGTTGCTCGCACCGATGGGCCTGGTCGTGGTGTGGGCGGTCGTCGCCATGGGGTGGCTGCGGCCGGAGATCCGCGAGACCTACGTCCCCGTCACGGCCTACAACGTCGCCGACGGTCGGCTCATCATGGAGAAGTTCGCGAAACCGGGTCAGCGCCCGCTGCTCGCGAGCTCCTTCGCGCCGAAGGACGGTCTGCTCGCACGGCGGCTCGAGCGCGAGGGTCGGCGCGACCTCCTCACCATCACCTCGGGGCGCCCGATTCCCGACGTCACGCCCAAGCGAACGACGTTGATCTCCACTTCGGCGGGGATCAGCGGGTATGTGGCCGGCCCCGACGTGTTCGTCCAGGAAGCCAACGCGCTCGGCGACCCGGTGGGCAGCCGGATGGCGGCGCGCCCCCGATCGGACCCCGGCCACCGCAAGCGTGAGAGCAACCCGTGGATGATCGCGATGACGACTCGACCGGGTGTGACCGCGGGGTTCCCGGCGGCCGAGGTCGGCGCGGCCCGGCACGCCCTCAGGTGCGGCGCTCTTGCGAAGTTGCTGACCGCGGTCGAGGCGCCACTGACTCCGGGGCGCTTCGTGAGCAACGCGCTCGGGTCGGTGGCCCGCACGCGCCTCGTCGTGCCACGAGATCCGTTCGACGCCGAGAAGAAGTTCTGCGGACCGGGCCACTGACCGGCCCGCCACCGGCTCGCCGGCCACTGGCCGGCCGGACCGGGCAGAACTGACCGGCCGGTACGATCATGGGATGGTGACCAGCCCACCCGAGAGCGTCGCCGAGGTCCGCGACGGCCTCGTGGCCAACGGCTACCTCGCCGACGACGGACTGGCGACGTCGATCTTCCTCGCGTTGACGCTCCCGCGGCCCCTGCTCCTCGAAGGCGAGGCCGGAGTGGGCAAGACCGAGGTCGCCCAGGCACTCGCCCGTTGGACCGGCGGCGAGCTGCTCCGGCTGCAGTGCTACGAGGGGATCGACGCGAGTCAGGCCGTCTACGAGTGGGACTACTCCCGCCAGCTGCTGCATCTGCGCGCCGCCGAGGCGAGCGGCCTCGACGTCGTCGAAGACGAGCTCTACTCGGAACGCTTCCTCGTCCGGCGTCCGCTGCTGCGGGCCATCGACCAGACCAGCGCGATCCCACCGGTCCTCCTGATCGACGAGGTCGACCGGGCCGACGACGAGTTCGAGGCGTTCCTGCTCGAGATCCTCTCCGACTACACCGTGACGGTTCCCGAGCTCGGGGTGTTGCGGGCCACGGTTCCTCCGATCGTGATCCTCACGTCGAACCGCACCCGTGATGTCCACGACGCGCTCAAACGCCGCTGTCTCTACCACTGGATCGATCATCCCGACTTCGCGCGCGAGCTCGAGATCGTCCGACTCAAGGCGCCCGAGGTCTCCGAGGTGCTCGCGGGCGAAGTGGCGGCTGCGGTCGCGTATCTGCGGGAGCTCGAGCTCTACAAGCGTCCCGGGGTCGCGGAGACGATCGACTGGGCCAAGGCGCTGACCCGGCTCGGTCGCACGCATCTCGACGAAGCCGCGGTCAACGCGACTCTCGGCACCGTGCTCAAGTACCGCGAAGACCAGGAGCGGGTACACGAGGTGGTGCCCGAGATCGTCGCCGACGCGATCGCGAACAGTGCCTGATCCCGTCGCGGTCCCCGTCGCGTTCGCCCGGGTGCTTCGTGGGGCCGGGCTGCCGGTCCCGGCCGGCGCCACCGAGGTGTTCGCGCGTTCGCTCGCCGCGCTGGGTGTCGGGAGTCGTGACGCGGTGTATTGGGCCGGCCGGGCGACGCTCGTCAGTCGCCCGGAAGACATCCCGTCTTTCGATCACGCGTTCGAGGCGTTCTTCGGCGACGCGCCTCCGCTGCACGTCGTCCCCGATCTGGAGTCGGAGGTGATCGTCGCGTACGACACCGACGAACGCCGATCGGGCCGGCGACGCCGACGACGCCGCGCCACCGGAACGCGGCACCGACGTCGTCACGGTGCGGTGGAGCCGCGCCGATGTGCTCCGCCGGCGCGACTTCGCGACCTACACCGCGGCGGAGTTCGACGAGAGCCGCCGCCTGATCGCCGATCTCAAGGTCACCGGGGCACCGCGCCGTTCTCGCCGTCGACGACGGATCGCCTCGACGCGTGGCCGCCCTGATCTGCGGCGCACGGTCCGTGCATCGTTGCGCAACGGTGGTGAAGCCGTTCCGCGGCACTCGACGGTGCCCAGGATCCGTGCCCGCAAGGTGGTGCTGCTCTGCGACGTGAGCGGATCGATGGAGCCGTACTCTCGGGCGCTCCTGCGGTTCCTCCACGCCGCGGTCGTCGCGCGGGGGAGTGTGGAGGCCTTCGCGATCGGCACGCGGTTGACGCGCATCACTGTCGAGCTCGGTTCCCGTGATCCCGACGCCGCGCTCGCCGCCGCCGCCCGGCGGGTGGTCGACCTCTCGGGCGGGACCCGCCTCGGGGCCGCGATGCGGACCTTCAACGACGAGTGGGGCGTGCGGGGGATGGCCCGGGGCGCCGTCGTGGTGATCGTGTCCGACGGCTGGGACCGCGGCGAACCCGAGATGCTGGCCGAGCAGATGGCGCGGCTCCACCGGGTCGCATTCCGGGTCGTGTGGGTGAACCCGTTGAAGGCCAGCGAGGGATACGCGCCACTCGCCCAGGGCATGGCGGCCGCGCTTCCGTACGTCGACGAGTTCGTCGAAGGTCACTCGCTCGAGTCCTTGGAACGACTCGCCGAGGTCATCGCCCGATGAAGGTGGGCCGATGAAGGAGGTGCTCGCCGACATCGAGCGGTGGCGGGCCGCGGGGCATCGGGTCGCGGTGGCGCGCGTCGTCGACGTGGCCGGATCCGGTCCCCGGGATCCCGGGGCCACCATGGTCGTGAACGACGTCGGTGAGGTCGCCGGCTCGGTGTCGGGAGGGTGCGTCGAGGGCGCAGTCGTTGCCGAGGCGCTCGCGATCCTCGCGGGGGAACGGGAGCGGGGGATCATCAGCTTCGGGTACTCCGACGACGACGCGTTCGCCGTCGGACTCACGTGCGGCGGCACCGTGCGGCTCTTCGTCGAGCCCCTCGACTGGTGAGCATCACCCCGATCTTCGACGAGCTCCGCGACGCGCTCGGCGCGGAACGACCAGTCGCGCTCGCGACGGTCGTCGACGGCCCGAACCTCGGAGCAAAGCTCCTCGTGGAACCGGGCGCGCCCACCGTGGGTTCGCTCGGCAATGCCGATCTCGACCGGGTCGTCGCGCGCGATGCGCTCGGCGAGCTGGAGGCTGGCCTCACGTCGATCCGTCACTACGGGCCGAACGGCGAGGCGAAGGCCGAAGATGTCGCGATCTTCGTGGAGTCGTTCGCCCGAGCTCCGCACATGATCATCTTCGGCGCCGTCGACTTCACCGCCGCGCTGGCGAAGGTGGCGAAGGTGCTCGGATATCGGGTCACCGTGTGCGACGCCCGCGCGGTCTTCGCGACCGTTGCCCGCTTCCCGATGGCCGACGAGGTCGTCAGCGAGTGGCCCGACCGATACCTCGCGAAGGTCGCCGACACCCTCGGCCCGCGTGACGCGGTGTGTGTGTTGACCCACGACGTGAAGTTCGACGTCCCGGCGATCATGGGCGCGCTCGAGACGCGGGTCGGGTACCTGGGTGCGATGGGTTCGCGCCGCACCCACGCTCGCCGGGTCGAGCTGTTGCGAGCAGAAGGGGTCGACGATGCCGCATTGGCCCGGGTGATGGCACCGATCGGTCTCGACATCGGGTCCCGCACCCCCGAGGAGACCGCTGTCGCCGTCTGCGCCGAGATCATCGCTCTCCGTACCGGTCACATCGGCACCGGCCCGCTCCGCGACGGCACCGGACCCATCCACTGAGCCGGTCCACCTCCACCCAGACTGTCCGTTGGTGCGATAGTCGTCGGTATCCGATGAGAATCGCACCAACGCTGGGAAGGGGACGCGAGTGGAGCTGGGGCTGACGGGGAAGCGGGCCGCGGTGGCGGCGTCGTCGGCTGGGCTCGGGTTCGGCGTCGCCGCGGCGCTCGCGGCCGAAGGGGCGTCGGTCGTGGTCAACGGCAGGGACGTGGACCGAGTGGAAGCCGCCGCGACGCGGATCGGCGCAACCGCCGTTGCGGCTGATGTCGGCACGGTCGACGGTGCGCTCGCATTCGTCGGCGCGGCGACCGACCTTCTCGGCGGGATCGACGTGCTCGTCACCAATGCCGGAGGACCGCCGGCGGGGAACGCGGCCGCATTCGAGCACGACATCGAGCAGTACCGTCGCGCCCTCGAGCTGAACTGCCTCTCGGTGATCGCGATGTGCAACGCGGCGATCCCGGGGATGCGCGACCGGAGGTGGGGGAGAGTGATCGCGATCACGTCGTTCTCGGTCCGCCAGCCGATCCCGAACCTCGTGCTGTCGAACACCGCGCGGGCAGGGGCGACCGGGTTCCTGAAGACGCTCGCTGGTGAGGTGGCGCCGCACGGGGTGACGGTGAACTCACTGCAGCCCGGCCTGCACGACACCGACCGGCTGCGGGCCCTCCACGGCGGGGACGCGTCGGCCGCGGGCGCTACGGTCCCCGTCGGTTTCATCGGCGACGCGGCCGACTTCGGCGCGATCGCCGCGTTCCTGTGTTCCGACCACGCGCGGTTCGTGACCGGTACGGCGATCCCGGTCGACGGCGGTGCCTCAGGAGGTCTGTTGTGATCCAACACGTCGTGCTGTTGAGCTTCGTACCCGAGGCGACCGACGAGCAGCGGGTCGCCGTCGCCGATGCTCTCCGTGCGCTGCCGGACCTCATCCCGGAGATCAGGCGCTACGCGGTGGGACCCGATCTGGGACTCGCGTCCGACACGTCGAGCTTCGGGATCGTGGCCGAGTTCGCAACCGTGGCCGACTACGAGGTGTATCGCGACCATCCGGCCCACCGGCGGGTGATCACCGATCTCATCGGTCCGATCCGCGCCGGGAGGGCCGCAGTCCAGTTCGAATGCTGACGTACTGTTCGGGCATGGACGCGGCTGCGGCGGAACCGATCGGGGTCGAATCGCCCAATCGGATCCTGACCGTTCCGAACCTCATCTCGTTGGGGCGCCTCCTGTGCATCCCGTGGTTCCTCTGGCTCCTGCTCGACCAGGACGAACCGATCGCCGCCGCGATCCTCCTCGCGGTGCTCGGCGGCACCGACTGGGTCGACGGCTGGATCGCCCGCCGGTGGAACCAGGGGAGCGAGCTCGGCAAGGTGCTCGACCCGGTCGCCGACCGGATCCTGCTCATCGCCGCGGGTATCGCGCTGCTGATCTACGGCGCGATCCCGCTCTGGGTCGGGGTGCTCGTGCTCGGCCGCGAGCTCGT
Source organism: uncultured Actinomycetes bacterium (assembly GCA_963829475.1). Lineage (GTDB taxonomy): Bacteria > Actinomycetota > Acidimicrobiia > IMCC26256 > JANYLB01 > JANYLB01. The sequence goes on along the minus strand of CAWHIU010000002.1, from coordinate 1,191,066 downwards.
CATCAGTGTCGCCGTGCTCTGGCTCGCGGCCGCCGGCGCGAAGAGGATCGACGTCCAATGGGTCGGCAAGGCGGGAACCCTCGCGCTCATGTTCGCCCTCCCCGGCTTCCTGGCCATCGACGCGCTGGATCACGGCGCGCTGCGCGACTTCCTGATCCTCGCCACCTGGTGCTTCACCATCGGCGGCCTCGTCCTCAGCTACTGGGCCGCCGCCGGATACGTCCCCATCGCCCGACAGGCACTGCGCGAGGGCCGAGCCGCTCGCGTCGCGGAAGGAACAACGTGAAGGCAGTGATCCTCGCCGGTGGTGAGGGAACCCGACTCCGGCCCCTCACCAGCAACCAGCCGAAGCCGATGCTCCCGATGGCGAACCGGCCGATGCTCGAGCACATCGTGCGGCTGCTCTCCGAGCACGGTTTCGACGACATCGTGGTCACCGTGGCGTTCCTCGCCAACCAGATCCGCAACTACTTCGGCGACGGCTCCGACTTCGGCGTGCAGATGCGCTACGCGAGCGAGGACTCCCCGTTGGGAACCGCGGGGTCGGTGCGCAACGCCGCCGAAGAGCTCGACGACACCTTCCTCGTGATCTCCGGCGACGTGCTCACCGACATCGACCTCACCGAGTTCGTCGCCGCTCACCGCAAGGCCGGAGCGTTCGGCTCGATCGCGCTGAAGCGGGTGGAGGATCCCGTCGAGTTCGGGATCGTCATCACCCGCCCCGACGGTTCGATCGACCGGTTCCTCGAGAAGCCCACCTGGGGTCAGGTGTTCTCCGACACGATCAACACCGGGATGTACGTGCTCGAGCCGGAGGTCTTCGAGTTCATTCCCGAGGGTGAGGTGGTCGACTTCTCGAGCGACGTGTTCCCCGCGATCCTCAAGCGGGGCAAGCCGCTGCTCGGCCACGTGGTCGAGGGGTACTGGGAAGACGTCGGCACGCTCGACGCCTACGTGCGGGCCCACACCGACATCCTCGACGGTCGGGTCCAGGTCGAGATCGAAGGCTTCGAGCTTGCCGCCGGGGTGTGGCTCGGGGAGGGAGCCGACCTCGATCCATCGGCCAGCGTGACCGGCCCCGTGGTCATCGGCGACAACGCGCGCGTCGAAGCCGGAGCCCAGCTCCAGCCGTACACCGTGCTCGGTAGCGACGTCGTGGTGAAGGCCGACGCGTTCATCGAGCGCAGCGTGGTGCACGACCACGGCTACATCGGCCCGAGTGTCGACCTGCGCGGATGTGTGATCGGCCGGTCCTCCGACCTCCGTTCTCACGCGCGGGTCCGCGAGGGTGCGGTGCTGGGCGACGAGTGCTTCGTCGGGGAGTACGCGCTCATCAACCCCGACGTGAAGGTGTACCCGTTCAAGACGGTCGAGGCGAGCGCGGTGATCAACTCGTCGATCGTCTGGGAGAGCCGCGGCGCGCGCACCCGGTTCGGCCGTCGCGGCGTGACCGGCCTGGCCAACGTCGACATCACGCCCGAGCAGGCCGTGCGACTCGCGATGGCGTACGGCAGCGCGTTGAAGAAGGGCTCGACGGTGGCCACGAGCCGTGACACGAGTCGTGTCGCACGCGCGCTCAAGCGCTCGATCATCGGCGGCTTGAACCTGGCCGGAGTCACGGTGGACGACGTCGAGCTCGCGACGGTTCCCCTGACCCGCTTCCAGGTGAAGAACTCGCTCGCGCAGGGCGGCATCACCGTCCGCCTCGTACCCGGAGACCCGAACAGCGTGAGCATTCGCTTCTTCGAGGCCGACGGACGCGACATCGACGAGAACATGCAACGCAAGATCGAACGCCTGCTGTCACGCGAAGACTTCCGCCGCGCGTTCGCCGGCGACATCGGTGACATTCGATTCCCTCCTCGTTCGCTCGAGTTCTACACATCGGCGCTCGAGGGTTCGGTCGACGGCGACCGCGTGCGCGACGCCGGGTTCAAGGTCGTGCTCGACTACTCGCACGGCGCGGTCTCACTGGTGATGCCGAGCGTGCTCGCGAAGCTCGGGGCCGAGGTGCTGGCCGTGAACCCGTTCGCGAGCACGGCGTCGGCCACCGCTGCGGCCGACGACCTGCAGACCCGCACCACCCGGATCGGGGACCTCGTCCGTTCGTCGGGCAGCCACCTCGGGATGGTCCTCGACGCCGATGGCGAGACAGCGGTCATCATCGACGACACCGGCTCGCCACTCGACGCGACCGACGCACTCCTCGCGCTCGTGAGCCTCGTCGTCGAGGCTCATCCGGGCGCGCGGATCGCGCTTCCCGTGTCGGTGACCCAAGCCGCCGCGAACATCGCCGAGGCGCACGACGGCGAGATCGTCTGGACGAAGCTCTCCGACGCGCATCTCATGGAGGTCGCGTCTGGGGTCGATTTCGCAGCTTCGCCCGACGGTGGCTTCATCTGGCCGGCGTTCCTCCCCGCGTACGACGCCACAGCGACGCTCGTGAACGTGCTCGACCTGCTCGCCACGACCGGACGCAGCCTGTCCGGCATCCGCGCCGGGCTCCCGACGGTGTACGTCGCGCGCGAAGAGGTCCCGACCCCGTGGGAGAAGAAGGGCGCGGTGATGCGCGAGATGATGGAACGTGCGACCGACCGTGATGTCGTGCTGGTCGACGGGGTGAAGGTGCTCCATCCCGACGGCTGGGCGCTCGTGCTTCCCGACCCCGAGAACCCGGTGACGCACGTGTACGCGGAGGCGGGGAGCCAGCACGAGGCGAGGATGCGGGCCCAGGAGTACGCCGCCCGGATCCAGCACATGCTTCGATAGGCGCAGATCGGAGCATGCTCCTACGCTCCGGCACCGAGACGAGACCGACGAGAGAAGAGGGTCGATGGAGTTCCCTGAAGGGCTGCGGTACAGCGCGGAGCACGAGTGGGTACGCGTCGACGGGACCCGCGCCACCGTGGGCATCACCGACTTCGCGCAGGACGCGCTCGGCGACGTTGTCTACGTGAACCTGCCCGAGGTCGGAGTCTCGGTCGCCAAGATGGCGGGATGCGCCGAGGTCGAGTCGACGAAGTCGGTGTCCGACATCTACGCGCCCGTCACCGGCACGATCGTCGCGGTGAACGACGCGCTCGACGGTGTCCCCGAGCAGATCAACCAGGATCCCTACGGTGAGGGCTGGCTGTTCGCAGTCGAGATGACGGATCCCGGCGATCTCGACGGCCTGATGGACGCGGCGGCCTACCGGACCCTCATCGAGCAAGGCTGAACCTCTGGCTCAGGTCGAGGGGCGCGCCGGGGGTGAAGACCGGGGCTAGCCTGAGGAGATGAACTGCCGCCAATGCGGCCACGGCAACGAGCCGGGAGCCCGCTTCTGCTCATCGTGCGGGGCCCCGCTCGACGGCGACGAGGTCACCGTCGGGGTCCCTGCGGTCACGCTCGACGACGGTGCCGAAGCGGCAGTCGCCGCGCTCGCCGAGCTCCCCGAGGGCGCAGCCGTCCTCGTGGTCCAGCGGGGTCCGAACGCCGGCCGCGTGTTCAACCTCGATGCCGGTGAGGTGGCGGCCGGGCGGCATCCGGAGTCGGAGATCTTCCTCGACGACATCACCGTCTCGCGGCGCCACGCGATCGTGACCGCGACGGCCGGCCGCTTCGTGGTGCGCGACGTCGGTTCGCTCAACGGTACCTACGTGAACCACCAGCGGGTCGACGAGACCGAGTTGCAGAACGGCGACGAGATCCAGATCGGGCGCTTCGTCCTGATCTTCAACACCGCCGGGGCGACGCAGTGAGGATCGAGCCGTGAGCGTCGACGCGGGAAGCCAGCATTCCTCGATCGGAGACGTGCTCGGGTTGCTGCGCGAGGAGTTCCCCGACATCACGATCTCGAAGATCCGCTTCCTCGAGAGTCAGGGGCTCATCGATCCGGAGCGCACGCCATCGGGATACCGGAAGTTCTACGAGGCCGACGTCGAACGGTTGCGCTGGATCCTGCACCAGCAGAAGGAGCACTTCCTGCCGTTGAAGGTGATCAAAGGTCGGCTCGAGCAGCTCGAGCTCGGAGGCGGGGTCCTCACCGACTTCGCCGATGTGGATGTGGCGCCCGAGGCCGCGGCGGAGCCGGAACCCGTTGAGGCGGAAACGGCACCCAAGAAGGCGAAACCGAAGCGGCGAACGCGGAAGAAGGCAGCCGCGCCACCCACGCTCCCACTCGACGATGGTCGCGCCGACGACCTGGCGGTCGACCCGACCGGCGTGAGCCTCACGCGCGAAGAGCTCGCCAAGGCCGCCGGACTCACCGACGCCGAGATCACCGAGCTGGAGTCGTTCGGCCTGTTGATCCCGGCCACGGAGGCCGGTGGACGGGTTCTGTTCGACGAAGACGGGCTCGCGGTGGCACGGCTGGCCGCGGGGTTCGCGAAGCACGGGATCGAAGCCCGCCATCTCCGCATGTACCGCAGCTTCGCCGAGCGCGAGGCAACGCTCTACCAACAGGCGTTGCTCTCGGTGCTCCGGCAACGCAACCCCGAAGCTCGTGCACGCGCGCAAGAGGAGCTCGCGGAGCTCGCGAAGCTCGGTCGTGGTCTACGGACGGCGTACCTGCGACAGGCCGCGCGCGAGCTTCTCTCGGAGTGAGCCCGACCAAGATCCTCGACTGGCATGCGATCGGCGAGCACATCGCACGGCTCGGTGATGAGATCGCGCGCGACCACCCCGACGGCGTGGTCCTCGTCGGGGTGCTCAAAGGCGCGCTCATCTTTCTGGCCGATCTCGCACGTGCCGTGCCCGAGATCGCAGTGTCTCTCGACTTCATCGCGATCTCCCGCTACGCGCCCGATTCGGGCCGGGTGCGGATCACCCAGGATCTCGAACACGACATCACCGGCCTCGACGTCGTGCTCGTCGAAGATCTGGTCGACACGGGATTGACGCTCGCGTACCTGCTCCGTCTCCTCGAGGAGCGCGGCGCCCGGAGGGTACGCATCTGCGCTCTGCTCGATCGTCCGGCGCGGCGAATCGTCCCACTCGAAGTGCACTACCGGGGCTTGGAGATCCCCGACGTCTACGTGCTCGGCTACGGACTCCACCACAAGGACCTCTACCGGAACCTCCCGGAGGTCTATGAGGCAGACCGCACCGTGGTGAGTCGCGATCCGGGTGCCTACGTCGCCGAGCTCTACGGGAAACCCTCCGAGTGAATCGGTCCCTGCGCGGATGACCCCCGGTGGTACGCTCATCCCTGGGCGGAGGCCTTCCGTGACGTCCGCGAGGACTGACGAGAGGAACGTGCGATGATTCGTGTCTCGCTCGTGGGCGTGCGCCTCGAGGTGCCGACGAATCAGCCGATCGTGCTCCTGCGCGAGGAAGACGGCGAGCGGTACCTGCCGATCTTCATCGGCCCGCCCGAAGCCACGGCGATCGTCTACGCGCTGCAGGGCATGGAGACACCCCGCCCGATGACCCACGATCTCTTTCGAACCGTGCTCGACGACGCGTCGGTGGCGCTGCAACGGGTGACCATCACCGAGCTGCACGACGGCACCTTCTACGCCGAGATCGAGCTGCTGCAGGGCGACAAGACGTCGCGGATCTCGTCCCGGCCTTCCGACGCCATCGCCCTCGCGGTTCGCTACGAGGAGCCGGTTCCGATCTTCGTCGACGAAGCGGTGATGGAGGAAGCCGGGGTGCTCTTCGACGGTGACGACGAAGAGGAGCAGGTGGAGATGTTCCGCGAGTTCCTCGACCAGGTCCGCCCGGAAGATTTCGCGCAGTAGGCACCTGCGGCTCATTCCGGGCCGCGGCGCGCTGACCTGCGGCGACCTCCCAGACCCTCGACTCGTGGTCGAGACCTCACGCAACCCTCGACTCGACCTTCACGTTGACCTGAACCTGGGCCTCCGGTATACCGTGACATGCCGGTAGTTACGAGGATGTCGTTCTCGCGCGCCGGCGGTCTGGAGCCGGAGCACACATGTCGAAACGAACCGGGGAGGCGAAGCTTCCCCCGAAGCTGTCGCAGGGGACGCTCGCTCCCGTCGACGGCGGCGAGCCCGCCTGGGAGGAGATCGGCTTCCGCGGACCACAGGTCTGTCGCATCGTCGGCATCTCCTACCGCCAGCTCGACTACTGGGCGCGCACCGACCTGCTGACACCATCGCTGGCCGAAGCGCAGGGGAGCGGCACCCAGCGGCGCTACTCCTATCGGGATCTCGTCGCGCTCAAGGTCATCAAGAGCCTCCTCGACGCCGGCATCGCGCTGAAGACCGCGCGAGTCGCGATCGACTATCTCCGCGATCGTCTCGGCGGTGATCTCGCGACTGCGAGCCTCGTGCTCGACGGTTCGCGTTCAGTCGCTCGCGCTCACCGGCGACGACATCGTCGACCTCGTGCGCCACGGGCAAGGCGTGCTCAACATCGTCCCACTCGGACCGGTGGTGGCCGAGCTCGCAGCGAGCATCCACGAGCTCGATGCCGACGGGGAAGTCGCTGACGCGACCACCACGTCGCGGTCCGCGCCGAAGGCGACGCGACGGCGCAAGGCCGCCGGAGGGAGCTGACCATCAGCGGCGACGACCACCTCCCGCACGACAACCTGCCGCACGAGCAGACCTCCTTCGCGCACAACTCCGAGCGCCAGTTCGCGAAGCTGCTCGACTTCTACGCCATCGAGTGGGACTACGAGCCGCGGATGTTCACGCTCGAGTCGGACCGCGACGGCAACCCGGTCCAGGCGTTCACGCCCGACTTCTACCTCCCGGTGTACGACCTCTACATCGAGATCACGACGTTGAACCAGCGCCTCGTCACCAAGAAGAACCGCAAGGCGCGGCGGCTCCAAGAGCTCTACCCGGAGGTGCGCGTCAAGGTGCTCTACCAGCGCGACTACCTCCACCTTCTCGTGAAGTACGGCCTCGAAGCCCCGTCGCAGCTGAGCGAACGGCTCGGAGCGGGTAGCCCGCTCCGGCTGGAACCCGACCCGCGGCCGCTGTCGCCACCGGGCCGATCTCGCGAGTCCGCGTAGCCCGTGTCCGACTCCGAAGGCCTCCGGTTCAGCCCGCTCGATGCCGAGCACCGCGCGCTCGGCGCGCGCATGGTCGAGTTCGGTGGATGGGACATGCCGATCCAGTACGAGGGCGTGCTCGAGGAGCACCGGGCCTGTCGCGAGCACGCGGTCGTGTTCGACGTGTCGCACCTCGGGTCGCTGCACGTCGAGGGTGCCGGGGCGTTCGATCTGTTGCAGCGCACGCTCACCAACGACCTGCGTCGGGTCGGGCCGGGGAGGGCGCAGTACACGCACCTGCTCGATCCCGACGACGCGCACGTCGTCGACGACATCATCGTGTGGTGGGTGGGAGACGACGAATTCATCGTCATGCCGAATGCGTCGAACACCGAGCGGATCGCCGGTGCGTTCGGCGACGCGAGTGGGGGAGTGGCGGTCGCAGACATCACGGCCCGACGCGCGGTGCTCGCGGTTCAGGGCCCCGAGGCGCGAGCGCGTCTGCGGAGAATCGCCCCCGAGGCTGCCGACGTGGCCCGCTTCGCGGTGCAGCCGTTCCGCTGGGACGGCACCGACGGGTACGTCGCCGGTACCGGCTACACCGGCGAAGCCGGAGTGGAGCTCCACGTGCCGATCGAGGCGGCGGGGTCATGCTGGAGGGCCCTCGTCGCGGCCGGGATCGTGCCGGCCGGCCTCGGCGCGCGCGACACCCTGCGCCTCGAAGCCGGCCTCCCGCTCCACGGTCACGAGCTCGGCCCGGGCATCACGCCGCTCCAGGCGGGCCTCGGCTGGGTGGTGCGGTTCGACAAGGGTCCGTTCCGGGGCTCCGTCCCACTCGCGGTCGAGAAGGAGCGCGGCCCGACCCGACGCCTGCGGGGCCTCCTCCTCGAGGGCCGACGGTTCCCACGTGCCGGCTACGCCGTGCTCGTCGACGGTGAACCTGTGGGTGAGATCACGAGCGGCAACTTCTCGCCGATGCTCGAGCGGGGCATCGCCCTGGGCTTCGTCCCGCCCGATGTCGGCGAAGGCACCGCGGTCGAGGTCGACATCCGGGGGACTGCGACCGCGGCCACCGTCGTCCCCCTCCCGTTCGTCGAGCCCACCCCCGAGCGCGGCTAATCTGGGCGGTCAAAGCCGTCGACCCTGGGCGGGAGAGTTCACCCACGAACATCGGGTGGACGCCGAAGGAGCAACCTCCCCGGAATCTCTCAGGCACCCGAACCGCCCGGGCGAGGCACCTCTGGAAAGTCAGGTGCGAACCGGCACCTCACCGACGGGGAAAGCGACCACGGCGGGCCAGTCGGGGGCGTGAATCTCTCAGGTACCGCGACAGAGTGGGGATGCATCCGTCTCCCGTCGCGCTGATCCCGGAGGTTCCATGTCCCTCGAACGTGCGCAGCACCCGCGCCCCGACGGATTCGTCGCCCCGTCGGGAGGCTTCGCGAGCCGCCACATCGGGTCCGAACCCGACGAGCAGCAGACGATGCTCGACGCGCTCGGTCTTGCGTCCACCGCCGATCTCGTCGATCAGGTGGTACCGGAAGCGATCCGCACGCGGAGCCCGCTCGATCTTCCCGCTGCACTCGACGAGGTCGAGGCGCTCGACGCCATCCGGTCGCTCGCGGACAAGAACGAGGTCTTTCGGTCGCTGATCGGTCTCGGGTACTCCGACACGATCACGCCACCGGTGATCCTGCGCAACGTGCTCGAGAACCCGGCCTGGTACACCGCGTACACGCCGTACCAGCCGGAGATCTCGCAGGGCCGCCTGGAAGCACTCCTGAACTTCCAGACCATGGTGAGCGATCTCACCGGCATGGACATCGCGAACGCCTCGCTCCTCGACGAAGGGACCGCGGCCGCCGAGGCGATGGCGCTGTGTCATCGGCTCAACCCGAAGGCCGGCGGCGTGTTCTTCGTCGACGCCGACACGCATCCTCAGACCATCGAGGTGGTCGCAACCCGGGCCGAGCCGATCGGGATCGAGGTGATCGTCGGCGACCCTGACGTCGACCTGCCCGACGACCTCGCGGCTGCCGGCATCTTCGGGGTGTTGCTCCAGTATCCCGGGAGCAGCGGGGTCGTGCGCGACCTCACGCCGACGATCGCGCGAGCCAAGGCCGGCGGCGCGCTCGTCGCGGTCGCGAGTGATCTGCTCGCCCTGGTGCTGTGTAAGCCACCGGGCGAGATGGGCGCCGATGTGGTCGTCGGTTCGTCGCAACGCTTCGGTGTGCCGCTCGGATACGGCGGTCCGCACGCCGCGTTCTTCGCCACCCGCGACGAGCACAAGCGCAGCCTGCCCGGTCGACTCGTCGGCGTGTCGGTCGACAGCGAAGGTCGCCGGGCGATGCGGCTCGCGTTGCAGACCCGTGAGCAGCACATCCGCCGAGAGAAGGCGACGAGCAACATCTGCACCGCGCAGGTCCTGCTCGCGGTCATCGCCGGCCTGTACGCGACGTACCACGGCCCGGACGGGCTCCGGGCGATCGCGAACCGGGTGCAGCGGTTGACGTCGGCGCTCGTGGCCGCGTTGCGCGCGGGTGGCGTCGAGGTGGTGGGGGAGTCGTTCTTCGACACGATCCGGGTGCGGGTGCCTCGGCGGGCCGACGAGATCGTGGCCGCGGCGCGGGCGCGTCGCGTGAACCTCCGCCTGGTCGACGCCGACACCGTCGCGATCGCGCTCGACGAGACGACCACCGCGGCGGTGCTCGACGACGTCGCGGCGGCATTCGGGATCGCGGCAGGGGAGTGGGACGCGAGTCCCGGCATCGGGATCCCGGTCGGCCTGGCCCGGACGTCGGAGATCCTTGCGCATCCGGTGTTCCACCGGCATCACTCCGAGACCGAGATGCTCCGCTACCTCCGGCGGCTCGCCGACAAGGACCTCGCGCTCGACCGGTCGATGATCCCGCTCGGCTCGTGCACGATGAAGCTGAACGCGACCACGGAGATGATTCCGATCACCTGGCCGGAGTTCGGGCGGATCCATCCGTTCGCACCGCTCGATCAGGCCACCGGGTACCGGGAGCTGTTCGCGGATCTCGAACGATGGCTGTGTGCGATCACCGGATACGACGCGGTGTCGTTGCAACCGAACGCGGGTTCGCAGGGTGAGCTCGCGGGGTTGCTCGCGATCCGCGCCTATCACCGGAGCCGGGGAGACGAGGGGCGCACGGTCTGCTTGATCCCCGCATCGGCCCACGGTACGAACGCCGCGAGCGCGGCGATGGCCGGCATGCGCGTCGTGGTGGTGAAGTGCGACGACGACGGCAACGTCGACTTCGACGATCTCGAGCAGGCCGCCGCGACGCACGCCGAAGACCTCGGCGCGCTGATGGTGACGTACCCGTCGACGCACGGCGTGTTCGAAGAGCGCATCACCGAGATCTGCGAGCTGGTGCACACGCTACGGCGGGCAGGTCTACCTCGACGGCGCGAACCTGAACGCGCTCGTCGGCCTGGCCCAACCGGGTGCCTTCGGTGCCGATGTGTCGCACCTGAACCTGCACAAGACGTTCTGCATCCCCCACGGTGGTGGGGGTCCGGGCGTCGGCCCGGTCGCGGTGCGGGGCCATCTCGCACCGTTCCTGCCGAGTCACGGTCTCGTCCCCGAGTCGGGTCCGACCACCGGTGTCGGCGCGATCGCGGCGGCGCCGTGGGGATCGGCGGGGATCCTGCCGATCTCGTGGACCTACATCGCGCTCATGGGCGGCCAGGGGCTCACGGAGGCCACGATCGCGGCGCTGCTCCACGCGAACTACGTGGCGAAGCGGCTCGCGCCACACTTCCCGGTTCTCTACACGGGACGCAACGGCATGGTCGCCCACGAGTGCATCCTCGACCTGCGCCCGATCACAGCCGCGACCGGAGTGACCGTCGACGATGTCGCGAAACGGCTCATCGACTACGGGTTCCACGCGCCGACGATGTCGTTCCCGGTGCCCGGCACGTTGATGATCGAACCGACCGAGTCGGAGGCGCTTGCCGAGCTCGATCGCTTCTGCGACGCGATGATCGCCATCCGCGGCGAGATCAGCCGAGTGGAGGCAGGGGAGTGGACCGCCGAGGCGAGTCCGCTCCGCGGCGCCCCGCACCCGGCCGAAGACGTCGTCACCGACGACTGGACCCGCGCGTACTCCCGGGAGCTCGCCGCCTACCCGATTGCCGCGTTGAGGGCCGAGAAGTACTGGGCCCCGGTGAGCCGCATCGACGGTGCCTACGGCGACCGCAACGTCATGTGCTCCTGCCCGCCCCTGAGCGAGATGAGCGAAATGGAGTCCCCGGACGGTCGAGCGGAATGAAGTTCCCGGACACGGACCACAGGGCGGAAATCGGTGAGCGCGAGGGCGGAGCACGCAAGACGGAGCCGGCATCTCGTTGCGTCGCTGGGAGACGTGACTTTACATAACGAGGATTATGGGCGTTGAGTCCCGGAAGGTGGACTAGAGGCCGTCGGCGGTGACTTTGCGGGGTGGTCCGAAGCGCTCGAGGATCTCCCGGAAGGCCTGCAGGCGGCGTCGGGACAGGCGCGGGCGGTCGGTGCTCGTGCAGTCGAGCACCCAGCGGGCCACGGCGTCGGCATCCCGGTTCGGCAAACGCTGGTAGAGCCAGACGTGGAGATCCGCGATCTGATCGAGCGATGCCGACGCCCAGACGTCTTCGATATGGCGGGCTCGGGGTCGCATCGCATCCTCGTCGTCGGGCCGTCGAGGATTCATCGGCGCGCGACGGAGGGGACCTGTAGGCCGACACGTGGTCGACAGGCGACATTTCCGGGCCTGGTGCCCCGAAATCGCGGGCTCAGGCCCGGCGGAACCGGCCTGCGGGCTGGGCCGCCGACGCGGATTTGGGCGCTGATTCCGGCGCCTCGGGGCCATCCGTGACATCGGACGGCGGCTCCGGGGTGGCGGTATCCGTATCCGTGGAGTCGGCGGAGTCTTCAGGCGAGTCGTCGCCGTCGATCGAGGTTCGCGGCGGCCCGTACTGGTCGAGGATCCGACGGAAGAACGCGAGCTGGCGTCGGTGGGGCTCCGCTGGTTCATCGGTGCCGAGGGAGAGCAACCAGGCCGACATGGAGTGGGCGTGGCGTTGCTCCATCCGAGACTGGATCCACTTCCGGAGGTCGGCGACCTGTTGCGGAGTCGCGTTGATCCAGAGGTCTTCCGGTCGGTTTGACTTTCGGGTCATCGGCCTCCTGTCGCCGTGCAGGTCGCCCACCGTCCATTCAAGCGGATCCGGGGAACCCCGCGCCCCTTCCTGCACCCCGCGTGCACTCTCAGTGGCCGAACGGATCCGGGATGACCCGGACGTCGACGAGGAAGTCGACGAGGCCGTCGGTGAGCGCGAGTTCCGTCAGCTCCGCGATCGGAACCCATCGCACCTCCGCCGCGTCGTCGCCGGCAACCGGACAGGCATCCGGGTCGAGCACGTGCACGCGGAAATCCAGTATGACGAAGTGGAACGGATCCGGGTCATCACCGATTCGCTCGACCCACCCGAGGAACTCCTCGACGACCACTTCGAGTCGCGTCTCCTCCAACAGCTCGCGCACGAGCGCCTCACGGAGATCCTCGCCGAATTCGACGCGCCCACCCGGAAGTGACCACCTGCCGGCGGCGGGTCCGTGCCCGCGTCGGACGAGGAGCAGGTCGTCGTCACGGAGCGCGACGCCACCGACCGCGACCTCGACCGCCCGATTCACTCCCCCGGTTCCTCGAGCAGTTTGTGGTGCATCACCAACGCGCGCGCGGTGAAGCCAGACTCCTCGAAGAAGTTCTTCGCCGCGCGGTGACCCGGGAGGACGAGCGCGTCGATGCCGAGACAGTCGTGTTCGGTGCAGTACGCGACGAGGAGCTCGACCATCGCCTCCCCCACCCCGACGCTGCGCGCCTCCGGCTGTACGAACAGATCGGTGATGACTCCGAGGACTCCCCCGTCGCGCAGGCGTCTCGAGGACCACCACACCGAATCCGACCACCACGTCGTTGCACCGTGCCGACGACGACCGTCGTGTCGTCGCGCTCGAGGAGCGCGCAGTACGTGGTCTCGTAGGGACCCGTCGCGACGCTCGCGACGGGCCCAGAGCGCACCGCCGCGGGTCGGTTGCGAGCTCGTCGTGGAGCAGGTCGGCGAGGCGCGCGACCTCGCGCGATGTCGTCGGCGCGTGCCGCGCGCGCGTGCTCCATTACGGGTGGAGCTGCGCGATCTTCCCGAGGATCGTGCGCCGGTTGCGGTGTGCGCTCTCGTAGGCGCGGACCGTCTCGAGGTCGGCGGTCGGCGAGACCTTCGAGTCGTCCGACGACCTGGCTTGCCGACAGCTCGTCGTACTCGGGGATCGGTAGCGCCGAGGCCGGCGGGGCATCGTGCGTGGCGGGCGCCGACGGGGCCGGTCGGTGGCCGTTGGAGCCCGCGCCCACCCTTCGGGGTGCGCCTCGAAGTCGGCGTCGGAGCCGATCGCCGAGCCGGGGCTTCCTTCGGGAGCGGGCTCGGACGCGTTGCCTGGGTCGCGGGTCGCGAGCTCAGCGCACCGAGGGTCGACTCAGCCGTGCGCGCGGGCGGTCGCGACGCCGTCCTCGACCCGTCGCTTCACCTCGGGACCGCCGAAGCGGACCGCGAACACTCCGATGGTCTTGGCCTGGGTCACCTGCTGCGCGACGTGCTTGCGGCGCTGGTCGATCTCGGAGCGCCCACGGGCCACGAACATCCCGGCGATACCGGGCAGCGCGTCGCGGGCGAACAGCGCGACGCCGAGCGGTGCGTAGACGACCACCTCGAGCGCCCGCTCGACCGGTGACGACTCACTCACGACTGACGCACCCATCACTCCGACTGTTCCTCGACCGGGCCGACGGTGCCCGGGTTCCGGGCCCCCAGTGTACGGCGGGTGAGGCCGGTGACCACGGCCCCGAGCAGCACGAACCCGCTCCCCCACACCACCCAGTCCCCGTAGCGGACGTAGGGCGTCTCGCCGGTCATGGCGGTGATCCGACCCTGGACGACCGCGTTGTGGAACAGCGGATTGGTGCGGACGACCTTCCCCGATGCATCGATGACGCCGGTGATCCCCGAGACCGACGCGTGCAGCACCGGGCGGGCCGTCTCCGCGGCACGCATCTGACTCGCGGCGATGTGCTGTACCGAGAGGGCCGAGTGCCGGTACGAGCGGTTGTTCGTGGAGACGACGATGACGTCGGCACCGGCGCGCACGCTCGACCGCACGAGCGGCGCGAACGCGGACTCGAAGCAGATGACCGTGCCGTACCGGTGGCCTTGTGTGTCGAAGACGACGGTCTTGTCGCCGGGTGTGAAGTCGTGGGCGACCTGGGCCGCGAGGGCCGGGATGACGTCGCGGGGCCAGCCGCCCCACGGGACGTACTCGCCGAACGGCACGAGGTGTTGCTTCGAGTAGGAGCCCACGAGCTTGCCCGTCGGGCTGTAGAGCCGGTTGGTGTTGAACCTGCGTGTGGTCGGCTCCCCAGTGTGATCGCGTTGACCATCACGGCGCTGTGGTGCTTCTCGGGCGAGCGCGACGATCCGGCGCCGCAGACGCGTGGTCGGTCTCGGGATCGGATCTCGAGGGCCGACTCGGGGAACACGATCAGGTCGTAGCGGCCGCGGAGCGTCGTGCGGCGAGCGCGAGATGCTTGCTGGGTGAGATAGCCCGAGTCGATCTCCCGCTGGGTCAGGCGTCGGTCCTGGTCGTTGCCCTGGATGAGCGCGTACCGCACCCGGCCCGCCGGGCGGGGCTCGAATCGTCCCGCGACCGCGAGCCCGGTGACGAGACCACGCGCCAGGATTCCTGCGGCCGCGGCGACGAGCGGTCGGATCGCGCGGTCCCGGGCGGCGAGCGCCGCATCGAGGAGCAGCACGTTCGAGCGCGACCACGAGGAACGAGACGAGCGGTACGCCACCGAAGGTGGCGAGCGCACGCGCAGGCGAGACGTCGTGGAGGGCCATCCCGGCCTCGGCCCACGCCATGCCACCGAGCGGGAAGCGTCCCCGGGCCGCCTCGGCGACCACCCAGGCCGCCGCCGTGATCCACGGGGCGCGGATCCCGAGGCGCCCCACTCCCCCGACGAGCGCGCCGGCGAGGGCCCAGTACCCCGCCTGCGCGAGGGCCAACGGCGATCGCGGCGACGAGACCGACGTTGCTCGTCCACGCAGCGTGATGCCGAAGAAGACGATCCCGGCCGCGAAGCCGAACAATGCGGCCCGCCCGGGTCCGGCGTCGTGCCAGGCCCAGAGGAGCGGGATCAGCGCGACGAGCGCGAGCAGCCCGAGGTCGTACGGCGGGTACGCCGCCGCGAGGAGCAGCCCGGACGCGACGGCAGCTCCGAGCCGGGCCCACCATCCCGGTGGTCGGCGGAGGACGGTCCGAGGTCCGCCCGATCTGCGGGGGCTCGGGCTGGCGCCGGCTCCCGGATCGGTTTCGGGCACGCGTTCCCTCGAGGTCGGAGTGCTACACGCAGTCGCGGCAGAGTTGCCGCTTCTCGTCGGCGAGCTGGCTCAAGGGGAGGACCAGGAAGCACGAGGAGCAGAGGAACTCGTCGGCTCGCCGGGGTGTGATCCGGTTCGATCCCCGATCGTCGGGCTCACCGTCGTCGAGGTCGTCGTCGAGCTCGTCCTCGTCGAGGCGCTCGGCGACCGTCTTCTCCTTGAGGAGCACGTCGAGCGGGTCCTCGATGTCGTCGGGATGGTGCTCTTCCTCGAGGTCGACGACGTCGTCATCGTCGTCTTCGCCGGCCTTGGCTGCTGCCTTCGTGCCGGTCTCCGGGGCCGGGGCCAGGACATCGTCGGCACCCTCGACGATCGCCTGCACATCGGCGTCGTCCACGAGGACGTCGTCGACCAGGACGTCGTCGGCGAGCTCATCGAGCTCTTCGTCTTCCGCTTCGTCCGCGAGATCTGGTTCGTCGTCGAAATCTTCGTCGCTCATGCGCTCACTGGTTCGGGATCGGGGGGTCCACAGGCCCGGTTGGGGTCCTCGGGGGCGCGGAGTATAGCCCTGCGCTCGGTGATCGGAACCACTCTGGGCGGCGGTCTCTTCCCGTTCCGGTTCCCGCGTCCTGACGGGGCCTGCAGGTTGAGCGAGGTGGGTGGGTTCAGGAGACCGTTGGGGCCACTGTTTGGCCCGCACCGCTGCTCGCGGCGGGGTTATTCCAGCGTTCTCTACTTGGTCTCCTGAACCCCCCGTCGGCCCGCTGCGCCCTTCCGACGGCTCCCGAACCGGAAGGACCGGAAGTGCAGGGATGCAGGGACGAGTGCCATTCCGCCCGATGGAGAGGGGTGCTGTCAAGCGGGAGCGCGCGCGACACAATGCCGGTGACCTGCAGCCGCCGCGCGTCGATCCTGGTCAGCGGCGCGGAGAAAAAAGTTGCGTCAACGCGCCGCGCGGCGACGTTCGGCCGCGCGTTCTGACTCGAGGCGTTCGAGGTCGTACGTCGCGTGGTCGACGTACCGCATCGCCGCGGCGATCGCGCGGTGCCCTGCTTCCTCCGCGATGAGCCGGTGCATCTCCTGCACCACTCGGCGGTACGCGGGATGACCCTGAGGCGAGCTCCGCAGCTCGAGCACGTGCATCGCCTCGCGCGCGTTCATCTGCATCACGAACCGGATCCGGTACGCGAGCGCGACGGCGTATGAAGACTGCTCGCGAAATTCTGGCGCGAGTGTGTCGTAGAGCTCGGCGGACCGCGTCATCGCTTCGTTGAACTCGCTGTCGACACCGGCTTCGGCGACGGCTTCGGGCGTGTCGTACCCGTGTCGCGGCGACAGTCCCTGCCACTCGATCGTGAGCATGCGGTGACGTTGGAGGTCGCGGAACGCGCCGTAGTCGGCGAGCACGTCGAAGCGGTAGCCGGTGCGCTCGAACGCGCGTCCGGGCCGGTGGCGACGGTTGTCGCGTTCACCGACTGCGGCGCGTAGCAACGACACACGATCGTCGGCCGAGAGGCGCCGGACCCGGGCGAGCACCTGGTCTTCGGGGAGCTGGGTGACCGGGTAGCAGATCGCCGCGAGGACCTTGTCTTCGCCCTCGGGGTCGAAATCGGTGAGCACGACAGCAGGGCGGGGCTCGGGCTCGGCGTCGCCGAAGAGCTGGGCCACGACCGATTCCGTCTCGGTTCGGGTCTCCTCGAGGTAGTCGGTCCAGGCACCGCCGCGATCGGGCCGGTCGACCCGGGCCACGAACGACGGGATCACCTTGCGCAGCTCCTCGAGAATGATCTGCGCGTAGGCGTTGGCCTCGGGGAGTGGGTGGGCGCGCATGCGGAGCAACAGCGCTTCGAATGCCTGACCGGATCCGTAGATGCCGACGTTGGACAGCGTCGCCGCGGGGAGGATCCCGCGCACCGCGTCGCAGGCCTTCGCCTTGATGCTCTGCTTGTAGACGAAGTCGGAGTCGTCTTCGTGTTTGGGGTAGCGCTCGCGCGCCCAGTCGAGCATCTGCGGCTGCAACGACACGTAGGTGTCGAAGAGCGCGTCCATGTCGCTGACGTAACGCGCGCCGAGTGGTGAACCCACCACATCGGGGTCGCGGTAGTACCGGTAGCGACCGGCGAGGCGCGCGTCGTACGGGATGTAGCGCGTCGACTGCTCCATGTACGACATGATCCGGCCCCACTCGAGGACCTTGGTGAGCATGTTCGACGCCTGCTCGCACGCGAGGTGCACGCCACCGAGCTGCGCGACGGAGTCGTCGCCGTACTCGAGGAACACGCGGTCGTAGAGCTCTTCGGCGCGCTTGAGGCCGACCGTCGCGTCGACCGTGAGATCGCCGGTGAGATCGAGATCGCCGACGAACTCGTCGAGGAACAACCGGCGGAGGCTCTTCGGGCTTCGCGAGTACCGCGCGAACAACGCGCCCTTCACGACCTCGGGGAGGTTCACGACCGCGTAGACGGGTCGGTCGAGGTTCGTGAAGTACGGGCGGAGGACAGCCTCCTCCTCGGGCGTGAACCGCTCCTCCGCGTACACCATGGACGGGAGATCTTACCGGTGGCGTTCCGGAGCCGGTGGGGATGGGTCGAGCGGCGCGCGTTCACACGAGGACCCGGAGCGCGGCGGGGAGCACCGTCACCCTGACCCGGGTCGACGGTTCCGTGGCGATCCCGTCGATCTCGACCCGCACCGGGACCGCGGTGGTGATCTCGATCACCCGACCGGTCCGCTCGAGGATCCGCGGATGGGGCACGTGGGTGCCGGTGGCGAGTCGCCGTCGCATCTCGGCCCGCTCCCCCGGTCCCGGTGCGTAGACCTGGATCTCGGCCCGGCCGTCGCCGGGGTGGCCGCGCGGGACGATGTCGGCGCCCCGGAGGAACTGGCCGTTGGCGACGACGACTCCCGTCGCGGGTCCCGACCACACCGATCGGTCGCTGATCTCGACCGTCGAACGGCCTCCGTCGTGACCAGCGGGTGAGCCGGTCGGGAGGCGTACCGATCGTGACGGCATTGACCGCGATGCGTGCCGCACCCGCTCCCGTTGCGACCTCGAGCACGTCGAGAACGAGCTCGGTCGACGCGGGGAGCGTCGCGAGCCCCGGGAGTCAGGCCGATGGACCGGGCGAGATCGGCGTCGGGTGTGGGTCGATACGCGACGAGCGGCACCGGACCCGATCGGACCACGCTCCGCGCGAGAGCAGCGTCGTCGCCGTCGATCTCGAGATCAGGATGACCCGAGGCCGCGGTGCCCCACTGCTCGCCCTTGCGGATCATGGGGGTGCCGTCGTCATGGGTTCAGCACTCCGGAGGCGGCGACGACACCACGGAAGCAGGCATCCGCGGCGGCTCGCGCCGTCGCGGCGGTCTCGGCGACCGGTGCGATGTCGCCGATCTGGCGGAGCAGGTCGACGCATTGCTTCACATTCCGCACGAAGTCGCCGCCGGTGAGCTCCTCGTCGTCTTCGAGCACGTCGGCCAGATCCGTACCGTCGGCCCAATCGTGCATCGACGCCGAAAGGCCCGGATCCGGAGCGCGGGTCTCGGGCAGGCCGGCGTCGTCTTCGTCGACGACGAGGTCGTTGCGGATGCGTTCGATCTCCCGGTAGCGCCGGCTCACGCTCGCCGACGGCCAGGTCTCGGGTGCACGGGGAGGCGCGCCGTCTGCGCCGCGTCGCTCGTAGGAGAAGCACGATGCGAGTCCCGCGAGCTCGGGTGCGCTCAGGCCGTCGAAGAGGCCGCGGCGCACCGCTTCGGCCACGACGAGGTCGCATTCGGAGTAGATGCGCATCAGGAGACGGCCACCGTCGGTGAGCGTCCAGCCGTCGACGTAGCCCCATGCCTCGAGGACCCGCTGCACCCGGTCGAACTGGCGGGCGAGGCTCTCGTTGCGGCTCCGGACCCTGCGCTCGAGCCGGGCGACGTCGCGGGCGGCCCGCTCGGCGGCGACCGCGGCCTTCACGTGCCGTGTGCGCTCCGGGCAACCGTGCACGGGATGCTGCGTGGGGTCGGGGGTCTCGTCGTCGGAGGCGGAGTCGTCGCTCCCCCGGGGGTCGGGACGGGCGGTTCGGAGCGCATCGGCGGCGGCGCGACGGAACGCCGGGTTGCGCGGCTGGTAGGGCCGCGGCAGGTCGATCGTGGTCGCGGCCTTCGGCGGCGCGTCGAAGTCGGCCCGGCCCAACCGCACCAGCTCGCGCCCGGCCCCGACCGCGAGGACCCTGGGTCCACCGCGCCCGTGGTCCTGCTTGAGCACGACGACCCGTCCGTGGCCGCGTGGGACGACGAGGACGTCGCCCGGGCGCAGGGCCGCGATCGCGGCGGGGATCCGTTGCTCGGACCGGGCCACGCGCCGGGCCGCGTCGGCCGCGTCGATGAGCGTTCGGTACTCCGCGACGTCGCCCCGCTCACAGGTGGCGTCGGCGAGGTGGCGCTCGAGCAGCGCGCGGTCCCGCTCGAGGCGGCGCTCGATCGCGACCACCTCACGGTCCGACCGGTACTGCGCGAACGAGAGGTTCAGGAGGTGATGGGCCTGCTCGGGTTCGTAGCGGTGGACGAGGTTCGCGGTCATGTTGTAGGTGGGCCGGAACGACGACGTGAGGGCGTAGGTGCGGCGCGAGGCGAGCCCGGCGAGCTGATCGAACGGGACGAACGGGCTCCAACAGACGACCGCGTAGCCCCGGTCGTCGATGCCTCGGCGGCCGGCCCGACCCGTCAGCTGGGTGTACTCGCCCGGCGTCAGGAACTCGTGCCGTTCGCCGGTGAACTTCGACAGCTTCTCGATCACCACGGAGCGCGCGGGCATGTTGATGCCGAGCGAGAGCGTCTCGGTCGCGAACACGACCTTCACCAGACCGTTCGCGAACGCCTCCTCGACCGCTTCCTTCATCGGTGGGACCATCCCGGCGTGATGCGCCGCGAAGCCGCACTCGAGCCCGTGGCGCCACTCCCCCGCGTGCAGCGCATCGAGGTCGGCGTCGGTGAGGCAATCGGTGTGAGCGTCGGCGATGCGCCGGATCTGCTCGCGCTCGGCCGGATCGGTGAGGCGCAGGCCGGCCGCGACGCACTGCTCGACCGCCTGGTCGCAGCCGGCCCGGCTGAAGACGAACGAGATCGCGGGCAGCATCTGCTCGGCTGACGAGCCGGTCGACGTAGTCGGAGCGTCGCGGCGCCCGGAGGCGACCGCCACGGGCACCAGGTCCGTTGCCTCGCCCGCCGGTACCGCCGCCGGTGCGTCGCCCGGTATCGCGCGCACCGCGCGCATCGAGGCGAGCTGCCTCAGGGTTCGGACGGGGCTCTCCGTGATCGTCGGCGACGAACGTCGGGAGCAGGTGGAGGGTGTCGTTGCCCTTCTCGCCGACGAGGTAGAGGTTGGTGAGGTCGACGGGACGCCGTTCCTCGATCACGACGGTGGTGTCGCCCCGGACCGTGCGCAGCCAGTCGGCGAACTCCTCCGCGTTGGAGACGGTCGCCGACAGGCACACGAGACCGACCTCGCGGGGCAGATGGATGATCACCTCTTCCCACACGGCCCCGCGGTAGGGGTTCTGGAGGTAGTGCACCTCGTCGAGGACGACCCAGCGCAGTCCGTCGAGTGCGGGACTCCGGGCGTAGACCATGTTCCGCAGCACCTCGGTGGTCATCACCACCGCGGGAGCGTCGCCGTTGATCGCATTGTCGCCGGTGAGGAGGCCGACTCTGGCCGACCCGTGCTCACGCGAGAGGTCGGCGAACTTCTGGTTCGAGAGCGCCTTGAGCGGCGTCGTGTAGAACGCCTTCGCTCCCTCGTCGAGCGCGAGCGCGATGGCGTACTCGGCGATGACGGTCTTGCCCGACGCCGGTCGGTGCGGCCACGAGCACCGAACGACCCTCGTCGAGAGCGTCGAGGGCCCGGACCTGGAACGGATCGAGCGGGAAGGCCCGAGCCGCTTCGAAGTCCGCGCGGGCTCGGGTCACGGCGCGGGCGCGCTCGGGAGGGTGGTCGAGGGGGTCGAGCTGTCGGTGGGAGTTGCCGTCTCGCTTCCGGCGGGTGCCGAGGAGTCGGGCGTGCTGGTTGCCGGTGGCGTCGTGCCCGTCGTCGCAGAGGTGGGTGTGGTGTCGGCGTTCACAGGGAGCGTGGTGACGGTGGTCACCGGCGTGGTCGAGTCGTTGCCGAGGTGGTCGCGTCCGAGGTACAGGACCGCACCGATGCTCAGGACGACGACGACGAATCCGGCGGCGATCGCCTTCATCAACTCCTTGCGGTCGCGCGGCGGCTTGTAGGCGTCGCGGGACTTGCGAGATGTGCGGGCACGTTTGCGCGGCTGGACCGAGGGGGCGGACGGGCTCATCGCTTCAGCAACCTTCCGATCACGATCGTGGCCTCGTAGAAGACCAGCATGGGTATCGCCATCGCGAACAGTGAGTATGGATCCTGACTCGGGGTGATGACCGCCGCAAAGACGAAGATCCCGATGATCGCCCAGCGCCGCCACTTCCGGAGCTTCTGGGTGGTGAGCACCCGGGCGAGCAGCAGGAACATGAGGATCACCGGGAACTCGAAGGCCGCCCCGAAGGCCACGATCATCAGGGCGACGAGCGACACGTACTTGTCGGCGGTGAGCTCGGGACGGAGGTCGGCGCCGCCGATGTTCAGGAGGAACTTCAGTGCGGGCTCGAGGGTGAGCAGCGCCACGACCCCACCGAACAGGAAGAGGACGATCGACGAGAGCACGAACGGGATCGCGTACCTGCGTTCCTTCGGGTTCAGGCCCGGGGTGATGAAGCGCCAGAGCTGGTACAGCCAGACCGGGAGCGCGAGCACGATCCCGCCGTAGGTCGCGATCTTGAGTCGGGTCGCGAAGGCGTCGAGCGGCCCGAGGAAGTTCAGCTTCTTGTTCGGGTCATCTACCGCGTTTTGGTAGAACTTGATCAGGAAGCTGATGATCGCCGGCGAGAGGATGAAGCAGACGATCCCGCCGACCACGATCGCGACGATGCAGATGATGAACCGACGCCGGAACTCGGCGAGGTGGTCGACGATCGACATCTGACCGTCGACGGGTCGCGGCGTGCGCTTCGGGAGACGGAGCTTCACGGGGAGGGGGCTCAGCTGGCGTCGTCGGCGAGCGGGGGCGGCGTCGGGCCCGGCTCGGTGGAAGGCTTCTCGGCCGGTGGCGTCTCGGCCGTAGGGGGCGGCGGCGAGGGCGCTTCGACCTCGGGGGCGTCGATCGGGGCCGGAACCTCGCCCGGCTCGGTGGTCACGATCGGTGACGCCACCTTCGGCTTGTCGTCGTCCATCACGCTGTGGATCGCGTCGTCGAGCTCACCGCGGAGGTGGTGCTGGACCCGGCGGAACTCGGCCAGGCCCTTCCCGACCTGACGGGCGAGCTCGGGCAGCTTGTCCGGGCCGAAGACGAGCAGCGCGACGATGAAGATCACGAGGATCTCGAGGGGCCCGAGCGACGGCACGGTGGGCTCCTTTCGGGCGCCGGGGAACCGCGGTCATGCTAGCGGCGAGGGCCGACCACGGAGGACCCAGCGACCATCCGATGCTCGGCCCGATCCTGGATGATCGGGGTGTTCGAACCGGGTCGTCGCGACCCGGGAAGCCGGCTACGCGCTGGGCGTCGGCGCGGCGCTCGAGCTCGGCGTTCGCGATCGCGATCCGGCGTCGGGTCGCCTCGGTCTCGACGGCGAGCGTCGCGACCATCGGGCCGATCGCGGCCTGGAAGCGTTCGAACGCTTCGATGCGTCGGACTCATCTCGTCGTGGGCGCGACGAGCCGCGAGGAGCAGCACTGCAGCACTGAGGACCACGTGAACACGACGAACACCCAGAGCGGGGGTCATGGACGTGACCTTACCGGGATGGCTCGCGGCGGACCATGGCGGCCACGTCGTCGAACCACTCGTCACCGGCGAGCATCAGGTGGAAGTCGAGGAGATCGTCGGGAGCGATCGCGGGGCCGGCGAACCGGTGCTTCGCGGAGCTCCGACGGGAGGCGCCAGACCTGCATGCGCACACCGGACGACACGAGGAGGTCGACGATGCGACGGCTGGCTTCCTTGGCGACCGCCTGTTCACACGACGGGCACCGGAAGCAGTAGGAACCCTGCTCGTCGTCGGAGCACACCCGGACGACGAGGTCCGTGGCCTTGAGCTGTACGTCGCCGCAACTCGGGCAGTTGGCGCGGATGGTGGTCACCGGGAGTCCCCTTCTCTGGCCTGCTGTCCTTCCCATCGGCGCGCCCAGGGACCCCCTTGAGGTGAGGATCTCCCGCCGCGGTCGATTCGGGGATGAGGTTTCTGGCACAGTCATCGGCCGTGCCCCCGATCACCTTCGCCCACCGGGGCGCCCGCATCGAAGAGCGGGAGAACACGATTCCCGCCTTCGTGTACGCGCTCGAGCGCGGGGCCCGGGGTCTCGAATCCGATGCTTGGCTCTCAGCCGACGGGGAGGTCGTGCTGGTCCACGACGCCGCGAGCTGGCGGGGACTTCGGCGGATACGGGTCGAGCAGACGGCAGCGGCCGACCTTGCCCGGTACGAGATCCCCCGTCTCGCCGACGTCTACGAGGTCTGCGGGACCGACTTCGAGCTCTCCATCGACGCGAAGACCCGCGACGTGGCGCGGCCGCTCATCGAGGTCGCGCGCCGCGCCGGCGCCGCCGAGCGGTTGTGGCTCTGCAGCCCGAGCGTCGCCCTTCTCCGGGCGCTCCGCGAGGAGGGTGCGCCGAGTCGGCTGGTCCACTCGCGCCGCCGGCGGGCGATCTCGACACCACTCGAGCGCCACGCGGCCGATCTCGCCGCGATCGGCATCGACGCGATGAACATGCATCACACCGACTGGTCCGAGGGCTGGTCTCGTTGTTCCACCGGTTCGACGTGCGTGCGTTCGCCTGGGACGTGCAGGAGGTGCGCTACCTCCGTGCCGCGCTCGACCATGGAGGTCGACGGCGTGTACAGCGACCACGTCGACCGCATGGTCGCGACAGTCGCGGAGTGGTCAACCGATCTCGGCTGACGACCCGCCCTCGGCCGGCTGCGGGGTCGGACTCCCCTTGCGTCGCTCCCACACCAGGCTGCCGGCGAAGATCAGCACGATCAGCGCGATGACCCCGAGTATGGGCAGGAGGTACGACGGCCCGAAGAACGCGAGACGGTCGAACGGCCAGATCCGCAAGAACGCTCGCCCGACGATGACGTTTTGCTTGATCGGACCGAAGTAGGTCGAGTCCTTCGAATTCAGCCGGTTGTCGCCGAGCACGAAGACGGAATCGGCCGGGACGCGACCGTTGACGCAGCCGAGCTGCGCGGTGCACCGGAACTCGCGTGACTGCACTCCTGGGAGCCAGGGCTCGGCGAGGAGCTTGCCGTTGATGTAGATGCGATTGTTCCGCCCGGCGATCCTGTCGCCGGGGAGGCCGATGACGCGCTTCACGAGATCCTGTGATCTCGGCGGTGCGCGTGCCCTCCGGTGCCTCGAAGACGACGATGTCGCCGCGGTGAACGTCGTGGAGGTCGTAGCTCAGCTTGCTGACGACCACCCGGTCGCCGACCTCGAGGGTCGGAACCATCGACTCCGATCGGGATGTAGAAGGCCTGGAAGAAGAACGTCCTCACGACGAAGGCGATGAGCAGGGCGGCCAGGATGAAGCCGCCCCACTCGAGGGCGACCTTCCACCAGGGCTTGTCGGCGGATTTCGGTGCGGGTGGCGAAGAGCCGCCGCGGCCGCCGTTGCCGTTGCCCGCGGTTCCACCATCGTTCCCACGTCCGGGATCGACGCGGGCGGGCAGCGCGTCGCCGATCGGCACCGAGGTCGACGCGCTCGTCGTGCCGATCGGCGGGTCGGTTCCTTCGGTCATCGACTCGGCTCCACGGCCGGTCATCCTTGCACGCTCAGGTGGTGCGCGGAGTACCGGGTCGCGCCGGAGTAGCGCGCCAGCACCCGGCGCGCGGCGCGGGCCGGGAGGTCTCGAAGCTCGGGGGGGTCGACGATCTGCGCGCCCGGCCCGACCTGGAGCAGCAGGCGTTCGAGCCACGCCGTCGCCCCGACCATGAGGACGACCCGCTGACCGCCGCCGTCGAGCTCGTCGACCGAATCGACGGGTGTGCTCTCGGCGACCCACGCCGCGCCGGGAGGCAGGAGCAGGGTGACCGTGGAGTCGCCGTCGCTCGCGGTGAAGACGGCCGGGGGTGCGTCGGCGTCGTCGAACACGGGGGTGAACGTCGCGCCGGTCGGCCGCACCGCGCGGATCCGATCGAGTCGGAACATTCGATTGTCGGAGCGTTCGTGGCAGTAGGCGTCGGTGTACCACTGCCCCACCGCGAAGAACGGTGGGCCCGGATCGATGATGCGGGTGGTCAGGTGGTCACGGCCCGCGGACCAGTACTCGATCTCGATGCTCGTTCCGGCGAGCGGCGGCCTCGCCGGACCTCGTCGAGGAAGGTCGGGTTCACCGAAGTCGACGACGACGTCGACGCCCTCGAGCGCGTGCGCGAGCCGGTCGAGCGCGGTCGCGAGTGGACCGGACGGGTCGGAGCCCGGGACCGCGAGGAGGGCGCGACCGGCCGCGAGCAGCGCGAGACCCTCGGCGGGGCTCAGGCGCAGCGGCCGCGTGAAGTAGTCGGCGAGTCGGATCTCGACGGTGTCGGCCTCGGGGTCGACGTCGATGTAGTCGCCGGGCGAGTACGGCGGCACGCCGACCATCATCAGCAGCCAGAGGTCGTTCTCGACCTGCTTGACCGTGACGCCGAACCGCTGCGCGATCTCGGGCTTCGTCGACCCCGGGTGGGCGATGATCCACGGGACGAGCGCAAGCACCCGGGTCAGCTCGTCTTCGGCGCCCTGCCGGGGACTCACCGACCGGCCCCGTTCCGCTCCGGGGTTCCGTCGCCGGTGGCGATCGCCTCGAGCCATGTGACGATCTCGGCCCGCACCTCCGGGGGGTCGATCACCTCGGCGTGGTCGAGGTACTCGAACACGAGCGATCGGAGCCCGTCGACGTTCGTGACCGCGAGGGTGACCACCGCACCTCCGTCGTCTCCCACGTCACATCGCTCGGCGTGGCGCGCCCGGGCCGCGAGATCCGCGGCCCGGCCGGCGTCGATGCGGACCCGCACCGGGATCGGATCTCCCCCGCCGAGCTGCCACGGCTCCTCGGCGAGCTCGGCCTCGGGACGGAAGCCCTCGGGGACCTCGAACGCATCGTCGTCGCCCAGCTCGACGGTGCCGTCGATCCGGTCGGCGCGGAAGACGCGCATCTGCGTGCGATCGAGGTCGAAGCCGACCACGTACCAGCGCCCGCGCTTCGACGACAACCCCCAGGGCTCCACGTGGCGGCGCTGACCGCGGTAGCTGAAGCGCACCGGAGCCCGGCGACGGGTCGCCTCGAAGATCGGCGCCAGGGCCGGTGCGATCGGGAGCTCGGCAACGGTCTGGGCCCGCTCTCCTTCGCGGCCCCCGAGCTTCATGAGCGCGCCCTGGCCCGCTTCGCCGTCGCCGGTCCCGTTGCCGAGCGAGATCGCCGTCACCGCGAGGTGCAGGGCCGCGGCTTCGTCGTTCGTGAGGCCGAGGTCGGGCAGGTAGTACGCGTCCGGGTCGACTCGGTAGCGGTACTCCTCGTTGGAGCCGATCTGATCGAGCGGCACACCCATCGCTCGCAGTGAGCTCTTGTCGCGCTCGAACGACTTGCGCGCCGATTCGCTCGCGCCCCCGTAGCCGAGGCTGCGTTCGTTGAGGATCTCGTCGGTCGGTCAGCCCGGCGCGGCTCTCGAGCAGCGCCGCGAGGAGGTTGAGCAGCCGCTCCCGTCGATCCATCGGCCGAGAATACGTGCGTCGGGTGTCGGGCGGGGGTGGGTGGGAGTCGATCCGGCTCGCCGCGAGGGCGCCGGCTGCTGCCGCGGCGAGGAACAGCGCGGGGTCATCGTGCAGCGGGGCGGCCCATCGAGACGACATTCATGCCGTCGGGGCCGAGGGCGTCGAGGACGTCGGGTGGTGCGACGTCGACCACATCGTGGCGGCGGTCGATGCCCGCGCCGGCGAGATCGGAGCGGATGGTTGCCTCGTGCGCACCGCCGAGCATCGGGAGCGCCACCGTGGTGCGCGAGCGGCACGCGATCCGCAGCGTCGTGAGCGTATGGTGCGAGACACCCTGGTGGCGGGGTCGGGGATCGGCGAACGAGACCCGGAGGCACGCGACGGCTTGTCCGCCCAGACCGTCGACCGCGTCGAGCACGGGTCCGACCTCGATGCCCGAGAACCCCAGCCGGGTGCCGGTACCGACGATGCCCGGCCCCATCGCGACGATCGCGACGTCGCCCGCGGCCACGTGGCGGGCGACGGCGAGCGCGGAGAACACCGACACAGCCTCGTAGTCGCCCCCGAACGCGTGGCCGCAGGTGACGGTGGAGTTGATCAGCGTCTCGTCGCGCATCGACGCGACCAGGTCGCTCAGGGCCAGCGGAAGCGCGGCGCCGTCGGTCATCACGTAGACGATGCGGGCGTCGGGCGCGACCCGGCGGATGCCGAGCGCGACCGCGGGTACCTGGCTGTGGAGCGCGGCCGCGACCACGGGCAGGCCGTCGATGGAGTCGACGTCGGCGAGCTCGGGATCGAGGTGCTCCTCGGCGCTGCCGACATCGGCCTGCAGGCTCGTGTACCGGCCCTTGATGATGTGTCCCGGCCCCTTCTCGCTCCAACGGTCCCGGGTGAGGTTCCAATGGACGACGTGCCAGCCGCCGGTGCCGAGTCCGAGCTCGACCGCGGTCGTGTTGACGACCACGGGATCACCCACCGCGACGGTTCCGGTCAGCTGGGTGAGCACGTAGGCACGTTCGGGGCCATCACCGAGGTCGACCGCGACGCGTTGCAGCCCCGCGCGTTCCTGGAGCACCTCGATCACGTCACCGGTTCGGAAGGACGGCACGGCCAGAGGCTACTGACGGGTCACCGGAACCGGGGCCTCACAGGCTCGCGATCAGCCGCTCGACGCGCTCGTCCTTCGCTTTGAACGGGTCCTTGCAGAGCACCGTGCGTTGGGCCTGGTCGTTGAGCTTGAGGTGGACCCAATCGACGGTGTAGTCGCGCTTGCGTTCCTTGGCGCGCTTGATGAACGCACCCCGGAGCTTGGCCCGTGTGGTCTGCGGGGGCGTGGTGACGGCTTCGTCGATCTGCGAGTCGAGCGCCGTGCGGTCGACCTTCCCTCGCCGCTCCAGCAGGTAGTAGAGCGACCGACTCCGCGTGACGTCGTGGTACGCCAGGTCGACGAGGGCGACCCGCGGGTGCGTGAGCGGCACATCGTGTCGCTCACGGAACGCTTCGATGAGGTGGTACTTGATGACCCAGTCGACCTCGGTCGAGAGCTGGAGCGGATCCTTCTCGAGGTGGGTCATGCAGTGCTCCCACATCTCGAGCGCCTGCTGCTCCAACGGGGAGAGGCCCCGCCGCTTCGCGAATCGCTGGGCGCGGGTGAGGTACTCGGCCTGGATGTCGACAGCCGAGAGCTCCCGGCCGTTCGCGAGCCGGATCTTGCGGCGGCAGGTGGTGTCGTGACTGATCTCGCGGATGGCGCGGATCGGGTTCTCGAGGGTCAGGTCCCGCCAGGGGCTCCCCTCCTCCTCGAGCATCCGCAGCACGATCGACGTCGCGCCGACCTTGAGAAAGGTCGAGTACTCGCTCATGTTGGAGTCGCCGACGATCACGTGGAGCCGACGGAATCGCTCCGCGTCGGCATGAGGTTCGTCGCGCGTGTTGATGATCGGGCGGGAGCGAGTCGTCGCGCTCGACACCCCCTCCCAGATGTGCTCGGCTCGCTGGCTGACGCAGTACATCGCGCCCCGTGCGGTCTGGAGCACCTTCCCCGCACCCGCGTAGATCTGGCGGGTCACGAGGAACGGGATGAGCACGTCGGTGAACTTCGCGAAGTCGCCGTCGCGCTCGACGAGGTAGTTCTCGTGGCACCCGTAGGAGTTCCCCGCGGAGTCGGTGTTGTTCTTGAACAGATAGACCTCGCCGCGTATCCCCTCTTCTCGCAGCCGTTGCTCCGCGCTCTGTACGAGGCCTTCGAGGATCCGCTCCCCCGCCTTGTCGTGGACGACGAGGTCGGCGATGGAGTCGCATTCCGGTGTGGCGTACTCGGGGTGACTGCCGACGTCGAGGTACAGCCGGGCGCCG
This sequence comes from uncultured Actinomycetes bacterium, assembly GCA_963829475.1. Lineage (GTDB taxonomy): Bacteria > Actinomycetota > Acidimicrobiia > IMCC26256 > JANYLB01 > JANYLB01. Next base: position 1,161,529 of record CAWHIU010000002.1, on the reverse strand, counting down.
TTCTCGAGGAACACGTTGCTCGACCTGCCCCACGAGACAACTCGCCGGAACAGGTAGCGCGGCGACTTCGTCGGGGCTCAGACGGCGCTGGCCTCGCAGCGTGCACGTGACGCCGTACTCGTTCTCGAGACCGAAGATGCGCCGTTCCACCGAGTCAGTGTACGGGCCGCAACCCGTGCTTCCGACCCACCCTTTCGCTACCGGGCTCGACCATCACGACAGGACCGGGCGACATTGGGAAACGGAGCGCTCGGCGGCGATGAGCCGACCGTCGGCATCGAGGCGGTTGACCCGGTCCAACGCATGACCGAACGCGGCAAACCCCTTGGCCAGCGTCGTCTTCGCAGTCTCGATTCCGAGCCGGAACCGCTGGCCGTCGTCGACCGGCAGTGCGTCGACCTCCGACTTGGCGTCGGCGATGGCTGACCTCACCGCCGCGGCTCCCGACTGCAACGTGGCGACCACCTTCGTCTTCGCATCGATCGCGGGTGTTCCGATCGTCCCGAGATCGCGGGCGAGCGTGTCGGTCGATTTCGTCGCGTCCTGGAGGTACTGGGCGAGGCGGGTCTTCGCGGCCGTGGTGTCGAGGTTCGGAGTCTTCAAGTACTCCTGCAGTGCGGCGCTGCTCGAGGTGGTCGACTTCTGCCAGGCCACCAGGCTCGTGCAGAAGTGCTTGGCCCATCGCCGGTTGTGTGCGGCGTCGTCGGAGGTGTTGCCACATGCTGCGGCGCCGAGCGCGAGCGCGCACACCAGAGCGATGACCTTGACAGGTTGCATGGACGGACACCTCGATTCGATCACCCCATCGCGTCGACGCCGCGGGGCGTGCCTTGAGAAGTGGCTGTCCTACGCTGTGTTCGTGCTGATCACCCGGGTCGTCTGATGGCGCCGTGTCCGTTCTGTGGCATCGACGAGGACGGCCTCTCACTTGCCGATGCCACCGACGCGATCCGGACGTTTCCCCGTCGCTACCGCGAAGCGCTCGCGGATGTGTCCGACGACCTGCTGCGGACGCAAGTCGATCCCGACACCCCCGTCGATGCTCGGATTCGCGGACCGCGCACGGGAGGTCCTCGAGCTCCTCGCGGGTTCGCTCCCGGTGGTTCTCAGCACTCCAGGGCCGGTCTTCCCGCCGATCGACACCGACCAGGTCGCGTCGGAACGAGCGTCGTGGGTGCCCGATGCCGATCTCGTGCTCGCCGGGATCACCGCGTCGTGCGAGGACCTCGTGGAGCAGATCACGGCGGTCCCGCTCACCGCGTGGGATCGCCCGTTCTCCATCGGCGACGATGCCCACACCGCGATCTGGATCCCCCGCCACGCTGCCCACGAGGGTGCGCACCACCTGCCGCGACATCGCCCGAGTCCGGGCCGCGGTGACCTGACGGTCGTTCCTCCTCGGTCTGGTCGATTCCGCTCCGTCGCCTCGATCGCCCACCAGTTGACGCTCCGTCGCGGCGATCCGGCGACTCCGCTGCATCTCCTACCCGGCGAGCAGGGCGACGAGCTCGTCACCCTTCAGGCGACGGAACGCGCGGTCCGGCGAGCGCGCGGTCGAGGAACGCAACTTCGAGCGCGTTCGCGGCGAGCGGATCCTGACCCTCGGGCGCGAGCACCCGGGCGCCGAGCTTCACTGCGTCGCCGACCGAGAGCCCCTCGGTGTAGTCGCGCCGCATGACCTCGGTGATCGCCTCGGCCTGACCGCCGAGCACGGTGAAGCCTTCCTCGTCCATCATCACGCCGTCGTAGAGGATGTGGAACATCTGGTCGTCGGCCTGGGTCGCGCCCGATTCGGCCACCAGGATCTCGACCTCGTACGGCTTCATCTCGTGGGTGAACACCTGCCCGAGCGTCTGCGCGTAGGCGTTGGCCAGCCCCCGCGCGCTCACGTCTTCACGTGAGTACTGGAAGCCCTTGAGGTCGGCGAGCCGCACACCTGCGATCTTGAGCATCTGGAACTCGTTGTACTTGCCGACGGCTGCGAACGCGATGCGGTCGTAGATCTCACTGGTCTTGTACAGCGTGCGGCTCGGGTTCTCGGCGACGATCACGATGCCGTCGGCGCACTCCAGCGCGACGAGGCTGCGACCGCGGGCAATCCCCTTCCGGGCGTAGTCGGCCCGGTCCTTCATCACCTGTTCGGGCGAGACGTAGAACGGCTGACTCATTCGTCGCCTCCCCGTTCGGGTCCGGCGAGCAAGGCGGTCGGCGCGGGCCTCGATGTCGGCGTCGTCGAGCATCCGGAACCCGTCGGCGTCGATCACCGCGACCGTCGGGAAGATCCGCCGCACGAGGTCGGGTCCACCGGTGGCGACGTCTTCGTCGGCCGCCGCGAACAGCGATCGGATCCCCATGTCGACGGCTTCGTCGGCGGTGAGGCCCTCACGCCAGAGCGACTTGATCCAGTTCTTGGCGTGGACGCCGCCCGACCCGTTGGTCTGGTAGTCGCGTTCTTCGTAGTGACCGCCGGTCGCGTCGAAGCTGAAGACCCGGCCCCGGTCGCGGCGCTCGTCGTAGCCGGCGAACAGCGGCACGACCACGAAGCCCTGCATCGCCGCGGGGAGGTTCGCCCGCACCATCTGCGAGAGCTGGTTGGCCTTGCCCTCGAACGACAGTCGCTCGCCCTCGACCTTCTCGTAGTGCTGGAGCTGGACCTGGAAGAGCCGCACCATCTCGACGGCCGGACCGGCCGCGCCCGCGATGGCGACGCCCGAGTGGTCGTCGGCCCGGAACACCTTCTCGATCCAACGGTTCGCGATCGTGTAGCCGGCGGTCGCCCGGCGGTCCCCCGCCATCACCACGCCGTCGCCGTAGCGGATCGCCACGACCGTGGTGCCGTGTGTGATCGGGAACGGTGCCGTCCCGTGGCCCGGAGGCTCCACCTCGGCGCGCGGGAGCTGCGCCGGGTCGACCCGACGCAGCAACTCGGAGAACGACGGACCCGGGTCGAGACCCGAGCCGAACAGCGGAAGAAACGGCTCTGTCATCGGTCGGCGAGCCTAGCGGGGCCGTTGCCACGGCCCGGTCGAGCTTGCGAACTTGTCGCGTCAGACGCGCTCTGGGGTCATGAAGCGCGACAAGTTCGAAGGATGGTGACGGCGAGCCGCTGGAGCGAAAGGGTCGGAGAGGTCACTCTCCCCCCTTCTGCACGTATGAACGCACGAACTCCTCGGCGTTGTCCTCGAGGACGGAGTCGATCTCGTCGAACAGGTCGTCGAGCTCTTCCTTCAGCTTCTCGCCCTGCTTGGTGGGCGCGGCGACCTCGACGTCTTCCTCGACGCGCTCCTTCGGAGCCGCCTTCTTCTTCTGCTCTCGTTCGGGCATCCCAACCCTCCTACGACGCCAACCGGGCAACGAGCTCGGCCGGAGTCGAGCACTCTGCGAACAACGGTTCGACGTGCGCGCGCGTTCCCTTGAGCGGTTCCATCATCGGGATCCGCCGGAGGGGCTCGGCGCCAACGTCGAGAATGAGACTGTCCCAGTTCGCCGCGACCACCGATTCGGGCCACCGGGAGAGGCAGGTGCCCCGGAAATAGGCCCGGGTGCTCGCCGGCGGTTCGGTCATGGCTTCGATCACGGACTCCTCGGTGACCATGCGCTCGATCTTGCCGGCGGACACGAGCCGCTCGTAGAGCGAACGGCCGGGGCGCACGTCGTGGTACTGCAGATCGAGCAGCGACAGCTTGGGGTCGGACCAGGCGAGGCCATCGCGCTCGCGGTAGGCGTCGAGCAGCGACAGCTTGGTGACCCAGTCGAGCGTGCCGTCGAGCGTCGACGGATCGCGCTCGAGCGCGGTGAGGGTGGCCTCCCAGCGCCGGAGGACGTCGGTGCCGACCGCCTCCCCGCCGCACAGCTCGAGGCCGGTCTCGTCGGCGTACTTGTTGGCGAGCCGCAGGAACTCCCACTGGACCTCGATCGCGGTGGCGGATCCGCCCTCGGCCATCTCGACGGTGGCGCGACAGGTGGGGTCGTGCGACACGGTTCGCATCGCGGAGACCGGTCCGACGATGCCGAGGTCCTTGTCGATGAAGTCGTCCTCGATCATGGCGAGCACGATCGCGGTGGTGCCGACCTTGAGGAAGGTCGCGACCTCGCACAGGTTCGCGTCGCCCGCGATCACGTGGAGCCGGCGGTACTTCTGCGGATCCGCGTGCGGTTCGTCGCGCGTGTTGACGATCGGTCGCTTCAGCGTGGTCTCCAGCCCGACCTCTTCCTCGAAGAAGTCGGCGCGCGAGCTGATCTGGAAGTCGACCGCGGCCGCGCCGTTCTCGCTGCCGATCTTGCCGGCACCCGTGAACACCTGGCGGGTGACGAACCACGGCAGCATGTAGCGGACGAGTCCCCGAGAACGGGAGCGCGCGGTCGACGAGGTAGTTCTCGTGCGTGCCGTACGAGTTGCCCTTGCCGTCGGAGTTGTTCTTGTGGACGAGGATGTCCTGACCGGGTTCGAGCAGTCGGCGTGACGCCTGCATCGAACGGGCGAGGATGCGCTCCCCTGCCTTGTCGGCCCGCACGAGCTCGAGCGCGTCGGAGCACTCGGGGGTGGAGTACTCGGGGTGCGCGTGGTCGACGTAGTACCGCGCCCCGTTGGTGAGCACCGTGTTCACGAGGTGGGTCTCGACCTCGGGTGGCGCAGAGCCTTCGCGGGCGAAGCCGCGTGCGTCGCGTCCGGGACTCTCGTCGTCGAAGTCCCAGCCGACCTTGCGGTGCTCGACGTAGGCGTTGATGAGCATCGACGACGCGAGCACGGGGTTCGACTCTGCCGCGCCGCGCAGCGTCACTCCGTACTCGGTTTCGATCCCGCACACCTTCGGGACTGCCATCGCGTCAGGCTACTGCCGCTGTCGCGCTCCGCAGTGACGGTATCGACAGCAGAGCGGGCGGGCTACAGATACTGACCGGTGGTGATCCGTTCGATCTGGCGACCGCCGGCGGGTTCCTTGCCCTCGCTCATCAGCGTGCGGACGAACACGATGCGCTCGCCCTTCTTGCCCGAGATCTTGGCCCAGTCGTCGGGGTTGGTCGTGTTGGGCAGGTCTTCGTGCTCCCGGAACTCCTGCTTGATCGAGTCGAGGAGGTCCTGGGTCGAGATGCCGCGCTGACCGCCGCTGATCTGACGTTTGATCGAGAGTTTCTTCGATCGTCGCACGATGTTCTCGATCATGGCGCCCGAGGAGAAGTCCTTGAAGAACAGGATCTCCTTGTCGCCGTTCTGGTACGTGACCTCGAGGAAGCGGTTCGCTTCCTCCACCGAGTACATCGTCTCGACCGCCGAGTCGATCATCGCCTCGATCGCCGCGCCCGCCGAACCGTGGCGCTTCGTCTCGTCTTCGGCGAACGGCAGGTCGTCGGTGAGGTACTGGGCGAAGATCTGCTTCGCGGAGCTCTCGTCGGGTCGCTCGATCTTGATCTTCACGTCGAGGCGACCAGGGCGCAGGATCGCGGGGTCGATGAGGTCTTCACGGTTCGACGCACCGATCACGATCACGTTCTTCAATGCCTCGACGCCGTCGATCTCCGCGAGGAGCTGCGGCACGATCGTGCTCTCGATGTCGGACGAGATGCCGGTGCCGCGGGTGCGGAACAGCGAGTCCATCTCGTCGAAGAACACGATGACGGGCACGCCCTCCTCACTCTTCTCGCGCGCGCGCTGGAAGATCAGTCGGATCTGGCGCTCGGTCTCACCGACGTACTTGTTGAGCAGCTCCGGGCCCTTGATGTTGAGGAAGTAGGAGCGCGTCTTGTCGTTGCCGGTCTTCTCCGAGACCCGCTTCGCGAGCGAGTTCGCGACGGCCTTGGCGATGAGCGTCTTGCCGCACCCGGGTGGGCCGTAGAGCAGGATCCCCTTCGGCGGCTGCAGCTGGTGCTCGTGGAAGAGGTCGGCGTAGAGGTACGGGAGCTCGACCGCGTCCTGGATCTGCTCGATCTGGTCGTCGAGACCACCGACGTCTTCGTAGGTGACGTCGGGGACCTCTTCGAGGATCAGCTCCTCGACCTCGGGTCGCGGCAGGCGTTCGACGAGCAGGCCTGATCGCGACTCCATGAGCAGGTGGTCGCCGGCGCGCATCTTGACGTCGGCGAGCTCCTCGCTGAGCTCGCAGACGCGCTCTTCGTCGGCCCGGCCGACGATGAGGGCGCGGGTACCACCCTCCATGAGCTCCTTCAGAACGACGACCTCGCCCGAGATCTCCGGACCGCGGGCGAGCACCACGTTGAGCGACTCGTTGAGCACGATCTCCTGGCCCCGCCGTAGTGACGTGACGTCGAGCTCGGGGTGGAAGGCGACGCGCATCTTGCGCCCGGCGGTGAAGATGTCGACGGTGTCGTCGTCGTTGGCTCCGAGGAAGGTGCCGTAGGCCGACGGCGGCATCGTCAGCTTCTCGACCTCCTCGCGGAGCGCGGCGATGTGCTCGCGCGCCTCACGCAGCGTCGCCGAGAGCTTCTCGTTCTGGGAGACGGCCTGGGCCAGCTGGCCCTTCGTCTCGAGGAGGCGTTCCTCCAGGGTGCGGACCCGCTTGGGGGCGTCCTGGAGGCGGCGGCGAAGCACGACCACCTCTTCTTCGAGTCCCTTGAGCTGTGACTGCAGCTCGTCGACCTGACGCTCGTACTCGACGAGACGTCGCTCGTGTTCGGAAGCCATCCTGCTCACCTCCCCGGACCCGTGGTGGTGTGGTGGTACTCGGCCGTTTGTGCCCGTTTCCCAAGCTGTTTCAGGCGATTCTCGATCGCGGGCGACGTTACACCGGTGAACCTAGCGCCCCGCGTCAGTCTCCGATGCGCATAAACATCGTGACGGCTTGGTAAATTGACGGAGGTATGCTCGAGCCATAGCCTCGAGTCCGACGTTCTGGTTGCCGACGGTGATGCCGGCGGCCACGACGAACCGCTTCGAACGAACCTGAGAGTCTGAGAGGACAACACCGATGAAGGTCTGGATCGACCAGGACCTCTGCACCGGCGACGGTCTGTGCGAGGAGATCGCCCCCGACGTGTTCACGCTGCTCGACGACGGGCTGGCGTACGTCAAGGAGGGCGACAAGGTGTTCAGCAGCCCCGGTGGTCCCGAAGGTCTCGCCAACGTGGCCGCCGGCATGGAAGAAGCGACCATCGAGTCCGCCGAGGAGTGCCCCGGCGAGTGCATCTTCATCGAGGTCGATTAGCACCACCCGGCAACGTCGGAGGGTGGTCGGGTACTTCAGCCGACGAGGCAGCGGCCGGTGTCGACTGACGCGGTGTGACTGTCGCGCGCGGTGAGGGCGGCGCGTAGCTCCGTGTCGGCGAGGGCGTACGCGGTGCCCGGTCGGCCGGGGTCGATCGCGAACGCCACCCCCACGACGTGGCCCTGATCGTCGATGAGTGCGCCGCCGGAATCGCCGGGATGGATGTCGGCGGCGAGCACGAACACGTCGCGTTCCGTCGGCCGGTCGCCGTAGATGTCGCGCCCGACCGCGGTGATCCGGTCTTCGATGCGGGCCGGTGAGGTGACCAACGGTCCCCCGCCCGGGTGGCCGTAGACGGCGCCGATCGCGCCGACGTCGCGCTGACCGATCTCGAGAGGACGGAGTCCGAGGCGGGCCACGTCCAACACCGCGAGATCACGGCGGGGATCGAACGCGACGACACGCGCACCGAGCCGGGTGCCGTCGGGTGTGATCACCGTGGTGTTGGGCTCCCCCGCCACCACGTGCGCGTTCGTCACGACGGTGTCGTCGGCGACCACGAAACCACTGCCGTCCTGGATCGTGTCGCAGGCCTCGCCCTCGACCTTCACGGTCGATGCACGGGCGAGGGCATCGGTCCCCGCGGGGAGTCCCGACTTCGGCGGGGTCCCGGTGATCGGTGGATCGACGAGCCGACCGAGCACCTCAGGGCCGGTCTGACCCACCTGCCGGGCGAGCGCCTCGAGCGCGCTCGGCGGATCCGGCGCGTTGCGGTTCAGCTGGTCGACGATGCTCGAGTCCCGGGCTGCACGCGCCGGCCACCCGGGCGCGTTGGCGAGGGCAGGGATCGCGAGCCACACGATGACCAAGACGCCGAGACCGCCGAGCACGGCGCCCGCGATGCGGTCGAGGCGGGCGCCGGCGGGTGGCAGCTGCACCCGACCGCGGACCGCGCCGCCGAGCGCGAGTCCGATGGCCTGGCCGATCAGCGCGACGCCGACGACGAACACGAGTGCAACGATCAGTCGGGTGCGAGCCTCGGCCCGCTGCCAACGACCTGGTGACCTCGGGAAGGAAGACGACCGCGAGCGCCACTCCCGCGGCGAGCCCGGCCCAGGAGAGCACCCGGGCCACGAAGCCGAGGCGGTAGCCCGCGATCGCGGCGAGCAGCGCGAGCACGAGGATCGCCGCGTCGAGGACGTTCACCCGCGTGCCGTCACGGACGCGGCCGCACGAAGGGTTGCCGTCACCCGTCCGGGGCGAGCAGGCGGGCGTGGGTGAGGAAGCCGGTGTGGGCGACCATGCGGTGATCGGGCCGGACCGACTGCCCTTCGATGTGCCAGCTGCGTTGCAGGATCTCGACCGTCTCCGCCATGCCGAACGCCGAGTTGTCGAGCTCCTCGCGCAGGCGTGCGACCTGGAGGATCGTCGGGAGGTACGACAGCAGGATCCCCCCGGAGCGCAACGCGCGTTCCGCGTGCTTCACGACCTGCCACGGTTCGGGCAGGTCGAGGAGGATGCGGTCGAGATCCTCGAGCTCGATGCCGTCGTAGACGTCGCGCACCTCGACCGTGAGCGGCTGGTCGGGGCCGAGGAACGACTCGACGTTGCGCTGCGCACGATCGGCGAAGTCGTCGCGCAGCTCGTAGCCGTGTACGTGACCGGTCGGTCCGACCGCGCGCAGCAGCGTGGTGGTGAGCGCCCCGGAGCCGATGCCCGACTCCAGGACCTTGGCCCCCGGGAACACGTCGGCGAGGACGAGGATCGGGCCGAGGTCCTTCGGGTAGATGACCTGCGCGCCGCGTGGCATCTTCAGCACGTACTCGGCGAGCGTCGGCCGGAGGACGACGAGCCGCGCGCCGAGCGAGCTGCGGACGCTGATGCCCTCCTCCCTCCCGAGGATGGCGTCGTGTTCGAGCACCCCGGCGTGAGAGTGGAACTGACCACCGGGGTCGAGGTTCACGAGGTGGCGCCGGTTCTTCGAGTCGATGAGGAGCACTCGGTCGCCGGGGACGAACGGACGAGGCACCGCTAGCTCCCCGTTCCGGTCGATGAGACCCGGAGCTCGACCGGGACGTTCTCACCGCTCGCCCGGTTCCGCAGCGTGCAGAACGCGCACAGCTCCCCGGTCGTCGGCGAGCCGCACTGGGGGCAGGGGCGAAGGTCGTCGCGCTCGTCGGCCGCGCCTTCGAGGAAGTGCTCCGAGCCTCGTTCGTAGAACCCGAACAGGAACGCAGCTTTCGCGCCGGCGGAGCGCGCCTCGAGGCCGTCGAGCACCTCTTTCAGGCCGAGGTGCCGGTTCCCGGTCGCCATCGGGCACTCGTCGACCTGGTAGTCGATGCCGGTGAGCACGCAGTACGCGGCCATCTCCCGCTCCCCGAGGCGTACGAGCGGCTTGATCTTGCGCACGAAGCCCGGTGCGGCGGGGAGGACGGGCGCCTGACGACCGAGGTAGCCGGTCTCCCACCGCAAGACGTTGCCGAGGAGGACCGCGGCTTCGTCGTCGAGGTTGTGACCGGTCGCGATCGCGTCGTACCCCTCGCGGCGGGCGACGTCGTTGAAGAGGTGACGCTTCGAGAGCCCGCAGGCGCCGCACGGCGCCCGACGGGTGACCGACGCCGCGACCGGGACGTCGAAGCCGTAGTCGTCGCGGAGATCGACCTCGATGAGCTTCCGACCGCGTGCCGTCGCGAACTCGCGGGCGTGGCGGCCGGATTCGTCGGAGTAGTCGCCGATGCCGAGGCCCAGGTACAAGCCATCGGCCTCGATCTCGAGATCGGTGAGCAGGTCCCACAAGGCGAGGGAGTCCTTCCCGCCCGAGACCGCGACGAGGACCCGATCACCGGCCGTGATCATCTCGTGGTCCTTGATCGCCCGCTTCACCTGCTCCCGACAGTGGTGGAGGAAGCAGTCGCGGCAGAACGCGGCGTTGTGACGGCGGATGTCGATGACCGCGGGGCCGCGGCAGCGGCGGCACTTCACGACTAGCCGCCCGAGGTGACGGGACGGATCTCGATGTCGTCGGTGTCGGCGAGTCGGGCGTCGCGCGTCACGAGCGTGTCACCTTGGATGACCAGCACGGTCTCGGGGTTGATCTCGAGCTGTTGGAGCAGCTTGACCACCGTGATCGGTCCGGCGACCTCGATCTCGCGTCTCGGATTCCGCAGCAGCACTCTCATGCGGCCGAGGTTAGTTCGGGATCCTCTTACTCCCCGCGGCGAAGGGCGCGGATCGACAGACCTTCGCCGGGCTTCAGATCGGTGATGAGCAGGGTCTCGGAGCGACGACCGGCGACTCGGCGGAACAGGCGGATGCCGGTCATCGCGAGGCTGAAGTACAGGACGGGGCCCGATCGGGCGCGCAGTCGTCGTCCGCCGAGGGTGGCCCCGAACTTCGCGGCCGTACCGATGCGACTCAAAAGCGACGCACCTCGACGATCGTCGTGCGACGGTGGCCTCGTCGGCGACCGAGGAAGAACGCGACGACGATCACGACGGCGACGACCGAGACGCCCGCGATCATCGCGAGGTTGCGGGCGCTCTCGACCTCGCCACTCACCTCGCCGGTGATCTCACGCATCTTGGCTTCGATCTCGTCACGGGAGATCGGCTGGTCGGGGGTCGGGGTCACGTGATCTCCCGGCCGATGGCCCGCGCCTTCGCGACGCTGAGGGCCTTCCACACGATTGCCGCGCCGATGAGCAGCCCGACGATGACGATCAGGTACGGGGCCCAGGTCCAGTCGCCGTCGAACGCGTCGGTCGCGACCTGGAGCGCGCGCAACGCGGCCACGGTGCAGAACACGACGCCGAAGCCCATCAGCAACGATCCGAGCACGCCCAGCCCGATGTAGCGACCGAGCGACTTGAGCGGGACGACGGTCTCCTGCTTGAAGTACAGGACGATGAGGTCCCACAGTTCGGTGGCGAGCTGCGGGATCGGCTTCTGGCGGTCGGGCATGGGCGGCGATTGTCGTCGCCCCGGAAACGTCACGCAACCCGCGTGGTCAGGGGAGCGGTACCAGCACCGCTGCGGGCGGCGATTGTGGGTAGGCGTCGACCGCTTCGGCGGCCGCCGTCGTGAGCCGGGTTCCTTCCGCTCTCGAGAATCCTCCGTTGAACACGCTCGCGAACAGGGGTGTGCCAGTTCCGGCGTTCACGTCGAAGAGTCCCGCGAGCCCGGCGACGCCCGGCGAGCCGAGGGTCCCGGTCTTTCCGTAGAGATGGCCGGCGAGGGGTGTGCCGACGAACCGGTCGCGGAGCGTGCCCCGTTTGGCGGCGATCGACAGGCCTTCGGTCACGGCACGGGAGCGTGGGCGGCCGCCGAGACCGAGCGTCTCGATCAGGGCGTTGCAGGTGATCCGGTTCTGCGGGCTCAGGCCGGAAGCGTCGACGAGGGAGACGCCCGTGAGGTCGATGCCGGCCTTCTGCAGCGACCCGGTGATTCCGGCGATTCCGGCCGCGGTGGTACCCGAGCCGGTCGTCGCGTAGCCGACCGCGAGTGCGAGCCGCTCAGCGGTCGCGTTGTCGCTGGCACTCAGCATCTCGGTGACCAATGTGTCGAGTGCGGCCGAGTGGATGGATGCGATCTCCGTCGAACCGGCCGGTGCGGTGCCGGTTGCGGGTGGACCCACCACCACGCCGCGCGCGGTCAACATGCCGCTCAACGTCGCCGCGGCCGCGAGCGCAGGATCGGGAGTGAGCATCCCGGTCGTGAGGTCGAACCCGTCGTCGACGACGAGGGCGCCGAGAGGGCCCACCTCGGTGCGGTCGATGTCGGCCCAGGTCGGGAGGAACGAGGGGGTCGAGTACCGCGAGCCGTCGCCCACGACACCTCCGGGTATGAACCGCACGCCGGCGGCGACGATCGCGTCGGCCAGGGTCGAGAGCTGCGTGAAGCTCCCGGTCAGGCCGGTGTACTCGCTCTTGGCCTCGCGCTGGGCGGTCCACTCCGGTGTACTGAGCACGGGATCTCCCCCGCCTACGAGCCAGAGACGATCGATCGCGCCGTTGACCGGGGCGGACGCGACCGGGCCGGATGCGACCGCGGCGGTCGTGAACGTCGCGCCCGGTCCGAGCACGTCGAGCGAGCCGGCGGCGTTCAGGATCTTCTCGGTCGACGCAGGGATCACGGGAGTTGCTTCGCCGTGGCGCGCGATCGTTCCCATCCCGGCGACATCGACCCGGAAGCACGAGTCGGTTCCCGTCGTGAGTCGGTCGAGCGCGGCTTGGAGGTTCACGGCACCGACCGCGTCGACGAAGGTCTGCGGCACGCGTCGTGGCGACCACACCGGAGTGCGCGGCATCGACGCGACGCGTGTCGCCGCGTCGGCGCCGGTCGAGTTCCGCAGACCGAGGAACAGGCACACCGCGGTTGCGATCGCGAGCCCGACGGCGACCACGCGGCGAGCGGTGTCGCCACGGCTCGTTCGAGTCCCGGGAGCCGACGCCATAGGCCCGCCGACGTTAGTCGTGGGCAACGAGCGACACCGCGCTGCTGCGGTTCGTCGGAGCCTTGGAGCGCCCTTGGATCGTCGGGCATTCGTCTCCCCCTCGGGGGTGGCCGGTAGCCTCGTCGCGTGCCCCCCGCGCCGGCCGCGCCCGACCTCCCGTCGAGCGGCCCACCTCCGACGGATCTCCCGACGATCTCGGTCGTCATGCCTGCGTACAACGAGGCGGCATTCCTGGAACGGACCGTGCGCACCGTGGCCGACGGTCTCCGGAGCTGGGACCAACCGTTCGAGATCCACGTGGTCGAGAACGGATCGACCGACGGTACCCGGACGATCGCGGAGCGGCTCGCCGCTTCGATCGACGAGGTGTCGGTGCACCGACTTCCGGTGGCCGACTACGGCGAGGCCATCCGCACCGGACTCCTCGAGTCACGCGCCGCGATCGCGGTGCTGTTCGACGTCGACTTCTACGATCTGGGGTTCCTCAAGGAGGCGCTCACGGTCCTCGACGACGGCCCCGAACCGACGGGTCCGGTGATCGTGGTCGGGTCCAAGCGCGCGCCGGGTGCCCACGACGAGCGGGCCTTCATCCGTCGGCTCGCGACCGGCGTCTTCACCGGCATCCTCCATGTGGTCTTCGACCTCGAGGTGTCCGACACGCACGGGATGAAGGTCATGCGGCGCGACGTCCTCGAACCCATCGCGCGGCACTGTGCCTTCGGGGTCGACCTGTTCGACACCGAGCTCATCATCCGGGCCGAGCGCAGCGGCTGGAAGATCGCCGAGGTTCCGGTCACAGTCGTCGAGCAGCGTCCGGCGCGCACCGCGATGCTCGAACGGGTGCCCCGCACCCTCTGGGGAATCGTCAAGCTCCGCGTGGTCCTCGGCCGCCGCGCGCGGTGAATCACGGCGAAGACGGATTCGAGGTCCGGCGTCTCCGGATCGCGGGCGAGCACGTCTACGGTTCCTGACGTGCCGAGCGTCGCTCTCTTCGTCACCTGCGTCGTCGATCAGGTCGTGCCCGAGGTGGGTGTTGCGTCGGTGCGACTGCTCGAAGCGGCCGGCTGCGACGTCTCGTTCCCCGAGGCTCAGACGTGCTGCGGCCAGCCCGCCGCCAATGCCGGCGAACCCGAAGCCGCAACCCGACTCGCCCGGCACTTCATCGACGTGTTCGAACCGTTCGACGCGATCGTCGCACCGTCGGGATCGTGCGCGGCGATGATCCACCACTGGTACGACCGGCTGCTCGAGGGCCGTGATCGCGAACGGGCCCTGGCCGTCGCGGCAAAGACGTTCGAGCTGTCGCAGTACCTCGTCACGGAACTGGACCGCGTCGATGTCGGTGCCCGAGTGGACGCGAGGGTGACCGTGCACGACGCCTGCCACGGCCTGCGGAACCTCGGCGTCGGCAACGCACCCCGCCGGCTTCTCGAATCAGCGGGTGCGACGATCATCGAGATGGTCGAGCCGGAGACGTGCTGTGGTTTTGGGGGCACGTTCTCGATCGAGCACGGTGAGGTCGCCGGTCCGCTGGCCGACGCCAAGCTCGGGCACGCCGCTGCGACCGACGCCGACTACCTCGTCAGCGGCGACTCCGCGTGCCTGCTCCACCTCGAAGGTCGCCGTCGCCGCACCAACACCGGCCCCGAACCCATCCACTTCGCGGAGCTCCTCGCCCGCGGCCTCCCGTGACCCGCCCCACCAAATCCATTCCGGCGTCGCAAGCGCGGGAAATATCCCGCGCTTGCGACGCCGGAACGCTTGGGGGAACGGAGTGACGCACGGCGGAGCGAACCATGGGATCGTGACCCCGGGGGACGACTTCTCGGAACGGGCGACGTATGCGGTCGCGGATCCGGTGCTCCAGCTGGCGTTGCGGAACCTCGACAAGCGGCTGCACACCGCCCGCGCCGTCGCCGACACGACGCCGGAGATGAAGGACCGAGCGGCTGCGATCCGGCGTGAAGTGCTCGCGGATCTCGACGGGTGGCTCGACACGCTCGAGGCCTCGCTCGCACGGGTCGGGGCGACCGTCCACCGCGCCGACACTCCCGACGAAGCCCGGCGCGTCGTTCTCGACATCGCCGCGGCGGAGGGGGCGCGTACCGTCGTGAAGTCGAAGTCGATGGCGACCGAGGAGATCGACCTCGGCGCCGCGCTCGAAGCCGCCGGGATCGAGGTGGTGGAGACGGATCTCGGCGAGTACATCGTGCAGGTGGCCGGCGAACGGCCGTCGCACATGATCACACCGGCGATCCACAAGACCCTGGAGCAGATCGCCACCGTGCTCGGCACCCGCGCCGACGGTCCGCTTCCCACCGAACGCGAGGCGCTCGCCGCGTGGACCCACGATCATCTCCGCCCGGCGTTCCTCCGCGCCGACGTCGGGATCAGCGGGGTGAACTTCGCGGCCGCCGACACCGGGACCATCACGATCGTCACCAACGAAGGCAACGGGCGTCTCTGCACGACGTGGCCCCGCGTGCACATCGCGGTGATGCCGATCGAGAAGGTGATCCCCCGCTTCTCCGATCTCGCGACGCTGCTCCCGCTCCTCACCCGCAGCGCGACCGGGCAGTCGATGTCGAACTACCTCTCGATGATCACGGGACCCCGGCGCGACGGCGAGAGCGACGGCCCCGAAGCGCTGCACGTGGTCTTCCTCGACCACAACCGGCGGGCTCTCCTCGGGCACCGCGTACGAGGAGATGCTGGCCTGCATCCGGTGCGGGGCCTGCCTCAACGTGTGTCCCGTGTACCGCACCGTCTCGGGCCACGCCTACGACGCCGTCTACAGCGGGCCGATGGGCAAGATCCTCACTCCGCTCCTCTCGCTCGGTGAGGAGGGGCGCGATCTTCCCGGCGCGTCGTCGCTCTGCGGGGCGTGCACCGAAGCCTGCCCGGTCGAGATCCCGCTCGCCGATCTCCTCGTGCGCCTCCGGGCCGACCTCCGTGCTCCCGGTCCTCTCCGACCACTTCGCGCACCCGTGGGGCTCACCGCACCCGCTGCCCACCACCGACTTCCCGGTGAGGGCTTCGCCTGGCCGACGAGTCGTGCGCCACTCGCGTCGCGCGCCGCGCCACGATCGGCCAAGCACGTCTTGTTCGCGACCTGGTCGCGGGTCTGGTCGTCGCCGGCGGGCTATCGCGCCAGCGCGGCCGCGGCGCGAATACCCGGCCACCTCCCCGATCGGATCGCCTCCGGCTGGTTGCGCAGGGCGCCGTTCCTGGCCGGCTGGACCGCGTCCCGTGACCTCCCGCTCCCCGATCGTCGCTCCTTCCGCGCCCGCTGGGCCGCGCGCATTCCCGGCGCGCAGCCGTGGTGACCGACTCCGGAGCCACGACCGCGGCTGCGGCCGACGGTCTGCGCGCCGCGCTCACCGCCAACCACGTCTCCGTTCACGGACCGGTGACACCGACCAGCGCGGCCGAACACGTCGTCGGACGCGCCTTCGTGCACGCCACCGGCGCAGCGGTCGCCGTCTCCCCTGCCGATCGACTCGTTGCCGAGCTCGACATCGTCGATCAGCTGCGCGCCGCGGGAGCAATCGTTCTCCTCCCCGATGATCCCGACTGGCGCGATCGCGTCGCCGACGCCGGGCTCGGAATCACGGGCGCCACGCTCGCGGTGGCGGAGACCGGCTCGCTCGTGCTCGCCGCAGGAGCGGGATCCCCACGCGCCGTCAGCCTGCTGCCTCCCGTGCACCTGTGCCTCGTTGCTGTCGCCGACATCGTCGCGACGTTCAGCGACGGGATCGAACGAGTCGCTCAGACCCCGCTTCCGAGCGCGCTCACCTGGGTGGGTGGACCGAGCCGCACCGGTGACATGGAGATGATCACGACCTTCGGCGTGCACGGCCCGAGCGCGGTCGAGGTCGTCCTCGTCTCCTGAGATCCTGTGCGCAGATAGTTGCGAGCCCCGTCCCGGTAGCGTCGAACCATGGGCCAGTTCGCCGCCGCGCTGTCGCAGCACCCGCTCGCGACCCAGGCCACCGGTGAGGTCGTCGGCGCCGTGCTCGAACAGCTCGACGGTGAGCGCCCCGATCTCGTCGTCTGCTTCGTCTCGCCCCATCACGCCGGTGCGCTCGAAGACATCGCGGCAGCGCTGGGCGGGATCCTCGAGCCCGGCGTGCTGCTCGGGGTCACCGCGGGATCGGTCATCGGCGGCGCACGCGAAGTCGAGGGCGAGCCCGCGGTCTCCTTGTTCGCGGCTGCGCTCCCGACGACGGACCTGCACGGCATCGTGCTCCGCGGCGAGGCCACACCCGACGGGACGGTTGTCACCGGATGGCCCGACGTCGAGCCCAGACCCGGATCGGTCGTGGTCCTGCTCGCTGATCCGTTCAGCTTCCCGACCGACGAGTTCCTCCGCACCCTCCCGGACCGGGCCCCCGGAGTGACTGCGGTCGGCGGCCTCGCCTCCGCCGCCACACATCCGCATGGGAACCGGCTCGTGCTCGACGGCACCATCGTCGACTCCGGTGCAGTCGGCGTGATCCTCGACGGTGGCGTCGGAGTGCACACCCTCGTGTCCCAGGGCTGCCGGCCGATCGGTCAGCCCTTCATCGTGACCCGAGCCGAAGGCAGCTTGGTGCTCGAGCTCGGCGGGCAGGCCGCGGTGGGTCGACTGCAGGAAGTGGCCGAGTCGGCGTCGGAAGACGATCGGGAGCTCATTCGGCACGGGCTGCACGTCGGACTCGTGCTCGACGAGCACCGCGCCGAGTTCGGCCCCGGCGACTTCCTCGTCCGCAACCTCCTCGGCGCCGATCCCAATTCGGGCGCGCTGGTGATCGGTGAGCAGGTGCGAGTGGGCCAGACGGTGCAGTTCCACGTTCGCGACGCAGTGGCCGCGGACGAAGACCTGCATGCGCTCCTGCTCGGCGAGCACGCGGATGCCGGTCTCGTCTTCACGTGCACCGGGCGGGGTCAGCACCTCTTCGGGGTACCTGACCACGACGCCGACGCTGTGCACGCGCACCTCGGCCCGATCCCCCTCGCCGGAGCCTTCTGTGCCGGCGAGATCGGGCCTCTCGGAGCTCGGAGCTTCCTGCACACGTTCACCGCGAGCATCGTGCTCTTCGAAAGCGGGTGAACGCCCTGAACGGCGCGAGTCGGTCGGTCCCACGCCGCCGTGAAGACGTGAGAACAGCCGATCAAACGGTGTCGGATCGACCTCGTGCGGGCACCTAAGGTGGGTCGTTGGGTCGACGAAGGGGCTCCCCGTGACACCGTCTCGCACCGATACTCCTGATCGTTCCGTCACGCCCGAGCTCGAGCAGCGGGCGGTGAACGTCATCCGTGGTCTGTCGATGGATGCCGTCCAGAAGGCGAACTCCGGACACCCCGGAACACCGATGGCGCTCGCGCCGCTCGCCCACGTGCTGTGGACGCGGATCATGCGCTACGACGCCGACGATCCCGACTGGCCCGACCGCGACCGCTTCGTGCTGTCGTGCGGCCACGCGTCCATGTTGCTGTACTCGATGCTCTACCTCACCGGGTACGGGCTCACGCTCGAGGATCTCGAGCAGTTCCGCCAGTGGGGCTCGAAGACCGCCGGTCACCCCGAGCGCGGACACGCCGCCGGGATCGAGGTCACCACCGGTCCGCTCGGTCAGGGCATCGGCAACGCGGTCGGTCTCGCCCTCGCCGAGGCGAACCTGCGGGCCCGCTTCGGACCGGAGGTCACCGACCACCACGTGTTCACGCTCTGCTCCGACGGCGACTTCGAAGAGGGTGTGAGCCACGAGGCCGCGTCGCTCGCCGGCCACCTCGGCCTCGGGCGTCTGATCGCCGTCTACGACGACAACCACATCACCATCGACGGTCCCACCGAGCTCGCGTACACCGACAACGTCCCCGAGCGCTTCTCCGCATACGGCTGGCAGGTCATCGAGGTCGGCGAGATCGCCAACGACCTCGACGCGCTCGAGCAAGCGATCCGCCGGGCCATGGCCGATGCGGAGCGACCGAGCCTCGTCGTGCTGCGCAGTCACATCGGGTATCCGTCGCCGAAGTACACCGATACTCCTGCGGCTCACGGCAGCCCCCTCGGCGAGGACGAAGTCCGCGCCGTGAAGGAGATCCTCGGGATGCCGCCCGACGAGCACTTCTGGGTACCCGACGACGTGCTCGAGTTCTACCGGGAAGCCGGGCGGCGCGGCGAGGCCGACCGCGACGCGTGGGCCGCTCGCCACGACGGCCCTGCGCGAATCCGAGCGCGCGACTCGCCGACGACTACGACACCTGCATCGCCGGCACCGGGCACGCGGGGTGGGAAGCGAAGCTGCCGGTGTGGACCGCAGGTGAACAGGTCGAGACGCGCAAGGCGTGTTCGGCGGTGCTCGACGCGATCGCCGACGTCGTTCCCGGCCTCGTCGGCGGCGGCGCCGACCTCACCGGCAACACCGGCACCGAGCTGAAGGACGCGGCGAAGATCGACACCCATCAGTTCGCCGGTCGCCAGATCCACTTCGGGATCCGTGAGCACGGGATGGGTGCGATCATGAACGGGATGGCCACCAGCGGCCTCCTGCCCTTCGGTGGCACGTTCTTCGTCTTCAGCGACTACATGCGCGGCGCCGTCCGCCTTGCCGCGCTGTCGGGCTACAAGGTCGCGTTCGTGTGGTCGCACGACTCCATCGGTCTCGGCGAAGACGGCCCGACCCATCAGCCGATCGAGCACCTCGCGTCGCTGCGGGCGATCCCCGGGCTGCGGGTGATCCGCCCGGCCGACGCCAACGAGGTCGCGCAGGCCTGGCGCGTGCACATCGACCGGTCGGGCCCGACCGCGTTGATCCTCACCCGCCAGAAGGTGCCGGTGCTCGAAGGTTCCGCCGGAGCGCGCGCCTGATGGTGTGGAGAAGGGTGCCTACACGATCGTCGACGAATGCGGTCCCGATCTCGATCTCGTGCTCATCGGTACCGGCTCCGAGGTGCAGCACTGCGTCGGAGCCGCGGCTGCGCTGGCCGAGCGGGGAACGTCGGTGCGCGTCGTGTCGATGCCGTGCTGGGAGCTGTTCGCGGCGCGCACGCCCGAAGAGCAGGCCACGGTGCTTCCGCCCGGCGTTCCGACGCTCGCCGTCGAGGCCGGGACCAGCTTCGGCTGGGAGCGCTACGCCGACGACGCGGTCGCCATCGATCGCTTCGGGGCATCCGCGCCGGGCGACACGGTGATGCGTGAGTTCGGGTTCACCGCCGAGCACGTCACGGAACGCGCGCTCGCGCTGCTCGGTCTGGACGGCGAGCGATGACCACGCCCGATCGCACGCCTGAACGACTTCGGGCAGAGCCCCTGGTACGACAACCTCACCCGCACGTTCGTACATCGGCGGCGGTCTCGCCGCGATGATCGCCGACGACGGCATCCGCGGCGTCACGTCGAACCCGACGATCTTCGAGAAGGCGATTGCCGCCGGTGAGGGCTACGACGATCAGCTCGCCGAGCTCGCGCGTGCCGGCACGCCGACCGACGAGATCTATTGGGAGCTCGTGCTCGCCGACATCGGCGCCGCGGCCGACGTCCTGCGACCGGTGTACGACGTCGCGAACGGTGGCGACGGCTTCGTGTCGGTCGAGGTCTCGCCCGATCGCGCGCACGACACGGCCGCGACCATCGAGCAGGCCGCGGGGCTGTTCGGTCGGCTCGGCCGGCCGAACGTCCTCATCAAGATCCCCGCGACCCTCGAAGGCCTCCCCGCCATCGAGGCGACGATCGCCGCCGGCATCAACGTGAACGTCACGCTGATCTTCTCGCTCGGCCGCCACGACGCCGTGATCGAGGCGTACCTGAAGGGTCTCGAGCAGCTCGTCGCCACGGGCGGCGATCCGTCGACCGTGGCGTCGGTCGCGTCGTTCTTCGTGAGCCGGGTCGACACCGAGACTGACCGTCGACTCGCCGACGCCAGCCCGCTGCGGGGCAAGGTCGCGGTCGCGAACGCAAAGCTCGCGTACCAGCTGTTCCTCGAGCGCTTCTCCGGTCCGCGCTGGGAGGCGCTCGCAGCGAAGGGCGCGCGTCTCCAGCGTCCGCTGTGGGCGTCGACGTCGACGAAGAACCCGGCCTACTCCGACACGCTCTACGTCGACGAGCTCGTCGGTCCCGACACCGTGAACACGCTCGCGCAGGGGTCGATCGACGCGCTGCGGGACCATGGTGACCCGAAGGCCGACACGATCACCGCCGGCGTCGTCGATGCCCTCGCCGTCATCAAGGGCCTGGCCGACGCCGGTGTCGACTTCGACGACGTCACCGCCACGCTCGAGCGCGAAGGCGTCGACTCGTTCGCCCGCTCCTACACCGACGGCCTCGCCACCCTCGACAAGCGCGCCGAGGAGCTCCTCGCGCCAGTGAGCGCAGCGGTGCCGCCGACACGGTCCGCGGACGTCAGCGGGCGAGCGATCGAGGCGGCGCAGCGGAGCGAACCATCAGGGCGCGAGGCGCATGAGCTCCTGGAAGTGGCGGACGTAGTCGGCGGGCTTGGAGTGGGCGTTGAGGCCGCTCGTGTTGGGCATGACGTAGACGGGACGACCGCCGAGCGGTTCGGGCTGCAGGCCCGTCTGCGCCTTCTTGTCGACGGCGATGCGCCAGCCGGTGAGGCCGACGACGCAGAGCACGCCCGGTTGCAGCCACTCGACGAGACGCCCGACGCGCGCGGTACCCGCGCGGTACTCGGTCGGTCGAGACCTGGTCGGCACGTGGTGTCGCGCGCTTCACGAGATTGGTCATCCCGACGCGGTGGTCGCGGAGTGCGTGACATCGGATCGTGGTCACGAGTGACGCAGCCCGGACGCGAGCGCCGCGGGCCAGAAGCGGTTGCCGGGTCGGGCGAAGCCGACGCCGGCGTCGGCCGTGTACAGGCTCGGGTTCAGGCCCGACGATCAGGATGCGCATGCCGGGCGCCGACGGTGTCGGGCAGCGTCGGCCGCGACGGCGCCTCGACGGTGATCCACTCGCCGTCGGCGCGCGACCGCGTCGACCTCGAAGCCGGCGCCGGCCACGACATCGGCGAGCGGTCCCGGCTCCCAGCACGCGAAGAACCGCCGCCGGGAAGCTGTCGTCGGCGAGCTCGGCGAGCTCGGCGTCGCCCTGCTTGAGCGACGAGAACCACCGGCGCGTCGAGTGCACACGACGCGTGCAGCTCGCGCAGCGCGAGCGGAAGCCGGGTCCGCGGGACGTGGAGGTAGCTGGCGCGCGCCCACGCGCCGCCGAGCACCCCGCGCCGGAACGGGAGCGCCTCGAGGTCGGCCCGGACGCACCAGCGCGTCGGGTGCAGCCGTCCCGCGCGAGGTCGAGCATTGCGCCGGCGGCGTCGAGCGCGACCACCGGTGCGCCGAGGCTCGGCAGGTACGGGCCGGGTCCGCAGCCGAGATCCGCTCGCAGCGCTCCGGCCTCCGACACGCGACCGCGAGGGCGACGGCGTCGTGCGACGAAACGAGCCGGCCGCCTGGCGGCCCATTCGGCGGCGCGAGCCTCGTACACGGAGACGGTCGGGTGATCCACGGACCGTATGATCCCGCGATGGACGGTGAGCATGTGTCGCTTTCGGCGGCCCTCGTGGTGTTCGGCGCCACGGGTGACCTCGCGGGCCGCAAGCTCTACCCCGCCCTTGCCGCTCTCGCGGGTCGTCATCAGCTCCCCCGGCGACTCGCACTGGTCGGTGTCGCCCGCACGGAGATGGGCGACGCCGACTGCAGGAGCGGGTCCACCAGGCGATCATCGACGCGGGCAGGACGTCCGGAGGAGCTCGCGGCCTTCGAGGCGCTCGACATGTGCATCCGCTACGTGGCCGGCGGCGCCGACGACCCCGACACCTTCGCCCGCCTCGGCACCGTGCTCGACGAGTGCGACGAACGCCACGGCACCGCGGGCAACCGGCTCTACTACCTGTCGACGATCCCGCAGCTGTTCCCGGTGATCGTCGTCGGGCCTGGGCGACGCCGGGCTCGCCGAGGAGCCGCCGGGGACGTTCCGCCGGCTCGTCGATCGAGAAGCCGTTCGGCCACGACCTCGAGTCGGCCGCAGGAGCTCGACGACACGCCTCCACGCCGTGTTCGCCGAGCACCAGATCTTCCGCATCGACCACTACCTCGCCAAGGAGACGGTGCAGAACATCCTGGCGTTGCGCTTCGCGAACGCGATCTTCGAGCCGCTCTGGAACCGCCGCTACGTCGACCACGTCCAGATCACCGTCGCCGAGCAGCTCGGCGTCGAGCACCGCGGGCACGTTCTACGAGCAGGCCGGCGCGCTGCGCGACATCGTCCAGAACCACGTGCTGCAGGTGCTCGCGCTCATCGCGATGGAGCCGCCGGCGTCGCTTCGCGGCCGACCCGGTGCGCGACGAGAAGGTGAAGGTGCTGCGGTCGATCCGACCCGCTCGACCCTGCAGGACTGCCGCAGCGTCGTCGTGCGGGGTCAGTACGACGGCCGGCGACGATCGACGGCGAGCCGGTGCTCGGCTACCGCGACGAGGAAGGCGTCGCGCCGACAGCACGACCGAGACCTACCTCGCGCTCCGCCTCGAGATCGACAACTGGCGGTGGGCCGGCGTGCCGTTCTTCGTCCGCACCGGCAAGCGCCTCCCGAAGCGCGTCACCGAGGTCGCGCTGCACTACAAGCAGGTGCCGTTCCTCCCGTTGCCGACCAGCGCGCGATCGACTCGGTCGAGCCGAACACCACCGTCCTGCGCATCCAGCCCGACGAGGGCATCGAGGTCTCGTTCGCGGCGAAGGTGCCCGGGCTCGCCGTTCCGGGTGCGCACCGTCGCCGCTCGACTTCTCCTACCGCGAGCGTTCGCCGAGCAGCCGCCCGAGGCGTACGAGCGGGTGCTCTTCGACGCGCTGCAGGGCGACGCGACGCTGTTCATCCGCGAGCGACGAGGTCGATCAGGCGTGGCGCATCGTGCAGCCGCTCGATCGACGCGTTCGCGGCCGGTACGCGTGCCCGCTGCACCTCTACCCGGCCGGGAGCTGGGGCCCCCGAGATCGCGAACGACCTGTTCGACGATCCCGACGACCGTTGGAGGCAGCCATGACGTGGAGACGACCGTGAGCCTGTTCGGCGAGCTGCGCGAGGTCGACGACGTTGCCGAGGCGTTCGCCGACCTCGTGGTCGCGCGAGGCCCCGGCGTCGATCGCGCTCTCCGGGCGGTGGGACCGCCGAGCGGAGCTACGCGCGTCTGGCCGCGGCCGCGTCCCGACTGGTCCGACGTCGACGTGTACTTCGGCGACGAGCGGTGGGTGCCGGTCGACGATCCCGACTCGAACGAGGGGATGGTGCAGCGGGTCCTCCTCTCGACAGGTCACGCCGCGTTCGCACCACCCGATGTTCGCGGCCGGGCTCGACCATCGAGGAAGGCGCGGCGGCCTACGAGCGCTGCTCCGCGACGTCGGACCCGTCGACCTCGTCCACCTCGGCCTCGGGCCCGACGGCCACACCGCCTCGCTCTTCCCCGGCTCCCCGGCGCTCGACGAGACACACCATCGGGTCGTGGTGAACGGGGACGCCCTCCATCCGCACCCGCGACTGACCGTCACCTACCCGTGGCTCGAGACGGCGCGGCTCGTCGTGTTCACCGTCGCGGGCGTCGAGAAGCGCGACGCGTTCGCCGAAGATCCGCGACGGCGTCGACCTTCCCGCCGGCCGGGTCCGCGCCGAGCGCGTCGTCTGGCTCGTCGACTCCGCGGCACTCGGCTGACTGCTCTCGGCTCGGTCCGGGGCCGTTGCCCGCCCCCGGTAGGCTCACCATTCGTGAATCGACGGAGCGGAGCGCGTGCGTGCTGAGCCGAACCCAGTCGCAGGTCCTGCTCGACTCCCCCCTCGAAGCGATGCTCGCCGATGCCGGTCGGTTGCGCGATCGCGGCCACGGACATCGCGTCACCTACTCGCCGAAGGTGTTCATCCCGCTGACGATGCTGTGCCGCGACCGCTGCGGCTACTGCACCTTCGCCAAGCCGCCGGCTCGGCTCGACCATCCCTACCTCCCGCTCGACGAGGTGCTCGCGATCGCCCGCGCCGGCGCCGCGCTCGGCTGCCACGAGGCCCTGTTCACCCTCGGCGAGGCTCCCGAGGACCGCTACCCCGCTGCGGCCGAGTGGCTCGCGGCTCACGGGTACGCGTCGACCGTCGACTACCTGGTGGCCGCGGCTCAGGCCGTGCTCACCGAGACCGGCCTGCTCCCCCACGCCAACGCCGGGCGCGCTCGAGCGAAGCGGAGCTCACCCGGCTCCGGGCGGTCAGCCCGTCGCAGGGGATGATGATCGAGACGCTCGCACCGCGACTCGGCGAGGCCGGCGGTCCGCACGTCGGCGCCCCCGACAAGACCCCCGAACGCCGGCTCGCGACCCTCGAGGCCGCGGGCCGGGCCAAGGTCCCGTTCACCACCGGGATCCTCGTCGGCATCGGCGAGACCCGCGCCGAACGGCTCGACGCGCTCCACGCGATCGCCGACAGCCACGCGCGCCACGGTCACGTGCAGGAGGTGATCGTCCAGAACTTCCTGCCGAAGGACGGCACCTCGATGCACCGCGAACCTGCGTGCGACACCCGACGAGTTCCTCTGGACCGTTGCCGCGGCCCGCCTCGTGCTCGGTGCCGACATGCACCTGCAGGCACCGCCCAACCTCTCCGACGACCTCGGCGCGCTGCTCGCAGCCGGGATCGACGACTGGGGCGGTGTCTCGCCCGTCACGCCCGACCACGTGAACCCCGAACGCCCATGGCCCGAACTCGACCGTCTTCGCATCGCCACCGAGGCTTCCGGGTTCGTCCTCGCGCCTCGCCTCACGGTGTACCCCGAGTACGTCGCCGAGGGTGACGTCTGGCTGCACTCCGATGTGCGCACCGCGGTCCGCCACGCGTCCGACTCCGAGCACCTCAGCCGCGACCCGGATCCGTGGAACGCGGGCGGCACCGTCGAACCCCCGACGCTCATCCCGATGGCGATGCCGGCCGACTGGCCCGGCCACGGCCGCGGCGCGGTGGCGGCGGTGCTCGACGGCGTGATGGCGGGCGAGGAGCCCGGCGTCGACGAGCTCGTCACGCTGCTTGCAGGCACGCGGCGCCGACGTGCAGCGCATCACCGAGGTCGCCGACCAGCTCCGGCGCGACATCGTCGGCGACACCGTCACCTTCGTGCGGAACCGCAACATCAACTACACCAACGTCTGCACGTTCAAGTGCCGGTTCTGCGCCTTCTCGAAGGGCCCGCTGTCGCTGAACCTCCGGGGCGACCCGTACCTCCTCGGCGCCGACGAGCTGCGTACCCGGGTGGAGGAGGCGGTCGACTGCGGTGCCACCGAGGTCTGCCTCCAGGGTGGGATCCACCCCGACTTCGACGGCGACTACTACCTCGACGTGATCCGGCTCGTGAAGGGCATCGCACCCGACATCCACGTGCACGGCTTCACCGCGCTCGAGGTCACCGAGGGCGCCCGCCGGAACGGGGTACCGCTCGCGGAGTATCTCGCCGAGGCGAAGTCGCTCGGGCTCGCCACGCTGCCCGGAACCGCGGCCGAGATCCTCGACGACGAAGTCCGCGCGATCATCTGCCCCGACAAGATCAACACCGAAGAGTGGCTCGAGGCGCACCGCACCGCGCACTCGGTGGGGCTGCGTTCCAACGTCACGATCATGTTCGGCCACGTCGAGCAGCCGATGCACGTCGCCGCGCCACATGGTGCGCACGCGCACGCTCCAGCACGAGACCGGTGGATTCACCGAGTTCGTGCCGCTCCCCTTCGTGCACATGGCCACTCCGCTCTTCATCAAAGGTCGGTCGCGCAAGGGCCCGACGTTCCGCGAGGCGCTCCTCATGCACTCGGTCGGCCGGATCGCGTACCGCGGCGCCATCGACAACATCCAGGTGTCGTGGGTGAAGCTCGGGCTCCCCGGCGCGCAGCAGGTGCTCCAGTCGGGAGCCAACGATCTCGGTGGCACGCTCATGGACGAGAACATCTCGCGGGCCGCGGGAGCCGCCCACGGTCAGGAGGTCGACGAGGTCGAGTTCCGTTCGATCACCGAGCCGCTGGGTCGACCGCTCGAGCAGCGCACGACCCTGTACGGCCGCACGACCACGATCGGCCATCGCCTCCGACCGATCGACGGGCACGTCGATCATCACGTCGACCATCATGGAGCCGTCCGGAGCACCGATCCGCTCGAAGATCTCTTCGACGACCACTTCCATGAAGACCACGGCCATGTCCGTCGTCCCGCCGCTCCCTTGAGCGGCACGCCCATCACCCTGACCGCGAAAGTGAGCACGTGACCAACCCCGAGATCACCACTGACACCGAGCCCAACTACGACATCGTCGCCGTCGGCAACGCCCTCGTCGACGTCGTGAGCAACGAAGCGATCGAGCTGCTCGGCATCCTCGACCTCGTCAAGGGCACGATGGCGATGGTCGACCGCGACCTCTCGGATTCCATCTATGCGGCACTCAGCCCCGGCGTCGAGGCTTCGGGCGGCTCCGCCGCGAACACCGCCGCGGGAGTCGCGTCGCTCGGTGGCCGGGCGGCATTCGCCGGACGCATCGGCGACGACCAGTTCGGCCAGGTGTTCACCCACGACCTGGCCGCACTCGGCATCGCGTTCGACGGCGCGCGGGCCAAGGGTGACGGTCCCACCGGCCGCTGCCTGGTGATCGTCACGCCCGACGCCGATCGCACGATGTGCACGTTCCTCGGAGTGGCGAGCCAACTCTCGCCCGCCGATGTTCCGGTCGATCTCATCGATGACGCGCGCTTCACGTACCTCGAGGGCTACCTCTGGGACCAACCGACGGCGAAGGAGGCGTTCCGTGCCGCCGCGGCCCGGGCCCACCAGGCCGGCCGGAAGGTCGCGCTGAGTCTCTCCGACCCCTTCTGCGTCGACCGACACCGGGTCGACTTCCTCGATCTCATCGCCGGCGACGTCGACATCCTCTTCGCCAACGACGACGAGATCCGGTCCCTGTACGAGGTCGACGACTTCGACACCGCCATGCAGAAGGTCCGCAACCACTGCGAGATCGCCGCGGTGACCCGCGGCGCCGCGGGCTCGGTGATCGTGACCGGTGACGACTCGTACGAAGTCG
Organism: uncultured Actinomycetes bacterium; assembly: GCA_963829475.1. Lineage (GTDB taxonomy): Bacteria > Actinomycetota > Acidimicrobiia > IMCC26256 > JANYLB01 > JANYLB01. The sequence continues at coordinate 1,133,843 of CAWHIU010000002.1, read as the reverse complement.
CGGCGCATCCGGTCGAGCGGGTCGTCGACACCACCGGCGCCGGCGACCTCTATGCCGCCGGGTTCCTGTACGCGCTCGCCCGGGGCCACCACCCGATCACCGCGGGGAAGCTCGGCGGGCTGGCCGCGGCCGAGGTGATCTCACACCTGGGCGCGCGCCCGAGGTCAGACTCAGCGACCTCGCGGCTCCGATCCTCGGGTGAGTGCCGACCGTCGCCGTCGGAGTGCCCGTGCGCCCCGGTACCGCACGGGCGACCCCGATCTCGACGCTGCCGTCACCGCTCTCGTCGAACAGGTCGGCGCGGGCGAGAACGCCGATCTCATCGCCGAGCTCCTGGTCTCTTCGCTGCGCCTGGCCCGTGACCACGCGTCGCGCGGCGATCTCAAGGTCGCAAACGCCGCGCTCAAGGAGATGCGCTACACGTTCCACGTGTTCGCGCCCTACCGGGAGGCGTTGAAGGTATCGATCTTCGGCTCCGCGCGCACCGAGCCCGACGACCCGCTCTACGACCAGACCCGCCGGCTCGCGACCGCGCTCACCGCGCACGACTGGATGGTGATCACCGGGGCCGGACCGGGAATCATGGCGGCCGGGCTCGAGGGCGCCGGTACCGACAACTCCTTCGGGGTGAGCATCCGCCTGCCCTTCGAGACGGCGTCGGCAGCCTTCATCGCCGACGATCCGAAGCTCATCAACTTCCGGTACTTCTTCACCCGCAAGCTCGCCTTCATCAAGGAGTCCGACGGCTTCGCACTGCTGCCGGGGGGGTTCGGCACGCTCGACGAGGCGTTCGAGCTCCTCACCCTCATCCAGACCGGCAAGGCGCAGCCGGCCCCGATCGTGCTGCTCGACGTTCCCGGCGGTACCTACTGGACCGGGTGGCGGAGCTTCGCCGAGGCCGAGCTCCTCCAACGCGGCTACATCGCGGAGCACGACCTCTCGCTCGTGCTCGTCACCGACGACGTCGAGACCGCGGTCGAAGAGATCGTCGGCTTCTACGAGAACTACCGGTCACTCCGCTTCGTCGAGGGCACGCTCGTGTTGCGGATGCTGCACGCGCCCGATGGCTCCGAGCTCGCGGCATTGAACCGTGACTTCGCCGACATCGTCGTGCGGGGCGAGATCGAGAAGATCCCGACAACGGCGGCCGAGATCGACGACGACGACCACGTCGATCTCGAACGTCTCGCGTTCCGGTTCGATCGCAAGAACTGGGCCCGGATACGGGAGCTGATCAACCGGTTGAACGGGCGCTGACCTCCGTCACCGCGATGGTCGCTCGGTCGGATTCGATAGGTGCTCGTCAGTTCGGGAGGACCTCGACCGCGGTGAGGTTCCAGCGGTCGTTGGTCGGTGCCGTGTCGTTCAGCGTGACCGCGGTTCCCAGGGTCGGCGTGACGGCGGTGCGCGACTGGACCCAGAACGTGTCGCCGGCGGCGGTGTCGACCCACTGGCTGACCAGGCTCTGACCCGTCCCAACCGTACGGGTGACGGCGCGGTCCCAGTCGTTGCCGACCGCGAAGACCCACGATCCGGCCTTGGTGGTCGTGAGTGAGACTGTCGGAGCCCCGGTCGCCGCGTTGGCTCCCGCACTTGCACCGATCCCCGACGCGCCGCGGAACGCGACGACGGTGAGCGACTGGTCGAACCCGGTGCGGCTCGGAGTCGACGTGACGGTCGCGTTCGTGAGCACAGCGGGAGCGGTGGCCCGCCAGACCTCCGAGCTCCCCGGTCGCGTGTTCGTGCGCCGCACGAGAGTCCACGTCAGGCCGGCTCCGCTCACGGTCGCGGTCTGACCTCCACTTGTCGGTCCGTCGCTCGAGACGAACGCGAGGAGCAAGGTCGGCGCGGTGGTCGAGAGTGGGTTCGTGGTCACCGCGCCCGTTCCGGTGCGGTTGGAGGTCGTGTCGATCGCGAGTGCGCTCGGTGGTGGTGGCGCGAGAGTCGTCACCACCAGGTCGGATGATGTCCCCAGGTTCCCCGATGCATCAGTCGATCGAGCCCGCACGTGGTAGGCGGTGCTCGCGACGAGATTCGTCAACGTCACCGCGTGCGAGGTCGTCAGCGTCGAGACGAGCGGACTCGTCGACCCGTACGCCACCGTGGTGCCGAGATCGACCTGGGTCGTCGCGGGTTCGTCGGTGGTCCACGTGAACGTGGCGCCCGTCGTGGTCACTCCGCTCGCGGCGAAGGCGGTGATCACCGGTGGCGTCGTGTCGGGTGGAGGTGGTGTGAGCGTCGTGAAGGTGATGTCGTTCGACACCGCCGTGTTGCCCGACGCGTCGGTCGATCGTGCCCGCGCGTGGTACGTGGTCGACGGGGCGAGACCGGCGAGCGTCACACCGTGTGCGGTGGCGAGCGTGGTGCCAGCAGGACTCGACGCGCCGTAGGCGGTGGTCGTCCCGTAGTCGACCTGGGTGGTCGAGGCTTCATCGGTGGTCCAGGCAACGGTCGCACCGGTCGTCGTGAGACCGGACGCCCCGAGCGCGCTGATCACGGGAGGTGTCGTGTCGGGAATCGGCACCGGGATGCTGACCGGCCGGACGATCTCCACCCCGACGAAGTTGAACTGGTCGGCGGTCGGTGCCGTGTCGTTCAAGGTCACGACCGTCTCGACCGGCCCGACCGCCCCCGTGCGCGACTGGGTCCAGAACGTGTCACCGACGGCGGTGTCGACCCACTGGTGGGCGATGGTCTGGTTCGTACCGACGGTGCGCGCCGTGGCGCGATCCCAGTCGTTCCCGACCCCATAGGCGAAGGATCCGGGCCGAGTGGTGCTGAACGACACCGACGGCGCGCCGGTCGCGGGGCTCGACGACGCACCGCCACCGATGCCGACCGCGCCGGCGAACGCGACGACCGTGAGGGACTGGTCGAACCCACCGCTGGAAGCGGTCGACGTGACCGTCGCGTTCGTGAGCGCAGTGGGTGCCGTTGCCGTCCAGACCTCCGACGTGCCGGGTCGGCCGTTTGCCCGCCGCGCGAGCGTCCACGTCAGTCCGGCGCCGGTGACGGTCGACGTCTGACCACCTCCACCCGGTCCGTCGGCGGCCACGAAGGCGACGAGAAGCTCCTTCGGCGCGCTGGTCGCGAAGGCCGGCGTGGTCGCGACGCCCTTCGCGTCGCGGGCAACGGTGGTGTCGATGGTGATCGGCGGGGGGACTGCCGGCGTGGTGAAGGTCCCGTCGGGTCCGACACCCGCGTTGCCGTACGCATCCGTTCCGCGGACCCGGTAGTGGTACGTCGTCGCCGGTGTGAGCCCGTTCACCAGCGTGAAGTGCGCGGTGGTCGGGTTCGGGTCGCGCGTGGACGCGCTTCCGTACGCGTTCGTGGTGCCGTACTCGACCTGACTGTCGGCCGGCTCGTCGGTGGTCCACGCGAACGTGGCCTGGTCGGGCTGGAGATCGGAGACACCGATGTTGGTGAAGACGGGAGGAGTCGTTCGGGGCGCGGTCGTGGTGAAGTTGAACGCGCTGACTCCGGTGTTGCCGGCCGGGTCGGTGCTGCGGAGCTCACAGAAGTACGACGTACTGGGGGTGAGCCCGCTGAGGGGCGTCTCGTGGGCGGTCACGAGTGTCGGGTCGACGGGAGTCGTCTGGCCGAGAGCCGCCGTGGGTCCGTAGGCGACCTGCGACGACGCGGGCTCGTCGGTCGTCCAGGCGATCGCGGCGGTGTCCGGCCCCACCCGTGTCGTGTGCGCCGCGGTGATCGCGGGTGCCGTGGTGTCGTTCGTGTCCGCGGCCAGGATCTCGACCGCGCTCATGTTCCACGCGTTGCCCTTGGGGTAGTCGTCGTGGATGTTGACGGCCGTTCCCGCGGCTGCGGTCGGCCCGGTTGTCGCCTGGAGCCAGCTGCTCGCCGTCCCCCACCACTCGTGCACCATCGTCTGGCCGGTTGGAGGGATGCGTTGGACCCCTCGGTCCGGGTCGTTGCCGACCCCCATGACCCATGAGCCGGGGCTCGTCGTCGTCAACGCGACGCCGGGTGCGCCGTTCGCGGCGTTGGCCGATCCCTTGGCCCCGATGCCGGAAGCGCCGGCAATCGCGAAGACGCTCAGAGACTGAGCCATGTTCGCGGTCGACGTGGTGGATCTGATCACTGCACCGGAGAGCAATCCGCTCGCCTTCGCCGTCCACACCTCGGAGGTCCCGCGTTGCGTGTTGGTCCGCTGCGCGAGCGACCACGTCAACCCACCTCCGGACACCGTCGCGGTCTGTGGGGTCGACGGCGCGCCGTCGGCCGACACGTAGGCGACCAGGAGATCGTTGGGAGAGGTCGTCGAGAACGTCGGGGTCGAAGCGGGACCGACGCCGTCGTCGAGGAACGACTGATCGATCACGAACTTGCCCTGCGAGACCAGTGGGCTCAGCGGGGTGACCGTGTCACCGGTGATGCGGAGCTTGATGTCGGTCGTGTTGTTGGTGGAATCCGACTCCACGAAGTTGTGGCCGGGGTCGGCCATCGTGTGGAACCAGTACACGCCGTCGGGCAGGTTCGTGATGTCGATGCTCTGGCCCGGATCGTCGCGGTTGTACAGATCGCCCCAACCCGGCGAGATGCCGCGGACGGCCGTCGGGTTGATGCAGGTGTCACCGGCGTACTGCACCCACGGTGGGCTGTGAGCGAGGGTCGGGTCGAGCTGGACCGAGTCGCCGATGCAGAACCCGTTCTTGGGGCTGAGCGCCACCGGATCCCCGACCGAGCCGTCGGCCTTGACGCTGTAGAGCCCGAAGCTCGCAAGCGGGAAGTGGAAATGACCGTGCAGGGTGTGGAAGTAGAACTGGTCGCGGATCGGAATCGTCTGGGCCAGGCTCTGCGTCGTGCCGTCGTAGGCGTAGACGCGCTGGACCCCCGATGCGAACTGCGTGGTCGTGTCGTAGTTCGTCGGCTGGACCTCGAGCGGACCGGCGCCCGCGTTGTAGACGATGTGGGTGTAGTCGAACTCCTTGGTCGTCGGCGTGGGGTGGGTCACGCCGAGGTCGCTCGTCGGGATGACCGAGATGAGGTCGGGCAAGGCGACGACGGGCGCGGCGACGACGGGAGGCGCGGCTCCGATGAGTCCGGCGCCGAGCAGCGCGAGCATTCCGAAGATCGAGAGTGATCGCCGACGGAACGAGCGCGCACGTTCCGGCCGACTGATCGGCGCGCTCGAAACGCTTCCTGACGTGCGATCCATCGCCATCTCTTTCTCCGCCCATCCGAAATGCCCGCGCGGAACGTAGCGGAAGTTCACAAGGCGGCGCCTGAGCAGTCACGCACAGTGGCAACACGCGCGCTCGCGGCGTCGGCCGGCGAAAGAGTTCAGTCGGCGGAGAAGCCGGGTTCGAGCGCGTGGATGGCCCGCTCGACCGCGCGGCGGGCCTTCAGGACGCGCTTCTCCTCGGCCGCCGCGTCGGCATCGCCCGACGCCGCGGCGCGGAGCGCGTCGTACGCGAGATCGCGGAGTTGTTCCTCGATTCCGCGCAGGCTCGACGCGAGGTCCGCATACGCACTCTCCGACGCTTCACTCAAGAGGGGCCCTCCGTTGGTCGTTTCGCAAGAGCCTCCTCGATCAGTTCGGCGGGGTGCCGGACTTCGAGACCGGCCACCGCGCCGAGGTGCATTGCGCACCCCGGGTTGGCCGAGGCGACGAGCACCGTAGCCGTCGGTTCGTGGGCCGCGGTCCGAATGGCATCGACCTTCCGGGCGCGGATCTCGGCCGCCAGCTCGGGTCGGTACAACCCATACGCCCCGCCCGCGCCGCAGCAGAGGCCGTCGTCGGCCGTCGCCGCGACCTCGTACCCACCCGAGAGCGCGCGGTGGACGGCTCCCTCCGCGTGCTGGACATGGCGGAGGTGGCACGGGTCCTGGACCACGACAGACCGTCCGGTCGGCGTGGAGCTCGGGGAGACCCCGATCGACGACCCATTCGGAGAAATCGCGGACGCGCGCCGAGAAGGCCTCGGCATCGGGGGTGCCGAGGAGGTCTCCGTACTCCTTCATCGCCGCGCCACATCCGGCACTGTCGACGACGACCGCTGCACGACCGGGCATCGACGTGATCACCCGCCGCGCGAGATCACGGGCTTCGTCGAGGCGACCGGCGTGCGCATGCAGCGCGCCGCAGCACGTTGCTCCTCCAACCGATGATGGCGCAACGCGCGCGCCGGTGGCCGCGCATGACCGCGAGCGCCGCGCGATGCACCGGTCGTTGCCACGCGTCCATCACGCAGCCGGTGAACAACACCGCCTCGGGATCGGGATCGGCGGCGAGGTAAAGCGTCAGGTCCCGCGCCCGCAGTCGAGGTATGGAGAAGCGCCTCGGGATCAGACGCAACCGTTGTCCGAACCAGATGAACCAGGTGAGCACGCGCAGCAGGGTCCGGTTCGGGAGGACGAAGCCGTACCCGATCCACTCGGCGAACCGCTGTGGTGACGACGGCCGCGCGGCGGGGGCGGCGCGCAGCTCGCCCCGGGTGCCCTCCATGAGGTGGCCGAACGACACACCCGACGGGCACGCGGCCTCACACCCGCGGCACTGGACGCAGGACTCCATCGCGTCGACGAACTCTTCGTCGACCGCTGCGCCCTCGAGCTGCACCGCGCGCATCGCGGTGATCCGGCCTCTCGGCGACTCGATCTCGAGTCCGGTGACGCGGTACGTCGGGCAGTGCGGGAGGCAGAGCCCGCACGCCACGCACGCGACGAGCTCGTCGGCATCGAGGCGGAGGGTCATGCCGACACCGCGGTGGGGACCAGAGGGAGCCGACCCGGAGCAAGCTTGCCCTCGGGGTCGAATGCCGTCTTGAGTCGTTGCATCACCGCGGCATTCGGGAGATCGATCCCGAAGCCGTCGAGCTCCGGTGCCCCGGCTTCGCGCAACAACCACCCGCCACACGCGTGCGCAGCGGAGCGTGCGTCGGCGAGCGCCGCTGCGGTATCGGTGGCCACATGGACGGTCCCGACCCCACCCTCGGCAAGCCAGCGACAGTTCGCCGCGTCGAGCCGTGCCGCGAGTGTCGTGATCTCGCGCGGTCGGACCGAGATGCGCCCCCGGTGCTCTCCATCAGGGAAGCCCGGTGGACCGGCGACCTGCTCCAGGCCGCCGGCGAGTGCATCGCGGTCGAGGTCGTCGGGGTGACCCTCGAGGAGGACGGTCGTGGTGTGCCCGTCCCAGAGCAGCGACGAAGGTCGCCCGAGCACCGCGAGGAGCTCCGCAGGGTCGACGCCTCGAGCACACCACCGCGTCGCGACTGCGCGGGCTCGGGCGCGCAGCGTGACCTGCCCGAGAATTGCGAGCGTGCCGAAGGATCCGACGAGCAGCCGGGGAAGGTCGTAGCCACTGACGTTCTTGACGGTCGGTCCCCCGGTCTTCACCAAGCGACCGTCGGCCGTGGCGCAGCACACCTCGAGGACCACATCGCGCACGGGCCCCGAGCGGAGGCGACGGTGTCCTGATGTGCCGACCGCGAGCACGCCACCGACGGTCGCGTCCCGGCTCCGGGGGTCGAGCGCGACCTCCTGGTTCGCAGCCGCGAGCACGTCGTCGAGCTCCGCACAGGTGGTTCCGGCGCCGACGGTGACCGTGAGGTCCGCGGGCTCGTACCGGACGATGCCCGACGGTGGCGTGATCGCGAACGCGTCGGGTGGGACCGGATCACCCACGTCGAACTGGGTGCGAGCACCCACCCCGACAACGGCTCGGGTCGCACCTCCGACCGAGTCGGCCAAGGCGCGGAGTGCGTCGGTCAGATCCATGCGCCCTCGGGGATCCGTTGCGCCTCACCACAGCGACTGCCGGCAGGGAGCACCTTCTCGGGATTGGCGCGCCCCGACGGATCGAACGCGTCGCGGACCTTCGCCTGGGCATCGAGATCGTCGGGGCTGAAGATCATCGGCATGTAGTCGCGCTTCTCGAGCCCGATGCCGTGCTCACCGGAGAGCACTCCCCCGGCATCGACACAGGCCTGCAGGATCGCCTCACCCGCGTCGTGGACCCGGGTCCAGATGCCGGGCTCGCGCGCGTCGAACACGATGAGTGGATGGAGGTTGCCGTCACCCGCGTGGAACACGTTCATCACGATGAGGTCTTGCTCATCGGCAATCTCGTACACCCGGTGGAGCACGTCGACGAGTCGAGTCCGTGGAACGACCGCATCGTGGAGGTAGTAGTCGGGCGCGATCCGGGCGATCGCACCGAACGCCGACTTGCGACCCTTCCAGAGGAGCGCTCGTTCGGCATCGTCGGCCGCGACCCGCACGGTCCGCGCGCCTTCGGCGAGTCCGACCCGCTCGACCGCGGCGACATCAGCAGCAACTCCCGCGGGGAGTCCGTCGAGCTCGACGAGGAGCACCGCCGCCGCGTCACGGGGGAACCCAGCGCCGACGAAGTCTTCGACCGCCCGGGTGATCTCCGCATCCATCATCTCCAGCGCGGCGGGCAGGATCCCCGCGCCGATGATCCCGCTCACGGTCGCGGCCGCAGCCTCGACCGACGTGAAGTCAAGCAGCAGGGTGCGGACATCGGGAGGGTTCGGCGTGAGCTGCACCGCGATCGCCGTCGCGACGCCCATCGTCCCCTCGCTGCCGACGAATGCCCCCCGGAGGTCGTAGCCCGGGGTGTCGGGTTCGAGGCCCCCGAGGCGGGCGACGGAGCCATCGGCCAACACCACGTCGAGGGCACGGACGTGAGCCGAGGTGACGCCGCTCGCGAGGCAGTGCGGCCCGCCGGCGTTGGTGGCGACGTTCCCTCCGATCGAGCACGCCTGCTGCGAGGACGGGTCGGGCGCATAGTGCAACCCGAGTGGTGCGACGGCTCGGCTCAGGTCGAGGTTCAGGACCCCGGGTTCCACCCACGCGATCCGCTCGACCGGATCGACATCGAGGAGCCGGTTCATCTGGGTGGTCACGATGACGAGGGGGTCGTCGAGCGGCGTCGCGCCTCCGGCGAGCCCGGTGCCGCTGCCGCGCACGACGAAGGGGCGATCGTGACGCGCCGCGACGCGGACGGCGGCCGCGACCTCTTCCGTCGACCGTGGGAAGCACACCGCTGCGGCCCGGCCGCGCTCGGACCCGGCATCGCGGGCGTAGAGCGCGAGCTCGAGCGGTTCGGCGCGCGCTCGGTCGGGCCCGAGCGCGCTCGTGAGATCGCGTACGAGATCGGTTGTCGACGAGGCGGAGATCGAAGGCTGGGAGATGTTGCGAAGCCTACGACGAGGCGCGACTTCGCAGAGCCGGCGCGTTACGCTCCGCGACACCACCCGAGCAACCCTGCAGCGCCCGACGCAGAGAAGAATGAGGAGCGCCGATGTCCGGACCCACCCGCGAGTGGGTGACGTTCACCGATCCCGCCGACCCCGAGCGACCGATGCTCGTCGACGTGACCTTCTTCACCTCCCGGTGGGACTGCATCTTCGGGAACGGTTGCGAGGGTGTGCTGACCGCACCGGCCCCTGAGCTCGTACAGGGCTGTTGCTCCTACGGAGCGCACTTCTCCGACAAGGCCGACCGCGACGACACCGTCCGATGGGCCAAGAAGCTCGGTGCCGACGAGTGGCAGTTCCGCGACGTCGGCCGCAAACGTGGCATCTACGCGAAGGTCGGGAAGAAGGAGTGGCGTACCCGCCTCTACGAGGACGCCTGCATCTTCCTGAATCGTCCCGGCTTCCCCGGCGGGCCGGGCTGCGCGTTCCATCTGCACGCCGCGAACCACGACCTTCACCACTCCGACACCAAGCCCGAGGTGTGTTGGCAGCTCCCGATCCGGAGGATCCCCGTCACCGACGACGAAGGTGAGGAGTTCACTCGACTCACCGAGTTCGCGCGTGACGGCTGGGGCGAAGGTGGCGAAGACTTCGGTTGGTGGTGCACCGAGGCCCCGGAGGCCTTCGTGAACGCGCGGCCCGTCTACCGCAGCCTCGAGCCGGAGCTGCGCAAGATGCTCGGCGACGAGCTCTTCGACGAGGTCGCCGCATATCTCGACACCCGCATGGCGGCCGGCGCGGCGCCGATCGTGGTGCATCCCGCACAGGCCCAGCAGGTCTCGATCACCCTCGGCCCGAGTCGCAACGGAGCGAAGCGCTCCAAGCGTTCGAAGCAGAAGGCGCGCGCGCAGCGCGACTGAGGAACAACCTTGCCGCTGTACGGGTTCGAAGGCCTTCATCCGCAGGTGGCCGACGACGCGTTCATCGCACCCACGGCCACCCTCGTCGGTGACGTGATCGTCGAGTCGGGCGCGTCCGTGTGGTACGGCGCAGTGGTGCGTGCCGACTACGCACCTGTGGTCATCCGGCGAGGCGCCAACATCCAGGACGGTGCGGTCTTGCACGGTCCGCCCGGCCTCACCACGGAGGTCGGCCCCGGCGCGACCGTCGCGCACAACTGCGTCGTCCACGGGGCGATCCTCGGGGAGGAATGCCTCGTCGCCAACGGCTCGATCGTGCTCGACGGCGCAACGATCGGCGCCCGAGCTCTCGTGGCCGCCGGTTCCTTCGTCGCCGCAGGCTTCATCGTTCCCGACGGGCAGCTCGCCGCCGGATCACCAGCGGTGATCAAGCGACCCGTCGCCGGCTCCCCCGCCGACTTCTGGGTCCAGGCCAACCCGACGGCCTACGCCGAGCTGGCCCAGCGTCACCGAGCCGGCATCGAGTGGCTCCGTGATTGACGATCTACTCGGCGATCACAGATAGAGGCCGGCCTGGCCCTCGGACTCGACCCGGGCCGAAGCGACCGCGTGGACATCGCGCTCTCGCAGGATGAGGTACTCGTCGCCCCGGATCTCCGCCTCGAATCCGGCGTCGGGAGCGAAGAGGATCTGGTCTCCCTCTTCGACATTGCGGACCGTCGGGCCGACGGCGACGACCTCGGCCCATCCGAGGCGCCGGTCCCGGTTCGCCGTCGCGGGGATCAGGATCCCCGACCGCGACTTCTGCTCACCGAGCTCCGTTGACGGGAGCGCGAGGATCCGGTCGGCCGTCATGCGGATGGGTACCTTGCCGTCGTCGGCCACGTCGGCGAGGTTACCGCCATGGTGCCCGATGGCCGGACCGCCCGTTGAGCTGATCCGTGGCCGATCTGCGCCGGGAGCTAGATTCCACCGCGTGTCCGCACTGCCCGAGTCAGCGCTCCCCACCGTCGTCGATTCGAAGGGCGTCGCTTCCGAGCCCGGCGCACCGATCGTCGTGACCGACAACCACACGCCGACGCGCGGCGTCTTCTCCACCGTCGGCTCCTATGTGCGGTTGACGAAGCCCCGGGTGATCGAGCTCCTGCTGGTCACGACCGTGCCACCGATGATCCTTGCCGCGAACGGCATGCCCAGGATCGGCCTGATCATCGCCGTGCTTGTCGGGGGCACGCTCGCTGCCGGTGGGGCCAACGCCATCAACTGCTGGGTCGAGCGCGAACGGGACCAGGTCATGAACCGGACGCGGCACCGTCCGCTCCCCCTCGGTGAGCTGTCGCCCACCAGCGCGCTCGTCTTCGCCCTGGCGCTCGAGGTCATCGCGTTCGCGCTGCTGTGGGCCACCGCCAACCTCCTCGCGGCCGTGCTCGCGCTCAGTGCCACTGTCTTCTACGTGTTCGTCTACACGATCTGGCTGAAGCCCCGGAGCCCACAGAACATCGTCATCGGAGGCGCGGCCGGTGCCGTCCCCGTGCTCGTCGGCTGGGCCGCGGTCACCGGCTCGCTCGCCGCCCCGGCCTGGGTGCTGTTCGCGGTGATCTTCTTCTGGACTCCGCCACACTTCTGGGCGCTCTCGGTGCGATACCGCGACGACTACGCCGCGGCCGGCATCCCGATGCTGCCGGTGGTCAGGGGCCTGAAGGTCGCGGCCCGACAGATTCTCGTCTACTCCGTCATCGTGGTCGCGACCACGCTCCTCCTGGTCCCAGTCGCGTCGATGGGCATCGTCTACACCGCGACGGCAGTCGTCCTCGGGGCGCTGTTCATCGCGCAGGCCGCGGTGCTCGCCCGTGACCTCACCCCCGAGCGGGCGTTGAAGCTGTTCACGTTCTCGAACATCTACCTCGCGCTGCTCTTCGCAGCCATTGCCGTCGACGTCCTCGTCCGCGCCGCCTGACCTCCCGCCCGAGGCGTCGCCCGGCCCGCCGTCGGGTGAGGCTCGGCGGTCCTGGGCGCGTTGGATCGTGCCCGCACTGCTCGTCATGGCAGTCGTTGTCGGTGTCGCCGCGTGGATCAGCGCCACCAACGACAACTCGAGCTCGTCTCCGCACGCGGTCTCACCGCCCGGTACGGCTGTGGTGTCGACGCCCGGTGTCGCCGCGGCAGGGAGCATGGCACCCGACTTCGATCTCCCCCGTCTCCGCGGAGGTGGGCGCGTCCGCCTGAGCTCGTTGCGCGGCAAGGGTGTGGTCGTGAACTTCTGGGCGTCGTGGTGCATTCCGTGTCGCAAGGAGTTCCCCGTGCTTCGGCGCGTGCAGCACACCTACCGCGCCGACGGCGTCGAGATCATCGGCATCGTCTACAACGACATCCCCTCAGATGCCCGAACGTTTGCCGCGCGATCATCGGGCGACGTGGAACCTCGTGACCGACGAGTCGCGCGCGACTGCGATCGCGTACGGCGTCCGCGCCATCCCGCAGACGTTCTTCATCGCGCCCGACGGCCGGATCTCCCAGCGCTACTTCGCCGCGCCCTCGGAGGCAACGTTCGATGCAGAGATCGAGAAGATCCTGCCGCCGAGCCCCCGAGCCGCCACAGCGGATTCGACCATCGAGTAGCGGGCTCGATCCCCTACTCCTCCCAGCGGAAGAATCGGATCGCGAGGAGCGGAGTCGCGATCGCCCAGATCACGAGCACGACGAAGCTCCCGAGCGGCAGGTGCGGGTTCGCCCGCAGCACGCCGCGTACCGTCTCGGAGAGCGCAGCGGCGGGAAGAAGCTCGGCGAACACCCGGATGCCTTCGGGCAGCCGTGAGAGCGGATACGCCATCCCGCCCAGGAACAGCAGCAGCAGGTAGAGGCCGTTCGCGACGGCGAGGTTCGCCTCGGCCCGCAGCGTTCCCGCGAGCAGCATGCCGATTCCCGCGAACGCGACGGTCCCGATGAGGAGGAGCACGATCGCGGGCACGATCCCCGCGGTCACCTGCCAACCGAGCGCGATGCCGGTCGCGATGATGAGCACGGCCTGGATCACCTCGATCGCGAGCACGTTCATCGTCTTGGCCGTGAGCAGGCCACCTCGACTCAACGGGGTCGAGCCGAGCCGCTTCAACACCCCGTAGCGCCGTTCGTAGCCGGTGGCGATGCCGAGGCTGACCATCGCCGTCGACATCACCGCGAGCGACAAGATCCCGGGGACGAGGAAGTCGACCGGATTCCTCACCGAGCCGACGGTGTCGAACTCGGCGAAGAACACGAGGATGCCGAGCGGGATGCCGAGGGTGACGAGCAGGCTCTCCGATCGGCGGACGGTGAGGAGCATCTCGACCCGTGCCTGTGCGGTGAGTGCGGCGCGCCTCATGCCACGCCACCGGGTCCCGAAGGCGCGTCGGCAGGCGCCGCTTCTGCCGGCGGCGAGCTGTCTTCGCTGGTCATCCGGAGGAACACCTCTTCGAGGCTGCGACGTCCGGTGCGGAGGTCACCGAGCGAGATGTCTTCGTCGCGGAGCCACGCGGTGAGATCGGCGAGCAGTGCCGGCGTCGACACGGTGGCCACCACGTAGTCGCCCGGCCGGATCTCGCGCACGGCGTCGGCGGCGAGGCCGAGCGCCTTCGCGAGGCCGGCTCGGTCGATCCCGGGGGCGGCGTTGAAGCTGATCTCCTCGTGACCGGCGCGTTCCATCAGCTCGGTCGGGCTCCCGGCCGCGACGATCCGGCCGTGATCGACGATCGCGACACGGTCACAGATGTGCTCGGCTTCGTCCATGGCATGTGTCGTGAGGACGATCGTCACGCCGTCGTCGCGTAGGTCCCGCACGAGCTGCCAGGTCGTCGCCCGTGCTCGGGGATCCATCCCCGCAGTGGGCTCGTCGAGGAACACCACCCGCGGTCGCCCGATCAGCGCGAGCGCGAACGACAACCGCTGACACTGACCACCGGAGAGGCGTCGCACCAGCGTCGAGCGGGAGTCGTCGAGACCGACGAGCGTGAGGAGCCGCGCCGGGTCGTCGGCGTCGGCGTAGTACGACGCGAACAGCTCGAGCACCTCGAGCGGCTTCACCCCGGGATAGAGCCCACCCTCCTGGAGCATCACCCCGATGAGCGGGTGGAGCGCCTTCGCGTCACGGGCCGGGTCGAGACCGAGGACGCGCACGGTGCCGCTGTCGGCCTCGCGGTAGCCCTCGAGGATCTCGACGGTCGTGGTCTTGCCCGCCCCGTTGGGTCCGAGCAGGCCGAAGACCTCGCCCACGCCCACCGAGAGGCTGATGCCATCGACCGCCGGGCGCTCGCCGTACCGCTTGGTGAGCCCGACGACCTCGATCGCAGGGGCAGTCGGTTCCATCGACGGCCGAGACTACCGGCTCCGACTTCCGCGACCCCCCTCCTGGCGGGCGATTCGGAGCTATTCGTCGCGCCAGGCCACGTAGGTCGCGAGATCGCAGAGCGCGCGCCGCGCCTGGTCGGCCAGCGGAGCGCGGTCGATGGCGCCGAGCGCCTCGCCGACCCGGGTCTCGATCGTCGCTTCCACCTCGGCCCGGGCACCGGTCTCGACGAGCACGGAACGCAGCTGTTCGATCTCGTCGGCCGACAGGTCGGGGTGGCCGATCCGTTCGAGCAGCCGGGCCGAAGCACCCGTCGCACGCGCTGTCGCGGCGGCCACGAGCGGGGTGAGCTTGCCCTCCCGGAGGTCGTCGCCGACCGGCTTGCCGGTCACCGAGCTGTCGCCGAACACCCCGAGCACGTCGTCGCGCGACTGGAACGCTTCCCCGAGCGGAAGCCCGATCTCGGTCAACGGCCCGGAGAGCTCGTCGAGCCGGCCGGCGAGCGCGGCACCGAGGTGCAGCGGCCGTTCCACCGTGTACTTGCCCGACTTGTACCACTCGATGCGCCGAGCGTCTTCGGGATCGCGGCCGCCGGTCGCGGTGGCGTAGAGGTCGAGGTACTGGCCCACACACAGCTCGACTCGGAGCTCGTCGAAGATCGGTCGGGCCGCGGGTGGCGTGCCGATCATCAGCATGTCGGCGTACACGAACGCGAAGTCGCCGACGAGGATCGCCACGCCCTCGCCGAAGCGGCGCCCGTCGCCACGCCACTCCTCGCGGCCATGGTGGTCGATGAATCGCCGGTGGATCGACGGCAGCCCGCGCCGACGGTCGGACCCGTCCATCACGTCGTCGTGCACCAGTGCGAACGTGTGGAGGAGCTCAAGCGCTCCGGCCGCATCGATCACCACGGGATCGTCGGGATCGCCACCGGCACCCACGAAGGCCCAGTGACAGAACGCTGGCCGCAGCCGCTTCCCCCCGACGCCGACGAGCTCCGAGAGCGCGCGGATCGGAGCGACGAGTGCGGGATCGACCAGCCGCCAACGGGCGAGCTCGGCCTCGAGCAGCGCGGCGACGCGTGCCGCGGCGCGAGCGCCGCCTTCCGCGAGGCTCTCCGGTGCCGGCGCGGCGGTGCGCCCAGCCTGCGTGAGCGACTCCGGGCCCATGGCACCACCTTAGGTTCACGCTCCGTCACGACCCTGATCCGCCCGGACGATCCACCAGCCCGATCCGGCCTACCGTGGCTTCCGTGCCGCGCTTCCTGTCATCCGAATGGATCGCCGCGCTCGCAGGAGCGCTCGGCGACGTGCCCCCGCCCGACGCCGGGTCCTTCGTCGCGTTCACGCTCCATCAGGTCGTCACCGGCGGACCGGGAGAGTGTTCAGCCGGCTATGGGATCAACTTCTCGGAGGCGGGGATCCGCGTCGTCGCGGACGCGATCGGACCCGACGACCTCGTCTTCACCACCGACTACGCCACTGCGGTGGGGCTCAACCGTGGCGATCTCACCGCGCAGCAAGCTGTGGAGGCCGGGCGGCTCGAGGTCCGGGGCCCGCTCGACCGGATCACCGGTGCCCGCAAGATGCTCATAGCCCTCGACGATGCCGCCCGTGAGCTCCGTGCGGTCACGACCTACGATCCCGATCCGTGACCGAGTCCATCTCGATCGAAGCGTTCCGCGCCGACGCTGAAGCGTTTCTCGAGGCGAACGCGGCGCTGCGATCCGAGGAGCGGTTCGTCTGGGGCCAGGGATCCGACCAGGTCGGACTCATCGACGAGAAGAGCGACGAGCAGGAAGCCGCGGAGGTCGGTGCGGCCAAGGCGTGGAAGGCCGCGGAGTTCGACGCCGGCTTCGCGTGGATCAGCGGCCCCGCTCGCTACGGGGGTCGCGAGCTCCCCGCCCCGTTCGAACGGACGTACAGCGAGCTACGGAACCGGTACGCGATCCCCAACCAGTCCCCCTTCGTGATCGGCCTCGGCATGGTCGCCCCCACGATCCTGGCCCACGCGACCGACGAGGTCCGCGAGCGCTATCTCGCCGGGATGTACCGCGGCGAGATCGTCGGCTGTCAGCTCTTCTCCGAGCCCGTTGCCGGTTCCGACCTCGCCGGCATCCAGACCACGGCGGAACGCGACGGCGACGAGTGGATCATCACCGGCCAGAAGGTGTGGACGTCCGGCGCGCAGTACAGCGACGTCGGTGAGATCATCACCCGAACCGATCCCGACAAGCCCAAGCACAAGGGTTTGACGATGTTCCTGATCGACATGCACGCACCCGGCATCGAGGTGCGTCCCCTTCGTCAGATGACCGGTGGCGCGACCTTCAACGAGGTGTTCCTCGACGAGGTCCGCGTCCACGACTCCCACCGGCTCGGCGACGTCGACGAGGGCTGGACAGTCGCGCTCACCACGCTCATGAACGAGCGCGCGGCCATCGGCGGCGGTTCGGCCGGGGTCGGGAGTCTCTCGATCGATCGCTTCGTCGACATGGCCCGCCACTACGGCGCGGCCGATGATCCGCTGATCCGCCAGAAGCTCGCCGACGCGTACGTCAACATCACCACTGCCCGGTACACCAACCTCCGGGCGATGACGAAGATCCGGGCCGGCCAGCTCCCCGGTCCGGAGATGTCGATCGGCAAGCTGTCGCTCACGCGCAACATGCAGAAGGTCTCGGATCTGATCACCGAGATCATCGGGCCTCGCCTCATCGCCGACACCGGCGAGTGGGGCACCTACGCCTGGTCGGAGTTCGTCCTCGGCATCCCCGGCATCCGCGTCGCCGGTGGTACCGACGAGATCATGAAGAACATCATCGGCGAGCGCGTCCTGGGACTTCCCAAGGAACCGAAGACCTCCTGACCCGACGTCGGGGTCGGATGCTCCGCACTACCGTGGCCGGATGCAGCCGTTCGAGCGGCTCCGCGCCCTCGCCCGTTGGCACGACGACGACGACACGCTCCTCGCGAGTGAGGCCGCCGAGTGCCTGTCCGCTTTCGACGGCGACCCCGCGGGGCTCGTCGTGGCGTGTCGACAGCTCCTCGCGTACCACGCACCCGCCGGCGCGCTCTGGTGGGTGTGCGCACGCGTGCTGTGCGCGCCCGACGGCCCCGACGAGGCGTGGACCGCGTGGCGACTCCTGCGCGACGACCAGACCGCGCCCCGACTCTCGGCCCTCCTCCCGTTCCCCCACGACGATTCGATCGCGGTGTTCGGCCGGACGGCGACGATCTCCGAGGCCCTGTCCGAGCGACCCGATCTCGACACCTTTCGCGTCGCGACGGGCGACGACCTCTCGGGGGTGCGCCCCTCGCACCTGCTCGTCGAAGCGCGGGCGGTCGGCGGCTCGACCGCGCTCGTCGCAGCCGGGGGCGGTGGCGCGGTCGACGCCGTACGCGGCCAGGGCGGCTTCGTGTGGCTCGTCGCACCGACCGGCCGGATCCTGCCGCCGCGACTCTTCGATGCGCTCGATGTGGCAGTTGGTTCGGATCTTTCGGTCGACCGGATCGTGCTGGGCGACGTCGAACGCGTGGCCGGCCCGACCGGTCTCGACGCCCCCGATCGCATCGCCCGGCGCATCGACTGTCCCGTCGCGCCGGAGCTGCTCCGACCGGTCGCTTGAACCGGGACGGCTATCGTCTCCAGACGGTCCATTGAGGGGTGCGACATGCGCAGGATGCTGACACTGGTCACGATGGTCGCGATCGTGGCGGTCCTCGCCGCGTGCTATCCGCCGCCGAAGATCGCCGTCACGAAGGTCGTCAAGAACCTCGACATCCCCTGGGACACCCAGTGGACCCCCGATCACACGATGCTCTTCACGGAGCGGTCGGGCGACATCGAGGCGTTCGTCGGCGGTCAGAAGCGCGTCCTGGGTCATCCGGCCGACGTGGTCGCGGCGTCCGAGTCCGGCATGCTCGGCCTGGCCGTCGACCCGCAGTTCGCGACCAACCGGTACATCTACACCTGCTTCGCGTCGACGCTGGGTGGCCCCAACAACGACGTCCGCGTCGCCCGCTGGAAGGTCAACGCCGGCTACACCGCGCTGACCAACCGCGTCGACATCGTCACCGGGATGCCGGTGAACACCATCGGTCAGCTCGGGCGCCACTCCGGTTGCCGGCCCCGCTTCGGCCCCGACGGTGCGCTGTGGATCGGTACCGGTGACGCGGCAATGGGTTCCGTCCCCCAGGACAAGCAGTCCCTCGGCGGCAAGGTGCTCCGGGTCACGCGAACGGGTGCCGGACTCGCCCCGAACCCCGGCGTCGTCAACCCCGCCAGTGGCTTCGACCCGCGCATCTACAACTACGGCCACCGCAATGTGCAGGGAATCGCCTTCCGTCCTCGCGACGGAAAGGCGTACTCGGTCGAGCAGGGCACCGACTGCGACGACGAGGTGAACCAGCTGCTCCCCGGCGCGAACTACGGCTGGGACCCGAATGGTGCGGGCGGCTCGTACGACGAGTCGCACAGCATGACCGACCTGGTGAAGTACCCGAACGCGATCCCCGCGGTCTGGACGTCCGGTTGCCCGACGATCGCCACCTCCGGTGCCGGGTTCGTCACCGGGAAGAAGTGGGGGAAGTGGGACGGGATGCTCGTGATCGGGTGCCTGAAGGGCTCGAAGCTCTTCGGGGTGATGCTCGACTTCGGGGGAACCAAGGTGTTGGGAACGTCGTCGATGCTGACGAACCGCGGCCGGCTGCGCACTCCGGCCCAGGGGCCCAACGGCAACCTCTACGTGGGTACCGCCAACGGCTCCACCGACAGCATCCTCAGGGTCGTCCCCAAGGGATAGCGCGCCGGAACGAGACCCGCTTCGTGCCCGTCACGCGATCCGGGTCAGCTCCACCTCGACGCCGAGGGCTTCTCCCGGCGCGCCGTGATACACGCCCTTGAGTGGCGGGACGTCGTCGTAGTCACGGCCACGGGCGATGAGCACATGTCGTTCCGCGACGTCGGTTCCGTTGGTGGGATCGATGGCCTGCCACGAGCCGAGCCACGCCTCCAACCACGCGTGGCTCTCACCCACAACCGTTTCGCCGATCTCGCCGTCCTGGAGCGGGTAGAGGTATCCCGACGCGTACCGCGCCGGGATGCCCTGGGCCCGGAGCAGTCCGAGGCTGAGGTGCACGAAGTCCTGGCACACCCCGCGACGCTGGGTGAGGACCTCTGACGCCGTCGTCGAAACCGTCGTGGTCCCCTTCTCGTAGACGAGATTGTCGCGAAGCCAGGCGCTGGTCGCGTCGACGGCTTCGCGCGGTTGCCGGCCCGACCGGAGCTCGCCGGCCAGCTCCATGATCGACTCCTCGAGCGGGACCGTCGGTGTGGGCGCGAGGTACTCGCACAGCCGATCGGTGACGCGATCGCCCGAGAGCTCGCCCCACGCGACCGGGTCACCGAACGGGACGCAGCCCGACGTCTCGACGGTCGACACACCCGTGACGGTGAGCTCGGTGTGCGGGCGATGGAGATCGAACGCATGCACGATCGTGCTCCAGTAGTCGCGGTAGCGGTAGAGGCGTGCCGCCGGTGCGACCTCGACCCGGTGATCGAGCGTGAGCTGTGTGCCGGTGTCGAGGGGTGAGAGCCGAGCCTCGTTGTACGAGGCGTGCGCGGTTCCCGCGTAGCGAAACCCGGTGCGGTGTCGAACCCCGATGCGCCAACTCATCTCAGCTGCTCCACCACATGTCAGGAGCTCCAGGCAATCGCGCCGGTCTCGCGGAAGTACCGGTTCGCGAGGGCACCGTGCACGCCCTCGCACGCGTCCTGCAACCAGGTCACGTACTCGGCGAGCCGCGCGACCACGTGGTCGACCCGCACGAACGCGAGGTCGGCGCACATCTGCCCGACGAGTCGGCGCGCTTCGTCGTTGAGACCTGCACGCCCCGCGCGCGGGTCGAGCTCACCCAGCGCATGCTCGGTCGTCGAGAGCGCGTGGAAGACCGAGCGCGGGAAGAGACGGTCGAGCAGGAGGAACTCGACCGCCGACGACGCGTCGACCGGTCGGCGGTAGGTCCGGAGGTAGGCCTCGTAGGCCGAGCAACACCGCAGGGTCGTGGTCCAGCCCGGCGGCCCCCAGCTCTCGCCGTAGCGGGCCGAGAGCAGCCGGGTGGTCATGTCGACGCGTTCGAGGTTGCGGCCGGCGAGCAGGAAGTGCCAACCATCGTCGTGACTCATCGTCGAGTCGGCGATCCCAGCAAGCATCGCGGTGCGCTCCTTGACCCAGTCGAACAGCTCGTGTCGGGCTCGGCCGGTCGTCGCCCGCGAGCGACGTCGCATCGACTGGTGAGTCGTGTTCAGTGCTTCCCAGAGCTCCGACGAGATCGCCTCTCGCGCACCCCGGGCGTTCTCCCACGCCGCTTCGAGCGACGATGCGATCGAACCCGAGTAGCCGAGGTCGTAGGTGAGGAGCGCGGTCACCTCGCCGGAATTGGCCTCGACATCGTCGAGCGCATCGTCGGGCACGCCCATCGCGTCGAGGAGCGCCTGGCACGCGCCGACCTCGTCGACGGTCCGGTCCTCGAGCAGCACGTGGTAGTGCACGTCGAGCAGCCGGGCGGTGTCCTCGGCCCGCTCGCAATACCGACCGATCCAGTACAGGGATTCCGCGATGCGCGCCAGCATCAGGTCGCCGACCCGCACTGCTGTTGTTGTTGTTGCTGTTGTTGGCCCCGGCTCTCGCTCGACGGGCCCGCGTCGGGAGCCCGCAACGGAGGAACGGGCCCGGGCTCGACGGAGACCGTCGGTCGAGGCTCACGGTGCTCGGCCGGGCCGGCGAGGACCCAGGTGTCCTTCGATCCCCCGCCCTGGCTCGAGTTCACGACCAGGCTCCCCTTCGGGAGCGCGACGCGGGTGAGCCCCCCGGGCACGACCCACACCCGTTCGCCGTCGTTGACTGCGAACGGTCGGAGGTCGACATGGCGCGCGCCCATCCCGTCTCCGGTGTAGGTCGGGGACGTCGACAGCGCGATCGGTGCCTGCGCGATCCATCCGCGCGGGTTGGCCTCGATCTTGATCCGCAGGTCTTCCAAGGTGTCGGCGTCGGCGTGCGGACCGATCACGAGCCCGTAGCCGCCGGATCCGTCGACCGGTTTGAACACGAGCTGGTCGAGGCGGGCCAGGGCGTACTCGCACTGATCCGGGATCCCGAGCCGGAACGTCTCGACGTTGTCGAGGATCGGGTGCTCGCCGAGGTAGTAGTCGATCATCGCGGGCACGAAGGGGTAGATGGCCTTGTCGTCGGCGACGCCGTTGCCGATCGCGTTCGCGATGGTGACCTTGCCCGCACGAGCCACGTTGAGGATGCCCGGACAGCCGAGTATGGAGTCAGCCCGGAAGTGCATCGGATCGAGGTACTCGTCGTCGATGCGGCGGTAGACGACGTGCACCGGCGTCTCGCCGTGGGTCGTGCGCATCGAGATGGTGTCGCCACGACACACGAGGTCGCGCCCCTCGACGAGCTCCACTCCCATCTGGCGCGCAAGGAACGAATGCTCGAAGTACGCGGAGTTGTGGACTCCCGGCGTGAGCACGACGACGACCGGGTTGTCGACTCCGGGAGGCGCCGACGCCCGCAGTGACTCGAGGAGCTGCGCCGGATAGTCGGACACCCGTCGAACCCGGGTGCTCGCGAACAGCTCCGGGAAGACGTGGGTCATCGCCCGGCGGTTCTCGACCACATACGAGATTCCCGATGGAGTGCGGAGGTTGTCTTCGAGGACGCAGTAACGCCCCTTCGCGTCGCGAACGAGGTCGATGCCGGCCACGTGCACGCGCACGCCCCCGCTCGGCTTGAACCCGGCGACGGACCGGTGGAAGTGCGTCGAGCTCGTGACCAGGCGACGAGGGATGACGCCCTCGGCGAGGATCTCCCCCGGTCCGTAGACGTCGTCGAGGAACGCCTCGAGCGCCTTGACCCGTTGGCGAACGCCCGCGTCGATCATCGACCACTCGTCGGCGGGAATGATGCGAGGGACGAGGTCGAGCGGGAACGGCCGCTCCTCGCCCGAGAGCGAGAAGGTGATTCCCTGGTCGCGGAAGGCCTGGTCTCGAGCCGCGCAGCGCTGGTCGAAGTCGCTCCGACTCAGGGTCTGGAGCGCCCCGTGCAGCTGCCGGTAGTGGTCACGGGGCGTGGTGCCGTCGAACATCTCGTCGAACGCATCGGTCGCGACGTACCCGTCGAGGAGGTCCCCCATTGGCTGCATCCTTCTCGGGACTCGTTTCGGGGCGGTTTCGTCGCGTTGAACAGGTGGTGTTCAGACAGCTTGTGGGAGATCACAAGATGCTCCCCACGGTGTACACGATCGTTCCGTCTAGAAGTCGTCGCCGGCAGCACGAGCCGCGGCGAGTTGATCGGCTCGGGCGACGAGACGGGGCGCGTCGAGGCGGTCCGCCCAGCCGGCGAGCTCCGCGTTCGGCGCGCGCCACTCCCACGAGTCGACCGTGCCGACCTCAGGGTCAATGCGCAGGGTCGCGAGGTTGCGAAAGAGCTCGGCGAGCTCCCGCTGCTCGGCGAGCGTCGAAGCGAGCTTCACCGCGCTGCGGACGGTCACGTCCCACTGGTGGGCGTGTTCGGGAATCGCTTCGATGTGCACATAGCGCGCCAGCACTGTCGCTGCTGATTTGGCGCCCCATCCGGGGAGGCCGGGGAACCCGTCGGCGCTGTCGCCGACGAGCGCGAGCCAGTCGGGAATCGACTCCGGCAGCACACCGAACTTCTCCACCACTCCCGCTTCTCCGATCGTGGTCCGCTTGCGGCGGTCCATCTGCACCACGTGGTCCCCGACCACGCACTGGGCGAGATCCTTGTCGGGGGTGCAGATCACGACCTGGTCGAAGCGGGCGTCGCGGGCCGCGACGTGCGCAGCCGCGGCGAGCGCGTCGTCGGCCTCGAATTCGACCATCGGCCACACCACGACGCCCAACGCCGCGAGGGCGTCTTCCAGGAGAGGGAACTGGGCGAAGAGCTCGGGATCGATCCCGTCGCCGTTCTTGTACCCGGCCCAGAGCTCGTTGCGGAACGACGGAATCACGTGGTCGGTCGCTACACCGACGTGGGTGGCTCCTTCTTCGAGCAGCGTCAACACCGAATACAGAACCCCTCGAACGGCGGCGACCTCCACACCCGCGTCGTCGACGTGAGATGGCAGCGCGAAATGATGACGGAAGAGCTCGTACGTTCCGTCGACGAGATGGGCCTGCACGTCGGGAGCGTGCCACACCCGCGCCGTCCGCTGCGTCTCTCAGGTGGACTGCGGGTCAAAGTAAGGGTAGGCTAACCATTTCCCCCTCAACGTCGGCCGATGGAGGACGAGTGTCGAGCGGACAGGTGCTGCTTCTCGGAGCGATCGCCGGCTTCACGATCTTCCTCGGCCTGCCACTGGGCCGGGTCTCGTCGCTCTCGGTCCGCACCCGGGCGTTCCTCAACGCGGTCGCGGCCGGGATCCTGATCTTCCTGCTGATCGAGGTCACCGGGCACGGGATCGAGCCGGTCGAGGAGGCACTCAAGCACGTCACCACCGAGAGCGGCGGGACGTGGCCTGCCTTCTTCGGCAAGGCCGCGCTGTTCGTGCTGCTCTTCGCCTTCGGCGCGCTCGGGCTCGTCTACTACGACCGGTGGCTGAGCCGCCGCACGCACGGGTTCGGGCCCGGCGCCGCGGCCACCGAAGAGCTCCGGAGCTCCGCGATCAGCCGCCTCTCGGAGGGGCAGCGACTCGCGCTCTTCATCGCGATGGGCATCGGATTGCACAACTTCTCCGAAGGACTCGCCATCGGACAGTCGGCCGCGAGCGGCGCGATCAGTCTCGCGCTTCTCCTCGTGATCGGGTTCGGGCTGCACAACGCGACCGAAGGCTTCGGGATCGTGGCGCCGATGTCGGGGGACGCGGAGCGACCGAGCTGGGGGTACCTCGCACTCCTCGGCCTCATCGGTGGCGGGCCGACGTTCCTCGGCACGCTCATCGGTCAGTCGTTCGTGAACGAGACCCTGAACATGGCGTTCCTCGCGCTCGCCGCCGGCTCGATCCTGTACGTCGTCGTGCAGCTCTTGCACGTCGCCGACCGCCTGGGACACAAGGAGGCCCTGATGTGGGGGCTGGTGCTCGGGATCGTGCTCGGCTTCGGGACCGACTTCATCCTCGTCGCCGCGGGCGCCTGAGCCTCGGGTCGCCGGCACCGCCCGGCGGCGGGATGCCGGTCGAGTCGAGGCGGTGTCGGTGCGCAACCCTGTGCGGCGCACCGACACCGACGTCTCGACGTGTTGCTCGTTGCCGATCGTCAGCTGACGATCTTCGCCTTCATCTTCTGGAACTCCGCTTCGTCGATGACGCCGCGGTCCTTCAGGTCGGCCAGGCGGTGCAGCTCATCGGCCGGGCTGGCCGACGTGCCCGCAGCCTGGCGGATGTACTCCGTCGCGGCAGCGTTCTGCGCCTGGGCCGCTTCGATCGCGTGCTCGTGCATCTTGTGACCACGCGCGATCAGGTACACGAACACCCCGAGGTACGGGAAGATGATCACGCCGATGACCCAGAGGGCCTTGCCCCAGCCGCCGAGATCCTGGCTGCGGAAGATGTCGGCGAACACGGTGATGAGGATCCAGATCCAGATGAAGAACAGGAAGAACCAGATCATCGACCAGAGGATCTGACCGGTACCGAAC
Organism: uncultured Actinomycetes bacterium; assembly: GCA_963829475.1. Lineage (GTDB taxonomy): Bacteria > Actinomycetota > Acidimicrobiia > IMCC26256 > JANYLB01 > JANYLB01. The sequence goes on along the minus strand of CAWHIU010000002.1, from coordinate 1,108,754 downwards.
TCGTTAGCCAACAATGTGCTCTCCCAGATCGTCCGACCCGAAGGCGGAGGTGCGCTTCGGGCAAGCAGAACATAGGCCACTCGCGCCCCACCCGCCCGGGATCCCTGTACCAACGCGCTGTGACAGACGACCGCTCCGTGTCGGCGCCACGTGTCGCCCATCCCTACCGACCAGTAGGTAGGCTGCGGGCATGACCCCTCCCACGGATACCCTCGTGCAGGAGCTCGATGCGAGCGTGGGTGCGTTGCTCACCCGCCACCTCGAGACAGCCAGAGAGTGGTTCCCCCACGAAATGGTCCCGTACAGCCGGGGGCGCGACTTCGTCGAGGGCGAGGAGTGGTCGGCGGATGATTCACCGCTCCCCGAAGGCGTGCGCTCCGCGCTCTTGGTGAATCTCCTCACCGAGGACAACCTGCCGTACTACTACCACTCGATCACCGGATTCGGTGGTTCCGAAGCCTGGCAGGAGTGGACCCGTCGCTGGACCGCAGAAGAGGGTCGTCACGCGATCGTCATCCGCGACTACCTCACCGTCACGCGCGCCATTGATCCGGTCGCGCTCGAACGGGCCCGGATGCACCAGGTCGGGGGCGGGGTCGTGCCCGAGACAGAGTCAGCCGCCGACGGGATCGCGTACGTCTCGATGCAGGAGCTCGCCACGCGCATCGCGCATCGCAACACCGGCCAGCTCCTCGACGACAGGCCGGGAACGGCGATCATGTCGCGCGTCGCGGCCGACGAGAACCTGCACTACCTCTTCTACCGTGACCTCGCGTCGACCGCGCTCGAGATCGACCCGTCGGCGATGGTGATCGCGATCGACCGACAGGTGCGCGAGTTCGCGATGCCCGGAACCGGGATCGTCGACTTCGAGGCGCACGCGAAGCTGATCGCGAGCGCCGGGATCTACGACTTCACCCAGCACCACGACCAGATCCTGGTCCCGGTCGTGCTGCGGCACTGGAAGGTCGCCGAGCTCGAGGGCCTCACGCCCGAAGCCGAGGTAGCTCGCGAGCGGGTCCTCTCCTTCATCTCGCGGCTCGGCAAGATCGCCAAGCGCATCGCCGACCGTCGCGCCGAGCAGCTCGCAACCGCCCCCGGCTGACGACGACCCGGGTCGGCGGCGTCAGCCGGTCGATCCAAGGCTGGGTTCGTGGACTTCGCGGAGACCTTGTCCGCCCTGCGCACGAACTTCGCCATCGGGCTGCACGCGACCGGCGTCGCCGACTGCGACCGGGTCGAACATCCGGAGATAGAGCGCGAGGGTCGCGGTGAACACCGCGGCTGCGCCGGCGACGTGGATCCCCACCAAGAGGGGCGGGACGCCGGTGAAGTACTGCGTGTATCCGATGCCGGCCTGCGCAACGAGCAGCACCAGCAAGACGGTGATCGCGCGTTGGAGCCGGGCCAGCGCACCGGAACGATGCGCGACGTACAGGAATCCGAGCACCGCGGCCAGGAAGATCATCACTGTGGTGCCGTGCACCCGGGCGACCGCGGGCAGGTAGAAGTCGAAGCGCTTGGCCGCCTTGTCGCCCGCGTGCGGGCCCGTGTTCGTGACGATGGTTCCCGTGACGACGACGAGCGTCACGAGCGCGACGAGGAACCGGCCCGAGTTCACCAAGCCTGATCCGACGGCGCGCCGATCGGTCGAGCCGTCGGGGATCCCGGCCCGGTGATACAGCACGACCGCGTCCGCGAGCAGCAGCATCGACAAGAGGAAGTGCGACATCACTGCGGCGGGATGGAGATCCACGAGGACGGTGATTCCCCCGAGCACGATCTGGCCGACCACCCCGGCGACGAGACCGACCGACAGCCACAACAGGTCACGGCGCCGGGGTCGGCGCCGGAATGCTCCGAGCACGGCTGCGATCACTGCGATCGACACCAGGCCGGTGAACATTCGGTTGGCCGATTCGATCTTCTGGTGCACGCTCGATGCCTCGTGCGCGACGAGTCGGCCCGTCGCACAGTTCGGCCAGGTGGGGCAGCCGAGGCCGGAGTTGGTCAGCCGAACTGCGGCACCGGTCACGATGATGATCGCGATCAGGATCGCGGCGACGAGCGTGATGCGCCGGTAGGCCGACGGGGAGAGGGTGAACGCCTCACGCTGCATGGCGGTCAGCATCGTAGAGGTCGCCGATCCACCTAGGCTCACCGGCCGTGCGCCGCCCGCTGCTGGTCGCTCTGGCCTGCCTCACCGTGATCGTGGCCGGGATCGGGTTCAGCCTGACCCGCGGGAGCGATCCGGGGCCGATCCGCGTGGGCGAGGCGCGGTCGAGTCCCGCGAGCACGACGACCACGGGACAACCCCCGACGACCACGTCGACGACCCGACCCCTTCGCGGCAGCGGCGAGCCGGTCGTGTTCGCGTTCGGCGGCGACGTGCACTTCGAGGGTTCCTTGGCATCGCAGCTCGCGATCAGCGGGAGTGGGATGTTCTCCCCCATCGCCGATGCGATCGGTGGTGCCGACATCGCGATGGTGAACCTCGAGACCGCGATCACCGAAGGTGGTTCGCCCGAGCCGAAGGCATACAACTTCCGGGCTCCGGCGAACGCGCTCGCGGCGCTCAGTGGTGCCGGGATCGACGTGGTGACGATGGCGAACAACCACGGGGTCGACTACGGCGCCGCGGGTCTGGCCGACACGCTCGCGGCCAAGGCCGCCGGCCCGATCCCGATCGTCGGCATCGGCAACAACGCCACCGAGGCCTACGCACCGTGGCAGACGACGGTGAGAGGTCAGCGGATCAGCGTCATCGCCGCCAGCGACGTGATCGACGAGCAGTTCTCCGCGACGTGGCCCGCGACCGACGCGCAGGCCGGGATCGCATCGGCGAAGGGCGACAACGAGGCCCGCCTGGTCGCCGCGGTGCAGGCCGCCCGGCTCGGCGCCGACACGGTCGTCGGTCTACCTGCACTGGGGCGTGGAAGGCACGACGTGTCCGTCAGCCCGACAACAGGAGCTCGCCGCAACGTTGGTGGCGGCGGGTGCCGACATCGTGGTCGGGAGTCACCCGCACCGCGTCCAGGGCGGCGGTCGGATGGGTACCGCCTTCGTCGACTACAGCCTCGGCAACTTCGTCTTCTACAACGAGACCGGCGAGTCGGGTCGCACCGGCGTGCTCACCGTCACCGCCACCGGACACGACATCGACAGCTACCAGTGGCATCCCGCCCGGATCGTCGGCGGCATCCCCCGCCTCCTCACACCTCCCGCCTCCGACGCAGCCGTCGCGGCGTGGGACGCGCAGCGGGTGTGCACGGGTCTCGTCCCCTAGCTTTGGAGACCGTGGCCTACGACGAGTTCTCCCTGTTCCACGAGAACGCCGAGGAGTTCGCTCTCGCCTGGTCCGGACCGCCGGTCGTACGGCGGGAACGGATTCCCGTCGGCGGCGGCCGCGCGTTGAGTGCGCTCGTCTGGGGTGACGGCCCACCCGAGCTCGTGCTGCTCCACGGCGGCGCGCAGAACGCCCACACGTGGGACACGGTCGCGCTCGCGCTCGACCGTCCGCTCGTCGCGATCGACCTACCCGGCCACGGCCACTCCGACGGCGGTGCGCTCGGCTCGTTCGGACTCGACGCGAACGCCGGCGACATCGCGACCGTGGTTCGGGCCCTCGCACCCGACGCCGAGCTCCTCGCGGGGATGTCGCTCGGTGGGCTCACCTCGATTGCGCTCGCCGACATCGCACCTGAGCTGGAACGGCGGCTCGTCCTCGTCGACGTGACGCCCGGAGTGAACCGCGAGAAGGCATCGGCGATCACCGCGTTCGTCAACGGCCCTGAGTCGTTCGCCGACTTCGACGAGATCCTCGCGCGAACGGTCGAGTTCAACCCGACCCGCTCGAAGGCGTCGCTGCGGCGGGGCATCCTCCACAACGCGGTGCAGCGCGACGACGGCAGCTGGGTGTGGCGCTACGCGCGCTTCCGAGCCGACGAGCCGATGCTGACCGACAGCACAGCATCCGAGATTCCCGACTTCGGCGACCTCTGGGCCACCCTCGGTTCGACGACCATGCCACTGATGCTCGTGCGCGGAGCCGACTCCCCCGTCGTCGACGATGACGACGTGGCGGAGCTGCGCGTCCGCCGACCCGATGTACGGGTCGAGGTCGTCGAGGGCGCCGGCCACAGCATCCAGGGCGACCGCCCGGTCGAGCTCGCCGCCCTGCTCGATTCCTTCTCCCGCGCCTGATTCCGTGCTCATGGCCTCGGCATACGACGAGCGGTACCGGACCCGGAGCCTGTGGCTCGATTCGTGTCGATGAACCGCTGACCCCGCGGCCACCGCTCGACCGCGACATCGACGTCGACGTCGCGATCGTCGGCGCGGGCTACACCGGGCTCTGGACCGCCTACTACCTGCTTGCGAGCCGATCCCCACCTCCGGATCGCGATCATCGAGCAGGAGATCGCCGGCTTCGGGGCGTCGGGACGCAACGGCGGTTGGTGCTCCGCGCTCTTCGCCGGTGGCCGTGAAGCGATGGCCCGCGACGCACGGTCGCGACGCGGTCGTCGCTCTGCTGGAGGAGATGCGGACCACGGTCGACGAAGTCGGGCGCGTGGCCCAGGCGGAGTCGATCGAGCCGACTTCCACAAGGGCGGCACGCTCACCTTCGCCACCTCGCCCGCGCACGTCGACCGCGTCCGCGCATCGGTGGCTGAAGAGCACCGTTGGGGCGCGACCGACGACGACGCCGTCTGGCTCGACCGGTCCGAAGCCCGCGACCGCGTCGCCGCTGACGGCGTGCTCGGCGCCGCATACACCCCACACTGCGCACGCATCCAGCCCGCGAAGCTGGCGCGCGGCCTCGCCGATTGCGTCGTGCGCATGGGCGCCGAGCTCTACGAGCAGACAGCGGCAACCGAGATCCGACCGCACGAGGTGCACACGGCCGACCGGTCGCGTCCGCGCCGAGGTGATCGTGCGCGCGACGGAGGGGTACACCGCGAGGATCCCCGGGTTGCGTCGGACCGTCGCGCCCCTGTACTCGCTGATGATCGCCACGGCTCCCCTCCCCGCGTCGTTCTGGAGTGAGGTCGGCTGGCACGACCGCGAGACGCATCACCGACGGTCGGCACCTCATCATCTACGCGCAGCGGACCGCCGACGATCGGATCGCGTTCGGAGGCCGTGGCGCGCCGTACCACTTCGGAAGCCGCGTCCAGCGACCGGTTCGACCGCGATGTCGGCACCTTCGCGGAGCTGCGACGGGTTCTCGTCAGCCTCTTCCCGTCGGTGGCCGACGTTGCCGATCACCCACGAATGGGGGGGTCCGCTCGGCGTTCCGCGCGACTGGATGAGCTCGGTGGGCTTCGATCGAACCACCGGTCTCGCGTGGGCGGGCGGGTACGTCGGCGACGGCGTGTCGACGACGAACCTCGCCGGGCGGACCCTTGCCGACCTCATCACGGGTGCCGATACCCCGATCACCCACCTCCCCTGGGTCGCGCACCGATCGCCGCCGTGGGAACCGGAGCCGTTCCGCTGGCTCGGCATCAACCTCGCGCTGGCCCTCCCGGCCGGCGCCGATCGAGCCGAGGTCCGGACCGGTCGACCGGCCCGGCTGCGCACCGCGCTCCTCGATCGGCTCACCGGACACTGATCACCGGCTCCGCCGAGCGGGGACACCAGATCCCGTGGGCCGCTTGCGGTTGCCGGGGTGCTTGTCGGGTGAAGAAATCGGGGTGCGGAGCCGATACACACGGGATGGACGACACCGTGCTGCCGTCGAGGGATGCGAAGCCCGCCCCCGACGGCGAGCGCCGGTCGCACCGGGAAGCGCCGTCGATCTCATCCCGCCGAGACCAGTCGTCTCGTTTCCGCAGTGCTCAGCGTCGGGGCGATGTTCGGACTCATCGTCGTCCTCGCGGCCACGGCACCGGCATCGACCGGGAGCGCCGCGTCGAACGGTGCGAGCACCGGCGGTGACGCGGGCTCGACCGCGACGATCCCCTCGCGACTCTCACCGTCGGCGACCATCGGCGTCCCGCCTGCGGGTGGCGCACCGCCGCCGGGTACGGCGAGCTCGCCCGGAACGGTCGCCGCACCGTCGGGAGCCGTCGCGGGCGGAGCGTCTCTAGCTCCCGGAGGCACCGGGTCGTCGGGCGAATCGTCGACGTCGACGTCGGCATCGCCGGACGCAGTCGGGGCGGGCGCAGCGGTCGAACCCGCTCCCGCCACCGATGCCCCGAGCACCCCCGATCCGGTCGTGGCGACGCCATCCGACACCCAGCCCGCACCGGACCCGGTCCCGCCTCCGGAGCCGCCCCCGGCCTGCCAGACCGGTGCGAGCTGTTGACCGCGACCATCACCCCGACGAGAGCGACGAGCGGCGCGGCGGCACGCGAGGTCGGCCGCGATCCGTGGGTCCACTCGACGTTCCGCGCCCTCGGTACCCGGGTGCGGATCACCGTCTCGCGGCTTCGGAACGCGACGCGGATGCCATCACCGATCTCGCGGCTCCACTCCTCGAGACACCTCGAGTCGCGATGGAGCCGCTTCCGGCCCGAGAGCGAGTTGCGCCGCCTCAACGACACCGCGGGCGTACCGGTCGTGCTGTCCGACGAGACCTACGACGCGATCGTCCACGCGGTCGAAGCGTGGCGCGTGACCGGAGGTCGTTTCGATCCGACCGTGCTCCCCTCCCTCCTCGCACTCGGATACGACCGGGACTTCCGATCGATCGCAGCCGACGGTCCTGAAGTTGTCGTCGCTCCGTCCGGCGGTTGCTCCGACATCGTCCTCGACCCGCTCGTACGGGCGGTGACACTGCCCATCGGGGTGGCGCTCGACCTCGGCGGGATCGGCAAGGGGCTCGCAGCCGACCGGCTGGTTGCGACGCTCATGGCCGCGGGAGCGATCGGCGTGTGCGTCGATCTGGGAGGCGACGTCCACGTCTCCGGAGTGGGCCCATCCGCGGGCTCGTGGCCGATCTCGATCGAGGATCCACTCGAGACCGGCGCAACCGGATCACTGATGATCCGCGACGGTGCGATCGCGACGAGTACCCGTCTGCTGCGAGCCTGGCGGCGCGGTGGTCGCATCGTGCACCACCTGGTCGATCCGCAGACCGGTGATTCGGCCGACACCGGACTCGCGTCGGTGACGGTCGTCGCCGGATCGACCTGGTGGGCCGAGGTGCTCGCCAAGGCTGCGTTCATCGCAGGGCCCGACATCGGTGCCGAGCTGCTCGCGACGGCCGGCGTCACCGGCCTCCTCGTCCACGACAACGGGCACGTGGCCGAGCTTCCCGGCCTCGATGCCTTCCGCCCATGACCCAGCACCTCTGGTGGTACACGGTCCGCGCGAGCGGGCTCGTGGCCTGGGCGCTCGTGGTCGGGTCGGTGCTCTGGGGATCTGCTGCTGTCGGCCCGCGCCACCCGCAGGCCCAGCCCCGCCTGGGTCCGCGACCTCCACCGGTTCCTCGGTGGGATCGCGTGCCTGTTCGTGCTCCTCCACGTCGGCGCGCTGTTCGCCGACACGTTCGTAGGGTGGACCTTCGCCGACGTGCTCGTCCCCTACGCGACCGTCGTGGCGGCCGGGTGGCGTTGCCCTCGGCATCGTCGCGATGTACCTCGTGTTCGCGGTCGAGCTCACGTCGCTCATGATGCGTCGTCTGCCGCGCCGGGTCTGGCACGGCGTGCACCTGCTGTCGTTCGTCGTCTTCGTGGCCGTGACCGCGCACGCCTTGCTCGCGGGCACCGACGGGGCGGTGCCCGCGACCCAATGGTTCGCGATCGTCACCTCGGCGATGGCCATTGTCCTCGTCGGCGTCCGGCTCGGTTCGCGATTCACCCGCTCGCCGCACGCGTACCGGGCCGATCAAGCGAACGAGCTCAGGCGTCGTCGGCCGGGACGAGCACCTTCCAGATGACCCCGCCCACGATTCCGCCGATCAGCGGGAACACGATGAACGCCCAGAGCTGCTCGAGCGCCCAGCCGCCCTGGAAGATCGCGGTCGCGAGGCTACGAGCCGGGTTCACCGACGTGTTGTCGATCGGGATGCTGACGAGGTGCACGAGCGTGAGCATCAGCCCGACGGCGAGGCCGGTGAAGCCGACCGGCATCGACTTGCGGCTCGTGCTGACGACGACGAGCACGAAGAGCGCGGTCAACACGATCTCGGTGACAGCCATCGCACCGAAGTTGTAGCCGGACTTGGTGACGACGAGCCGGCCGACCCGGGCAGTGACCGCGGAGGGCGAGTGGTCACCCCAGCCGTTCGACGCGAAACCCGAGTCTGAAGCGCTGAAGCCCGAGAGGCCGCTCGCGATGACGAAGATCACACCCGCACCGAAGATGCCGCCGAGGATCTGACCACCGAGGTACCACGGCACGTCGCCGCTCTTGGTCTTGCCGACGACCCACAGGCCGAAGGTGACGGCCGGGTTGATGTGGCACCCGGAGATGCTGCCGATGAAGTACGCCGCGCACAGGAGGCTGAGGCCGAACGCGAGGGCGACACCGATGTAGCCGATCTGCTTCCCGGCGATGATCGCCGAGCCGGGTCCGCCGATCACCAGGATCGCGGTGCCGATGAACTCAGCTACTCCGAGCCGGGCCTTCTCGTTCATGAACGCTCCTCGTCGATGGCTGGTTCGACCGTGCGCACAGGGGCGCGCCGGAAGGCTACGGACCTTCGATCGCGGTTACAACGACCGTTCGAGATCGACCACGCTGCGCGCGCGTCCGGCGTTCAGGCCAGGGTCGAGCGGAGGAACTCGAGCGTTCGCAGCCACGCTTGCGTCGACGCGTCGGGGTCGTAGGTTCCCAGCGGGTTCTCCTCGTTGGCGAAAGCGTGCCCGGTCCCCGGATACATCGTGAACGAGACGTCCTTGCCGAGGTCGCGCAGTCTTGCCTCGAGGTCGAGCACGCCCTCGGCCGGGAAGAAGGTGTCCTCCTCCGCGAAGTGTCCGAGGACGGGTGCAGTGAGGCCCGACCAGTCGGGTTCCGCGTCACCGAGCGGCGCGCCGTAGAACGGGACGGCCGCACCGATGCGGTTTCCCTCCTTGGCTGCGAGGACGAGCGTGAGCATCCCACCCATGCAGCACCCGACCACTCCCACCTGGTCGCCGACGACCGACTCCTGGCCGAGGAGGAAGTCGATCGCGGCCGACATGTCGTTCGCGGCACGGTCGAGCGGAAGGGCGTTCATCAGCTCGGCCGCCTTGTCCATCTCGGTGTGTTCGGCGATCTCGCCGTGATACAGATCCGGGGCCAGCGCCACGAAGCCCTCGGCCGCGAGCCGGTCACACAAAGCCCTGATCTGGGGAACGAGGCCCCACCATTCCTGCACGACCAAGATCCCGGGTCCTGATCCCAACTCGGGCAGCGCGAGATATCCCGCGGCACGACTCCCAGCGGCTTCGAACTCGACGTTGGTTCCCATGGCGCGCACAGTACCCACCGCGGGCGCGCACCCGCAGGTCCGACCCTGGTGCTCCGTACCTTCGGGGCCCTCTGGGCGCGTTACCGATCGGCCGGTGGAGCGAACGCGGCACGAACGACGCCTGCGCCCTTGCCGGCGACCGACCAGAACCCGTAGGTGCCGTCGTCGAGCAGCTCCCGCGCGGCCTCCACGACCGCGCCGAGCGCGACCATGCTGAACCCGCTACCGACCGACACCCGCTTCACGCCCAGTTCCGCCAGCTCCGCGACGTTCGGCGCGCCGGGGAGCGCGAGGACGTTCACCGGGCGGTCCACGGAGCCGACGACGGAACGGATGTCGTCCGGGTCGGTGATTCCCGGGGCGTAGAGCACGTCGGCACCGGCTTCCTGGAAGGCTTGCAGCCGCAAGATGGTGTCGGCGAGATCGCGCCGACCGTGCAGGTAGTTCTCGGCCCGGGCCGTGAGCACCACGTGGACGTCGCCACCGTGGAGCGCGTCGGCTGCCGCGACGATCCGGTCGCGTGCCAGGCCGAGGTCGTAGATCGGGTCCTCGTGCCGGCGGGAGAAGTCTTCGAGGGACAGCCCGGCGAGGCCGGTCGCTGCGACCCGGGTCACATGCTCGGCGACCGCGGCAGGCTCGTCGGCGAACGCGTTCTCGAAATCCACGTTCACCGGGAGGTCCGTCGCACCGACGATCACCGCCGCGTGCGCGATTACCTCGTCGAGGCCAACGGAACCGTCGAGGCGGCCGAGGGTCGCGGCGAACCCGGAGCTCGTGGTCGCGAGAGCCTCATAGCCGAGTGCGCCGAGAAGTGTGGCGGATCCGATGTCCCACGGGTTCGGCATCAGGAGCGGCGACGCGCCATGGTGGAGCCGCAGAAAGTGCTCGGCCTTCTCACGGTGTGTCGTCATCCCGCCAAAACTACCCAGCGTTGCGTCGCGGTCGCGGAACTGCCGGGTCCGACACGGGCTCCCCCGTGATTCTGCCAAATCAGCGGCTGTGGTCATCCCCGCTGCCCCTCGGCTCCGAAGTCCTTGGTGCATGGTGGGAACGACCCCGACTCCGTCTAGTCCGAGACCGTTCCACGACCGTCCGACCGCCGCTGTCGTCGGCGCCGGAGTTTCGGGTCTGACCGCTGCCTACGTCCTCCAGCGCGAGTACGACGTCACCCTGTTCGAACGCGACGATCGACTCGGTGGTCACGCGCACACCCACGACGTCGTCACGTCCGACGACCGGATCCTTCCGATCGACAGCGGCTTCATCGTCCACAACCGCAAGACGTATCCCAACCTGATCAGGCTCTTCGCGGAGCTCCAGATCGAGACCCAGCCCAGCGACATGACGATGTCGGTGCGCTGCGACGGCTGCGGACTCGAGTACTCCGGCGGCGACGGGATCCGAGGTGTGTTCGCGCAGCCGCGGAACCTCGTCGAATCCCGCGTTCCTCGCGCTGCTCGCCCAGGTCACCTCCTTCCAACGCAGGGCGCGCAATCTGCTCGAGACCCGAGGCCGCGCCGACGACGACCTCACGCTTGGCGAGTTCGTCGCTGCCGGTCGCTGGACGCCCTACTTCGTGGCGCACTTCGTCATCCCGCTCGTCTCGGCCGTGTGGTCGTGCCCACCCGATGTGGCGCTCCTCTATCCCGCGGGCTACCTGTTCCGGTTCCTCGATCACCACGGTGTACTGCGCGTGACGGGCGCCCCACAGTGGCGCACGGTCACTGGCGGCTCTCGGCGCTACGTCGAGCGGCTGGCCAAGGAGATCACCGCGACATCTCTCGGTACTCCCGTCCGTTCGTTGCGTCGTATCGCTGCCGGTGTCGAACTGCTCGACGACAACGACGACCGACACGCCTTCGATCGTGTCGTCGTCGCGGTTCACGCCGACCAAGCCCTGGCGATGCTCGCCGAGCCGACCGCGGCCGAACGCCGTACCTTGGGCGCGTTCACCTACTCGACGAATGAGACCGTGCTCCACACGGACCCCTCACTGCTCCCACGTGCGCGCCACGCGCGCGCCTCGTGGAACTACCGACTCCCTTCGTGCGGCGTCGGCGAGACAGGGGTGCGGGTGAGCTACTCGATGAATCGCTTGCAGCGACTCGACGAACCCGTCGAATACGTCGTCACGCTCAACGGCGGTGCCGAGATCGCGGAGGGGTCCGTGATCGCTCGCATGCACTACACCCACCCGGTGTACACGCGTGAGTCGGTGAGGGCGCAGACCCTCCTCCCCTCCCTCGACGACGACCGACTCGCGTTCGCCGGCGCGTATCACGGATGGGGTTTCCACGAAGATGGCTGCGCGGCAGGCGTCCGCGCCGCCCAGTCACTCGGGGTGACGTGGTGACGACCGCGACGCTCTACCGGACGACGATCAGCCACGCCCGGACGGAGACCGTGGACCATGGCTTCACGTACCGGCAGGCCATGTGGCTGGTCGACCTCGACAACCTCCCGAGGGTGTCGCGCTGCCTCGGCCTCCTGTTTCGATTCGACGCTGCGGACCACCTCGGCGATCCAGATCGGTCGATTCGCGGCAACGTCGACGTGTTCCTCGCCGGCCACGACATCGACCTCGATGGCGGCCGGATCCTGATGCTCGCGATCCCCCGCTCGTTAGGGCATGGCTTCAACCCGTTGAGCATCTACTGGTGCTATTGCCTTGGTGGCGGGCTCGCGTGCATCGTGGCCGAGGTCCACAACACCCATGGCGAGAGCCACTGCTACCTCTTGCGGCCCGATGCGAACGGCGTGTCACGGGTTGCGAAGGAGTTCTACGTTTCCCCCTTCTTCGCAGTCGACGGGGCCTACGACGTGCGCTGTACCGAACCCGGCGACCAGGTCCTCGTGTCGATCACGCTCGTCCGTGGCGCCGCGCTCCAACCCGTGTTCACCGCCACGCTCATGGGGCAGGCCGAGGCACCGGTCCGCTCGATCCTCTGGGCCGCGTTCCGCCATTCCTGCGCGAGCTGGCGAGTCTCCGCCCTGATCCGGTGGCAAGGGCTGCGCTTGTGGCTGCAACGACTCCCGGTCGTCCCATGGAGCGCGCCAACGCAGCGGCCTGCGCCGCCGTCCGCCTCACCCTCCGCGGTGCGACCCGAATCGTCATCCGTCCCGAAGGAGACCACGCGATGAGCATCGCCGGCGAGGAGCTCTTCACCGTCTGCGAGGACCGGTCGGCCCAGTCGGTCGACGGGCCCTGGCGTGCTCTACCGCCTGCACCGCACAAACCCATCCACGCGCGCGTCGCCAGGACCCTGCTCCGACGAGCGGTCAACCGGCTTCCAGTCCGGGTCGAGCTCCCTGACGGCTCCACCGCGGGCGCGGGAACGACGACCGACCCGCTGATCCGGATCCGCAATGACGCCTTCTTCCACCGTGTGGGCTCCCATGGACTGATCGGCTTCGGCGAGTCGTACATGGCCCGCGACTGGGACACCGACGACATTGAGGCAGCCCTCCGTCCGCTCGTCGACAACGCGCTCAACCTGGTCCCGCCGTGGATGCAACGACTCAAGCGGTTCTACGTCCAGCACCTCCCGTCGAGCGAGGCCAACACGGTCCGCGGCGCGCGACGCAACGTCGCCCGCCACTACGACCTGTCGAACGAGCTCTTCGCGCTCATCCTCGACGAGACGATGACCTACTCGTCGGCCCTGTTCGGTTCCCGCACCCAGACCCTCGCGGAAGCGCAGGTGGCCAAGATCGACCGCCTGCTCGACGCGACGGAAGTCCGTCGGGGCACCCGGCTGCTCGAGATCGGAACCGGTTGGGGCTCCCTCGCGATCCGCGCCGCAGCACGCGGTGCGACGGTCACGACCCTCACGCTCTCACGCGAGCAACAGTTGCTCGCCCGCCGTCGCGTCGCCGAGGCGGGCCATGCGAGCCAGGTCGACGTTCAGCTCCGTGACTACCGTCAGGCCGATGGCCTCTACGACGCCATCGTGAGCGTCGAGATGATCGAAGCGGTCGGGGCACCGTACTGGCCGACGTTCTTTCGCGTGCTCGACAAGGTCCTTGCGCCCGGCGGCAAGGTCGGGCTCCAGGCGATCGTTCTCGAACACGATCGAATGCTCGCGACGCGTGACCAGTACACCTGGGTGCACAAGTACATCTTCCCGGGTGGCGCACTCCCGTCGATCCGAGCCATCGACGAGACCCTGCACGCCGAGACTCCGCTCCGCATCGCCGATGCTCATACGTTCGGGGCCGACTACGCGAGGACACTCGGCCTGTGGCGAGCCCAGTTCGACGACCACGCAGACACGGTCGACGCGATGGGATTCGACGCGACCTTCCGTCGCATGTGGGACTTCTACCTGGCGTACTCCCAGGCTGGATTCGCGACCGGATACCTCGATGTCGTCCAGCTCCTCCTCGCGAGGGTCGGCGACTAGATGACCCGGACCTCGAACGTCGCGCAGACGCTTGCCGAACCCGTCAGCAAGATGATCGGAGCCGAGCTCCCAGTTCGGATCCGGGCCTGGGACGGAAGCGAATTCGGCCCGGTGGACGCGCCGGTCGCGGTCCTCCGTTCGCGTCGGGCGTTGCGTCGCCTCGTGTGGAGCCCGGGGGAGCTCGGTCTGGCGCGGGCCTACGTGACCGGTGATCTGGATGTCGAGGGCGATCTCGAAGACGGATTCCGCCGAGCCCGTCGGTTCGCACGCGAGCACAAGACCCAGATCCGAGTTCTCCCTCGCGACTACCTCTCGATGTTCGCCGTCGCGCTGCGGCTCCGCGCCATCGGCCCCCCTCCGCGTCCGCCGGATTCGGAGGCTCGGGTCGGGGGACGACTTCACAGCCGGAGTCGCGACGCCGAGGTGATCGCGCACCACTACGACCTCTCGAACGACTTCTATGCGCTGCTGCTCGACGAGAACATGGCGTACTCATGCGCGTACTGGACCTCCGATGCACCCGACTACACCTTGGCCGACGCGCAGCACGACAAGCTCGAGCTCGTGTGCCGCAAGCTCGATCTGCGACCCGGGATGCGGCTGCTCGACGTCGGATGTGGCTGGGGCTCCCTGAGCATCCACGCCGCCCGCTTCCACGGTGTGCGGGTCACCGGGGTCACGCTTTCCCGCGAACAGCTCGACTTCGCCCGCAAGCGTGCCGCCGACCTCGGTCTCACCGACGAGATCGACTTCCGACTTCAGGACTACCGCGACGTACGCGATGGCCTCTACGACGCAGCGACCTCGATCGAGATGGGCGAACACGTCGGCGACGAGCACTACCCGGAGTTCGTCGCGAACTTGGAGCGGCTCCTCCGGGACCACGGCCGTCTCCTCGTCCAGCAGATGTCTCGAGGCGGCGCGGTCGCTCCCGGTGGTGGCCCGTTCATCGAGGCCTACATCGCACCCGACATGCACATGCGGCCGGTGGGCGAGACGGTGGGCCTCATCGAGAGCGCGGGCTTCGAGGTGCGCGACGTCCATTCCCTCCGGGAGCACTACGCCCGTACGGCTCGCGCCTGGCGGGCAACGTTCGAATCGCACTGGAACGAGGTCGTCGACCTCGTCGGCGAGGAGACGGCAAGGGTTTGGCGGCTCTACCTCGTCGCCGGAGTGGTGGCGTTCGAAGAGCGGAGCATGGGCGTCGACCAGATCCTCGCGGTGAAGCCCGACCCATCGGGCGGGGTCGGGATGCCGGCGAGTCGGGCCGACTGGCGGTCGTGAGCGGCTTCCCCGTCGGTCACGTCGCGACCGGCCTCCTCCTCAGCGCGGTCGCGGCAGTCGTTCTCATGCTGGTGACGTGGCTGATCGCGCTGAAGGTCGGCCGCTTCGACGTCGTCGACACCGCGTGGGGGCTCGGCTTCGTCGTGGTCGCGATCGTGACCTTCGCCTGGTCTTCGGACGTCTGGTCTTCAGGGGGCGGCGACGACACCCGACGGGTGCTCGTGCTCGCCCTCACCGCCATCTGGGGCATCCGACTCGCCGTGCACATCGCACTCCGGGCTCGCGGCAAGGAAGAAGACCCCCGCTACGCCGCGATGTTCGCGAAGTCACGGCACTCTCCTGCCGTGCATGCCCTCGTCTTCGTCTACCTGACCCAGGCTGCGGTCCTGTGGTTCATCTCCTTTCCCATCCAGGTCGCCATGTACGAGACAGCTGCCATCGGTTGGATCGCCGGGCTCGGCAGCGTCGTGTGGGGCCTCGGCTTCTGCTTCGAGACCGTGGGCGACTGGCAGCTCCAGCGGTTCCGAGATGACGCCGAGAACGCCGGCCGGGTGATGGACCGGGGCCTGTGGAGATACACCCGTCATCCGAACTACTTCGGCGACGCGTGCGTCTGGTGGGGGTTGTACCTGATCGCGGCGCAAACCCTTCCCGGCGCGTTGACCGTCCTCTCCCCCGCCGCGATGACGTTCACCCTGGCCCGGGGCACGGGCAAGCCTCTGCTCGAACGTGGCATGGCCGAGCGACGTCCGGGCTACACCGCGTACGTCGCGCGGACGAGCGGCTTCATCCCCTGGCCGCCGAAAGCGACGTAGACCGCCCCGCGGGTGAGAATGTTCCGGCATGAGTCCCCCGCTCGACCTCGAGTTCCTCCTCTCCGCGCCCGACGCCCGCCAGCTCCCCGACTCGCTCGCCGAGGTGGCGATCATCGGACGGTCGAACGTCGGGAAGTCGTCGCTGCTCAACGCGCTCGGGAGGCGCAAGAACCTGGCCCGGACGTCGAAGACCCCCGGCCGGACGCAACTCCTCAACTGCTTCACCGTCGGAGCCGAGGCGAACACGACCCTCGTCGACTGCCCGGGTTTCGGATACGCGGCGGTCTCGAAGGCAACGCGCGCGTCGTGGTCTCGGATGATCGAGCGATACCTCCTCGAGCGGGAGCAGCTCACGATGGTGATGATGCTGGTCGACGGCGAGATCGGTCCGACCACGCTCGACCTCGAGGTGCTCGACTGGCTCCGGGATCGCACGCTCCCGCATTCGATCGTCGCCACCAAGCACGACAAGGTGAAGTCGTCGAAGCGGGAGCGGAGGCGGCGCGACCTCGCGACGCTCTGCATGTTGGAGCCGTCCGATGTCATCTGGGTCAGCGCGGCGAAGAACACCGGAATCGACCGACTCCGCGACGTCGTCCGGCTCTGGCTCTCGCTCCGCTGATCAGCCGCGCGCGGCGATTGTGTCGACGGCGGGGGGCGCACCATCGGCCACGGACGCTCGCGTTCGACCGCGAGCGCGACGTCGAAGAGCAGCTCGTCGGCGTGGTGCCGGGTGAGCACCTGCATGCCGACGGGCAGGCCGTCGACGGTTCCGGCGGGGATCGACACCGCCGGGTTGCCGTAGATGTTGGAGATGATCGTGAGACCACCCATGTTCACCAGCTCGGGGAATTGCGCTGCTCATGTACCCGAGCAGAACGCTCGGCAGCTTCGGTGCGACGACGCTGGCGAGGCGGGTGCCGAACAAGCACGCCGCGGAACGCGTAGGTCGCGGCCGCGTTCGACTTGGCCCAGTCGATGAAGCTGTCGGTCGCTGCTGCTCGTTGCCGCCTCGGCCGCGAACGCAGGGCCCGGGGTTCGTGGCCGCGATCACGAAGTCGACCGGCGCCGAACGCCGCGGCCATGGCCTCGTTGGCCTGCACCCGCAGCGCCTTCGGCGACCGCCGCGGTGCGCAGGTTGTAGAGCGACTGCGACATGTAGAGCCCGGCGGCGACCTCGGCGGTCATGTCCGACGCGCATGCCGGCCACCGGTCGCCGAGATCGGCGAGCAGCGTCGCGAGGTTGCCCATCATCCACTGCGCGGCGAGGTTCGGGACGCTCGATGTCGAGGTCGACCTGCACCATCCCGGTCGACGCGATCAACGCCGCGGCTTCGGCGCGGAGCTGCGCTCTCGACACCCGGGTCGAGCGGCACGCCGCCGAGGTGACGGGACGATCGCGACCCGCTTGCCCGCGAGGTCGTGCGTGCCGAGACCGGCTTCGAAGCCCGGGATGCTTCGGCAGGCTCGACGGGTCGGCCGGGTCGTAGCCGCCGCACACGTCGAAGTAGCGGGCCGCGTCGCGCACCGAGCGAGCCAGGTTGCCGAGCACGACGGTGTTCGGGCGCATGAAGGCGTTCGGGCTGCGCGGGATGCGCCCGAACGTGCCCTTCATGCCGAGCAGCCCGGTGTAGCCCGCGGGGATGCGGATCGATCCGCCACCGTCGCCGCCGGTCGCCAGCGTCACGAGCCCACCCGACGACCGCGGCCGCGGACCCGCTCGACGAGCCGCCGACGGTGCGGCCGTGCCGCCACGGGTTGTGCGTCACGCCGTTGAGCTTGGTGACGCTCACGTTCAGCCCGCCGAACTCGCTCGCGGTGGTCTGTCCGACCGGCACCGCGCCGCCGTGCTCGAGCAGCCGGTCGACGTTGGTCGTCGTGTACGTGCGCGATGCGGTCCTTGAACACGAGCGACGCCTCGGTGCGCGGCCAGCCCGCGACCGGCTCCAGCTCCTTGATGCCGGTCGGCACCCCGCCGAACGGCTTCGACAGGTCCGCATCGGCGGCGGACTCGCGCGCCCGGTCGGCATCGACCATGCGAGAAGCAGTTCAGGTCGCTCGCCGCGATCGCCGCGAGCGTCGCGTCGAGCTCTTCGACCGGCGAGCGGTCACCCGCGCGGAACGCGTCGACCAGTGAGCTCGCGTCGCCCTGCCAGGGCGTATCCGTCATCGCAGAATCATGCCACCCCCTTCGGGATCGCTTTTCGGCGAATAATCGACCGACGATTCAAGAAGCTCGGCCCGGAGGCCGATCCTCCGGTGCGGCGTACCGGGATCGGGTCGCCGGAGACCAGACAAGATCGGGACACGCAATGCGGAACGGACGCCGGCTACGACTCCTTGGTGTGCTCGTCGCGGCCGGCGCGTTCGTGAGTGGCTGCGGCGTTGCACCGTTCACCGGGCCCGCCGATCCGCACCCGGCACTCGCTCCCGCCGGAGTCGCCGATCCTTCGGTGCTCGTCGAAGGCTCCAACACGTACGTGTACGGAAGCAACTGGCTGTTCGGCGGTCAGGCTTCGCACGTTCCTGTACTGGCCACCAACACGGGTCGGGTGGGTGACGCCACGTGGCAGGCCGACGCGCTTCCCAGCCCACCTGCGTGGACCACGACCGGGGAGTTCTGGGCCCCGAGCGTCGCCAAGGTCGGGAACACCTACCTGCTCTTCTACTCGGCGTTGAACCACACGTTGAACCCGCCTCGTCGCTGCGTCTCAGTGGCGAAGTCGTCGAGCCCACTGGGTCCGTTCGTCGACCCACGCAGCGCCCCGATGGTCTGCATGACCGATCACGGTGGCGCGATCGACCCGTTCTTCTTCGCCGACGCCGACGGGCGCAACTATCTCCTGTGGAAGACCGAGGGCGTGGTCAACGTCGAGCCCACCATGATCTGGTCCCGTGAGCTCACGGGAGGTGGTGCGAGCTGGGCCGCGGGCAGCACCGATCACACACTCCTCGCCACGGCGCAGCCATGGGAAGGCACCGTCATCGAGAACCCGGCACTGGTGCGCTCCGGGTCGCAGTACTGGCTCTTCTATTCGGCGAACAACTACGACACCACACGCTACGCGATCGGTGTCGCAACGTGCGCGTCGCCATCGGCAACATGCGCGCGGACGTACACGACGCCGATCCTCGCGTTCGCGGGGCTCCATGGCCGGTCCGGGCGGACCGTTTCCGTACCGCACGAGTGGCGGCAAGACCCGGCTCGCCTACAGCGCGTGGATCGCCGGTCAGGTGGCCGGCCCGTACAACCGTTTCCTCTTCACCCTGCCACTCTCGTTCACCTCGGGCGCCCCCAGCTTCGGCTGACCCCGTCGACAACCCAACACTCGCCCGACAACTCAGGCGGTCACGATCACACGTGCGATCGCGACGTAGAACAGCAGGCCCGCGGTGAGCACCAGGGCGTGGAACACCTCGTGGAACCCGAACACCCCGGGAATCGGATCGGGTCGGCGCGTCGCGTACACCCGTGCACCGACGGAGTACACGACACCACCGCAAGCGATGAGCACGAACGTGACGACCCCCAGCGCGCTCCAGAGCGTCGGGAGGAAGACGATCGCCGCCCAACCGACGACGACGTAGATGACGGCCACGAGCCAGCGGGGAGCGTCGAGCCACACCATCTGCACCGCGATGCCCACGAACGCGAGGGTCCACACCAGTCCGAGCAGGATCCGTGCGCTGCTCCCACCGAGACCCACGACTGCGAGCGGGGTGTACGTCGCAGCGATGCCGACCAGGATCATCGAGTGATCGAGTCGGCGGAGGCGCTGCCGCACCTGGGGGCTCCAATTCCCGCGGTGGTACACCGCACTCGTGGCGTACATCGCGGTGACGCCGATCGTGTACACGACCGCTGCCCACCGCGCCGAGGTCGTCGGAGCGGCGACCACGAGCGCGAGACCGAGCACCGGAAAGACTGCGGCGGCGACCTCGTGGGACACGCCCCGCCACCGCGGCTTCACCTCCGCGGCGGCTCCCGGGTCTCCGGCTGCTCTCACCGCCACAGTCTGCCTGTCGCCAGGGTCGATGCGCCGCTTGTGCACCCGTCAGTGCCCTCAGAGGGAACTCACGGGTGCATACGTCACCCGACGCGTCCGGGGGCTCGCGCGCGGCGATCATCGCCGACGACCCCCGGCCTGGCATCCTTGTCGGTTCCACCATCGACGAGGTCCGAGAGCAACGCCGTGGCAGACGAAGACGATCTGGTCGAGCAGGTCCGGGCGGCGACCGAGCTCCTCGCAGTCGGTCGCGCGCGATCCCGCGGTGCTCGAAGCTCTCTCGGAGCAGGATCGGATCAGCCTCCGTGCCGCCGCGGGCGATGTGTTCGCCCCCGACGTCGGGCTACGACGCCAGATCGTGCGGGCGCGTCAACGCCGGGAGCGGGCCGAGAAGCTCCGACGGGACGAGGCCGCGCTCAACGAGACCGGCATCCGCAAGCTCCGCGCCAAACCCGTCTTCACCACGCCGAACGTCTTCCCTCCCGAGGCCTTCGTGCAGCACGACCTCGACGACGACGCAGCCGAGCGACGACGAACGGCGCGAGTCGCCCCGACATTGCTACGTCTGCAAGGAGCACTACACCGAGGTCCACCACTTCTACGACCAGCTCTGCCCGCGGTGCGCGGCGCTGAACTACGCCAAGCGCACGGAGACGGCCGACCTGCGCGGGCGTGTCGCGTTGCTCACCGGTGGCCGGGTGAAGATCGGGTATCAAGCCGGCATCAAGCTCCTGCGAGCCGGTGCCGCACTGATCGTGACCACCCGGTTCCCACGCGACGCGGCGGTGCGGTACGC
Organism: uncultured Actinomycetes bacterium; assembly: GCA_963829475.1. Classification (GTDB taxonomy): domain Bacteria; phylum Actinomycetota; class Acidimicrobiia; order IMCC26256; family JANYLB01; genus JANYLB01. The sequence goes on along the minus strand of CAWHIU010000002.1, from coordinate 1,088,049 downwards.
GGACGAGCCCGATTTCGACGACTGGGCCGACCGACTCGAGATCTACGGACTCGACCTTCGCCACACCCCCAGCGTCGAGGAGTTCTGCCGTCATCTCGACACGACCCGAGCCCGTCTCGACTTCATCGTGAACAACGCGTGTCAGACCGTTCGGCGACCACCCGAGTTCTACCGCCACATGATGGACCTCGAGACGACCTCGCTCGCCGAGCTGCCAGGACCCGCACGCCCGTTGCTCGGCGACTACGAGGGCTTGCGCGGCTACGACATGCTGGCGACTGACCCCGCGGCGATCGTCGAATCCGGCGCCATGGTGATCTCCGGTCTCACCCACGCGGCCGAGCTGTCGCAGGCCGCGCTGCTCCCCGACGACGCCCGACCGCAGGGACACCTCTTCCCCCGGGGCGAGCTCGACCAGGACCTCCAACAGGTCGACCTCAGGGGCCGCAACTCCTGGCGACTCCAACTCGCCGAGGTGTCGACCGTCGAGTTGCTCGAGACCCAACTGGTGAACGCGATCGCGCCGTACGTGCTGAACGCGCGGCTCAAACCGCTGATGCTGCGCTCACCCGAGCGCGACAAGCACATCGTGAACGTGTCGGCCGTCGAGGGTCAGTTCTATCGTCGGTTCAAGACCACCAAGCACCCGCACACCAACATGGCGAAGGCCGCGCTGAACATGATGACGCGCACTTCCGCAACCGACTACGCGGCCGACGGCATCCACATGAACAGCGTCGACACGGGCTGGGTCAGCGACGAGGACCCGGCCGCGATCGCGGAGCGCAAGACGGCGGAACACCGGTTCCATCCGCCGCTCGACATCGTCGACGGTGCGGCGCGGATCGTCGATCCGATCATCTCCGGCATCAACACCGGCACCCACGTCTCCGGCCAGTTCCTGAAGGACTACCAACCCACCGATTGGTGAGTGTTGCGCTGGGAGAACGCCCCCGAAGGCGGAGTCAGGCCCGGCGCAACGTGTTGTGGTCCGTGTGCGCGAACGGAGCTTCGAACTCCTTCATCTGCAACATCGTCGTCTCGTCGTACGACCACGAGTCGTCGTCGATGAGCGTGATCGTGACGTCGTAGCTGATCGTCGACGCGTTCTTCGTCAGGTACTTGTTCTCGCCGATGTTGTAGTTGGGGTCGCCGGGGCGAGCGGAGAGCGTGAACGCCTTGGCGTCGGCCGCCGCTGTCCCACCGGCGAGGACCGTGATGCCCCGCGGGACGACGAATCCCCGCATGATCTCACCCGTGGCGCTGTCCCACAGCCAGTACCCGACCTCGGTGTGGAAGGGGTTGTCTTCGCTGCCGCGCCACATGGCCGTCTTGTAGTCGAGGCCATAGAGCGCCTGGCTCCCGTTGTCCACCGGCCCGAACGGCTTGAAGGACACCTTCTCCAGGTAGGGGGTGCCGAGCACCTCGCCCTTCGAGTGCGAGTACGCGGTGTCGAGGCCACCCTCGGCTTCCCAGTCGCCCACGAGCGGTCCCAGAGGTCCCCATTCGTCCGCCATCGCCAGTTCCCTTCGATCGTTGTTCTGCCCGAGAGTCGAGTCATCGTAGAGGACGCGCCGAAGTGCCGGGCTCGATAGTGGGTGTCCGATGACGGATTGCCGACACGATCGCCATCGGAGACAGACAGAACCTTCTCGGCGTGCTTCAGAAACGCGGCCCGAATTGCCGATGACGCGGGTGCACGGATGACACGGACGTCGGCAACAGGGGGACACAGGGATGTTCACGACCATCGGCAAGGGCCTGATCGCAGCGGTGGCGCTATCGGTGCTGCTCGGAACGACAGCCCCGGGCATCGCCGGCGCGGCGACCGGCCACTGGGCCCACCACGGGCGCTTCGAGCACGCCCGGCACCGGGGCCACTTCCTCACCGACGAGCAGAAGCAGTGTCTCGTCGACCAGGGCGTCGCTCTCCCGAGCGTCCCACCGGCTCTCCCGACGGCCGGCGACCACCACTGGACCCGACCCGATGCCGCCACGATCGCAGCGTTCCGGGCCGCGCTCGTCGCTTGCGGGATCACGTTCCCGTGGCACGATCACCACGTCCCGCCGACGGTTCCCCCCACGGTGCCCACGACCACCACATCGACCACGACGGACACGCTGCCGGAGATCTTGCCGGGCTAGCAGCATCCCGGCGGCCTCGAGCTTCGGAGATCAGCTGACGACGGGTTCGCAGGAGTCCGGTGTCGACGTCGTAGATGAAGCCCGCGACCGGAAGACCCGGCGGAAGCAGCGGACAGGCCCGGATCACCTCGACGTCGGCTCGAAGGACGCGTTCCTGGTCGTCGATGGGCAGGAAATCCCATTCGTCGGCGTCGACGCCCCGGAGCTCACCGATCGTCGTCCGCAGTCCTTCGTTGGTGGCACCGTGGAGGCGACACGCGGTGTGCTGCACGACGCACATCCGGTCGACGCCGAGAAGGTTCACGGCGAGCACGAGTGTCCGGAGCACGTCGTCGGTGACCCGCCCGCCTGCGTTGCGCATGATCTTTGCGTCACCCGGCACGATGCCGAGCATCGCCAGGGGCTCGATCCGAGAATCGATGCAGGTGAGCACGGCCAGCCCCTTGGCTGCGATCGGCGCCAGACCCGCCAGGCGGAACGACTCGGCGTAGGCGCGGTTGGCGGCGAGGATGTCGTCGAACATGGCCTCATTCTCGCCCGGCCGGACCCCCTGGGTCGCCATCGGCCGCACCTGACCGTCATCCGGCCCAGAGTTTGCCGTCGAATGACCTGAGGCGAACCGGATGCTGCCCGACCGATCCGTACGGTCGGTATGGCCCAGTCCGCGTTCAGGAGCTCCCCCGATCCTTCACCTGCCTGAATCCCGATCCGACGAGGATCGACGGGATCAGCGTCGTCCCACCGGGCGTCGAGGCCGTGGTCATCGGCGCCGCCGCGGCAGTGATGTTGCTGCTCGTCGGCGGCCGCGGGGTCCCGATCGCGCTGTCGCTTGCAGCAGTCGCGGCTCCGCCCGTCGCGTGGATCGCGCTCGCCCGGGGCGAACGCGCGGGGCGGCGTTCCGACCCGCGGCTCGTCTTCGCGTTGATCGGCCTGCTGCTGATTGCCGCGGTCCTCATCCCACCCCAGGGATCGAAGGATCTGTGGTCGTACACGATGTACGGCCGGATGATCTCGCAGCACTGGTCGAGCCCCTACACGCACGTCCCGAGCGACTTCCCGCACGATCCGTTCCTCCACCAGGTCGCGCGTGGATGGCGGCACACGCCATCGGTGTACGGGCCCGTGTTCGTTGCCGTCGCCGCCGTCGGGAGCGCGTTCGCCGGGAATTCCCTCTTCCTCGCGCGGTTGTTCGAGCAGGGCCTCGCAGCTGTTGCCGTGGTGGCAGCGCTTGCCGTTGTCTGGCGTCGGACCCGCAGCACCGCGGCCGTCGCACTCCTCGGGCTCAACCCCGTGATCGTGATCAGCGTCGTCAACGGTGGGCACAATGACGCGCTCGTCGGGCTCGGCATCCTGCTCGCGACGTTGCTCGTCACCACGAGGCGGCTCGCGCTCGGCGGCCTCGCGCTCGGCGTTGCCGCGCTGATCAAGATCACCGCCCTGCTCGCGTTCCCCGCACTCGCGGCCTGGGCCGCGTGGCGACTCGGGCGCCACGCGGCGGTTCGTTTCGGGGCCGTGCTCGCCCTCACCGTCGGCCTCGGCTACGCAGCCGCGGGACCCGGCGCATTCGCCGCGCTCAGTGGGAACCGACGGCTGATGAGCCGGGCATCACCGTGGCAGATTCCTCGCGCGTTGCTCGGCATCGGGACCGGTCATCCGATGTGGGGCATCTCCGGCTCCACCTGGATCGGTGGGTTGACCACGGCCGCGGTCGGAACCGTCTGCATCCTTGTGGTCGCGATCACCTGGTGGCGGCGACGCGACGCGGAACCAATTCCGAGTGTGGTGCTCGCACTGACGGCATTCCTCGTCCTCGGTGCCTACGTGCTGCCCTGGTACGTCGCCTGGATGCTCCCGGTCGCGTGCGTGTCGCTCCACCGTTCATCGCGCTGGCTCGCGATGCTCCTCTCGGGCTTCCTCACCGCGGTGTACATCGTGAAGGCACACGCACTCCCGCATGCGGTCGACACCGAGTGGCAGTGGCTCGGGAGCTACATCGGCCCGATCGTCATCGTGCTCTGGTGCGTCCTCATCGCACTCGACAGCCGGAGCAGACCGGCACGAACCAGTAGCGAATCACGGGAGCCGCTCCAGGAACTTCGCCTCGATCTCGGCGAAGAACGCGGCTGAGAGCCGCTCGAACTGGTCCTGGGTGAGGCGGATTGCTTCACCGAACTGGATCCCCAGAACCGACTGCTCGGGCATCAGCTTGATCACCGTGCTCTTGGTCAGGATCCCGCCGTCGTTCATGAGCGATGCGCAGATCATCTCGACCTCGTTCAGCGGGTTGCCGTCCTTCCCGGTCACCGCGCGCACCCGGTGGACGAAGGGACGGTCGAGGGCAAGGGTCAGGTTGTTGAAGAACAGCGGTTCGAACGCCGCGACCGCCTTCTTGTCCGCGGCCGCAGTACCGACGGCCTTGACGAGCTTCTCGTAGGCCGCGAGCTGCTCGGCGATCGCGGCCTTCGAGTGGTCGAGCTCATCCTTCGTGAACGTGTTCCGTCCGAGCATCGAGGTCCTTTCGGGGTCGAGCGTCAGTCGTCGTCTCGATGCCGGCGACACACCGTTGGCAACCAGCGAGGTCGGCGTCATCGTGGGCCAGTGCGGCTTTCCGATCAAGTGCCCCCGGATTCGGTCGAAAACCTCCACAACCAGGAGGATCGACTGATGCAGCACATCTCACGACGACAGCTGTTGGCCGGTATGGGCACGGGTGCCGCTGCGCTGACGATCGGCACGGCGGCCGGGAGCCGAGCAGGTGCGTTCGCCAGGAAGCCTGCCGGCGACACGTTGCCGCAGACGCCCGCCGCGGCGACGCTTGGCGCCGGCTCCTTCGCGCTGTTCAGCCAGGACAACCTGAACTTCCAGACGCTCTTCGCGCTCGGCGGCGCCGGCCAGATCGCCGAGACCGGCGAAGTGGTCGCCGCGGTCGCGCAGGCGAACAGTGCGCCGGGAGGTGCGACCTACCAGTCGGTGTACGACGCGTTCATCGCCATGGGGAACCGACTCGAGAGTGCCGCGGTCGACGCGCAGCACGCCGGTCATCGCATCACGGCGCGGGCGAAGTTCCTCCGCGCGTCGAAGTACTACACCGAGGCGCTCTACTGGGTGCCCGGCACGTCGACACCCGGGGCCGAAGCCGACGTCTACCGCGCGACGAACGATGCGTTCACCGCGGCCATGAACTTGTTCAACCCACGAGCCGAAGCGATCCGGATCCCCTACGAGCGCCGCGCGCTTCCGGGATGGTTCCTGCGGCCACCCGGCCCGAAGAAGCGTCGGCCCACGATCATCATGAACAACGGGAGTGACGGCCAGAACGTCGACATGCTCGCCGAAGGCGGTCTCGCGGCGCTCGAGCGCGGCTACAACGTCGTGATCTTCGAGGGCCCGGGACAAGGTTCACAGTTGTTCCTCGAGAACATCCCGTTCCGACCCGACTGGGAGAAGGTGATCACCCCGATCATCGACGTCCTCGAGAAGCGCGACGACGTGAACCCGAAGCAGATCGCGCTGCGAGGCATCAGCTTCGGCGGTGAGTTGACACCACGCGCCGCGGCGTTCGACCACCGGATCGCGGCGCTCGTGGCCGATCCGGGCTCCATGAGCGCATGGGAGAACTACCCGCCGATCGTCCAGGACGTCACCAAGCTCGGAACGCCCGAACAGGTGAACGCGGCGTGGCACAACACCATCGTGGCGGACTCCAGCCCCGAAGAGACCTTCAACCTCAAGAAGTCCTTGGAGATCTTCACGTCCGCAGCTCACGACGATGTGAAGCACGGCATGGTTCCGACCGACTTCGCCGCAGTGTCCGACGCGATCAAGCAGTACACCCTGTTCGACGTCGCCGACAAGATCACGTCACCGACTCTGGTCACGCAATACGAGGGCGACACCTTCTTCACCACCGAAGGTCATCAGTTGTACGACGCGCTCAAGGTCAAGAAGAAGAAGTTCGTCGAGTTCACCGCCGTCGACGGCGCGCAGTACCACTGCGGACCGATGGCGCCTCAGCTCGTCAACGAAACCTGTTGGGACTGGGTCGACGAGGTGTTCGACCGCTGATTCAACCGGTGTCGGTGCCGATCCCCCGCTCGAGCACCTCGAGGCCATCGCAGATCGCGCTCGCCAGGTCGCCGCCGCGGAAGTACCACTGGGTCTGGACCGCCTGCATCACACCTCCCACCGCGGCTGCCACGATCGTCGGGACGAACGCGTCGCTCGGCAAGCCCATCCGCGCACCGAAGAACTCGGCGATGACTGCATGGCTCTTCAAGTGGATGCCGCCCAGCACACCTTGGAGCAGGTTCGGCGTGGCTGCGATGACGGCGGTCCAGCGTCGGAGCAGCGTCATGTCATCTGCCGACATCGCCTCCCGCACCGCGAGTCGCAATGCTTGCAGTGGCGCCTCATCGATCGGTCGAACCGCGAGCGCGACACGGAGGGACTCGGTGCGCTGGTCGATCCGGTGCTGCAGCACGTCTTCCTTGGATGGGAAGTAGCGGTAGAACGTCCGGACGGAGATCTGCGCTTCGGCCGCGATCTGTGCATAACCTGCCTCGCCCAAGGGCGAGGGTCGAGCGGACGCCACAGCACGGCGGTCCAGGGATCTCACAAGGGCAGCGGGGGCAGTGATGACGAAGACCAGACCGACACGCGTCTCGAGAGTATCGGCGCGCACAGGCGCGATCGTGGTCTGCGCAGTGTTGGTGGGTCTCGCCGCATGCTCGGGCAGCAGCGGCTCGTCATCGCAGTCGAGCACCACGAAGAGCAGCGCAGCGACCGGGAAGCACCCGGCCGGGCCCAAGGCCGACATGTCGACCGAGCTGACCGGCGGCAACGGCGTCTGGATGGGCCAGCCGCGGCCCGACCATCTGGCGCGCGACCACTACGTCCAGCGCGAGTACGTCGCGGCCGGAACGGCGACGTCGTACAAGATCGACGGACAGTTCGCACCCGACGGGCGTTGGAACTTCGTGCCCGATGCGACTGCGCCCTACCGCACCCGCGTGGTCGTGCGCGCACCTGCAGACCCCAAGAAGTTCAGCGGTACGGTCCTCGTCGAGTGGCTGAACGTCACCGCGGGCGCCGACGGCAACCCCGAATGGACCAGTCTCCGCGAGGACATCGAGCGCCACGGTGACATCTGGGTGGGTGTGTCCGCGCAGCGCATCGGGATCGAAGGCGGGCCCGTGGCAGTGAAGGTCACTGGTGTCCCCGGAGCCGAAGACCAGGGCAAGGGTCTGAAGGCGATCGACCCCGTTCGCTACGGCACGCTCGAACACCCCGGGGACGGCTATTCGTACGACATGTTCACCCAGATCGGCCGGGCGATCGCCGCGGGTACCGGGTTGAAGGGGCTGAAGCCGGAGCGTGTGATCGCGGCCGGCGAGTCGCAGTCGGCGTTCGCGCTCGTCACGTACATCAACGGCGTTCATCCTCTCGCGAAGACCTTTGACGGCTTCTTCGTGCACAGCCGAGGCGCGATCGGCCTCCCCCTCGCTCCCCCCGGCCAGTACGCCGACATCAGCGGCGCGATCCTCGGCACGCCGACGATCTTCCGCACGGATCAGAAGGTTCCCGTGATCGACCTGCAGTCGGAGAGCGACGTCGCGGGCCTCTTCAACTCGTACTCGGCGCGCCAACCCGACAGCGCCCACTTCCGGCTCTGGGAGGTTGCCGGCACCTCGCACGCCGACGTCAACCTCATCGGGCCGTACTCGAAGCAGATGAAATGCGGCGCGCCGATCAACAACGGACCCATGCACGTCGTCGCCAAGGCCGCATGGCGCGGCCTGGTGACCTGGGTGCAGACAGGCAAGCCTCCGGCCAAGGCGCCGCGCATCACCGTCAAGGCCGGCAAGACGCCGGTGATCGTGCGGGACACGAACGGGATCGCAAGAGGCGGCATCCGCACGCCTCCGGTCGACGTGCCGGTGACGGCGCTGTCGGGCGTACCCGGGCCGAGTGGGACGACGATCTGCATCCTGTCCGGCTCTGCGCAACCGTTGTCGGCATCGCGGCTCGCCGAGCTCTACCCCTCACGGGCTGCATACCTCGCACGGTTCCAGGCCGACACGGATGCGACGATCAAGGCCGGTTTCGCACTCCCCGCGGATCGCGCCGCGCTGCTCACCTTCGCGGAGCCGGCACTCATCTCGAAGTAGCCGGCACGCTCCTGGCATCCGCTCGTGGCGGCGGAGTGTCCGTCTGCCGCGCCACACTGATCCCAATGGTCGTGACCCGGACACCCACCCGTGAGGATGAGAGCGGTCAGGCCGGATGGCGACGACGGATGTTCCGTCGCGCCGGAGAGGGCGACTTTCGGCGACGGAGCAGCGACTGGGTCCGCGTAGGGGTCGCGGGAGTCGCGCTGGTTCTCGCCGCGCTCCACGCTGGTGATGTCACTGCGAGCGAGCGTGCCTTGTTCGACTTGTTCAACCGCTTGCCCGGTGGCTTGGCACCGATGTTCCGGGCCCTGTATCGCCTCGGCGCGCTCTGGGCGGTCGGGCTTGTCGTCGTCGCCGCGCTGGTCGTTCGGCGATGGCGCCTGGCCCGCGACCTTCTGCTTGCGGGCCTCTTGGCCTGGGCGACGGGCCGGGCAATCGGTCTGATCGTGGTGGAGCACCAGGGCATCGCCCACAGCGTCCGGATCGCGACCGGCTTCGGAGGCTCTCCCTCGTTTCCGTCGGTCCGGATCGCGGTGATCGTGGCGGTGATCGCGGCGGCCTCGCCGTACGTGACCCGCCCGGTGCGTGTCTTCGGTTGGACCCTCGTACTCATCTTGGGGCTCTCAGCTCTCTATCTCGGAACTGCGTTCCCGTTGGATCTCTTCGCCGGGGTGGTGCTCGGTTGGGGTCTCGGATCTGTGGTGCACCTGATGTTCGGCTCGCCCGGGATGCGACCAACGATTCCACAGGTCATGGCCGCGCTGGAGGTCCTCGGCATCCAGGCGCGCGACGGTCGCCTCGCGCTCGATCAACCGAGTCGATCGACGGTTGTGGTGGCCGAAGACGACGAAGGCCCGCTTCGCGTGAAGGTCATCGGGCGTGACGAGGCCCAGTCGAGGCTGCTCTCCAAGGCGTGGAGCACGATCTTCTACAAGGACTCGGGCCCGCGACTCGCGTTCAGTCGGGTGGAGCAGGTCGAGCACGAGGCATTCCTCTTGCTCGTCGCCGCGCAAGCCGGCGTCAACGTCCCGAAGGTCGTCGCCGCGGGGAGCGCGGGCCCGCGCGCCGCGGTGCTCGTACAGCGCCCGATCGTGGGAGCACGGCTGTCGGATCTCGAGCCGGCTGACGTGGACGACGAGCTGCTGAGGGAGGTCTGGAGGAACGTGGTCGCATTGCACGGAGCGCGTGTCGTCCACAACGACCTCGACCCCGCACATGTGATCATCGTCGACGGCCGCCCGTGGATCGTGGGCTTCGATGCTGCGGTGTCGAGCGGGAGCACGGAGCGCGCCGCAAAGGACGTCGCCGAGCTCCTCGCCGGGACCGCGGCGATCGTCGGCGAGGAGCGCGCCGTGCAGGCTGCCGCGGTCGTGCTCGGACGCCCGAAGTTGGCAGCCGCGCTCCCCTTCTTGCAACCGGCCGCGTCTGACAAGCGTCTCGCGGGGGTTGGTGGGCGAGCACCGGCGCTCCCTTGCCGATCAACTCGAACGCCTTCGAATCGTGGGCGCGGCGACCGTCGGCATCGAGCCACCAGAACTGACCCGCCTCCACCGGATCAGCCTGGTGAACGCCGCGATGGCGACGGGTGCACTCGTCGCCATCGCCCTCCTGCTCTCCGACGTCGGTGATCCGGGCGCCGTGTGGGCGACGGTCCACACCGCGGATTGGTCATGGATCGCACTCGCGGCGGTGTTGGCCCTCCTGTCAAATGTGGCGTACGCGATCGGTCTTCAAGGAACGGTCCCCGTGCGGTTGCCGTTGTGGCCGACGACCGAGGTGGAGCTCGGGATGTCGTTCTCCAATCTTGCGATTCCCGCCATCGGAGGCCAGGCGATGCAGATTCGCTATCTCCAGAAGGTCGGCATCGATCTGAGCTCCGCCGTCGCGGCGAGCGGGATCCTCAGCACTGCCGGCGCCCTGATCGCCGGGGTCGGCCTCTTTGTGACGGCCCTCGTTCTCGATCCCGCTCGGGTCGATCTCGCGCTGATTCCCACCGACGGACTCCTCGCGCTCGCGCTCGGTGTCGTCGTCGTGGGTGCGCTCGTGAGCGCGGTCGTCGCCGGGGTGCCGCGATTGCGGGAGAGGGTGGTCCCGCTCATCGCTCGCGCGACTTCGACGATGTGGACCGCAGTGCGCGCGCCCCAGCGACTGGTGCTCTTGGTCGGTGGAAATGCTCTCGCGCTCCTGCTCTCGACCTGGTGTCTGCAGGCGTGCCTCATCGCGTTCGGCGGACACACGTCGTTCTGGGCTCTCCTTGCGGCGAACATCGCAGTGGTGACGATCGCGTCGACGGTCCCCGTTCCCGGCGGTGGTACGGCGGTCGGGACGGTCGGCCTCTCGGCCGCGCTCGTGTCGTTCGGGGTGCAGCGTGATGTGGCGGTCGCCGCGGTCCTCGCGAACCAGCTGATCTTCTACTACCTGCCCGCGATCCCCGGCTGGTTCGCCACGCAACATCTCGTCCGCCACGACTATCTCTGAGCTCGTCCTCCGAAGCGGAGCAGCGCCGGGTCCCGTCCGCTCGGGCAGTCCGTGATGTGGTGATGATGCAGGTGCTGATGGTGTTGTGGGTCGCGAACCGGAAGGCCTCCGCCCGCGCAAGTTGCCTGGTACATCAACACGGAACCGGCGCCGAGCGTGAACAACCACCCGGCGACGACCCAGGCCTCGAAGCGGGTCATCGGGATCTCGCCGCGTCACCGTCCGTACCGCCACAGCAGTCGCGACGCCCGAGAGCGCGACGACGAAAGCGACCGTCATCGACCACGGGGTGAGGCGACCGTCGAGCCCGTGCGTGACCGCGAGCACCGGAAGACGAAGCAACGCGGGAACCGGCCCGAAGTACATGTAGGCCCGGTGGTCGACGATGAAGCCCTCGTAGCCGACGATCACCGACGGGACGTCCCAGTGCCCGCCGAAGAGACTCCGGGCCTGCGCGTCGTAGAAGCGCCCTTGCTCGATCCCACCCGGGCGCAGGAGGGAGTGGAGCCGCTCGGCGCTGTGGAACACCTTCCACACAAAGACGGTGATCGGCACGATGCTGCCCACGGCACACGCCCACCCGAACCACCGCGGGTCAGCGTCGTCACGGTCGTCGCGGGCGGTTCCGACACTTGCAACAGGTCCAAAGTCAGTCCTGGGTCCGCCCCAAGTCTCGTCGACCCTCGGGGTGATAGATCTCGGTCACGCTCGGGGCGGTGATTGTTGCATATTCGACAGTTCGTATTTAGGCGGTGAGCACCAGGAAGACGTTGGTGGCCGCGAGCATGGTCACGACAGCGAACCAGGCTCGCCGGGCACCGGTCCATCCGGCCTCGGGCAACCGCGCCAGTCCACAGACGCCGACGCTCGCCAGGACGACGAGCAGCGGGAGGAAGTCGCCCAGGTAGTACGGTGGCGAAGAAGAAGTACGCGAGAACCGGGGAGCAGAGCGACCGTTGTGCCGACGAGTGCCGGAATGAGCGCGATCGTGGGACCGCGCCGTCGCGTGCCGCGCACCACCGCGATGCCGCCGACGACGGCAAGCACGCAGAGCAACGGCATCATCGTCGGGACGCTCACCGTCTCACCGAAGACGTGGACGCCGAACAGTTCCGTCGGAATCTTCGGCGGTGAACCCGACGTACGGCCACTGCGCGTCGAGATGGAACGTGTCGGGACGGAGGTAAGCGAACAACGCGGTGGGGATGATCCGAACGTTGAAGAACGAATCCGTGGTTGTGCTCGATCACCCAGTGCAGGTTCGGAGCCTTCCTCCCGACGACGTACGCGCTGTACGGGACCCCGAAGGAACGGAACTTCGCGAAGTTCACCGCGCTCGAAGGTCAGCACCGGGACCACGGCCCCGACGCCGAGAAGAAGGGCACGGCGGAGACCGTCGTTCTTCGTCAGCCGTCGCCGAACCTGCCTGTGGTCCGGTACGGGTTCGCTCCCGGAACGCGCTGACCGCGGCGCAGAGCGCCAAGAACGCGAGTCCGATCGTCGGCCCCAGACCGACCGTGGGTCGGGTGAGCATCGCGAGGGTCGCGAACAGTGAGGCGAGCGCGATCCGACCGAGCGTTGCCCGCTGGGTGACCGCGATGACCGCGTCCACGCCGAGGAACGCGAGCGCGACACCCCAGATCACCGCCTCGTTGTAGACCCACGCCCCACTGGCGAGGACCATCAACACCGAGCCGGCACCGAGTGTGAACAGCCACCCGGCGACGACGCAGCAGCTCGAATCGGGTCGTCGGGAGCTCACCGCGTGTCAACGAGCGCACCCGCCACAGCAGTCGACGAAGCGCCGACGAGCGCGACGACGAACGCAACGGTCATCGACCACGGCGTGAGACGACCGTCGAGCCCGTGCGTGACGGCGAGCACCGGAAGGCGAAGCAACGCGGGAAACGGCCCGAAGTACATGTAGGTCCGGTGGTCGACGATGAAGCCCTCGTAACCGACGACCACCCCCGGGACGTCCCAGTGCCCACCGACAGAGACTCCGGGCCTGCACGTCGTAGAAGCGCCCGGGGTCGACCCTCCCCGGCCGCAGGAGCGCACGAAGCCGCGTGTCGCTGTGGAACACCTTCCACACGAACACGGCGACCGGCACGACGCCACCCGCGACGCACGCCAGCCCGAACCGGCGCGCGTCATCGGCGGCCGCCACGCTGGTCACCGGCCGTTCCGCTCTCCCAATATGTCACGATCATTGATCGCCCTGGTTTTGAGCTCGGGCTATTGTTCCACCCTTGCGGGTCCCAGGTGCATCGTACGGCTTCGACCGCTGGTGGCCGTCGATTGTCGCCAGGTCATCTCGGCCAGGCGATTTCGCCGTGTGCACAAGAAGATGTTGGCGGCCGCGAGCACGATCACGAGCACGATCCCGGTTCGCCGGGCACCGGTCCATCCGGCCTCCGGCATCTGTGCCAATCCGCACACCGCGACGCTGGCCAGGATGACGAGCAGCGGGAGGAAGTCGCCCATGTAGTACGGGGCGAAAAAGCAGTACGCCAGGCCGGGGATCACCGCGATCGTCGTCCCGACGAGTGCCGGGATGAGCACGTTGACGGGACCGCGCCGACGTCCGCCGCGTACCAGGGCGATGCCGCCGGCCACGGCAAGCACGGAGAGCAACGGCATCATCGTCGGGATGCTCACCGTCCACCCGTACACATGGGCGCCGAAGAGTGTCGTCGGGACCTTGGAGTTGAAGCCGACGTACGGCCACTGCGCGTCGAGATGGAACGTATCCGGCCGGAGGTAGGCCAACAACGCCGTGGGGATGATCCGAACGTTGAAGAACGAACCGTGGTTGTGCTCGATCACCGAGTGCACCACGGGGGACTTCCTCCCGAGGAAGTACGCGCTGTACGGGATCCCGATCTCACCGAACTTCGCGAAGTTCACGGCACCCAGGGTCAGCACGGGCACCACGGCGCCGACACCAAGAAGCACCACGCGCCGGAAACCGTCCGTGTTCGTCGGTGTTGCCGATCCCGTCTTCCCTTTGGCACCCGCTCGTGTTCGGGCGGCGCTGACCGCGGCGCAGAGCGCCAAGAACGCGAGCCCGATCGTCGGCCCCAAGCCGACCGTGGGTCGGGTGAGGATCGCGAGGGTCGCGAACAGTGAAGCGAGCGCGATCCGACCGAGCGTTGCCCGCTGCGTAACCGCGATGACCGCGTCGACGCCGAGGAACGCGAACGCGACTCCCCAGAGCACCGCCTCCTCGTAGACGAACGGAACGTATGCCTGGTACATCAACACGGAGCCGGCGCCGAGCGTGAACAACCACCCCGCGACTACCCAGGCCTCGAAGCGGGTCATCGGGAGCCCACCGCGCGTCACCGTCCGAACGCGCCACAGCAGGTCGCGACGCGCCGAAGAGCGCGACGACGAACGCGACCGTCATCGACCACGGCGTGAGACGACCGTCGAGCCCGTGCGTGACCGCGAGCACCGGAAGACGGAGCAACGCGGGAACCGGCCCGAAGTACATGTAGGTCCGGTGGTCGACGGTGAAGCCTTCCCAGCCGACGATCGTCGACGGAACGTTCCAGTGCCCAGCCATGAGACTCCGGGCTTGGGCGTCGTAGAAGCGCCCTTGCTGCATCCCTGCCGGTCGGAACGAACGCAGGCGCTCGGTGTTCTGGAACACCTTCCACACGAAGACTGCGATCGGCACGACGCTGCCCATAGCGCACGCCAGCCCGAACCGGCGCGCGTCGTCCGTCCGCGTCGCCACACTCGTCACCGGCCGTTCCGCCTCTCCCAACATCTCCAAGGTCAATCCTGGGTCTGCCCCGAGTCTCGTTGACCCTCGGGACTGGTGGATCTCGGCCGCGCTCGGGGAGGTGAGTGTTTCATATTCGACGGGTTGGGGTCCTCCCGAGCGCCCCGGTCAGAGCGCACCCCCCGGGACACTCTGGGACTGAAAGGCTCTACGCTCTCCACCTCAGACAACCGGGGGGAAGTCGTGCAGTTCCTGCATCGTTGCGTCCTAGCAGTGAGCCTCACCGCCGTGGTCGTCGGCGCTTCCTCCTGCTCTTCCGACACCCAACGCAGCGCGAAGCACGTTCGAGTGACCCAGGCGAACCTTCACGCCACCGTCTGCGCTCGGAACTACGCCACGCACGTTCCCACGCTGTCGAAGGCCACGAGGTCGAAGGTGTTCGCTGCCCACCACGTCAAGGCGAAGGACCAGAAGCAGTACGTCATCGAGTACCGCATTCCGTCGGAGCTCGGAGGCACGAGTGCGATGCGGAATCTCTGGCCAGAGAAGATCTCGGAAGACAAGACCGAGGACAAGTTCGAGGCCACGCTGCACAAGCGACTGTGTTCCGGGGCTCTCACCCTCGCGCAAGCACGGTCAATGGTGCTCGCAGCAGCAGGCGGAGCAGCCACGACGACCACCACCGTCAGCACGACCACGACGACGGCCCCTCCCCCGCTGCCCGCAGTGACAGCCCCACCTGCGACCGCTCCGCCGGACGCAACGACTCTGGACACGACGCCACCAGAGACCGAGCCACCGCAAAACCTGGACTGCCCGAACGGGAGCTACACCGACGAGAACGGCAACATCGTCTGCAGCTTCACCGGGTTGCCTCCCGGGTGAGTGCGTGAGAGAGCGAGCCAAGGTGGTGTATCGAGTCATTCAGTTCGCGACGGGGAAGCTCGGTACCCAGGCCGTCGCCGGGATCGTCGGCCATCCCGAGCTCGACCTGGTGGGCACCTGGGTCCACTCCGAGGACAAGGACGGCCGCGACGTCGGCGAGCTCTGTGGCTTGGAGCCGCTCGGTGTCCGGGCGACCCGCGACAAGGACGAGCTTCTGGAGCTCCCCGCGGACTGCGTCTCCTACATGGTTGCGCGCACCTGGGCCGACAACCCCGACGACTCCATCGCGGAGCTCGCCCGGATACTGCGTTCAGGAAAGAACGTCGTCAACGCCGCGTGGCCTGCGCTCATCTACCCGCAGGGTCTCGACTCCGGCGTGTACGCCGAGCTCCAACAAGCTTGCCTCGACGGTGAGTCGTCCCTCTACACGTCCGGGATCGATCCCGGCTTCGGCAGCACGGCACTGGCG
Source organism: uncultured Actinomycetes bacterium (assembly GCA_963829475.1). Lineage (GTDB taxonomy): Bacteria > Actinomycetota > Acidimicrobiia > IMCC26256 > JANYLB01 > JANYLB01. The sequence continues at coordinate 1,072,169 of CAWHIU010000002.1, read as the reverse complement.
ATCACCGCGTTGGGTGTGACGAGCGAAGTCCGTTGCGTGCACAGCTATGAGATCGCGAACTACACCGGCTGGAAGAACCGCGCGATGGTCACGTTGATGGGCTTCGGCCAGCCCGACCTCGAGCAATGTCCCATCCTGCGACCCGGGGTGACCGCGGGGATCTTCGCGTCCACGCTGCGACTCTGGGCCGACGCGATGGGCATCGTGCTCGACGACGTCGTCGAGGAGAACGAGGCCCTCTACGCGGACCAGCCCTTCGACACTCGTTCGATCCACATCCCCGCGGGGAGCATCTGCGGCATGCGATTCGCGGTCAAGGGCCTCGTCGACGGACAGGCGCGTGTGGTGGTGGAGCACATCACGAAGCTCCGCGAGCAGGACTTCCCCGATCCGTACCTCCCTCGCGGCGGGTACCGCGTGGAGATCGAGGGTGAGCCGTGCATGCGGCTCGACCTGGAGATGTCGTCGCACAAGGGCAACGGCCTCCATGCCGCGTTCGTCGCCTGCGCCATGTCGCTCGTCAACGCCATCCCGCAGGTGTGCGACGCACCGCCAGGCGTCCTCTCCTACCTCGACCTGTTGCCGCACCCGTCGAAGAACGTCCCCCACTGACCGTCGGCGCGGAGCTCGAACGGCTAGGAGGAGCGCGGCGGGCCTGCGTCCTTTCTCTCGTCGAGATGTTCGCGTTCCTCCTGATGGGGCGCAGACCCACGCCAGTGGTCGACACCTTCCTTCGCGGCGAAGCCGGCGACCAGGAGGGCGGCACTCGCGTCGGTCCACCACCAGCCGAGCCAGGCGTTCAGCACGAGCGCGGTGAGAATCCCCGTGCTGAGACACCCGTCGAGGAACGTCAGGGCCGCCTCGGCGTGCAGCGCTTCACTGCCGAGCTCGCGAGCGGTTGCACGTTTGAGTCCGGAGAGCCCGAACATCACCACCGCGGTGAGGGCCAGATATGCAACGCCGATCGGTGAGCTACCGGGCCGGTCGCCGCGAATCAGACTGCGGACGCTGACGACCACGAGAAAGGTGGCGAGGACCCAGAAGGCGGCGGCGATCAGCCGCAGCGAGCGGTGCACTCGGCGATCCCCAGGGTCGTCGCGATCGTCTCGAAGGTTTCTGATCACCACGTTGGAAGCGAAGATCTCGACGACCGAATCGAGCCCGAAGGCGATCAGCGCGAGCGAACCGGCTTGGAGCCCCAACGAGATCGTGACCACGACCTCCATGACATTCCAACCGTTCGTGGCCCACTCGAGGTGGATGCCGCGGCGACTCCACTCTGCGGGCGTCCGGCGCTTCGTCACCGCACCATTGTGGGCCACCGCCTTCTTCACGACCGAAAGCGCTGGTGCAGCGATGCGGGACCTTTGGATCTATCGGGATGGCGGCCGCACGTCGGACACTCCACCTACGAACGGTCCCTCCGCGAAGTTCTGAAAGGTTGTGGGTGTGAACGACATGGGAGGAAAGGTCGCCCTCGTGACGGGCGCAGCATCGGGATTGGGGCGGGCCACCGCCGAAGCGTTCGCCGCGGCGAGCGCATCTGTGGTGGTCGCCGACATCGATGCCGAAGGAGGTGGTGAAACTGTCGAGCGGATCGAGAGGGCCGGCGGTACCGCGGCGTTCGTCGCCTGCGACGTCTCAGAGGAAGAGTCCGTTCGAGATCTCGTCGAACGAACTGTGGCGACGTACGGCGGGCTCGACGCGGCGTACAACAACTCCGGCATCGAAGGTCACTCTGCGTCGACCACGGAGATGACCGATGCCGAGTTCCGCCGAGTCCTCGACGTGAACCTCTTCGGGGTCTTCTACGGCATGAAGTACGAGATCCCGAAGATGCTCGAACGGGGCGGCGGCGTCATCGTCAATTGCTCGTCGACCGCGGGCCTGCGCGGCTATCCGGGCCTCATGCCCTACGTAGCCTCGAAGCACGCGGTGGCCGGTATGACGAAGTCTGCTGCGCTCGAATACGCCACCCTGGGCATTCGTGTGCTGTCGGTCCATCCCGCTGCCATCGACACGCCGATGGTGACGCGGGCGATCGCCGAGAACGAAGAGCTCGCACACGCAATCGCACAGATGCACCCGGTCGGGCGCATCGGCCAACCGCGCGAGATCGCGGACGTGGTCGTGTTCCTCTGTTCGGAAGGCGCGTCCTTCATGACCGGATCGCAGATCGTCGTCGACGGAGGCGCCCTCTGCCACGGCTGACGCACTCACGAAATGATGGAACGGGTCGTAGTACACAGCGCCCGGGCCGGCGGTCGTCATCTGGAGCGCCTCCCGCAGATGGGCAGACAGCCAGTCTGCCCCGACATCGTCCTGTCATGATGCACACCATGAGCGAACGATTCGAAGTCCAGCGGACGATACCCGCCGACGCTGCGGCCATCTTCCGGGTGGTGTGCGATCCGCGGGGCCATGTCGCGATCGACGCTTCCGGCATGTTGCAGAGCTCGACTGGCGCGCCGGCCGGAGCCGTCGGCGACACGTTCGTGATCCACATGGACCGCGAGTCGCTCGGCGACCGTCCGATCGGCAAGTACGACGTGATCGTCACGATCACCGGTTACGAGCAGGACCGGTTCATCACGTGGGAAGTGTCGGGCGAAGACCGCCCGAGCGTCGGCCACTACTACGGGTACCGGCTCGAACCGGTTGCCGACGGTACGGTCGTGACGTCGATCTACGACTGGTCGAACGTCGATGAGGAGTGGAAGCCGAAAGGTGTGTGGCCGATCATCCCCGAATCCGCCCTGAAGGCCACGCTCGGCATCCTCGAGCGAACCGTGCGCGCCACAACGTAAGTCGCGCACTGCAACCGCGCCTCGACGCGCGCGAAGCCTCGTCCGGAGTACAGCGGCAAACCAGGAAGCACAAGCACTCCCGCGTTGAGCGCGGCGCGCCCGGCGGGTCATACGACCTCTTCAGTGAGGGTCGGGCTCGTCGGTTGCGTCAAGTCGACACACGTCATGGCGCCGGAGGCGGCCGCGGACCGGCGCATCGCGTCCAGCACCTCGATACACGCGACGCCGTCCGCGAACGTGGCTGGCGGCGCGGCGTCGTAGGACGGCACCTTGCCACGTGCGAGATCGTGCATGATGCTCGCCTGCACGATCGCCGGCGCCATCTCCGCGTGCGTGAAGCGTTGCCGAAGATCGTCGCTGGGCTCCAGCTCGACGACCGGCGCCGGGCCGACCCTCTCGAGCGTCGACCTGCCGTCGGCGTCATCGAACTTGACCTCGTCGTTCTCCACCGTGAGAGCGCCCAGCGGACCGGCGACACGCACCAGCTCCACCCGATCGCCCCAGGCCGCCGCACTGTCCTGCACGACGCCTTCGCAGCCGGATCGCAGCCGGAACCTGGCTGACACCGTGTCTTCGGCATGCGTCTCAGGATCGCGGCCGGACACGACCGGCAGGGTCGCGCTCACACTCTCGAACTCGCCGAGCCAAAACCGAATCGTGTCGACGAGGTGCGAGACGGACGCGCCGAGCCACCCTCCACCGCTCGCGACGTCAAACCACCAAGGAGGTGCCCGCATGTCGAGCGGTGCGGCGAAGCCCGAATGCCCGATGAACGTGGCCATCCGAGGCGAGCCAACCCGCCTGTCGAGCAACGCCTGGCGCATCGTCACCCGCTGCGGCGCGAAGCGGAACTCGTGGCCCACCAGCGCAACCACGCCGGCGCGGGCCGCCGCGTCCGCCAACCGTCGGGCATCGGCTGCAGTCGTGGTGAATGGTTTCTCCACGAGCACGTGCCGGTCGGCCGCAATGGCCTCCTCGGCCAGGGCGGCGTGGGTGGCTGGGGGCGTCGCGACAACGACGATGTCGGCGTTCGGGAGACGCAGGGCCTCCTCCAAGGAGCCGAACGACGCCTCAACGCCAGCGCGCGCAGCCCGGCGTGTCGCCTTCTCCCGGTCGCGGCCGACGATCGCGACGACCTCCATGCCGGCCGCCTTCGCCGCCGGTACATGGATACGGCAGCCGAAGCCGGTGCCGACCACGACCACGCCAAGCGGGTGTGCTGTCATGACGCATCCTCCTTGGATTTGGATCTAGAGTCTTCTCCGCCGTGACTGTCGAGCTTGCCCTCACTCCGGACAGCCGGTGGAACATCGAGATGCCCGACCTGGTCGACGCCGTGCAGAGTGCGGGATTCTCCTCACTCGGCATCCTGGGGAGCCGCGTCGACGTCGATGCGCCCGCCGTGTTCTCTGCTGCGGGACTGCGTTGCCACGAGATCATGGCCCTCGCCATCACCAAGAACTCGGAGCGGACCGAGGCCATGGCCGAACAGCTCGCCGCGGCCGCGGCGGCGATGGATGCGCCGTGGGTGAACACGGTCTTCGTCACACCGCTCACCGCCGACGTCGCGAAGCTCGTCCAGCGATGCGCAGCGATCTTCGCCGACGCGGGAGTCGGAATGGCGGTCGAGTTCAGCCCTGTCAGCCCGATCACGTCCATCGCTCGAGGGCTCGAGATCGTGCAGATCGCGGGTGCAGAGCGGGCTGCCCTGCTGATCGACAGCTGGCACTTCAGCTTCGGCGACAGCACCTGGGACGACCTGGCCCGGGTTCGGCCCGAGCAGATCGCCTACGTTCAGTTCAACGACGGCGTCGAACCGGAATCGGACGACCGGATGCACGAGACGATCGACCGACGCGTGATGCCCGGCGACGGGATCTTCGAGCTCGACCGGTTCGCGACCACGCTGCTCGAGACCGGCTGGGAGGGAACCGTGAGCGTGGAGGTTCTGAGCGCCGAGCTCCGTCGATTGCCGGTGCCCGAGTTCATCCGCCGCGCCTACGAGGCGGCCGCTCCCTTCTGGTCGTAAGGCACCCCTACTCGATCCCTGCAATTCAGTAGGTGACGATCAGCGCTGAGCCAACGCGGTTACGGGCATTCGCGCCCACCCGCGCACCGTCGAGGTGTGCGCCTGGATGGCGTGCTCGTAGTCGACCTCCCAGTGGGTCCACCGCTGGAGGACCTCGTCGAGAGCGACGCGAGCCTCGAGTCGAGCGAGTGCTGCTCCGAGGCAGAAATGAAGGCCATAGCCGAAGCTGACGTGCTGGACGACGTCGCGGTGGATGTCGAAGGTGTCACCCTCGGGGAAGTGCCGATCGTCGCGGTTGGCGGAGCCGTTGAGCATGAGCACGACACTGCCTTCGGGCACACGCTGGCCGTAGTGCTCGACATCTCTGGTCACATAGCGGGCCTGCACCGGGGAGGGTGCCTCGTAGCGCAGCAGCTCTTCGATCACCTTCGGGACGAGCGAGCGATCCTCGGCCACCGCGCGCAGCTGCTCCGGATGTTCAGCGAGGACCTTGCCGGTCCAGCCGATCAACCTGGTCGTCGTCTCGTTGCCCGCCGCCGCGATGTTGCTGGCGTAACCGAGGACTTCGGCCCGCGTGAGCCTGCGCCGCTGACCGTGCTCGTCATCGAACTCGGACGTCAGCAACTGGGTCATGAGGTCGTCCGAAGGATGCTCGGCGCGCCAGTCGAGGTAATCGGCGAACATCTCCTCAGCCACGGCGGCAGCCTTCTTGACGTCGAGCGACGGCTTGCCGCTCTCGTCGAGCTTCAGCCCATCGTCGATGGCGTCCCGAATCGCCTCCTGGTCGGCCTCCGGAATCCCGAGCAGCATCCCGATCGTCCGCATCGGCATCTGCGCGCCAAGATCGGCAATGAAGTCGAAACCGGAGGAGCCGACGAGCGGATCGAGCGCCTGAGCGCAGAACTCCCGGATCTTCGGCTCGATGCGCGAGCATCTTCTTCGGGGTGAACACCCGCGTGAGGATCCCGCGGTGCACGTCGTGGATCGGGGGATCCTCGAACAGCGTGTTGCCAGGAGGCAGCTGCATGCCCGACTTGATGAGCTCGAGCAGCGACCCCTTCGCCGAGCTGTACGTCTTCCAATCCGTCAGGCCCTTCTCAACGTCATCGAACCGGCTCAGCGCGAAGAAGTCGTGCTTCGCGTTGTAGTAGAGGGGCGCTTCCTCGCGCAGTCGCCTCCAAGTCGGATACGGGTCGTCGTCGATCTCGAAGTCGTACGGGTCGTAGTACACAGCGCCTGGGCTGGTGGTCGTCATCTGGAGCGCCTCCGGCAGATGGGCAGACGGCCAGTCTGCCGCATCACGGCTGCTGCATGTGACGGTGCACGGGCACAGAGCGCCGGCGCTCAACGTGACCCTCAGAGAAGTCGGACTCGGGAAGCCCGGTGAGGATTGGTCGTGTCGGAGGAACGCGCGGTCCTGATAGCCGACCGGCGTTGCGCGCCGAGCTCGGCGCAGTGCCCGCGCAGGGAGTTACGCGACGTCGAGAAACCGGCGGAGGGCTTGGCGGATGACCTCGCTCGTCGTCGTCGAGTCGACCGCGGCTCGCGCCTCGACGGCTGCTCGCAGCTCAGGATCGAGACCCACCGGGACGACCTCTACCGGACCGGAACCCATCGTCGGGCGGCCGCGACGGCGAGACTTCAGCTCCTCGACTTCGTACTCCTTGTGCTCGACCTCGTCCGCGATCGCGTCGAGGTCATCGTCAGTGAGCTCCCGGCCGGCAGGCGTCTTGTAGGTCTTGGGCGTGCTCATCGGTCGTCCCTCCCCTGCCTGGAGCAGGTTGCAGAAGACCGGCCGCAGTGCATCAGCGGTAGCGCGTCTTCAGCGGTTCGTGACAGCGACGACGTCGACGTCACCGGTCGCGTAGAAATGGCGGTACCAGACGCGCACGGGATGCTCCTCGCCCTCTACGGCCAGGGCCGCCGCGCGGACCTCGTACTCGGGCTGATTCGACAGCGCCGCGATCGGCACACTGGGCAAGCGCCATGGTTCGTCGCCGACCTCAGCGAGGAAGTGGCGCGCAACCCGTTGCGTGCCGACCGACGGGGACTCGCGCTCAATCCAGCCGTGGTACTCCTCGAGGTCTCGGAGCGGCACTACTGCGCAGGTGGCTCGGTCTGGGCCAGAAAGTCCTCGCGACTGATCGGTGGCCGCGGCTCCTGCGTGTCGAGGCGGCGAAGCGACTGTTCGAGGTGGTCGCGGAACTCGGGGTCATCGAGGTCCCGCTGCGCCTCAACCCAGGTCCGGTCAAGCGCCCGCTGGTGCTCGAGCTGCTCAGGGCTGAGATCTTCTCGCCGCAGGGCCACAGCATCACCGTACCAGGCGTCTCCACGAACAGAGGCGACAGCGCTGCAAGCGATCGTCCATGCGGAGGACCCCATGGTGCCGCCCACCATCGCTCGAGCACGCCTACTTCTCGGTGACCTCCGCATGACGTACAGGCCAGGCGACGACCTGGTGCTCGTCGAGGTGTCGCCGCAGCTGCCTTTCGTGTCGGAGGGGGGACTTGAACCCCCACGCCATTGCTGGCACTAGCCCCTCAAGCTAGCGCGTCTGCCGATTCCGCCACTCCGACGTGGACGACAGAGTCTAGTCAACCGACCTGCCGGGATCGGGCTCCCGGGTGCCTGATCAGGAAGGTCGGCGCGCGCAACGCGCGGCCACGACCACTCCCGCGAAAAGTCGCGCCGTTCCGCCCTCTTCGCGGCTCGCGAATCGCACGTCGGCGTGACGGCTTCGGTATGTTCAGCGGCGGTGGAGGAAGAGCGCTCGGGAAACGCGCTCGGCACACATTCACGCGAGAGGCCAGGTGCCCGTTTCTACGGCGCGCCTCTCGACGAGTGGGCGCACGAGAACGACAACCGACGTGAGGTCGCGCCTGTCGACGAGCCGGTGGACACGGACGGCGGCGGTGGCGTGGACGTGGTCCTCGACGAGTCGACGCCCGAGAGCCACGATCGTCCCGAGATCGTGGCTGTCGACGAATCGGCGCACGAGAGCCACGATCGTCCCGAGATCGTGATCCTCGACGAATCGGCGCACGAGAACGACATCGACGAGGTTGCCGTCCTCGAGACGCCAGCCGAGGACCGCTTCGCCGATGACGTCCTCGAGCACCACGTCCAACTGGCCCGGATGGCGTACATGCTGACTGGCGACCGGGAGATCGCCGAAGACTCGGTGACCGAGGGCTACGCCCGACTCTGGCCGAAGTACCAGAGGGGTCGGATGCAGGACCCGTTCCCCGTTCTCGTCCGCGAAGTGCTCCGCGAGGCCCAGGAGCGAACCCGCCGGGCCGGCACCCGACAACTCGACACCACCCGACCGGCCCAATTCGAGAGTCCGTGGGCAGCCCTGCTGTACCTGCCCTTCGATCAGCGCAGCGCCGTGGTGTTGCGGGTGGTGGAAGGTCTCGATCTCGAAGAGTCAGCCGATCTGCTCGGCCAGCCCATCTCGGTGACCGCGGCACGGGTCGACGCGGGGATGGGCCGCGTCGCTGAGCTCCTGGGTGTCAGGGAACCCGATGCCTGACGTCACCGATCTCCTCCGGCGATCGGTCGATTCCGCGGTGGGATCGTTCGAGCCCTCCGCTGATCTCTCGCAACGGATTGCACACCGGACCCTGCAGCTCGAACGACGGCGACGCGCTCGCATCGTCGGCGCGGCGGCAGCGTTTGCCGTCGCAATGCTCGGCACACCGCTCCTGCTCCACACGATCAACAGCAAGTCGGACGATGTGACCGCCGGCTGGACTCCGGTCAACGTGACCGCTGGGAAGGAGAAGGTGGATGTCACCACCACGACCGCGCCGGCCAGCCTCTGGCACTTTCCCAACCTCTCCGGGATCGCCGCGCTCCAGGCCAACGCGCGCCGGGTCGCACTGAAGAAGTACCTCGCGGCGATCAAGAAGAACCCCGCACACCCCGACCTGACCGGCATCGACGTCGAGGTGCTCGGCGCCACCATCGCTCGTGGTCCGACTCCGCCGAAAGGCACCACGACGACCACGCGCCCGCGAACGACGACAACGACCAGGCCGTCGACGACGACCACGACCGTGAGACCACCTCCGACCACCCTCCCGCCGCCGCCGACGACAACGACGAGCACCACTACCACCACGATCCCGGTGGTCCCGCTGCAGATCGTCGCTCCCGACTACGTGTGCGCGGACATCCCCGCGTACTTCGCCGTGACCGGGACCGGAGCCGACCTCGTGGTCTGGAGCAACGGACAGGTCGGCGCCATCGCCGACTTCGTCTTCACCGACTCGACGACCATCACCGCGCAGCTCGACACCGGCGACACCCACAACACGTTGAGCTACGGCGTCCAGGTCACGCCGCTCGGCACGCCCCCCTGCTGAAGTTCCGCTGCTGGGCCTGGCCGCTCAGTGAGTCGTGGGCTGCTGCTTCCAGATCGCACGGGGATCGAAACCACCGAACACGTCGACTTCGACGTCACGCACCGAGCCGGGTGCGATGAGGCGGGTCTGGAACTGCACCACCGGCGCGACCGCAAAGGTCGCGAGCACGCCCGCTGCCGCGTTCACATACTTCTCCTGACGGCGAAGTGGGTGTTCCGTCTTGCGAGCTGCCGTCACCGCCTTGTCGACATCGGGGCTCGCGACGTGCGCGATGTTCTCCGGCGCGCCCGTGATGAACCACGGTGCGAGGAACGTGTCTTCGCTCGCGAGATCACCAACCACACCGAACCGGAACACCTCGGGTGCACCGTTGGCCAGGAAGCCCGCGTACTCGGCCTCCGGGTGCGGCCGCGGCGTCGCGGGGATGCCCGCCGCGGTCAGCTGGGTGACCAGCTCGGCGGCAAGGGCCTTCTGGGTCGGTGTGTCGTCGTAGTCGACCGACACCGCCGGTACGGCACCGGTCGGGAACGCAGCTGCGAGGAGTCGCTTCGACTCCTTCACGTCGTAGTCGCAGCGGTTCCGACACTGGTTCACTCCCCCACCGGGCACACCTTCGGGTACCAGCCCCTTGGCCACGATGCCGCCCGGGTACGCGGCGCCGACGAGCGCCGACGCGTTCACCGCGTGGACGATCGCCTGACGGAACCGAGCGTCGGCGAACTTCGGGTTCGCGAGATCGATCGCATAGAAGCCGATGGCGAGGTAGGGCCCCGCGTGGAGCTCGGCGATCGACCGTCGCGGTGCAGTCTCCTCACGGGCGAGCCTGACGACGTCGACGTGCTTCGCGTCGAAGCCGATCCGCGCGTCGTCGAGCGACGCGAACCCCACCAGGTTGATCCGGGCGAGGCGGGCTGACCCGACACCCTTCCCGGTGCGGGCCAGGCGAATCGTCGTGCCCGACCGGCCGGTGTAGTGGAACGGCCCGGAGCCCACCGGACTGTCGGCGATCGTGGAGACCGTCTTGCGGTTCGACGATCCCGAGGCCGGGATACGCGAACACCGACGGCATCGTGGCGAACGGCTCGCTCAGCGTCACCTGCAACGTGCGCGAACCCTTCGCCACCACTCCGGTGAGCTGCGACACTCCGGGGGCGTCGTGGGCGGCGGCGTATCCGGCAACGGGTTCGAGGAGCGACGCGAGCGGCGACTTGGTGGCTTGAGCCGCGACGCGGTCGAACGTGGCCTTCACGTCGGCCGCGGTGAGCGGAGCGCCATCGGAGAACTTCAGCCCGCGACGCAACGTGAACGTGAACTCCGTCTGCGCGTCGTTCACGTGCCACCGGGCTGCAAGCCCGGGACGCGGTTCGTGCGTACGCGCATCGAGGTCGACGAGTGGAGCGAAGAGCATCTCCGCGACCGCGACTTCCTCCGGATCATCGGCCTGCGCCGGGTCGAGGGTCTTCAGCCCGACCGTCGCGACCCGGAGCGTGCCTCCCCGACGGGGCGCGTCGGCACTCGAGGTCGACGAGCCGGAACAACCTGCGAGGCCGACCACGAGCACGGTCAGTACGGCTGCGACAACACGGCGCATCAGATTGCGGGCCTCTCCTCGGCGAAATGACAGGCAACAGGATGGCCCTGGCCCCGGTCGATGAGCTCGGGCTCTGTCTCCGCACACACGTCTTGGGCCTTCCAACACCGGGTGCGGAATCGGCAGCCGCTCGGCGGGTTCGCCGGGCTCGGCGGATCACCCTCGAGCACGACCCGTTGCCGCAGCCGCTCCTTGCGGGGATCCGGGACCGGGACCGCGCTCAAGAGCGCCTGAGTGTACGGATGCGCCGGGTGCTCGTAGACGTCGTCGGCATCGCCGATCTCCACGATCTTGCCGAGGTACATCACGCCGACCGCGTCGCAGATGTGACGCACCACACCCAGGTCGTGCGCGATGAACACGTACGCGAGGCCGAGCTCCTCCTGGAGATCTTCCAGCAGGTTCACCACACCGGCCTGGATGGAGACGTCGAGCGCCGAGACCGGCTCGTCGAGGACCAGCAGATCGGGATTCAGCGACAGCGCCCGGGCGATCCCGATCCGCTGCCGCTGCCCACCGGAGAACTCGTGCGGATAGCGCGACGCGTGCTCGGGGTTCAGCCCGACGAGCTCCATCAGCTCACCGACCCGTTCGCGCACCGCCGGAGCGGTAGGTGCGGTGGATGCGCATGGGCTCGGCGATGATCGAAGCGACGGTCATCCGCGGGTCGAGCGACGCGTACGGGATCCTGGAAGACGATCTGCATCTGTCGGCGCATCTCGTGCAGCTCACCTCGTGGCGCGGTGAGCACGTCGGCCCCCTGGAACCGCACCGATCCCGACGTCGCGGGAAGCAGGCGGAGGATGACCCGACCAGTGGTCGACTTCCCACAACCCGACTCCCCCACGAGCCCGAAGGTCTCCCCCCGCGCCACGGTGAAGCTGATCCCGGAGACCGCCTGGACCGCGCCGACCGTACGCCGGAGCAGGCCGCCCCGTACCGGGAACTCCTTCACCAGGTCGACGACTTCGAGGATCGTCACCGTCCGACCGACGCGTCATCGCCCGTCGAAGATCTCCTCGGCGAAGTGACACGCCGAGAGATGGCCGGATCCGAGATCACGGAGTTGCGGGAACCACCTCGGTGCAGCGATCGCCGAGCCGCACGTCGGGGCACCGGGGGTGGAACGAGCACCCCGAAGGCCGGAACACGAGCGACGGCGGCTGCCCGGTGATGCGGTGCAACCGATCGGCCTTGTCGGCACGACGGTCGAGCCGCGGCAGCGACGCGAGCAGTCCTGCGGTGTACGGGTGATGTGGTTCGTAGAAGAGATCGTCGACCGACGCGAGCTCGACCTGCTGGCCCGAGTACATGACCATCACCCGGTCGGCCACGCCGGCGACGACGCCGAGATCGTGGGTGATGATGATGATCGCCGACTCGGTCCGCTCCTGGATCCGTTCGAAGACCTCGAGCACCTGGGCCTGGATCGTCACGTCGAGCGCAGTCGTCGGCTCGTCGGCGATGAGGAGGTCGGGGTCGTTCGCGATCGACATCGCGATCATCGCCCGTTGGCGCATCCCGCCGGAGTACTCGTGCGGGAACTGCTCGGCCCGTTCGACGGGATTCGGGATCCCGACGAGCGTGAGCAGCTCGATGACCCGGGTCTTCAGGTCGTCGCGACCGATCTGTTGGTGGACGGTGACCGCCTCCGCGATCTGCGCACCGACCGGTAGGCCGGGTTCAGGGCTGCGAGCGCGTCCTGGAACACCATCGCGATCTTCGCGCCCCGGATCTTCTCGAGCTCCTTCTCGCGCATCGTCCTGAGGTCTTCGCCGCGGAACCGCACCTCACCGGAGATCCGGGCCCGACTCGGCAGCAACCCGAGCACGGCCATCGACGTGACGGTCTTGCCCGACCCGGACTCCCCCACGATGCCGAGCGTCTCCTGCGGCATGACCGAGAACGACACGTCGTCGACCGCGTGGAGCACGCCGTCGTCGGTGGGGAACTCCACCGAGAGATGCTCGACCGAGAGGAGGGGCACAGACCCGCTCATCCGCGACCCGACTGCGGGTCGAACGCGTCGCGCAAGCCGTCGCCGAGGAAGTTCACCGCGAGCACCGTGATGAAGATCGCGATCCCCGGGTAGTAGAGGAGATAGGCCTTCGGCGGTGCCGACGTAGCCCTCGGCGTCGGACAGCATCTTCCCCCAGGACGTGTTCGGTGGCTGCACGCCGAACCCGAGGAACGACAGCGTCGACTCGGCGATGATCGCCGCCGCGACCGCAAGCGTCGCGTCGACCATGATCGTGCCGATCGTGTTCGGGATGATGTGCCGGGTGATGATCCGGAACGGCGACGCCCCCGCGGCACGCGCCGCCTCGACGTACTCCTTCTCCTTCAGCGACAGCACCTGACCGCGCATCACCCGGGCGATGCCCATCCAGAAGATCCCGGCGAGCACCAGGATGATCGTGATGTTGCTCGTGACCGAAGTACGCGAGCGCCAACGCGAGGATCGCGATGTCGGGCACGATGAGGAACAGATCGGTGAACCGCATGAGCGCCTGGTCGGTGGCCCTGCCCGAAGAAGCCCGCGACCGCACCGAGCGCCGTGCCGAAGACGGTCGAGATGAGCGCGACCGCGATGCCGATCTCGAGCGACAGCTGCCCCGCGTACAGCAACCGGGTGAACTGGTCGCGACCGAGCTCGTCGGTGCCGAACCAGTGGTCGCCGTTCGGCTTCACCGGGCCGAGCAACAGGTCCTGGGTGTCCTTGCCGTACGGCGCGATGAGCGACGCCGAGAAGCACAGCGACGATCAGCACGATGAGCACGACCAGCGAGAGCACCGCCACCCGGTGCCGGAAGAACCGCTTGCGGAACAGCTGCCACTGCGAACGCGCGACGGGTCCCGTGCCGGGTCCGCCACCCGGACCACCGCCGAGCTCGACGCCCGCCTTCGCCCCGAGCCCGGTTCCGCATCACGCCGGTGGTGTCCATCCGGCGCGCCAGACCGGGATCGGCTCCGGCGCAGCTCCTCTTCGGGGATCATCGCGGCCCGCTCACGGTCGCCGGCGCTGCACGCGTCATGCCACACGCACCCGAGGGTCGAGCACGCCGTAGAGCACGTCGGCGAGCAGGTTGAACGCGACGATGAACAGCGCCGTCACAACGGTCCACGCAACGAGCACCGTCGCGTCGCCGGCGAGGAGCGAGTCGTAGAACAGGCGCCCCATCCCCGGGATCGAGAAGATCGTCTCGGTGACGATGAGACCACCGAAGAGCGCGCCGATGTCGAGCGCCATCACGGTGACGAGCGGGATCAACGCGTTCCGCAATCCGTGCTTCATGATCACCCGGCGACGCGGCACGCCCTTGGCGCGGGCAGTGCGGATGTAGTCGCTCTGCATCACATCGAGCATCGACGCACGCTGGAATCGGCTCCAGCTCGCGATGATCTGCACCGTGAGCGTGAGCACCGGGAGCGCGAGATGGCGCACGTAGTCGAGATTGAACCCGCTGGCGTCGCCGCCGTGGAGCCCGACGAACCCGAAGATCGGTTCCTGGAGATGGAACCAGCTCACCGGCTGCACCGCGAGGAACTCGATCGCGATGAGCCCGAACCAGAACGGGGGTAACGCGAGACCGGCGAACGAGAGCCCCGTGAACGTGTAGTCGAGCACGGAGTACTGCTTGATCGCGGAGTAGACCCCCACCGAGATGGCGACGGTCGCCGAGAGCAGGATCCCCCAGAAGATCAACTGCACCGTGTACCAGAGGGCCCGGCGGATCATCGCGAAGACGTCTTGGCGAGTGCGCTCGCTCTGACCCCAATCGCCCCGCACGAACTTGCCGAGCCACTGGCCGTACTGGACCACGACCGGCTTGTCGAGACCCAATCGCTCCTTCTCGCGCGCGACCGCGGCCGAGTCGGCCTTGCCGGCCCGGAGCTCGCGCGGTCGGATCGAACGTGACGCGCACGAACACGAAGAGCAGGAACGACGCGATGAGCAGCACCGGGATCGTGAAGAGGATCCGGCGGGCGAGGAAGCTCAGCACTGCGCGTTCGCGCCCGAGGCCGGCTCGGGGCTCGTCACTATCCCTGGCAGCTGCCAAGTGTTCATGTTCCAGAACATCGCCATGATCGGGTTGTCGCTGAGGTTCGCCCTGGATCCGATTGCTCCAGATCGCGATGTTCGGCAGGGGTCGAGCGGGAGTGAGACCTGCTGCTGCGCCATCAACTGGTCGGCCTGGGTCTCGTTCTGGTCGCGCAGCACTTCGTCGGTGCTCAGGTCGACGGTCTGGAGCAGCGGGTCGAGCGCAGGGATCTTCGTGAAGGTGGTGTTCTGACCCGACTGGTCGTTCGCCTTCGACGGCACGTTCCCCGAGCACATGATGCACGCAGAGGCCCGGGTCGAGGTTGGTGTTCTGCTGGCCGAAGACGCGAGCTGGTACGCGCCCTTCACGAGCGTCGTTCCGAAGAGCTGATCGGCGCTCTGGTTCTTGATCTTCAGATCGATCCCGGCTGCCTTCAGCTGCTCCTGCATGATCTGCTCGGTGAGCTCACGTCGCTGGTTCCCGGCGGTCGTGACGACCGTGAGGCTGAGCGTCTTGCCGTTCTTGGCGTAGATCCCGTCGCCGTTCTTCGCCCAGCCGTCGCCGGTCAGCAACGAGTTCACCTTGTCGAGATTCAGCGTGTAGCCCGCCCACGCCTGCTGATCCCCGTACTGGCTGGTGATCGGCGGGTTGAGGCTCTGGCTCGCCTTGTTGACTCCGAG
Organism: uncultured Actinomycetes bacterium; assembly: GCA_963829475.1. GTDB lineage: Bacteria > Actinomycetota > Acidimicrobiia > IMCC26256 > JANYLB01 > JANYLB01. The sequence continues at coordinate 1,056,652 of CAWHIU010000002.1, read as the reverse complement.
GACGCCGAAGAGTCGCGACACGATCGCGTCGCGGTCGATCGCGTATCCGATGGCCTGACGCACCGGAATCGAATCGAGCGGCGCCTTCGCGTTGTTGATCCACAGCGCCTCGATGGTCGCGGTGTCGGCCGTGTACACGGTCTTCGCGTTCGGGAGACCCTTCTTGATCAGGTCGACCGAATCGGGCTGCGGCTGCGGGTAGATCCCGAGCACCTCACCGGTCTGGAACGCCTTGAACTGCGCCGCGGTGTCGGGGATGAACTTGAAGATCGACCTTCGAGATCTTCGCCTTCTCGCCCCAGTACTTGTCGTTCGGTACGAGCGTCACGTCGACGCCGCGGTTCCACTTCTCGATCTTCCACGGCCCACCCGACCACGTGTAGCCGTTCTTGGTGGCCTTGTCGCGGTTCTTGCCCTCGAGGAGGTGACTCGGCCAGACGCCGTAGTCGGTGCCGAACAGCGACCGCCACGGGCCGTAGGACTCGTTGGGCTTGAACGTGACGACCGCAGTCGTCGGGTCGGTGTCGTCGACACTGGCGATGTTCTCGTACCCGGTCTTGCTGTAGACGTCTTTGCCGTTCGCGATCTGGTCCCACGTGTACTTGAAGTCGGCCGAAGTGATCGGCATGCCGTCGGACCACACCGCGGCCGGGATTGATCTTGTAGGTCACGACCTGCACCGGCGTCGACGTGACGGTCGGCTCCGATGCCAGAAGGATGCTCGGCGAGTACTTCCAGTCGTTCGCCCGACTTCACGATGTCGTAGGCCCGCGGCATGGTCTGGTACTGCATGATCCAGGAGCCCCAGGCGACGCCCGCGCAGCGTGGCGATCCAGTCGGCGCAGTCGGGCTCCTGCTCGGCGGCCAGCACCAGAGTGCCGGCGGCGGGCTTCGCCCGACGACCGACGCGGGTCGTGGGCTCGTCGACGCTGCTCTTGCTGCTGGATCCGCCGCACGCGGCCAGCACCACGACGCGCACGACGCCCAGCGCGCCCACACGGAGGGACAACCTGCGACGGCTCACGTGCCCACCTTCTTCGAACATCCCCACTGCCCCCCGAGTACGATCAACTCTCGCACCGAGCTATCGGCACGCGTGGACCTACGGTTGAAGGTTCAGTCCGAGAAGGATGACGGAGAAGACGAAGATCGTCGCGGTGATCACCGTGAGGCGGTCGAGGTTGCGTTCCACCACCGTGGATCCGGCCATCGAACCACCGAGGGATCCACCACCGAACATGTCGGACAAACCGCCACCGCGGCCGGCGTGGAGCAGGATGAACACGATCAGGAACAGAGCAGTCAGCACGACGATGCCGATCAGGATGGCGTCGATCACGTGATCTCCCGGGCAACAGGAACAGCGGGTGGGAACCCGAAGACGGTACCACCGCGGTCACGCCGTCACCGCCACGGGCTCAGGTGCTGCCATAGCGGATGATCCGCCCGAAGTCCTCGGGGTCGAGCGACGCGCCCCCGACCAGCAGCCCGTCGATCCCGGGTCGGCTCATCAGCTCCGCGGCGTTGCCGGGCTTGGCGCTCCCGCCGTACTGGATCCGCACCGAGTCGGCGGTCGCGGTGTCGAACCGCTCCGCGAGCGCGGCCCGGATCACCGCGATCGTGACCTCGGCGTCTTCGGGGGTGGCGGTGCGACCGGTGCCGATCGCCCAGATCGGCTCGTAGGCCACGACGGAGGTGGCGACGTCGGCCTTCTTCACGCCGTCGAACGCATTGACGACCTGCGCGCTCACCTTGGCGTCGGTCGAGCCCGCTTCGCGCTCCTCGAGCGTCTCGCCCACGCAGGCGATGGGCGTCATGCCGTTCGCGATGCACTGCCCGCACCTTGCGGTTCACCACGTCGTCGGTCTCGCCGAAGAACTGGCGGCGCTCCGAGTGGCCGACGATCACGTAGCTGACGTTGAGCTTGGCGAGCATCACCGGAGAGACCTCGCCGGTGAACGCGCCTTCCTTCTCGTAGAAGCAGTTCTGCGCACCGAGCGCGATCGGGATCTTGTCGCTCTCGAGCGTCGTCTGCACCGATCGGAGGTCGGTGAACGGCGGGCAGAGCACCACGTCGACGAGCTCGTAGTCGTCGGAGTCGAGCAGGTACGACAGCTTCTGGGTGTACTGGATCGCGGTGAAGTGGTCGTGGTGCATCTTCCAGTTGCCCGCGATGATCGGCTTGCGGGCACTGTCGGAAGCGGTCGTGTCAGTCATCGGCGAGCCTCGTGGTCCCTTCGCGGAGTGCCCGGAGACCGGGGAGGTCACCGAGCTCGATCAGTTCCAGCGACGCGCCGCCGCCGGTGCTCACGTGGTCGACCTGGTCGGCGAGGCCGAACTGTCGGATCGCGGCGCCGCTGTCGCCGCCGCCGATCACGGTGAACCCCGAGCACGCGGCGACGGCTTCGGCGATCGTACGGGTTCCCGCCGCGAACGGCGTCACCTCGAACACGCCCATCGGACCGTTCCACAGCAGCGTACGGGCCTCGTCGATCGTGTCGGAGAACAGCACCGCGGTCTCGGGCCCGATGTCGAGACCCTTCCACCCGTCGGGGATCCGCCCGACCTTCACGACCCTGCACCTCGGCGGTCTTCGGAGATCTCCTGCGCGATCACCACGTCGACCGGCACGTGCACCCGGCCCGTGTCGAGCAGTCGGCGGCAGTCGTCGACCCGATCGAGCTCGACGAGCGAGTCGCCGATCGAATACCCCTGGGCGACGAGGAACGTGAACGCCATCGCGCCGCCGACGAGGATCGTGTCGCACCGTTCGAGGAGCGCGTCGATCACCGCCAGCTTGTCGCTGACCTTCGATCCGCCGAGCACCGCCACGAACGGACGCGCGCGCGCCGTCGAGCAGGCCCGACAGCACCTCGACCTCCCGCACGAGCAGCCTTCCCGCCGGCGCTGGGCAGGATCGGTGGCGGTCCGACGATCGACGCGTGCGCACGGTGCGACGCCCCGAACGCCTCGTTCACGTAGGCGTCGACCGGTTCGCACAGTGACATCGCGAAGGCGATGTCGTTGTCGGTCTCCCCCGCTTCGAATCGGAGATTCTCGAGCATCATCACGTCGCCGGGGGCGAGGCTGGCGATGAAGCCGGTGGCGGTCGGGCCGACGGTGGTCGGAGCGAGGGGCACCTCGACCCCGAGCAACTCCGAGAGCCGCTTCGCGACGGGGGCCAGCGAGTACTGCGGGTCGGGTGCGCCCTTCGGCCGGCCGAGATGCCCACACAGCACCACGGCCGCCCCCTGCTCGCGGAGCCACGCGATCGTGGGGAGCACCGTGGTGAGACGCAGGTCGTCCGACACCTCGACGCCCCCGCCGTCGATCGGGCGGAGCGGCGTGTTGCAGTCGATGCGGACGAGCACGCGGCTCCCGCGCTCCAACGGCAGCGATCTCGAGACGCGGGAGGTCGATGGCCATCGGTGCGCTGCGGCTTCGGGTGGGTTACTTGTCGCCGAGGAAGGCGACGAGATCGACGAGTCGGTTCGAGTAGCCCCACTCGTTGTCGTACCAGCCGAGCACCTTGACCATGCGGCCTGCCGCCATCGTGTCGCGCGCGGAGTAGATGCACGACGACCGGTTGTGCACGATGTCGGCCGACACGAGCGGCTCGTCGGTGTACTCGAACACGCCGCGGTACGACGAGTCACCCGCCGCCTTGGCGAACGCGGCGTTGACGTCGTCGATCGACGCGTCGACCTTCAGCGTCGCGACCAGGTCGGTGATCGAGCCCGTCGGCACCGGGACCCGCAGCGACGTGCCGTCGAGCTTGCCCTTCAGGTGCGGGAGCACGACACCGATGGCCCGCGCCGCGCCGGTGCTGCTCGGGATGATCGACAGCGCGGCGGCACGCATGCGCCGGAGATCGGGCTTGCCGCTGCGGGTCGCGGTGGCCTGGTCCTGGAGCTGCTGGTCGGTCGTGTACGCGTGCACCGTGGTGATGAAGCCCTGCTCGATGCCGAAGGCGTCTTCGAGCACCTTGGCCATCGGCGCGAGACAGTTCGTCGTGCACGACGCGTTCGAGACGACGGTGTGCTTCGCGGCGTCGTAGACCTCGTCGTTCACGCCCATGCAGATCATCGCGTCGGCGTCGCCGCTCGGGGCCGAGATCACCACCCGCTTCGCGCCACCCTCGAGGTGACCGGCAGCCTTGTCGCGACCGGTGAAGAGCCCGGTCGACTCGATCACGATGTCGACACCGTTGTCGCCCCACGGAACCTCGGCCGGGTCGCGCGCCTCGAGCTTCTTCACTTCCTTGCCGTCGACCGAGAAGCCTGACTCAGTGGCCTTCACCTCGTTGGGAAGCACCCCACCGACGGAGTCGTGCTTGAGGAGGAATGCCATCGTCTCGGCGTCGCCGAACGGGTCGTTCACCGCCACGAGCTCGACGCCGGCCCCTGCGCCCCGCTCCAGCAGCGCCCGGTAGAAGGAACGTCCGATGCGGCCGAAGCCGTTGATCCCGACCCGTACGGTCATTGCTCACCCTCCGTCATCCCGGCGTCGTTGCCGGTCCCCTACGAAACAGTGCCGAGCCTCGCGGACGCGAGCCGACCTTCGAACCCTACGACTCCAGCAGAGCGGAGAGGGCCGTCGCCAATTTGGACGGATCGTGCACCAGCCCGTTCGCGCCCGAGACGTCGGCCGAGACCGGTTCGACCCCCAGCGCGCGGATCGCTTCCGGATCGACGGCGAGCGCCCCGCCGGCCTGGAAGACGAAGCGATCGACCCGGGCTCCGTGGTCGAGCACCTTTCGCAGATGGTCGGTGGCATCGAGGCCTTCGGTCTCCGGGAGCTCGGGCCGGAGGTTCGCGACCTGGGCCACCGACGCCGACGTGGCGGCGAGTGCGGCTCGGATCTCCCCCACGCACAGGACCGGGAGCAGGCTCGTGAACAACGAACCCGGGGCGAGCACGACCTGGTCGGCGGAGTCGATCGCCTCGATAACAGCCTCGGGGGCGCGGGCGTCGGCGGGCACCAGCTCGACGTGTCCGATGCGACCCGGCGAGTTCTGCACCGCGACCTGACCCTCGACTGCATGCCCGTCGACGTCGGCCTTCATCACCACCGGTCCGATCGTCGCGGGAAGCACCCGACCGACCGCGCCGACCACCTTGGCCGCTTCGGTGATTCCCTGCAGCGAATCACCGAGCGACTCGGTGAGACCGACGATCACGAGGTTGCCGAACGCGTGGCCGTCGAGATCGCCACCCTGGAACCGGTGCTCGAAGGCCTTCGCCCAGGTCGGATCGGTCGCCAACGCCACGAGACACTTGCGGAGGTCACCCGGCGCGATCACGCCCAGATCGCGCCGCAGCCGGCCCGAGGAACCGCCGTCGTCGGTGACCGTGACGACCGCGGTGATCTCGTCGGCGTACAACCGGGCCGCGCGCAGCACCACCGCCAGCCCATGCCCCCCACCGAGGGCAACGACGTTTGATGCTCACGTCTTATCCACATCGCGGTGGTGGACGCGGGCGCGGAAGCCGGCGAGGGCGAGGCGGTGGGCGATCTCTTGCGCCATGACGACGCTGCGGTGGCGACCACCCGTGCAGCCGACGCCGATCGAGAGGTAGGCCTTGCCTTCCCGTCGGTACGCGGGGAGCAGCAACGCGAGGAGGCGGTCGAGCTCGTCGAGGAACTCGGGTGCATCGGGCTGACCGAGCACGAAGTCGCGCACCTCGGAGTCGGTGCCGGCGAGGGGCCGCAGCTCCTCCACCCAATGCGGGTTCGGGAGGAACCGGCAGTCGAACACGAGGTCGACGTCGAGCGGAAGACCATGCTTGTAGCCGAACGAGACAACGGTGGTCTGGAGGAGATCGTCGACCTCGCCCTCGGCGAACAGCTCGCGGAGCCGGTCCCGGAGCTCGTGCACGTTCGTGGTGCTCGTGTCGACGATCAGATCCGCGTCGCCCTTCAAGCCTTCGAGCAGGACCCGTTCGCGGTGGATCCCTTCGAGCATGGTGTCGGACACCGAGAGCGGATGGCGGCGGCGCGTGAGCTCGAAGCGACGTACGAGGACTTCGTCGGCAGCGTCGAGGAACAGCACGCGGGTCGTCGCACCGCTGGCCCGCAGCTCCCGGAGCGCCGCCGCGAGGTCGTCCATGAACGCGCCGCTGCGCACGTCGACGACGAGCGCGTACCGCGTCGGTCGCTCCCCGCCGCGAGCGAGCTCCGCGACCTTCGAGATCAATGCGGGCGGAAGGTTGTCGATCACGAAGAACCCGAGGTCTTCGAGCACGTTCGCGGCTTCGGAACGACCCGCCCCCGACATCCCGGTGATGATCGTGACTTCGAGGGGTTCGGAATACGGCGTCATGACGTGCTCATGCTCGCACAGCTTTCGCCGGCCCCGGCTCACCGTGGAGTCGGGCGAACAGCGCGCGGCCGACCGTGTCGGGCAACCACGTGATCCCGACGATCTCGGCTTCGGTCAGCTCACGCATGCGCTTCACCGATCCGAACTGCTTGAGCAATCGGGTCCTTCGGGTCGAACCGAGGCCCGGGACGTCGTCGAGGATCGAACGGGTGAGCTTCTTGGCCCGCAGCTGACGGTGGTAGGTGATCGCGAATCGGTGGGCTTCGTCGCGCACGTTCTGCAGGAGGTAGAGCGCCTCGGAATCGCGCGGGATGCGGATCGGATCCGACCGACCCGGCAGGTAGACCTCCTCGAACCGCTTCGCGAGACCGGCCACTGCGATCTCCTCGAGGCCGAGATCTTCGAGCACCCGCACCGCCACGTTGAGCTGGCCCTTGCCGCCGTCGATGAGCAAGAGGTTCGGCGGGTAGGCGAAGCGCTTTCCCGCGCGGGCGCCTTCGTCGCGCTCGCGCAGGTAGTTCCGGAATCGCCGGGTCAGGACCTCCTCCATCGCCGCGAAGTCGTCTTGGCCGTCCTGCGCACGCACCTTGAACCGCCGGTACTCGGATCGCTTCGCGAGCCCGTCTTCCGTGACGACCATCGAACCGACGATCTCGGTGCCCTGCAGGTTCGAGATGTCGAAGCACTCGATGCGCAACGGTGCCTCGGGAAGTTCGAGCGCCTCCTGCAGCGAGGTGAGCGCACGAGCACGCGCGTTGTGATCCGACGCTCGACGCAGCTTGTGACGCAGCATCGCCTCCTGCGCGTTCGTCGTGACCGTCGCGAGCAGCTCGCGCTTGTCGCCGCGCTGGGGCACACGAACGCGCACCTTCGAACCGCGCATCTCGCTGAGGAACTCCTCGTAGAGGCCGCGCTCCTCCGGTTCCACCGGGACGAGCACCTCTTTCGGCACGTCATCGGGAGGCGAGTCGCCGTAGAGCAACTCGAGCAACCGCGCGACGAGCTGCGGACCGTCGAGGTCCTCGACCTTGTCGACGATCACCGCCTTGCGCCCGACGACCCGACCCTTGCGCACGAAGAACACCTGCACCGATGCCTCGAGCGGATCATCGACCAGGCCGATCACGTCGAGATCCTCGGAACGGGATCCGACCATCTGCTGTCGCTCGATGGCCTTGCCCACCGACATGAGCTGGTCCCGCAGGCGGGCGGCGCGCTCGAACTCGAGCTCCCCCGACGCGGCGAGCATCTGGTGCTCGAGCCGCTCGACCACCTGATCGGTGTCGCCATCGAGAAAGGCGATCAGCTCCGCGACCAGCGCGTCGTACTCCTCGGTGGTCACTGCGTCGGTGCACGGCGCCACGCACTTCTCGATGTGCGCGTAGAGGCACGGCCGGCCGAGCTTGCGGTGCCGGTCGAACTTCGCGTTCGTGCACGTGCGGATCGGGAACGTGCGCAACAGGAGGTCGAGCGTCTCGCGGATGGCGTACGCGTGGGCATACGGCCCGAAGTAGCGGACGCCCTTGCGCTTCTTGCCGCGCATGACCATCGCCCGCGGCCACTCCTCGTCGAGCGTGACCGCGAGGTACGGGAACGACTTGTCGTCCTTCAACCGGATGTTGAACCGGGGCCGGTGCGTCTTGATGAGGTTGAACTCGAGGAAGAGCGCCTCGACCTCGTTGCGCACCTCGATCCACTCGACCGATGCCGCCGTCGTCACCATCTGGCGAGTCCGCATCGGGAGGGTCGCAGGAGGCGCGAAGTAGTTGCTCAGCCGACTGCGAAGACTCTTCGCCTTCCCGACGTAGATGATCCGGCCTTCTGCATCCTTGAACTGGTACGACCCCGGCGTGTCGGGGATCGAGCCGGCGGGCGGACGCTGCATCACGGCCCCATTCTCCCAGGCCGACTCCGGCGGCGCGAGCATCGCGCCCGCCCCCGGGAACACCGACCGGATGGGTTCGGGTTACGATCTCCGCAGGCCGGCCTGGTATTCCGGCCATTGCACGACTCCCGGTTCCGAGAGGAAGCGACCGACAACCCCGCGGGTGGCGACCAGGCTGTCCCCGCCGGCCGTTTCGGGAGTCATCCCCAAGAGGGAGAACCGAGCCCATGCTGCGACTCCAGCCCCGGCTGCCCGACGAATACACGTCGGCCGAGCCCGACGCGCTCGAAGACCGCATCCGTGCCGCCAAGGCGACGCTCGGCGACCAGCTGCTCATCCTGGGCCATCACTACCAGCGCGACGAGGTGATCCGTTGGGCCGACGCCCGCGGCGACTCCTTCAACCTGGCGCGGTTCGCGGCCGACAACGAACGCGCCACCGACATCGTCTTCTGCGGTGTGCACTTCATGGCCGAGTCGGCCGACGTGCTCACGGGCGACCACCAGCGGGTGATCCTCCCCGACCTCAACGCCGGTTGCTCGATGGCCGACATGGCCGACCTCGACCAGGTCGAGGAGTGCTGGGAAGGGCTCGCGACCGTCACCGACGTCGAGCGGGTGGTCCCGATCACCTACATGAACTCCTCCGCGGCGATCAAGGCGTTCGTCGGCGAGCACGGCGGTGCGGTGTGCACGTCGTCGAACGCGCGCACGGTGCTCGATTGGGCGCTCGCTCGCGGCGACAAGGTCGTGTTCTTCCCCGACCAGCACCTCGGTCGCAACACTGCGTTCCAGATGGGTTTCGCCGACTCCGACATGCGCCTCTGGAACCCGCGCGTCGAGCTCGGTGGCCTCGACGACACCGATGTCAAGGCTTCGACCTTCCTGCTCTGGAAGGGCCACTGCTCGGTGCACCAGCGGTTCACACCGGAACACGTCGCCGCGTTCCGCGGCCGCTACCCCGATGGTCAGGTGATCGTCCACCCCGAGACATCGCACGAGGTGGTCGAGCTCGCCGACAAGGTCGGCTCGACCGAGCGGATCCTCGAGTGGGTCGACGCCGCCGAACCCGGCGCGGTCCTCGGCGTCGCCACCGAGATCCACATGGTGCAACGCATGGCGAAGGAGCACCCCGACCGCACGGTCGTGTCGCTCGACCCGTTGATCTGCCCGTGCTCGACCATGTTCCGCATCGACGAGCCGCACCTCGCCTGGTGCCTCGAAGCCCTCGTCGACGGTCGCGTGCTCAACCAGATCCAGGTCGACCCGCAGACCGCCGAGTGGGCCCGCGTCGCCCTCCAGCGCATGCTCGACCTCGCCTGACCGCCCGTCGCCCTCCCCCCATCTCATTCCGGCGTCGTCAGCGCGTGGTTTTCGGCGCGCTCACGACGCCGGAATCGGTTCTTGCGGGCTCGGAGGAAGAGGAGGCGGGGGATACCGGCAGCGTCGGGGTACTCGGGGGCGCGGGCGAGGAAGCCTGGTGGGGGAGCAGGCTCCTCCATCCGCTCGACGAGCATCCCCTGCCCCGCCATCGCGTTGACGTACCGGCTGAGCGGACGGTGCACGAACGGCAGGATCACGCCGGGCGCGACCTCCTCCGGCGCAAGGTCTTCGTGCAGGTACGCGCCGACCCGCCAGTACTGCTCCTCGAGGATGTGATCGTCGATCCATCCGCTCCCCGGCGTCTGGAGCAACGGGTGGTTGAGGAAGAACAGGAACCGACCACCGGGTTCGAGGACGCGGGCGACCTCGGCGATCGCCTCGTCGACGGCCTCGATGTGCTCGAACACGAGACACGCGACGACGGCGTCGAAGCTCGACGAGCTGAAGGGGAGTCGGGCTGCTGCGCCTCGGAGGTACATCGGGCCGCCGCCACGACGCGCGGCCTCGCTCGCCTGGGCGTGCGACGGGTCGAGGCCGACGACGACGTCGACGCCGAGGGCCGACGCCGTGCGCGCGACCTGTCCCTCACCGGTCCCGACTTCGAGCACGCGACGACTTCCCGCCAGGTGCTCGCCGCGAGGGGCAGGATCTGCTCCTCGTACTCGGGGTCGGCGCCGGCGGTGAACCCGTCCTGCCACCAAGCCGCGTGCTCTTCCCACGGGTCACTGGTGTCGGAGCGGTCGGGGCCGGACATCCTCGTAGGGTACGAGAACCCGGTGCGCCGCCGGGCGGGCTTCCGTTCCCACCCGGCCGCGACCGTGTACGCGAGATGCATCGGCCGTCGTCGCGACGAGTTGAATCAACTCGTCGACAACCGGATGTGCGCTCCTTCTCCTAGTCGACGCCGAGGATGGGCGCGAGGAAGCGACCGGTGTGGCTGTCGGGGTGTTTCGCGACCTGCTCCGGCGTTCCCTCGGCGACGACCACACCGCCGCCGTCGCCGCCCTCGGGACCGAGGTCGACGATCCAGTCGGCCGACTTGATCACGTCGAGGTTGTGCTCGATGACCAACACGGTGTTGCCGGCGTCGACGAGCCGGGCAAGCACCCCGAGCAATCGGCGGACGTCTTCGAAGTGGAGGCCCGGTCGTCGGCTCGTCGAGGATGTAGATGGTGCTGCCGGTCGACCGCTTGCCGAGCTCCGACGCCAGCTTCACCCGCTGTGCCTCGCCCCCCGACAACGTGGGCGCGGGTTGGCCGAGCCGCACGTACCCGAGCCCGACGTCGAACAACGTCTGCAACGTGCGGGCGATCGTCGGTTGGTTCACGAAGAACTCGACCGCTTCCTCGATGCTCAGGTCGAGCACCTCGGCGATGTTCTTGCCCTTGAACGTGACGTCGAGCGTGTCTCGGTTGTATCGGTCGCCCTTGCACACCTCGCACGGAACGTAGACGTCGGGCAGGAAGTGCATCTCGATCTTGATCGTGCCGTCTCCCGAGCAGGCCTCGCAGCGGCCGCCCTTCACGTTGAACGAGAACCGGCCCGGCATGTAGCCGCGCACCTTGGCCTCTTGGGTCTTCGCGAAGAGGGTGCGGATCTTGTCGAACACCCCGGTGTACGTGGCGGGGTTCGACCGGGGCGTGCGACCGATGGGCGACTGGTCGATGTTGATGACCTTGTCGAGCGTCTCCGTGCCGTCGATCGTCTTGTGCCGACCCGGCACCGTCCGCGACTTGTAGATCCGCTGCATGAGCGCGTGGTACAGAATGTCGTTGACGAGCGTGCTCTTGCCGCTCCCGCTGACGCCGGTGACCGCGACGAGGCACCCGAGGGGAAGCTCGACGTCGATGTCTTTCAGGTTGTGCTCGCGAGCACCGCGGACCGTGATCCAATCCTCTCCAGGCTGACGGCGCATCTCCGGGATCGGGATGCTGCGCTTGCCGGTGAGGTACTGCCCCGTGATCGAATCCTTCTTCTTGAGCAGGTCCTTCAACGTGCCGGCGACCACGATCTCGCCACCGTGCTCGCCCGCACCCGGACCGATGTCGACGACGAAGTCGGCGACGCGGATCGTCTCCTCGTCGTGCTCGACGACGATCACCGTGTTCCCGAGATCACGCAGCCGCAGCATGGTGTCGATGAGGCGCTGGTTGTCACGCTGGTGGAGCCCGATCGACGGCTCGTCGAGCACGTACAGGACGCCGGTGAGCCCGCTCCCGATCTGCGACGCGAGCCGGATCCGCTGCGCCTCACCACCCGCGAGCGTCCCCGCGGACCGGTTGAGGCTGAGATAGTCGAGGCCGACGTCGAGCAGGAAACGCAGCCGCTCGTTGACCTCCTTCAGCACCCGCTCGGCGATCATGCGGTCGCGTTCCGACAGCTCGATGTCGATGAAGAACTGCCCGCACTTGCGGATCGAGAGGTTGCCGACCTCGGCGATGTTCTTTCCGTGGATCGTGACCGCGAGCGACGAAGGCTTGAGCCGGTCGCCGTTGCACGCGGGGCACGGGACCTCCCGCATGTACCCCTCGATCTGCTCGCGCGCCCGGTCGCTCTCCGACTCGGTGTGGCGCCGCTGCAGCCACGGGATCGCGCCTTCGTAGCGGGTGTTGTACGACCGCTTGCGTCCGTAGCGGTTCTTGTACTGGACGAGAACCTGCGTGGGTCCCCCGCCGTACAAGATGATCTTCTTCACCGGCTTCCTGAGCTTCTTCCACGGCGTGGCCGTGTCGAAGCCGTGCTCTTCTGCCACCGCCGTGAGCACGCGCTTGAAGTACTCGCCGCGGAAGCCCGACCACGGCGCGATCGCACCGTCGTCGATCGAGAGATCGTCGTCGGGCACGACCAGCTCGGGATCGACCTCGAAGCGCGTACCGAGCCCGTCGCAACGTTCGCACGCACCGTACGGCGAGTTGAACGAGAAGTTTCGGGGTGCGAGCTCCTCGCCGTGCTGGCTCAGGATGAGCTGGTCACCCTCGGGCTCGCTCGCCTTGTTCACCGGCTCGACGATGCACACGCCCTCCGCGAGCCTGAGCGCGGTCTCGACGGAATCGGTGAGGCGTCGCTCGATGCCGTCGCGCCGGACCAACCGGTCGACGATGACCTCGATCGTGTGCTGCTCGTAGCGAGCGAGGCGAACGCCGTCGGTTCCCATCCCACCGGTACCGGCGAGGCCCGACAGCTCGACGATCTCGCCGTCGACCCGGGCCCGTGCGAATCCCTCGCCGGCAAGGTCGGCAAGCAACGAGTGGTAGTCACCCTTGCGCCCGCGCACCACCGGGGCGATCACCTGGAACCGGGTGCTCTCCGGGAGCTCGAGGACCCGGTCGACGAACTCCTGCGGGGTGTGTCGCTTGATGATCTCGCCGGTCTCGGGATCGTGCTGGATGCCGATGCGTGCATACAGGAGGCGCAGGTAGTCGTAGATCTCGGTGATCGTTCCCACGGTCGACCGTGGATTGCGGCTCGCCGACTTCTGGTCGATCGAGATCGCCGGCGACAAGCCTTCGATGAAGTCGACGTCGGGCTTGTCCATCTGGCCGAGAAACTGCCGGGCGTAGCTCGACAGCGACTCGACGTACCGGCGTTGGCCTTCGGCGTAGATCGTGTCGAACGCCAGCGACGACTTGCCCGATCCGGACAGGCCGGTGAACACGACCAACTGGTCGCGCGGCACGGTGAGGTCGACGTCGCGGAGATTGTGCTCCCGAGCGCCTCGGATGATGATCGAGGACTCCGCCATGAAGCCCTGAGTCTAACCCCCTCGAACGCACGTTCGGGGGAGCAGTCGACGATTCAGATCACTTCGGTGACGGGAGCCCGACTCGCGCGGCGCACAGCACGAAGCCGGCGCGGCCCAGCGGGCGGAGCTCGACCACCTCGAGGCTGCTCTCGACGCACAGGCGACGCACGGCCGCCTCGCTGTAGCCGTAGACGGAGACGCCCCGCCATCCGTACCGCACGTTGCGCAGCGAGGTCCGCATCCCAGGCGCTGGGAACGAGGCGACCACGTGGGTCGCCGCGCCGGCCATGTTGCGCATGAGGGCATCGGCGTTCGGGACGTAGTCGAACACTCCGAGCGCCACTGCGAGGTCGAACTCGGCGACGTCGCCGCTCCAGTCCGGGATCTCTTCCCAGCCGGTCGGCACGACGTCGACGAGCCCCGGGAACCGGGCCGCCTCGCGTCGCGCGAGCTCGATCATCCCGGGCGCGGGCTCGACCCCTGTGACCGACATCCCGAGGCCTGCGAGGGGGGCGAAGAGCGGGCCACTGCCGCATCCGACGTCGAGGACGCGCTTGGCGTGGAGCGCGTCGGCCTGCGCGACCGCGAACGACAGGCGGTCGAAGAGCGCGCCCCGGCCGAGCATCCGCGAGACGGACTCGCTCCGGTAGAAGCTCGAGAAGCGCCGCGACCGTTGGTCGAAGTACTCATCGAAGGCCATTGATCACCTCGGTACAGGTCTGGCTGCCGAATTCGGACAGGACACGTTCGAACACTACGGCGATCCTTGTTCGAGCGAGGAGTTGGGCCACGACCGCGGGCGACCGCGCCGACCGGAGGGGCGGCAGCTCTCGGCCGAAGTCGTAGGAGTGGTAGTAGAGCACGGTTGCCCCGTCGTTCCGGTGGACGAAGGCCGTGGTCGCACGCGCGGGCAAGAGCCGTTGATAGCTCCCCCCGCCCATCGGAAGCCGGCCCAGAAAGCTCACGGGCAGCTCGTCGACCCTCGCGTCGTCGGCGCGGTGAGTGTCGGAGACATAGGTGAAACCCGCCGCTGCGATCGCGTCGCGGAACCCATTGAGGTCGACTCCGGCGGGCCGGTCGAACCGCGGGGAGCGGAAGCCCGTCACCGGGCGTTGCACGACGTCTTCGAGCATCGTGCGGCCGGACTCCAGCCAGGTCGTGAGCGCCGCGCCTCCCGCCGGGAGCCGCCCGTGATCGGGGCCGTGCGATGCGATCTCGTGGCCCTCGGCCGCGAGCGCCTGCAGCCCGTCGGAAAACCGTTCGGCGTGCCGCCCCACCACGAACAGTGTGATCTGCGCATCGCGCCCGTCGAGCATCCGGCGCAGCGCGTCGAGCCCGGGCTCCGGACGAGCCGGCGGCTCGAGATCGTGACCGAGCGTGTGCATCCCCTCGTAGAAGTCCTCGACGTCGACCGTCAGACAGACGGGCTTCATGCTCGGACTTCCTCGGACGCGGGCGGCTCTGGCTCGAAGCGGAGCCCGCGTGCGGCGAGCAGCTTCGCGTAGGTGTCGAGCGTGATGTCGATGACCCGGCGTTGGTCGAAGTCGGCGTGGGCCTTCGCGATCGCGGCCTCCCCCATCTGGCTCCGCCGAGCAGTGTCGGTCGCGACCTCGGCGAGCGCCTCGGTCAGTGCGGTGGCGTCGCGGGCCGGTACCCGCAGCCCGTTGCGACCGTGGTCGACGACCTGGCGGCAACCTCGGATGTCGGAGACCACGAGGGGAAGGCCCATCGCGGCGGCCTCCATCGCGGCCCGGGGAAAGCCCTCCCGGTACGACGCGAGGACGCAGAGATCCATGGCCGCGTAGAGCTCGTCGACGTCGTCGCGCAGACCCGTGAACGTCACGTTCGCCTCGGCCGCGACCCGCTCGAGCTCCGACGTCGGTACGCCATCCGTCTTGTCGGGCTCGACGCCCCCGACGATCACGAACTTGAGCTCCGGAACGCGATCACGCAGCGCTCGAGCCGCCGCGAACACCTCGCGATACCCCTTCTCCCACACGAGCCGACCGACGGCCCCGCACACCACGTCGCCGGGCCCGACACCGAGCTCGGCCCGCAGGGCTGCACGCCGCTCGGGTGTCACCCGCGTCGGGTCGAACCGGTCGAGATCCACGCCGTTGCCGAGCACGCGGAGCTTGCGCATCGGGATCCCGAGCCGCCGGAGCACCGGCAGGTCCTCCGGGTTCTGCAGCAACTCGATGTCGGACCACGCAGACGCGATGCGGTCGAGCCCGTAGACCAACGCGCGCTTGCGCAGAGGATCCTCGGGGAGCGCGTAGATCCCGTGGACGGTGTGGACGATCACCGGAACCCGGCACAGCCGGCTCACCAGACGCCCGTAGTAGCCGGGCTTCGGGGTGTGCGTGTGCACGATGTCGGGTCGGAGCGTGCGGAGCAGGTGGGCGAGCTCGCCGATCGAGCGGACGTCGTCGGCCAGGGCCATGGCCCGGGTCGCGTGGCGCAGCTCCCGGAAGTCGAGCCCGTCCTGCTCGAGCTCTTCGACGTACCGACCGCGGGCCGACACGCCGATGACCTCGTACCCGGCCTCGGCGAACGCGCGCAGCTGCGGTCCGAGCAGGAGCGACAACGTCATGTCGCTGGTCGCGAGGTGGACGAGCCGCGGGCGGCGGCGCTCGAGACCCATCAGAACAGCTCCACGTCGCCGAGGGTGACGTCCCAATCGGTGAGCGATGGCATTGCAGGGTCGCTCAGCGCGCGCCACGTCAGGATCGGCCCCTGGCCCGGGACGCGAACGAACCCGTCACGCGAGACCGGCGCGCCGCCGATCCGCATCACGTAGTCGGCCGACACCTCGCGACCGAGCCGACGCAACAGCTTCCGGGCTGCGACCGGATCGGCCCCGCGCGTGATCAGCTCGTCGAGGACCACCTCGCGGCACCACCCCGCCGACGTACCCGGAACAGCAGCACGCCCTCGCGCAGACCACCGGGCGCGACGAGACCGCGGTACGCGACGACCTTGCTCCCGTACCGCCACGCGAGGTACTCCGGGGATCGGGCCGTGCGGAGCGAATGCGAGACGGGTTGGCTCGCGAGCAGCTCACCGAGATCCTGGGCCTCAGCGACGAGATCAACGGCGGGCTCGCCGTCGTCACACGGGAACGACCAGCGCTCCGCGGGAACCCGCGCGTCGTGCGATCCGAAGCGGAGCCGCGAGCGACAGCGGCCGCATCGAGACAGGAAGGCGACCGACGTCGCGCCATCCCATCTTGAGGTACCCCGGCCGACTCTGCGTGTTCGGCGTGTTGAACACGAAGCTCACGCCCTCTTCGCGCGAGGGCCTCGACGGCGCCCATCGTGAGGCGCGTGAAGATCCCCTTGCCCTGGTATCCCGGGTCGGTGGCGGTGTCGACCGCGTGCACGGCGTGGATGACCCGGCCGGAGCGCTCGAACTGCCAGCGCATGAGGGCGCGGTACCCGACGAGCCGGTCATCGTCGTGTGCGACCCACGCCGGCGACGGACCGAACGCGTTGTCTTCGTGCTTCCATGCGAACAGCGATTCGAAACGGGGGTCTTCCTCACGGCCGAGTGAGGCCGCGAGCAGCGCCAAGATGTCGGCCCGGTCGGTCGCGCGGGCGGGACGGATGTCGAGCGACGTGGAAGTCACGCGGTGACCGTTCGGTAGACATCTTCGATACGGCGCACGGCGAGCCGGATGTCGAACCGTTGGCCACTCACGCGAGCCGCGGCTCCCATGCGGTGGCGTCTCGGAGCATCCGCGGCGAGGTCGGCGAGCGCATCGGCCAGCGCGGTCGGATCGGACGGCCGGACGAGGACACCATCGACGCCCTCGACGATCGCGCCCGGCACACCGCCGACTGCGGTCGCGACGATCGGGAGACCCATCGTCATCGCCTCCATCACCGCGACGGGCAGACCTTCGTTGTCGGATGCCAGGGTGAAGATGTCGCCCGCGGCGAGGACATGCAGGGGGTCGTCGCGTTGCCCGAGCAGGAGGACGCGGTCGCCGAGATCGAGCCGCGCGTGGAGCTCCCGCATCTCGGCCTCCAGCGGTCCCTGCCCGACCGCGACGATCCGGAGCGCCACACCGCGATCGGCGAGGATCCTCGCCGCGGCGAGAAGGTTCGGGTAGTCCTTCTGGGCACGGAAGTTCGCGATCGTGACCGCGACGATCTCATCGGCACC
Organism: uncultured Actinomycetes bacterium; assembly: GCA_963829475.1. GTDB lineage: Bacteria > Actinomycetota > Acidimicrobiia > IMCC26256 > JANYLB01 > JANYLB01. The sequence continues at coordinate 1,039,154 of CAWHIU010000002.1, read as the reverse complement.
GATTCCGAGCTCGGCACGGATCGCGGGGCCGCCCGCAGACGCGGCGTCGATCGCGTCGAGGGAGACGCCGTGGGTCACGAGCTCGGTCCGCGCCCGGAATGGAGGCCAGATCGTCTCCCGCACCTCCTCCGACACGACCAGGTCCGCGTCGTCGAGCAGGTAGGTCGCTCCGTTCAACATCCGGGACGGCCAGCGGAAGCTCGACCACGTGTTGTGCACCGTGAACACGAGCTTCGGGCGCACGGATGCGGGGAGCGTGCGCGCCACGAGTCGGGCGATGCCCGCCGGGTACGGGTTGTGGGCGTGCAGGATGTCGACCGGGCGGGTGCGCAACCGTTTCCGGAGCCGGCCGGCCCAGCGCAGATCGCGCTCGTCTCGCACCCCCAGGCAGTGGGTCGGGACGCCGAGTGCCTCCAGCTCGGGGACGAGCGCGTCCTTCCACGGGAGCAGGTACTCGACATCGAACGAGAACGCCGCGTGGTCGTGCGCTCCCGCGGCGGAGACGAGAAGCCGCTCCGCTCCACCAGGTCCGAGACCCTTGACGAGCCACAGCACCCGGAGCGGGCGGGCACCAGGTGCGGGTCGGACATCATCGGTCACGCGCGAGGCCTCGTTGGTAGACACCACTCTCCGCACCCGATCATCGCTGATGGGGAGGGGCAAGAGTAACCGTGGCTCAGCTCGCGGAGCGCAGTTCCCGCTTGAACTCGGTGATCTCGTCGCGCAGTCGGGCCGCCTCTTCGAAACGCAGGCTCTTGGCGGCTTCGTGCATCTCTTCCTGCAAGGTCTGGATCAAGCGCCCCAGATCGTCGGGCGGGAGATCCTTCACGTCGAAGATCGCGGAGCGCTGACTCTTGTTGCGGCTGCGTCCGCGACCACCACTGCGAGCCGACGTGTCGTCTTCACCTTCGCGGGCCCGCACCATGTCCATGATGTCGAGCACCTTCTTGCGCACCGTCTGCGGATCGATGCCGTGCTCGGCGTTGTACTCGAACTGCTTCTGGCGACGGCGCTGCGTCTCCGAGATCGCCTTTCGCATCGAGTCGGTCATCTGGTCGGCGTACATGATCACCTGACCGTCGACGTTGCGCGCGGCGCGTCCCATCGTCTGGATCAACGACGTGGCCGACCGGAGGAAGCCCTCCTTGTCGGCATCGAGGATCGCGACGAGCGCGACCTCGGGCAGGTCGAGGCCTTCCCGCAGGAGGTTGATGCCGACGAGCACGTCGAAGTCGCCGAGGCGCAGGCCCCGGAGGATCTCGACCCGCTCGAGCGTGTCGACCTCGCTGTGCAGGTAGCGCACCCGGATACCGAGCTCGAGCAGGTAGTTGGTGAGGTCTTCCGACATCTTCTTCGTCAACGTGGTGACGAGAATGCGCTGGTCCTTCTCGACGCGTGCGTTGATCTCCCCCACCAGGTCGTCGATCTGACCTTTGGTCGGCCGCACGATCGCCTCCGGATCCATCAGGCCGGTCGGCCGCACGATCTGCTCCGCGACCCGACTCGAGATCTCGAGCTCGTACGAACCGGGCGTGGCCGAGAGGTACACGATCTGGTTGATCTTCTTGGTGAACTCCTCGAACCGCAGCGGTCGGTTGTCCATCGCGGACGGAAGCCGGAACCCGTGGTCGACGAGCGTCTCCTTGCGCGACCGGTCACCCTCGTACTGACCGTGGAGCTGCGGCACGGTGACGTGCGACTCGTCGAGCACGACGAGGTAGTCGTCGGGGAAGTAGTCGAGCAGTGTGTACGGCGCCTCACCGGCGTCGCGCCCGTCGAGGTGGCGGGAGTAGTTCTCGACGCCGGAGCACGTGCCGATCTCACGCAGCATCTCGAGGTCGTAGGTGGTGCGCATGCGCAGTCGCTGTGCCTCGAGGAGCTTGCCGTGGTCTTCGAACCACTCGAGTCGCTCGTGGAGCTCCTGCTCGATACCCACGGTCGCGCGGGCGAGGCTCTCGTGGTCGGTGACGTAGTGCGACGCCGGGAACAGCACGAGCCGGTCGACATCCTCGGCGATCTCGCCCGTGAGTGGATCGACCCACGAGATCTTCTCGATCTCGTCGCCGAACAACGACACGCGCGCGGCACGCTCTTCGTAGGCCGGGTAGATCTCGATCGTGTCGCCGCGGACCCGGAACTTGTTGCGGACGAACGCCGTGTCGTTGCGTTCGTACTGGAGGTCGACGAGGCGGCCGAGGATCGCGCGTTGCGGGTGCTCCTCCCCCACCCCGAGGCTCAGGAGCTGCTTCGAGTACGTCTCGGGTGAGCCGAGCCCGTAGATCGCCGAGACGCTCGCGACGATGATCACGTCGCGACGGGAGAGCAACGAGGCGGTGGCCGAGTGGCGCAGCCGATCGATCTCGTCGTTGATCGAGCTGTCCTTCTCGATGTACGTGTCGGTCGACGGGAGATACGCCTCGGGCTGGTAGTAGTCGTAGTAGGAGACGAAGTACTCGACCCGGTTCTTCGGGAAGAGCTCGCGGAACTCACTCGCCAGCTGCGCCGCGAGGCTCTTGTTGGGCGCGAGCACGATCGTGGGCCGTTGCACCTCGGCGATCACCGAGGCGATCGTGAACGACTTCCCCGATCCCGTGATGCCGAGCAGCGTCTGGAACTTCTCCCCCGCCCGGATCCCCTCACTGAGGGCGGCGATCGCCTGGGGCTGGTCGCCCGCGGCTTCGAATTCGGAGACGAGCTCGAGTGCCGGCATCGTCTCCGACTCTACGACGAGGGTGGGTCAGCTATTCCTCCATCGCGGCGTTGCGGGAGACGAGATCGGCCCAGACGGTGTCGACCTGGCGTTCGAGCTTGGCGAGATCGGCGTCGTTGTGAAGCACCCAGGTCGCGATCTCGCGGCGCTGCTCGTCGGTTGCCTGCGCGGCCATGCGGGCTTCGGCATCGGCCCGATCGACCCCTCGGGACTCGAGCCGCCCCAACCGCACCTCGCGGGGAGCCTCGACCACGATCACACAGTGGTACCCGCGTTCCTTCACCTTGCCCGACTCGACCAGCAGGGGGACGTCGAGCACGACGATCGCGTCCGTCGCCGCCTCGAGCACCCGACGGGCGAATGCGGCCTGAATGGCCGGATGCGTGATCGACTCGAGATCCTTGCGGGCGTGGTCGGTCGCGAACGCCACCGCGGCGAGCGCGGGGCGGTCGAGCCGCCCGTCGGAATCCAGCACCCCGGGGCCGAATCGCTCGGCGATCCGCTCCAACGCAGGCTGGCCCGGCTCCACCACCTCCCTGGCCACCAGGTCGCCGTCGACGAGGACGGCCCCTCGGGCCACGAGCATGTCGGCGACGGTCGACTTCCCCGCTCCGATACCACCGGTAAGCCCCGCGAGCAGCACGGTTGAGCATTGTAGGGAGAACTCCTTCGGTCCGAGCCTCAACGTGCCGACAACTGGCGGGTGAAGCGAGTGCGGGCTCTGCTCGACGACGACGCCAACGGACACGACGCGGCCGCGCCGGCCAGTGGATCGCGCGCGGCTCCCGTGAGCGAGGAGCGCCCCGACCCGGTGGTGCGCGGCACGATCGTCGACAACCAACCCGAGCCGAGCGGCACCGTCCTCGAGGAGGCGTCGGTCGCCCCGATCCGGATCCCCGGCCGGCCCGACGGCGGCGCGTCCCGCCACCAGCAGTCCGCGCTCAGCGAACATCTCGGCCCGCTCCTCGTGCTCCTGCGGTGGAGCACGGTCGGCGTCGGCCTCCTGCTCCTGGTCACGACGCGCAACGCCACCGACCCGGGCAACATCGTCGCGGCCGCGGTGCTGATCATCTACACGGCGTTCCGCACCTTCCGGCCGTTGCAGCTCCGCGGTTCGAAACGCTCTGCGGAGATCGCCGTCTTCGCCGAGCTCGGGCTCTGCATCTTCGCCCTCTCGATGAGCGGGCAGTGGGACAGCCCGTTCGTGCTCGTCCCGATCCCGTGCGTCATGCTCGCAGGCTTCGGCTGGGGGTACTACCAGGGGATCGCCGCCGCAGCCATCGGCGCCGGGACCCTCACGCTCGCCGACGTGCTCGTGAACAACGGTACGACGGGGATCGCCGACGGGGCCCAGGCCGCGCTGATGCTCGGGATCTGCGGTTGCATCGGTGCGTTCTCCCGCCAGCTCTGGATCACCGAAGAAGCACTTCGGCGCACCGACCGCGACCAGTTCACCCGGATGGCAACTGCCAACGACCTGCTGAGCGCACTCCACGAGGTCGTCCAGACCCTTCCCGCTTCGCTCGACCTCGGCGAGGTCGTCGCTTCGACGCAGCGCCGCTTCCGGGAGGTCTTCGACTACACGTCGGCCACCCTCATCGTCCGCGATGTCACCAGTGGCATGTGGCGGGTCGAGCTCGCCGAGGGGGTGCGTATCGGCCCTGCTCTCGACGAGAAGCAGCTCCCCACCGCCGCGGCGTACGCGCTCGACGCGCTCGGATCCGGTGGTCTACGACGACCTGCTCCACGAGCACCTCGCCAGCTTCGCCCCGATGGCGCGCAGCATGCTCGCGGCACCGCTCGTTGCCCGCAGCACGGTGATCGGTCTCGTGGTCATCGAGCACACGAAGCCGGGTGAGTACGGACCCGACGACGCGAAGCTCCTCGCCGAGATGGTCGGGCCGCTCGCGCTCGCGGTCGACAACGCGACCTGGTTCGCCCGTCTGCGCACCCTCGGCGCCGAAGCCGAACGGGCCCGGATCGCGCGCGACCTCCACGATCGGCTCGCACAGTCGCTCGCCTACGTGGCGTTCGAGCTCGAGCGTCTCGCCGCGGCCCACCAGGAAGACCACGACATCGAAGCGCTCCACGAGGTGGTGCGGGGAGTCGTGGGTGAACTGCGGGAGACGCTCTACCAACTCCGCGCCGACGTGACCGACTCCATGGAGCTCGAACAGGTTGCCGCGCAACTACCTCGAGCGCTTCCAGGACCGCACCGGCATCGCGTGCACGCTCACCGCCCGTGTCCACGGGCGTCGCCTCCCGATCCAGGTCGAGCAGGAGCTCTGGCGCATCCTCCAGGAGGCGCTCACCAACGTCGAGCGTCACGCCGATGCCCGTCGCGTCTGGGTCACCTGGACGATCGGTGCCGACCACGCCTGGCTCGAGATCCGCGACGACGGGCGCGGGTTCCGCCCGATCGCCGTGTCCGACGAACGCTACGGACTGGTCGGCATGCGCGAACGCGCCGCCGCGGTCGGCGCACGACTCTCACTCGACAGCGAACCAGGGTTCGGTACTCGGATCCTGGTCGAATTGGAGGTAACCCCATGACCACCGTCCTCGTCGCCGACGACCACCAGCTGGTCCGGCAGGCTCTGCGTCGCGCACTCGACGACGCCGGTCTCAACGTCGTCAGCGAGGCATGCGACGGCGAGGAAGCGGTCCGTCTCGCCAAGCAGCTCGAACCCGACGTCGTGGTCATGGACGTGACCATGCCGATCCTCGACGGCATCCAGGCCACGCGTCAGATCTACGCGGCCGGACCCGAGACCAAGATCGTGATCCTCACCATGCACGGTGAGGACAAGCTCGTCTGCGAAGCGATCGAGGCCGGCGCCGTCGCGTTCCTCAGCAAGGACTGCTCGATGCAGGAGGTGGTGGAGACCGTGCGCCTCACCTCGACGGGCGAGGTGTTCCTCTCCCCCGATCTCGCCGACTCCATGTTGCAGGAGTTCACGCCGGCCGAAGTGGCCTCCGACGAGGAGCCGGCGGTGCCGTCACCCCTCACCAAGCGGGAGGAAGAGATCCTGCAATCGGTGGCCGACGGGAAGTCGACGACCGAGGTCGCCCAGGACCTCTTCATCAGCGCGAAGACGGTGAAGAACCACCTGGCGTCGATCTACGTGAAGCTCGAAGCCAGGGATCGCACCCAAGCCGTCCTCAGCGGCGTCCGGATGGGAATCGTCTCACTCCACTAGTCCGGGACGGATCAGCAGCACCCCGCTCGGGTCAGACGCTTGCCGAATCCAACCGGCCGTTTCGCAGTGCCCCCACGATCTTGCGGTACGGACGCGGCCAACACGCAGTCGACGTGATGCTGATCCAGCCAGGAGCGCCATTGGCCACGGGTTTTGAGGACGTGCTGCTGCTCGAGCAGTGAAGTCGTCCCCTCGAGCATCCGGCCGTCTTCCGAAACGTGGACATCGGGCCAACGGGTGTCGGCGATGTAGCCGCCCTGGTCATATTCGTTGAGGAGGCGGCACCCGGAGGGAATCGCCGCAACAGCTCGGATCGGATACTGCTCCGGACGCGCACCACGAACGCTGGAGACCGCGAACGAAGTGAGGGCGACGAAGATCACGACGCCCGCGACCGCGCCGTGCCCGAGCGCCATCCGCCGCATCCGGCGACGCTCGGTGTCCGCACGGGTCGAACTCCGACGATCGAGCACACGCGAAAGCCCGAACGCGACTTCAGCCGAGGCAAGGAGTACGAGGAATGGCGCGTTCCGAACCGCGTCGAACGTGAGGGCGGTCAGCGCGACGATTGGCAAGGAAGTCTGGAGATTGCGCCAGCGGCCGCTGAGCGCGAGACAGAGACCGGCAGCAACCACCAGCAGAATGACGAGAATGTCGAGCAACTTCGTGAAACCGAGGTGCCGCCACTCCTGGATGATGTCGGCCGCACCATGCGCCTCCAGCGCGATCGTGTACGCCCGTGCTCCGTAGGGATTGAGGAGACCGGCGACCACCGCTGTGCCTGCCACGAACGCGGGCCGCCGAACGGTACGACTGGTGATTGCCGCGCCGATCGCGGTGAGACCGACGACGCCGACGCCGAGCGAGAACGCCAAGTGCACATTCGCCCAGAGAGCGATGAGCAGCCCCAGACCCGAAAGCGAGCGATTCGAGCCGCGGCAGGGCTTCTCCGGCCACGACGACAACTGCAGCGAAGAGCAGATAGCTGACCATCTGCGGTCGCTCCGCCACGAAGGCCTTCAGGAGGAGCGCGGCCAGACCAGCAAACGCAGCGGCGGGCCATTGCCGCGCTCCCGTCCAGCGACTGACCCCGTACGACGCCGCGCCATAGGCGACTACTGCTGCCAGCGCGAAGAGACTGACCGCGGTGACCCCGCCGAGCTTCCGGATCCCGGCCATCGCGACGTCGAACAACCACCCATCAAGGACGCCGGACTTCCCGGCCGCAAGCCACGAGAACGGGTCGCCGGCCGGTAGCGATCCATGCTGGATGATCAGAGCCCCGTTGCGGAGGTGCCACCACCCGTCGCCATCGAACCAGCTCGATGCGCTGATCAGCGCGATCCACGTCGAGGTGAAGACGACGAAGACGAGCGGGAGCCAGCTCTTGCCGCTCAGCGACGAAGACGGGTCCGGACTCTCGACCGGAGGGGTCGCTGGAGCTTCGCGGTCTTGCAGGGCAGTGGACACTGATTTCATCACCTTGACGGAGTCGCGGATTCATAGGAATGGGCCGCACGCATCACATCCCACGCGCGAAGGAGCCGCAGGCGAAGTGCCTGCGGCTCCCGGCGTGTTGCTGTGTTTCGTTTCGGTCCGGTCCTCTTGCTTAGAGGCCGTTCGAGATCTTGCTGAACTCGACCGCGATCTTCGGCCCGAGTGCAACGAGGATACCGATGCACACGACGGCGATCAGCGCGACGAGCAGGCCGTACTCGACGAGAGCCGCACCACGCTCGCTCGGTCTCGAGACCGGGCCTGCAGCCAGTTGACGATCATCTGAAGGTTCATGTGATTTGACTCGCCCCTTGTTGCCATGGCCGGCCCCGTTGGCCAGCGACCGGTATCAAGTATCCGCTAACCGACTGCAAGGCTTGTATAGGTCGTTGAGACCATTCGATCGCCATTCAGAAGGCCTTGAAGATGTTGATCGCCGCCGGGCCGAGGATCGACGACGAAGAACGCCGGGAAGATGCAGAACACGAGCGGCGGCAGCATCTTGACCGGAGCCTTCTGACCGAGCTCCTGAGCGGCCTGGCGTCGACGCACCCGCATCTCGTCGGCCTGCGTCCGCAGGATCTGCGCGATCGACACGCCGAACGTGTCGGCCTGCAGCATCGCCAGGATGAACGAGCGCAGCTCGGCCACGTCGGTACGCTCTTCGAGACGCGCGGAGCGCCTCGGCTCGACTCGCGCCGATCCGCATCTCCTGCAGCATGCGCCGGAACTCGTCGCTCAGAGCGCCCGGGAACCGAGGCGCTCGTCCGCTCGACCGCCTGGTCGAAGCCGAGGCCGGCCTCGACCGAGATCGTGAGCAGGTCGAGGAACTCGGGGAGCTGCTCGCGGATCTCGTCGCTGCCGGGCCTCGATCCGGCGGGCGACGAGCGACGTCGGGGAGCACGAACGCGACAGACCCACAGCAGCCCGGTCACAGATGACGCCAGTCCCCCGCTCATCCCGAGGAAGCCGAACACGAGCGAGGACCCAGAGCGGACCCGAGACCGCGCCCAGCAGCTTGAAGAGCAGGAACTGGTCGACGTCGACGTCGCTTCGGCGAGCCCGCGAGCATCGAGCTTGTCGCTGGACCTTGTCGGCGTAGCCCGCCGGCGTGTACTTCCGCGCGGTCTCGGTGAGACGTTCCTTCACCGGCTCGATGGCGCGATCGAGGAGGCGGCTGTGCGCGTGCCGCGCGGCACCCTCGACCTGGTAGCCGTCGATGCGCGCGAGCGACTGCCGGGACTCCGCCCGCTCGCTGGCGCCGGTCAGGGCGTACACCGCGAGCAGCAGCACCGCGCCGACGGTCGCGAGAACGATCAACCACTCCATGTCAGACCTCGATGTTCAGGATCTTGCGGAGCCAGACGAACCCGACGATGTTGAGGATCAGGGCGCCGATCACGAGCGCGATCCCGACGCGGCGTCGTCGACCAGCGGGTCGAGGTACGCCGGGTCGGAACAGCAGGATGACGACCGCGATGCCGAACGGCAGGACGCCGAGGATCCCGGCCGAGAGACGACCCTCGGCCGTGAGGGCACTGATCTCCCGGCGGACGCGCTCCCGCTGCGCCATCGTGTCGGCGATCGTGTCGAGGAGCTCGGCGAGGTTTCCGCCGACCTCCCGCTGGATGCGCACGCGCCATGACGACCCACGCGAGGTCGGCGTTCTCCATGCGGGTCGGCGACATCGTCGAGCGCGTCCTCGATCGGGCGACCGAGGCGGTTCTCGTTGAACGCCAGCTGGAGCTGCGTCCTCATCGGCTCCGCGGCCTCCTGCGCGACCGCGCCGACGGCCTGGACGAGCGAGAAGCCGGCCCGCATCGAGCCCGCGAGCAGCTGCGAGCGTGTCGGGGAGCGCGTCGGCGAACGCGCGCAGTCGCTTGCTGCCGCTTGCGGGCAGACGTAGACGGCGGGCAGCGACCGCGAGCGCGGCGGTGAGCACGATCGCGAGCCCGAAGCCCTCCGAGCAGCAGGCCGAAGATCGCGGCGATGAACAGCGCCGCGACCCAGAAGAAGAGCACCTCGGCCGGGCCGCAACGGAAGGTCGGCCTGCTCGAGCGAGTGCTCGACCTTGGCCAGCACGCCCTTCGGCGCGAACCGCTCGGTGAGCTGCACCGCGTCCTGCAGCACCTTCGTCTCGGCCAGCACCGTCGTGCCGTCGGCGCGCTCGCGTGCTGGTCGCGCCGCGTCCTCGGCGTAGTCGTTGAGGCGGCCCTGGACGTCGGCGTCGTCGTTCGCGAACACGAACAGCAGCACGAACGCGAGCAGCCCCATCGCGACGGCCACGCCGACCGCGAGCAGGATGGTCATCGGAGTCCCACCACCTTGCGGGCGAACAGCTCCTGCTGGAACAGCGCCGGTTCCAGGGCGATGCCGTGGTCGGCGAGGCGTTCGGAGAACTTCGGACGAATACCGGTGCTCTTCAGTTGACCGAGACTGTTGCCCTCGGCGTCGACGCCCATGCCGTAGTCGAAGAGGAAGATGTCTTGGAGGACGATCACGTCTCCCTCCATGCCGACGACCTCGCTCACCTGGCTGACCCGACGGGTGCCGTCACGCAGACGCACGAGATGCACGACCACGTCGAGCGCGGACGCAACCTGTTCCCGGATCGCCCGCAACGGCAGGTCGAGACCGGCCATCAAGGTCATCGTCTCGAGCCGGGCGAGCGCGTCACGCGGGGTGTTGGCGTGCACGGTGGTGATCGAACCCTCGTGGCCGGTGTTCATGGCCTGGAGCATGTCGAGCGTCTCCGCGCCACGGACCTCGCCGACGACGATCCGGTCGGGTCGCATGCGCAGCGCGTTGCGCACGAGGTCTCGGATGGTGACCTGGCCGCGACCTTCGATGTTCGACGGACGGGACTCGAGCGCGAGCACGTGCTCCTGGCGCAGCTGGAGCTCCTTCGCGTCCTCGATGGTCACGATGCGCTCCGACTCGGGAATGAACGACGACACCACGTTGAGGAGCGTCGTCTTGCCGGTGCCGGTACCACCGCTGATCATCATGTTGAGCTTGCCCTCCACGCACGCCTCGACGAATCGAGAGACGGCGGGGGTCAACGTGCCGAACGTGACCAGGTCGTCGACGGTGTACGGGTCGGTGGAGAACCGACGGATGGTCAGGAACGGACCACCGATCGACAGCGGCGGAACGACGACATTGACGCGGGAGCCGTCGGGGAGACGGGCGTCGACCATCGGCGTGGCCTCGTCGACGCGACGACCGACCTCGCTCACGATCTTGTCGATGATGCGACGGAGGTGCTGCTCGTCACCGAAGGTGACGTCGGTGTGCTCGATCACGCCGCGCCGCTCCACGTACACGTGGTCGGGACCGTTGACCATGACCTCGTTGATCTCCGGGTCCTTCAGGAACCGGTCGATCGGGCCGTAGCCGAGGACGTCGTCGGTGACGTCTTGCACCAACTGCGCCTTCTCCATCGCGGAGAGCGGCGCCTTCTCGTCGGCGAGCGCGGCGTGCAGCGCTTCCTGGACCTGACGCTTGAGCTCCGGGCCCGAGGACCGCTGGTTGTAGAGCAGGGGCCGAGATCGGCGATCACCTGTTGGTGCAGCCGCAGACGCAGCTCTTCCAGCGCGCCGTCGCGTGCCGATGTCGGCGTGCGCTGGAACTCCTGCCACTTCGTGTGCTGGGTCATCCCCGCCCCTCCCTGGGCTCGTGCTCGACCGTCACCGGCTGAAGAGCCGGCGCTTGCCGGGCTCTTCAACCGTGGTTTCGGTCAGAAACTCTGTTGCGATGTCTTCGAACGCGCGGGCCGACGGCGAGCGTGGGTTGTCGAGCACCACCGGTACGCCGCGGTTGACCGCCTGCGGTACCGCGATGTCGGACGGGATCGGGAACCGCGCGTCGAGACCGAGCGCCTTCTCGACTTCCTTGACGTCGAGCTTCACCCGTGCGTTCGCACGGTTCAGCACGAGTCGGAGCTTCGGGCCCGCCAACGCGAGCAGGTCGAGGGTCTGCATCCCGACCTTGAGGTTCTTGATGCTCGGGATGTCCATGCTCGCAACGAGGAGGACCTCGTCGGCGATGTCGAGCAGCGCGAGAACCATGTCGTCGAAGTGCGGTGGCATGTCGATCACGATCGTCCCGCAGAAGGTGCGCATCGAGTCGACGATCGCGAGCATGTCTTCCGGACGGATCTGATCCGCCGTCGACGGCTCGATCGGTGCCGGGAGCACGAGCAGACCGCTCGGGTCGTGCTTCATCACGAGGGCACGCATGAGCTCCGGGTCGTCGTGGTGGATGGCCGCGGCTGCGTCCATCACGGTGCGCTCGGGGTTGATGCCGAGGAGCACGGCGACGTCGCCGAACTGGAGGTCGGCGTCGAGGATGGCGACGGGACGATCCGACCGCTGCGCGAGCGCGACGGCCAGGTTGGTCGACAACACGCTCTTGCCCACACCGCCCTTGGTGGAGAAGCAGACGATCACCTTCCCCGGCGCGAGCGCCGGTGCGACACCCGCCGGACGAGCGGTGATCGAGACCATCAGATTGCCGACCCGCCCGAGCGCGGTGAAGAGCTCGTCGTTGTCCTTCTCTCCGAGCACGACTGCATCTCGCACACCCGAGCGGAGCGCCTTCTGGAGCAGTGCGGTGGTGAGCTCTTCCGCGGCAAGAACCACACCCACCCCGGGGTGGTCCTCGGTGAGCGCGGCGACCGGAGCGAACCCTTCGTCGTTGGCGAGGCTCGGACCGAACACCGCGACCGTCGGCGTACCTGCCTCGACCGCGGCAGCGAGCTCCGCAACCGTCGCGAACGACCGAGCGCCCTTCCCGCCGACCTGCACCACGAGCTCGGTGCGTCGGCGGGGATCGGGCTCGACCACGACGACGTCGTACGCAGTGTCTCCCAGGGTCGGGAGGTTCAGTGCGGTACTGCCGTCAGTCTCCATGAGCTTCATCTGGTGCAGCCTCGGATTCGATCGACCGTCAGGGGGAACGTGCGCCGTACGGCTAGTAGGGGTTGTTCAGCGGGAGGACCGGGTTGAGGGTGGTGTTGTCACCCACGTACGGCAGGTTCTGTGCCGTGTACCCCGGGCCGACGAGCGTGAGCCACACGCCTGCGCTGTTGGTCACCGTGGCGAGCGCGATCCGCTGCGCGTCGGCCGCGCTGACCTCGAGCGTGATCAGACTGCGTTCGGTTGCGACCTCGCCGCTGTTGCCGCTGTCAGGCGTCGTGGTGCTGGTGGTCGTTCCGTCGGCACCGGTCGCCTGGCCGATACCGAGCACCTTGGCGTTCTGCACCGCGAACATCGACACGTTGTCGGGAACCGACGGGTCGAACGGCGCCGCGGGGTCCTTGCGGACCTTGGCAACGACGATCACGTTGACGAGGTCGCCCTCGACGATGCGACCGGCGACGGCCTGCTTCGGGTCGAGCTGCACCGAGATCGCCTGGTGATCCTTCGCCAGGGTGCTCGACACCGCTCCGCCCTTGCCGGCGGAGGCGAAGCTGTCGGCTCACGATGAACTGGCCCGACGCGATCTCGGCGACCGCGACCTTGCCCTTCACGGAGTCGGGGTTCGTGACCCGACCCGGCGGAAGCGCGCCACGCGGCACGTCCTTCTTCTCGAGCAGGCCCTGGCTGAGCGCCTGGTCACCCTGGGTGCCACGCGCGATGTTCTGCGTCGCGACGAGGGTCTGGACCATCTCTACGTCTGACTTGGCTCGTGCATCGGCGCTCGAGGTGTAGAGGTACACCCCGGTGCCTGCGATCACGGCCAGTACGACCGCGATGACGGCGATCACTGTGCGTCGGTTGCCCACGCCCACCCCTTGCTCCGGATCCGCTCTGCGGATCCACCAGTTCCGGTCACGCGGTGTTCACGCTGAGCGCGAGAGCACCGACGAAACGTGAGTGTGACAGGAAGGGTGAAAGGTGTGGATAGGCCGCACGGCCCAGCGATCAGCCCGAAGCCGACCGCCGGGCCCGTGGCGTACTACGCCGTGGGGATCTCCGGGGCCGGCTCGGCCGCGGCGCCTTCGACGGCAACCGCTTCGACCGCGTCGAGGGCGGCACTGTCGAGCACCAACGCCTCCTCGAGCTCCTCAGCCGCTTCGGCCTCGGCGGCGACCTCAGCCTCGGCCACTTCGCCTTCGGCGTGCTCCGCCACGGCCTCGGCCTGGGCACCGATGTAGTTGCCCTCGGCGTCGTAGTTGTGCTCACCGAACTGGTCGCGGTACTCCGCTGCGACCTCGCCGCCCTCGGCGGCCTGCTTGATCGACAGCGAGATCCGCCGACGATCGAGGTCGATGTCGATGATCTTCACCCACAGCTCCTCGCCGGGGGTGACGACCTGCTCGGGCGCCTCGACGTGGTGGGCCGCCATCTCGGAGATGTGGACCAGGCCCTCGATGCCCTCGCCCACCTGGACGAACGCGCCGAACGGCACCAGCTTGGTGACCCGCCCGTAGACCAGCTCGCCGACCTGGTGACCGGTGGCGAACTCCTGCCACGGATCCTGCTGCGTCGCCTTCAACGACAGCGAGATGCGCTCCCGGCTGAGGTCGACATCGAGCACCTGGACCGTGACCTCGTCGCCGACGTTGACGACCGAGCTCGGGTGATCGACGTGCTTCCAGCTGAGCTCGGAGACGTGGACGAGTCCGTCCATGCCGCCGAGATCCACGAAGGCACCGAAGTTCACGACCGACGAGACCACACCCTCGCGGACTTCGCCCGGCTTCAGGTTGGTGAGGAACTCGTCGCGCTGCTCGCGCTGGGTCTCCTCGAGGTACGCCCGGCGGGAGAGCACCACGTTGTTGCGGTTCTTGTCGAGCTCGATGATCTTCGCTTCGAGCGTCTTGCCGACGAACGGAGCGAGATCGCGGACCCGGCGGAGGTCGACGAGCGACGCGGGCAGGAACCCACGGAGGCCGATGTCGAGGATGAGACCACCCTTGACGACCTCGATGACCGGACCGGAGACGACGCCTTCTTCTTCCTTGAGCTTCTCGATGGTGCCCCACGCCCGCTCGTACTGGGCTCGCTTCTTGGAGAGGATGAGGCGGCCGTCCTTGTCCTCCTTCTGGAGAACCAGCGCCTCGAGCTTCTCGCCGAGCGTGACCACTTCGGAGGGGTCGACGTCGTTGCGGATCGAGAGCTCACGCGACGGGATGACACCCTCGGACTTGAATCCGATGTCGAGCAGCACCTCGTCGCTGTCGATCTTGACGACCACACCGCTGACGAGGCCGCCCTCGTCGAACTCGACGATGGTGGCGTCGATCGCATCGGAGAACGACATGTCGCCGAGGTCGTCGAAGACGACGATGTCGAGCTCCTCGACCCCTTCCTCGGTTGCTTCCACAGTCTCAACTGCGTCGGCAGCTTCGACTTCCGCGTCACCCACATCGGCTGCGGGCATCTCAACCGGCGCGGGACCGGGGTCGGAGGCCTCGACGACTGGCGTCGGCTCCTTCAGTTCTTGATCGGACAACAGGACTCCTCGGGAACAGTGACATTGCAGCTCGCGAGCATCGGGCGCGCGAACGAGGCACCCGGTTCGGGCGCCGGCGAACAGGCTACTCCCCCGACGGCCAGATCGAAAGGGCCGGTCAGTGCCGGGATCAGCGGCGACGCGCCAACGCAAGCAGCTCAGGATGGTCGAGATCGGGCGCGTCCGTGCCGTACTCGCCCGGCGAGACCGAGTGGACGCCGTCGACCGAAAGTCCCGCCGTCTCGAGCAGGAGCCGGAGCTCACGGGCGGTGAAGCAGGTGGTCCAGAGGTCGAACTCCCGCTCGTCACCGCAGTCGTCTCGAACCGTCGCCCGCTCGTGGACGACCCCCGTCCGGGCGTCGAAGTCTTCGTTCGCTTCGAGGAACCGGAGCGCGAAGTACGAGGAGAAGGCGGTCAACGCGAGCCGGCCTCCGGGTCGGAGCGCCGCGGCGAGCCGGGCGACGATCCCTGCGTCGTCGTCGCCGCCGAGCAGTCCGAAGCCGCCCTGGCACACGCAGATCACGGCGTCGAACTCGCCGTCGAAGTCGAGATCCCGGACGTCGAGCACGTCGAACCGGGCCGGCAGGCTCTCGGCGTCGGCTCCGGCGGTCGCGAGCGCGACGAAGTCGGGCGAGAGATCGATTCCTCGTGACCTCGATCCCCCGCCGCGCGAGGTCGAGTGCGTGGCGACCCGGCCCGCACCCCGCGTCGAGCACCCGCATCCCCGGTTCGAGGCCCAGCGCGTCGACGAGAAAGTCGACCTCCTGCCGCGGTCCCCTTCGTGAACGCGTTCCGCAGGTACGCAGGCCCGAGGAACGCCGCGATCGGGTTGAACCACGCCCCGCCCGGCCCCGACCCGGCCACCCCTACCGTTGTGTTGGTGCGTTTCTCTTCGCTATCCGACGACAATTGCACCAACGGACCGCTCGGTCATTTGGCTTCGGCCCAGTTGGGGCCGAAGCCGGTGTCGACGGTGAGGGGGACCTTCAGCTCGGTGACCGTCGACATCGCGTCGCGGACGAGGATCTCGACGGGCTCGCGCTCGGCCAGCGGAACCTCGAGCACGAGCTCGTCGTGCACCGTCAGGATCATGCGGGAGAGGAAGTCGCGCTCACGCAGGGCCGCGTCGACGTCGATCATCGCGAGCTTGAAGATGTCGGCGGCCGAGCCCTGGACCGGAGCGTTCTGGGCCATGCGCTCCCCCATCTGGCGGATGCGGAAGTTGTCGGACGCGAGCTCCGCGATCTGGCGGCGACGACCGAACAACGTGGTCGTGTACCCGCGGTCGCGGGCCTCGGCCACGGTGCGGTCCATGAACTCGCGCACGGCGGGAAACGACTCGAAGTAGCTGTCGAGGATCTCGCGCGCCTGGTCGGTCGGGATGTCGAGGCGCTGGCCGAGGCCGTACGCCTCCATCCCGTAGGCGAGCCCGTAGTTCACGACCTTGGCGAACCGACGTTGGAACTCGTCGACATCTTCTTCGGCGACGTCGAACACGCCGGCCGCGGTGATCGTGTGCACGTCGGCACCACGCTCGAACGCGTCGATCAGACCGGGGTCTTCCGCGAGGTGCGCGAGCACGCGGAGCTCGATCTGCGAGTAGTCGGCGGTGAGGAGACCACATCCGTCGTCGGCGATGAACGCACGCCGCATCTCCCGGCCCTCGGCCGTGCGCACCGGAATGTTCTGGAGGTTCGGCGACTCACTCGAGATCCGGCCGGTGGTCGTCGCGACCTGGTTGAGGGTCGCGTGGATACGGCCGTCGGAGCCGATCAGGGGTGGGAGCGCATCGGCGTAGGTGTTCCGCAGCTTCTCGACCTCGCGGTAGCGGAGCAGGTCGGCCACCATCGGGTGCTCGTCGGCGAGCTTCTGCAGGGAGTCGGCGTCGGTCGAGGGTCCGGTCTTCGTTCGCTTCACCGGCGTGAGGCCGAGCTTCTCGAAGAGGATCCGACGGAGCTGCGGCGTCGAGTTCACATTGAACTCCTCGCCGGCCGCGGCATGGATCTTGCTCACGAGCAGCTCGCACTGCTGGGCCAGGTCGTGCCGCATCACGTCGAGGAACTCGCGGTCGATGCGGATCCCCGCCGACTCCATCACTTCGAGCACCCGCACCAGCGGACGTTCGATGCGCTCGTACAGCGCGTCGAGCTCGCGGGCCCGCAGCGCCTCTTCGAGGAACAACCCGAGTGCGAGCACCGCATGCGCGCGCCGGCCCGGTCTCCTCGATCGTGGTGTCGCCGTCGAGGTCGAGCGTGCCCGGCTCGGCGTCGGGTGACCGCACCTCGAGCCCGAGGTGACGCGCGACCAGGTCGTCGAGGACGTACTTCCCCTCACCGGGATCGAGGAGATACGCCATCACGACGGTGTCGAGATCGAGTGACCAGACCTCGACGGGTTCGAGTCCGTGCATCAGCTCTTTCGCCCGGTGCGCGACGAGCGGCGGGCCGTCGGCCGCGACGAGCGCCGTGAGCGCGGCCCGCACCGAATCGTCGCCGAGTAGGTCTCCGGCGACGTACGACGCGACGCCGTCGGTCGCCGCGACGCCGAGCCCGACGATGTCGGAACGGCCGGGGATCCCGGCCCAACGAGGTTCCAGCGCGTAGCGGCCGCCCTCGGCGCGGATCGCCTCGAGCAGCTTCACCGCCGCCGGCGCGGCGCGGATGTGCGCGACCTCGACGTCGACAGCTGCAGAATCCGTTTCGGCCTCGCCGGTCGCGCTGCTGCCCACAGCTTCGAGCAGCCGCGGATACAACGTGCGGAACTCGAGTTGGGTGAACAAGACCCGCGCTTCCTCGCGGTCGAACGCGGTCGGAACCAGGTCGTCGACGTCGAGCGAGATGTCGCAGTCGAGACGGAGGCGGGTCATCTCCCGGTTCTGGAAGACCCGGTCACGCATCTCCCCGAGGTTCGCCCGCTGCTTCGGCGGGAGGTCGTCGAGGTGTTCGAAGATGCCTTCGAGGCCGCCGTAGGTGTTGATGAGCTTCGCGGCAGTCTTCTCGCCGATGCCGGGAACGCCGGGGAGGTTGTCGCTCGTGTCGCCGCGCATCGCCGCGTAGTCGGGGTACTGCGCGGGCGTGACTCCGGTGCGTTCCTTGATCCCGGCTTCGTCGTACAGCGCGTAGTCGGAGACGCCGCGCTTGTTGTAGAGCACCTTGAGGTGCGGGTCCTGCACGAGCTGGTACGAGTCGCGATCGCCGGTGACGACGATGGTGTCGATCCCCTTCGCCGCGGCGCGCGTCGCCAGGGTGCCGATCACGTCGTCGGCTTCGACTCCTTCGAGCTCGACCGTGGGGATCCGCAGCGTCTCGAGCACCTGGCGGATCAGCGGTAGCTGCGAGCGGAAGAGGTCGGGCGTCTCCTTGCGGTTCGACTTGTAGTCCTCGTCCATCTCCTTGCGAAACGTGCGCGCCGGAGTGTCGAACGCGACCGCCACGTAGTCGGGCTGCTCGTCGCCGAGCACCTTCACCAACATCGACGTGAAGCCGTACACCGCGTTGGTGACCATCCCCGCCGATGTCGCGAGATCGGTCGGGAGCGCGTAGAACGCGCGGTACGCGAGCGAGTGACCATCGAGGAGCAGCAGCTTCGACACACCGCCACAGTACGCGGCGCCACCGCCTCTCAGCAGGAGAAGAAGCGGAGTCGGCGGACATCCACCGCAGGACTCAACGGGTGAGCGATCGAGCCGGCGGAGCGGATTCGACCATCAGGAGGGAGCCAAAGATCCGTCGACCACGAGCTGCGCGACGATCTCCATCTTCGTGCGCCGGTTCATGGCCTGTTGCCGGATCCAGTTGAACGCGTCTTGCTCCGACATGGCGTGCTGGTCGTGCAGGATCCCCTTGGCCCGATCGAGGATCTTGCGGCCCTCGAGCCGGTCCTTGAGATCCCCGACGTCACGCGCCAGGTCTTCCAGCTCCTTGTGCCGACCCAGGGCGACCTCGATGGCCGGGATCAGGTCGCTCTTCTGGAACGGCTTGACGATGTAGCCGATCGCGCCGGCATCGCGGGCCTGCTCGACGAGGTCACGTTGCGAGAACGCGGTGAGGATCAGCACCGCCGAGAGGCGCTCGCCGACGATGTGGCGGGCCGCGGTGAGGCCGTCGAGGCCGGGCATCTTGATGTCGAGGATCGCGAGATCAGGACGCAGCTCCCGCACGAGCTCCACGGCTTCGTCGCCACGGCCCGTCTCACCGACGACCTCGTAGCCCTCCTCTTCGAGGAGCTCCTTGAGGTCGAGCCGGATGATGGCTTCGTCTTCGGCGATCACGACTCGGGCTTGCGACACAGCAGCTCCGTACCAGTGGGCTTGCGGGCGGACAGCTGCAGGACTCAGTGTGCAGGAAGCTCGGCCGCCATCCGGTCGAGCAGGACATCCTGCTCCCGAACCAGGCCGTCGATGGCGCGGCAGCAGCGCGTCTCGTTGACGACCCAGCGCGTCGGCGTGCCGCCCGGCTTCGCGGGCCTCCACGTCGGCGAGGGGTGTCTCGGAGACGAGCGCGCGCAGGCGCGCCTCCTCGGCGGCCTCCTCGAGGAACACCAACTGCTCCTCGGTGACTGCGAGCTCGGCTCGCAGCTTCTTGAGCCGCTCGCTCGCATCCACGAGACGGCGTCGGAGAATCGACTCACTCACGGCGGCGATTCTACGGGTTCCGCCACCCGCTGCACCCGTTTGGGCGACACCGTCCCGCTCGCCCTCCCCGCCGGAATACCGTGAACCCATGGGAGCGACGCACCGGCACCCCGTCTTCACACCTGAGCACGACGAGCTGCGGGAGTCGGTCCGCCGCTTCGTCGACAAGGAGCTCCGACCGTTCGTCGACGAGTGGGAGGACGCCGGCTACTTCCCCGACGACGTGTTCCGGCGCTGCGGTGAGCTGGGCTTCCTCGGCCTCCACTACGACGAACGCTGGGGCGGGGCGGGCGGCGACCTCGCGAGCGGCCTCGTCTTCATGGAGGAGCTCGGTCACTGCGGGTGCGGCGCGATCCCGATGGCGGTCGGCGTCCAGTCGCACATGTGTACACCGGCCCTCGCGGAGTTCGGCTCCGACGAGCTGCGCGAGCGGTACCTCCGGCCGGCGATCGCCGGCGAGAAGATCGGTGCGATCGCGATCACCGAGCCCGACGCCGGATCCGACGTCGCCGGGATCACCACCCGGGGCACCCGCGACGGCGACACCTGGGTCGTCAACGGGCGCAAGCTCTACATCACCAACGGTCAGCGGGCCGACTTCCTCACGTTCGTCGTGCAGACCGAACCCGGGATCACGGCACCGGGGTGTCTCGCTCTTCATGGTCGACACCGCACTCGAGGGCGTCAGCGTTTCCCGGAGCCTTCGCAAGCTCGGCATGCGTGGCAGCGACACCGTCGAGCTCGCCCTCGACGACGTGCAGGTTCCCCACGCGAACCTCATCGGCGGAACGCCGGGTGAGGGCTTCGCGCAGTTGATGTGGCAGTTGCAGTACGAACGACTCTCGGGTGCGGCCGCCGGGATCGGCCAGGCCGACGAGATCCTCGACGAGACCATCCGGTACGCACGCGACCGTCAGACGTTCGGCACGCCGCTCGGCAACCACCAGGCGATCGCCCACAAGCTCGCCGACGCCGCCACCGAGCTCGAGGCCGCGCGTGCCCTCCTCTACGACACGGTCTGGAAGATCCAACAGGGCGACTACCCCGTCGCCGAGATCTCGATGGCCAAGAAGTTCGTCGCCCAGGTGCAGAACCGCGTCGCCGACACCTGCCTCCAGGTCCACGGCGGTTTCGGGTACATGCACGAGGCACCCGTCAGCCGAGCGTGGCGCGACGCCCGGCTCCAGCGCATCGGCGCCGGCACCGACGAGATCATGAACGAGGTCATCGCCAAACGCCTCGGGCATCTCGACATGAGCCCGCGGAAGGCTGAGCACAACAAGTCGGTCGACACCTGGGTGAGCGATCCGCTCGCCCGGCTCCTGTTCGTGAACGGCCCTCCGATGCCGGCCCGGAACGGGGACCAGCCGCCGATCCCGTTCTCGTCACTCGACGAGATGCGCGAAGTCTGGCTCGAGGTCCGGGAGCGGATCCTCGCGTCGATGGGCTCGTCGGGGCAGGTTCCGTGGGCCGAACGCGAGTGGGGCGACGGCACCGGAACCGACTGAGCGCTCTGCGGACGACGCTTCGCTCGTCGCGCAGTCGCCACCGAGACGAGACCGAATGGAAACAATCCGCTGGGAATGTCTCCTTTGACGTGGACATTCGTCCCCCCGATGTCCACGTCAACCGTGAACCGGACCGTTCGTCGTTCGGACGGGAGAGCCCCCAGGGAATGGAGGCTCTCCCGTCCAGCGGTCCAGGCTCCCCCCATCGCCACCTGGTCGATCTGACGATCTCGCACCACCAGTCGCTGCGGGTCTGCGAAACTCCTGCTTCGCGATCCGGCCCGGATGGTGGAATCGGCAGACACGACGGACTCAAAATCCGTTGCCCGCAAGGGCGTGAGGGTTCAAGTCCCTCTCCGGGCACCAGGTCTGACCTGCTGCGATGCCGTTGGCGGCCATCGAGCGAGATCAGTGGCGGACCGGTCAATCACTCGTTTGTCACTCACACGACGGAGACGGATGCCTTGGTGCTGATACGGGTCTCCCCCAACACCAGAGCGTCCGTCCATCCAATCGCGCTCCGTTGCCCGTATTGCCGACACATGAGCACGCTCGACCGCGTTGCGCCCGCCAACGAGAATGACTTCGACTTCTCAGGCACTCGCCTCGGGCTTCGGTCGTGTTCGGGGTGTGATCCTCGGGCCGATCTCCGTCCACGTATGCACCATTGGATGTCCCCAGAGGGCATCCAATGGTGCATACGTGAAAGACACGGCCGTGGAACCCGTGGATGTGGATGCCGAACATGGCGTAGGTGCAGACGAAGCGCTGGATCTCGGACGCGCACTCGAAAGATCGTGAAGCTGCGGCCGGGAATCGACCCATCGGAGCCCGGGTACAATCTCGCTCGGGTGGATGACTCGCTGATTGCCGAGATCTGCGTCGCGGTGTCGCTTGCCGCGATCGCGCTGATCATCATCGCGCCGTGGCGCCGAGTGCGCGACGAACCACGTCTCAAACGAGAGGTCCAGGCCCGGTTGCTCCTCGGCGACGACCCCGACGAAGTCGCTGCCGACGCCGATGCCGCCGAACAAGAAGAGCTCGCGCACCGGCCGGATCCGCCGGTCGAGCTCCCCCACCACCCGACGACCTGATCCGGCCGCCCGATCTGGCCGCCTGATCAGGCGAACGCGAAGAGCAGGCGCGCCTCGCAGGCCTTCTTCCCGTCGACCGTCACGACGCCCGTGCCCCACCCTCCGCGCGCGCTGAGTCGCTCGAGCTCCACGCTGAGCGTCATCTCGTCGCCCGGCCGGACGAGTCGCCGGAACCGCGCCTTCTCGACGCCGCCGAAGAGCGGGAGCTTGTCGGCGTAGCGATCGTCGCTGAGCACGCCGATCGCGCCGGCCTGCGCGAGCGCTTCGAGCTGCAACACCCCCGGAAAGACCGGATTGCCCGGGAAGTGGCCGGCGAGGAACGCCTCCTCACCCGTGACGCGATAGCGCGCGACCACCGAGATCCCCGCGACGACCTCGTCGACCACGTCGACGAAGCGGAAAGGTGGCCGGTGTGGGAGGAGCGAGACAGGGTCCATCGCAACAGCATGCCGTGTTCACACGTTCGTCCCATGCCATTCGCGTGTGCGAGCATCAGTCGTGTAACCCTGACCGGGTCCTGTCGGTCTCGCTCTGCGAGTTCCGCCGCCCGTCGATCCCGCTTGTTGGAGCGCCCGCCTCGTGCCCGTCGCAGTCATCTTCCCCGGACAAGGAACCCAGACCCCGGGCCTCGGCGCGCCCTGGCGCGACGACCCCGCGTGGCAGCATCGTCGTCGAGGCCGAAGCCGCGACCGGCGAACCGCTCGCAGAGCTGCTCCTCGACGCGCCGGCCGAGGTCCTCGCCCGGACCCGCGAGGCGCAGCTGGCGGTCCTCACCACCTCACTCGTCGCGTGGGAAGCCGTTCGGCGTCATGTGCCGGCACCGGTCGCATTCGCCGGCCACTCGCTCGGCCAGGTCACCGCGCTCGTCGCAGCCGGTGCGCTCTCACTCGCCGACGGAGTGCGCTTCGCGGCCCGACGGGCCGAGCTCACGCAGGCGGCGGCCGACGCTCATCCCGGCCGCATGGCCGCGCTGCTCGGCGCGACCCCGGAGCAGGCCGACGACGCGTGCCGCGCCGCGCCCGAGGCGTGCTGGGTCGCGAACGACAACGCGCCTGGTCAGGTCGTGATCGCCGGAACGCCCGACGGCGTCGACGCCGGATCGATCCGAGCCAAGGAGCTCGGCGTGAAGCGGGCGACCCCACTCAACGTCGGCGGCGCGTTCCACACCCCGTTGATGCACGACGCGGCGCTCGGCCTCGCAGAGCTGCTCCCGGATGTCGCGTTCCGACCCACCGACCAACCCGTCGTCTCGAACGAAGACGCCGAGCCCTACACCGACGCCGAGGGTTGGACGACCCGCCTGGCCCGCCACGTCGAGGTTCCGGTGCGGTGGCGTGAGGTGCAGCTCACCCTCGCCCGCCTCGGGGCGACGTCCTTCCTCGAGGTCGGCAACGGCTCGATGCTGGCCGCGCTCGCGAAGCGCACCGTTCCCGACATCATGGTGACGGGTATCGCCGAACCGTCCGACGTCCCGACCGATGAGGAGATGTTCTCCGCATGACGACCCTGCTCCCCAGCGGAGAGATCATCAGTGTCCCCGAACGGGTCATCGTCGCCCCAGTCTCGGGAGTCTTCGAGCCCGCCGCGTCGCTCGTCATCACCGAAGACGGCGTGCTCGTCGCCGCCGGCCAGACCATCGGCACGCTCCACGGCCCGAACTCGGCCACCCCGGTCACCAGCCCGTTCGCCGGATACCTTATGGGGATGATGGCTGACTCGGGCGAACGACTGCGCGTCGGCGAGCCCGTTGCGTGGCTTCGCTGCACGTGAGCATCGAGAAGCCATGAGAGCTGCGATCACCGGCTGGGGTACCGCGCTGCCCCGGCGCGTCCTCACCAACCAGGAGCTCGAAGAGCTGGTCGACACCGACGACGCGTGGATCGTCGAACGAACCGGCATCCGGGAACGGCGCATCGCGACCGGTGACGAGACGACCGCTTCCCTCGGCATCGCGGCGGGCGTCGAAGCGATCAAGCGCGCGGGCCTGACGCCTGACGACATCGATCTGCTCGTTGTCGCGACGACGACCCCCGAGCAGACCATGCCGCACACCGGCGCGTTCATCGCCGACGGACTGAGTCTCCGGTGCGGTTCCTTCGACCTCGGCGCGAGTTGCTCCGGATTCACCTACGCGCTCGTGACCGCCGCGGCCCTACTCACCGCAGGACCGCTCCAGCACGTCCTCGTGATCGGTTCCGACACCCTCACGCGTTTCGTCGATCCCGCTGATCGCGGGACCTGCATCCTGTTCGGCGACGGCGCCGCCGCGACCGTCCTCTCGCTCTCGCCCGACGACGGCCCGGGGCTGCTCGCCTGGGACTTCGGGTGCGACGGCAGCGCCACCGGCGTGCTCGGGATCCCCGCCGGCGGGAGTCGCCTCCCGTCCACCCCCGAGAACCTCGCCTCGGGCGGGCACTTCGTGAAGATGCACGGCCAGGAGGTCTTCCGGCGCGCGGTGCGGGCCGTCGTCGACTCCGGAATGCTCACCCTCGAACGGGCGGGCGTGGCATCCTCCGACGTGGCGTGGTTCGTCCCTCACCAGGCCAACGTCCGCATCATCGACGCGGCCGGCCAACGGCTCGGCATCCCACGGGAGCGCACCATCGTGAACATCGAGCGGTACGGCAACACCTCGGCGGCGTCGATCCCGTTGGCCCTGGCCGAGGCCGCCGACGACGGTCGCCTCGCCGACGGTGACCTCATCCTCCTCTCCGGCTTCGGTGCCGGGATGGCCTGGGCGACCGCACTCGTCCGGTGGGGTCGACCATGAGCGCGGACCATGCAGCCCCGACCTCTCGCGTCGCGCTCGTCACCGGCGCCTCCCGTGGCATCGGTCGCGCGGTCGCCGTCAGCCTCGCCGAAGCCGGGCACCAGGTCGCGTTCTGCTACTCGTCCGACGCCGAGGGCGCCGCGGCCACGAGCGCGGCGATCGAAGCCACCGGAGCGAAGGCGCTCGCCGTGCAGGCCGACGTCGGCGACTCCGAGTCGGTCGGCGCTGCGTTCGACACCGTCGAAGCAGCGTTCGGGCCGGTCGCCATCCTCGTCAACAACGCCGGCATCAACCGCGACGGGCTCATCATCAAGATGACCGACGAGAACTGGCGCACGGTGCTCAACGTCGACCTCGACGGCGCGTTCCACACCATCCGGCGGGCGCTGCCCGAAGATGATGAAGGCCCGGTTCGGACGGATCGTGAGCGTGTCGTCGGTCGCCGGGCACATGGGTGGCGCGGGTCAGGCCAACTACTCGGCGGCAAAGGCCGGCCTCCTCGGCCTCTCCCGATCCGTCGCCCGCGAGATGGCCCCCCGGGGCATTACCTGCAATGTGGTCGCCCCGGGACCTATCGTGACCGCGATGACCGAGGAGATGCCCGACGACTGGCGCGCCCGCGCCGAAGCCGCGGTGCCGCTCGGTCGGTTCGGTACACCCGAGGAGTGCGCCGCAGTCGTCGCCTTCCTCTGCACCGATCTCGCCGGCTACGTCACGGGTGCGCTGGTACCCGTCGACGGCGGCCTCGCGATGGGTGCCTGAGACACCGTTCCACCGTTCGAAGCATCATTCACCCGTAGAGCCCCCCGCTCACGAACCAACCAACAGGAGAGAACCCCGATGGAACGAGCCGAAGCGTTGATCGCCATCCGTGAAGTGGCCGTCGAGGTGCTGAGCGTCGACGCGGCGTCGGTGACGGAAGAAGCCCGGTTCAAGGAAGACCTCGATGCCGACAGCCTCGACCTCGTCGAGCTCGTGATGGGCCTCGAAGAGCGGTTCGACATCACCGTCCCCGAGGAAGACCTCGATGGCGTCGCGACCATCGGCCAGGCCGTCGACCTCGTGCTCGGCAAGGTCGCCAGCACGTGAGCACAGCCAAGGCTCCGGAAATGAACCGAAGGACGTGAACCGGTGAGCGATCGAAGCGCCGCAACGGAGCGCACCCGAGTAGTGGTGACGGGCATGGGCGTCAAGACCCCTGCCGGGAGCGACCTCGAGTCCTTCTGGACGACGCTCCTGGCCGGGCGCGCGACCGCGGGGCGCATCCAGCGCTTCGATCCGAGTGATCTCCCCGTGACGTTCGGCTGCGAGGTGCTCGACTTCGACCCGGATTCCTACCTCGGGCCGAAGGAGAGCCGCCGGTTGGATCGCGCGACCCAGCTCGGGTTCACCGCGGCCACCGACGCCATCGCCGACGCGGGCGACATCGGCGCCGACCCGGCGCGGTGCGCGGTGATGAGCGGAACCGGCATCGGCGGGCTCACCACCATGGAAGACGGCATCGAGACCTTCATCACCCGCGGGCCGAGCCGCATCTCACCGTTCTTCATCCCCATGATGATGCCGAACGCCACTGCCGGCGTGATCTCGATGCACAACGGCTGGACCGGTCCGAACCTCTGCATCACCACCGCGTGCGCCGCGGGCTCGAACGCGATCGGCGAAGCCGCACGGCTGATCCGTGAAGGGTCCGCCGATGTCGTCGTCGCCGGCGGCACCGAAGCGCCCATCACCCCGGTCTCGGTCGCGGCCTTCGGTCGCATGGGCGCCCTGAGCACCCGCAACGACGACCCCGCTCACGCCTCGCGCCCGTTCGACGCCGACCGCGACGGGTTCGTCAT
Organism: uncultured Actinomycetes bacterium; assembly: GCA_963829475.1. GTDB lineage: Bacteria > Actinomycetota > Acidimicrobiia > IMCC26256 > JANYLB01 > JANYLB01. The sequence goes on along the minus strand of CAWHIU010000002.1, from coordinate 1,012,440 downwards.
GGGCGAGGGCGCTGCCTACCTCGTCCTCGAGACGTCTCGAGCGGGCCCAGGCTCGCAACGCGCGGATCTACGCCGAGTTCGCCGGCTACGGCCGCAACGCCGACGCGTATCACATCACCGCGCCGTCGCCGGGCGGCATCGGTGCGGCCGCGTGCATGCAGCTCGCGCTCGACGACGCCGGCCTCACGCCGGGCGACGTCGCCCACATCAACGCCCACGGCACCTCGACACCGCTCAACGACGCGGCCGAGGCAGAAGCCATGCACAAGGTGTTCGGCGACGACACCCCGCCGGTCATGTCGGTGAAGGGCGTGACCGGCCACCTCGTCGGTGCAGCCGGCGCGACCGAAGCCGTCGCGTCGATCCTGGCCATCCGATCGGGCATCGTCCCTCCGACCGCGAACTTCGAGCGGCTCGGCGACGACATCGCGCTCGACGTGATCGCGGGCGCGCCGCGCGAGATCGGCCCCGGTCCCGTGATCTCGAACTCGTTCGGGTTCGGCGGCCACAACTCGTCGCTCGTGTTCACACCCGCACCCTGAGACGTTCCCGACCTCCCCGCCTCTCCCGACCTCCGGAGTCGACGTGATCCTCGACGGCAAGCGCATCCTGGTGACCGGCGTGCTCAACGACGCGTCGATCGCCTACTCGGTGGCCGAGCTCGCGCAACAACAGGGCGCCGAGGTGATCCTGAGCTCGTTCGGCCGGGCCATGAACCTCACGAAGCGCGCCGCGCGACGACTCCCGAGCGAACCCGAGATCGTCGAGCTCGACGTCACCGACGCCGAGCAGCTCGCCGGGCTCGCCGGAGTGATCGGGGGTCGACTCGACGGTGTGCTCCACGGCATCGCCTTTGCTCCGGAGTCGTGTCTCGGTGGCGGGTTCCTCTCCGCGCCGTGGAGCGACGTTGCCGTCGCCATGCAGGTGTCGGTGTACTCGCTCCAGGCCCTCGCAGTCGCGACGCTGCCGCTGATGCAGGAACACGGCGGCGCGATCGTCGGCCTCGACTTCGACAACGCGACCCAGGCCTGGCCCGTCTACGACTGGATGGGTGTCGCCAAAGCGGCGCTCGGCGCCACGTCGCGCTACCTCGCACGCGATCTCGGGCGCGAACCAGGTGCGGGTCAACCTCGTCGCCGCCGGACCGCTGCGCACCATCGCCGCGAAGAGCATTCCCGGCTTCGAGAAGTTCGAAGAGGTCTGGGTCGAACGGGCTCCGCTCGGATGGGACGTCCGCGACCGCGAGCCGGTCGCCAAGGCCTGCGTCGCGTTGCTCTCCGACTGGTTCCCGGCGACCACCGGCGAGGTCGTGCACGTCGACGGCGGCTTCCACGCCGTCGGCGCCTGACGCACCTGCCGCCCGGACGGCCGGTCAGGGCTGGAGGACGGCGGTGACCTTGGGGACCGTGTCCTTCGGGGAGACCTTGTAGAAGGCGCCGGCGATCTTGCCCTTCGGGTCGACGACGAACGCCGAGCGGACGATGCCCATGTACTTGCGGCCGTACATCGACTTCTCGCCCCACACTCCCCAGGCTTCGGCGACGGAGTGGTCCTCGTCGGCCAGGAGCGGGAACCCGAGGGTGAACTTGTCGTCGAACTTCTTCTGCGCCGTCGGGGCATCGGGACTGATCCCGACCACGTCGGCGTCGAGATCGGCCAGATCGGGTTCGGCATCGCGCAACGCGCACGACTGGGTCGTGCAGCCGGGCGTGTTGGCCTTCGGGTAGAAGTAGACGACCAGGTTCCGACCCTTGAACGCGCTCAGCTTCACCGTCTCGCCGTTCTGATCCGCAAGCGTGAACAGAGGTGCCTTGTCGCCGACCTGCAACTGACCCATCGTTCTCCTCCAACGCGTCGACCCGGCTGAACCCTTCCGCCTCGTAGCATGCCCCACGTGCGACGCCGGACGCGGATCGAACTCGACGCTCCGGTCACCGCGGTCGAACAGGCGCTCGACGCTGTGCGCGCGGTGCGTGAGGTGGGCGACCACGCCGGCGCGCCCGAGTTCACCGCAACGGTGACCGGTGACGCCGCGGGCGGCGACACCGTGGTCGAGGTCACGGTCACCAACGACCAGCGGGTCCCCTACTTCCAGTGGTTCTTCGCTCCGATCATCCGTCGGACCGTCGGCAAGCAACTCGGCTACGTCGTATCGGCGACCCGCGCCCACGCTCGCGGGCGAGTCACCGCCGGACCCGCCGAAGGTCCCGTTTCTCCTCGGTCAGGGCGCGTTCGGGGAAGAAGCCATCCAGCTCCTCGCGGTTGCCGGCGCCATCGGCGCGCTCGCGAGCTTCGGCGCCGCGCTCTTCGGACAGAACGCCGACTCGGTCGCGAACTCGTTCGGCGCGACGAATGCCGACCTCGGGGTGTCCCTCTCGGTGACCCGCATCGGAGTGGTCGTCGCCCTGGTCACCACCGCGCTTGCCGACCGGCACGGGCGGCGCCGACTCCTTGCCGTCAGCTTCGCCGGCGTGTGCATCTTCAACGCGGTCACCGCCATCGCACCGAACCTCATCGTCTTCACGGGCGCCCAGCTCCTGGTACGGGCGTTCGTGAACTCGACCCTCGTGATCGCCGGGATCGCAGTCATCGAAGAGGCCCCGGAGTCGGCACGGGCCTTCGCCGCGACCACGTTCGCGCTCGCCGCGGGTGCCGGCTATGCGCTCTCGGTCGTGCTCCTCCCGCTCGCCGACGTCGGGCCCGACGCGTGGCGGATCTCGTTCGCGGTGAGCGGCGCGACGCTGCTGTTCCTCCCCCGCCTCTTGAAGCGACTTCCTGAATCCCGCCGCTACGTCGCCGTCGCGAAACGCTCCGGGGAACGGGGCCGGCTTCGGGAGATCTTCGACCGCGCGTACCGGCGTCGCTTCCTCCTCCTCGCCGCGGCCGCGTTCCTCACGAGTGTGTTCAGCGCGCCGTCGGCGCTCCTGACGAACCGGTTCCTCACCGACGAGCGCGGGTTCTCCAACTCCGGGATCAGCCTGTTCCGGACGGTCACGAGCGGTGTCCCAGGTCTGCTCGGACTCGTGATCGGTGGCCGGCTCGCGGAACGCCGGGGGCGGCGACCCGTCGCGATGATCGGTCTCGCGGTCGGGAGTCTCGCCCAGATGGTGTTCTTCCTCGTCGGCGGACCATCGTTGTGGGTGGCCGCGACGGTGGCCATCGTGTTCGCGGGCGGTGCCACCATCGCGCTCGGCACCCTCGACGCCGAGCTGTTCCCCACCGAGGTGCGAGCCACCGGGAACGCGATGCTGGTCGTGTGCGGCGTCGCTGGCTCCGTCGTCGGACTTCTCGTCGCCACCACCCTCTCCGACTCCATCGGCGGACTCGGTCCCGCGATCGCGGTCTGCGGGATCGCACCCCTCATCGCCGCGGCACTGATCGTGCCCCGACTCCCCGAAGCGGCGCACCGTGATCTCGACGATGTGAGTCCGTCGGAGCTGTGACGCACCGCGGGCGCCGGCGCGAGCTCCGTCCGCGGGATCTTCCTTCCGAGCCCGTCGGGCTCGAGTCGCTCAGGTCGCTGCGGTTGTCGCTCTCGCTGCGTCCTGGTCGTCGAGCGCGGCTCGGAGCTCGGCGACGAACGCTGCTGCGGCCTCGGGCCCACCGCCTTGGAGGAGACGCCGGACGAGCGCGCTGCCGACGATCACCCCGTCGGCCGACTCCGCCGCCTCACACGCCTGCTGCGGCGTGGAGATCCCGACTCCGAGGAGCACGGGCTTGTCGGTGACGGCCTTGCATCGGCGGCCCATCTCTCCCGCCTGGCTCGCCAACGCTCGGCGCTCGCCGGTGACACCCATGAGCGCCACGCCGTACAGGAATCCGTGCGTGCGATCGCAGATCGCGCGGAGCCGTTCGTCGGTCGTGGTCGGTGCGGCGAGGAGCACCGTCTCGACACCGGCGGCATCGGCGGCATCACCCCAGCCGTCGAGCTCGTCGAGTGGGAGGTCGGGAACGATCGCGCCGTCGATGCCCGATGCCGCCAGCGTCGCCGCGAACCGTTCGTGGCCGAAGTGTTGCACCGGGTTGTAGTACGTCATCACGACGAGCGGGATGTCGACGTCGAGCGACGCGGCGTCGGCGATGATCGCGGCCGGTGTGGCGTCGAGGTCGAGCGCCCGCTGCGACGCTTCCTGGATCGTGGCACCGTCCATGACCGGATCGGAGAAGGGGATGCCGATCTCCACCGCGTCGGCGCCCGAGGCCGCGACGGCGCGCACGACGTCGAGCCAGCCGGCACCCAGACCGCCCGTCACGTAGGGGACGAGGAGCGTGTGGCCCGCGTCCCGCCGGGCGCGGAGACGGGTCTCGAGCTTCAACCGGGGGTCTCGCTGAGCATCTCGGCGACCTGGTTCGCATCCTTGTCGCCACGGCCGGAGAGGGTGACGAGCACGGTCGAGCCGCTCGGCACCGCCCGACCCGCTTCCCGGGCCAGCCAGCCGATCGCATGTGCCGGTTCGAGCGCGGGGACGATCCCCTCCGTCTCGGCGAGCAGCTGGAATCCCGCGAGCGCTTCGTCGTCGGTCGCGTACACGTACTCGGCCCGACCGGCGGCCGCGAGCTGTGCATGCTCAGGACCGACACCGGGGTAGTCGAGCCCGGCGCTGATGGAGTGCGCTTCCAGGATCTGGCCGTCTTCGTCTTGGAGGAAGAGCGAACGAGCGCCGTGGAGCACGCCGGGAACACCACGGCTCACCGACGCGCCGTGTTGGCCCGACTCGAGCCCGTGACCGCCGGCCTCGACTCCGATGAGCCGGGACGACGTGTCGAGGAAGCCGGCGAAAGTGCCGATCGCGTTGGATCCACCGCCGACACAGGCGACGACGACGTCGGGATCTCCGCCGGTCCGCTCGCGACACTGCTCGCGCGCTTCGTCGCCGACGATCCGTTGGAACTCGCGCACGATCCAGGGATACGGATGCGGTCCGACGACCGAGCCGATGCAGTAGTGCGTGCTCTCGACGCTCGCGACCCAGTCGCGCAACGCGTCGTTGATGGCGTCCTTGAGCGTCGCACTCCCGGAGGTGACAGGGATGACCTCGGCGCCGAGGAGTCGCATGCGGAACACGTTGAGGGCCTGGCGTTCCACGTCGACCGCACCCATGAACACCTGGCAGTCGAGCCCGAAGAGCGCAGCCGCGGTGGCGGTCGCGACCCCGTGCTGTCCGGCGCCGGTCTCGGCGATGACGCGCCGCTTTCCCATCCGGCGCGTGAGCAGCGCCTGGCCGAGCACGTTGTTGATCTTGTGGGAGCCCGTGTGGGTGAGGTCTTCCCGCTTGAGCAAGACGCGCACTCCGAGTCGTTCCGAGAGTCGGTGACACTCGGTGACGGGGGTCGGTCGACCCGCGTAGTTCGTGAGGAGGTCGCCCAGCTCGGTGCGAAAGGATTCCGACGCCCAGGCGGTGCGGAACTCGGCTTCGAGCTCTTCGAGCGCCGGGACGAGCGTCTCCGGTACGAAGCGGCCACCGAACTCACCGAACCGGCCGAGACCCGTCGGCTCACTGCTCGGGTTCGTCGGGAGGACGACCTGTTCACCGCGGGCAGGAGCGGCCACTATTCGTCGTCCATCCAGTCGTACGGGCTGCTCCCCGTCGGCACCGGGGGGCGGTTCTCGTCGACCAGTGCTTCGCCCGCGGCGCGGGCCGCGTCGATGAAGCGCTTGAGCTTGCGCGGGTCCTTGCGGCCAGGAGTGGCCTCGACTCCCGTGCTGACGTCGACACCCCACGGCCGTACCTTCGCGATCGCGTCGGCGACGTTCTCCTGGTTCAACCCACCGGCGAGGAGCAGGCGGATCCCGCCCGGCGCACCCTCGGTGAGCGACCAGTCGAAGACCCGGCCGGCGCCGGGCTCCGGGTTGTCGATGAGCACGACATCGGCGGGGCCGTTCGCCGCCGTCGAGAGCGTCGGATCGCCGGCCGGGAAGGCCTGGATCACGAACGGGACCCGCTGGCGGACCCAGCGGACCTCGGAGATGGGTTCCCGGCCGTGGAGCTGCGCGCCGCGCAGACCGGTGGTGTTCACGATCTCGGCGACCCGCTCGGGCCGCTCGTTGCGGAACACCCCGACGGTGACGGTGTCGACCGGGAGACGCTTCACGATGTCGGCCACCGTCGCCGGCATCACCATGCGCCGGCTCCCCGGCGCGAACACGAACCCGATCGCGTCGGCGCCCAGCGCCACCGCGAGCAGCGCGTCGTCTTCGTTGGTGATGCCGCAGATCTTGATGAACATGCCCCGCCCACCGTATCGGACCAACCCGCCACACTCCGTGATCATTCGCCCGCCCCAAGTCTCATTCCGGCGTCGTGAGCGCGGCAAACATCCCGCGTTGACGACGCCGGAATGGTTGAGGGGGTCACGACGCACGACGGAGAACCTCGGCGATCGCGGGGCCGAGTGTTCGACAACCGTTCTCGAGCTCGACGTTGGTCGCGGTGAAGGGCCGCCAACCGGCGGCGAGCAGGCGGGTGCGACGTTCACTGTCGCGCACGAGGGCAAGGCGCCCGCCGTGGAACTCGTAGCTGTCGTACTCGATCGCGATCCGAGCCTCGGGGTACGCGGCGTCGACCCGGGCGACGAACTGGCTGCCCAATCGGATCTCGAACTGCATCACCGGCTCGGGCAGTCCCCTGGCTCGGAGACCCTGTCTCAGGAGGGTCTCCTTCACGCTCTCCGGGATCCCCCCGACGGGGTTCCGGGACTCGAGCAACGCCCGCAGGTTCCGGATCCCGGGTCGCCCGCGTTTCGCGAGTCTCTCGACGGTGGCCCACATCGACGCCGCGGTCACGAGGTTTCGATGCTCGGCGTCGTCGAGTGCCACCTCGAGCAACGACAGCGAACAGTCGGCAGCCAGCGAGACGAGCGTCCGCTCCGGTGTCGTCGCCGGGATTCCGTCGATCATGGTGATGTCGATCGGGTCCAGTGCATTCGACTCGTGCACGACGAGCCCATCGTGGCGCGCACGGCGCCATCGCGGGCACGTGATCTCGGTGATGTGGCGACGGCCGCCGGGGATGCCCGAGAGCGCAGCCGCGGACCGGTGAGATCCGACGGCTCGAAACCCGCCCGCCCAACAGGCAGCGAGCAGATTGCCCCTCCACGTCACCGGAGCCGACGCCAGCCGATACACGTCGTCGTACAGCGCGATCCACAGACCTGCCTCGACTCGATCCGCTCGACGGGCCCGGGTGAAACCGAGCCCAGTCGCGTGGGTCGCCGCGAAGACGCCGTGGTGGTCGCGCGCGAAGTGGGCGAGGCAGACATCCGGTGCATCCATGCAGCCGGCAGTCAACTCCAAGGCTGGGACATCAACCGACCCGTTCACCAGACCGCGTACCGGCGTCGCCAGCGCGGCAGATTTCCCGCGCTTGCGACGCCGGAATGAGATCTGGGGGGGGTTATGCGTTGATGAGGCGGTTGTTGCGGTAGTCGTCGTAGGCGCTGAGGTCGAGGAAGCCGTGGCCGGTGAAGTTGAAGAGGATCACACGGTCCTCGTCGAGCTCCTTGGCTGCGAGGGCCTCGTCGATGACGGCGCGTATCGCGTGGCCGGTCTCGGGGGCCGGGAGCTTGCCCTCGGTGTCGGCGAACTGGACCGCGGCCTCGAACGTCTTGTCCTGTGGGTAGGCGATCGCCTCCATCCGACCGGTCTTCACCAGGTTGGAGATGATCGGCGAGTCGCCGTGGTAGCGCAGACCGCCGGCGTGGATCGACGGGGGAACGAAGTCGTGGCCGAGCGTGTACATCGGCAGGAGCGGTGTCATGCCCGCCGTGTCGCCGAAGTCGTACTCGAACGTGCCTTCGGTGAGGGTGGGGCAGCTCGACGGTTCGACCGCGACGAGCCGCACGGACTCGTCGCTCATGAACGGCAACGCGATCCCACCGAGACTCGAACCACCGCCACAACAGCCGATCACGACATCGGGACGGGACTCGCCCGCGAGCGCGAGTTGGTCCTTCGCTTCGAGGCCGATCACCGTCTGGTGGAGCAGCACATGGTTGAGCACGGAACCGAGCGCGTAGTGCGTGTCTTCCCGGCCGGCGGCGTCACGCACGGCGTCGCTGATCGCAAGACCGAGCGAACCCGGGTGATCGGGCTGGTCGACCGGCGACGCGACGACCTCGCTCCCCCACATCTCCATGAGGATCTTGCGGTACGGCTTCTGCTCGAAGCTCGCCCGCACCATGTACACCATGCAGTCGAGATCGAACTGACGCGACGCGAAGCTCAGCGCGGTGCCCCACTGACCCGCGCCGGTCTCGGTCGAGACCCGCGTGATCCCTTCGGCCCGGTTGTAGAACGCCTGCGGCACGGCGGTGTTCGTCTTGTGCGAGCCGGCCGGCGACACCGATTCGTCCTTGTAGTAGATGCGCGCGGGCGTGCCGAGCGCCTGCTCCAGCCGTTCCGCCCGCACCAGCGGCGTCGGCCGCCAGAGCCGGAGGATGTCGATCACCTCACCCGGGATGTCGATCCACGGCTCGGACGACATCTCCTGACCGATGAGCGCCATCGGGAACAGCGGCGCGAGATCGTCGGGACCGACAGGCTTCGTTGGTTCGCCGGGTGCAGCGGCGGTTGCAGCGGTTCGGACAATGTGGGCAGGGCGTTGAACCACGCCGTCGGGATCTGGTCGGACGAGAGGTTGAAGTGGCTCACGATGGCTACTCCTCGTCGACGAGGGAGCGGAGGGTCGCGACGGGATCGGCCGAACGCACGAGGTACTCGCCCACGAGGATCGCGTCGTACCCGGCGGCCGCCATCCGCCGGGCGTCGTCGGGCGAACGGATCGCGCTCTCGGCCACCGCGATCACGTCGGCCGGGATCTGCGAGCGGAGCCGCTCGGCCGTCGCGAGGTCTTCGGCGAACGTGCCGAGGTTGCGGCAGTTGACACCGACGATGCGCGCGCCGATGGCCAACGCCCGATCGACCTCGTCGGCGTCGTGCGCCTCGACGAGCGCGGCGAGCCCGAGCTCGGTCGCGAGCACCTGCAGCTCGCGCAACACGTCGTCGTCGGGAATCGCAGCCACGATGAGCAGGACGGCGTCGGCGCCGATCGCCCGGGCCTCCCAGATCTGCGAGCCGTCGATGACGAAGTCCTTGCGGAGGATCGGCAGCACGGTCGACTCGGACGCGACCTGCAGATCGGCGACGGTTCCGCCGAAGAACGGCCCGTCGGTGAGGACCGACAGCGCGGCTGCGCCGCCGGACTCGTACGCCTTCGCGGTGACCGCGGGATCGAGATCGGGGGCGAGGTCGCCCTTCGAGGGCGATCGGCGCTTGATCTCGGCGATGACCGCGAGCCGACCGTCGTCTCGACGCAACCCCGCGGCGAACTCCCGAGGAGGACCGGCCGCGAGCGCCGCCTTCCGGATCGCCTCGCGCGTGCCGGGCTGACGGAGCAGCGTGACCTCGTCGAGCTTGGTGCGCAGTATCTGGTCGAGCACCGACATGCGACCCAGCCTAACGACGACGGCTTCTCGACCGCCCGATCAGCGACAACCGCCGCTACGAGCTGAGCGGGGTCTCGCGCGCCGCGGCGATGACGACATGACCCGCCGTGCCGATCGTGACCTCGACCGGGACCTCGACCTCGCGGCGGAGGTAGCCGAGCGCGACCACCGGCCCCCCGTCGGGCGGCGTGACGCTCGTGACCGCGCCGACGGCCGAGTCGTCGAACCGGATCTCGTCACCCACCGCGGGTCGATCGCCGCCGGCGACGTCGAAACGACGGAGGTACTTGTTGACGTGACCTCGGGTGTCGATGCGGCACACGAGCTCCTGGCCGAGGAAGCACCCCTTGGTGAACGAGACCGCGTTCCGCTCGAGGAACGCCTCTTGCGGAATCGTCTTCTCGTCGACGTCGACGCCCAACTTCGGGACCCCGGCTTCGATGCGCCACCGCTCGTAGGCACCGGCATCGAGTCCGAGCGCGGCGATCGGCTCGAGCAAGCCGACCGGGCCGATCACGTCACCGTTCGCGAACGCGACGCAACCGTTCGGTGCAGCCGGCGCGTCGTCGCCGCGGACGGCGACCATGCCCCAGCCAACGCTTCGGTCTTCGACGTCGGCCTTCACCCGGATCCGGAACCGCAGGAGCGAGGCCGCGAGCTGCGCACCGAAGCCGGCGTCGCAATCGAGCCACGCCTCGTCGCCGACTCGCACGAGCCGAAACGCGACATCGAGCTTGCCCTGCGGGCTCAACAGCAGTGAATCGACGACCTCGCCGTCGCCCACCGGATCGAGGTCCTGCGAGACGAGGCTCTGCAGGAACGAGAAGGCATCGGGACCACTGACGACGACGAGATCACGCGGGAGCACGGTCATCACCATTGTTCGCTCCGGGCGGCTGCGGCTGCCGTCAACAACGCCTTGGCCTTGTTCTGACATTCCAGGTTCTCGGCTTCGGGATCGGAGTCGGCAACCACTCCGGCGCCCGCCTGCACGCTCGCCTGCCCGTTCTGCCAGACCATCGTCCGGATCGCGATGGCAGTGTCGACGTTGCCCGAGAAGTCGGCGTACCCGACCACACCGGCGTACGGCCCTCGCTTCGACGGCTCGAGCTCGTCGATGATCTCCATCGCCCGCACCTTCGGCGCGCCGCTGACCGTGCCGGCAGGAAACGTCGCCCGCAACACGTCGACTGGCGCTCTTCCCGTCGGCGAGCTCGGCCGAGACCTCACTCGTGAGGTGCATGACATGCGAGTAGCGCTCGAGGGTCATGAGCTCGTCGACGCGCTCGGTGCCGAACCGGGCGACGCGCCCGACATCGTTGCGAGCAAGATCGACCAGCATGGTGTGCTCAGCCCGTTCCTTCGGGTCCTCCGAGAGCTCGGCAGCCATCTTGGCGTCGTGCTCCGCGGTGCGACCGCGCCAGCGGGTGCCGGCGATCGGTCGGCTGATGACGCGACCGTTCAACAGCTGGACCATCGGTTCCGGCGACGACCCGACGAGCGTGACGTCGGCCGACGCGCGGGTGCTGCGCAGGAAGTACATCGACGGCGACGGGTTCACGAGTCGCAACACGCGGTACACCTCGAGCGGATCGAAGTCGCCCTCGAGGTCGAAGCGCTGTGCGAGGACGACCTGGAAGATGTCGCCGGCGAGGATGTGCTCACGCGCGGCCTCGACCGCGCGGTGGTACATGTCGCGCGACATCGTGGAACGGAACTCCGGGAGCTCGGTCGAGATCGTCGGGTGGTGGAGGCAAGCGGGCGGTACGGCAGGGGCCGCGCCAGCTCGTCGACGAGTGCGTCGAGCCGGTCCACCGCGCCGGCGTACGCCGCGTCGATGGTGTCGGCGTCGGCGCCGGGGGCGAGGAACACGTTCTCGATCAGATAGAGACGCTGGCGGTAGTGGTCGAACGCGGTGACGTGACCGGTGACCCAGAGCACGGCATCGGGAGTGCCGAGCTGATCGGTCGGGAACGTTCGGGAGGTGCTCGATCTCGCGGACGACGTCGTAGCCGAGGTAGCCGACGACCCCGCCGTGGAACGGTGGCAGCTCGGTGATCCGCGGGGCGCCGGTAGTGCGCTGAGCAGCGCTTCGAGGGCGTCGAGCGCGCCCCGGTCGGTGGGGACCCCGGGCGGTGGCTCGCCGACGAGCTCGACCGAACGGCCCCGCACGACGAGCGTGAGCGCGGGGTCGCGCCCGAGGAACGAGAAGCGGCCCCACCGCTCGGCGTGCTCGACCGACTCGAGCAGGAAGCCCTCACCGTCGCCGACCAGCTTGCAGAACGCCGACACCGGCGTCTCGAGATCGGCCCGGACCTCGCGCCAGACCGGGCACGACGGTGTGACCGGCCGCGAGGGTGCGGAACTCGTCGAGTGACGGCTTGATCGACACGGTCGGACTCAGACGGGGCCGGGGGTCGGCGCCGGAACCGAACGCCCGGAAGAAGCACGATCGCTCGCCGGTGTGGCAAGCGCCCCGACCCTCCTGCTCGACCACGAACAGCAGCACGTCCATGTCGCAGTCGTAGTACCCCTCACGAACCCACTGGCGATCGCCCGAGGTCTCGCCCTTGCACCAGTACTCCTGCCGGCTCCGACTCCAGAACCAGGTCCGACCGGTCTCGAGCGTGCGGGCCAGGGCATCCCGGTTCATCCAGCCGACCATGAGGACGGTCCCGGTGCCCTGTTCCTGGATGATCGCGGGCGCCAGACCGTTGGCGTCGTAGGCGACGGCGTCGATCTCCTCGGCCGTCGCGGCGATGGGTGTCGCGGACGGGCCCGCAGGGCTGGACATCCCTGTCGAGAGTAGCCGTCGTGTCAGACTCGCTCGATGGAGAATGCCCCGATTCCCCCCTCCGCGCCCCGACGGCCCGCACGTGCTCGCGCCCACGGCGACGAGCGAGTCGACGACTGGTACTGGCTGCGCGAGCGTGACGATCCCGACGTGATCGCGTACCTCGACGGCCGAGAACACGTTCACCGCAATCCGCCCTCGCCCACACCGAAGCGCTCCAGAAGGAGCTGTACGCGGAGATCGTGAACCGCGTGCTCGAGACCGACGTCTCGGCCGCCGGCGCATCGGGGCGAGTGGGACTACTTCGCCCGCACCTACGAGGGCAGCCAGTACGCCGTCCACGGGCGTCGCCCCCGCGGCGCGGCGGTCGATGTCGACGAGACGATGCTGCTCGACGAGAACGAGCTCGCGTCGGGCCACGACTACTTCTCCCTCGGCGGCGCGGCGGTGAGCCCCGACCAAGAGCTGCTGGCCTACTCGGTCGACTTCACCGGGGGCGAGCTCCACGAGCTGCGGATCCGCGACCTGGCGACGGGCCGCGACCTCGCCGATCGGATCCCCGACACCTACTACGGCCTCGCCTGGGCGAACGACAACCGGACGCTCTTCTACGTCCGTCCCGACGATGCCGTACGCCCGTACCAGGTGTGGCGTCACACCCTCGGCACCCCGACCGCCGACGACGTGCTCGTGTACGAAGACCCCGACGAGTACTTCTTCGTCAACGTCTCCCGCACCCGGACCGGTCGATACATCTTCGTCTCGACCGACTCGAAGACGACGAGCGAGACGTGGTTCATCGACGCCGACGCGCCGACCGACGCTCCCCGACTGGTCGCGGCCCGCGAGCCCGGCATCGAGTACCACGTCGATCACCACGGAGCGCCGCCGGCGCCGGAGGGCACCGGCGACCGCTTCCTCATCCTCACCAACGCCGACGGTGCCGTGAACTTCAAGCTCCAGGTGACCCCGGTCGAGACGCCCGATCGAACCCACTGGACCGATCTCGTACCGCACTCGCCCGACGTTCGTCTCGAAGACGTCGATGCGTTCGCGCACCACTCTGCTCCTCGCGGAACGCACGAACGGGCTCGAACGGCTCCGGGTCCTCGACCTCGACGATCCCGCGGCGTCGCACATCATCGAGATGCCCGATCCCGTCTACAGCGTCTGGTCGGGCGCCAACATGGAGTACGACACCACCACGCTGCGATACGACTACACGTCGCTCGTGCATCCCGGTGTCGTCGTACGACTACGACCTCGCCACCCGGACGTCGACGCTCGTCAAGCAGCAGGCGGTGCTCGGCGGCTACGACCCATCGGCCTACACCTCGGCTCGCTTGTGGGCCACCGCGACCGACGGGACCCGCATCCCGATCTCGCTCGTCCACCGCAACGACGTTCCCCTCGACGGCAGTGCACCCGCGATGCTGTACGGGTACGGCTCCTACGAGATCTCGATCGAACCGTCCTTCTCGTCGCTTCGGCTCAGCCTGCTCGACCGTGGGTTCGTGTACGCGATCGCGCACATCCGTGGCGGAGGCGAGATGGGTCGAGCCTGGTACGAAGACGGACGTCTCGCGAACAAGATGCACACGTTCACCGACTTCATCGCCGCGGCCGAGACCCTGATCGACGCCGGATACACGAACACCGATCTGCTCGCGGCGCGCGGCGCGAGCGCCGGCGGGCTCCTCATGGGCGCGATAGCGAACCTTCGCCCCGATCTCTTCCGTGTGATCGTCGCCCAGGTGCCGTTCGTCGACGCGGTCACGACGATGCTCGACGACACCCTGCCGTTGACGGTCACCGAATGGGAAGAGTGGGGCAACCCCGTCGAAGATGCGGCGACGTACGCCCTGATGAAGTCGTACTCGCCGTACGACAACGTCGAGGCGAAGGACTACCCGGCGATGCTCGTGACCGGCGGCCTCAACGATCCGCGGGTGCAGTACTGGGAACCCGCGAAATGGGTCGCCAAGCTCCGGGAGACGAAGACCGACGACCGCGCCCTGTTGCTGAAGACCGAGATGGGCGCCGGTCACGGCGGCCCATCGGGTCGTTACGACGCCTGGCGCGACGAAGCGTTGGTGTTGGCGTTCGTGCTCGACCAACTCGCCATCGAGGAGACATCACCATGATGAAGGACCTGAAGGACTTCCTGATGCGCGGCAACGTCGTCGGGCTCGCGGTCGCGGTGATCATCGGCGTCGCGTTCGGTGCCGTCGTCCTGTCGTTCACGCAGGACATCCTGATGCAGATCATCGGGGGCATCTTCGGCCAGCCCGACTTCTCCAGCCTGACCATCAAGGTCGGCGACATCGTCATCTACTACGGGAAGTTCCTGAACGCGCTGATCAACTTCCTCATCATCGGCACGGTGATGTTCTTCGTCGTGAAGGGCTACGAGAAGGTCTTCCCGCCCGCCGAAGCCGGTCCGAGCGAAGTCGACCTGCTCGAGGAGATCCGCGACCTCCTGAAGAGCCAGCACCCGCCCGTATAGCTCTGCCGGTGACCGAGGTCATCACCATCGCCACTGCCGATGGCGAGATGCTCGAAGGCGAGATCGCGCGGGCGGATGGTGTCGCGCGGGCGGTGTATGTGCTCTGTCATCCGCATCCCCAGTTCGGTGGCTCCATGCGGTCGCTCGTGATCTCGGAGCTGTTCCGGGCGCTCCCCGCGGCGGGGATCACCACCCTCCGGTTCAACTTCCGTGGCGTCGAGTCGAGCACGGGTGCGTGGAGCGCCGGCACGGGAGAACGACTCGACGCCGCCGCGGCGGTGGCAACCGGTGCCGACCTCGAACCGGGACGACCGCTCGTGCTCGCGGGCTGGTCGTTCGGCGCCGACATGGCGCTCGCGACGCTCGACGCCCGGATAGCGGGATGGTGCTTGGTCGCGACCCCGTTGCGCTACACCACCGATGCCGACGTCACGGCGATCGCAGGCGAAAGCCGCCCGAAGCTCCTGGTGCTCGCCGAGCACGACGAGGTGCGACCGGCCGACGAGGTCGCGGCCTTGGCGAGCTCCTGGACTGACAGCCGAGGTCGTGATCGTTCCGGGCGCGTCACATTTCTTCGTGGGTCGGACGGATCGGCTCGTCGCGCTCGTGCTCGAGTTCGCCGATCGGGTGGTTGCTACCGCGAGCTGACGCGGATCAGATGACCCGGATCAGGTGGCGACGGACTGCTGCGAGAGGTTGTGTCGGTCGAGGAAGGCGAGCCGACGCCCGACGGTGAGCTTCCACGCATCGAGGTCCGTCTCGAAGTTCGCCCGGTCGCCGTCTTCGATCGCGTGCTCGAGCTCGTCGAACGCGACGTCTTCGGCGTCGAGGAGCTCGCGGTAGCGCCGCAGGAACCCTTCGTCGACCACACCGTTCTCGTCGTCGGTCATCGGCGTCCTCCTGTTGTCCGGATGCGGATCCCACGACGGTACCCGAGCCACGCCCGCCCCGCACCGGCGGCTCACGCGACTGCTGCGAGTGCCTCCGAGAGCGTGAATCGCCCCTCGTAGAGCGCCTTTCCGACGATCACCCCACCGAGCCGACCGCCCGCGGTCTCGATCGCGGCGAGGGTGCGCAGGTCGTCGAGCGTCCCGACCCCACCGCTGGCGATCACCGGGACCGGACCGGCATCGAGGACCAGCGTGAGTCCGTCGGTGTCGGGGCCTTCGAGGGTTCCGTCGCGTTCGATCTGCGTGACGATGAGCGCCGCCGCACCCGACGCGGCGAACCGGCGGGCGCACTCCACGACGTCGACGCCGCTCCCCTGCTGCCAACCGCGGGTGGCGACGTCACGGCCGCGCACGTCGAGCCCGACTGCCACCGCGCCGGGGTGCATCGTGGCGAGCTCGTCGACGATCTCGGGGTGCTCGATCGCCGCGGTCCCGATCACCACCCTCGACACGCCTGCACCGAGGAGAGCGACTCCGGCCTCGACCGAACGCACTCCGCCGCCCGACTGCACGGCGACACTCGACGCTCGCGCAGATGGCCTCGATCACACCCAGGTTGTGCGGCTCACCCGTGCGGGCCGCGTCGAGGTCGACGACGTGGATCCACGTGGCGCCGGCGTCGGCGTAGCTGCGGGCGACACGCACCGGATCGTCGTCGTAGACCGTCTCGGCCGCGAAGTCGCCCTTGAGGAGACGCACGCAGTGACCGCCCCGCAGATCGATGGCCGGGTAGAGATCGAACGGGGAAGTCAGAGCGAGCCCTTGGTCGACGGGACGCCGGCGCCTTCGACCCGCACCGCGTCGCGCAGCGCGCGGGCGACGCCCTTGCACGACGCCTCGATGATGTGGTGGCCGTTCTTCCCCGAGATCGAACGCATGTGGAGCGTGATCGCGGCGCCGAAGGCGAACGCGCGCCAGAACTCCTCCATGAGCTGTGGATCGAACGTGCCGATCCACTCCGAGATCGGGTCGATCTCGTACACGAGGAACGGCCGACCCGAGAGGTCGAGTGCGATCTGCACCAGCGCCTCGTCGAGCGGCACGAGGGCCGACGCGAACCGACGGACACCCGCCTTGTCGCCGAACGCATCCTTGAGCGCGGTGCCGAGCACGATGCCGACGTCTTCGACCGTGTGGTGCAGGTCGATCTCGAGGTCACCCTTCGCGTCGATCGACAGGTCGAAGCCCGCGTGCTTGCCGATCTGCTCGAGCATGTGGTCGAAGAACGGGATGCCGGTGTCGGCCCGGGCCGCGCCGCTCCCGTCGACCTCGAGCACCAGATCGATCGTGGTCTCCTTCGTCTCCCGTTGCAGATGCGCAGTGCGACTCATGTCCGCTCGCTTCCCGTCTCTTCCAGCGCAGCGTCGAGCGCGGCGAGGAACGCGTCGTTCTCGGCAGGGGTGCCGACGGTGACCCGCAAGCATCCCTCGACTCCGGGCCACCGGGAGAAATCACGGACGAGGACCCCGTGACGGACCATGGCTTCCCACACCGCGTGGCTGTCGCGGCCCTGGCCCTCACCGGTGACCCGGAAGAGCAGGAAGTTCGCGCCCGACGGAAAGACCGTGACCCCGGATCGCTCACCGAGCGCGACGAAGAGCCGTTCCCGTTCCTCGACGAGTGCTGCGACGCGGGCTTCCATCTCGGCGGCGAACCGCAGCGCGACGGTTCCCGCGATCTGGGTCGCGAAATCGAGGTGGTACGGGAGGACCACCTTCTCGAGCTCGCTCACGACCCGCGGTGGCGCGGCACAGAGACCGAGGCGGAGGCCGGCGAGCGACCACACCTTCGAGTAGGTGCGCACGACCACGAGCGGGACGTCGTCGGAGACCAGCTCGAGCGCGCTGCGGCGGGCGAACTCACCGTAGGCCTCATCGACGACGACGAGACCGGGTGCCGCGTCGAGCACTGCTTCCAGCAGCTCACGGTCGTCGACGGTGCCGGTCGGGTTGTTCGGGCTGCAGAGGAACACGAGGTCGGGTTGCTCGGCCGTGATGCGCGCCACGGCACTCTCGGGATCGATGGCGAAGTCGTCGCCCCGCTCGCCCGACACGACTGCGGTGCCGGTGATGCGGGAGATGTGCTCGTGGAGCGCGTACGTCGGCTCGAACACCAACGCGAGACGATCGGGTCCGCCGTAGGTGAGGAGGATCGTCTGCAAGACCTCGTTGGATCCGTTCGCACAGAAGATCCGCTCGACCGGTTGACCGATCTGCGCGCTCAACGCGGTGCGGAGCTCGAGCGCGGCGCGATCGGGATAGCGGTGCAGGGGGGCCTCGGCGAGCGCGGCGAGCCACGCGTCGACGAATGCCGGCGGCGGAGGGTAGGGACTCTCGTTGGTGTTGAGGCGGACGTCGACCTCGAACTGCGCCGAGTGATACCCCTCGAGCGCCTTGAGGCTGTCGCGTGGTTCGGGGAAGGTCACGGCTGCCTCGCTCCGGATCCGCAGCGACCGGGCGTGCGCGTCGAGCCCCTCGGCGGTCGCGATCACCTGACCGGCGCGGGCGACCGGGCCGCCGGCCGCCGCGGCATCGGCCCGCACGACGTGGATGTGCTTGCGGAAGTCGTCGACCCGCAAGGCGCTCGAGAATCGCGCCGCGCCGACTCGTGGGCAAGACGTGGTTCGCGCCCGCGACGTAGTCGCCGTAGGCCGTCGGCGTGAACGGACCGATGAAGACGGCACCCGCGTTGCGCACGAGCGGGAGGAGCGCCTCGGGATCTGTCGTCATCAGCTCGAGGTGCTCCGGTGCGATGGCGTTCACCACCGCGAGGGCTTCGTCGAGGTCGTGGACGACCACGGCCCGGCCGCCGGTGGTGAGCGTCGACTCCGCTTCGGCGCGACGGTCGGCCGGAAGATCGCGCGAGGGCCCGGACGAGCTCGGCGTCGACAGCCGAGGCGACGGCTTCGTCGTCGGTCACGAGGATCACCGCGCCTCCGGGACCGTGCTCGGCCTGCGCGACGAGATCTGCCGCGACGAAGCGGGCCGGTGCGCTCGAATCGGCGACCACGAGCAGCTCCGACGGGCCGGCCGGCGATTCGATGCCGACGATCCCGGCGGCCGCGACCTCGCGCTTGGCCCAGCTCACGTAGGCGTTGCCCGGCCCGACGATGACGTCGACCGCCCGGATCGACTCGGTGCCGTAGGCCATCGCCGCGATCGCCTGGGCGCCGCCGACCCGGTACACCTCGTCGACCCCCGCCAGCGCCGCTGCGGCCAGGGTGACCGCGGGTACCCGACCGTCGGAACCCGGTGGGACGCACAGCACGATCTCGGCCACGCCCGCCACCCGCGCCGGGATGGCGGTCATCAGGACGGTCGACGGGTACGCGGCGCGACCACCGGGAACGTAGAGCCCGGCCCGGTCGACGGGCCGCACCAGCTCGGTGACCCGGACACCGTCGGCGTCGATGCCCTCGGGTGCCCCGACCGCGGCCTGGGCCTCGTGGTATCTCCGGATCCGGTCGGCCGCGAGCTCGAGCGCGTCGCGGAGCTCGGGCGCGATCGAATCCAGCGCGGCTTTCGTCGACGCGGGCGGGACGACGAGGTCATCGACGCGGCACCCGTCGAACTGCTCCGTGTAGCGGCGCAGCGCGTCGTCGCCACCGCGCTGCACCGACGTGATGATCTCCCGCACGGCGATGCGGATCGCATCGTCACCGGCAGTGGCCGCGGCCCGCGACTCCGCGAGCGCGCCGGGGGCATCGAGTCGTCGGAGCACCGGGTCATCGTACCGGGGAGCCCGATCCGGCCCGGTGCGCTTTGCGGTGACCCTGAGGTGCCGGTCAGGCTCTCGGGATGCCGAACCCCGCCGATCTCGCCGAGCTGTCGACCATCGGATCCCAGATCGCTGAGCTCACCACCCGGGTCGTGAAGGTCGCCGAGAGCTACGAGAAGACTCCCGACTCCGCCATCGCCAGTGACCTGTTCGGCGCCGAGCGGTTCCTCGTCAACGCCCGGCGCGCCCTCGACCGCGCCTCATCCGCCCTCGCCTGACCCATCTCACCACCCCGAGTTGGTGCACTTCGCGGACCATGCGACCGCGAAGCGCACCAACTTGGCGCTCATCGTCGGCGGGCGAGGCTAGGCAGCCGACGTTGTCACGGTGGCCGACGGGCAGATGTCGGCCATCGTGCACTCGCCGCAGCGCGGCTTGCGGGCCGCGCACACGAGTCGACCGTGTTGGATGAGGCGGAGCGAGAAGCGACCCCGCTCGGCGGGTGGGACGAGCCGATTGAGGTCCATCTCGGCTTTCACCGCGTCTTCCTCGTGCGTGAGCCGCAGGCGCCGCGCGAGCCGACCGACGTGAGTGTCGACGGGCAGCCCCGGCAGGTCGAACGCAACTGACCGCACCACGTTGGCGGTCTTGCGCCCGACACCCGGCAGGGTCACCAGATCTTCGAGCGCGGTCGGCACCTCGCCGTCGAAGCGATCTTCGAGGGCCGCCGCCATCCCGAGCAGACTCTTCGCCTTCGCACGGAAGAACCCCGTCGAGTGGATGAGCTTCTCGAGCTCGTCGGGGTCGGCGCCGGCGAGATCCCCGGGAGTCGGGTACCGCTCGAACAGCGCCGGTGTGACCGTGTTGATCATCACGTCGGTCGACTGCGCCGACAGGATCGTCGCGGTCAGGAGCTCGTACGGATTCTGGTGGACCAACGCACACTCGGCGTCGGGATACGCCTCAGCGAGACGTTCCATCACGATCGGCGCCCGCTGCTTCGCACCCCTGGGAAGACTCATGCCGAGCGGACGCTACCGTCTTCGCCATGATCGAGATCCGCGCTGCGCATCCCGTCGCGCCTGCCGATCTCGACGCGATCCGGGCGTTGCACGATGCCGTGACGATCGCCGACGGCCACGAGGCACTCGGTGCCGCCATCTGGCGCGATCTCGAGACCGGTGGCCAACCCGGATCGGCCGGCGCGTTCGCTCGACACGACGGCGTGCTGGTCGGGTACGCCCACGTCGCGCCGAGCGACACCGTCTCGCCGGCCCACTGGGAGGCCGGAATCGTCGTCGACCCGGCCGAACGCGACGGTGCGATCACGGCCTCGCTCCTCGACGCGATCGTCGAGCACGTCGGGCCACAGGGCCCGGGTGAGATCGTGCTCTGGATCTTCGACCCGACCGAGGTCGACGACGATCGCACCGCCGCGGCGGGCTTCACACCCGCGCGCGACCTCCTCCAGATGCGTGTGCCGCTGCCGCTCGCAGAACGTGCTCGCTGGCCCGACGGCATCACCGTCGGGCGGTTCCGCCCCGGTGTCGATGACGCCGCCTGGCTGAGGGTGAACAACCGCGCGTTCGCGGGCCATCCCGAACAGGGTGGCTGGAGCGAGGCGACGCTCGAAGGCCGGTTGGCCGAGCCGTGGTTCGACCCCGACGGGTTCCTCCTCGCCTGGTCGACCGAACCCGTTGGGCTCGCCGGGTTCTGCTGGACCAAGATCCACCCACCGGGTTCTGACGAGAGCGGGCGCGTGCGGGCGACGCCGGGCTCGGAGAGATCTACGTGATCGGCGTCGATCCCGATCACCAGGGGACCGGACTCGGCCGGGCGCTCACGGTCGGCGGGCTCGAGTCGCTCGCCGAGCGTGGGGTGCGCACCGGGCTCCTCTACGTCGACGGAGCGAACACACCCGCGGTCGGTCTCTACCGCGCGCTCGGCTTCACCGTGCACCGGCGTGACCGCGCCTACCGACGAGAGGTCCGATGACCACCACGAAGGACGACACCCCGACCCGCTACGGGATCGACCGCGCCGCGCTCGGAGCGCTCCTGGCCGAGTGGGGCGAGGCGCGGTACCGGGCCGATCAGGTCTGGGACGCGCTCTACCGTCAGCGCATCCCGCTCGAAGACGCCACGGCGCTCGGCAAGGCATTGCGGGAACGGTTGGTGACGACGCTGCCCGTCGCGCTCGAGCCGGCCACCGAGCAACGCGACGCGCGTGACCGAACCCGCAAATGGCTCTGGCGGTGCGTCGCCGACGGCGCCGAGGTCGAGACCGTCCTCATGCGATACCCGACACGCGCCACCGTGTGTGTGTCGTCCCAAGCCGGGTGCGCGATGGGATGCACGTTCTGCGCGACCGGTCAGGCCGGGTTCGAACGGCATCTGCGAGCGGGCGAGATCATCGAGCAGGTGGCGCGCGCGGCCCACGCCTCGGAACAGCGCGTCTCGAACGTCGTCTACATGGGCATGGGCGAACCGCTGGCGAACTACGACCCGGTCTGGGAGTCGGTCGAGCGCCTGCACGCCGATTTCGGGCTCTCGGCGCGCCACATCACCGTGTCGACCGTCGGCGTCGTACCGGGAATCCGCCGACTCACCCAGGAAGACCTGCCGGTGACGCTGGCCGTGTCGCTCCACGCGCCCGACGACGAGCTGCGCGACCAGTTGGTTCCGCTGAACAAGCGCTACCCCATCGCCGAGGTGCTCGACGCGGCCCAAGAGTTCAGCGAGGCAAAGGGGCGGCGGGTCACGTTTGAATACGCCCTGATCGCGGGGGTCAACGACGACACCGCTCGGGCCGCGGCCCTCGCCCGGCTCCTCAAGGGCTTCCCCGGTGTCGGCGGAGCCCACGTGAACCTGATCCCGCTGAACCCGACCGCCGGCTTCCCGGGCCACAAGCCGACCCCGCCCGCCATGGGGGCGTTCGCACGGTCGCTCGAGTCAGGCGGGGTGACGGCCACGGTGCGCCGAAATCGGGGAACCGAGATCGACGCGGCGTGCGGTCAACTCCGCTCACGGGCCACGAACCAACCTGTCGCCGCTCCTTCGGCCAGAATGTCGCCGTGAACGAACGCCGGTGGTTCAACAACACCCAACCCCAGACGCTGCAGATCGCGGTGATCCTGCTCTACATCGACGCCGCATTCACGCTGCTCCTCGGGGGGTTCGCCAGCCCCGTCGGCTTCGTGCTCCTCGCGACGATGGCCGGCGGAGCGTTCGGGATCGCGAACGAGAAGCGGTGGGGATACGCCCTCGGGCTCGTCGGAGCGGGACTCAACCTGCTCTATCCGTTCCTGCTCGGCGTCTCGCTCGGGCAGTACCTGAGCTACGACCCCCTCGGCCTGATGTTCGCCGTCGCGCTGGTCGCGCTGCTCCTGCATCCGATGAGCCGCGACTACCAACGCATCTGGTTCAAGTGACGCGCGATCCTGCCGCGCTCGTCGCCGAACTCGAAGCCCGGATCCGCCCGCTCGAGATCGCGGTCGGCCACGCCTGGTGGGACAGCTACACCGACGCGTCCCCCGAGTCCGAGCAGCGCCGGACCGATGCGGAGCTCGCGCTGCGCGACGCGTACGCCGACCCCGATGCATTCGCCGCGCTCGGCGAGGTTCGAGCCGATCCCCCGGTCGATCCCCTGCTCGCCCGCCAGATCGCGGTGCTGCACGACTCGTACGCGCCCCATCAGGTTCCCGCGGCGCTGCGGACCCGGATCGTGGAGCTCGAGACCAGTGTCGACTCGAGCTTCAACGGCTTCCGCGGGCAGATCGACGGCTCTTCGGTCGACGACAACGCCATCCTCGCGATCCTCACGACGAGCGACGACACCGCCGAGCGCCGCGCCGCGTGGGAGGCGTCGAAGCAGGTCGGTGCCGAGGTCGCCGACCGGCTGCGCGATCTGGTCCGGGCCCGCAACGAGGCCGCGAGGTCCCTCGGGCACCGTGACCACTTCGCGATGGCCCTCGCGACGGGCGAGCTCGACGAAGCGCGCCTGTTCGCGACCCTCGCCGAGGTCGACGCGGCCACTGCCGCGCCCTTCGCCGCGTGGAAGGCCGATCTCGACGTCCGGAAGGCGGAGCGCTTCGGCTGCACGGTCGACGAGCTGCGCCCCTGGCACCTCGACGACCCGTTCTTCCAAGACGTCCCGGCCGACGGCTCGGTCGATCTCGATCCGTTGTTCACCGACGCCGACCTCACCGCGCTCACGCTCCGCACCTACGACGGCCTCGAGCCTCGACCTCCGTCCCGTCGTCGACCGCAGCGACCTGCTGCCTCGGGCGGGCAAGAGCCAGCACGCGTTCTGCATCGACATCGACCGTGAGGGCGACGTACGCGTCCTGTGCAACAACACGTCGAACGCCCGCTGGACCGACACGATGCTGCACGAGTTCGGGCATGCGCTCTACGACTCGTCGCTCGACCCGGAGCTCCCCTGGTTGCTCCGGAGCGCCTCCCACGCGTTGACCACCGAGGGCGTCGCGATGATGTTCGGGCGGCTCCCTCGCGATCCCGAATGGCTGGAGATCGTCGCGGGGCGTCCGGCCGACGAGATCCAGGAGCTCGCACCCCGACTCGTTGCCGCGCAGCGAGTCGCGCTCCTCGTGTTCGCCCGATGGGTGCTCGTCATGACGCACTTCGAGCGGGGCCTCTACGCCGATCCCGATGACGACCACGACACCATCTGGTGGGACCTCGTCGAACGGTTCCAGCTCGTGCAGCGTCCCGACGGCCGTCACGCGCCCGACTGGGCGGCCAAGATCCATCTCGCGGCTGCGCCCGTCTACTACCAGAACTACCTCTACGGAGAGCTCGTCGCCTCACAGCTCGCGGCCACGCTGCGCCGCGAGACCGGCGGGATCGTCGACCGCCCCGAGGCCGGCCGCCTCCTCGTGGATCGCTTCCTCGCCCCCGGTTCCGCCCGGCGCTGGGACCACCTCGTCGAAGATGCCACCGGCGAACCCCTCACCGCTGCGCACCTCGCGGCCGAGCTCGCCCGATGAGGCACTGAGCGTGGACCTCGGGCTGCAAGGCCGGACCGCGGTCGTCGCCGGTGGCTCGCGGGGAATCGGACGAGCCGTGGCCGAACAGCTCGCGGCCGAAGGGTGTCGTGTGGCAGTGCTCGCCCGCACCGCGAGCGATCTCGCCGAAGCCGAGGCCGACCTCATCGCGGCCGGAGCCACCGACGCGATCGGACTCCAGTGTGACCTGCTCGACACCGGTGAGGTCGAGGCCGTGTTCTCGTTCCTCGACGACCGGTGGGGTGAGCTCAACGTGCTCGTGCACGCGGCCGGCCCCGCGCACCTCGGGGGCACCGCTGAGCTGACCGACAACGAGTGGCTCGACGCGTTCGACTCCGGGGTGATCACGCTCGTGCGTTGCGTGCGCGCCGGACTCCCGCTGCTCCGCAAGGCCGCGTTCGGTCGTGTCGTGAGCGTGGCGTCGAGCATGATCCGCCACCAGAGCCCGGGCCTCATCGCCTGGACCGCGGCGAAGTCGGCGCTCGCGAGCGCGACCAAGAACCTCTCGCGCGAGCTCGCAGGCGAGAGCATCGTCGTGAACACGGTGTGCCCGGGGATGGTGATGACCTCCGCCATCGAGGGGTACCTCGCCGACGCCGACATGGACGGGCTCCCCGACGGGCCGCTCGAAGCCGCCTACGCCGCGATCGAGCGCGACTTCCATTCTCCCAACGACATCGGTCGGATCGGCCTGCCCGAGGAGGTCGCGGCCCTCGTCGTGTTCCTCTGCTCGGAGCTGGCGAGCTACGTCGTGGGCGCGACGATCCCCGTCGACGGCGGCAGCGACTTCTTCTGACCCCACCCGCCGCTAGCTTGAGCGGGTGACCAACCGACTCGCGCAGGAGACGTCACCGTACCTGCGCCAACACGCCGACAACCCCGTCGACTGGTACCCGTGGGGTGACGACGCGTTCGCCGCGGCCCGCGCCGGCGACAAGCCGATCATGTTGTCGGTCGGCTACTCGTCGTGCCACTGGTGTCACGTGATGGCCCACGAGAGCTTCGAGGATCCCGACGTCGCCGCGGTGATGAACCGACTGTTCGTGAACGTGAAGGTCGACCGCGAGGAGCGGCCCGACGTCGACGCCGTCTACATGCAGGCGGTCCAGGCGTTGACCGGTCAGGGCGGGTGGCCGATGACGGTCTTCCTCACACCTGCAGGCGAGCCGTTCTTCGGCGGTACCTACTTCCCGAAGGATTCGGCATACGGCCGACCCGGGTTCGTCCAGCTCCTCGAAGCAATCGACGACGCGTGGAAGAACCGCCGCGACGATCTCCTCGGCGACGCCGAGAAGCTCACCACGGCGCTCCGTCGCGAGACCGTCGCCGACAGGGCGCCGGCCGACCGCGACCTCCCGACCGACGTGCTCGAACGGGCCCGCGACGCGCTCGCCCCTCAGTTCGACCCGGAGTTCGGTGGTTTCGGGAGGGCGCCGAAGTTCCCCCAGGCGATGACGCTCGACTTCCTGCTGCAACGCGCAGTGCGCGACGGCATCGAGAGCACCGTGGGCACCCAGACCCTCTCGATGGTCACGACCTCGCTCGACGCGATGGCGGCCGGCGGGATGTACGACCAGATCGGAGGCGGCTTCCATCGCTACTCGGTCGACGCGTTCTGGCTCGTGCCGCACTTCGAGAAGATGCTCTACGACCAGGCCCTCCTCGTGCGGGTGTACCTGCACGCGTACCTCGTGACCGGTGAACCGAGGTACCGGCGAGTCGTCGAGGAGACCGTCGACTACGTGCTGCGCGATCTGCGTCACGCCGGCGGCGGCTTCTTCTCCGCAGAGGACGCCGACTCCGAGGGGAGCGAAGGCAAGTTCTACGCGTGGTCGCTCGCCGAGCTCACCGAGGTCTGCGGCGACGACGCGGCGACGGTTGTCGAGTTCTTCGGCGTGACCGAGCAGGGGAACTTCGAAGATCCCCACACCCAGTTCGCCGGCAACGTGCTCCACGCCGTCGACCGCACCGCCATCCGGCCCGAAGCAGTGGTGCGCGCGATCCCGCGCCTCTTCGAACGCCGGGAGACCCGCGTGCGGCCCGGCCTCGACGACAAGGTGCTCCTCGGCTGGAACGCGCTGTTCCTCCGGGCCCTCGCCGAAGCCGCCGCGGCCCTGGATCGCGACGACTGGATGCAGGCCGCCCGGGCCAACGGTCGGTTCCTCCTCGCCGCGCTGCGGCGCGACGACGGGCGGCTCCTGCGTTCATGGCAGTCCGACGGCGGTGCCCGGCACCTCGCGTACGCCGAGGACCACGCCGCGCTCCTCGAGGCGCTCGTCACGCTGGCCGAGGTCGACGACGTGAGTTGGATCGACGACGCCCGCGCGACGGCGGCCGCGTTGATCGCCCGCTTCGCCGACCACGACGCACCGGGCTTCTTCACCACCGGCGACGACGCGGAGGCCCTCATCGTGCGGCCGAAGGACCTGATGGACAACGCGGTCCCGGCCGAGAACTCGCTCGCGGCGGAAGGCCTGCTCCGGCTTGCTTCCATCACCGGCGAGTCGAGCCATGCCGAGCGGGCCATCGCCTACCTGTCCACCCTCGCCGAGACGATGGCGCAGCATCCGAGCGCGTTCGGACTGCTGCTCGTCGCCTACGAGCGCGCGATCACCCCCGCGATCGAGATCGCGATCGTCGGCGACGAGACCAATGGAGCCGGCCCGTTGCGCCGGACGGTGTTCGAGCGGTTCATCCCCGCCTCGGTCGCCGTCACGTCCTCGAGTGCCGCGGGAGAGATGAGCGAGCAGCGGACCCCGCTCCTCGTCGACCGACCGTTGATCGACGGGCAGGCCACGGCGTACCTGTGCGAGGAGTTCGTCTGCCGCGAGCCGGTCACCGGCGCGGATCGGCTCCAGACCCAGATCGATGCCGCGCTCGACACCCGCCGGCGCTGACCGACAGCGCTGAATGTCGTCGCCGCGACGCGAGACGGTGTCGGCGAGACGGTCTAGGCAGGTCGGCCGAAGGCGGCGAGCTCGTCGGCGAGCTTCTCCGCACCGGCCCAACCGAACACGATGAGCGACTCGCCCCGCGTGTGGTCGATGTCGGCGAGCAGCTCGGTGGCGGCCTTGGTGCCGCCCTTCACGCTGCTGGCATCGAGGACGGGTGCTGCACCACCGTTGGGACCGACCCGGAACTGGCGGTCGTCGTAGTGGGAGTCGCACCCGAACCGACGGGCGAGTCGGCGGCCCCAGGCCCGCTCCTCACCGGTCGGCGTGTAGCCGACCCGCGGGACGACATCGTCGAGCACGGTGAGCAACGTGTAGCCGGCGGGATGCGCCAGACGTCCGGCCACGAGCACGTCTTCGTCGGGGAAGGAGATCGCCGCTCGGCGGTAGAGCTCCCCCACCATCGCTCGCACGGCCGGGCCGGCGTTGCGGCCCCGACGGGCGGCACCGGCACCCCAGAGAATGCAGGGGGTACCACCGACACGCTCGAGTGAGCTGAACAGGAACCCATGAAGCTCGCCGTCGGCACTGATGGTCGCGACCAGCGCAAATCGCTCGACCTGACTCTCGAGCAGACCATCTGCTTCGGGCGAACCCGTAGCAGCGAGCAGCTGGCCGAGCTCATCGAGCTCAGCGGGCTTCAGGGAGACAGAATCGCGGGATTCGACTTCCATCGGAGCCCCATTGTTGCCGATGTGTGGGGGTCTCCGCCAGTCCGATCTCAGGGCCCCCCGGGACCAGGGCGCTCAGTCGACGGCGATGCCGTCGAGCGACTCCGACGGTGGCGGGATCTCGGGGCGCATCTCGCGCAGCGTCTCCACCAGCAGACGGGCGACGGCAACGTCGCGTGCCCACTTGAGATCCGACGGGACCACGTACCACGGTGAGTGCTCGGTCGACGTGGCGTTCGAGCGCGACCTCGTAGCCGGCGTGGTATTCGTCCCATTGCTTGCGCGCCACGAGGTCGGACGGATCGAACTTCCATCGCTTCTCGGGATCGTCGAGCCGCTTCTGGAGGCGCCGACCCTGCTCCTCGTGCGAGATGTGCAGGAACAGCTTGACCTGGGTGGTTCCCTCGTCGTGCAGCATCTCCTCGAAGGCACGGACGTGGTGCAACCGACGTTGGCGGTGCTCGTCGTCGATGAGTCCCCGGACCCAGACGGTGACCAGGTCTTCGTAGTGCGACCGGTTCCAGATCCCGATCTCACCCCGGCGAGGACACCGGGCGTGGACCCGCCAGAGATAGTCGTGCGAGAGCTCTCCGTGCGACGGAAAGCTGAAGGAGGTGACGTCGCAGCCCTGCGGGTTCACGCCGGTGAACACCCGCCGGATGGTGCCGTCCTTGCCGGAGGCGTCCATCCCCTGGAGCACGACGAGCAACGACTGCTGCGCTTCGGCGTTGAGGTGGTTCTGGAGCACGGCGAGCTCGGCGACGAGCTTCTTGAGCTCCGACAACCCCGCGGCCTTGTCGGCGAGACCGAGCGAGGAGGCCGGATCGCGCTCGTGCAGTCCGGCCGCATTGCCGGGGACGACGCGCAGGGATTTCAGCTCACTCATCAACGGGCCGCGGACCCGTCAGTCGAGGGCGATGAGGGCGATGATCGCCATGGCCAGGCCGATCACGACGACCGCCCCGATCAGCCAGTACACGACCTTCGAGCCGGCACCGGGACCGGGCCCACCCATGGCGTGGGTCACGTCGTGACGCGCCTCTTTGGCCTCCCAGGCCCGCTCCTGCGGTGTGCCGACCTTCGGCAGGTGCTTGGTCGGCTTGCGCTTCTTGCTCCCGGAAGAACCCATGAGTCGCCAACTTAGCCCGACGGCCACGGGCTGCGGCATGACCGCTCACGACAGCAGCCGCGCGACCCGACCAGCCATCGCGGTCCACGCATGCACCCATGAATGCCCCCACAGGGAACTCCTGGGCGCACAAGCGCCGACGTCGTCTTCGTGGTGGGCGATACAGGACTCGAACCTGTGACCTCTGCCGTGTGAAGGCAGCGCTCTAACCACCTGAGCCAATCGCCCGAGAATCCGTCACGATACTCGGCGCTACGATGGCGGGTCCGGCAGAAGGTTCAGGGGGGCGACGCATGCCGAGCTGGGAGCAGGTCGCCGACGGCCTCGACATGCCGATCGGCGAGGCGATGGAGACCCAGCGCGCCATCCGGCGGTTGAGCTCCGAGCCCGTCGACGACGCGACGGTCCGACGACTCCTCGAGCTCGCGGTGAAGGCACCCACTGGCAGCAACCCGCAATCGTGGGAGTTCATCGTCGTCCGGGACCCCGACGTGAAGCACCAGCTCGCTCGCCTGAACCGCCAGGCTTGGGCGCTCTCCCGCCGTCTCAACCGTCACCGGGCCCGGGCCGACTACAAGGTCGAGCGCACTCTCGACGCGGTCCAGTGGCAGGCGGATCACTTCGAGGAGGTCCCGGTGATCGTGGTGGCCTGCATCCGGGGCCGACGGCCGATCGTTCCGGCGGTGGCGGCGTCGGGCTACTACGGGTCGATCTTCCCCGCCGTCCAGAACCTCCTCCTCGCGGCCCGGGCCATCGGGCTCGGCGCTGCGCTCACCACCCTTCCCCTCTGGTCGGTGCGGATGAGCCGACGGACACTCGGACTCCCTCCGGGCATCACGCCCTGTGCGCTGGTGCCCCTCGGCTGGCCGACGGGGAGCTACGGACCGACCACCCGCCGCCCGATCGAGGAGATCGCGCACGTCGATCGCTATGGAAACCGGGCCTTTCTGGGCACGCCCGGGCCGAACGCGTGACCGATACCGCGCCAGGTCTCCCGTTGGGCGATAATGGGGCTCCCACTTCGCCGGTGCAGCGCTCTCGACGCCCGGGCCGGCGTCGCTGTGATCGATCTCGAGGCAGGTGACGTGGCCAGAAAAGGACGGGCTCGCCGCTTTCGTGAAGCGCGTGAGCTCAAGCAGGGATACGACGACGGCCTCTTCAACGACGGCGGCAAGACGCTCGCCGATGTCGATGAAGACGAAGCCGGAACCGTCCACCTGGTCGAAGACGAGGACCGCGGCGAACCCGAGCCGTGGGACCCCGACGAGGAACGCAACCGCCGCGACTGACGGCTCCTCCGGCCGACCGGTCGGCGCGGTCAGATGCCGCGGTCAGGTGACGCGAGGGTCCGGGAGCTCCGGGTCGATCCCGTAGCGCTCGATCGCGGCCGCGACCACGGTTCCGTCGATCGCACCGTTCATGGCCAGCCCATCGAGGACGGCGACCACGAGATGGCCGGCGTCGACCTCGAAGTGCCGACGGAGCGCCTCCCGGGTGTCGGAGAAGCCGTACCCGTCGGTTCCGAGCGGCAGGAACGGTTGGGGAACGAAACGTGCGATCTGGTCGGGTACGGACTTGAGGTAGTCGGTGACCGCCACGATCGGGCCTTCGGTCCCGCCGAGCTGCTCGGTGACGTAAGGGGTGCGCGGGACCTCGGTCGGATGGAGCCGGTTCCAACGCTCGGCAGACAAAGCCTCCTCGCGCAGCAGCTTGTAGCTCGTCGCACTCCACACGTCGGCCGCGACGCCGTGGTGCTCGGCGAGGAGACGCTGGGCTTCGAGCGCACCCAGCATCATCGTCCCGCTCGCGAGGATCTGTGCGCGGTGCGACGCGTCGGTCGCGGGCGCGACGGCAGGCGCCTCGCGGTACCGGTACAGGCCGCGCACGATGCCGTCTTCGACGCCTTCGGGCATCGCCGGCATCGAGTAGTTCTCGTTGTAGAGGGTGAGGTAGTAGAAGACGTCTTCGGGATCGTCACCGAACATCCGGTCGATTCCCTCGCGGATGATCACCGCCATCTCGTACGCGAACGCGGGGTCGTAGGCGCGGCAGTTCGGCACGGTCGTGCAGAGCACCTGACTGTTGCCGTCGCAGTGCTGGAGCCCCTCGCCGGTGAGCGTGGTTCGTCCAGCCGTCGCGCCCAGGAGGAACCCGCGCCCGCGCTGGTCGCCGAAGCTCCAGATGAGATCACCGACGCGCTGGAAACCGAACATCGAGTAGTAGATGAAGAACGGGATCATCGGCTCGCCCCACGTCGCGTGCGCGGTGCCCGCGGCAGTGAACGACGCCATCGACCCGGCCTCGGTGATGCCCTCCTCGAGGATGCGACCGTCCTTCGCCTCGCGGTACGAGAGGAGCAGGTCGGCGTCGACCGGCTCGTAGCGCTGACCACCGGGCGCGTAGATCTTCATGTCGCGGAACAGCGCGTCGAGCCCGAAGGTGCGGGCTTCGTCGGGGATGATCGGCACGATGCGCCGCCCGAGGTTCGGGTCGGCGAGCAGCTTGCGGGCGAGCCGGGCGAACGCAGTCGTCGTCGACGCCTGCGCGCTGCTCACCCGTTCCGGCCAGGAGATCGCTCCATGTGGCGGGCTCGGCCGCGACGACGGGCTTCGACCGGTTCACGCGCCTGGGCAGGAAACCGTGCAGCGCACGGCGGCGGGCCATGAGGTACTCGTACTCCGGGGAGTCGGTTCCCGGATGGAAGTACGGCGGGAGGGCATCGCCTTCGAGGAGGGCGTCGGGAATCTCGAGGTAGAGCCGGTCGCGGAACGCCTTCAGCTCGGCTTCGCTCATCTTCTTGATCTGGTGCGTCGCGTTGCGCGCCTCGACGCCCGAGCCGAGCGTCCAGCCCTTGATCGTCTTGGCGAGGATCACCGTCGGGCCACCCTCGTGCTCGACCGCGGTCTTGTAGCCCGCGTAGAGCTTGCGGTAGTCGTGTCCACCGCGGGGCAGCTTGCGCAGATCGTCGTCGGAGAGGTGCTCGACCATCGCCCGCAGGCGCGGGTCGGGGCCGAAGAAGTGATCACGGATGTACGCGCCCGACTCGACCGCGTACTTCTGGAACTCGCCGTCGACGGTGCTGTTCATCCGGTTCACCAGCACGCCGTCGACGTCACGCGCGAGCAGGTCGTCCCACTCGCGTCCCCACACGACCTTGATGACGTTCCACCCCGCGCCGCGGAAGATGGCTTCGAGCTCCTGGATCACCTTGCCGTTGCCGCGCACCGGTCCATCGAGCCGTTGGAGATTGCAGTTCACGACGAAGATCAGGTTGTCGAGCTGCTCACGCGCCGCGAGCGACAGCGCCGCGGTGGCCTCGGGCTCGTCCATCTCTCCATCGCCGACGAAGCACCACACGCGCGAATCGCTCGAGTCGACCAGCTCGTGGTGCAACAGGTAGCGGTTGAAGCGAGCCTGCGCGACCGCGTTCAACGGACCGAGTCCCATCGAAACGGTCGGGAACTCCCAGAAGTCGGGCATCCGGCGCGGGTGCGGGTAGCTGGGCAGCCCTCCCCCGCCGACCTCCTGTCGAAACCGGTCGAGCTGTTGTTCGGTGAGTCGTCCCTCGAGGAACGCACGCGCGTAGATGCCCGGCGCGGCGTGGCCCTGCATGAACACCTGGTCACCGAATCGACCGTCGTCCTTGCCGTGGAAGAAGTGGTTGAAGCCGACCTCGTAGAGCGCCGCGGCCGACGCGTACGTCGAGAGGTGACCGCCGAGACCGTCGTTGCGACGGTTCGCGCGGGCCACCATCACTGCCGCGTTCCAACGGACGAACGCGCGGATCCGACGCTCGAGGTGTTCGTCGCCGGGGAACCACGGCTCGCGCTCGGGTGGCACCGTGTTGATGTAGGGGGTCGACGCGACCGCGGGGACACCGACGCCCTGCTCCCGCGCCTGTTCCATGAGTCGACTCAGCAAGTACGTCGCGCGCGACTTGCCGCGAGCGTCGACCACCGATTGCAGCGACTCGAGCCACTCGCGGGTCTCGGCCGGGTCGATGTCGGGCAGCTGATGCACGAAGTCGTCGATGAACACGGCACCAGCGTAGGAGCAATCGCCGCCGCCGCGGTTGGCTCCTCGATGGAGCTCTCGAGCGTGGTCGGCCTAGAGCGCGATCGGCTCGGAGTCGAGCGTCTCTTCCGTGACGAGGTCGATCGTGGAACCCGGAAGCATGGAGTCGATCTGCACCGCCAGGCGTCGGAGCACCGCGCGGCATCGCCTCCGGGCACAGGGTCGGATCGAGGCGCCGAACCGCGTCGGGAGACAGTGCCGGGACCGCGACCTGGCGGATCAACGGGTGCCGACTCGGCTCGGGGATCTCGTCGTCGCAGAACAGCTGCTCGTGGAGCTTCTCGCCGGGTCGCAATCCGGTGAACACCAACGGGACCTCGGGGGTGCGGCCGGCCGCGAGCTGGCGGGCGAAGTCGGCGATGCGCACCGGCTCACCCATGTCGAGCACGAGCGCGTGGCCGTCGTCGCCGATCGCGCCGGCCTGCACGACGAGCTGCACCGCTTCCTCGACGGTCATGAAGTATCGGGTGACGTCGGGATGGGTCACGGTGAGCGAGGCACCGGCCTCGATCTGGGCCCGGAACGCGGTCAACACCGAGCCCCGGCTCCCCAACACGTTGCCGAACCGCACGCTGAGGTACGTGCCCGGCTCCCGGCGCCCGTAGTACGCGGTGAGCGCCTCCGCGATGCGCTTGGAGTATCCGAGCGCACTCGCGGAGCTCGCGGCCTTGTCGGTGGAGATGTTCACGAAACGCTCGACTCCGGCGACCGCTGCGGCGTCGAGCACCGAGACGGTCCCCCACACGTTGGTCTTCAGCGCCTCACCGGGGTGCGTCTCGAGCAGTGGGAGGTGCTTGAGCGCCGCGGCATGGAACACCACGTCGGGCTCGATCTCCTGGAAGATCGCCGCCACCCGGGCACGGTCGCGGATGTCGACGAGCAGGAGGTTCGCGTTGTCGAGCAGTGCCCGACCCTCGATCGAGAGCTGGACGCCGTGCAGGCCCGATTCGTCGCGGTCGATCATCACGAGCTCGGACGGCTTGAACGCCGAGATCTGACGACAGAGCTCCGAGCCGATCGAACCCCCGGCACCGGTGACGACGACCCGCTTGCCGTGGAGGTACTTCGACGCCGCCACCATGTCGGTCTCGACAGTGTGCCGTCCGAGGAGGTCGGCTTCCGTCGGGGCCCGGAGGTCGCCGACGTGGACCTTGCCGTCGAGCAGCTCGCGCACCGTCGGCACCACCCGAACCTCGAGGCCGGCCGCACGGGCCGATTCGCTGAGCTCCCGGATCAGCGCGCCATCGCCCGTCGGGATCGCGATCACCATCGCCGACGCACCGGTCCGGGCCGCGACACTCGCGATCGCCGAACGGTCGCCGACGACACGGACGCCGCGCACGGTGAGGTTGCTCTTCGCCGGGTTGTCGTCGAGGAGGGCAACCGGCAGGTACGGGCTCCCGGTCTCGTAGAGCATCGAGTGAACGGCGCGCTCGCCGCCTTCACCCGCGCCGAACACGATCGCGGACGCACGGTCGGGGTTGAGTGCGCGGCGGCGATGGTCGATCGCCTGCCGGACCGTGTACCGGACGCCGCCCATCGCGACGAACGCGAGGATGCCGGCGGCGAGGACGCTGCTGACCGGCGCCGGGCGCATGCCGGCGTCGAGCACGTCGAACACCATGAGCGTGAACGTGGTGAGGATCGCCACCCGGGCGAGGGCCGCGACCTCTTCGAACGAGCCGAGCACCCACCAGCCCCGGTACAGCCCGCAGAAGTACCCGAAGCCGGCTTGCGCGATCCAAGCGACCGGGAGGAGCAGCGCGACCTGGAACTCGGTCAGCCGGCTGAAGTCGAAGTCGAGCCGGAGCACGACCGCGGCGTAGACCGCGACCCACCACACGAGCGCATCGGCCGCGAATCGCAGTGCCCGCCGGGCCTCGATGCGTTGCGCGAACAAGATGGACACCGCCCGATCCGTGCGTGACTCCGCGAGCTGCCGCCGATCGAGATCGACCACGTCCGCGTTGATGCCCCCCAGCTCCGTCATCCGCCCCCCTGCGAGATTCCCTGAGCAGCGCCCATTGTTGTCCCCACCGTCCGTGGCCGCAAGGGCCGATCGCCGCCACATAGAGGATTTTTTCGGGTATCGCCGCATGGTTCGCATCCCCGGTACCCTCGAACCGAGGATGTGCACCCCGCCGGGGGACGGTTCCCGGTGTTCGAACCCAACTGACCGCGTGGGTGGGCGACATGCAGGCGCTGCGAACCCTGATCGATGCCCCCGAGTTCCACACCGGCCTCCTCGCCGGCATGGTGGCGCTGCTGGTCAGCGCGATCGTCGTCGCCGCCCTGCGTGCAGCCGGCAGCAATCGCAACGGACGCCACGGACACGCGCGGCCCGGGCTGGTCGGTCCGGCGTTCGTCGTCGCGGGCCTGGCGGGGATCAGCGGACTCGGGCCGCTCGATCCGGCGGTCCCGACCCGGGTCGTCTTCGCTCTCGCCGGCCTGTGGCTCGCCGGCGAGATCGGTGCCCGGACCGCGGTACCCATCGGAGCTGTTCTGGCTCTCGTGGCCGGCATCGTCCTCGCCGATCCGTCGGCCGGCTCGGCCATCTGGATCACGTTGATCCTCGTGCTCGTGCCCGCGATCGCCGGGACCACCACCGCCGACTTCGACCGGCGCACCGCGCGTCACGGCCTCGGCCCGGTGCTCATGCTGGTGTCGATCGGCGGCCTCTACACCACCGTGCCCGACACCGAGCTGGCCCTCGTCGTGCTCGGTGCTGCGATTCCGGTCACCTTGCTCGCGTGGCCACGGGCGTGGGCCCGTCTGGGTGCCGGTGGCGCGTACGCGGCGATCGGCTTGTACGTCTGGGTCGCGACGGTGGAAGGCGCGGGTCGGACCGGATCGATCGTCGGCGCTGTCGCGGTGCTCGCGCTGCTCGTGCTCGAACCGATCGGTCGACTCGTCGGACCTCGCGTTCCGGTCGAACGGCTTCCGCCGATCCTGACGACCGCCCGCGTGACCCCGTACACGCTCGTTGTCGCTCAGCTGCTGCTCGTCGCGTGGGCTTCGCGCGTCGCGGGTCTCGCCGACGACCCGATCACTGCATTGGTGCTCGCGCTCCCGGCCCTCGTCCTCGGCCTGGGCGTCGGGATCGCAAGCACGGTCGAGTCGGAGGAGTCGACTGCTCGGCCGCGGTCCCCACGCGACCGCCGAGGCCGACACGACCGACGTGATGCGAGGCCGCGGCCGCGGCCATCCAACATTCCCGCGGCGTTCGATCACGATGACGCACCGCCGCCAAGTGATCCGTCGATGAACTGAACGGAGCGAGCCGGCCCGCGACATGGCTCAGGCGCCCGACCGGGCCGAGGCGGTCGCGCCCACATCGGCGATCACCGAGACCACCCGATCGAGGTCTGTCGGTGCGAGATCGCGGTAGAGCGGCAGGCTCACGACCTCCGACGCGACCCGATCGGTGATCGGAAGGGGACGGTCGGCCGATGCCGCGTGCGATTGCTGGCGATGGACCGGAGGATCGAAGTAGCAACGGGTGTCGACGCCCTGGCGTCGCAGTGCAACGACGAGATCGTCGCGGGTGCAGCCGAACTCGGCAGCGTCGACCGCGACCGTGAAGTCTTTCCAGGTCGACTCGTCACCCGGTGCGAGCACCTGCACGCGGATTCCCGGCACGTCGACCAGCTGCTCGCGGTAGCGGGCCGCGAGCATCGAACGGACCACGAGGTGATCGTCGAGCTCGGCGAGCGATTCCAACGCGGTCGCGGCGTGGAACTCCGACATGCGTGCGTTGAGTCCGACGAAGCGCGTGTCGTAGTCGCCCGGGTTCCCGTAGTCGCGACCGATTCGGACCGCCTCGGCGATGTCGTCGCGGTTGGTCGCGACGAGACCCCCCTCGCCGGCGATCACCGGCTTCGTCGGGCTCATGCTGAAGACCTCAGCGTCGCCGAACCCGCCGATCGGCGTGCCGTCGTGGTGCGAGCCGAGCGCGTGGGCCGCGTCGAACACCAGTGGGATCCCGGCCTCGGCGGCACAAGCCTCCCAATCGCGAGGGGCCGCCGGGGCGCCGAAGGTGTGCGTGATCAGGATGGCACCGGCGCCGTCGATGTGCCCGCGACCGTCGTCGAGGTCGGCGAGGAACGTCGACGGATCGCACTCGATGAAGCGCGGCCGCGCGCCGACCCATGCCACGGCGTGAGCCGACGCCGAGAACGTGAAGCTCGGGAGCACGACCGGTCCGGTTGGTTCGAGTGCCCGGAAGGCGAGCATGAGCCCGGCCGTGCACGAGGCAACGGCGACGACATGCGCGACGCCGCAGACGATCGGCAACCGTGGCCTCGAGCTCGCGCACGAGCCGCCCGTTCGTGAGCTGGCCGCTTCGGTACGAGGCATCGAGTCGCGCCGCCACCCGTTCGAAGGGAGGTACCGGCGGCCGGACGAATGCGAGACCGTCGGGAAAGGCCGGATTGCGGTCCTGATCCACTTCCACGAGACCCGCTTCGCGACGTGATCCGGTCACCTGCACCTGGGCTTCGATCGCTCGACTCGCGCCGAGATGTCGCCTCCGTGCTGCATGGTCCCCCCGAGGACACACCGGCGTTCCGGCCGAGCACCCATTGTCGTAGGGCGACGACCCCTCCGGCAAGGGGGTCGATCGGCCTATGACCACCCATCCGGGACGCTCGTGACCGGTCCACCGAGACCCGTCCACCGAGATCGGTTCGCGCGCGACTCGTTCCGGCGCGACCGGTTCAAGCGTTGTTGTCGGCGCCGCCGGAGACGAAGCCGCCGCGGACCGCCACGAAGGTGACGACGAGCACGGCTCCCACACTGCACGCCAGCGCTCCGATCGTGCCGAGTTGCGCGGCGTACACCCCACACGCGGTGAGGACGACCTGCGCGAGCGCGAGGATCACCGTCGAGCCCAGCACCGTCCATCCGCGATCGACGAGTTGGTCGTAGACGTGGCTGCGATCGCCGGCGAAGAGCGGGTGGCCGGCCCGGAGCCGACGCACGATCGCGATGGCGGTGTCGGCGAGCGGAACTGCGACGAGCAGCGGAGTCGCCAGCCACACCGACCACTCCCCGGCGACGTCGAGACCCGAGGGTCTCGTACCGGTGCCGACAAGCGTCAACGCCGGCGCGAGCGCGAGCGCCGTCCCGAGGAGATAGGCGCCCCCGTCACCGAGGTAGATGCGCGCAGGCGGACGATTGAAGACGAGGAAACCGGCGAGCGCGCCGGCGAGCGCGAGACCGAACGGCCCGGCATCGCCCCCCAGTCAGCGCGAACCCGAGCGCGCACACCATGCCGACGGCCGCGGCGAGCCCGTCCTGCCCGTCGAGGAGGTTCACGGCGTTGAGGAGCACGAGAACCAGGCCACCGGTCGCGATGGCCACCAGCGCGGTTCCGGGAACTGCGAGCGCGGCAACGCCGCCGACGCCGACCTCCGCGATGAGGCGGGTCGCGGCAGAAAGGGGCCGAATGTCGTCGGCGGTGCCGATGACGAGTGCCAGGACGAGCGGCACCAGCAAGATCATGCGGTCGGCCACGACCACACCGACCGTGAGACCGGCCAGCACCGCGATCCCGCCGAGATACGGGACTGGTCGGCGGTGGGTCTTGAGCGGACCGGGCACGTCGACGATGCCCGCCCGACGGGCCACCGCGCCGGCCACCGGGGTCATGATCGAGCGCGACTGCGAGCGCTACGAAGAACGCCACACCAGCACTTCCGACGGCGTTCCTTCGTGCACTGCGATGCGGGCGCGCGGCACGAAGCCGCAACGGACGTAGAGGCGCTGCGCGGCGATGTTGTCGGCTGCCGTCACGACCTTCGCCGCGGCGACGCCTCGCCGCGTGAGCTCACCGGTCGCGGCCTCGACGACCTCGGTGCCGATCCCGCGACCGGTCACCCGCGGGTCCACCGCCACCGAGAGGATCTCGGCATCGGGCAGATCGTCGGTACTCGCGGGGTACCGGAGCGTCTCGAGGACTTGCCGCCAGGACCCGACGAGGCGGGGCGCCGCCGCGATCCCGGCGATCACACCGTCACGAAGCACGAACTCCCGGTAGAGGACGCTCACGTCGAGCGCCGCCGCCGCGAACCCGACGACCGTGACCTGACCCGCCCCCGACGGACCGGGAACGGCTTGCTCGACGACACACGCGAACGCATCCGGCGACACGACGATCCGGCGGTAGAGGATTCGCAGGAATCGAGGCCCGAGCGCCGACAGGAAACCCTCGCTCATCCGGGACTCATGGAGCGCCGCCAGGCGCGGCGCGTCGGCGGCTACCGCCGGCCGGACCGTCACCGATCTGCTCCCGCGTAGCGCACCCGGTTGAGGAGCCGCCGCACGTCGTCTTCGAAGACCATCCCACCCGCGACCTTGGCGCGGAACCACTTCATGCCGTCGCCGTTCTGGATCGGTGATCGCGCGATCCGGAAGACATCGGTGGCGCCGTAGCGGTTCGGGCGCGTGCCGGCGAGCGCCGCGGAACGGAAGCGCTCGGCGACAGCCCGGCGCGCCCCGGACGAGCCGTCCAATGACTTCGGGTACGCGAAGTGGGAAGCGATCACACCGAGTCGGTCTTCGATCAGTCCGTTCGACGTGTCGAGCTCAGCCTCGACCGCGGCCGGCGACGCCCGATCGAGCAACGTGTGGGTGTGGGTGTGGGATCCGATCGTGACCAGGCCCGTGTCGATCGCGTCCCGCAGACCGGCCCACGAGACCGGAGGCGCGCCGTAGGGCAGATCGCGCTGCTCCTCGACGAATGCGGTGGCGAGGTAGAGCGTCGCCGGAACGCCGTGCTCGACGAAGACGGGCAGGGCGACGTCGACGAAGTCGGCCGTTCCGTCGTCGACGGTGACCACGATCGGATCAAGGGCGGGCGGCTCGGGGACCGCGAGTGCGTCGAGGGCGGCGTCGAGGGTCGTGACCCGACCCGTCTCGGCGAGGAAGGCCATCTGCTCCGCGAAGCGCTCGCGCGGCACGTCGAGCTCGAGCCCCGAACCGCCACCGACGCGGTGGTAGATGAGGACGACGACGCCGCGCGGCGGTGTCCGGAGTCGATCGACCGCAGCCGCCGACGTCTTCAGCGCCTGCAGCGCCCGTGCTCGCACTGGTTCAGTATCACCCAGCCCGCTCCGCGGCCCTGACCCCGACCGGTTTGCCCGGCACGCAGGGAACATCGAGCTTGCGAGCGATGATGCGCTCCGGTTTCCGGAACGGGGTGTCGGAGAGCGCCGAGGCGATGATGTCGCGGGGCGGGACCTTGCGGCCGACGCCCACCCTGACGCAGAACGGCCTCGCATTGAGCTTGCGGATCCTCTGCCGCTCCCTCCACCCCCCTCCGACGCGCCAGGGCGGCCCCTGCTCGCGGTGCCATCCGACCCACTCGAACCGTTCGTTGATCTGGAGCGGCGAGTAACCCTTCGCGACGACCATCTCACCGACCGACCACCGCGTCGCGTCGTACGACGCAGAGTCGGCGGTGTAGGCCAGGCCGAGGAGACCGATCGCGACGATGCCGACGACAGCACCGATCCAGCGACCCCGGCTCACCCGCTCCCGCTCCGGCGTCGGCGCCGCGGCGGCCCGCTGACCACCGGCGTGCAAGAGCAGGAGCGCGATCATCGGGAGCAACGGGAGCACGTACCGGTCGAACACCGGCAAGCCGATGAGGGTCGCCATCGTGTACGCGAGAGCGAAGCCGAAGATGCTGAGCCCGAGCACCGCCGCCTCGGGCGACTCGGGTAGGTGATGCCACGCACGTACCGTGGCCGGGAGCCGCCGGACGAACGGAACCGCGGCGAGCAGCATGATCACGACTGACACCGTTCCGATCCACGCCAGCGCGTCGAACAGCGCATCGGGGATCACCGGCGGGCGGACGCCCGCGAGCACGTCTTGTGCGAGGACGCCCTCGCGGGCGAAGTAGTTGCCCACGAACGGCACGTTCGGCGCCCGAGAGAACTGCAGCGCCAGACCGACGCCCGTGAGGACGACCAGAGTCGAGAGCACCTTGCTCGCGGCCCACGCTCGACGCACCAACCGGATCGGCCCCGCGGCGATCAGCACTGGTACGAGGATCACGCCCACCAACCGCAGGTAGCCGCTGTCGAGGCGGACGGTCACGCGCACCGACTCGAGCCCCGGGAGTGCAGGAGCGAAGAGCTTCGCGTCGGGGACCGTGCTCCAGAAGACGAGCAGGAGTCCCGCGAGCACCACGGTCGCCGCGAGCAGCGCGACGACCCGAGTGAGCCGGGTGCGGTCGTGCTCACGCGCGACCACCACGAGTGCGACGATTGCCACTGCGACCACCGGGATCGCCGCGTACTGGCGGATGGAGAACGCGATCAGCCCGGCCGCCATGCTCATGGTGAGCCACCCCACCGAGAGCGGACGCCGACGAAACGCCTCGAAAGCCATCGCCACCGCGGCGATCTGGAACGTGAATGCCCAGTTGTCGGTCATGTAGGTGCTCGCCATCGGGCCCCAGATCGGGCACACCGCGACCGAGAGCGCGATCAGGAGCGCGAGCGCGGGGCGCACCATGAGTCGTGCCATCCAGACGACCGCGACGAGGCCGAGGAAGCTCACGAAGGCGCTCAGCATGTGCACCGCAGCGATGCTCCGCCCGACGACGGCCACGAGAGGCGCGGCGATCGCGAGTTGACCGAGAAGGGTCATCGAAACCCAGCCGTTGAAATCGAGCTTGCCGCGGTCGACCCAGTTGAACAGCGTCAGGAGGTACGACCAGTCGTCGCTGCGCGGAACCTCGAGCGCGCCGTAGTGCGCCGCGATGGCGACGGGGATCGCGGCGCCGATCACGAAGAGGAGGAGCACCGTACCGAGATCGGCGAGCACCCCGTTGCGACGTGGATGCGTCTCGGGTGCGGTGGCGGTCACGGAGCCTCACTCGGTGCCGACTCACTCGAGTCAGGCTGGGGTTCGTCCTGCCCAGGCCGGGGTTCGCCGTGCACGGGCTCGGCCCGACGCACGAGT
Organism: uncultured Actinomycetes bacterium; assembly: GCA_963829475.1. GTDB lineage: Bacteria > Actinomycetota > Acidimicrobiia > IMCC26256 > JANYLB01 > JANYLB01. The sequence continues at coordinate 970,205 of CAWHIU010000002.1, read as the reverse complement.
CCGACCACGACATCGGCGGCGAGCATCACGACCGCCAGCCAACCGAGCGTGCGGAGCTGCCAGAAGTGGGTGGGCCAGTAGATGTCGGTCTGCCAGTTGTTCATTCTCTGGCCCGCGACCACCACGACACCGATCACGATCACAGCCGCCGCCGGGAAGAGGCTGAGCAGCCAACGCAGGCGCGGGACGACCAGCACGAGCACGACGAGACCGCCGACGAGAAGCCCGCACCACGGGCGGATGAGCACGGCGGCGGCGGCGCCCGAGAGCACGCCGGTCACTCCGATGGCCGCCACGCCCGGGCGTGTGCCCCGGACGGTGAACGGGCTCTGGAGCAGTGGCGTGACACCGGGCAGTCGGCGCGCCTGGGCAGGACCGGCGGCTTCGGCGCGACGTCTGCGGCGCACCGCGGCGACGGCGAGGATGCCGAGGCAGAGGGCCATGCCGAATGCAGACGCGATCATCGCGAGGTTGACGATCCGTTGCGGCGTCCACTCGAGGGCGACCGTCACCGGCTTCGCGCTCGGCTGGATCAACCAGCCGTTCGCGTAGCCGTCGACGAGCTTGGGCTCGCCGAGGTCCTTGCCGTTGGCCGTGGCGGTCCACCCCGCGTTGTTGCTCTGCCCCAGTACGAGCCAGTACGGCGCTTTGCTCGCCGGAAGCTGGAGACGCGCCGAGGTCGGCTTCTGCTTCACCACCTTCACCGCGGGCGCCGCTCTCGTTCCTGCGGCATTCTCCGCCGCGATCGCCGAGATCGGGGCGGCGGCGCCGCCCGCGGCGGACGAGAGAGTGAGGCGATCGATGTCGATTCCGGTCCGTAGCCCGGGAACAGCCCGTAGCTCGTGCTTCCCGGCTGGGAGCGCGACGGGTCCGCCATCGGGATCGCAACGCTCGACGGTGAGTGCGCCCTTGGCCTCGGCGTTCGCCGACGTGCCGGTCACGCGGATCGGCACCGGTGTGCCATCGATGGAGAGAAGGTCGCTGCGGCAGTCACCCGCGAGGTTCGCGGCAGCGGGGCGCCGGGACACGCCGGGCATGCCGAGCTCGGCGATCCCGACGGGCATGACGATCGGGTGCTGCAGATCCGCGTAGTCGGGCTTGATCACTTCTTGCACCGCGGTCACGGTGACGGTGAACGCGGTGCCGGATATCGGCGCGAACCTGACCGGGGCGAGTCTCGTGCTCCCCAGCTGCGTCTGCGACTCCACGATGGGCACCTGCACGCGTCGGGTCGTGCCATCGTCGGACGTGATCGTCAACTCGGTTGGCACCGAGTGGTTCGGATCGACGACAACCTGAAGATCGAGGTGATCGAACGTGGTCGGGGCCGGAGTCTGGACGCGCACTGACTGGCCGAGGATGTCGCCGAGTGGAGTGGTCCATGCGGTCCTCGGATCGCCGTCGATGGCCGACGAGCCGCGCGAAGTCACGTCGCCCGACAGCCGGTCGGACGTCGTGACCGTGTAGCCGCCCTGGTCGGCCCCGGGAAAGCCGAGGACGGAATCGATCACGTCGTCGGGCGCGCCGGCATTGATCCGGGCCGTTCCGCCCACGGCGAAGTCGCGAGCGGTCGGGATGGAGAAGATCCGCTGGAGCGCGAACTCGGAATCGACTGCTGGATCGACCGCCCGACCGTCGCGCGTCATCGTGAGGACAAGGGGGTGATGGAGCGACGCCGTCCCGACCGTGTGCAGGAGGTCGGTCGGCATCCGGATGTATTCGTCGACCTGCAGGTCCTTCGAGCCCGGGGCGTCGTCACGGAGGCGAATCTCGGCGAACCCGACGTTGGAGGCGTTCCACCGGACCGAGTCGCCGGGCGTGGCCGAGATCTTCCACTGCGAGCGGGGATTCTCGTGCACGTTGTCGATGCGGAGCTGGAACGTCGTGAACGTGTGCTTCGGGAACGTGATCGTCTGGCCGACCGCCGACGGGTTCCGGGACTGCGGGCCGAGCGCCACGTGCACCGGATCCTTGCCGTCGAAGGTCAGCGTGGCCGTGTCGACCCAACGGCCACGGCCGCCGGTTATCGGTTGGAGGAGGTTCACGTGATCCGTGGTGATCGGATGGTCGGCGACGATGCGGATCGACTGGCCCTCGACGTCACCGAGGCGGCCCGCGGACCTCCCACGCCGTGTTCGGGTCACCGTCGACCGCCCGCACGGCGCGGAGCCCGGGCATCGGAGAGACGCCGGCGAGACCGTAGGCCGATGCTTCGACCACCTTCACCCCGCGCTGCTCCGCAACCGTCTGCTGCGCCGTACCGGAGCCGGGGAACAGGTCGAGGCGCGAGTCGCGCTGGTCGACCTTCAGTGGCTTCTCGTCGATCTGTTCGGTCGGGCCCGAGTTGTCGCGCACGCCCGTCCAGCGGTGGCTCCGCTTGCGGTTGCTGTCCGTGACGACGAGCGTCGCGCCTCGGCCGACCTCCTTGCGCAGGGCCGCCGGGTCCTTCGCGTACGAGGCCGAGAACAGCAGGATCTGCTTCGGGTCGAGCAATCCGACCGCGGAGGCGTCCATCACACCGTCGGCATCGCCCGCCAACACGAGCGGCTTGTCAGCCGATGTCGTGCGGGTGATCGCGAGGGGATGCTTCACGCCGAGCACCGCCACGGGCGGCGGTTCCGTGCCGGTCGCCCCGATCGCGATCGTCTCCTCGTCGATGCGCGGGGCTGTCAGGTTGCCCGCGATCTTCGTACCGAAAGCGCGCGCGGGTTCGAGCCCGGTCGGCGGTGTCGGTGAGAACAGCTTCCAGAGCTGGTCCGAGCGGACGATGTTGTAGCGCTCGGTCTGGAGGTCCATCCGCAGGAGGATGTCACCGACGCCCATCATCCGCGCGACGGGCGCGATCGCGTTCGGCTCGATCTGGCCGGCCTGGACCCGTCGGTCGAACGCCTCGAGGAACCCGGCCGATACCGGCGAGCCCCATGGCACGAGCTCTCGGGCCACGTACGGACGATCCATCAGCCCGGGCTCGATCGGATCGACGGTCACGCCCCATCGGTAGGCGGCGAAGTCGGATCCGGGCAGCGCGAGCACCCGGGTGTCGTGGGGTTTCGAGTCGAGGTACCGCAGCGCTGCGCTCCAGTAGTGCGGTACCGCTTCGTCGCGCTCCAGGTAGCGGCTGTACAGGTCACCGTTCCAGATCCCCCACCCGTTCAGGAGCACCAGCGAGCCGACGAGGGCCGCGAAGCCGATACCGATCCAGCCGTGGTGCCAACGGGTCAGCGCATCGGCGACCGCGGTCACACCGGCGGCGAGGAGACCGGCCATCCCGAGGGCGAGGAGGGGAACCGCCCGCGACGAGCTGCGCAGGGCGAGCCCGGCCGAGGAGCTCGCCGCGAATGCCTTGAACAACGAACCGAGGATCGACGGGTGGGCGAACGGTGACGCGCCGACTGCCGCGGTCATCCCGACGAGCACGAGCAACACGAAGAACGCCCGATCGCGCCAGCGCACGATCACCGCGGAGAGCAGGGCCAGCGCCGGGACCGAGTAGCTGAGGGCGATCCGCCAGGGCCACTGCATGTCGACGACCGCGTCGTTCCACGGACCGAGGACATCCCGGAAGTAGAAGAACCAGTACCCGAGCCCTCGGATGATCTCGTTCGCGTACGACGTGAGCGAGACGATCTCGACGGTCTCGGTGTACTTGAGGACGTCGAGGCCGTAGCTCCCCTGGGCCCACAGACCTGATATCCACCACAGGGAGGTGATGAACGTGAGCAGCCCCGTGCGCCAGACCACCTGCCAGGCGCGGCGCGGGGTCGAGTCGTGCAGCACCCAGACCGAGTACGGGATGAACAGGAGCGGGCCGAGCCCCGCATACACCAAGGCCGTGGCGTTGACACCGCCGACGAGTTGCACCGTGATCGCGAAGAGCGCCGGGTACATCCAGCCGCCCCTGCGCAGAGCGAGTGCGACGAACGCGATCATCCACCCGAGCGCGGCCCACGGCCCGAGCAGCACGGAGAAGCGCGACGAGTACTGCAGGACGTACGGCGTGAACGTATAGGCGAGGACTCCGACGACCACGCCGGGGCCACGCATCCCGAGGGTCTTGAGGAGGAACCACACGCCCATCCCCGCTGCGAAGAGGAGCGTTCCCATCCAGAGCCGTTGGGCAACCCACGACGGGAGACCGGCGGCCTGTTCGAGGATCCAGTAGAAGGGACCCATCGGGAAGAGGTAGCCGATCGTCTGATGGCTGACCGTTCCCATCCCGATCTCGGGATCCCACATCCGCATCGCCTCCGACAGGAGGCGCCCCGGATCCAGATAGAGATAGGTCTTGGTGTCGGCGTCGACCTTGCCCGGGTCGGTCAGCAGGATCGGGACGTAGACCAGCAGACCGAAGCCGACGAAGCCGATCCATCGCCGGATCGTCTCGGTGAACGGGAGCCGGACGCGACCCGACAGATCCTCCAGAGGCGGCGTCGGGCGGGCGCTGTCGACAGCGGTCACGGGCGTCGACGTGCTGCTGCTCGCCGTGACCTGCGCACCTCTGCCCCCCTCGTACCACGCAGCGTGTCGAGCCCCACCACGCTTGGTGGTCGACAGGCTCTCCAGAGTAGGCGAGGCGACCGACAACTTCCACGCAGGTCGGGCTCCGGCTCCCATACGCTGGCCCCGTGCTCGTGCCCCGCAATCGAATCAGGCGCTTCGTGATCCTCTTTCCCGGCCGGGTGGGCAGCACCTTCCTCGTCAGCGCGCTCGATGCCCATCCCGACGTCGAGGCGAAGGGCGAACGCCTCGATCCGCTCCGGACCGAGGGGGCATCCGCCCAGCTCGCCTGGACCCGCCGCTACCTCCGGGGTCGGGTCATCGACCGCCACCGGGCCATCGGGTTCAAGACCAAGCTCCGCGACGTCATCGACCAGGACGCCTTCGCCGACCTGCTCCGCGACCTCGGCGTCCGGATCATCCTCCTCGACCGGCGCAACGACGTGAAGCACGTGATCAGCCGGATCACCGCCCGCGAGCTCAAGGACACCACCGGCCGATGGAACCGGTACGAGGGTGACGCCGCCGGTGAGGCCGGCGCGGTCCGGGTCGACGTCGACGACTTCGACAGCCGGCTCCGCGCAGTCGTCGCCGAGAAGGAGACCATCGCCGACTACGTGGCGACGCTCCGTCTCCCGTCCCTCCACGTCGACTACGAGGATCTCCTCGCCACACCCGACCCCACCTTCGGTCGGGTGCTCGCCTTTCTCGGCGTCCGCGTCACACCGATGGCGGGCGCGACGGTCAAGAACACCAGCGACGACCTGCGCGACGTGATCGAGAACTTCGACGAGCTCCGCACCCGCTACGTCGGCACCCCCTACGAGCCCATGTTCGACGAGGTCCTCGTCTGACCGGTCAGAAGAGCTCGATGTCTCCGAGGGTGAGGTCCCACGCTCGAGGGAGGACGGGGTCTTCGACCGCGCGCCACGTGAGGAGCGGACCCTGGCCGGGGAGACGGAACATCCCCCCGGGTGTCACCACTCCACCGCCGATCTGGATGAGGTAGTCGGCGTCGGCCGCGCGGAACACGGCTTGGACGAGACGCGCCGCGACCTTGCGGTTTCCCCGTGGAACGAGCACGTCGCACAGGGCCAGCTCACGCGCCGGACCCCGGCGACGGACCCTGAAGAGCGCCACTCCACCGGCGAGGCCGCGGGGAGCCGTGATCGCGCGATACCCGAGGAGCGACGATCCATACCGCCACCGCAGGTAGGCCGCGGTCCGGTTGGTGCGCAGCACCGGACCGACGGGAAGAGCAGCGAGGAGCTCGGCCCGCGCGGCAGCGTCGCTGAGGACGTCGGCGGCCGGATCACCGGCGTGGGTCTCGGCCGACCACCGATCGGCGGCGACGCGTGCGGAGGCGATCCGGGGCATCGCGCCGAGGTGCACCGGCCGGATCGTGGTCGGCAGGCGGCCGACGACCTGCCAGCCCATCTTCAAGTAGCCGGGACGACTCCGATCGTTCGGCGTGTTGAAGACGAAGGCGATGCCCTCTGCCCGCAGCTCCTCGATGGCCTGCAACGTGAGCCGTGTGAAGATCCCGCGACCTTGGTAGTCGGGATGGGTCGCGGTGTCGACGGCGCGCACCGCCCGCACGATCAGATCACCACGCCGGAACTCCCACCGCATCAACGCTCGGAAGCCCGCGATGCGGGGGCCGTCGCACGCGACCCACGTCGGAGATCGACCGAACACGTTCTGTTCGTGCTTCCACGCGAACAGCGCCTCGTACCGCGGGTCAGATCGTTCGCGCCCGAGCGACGCCGCGAGGAGCGTGAGGATGTCGGGCCGGTCGGCCGGCGTCGCGCGGCGGATCGTCAGCTCGTCGCCCGTCGGCCCGTCGCCGTGCACGCGATCCGTCACCCCTCGGGAACGAGAGAGCCCGGGAAGCGGGCGAGGACATCGCGGATCGTCGCCACCTGCTCGGCGTCGAGTCGCTCGCGCCACCGTTCGGGTTGCTCCGCCGTGCGTCGAAGCGTCCGGTAGGGGGTGCCCTCGGCGTCGGACTCGCCGAGGAACTGCTCGGCCGCCGGCCCCCACTCGAGTCCGACCCGCTCGGCGAGCACTCGGAACGAGTCCGCCGGATCGACGCAGAGCTCCTCGTGACGGGCGACGGTCCAGTCGGGATGCCGGGCGCTCGCCTCCCGGAGCTCGGTGGCGAGGGTCGCGTAGGTGAACGCCTGGTGCACCAGCGGTGGACTCGTCGGATCGGGCGGCGCGATCCCCCAGCGACGAGACGCGAAGGCCGCGACCGCATCGCGCTCGCCGCGCGTTTCGTACGTATCCGAGCTCGATCCAGCTCGCCAACACGTTCAGGGGGTTCCGCTCGATCACGAGCATCTGCGGGCGGAACCGCTCCCACAACCAGTCGATCGACAGGATGCTCTGCACCGACTTCACCACCACGGGCCCGTCGGTCGGCGCGGCCGTCCGCGGCACCGCCGCCGCGCTCGCGAAGCGGAGACGGAGCGGGGCCCGCGACTCCGCCCGCGCCGTCCGCCGTTCGTCGAGCGGCGTCCGCTCGTACACGAATCTCGCGAGACGATCCCGATACGTCCCTGCCGGCTGGCCGCCGGCGAGCGCGCCTTCCCACAGCCGCTCGTAGTCGGCAGCCGGCTCGGCACTCGAGACGATCGGGTTCTCCCCCCGGGCGAGCATCACTCGGAACGCGAAGGGGTCACGGAAGCCGTCGGGCTCGTTGACGTACACGGCACGCTCGGTCCGACCCAAGACCCGCCCGGTCCAGGTCGTCCCTGATCGCGGGACGCCCACGATCAGCAGGCGCGGGGCAGATGACATCCGTGGCGAGGATACCGGGCGGGCCGCGTCGGTCGAGCGAGGGTGACTGCCGGTCACGGGGCGCGGGCCGCACGACGGCGCGCCCACTCAGTCGACCTCGTGAACCTTCGCGCCCGGGAAGCGGTCGAGCGTCTCGCGGATGATCGCGACCTGTTCGGAGCTCAGTCGACTCCGCCAACGTCCGGGTTGCTCGGCGGTTCGCCGTTCGGTGAGATACCCGGCGCCCGCGGTGTCGGACTCCACCACGAATCGCGCCGCGGCATCCCCCCAGGTGAGACCGAGACGGGGCGCGAGCGCCGCGAACCCCGCCGGCGCGTCGAGGCAGAGCTCGTCGTGCGACACCACGATCCAGTCGTCGTGTCGGGCGGCGGCCTCGTGCAGGGCGGTGGCCAACACCCCGTAGGTGAACGACTGCCGCTCGAGCTGCGACGCCGACGCTGACGGCGGTTCGACCCCCCAGCGTTCGCCCGCGAGCTGTGCGTACGTGGCCGCCTCGCGTGGATCGCGCACGTACCCGAGGTCGATCCAACTCGCCAGCACGTTCAACGGGTTGCGCTCGACGACCAGGACCCGCGGCGCGAATCGGGCCACGATCCACTCGGCGGAGAGCTCGGCCCGGACCGACTTCACCACGACGACACGGGCATCAGGCACCGCGACCCGGGGCACTGCGAGGCGTGCCACCCACCGCAACCGGGTCGACGGCTCGGCACCGAGCCACACCTCCCACCGTTGCCGCACCGGAGTCGCCGCGTACAGCCGGCGGGCGATCCGGTCTCGCACGGTTCTCGCCGGCCGGCCACCCGCAAACGCGCCGGCCCAGAGCCGCTCCGACTCGGGCGCGTCGTCGCCCGGCGCGAGCACGGGCGCGATCGGCTGGCCGAGACGGGTTCGGAACGCGAACGGGTCGTGGTCGCCGTCGGGCTCGTTCACGTACACCGCGCCCTCGGCCGCACCCAGTGCCCGGCCGATCCACGTCGTCCCCGAGCGCGGAACCCCCAGGATCAGCACCGCTGCCATCGTCGAAGGTTACGGCGCGGTGAGCGGTCAGGGCCCCGACAGTGCTCGCGTAGGCTCTCTGCGTGCCCGAATCGGACATCAGCGCCGCTGAACCCGTGGTGTCATCCACGCCGTCGACCGGACTGAAGCGCGCGCGACTGCTTGCTCGGATGGTCTGGTACGCGCCACTCGAGCTGCTCCCGTCGGGCCCGGCCGGACCCGTCGTCGAGGCCGATGTCGATCGGTGGATCGGGGTGGTCGCACCGCCGGTGAGCCGTCGCTGGGCCCGCCTCGCGCTCCTCGCCTCGTATCCCGAGTTCCGCACGCTTCACGCCTACCGGGTGCGGAGAGCCGGAACGACCTACGCGCTCCTCGGAGCAGTCGCGTCATTCCTCTACCCCGGTGAGCCCACGCTGCACCTCGCCTGCTCCGACATCGGGCCGGGGCTCTTCATCCAGCACGGCTTCGCCACCGTCGTCGCCGCCCGCAGCGTCGGCCGGAACTGTTGGATCAATCAGCAGGTCACGATCGGGTTCACCCGTCCCGAGGCCCGGCCGGTGATCGGCGACGACGTGTTCATCTACGCGGGCGCCAAGGTGCTCGGCGAGATCGTGGTCGGCGACGGCGCGCGTGTGGGAGCCAACGCCGTCGTGCTCGACGACGTGCCTCCCGGCGCGACGGCGGTCGGCGTCCCGGCCCGCGTGTTGCCACCGAAGGCCGCGCGTCCAGGATCCGGCGGTTCCGAGCCCGACCGTCGCCGGGTCTGAAGCATCGTGCGGGTCCTGTTCGTCTCCGGCGTCGCGATCGGTGGCTCGACGCGCAGCACGCGTGAGCTCGCGCGTCGAGTCGCGGCCCACGGTCACGACGGTCGCGATCCTGGAACGCACGTCGGCGACGGGTCCCCGCCAACACATCCACAAGCGGGCGATCAACCTCCGGGTGAAGCTCGGCTCGTCGTGGGCCGCTCGCCTCGTCGACTCGGCCGCGGCGACGATCGGCCGTCGGCCCCGGCGCGAGCCCGACGAAGGCGAGCTCCAGATCTGGTCCACGATCCTGCCCGAGAACTCGTTGCCCGCAGTGCGCGCATCCTTTCGTCCCGACGTCGTCGTCGCCAGCAGCGTGAGTCGCACCGGTTGGCGCCGCATGCGCGACCTCCTGGCGCGCGACGGCATTCCGAGCGCGCTCTACATCCGTGAGGAAGCAGGCCTCGGCCATCTGTCGATCTCCCACTGCCCTCCCACCCTGCTCCTCGCCAACGCCCATACCTACGCCGAAGCGGCCGAGGCCCTCGGGTACCCGGCGATGATGATCCCGTCGGTCGTGAACCTCGACCCGTGCCGGGTCGAGTCCTCGCGCGAGCGGGTGTTGTTCATCAACCCGGTCGCGTCGTACGGCGTCGATCGGGCGGTCGCGATCGCCGCGGCCCGGCCCGACGTCGCGTTCGCGTTCGTCGAGTGGTGGCACCTCGACGACGACGCGCGGGCCACGCTCGAGGCCCAGCTCAGCGACCTCCCCAACGTCGAGCTCCGTCCGACTGCGTCGGATCCGGCGAGGCTGTACGCCGACGCCAGCGTCCTGCTCACGCCGTACACCCTCGACATGCGGCCGCGAGTGGTGCTCGAAGCGCAGGTCAACGGGATCCCGGTGCTCGCCACGGATCTCCCCGCCCTTCGCGAGACGGTCGGTCCCGGCGGCATCCTCGTCGCCGCCGATGCACCGATCTCGACGTGGGTCGAGGCCCTCGGCGAGCTCCTCGACGACCCTGCACGGTACGCAACCCTCGACGCAGCGGCGCGAGTGCACGCGGCGCGCGACGAGGTCGATCCCGATGCGGTGGTCAGCCGCTTCGTGGCCGCGCTGCACCGGGATGGTCTCCGAGTCGGCGAACCACCCGTGACGGCGCCCACCTTGAGTGTGGTGATCCCGGCCCACGACGCGGCCGAGACGCTCCCGGCTCAGCTCGACGCGCTGCTCGCGCAGACGGCACCTGATCCGTGGGAGATCGTCGTCGTCGACAACCGTTCGAGCGACGGAACCGCACGGGTCGCCGCCGAGTACGCGGCGCGGGACCCACGCGTTCGCGTCGTGCGGGCCGATGCGCGCGCCGGAGTCGCGTACTGCCGCAACGTCGGGCTCCGAGCCGCACGGGCCGATGCGATCGCGATGTGCGACGCCGACGATCGGGTCGGCCCGGGCTGGGTGGCGGCCATGACCCGCGCGCTCGCCGTGAACGAGCTCGTGACCGGTCCGCTCGACGTCGACGCGTTGAACCCGGAGTGGGTCGCAGGGACTCGAGGGCATGCGATCGCCGACGGACCGGGAGACTTCTGCGGCATCGCGTTCGCGCACAGCTGCAACCTCGGCGTGCGACGCGAGCTTGCCGACCGGTGCGGCGACTTCGACGAGTCACTGCCGGCGGGCGAAGACATCGAGTGGTCGTTCCGGGCCGGTCGGGTCGGCGCAGTGGTCACCTACGTCCCCGAGGCCCTGGTCGAGTACCGATACCGCACGAGCCTCGGTGGGCTCTGGCGCCAGGCGCGCACCTACGGCCAGGTGCGGCCCCGGCTCGTCCGTCGGTTCCGGGCTGCCGGCGCCGACATCGAACCCACACCCACTTGGCGCGGGTGGCTCTGGCTGGTGCGAAGCCTCGGAATCCTCGGATCCCGCGGGGGGCGTGCCCGCTGGCTGTGGGTCGCGGGCGGACAGGTCGGGCGACTCGAGGCGACGCTGCGGTTTCCGGGCGTGGGAATCAGTCGGTGAACGAGATCGATCTCTCGGTCGTGATCCCCGCCCACGATGTAGGGGGCACGCTTTCGGCCCAGCTCGACGCGCTCGTCGCGCAGCGGTGGTCGGGAACGTGGGAGATCGTCGTCGTCGACAACCGATCCACCGACGACACCGCGGCGGTCGCGCGTGGGTACGCCGATCACTGGGATCACGTCCGAATCGTCGATGCGCCGGACCGCCCCGGCCTGTGCCACGCCCGTGCCGTCGGCATCGGGGCCGCCCGCGGGGCAGCAGTCGCGATCTGCGACGGTGACGACATCGTCGCCGATGGGTGGGTGCCGGCCATCGGCGACGCACTCCGCGACCACGCCGTCGTCACCGGCCCACTCGAGGTCGACCGACTCAACCCGCGCTGGCTCACCGAGACCCGGGGTCGACCGAGCGCCACCCACGCGGCGACGTGGTTCGGGCTCTTCCCGCTCGTCTCGGGCGGCAACCTCGGGCTCCGACGCGAGGTCTGGGACGACATCGGTGGCTTCGACGACGCATACCTCGGCGCCGAAGACGCCGAGTGGTCACTCCGGCTCGCCCGCGCGGGGATCCCGGTGCATTTCGCACCGGAGGCCGTCCTGCACTACCGCTATCGCGCCGAACCCGGCGTCCTCTGGAAACAAGGTCTGCGCTACGGCATCAACCGACCCCGGTTGCGATGCAGGGTCGGCGCCGCGGGATACGCACCGCCACCGTGGTTCGCCGGCTGGCGCTCGTGGGTCTGGCTGCTCGCCAACCTGCCCGGGATCCACAGCGCCGAGGGGCGGGCGCGGTGGTCGTGGGTCGCCGGGGTCCGGATGGGCCACCTCCGCGGCAGCGTGCGGGACCGGACATTGTTCCTGTGAAGATCTACTGGTACTGGCCATTCCTGCGTCGCGAAGAGATGGTGCTCGCCGACGGGCTCCTCCGACCCGACGATCGCCTCGTCGTCCACACCACACCCCGGCCGACCGATCCGATCGTCTCCGCGGACCCGGCGCGGGAGATCCGGACGACCCTCCCCGGTGTGCGCGACCGCACCGAGGGTTCGGCGGCCTGGTTGTTGTCGCGAGGCGCGACCTACTCCGCCCGAGCGTTGGTGCGTCGACGCGCGCTGCGCGGCGAGTCGTTCGACGTCGCGCACATCATCTACCTGAACCCGTTCACCGACGCCCTCGATCTCGCGAGCCTGCAGCGGCACGTCCCGATCGTGTCCACGGTCCACGACGTGGTCCCCCACCACTCGCGCGTCCACGACGTCATCGAGCAGCGGCTCCTCCGCTCGCAGTACCGCCACGCCGGCACGATCCTCGTGCATCACGACTCCGTACGCCGTCGCCTCCTCGCGGAGTTTCCGATCGACCCGACGCGTGTCGAGATGATCCCGCTGCCGATCAGCGAGATCTCACGACCGGACTCCACATCCGGCCGAGCTCCCGACAGACCCCCGACAGTGCTGTTCTTCGGGACCTTCCGTCGGAACAAGGGCGTCGACGTGCTGTTGCAGGCAATCGCCGAGCTGACCGGCGAGATCGACGCGCGGTTCGTCTTCGCTGGGCGAGGGTTCGCCGATGTCGAGCAGCTCGTGCGCGACGCCGCGACTCGCGACGCCAGGATCGTGACCGAGATCGGATTCGCGACCGCCGATCGCAAGCACGAGCTCTACGCGAGTGCCGACCTCATCGCGCTTCCCTACACCGCGTTCGCCTCGCAGAGCGCGGTGCTGCAGGACGCGTACGCCCACGGGCTCCCGCTCGTCGTCTCCGACGTCGGCGCGCTCGGTGAGACGGTGCGCGAGGACAAGACCGGATGGGTCGTCACGCCCGGCGACGCCGCTGAGCTCGGTGCGACCCTCCTTGATGCGCTCCGGGACCCGGCTGCTCGGCAGGCTGCATCGAATGCCGCCACGAACGTCGCGGCGGCTCGCACCCCTGCGATCATCGGTTCTCGACTCCGGACGCTCTACCAGCGAGTCGCCGACTCGATCTAGGAGCGGATCCGTCGAGGCGGCGATGCCGCTGGCGTCAGTCGCCCCAGTGACTCAGGCGGGCCCGGAGCAGGTGCGCGTGGACAAGTCCGATCTTCGCGGCCTGCTTGGCCCGGACCTTCGGCGTCGCCCGCGACGCGGACGTGAGCCAGGTCAGCCCACCGAAGTGGCGGAACGACCGTTGGAACTCGGGACCCATCTCGGCCCACGGCGAGGCCGGCGGCCTCCAGCGCCGCGAAGTAGGCCGCGCCGACGTCGTACGCGACCTTGCCGCCGTACGCGTCGGGGTCGACGACATCTCGGTACCCGAAGCTCTCGTCGACCACGCCCCGAACCTGGTCGAGGTCGAGCAGCAGCATCCAGGGGGTCGGACGCGGGGCGAGCCGCCGGATGGCCCCCGACGTGGGATGTGTGAACTCGGCGGGCGGGCGCTGCATGCGGGCGCAGACCAGTGCGGGTTCGGGCCCACCGTCGGGAGCAGGGGTGGTCGCGCGCGCGACGAGATCCAGGAGCCACCCGGGCGCGAGGAACTCGACGTCGGAATCGCAGAAGACCGAGAAGCGGGTCTCACACTGCTCCACCCACCGGTCCAGCCACTGTGCGTGCTTCCGCCCGCCCGGGGCCTCTTCGAGCCGCAACCACCCTCGCTCGGCGAAGTTCCGGAGCATCGCAATCGAACCGTCGGTGGAACCGGCGTCGCCCACCACCAGCTCGAATGGCTGCCCGGCAAAGTGGCGCATCGACCGGATGCAGAGCTCGGTGACCGCCGCTGTGTTGTAGCTCGCGACGTGCACCGTGACGCCGGGCCGACTCACGACTTCCGCTCGCCTCCGAGAAGCTTGCGGGCACCGCGGATCGGTCGGACGATGCCCCGGTTGTACGCGGTGCCGACGATCGTCTTCGCCCGTTCCTCGTTCGTCAACGGTTGCTCATGGATGAGGCTCGGATCGGCACGACCGGTGACCGCCTCCTTCCACCGCTCGGGCGGAATCGACGGATCGAGAAACGACAACTGCCGATAGGCGTACTCCCAGTCGTCGGCGAAGCGTGGGAACTCGAGCAGCGTGTGGGGAAGCTCGTGACGGGCGATCGTCCAGAACAGCTCGTAGAAGAGGAGCGAGAGTGCCTCCCGCTGACGGGTGGCCCGGGCGGTGCCGAACAGGCCCCCGAACGTGTGGAGGTTGCTGCCGTACTTGGTGTTGCGGATCCGACTCGCCGCCGCGATGTCGAGCTCGCGGATCGGCACGATCACGTGCTCGACCTCGACGGCGCCCGCGTCGAGCAACCCGCCGAGGCGTCGGCTCAGGTTCGGGTCCTTCACGATGCGGGGTGCGTTCGGAGATTCGATCTTGAACTCGAGCCCGGCGTGGACGCGGTCGTCGACCCGGTGGTCGGGAGCGAACCCGGTGTCGAGGCCCAGGTCGGTGAGGATCTGCACGAGCAGCGTGGTTCCTGCCCGCCCGGTGCCCGTGATGACCACCTTTCCCACTGCGTGCGGCGGCTCCACTGTGCTCACTGGTTCACTGCCCCGACGGGACCGGCGGCGGGTTCGACGCGGCCGGCGTCGGCCCGGTGCCACCGGACGGAGCGAGGCCGACGAGACGCCTGATCATGCGACGGCGCGAACCGACCGCCTGATCGAGCTCATTGCGGGCGGCGCGCGCGTCGCGGCGTGACCGGCGGGCCAGCGCCGCGAGCGCGAGCAGCTCGACGCTCAGCGGATGCGGTTCGGGGATCGGTCGCGGGAGCGCGAACCGATCCGACATCCCGTCGACCTCACGGAGGAGCGCGAACAGCTCACACTGCGATTCGGTCGCGAGCGGATCGTCGAATGCGTCGCCGCTGTCGGCCTGGTGGTGACGGCGCTGCGGGGTGAGCTCCATGTCGGTCGTCGCGGGATCGTTCGGGAGCGACACGCCCCACTCCGAGAGCGCGGCCGCGAGCTCCGCCATCGTCGTGATCGGGTCCTCGACCAACGGCTGGTACTCGATCACCACGGTCGGGAGCCCGACCGAGTTCTGGAGCGCATCGGCGTTGAATCGCTCCCAGAGTGCGAACGCGTGGCCACGAGCCAGGTGGTTGCGGGTGAGCAGGGATCCGGCCACCTCGATCGGATGACGGTGGATGAGCACGACCACCGGATCCTCGTCGAACACCTGTCGCCAGAAGGGCAACGTGATGCAGGTGCGAGGGTCCTTCCACACCATGACCGGCGCATCGTCGAACTCGGCCCTCAGCGTGT
The DNA here is from genome assembly GCA_963829475.1 of uncultured Actinomycetes bacterium. Taxonomy (GTDB): domain Bacteria; phylum Actinomycetota; class Acidimicrobiia; order IMCC26256; family JANYLB01; genus JANYLB01. Next base: position 954,921 of record CAWHIU010000002.1, on the reverse strand, counting down.
CGCGCGCGAGGGGCAACAACCGCTCGGCCTCCGGCGAGGCCACCCAATCGTCGGTCAACACGGGAGGGCACTCCCAGCCACCCCCGAAGACCTCGAGCAGCTCTTCGTTGACGCGCCGCATGGGCTGGTTCTCCCAGAACTTTCCCATGTTCGGGAGCGGACCCATCGACGCGCCGAGAAGTCCGAGCGCGCGCGTCGTCGCCGAAGTACCGCTGCGGTGCATACCCAGGATGACGATCGGCTTCATCGGGGAGAGGATAGAGGGAACATCGAGATGCTCAGTCCCACGGGATGCCTCGGGACGGGACGGAGAGCTCGAACCAGACGATCACGGTGTTGCTCCGTGGCGGCGACGCGACCACTCGGCGAATCCAGCGTCTTCGACAAGAGAGCCATCGGCGAGCGCGGCGCGACGTCGCTCACCGGTGATCGTGTAGACGGTGCGGTAGTACTCGCGCACCGCGGCCTCGCCGCCCTGCTGGTACACCGACCACCACTCCTTCTTGAACGGAGCGCTCCAACCCGGCAACGCGCGCCCGATCTCGGGGGTTCGCTTCCAACGCGCCCGAGCGATGAGACCTTCTGGTGGCGGTGCCCAGGAGATGAGGCGCGTGACCTTCTGCACGAACTGGTCCTCGTCCTGCACCATGTAGTGGTGCACCGCGGGCTCGTCGTGACGGAAGTGCGGATGGGGGACCTCGGCACACCAATGCTCGTCGGTGATGGTCGTCAACCAGTCGGCCCGATAGAAGCTCTTGCCCACGCGGTAGCTCGTGTGCAGCGGGCTTGCCGACGAGCCGGTGCGGTGCGTCCGACTGGTGAACACCGGCTCGCCCGCGACGTCGAGATCAGTCGGTAGGTAGAGCTTCATGTCGAAGTTCACACCGACGATGTCGTCGGGCGTGTCGACAAGGAGGTCGCCGACCCCCGCGACGCCGTCGGCCCAGTAGAACTCGTCGGTGTCGGCCACTCCAACCCAGCTGACGGGGTGCTGGGTGCGCAACTCGTCGAGCATCGTCGTGCGGACCGCCTGGCGCTCGTGGAAGTCGGAGAAGCGACGATGGCTCACTGCATCGGCGAACTCACGCACGATGTCGGCCGTCTCGTCGGTGCTGTCGTTGTCGGCGACACCGACGTGGTCGACGCCCCATTCGAGGTGGTGGCGGATGTTCCACCGGAGCAGCTCGCCCTCGTTCTGCGTGACCAGCAGGAGCACGATCACGTGAGGAACCGCCGGTAGAAGTCTTCGTCGGTCTCGATCCAGCCGAACACTTCGTCGGACAGCACCTGGCCCTCGTCGACGCTGCGCGCGACGTCGCGCTCGTGTCGACGCTGGGCAAGGCGGTACCGCGCCGATCGCTCGGCTCGTCCGAGCACTGGCACCCACGCGGGCGTCACCGCGGTCGCGGTCGAGCCGCGCACGGCCTCACGACCTGGCAAGTCGGTGCGACGTGCCAGTGGAGGCCGGAACCCTGCACCGTGGTGATACGCGAGATCGCCGTAGATGCCGAACCAGAGCGGATCGAGATCCGTCCGGTTCGAGCGCAGCAACGGTCGCCACGCCACACCCGCGGCTTCGAGGATCCCGAGCAGGTTGCCGCCCACGTCGGTCACCTCGTCACCCGTCTCGCTGGTCCAGGTGTGACCGCGTCGCCAGTCGCCTCCGATCTCGGACCAGAAGCCGATCGTCGTGAGGCAGAAGCACGGATGCGGCTGGCGATCACCGAGGTTCTCGTCGCGCCGGACGGCCGCGAGCGGGAAGCCGCCGAGTCCGTCGGGGCCGAGCGGCGCGATCGGGAACGCGTCGCCGTCGAGGAACAGGAGGAGATCGTCAGGACCGGCGTCGTCGCCCGCGATCTCGGCGAGAGCGTTGAGCTTCTCGGGATGACTCCCCTCGAGGTCGGCCGCGAAGCGAAAGCGTTCACCGGGCGCAGCATCGATCCCGTTCAGTGCCGCGTAGACACGATGTTCCCCCGCGAAGCGGTCGAGGAACCGGAGCTGGGGCTCGATCCAGCGTTCATCCCGCCAGTGCACGGTCACGACGTGGATCACCGCTGCCCCGCGATCCGCTCACCGAACCGCCCGAGGCGTCGAGCCGCGCTGCCGATGGCACGACGCGCCGCCGTGGCCGCACGGAAGACCCGAGCTTCGCGCTCGCCTGCCGCCCAGCTCCGTCCGTTCTCGTAGCCGAGCTCGTCGAGCAGCACACCGCCGACCGCGTCGAACGCGAGACGGTCGCTCGTGCTCCAGTCGTCGCGCCATCCGCCGGATCCACCCCGCCGGAAGAAGCCGTCGGGCTCGGCTCGATCCACCGCGTCGGACGCGAACTCACCGGCGATCATCATGGGACTACCGTGACCCGACGCCATCGCGTCGAAGCCCGACGCCTCGTACGCGCGGGTGCACGCAGCGTCGTCGGCATCGAAGCCGCAGAAACCGAACAGCTCGCGGAGCGCACCCACGTCGGACGCTTCGAGCGTCTCGTACCGCACCTCTTGGTACGCAATCCCGAGCTCGGGATACCGACGGGCCCCACGCACATGTTCGACCCACGCCCGTGCCGCACCGGCGACGGTCGCCGGGGCCCAGCCGCTCCCCCACCCGGCTGCCGCCGCGTTCAGTGACGCAGCAACGTCGCGGCCGTCACGCACCACATGGACGACGCGCACCTCCGGGACGTAGGCCGCGACCACCTCGGCGCACAGGCTGTGTGACGGGCTCTTCTCCACGACCACGACTTCGGCACCGATCCCGGCGGCCTCGTGGCGATCGCGATCATCGATCGCCACGACCGACGCGAGCACGTCGTCGACCAGCGAGCGCACGCGCGTGGTGAACTCCGCGGTGGTCAAGACGCCGGGCAGACCCTTGAAGCGACGGCGCGACCAGTCTTCGGGACCACCGCGCAGCTGCCACTGCCAGGCCTCGTGCAGCGGGCGCACATAGCGGCTGAAGAGATCCGTCTCCTGGGGGGTGACCACACCGGGTCGGGAACCCAGCAGCGCCTGCACCCAGGTCGTCCCCGAGCGCGGTGCTCCGACGACGAGGATCAGCTGGGTCACGATGCCGCTCCCCGCGCCAGGCGCCGCGCCGCGCCGCCGGCGTATCGCAGCCGCGTACCCAGCGGCACCCCGGGAGCGCGACACGCATGGTTGAAGAACGTCGCCGCGCCGCGGCGATCACCGCGCGCCGCGAGCCGCTGGCCGATCTCGAACATGTCACGGGGTCGGCCGCTCGCTCCCCGATGCCAGAGCTCCGGAAGGTGACGCTCCAGCACAGTGAGATGGGCGTCCCACTGATCCGGCGACGAGCTGAGGCTGTCGGGCCGGCGGCGGTAGTAGCCGAGCGGCTCCGAGACGTACCCGGCACGCGTGCCACCCAGCAGGAACCGGGTCCACAGGTCGTAGTCCTCGGCGCGCGGCAGCGACTCGTCGAACCCTCCGCAACGTTCGACCAACTCGCGGCGGAACACCACCGAGACGAACAGGAAGTTCCGATGCGAGATCACGTCGAGCTGGTCGACATCGGGATCGGGGAACGGGTACCGACGACGATCGCTGTAGCACCGCCTCGCCGTGCGCACACCGTCTTCGATCAGGAATGCGTCCGAGGTGACCAGCCCGATCTCGGGGTGCTCTTCCAGCAGGGAGACGCACTGCTCGAGCCGGTCCGGGAGCCAGAGGTCGTCGGCATCGAGCAGCGCGAGCACGGTGCCCGACGCCGCGGCGATCGCGACGTTGCGGGCCCCGGCCAAGCCGCGGTTGCCCTGGTCGACGTAGGTGATCCGGTCCCGATAGGGCGCGATCGCGGCCGCGGTCGCGTCGGTCGAGCCGTCGTTCACGACGACGACTTCGACATTCGGATACGTCTGGTCCAAGGCCGACTCGATGGCGTCGGCGACGAAGTCCTCGACGTCGTACGCGGGGATGAGCACCGAGACGAGGGGTCGGTCGGGAGCCGGCGTCGCGGAGGATCGAGGCGCCCCGGGGTCCGGGGCCGCGCCACCCCCGACGAGATCCGACGTCACCGGACCTTTGACCAGCGAGCGGCCACGTACACCGGCGACAACCGCACGATCGCCCGTGGCACCGGATCGAGACGGAGTCGACCCGACACGAGCAGCGGCTTGATCGGCTGCCAGGCCGTGAGCTCCGCCTTGCTCCGAAGGTCGTACGCCCCGAACCAGAGGTAGTACTGCCGGGGCGGGAGCGGGAGGTGGTCGAGGTCGATCTCGATCTCGGTCCGCCCCTCCTCCAGGGTCGTGACGTTCGCGACCACGAAGATCGGTGTCGCCGCGCCCTCACTCACCCCGAGGTAGAGCCGCACCTCGCGGTCCTGGTCGGTCTCGACCGTCAGGTGCACCGTGCAGTCCTCGGTGCCGACCACCGGTCGTCCGTCGGTGCCCTCGACGCGCACGTCGGCGACGCGCACGAGACCCTTCACGTCGGCGTTGGCCTCAGCCTGAGCCTTCGATCATGCGGCGGTAGCCGGCGAGCGTCTGGTCGATCGGTCCGTCGATCTGCACGGCCCCGTCGGCGATCCAGATCCCACGAGTCGCGGCTGCGCCGACGCTCGCGAGGTCGTGCGACACCAGGAGCAGCGTGGTCCCGCCCTGGATCACCTGGCGAATGCGCTCCAGGCACTTCTGCTGGAACGACGAGTCGCCGACCGCGAGCACCTCGTCGACGATGAGGATCTTCGGCTCGAGGAACGCGGCGACCGCGAACCCGAGCCGTACCTTCATGCCGCTCGAATAGAACTTCACCTGCCGGTCGATCGCGTCCTCGACCTCGGCGAACGCGACGATCTCGTCGAACTTCTCCGCGACCTGCTTGCGTCCGAGCCCGAGCAGGTTGCCGTAGATGTTGATGTTCTCGCGCCCGGTGAGCTCGGAGTGGATGCCCGACATCACCTCGATGAGCGCGCCGACCTGACCTTCGGTGCGGACGGTGCCGGTGTGCGGGAACATGAGTCCCGACACGATCTTCAGCAGCGTCGACTTGCCCGCGCCGTTGGCGCCGACGATCCCGACCGCCTCACCCGGCTCCACCTCGAACGAGATGTCGCGCAGCACCCAGCGCCAGTCGTTCGTGCTGGTCCGGCCGCGCATGCGTCCAGTGGCGCGACTCGACGTGGTCGCGCAGCAGTCGTCGCCCCGGTCGACCCGGAAGCGCTTCCAGACGTGGTCGACGGTGATGGTCCCGTCAGGAGACATCGGCGAAACCCGTCTCGAGCCGCTTGAACACCATGAACGAGCCGACGAGCCAGATGCACGACACGACCGCGGCGATCACCGTGTAGCTCAACACCGGGGCCTTGTCGTAGAGCATGCAGCGGCGCATTCCGTCGATGACGCCCCCGAGCGGGTTCACGGCCACGTAGAGGTTCCGCCACTTGGGCTCGAAGGTCGTTGAGGCCGTACAGGATCGGCGTGAGGAAGAGCCCGAGCTGGAGCAGGAGAGGGAGGGCGTGGCGCATGTCGCGCAGGTACACGGTCATCCCCGCGACGAGCAGCGTGACACCGGTCGCGAACACCATCAGGATCGCCAGCAACGGGATGAGCCAGTACGAGGTCGCCGACGGGAGGCGCCCGTCGATGATGAAGAGTGCCGCGAGTGCGATCGACGCGCACAAGGCGGTGACGATCGGCGCCGAGGATCTCCGAGATCGGGAAGACCTCCCGAGGCGCGTACACCTTGTTGAGCAGTGGGTTCCCGATGAGGCTCGTCCCGCCGCTCGACACCGAGTTGGAGAAGAACGTCCACGGAAGGAGGCCGACGTAGAGGAAGATCGGGTACCAGACACCCTGGGTGTCGATCTTGTGCGGCGCACCGACACGGTTGAACAAGGAACGTGAACACGACCATGAGGGTGACCGGCGCGAGGAGCGCCCACGCGAGCCCGAGGACCTCCTGGTTGTAGGTCGCGCGCAGGTCGCGGACGGTGAGACTCCAGACGATCCAGCGAGAGCGCCACAGGCTCTGTACGCGCGGACTTCAGCCGGAATGCCGGCCGGTACCGCAGCTCCGCGGGCGGCGGCGTCCGGTACGGCGACGGGCAGGAAGGCCGCGTCGTCCACCTCGATGCCCGAGACATCGGTGCCCGCGGCGGGCTCGCCCGACTCCGGACCGGGGGATTCGGGCTGGTCGATGACGCTGCTCACCGGGCGCGCGCGTTGCCGGGAGCAGACATCGAAATCAGGACACACGTAGGTACTCACCGGGCGCTGCTCCCCCCTTCGTAGCCCCGATCGGACGTGAAACACGTCCGACCAGGCTACGCCGGAACGCGACCATCCGCACACCTTTCGCCACCCTGGGCGTTCGCCGGGTGACCGGCAGCTATCCTCGTCGGCTGCGGCCGCTCGGGGGGGATGCCACCCAACGGGGAGTGGCACCAGGGGAACAGTTGCCGCAGCGAGTCGGAGCTCCGATGCAGGATGGGTCGACGGACGATGGCGCGCTCCCGGGGGGTGCCGGCGAGCCCCTTTCCTTCGCGCTCGGCTGCGTCCGGTCCGGGACCACGATGCTGCGGGCCATGCTCGACTCCCATCCCGAGCTCGCCGTGCCCCCGGAGTCGTACTTCGTGACTCCGGCGCTCCACCGTTCGGCTCGCTACGGAGCCGGCGACGCGTTCGACCTCGACCGCCTCGTCTCCGACATCGCTGCCGACCCGTCCTTCGGCGACTGGCACCTCGACGCGGCCGATCTCGCACCGCTCCGCGCCGATCCCCTGCCGGCGTCGGTCCCCGAGGCGATCAGCCGTCTATACGGTTGCTACGCCCGAGCTCACGGCAAGCCCCGCGCCGGCCGACCGGACCCCGTCACACGTGCTCGAGATCGACCTCCTGGCCCGCTCGTTCCCGAGGCTCGCCCTTCGTGCACATCGTCCGCGACGGCCGCGACGTCGCCCCGTCGATCGTCGGGATGAACTTCGGTCCCGACCGATTCGCGGACGCGGTGCTCTTCTGGAAGGACCGCGTGACCCGGGCGCGCTCCGCCGGCGACCGCCTCGGCCCTGATCGCTGGCTCGAGATTCGCTACGAGGATCTCGTCGCCGATCCGCGACCCGTGCTCGGCCGAGTGTGCACGTTCCTCGGGCTCGCCTTCGATCCCGCGATGCTCGAGTACCACGAGCGCGCCGGTGAGCTGATCGGCGGGCTCCGCCACACCGACCACGTCCAGGGCGTCCGCCGCCCGCCCACCGTCGGCGTGCGCGACTGGCGCACCACGATGCCGACCCGACACGTCCAGCTCTTCGAGGCGCTCGCCGGGGACTTGCTCGACGACCTGGGGTACGAACGCTCCGGGCTGCCGACCACCGCACGTGCACGCGCCGAGGCCGCGGGCTGGAGAGTGGAACGCTCGGCCGAGCTCCGCGGCCGCACCCTGCGCACGCGGAGTCGTTCGCAAGCTCCGACCCGCCCCCGCCGACGCGGGGCGCTGAGGCCGATGGAGATCACGTTCCTCGGTCACGCCGGGGCCCTCGTCCGCACCGCGTACGGCAGCATCCTCTGTGACCCGTGGTTCAACCCGGCCTTCTTCGGTGCGTGGTTTCCCTTCCCCGACAACCGCGGGCTCCTCGCCGACGCCTCACTCGCCGCGATCGCGTCACCCGACTACCTCTACGTGTCGCACTCACACGACGATCACTTCGACGTTGCCTTCCTCCGGGATCACGTGGACAAGGACGCCGTGGTCATCCTTCCCGACTTCCCCACCTCAGATCATCGCCGCGCCCTGGAAGCGATCGGTTTCCGCAACTTCCTCGAGACGCACAACGGCGAACCGGTCGAGGTCGACGGGCTGCGGCTGCTCACCCACGCGCTGATCGCGCCGACCGACGGGGCGATCGGCGACTCCGCGCTCGCGATCGCCGACGGCACCGCGACCCTGTTCAACCAGAACGACGCGAAGCCGATCGACCTCGACGCGATCCTCGACGTTCGGACCGTACGACGGTCACCTCGTGCAGTTCTCGGGCGCGATCTGGTATCCGATGGTGTACCGGGTCCCGGAGGAGGAACGACGCACCCTGGGTCAGCGCAAGCGTCGGAACCAGTTCGCACGCGCGACGCGCTTCGTGCGCGAGATCGACGCGACGAGCTTCTTCCCGTTCGCGGGCCCGCCCTGCTTCCTCGACGAAGAGCTGTTCCACCTCAACGACCTCGGAACCGACGACGCCAACATCTTCCCGGACCAGGCCACCGTCCTCGCCGAAGCGGAAGCAGCCGGGATCACCAACGGTCGCCTCACGGTGCCGGGAACGGTCGTCCACCTCGGGCGTGGGGTCTGTTCGATCATCCATCCGGAACCCGACGAGCTGGCCCTGCGCCCGTTCACCGACAAGCAGCAGTACCTCCGGAGCTACCAGGCGAGCGTCGCACCGCTCCTCGCGGCCGAGAAGGCGAGCTGGCCGCGACACGAGGTGGACGTCGTCGACGAGCTGACCGAGTGGTGGATGCCGCTCCTCACCGGCGCCGACCACACGTGCGCGGGCGTGAACGGTCGCGTGCTGATCGAGGTCGTCGACCAGGATGCTCTCGGCGGCGACGGCGACGGCGAGATACAGGTGGTCATCGACTTCCTCGACCGCAGGGTCGCCGCGTGGAAGGGCGAAGACTGCCTCTACCGGTTCCGGATCCCCCGTCCGCTCATCGAACGGTGCATCCAGCGCCGCGATCCCGACTGGGTGAACGCGCTCTTTCTCTCGTGCCGGTTCGAGGCCGAGCGCGACGGCCCGTACAACGAGTTCGTCTACAACTTCTTCCGGTCGCTCTCGACCGAGCGCATGGCCTACACGGAGCGCTACTACTCGGAGCTCGCGGCACCGCGCGACGTGTTCGAGCTCCACGGCTACGTCATCCAGCGCCACTGCCCGCACCTCCGAGCCGACCTCACCCGATGGGGCAGCGTCGAAGATGGTGTGCTCACCTGCGCGTTGCACGGGTGGCAGTTCGATCTCGAGACGGGCACGTGCCTCACATCGGATGATCGCGAGATCTACGTCCGTCCTGTCGACGAAGGTCCCGTCGAGCCGTGATCGATTCGTGCCATCAGCAGAACGTCCCTACCGATTCCCGAACCTCGTCGGCCTCATGACGCAGGCGCGCCGCCCCGCAAGAACGTCACCAGGCCATCGGGGTCGGAGAACAGCCGGCCGCGCAACATGGCGTATGTCTCCCGGTTGCGCGCCGCGAGCCGTGCCTCGGTGGAGCCCCTCAGACGTCTGAGCACCGCGCGTTGTGCACGGATGGCCCGTTCACCCCTCAGCGGGACGCGCTCGAGCGGACGGGTCAGCCGGTGGATCACCGACGCATCGATGTCGCGACGGAACAGCTTTCCCCGACCGATCCCGCCCATGTGGAAGATCGAGTCGGCGTAGATCCCGGCCATCAGCCCGTCGGGATCGACCGCGTTCGACCGGAGGAGCTGACCCCAGGGCAGATGATCCCGCCAGAGTGCGTACCCGAGGCGGATCCCGGTATCGCCCGACTGGCCGGTGCTGCGGAGGAACCGCCGGAACTCTGCGCTGCCGTCGGAGTCGGGCGAGAAGCTGGGGTGGTACCGCTCGAAGAATGCGCGGGTCGCCAGGATGCACGACGGATGGGGCAGCGCGACGTCGCCGTTCTCGACCCGCAGGATCCCCGCGAGCCCCGACTCTGCCGGCGCCGCGGCCGCGATCCGCTCCACCCAGTCGTCGCGCACCGGGAAGGAATCGACATCGAGGGTGCAGAGGTGGCTGACCGGATCGGCGAGCGCCGCACGCACGAGTGCATCGAGATGGTGTGCGTGATCACGGCTTCCGCGTAGGTCGGCGGCCGGGACATCGCAGACGACGAGGTTCGGCTGGGCGTCGATGATCGCTCGGGCGGCCGGGGTCACGCGGTTCGCGGCGGCATAGATCGTGTAGGGAACGCGCGTGTGCCGTGCGATCCGATCGAAGTGGACCTGCAGGAACGGCAGATCGTCGTCGTCCTTCAGGAAGTAGACGACAACGATCGCGAGGTGTCCGACCGGGAGGTGCTCGTCCGGTCGGTCCTCACCCACAAGCGTCAGCGGCCGGCGCGCGCATCAGCGGCTGGACACGAGCGATTGGTTCGGAGCGCGACGAACTCGGCTCGTCCGCGCCACGGGAGCTCCGACACCGCACGCGCGATCACCCGACCGGATCTCACCTGCGCAGGGTTCACGACCACGACCACACAGTATTGGGCCTGCCCCTGTCGCCGTGCGGCCACCAATTCACCGCTCGAGCTGCGCTGCTTCCACGTCCCCCGGTGATAGTTCACCCACTCGAAGCCACCGTTGACCGTCCGAGCCGGGTACCCCGCGTCGGTCGCACGCTGCGCGACCAGCCACCGGGTCCCGTCGAACTCGGCCGAGTCCACTGCGAACGCCAGGCCCACCATCGCGAGGAGTGCAAGTGCGAGCCCCGCCCCGACGACCACGCCGGCACGGGTCCGGGCGGACGGAGTCGACGCGGTCGACGCGCCGGGCGTCGCGGGGATCGCGAGCGAGGACCGGAGCAGCAGGAACGCGATGAGCGGGACGAAGGGCAGGGCATACCGGTCGTAGAGGGGTAGGCCGGCGACGGCCGCGAGCGTGTACGCCGCGCTGTACCCGACGATCGTGAGCACGATCGCCGCACCGGGCGGGTCATCGAGGGTGAAGCGTCGTTCTCGTACCCGGTCCCACGACGAGACCGCGAACGGCACGAGCGCGACCGCGAGCAGCACCGCGACAGCGGCGCCGATGAACACGAGGAGATCGAACAGCGGGCTCGGGATCACGGCCGGGCGATCACCCTCGAGCACGGCCCGGGAGAGCACACCATCGCGCGAGAGATAGTTCCCGACGAAGGGTGTGGCGCGCACGCGCACGTAGACACCGATCTGCAGCACCGCCATCGCACCGCCGAACACGAGGCTGAGTGCCCGACTCGACCCCCAGGCGTTGCGGACCAGACGCACCGGCCGCGCGAGCAGCACCGCCGGCGCGATGAGCAGCCCGAGCAGCCGGATGAACTCCGTGCCCTTGAGCATGGCGTCCCAGACCGAGCGGGGCGTGGGCAGCGCCGGCGACAGGCTCTTGGCGTTCGAGTATCCGCTCCACCACACGAAGACGATCCCGGACGCGACCAGGAGCACAGCCTACCGCGACGAGCACCTGACGCATCCGGCGGCGGTCCGCGCCCGCGGCGAGGCCCCAGACCGCGACGATCGCCACCGCGAGTGCCGGAACGATCGCGTACTGGCGGATCGAGAAGGCAACGAAGCCGGCGACCAACGCGGCGAGGATCCACCCGACGGAGACCGGACGGCGGCGGAGCCCGATCACTCCGCACAGCAGCGTGACCATCCCTGCGGTGAATGCCGGGATGTCGGTCATGTAGCTCACTGCGAGTGGAGCCCAGAGCGGGCTGACCCCCACCATGACGGCGACGAAGAACGCCCACGCCACCCGTCCGACGAGCAACCGGCCGAGAGCGACGACCGCCAGGAGTCCGCCCAGGCCGACGGTCGCCGTGAACACCTGGACCGCGCGGATGTTCCGGCCGAGCAGCGCGGTGATGGGAGCAGCAAGGGCGACCTGTCCCACCAGCGTCATCGAGACCCAGTTGTTGAACGAGATGCGACCGGTGTCGGTGAAGCGGAAGAGCGTGAGCAGATACGACCAGTCGTCGCTCCGGGGGATCCCGAACGCGCCGGAACGAGCGGCGACGACGAGCGGTACGACCAGGGTGACCAGCACCAGGACCCCCAGGACCCCGAGGAGGCGTGGCATCCCGAGCCGGGTGATCGGCGGTGGGTCGTCGACCTGCTGGTGGTCCATCTCCCGCTTCCCTGGCATCGCCCGATGGGCGGCTTCACGGCCCCCGGAGGCCGCGGAATGTAGCTCAGCCCCCTCCATGGAACGTTCCGGTCAATGGAAATTCCGAATCTCTGCGTGAATAGGCCGAATGGCCGCTCGCCAAGCGGAAGGCCGCCTGATTACACTCCGTGGCGCTGGGGTGTGGCGTCTGCCGCACCAGAGGTAAGACACGCTGCGTGGCCTCCAATGGGCGGGGAGTCCCACGAAGCGTGTTCGAGGGCTTTGTATCCGGGGCACGGAGCAGCCGGGGGGCGAGTGTCAGGATGAGACCGCTGGAGTACTTGCGCATCCTCCGCCAACGGTGGTGGGTCCTCCCGATCGCCGCCCTGGTCGGTTTCTCACTCGCGTTCGCCACCCAGCCGAGCACTCCGAATGCCGTCGCGCGGAGGTTTGCCGATTTCAACCTCTACCGCGCCACCCACACCCTGTTCTCCGTACCCGATCGGGACGCGCAGGAGCCGTGACATCGACTGGGACCGGATCGCGCTGCTGACCACCACCGGCAGGGTGCCGAGCATGGTCGCCCGCGAGCTCCGGCTCCCCCGCGGCCACGCCCTCGCCCGCTCCACCCCGGCCGGCACCAAGCACCGCGCCGACCGGCGGAGGAAGGGCGACCCACGCTCGATCGCCCTCGCCTCGTTCAAGGTGACCGCGCAGCCCGACATCATCACCGGATCGCTCACGATCACGGCTCAGGGCTACAGCCCCACGGTCGCCGCCCAGGTCGCCAACGCGTTCGCGTCCGAGCTGCTGATCTTCCTCGACACGAGCGGGCGGTTCAAGTACGACGTCGAGCTCGCACAGCTGCAACAGCAACGCGACGCCGAGCTCCGCTCCTTGCAGACCGCCGACCTCGCCCCGCCGACCACGGACCCGTTTCTCAAGCTCAGTGCCGACGCGAACCGCGCGGCGATCGTGACCCGACTCGACGCCATCGACCAGGACATCCTCACCACCGCGCAGAACGGTCCCGACACCGCGGGCCTGCGCACCCTGGAAGCCGCCAGCCCGTGGACTGCGGCAGTCGTCCCCGTGAAGTTCGGGAAGAATCCGATCCTCTCGTCGGTCCAGTCCGGTCCGTCCCGACTGCTCGCCGGCGCCGGGATCGGCCTCCTGATCAGCATCGCCGGTCTGCTGCTCCTGGAAGTGCTCAGCGCCCGCCTCCGCGACGTCGCCGCCGTCGAAGGCGCGACCCGCCTTCCCGTGATCGCCGAGATCCCCGACGTGAAGCTCGGACCGCGCCGACTGGTTCCAGGTGCTCGCCGCCGAGGAGCCGGCCGGACTCGCGGCCGAGGCCTATCGATCGTTGCGCACGTCGATGCTCGCGATGTGGCAACGCCATCCGAACAACACCCCGCCCGAACGCAGCCGGTGCCGTCGCGACCACGACCGCGGCGCCGCCGCTGCGCACCCTGCTCGTCACGTCGTCGAGCCCGGCCGAGGGCAAGTCGGTCACAGTCGTGAACCTCGCCGCGACGTTCGCCGAGACCGGCGCGACGCGTGATCGTGCTCGACGCCGACTTCCGCCGCCCCAGCTCGACCGGTACTTCGCCCGACCCACCACCCCGAACCTCGGCGACCTCGATCCCGACTGCTCACGCCCGAAGATCTCGAGCAGGTGCTCCAGGAGAGCGGGATCCCGGACGTGCGGTTCGCGGCGAGCGCACCGCCCAAGAGCGCGCCCGGCCACCGCCATGGCGATCGCCAAGGCAGCGACCGCGATCGCGCCCGGCGCTCTGCGACATCGTCATCCTCGACTCGCCGCCGCTGCTCCTCGCCAACGACGCCGCCGACCTCGCGACCGATCGTCGACGGCGTGATCGTGCATGGTGCGCAGCGGTTGGACGCGTCGCGGTGCGGTCGTCCGGGCCACCGACCTGCTCCGTCGGCTCGAGGCCACCGTCATCGGGATCGTCCTCGTCGGTGTCCGAGCACGGCGTCGCGGCGGCTACTACGGCTACTACGGCTACTACGGCTACGGCGGCTACGGAACGCCCGATTCACCGACCGACCTCGATCGTCTGAAGAAGCGGTTGATCCCGTGGCGCAACGGGCGTCGATCGGGAGATCCGACCGAGTCGCCGGCGGAGCTCGGTGCCTCGGCACCATCATCGGGCGAACTCCCGCAGCCGACCGATACCCCTCCTGACTGACCCGCCCGGGTCCCCCGGTCATGACTTCCTCGTCCAGCGTCCGTCGGGTGCGCGCTCCCGGCGTGCTCTGGCGAGAGGGCGACTTCGGCGTCGTCGTGCTCCCGTCCGGAGGCGCCGACCCCCGGACGCTCGTCGGGACCGCGCCCGCCCTCTGGCACGCCTTGCAGCAGCCCCTCACCGACCTCGCGCTCGCGACCGAGTTGTCCCGCCAGTTCGGGGTCGAACCGGACCGGTGTGCTGGCCGACATCACTCCCGTGCTCGACGAGCTGACCGCCTGCGGCGCACTCATCGAAGCACCGTGAACGCCGACCCGATCACCGCACGCGAGCGCGCGGGAATCGACCCGGCGCCGGCGCCCGCCCTCGCCATTGCCGCCCACGGGCTCCCCGACTCCGCCGTGGGCGCGGAGACCCGACTCCCCGGACCCCCCTCGACGCCGAGACGTGGCGCGAAGTCTTCGACGGACGCGACCCGGGAGCGGACGATCCCGCTCCTCGCGATCGCCGTTGCCGATGGCGCGTTCGCCGCAACACCCGATCAGCGAGCCGCGGTCGTGCGGGCCCACGAGCACGTCATGCGCCGTTGCCTCCTGCTCGATCGCGCGCTGCTCGAGACCACCGACTGCTTCGACGCGGCCGGCATCACCGTGCGGGCGCTGAAGGGTGCGGCCGTCGCGCACCTCGACTACCCCGATCCGTCGTGGCGCGCGTACGGCGACGTCGATCTCCTCGTCGCGTCGGAGCACCTCGACCATGCGATCGAGCTCCTCGTCCGGGCGGGCGGACGCCGCACCGTTCCCGAGATCCACCCCGGCTTCGATCGCCGGTTCGGCAAGGGTGCGTGCGTCGTGCGGCCCGACGGGATCCAGGTCGACGTCCACCGGACCTTCGTCGCGGGACCATTCGGCCTCACGATCGACCTCGCTGACCTCATCACCCGTTCCACGACGTTCACGCTCGGGGATCGCGCCGTGTCGACCATCGACCGCGAATCGCGGTTCCTGCACGCGTGCTATCACGCGGCGCTCGGCGACAGCATCCCCCGACGCACCGCACTCCGCGATGTCGCACAGCTCGCGCTCGCACATCCACTCGACCTCGAGAGGGTGCTCGATCGCGCCCGA
Source organism: uncultured Actinomycetes bacterium (assembly GCA_963829475.1). GTDB lineage: Bacteria > Actinomycetota > Acidimicrobiia > IMCC26256 > JANYLB01 > JANYLB01. The sequence continues at coordinate 939,771 of CAWHIU010000002.1, read as the reverse complement.
TCGTGGCGGGCCGAGAGCGTCGTCGCGCGGGCCGTGACACTGTCGTGGAACGCGCTGGATCTTGCCCCGGCGTCACTGTCCCGGTGGGCGACCTCGTACCGTCCCGACCGATTCCAGGCCCGCAGCCTCCGTGCGTACACCTCCGACGCTCGCAGCTACGCGACCCAGACGGCTGCCGGCATCGCTGCCATCCCGGGCGTCACCGCCAAGGCCGCCTACGTGCGAGCTCTCGTGTTCGCAGACCGCCGGCACGTCGCAGCACGTGACGGGCGCTACAGCACCCGGATCCGACGCGGATGGGACGCCCTTCGTAGCAGCGCGGGGACCCGATGACGGCGCCACTGCGGGGCAACCGACCCGAGACGATGCACGACTCCCCGCGTTGGTGTCAGTTGATCGTGAAGTGCAGCTACTTCGTGTGGGGAACGATCGGCGCGATCGGGCTCGCCACGCTCAACTTCGACCTGATCGACCCGGCGATCCAGATCGGCGTGCTCGCGTTCATCACCATCAGAATCGCCCGACGCCTCGCGCGCGTCGACGGCGACCCCGCGATCTTCGGCTTCGTGATGGCCGCCTTCGCGGCCAAGATGCTCGGGGGTGTCCTCCGAGACCTCGTCACCAACGTGTACTACAACGGTGTCGCCGACGCGAACGAGTACCACTCGTACGGCAAAGAGCTCGTCAGCCACTACCGGGTGCTCGACTTCAGTCCCAGCGTCGGCAAGCTCAGCGGCACCGGGTTCATGCGCGCGCTCACCGGCGTCGTCTACTCGTTCGGCGGGACGTCGAAGTTCGGCGGGTTCATGATCTTCGCGTGGTTCGGGTTCATCGGGCTCCTGCTCTTCTGGCGAGCCTTCCAGCGCGCCGTCCCGACGGGCGACAGTCGACGGTACGGGCTCCTCGTGCTCTTCCTTCCGTCCTTGCTCTACTGGCCTTCGGCCCTCGGGAAGGATGCCTGGTGTGTCATGGGGCTCGGGTTCCTCTCGTACGGTGTCGCCTGCTTCATGACCCGACGTTGGATCTGGGGCGCGCTGTCGATGGCCGCGGGGATCGGCGCTGTCGTCTACGTCCGACCCCACGTCGCGCTCATCGTGTTCTGCGGCATCGTGCTCGCGGCAGTTGTCGGCAAGTCCCAGACCAAGTCGCCCGCGGCACCAGTGGTGCGTGTGGTCGTGTTCGGCGCCCTGTTCGTGCTCGGTACCGCGCTCGGCGGCGTCGACGAGCTCCTTTCTCGGAGTGAAGTCGCTCAACTCCGAGACGGTCGACCAGCAGCTCACGGCGGCCGAAGGTCGCACATCCAAGGAAGATGTGGGCTCGACGTACACGCCGGTGCGGGTCAACACACCCATCGACCTTCCCTTCGCGACCGTCACCGTCCTCTTCCGACCGTTCCCCTGGGAGGCCCACAACGGCCCCTCGCTCGGGACCGCGGCCGAAGGCGCCTTCCTCATCTACCTCTCCTGGAAAAGTCGGCGGCGATTCCTGTCGATCCCGCGCTGCATGCGGAACTCCCCGTACGTCGCCTACGCGGTCGGCTACCTGTTCGTGTTCGTATTCGCGTTCTCCGCGTTCTCGAACTTCGGGATCCTGGCCCGACAACGGGCGCAGGTGATGCCTGCCTTCCTCGTGTTCCTGTGCCTTCCGGAACGCCGCCGCGGCGCGGCGAGGCTCGACGACCAGGACACGCCCGACACGGCCGATGGTCCGTACCCGGCCACCCCGGTGACGGACGATCCCTACGCGAACCTGCGCGACCAGCCGGCGGCGGATCCCTATGGTCGACCCCGCCCCGATCCCGACGCGGCACCGTGGGACCGCCAGGGATGACCCGGGCGCACGAACCGGGAGCTCGGGCCGATCTCCACCGTCTCCTCGACGCCCAGATGTGGGGTGGTTCGACCTCGTCGTTGCAGCTGCTCGGGTTCGTCGTGAAGGTCTGCACGACCGATCCCGCGCTCGCGCGCCTCATCTCCGACCTCTATGCACCGATGGCCACGGCGGCGGTCGCCGGTCACACACTGTCGCTGGCTGAATCGCGCCCCGGTCAGTTCCTCGTCCACCTCGATGGAATCCGTCGCGTCGAGACCCGATCGCCGGCCGTCGCGTTCGCGCGCCTCGTCTGGGAAGCGAACCGCCAGGCCATCGAACACACCCTCGACCGCGTCCTCCTACACGCGGCCGCGGCCGCGGTCGACGGGCGCGGCGTGGTGATCACCGGTCCGATGGGGGCCGGCAAGTCGACCCTGGTTGCCGCGCTGGTACGCGACGGCAACGCTTACCTGACCGATGAGGTCGTCGCGATCGAGCCTGGCACGTGGATCGTCGATCCGTACCCGAAGCCCATCGCGCTCGGTGGCTTCGGGCTGACCGTCCCTCCGGAGCTCGAGCCGCTGCGCCCCGCGCTCCCGCCCGCGATGGAGCGCTACGTCGGCGACCGCTGGCTCGTTGCCCCTCGGGCGGTGGCACCTCGCACGAAGATCACTGCGGTGATCGTCCCCCGCTACGAACCCGGCGTGCCGGCGTCGATCGAGCGCCTCCGGCCTGCCGACGCACTGGTAGCGCTCGCCGAGCACGCATTCAACCTCGCCGCCGACGGGCAGCGGACGCTCGACACCCTCGCGGGCATCGCCGAGAGCGCCGCGTGCTTCCGCCTCGTCAGTTCCGATCCCGATACCGCCGCACACCTCATCGCGGAGGCGGTCGCGTCGTGAACGGACGGGTCCGCGACAACGCCGACGAGATCGACGGCCGGTTCGTCCCGCGGCGCCGCGACGATCTGGCCACGATCACCCTCGACCGCGAGACGGTCATCCACGATCGAGCCCGGCTCTTCCACCTCGATCCCGTCGCGACCGTGGTGTGGGAGTGCTGCGACGGAACGATCTCGGTCGACGCCCTTGCGTCCGAGCTCGGCGCGACCTTCCGGGTCGACACCCACACCTCCCGTCGCGACGTCCTCGCTGCGGTGCGTGCCCTTGCCGCCGACGGGTTGCTCGCAGGAGGTGATGGCGGCCCGCTCGCCCATCTCCACGACCTGGGACCACCGGACCCGTCGCGGCCCGGCGCCGACGATGACCTCGAGGTCCGGTTCGACGTCGGCGGCCTGGTGGTCGGGGTCTCGACCGATCACCCGGGCGTCCGCGACGGGTTGAGCAGGATCCTCGCCGAGCATCGCACCGACGCGACCGGTGAGCCCGCGGCGTCGTACGCGATCACGTTCGCCGAGGCCGACGCCGGCGCGAACGGTGAGCCCACCGGACCCCACATTCTCTTCGACCAAGACGGTCCGCTCGTCCAGACGCTCGAGCCACAGCGACTGCTCCGCGCGCTGCTCACGACGCTCGCCGCTCACGGCGATCTCGCGGCAGTGGGTGTCGGGGCGTTGCCGGCCCATGTCGTCGCCCGCGGCGAAGCCGCGGCCCTTGTCGCGCGCGACCCGGCACGCGAGCTCGATCCCGGCACGCTCGCCGGTCACGGCATCTCGATCGCCGACGGTTCGGTCGCGTTCGTCGACGGTGCCGGGTCGGTCGTCGTCGGCGCGCCCGGCCTCTCGATCGACTTCGACGCGTTCGAGCAACTCGCAGTCACGCTCCCCACCGGCCGCGACGTCGTGGAACCACGATCATGGGGCCGCACCGAGGTGGTGGCGATCGCCACTGATGTCGCCGACGACGCCGGCCGCGGCCTGCTCCTCCTCGGCCCCCTCGCCGACGACGACACGCCCGCGACCTCGGGTGCCGATCTCGCGCTCGAAGTGCTGGTCCGACTGCTCGCGACCGTGCCCGTCGTCGCGATCACCAGCGCTTCATCGATCGGGGCCGCGCTCGGGGAGCCCGTCGGATGAGCCGCAGCGACGCGACCAAGGCCCCGACCCGTCGATCGGACCGGTGGGCTCTCGGCCCGGAGCGGCACCGTGCACCGGATTCCGCAAGACGGCGCTGACCACGTTTCAGGTCGTGCGATAACACCCTGAGGGGTATGATCTCGACCAGGAGCGGACATCAAAACCGCTGGGTCGATCAGGGAGCACGATGCCGGGCATCGCGCGCGAAAAGCGATTCCCCGAACGCGCGTGGCGGGGAGGCACTGCCACCGACATCGCGGAGCTCCGCGAGTGGATGCTCGCGCGGCACTCCCGTCGCCACTCCGACGAGCTCGAGCAATGGATCAGCGCGATCGCCGAATGGCGGCCACTCCCCACGCTCTCCCATCACAAGCTCCGCTGGTTCCGCAGTGTGCTGCTCCGCTACGGCCCGCCCGGCCGCAAGTGGGACGAGCCCGAGACACCCGAGAGCAGCTATCGAAAGCTGGTACGTGCCATCCGGTCCGAGCGCATGCGGCGCCAGAACGAGAAGAAGCGCAGCCCGGCACCACCGCGCACGTCGGACTCGCACCCCGGGACCGCGAGCGATCCGAGTGCGTCCCGTTCGTCGTCGGGTTCGAGGAAGCGGTCCCATTCGGGCTCGGGCACTCGTTCCGACTCGCACCCGAACGGGACATCGACGGGTGCTCCTGCTTCGCCGCCCGCCGCGCCGCCGCCGAAGCAGCCGGTGCCGCCGCACTGGTGATCCGCTGAACCGCTGCGTCGGTCAGAGGATCTCGCCCGCGAAGTCGCGGCCGCGCAGCATTCCCTTGGAATCGAACACCAACGAGGCAGTGGCGCAGATCTCCTCGGCGTCGAAGTCGGGATGGTCGACGAGCACGACGACGAGGTCGGCCGCCGCCAACGCCGCGGGCCCGTAGGCGACCAGCTCGAGGCCGATCGTCGAGGCGAACGGTCCGGCCACGTGCGGGTCGCAGGCTTGGACCTCCGCGCCGAGACCGAGAAGGCGTTCCGCGACTGCAATCGACGGCGACTCGCGCCAGTCGGAGGTCGCGGCCTTGTACGCGACCCCGAGGAGCAGGATCCGCGTCCCCTGCACCGCGCGGCTGTGCCGGTTGAGCAGACCGGTGATGCGCTGCACGACGTAGTCGGGCATGTGCTCGTTCACGTCATTGGCGAGCTCGACGAACCGGAACGCGTGACCTGACCGACGCCGCACGCTCCAGGAGAGATACGAGGGATCAACCGGGAGGCAGTGTCCACCAACACCGGGACCGGGGGTGAAGCGCAGGAAGCCGAACGGCTTGGTCGACGCGGCGTCGATCGCGCTCCAGATGTCGACACCGAGATCACCGGCGAACATCGCGAGCTCGTTCACGAGCGCGATGTTGACGTGCCGGAACGTGTTCTCGAGGAGCTTCACGAGCTCAGCTTCCGCAGTGGAGCCGACCGGGACGACCTTGTCGACCAATGCTCCGTAGAACGTCTCGACGCGCCGGCGCGACTCCGCGTCGATCCCCGAGACCACCTTCGGAGTGTTCTCGAACGTCCAACGGGGGTTGCCGGGGTCGATGCGCTCGGGCGAGTAGCCGAGGAAGAAGTCGGTGCCCGCGACGAGCCCGCCGACCTCGAGCAACGGACGGACGAGCTCCTCGGTCGTACCGGGGTACGTGGTCGATTCGAGGACCACGAGCGCACCGGGCCGGAGGCGCGTCGCGAGCGTCGAGGCCGCGGCGCGGACGTAGCTGAGATCGGGTGCACCGTCGCGCAACGGCGTCGGGACCGAGATCACGGCGACGTCGAAGTCGGCAAGATCTTCAGGCCGATCGGTGACGTGATACCCCTGTTCGCGTGCCGCCGTGACGCGATCGTCGGAGACGTCGGCGACATACGACCGACCCTCGGCGAGGGCGGCGACACGCTCGGGATCGATCTCGTAGCCGATGACCGGGAACCCGACCTCGGCGGCGCGCATCGCCAGCGGGAGGCCGACATAGCCCTGGCCGACGACGACCACCCGCGCGGTGCGGTCCTCGAGCCGGGTTATCAGGTCGGACGTCACGGTAGGCAGCAGCTTTTCAAGGGCGACAGTAGATGAGCACGACGCACTCGTGGTGACCGAGGTGCCCTGCGTGTGAGTAGCGGATCTTCTTCGCCGGGTGCGCCGCCGGATGTCTGATCTCCGAGGTGGGCTGCTGCGGCTGGGCTGGTGGCGTCGTGGTGCTGGTCGTCGTGGTCGTGGCGTCGGGATCGCCGGTCGACGGGTCGTCGGAGCCGGACCCGAGCGTTGTGCTCGTCGTCGACGACGTGGTCGTGGTGGAGCCGCCCGTGCCACCCTTCGGGCCCTTCGGTGGTCGCGGCGGGAGGCACGCATTCTTCGGCGCCTTCGGGATCTTGAGGCCGTACCGCGGCCCCAAGAACGCCACCAACATGTTCTTCGGGTACGGGAGGTTCCATGGGAACGGAGCCTTCGGATTCGGGGTGCACGACGCCGGATCCCAACGGGGAGGCTTGGAGCCAGGACGCGTCGTGGTGGTGGTCGTCGACGATGTCGAGGACGTGGACGACGTCGCAGTCTCGACGGGCAGCGTGGAACCGGTGGACGGCGCCGGTGTGCCCGCGGTGGGAACGGCTTCGCCGGGACCACCCACACGCGTGGACGCCTTGTCGGTGGAGCTGACCTGATCGGGCCCGGCCCGGCCGGGCTGACCGCTCGGACCGGTGTACCCGCCGACCCGCTCGATCATCGTCGGGAAGATCACGCGACGGCCGCGCTCCCAACTCGGCGCGTTGGGATCCTCGTAGCCGTCGGCGCCGAAGTAGTTGCCGTCCTTGTAGCAGCCGAGGATCAGCCGGTATCGCCGTGCGAACCAGTCGGGAAGTGCGGGCGGAGCCGGCAACAGGCACGCCCACGCGGAGTCGCCCACGTGCGAGAGCGCGGGGCGCCGATCGGGTGCTTCGAGCTCGATACCGGGGTTCGCGAACATCCAGTCGACGACGGGAGGGGGCAGTGGATCAGGGAGGTCGGCCCCGATCACCTGCGAGAACTGATCGACATCGCGCATCTCCGGGTTGTCGGCTGCGACGGTCGCTTCGTCGACGGGTATTCCGTCGACCGTCGCACCGTCGGTGAAAGGATCCTCGGTGGGATCAACCACGGCTCGTCGACCGAACGAAACCGACCGACCCGGACCCGCGACCGCGGGAGAGGTGTAGGTGTACGCCTTCGAGCTCACGGGCTCCGTCGTGGGCTGGCCCCACGGCGGTTCGCCCTCACCGTTCCATGGTGGCGCCCATCCGTCGCCGCAGGCTTCGGGTTGCCAGGCCGGGGGCAGATCGGCCTGCCCGGTCGGGAAGACCGACCATGCCGCGTCGGTGGCGTCGATCGCGACCGCGAAGAACCGGGTCGCCGGTCGTTCGGTTCCCGCGGTCCCGTCCGCGTACGCGGCGCTCGTGCGGATGACCGGGGCGACCCAGACGACACCGGCGGCCACGGCTCCGCGCGCGAGCAGCTGACGACGGGAGAGACCCCGCTTGCCGACCAGCTCGCTCTCCGGCATTGCCCCCGTCGTCTCCTTCGGTCCTTCCGGTCACCGCGATTGACCGGTCACACGGTCGATCAGATGTCGAGGAACCGTTGCCACGCCTCATGATCCGGCCCTGGAACCGCCCCGACGCTACCACGGACCGCGCGGGCCACAAACCCCCCATGTCGCCCTCCGCGACAATGTCCGGTGGGCCGTTCGGGGGCCGCGAGGGCCGCCGCCGAGCGGTCGGGTCCGCTAGCGTCGGCGGTGCCGCCGACCTGTCCCCATCGCCCGGCGGCGGAGGAAGTTCGGTGCGCATCTCCGCCAAGGCCGACTACGCCGTCCGGGCCGCTGCCGAATTGGCGCTGGCCCCGCCCGGCACGCCCACCAAGGGTGAGCAGCTTGCCGATCGTCAGGACGTTCCGCTGAAGTTCCTCGAGAACATCCTCGGCGCCATGCGGACGGCCGGGATCGTGAACACCCGCCGGGGCGCGGAAGGTGGGTACCTCCTCGCCCGCCCGGCCAAGGAGATCACTGTGGCCGACGTGATCCGAGCTGTCGACGGCCCCCTGGCCGCCGTGCGAGGCGAGCCGCCGGAGGCGCTCGCGTATCCGGGCGCGGCCGAGCATCTCGTCGAGGTGTGGATCGCGGTCCGGTCGAGCCTCCGGGCCGTCCTCGAACGGATCACCATCGCCGATCTCGCAAGCGGCCGCCTGCCCGCCAGCGTCCGCCGCCTCGCCGCAGAACCCGAGGCCTGGCAACGCCGGTGAGCACCAACGATCATCAGCTCGCGGCACGGCTGGCCGAAGCGGCCGGGAAGTTGCTCCTCGCGCTGCGCGAGGAGATCTCCGATCCCGCCGCGCGCAAGGCTGCCGGTGACCATCGGGCGAACGAGCTGATCCTCGCGGGGTTGGCCGCGGCGCGCCCCGGCGACCCGATCCTCTCCGAGGAGTCGCCCGATGATTCCGAGCGGAGCGGAGCAGAGCGGGTCTGGATCGTCGATCCGCTCGACGGGACGCGGGAGTTCGGCGAAGACGGTCGCACCGACTGGGCGGTGCACGTGGCCCTCGCCGAGCACGGTCGGGCAACCGTCGGCGCGGTGGCACTCCCCGCCCGTGGGCTCGTCCTCTCGACCGATCCGGCACCCGTCGTCCCGGCCAGACCCGACGGGCCGATCCGCCTCCTGGTCAGCCGCAGTCGCCCGCCGGCGGCAGCCGAGCACCTCGCGAGCGTCCTCGATGCGGAGCTCGTCCCCATGGGATCGGCCGGAGCGAAGGCGATGGCCGTCGTGCTCGGCGACGGTGACGTGTACGCACACAGTGGCGGGCAGTACCAGTGGGACTCCGCGGCTCCCGTCGCCGTGGCGCTCGCCGCCGGCCTGCACGCGAGCAGGCTCGACGGTTCGCCCCTGGTCTACGGCGAACCCGATCCCTGGCTTCCTGACCTGCTCATATGTCGGCCCGAGCTTGCACTGACCGTGCAAACGGCCTTGCGGGGCATGACCTCCACCTAGCCGCTCGGCCCCGAGGCGACCCAGCGGTCGGACGACCACGGGGCGTTGTTACACTCGCGCCCTTCTCGTCATCTGACCACGCACGGGGGGAGCCAGGCACATGACGGACACCACTCTCTCCCACCTCGACGCGCTCGAGGCCGAGTCGATCCACATCATGCGTGAGGTCGCGGCCGAGTTCGAGCGCCCGGTGCTGCTCTTCTCCGGCGGCAAGGACTCCGCGGTGATGCTGCGGCTCGCAGAGAAGGCCTTCTGGCCGGCCCGCCTCCCCTTTCCCCTCATGCACGTCGACACCGGGCACAACTTCCCCGAGGTCATCGACTACCGCGACCGCGAGGTCGAGCGACTCGGCGTCCCGCTCGTCGTTGCGTCGGTGCAACAGTCGATCGACGACGGCCGCGCGGTCGAGGACACAGGGCTGAAGGCGACCCGCAATCGGCTGCAGAGCGTGACGCTCCTCGACGCGATCGAGGAGTACGCGTTCGATGCCGTCTTCGGTGGTGGTCGACGCGACGAGGACAAGGCCCGGGCGAAGGAGCGCGTCTACTCGTTCCGCGACGACTTCGGGCAGTGGGATCCGAAGAACCAGCGGCCCGAGCTCTGGAACCTCTACAACGGTCGGCACCGCAAGGGTGAGCACATCCGCGTGTTCCCGATCTCGAACTGGACCGAGCTCGACGTCTGGCAGTACATCGAACGTGAGGGCATCGAGCTCCCGTCGATCTACTACTCGCACAAGCGCGACGTGTTCCGCCGCGACGGCATGCTGCTCGCGGTCACGCAGTTCGTCACCGTGCTCGACGGTGAAGAGGTCGAACACCTCACGGTTCGCTTCCGCACCGTCGGCGACGCGACGTGCACCGGTTCGGTGCAATCGACAGCTTCCTCACCAGCCGAGGTCATCCTCGAGGTCGCGGCGTCACGCATCACCGAACGCGGCGAGACCCGCGCCGACGACAAGTTCAGCGAGGCCGGCATGGAAGACCGCAAGAAGGAGGGGTACTTCTGATGGAGATGCAGCGGAGGCGGGCCCACGTGCAGACGACCATCACGCCCCCGCGCACCGGCGCGCCGCAGCGGAATCGACCATATTGATGGAACTCCTCCGTTTCGCCACTGCGGGATCCGTCGACGACGGCAAGAGCACACTCATCGGCCGTCTGCTCCTCGACAGCAAGCAGATCTTCGAGGACCAGCTCGAAGCCGTCGAACGCACGAGCCGCGAACGCGGGTTCGACTACACGAACCTCGCGCTGCTCACCGATGGACTGCGCTCCGAACGGGAGCAGGGCATCACGATCGATGTCGCCTACCGCTACTTCGCCACGCCGAGCCGCAAGTTCATCATCGCCGACACCCCCGGCCACGTGCAGTACACGCGCAACATGGTCACCGGGGCATCCACCGCCGATCTCGCGCTGATCCTCATCGATGCCCGCAAGGGTGTGCTCGAGCAGTCGCGCCGACACGCAGTGATCGCGTCGATGCTCGGCGTCAAGCACCTGGTGCTGTGCGTGAACAAGATGGACCTCGTCGACTTCGACGAAGCCACGTTCGACCGCATCTCGACCGAGTTCTCCGACTGGGCCGCGAAGCTCGACATCCGCGACCTCGACTTCATCCCGATCTCCGCGCTGAACGGCGACAACGTCACGCAACACTCGCCGAACACCCCGTGGTACGACGGCCAGACCCTCCTGCACCACCTCGAGCACCTCTACATCGGCTCCGACCGCAACCTCATCGACGCGCGGTTCCCGGTGCAGTGGGTGGTGCGCCCGATGTCGAACGAGTGGCACGACTACCGCGGCTACGCGGGCCAGGTGGCCGGCGGAATCTTCCGGCCGGGCGACGAAGTGCTCGTGCTCCCATCGGGTCTCACCACCACCATCGAGTCGATCGATCTCTACGGCGAATCAGTCCACGAGGCGAAGCCGCCGATGTCGGTCACGATCCGACTCGCCGACGACATCGACGTCAGCCGAGGTGCGATGTTGTGCCGACCGCACAACGCGCCGACCGTCAGCCAGGAGCTCGACGCCATGGTCTGCTGGTTCAGCGAGCGACCGATGGCACCGCGGAACAAGTACATCGTGAAGCACACGACGAGAAGCGTCCGAGCCCTCGTGCGCGATCTCCACTACCGCCTCGACGTCAACAGCCTGCACCGCGACGAATCCAGCGAGACGCTCACCATGAACGAGATCGGCAGGGTGTCGTTGCGGGTGACGGAACCGTTGTTCGTCGACGAGTACCGCCGAAACCGCACCACCGGGAGCTTCATCATCATCGACGAGGCGACCAACGAGACCGTGGGAGCAGGGATGGTGCTGGGCACCGGCGCGTGAGGGCCGCCGGGGCTCCCCCGCTCGACCCATGACGCCGTCGCGCGTCTGCAAGCTCGCGATCGTCTTCGCCGCACTCGCCGGGGTCGGAGCGTTCGCACAAGGCGGCGCATCCCCGGACGCGGGCGCCGCCGGCACGGTCCGAGCCTCGACTGTCGCGGTCCCGGCCACGATCGACGCGACCGGCGCCCACGACGTGACCGCCGCGCTCAACCGGTTCTTCGCCGGCGTGCGACCCGGCACGACGGTCACGTTCCCCGCCGGTGGCCGCTACCGCGCCGAAGGAATCGTGCTCGTCGCCGGCGCGGTGAGGCTCACGATCGAGGGCAACGGCGCGACCATCTTCGCGACCACCGATGGGCGGGGCGTGACGCCGCCCCGCCACGGCTTTGCCGCGCAGTGGCCGCGCCGCCGCGAGCACCTGGAGTTCCGGCAGGCGAACGGACTCCGAGTGCACAACCTCACGATTCGCGGCGCGAACCCGCACGCCGGTGCCAATCGGGCCGCCTTCGTCGTCGCCCTCGAAGGTCAGGCCGGCATCGCGCTCATCCGCTCGCGCAACGTCGTGCTCGACGACGTGACCGTCACGCGCACCTACGGCGATCTCATCTACATCGCGGGCCGCACGACCGGCGTGACGATCACCGGGAGCCGGCTGACCGACAGTGGTCGCCAGGGTGTCGGGATCGTAAACGGCAGCAACGTGCGCGTGACGAACAACGACATCTCCGGGATCGCCCGGTCGGTCGTCGACCTCGAACCGCCCGGGCGGTGGGTCGCGAACGACGTTCGCATCGACGGGAACCGGATCGGCGACTACGTCAACTTCCTGCTCGATGCCAAGGGAGGTGGCCCGAACATCGAGCGGATCCGGCTCGAGTCCAACCGGGTCACCAGCACCCGCGGGATCTCGGTCGTCGCCGGGGTCGACCGGAGGACACGTCGTGATCTCGAGATCGTCGGAAATCGGGGCACCACCCCGGCCCATCCACTCGGCACCTACGGCTCCGGCGCCATCATCCAGCTCACCAACCTCAGTGGCGTGATCATCCGCGACAACACGCAGCCGGTGGCCGGCGCCACGGCGGTCAGCCTCGATCGGGTGTGCGGGCTCACCATGACCGGGAACGACTTCGCGGGCGCCTCGCACGACCAGCAGGTGCTGGCACCCTGCGGAGCGACGGCACCAGCGGCGAAGCCACCGAAGGTCCGGCCGAGGGCCGGCCGAGCAACGTCGACGACCACCGATCCGGGCGCGAGCGTTCCCCCGGCCGCCGTTCCAGCCGGTGACGCCTCGGGGAACTCGATGGACGCCGGCACCGTCGCGCTCGCGGCCGGCCTCGGAGTGCTGGGCGGTCTCGCGATCGCCGGCGGGATCTGGTGGTTCACGCGCCGGCGGTCGCGACGCGCCGGCCAGAGGCCGAGCAACTAGCTCGAGCTCTTCTCGCTCGGCCTCTGGCTGAGCCAGTCGATGTAGCGCTCGATACCGGCCTCGAACGACACCTCCGGCTGCCAGCCGAACGCAGCCATCGCCTTGCTCGCGTCGGCGCAGCTCTGATGGATGTCGCCGGCACGAGCAGCCTCGAACACGGGCTTCGCATCAACACCGGTCGCCCGGCCGAGGGCGGCGAGCAACTCGAGCAGCGTGTGTGTACTACCCGGAGCGACGTTGAAGACCTCACCGCTGACTGCCGCCGGCGCGGTCGCAGCCGCGATGTTTGCCGCGACGATGTCGGACACATACGTGAAGTCACGGCTCTGGAGACCATCGCCGAAGACCGTCGGCTGCTCGCCCGCGAGGAGCGACGACGCGAAGAGCGGGATGACCGCCGCGTAGGTCGAATCGGGCCGTTGCCGCGGGCCGAACACGTTGAAGAACCGCAACGCGACCGTCTCGAGCGGGAACAGCTCCGCGAAGACCCGGCAGTACCACTCACCGGCGAGCTTGCTCACGCCGTACGGCGAACGGGGTCGGGTGGGAACCGTCTCCGGCGTCGGGATCACCGTTGCCCCGCCGTACACGCTGCTCGACGAGGCGAACACGACGCGACGGGTGCCCGCGTCGCGTGCCGCGGTGAGCACGGTGAGGGTTCCGTGGGTGTTCACGCGATCCGTCGAGAGCGGATCGGCGACCGAACGGGGAACCGCGCCCAGCGCGGCGAGATGGAACACGACCTCCACGTCGGCGACGCCAGCGGCGACAGCATCGGCATCGGCGACGGATGCCACGGTCAGCACCGCGGCATCGGAGACGTTCTCGCGGTGTCCGGTCGAGAGATCGTCGAGCACGCGCACCGCATGGCCTTCGGCAACGAGCCGATCGACCAGATGCGAACCGATGAAGCCGGCTCCGCCGGTCACGAGCACGTTCACGACATCTCCCCCCAGCGCGCGAGCGGCGACCGTAGCAGCAGGATCACAACACCATCGCCGGTGCGCTGCGGCTCGGAACCGTCGGCGACCGGGTAGAATCACGGAATGCTCGCCTCGCGATTCGGCAAGCTTGCCCTCACACTCGCCTTGATCGCGTTCGTCGTGATCGGTGGCGTAGCGCTCTCCGCTCCCCACGCCGCGCCCTCCACCGATGTCGCGGCGACAACGGTGGCAGGTGGCGTGGGGCGAACCGTCGACGCCACCATCGGTGATTCGTCCAGAACGCGTGTGAGTCAGACGGAGCGCCGGGCTCCCCGCGACGACGACCCGTACCTGCTCCCGCTCGCGGTCCTCGCGATCGGTTTGGCCTGCATCGGCAGGACCGACAACCGGGTCCTCGGCTCCGCAGCGGTGGCACCGCGCCGCGGCGGTTCCGGATGCCGAGCGCCGCCCGTGCTCGTCGCTCCGTAGCGCCCGTTCCCACCCGCCGACGCGGCGCGCCCTCCTCGGAGTGCGTGCCCTGCTGCCCTGCCGAGGTGCCCCTTGCTGTCCGACCTGTCCGATTCAGACCTCGACGCGATCGCATCGCTCACGATGAAGGAAGCGTCCACCGGTGTCGTCCTCATCCTGTGCCTGATCCTGATGATCATGCCGTTCCTGTTCCTGGTGTTCGCGTTCATCCCGGAACGTGCCCGGCGACAGCCCGATCCCGCGCCTGATGGCGAGGAGGTGAACCCGTGACCTCCACCCAAGCCACACCCCGCGCCCGGATGCGACCGAGAGGCGATCGGCAGTTGCTCCTGTCAGTTGCCGTCGGACTCGTGCTCGCGATCGTCGTGTTCGGCATCCCCGCGGTGCTCCACGGACCCGACTTCGTCGGCCACGTCACCGTCATCAATCCCACCGGGATGGCGGTCGAGATCGCCGTCGCCAAGCCCGGAGCCGACGACCCGGTCGAGATCGGTTCCATCGCCGCCCGGTCCCGGGAGACGTTCGAGGACGTCGTCGACGTGGGCGACCGGTGGAACATCCGGGTGGTGGCCAATGGCGGCGCCGAGGTCGAGGCCACGGTCTCGCGCATTCACCTGAGCGACCACGATTGGACGTTCACCGTCTCCGATCCGCTCGAGTCACAGCTCTCACGACGCGGAGGGATCACCGAACCGCGAGACCGAACGCCATGACCGCCGAAGTCACCGAACAGGATCTCCCCCGCATCGGACGCAGTTACAGGGTGGCCAGGACCGATGGCTCGCGCGTCCTCGTGGTGCTCCACCATCGCCTCGCAGTCGAAGGTGCTGTCACGGCGCATCCCCCGGCGCCTCCTCACGGGTCCAGCTTCAGGTTCACCGTGAGACTCGCCCACACCACGTGACCTCTCAACCTCAACCTCAACCTCAACGAGAGGTCGAGGTGGGCGCGGACCTCTCAGTCCGGGGCCGGCATGAAGGCCGCGAACGATTCCTCGACGATGCGGATCGCAGCCTCCCGACCCTCCCAGCGGCCCGGCTCCGTCGACTTGCCGGGTTCCGTCTGCTTGTAGACCGCGAAGAAGTGGGCGATCTCCTCCAGGAGGAACGGGCCCACATCGTCGAGCTCCGCGAGGTGCGACCACCGCGGGTCAGTCGCCGGGACGCAGAGCAGCTTGTCGTCGCCACCCTTCTCGTCACGCATGCGGAAGACGCCGATCACCCGGGCCTTGATGTGGCAGCCCGGAAAGGTCGGCTCGTCGAGCAACACGAGCACGTCGAGCGGGTCACCGTCGTCGGCGAGCGTCTCGGGGATGTAGCCGTAGTCGGCTGGGTACTGCGTGGCAGTGAAGAGCATCCGGTCGAGCCAGATCTCACCCGTCTCGTGATCGGCTTCGTACTTGTTGCGAGAACCACGTGGGATCTCGACGATGGCGACGACTTCCATCGGCGCAGCGTACGACACACCTCCGTGGCTCCCCCCACCCGGCTCTCCCGTCAATCCCCTTCTTTGCGCTGGGTGGCGAGGGCCATGAGACCGCCTTCTCGGGGCGGCGCCACGCGGTGGCCGGCTCGGGCCGCGACCGCCATCAGTCCGACGGCGGTCGCGGCGATGGTCGCGACCGCGAGGTCGGCGACCATCGACTCGACACCGGCCGCTGTCTTCGACGCGTCGAATGCCTGCACGATGATCGTCGTGAGCACCCCCACCGCGACCACCGGGCCGACGATGTACCAGCCCGCGAGGATGAACACCCCTGCGTCGCCGATCGAGACGACGAGCTCGAGCGGCAGGCGACCCTTGTACGCGTTGAAGAGCGCCGCCGCGACGAGCGGCGGCGCACACAGCGCCACGCACGCGACCCCCGACCAACCGAGGCTCGGTTCGAGCAGCACGCCGACGGACCATCCCGCCGCGCCGATCATGGCCAAGATCACTGCCGGCACCGCGGCATGGCGGACAGCAATGGCGGAGAACTTCAGCGGAAGCTGTGACGCGATCTGGGGTGTGTCGCCGTCGAGTCGGGCGGTCTCCACGAGCGCCGAAGCGGCGCCGTACCCGAGCAGCACCGCCACCGCGATGACCAGGATCGGCGGCTTGCCATCGGCCGAGGCGGCGGCTCCGGCGGCGATCACACCGACGGCGCCGAACGCGAATGTGGCCGACCACCCCAGCTGAGCGGGTCCGCGGATGACGCCGGTGAGGTCACGCCACATCACGACCAGGTGCGACGAACGTGGCAGCCGGACGCGCGTCCGGGCTCGACCGGCCTGAGCCCGGCTGGCGCGGATGCTGAGCCGCGCTTGGCGGGCGTCGCCCATGAACACCGCGGCGCCGACGCTCTGCGCGGTCCGGGCTCGAACCCGCAGGCTCTGCGCCGGGATCGTCGCGCACGTCCGGGCTGCGGAGAGCAACGCCACGAGCTGTCAACACCGCGAGCACGGCGATCGACATCGTCACCCCGACGCCGACCGAACCAGCGTGACCGACGACGCTCACCGGGTATGCGGCCCACCCCCACGGTCCCGACCAGGTGATCGTGTCGTCGATCCAACCCGCTCGGCTACCGCTCGACGCCGAGATCGCGGCCACGGCGAGCAACCCGGCACCGAGCATCAGCGGGACCACCGACCACCGCTGACTGAGTCGCTCGAGTCGGGGTGATGCCTCGACGAGCAGCGCCAGCGACACACCGAGCACGCCCACGAGCGCACACGTCGACCGGGAAGATCACGACCAGCGCGACGCCCGTGGCAGGACGGAGCGCATGGAGGGTCGCGGCGCCGAGAAGGCCGAGGAGAGCGCCGCTGAGTGCGGTGATCACGGTCGTGATGAAGAGGCGCGGGCGCAACACGCGACCGCGTTCGAGCGGCTGTGGGAGCAACCATCCGACGTCGGCCGCAGCCACGACGACGGGTCCCCGCCAGCGAGCATTGCGAATGAACACGCCGATCGCGACGAGCACGAGCCCGGCGACAGCCGGCAGCACGCTGCGGGACACGACCGGACCGGTGTCGGTCCGCAGCTGGGTCTCGCCGAGCGCACGTCGGGCCCAGTCGAACACCGGATAGCCGTAGAGCACGACGACGAGGCCGACGATGTAGCCGGCGTATGCGGCCTTGCCGAGCTTGCGGCGACGCTGGCCGCGGGTTCGGCGGAGCCAGACGAGCACCTCGGCCGTCGTCGCCCCAGTCGTGGTGGCAGCGGCAGTCACCTGGCGGCCGTCACAGCTCACCGTCGAACGACGCGAGATCGGCCTGTGAGAGGTGCCCGGCGAAGCCGTCGCGCAAGACCAGCGCGCGGTCGGCTGCGATCCGTGCGACCTCGATCTGGTGGGTGGCGAGGACGATCGCCACACCACGGTCGGTCTCGGCCCGCAGCAGCTCGGCCAAGCGCCCGCGCGCCGCGGGGTCGAGGTGAGCTTCCGGTTCGTCGAGGATGACGAGCTCCCGCGGCCGCACCAGCACACCGGCGAGGCGCAAGGACTGCTGCTGCCCGGCCGACAGCACCGCGGGGAACTTGTCGGAGTGCTCGGTGAGGCGCGCCCACGCGAGCGCGTCGTCGACGACGTTGCCGACGTCGTCGGAGCCGTGGCCCAACGCGACGAACTCGAGGTGCTCGCGTGTCGTGAGATCCGGGTAGAACGCCGACGGTCCCGCGACCACGGCCATCTTCTCCCGGACCGCCGGTCCGTTCTCGTCGACCGGCCGGCCGGCGAACATGATCTGCCCGGCCGTCGGGATCTCACGACCGGCCATCAGCCGCAGCAGCGTCGACTTGCCCGAGCCGTTCGGCCCGACGACCGCCAGGCACTCGCCTCGCTCGACCTGGAAGTCGATCGGCGCCAACGCGACCACGTCGCCGTACTCACGGCTCGCGCCCAGCACGTCCAGCAGCGGTACTTCCACCTCGTCGTCCGACACCGGCTCCCTTTCCGACCGGCAGGGTCCGATCGTGGCGGTGAGCCTATGGGCAGGCCCGCCGCGAACACCGACGGGCCACGGTCTTCGGATCTGCGGCGCCGCGCGTCATCGGGACGCGAAGAAGGCGGGGCCGAAGCCCCGCCCTCCCCTCCGTGCAGCTCCTCGGAGCTGGCTGATCGAGCTACTAGCTGATCGTGAAGGTCGAGACTCCGTTGATACCGGTGAAGGTCTGCGTCGCGATGCCCGTGCTGTTGCACTTCGGCCGACTCGCTGGCCACGGTCTGGTCGAGCTTGATGTCTCATGGGCATGCTTGGTCGAGAACGATCCGGTCGTCGTCGACGTGTTGGCACTGGCGACCGGCCGGGTGAGCGTGATCGGATTCGTGGCCGTGTACGCGGTAGTCGGGAACGTGATCTTGCTCTTCTTGACCTTGGTCGTCGGTGTCCAGGTGATCTTCCCCGTGTCGGGCTTGTTCAGGCTCTGAACGCAGGCGTTGGTCGGCAGCTTCGTCGTGAACACGCCCGTGCCGCCGGTGACCGATCGTGGCGGTGCCGGTCTTCCCGGTGCACGCGGTGAGCGCGAACGTGGTGGTGCCCTTCGTCGTCCCGAAGGTGGCCACCGACTTGAGCGGGTGGTTGAAGGTGATCTTGCCGTTGATATGACAGGTGATGTTGCCCTGGACGGCGACAGTCGCCGCGCCGGCGATGTCGGTGGTGGCGATCGCGACGCCACTGAATGTCAGCGCTCCGGCAGTGATGCCGAGCATGAGCCTTCGCATCATGGTTGTTCTCCCCCACTTGGTCTCCCGCTCCAGGCATCCGCCCGCAGCACCCGCGAGCGTAGCCCTCGAGGGCGGATGAGGTATCTGGGGGTCCCGGATCCGCGAGCGCCCGCTGCCGGGCCGCGAAGAAGGCGGGGCCGAAGCCCCGCCTTCCCCTGGTGGTGTTTCGAGTTTGTCTTCGAGCGAGCTGATCGAAGAGTCAGCTGAAGTTCGAAGGTCGAGAGACCACCGATACCGGTGAACGACTCCGAAACGATACCGGTGCTCGAGCACAGAGCCAGACCCGCGGCCGCTGTCGCGTTGAGCTTGATGGTCTCGTGGGCGTGCTTGGTGGAGAACGAACCCGTCGTCGTCGACGTGTTGGCCAGCCCAACCGGCCTGGTGATGGTCACCGGGTACGGCACGCCGGTCGTCGAGTTGGCGGTCGGGAACGTGACCTTGCTCTTCTTGACCTTGGTCGTCGGCGTCCAGGTGATCTTGCCCGTGTCGGGCTTGTTCTGGTTCTGGGCGCAGGCGTTGCTCGCCAGCTTCGTCACGAACGAACCCGTGCCACCGGTGACGATCGTGGCGGTGCCGGTCTTCCCGGTGCACGCGGTGAGCGCGAACGTGGTGGTGGCCTTCGTCGTGCCGAAGGTGGCCGTGGCCTTCAGCGGGTGATTGAAGGTGATCTTGCCATTGATGTGACAGTTGATGTTGCCCTGTACGGCGACAGTCGCCGCGCCGGCGACATCAGTCGTGGCGATCGGCGACGCCAGTGAACGCCATCGCTGTGGCAGTGATGCCGAGCATGAGCCTTCGCATCATGGTCGTTCTCCTCCACTTGGTCTCCCGCTCCGGACATCCGCCCGTAGCACTCTCGACCGTAGACCTCGGAGACCGTCGTGCCTAGCCCCTTCGGAGACCGTCGGGCTCGAGGCCCGGATCCGCTGAGTCATGCGTTCGTCGGGACGCGAGAAAGGCGGGGCCGAAGCCCCGCCTTTCCCTCGTGCTGTCTTCGAGCTAGCTGATCGAGCTAGCTAGCTGATCGTGAAGGTCGAGACACCACCGAGACCGGTGAACGACTCCGAAGCGATACCCGCGCCGTGCACAGAGCCAGACCTGCGGCTGCTGTGGCGTTGAGCTTGATGATCTCGTGGGCGTGCTTGGTCGAGAACGAACCGGTCGTCGTCGACGTGTTGGCCAGCCCAACCGGCCTGGTGATGGTCACCGGGTACGGCACGCCGGTCGTCGAGTTGGCGGTCGGGAACTTGATGACGCTCTTCTTGACCTTGGTCGTCGGCGTCCAGGTGACCTTGCCCGCGTCGGGCTTGTTCTGGTTCTGGGCGCAGGCGTTGCTCGCCAGCTTCGTCGTGAACACACCCGTTCCACCGGTGACCGACCGTCGGCGGTGCCCGTCTTGCCGGTGCACGCGGTGAGCGCGAACGTGGTGACGGCCTTCGTCGTCCCGAAGGTGGCCGTGGCCTTCAGCGGGTGGTTGAAGGTGATCTTGCCGTTGATGTGACAGGTGATGTTGCCCTGCACGGCGACAGTCGCGGCGCCTGCGATATCCGTGGTCGCGATGGCGACGCCACCGAATGCCATCGCTGCGGCGGTGACGCCCAGCATGATCCTACGAATCATTTGTTCTCCCCCTCTTGGTCTCCCGCTCCGGGGCATCCGCCCGCAGCACCCGAGACCCTATACCGAAGCCGGCGCCGATTGCCACCATCAGTGGTGCCGATCGTCAGAAAACCACTCTCCCCTTCCCCCACCCACCACTCGGCTCCGAGGTGGTATCCTGATTTCCGGCGCGTTTGCCCTGTTGGGCGGCGCCGACGGCCCTGGTCAGGCCGGCACCCGGTGCTCCGACCCCCGAGTCGGTCCCGGAACGGTGCGGAGCACGGCATCGCGCAGGCCCCCCGGGATGACCATTCCCGGCGCAGCGGACGACGAGACAGGGCGCATGACCGCTCCCATCACCGAACGGACACCGAGCGAACTGGCGACCGCCCCGCTCACGGTGCGCATCGTCGACGACCGACTCCACCTCTGCGCGCTCACGCCCGAGCTGCTGCCCCGCCCCGACGACGAGGCACCCGTCGACCTCACGTCGATGCGGCCGGTCCCGGTGCTCCTCGACGACGGCACCACCAGCCGGTGGAACGGTGTCCCGGTCGTGGGTGCGCTGCGATTCGTCGACTGGCTGTGCACCAAGCAACCGTCGGTCGACGTCACCGTCACCGCGGTCGCAGCGCTGATCGTCGAGGCGGCGGAGCTGACCGCACAGGGTGAGGTGGTCCCCGATCTGGCGACCGACACGACCGAGCGCCGCTGGACGTGGCGTCCGGCACCGGGCATCGAGGCCGCGGCGCGGATCGGCAAGGTCTGGACCGCGGCCTGCGACGCGATCGACGACGGCGACCCCGACGACGTCCTCGCGGGTTGGTTCGCCACCGCGGTGGGCGAGCTCGCCACCGCCCGCCTCGGCCCCCCTCCGATCACGTCGTCGGTTCCCGAGGCGCGAGTGCACCGCTGGGCCGATCAGGTCTCGGCCCGGGTCGGCGCCGGCGCCCGCCTGCGTTTCCACCTGAGCGCGCCCGACGACCTCGAAGGTCACTTCCTGCTCTTCGCCCGACTCCAGTCGCTCACCGACTCGACCGTCGTGCTGCCACCCCTCGGTGCCGACACCGCCGATCTCCTCGGCACCACCCCGCACGAGGCCGTCACCCTCCTCGCGTGCGAGTGGGACCTCGCCCGGCGGGCGTGGTCGACGCTCCCCGACCGGCCCACCGACGAGCTCATCGTCGATGCCGGCGAGGTCGAGGACCTCCTCGAGAACGGTCTCGCCGGCCTGCACGCTTCCGGAATCGACGTCCACCTCCCGTCGGCGATGTTGGCGCAGACCTCACTCGTGCGCAGGGTGGTCGTGGCCGGAACGTCCGCGAGCCTCGACGCGAAGACTCTCGCACTCACCGGAGAGGTGCTCGTCGACGGCGAGCCGCTCACCGCCGAAGAGCTCGAGACCCTCGCACAAGCTCGGAGCGAGCTCGTCGCAGTGCGCGGCCGCTGGATGCGCATCGACGAGCAGACCCGCGCCGCGACCCTTGCGTTCGCGAAGCGCGTCGCCAAGGGGGGCGCATCCACCGCCGAGGTGCTCGAGCTCGCCGCCACCGCCGACGAGGTCGACACGGCCGCGGCGACCGGGTGGGTCGCCAAGGCGCTCGCGGGTGAGTTCAAGCCCACACCGGCTGAGCGGGTCGCGCCGCCGAAGTCGTTCACCGCGACGATGCGCAACTACCAGGAAGACGGCCTGGCCTGGCTCTGTTGGCTCGAAGCCAACGGCCTGGGCGGGATCCTCGCCGACGACATGGGCCTCGGGAAGACCCTGCAGGCCTTGGCGATCATCTCCCACGACCTCGAGTCGAAGAAGCCACCGAAGTCGCCGACACTCGTCGTCGCGCCGACCTCGGTGGCATCGAACTGGGTGCGGGAAGCCGAACGCTTCGCACCCGAGCTCCGGGTCGCGCTCCACCACGGTTCCGGGCGCGACGATCCGACCCGCTACGTCGGCGAGGTCGACGTCGTCGTCACCAGCTACGGCGTGATGCGTCGCGACGAGCAGCTCCAGGCCATCGATTGGCACCGCGTCGTGCTCGACGAAGCGCAGGCGATCAAGAACCCCACCACCGCGACCGCGCGCGCCGCACGCAAGCTCTCGGGAACCCACCGTCTCGTCGTCACCGGTACCCCGGTGGAGAACCACCTCGGTGAGCTCTGGAGCCTCATGGCCTTCGCGAACCCCGGCCTGCTCGGCACCCAGACCGCGTTCAAGACCCGGTACGCGAACGCGCTCGACGCCGACTCCGGCATCTCGCTCGAGACGCTGCGGAAGCGCATCGCGCCGTTCGTCCTGCGGCGGCACAAGACCGACCCGGGCATCGCCGACGAGCTGCCCGAGCGGATCGTCGTACGTGACGACTGCACGCTCACCCGCGAGCAGGCCGCGCTCTACCAGGCCGTCGTCGACGACATGCGCTCGGACGTGGCCGACGCCACCGGGATGAAGCGCCGCGGCAAGGTGCTCGCGGGGATCACGAAGCTCAAGCAGATCTGCAATCACCCCGCCACCATCGCCGATGACGACGGTGCCGGTGAGCTCGCCGGACGCTCGGGCAAGCTCGATCGGCTCGTGACCCTCGCCGAGGAGATCATCGAAGAGGGCGAAGCGGTCGTGGTGTTCAGCCAGTACGCCACCTTCCTGCGCCGCGTCGCCGAGCACCTGCGTACCGAGCTCGGAGTCGGGGTCGAGAACCTCGACGGCAAGATGAGCCGCATCGCGCGTGACGCCGCCGTCGAACGGTTCAGTGAAGACGGCGGACCACCGGTGCTGTGCGTGTCGCTCAAGGCCGGTGGGACCGGTCTGAACCTGGTGCGCGCCAACCACGTGATCCACTTCGACCGCTGGTGGAACCCCGCGGTCGAGGACCAGGCGTCGGACCGGGTGTGGCGCATCGGCCAGACCCGCGGTGTGGTCGTCCACACGCTGGTGTGCCCCGGCACGCTCGAGGAGCGCATCGCGGATCTCCTCGACCAGAAGCGCAGCCTTGCCGACGCCGTGGTGTCGTCGTCGCCCGAGCAGCTCATCAGCGAGCTCGACGACGCCGCGCTCGCGGCGCTCGTCGAGCTCGACTCCGATCTCGCGAGCGGTCTGCAATGACCGATCCGGCCGCGAAGGGACCCGGGGAACCGACGGGGAACCGGGTCGACGGCTCGTCGGGTGGCCCGTCGACACCGTCGACACCGTCGAAGCGATCCCGCCGGCGTCGGCGTCGCCCCGCAGCATCAACCGACGCGGCCAACCGCGTCGACGGTTCGGGACCTGCTCCCGCACCGCACGTCCCGGAACCGGGGAACCGCCTCGATCCCCCGACCCCGACCTCGGGCCAGCCCTCGGCGACCAAGCGACGGCGGCGGTCACGCCGCCGCCCGCGCTCGGCGTCGAGTGACGGGTCGCGTACTGGTGATTCCGGACCCCAGCTCGCCAGCGTGGCCGACGAGAGTGAGCCCGTCAGCGAGGCATCACGCGTGCTGGCGGAGTCGTTGCAGGCCGCGGTGATCGGCCACACCAGCGGCGCGGTGCTCGCGCGCGGCCGTGGGTACGTCAAGCGCAACCGCGTCACCGAGCTGCGAGTGAGTGCGGGCCGAATCCGCGCCCGGGTGCTCGGCTCCGACGGTGAGCGGTACCGCGTCGAGCTCACCGCGCCGCAGACACCGGCGCCGCCCGTGGTCACCAAGATCCGCTGGAGCTGCGACTGCCTGTACGCCGCCGAGCATCGCCGCGGCACGTGCAAGCACGTGGTCGCGGTGGCGCTCGTCGCCGCCCGCCGCTTCGAACGCGCCGACGCGCTGCGACGACGGTGGATGGGTGGCGCCGCCGCGGAAGCCCCCGAGGCCGAACCGGCCGAGTTCGTGGCCCTGGCGGAGCGACTTCTCGCCGCGTTCACCGCGCCGCCGGTGAGTGCCGAAGATGTGCTGGCGCGTGCGATCGCGATCGCGCCGCCGCCCTTCTCGGTGCGCGAACCACGCGCCTGACCCGGGCGGTCGCCCGAAGCCGCGTCGTCAGCTACGAAGCTTCGATCGGTTCGCCGGCGACGATACGGTTGCGGCCGCTCTCCTTGGCCTCGTAGAGCGCAGCATCCGCCCGACGAACGAGCTCCTCCGGGTCGGTCCCATCGCCCACCGCGCAACCACCGCTCACCGTGACGCGCAGGGTGTCACCATCAGCGAGTGGGAACGTCGCGACACCGACACCGTCGCACACTCGCTGACCGAGTGCTCGTGCGCCGACAAGCTCGGTGTTCGGGAGGAGCACGAGGAACTCCTCGCCACCCCATCGCCCCGGCACGTCTTCGTCGCGCATCGCGCTCCGCAATCGGACCGCGAACTCGCGCAGCACCGCGTCACCGCCTGCGTGTCCGACGGTGTCGTTCACCTGCTTGAAGTGGTCGATGTCGAGCATCAAGACACAGAGCGGTGACCCCTGTCGACGCGCGGCCGACGCGAGCTCGCCGAGGCGTTCCTCGATGTGTCTGCGGTTGCAGAGACCCGTCAACAGGTCGGTGCGACTGATGAGGTCGAGCTCGGCATTGCGGTGACGCAACTCGTCTTGCAGCGTCTTGACGCGGACCGCCGCGCTGACCCGCGCGATGAGCTCGCTCGACTCGAAGGGCTTCTTCAGGTAGTCGTGGGCTCCGAGGCGCAGACCCTCGACGATGTCGTCGGTCCCAGTACGACCCGTGAGGAAGACAACCGGCATGTCGGCGAGGTCCGGCTCGGCCTTGAGCGCGGCCAGGACCTGGTGACCGTCGAGGCCGGGCATCTCGATGTCGAGCAGCACGACGTCGGGCTTCGTCTCGCGGCACACGCGCAAGGCCGCGTTTCCGTCGTCGGCTTCGATCACGGCGTAGCCGCGACTTTCGAGGTGTTGACGCAGGACCGCCCGGACGACGAGCGAGTCCTCCGCGATGAGCACCGTGGCGGGAGTCATCATCCGAGCCGTTCTGCAAGGGCGTCGACGCTGACGAAGAGCCGGAGGCCGGCGTCGGTGGTGATGAGACCGGCGATGAGATCGCCGCTTTGTCCTGCCGGTGGCGGACCGATCTCTGCCACCGGCATGACCCCGGTGACCTCGGCGACGCGCAGCCCGAACGAACGGTCACCGCGCTCGAGCAGGAGTACGTGATCGCTTCCCCGACCAAGGGGCTCGATCACCGGGAGGGCGCCATCGCCGAGTGCGAGCAGGCCGACGACCCCCGGGCGCGGAGATGGGAGCGGCATGAGGGTGTCCCCCGACCGGACTTCGCGCACCTGCTCGACCGGCACCGCGTACTCGCCGTCGCCGGCCCGGAAGCACACGACGGTCGTCATCGGATCGGTTGTCATCTGGCCTTCACCAACTTCCGTTCGAGGAGCCGCGCGAGCTCCTCGACCTGGTAGCCCTCGAGGACGGCCTCGATCGACGCGGTGTCGCACGCATCGAGCGCGGCCCGCGACGCCGTGTAGGCGCGTTGCGCAGCGGCGATGTCACCCGATTCCTCGAGTGCCAGGCCGAGGTGCAGGTGCGTGATCGGCTGGTCGGGGGCGAGGTAGGTGCACTTCCGGAACACCGTGACCGCGGTCGCGTGATCACCCGCGTCGACTGCGGACTCGCCCTCCGCGAGCAGCACGTCCAACCGGTTCGTGGTCTTGGGTGATCGAGGCGCGGTCCCGGCGCGGATTCGAGGTGCGTCGTCGGGAACGGGACGGGAGGCGCGGGGTTTGGCCGTGGGAAGGGGTGGCCCGGGTCGGCGCGCCCTGGCTCGAACCGGCGATTCGCGACGCCGGTAGACGAACGCGTCGCCGAGGCGTACGAGCTGGAAGCGCTCCGTGACCTGCCACAGGGACTCCGAGTAGCCGAGGAAGAGCCAACCGTCGGGTGGGAGCCAGTCGGCGATCCGGTCGAGGAGGCGCACGACCTCGTCGCGGCTGAAGTAGATGAGCACGTTCCGGCAGAGGACGACCGGACACGTTCCCGGAGCGAAGGGCGGTGCATCGGTAGCGAGGTTGTGCGCGCTCGAAGTCGACGCGATCTCGGAGCTCAGGGACGATTTCGAAACCCTCGTCGGCCGGGACCAGATACCGCCGACGGCGTTCGTCGGCGAGCGAGCGGACCTCGCGACGTGAATACCGCGCCGCTCGCGCGCGGTCGAGTGCTCGGGTCGAGATGTCGGTCGCGTAGACCCGTCCATCGTCACAGCCGAGCTCGTCGAGCAACATCGCGAGGCTGTACGGCTCCTGACCGTTGGCGCATCCCGCGCTCCAGACCCGCACGGGTCCTTCGAGCGCCGGAAGGACGTGTTGGGCCAGCACATCGAACTGGGTCGGGTCGCGGAAGAAGGCGGTCTCCTGCACCGTCACCCGATTGAGGAGACCTTGCAGCGCGTCGCGATCGGAATCGAGCGTCGCGACGTACGAGTCCACATCGAGTCCGCGGGATTGGGCCTCCTCCGCGACGCTTCTCGACAACCGACCTCGAGTCGACGGGTCGAGACGCAGCCCGACTCGTCGAGCGAGCAACTGTGCAGCCTCGGCGAACGCGGCGTCGGGGACGACGGTCATCGTGTCACCACCGCAGTCGCGCGCACGATGGCGCCCGCGATCTGATCCAGCGGGAGCACCTCCGTCACGGCTCCCGCTCGTTGAGCCGCGCGTGGCATCCCGAACACCGCGCTCGACGCTTCGTCCTGTCCGATCGTGGTCCCACCGGCCCGCCGCAGCGCGAGGAGCCCCGACGCCCCGTCTTCGCCCATGCCGGTGAGCACCACTCCGATCCCGTCGGGTCCGGCGTGCTCGGCGACGGAGTGGAACAGCTGGTCGGCCGAGGGCCGATGGATCGTCTTCGGTTCGGCGACGAGCTCGATCCGCCGGTTCGCGCCGAGTCGGAGATGGAGATCACCGCGGCCGATGTAGACGGTGCCGCGCTCGAGGAGCGCTCCGTCGTCGGCCAGTCGCACCGGCATCCGCGACACCCGCTTCATCCACGGCACCATTCCTTCGACGAACTCCGGATGGATGTGTTGGACGATCAACACCGGAGCCCGGATCCCGGCGATCCCCGCCAGGACCTCGGCCAGAGCCGGTGGGCCGCCGGTCGACGCCGCGATCGCGACGATGCGCCGCTCGGTTCCCGGCGCAATCGATGCCGGAGCGTGGACGCCCACGTCGACCTGCGGCGGTCGGATGTCGAGCTCGCCGCGGGGATCGCGCGGACTGATGGCGCCGCGGAGGGTACGAACCCGCCGTCGGACCGCCGCCTCTTCGGCGGCTGTCCAGTGACCGGGCTTCGGGAACGCGTCGAGCGCCCCGGCCACGAGCGCTTCGACCGCAGGCGCCGAGGTACGGCTCGTCAGCGTGGCCGAGAGCACCAGGATCGGCGTCGGACGGTGACCCATGATCTGTTTGATCGCGTGCAACCCACCGCCGCCAGGGATCTGCAGATCGAGGGTCATGACGTCGGGACGCAACTGATCGACGAGCATCACTGCTTCGACGGCACCGACTGCCTCGCCGACGACGGTGATGTCACCTTCGGCTTCGAGCGTGCGGACGAGATGCGTCCGCTGCACGAGCGAATCTTCGACGACCACGACGCGCACGGGACCTGCGGTGCTCGGAGTCATCCTCGGCGTCCGAGCAGCCGATCGACTGCCGCGAGGAGCCGGGCTTCATCGAACGCACTCTTGATGATGTAGCCGTCGGCGCCGGCATCGAGACCACGTTGGCGATCTTCCTCACTGGCACGCGAGGTCAACACCATGATGGCGACGTTCGCGAGATTCGGCCGGGCGCGAATCGCCGCGGTGAGCTCGAAGCCGTCCATGCGGGGCATGTCGACATCGGTCAGCACCAGGTCGGTCGGAGCCTCGGCCAACAACGCCAGTGCCTCCACGCCGTCGCTCGCGAGCCGGACCTCGAATCCGGCGCGCTCGAGGATCGACCGTTGCAACTCCCGGACGGTGAGCGCGTCGTCGACGACGAGGATCGATCCGGCGCGTGCCTTCGGCGTCACCTCGTCCTCGAGCATCGACGCGAATCGCTCCGCGGGAACCCGTGCGAGTCGCGCCCGTTCGATCAATCCGGGAGCATCGAGCACCACCAGGATGGATCCGTCGGGTTCGACGCTCGCGCCGGCGAGCACGTCGAGACGCGGCAGGAGCCGACCGAGACCCTTCACCACGACATCGCGCTGACCGATGAGCGCATCGACCCGAAACGCGTGGCGGCGGGTGACCCCGGCCACGACGACCAGAGGTCCGTCGGTGCGCGTCGCACCCTCGACGCCCAAGATGTCGGCGAGCATCGACACCGGGATCGGGTCGCCTCCGACCCACACGATGGCGCGCCCCTCGGAGTGGGTGGTCTCCGCCGGGTCGAAGGCTTGTGAGACCGTGACCGAGTGCATGGGCACTGCGAATCGCCGACCACCGACCGCGAGGAGCAGGCACGGCAGCACGGCCAAGGTGATCGGCACCACGATGCGGAACTCGGTCCCTTCCCCGGGAGTCGAACGCACCTCGATCCGACCGCGCACGCCGTCGACGCTGGTACGCACGACGTCGAGCCCGACGCCGCGTCCCGACACCTCGGAGATGAACCGGGCCGTCGAGAGGCCGGATCGGAACACGAGCATCAGCGCCTCTTCGTCGCTCAGCCCCGACACATCGGCACCCCGCTGCGCCGCCTCCTCCCGGACGCGCTCGACATCGATGCCACGACCATCGTCGGTGACGGTGATGATCACTTCCGAGCCGAGCTGCATCGCGTGAAAGCGGAGGGTCGCTTGCTCGTCTTTTCCTGCGGCGCGCCGTTCCTCGGGCGTTTCGATCCCGTGGTCGACCGCGTTGCGCACGAGGTGAACGAGCGGATCCGCGAGCTGTTGGAGGACGCCGCGGTCGAGCTCCGTTTCGTCGCCTCGCACATCCCACTGCACCTGCTTGCCGAGCGAGCGCGACAGGTCGCGCACCGCGCGGTGGAGTTGATCGGTGATCGTGGCGACGGGAACCATCCGCGCCCGCATCGTGCGTTCCTGGAGGTCGTTGAGCACCAGCGACAGGTCTCGGAACTCGGAGATCGTCGCGGGGTCCACGCCGAGGCGCTGGCCGAGCATGCGGCCGATCCGGAGATGCGCGGCCGCTGATTCGCCGACGAGTCGGACCAACTCGTCGAGCCGACCGACGGGGACCATGACGCGCTCGCCTTCTCCACGCGGCGCGCGACGCGTCGGAGGTCCGGCTTCGCCACCGGTGTCGGCAGGGATCTCATCGCCGGGTGCCGCCGGCTCGGTGGCCACGCCCGGACCGGGTGCTCCCCCACCGACGCCCACGAGCTCGCGTACTTCCTCTGCCGGTGCTCCCTCTGCGTGCCCGGCTTCAGGCCGAGCTTCCGTTCGCGCGGGGATCTCCGCCGGCAGGGCGCCACCGTCGCTCCAGGCGCGGAGTTGCTGCTCGAGCGCCGACGCCTCGGCGGTGCAGTCTTCGCCGGCGACGAGCCGCGGGACCATGCTGGTCAGCCCATCCACCGCGCCGAGCGCGACGTCGACGAGCTCCGACGACGGCAGCCGCTGCCCGCTCCGCACACCCTCGAGGAGGTCCTCGAGGGCATGGGCCACGCGGCTTGCCTCGTCGATCCCGACGACGGCTGCCGCGCCCTTGAGTGTGTGGGCCTCCCGGAAGATCGATGCGATCAGCTCCGGGTCGCTTCCGGACTGCTCGAGCTCGAGCAGCTGTGCACCGAGGGCCGCCAACCGGGACTCGGCCTCTTGCGCGAACAAGTGGCGGAACTCGTCTTCGTGCCCGACAACCGTCACGACGCCCACCCCCCGATCCGGGCGGGAGCAAGAAGTGCGTCGACGTCGAGCAAGGTCGCGATCCGCGTCCCGACCGTGTACGCCGCGATCGTTCCCTCGGTGTCGGTCGCACCCAGCGACTGGCCGAGCTCGACCGACTCCGGGATACCGGTGGCGGCCAATCCCGCGAGACCCATCGACGACTCCACGACCGCGGCGAACGAGCTCGACGACACCGCTCCGAGCCCGAGCAGCGCGGCGGTGTCGAACAGCGGAACGATGTCGCCCCGCAGGTTGAAGACGCCGAGCAGCGACGGTGGCGCCGTCGGCACTCCGGTGACGAGCGGTGCGGCGACGACCTCACGCACCCAGGTCATCTCGAGCGTGTGCAGGTCTTCACCCACTGGGATCAACAATGCGTTCACCGGCGCCGGCCCCATCGACGACAGCACGGCGTCGGCCGGGTTCGGTTCGGCCGGGTTCGGGTCCACGACCGCGCTCAGTACCGACCCTTGGCGGCTTCGGCCTGGTGTTCGAGGTTGCCGGCGAGATCGACGAGTGATGCAGAGGCACCCGCGAGCTGCTGTGCCGTCGCCGACACCTGACGCGACGCATCGGTCAACTGATCCATCGTCTCCACCACCTGCGTGGTCGCCGAACGCTGTTGCTGTGTCGTCAGCCGAACCTGGGCCGTCGACTCCGCCACGCCCTCCAACAAGGCCAAGCCCTGTTGCATCTGCTTCGCGCCCTTCTCCATCGCCATCACCGTCGCGTTCGTCTCCGCGTGCACACCCTCGGTGATCGACGCGATCTCCGCCGCCGAGGCCTTCGAACGCTCCGCGAGACGACGCACCTCCTCGGCTACCACCGCGAACCCGCGGCCACCCTCACCGGCGCGAGCGGCCTCGATCGCCGCGTTCAACGCCAGCAAGTTCGTCTGGTCCGCGATCTCGTTGATCAGCGTCAAGATCGCGCCGATCTCGTTCACCCGCTCGGCGAGCGCGACCGTCCGCTCGCTCGACGCCACGATGTCGGCTTCGGCGGCCTCCAGGTTGTCTCGCGTCTCCGATGCCTGCGCAGCCACCTGATCAACCGTGTCCGCGATCGAAGCCGACGCGCGCGCCAACTCCTCCGTCGTCGCCGAGGCCTCCGTCACCGCCGCACTCTGTTGCGTCGTCGTCGCTGCCAACTCCTCCGACGAGGCCGACAACTCCGCGGCCGACGCATTCACCTCGGAGCTCGCCGCCGAGCTGTCGTCGGCGAGCTTCCGCAGGTTCTTCGCCTCTCGCTCGGAGAACCCGATCGCGAAGAGCGTCGTGAGGACTGCGCCGGCGAGGACGAGCCAGAAGGCCAGCAGTCGCTGGGCGTGAACCGGCGCGAGCACGACCGACTTCGGCTGGGAGGCGACGATCGCCCACCCGACACCCTTCACCGAGTCGAAGCCGCCGAGCGAGCTTCGTCCGTTGAAGTCGGTGAACGAAGCGCCCCCCGCGTGGCCTGTGAGCGCCTGCGTCACCGCGGCGTTGTCGACCTTCTTCTTCAGGGTGCCTGCCGCGATCATCGTGGCCGCGTCGGGGGCCGCTCCCATCGACGAGTGGTAGATCACTCGGTGCTGCCGATCGATCGCGCTGACCTCGGTGTCGTTCTGGAGTTTGGGATCGAGAACCCCGGCAAGCGCCGTCTCGTTCAGGTCACCGGCGACAACACCTTCGGGCCGTCCGTCACTGCCGAGGATCGGCGTGGCCACGATCCAGCGCAGGTGTCCCGCTTCATTCGACATCGTGGTCAGCACCGGGTTGCCCGAGGCGACGGTGCGGAACCAGCTTCGGTCCGCGATGTCGAAC
The DNA here is from genome assembly GCA_963829475.1 of uncultured Actinomycetes bacterium. Taxonomy (GTDB): domain Bacteria; phylum Actinomycetota; class Acidimicrobiia; order IMCC26256; family JANYLB01; genus JANYLB01. The sequence continues at coordinate 907,805 of CAWHIU010000002.1, read as the reverse complement.
GCGGCACCGGGACGACTCGCACCGATGACGCGTCCGTTGAGATCGGTCACCTCGATCGCATCGAAGGCGCCGGAGGTCTTGTCGACGCGCGTGAGCAGTGCCACGGACGCCGGATCATCGAGCCGACTCGAAGCCTGCGCAGCGATGACCGACAGGTTCTGCTTGCGCTCGGAGATCCAGTCGTCGAGCCGTAGGGTCACCGCGCGCGCAACGCTCTCGTTCGCACGCTCGGTCGCCGCAGTCAGGTTTGCAGTCGCGGATCGGGTGAGGAGCACGGCGAGCAGGATCGTGACGGGCACCGTTGCGATCAGCATCCCGACGATCACTCGAAAGCGCCAGGGGCTCTTGATGCCGTGCCAATTCGATGAAGCGCTCATGGGTCCCTCTCTCGCGGCCGAGCCCTTGAACTGCCCGACCATTGACACCTTCTCGACACCCCTGTCAGGCCCCTTGAGGTGTACCGCTCTCCGTGCGGAGTTCGACCACGCACGGCGACCCGGGTGCTCGATATCAGGCCCCAGGGCGCGATCGAGGCCTCGCACTTGCGAGGCCTCGATCAGCGACAGCATCGGTTGACGGGTCCCGCGTCACGTCCCCGTCGGGCCGGTTCCCGGGATTTCCTGGCTCACGGGCGCCGGATCAACCTCGCAGCTTCGACACCAGACGCAGCACCTCGAGGTAGAGCCAGACGATCGTGATGGTGATGCCGAAGGCGCCGTACCACTCCATCTCCTTGGGTGCGCCCGCGACGACCATGCGTCGGATCATCTCGAAGTCGACGAAGAGGTTGAGCGCCGCAACGAAGCAGATGACGACGCTGATCCCGATGCCGAGCGGGCTGGGCTGGTTCCAGAAGGTGAGGTCGGCGCCGAAGAGCGTCAACAGGAATGAGACGAAGTACATCAGGAAGATCCCGGCGGTCGCCGCGATCACGACGAAGATGAACTTGTTCGACACCTTGACTGCGCCACTCATGTAGAGGACGAGACACACCGCGAACACCGTCATCGTCGCGAGCACCGCTTGGAGCACGATCCCGCTCCACTGCGCCTCGTAGAGCCGCGAGATCGCGCCCAGGAACACCCCTTCGGACAAGGCGTAGAGCGGGGCGCTGAACCGGGCGGTGCGCGGCGCGAAGATGCACGCCATCGCGAGGCCGAATGCCACGAGCAACGGAACGAAGATCCAACCCGGCAGCGCAACCGTGCCGGTCGGATCGACGGTGACCTGCGACCAGCCGAACGCTCCCCCGACGACCAGCAGGAACCACAAGAAGAACGTCTTGGCGAACGTGCCACTCGGCGACATCGTCTCGAGCACGCGGACTCCGGCACCGGCAGGTGGCGCTCCGGCCGTCGTCGTGGCCGGGTGACCCGGCGCGGCCCATCCCGGCTCGAGCTCCGCGGCCGTCGCCGTGAATCGCTTCTCGCTCAGCACCGGATTCGCCACGTCGCCTCCTCGCCGTTCGGACCCATCACCCTAACTGCGCGCGCCGGTGCGCTTCGGGCGCGGCCCATGGCCGACCAGTTCCGCCGCGAGCAGTAGAACTGCTCCATGCGGAAGTGGCTCATAATCGCGGGCTCGGTCTGCGTCGCTGCGTTCCTCCTCATGCAGCTGGTTCCGTACCGGGTGACGAACCCTCCGGTGGGTCAGGAACCGAAGTGGGACAGCCCCCGGACGCGGCAACTCGCGGTCGCGGCCTGCTACGACTGCCACAGCAACGAGACGCGCACCGTCTGGTTCGAGGACATCGCGCCGCTTTCCTGGTGGATCACCAACCACGTCCGCGAGGGCCGTGCGAAGTTGAACTTCTCCGAATGGGGCTCGCGACACGGTGGGTCCGACGATGCAGTCGAGACGGTGACCAACGGCTCGATGCCACCCAGCTACTACACGTGGTTCGGCATGCACGCCGACGCGAAGCTCACGTCGGCACAACGCAAGGAACTCGCCGACGGCCTCCGAAAGACCCTCGGAGGAGGTGGCGGCTGACGCTGGGTCTCAGCGGAGGCGCCGGCCGGTCACCAGATCGGGGCTGACCTCCACGAGGTGCATCGGAGCTCCGTCGACCCAGGTCTCGCGCAGTCGACGACGGGCCGCCGCGATCCGGGTCTCCTCGGTCGTCTCCTTCGCCACACCGCGCACGAGCACGCTCCAGCCTTCACCGGTGCGCTCGTCGAACGTGTCCGCCTCGAGCGCCACGATGGCGCCGGCCGACGCGGCGGCCAATTTGGTGCCCGGGACCGTCCGGAAGGCAACGATCCCGTCGACAACCGTGATGAACACGGGGAAGATCGCCGGCAGCGCGTCGATGCTGACGCCGATGCGACCCACAACTGCGGATTCGAGGAGCGAGAGGCACTCGGATCTGCCGAGCTCGGAAAGGTGGGGCGTCGTCTCCACACCCAGACTCTGGCCGTGCCGATCCGCGATGCGTAGGGCCGAAGGGCCCGACGGTCGGCTACTGCGTCGGGCCGTCGGGATTCTTCATCGCCGCGGCTCCGAAGACCGCGGCCTGGGTGCGTCGCTCCATCCCGAGCTTCGACAACATGTTCGAGACGTAGTTCTTCACCGTCTTCTCGGCCAGGAACATCCGCTCGGCGATCTGGCGGTTCGTGAGCCCTTCCGCGATGAGTGCGAGGATCTTTCGTTCCTGGCCGGTGAGGCGCGCGAGTCGCTCGTCTTCTGCCGGAGGCTGCCGCATGCGATCGAGCACCCGCTTCGTGAGCGTCGGGTCGAGGAGGGATTCCCCGTCGGCGACCCTTCGGACGGCGTCGACGATGTCGCTCCCACGCACCTGTTTGAGCAGGTACCCGGCGGCTCCCGCGACGATCGCCTCGAACAGCGCTTCGTCGTCGGAGAACGACGTGAGCATGAGGCACCGCACGGATGGATGGGAGTCGCGGAGCTCGCGACACACCGACACTCCCGAACCGTCCGGGAGCTGCACGTCGAGGATCGCGACATCGGGACGGGTCGGTGGGATACGTCCGAGCGCCTCTGCGACGGTGCCGGCCTCCCCCACGACCTCGATCCCCTCGGCTCCACCGAGGAGCGCGCGCACGCCGTCACGGACGATCTCGTGATCGTCGAGGACGAAGACCCGGATCGAGCCGTCACGCGTCACGCGGTGCAGCCTCTTCTTCGGGTACCGGGACGCGCCAGGTGACGGTCGTGCCCGAGTCGGGTGAGCTCACGACCTCGAGCTTTCCTTCGAGCACCGCGGCACGTTCTTCCATGTTGGCGAGCCCGCTGCGCCGAACGCGGCCTTCGAACCCCTGACCGTCGTCTCCGACCGTGAGGACGACTTCGTCGCCGACCGCTAACGAGACACACACATGGGTGGCCGATGCGTGCCGGCTGGCGTTCGACAGCGCCTCGCGGACGCACGCGAGGAGATGCTGCGCGACCTCGGGCGGCACCGCGGTGTCGACCGGGCCGTCGAACACGACCTGGGTCTCGAAGGTGCTGCGCTCCGCATAGGCCTCGACGAGATCGAGGATCTCGGAGCGCAATCCGACCTTCAATGGTGTGGACAGCGTGAAGATGCTCGTCCGGATCTCCTTGATGGTCGCGTCGACCTCGTCGATCGCCTTCGCGATCTGCTCTGCCTCGATGTCGGTGCGGTCCGCGATCGTCGCCTGGAGGAGCATCCCGATCGCGAACAGCCGTTGCACAACCGTGTCGTGGAGGTTCCGGCCGATCCGTTCGCGATCCTCCAACACCCGCATCCGGTCCCGCGCACCCCGGCTCCGGGCGAACTCGATCGCGAGTGCCGCCTGATGAGCGAAGCTCGTCGTCACCGCGATGTCGAGCTCGTCGAACACGCGCCCGCCTCGGGCGTTGTCGACAGACAGGACGCCGAGGACGCCGTCGCCGCCCTGCAGCGGTACGTACACGACTGCCCCGGCGCCGAGCGCTTCGATGGCCGGGCGGAAGACACGCGGGTCTCGCGTCGCGTCGTCGACCGTCTGTGTGTCCCCTGTGACGAACGCTTCGCCCGCGGCCGTTCCGGAGATCGGGATCGTGCTGCCGATCACTGCGCCGGCATGTTCTCCGTGCGTGGCGACGACGCGGCAGCAGCTCCGGGTCGTGGTCGTCGGGCAGCATGACGCGTACCGCGTCGGCTTCGGCGATCGGCGCGGCGCGCGCTGCGATGTCGTCCAACACGCGCTCGACGCCGGCGCCCGCGAGGAGACTTCGATTGATTTCCGCGATGGCGTCGAGCCACTGCTCGCGTCGACGAGCTTGTGCGTAGAGCCGCGCGTTTTCCACCGCGACCCCGGCGGCGACCGCGAGCGCCGAGACGAGAGTCTGGTCGGTATCGGTGAACTCCTCCGCGCCCTCCTTCTCGCAGAGATAGAGATTGCCGAACACCGTCCCGCGTGTGCGCACGGGAACCCCGAGGAACGATCGCATCGGTGGGTGGTGGGGCGGAAAGCCGACGGAGTCCGGGTGCTTGCTCAGGTCGCGCAGCATGAGCGGGCGCGGCTCTCGCACCAGCAACCCGAGAATTCCCCTCCCCTTGGGAAGATCGCCGATCCGCGCCTGCGTCTCGTCGTCCATGCCGACGGTGACGAACTCCGAGAGCTGTCCGTCGGGCCCGATGACGCCGAGCGCGCCGTATCGGGCAGCGACGAGGCGACACGCTCGCTCCACGATGGCACGCAAGACGTCGGGGAGGCTCAGGTCGGTACCAACGGCAACGATGGCGTCGAGGAGGAGACCGAAACGCTCGGCCGCGAACAGCGCGCCACTCGCCGGCGGTTGCAGCTCGGCGACGAGCTCGTCGAGCCTCAGGTGCTCTGCCGCGAACTCCGGGCGCTGAGATCCAGAATCGGCGCTCGCGTCGCCATCATCGGTCATCGGCCGTTTCCCACGTGTCGCTTGCAATCGCCACGAAGCGTCGCGCCCCGATCCTCGCTGCCCGAAGGACAGGCTCTCCCGACAGTACCGGGCCGAGCCGTTCGGGCGCTCGGCGCCTCGATGACCTTCGCCCCTGGCGTCCGACGGTTTCCCCGACCCAAGCTCGTGCGCCGACCGATGGAGGCCTCATGGACCACCGAGCAAGCCCGGAGACCCCCGCGGTGCTCACGACCCACGTCTCGATCATCTTCCTGGTCGGGGAACACGCCGCGAAGTTGAAGAAGCCCGTGCGCTTCCCGTTCGTCGATCTCACCACGCGCGAGGCCCGGGAGCGCATCTGTCACCGGGAGGTGGAGCTGAACCGGCGGATCGCGCCCGACGTGTACCTCGGCGTGTTCGACCTCGTCGCACCCGACGGCGAGCCGTCGGACCACCTCGTCATGATGCGCCGGATGCCCGACGGCCGGCGGCTCGCGCGGTTGGTCGAGACGGGCGAGGTCCCCGATGGGGCGATGCGCGACCTCGCGCATGTCATCGCCTCGTTCCACGGGCGGGCGGAGACCTCGGCCGAGATCAACCGGGCGGGCCTCGCTCCTTCCGTCGCTCGACGGTGGCGCGACGGCTTCGCCGAGATGGCTCCACTGCTGTCGACCGAGGCGGATCGCGCGGTAGAGGCCGAGATCGAGGCCCGGGCCGAGCGATACGTCGATGGCCGCGCCGCTCTGTTCGATCTCCGGATCGAGCACGGTCGCATCCGCGACGGGCACGGAGATCTCCTCGCCGACGACATCTTCCTGCTCGACGACGGCCCGCGCGTGCTCGACTGCCTCGAGTTCGACGACCAGCTCCGCTACGGAGACGTTCTCGCCGACGTCGCCTTCCTCGCGATGGATCTCGAGCGCCTCGGGGCCGACGAGCTCGCCCGCCGGCTGCTGGCCCACCATCAGGAGCTGATCGGCGACACCTACCCGCCGACGCTCCTGCACCACTACCTGGCCATGCGAGCCCACGTTCGGGCCAAGGTCGCGTGGCTCCGCTCGCTGCAGGGCGACCCGGCGGCGACTCCCGAAGCCCGCCGGCTCCTCGGCCTGACCGTGGCGCACCTCCGCGAGACCCGCGTCACCCTCGCGGTCGTCGGCGGTGAACCCGGCACCGGCAAGTCGACGCTCGCGGCCGGCATCGCCAATGCGCTCGGATGGTCGGTCCTGCGCTCGGACGAGGTGCGCAAGGATCTCGCCGGGGTCGCGCGACGCGACCACTCACACACCGATCTCGACGCCGGCCTCTACAGCGAGTCCGCGACGATCGCGACCTACGAGGCGCTCCTCCACCGAGCCCGGATGCTCCTCCAACTCGGGGAGTCGGTGGTGCTCGACGCGTCGTGGGCCGACGACGACTTCCGTTCCGCGGCCCATCGCATGGCCGACGCAACCGCGGCCGACGTGGTCGAGCTGCGGTGCGTGATGGACCCGGAGACAGCGGCGCGCAGGATCTCCGAGCGACGACGGCGCGGCGAGGACCCGTCGGACGCCACGCCGGAGGTCGCCGCCGCAATGCGCGCCCGCTTCGCGCCCGTGGCCGACTGCCGTCTGCATCAGCACCGACGGTCCGGCACCTCGGTCGCTCGGCCTCGCCCTCGAATCGATCCGCGCCGCAGACGTGCTCGCAGGTGCCGAGCACCCCGGCGGCGCCGGCCGATGAGGACGTTCGGCCCTGTCGGTCTGTCGCACCGACCACGACGCTGTTGTCGGAGGTGGTCACATGTCCGGTCCCGTCGTCGTCATCGTGATCGGAGCCGTCTGGCTCACGATCGGTCTCGTACTCTCGTTGGTGCTCGGGCGGAGAGGTCACGACGGCTTCGCGTGGCTCGTGGTCGGCACGCTCCTGGGCCCCCTGGCGCTCCTCCTCGCTGTCGACGCGGTGCAGAACGGCGAACCGAGCGCACCGATCATCTCGACGCCGGCCGGTATCGCGTTCGACGGTGGGATCGACGTGCTCGTGGGCGCCGACGGCTCCGACGAGGCGCGTGGCGCGCTCGAGGAGGCGGTCGGCCTCTTCGGCTCACGACTCGGTCGCGTCGAGCTGGTGCGGGTGGTCCCGTTCGACGGCGTGGCTGCCGCCGAGCGCGCGGCGACGGAAGCGATCACCGCGGAAGCTGATCGCTACGCCTACCTCCACCCCGGGACCGAGGTGGTGCGCGGCCGCCCCGCCGACGTCCTCGCGGCCCTTGCCGTCGACGGTGGCTACGACGTGCTGGTCGTCGGGACGCGAGGATCGGGTCGTCACCTCTTCGGCAGCACCGCACGCGAGCTCGCGTCCTCGAGCTCCGTGCCCGTCCTGCTCCTCGCGGCTGCGTCACGCCGACGCTCGCGCCGTGTGGCCGCTCGCACTGCGCGCTTCGTGAGCCGAGCCGGCAAATGAAGGGCGAGACACGCGGGTAGTGACTTTGGTCCCTGCCGCAGGCTGACGCCACACACGACACTCGGAGCACGACGCGATCAGTCGATCCTCGGACGGCGAGGCGCCGGGACGACGCGCGAGACCCATGGAGGTCACCACATGCTGACGTTGATCGTCTACGAGTCGATGTACGGCAACACCCATCTCGTCGCCGACGCGATCGCCGATGGCATGCGATCCGCCGGCGAGGTGGAGGTCGTCCCCGTCGAAGCGGCGACCCGGGAGCGGGTCGTCGCCGCCGATCTGCTCGTGGTCGGCGGGCCCACCCACGTGCACGGCCTGAGTCGGGAAAGCACCCGCAAGGCGGCAGTGGAAGCCGCGGACAAGCCCGGCAGTGACCTGGTCATCGATCCCGACGCCGAAGGACCCGGCCTCCGAGACTGGTTCGAGAACCTGGGTGACCTCAGCGGCCCGGCGGCGGCGTTCGACACCCGGCTCGACGCGTCGCCCGTGCTCACCGGGCGTGCCTCCAAGGGAATCGCCCGCAGACTCCGACACGCGGGCGCGAAGGTCGTCGTCGCGCCCGAGAGCTTCCTCGTGACGAAGGCCAACGAGCTCGTGGTCGACGAGGCGAGCCACGCACGGGCCTGGGGTACGCACCTCCTACTCGAGCTGACGACCCGGACCGTCGATCCCGCGGTCACGACCGGCGCCGATCGCTGACCGTCGTGCTCGAGGTCTTCGCGGACGTCGTCTGTCCGTTCACCCATCTCGGCTTGCGTCGGCTGGTGGAGCGACGCAGGACCATGGCGGCAACGTCTCCCCTCTTCGTGCGGGCGTGGCCACTCGAGCTCATCAACGGCGAAGCGCTTGCGGGCGATCTGGTGGCAGAGGAGATCGCCGCGCTCCGAGAACACGTCGCTCCCGATCTGTTCAAGGGTTTCGACCCGGCCGTGTTCCCGAAGAGCTCACTTCCCGCCATGACGCTCGCAGCCGCGGCATACCGACGGAGCCCGCACCTCGGCGAACGGCTCAGCCTCTCCCTGCGAGATGCACTCTTCGAACAGGGTCGCGACATCGGAGCGGCCGACGTGCTGGCCGAGTTGGCCCGGGAACACCAAGTCGAGCCGCCGGACGCGGTCGACCGGCCGGCGATCGTCGCCGACTGGAACGAAGGACGACGACGCGGCGCCAAGGGTTCACCGCACTTCTTCGTGAGCGAGGGGTACTTCTGCCCCGCGCTCGAGATCAAGCGGGTCGACGGTCGCCTGCAGGTCACGGCTGACCGCAGCGGCTTCGACGAGTTCATCGAGCGAGCCCTCTCGACCAGGGGTTCGGACCGTGCGGTGCTGTCGGCGACACCTCCGATCTCAGGGGCTACGAGTGCGAGGAGCGAGTCGATGATCGGTTGGGCGTTGCTGGCTGACTGGGACGACGGGCGGATGATGGGGCACGGCGGGGGCAACGGATGGTGGTGGGTGATGTTCCTGGGCATGCTCGTCATTGCGGTCGCCGTCGTCATCGTCGTGTGGCTCGCGACACGAAGCGCGACTCCCACCGGCGTCGCCGCGCCCGGCGACCCGAACACCGGCGCGAGGAAGATCCTCGGCGAGCGCCTGGCCCGAGGCGAGATCGATCCCGCCGAGTACCAGGACCGACTCTCACACCTCACCTGATCCGTCAGGCGAAGCTGATCCGGACGTTCGAGACGGCATGGCGGTCGTTCAGACCGCCGCACCCCGCGGTGAAGCCGGCGAGGGCCTGAGCGGGCACTGTGACCGTGGTCGCGAGCACCAGCGAGCCGTCGACCTGGACCGTCAGAACCCCCGAGCTCAGGATCACGGTCACATGGCGCGTTGCATTGCGCAGCGGTGGAACGGCCGAGTTCGTGGCGAGCCAGTGGAGAGCATTGGAGCCGGGCGGTGCACCGCCGTCGGACACACCGACGAAATTCGCCGACGGGCTTCCTGCTCCCTTGAAGGTCACGAGCCCGATCGCGAGACCGGGGATTCCGGAGAAGCCGAGTCCACCGCCGTCGACGCCCAGGGACGTGACCGTTGCACCCTTCGTCGGGTCACCGAGGACCATTGCGATCCCGTCGGCGCCCGTGCCCGAGTCGATGTTGGCGTCGAAGTCGGCGCGTAGGTAGCCGGTGCGCACCGGCACGGGAGAGAACGCGGAACCCGCGGCGCCATTCGTTGGCGGGGTCAGCTGGAGCGTCGGCGGTACCAACGTCGATGCCCCGTTGAGCTGCCAGCCGTTGCCGGCGACGGGGGGAAGCAGGCTGGTGGTCGTGCTGACGACGACGTTGGACACCGCGTGGCGGTCCGTGCTCGCGCTCGTCGATCCCGTGAAGCCCACCAAGACCTGGGGCGGAAGGGTCATCGCCTTGACGAGCACGGGCGTTCCGTCGACCCGTACCGTCAGCGTGCCGTTGACCACGCTCACGGCGACATGTCGAGTCGTGCCACGCAACGCCGGAACGGCCGTCGTCGTTGCCGCCCACGCGAGCGTCTTCACCGCGCTGCCCGCCCCGGTGGCGATCCCGACGAAGTTGTTCGAGGGATCCGGTGTGTTCTTGTGGGTGTCGAGCGCGACCGCGATGCCGGGCACTCCGCCGAATCCCAGACCTCCACTTCCCGCGCCCAGCGACTTCGCGGTCGCACCCTTTGCGGGATCCACGAGCGCGAGGGTGAGGCCATCGGCCCCGGTTCCGGAGTCGAGGTTCGCGTCGAAGGCGATGGACAGGTTCGTGGTCGGCACCGGTGTCGGCCAGAAAGCGGAACCCGTGACGTTCGTCTTCACCGGCGTGATCTGGAGCGAGGAGCCCGACATCGTGGCCGACCCGTTCAGCTGCCAGCCTCCGGCTGTCGGGGCGGGAACGATGGGCGGCCCCGGGGGGCTGTAGACGTTGGTGAACGCAACGGTCGAAGGCAGGCCCACGAGCGGGAAGATCGGCGCCGAGAGGGTAGAGCCCGTGAGGGCGACGAGCGGACCACCGTTCACGGAGACGAGCGTCGACCACCCACTGCCGGGATTTGCCTGAGTCACGGTGCACGGACTGCCGCTCGTCGCGCCGGCGAGCACGGGCGTTGCGACTCCCCCGCTGCCGATGGCGGGAGTCGTGAACGAGTTCGGGCAGGTGCCCGAGTACGCGAATGTCTTGCCCGCTTGGGTCGAGCCGGTCGGCGCGATGACGGTGGTGCTGACCTGCAGCGAGGGCGACGGCGGCGCGGCGGTCGTGATCGCCACGTTCGAGACCGCATGACGGTCGGTGATCCCACCGCTTCCGGCGGTGAAGCCGACGAGCGCCTGCGGCGGCAGGGTCACTGCCGTCGAAAGCGCGAGCACCCCGTTCAGCGAGACGGTCAAGAGGCCGTTCGCGACCTTGACGACGACGTGGATCGTCGCGTTGCGGAGATTGGGGATGTTGCTGCTCGTGGCGAGCCAGTGCAGCTGGTCGCTCCCCGGGGTCAGCGGGCCGTCGGTGACGCCGATGAAGTTGGGCGAGGGGTTGGCAAGGGTCTGAAACGTGTCGAGCGCGACCGCGATACCCGGGATCCCGGAGAACCCGAGGCCACCGCCGTCGATCCCGAGTGAACCGGGGGTCGCCCCCTTCGACGGGTCCGCGAAGGTGAGTGTGAGGCCGTCGGCGCCGAGGCCCGAGTCGATGTTCGCGTCGAAGCTCGCCGAGACGTACGCCGATGGCAGTGGGCCGGGCCAGAACGACGAGCCCGCGGCACCCGGCGTGTTCGGGGTGAGGACCATGTTCTGACCGGTGAGGGCCGCAGTCCCGTTCGTGGTCCACCCCACGGCGGTCAGACCCGGAACTGTTGCCGCCGGCACCGACGTCGCCGCGAAGGTCACCGTCTTGAGTCCGGTGCCGTCATCGCTGTTGATGATCCAGCCGTCTTGTTGGGCCCCCAACGCGCCTGCCGCGAACGCGACGGTCTCGGTGACAGAGGCCCCGGCCGGGATCGTCGCGCCCTCCGGCAATGCGCTCGTCGCCGTGAAGCCGACTCCGAGCGCGGGCGGCTTCGACTTGCTGATCGTGAGCGTGCTCCCACCGGTGTTCGTGATCGTGAAGGATCCCGAGCCCCCCTGGCCCTGGGGGACGTTCCCGAAGGCCACGCTCGTCGAGCTCAGCGACATGATCGGGGGCAGCGCAGCGTTGGCGGTGATCGGGACGGTGTATCCGCCCGCAGTGGTGTCGAGCGCGAGCTCGTCGGTGAAGCTCCCCGGCGTCGCCGACGCGAAGGCGACGTTGACCGTGATGCTCGAGGTCGCGGGGATCACCTGACCGACCGTCGGCAATCCGGTGACGCTGAAGGGTGCGTCCGGAGCCGTCACGCTGTTGATCGTGAGGTCGGTTGCCCCCACGTTGCTGAACGTGATGGTGCCCGTGAGGGGCGCTCCACCCACGATGGCCCCGTTCATGCTGAGGACCTGTGGTTGCGCAGTGATCGTCGCGGTCGACGCCTGACCGAGGCCGCTCATCGTGGTGACCGCCGCGCCCGTGTTCGTGGTCGCGGTCAGGTTGGCGCTCTCGGGGAGTGCCTTCGTGGGTGAGAACGTGATCGGCACCGAGACTGATTGCCCCGCCGAGAGCGCCTGTCCGAGGGCCGGCGTCGGCGTGCCGACGACGAAGTCGGCGTTGCTCGACGAGAAGCCGTTGACGACCAGGTTGGAGATGCCCGACGACACCGTGAACGTGGCGGTGGCGACCGAGCTCTGGCCGACCACCGTCGTGGGGAAGCTCACTGGAGGCGCGGTCGCGGGCGATTGCACGGGTGCGCCAAAGCCGATCACGGCTCCGTCGCGCGTTCCGACATAGAGCCGGTTGCCCGCGACACCCGGCGTCGCGAACTTCGTCGACGTGCCGATCGGAGCGGTGTACCGCAGCTGCATGGTGCCGTTCACCGGTACCGGGTCGTAGGCGCGGAGCTGCGCGTTGGCACCCGAACCGTCGGGCGACCACTCGGTCCAGACGAGCGCCGTGCCCGACGTGGTGCCGCTGGATGTGATCACCGGTGAGCCCGAGGCAAACCCGAAGGCGTCCGCGCTGGTCCCGGCGGGGATCAGCGCGGGCTTGCCGGTCCCGTCGGTGCCGTACTTGAACGCGTGCATGAGGCCGGAGAGTCCCGCGCCGACACCCGTCGAGGCCACCGTGTAGACGTAGCCGCCATCGCCACCCCAGACGCCCGGCCGGCCCCACACGCCGCCGGTCGGACCGGCGCGATTGACCACTGCATCGCCGTTGCTCGAACCTTCCTGGTAGCCGCCGAGGTTGTCACGATCGAGCAGATACAGATAGCCCTGCTTGCCGATCTCGAGCATCAGGTTCGGGCTCGCCGGGGTACCGGGGAACTGCGCGCTGGGGAGCGCAACCGGTCCACCCGAACCGAGATCCTGGTCGTTCTGGTCCAGCGTCACCGCGTCGTACGGCGTGAAGAAGTCACCCGCCTTGAGCGATCCGTCGGGTTGGACATTGAGGCGGATCACGGCCTGACCGAGGTTCGCGGGCGGGCTGGTGCCGGGCGTGGGCGCGGTGAGCGTCGTGGCCACCTGGCCGTTGCCGGTGGCGAGGATGATCCGGCCCGGACCGTCGGAGACGAGCCCGCTCGCGCCCTGCCAGATGCCCGCACCCGAGCCCTTGCCGCTGCCGACGGCGCTCCACAGCGTGGTGAGCTGACCCGTGGTCGAGATACCTGCGATCCACCCCGCGAACGGGCCGACGTCGCACGACGAACCGAATCCGGCGTAGATCACCCCGTCGAGCAGCAACAGGCCGGGCCGCTGGTTCTCGGTCGTCGGGTGGAACGTCTGTGCGGGGTTGTTCCCCGCTGCGCCCTGGATCGTGACGGGGAAGTTCGGCTTCTCGGCTCCGGTCGCGACGTCGACCGCGTGGGCCTGGAACTGGGTCGCGCCCGATGCGCCCGAGACGTAGGACTTCGCGACGAAGTACGCCGTGTTGGTCGCCGGGTCGACGACCGGAGTCCCGGTTATCCCCACGTGCGGCGCGAGATCGGCGCACCCGATGTCGGACGCGTTGAACGGTGTACCGACATTTCGGGTCGGCCACTTGGTCGCCCCCGTCACGGGGTCGAGGCCGTAGATGTTGTTGTTCTCGGTCGTCACGAAGAGCGTGCCCTGCGAGACCAGCGGCTGGGCGTAGACCTGCCCGTCGACCGGTGTGGTGAAGAGCTTTCCGAAGTTGCCGCTGCTGACGAGCGCGGGCGTGAGCGTCGTCTGGTCCGCGTACCAGCCCGTGCGCAGATTGTCGCCCGAGTTCGTCGTGTAGTCGGCGGCGCCGACAGATGTCGGCGAGACCAACGGGACCAGCCCGATCGTGAGCGCGAGCACGGCAAGCGTCGCGATCGAGGAGTCCCGAACGCGGACGCGGAGACGGGTTCGTGCAGCTCTCATGGTGACACCTTCATGGAGTTGGGGAGGCTGTCTACGCGGTAGAGCCGCCACGTCCGACCGTTTCCATCAGGTGGTCGAAACTCGCGGACGCGCCGGGCGAAGCCGCTTCCGTTGGCGAACATGTTCGGATAGGTCGCCGCGATCTCATCCATCGTCCCGGTGTTCGCGCTGATCAGGACGTATCGAACGCCAGCCGCCACGGGATCCGCGACGGCGTCGCCGAAGTCGCGGTCGGTTGTGATCACGAACTGCTTCGGGTGGTTCGATGCGAGAACGATCGGGAACCCGAGCGCGACGTCGACGAGCACCGAGCCGTCGGGGAGGCGACGCTGGTCGAGGTACGAAGCGATCCGCCATTCCCCGCGGTACTGCCCGAGGGCTTCGGGCGCGGTGCTCCCAGATCCGAGGATCTGGTGGACGATCGGAACCAGACGGCCGTGCTCGTCGCCCGCCAGCGCAGGATCGGCGAACGCCACGAGAGTGGTCACGATCGCACCGCCGGTGAGCACGACGGCTCCCGCCACCGCACCGACCGCGAGGAGTCGAGGTCGCTTCCGAGGGACCGGGGGTCGGTCGGGTCGCCAGCGCGGAGCGAACAGGTATCCGACGATCAGCGCGGTCAGCGGCACCGCGCTGATCTGGTACCGCAGCCACCCGAACGACTCACCAGATACCAACGTCGCAGCTTGGAACGCCATCACCGAGGCCAGGACAACGATCGGTGCTGCGAGCCATGGATCACGCCGGCGCCACGCGAGCACGACCGCGACCACGACGACAACGAGCAGCGCGGGAGCCAACAGCAACACCTGGCGGCCGACGAAGTCGAGTGCCCCCAGGCCCGTTCCGCCGACCGCGTGTCGGATGCTGCCCTGTGCCGCCGCCACCTGGGCCGCGTTCCCGTACCGCGAGGTGAACGTGTCGAACGGGTGGTTCACGATGAGCCAACTCGTGAGCGTCCACACGACGAACACCGCGAAGGTCGGCAGGAAGAGAAGGACCCCGTCGGCGGCCGCGATGTTCCAGCGGTCGCGCCCGTTGGCGCGATGGCGCACCAAGTCCACGATCACGACGAGAACCGTCACGGCTCCTGCCGCGACGAGCGCTTCGTACCGCGAGGCGTAGGCGAGCCCGAGCGCGAACCCGGCGAGGACGAGGTCCTGGGTTCGGTGCCCGCGCAGCCAGCGGGCGAGCGTACAGACCGCGGCAAGCAGGAAGAAGAGAAATATCGCCTCGCTCATGCCGTTCGCGCCGTAGTCGACGATGATCGGGTTGAGCGCGAAGAGCACCACCAGGACCATGCGCGGCGCCGCGCTCACTCCGAGATCGAGCAGCGTGCGTCGCAGGAGCACGACGGTGCCCGCCATGAAGAGCGCCGACTCGATGTTGCTGATGAAGCCGCGCGCCACGAGGCCGGGCCAGATTGCCTGGAACGGTAGGAGCAGCGCGAGAAGCGCCGTCGGGAGTGGCATCCACACAAAGCCGATCGCCGCCAGCTTGGGGTCGCGGCTGTCGAGCATGTATCGGGCGTTCGCCACTCGTGAGTACGCGTCGCCCGCAATGCTGTCGTAGCGGAACACGAGGAGCGCGCCCACCACGATGTAGATCGCGGCACAGAGGACGAAGAGCACGAGGCTCTCGTTCGACCGCTTCTCCTGTTCGACCGCTTGCACCGAATCCGGCAGACGATCCAGTGCGCGAACGGGGGGCGGCTCGAGCGCGATCACGACCGGGTTCTCTGATTCGACGACCGCTCACTGGCTTCGGCGCGCTCCGCCGCCGCGAGATCCACGACCGAGGAGCTCGCCGACGTGAGCGCTCGTGCGTCGGCCATCCCGTGCGTGGTCTTCTCCCAGAACGAAGGTGCGAACACGAGTTGGAACGCGGCCTTGAACGCGGCCACGGCCATCATGAGCCAGTAGAGCGGCATGAGCAGCGCGTAGATGACGAGATCGTGGTTGCCCTTGATCCGAGCACTGAGCACACCCAGGTAGATCACCAAGAAGTTGCCGATGATGAACGAGAAGAGTGCCGGGTAGTACACCCAGGGCGGGAAGAGAGTGCTCGTCCAGCTGGGCCGGAGAATGAACCACGCGAGGGTGAGGGTCCAATTGAGCACGTTGAGCAGCGCGAAGACCGGCGTCCCGCCGACGAGCAGGGTGAACCCGATGAAACCGCCGACACCGAGATCGTCGAGCGTCTTGCGCGGGCTCCGCATGTGCACGAGCCAGCTCTGGAGGTAGCCCTTGTACCAGCGCGACCGTTGCTTGACCCAGTTGACGAAGTCGCTCGTGGCCTCCTCGGAGGTGACGCTGTCGAGCAGGCCGACCTCCATTCCCAGGCGATCGAGCCGGATGCCGAGATCCGCGTCTTCGGTCACGTTGTACGGGTCCCATGCGCCGCACCTGACCAGCGCGTCGCGACGGAAGTGGTTCGAGGTCCCACCCAGTGGCACCGGCGCGCCGACCCGGACCACGCCGGGGAGCAGGTCGGTGAACCACATCGCGTACTCGAGGGTGAACCACCGCGTGATCAGGTTCTGGCGCGAGTTGTAGAAGCTGAGCTTCGCCTGGAAGCACGAGGTCAGAGGGAATCGCGCGAACGCGACCGCGGCGCGGCGAAGTTGGAGCGGCTCGGGTATGTCCTCGGCATCGAAGATGGTGACGAGCTCGCCCTTCGCGCCGAGCAGTCCGTAGTTCAGCGCCTTTGGCTTCGTCCGGGGTTCGGACGCGGGGATCTCGACGATCTCGACGTGCGGCCCCGGTCGGGCGGCGCGGGCCGCGTCGACGGTCGCCCGATCGTCGGCCTCGAGGAGCAGCTGTACGTCGAGCAGCTCCTTCGGATAGTCGAGAGCGTCGATCGCAGCGAGGAGCTGCGGGATCGACTCCGGCTCGTGGAACGCAGGGACGAGCAACGAGTAGCGCGGGAGGTGGGCATCGGGCATCGCCAAGGCGTCGATGTCGGTCACGGTGACGAGCGCTCGGTGGTCACGCGATTTGATGAACAACCACACCTTGTAGAAGAGCGCCAGGAGGTATCCGATCGTGCTCAAGCAGATCAGAGCTGTGAGAGTCGCTGTTGTCGCGAACACGAGCCCCGTGGTGAGGATGACGAGCCCGATCACGAACGTCGCGCGTTGACCCGCGTTGACCGGTCGGCGCGCGGAGCACTCGGGGTTCCAGTTGTCGAGGATGGAGATGCTGGCGAGGAGACGGGCCGTTGCGTCGTCGGGGAGTCCATTCGCTGCGCCGATGGGTGCACGTCGTGAGGCAGATCGCCGAAGTCCCTTCATCGCGATGCCCCGACGAACTCCGATGTCACGATCGCTCGGCCATAGGTCTCGAGCGATGGCACCGCGTTCGAGGTGTCGGGCGGCGGCGCGCCCCCGGGGCTCGCAGCCTGTTGGGTGACCGAACGTGGTTCGTCAGTGGCCACGACCAGCCTCTCGTAATGGGCGCCCGTGCGTCCGCGCACGGGGAGCAGCCAGGTGAGCGCGGTCCAGGTCTGGCCCACTCCGCCGAACGTCAGGCGCTCGGCGCGTACGTCGTGTCCGACACCGAGGGAGTCGACGGCCAGGACGCGTCGGTTGACGAGGGGAAAGTGAGCTCGTAGGTCAGCTACCGCGCCGCCGCCGGCGTCGGCAACCGCGAGCACGTCGACGATCACCCCGACGCCGGGCGCCGAGCCGACCCGCTGGAAGGTGTACCGACGCGACGTCGCGAGGCTGGGTGACGCCACGGCTGCACCAAGCTTGCTCCACGCATATCCGACTACCGGTTGCGGTTGGTCGAGGAGTGCCATGGCTCGCGGCTCGCCGATCGGCGTCGTGACCTGAGCGAACCCGGTCACGGATCCAGCGAGCGCGGCGGCGACCACCGCGGCGACGGCAACCACGAGGACGCCGAGCCAGTTCGCCGGAGCTCCGGCGGCGTGTGACTTCCGGAGCGTCGACCACGTCAACCCGAAGGGAGACATGAGTGCGATCGATCCCGCAAGCGCAATCGTTGTGGCAACGACGATTCCGAGCGGGCCGAGCAGCGGTGACGGATCGGGAAGCGTCAGCACGTGGGCCGCGACGATCGCGAGGAGCAGCCGTACGACGTTGGCCAACACCGCGAGAGCCATCGAGGTCACGACCCACGACGCTTTGCGGATCGGCGTGCCGACACACGCGAGCGCGAGCGCAAGCGCCACGATCGTGACGAGGAGTACAACCGCAAGAAAGTTCGCCGCGCCGCCAAGAGCGAACACCGACGTACCGACACGGACGCTCGATGGACGGGCCGCCGCGGTGGCGAGCCCCAGTGCGAGTGCCACCTCGCGCACGAGCCGAGCCGACGCCGAACCGACCCGACTCGCCGACGCGTCGATGACGACCCGGACGATGGGGGGCCACGCGAGCAGGAGCAGCAGCACCGCGGCACGCACACGCCAGAGCCGGCGGGTGCCGAGCACGAGCACGACGGCGCCGGCGGCGAAGACCGGGAGGGAGAGAAGATCGATGCGTTGCACCCAGTAGGCGACCCCCATTCGCGACGGAAGCGTGGCGAGCATGAAGAGCGCCACGGCGACGATCGCACCACCGATCACGTAGTCGACCTGACGGTCGTGGATCGCCGGACCGTCGTCGGTCGTCGCCAAGAGCCAAGCACCGAGTGCGACGGCCAGCAGGGGAACGATGACCTCGAATGAACTCGGACTCGCGAGGGAGAACGAGACGGCAAGCGAGCGAATGGAGTACCAGTACGCGGTGAGGACGGCGACGCAACAGATCGCACCGAGGACCATCAGCGAGCCGAGGGGTCGGAGGCGCCCGCGGTCGCCCGGTGCCGATGGCGTCAGGACCTCGAGGTCAACGGTCGCCACTGCTGCTCCGTCGCTGGTTCCTGCCGGGATCAACAGGTCGGGTGGGGCGCTGAGACCCCTTCGGAGAGGCGCCGCCGAAGTGCCCGGCGCGTACGCGTAGGAGCCCTTCCATTCCCGCTCTGCCTCCCTTGGCGTGCCGGCGATCCGTCACCGACGGGCCGAATGCTGGCACGCACCGTGGTCGGGAGCAAATGCGTGAAAGGGGAAACGAGGTATCGAAACGTGATCGTAACCGCACGTTTACTACGCAGGGTGGTTTGGACCCACGGAAGATCGCACCGACCCGGCGGTGGTGACCGTCACTCAGCCGGAGGTGCGTACCTCACCCGGGAGATCGCCGAGATCGGCGTCAACCGGCGGGTACGTGGCACTTCACGCCTGCATTGATGCAGGTGTTCACGAGCCGCCGCATCGTGGCGGTGTCCCACGCATCGAAGAAGTCGGCGTGCGCGGCGTACGCGCCCCCGTTGGCGAGCGTGACCCCGGTTCCGTCGGAGATCGGGTACTTGAACTCAGGGTTTGCGGTCACGACCGGTACCGGGTGGCCGGGCGGACACGGTCCGTCGTGCTCCTTGCCCGTCGCATAGGCCATGTGTGACTTGTGGTCGGGACTGTCGAGGTGCACACCGTCCCAGCAGCCCGGGAACCGCACCGTGAGCTTCAACAACGTGCCGGGCGGACACGCGCGCGGCATCGCGTCGCGCGGCTGACTCCCGAGCTGATCGGTGCATTGCCAGGCGATCACGTTGGTGTCCTGCGGGGCCTTGGCCATGGCGTCGCCGGCCACGATTTCGAGACCCTTCGGAAGGGGTTGCACGTTCGGACGATGGTTGTTGCTGTAATAGACCTGCACCCGAATCGGCGTGACCGGGCCGGCCATGGTCGAGCACCGTGGGAACCCAGTACGCGCTCTTGTCGCCGGATCGATTGCACGTCGACACACTCTTCGAGAGCGACTGCACGGTCGAGTCGGCGTTCGTGGTCCGGTTGCCGAAGAAGTCGTGGCTGTGGCTCATGCCCGGCATGCCCGAGTGCACGATCGGATCGTCGGGCAGGCGATGGCTGTAGCGGCAGGTGACGACGAAGCTGCCGCTCGGCGCGCCGCCGAAGGTCCCCGACGCCGAAGCCGACTGGCCCGCCACGGCCACGAGCAACGCGACGACGCCCAACACGATCACGACGCGGTTCTTCATCACTCGGTCCATCCTGAATGCCGCCCCGAATTCATCCGAGACGTCATCGGCGTCATCGCGCCCAGATCTTGAGCCGATGGACCAGCGCGAAAAGCTGGGAGTCAGGGTCCGTTCAGGACCCGAGCCGCAGGACGACGAGAAGCCGACAGATGGGCGTCGACCGCGGGATCGGCTGGCTCTTTCGTGGTGGGCGGTAGAGGATTTGAACCTCTGACCCCTTCCGTGTCAGGGAAGTGCTCTACCCCTGAGCTAACCGCCCGAGCGACCCCATCGAGATGTGGGCCGGCGGCGATCCTAGTTGACCGAATGGTGGGTTAGGTCAGTTCGGCGGGCGCCGATAGCAACGATGCACCGGGCGGTGTGGGCAGTCACGGAAGACCGCAGCCAGGGAAGGTCAGGGGGAAACAGGATGTCAGTCCGCCGATTCCCGGCGCCCTCGCGCCGCACGGTGTCCACCGTTGCGATCACCGCCGCCCTCACGATCGTCGGTGCCGCCTGCGTCCCGGGGATCACGTCGCCGGCATCGTCGCTCGTCGGCACGACTGCTCTCTCGTGCGTGGCCACGACGGCTTCCTCGGCGGGCACCGCGACCGCATCCGCGTCTGTCGCGTCGACCCGACCCGCCACGGGTGCTCCCCTCTCCAGCGCGTCGGCGGCAGCGCAGGCCACTGCCACCTACCACGAGGAAGCCACGAAGCCGGCCGACACGGTTCCGCTCGTGACCGTCGAGAACTCCACCAACGGTCCGCGCATCGAGACTCACGCCGTCGACTCCCCCGGAGACGCGGCCGCGGTCGCGACGAACGCGGCCCGCGGATCCGACCTGGTCGGCGTCGAGGCCGACACGCCGGTCGCGGCCACCGCGACGCCGACCGACCCGTACCGCAGCCTGCAATGGGGGATCACCAACACGACCTTCGGCGCGCTGTGGCCGAACGTCGTCGGGAAGGGCGTGACGATCGCCGTCATCGACACGGGCGTCGATGCCTCCCACCCCGACCTCGCCGGGCGGGTGCTTCCGGGATGCAGCTTCTTGAACACCGGGAGCACGGGCCGGCCCGGGGCGAACGACGACCACGGCCACGGAACGCACGTCGCCGGCATCGCCGCCGCGCTGACCAACAACGGGATCGGCATCGAGGGCGCGGCCCCCGGGGCCCGCATCCTTCCGGTCAAGGTCCTCAACAGCGCGGGCCAGGGCTACTCGTCCGACATCGCGAACGGCATCGTGTGGGCCACCAACAACGGCGCCAACGTGATCAACATGAGCCTCGGTGGCCCGCAGCCGAGCACCGCGATGGCGGCGGCGGTCCTCTACGCGCGCTCACGCGGCGTCACGGTCGTCGCCGCGGCCGGGAACTCTGCTCTCGCCGGCAACGCGCCGCTCTACCCCGGCGCGAGCCCGGGTGTGATCGCGGTCGGAGCAGTCGGCACCGACATGAAGCGCGCGCCCTTCTCGAACACGGGGTCCTACGTCGACATCGCAGCACCCGGCGTCGGGATCCTCTCATCCGTTCCCGGTGGCGGATACGCCTGGATGAGCGGGACGTCGATGGCCACTCCCTATGTGGCTGCGGCGGCCGCGATCGTGAAAGCGTCGCGACCGGTGTGCACACCCAATGGTGTCGAAGCCCGACTCGAGCTCGGGGCAACCGACCTCGGAGCGGTGGGCCGCGACGGCTCGTACGGCTACGGCCTCGTCAACCCGCTGCGCGCGCTCCTGGTCGGCGGCTGCTGACCGCTACTCGTTCGCGATCGCCTCGAGCACGTGGAGGCGTGACGCCCGCCAGGCCGGGATGATCGCCGCGATCACCCCCGCGATCGCGAACACGACGACGAACGCCGCGAGCTGCGTCGTCGGCACGGTGAACTCGTCGACGAACTGCCCGCTCAACGCGGTGACGACCGCCCAACCCCAGAGCAACCCGACGACAAGACCGACGATGCTCCCGATCACTGCGATCACCACCGCCTCGCCGCGGATCATCCGGCGCACCTGGCGTCGGGTCATGCCGACCACGCGCAGCAGCCCGAGCTCGCGCGTGCGTTCGTAGACCGACAACATCAGGGTGTTCACGATTCCGAGCACCGCGATCACCTCGGAGAGGAAGAGGAGCGCGAAGAACACGTTGAGGAACTGATCGATCGTGCGCTCGCGTTCGGCCCGGTACTGATCGACGGTGTCGACCGACACGTTGGGGAACGGCCCCGACAGCGCACGGTCCAAGCCGGCACCGACCGCCTTCACCTGCCCGGGCTTCGCGGCCACATACACGAGGGTGTCCTGCTGGGTGCCGCCGAAACCCTGCTCGAACAGGTCCTGGGCGATGATCACGTCGACCGGGAAGGCCCCGGTGACCCGCCGGTTCTCGTACACGCCGACCACCGGGAGATCCTGGGGACCGAGACGGGGGAACATGACCGTGGCCCGGTCCCCCACCTTCAGCCGGGAGAAGTCGGCCGTCTGCTGCGAGAGCATCACCCCACCCTCCGAGAGCCCGTTCGATCCGCCGTCGCGGTAGCGGAGGTCGAAGACGTCGTCGATACCGCGGACGTTCGCCCCCGTGATCGTCTCGCTGTGATCGCCGACGCGGGCATCACCGAAGCGCAGCGCGACGAGGGCTTTGATGCCCGGCACCGTGGCCGCGCGCTTCGCGGCCTCGGGCGAGAAGCCGGCGAACTGCGGCGCGGAGACGATGTAGTCGGCGCGCACGCTGTTCGCGAGGGAATCGCGCACCGAGGTCTTCACCGAGTCGGCGAAGATCGCGACCAGCGACACGAGTCCGAGACCCACGACGAGCGCGGCCGCGGTCGCCGACGTGCGACGCGGGTTTCGCATCGCGTTGCCTCGGGCCAGCGTGCCCGTGACGCCGAGCACGGCCGGGAGCGGGCGACCGACGATCGATGACATGCGCCGGGCGAGCAACGGTCCGAGCACCACGAGACCGAGGAAGATCACGAAACCACCGGTGAACGCGACGGCCACCGCGTACTGGGTGGTGAGGTCGCCGAGGAGCGCGAACGCGATGGTCCCGGCCCCGACGAGCAGCACGAGCACACCGATGACCGAACGCACGACCAACGGCGCGCTGCCCGTCGGTCGGAGGTCGGTGATGGCAGCGATCGGAGCCGTACGAGACGCACGCAACGCAGGTGGAAGCGCCGCCGCGACCGTGACGCCGATGCCGACGACGCCGCACGCGACCAAGGTCCGGGTGATCACGACGAGCTGGGTGTCGGGCACGGTCAAGCCGAACCGCGGGAGCAACCAGAGCAGGAGTGTGCCGAGACCGATCCCTGCGCCGAAGCCGACCACCGCGGCAATCAGGCCGACCACTGCAGCTTCGATGAGCACCGACCCGATGACCTGACGGCGAGATGCACCGAGCGCGCGGAAGAGCCCGAGCTCCCGTGTCCGCTGCGACACGAGGATCGTGAAGGTGTTGAAGATGATGAACGCCCCGACGAACAACCCGATCCCGGCGAAGCCGAGGAGCGCGTCGTTGAGCGTGTTGAGGAACTCGTCCACCGGCTTCTGGATCTCGGCCGCGACCTTGTCGGCGGACGTGACCTCGTACCCCGGACCAAGCTGTCGTTCGAGCGCGCCTCGCAGCGACGACACGACCGCGCCCGGCCTCGCCTTGACGATCACCTGATCGACGAGCCCCGGTGCCGCGAAGACGCGTTGGGCGGTCTTCGGATCGAACGCGGCCGCGCTCACCGATCCGAGATCGAACTGGTCGCCGAGACCGAAGAGGCCGACGATCCGGAACGACTCGGCCGGCCCCTGCGAGAGGACCTTGACGCGGTCACCGACCGCGAAGCCGTTGCGCTTCGCGGTGCCTTGGTCCATCACCACCTCGCCGTCGTGCTCCGGCGGGCGGCTCTTCCCGTCCTCGAGGATCCGCAGCGGGCCGACCGCGCCGTTGCGCGACGACCACGAGAATCCGAGCGACGGCGCGCCGCCCGAGCCGATCGCGGTGTGGCCGTTCTTCTGCACGAATTGTGCGTACCCCTGCAGCGAACCCTCGGCCGCGGCGACGCCGGGGACCCGGCGGACCTGACCGACGATCGTGTCGGGCATCCGGGCCCGACTCGTCAGCCCGTCGTCGCCCTTGTCGCCGAACGGAGCCTCGCCCCGCACCACCAGATCCACGTTCGTCGCGGTCTGGGCGAAGATCTGGCCGAACGACTGCTTCAGCGTGTCGGTGAGCACATAGGTGCCGCTCACGAACGCAACACCGAGAACGATCGCCAATGCGGTGAGGGTCAGACGCACCTTCCGCGCGAACAGGCCCCGGACGGTCGCCTTCCACATGAGCGACGATTCTCCCCCATCCGCCCCCACACCCCGGGTCGCGGGCCAGGTTCCGCGCGCCAGACGCTGGCGTAGTGGTAGATTACCCACTATGGCGTACATCGTCGCTCGCCCGAAGCATCGGTTCGAGATCCGCGAATCCGTGGCGACCCCCGCCGGCCCGAGGTCACGGACCCTCGCGACCTTCCGGGTCCTCTCCGACGAAGTGCTCGACCACGCGGCCGATCGCGCCCGCCGGCCATTCGACCGGTCCGGGATCGAAGCCCGAGCCGTGGCGCTGCGCGTCCCCCGCTCCGGAACCGCGGCGACGCGTGCCGCCCGCGAGCTCCTCGGTGCGTTGCAGCGCGGCTCCGTCCCTGCGCCATCCCTCGTCGGTCGCCTCCGGACCGAGCTGCCGACCCCGCCGGCCGACATCCCCGACAGCGTCGAGCCCGTCCTCGAATGGGTCGGAGCCTCCGACGCGCGGCGGGGTGCGGCACTCCGTGATCTCCTGCTCCTCGCCGACCGACTCCCGAAGCGGGAACGGCCGCACATGCTCGCCTTCCCCGGCATCCACCCCCGGGCGTCGGAATGAGTCCCAGCGAACCGGCGCTCGACCAGAAGGTCGTCGAGATCGAAGCGGCCCTGCGTGCCGCCGAGATCCCGCACGCATTCGGTGGTGCGCTCGCGCTCGCCTACTACGCAGAACCGAGGGCGACGATCGACATCGACGTCAACGTGTTCGTCCCGACCAGCGCCGCCGATCGGGTCGCCGACGCATTGGTTCCCCTCGGGGCGCGCGCCGACGAAGCGGCATGCGAGCTCGCTCGCCGCGATGGACAGGTCCGCGTGTTCTGGGGCACCACGCCGATCGATCTCTTCTTCTCGTACGAGAAGTTCCACGACGACGCTGCGAAACGAGTGCGCACCGTTCCGTTCGGCGACACGACCATCACGGTCCTCGCGCCGGCTGATCTCCTCGTCTGCAAGGCGGTGTTCGACCGACGCAAGGATTGGATCGACATCGAGCAGATGCTGGTGATCACGGCCGGCGATCTCGATGTCGCAGAGGTCCGGCGCGCGGTTGCGCGCATCGTGGGCGACGACGACGCACGGCTCATCCGCTTCGACCGGGCGGTCGAAGAGATCCTCGGCCCGTAGTCGGGCGCTCAGTCGGGCGCGGGTGGCCGCGGCGCGGCAAGCAATCGTGCGACCTGATCGACGAGCTCGTCGAGGAGCGCCGGCGGATGGGAACCCAGCGGCTCGACGCCGAAGACCGCCTCGGTGACCCCGACCTCCTCACCCGGTTCCAGGTAGATGATGAACGACGACGCCTGGCTCGGGAGCGGCGTCACGATCACCTCGAGCACCCCGCTGCCGCGGTCGACATACGAAACCGTTCCCACCAGGTGCGCCACCTCGAGCAAGGCGACGAACGCGTCGTCGAACGAGGCGTCGAGCAACACCCGTCGGGAGTCGTCGAGCGCGTCATCGAACCGCCAGGGCGCCCGTCGACCCCCGCGATTCCCCAACACCTCCGCGGGCCGCACCCGCAGAGACACCAACAGGGCGTAGGCCTCGGTGATCTGCGCGGTGCGGACGGTTCGGCGTCCGACATCGGCGAGATCGACCGCGGTGTCGGGATGATGTTGGCGGACGAGTCGGAGGTAGGTCGCCCGTACTTCTGGCCACGGAGCCCCCACCGGAAGGCCGAGCATCTCGAAGGCAATTCCCTGATCCATGCCGGGCCCCGAGTCCATCGGGGAATCGTCGCGCACGCCGGCTCCCGAATCCGCCCTAGGCTGGCGGGTGTGAGCTGGTCACGAGGACCGGCTCCACAATGAGAAGAGAATCAGTTGGCTACAGGTACCGTGAAGTTCTTCAACGCCGAAAAGGGTTTCGGCTTCATCTCCCGTGAGCAGGGCGACGACGTGTTCGTCCACTTCTCCAGCATCCAGGGAACGGGATACAAGTCACTCGACGAGGGTCAGCACGTCGAGTTCGACGTGGCTCCCGGCCGCAAGGGTGAGGAAGCGCAGAACGTCCGAGTGGTCTGACACCACCCGACTGCCCCGACAGGGGCGTTGAAGTCTTCGAGGCCCCGATCGGAAATCTCCGGCCGGGGCCTCTTGACGTCCATGTCATCGCGAAGCTGGAGCCCGTTCGGCAACCACTTCTGACGATGGATTGGAAGTCCGCGGAGCAGTCGCGTCATGATGCGGAACCCCGCGTAATGCTCAGGTGCCACAACTACCGCCGGATGGATCGAAAAACGGCGAACCCGAAGGACTGTCGGGATGCGAAGGAACGCGATCGTCGTCACAGCCGTCGTCCTGTCACTGCTCGTTGCGGGCACCGCAGGACATCCCGGCTCCCGTCCGGCACAGAAGCGGACCCCGAGCGCCAAGTATTGTCGCCGGCATCCGAAGGCGATCGCCTGTCGCCGCGTCCCTGCGCCTCCGCCCGTCCCGGTCGGAACGACGACGACCACTTCGCCGCCGAAGGTCTGGGTGAACACCTTCGCGGAAGAGTTCAACGGCCCCGGACACAAGCTGGCGACGTCAGCCGATTGGAACGACGGCCAGGGGACCTACTCGTTCAACGGGGGTCGTGAATGGTACGACCCGTGCCAGGTCGTCGTGTCCGGGGGGACCGCGAAGCTGGAGGCCGCGCCGGTCGGCGCGGCGAACTGCGTCAACAAGAACCACACGGAGCCGCCGGAGTCCGGACCCCATGCCGGCTATCTCAGCGGCTACGTCGGCACCAACCGCAAGCTCAACAAGGCCGGGCAGCCGTACGTGTACGCGTACACCTACGGCTACGCCGAGGCGCGCATGAAGCTCCCACCGCAGACGCCGGGCTTCTTCTCGGCGTTCTGGACCCTTGACGCGAACTGCGTCAACAAGTCCTGTCAGTCCTTCGCCTTCGGCAACGAGATCGACATCGCCGAGGTGCTGGGAGACGACGCGTCGACGATCTGGCAGACGAGCCACACGACACCGGACCGCAAGGTCACCTACTCGACCAACTGGGGGAACGGCGCGGACGGCGACGCCAACGGCGAGTGTCCGAGCCTGCGGTACGACAACGACTTCCACACCTACGGGATGGACTGGGAACCGACGTTCATCGCCTTCTACATCGACGGGAAGAAGTGCGGCCAGGTGTCGAACGGCTATCGGAATCCCAACAAGGCCGAACCGCAGAACCCGTTCGTCTCTCCGTCGACGCCGCAGTACCTGATCATCAACGAGTTCGTCGATCACGGCTGGGAGACGAGCTGGGGCTCCCACGTGACGCCGACCAACGGCGTGTGGCCATCGAGAACGCTGGAAGTCGACTACCTCCGCGTCTTCCAGAAGCGCTGATCCGGTCCAGCCGAAGCCCCTTGACGGCCGCGCCCTCGAGGGGCACGGTTCTGGGATGAAGCGACGCGTTCGCCCGCTTTTCGCCGTCATTGTGGTGCTCCTCCTCGTTCTCGCGGGATGCGACTGGTCGGCGGTGCACTTCGATGGCGCGCAGACGAACGCGAACCCGTCGGAACCTGCGTTCAGCGAGGGCTCCGTCGCACATTGGACGCCGGCTTGGCCCGCCCCGAAGTGCAACTGCTTCAACCCGTTGGTCGTCGGCGGAACCCTGTACACCACCCGCTTCGGGCGCGACACGAGCCCGCGCCCGGTATCGATTCAGGCACGCGACGTGGCGACCGGCGCGCTGCGGTGGTCCCGTGGTCTCGGCACCATCGAGTACGCGCTTGCCGATGCCGTTGGCAACGGTTTGGTCTACGTCGAGTTCGTCGGCGCGATGAACGGCCGGCAACTCGTGGCCCTCGATGCCGCGACCGGCGCGGTCCGGTGGCGGCGGAAGGGCTACTCGGCCGTCACCGAGAACGTCATCCCCGTCGACGGCACGCTCGCGTTCGTGCGCGGCCCGCACGGCATCACTGCCGTCGACACCGTGGGCCACGAACGCTGGAACGCGCCGGGCGCAGGAGGCATCACTGCCGTGGCGGTCAACGCCGACCACGGCGTCACCGTCGCCTCGTACAACCCGTCGCACAGCCCGACCCTCACCACGTACAACGACAGAACCGGCCACATCCGGCGGACGATCTCGCCGGCGATCGCCAATCCCTTCATCAGCCAGATGGGGATCGGACAGCTCGTCTACGCAAGCAGCGACGATGGCACCACATACGCGCTCAATCCCGTCACTGGCGCGATCGTCTGGACCCGCGCTGCAGCGTTCGAGTTCGAAGCCATCACGCCCGACGCGGTGCTCTTCCAGGTCGACGACGGTGCAGGACGTTCGTTGCTCGAGCGCCGCGACGCCGCGACGGGCTCTCTGATCTGGAGCCGGCCGATCGACCAGGTCGAGGCCGGGTCGAACGCCGTCGCCGGCTCGTTCGTCTTCTCGAAGGAGCTCGAGGGGACCAAGGGGCCGAGGATCGTCATCCGGCGCCTGGCCGACGGCACGACCGCCGGGACCATCCCGAACTCCGGGCCCGGCCAGATCATCGCGGCGGACGGTCGGGTGCTCACGATCGAGGGCACCCAGTTGCACGCCTACATGCCGACGTCGCCGTAGACGCCGAGCGCCGCGACGCAGCGCGCGTCGCGGCCCACGAACGACAGAACGCTTGGTCGGACCTACGACTTGACGAGCATCACCATCGTTTCGGGACGAACCCCGTCGAACTTCATGGCTTCGGCAGCGGCGTCCGACTGCAGCATCTCTTGGAGTGCGTCCATGTCGGGGACCTCTGCCAGCAAGCCGACCCGGTTCGACTTCTGCGGGTCGACGAAGGTGCTCACCGAGATGCCGAGCGGTCCGAAGAACTCGTCCCGTTTCGGAGACGCAAGCCAGTGGTCGACATCGTCGACTTCATGGAAGACCATCACCGTTGTCATCACATTCTCGCTTTCTCGAGCTCACACGGATTGAATACTTGCTCGCCTACGGCGACACCTCGTCGACGATCGTCAGGTCGACGAACTCGGGAGCACCGTCGAAGATCTCTGCCATCGTCGCCCGCGCGGCCGTCAACGTCTCCTGGCGTCGCGGATCGGTCTCGCGTGCGCGGGCCTGCTCCTCGCTCTCGAAGACGACCAACATGAAGACCCGGCCCGGGTCGTTCTGGTCCTGCATCGCGGTCGACCGCACCAAGCCCGAACCTGGTTGTTCGGTCGCGCGAAGTTGCTCGACCAGGAGCGGCAGATCACCTTCCCGGCCCGGCTTCAGACGCGTCGTGATGAGCTGTGCCCACATACAGAAATCCTCCGTTCGTCTGCCGTGAGGTGCGTTCAGCCCTCGATGATGTTGTGCACGCGCGCCACCGCCGGCTCTTTCAGCTCGACGCCGTGGGCCGCGAGGATCGGGAGCAGCGTCGCTCCGAATGCTTCGAACTCCTCCTGGGAGTTCCAGACATCGAACACCTGGATCTCGCCGTCGGACTCGAGGGCGACGTGGATCGTGCGGCCTTCGGGAGCTCCGGCGCCGGCAGCGTCGAGCTCCTCGATGACCTCGTTGTACTTGTCCGGCGTGAAACCGCCATGCACGAAATAGAACCCGATCGCCATGAGAGCCTCCGATTCGGTACTTCTGGGAAACAGCGTCAGATGTTGCCGACATCGGAGCGTACCGACTGTTGTCGACTCACGCGCGGGCAGGCGCGGGTGCCGTCCGCCGGGCGCGAAACAGCCGGACCCGTGGGGCCCGGCTGATCAATGGTGCCGTGGAGCGGACGACCGGGCTCGAACCGGCGACATCAAC
Organism: uncultured Actinomycetes bacterium; assembly: GCA_963829475.1. GTDB lineage: Bacteria > Actinomycetota > Acidimicrobiia > IMCC26256 > JANYLB01 > JANYLB01. The sequence continues at coordinate 877,985 of CAWHIU010000002.1, read as the reverse complement.
CTTGACAATGAACCCACGTCGCACATCAGCGGACGCCGGCGACCCATAAGCGCAGGTCAGAAGCTGTTCCGGACCGCGCCGAACACCCCCGAGCGTGAGTAGCCGCGGGATGAGCGTGGGATAGAGCAAGCGATCCGCCACGAGAACGCGTCTGTCGGCGACCCCAGCCACGGCAGGCCGCTTCCTGCATCGGACCCAATGCACCCGGCGAGGCGCCGCGTTGACCCACCGAGACCAAGACAGTTCTTGCGACTCCGGCATTCGTATGCCGACCTGCTGATGAAAGACTGGCTTTGTGTCGAATTCTTTGGGCTGGGCGCTAGTCGGCATCATGTGGTGGGGATTTGCTGCCCTCTGGGTGAGCCAACGGGGTGGACGACTAGTGGAGCGCAAGGTGGCTCACGCGGGGCGCAAGGGTGGAGTTGAACGAGCCGAGCGGGAAAGGCTCCGTTGGCAACAGCTCCGGCCTTGGCTGGCCTGGGGCTACGTAGCCCTGGGGTTGCTTGCCTTCCTGACCGCCGTCGATTCCTACTTGGCGTAGACACTTCAGCGTGCAACTACCGCGCGGCGGATCAGTGCGGACCGAAACATCGGCGCGCGATCATTATTCAGAAGAACAGAACCGCCGAGGCCACTCGCGGGCCTACGCCTTCATGTGGGAGAACTGCTCCCAGCTCGCTGCGAGCCACCCGCACCACTCTCGCAGAGCCGCGTACTGCTGCCCGACCGCGGGGACCCGATGCAGGTATCGATCAAGAGCCACATCGCTGCGAGGGCCCGCTCTGCGGTTTCCAGCCGGTACGACACCAGCACCTTGTCGACGTTGGTCCTGAGAATGTCGTGGTGTTCGAGCCCGTGCCACTGTTCCTCCCAATGCACCAACTCGTCTCGCCGCTTGTAGAGCCACGCAATCTCCCGCGTGATCTTGTTCTGTTTGGAACCGAACACGAAGCCGAATCGCAGGCTCTCGACGATCCGAGCCGGTCGCCGCGTGCGATTGGCCTTCCATTGAGCAGTTGTCGTCGCGGGGATGAGCGGATTCAGGTACTCGAGACACCCCCCGTAGAAAGCCTCGACGCCGTTCGCCGCAGCGACAACGGCAGAGATCGAGTAGCCAAACTCGTTGTGGAGACCTTGCATCATCAGGTCGTGTGAGCCGGGATGCTCTACGAAGTCGTCGATCGACTCTGCGACCACGTTCGCTTGCATGAGTGCCCGACCTTCCCTCGCGTGCGCAACGTTCCCTAGCGCCAACTGAGCCCAAGTCAGCGCAAGGTGCGACCGCGATGTGATCCCCACATTCCGAGAAAGTACCCGAGCCACTTCCCCATCAGTTCGTCGTGAGCCCGTCCGGAACCCAGCACGCGGCAGTCGAGCCCGCCCCACGAGATCGCCGACCGTGTCGGCGCAGTCGTCGAGGCGGCGAAATCGGCTCCGCTGGCGACCGTTCTCGATCCACGCGCGGGATGGACACGAGGTGCCGTCCTCCGGGCGCGAAACAGCCGGACCCTGGGGCCCGGCTGATCAATGGTGCCGTGGAGCGGACGACCGGGCTCGAACCGGCGACATCAACCTTGGCAAGGTTGCACTCTACCAACTGAGTTACGTCCGCCTGACCTGCGGTTCTCGCTCCGCAGGGTCGCTCCCACCCCCGTTCTTCACGGGCGTGGAACGCCGAGGATAGCAAGGCTCCGCGAGATCAGTGGAGTGAGGCGACCGAATCGGCCACCGGCGCGGTGAGCTGGGTGAGCGCCATCAGCCACTCCCGCGCGAACGCTGCGTGGACCGCGGCCGGGGCGCCTTCGATGTCGGCGTGGGCGGCAAGGCAGGAGACCACCAGCGCACGCGTGGAGTCGGCCGTCGTGATCCAGTCGCCGGGTGGCGGCGGCGGGTTGCCGGCACGTTCGATCCCCGCGGCGATGGCTTCCCAATCTCGGCCCAACGCCGCCGCGGCTGCGTCGAGGACGATGCTCGCCTGCGGGCAGAGCGTGGCCGTCATGCGGACGCGATCGAACTCGAAGAATCGCAGACCGTTGCGTGCGGTGTCGGCAGCACTGAGCACTGCTCCCCACGGATGTCGAGCGTCGGGATCGGCCGCCGTCTCGGCGAGGTACTGCGTGTACGACGCCTCGGCCCGACGCGCCCAGGACCCCACCGCCCGACGGTGGTCGAGGTCGGGTTCCCTGGCCGCCGCGCCCAGCGCCCGGTAGAGCGCGGCCGTGCCACGGCGCAACGACACCTCGGCGCGCCGGGGCCAGAAGACCAATGCCACCACCACGCTCACGGTGACCCCGATCGCGATGTCTTCGATCCGCACCAAACCGGTCCGCCAGCCTTCGGGGACGATGAGGTTGAACAGTGCAACGACGAGCACGGTGAACGCGGCCTGACCCGCGACGAATCCGAGCACCTGCGGGAAGTAGGCCGCGCAGAAGAAGCCGAGGATCACCGTGATCCACAGTGCGGGGCGATCAGCGCCGATCAGCACGATGCCCACTGCGGCGATCGCGAACCCGATCGCGGTCCCCGCCGCGGCCTCGACGGCGGAACGGCCGGTGTCGAACGCATTCGAGCGGAGCACCGAGAGGGTTCCGAGCGCGACCCAGAACGCGTGATCGAGCGAGCCCAGGAGTGCGACCAGCACCGCGACTCCGAGGGCGGCGCCGGCCCGTGCGCTGTCCTGGAACCATGGTGACGACGGGGTGAGCTGCGACGACAACGTCGCGACGAGCCGGCGTCGGGCCTCGCCCGAGCGCGGGGCCTCGACCAGCGGCGCGGCGCTCTCGTCACCGGGTGGCGGGGGTCCGCCCGCGAGGACCGCCGCGTTCGACGCGATCGAGACTGCGAGAAAGCCCACGGCACGCACGATGAACGATGCGTCGAGGTCGCGTACCGCGTCGGACGCGTCGTCACCGCGCTGGAGGCGCTCGACGACCGCGGCGACCTCGCGATCGCGCAACGTGTTCCGTTCGTCGAGCAACACCGTGCTCTCGGGAACCACGTCACCGATCAGCAGGGAGCGCGCCGCGACCCGCAACGTCGCGACCGTGAACCGCAAGGTCGCGGCGCCGGCGCTGTGGTCGATCGGCGTCGACGCGTCTCCCCGGGGCGGGGCTTGAGCTTGCGCTTCGCACAGCGTTCCAGCCCGGCGCAGCTGCTCGACGAGCAGCGTCAGCGCGGCGTCGTGCGAACCGGGACCGGCGGGGCGGGCAGGCATCGTCGAGGCCTGTCGCAGCTCGACGAGCGCATCGGCAACCGCTTCACGCTGGGCCGCGCTCGGGCCGCTCGGATCCGCGAACGCCGCCATCGCGTCGGCGAGGACCTCGCAGGTTCGACCCGACGCCGCCCGCGTGGCCATCCGTTGCCCTCGCGGCCACAGGAACCGCGACGCGACGATCGCCGCCGCTCCCGCCAACATCCAGCCGCCGACCCGAGGACCGATGTCGCCGAGCGTTCCCGTGACGGTCGCACCGAGCACGAACGACAGGATCGCGGGGCTCACCGACGCGTTGAAGGCGCCACCGAGGAAACCGGCGAACCGGACCGAGAAACCCACCAGGACCATCACCGCCGCCGCGATCCACGGATCGGTCGACAGCGATGTTCCCAGCGCGACGAGCACCGCCCCGACGATCGCGAGCACGAGGTACGCCCGGGCGCGGGGCCACGGAGCACCCCCGAAGTCGGCGAAGCCAAGGAACGCGAACGCGCCGAACGCGCCGAACAACGCGGCTTGGCTGCTGCCGACGACCTCGAGCAGGAACGCGAAGACGAGTGGCGCGGTGATCGCGACGCGCAAACCCTTCTGCAACGCGAGGTGCCCGGGATCCTTCGGGCGACGGACGAACGAGCGCAGACGGTTCAACCGGCAGTCACGTCCCGGCGAGACGAGCCACGACGGGCGCGAACTCGTCGACGATGTCGTCACCGACAACGATGTAGCTCACACCCCACACTTCCCGCCGCTCGATGAGCGTGTCGCACATCTCGTCGACGGTTCCGAGCAACGCGACGCCCGATCCGAGCGCGTCCTCGGCGGTGATCCCGAACGCAGGGGCCGCCGCCTCGGCCAGCGCCTGCCGATCGTCGGTCACCGCAGCGAAGAAGTAGCGGATCTGGAGCTCGATGTCTTCGAAGCGGTCACCCGCACCGTCTCTGATCCACCCGATCTTGCGCTCCGTCTGCTCGGCGACGGTGTCGGCCGCCTGGTCGGAGCTGAGCTCCCCCGCCGCGAGGTTCGGGTTGATCCCGATGATGTCGGCCTCGCGACCCGCGAGCGTCAACACCTTCCGGCCACCGCCACCGATCATGATCGGCAGCGGCCGCTGCACCGGCTTCGGGATGCTGTCGTAGTCGGTGATCGAGTAGTGGGTTCCCGAGAAGCTGAACGGACCGTCGGCCCAACATCCCCTGATCACCGCGAGCGCTTCTTCGAGTCGGGCGATGCGGACACCCGCGCGGTCATACGGGAGGCCGAGCGCGTCGTAGTCGACCTTCATCCACCCGGCGCCGATGCCGAGCTCGACGCGGCCCTCCGACAGGAGGTCGATCGTCGCCGTCTCCTTGGCGAGGATGGCCGGATGCTTGTAGTCGTTGTCGAACACCAGCGCGCCGACGCGCAACGTCGCGGTCGCCTCCGCCGCCATCGCGAGCGCGACCATCGGCGCGAGGCGCGTGTCGACGAAGTGGTCGGGCATGAACAGCGTCGAGTATCCGAGTTCCTCGATGTGGCGGGCGCGCTCGCGCCACGCGGCACCCGTCGACGCGTCCGAGACCTGCACTCCGAAGCGAAACGGTCGCGTCACGGCACGAATCGTAGGCAGTACGCTGACACCGGATCGTGATGACTCCCACCTCCCCCGAATCCGCGCTCCGCATCACGCTCGGTGGCGTCTCCGTCGACCTGGCCGAGCGCGCCACCGTCGACTCGATCGTCGCCGACCGGCTCGGCTCCCCGCATGCGGGCCCACTGCTCGTCGCCTCGGCGAACCTGCATCACCTCGGCGAGTTCAGACCCGACGGACCGCTCCACGACTTCTTCGAGCGATCGACGAACGACTGGCTCGTGCTGCTCGACGGGGCTCCGCTCGCGAGGCGCGCCGCCGACCTCACCGGGCGGACCTGGCCGCTCCTCGCCGGCTCAGATCTGCTCCCCGAGCTGCTCACGGCCGCGGCCGAATCGGCCACGCGGGTCGGCTTCCTCGGCGGAGCGCCCGAGCTGGTCGAACCGCTCCGCGCGGTGTGCGCGTCACGTTGGCCGGGGATCGTGCACGCGGGTCATTGGACACCGCCCCGCGCCGAGCTCCTGGACCCGATACACCTCGCCGAGCTCGCAGGAACCATCCGCGCCGCCGACATCGCGCTCCTCGTCGTCGGGCTCGGCAAACCCCAGCAGGAACGCTGGCTCGACACCTGGGCCGGCGATTCCGGCATCCGCGTCGGCCTCGCGTTCGGCGCATCGGCTGAGTTCCTCGTCGGCGAGCAGACCCGCGCGCCCGGGTGGGTTCGCAAGCTGAGGGCCGAGTGGCTCTGGCGCCTCGGCTCCGACCCCAAGCGTCTCGCGCGCCGCTACCTCATCGAGGGCCCCGGCGAGTATCGACGGCTCCGCCGCGACTCCCACCTCTGACGCCCCGGCTTGGAGGGAGGCTGCGGTCAGCTCACCTTCCGGTGGATCCGAAGCCGTAGGTGTCGCGGGTGGTCTCGTCGAGGCTGTCGACCTCGACCCATTCGATCTGCTCGACGCGCTGGACGACGAGCTGCGCGATGCGGTCGCCGCGCCGAACGGTGTACGGCTCGGTCGGGTCGTGGTTGACGAGCAGGACCTTGAGCTCGCCGCGGTACTGCGGGTCGATGAGGCCAGGCGTGTTGAGACAGGTGACACCGTGCTGCAACGCGAGACCGGATCGCGGCTGGACGAACCCGCCGCAGCCGGCCGGGATCGCGATCGCCAGCCCGGTCGGCACCAATGCCCTTCCGCCCCCGGGCGCGAGCTCGGCGTCTTCTCTCGCGCAGAGGTCGTAGCCGGCATCGTGCTCGTGCTGTTGCGCAGGGAGCGCGAGGTCGGGATCGAGCCGGGTCACCTGGATCTGCACGAAGCGCAGACTAGAACGAGATGACAAGGGCCTGGTGTAGCTGAGCGTACGATTCCGGCAACATGCTCTGGCTCATCGTCGTCGCCATCGTCGCGTTCTTCGTCATCGTCGCGATCTACGACCTCGTGCAGCGCAAGCACACGATCCTGCGCAACTTCCCCGTTGTCGGGCACCTCCGCTTCCTGCTCGAAGGCATCGGTCCCGAGCTGCGTCAGTACATCGTCACCGACAACGATGCCGACCGGCCGTTCAGCCGCGATCAGCGACGGTGGGTCTACACCTCGGCGAAGAAGGTGAACACCTACATCGGCTTCGGCACCGACAACGATCTCGAGCGAACGCCCGGATACCTCATCGTCGGGCAGGTCGCGTTCCCGGTCGCCGACCGGATCCCCGAAGGCGCCCCGCTCCCGTGCGCGAAGGTGGTCGGAGCGGCCCGCCACCGACCGCAGGCGTTCCGCATGAACTCCGCGATCAACATCTCGAGCATGAGCTACGGCTCGCTCGGCGCCCGAGCCGTCGAGTCGCTCAACGCGGGCGCGGCCCTGGCGGGTTGCCTGCAGGGAACCGGGGAAGGGGGCCTCACTCCGTACCACCAGCGCGGCGGCGACCTCGTCTGGCAGCTCGGCACCGGCTACTTCGGTTGCCGAGATGCGACCGGCCGGTTCGACCTCTCACGGTTCTGCGACGTCGTGGCCGTGAACCCGACGATCCGCGCCATCGACATCAAGATCAGCCAGGGGGCCAAGCCCGGCCTCGGTGGCGTGCTTCCCGCAGCGAAGATCACGCCCGAGATCGCCGAGCTCCGCGGCGTACCCCTCGGCGTCGACTGCATCAGCCCACCCGCGCACACCGCGTTCCACGACGTCGACAGCATGCTCGACTTCGTCGAGCTGCTCGCCGAGAGGACCGGGCTCCCCGTCGGCGTGAAGACCGCCGTCGGCGACGAACAGTTCTTCCGCGAGCTCGCCCGACTCATGGCCGACACCGACCGCGGCATCGACTTCCTCACGATCGACGGGGGCGAGGGTGGAACCGGTGCCGCGCCGCTCGCCTTCGCCGACCATGTCGCGCTGCCGTTCAAGGTCGGCTTCTCGACTGCCTACCGCGTGTTCGCCGAAGCCGGCATCACCGACCGCATCGTGTTCATCGGCTCGGGCCGCAACGGCCTTCCGGTCTCCGCGCTCCTCGCCTTCGCGCTCGGCTGCGACGCGGTCAATGTCGGCCGCGAAGCGATGCTGTCGATCGGGTGCATCCAGGCCCAGCGCTGCCACACGGGTCGGTGCCCGACCGGCGTCACGACGAACTCCCGGTGGCGCCAACACGGTCTCGATCCCGCGCTGAAATCGGTGCGGTGCGCCAACTACATCGAGGCGCTGCGGCGCGAGCTCCTCGAGCTGACCCACGCGTGCGGAGAGGTGCATCCCGCGCTCGTCGGCACCGGGCACCTGACGATCCTCGACGAGACCTACCGCAGTCGTACCGCGACCGACGTCTTCAGCTACCAGCCCGGGTGGGGGCTCCCCTCGCCGACCCAACAGGCCGACGTCCGCGCCCTCATGGCACACGGTTGACCGCGGCATCCCCCCGACACGCCCGTCACGTTCGTGCGAAGCTGGCCGCGTGACCAGCACCCCCGGTGAGCGCCCCCGCGCGCTCGTGACCGCACCCTTCCGGGGGGAAGGTCTCGACACCCTCGAGCGCATCGCCGACATCGTCCTCGACCCGTGGATCGATCACCGGCCGCTCCGCCTCTACAAGGCCGAAGAGCTCGCGGAGCGCATCGTCGCCGAGCGCGCCGACCTCCTGATCGTCGAAAGTGACTCGGTCAAGGGTCCGGTGCTCGACCTCCCGCTGCGCGCAATCGGTGCGTGTCGCGGCAACCCGACCAACGTCGACGTTCCCGGCGCCACCGAAGCGGGCATCCCCGTGCTCCGGGCCCCAGGGCGCAACGCCGACGGTGTCGCCGAGATGACTGTCGCCCTGCTCTTCGCGGTGAACCGCGGCCTCGTGCGCGCCGATCTCGACGTGCGCTCGGGCGAGGTGTGGCGCGATGGCACCATCCCCTACCAGCGGTTCCGGGCGTGGCAACTCGGCGGCCAGACCGCTGGGATCATCGGGCTCGGCTGGGTCGGTCGGGCGACCAAGTGGCGGCTCGAGGGGCTCGGCATGCACGTGATCTCGCACGACCCCTACAACTCCGAGGCCACACACAGCCTCGACGACCTCCTGGCCCAGTCCGACGTCGTCTCGATGCACGCGGCAGTCACGCCCGAGACACACGGAATGATCGGCGCGGCACAGTTCGAACGCATGAAGGAGGGCGCGGTGTTCGTCAACAGCGCCCGCGCGCTGCTCCACGACACCGACGCGCTGGTCGACTCACTCATCACCGGCCACCTCGGTGGTGCCGGCCTCGATCATTTCGTCGGTGAGCAGCTGCCCGTCGACCACCCACTCTGCGCGATGCCGAACGTCGTGCTGACCCCACACATCGGTGGCGCGACGTACGACACCGAGACGAACCACTCCCGCCTCATCGCGAACGACCTCGTCCGGCTCCTGACCGGCGAGGCACCGCTCCACATCTGCAACCCCGAGGTGCTCACGTAGCGGCCACCGGCAGGTTCCGACGGCACGAACCATCCGACCGCCCACCCGATGGGCCCGGTCAGCACCTATCCTGCTCGGCCGATGACGGCAGAGGATTCGGGGGGACCCTCACAGCGAGCCCGCTTCGGCCCGTGGCGCCGGGAGCTGCGGTCATTCCTCGAACTCCTCGCGCTCTTCGGCGTCGCCTTCGCGCAGCCGACCCTCGACATCCTGTCGAAGAACGCGACGGTGTTCGTCTCCCGCCACACCACGCCGGTCGAGGCCATCCTCTTCACCCTGCTCGTGATCCTGGGTCCACCGGCAATCGCCTGGATGATCGAAGTGGTCTCGGGTCTGGTGCTCCCCCGCTCCCGCAGCATCGTGCACGCGTTCCTCGGCGGCGTCGCCGTGGCCGTCCTCGCGGCCGAGGTCCTGAAGAAGCAGACGGCGCTCACCCCGCACCGCTTGATCCCCACCGCGATCGTCGTCGGGATCGTCGCCGCGGCCGCGATCTGGCGTTTCGACACCATCCGGCTCTGGCTGCGCTACCTCGCGATCGCTCCCGCCGCGTTCGCGGTGTTGTTCCTCTTCTTCTCGCCGGTCACGTCGGTCGTGTTCAACCAAGGCCCGACCGCGACCAGCGGGGTGAAGGTCGGCAAGCCGACCCGCATCGTGATGATCGTCCTCGACGAGTTCCCGCTCGAGTCGTTGCTCGACGGCACCGGCAAGATCGACGCGACCCTCTACCCGCACTTCGCCGAGCTCGCGGGCACGAGCACCTGGTACCGCAACACCACGACGGTCGCCCCCTACACCGAGGTGGCGGTCCCCGCGATCGTCACCGGCAACAAGCCCGAGTCGGTGCCACCGCCCGTCGCAGTCGCGTACCCGCACAGCATCTTCACGCTGCTCGGGGGCGCGTACGACATGAACGTGCACGAGAGCGTGGAGCGGTTGTGCCCGGCAAGCATCTGCGGTGACACCCAGAAGACCCCGGCGAGCGGTCGCAGCGGATTCCGGGGCCTGCTCGACGACGCCTGGGTCGCGTGGAAGGAGTTCGCGGAGCCGAACGAGAAGTCCGCGGCCCTCGACTTCACCGTCCGCCAGAGCCCGTCCGACGCGAACGCCCTGTCCAAGGGCGAGGAGTTCGTGAAGTCGCTCGTCCCCGCGAAACGGGCCCGACTCGACTACCTCCACGTGCTGCTGCCCCACCAGACCTGGCACTACGTCGCCACGGGACAGGACAACAAGGGCCCGGAGGTGCGCGGACTCTCCTTCTACCTCTGGTACAACGACCGGACCGCCGAGGCCGGCCGACTCCGCCACCTCGAGCAGGTGCAGGCCGCCGATCACCTCCTCGGTCAGATCATCGCCAAGCTCAAGCGACTCGGTGCGTGGGACTCGTCGCTCGTCGTCCTGACGGCCGACCACGGTGTCGCCTTCACGCCCCAGAGCTCGATCCGAGGTGCGACGCCCGAGAACTACGACCAGATCATGTGGACGCCGTTCTTCGTGAAGACCCCGCAGCAGTCGACACCCGTCGTCGACGATCAAGTGGTCGAGTCGATCGACGTGTTCCCGACGATCGCGGATCTCATCGACACGAAGCTGCCTTGGAAGACCGATGGTCAGTCGGTGCTCGGCCCGAAGCGACCGAACGGCACCCGCCCGCTCTTCAAGTGGAGCCTGAACACGCTGAAGCCGGTACCCGGGACGAACTACGCAGAGGTCAACGGAAGAGCCGGATTCTCACGGGTGCTCCAAGGACGGGCGAGCGCGTCGACCGCGGCCCCCGACCTGCGGCTGTACCAGATCGGCGCCTACGGGAAGCTGGTCGGAGCAAGGGCCGCGCCCTACGTCGACCGCTCCGGTTCCGGGTCACCGCCGCACGGCACCATCAACCACTCGGGGCGGTACGACGACGTCGACCCCAAGGCCTCCGACATCCCCTGGCAGTACCTCGAGGGCACCATCGACCTCAAGATGGACCAGACCCTCGCGGTGGCGGTGAACGGCACGGTCGCCGGGATCGGCACGATCGCCCAGATCAGCAACACCTTCTACAAGGCGTCTTCCTTCACCAACGACTGGTGGGCGTCGATCGCGCCCTCGCTCGTGCACCGGGGCAAGAACCACATCGAGCTCTACCAGGTGCTCGGAACCCCCGCCGAGCCCCGGCTCGTCCCCGTCCGCACCACCCGGTAACTTGCCCATTTCGGCCACTCCCCGTAGTCTTGAACCTCACGCCCGAGGGGGCAGGACGGGGGAACAGCGGCTCGCTGGGTCCAGCGGGGCGACATTCGAGCAGAACAGGGGGGCGCTGAGTGCGACTCGTCGCTTATCTCGACGCATCGTCCGGCAGCATGATCGCCGGGGCGATCGCAGCTGGTTTCGCAGGAATCGCAGTGGTGTTCAAGGTGGGTTGGCGCCGCTTCGTGGCCATGGTCTCACCGAAGGCGCGAGCCGAGGCGAAGGCCGCGGCAGCAGCCCAGACCGCCGAGGCGCCTGCACCCGCAGCCGAAGACGCGTAGCGCCACCCGTCTCCCGCATCCGCCGATGACCGACACTGGGTTCGACCCGGGATCCTTCCGCGATCCCGCAACGCGCGTCTTCTACGCCGACGGCCGCGTCTTCCGTGGCCTCGACGCGACCGCGACCGAAGATTGGGCGAAGCTCTCCAGCACGAAGTTCTTCCCCGCGCTCCTCGCGGAGGGGAAGGCAGTCGGCACCACGACGGTCGAGCTGAGCGAGGTCCCCGGCGGTCCGCCGGGAGAGTTCGCGTCGGTCCTCGAGCACGAGCGGATCCCGTTCATCTCCTATCCGTACGAGTGGTCGTTCGAGATGCTGCGCGACGCAGCGCTGCTCCACCTGGAGATCCTCCTCGCCGCGCTCGGTGAAGACGTCACCATGAAGGACGGCTACGCGTTCAACGTGCAGTTCACCGGCCGCCGGCCGGTCTTCATCGACATCGGTTCGTTCGAGCTGCTGCGCGTGAACGGTCCCTGGATCGGATACCGGCAGTTCTGCCAGACGTTCCTGTACCCGCTGATGCTCGAAGCCCATCTCGGCATCCCGTTCCAGCGGTACCTGCTCGGCCATCTCGACGGGCTCGAGCCCACCGAGATGCGCCGCATCTTCTCGGGCCGCAAGCGGTTCAAGAAGGGCGTCTTCAAGCACGTGTACCTCCACAGCGTCGCGGAGTCGCGCGTGACCCAGGGCGGCACCGCCCTGAAAGACGAGATGGGCAAGGCGGGGTTCGGCAAGGAGCTCACCCTTGCCATGGTGAAGAAGCTCCACAAGCTCATCGGCAAGCTCCGTTCGAAGCGCTCCGAGTCGGGTTGGAAGGAATACCGGGAGACCTGCTCGTACTCCGACGCCGACCGGGCCACGAAGGACGCGTTCATCACGTCCGCGGTCGAGGGTACGAACCCGGCACTCTCGTGGGACCTCGGCTGCAACGACGGCGCCTACTCGCGCATGATCGCCCAGGCCGGCGGCACCGTGATCGCGGTCGACTACGACGACGTCACCGTCGACGCGCTCTACCAGTCGCTACGCAACGACGGACCCGACAACATCCTCCCGCTCGTGATGAACCTCGTCGACCCGTCGCCCGCGCGCGGGTGGCGCAACGAGGAGCGCCGAGCCTTCACCGACCGCACCAAGCCCGACCTCGTGCTCGCGCTCGCGCTGGTGCACCACCTCGCGATCGCGGCGAACGTGCCCTTGGGTGAGGTCGTCTCCTGGTTCCGGTCGCTCGGCGCCACCCTGATCGTCGAGTTCGTCGAGCCGCACGACCCGATGGCGGCACAGCTGCTCGGCAACAAGCCCGACGGCATGTTCGACTCGCTACCGGATCGATGTCTTCGAGAAGCTCCTCGAGGAGCAGTTCACGATCACCCGTCGTGAGGCGCTCCCCAGCGGCAGCCGGACGCTCTACCTCGCCACCCCCCGCTGAGCGACAGCTTCAGGGGGCGAAGGCCACCGCTCGTGGCGATCACGTACGCTGCCGGGCCATTGCCGACATGCGGCTCACGGGGGACGGGGCGTGACTGAGACACGAGAACGGGGCGTCGGTCCGTGGCGCCGCGAGGTCGGCGCGTTCCTCGAGCTGTTCGCGCTCGCCGGGATCGCGATCGCGCAGCCCACGTTCGACATCCTCGGCAAGGACGCCACCGGCGTGGTCGTCTCCCGACACGCCAGCGCACTGCAGGTCGTCACGTTCACGGTGTTGCTCATCCTCATCCCCCCACTCGTGGGTTGGGTCATCGAGGTGCTGTTCGGCGCGGTCGTCCCGCGGATCCGGCCAGTGGTCCACGCGCTCCTGTGCGGGCTCGCGATCGGGGTCCTCGCGGTCGAGGTGCTGAAGCACCAGACCACGTTGACGTCGGGCAAGCTCATCGGGCTCGGGGTCGTCGCCGGACTTGCCGGAGCGGCTCTCGTGTTGCGGTTCGCGACGGTGAAGCTGTGGCTCCGCTACCTGGCGTTGGCTCCGGTGGTCTTCGCCGTGTTGTTCGTCTTCTTCTCGCCGATCACCGACGTCGTCTTCCACGATGCGCCGACCGCCGCGAGCGGCGTGACGATCAAGCGGCCCACGCGGGTCGTGTTGGTCGTGATGGACGAGCTCGCGCTCGAATCGCTCCTCGACGGCACCGGTCACATCGACAAGGAGCTCTACCCCAACTTCGCCAAGCTGGCGGGAACGAGCACCTGGTACCGCAACGACACGACCGTCGCCCACGACACGCCCCAGGCGGTCCCGGCGATCCTCACGGGCAATCTCCCCATCCACCCGACCAATCCCCCGGTCGCTTCGGAGTTCCCCAACAACCTCTTCACGCTGCTCGGCGGCGCCTACGACATGAACGTGCACGAGCCGTACACGAGGCTGTGCCCGCCGAGCATCTGCAAGAAGAGCACCAGCGGCGCGATCCACGGCGGCGTCCGGGGCCTGTTCGATGATGCGTGGCGGGCGTGGCGTGAGTTCGCGTCGCCGGAGCCGACGCAGGCATCACTCCCCACCGCGCACGGCTCACTCTCGTCGAAGGATGCGATGCAGAAGGGTGCCGACTTCGTCGCATCGCTCCACCGTGGCAGCAACACGCAGCTCGATTTCCTCCACGTGATCCTGCCGCACTATCCGTGGCACTACCTGCAATCCGGGCAGGAGTACGGACACAACACATGGGGTGCACCACCCGGACTCGGCGGTGCCAACTACACGTGGCGCGACGACTTCGCGGGAAGTTGGGCGCGGCAACGGCATCTGCTCCAGGTCCAGGCCGCAGACCGACTGCTCGGAGACATCATCCGGAAGCTGAAAGCAGTCGGCGCGTGGAACGACTCGCTCGTGATCCTGACCGCGGACCACGGGGTGGCCTTCTCCGGCGGCTCGGCGATGCGCGCCAGCTCGCGGTCGAACTACCCCCAGCTCATGTGGACGCCCTTGTTCATCAAGACGCCAGGCGAGAAGGTCGGCACCATCGATGACCGCCCGGTGCGCTCCGTCGACATCGTCCCGACCATCGTCGACTACCTCGGGGTGAAGCTGCCGTGGAAGTCGGACGGCCAGACCGTTCGTGCGCCTGCTCGATCGGAAGGACTGCTCCCGTTGTTGGCGACCGGCCCCGACCTCGTGCACCCGGCCGACGGCGGCGAGTTCAACCACTTCGACGGTACGACCGGCTTCGCCGAGGTCCTGGCGTCTTCCGCGACCCGGTGGGGCGGCGATCTCAAGCTCCGCCTCTTCCGCACAGGACCCTACGGAGCAATGGTGGGTCGACGCGCATCGTCCTTCGCGGCGGGAAGCGCCAACGCCACGACCGGGACGCTCGACAACGCGACCGACTACGAACACGTCCATCGCAACGCGCACCAAACGCCGTGGATCGACGCGCGCGGCAGCGTCGTCGCACGGGAACGCCGCGCCATCGCAGTGACCGTCAACGGCGTCGTCGGCGCGGTCACCGAGACGACCGGTCAGCTCAGTGGCGGTCGCACCGTGGTCTCGGCGGTGCTCCCACCATCGCTCTTTCGGAACGGAAAGAACGAGATCGGGTTCGCCCTCGTCGACGGCGATCCGAGCGCGCCGCACCTCACTCCGGTGCGCATGAGCCGCTGAGTCAGCGCTTGCGCGCGACGGTGAGTCCGTCGCCGATCGTGAGAATCGTGCTCTCCACCCGTTCGTCGGCTGCGACCGCATCGTTGAACGCCCGGATCGCGACGGTGTTCGGGTCTTCGGAGCTCGCGTCGAGCACCGCGCCACCCCAGAGGACGTTGTCGACGAGGACGACGCCGTTCGGCTTCAGCCGGATGAGGATCTCTTCGAAGTAGTCGAGATACGACGCCTTGTCGGCGTCGATGAAGCCGAGATCGAAGACCGGCTCCGACGGAAGCGCCCGAAGCGTGTCGAGCGCGGGCGCGATCTCGAGGGTGATCTTGTCGGCGACGCCGGCCGCGGCCCACGCCTTCCGACCGACCGCCGTCCACTCCTCGCTGACATCGCAGCAGAGCAGGGCGCCGTCGTCGGGGAGACCGCGGGCGATGCAGAGCGCCGAGTACCCGGTGAACGTTCCGACCTCGATCGCACGACGAGCACCGACGAGGCGGGTGAAGTTCGTCATGAACGCGCCCTGTTCCGGCGAGATCTGCATCATCGAGATCTCGCCCAACGCGACGGTCTCGGCGATGAGCTCCTGTTGGATCTGATCGGGGGTCGCACCGTGCGCGACGAGGTATGCCTGCGCCTCGGACGAGAGGAAGAACGACTTCGGATCGGCCATGGAGATCACTCTACGGGAGCGCGACGGCGCCGCCGGACGGCGACTTCGATGAGCACGTCGGCAGCGAGGGCGGCGATCGCCAGCCACGCGAGCTGGTTCACCCGGCCGAAGAAGGTCGGCCACTCGAATCGGGGTACGAACCCGTGCCGGTGCTGCTGGATCGCGATGTAGAGGCCGCACCCGGCGATCGCGACTGCAGGGAACAGGCGCAACACGCCCCGGGCCCAGCGCCACCAGAGCGCGGCGAAGGTGGCGACGGCCAGGAGCGGCGCCGCCCACGGCTGGACGAACAGGCCCGCGACCACGCCCGCGACGACCGGGACCACCACGAGCACCACGACACCCGGTCGGCTGGACTGCCCACCGCCGGACGCGCCCACCAGCTCGGGTGCCACCACGGCGTCGCGATCTACGTCGGCGTCGATCTCGGCCGCTGCCGCGCGCCGACGCCGACGGACTCTGACTCCGGTCCACACCACGACGCCGAGCGCGAGCGCGAACACCACTCCCGAGATCGCCAGCGCGGTGTCGACCACGCGCTGCGGTGCCCACCGCACCGACACGGTGATCGGACTGCCCGACCGGGCGGGCTTCACCAACCAGCCGTTGGCGTAACCGTCGATCAGCGTCGACGCGCCGAGATCCGTCCCGTTCGCCGTTGCCTGCCAGCCCGCGTTGTTGCTCTGGCCGAGCACGAACCAGAACGGGGCGGTGGCACCGGTGATGCGCACCGTGGTGTGGTCGCGCCCGCGCGCCGTGACGTGCACCTTCGGCGTAGCCGCGAGACTCTCGGCCCCGATGTTCGGCGACCCTCCGGCGACCTCGGCGGTGGTCGCGGGCGCCCCGCCTGCCGCCGACACGAGCACGAACCGGTCGACATCGATGCCGGTGCGGCTTCCGGCGCGCGTGTGGACCTCGTGGTGGCCGCGGGTCAGGAGGAGACCGTCCTGGCAGAGCTCGAATGGTGTGCCTTCCCGCCGTTCCGCGTCGGCGGTCGAGCCGACGAGACGCACCGGGACGTCGGTGCCGTCGACGGACACGAGGCCACTCCGGCACCCGCCCGCGAGCGTCGCCGGTTCCGGAGCCCGCCGGATCCCCGGGATGCCGAGCTCCGCGATGGCGACGGGTGCCAGGTGCTGGGCACCGGTGTAGTAGTCGGCGACGAGTCGGGGATGCACCGCTTCGATCGTGATGGTCAGGTCGGTGCCGGTGACCGGTTCGATGTCGAGCGGGATCGTCGCAGTGGCGTTCTCCTGCGGTTGGTCGGGTACCGGGGGGACGTCGACTTCGCGCGTGGTTCCATCGTTCGACTGGATCTTCAGGCGCGACGGCGTCGAGTGGCGTCCGTCGGCAAAGACGGTGAGGTCGAGGTGATCGACGGTGACCGGGGTCGGGACCGTGAACGACATCGTCTGGCCCACGGCGTTGCCGAACGGCGTCTGCCACGCGGTAGCCGGATCGCCGTCGATCGCGGACGATGCCCGTGCCCGGAGGTCGCCGGGGAGACGGCCCGAGGAGTTGGCGGTCACCCCCCCGTGGACTGCGTCGGGAATGCCCATGAGCCGGTCGAGAGTGCTGTCGGTCACCGTCGCGTTGAACCGCGCGGTGCCGCTCGCACCGAACGACCGCTCGCCCGGAACGTCGAAGACACGATCGAGCGTGAGCTCCGACCCGTATCGGGGTGGAATCGGCAGCGTGCGCTCGCGTGTCATCGTGTACACGAGCGGATGGCGCAGCGCGTCGGCCGACGCCGCCCGAACGAGATCGGTGGGCATGCGGATCACTTCGTGGACCCGCACCGGCTTCGCGCCCGGCGTGTCGTCGCGCATGCGCACCTCGGCGAGACCGACCGGACTCAAGCCCTGGTAGTCGTCGACGGTCCCGATGTTGGTGTCGGCGACCTCCAGGTCGAGCGTGTGGAACCGACGCGACGGGAAGTGGACCGTCTGGCCTGCCGTGGTGCGCGACGCGTCGTCGAGCGCGACCGTGATCGGGGCGCCGCCGTCGAATCGGAGCTTCAGGCTCGTGATCCAGCGCTCACGAGGACCGTCGAGGGGTTGCACCAGGTTGATCCGGTCGGTCGTGATCGGCTTCGTGAGCTGCACCTCGAGCCGTTCACCGTTGACGGGCGAGAATGCGCCGACCCTCCACGCGGTCGACGTGTCGCCGTCGAACGCGCGCGCCGGTCGGTCCTCCGGGTTGTAGGAGATCGGATTGCCGTAGCCCGTTGCCCGAACGGATCTCACACCCCGCTCCTCGACCGTCGTGTACGCCCCGACCCCGGCGTTCGGGAAGAGCTCCGGGCGGGCATCGGACGGGTCGTCGACCAGGGGCTTCTCATCGGCGGTCTCGGTGTAGCCGGTGTTGTCGCGCACCGTGCTCCACCGCTGGGCCCGCTTGCGATTCGTGTCGGTGACCACGAGGGTTGCGTCCCGGTCGATCTGGCGACGGAGCGCGGTCGGATGGCCCGCGAACGTCGCCGAGTACAGCACCGCTCGATCAGCGCCCGGCAGGAGCCCGACCGACGCGGCGTCGACGATGCCCTCGCCGTCACCCGAGAGGATCACCGGTCGTTCCGGCGACGCGGCACGGATGATGTTCGGCGGGTCGGTGACCGGGAACACCGCCACCGATGGCGGCGCGGCTTCGTTCGCCGGCGCGCCGAGCGCCTCCTCGTCGATCCGTCCGGCCGCGCCCGACGGCGAGCTCCCGAAGGTCTTCGGCTCGCCGAGTCCGGTCGGCGGCGGGTCGAAGAGGCGCCAGAGCGAACGCGAGCGCACCAGGTTGTAGCGGTCGGTCTGCAGGTCGTCGCGCACGAGCACGTCGCCCGCGCTGATGAGCCGGGAGAACGGTGCGATCGCGTCCGAGTCGAGCACGCCCTCCTGCATCCGGCGGTCGAACGCGTTGAGGAGGTTGGCCGACGCCGGCGACCCCCACGGGATCAGCTCCCGCGCCACGTAGGGCCGATCGGTCAGTCCCGGAGTGATCGGGTCGACGGTGTTCCCCCAGGTGTAGGACGCGAAGTCGCTGCCCGGCACCTCGAAGATGCGTGTGTCGTGAGACCCGGCGTCGACCGCCGCGATCGCGTCCTTCCAGTACTGCGGGATCTCGCTCGCGCGCTCGAGGTTCTCGCCGTAGAACGTGCCCTGCCACAGCGACGGCAGGTTCACGATCGCCAACCCCATCACGAACCCCGCGGCAGCGATCGAGATCCACGACCGCGACGTACCCGCGAGCTTGCGATGGATCGCGTTGATCCCGGCTGCGAGCAGCATCGCGAGCCCGAGCACGATGAGGGGCGTCGCCCGCCCGGTGCTGCGCAGTGCCAGGCCGGCCGACGACGATCGCGCGAACGAGGTGAACAGCGCGCCGGCCGGCGATGGCGCATCGTAGGGATAGGTCCCGACCGAGATCACGACACCGACCACCACGAGCAGCGCGAAGTACGCGCGGTACCGCCACCGCACGAATGCCGCCGAGAGCAACGCCAACGCGGGGATCGCGTAGCCGACCACGATCAGCCACGGCCACTGCGTGTACGGAACCGACGACTCGGTCCACGCGCCGAGCTTGTCCTGGCCGTAGAAGAACCAGTAGCCGAGGCCGCGCAGCACCTCCGGTGCGAGCGACGTGCGCGACACCGTGCGAATCGTCTCGGTGAACGCCAGGACGTCGAGCCCGTAGGAGCCCTGGGCCCACAAGCCCGAGATCCACCACAGCGACGCGAGCGTCGTGAGGAGCCCGGTGCGCCAGATGAACCGCCACGCCTGTCGCCCGGTCACCTCGTGGGTGACCCAGATCGCGTACGGGATCCAGAGCGCCGGAGCGAGGCCCGCGAACACGAGTGCAGTCGCGTTGATCCCGCCGATCACCTGCACCACGACGGCGAACAGCGCGGGATACCGCCATCGGCCGAACCGGCCGCCGCCCGTCTCGCTCCCCCGGTCCCGCAGCCCACGCGCGACGAACGCGAGGAGCCACGGCAACCCCGCCCACGGGAGCAGGATGACGGAGATCCGCGCCGAGTAGTCGAGGAGGTACGGCGACAACATGAAGACGAGCGCGGCTGCAACCACGCCCGGACCGCGTTGGGCCAGGGTTCGCAGGAGGTACAGCACGCCGAGTCCGGCGGCGAAGATGATCGAACCCAGCCAGAGTCGCTGCGCGACCCAGTCGGGAACGTGGGCACGGTCGAAGACCCAGAAGAAGGGGCCCATCGGGAACAGGTAGCCGATGGTCTGGTGGGTGACGGTGCCGAGACCGATGTTCGGGTCCCACATCGACCACGCACGCTCGAGCAGACGAGCGGGATCGAGATAGAGGTACTGCTTCGTGTCGGCGGCGACCTTGCCCGGATCCGACCGCAGCACCGGGATGTACGCGAGCGCGGCGAGCAGCGCGTATCCGAGCGCGTGCCACCACCGGCCGGCGCCGGGACTGCGCTCCTCGGCCGACTCGGACGACCCGGACCGGGGCGAGGCCAGGGGCGAGGCCAAGGCCGCGTCGGGCGGCCCGGGCGGTTGGGTCACCGGCGGCCCCGACGGCGGATCGCCTCGGCCGCGAGCACCTCGAGCGTGCCGCGCGCGGTCGCGCCCCACGTGAGCTGGGAGGCGTAGTCGAGGGCGCCGGCCGTGAGGTGCGCCCGGAGGTCGGGGTCGCGGATGAGCCGATCGAGCGCGTCGGTGAGCTCGTCACGGTCGTCCACGAGGAGACCGCTCCGGTTCTCGATGACCGCGTCGGTGTGGCCGGAGATCCGCGTCGCGACGGCAGGCGTGCCGCAGGCAGCGGCCTCGGTGAGCGTCATCCCGAAACCTTCGCGCATCGAGGCGCTCGTGACGGTCCATGCCCGCCGGTAGAGGTCGACCACGGCGTCGTCATCGAGGTGGCCGGGTAGGGAGATCCACTCCTCGGCCGACGCCTCGTGGATCTGGCTCTCCAGCTCGTCGCGGCAGTACCCCTCACCGACGATCACGGCCTCGAGATCGGGCTGACGCTGCTTCAACCCGACCAGCGCCTCCACCAGCATGTCGAACCGCTTCACCGGGACGAGGCGCCCGACGGCGACGACGAGCGGATGCGGCGACTTCTCGCCGCCGGCCGAGAACCGAGGATGGATGCCCGGCGGGACGACGCTGATCCGCTTCGGGTTGAAGTGCAGGTCCTCGACCAGCTCCTCCTTCGACGACTTCGAGAGCGTGATGATCGGGGTGAAGCGGTACAGCGGGGGCGCAAGGCGCGATTCGATCGTGTTGCCGACGCCCGCGAGCTTCGGCGAGAGCGTCATCTGCCACATCTGCTTGTGCACGTGGTGCAGCCACACCACCCGCGGACCCTGCGCCCACACGGGTGAGAAGAACGGCATCCCGTTCCAGATCTCGACGAGTGCGTCGCGCGCACCGTGCCAGCCCATCATCTCGCTGAAGGCTGCGCGCGGGAACACCATGTAGCGGCCGGCCTTGCGGATCACCCGGTAGCCGTCGCGCCAGCTCATCTGCGGATGGCCGGCGGCGAAGGAGGTCCGCATCGTCACCTCCATCCCGGCCTCGGCCCAGAGGCGGGCGACCATCGACGCGTGGACCTCGGATCCACCGGCCTCGGGGTCGTCGAGATCACGCCACGCCAGCATGCTCACGCGATGGATGCCGCTCTCGGCCGCGAGATCACCCAGCTTCTGGATGTCGGCTGCTCCGGCCAGCTCCATGACGTGCTCCCCCCGTGCGAACCGTGACGAATCCCGGCGGATCCTGGCCGCGGTGCTCCCCGGCGCGGTCGGCGTAAGCCGGTGATCGTACTCCTGGCGGTAACCTCGGCGTCCTCATGCGCCTCACCTTCATCGGGCACGCCTGCCTGCACGTCGAGACCGATTCCGGGTCCCTGATCGTCGATCCCTGGCTCGTCGGCTCGGTCGGATGGCGTTCGTGGTGGCACTACCCACCGATCGGCGAGCTCGAGCCGGCCTGGTTGGAGCCCGATTTCGTCTACCTCACCCACCATCATCCCGATCACTTCCACTACCCCACCCTCCGAAAGCTCGACCCGCGGGCGTCGATCTACGTGGGGAAGTTCGGGGTCGACGTGATGCGTCCGGAGCTCCAGAAGCTCGGGTTCGACCGGGTGACGGAGCTCGCTCACGGCGAGCGGGTGCAGCTCACGCCCGACCTCGAGATCGCGTCGTACCAATACGGCTTCGACGACACCGCGATCGTGATCCGCAGCGGCGACGTCGTGATCGCCGACGTGAACGACTGCAAGATCCGCGGTCGGGCCGCCGACCAGATCGTCGAAGACTGGGGTCGTCCCACCTTCATGCTGAAGGCGTTCTCATGGGCGCAGGGATATCCGTACTGCTACACCGCCGACGATCCCGCCGACCTCGCGCTCGTCACCCGCGACAGCACGATGCAAGACTTCGTCGACGTCGCGCGCCACCTCCGGCCGCGGTACGCGATCCCGTTCGCGAGTCTCGTCGCGTTCCTGCACCCCGAGACGCGCGATCTCAACGAGCATTCGGTCACCCCGTCCGAGCTCGTCGACTACGTGGAGAAGATCGGCGGCCTCGGCGACACCGAACTGGTGCCGCTCGATCCCGGGAGCTCGTGGACACCGGCAGGTGGCTTCGAGCCTCGACCCGGCGACTGGTGGACCGACCGCGAGGCACGCCTCGCAGAGGAGGTCGCTCGCATCCAGCCCACGCTCGACCGTCAGGCCGAGCTCGAGTCGACCCGCACGCTCGACTTCCGCACCTTCGCCGACTACTTCGAGTCGTTCGCCCGCGCGGTTCCGTATCCGGTACGCAAGGCGACCCTGAATCGCCCGGTCGTGTTCGAGGTCCCGTCGTCGCCACGACCGTTCTGGGCGATCGACTTCCTGGCCCGACGCGTGCTCCAGCTCCATGCACCTCCCGACGACACCGCGTGCATCATCCGGATTCCCGAAGCCGTCCTCGCCGACGCGATCGCCAACAAGGTCACCCACTTCGCTCAGGGTGCGATGCGCATCCGCACGCACCTCAAGCCCGGCGGCGCGACCGTCGACCTCGCGTTCTGGGGCCTGATCATGGTGTGGGAGATCGGCTACCTCCCGATCCGCCACGACATCAACCTCCGCTTCGTCGACGCCCTCTGGCGCCGCCGCCGCGAGGCCTACGACTCGTTCGCCGCCCTCACCAGCCGCGGCGAAGGCGGCGTCCTCGAACGCATGGCCGGCAACTTCTCCCCACCCACCGACGACTGAGATCGCGTTCCGGCGTCGTGAGCGCGGGATTTTCGCCGCGCTCACGACGCCGGAATGGTCTTTTGGTCAGACGGACGGGGCTAGCCGGAGAGGGGGCGGAGGGCCTTGGTGCCGTTGTGGTCGACGATCTCGTAGACGGTCACCGTGTTCTTGCCCTTCTTGAACAGGAAGTCGGGCATGATGCCGGCGAACTGGTGGGGATGGGTGGCGTCGGCGAAGCTCGAGGTGGCCGCGCCGATGGTGCCGTTGAGCGCGATCGCGATGCCGATCTGGTTGTCGCTGCCGGTCACGTTGCCGGCCACGAAACCGGGGACTCTGCCCGACCTCGGGTCGACCGAGTCGAACTGCGACGGGTCCTGCACCGCGGCGTGCACGTCGTTCGCCGCCACCGTCGGGAGCTCGCTCACCTTCCGGCCGACGAGATCGGCGTCGGGACCGACCCGGTAGACGGCCCACTTCGGATCGCCGTCGGCGGCGAAGTAGCCGACGCCGCCGGCGATCGTGCGTTCGGAGCCCCTCGTTGCCGTCGTCGGTGAAGCGCGGCCCGCGCACCGTCTTGGCCGCGGGTGAGATCGTTGCCTTGTAGAACGTGCGGGTCTGGCCCGCGCGTGCCGGACCTTTCACCGCCGATCTCCCCGCGACCTTCCAGGGGATCTTGATCCCGGCGATGTCGGCGATGGTCGGCAACACGTCGATCGACTCGACGTTCCAGTCGTTCTGTGTGCCCACCTTCTGGCCGGGTGCCTTGACGAAGAACGGCGCCCACATGATGTCGCTCCACGTCGCCGACGGGTACGCGTTGCCGTCTTCGGCGCGCACCGCATTGCTGGGCGCGAACGCGATGCCGTGGTCGGCCATCACGACGAGCAAGGTGTCGTCGTAGATGCCCTGGGCCTTCAGCCGATCGATCGTCTGACCGACCAGCTTGTCGCTGTATTGCACCTGGAGCAGATGACGCTGACGACCGAGTCGAGCGGCGGCCTCGCTCGGCCCCCAGATGTTGCCGAACTGGCCCACCCGGCCAGGATCGACAGCGGGGAACGGGTATGAGGTGCCGTCGGGGTAGTCCTCCCACGGTTGGTGCGGCTTCAGGATGTGCAGGTAGTGCAACGACGGCGGCTCATCGGCCTTGATCCCCGAGAGGAAGTCCTGGAATCGCACCGGGGCGTTGTGGATACCGGTGCTGAAGTCGTGCTGGAGCAGAACCGCCTTCTGGTCCTGGCGTGAGGGGGCGACGGTCTGTTCCCGCTGCCCCGCCGCGATCTGGACCGGCACATCGCGCAACGCGACCTGCTTGCGCCACACGCCGAGCGCGTCGTCGGACACACCACGTAGGCCACCCGACCCGGCCGCGTTCACCGTGCAGAGCTGATCGGGGCACAACCGCGTGAACGTCTCGTCGACATGGAGCTTGTACTGCTTCGCGAACAACGTGAACAGATTGTTCGGATAGTCGACCGCCACCGGAACATCGACATCCTTCGGATACCCGCCAGTCAAGATCGACGGCACCGCGAACGTCGTGCTGCTCGCCACCGTGCTGTAGTTCCGATACCACGTGCTGCCACTCGCGAGCTTCTCGAAGTTCGGATACAACGACGCGTCGATCTGACCATCACGCCCCAACAACGACATCGTCGGGAACTCATCGAGCAGAAGAATCACGATGTGCTTCGGGCCCTTGCCCGACTGCAGACCCGCCGCCGCGACACCACCCGAACTGTCGATGAGCTTCGCGACCGGCGACGCCACCAAGAACAACACCATGAACACGACCGGCGCCGGCGCCAGATACGACACCCACAACCGCGCCCACGCCACCCGCGAATACACGACACCGAACCCGACCGCCGCCACCACCGCGAACACCGCCACCGGCGCGCCCGACAACGAGAAGAACGACTTCGCGACCTGCACCCCCAACAACGCGACCAGACCACACAACACCACGGTCTGCACCCACCGCCGGACCCGACGACCCGCGAACCGGGTGATCGCAGCACCGACACCCAACACCAACGGCGGCCCGAACGTCACCAACAACGCGAACTCGATGATCCCCGCGCGTGACACCCCCCGGAACGCGAACGTCTCCGGGCTCTTCCCGAACACATCGAGCACCGGCTGCGCGATCGCAAGACCCGTCAACGCGAGCAACTCGCACAGGTACCGCAACTCGTCACGCCACCACGAAGAGTGAACGCTCTCGCCCTCCGACGGTGTCACCGCGTCTCCTCCGACCGGCTGCACACAGCGCTCTGAGGCGCAGAGTGGTCACGTCGTCGGTCCCCCCGGGAGCCGACCCTGGCGTCACGAAGGGTAGTCGGCACCTTCCCGGCGAGACTGGTCACGTCGGTGCCGGAACATGAGCCACAGCGCCTCGATCGTCACGGCCGCGGCGAGCACGATCACCGGCTCCGCGGAGAGTCGGTACCGGACGATCCCGAAGTACATCGCCGCCGCGATCGTGACCACGATCACGGGCACGACCATCGGTGAGATCGGCACCTTGCGCCGCCGGGTCAGGACAACACCCGCGATCGCGAGGGGAGCCAGGATCCAGTACTGGATCTGTGCGATCCGCGACGACCCCGCCGTGCGCTTCTCCGGTGCGATCGTTCCCAGCTCGCGCGTCTGTATCGGCGCGTACACCTCCCAGAGCCGCCCGACTCGGATCGCCATGACTGTCGGGAGCCGACCGAGGTGGTTGCGGATGTAGCGGATCGCCGCCGACCGCTGCGCGGCGTCGTACACCGACGCATCGCCCGGGGGTACGTGCTTGGGCGTGAGCGCCGGGCAGTTCTTCTCGGAGAACCACCCCGTCTTCGGGCCGTAGAAGGTCGCGTCGCAACTCGCAGCCGCGAGCACGCGACCGTCGCTGCTCGTCATCGTGACCGGCTCGTCGAAGCGCGTGAGGTTGTATCCGACCCACGGACCGACGACGACGACGATGCAGCCTGCGACGACCGCGAGCATGCGGATCCTCGTTCCGATCGGCAGACGTCGTACGCCGAGCACGAGCGGCAGGGACATGAGTGGTGCGAGGAGCAGCGCCTCGGCCCGGCACAGCGCGGTGAACCCGAACGCAAGGCCGAGGAGCGCCGCGCGCCACCAGGTCGGTGCCCGCCAGAAGGAGTACGCCGCGTAGAGGATCCACGCGACGAGGAGCGCGGCGAGCGACTCCGCGAGGAGCAGACCGTCGTTGATCCAGAGGTTGGCGTACACCGCGGCGATTGCCGCCGCGATCAGCCCCACCCGCTCGTTGCGGAGCTTGCGTCCCGCGAGTCCGATCACGACGACCGCGCCGACACCGAGGAACGTCGTCGCGACTCGTTGCGCCGTGACGCTCCACGCCCCCAGCCACGAGACGACTCCGAGGAAGAGCCCGTACAGCGGTGGGTGTCCGGCACCTTCGGCGGAGGTGTGCATGAAGCCACCCCCGGGCTTCGGGAAGTACCAGGCCGCCGGGTCGATGAAGCCACGGCCCTCCGCGAACGTCCACCCCTGGTAGTGGAACCAGAGCGCATCGGGGCCGGGCTTGAAGCCCTCGTACGCGACCAGCACCCAGTACAAGCGGATGGCCAGCGCGACGGCCGCGATCAGCAACAGGCCGAGCACGAACCCCCGGCTCATCCGGGGCAACTTCGAGGTCGGCTGGAGACCTTCGGCCTCGGGCTCGGCCGGCCGCGGCTCGGTGGTGGTCAGTGACACGAGCGCGGTCCCGCCTGCGGTGCGATCGGGCTCAGCCGTCGAGCCCGTCGAGCCCGGCAAGCTCACCGACGAGCCCGAGCGCCCGGGTCGGGTCGAAGGATCGCAGGATCTGCATCTTCTCGGCCTCCACCGAACCTTCCGCGTGCACGGCCAGCACCGCGTGGTAGCCGCCGAGGTCGCGGACGGTGAGGTCGCTGAGCAGGTGCATGAGTCGGAGCCGGCCTTCGGCGGGGGCCGCGGCCGGGTAGTACTTCTCGAGCACGGCCCGGATCTCGGGCACCGCCCAGTCGGCATCGCCGGGCCCGGTCACCAGCAAGCCGCCGGCGCACTCCTGGACCAGCTCGGCGGCTTCGTGGTAGCCGCTCGCGAACGTGAACTTCGCCAAGTTCGTGGTGAGCGGATCGGGATACCAGATCCCCCGGTTGCCTTCGCGGCTGCGGGAGGCGGCGAGCTCGGTGAGCCCGCGGACCGTCTCGGCGTAGGCGATCAGGTGCGTGAGCTTGTCGCGGATGTGACCGGCCTTGCCCACGCCGTTCATGTCGGCGATGCGCGCCGCTCCTCCGACGAACACGTCGAGGAGCGGGAGCTTGTAGCTCACCGCGGTGAACCGGTGGTACTCGACGAAGGTCAGCGCGATCGGCCCGGCGAGCTGTGGCTGCTTGTAGAGGAACACCCGTTCCCAGGGCACGAAGACGTCGTCGAAGACGGTGAGGGTCTCGAGCATCTTCGAACGCGACGACGCCGGGAACTCGAAAGATCCGTGCTCGCCCGAACCGTAGGCCGACGTGTAGAGGTGCAGCCCGTCGGTGTCGATCGGGATCGCGAACGCGACCGCGTAGTCGGCGTCGTCGGGGCCCATGGCGCGGGTCGGGAGCACGATGAGCTCGTTCGAGTTCACGCTGCCCGACGTGTGGGTCTTGGCGCCGCGCACCACGATGCCGTCGGCCGACTCCGAGACCACGTGCACGTACAGATCGGGGTCGGCCTGCTGGTGCGGAGCCAGCGATCGGTCACCCTTCACGTCGGTCTGCGCGACCGCGACGGCGAGATCGCCATCGCGACAGTGCTCGTAGAACGCACGAACCCGGTCGTAGGCCTCACCCTCGGTCACCCGCAGCAGCGCGAGGAGCGCGTCGGTTCCGATCTCCTTGATCAGTGGCGGGATGCACGCGCCGTGCGCGGTGGTGAGCTCGATGGCGACGGCGCGGGCAAGCACGTCGTCGGCCGAGCGGGGAATCCGGTAGAGAACCGGGATCTCGGCGTTCGTGTCCTCGTCGATCGCGATCAGGCGGTCGGCCAGATCGGGGGCCTCGGCGAGCTCGAAATCGAGCGTCGCCAGGTCGATCGCGACCCTCAGGTCGGGCTCCTTCGTGACGTCGTCGATGGTGCGCCCGAGGTAGGTCACCCGCCGTCCGTCGCGGAGCGATTCGAGGTACTCGTCGGCTGAACGCAACATGGAGGCGACTCTACCGTCGGAGCGCGGCGAAGAGCCGCGAAGCGTGGTCGGGCGGCTAGCCTGACCTCCTCCGAGTGAGCCTGCCCGGAGGGGCTCGAGACCGGCTGGAGGGGGAGGCGTGCAGACCGCCGACGAGCGAACGCGAGCCGGCGAGGCCGCGGGACGCGTCGGTGGCGACGCTCCCGACACCTCCGACGCTCCCGACCCCGACGGCTCCCGGAAAGGGTTCGTCCTCGCGCTCGGCGCGATCGCGCTCGTTGCCTTCGGGGTCCGGGTGTGGTGGGTGCTCGAGGGCTACTCGCACTACGCCGTCGGCGGCGACGCGTCGTACTACCACCTGCAGGCCTGGGCGCTCGCCGACGGCAAGGGCTTCATCAACCCGTTCGACTGGTACCAGCACGGCGTCGTCACACCAGCTTGCCGCGAACCCGCCGCTCTACAGCCTCTACCTCGGTGCGGTCGTCACGGCTCGGCGTCTGGTCGGTCACCGGCCACCGCC
Source organism: uncultured Actinomycetes bacterium (assembly GCA_963829475.1). Lineage (GTDB taxonomy): Bacteria > Actinomycetota > Acidimicrobiia > IMCC26256 > JANYLB01 > JANYLB01. Next base: position 849,620 of record CAWHIU010000002.1, on the reverse strand, counting down.
TCGCGTCGTGCCTCCTCGGTACCGGTGGAGTCGTGATGATCGGCATCGTCGGGCGCCAGATCTCCAACCCGCGCACCGGCTTGATCGCGGCCGCGATCGCTGCGGTCTACGCGAACTTGTGGATCAACGACGGCATGCTGCTCCCCGAGCCGATGACCATCCTCACCATGCCGATCGTGCTCTACGCCGCGTACGCGTTCTGGAAGCGACCGCAGGTGTCGCGCGCCATCGGACTCGGGCTCGCGCTCGGGCTGGCCGCGCTCTCCGCGGCGAGGTGGTCTTCCTCGCCCCGATCCTGCTCCTCCCGCTGCTCTACGGAATGCGGAACCTCTCCCTGCTCCACCGGTTGAAGCTGCTCGTCGTCACCGCGCTGGCGATGGTGGTGCTCGTGGGGCCGTGGGTCGGCTACAACCTCACCCGTTTCGAGCGACCCGGTGTTCATGACCGACCACTGGGGCACGGTGCTGGAGTCGGCCAGCTGCGACAAGGCCTGGTACGGCATGTACGCGGGCTGGTACTTCTTCTGCCAGCAAGGTGAGCCGGCCGGCGACAGCTCGCAGAAGGACTACGTCCTGGGCCGCCAGGCCATGACGTACACCAAGGACCACGCCGGCGATCTCCCGCTCGTGATGGCGAAGCGGGTCGGCCGCCTGTGGGACGCCTACAAGCCGCGCCAGACGATCTACTTGAACGCGACGTGGGAAGGACGCACGTGGGACGCGTCGATCGCCGCGTTCTGGAGCTACTGGACCCTCCTCCCGCTCGGCATCGCCGGTCTCGTGATCCTCCGCCGTCGACGCGTCCCGATCACGCCGATCGTCGCCCCCGCGATCGTCGTCTCGATCGCCGCCGCGACCACCTACGGCGTGTTGCGCTACCGCGTGAGCGTGGAGCCGGGTCTCGTGATCGTCGCCGCCGTCACGATCGACGCGATCTGGACGCGCTTCCGTCCGGCCACCCCGAAGCCAGACCCCACGACGGTCACGCAACGCGAGACCGTTGCATGACGGCCACCTTCACAGCCGACCCCGAAGCACCCACGCCCGAGCCGGTGGCCGCCCGCCCCCGCATGAGTCGCGGGTTCCTCATCGGCCTTGCCCTGATCGCGGGGCTCGCGCTGGCGGTCCGACTCTGGTTCGTCCTGGTCGAGCACCCCGATCTGCCCCTCGCCGGCGACGCGCTCTTCTACCAACTCCAAGCCCGCGCGATCGCGGCGGGACACGGCTACGTCGACCCCGGACGCTTCTACCTGCTCCACATCTCGACGCCCGGCGCGGCCCACCCTCCGCTCTACGGCACGTTCCTCGGTGCGCTCAACTGGTTGCTCGGGAACGGCACCGTGACCGCGCACCGGCTCGAGTCGTGCGTGCTGGGCGTGGTCGGTGTCGTCGTTCTCGGCCTCACCGGCCGGGTCGTCGGCGGCGAACGCCTCGGGCTGATCGCCGCGTTCATCGGTGCCGTGTACGCGAACCTCTGGATCAACGACGGAGTGCTGCTCTCCGAGTCGATGGTCGTCGTCGTCATGGCGTGCGTGCTGCTCGCGGCGTACTCGTACTGGCGCAACCCACGGATGATCATCGCGGTCTGGCTGGGGGTCGCCCTGGGCCTCGGCGTGCTCACCCGCGCCGAGGTCCTGTTCCTGGGACCGCTTGTCGGGCTCCCGCTGATGCTGCGCAACCGCGCCAACCCGCTCAAGACCCGGATCGGCCATCTCGCCGTCGTCGCGGTGATGATCACGATCTTCGCGGCGCCTTGGATCGTCTACAACCTGTCGCGCTTCCAGGAGACGACGTTCGTCACCGACAGCACGTGGTCGGTGATCCGTGGAGGCACCTGCGACGAAGGCTTCTCCGGACCGCTCATCGGCTGGTACGCATCCGGCTGCACCCCGAAGCACCCGATCCCCGGTGACGCGTCGCAACGCGATGTCGTGGTGAAGCGCCTGGCGCTCGACTACCTGGGCAAGCACACCGGCCGCATTCCACTCGTGGTCGGCGTACGGGTGGCGCGCGTCTGGGACGTGCTCTGGCCCCGCCAGAGCATCCAGCTGAACGGCGTGATCGAGGGACGCACCGTGACCGCCTCCCGCATCGCGCTCGTCCAGTACTGGTTCCTCCTACCGTTCGCGATCTCGGGGATCGTCCTGCTCTGGCGGCGCAAGGCGCCGGTCATGCCGATCCTCGGCCCGGCGATCCTCGTGAGCCTGGCCGCGGCGATGAGCTTCGGGGTGCTCCGCTACCGGGCGAGCGCCGAGCCCGGCGTCGTCCTGGCCGCAGCGGTGTCGATGGACCTGCTCTGGGCCCACTTCGCGGCTCGACGCCGCGCCGCTGATGCCGCGCCGGAGCCGGTCGTCGCTCCGACCTCCTAGCATCACGCGTTCCTGTCCCTGACCGGAGAAGCCCCATGGCGACACCCGAAGCCGATCTCACGAAGAGCAGTGAGCTCCTCGACTCGGAGCTGCCTGATCCGCGCTTCGGCGACGACGAGAACCGGTATCTCTCGTGGCTCTACGACCAGAACCCATCGGGTCCGGCCTACGAGGAGTCGACCGACGACCCCGACGGCACCCGTCTCGCCCACTACGCGCTGGTCCCCCAGGACTATCGCGACGCCGACGGGCCCGTGCCCGGCGTGTTCTCGTTGAACGCGGCCACCCGGAGCGGCACGCAACGGAAGGGGCATTTCATCGAGCTCGCGAAGGCGTTGTACACCCGGGCCGGGGCCGACGGTCGCAGCCTCGCGATCGGGGTGCCGAACGAGAAGTCGGTCGGTGCAGGCCCGAAGCACCTCGGGTGGCGACTCGAGGGCCAGATACCGGTGCGGCTCTGCATCCCGACCGCAACCGGCCGGGGCGTCGAGTCCATCCTGGTCACCCCCGAGTTCCTCAACGGTTCCGCGTTCACCGCGATCGCAAGCGACCTCGACGACTCCCCCACCACCGACCTCACCAACTCGTGGACGGTCGACAACCTCCGGTGGCGCCTCGCGCGTCCGCACGTGGAGCACGTCGTGCACATCTCCCCCGACGTGGTCGGAGTCTCGTTGCGCACCGTGCAGCGGGGTGTCCCGGCGGCAGTGATCATGAAGCTCCTGCCGCGGGGTGGGCGCACCGGTCCACTCTCGTCTCGAGCCATCATCGCCGCGGCCTGCCGCTACCACCGGACGCCCGTCGCGGTGCACGGCGGGTGGAACGAGCATGTGAAGGTGCTCGGCATCGAACCCCCGAAGAAGCTGCGGCCCGCGCCGCTCTTCCTGCTCCTCAAGAGCCTCCGCGAGGGCTACGACCAGGACACCATCCGCCTGAGCACCTTCGAGTTCCTCGACATGGACGCGTTCTGATGTCGATCACGTTCACGCTCGACGTCGAGGACCACCGCGACGACGTGAGCGACGCACCGAGCCACGTCGCCATCACGCGCGACATCGTCGACTTCCTCGGCGAGCGCGGCATTCGGGGCACGTTCTTCATCGTGGGCGACGTCGCCGAGGATCACCCGGATCTCACCAAGGCCATCGCCGCGGAAGGTCACGAGCTCGGCCTGCACAGCTTCCGCCACATCCCGTTGCCCGACGTCGAGCTCGACGAGTTCACGAACCGGGTTCACGACGCGAAGGCGCGACTCGAGGATGCCGCGCAGCAACCGGTCGTCGGGTTCCGGGCGCCGATGTTCTCCCTCGTCGAGTCGTCGTACCGCGTGCTCGACGTGCTCGTGGAGCTCGGGTTCCGCTACTCGTCGAGCGCGATGCCGATCCGTCATCCCCTCTACGGCAATCCGGCGTACCCCACCACACCGTTCCGGTGGGACAACGGCCTGATCGAGCTCCCCTGCCCGGTGCTCAGGGTGGGTGAGGTGGGTCTGCCGTTCCTCGGCGCCGTCTGGCTCCGCAACCTCCCGGCCACCGTCGCCCGGGTCGGCCTCGCTCGGTCACGGCCCGAGTCGCTGCTGTGGACCTACGGCCATCCGTACGACTTCGATCCGGCCGAGCCGTACCGGCGCCTCGACGAAGCCGGCCGGATCGGCAGCTACCTCCTCTGGCGTGACCGAGACAAGATGTTCGCCCGGTTCGACCGCCTCCTGCACCGCCGGAGCGCACCACCGCTCGTCGAGCGCCTCGACGGGCTCGGGACCATGCCGACCTTCGCAACCACGCCCCAAGGGAGCTCCACATGAGCGGCGCCGACCAGACCTCCATGCTCCACAAGCTCCCGTCGGCCCGGGTCGTCGACCGGCTCAGCTACCTCGCCTCGCTCGGCACCGGACAACGAGTGGTCCACATCGGGTTCGTCGACGCGGGCTACCAGGAGATGCAGGCGAGCACCGGCACCTGGCTCCACGCTCGCCTCGCCAAGGTGACCACGTCCCTCGTCGGGATCGACGTCGACGAGGAAGGGGTCGAGTCGGCGCGCCGCGAAGGCTTCGAGGCGTACACGGCCGATTGCCGCGAGCCGCACGACGTCATCGCGCTCGGACTCGAGCCCGCGGATCTCGTGATCGCGGGCGAGGTGATCGAACACGTCGACGCGCCCGGGCCCTTCCTCGACGCGATGACCGCGCTCGTCCGCCCCGGCGGTCGGCTCGTGCTCACCACTCCCAACGCCAGCGGACTCGGCAACACCATCGCCGCGCTCGGGGGCTACGAGATCAACCACCCGGATCACGTGACGCTCTTCTCCTGCATCACGCTCACCGCGCTGCTCGAACGCCACGGCTGGGAGGTCGTGTCGGCCGCGACCTACGTGCCGATCCTCAAGCCCATCGAGGGCCGCGCGCTCCTCGCCGCGGGTGCGCGGGGGATGCTCTGGCTCGAGCGGACCGCCGCCAAGCTCGGCGCACCATTCGTCGCCGACGGCCTCATCATCGAGGCCCGGTCAACCCGAAGCTGAGGTTCCCTCGGCGCGCTCGGCGCGCGATCCGACATCCGCTGGACCTCCTCGCGGAGCAACGCGGACTCCTCACCGAGCGAGCGAGTCCGGTCTTCCAACCTCGACAGCTCCCACGAGAAGTGGAGCGAGAGGATCAGGAGGAACGTGATCGCCATCAGGATGAACGTGAACGCGGGCGTCTTGATCCCCAAGATGTCGGAGATGCCCTCGAGGATGCACCGGCGCGGTGGCGACCAAGGCGAGCGCGGCACCGAGCGACACCCAGAGCACCGAGTACTTCGCCCGGAGTCGGCCCCTCCGCACGAGCCGCAGGATGAACAGCAACGTCGCGACGGTGAGGATGACGATCGAGATGTGTGCACGCAGGCTCATGCCGAGCGCTCCTCGACGCGCCGGAGCCACCGCGCTCTTCGGGTTCGAGCGTGCGGCGCGGCGTTTCCGATGCGAGGGTCGCGTGTACGACGTGATCAGCACGACGAGCAAGCGCGTGTAGTAGTACGCGAGCTTCCACCCCCGCGTCGAGGGTGCGCCGCCGGCGCGCCCGCGCATGTCGGCCGGGACCTCCCGGACATCGAATCCCAGGTTCGCCGCGAGGACGAGCGCCTCGACGGAGTCCATGTACTCGACCGGGTAGTGCTTCGCGAAGTAGCCGATCATGCGGCGTGAGAACGCGCGGAATCCTGAGCTGGTGTCGGTGTATCGGCGACCGACGAGTCGCTGCACGACCCACTCGAGCCCGCGCATCGCGAAGCGGCGGATGCGGCTGACCTCGTAGGTGACGGTCCCTCCCTCGACGAACCGGCTCCCGATCACGAGATCGGCGCCGTCGGCGAGCGGGGCGAGCAGGGCCGCGACGGCATGCGGATCGTGCTGACCGTCGGCGTCGAACTGAACGGCAGCCTGGTAGCCGTTCTCGGCCGCGTACCGGAACCCTGTCCGCAACGCACCACCGATCCCGAGGTTGAACGGGAGCTCCACCACCGCGACGCCGGCAGCCCGGGCGATACGGGCGGTCGAATCGGTCGAGCCGTCGGACACGACGAGCACGTCGAGATCCGGGCGTTCACGGCGGAGCTCGGCGAGCACCGGCGTGATCGACTCCGCCTCGTTGTACGCGGGGATCACGACCAGCGTGCGACCTCGACCCCGACGCGGCGGCGGGCTCGAAGGCGACGACGATGCCGGGTCACGGGTCTCGTCAGGCATCCGGCACGGGTACCAGCTCGAGCACCCACGGATCTTACTCCCCTGGTCGCTACGGCCGCGTGGGCGTCACGACGTCGCCACGGCGACGCGCTCGAGCCGATCGGCGTCCGATTCCGGTGGCTCGGGCTCCGACCGGCCCGACACCGCCCGGAACACCGCGTCGATCGCCACCGCGGCCAGGACGACGATGCTCAGCTCCGCCGGCGCCCGGAACCGGGCCTGTGCGTAGGTGAGCGCGCCGATGACCGTGACCACAACGGGAACCACGAGCAGGGGCCACAGGCGTGACCACGACCGTCGGAGCACGAACCCCCCGGCGATCGCGAGCACCGTGAGCGGGTAGAAGAACCACACCCCGAGCCACGAGATCCACTTCTCCCGACCCTCGCCGTCGTTGTACCAGACCATGTCCTGGGGCCGGTACACGTTCCAGAGTCGCCCGAGCCGGATCGCGACGACCGTCGGCGCCCGGTCTGCGTGCGCCCGGATGTAGTCGATCGCCGCGTTGCGGGATGCCGTTCCCACCTGCGATGTGTCGCCGGGGAACTTCTGCAGGCAACTCAGCTGCCACAACCCCGTCCCTCGCCCGTAGTACGAGGCGTCGCAATTGGAACCGAGGAAGGTCTGGCCGTCGTTCGTCGACAGGAGAGTGGGATCCTCGAAGCGCGTCAGGTTGAACACGATCCAGGGCCCGACGACGACGACTCCGGCCAGCAGCATCATGGCGATCCGCGGGAGACGGGCGTGCCACTGGTCTCGCGAGCCGGCAAGGAGGATCGGCAGCGCGAGCAAGGGAAACAGCAGGATCATCTCCGCGTGGGCGAGCGCGGCCAGACCGCACGCGACTCCCAGCAGCACCGCGGTCCGACCGGTCGGCGCGCGTCGGTACCGATAGGCGAGGTACAACGCCCACGCCACCGCGACGACGGTGAGCGTCTCGGCCATCACGAGTCCGTCGTTCACCCACAGGTTCGGGTAGACGGCCGCGATTCCCGCGGCAACCAGCCCGACCCGCTCGCCCGCGACCTCGCGACCGAGCAGCCCGACGAGGAGGACGCCGAGCGAACCCAGGATCGCGAGCGTGAGTCGTTGCGCGGGAGCGTGGGTGTCGCCGCGGCGGGTGTCGACCTCGATGCCCGGTGCGTGGTTGAGCACCCACGAGACCGGGGCCAGGGCGAGCACGGTCAGCGGCGGGTGCTCACCCGACTGCGCCGTCCCCGGTTTCCGCACGTTCAACTCGCGGTTGTACGGCTCGACGAACCCGTAGCCCTGGGCCAGGCGGTTCGCCTGGGCGTTGTAGAACACCTGATCGCCCTTGAGTGGTTCGTCCCAGAGGACGACCGCGACGTAACCGACCCGCACGGCCAGGCCCACGAGCACGATCGCGAGCAGCACCCGACCGAACCGGTTCATGCTCCGCCTCACACCGCCGCAGCCGGGATCGGAGCCATCGGGTCACGCTACCAGCGCGCACCGAACCCATCGGCCGGCGCGGCGACTACCCTCTTCCGACGCCGTCCCGACGCACGCGGGCGGCACGTCCGAGGCGGTACGGGGGGTGGGGTGCAGAGCGCGGGAGACGTGAGCATGCCCACCGTCGACGCCGACGCGATCGACGGGCGCGTCGCTCCCGACGAACCTCCCGCGGGGCGGTCGCCGTTCGTCCGGCGTCTGCTCGTGATCACCGCCGCGGCGCTCGTGCTCCGGTGGGTGTTCACCTACGTCGCGCGGCGCGACCAACCGCTCGGGCGCCTCACCGACGTCCGCTGGTACTTCGAAGCGGGTCGGATGCTCGCCAACGGCGTCGGCTTCGGGAACCCGCTCATCTGGTTCACCGAGCACGGCCGCTACGTCCCGACCGCGGGTCACCCACCCGTCTACCCGCTCTTCCTCGGCGCGATGTCGTTCGTCGGGATCGACACTCCGCTCGGAGCCCGCCTCGCCACCTGTGTCCTCGGCGCTCTGGCCGTCGCGGTGCTCGGCTTCACGGCCCGCGACCTGGCCGGAGACCGGGCCGGACTCATCGCGGCGGGTCTCGCGGCGATCTACCCGAACCTGTGGATCAACGACGCGACGTTGCTGTCGGAGACGCCCTACGTCCTCTTCGTCGCCTTATTCCTGTTCGCGGCGCACCGTTGCTGGCGCAACCCCACTGCTGGACGAGTCGTGCTGCTGAGCCTGTGGATCGCGATCGCAGCCCTCACGCGGTCGGAGGCGCTCGTCCTGTACCCGTTCTGCGTCCTCCCGCTGCTCCTCCGACTCGACGGCGTCACCTGGGGTCGCCGGTTCCGGCTGCTCGGCCTCGCAGCCCTCGTCGCGGTCGTGGTCATCGGGCCGTGGGTGGCCTACAACAACCAGCCCGGTCGGTTCGCGAAGCCCATCCTCATCGTGTCGGGGAGCGGCATCGCGATGAGCTACGGCAACTGCGACGAGGCCTACTCGGGAAGGCTGCTCGGCTACTGGTCGTGGCACTGCGGGATCGGCGAAGTGCGAGGGACCAACGACGAGAGTCGCATCGACGCGGTCGCACGCGACCACGCCGTCGCCTACATCCGTACCCACCTCAGCTCGCAGCCCAAGGTCCTCGCCGCCCGGGTCGGCCGACTGTTCCACGTCTACCGGCCACTGCAGAGCATCGAGCTCGACGAGTTCTTCGAGCGGCGCGGGCTGTGGCCGTCCCGGCTCGCGCTCGCCTTCTACTACCCGATCACGCTCCTCGCGATCGGCGGGGCCGTGCTGCTCTGGCGGCGGAAGCTGCCAGTCTCGCCGTACCTCGCGGTGACCCTCGCCGCGGTGATCGCAGCGGCAACCACCTTCGGGATCACGCGCTATCGCGTCGGGTTCGACACTGCCGCCGTCGTGCTCGCCGGAGTCGCGATCGATGCGTTGCTCGCCGCGTACCGCGGTCGGGCCGCGCTCACCCCGAGGCCCGCGGCCGAGCCGGGCGTCGCCAGTCCTTCAGCCTGAGCGCCGGTCGTTCCAACAGGTAGTAGCTGAGTGCTGCCGTCGGGATCGTGCACGCGAGCACGATCGCGAGGATCTCCCAGAGCGAGCCCTGGAACGGACCACTCCCGGTCCATTTCTGCGCTTCCTTGATCCACCCCTGGTGCCACAGGTAGATGCCGTACGAGATGAGCCCGAGCCAGGCGATCGGCGCGAACCGCAGGACGCTCCGTACGACGCCGCGCCGGTTCGTGCCGAACACGACGGGGAGCAGCAGGAAGGCCGCGACGACGCCGTAGAGGTAGTGCTCGAGGTAGGGGCCGATGCCCGTCTCGGGGATCGGGGTGATCGCGCGGGTGAGGCCGAGCTGCGTCGAGACGACCCAGAACGCGACCGCCGCGCCGAACCACCACCAGCCGCCGATCTGCCCGATCTTCTCGACGAGGGGCGGGGTCTCCTCTCGTGTGGCGACCCACGCGCTGACGAGCGCGAGGCCCATTCCGATGGCGAACAGGTCCAGGTTCGCGGGGAGCCACGCCTTCCCGACCCGAGTGAGGTACGTCGATCCACCCCACTGCATCATCGCGTTGAACCCGATCCCGATCGCGACGAGCACGGCGAGGCCCACGAGCTCGACACGGATCGGGTCCCGTCGCGGACGGCCGGCGGCGATGCGGCGGATGCCCAACGCGTACACGGGAAGGAACAGGTAGAAGGACAGCTCGACCGACAGCGTCCACGACTGCGTGATCCCACGGAAGAACTGGTCCGGTTGGTACACCTGGATCAGCAACAGGTGGCAGATCCAGCTCCAGAGACCGTCGAGGCCCTGGCCGACGCCGAACCCGATGAAGACCGAGATGCCCACGAGCGCGGCCCAGTACGCCGGGAAGATTCGCAGGAAGCGCCGGCGCAGGTACGGCCCCGTGGCCGGGCGAGGCCGGTCGGCCAAGTGGTTCGCGATGAACGGTCGGTAGAGCAGGAACCCCGAGATCAGGAAGAAGATCGCGACGCCGATGTCGGCGCGGGCGAAGTACGGGCCGAGATCCGACCGGAACGTCTCCCCAGTGGCGTACGCGGTGTGGTGCACCACCACGACGAGCGCAGCGAGCGCGCGGAGACCGTCGAAGCAGTCGAAGCGGGGGCGCACGCTCTCGGTGAGCCGCTCGGAGCTCCCCGTCGGCGTCGCGCGACTCATCGGTGCTTCCGACCTGATGTCAGCCGCGATGCGCGTCGGAGACGTGCCGCGGGATGACCGGCGCGTCGCGCCCGGTTCCCTGTGGAGTCGCGGCGTCGAGATGGTCTCCGACCTGCTCCTCGTGGTACTCCGCGTCGACGTTCACGGTCCACACGTCGTGGTCGGCCCCGAAGATGTTCTCGACCGAGAGCATCGCGGTGTACATCGAGTGGTCCTGGTTGTTGTAGCGGTGCATGCCGTTGCGCCCGACCGGGTACACGTTCGGTGCGTTGGCATCGAGCCACTGCCGCATGACCTCGACGTTCGCCTTGTAGAAGTCGTCGTAGACGGGGTACGCCTTCGGCATCCGCACGACGTACCCGGCCTCGACCCGGGACGCTTCACCGAGACCGAGACGCTGCAGCTCGTCCTTCGCCTGCGCGACGAGATCTTCGTCGGACTTGTCCCACATCTCGTCGTGCTCGTTCACGAAGAACTCGAGGCCGAGGCAGGTACGGCCCTCCTTCACGAGGTACGGCGACCAGGAACCGAAGTTCTGGATGCGCCCGACCTGCACGCCCGGATCGTGGATGTAGATCCAGTTGTCGGGGAAGCTGAACTCCTGCGGCACCACCAGCGCGACGGTCATGAAGTCGCGGTAGCGGAGGTCGTGCGCGGCGGCGAGCACCTCGGCGGGTGCGGGCGGGTCCATCGCCTGGAGCAATGCTCCCATCGGCATCGACGAGATCACGTCGGTGCAGGGGTAGGTGCTGGTGATCCCGTTCGAGTCGGCGCTGACCGCGACCGCCCGCCCGTTCTCGAGCGCGACCTTCGTCACCACGCTGTCGAAGGTGACCTTCGTCCCCGCGGCGGCGACCTGCTCCGCCGCCTTCTCCCACATCTCACCCGGGCCGTACTTCGGGTAGTTGAACTCCTCGATCAGGCTCGTCACCTGCTTCGCCTTGTCGCGGCGACCGAATGATCTTGGCCCGGGTCGGCTCCCAGACGGCCTGCCACAACGACATGCCCTTGATGCGTTGTGCGCCGAAGTCGGCCGACATCTCCGAGGCCGGAACCCCCCAGAGCTTCTCGCTGTAGGTCTTGAAGAAGTGTTGGTACAGCCGCCAGCCGTAGTTCGCGACGATGTAGCCCTCGAGCGTGCTCTGGTCCTTCGGAGGGCGGAACTTCACCGCGACGTACGAGACCATGCAGCGCACGGCTTCGAAGAAGCCCGAGGTTCCGGAGCGCGTTGACCGGCTTGATCGGGTAGTCGTAGAGCTTGCCCCGGTAGTAGATGCGACTCATCCGCGGGCGCTGGAGGAACTCGCCCGACCCGAGGATCTCGAACCAGAGGTCGTTGACCTCCTTGACCTTGGTGAAGAACCGGTGGCCGCCGATGTCGAAGCGCCAACCGTCGCGCTCGACGGTCCGGCTGATCCCGCCGACGACGTCGTCGGCCTCGAGCACGGTCGAGGCACATCCCCTCCGGGTCAGCTCGAATGCCGCGGTCAGACCGGCCGGGCCCGCGCCGATGATGACCACCTCGGGCAAGGGCGCGCCAGGAATCGCGTCGTCCGTTGCATCGCCGTTCGTCATCACGCTCCCAGGAATGTGCCGTGCAGGTGAGGCTCGTGAGTCTACTGATCGACGCCCGGCGAACCCGTGAAGGGGGCCGAGACAGCTACGGAACCCACCGGGCCAGGAACACCGCGGTCGAGGTCATGAAAAGACCGACGGCGGAGACGCCGACCACGGTCCGCATCACCGCGCGGGACTGCAGACACAGCGCCAACCCCATGATCAGGGGAAACGCTCCCAGGGCATAGCGCTCGAGAGAATCGAGGTTCTCTGCCGACACCGCCACAAGCAGACACAGTGCCGCGAAGGCCGCGTAAGAGACGGGCAGTCGACGAGCCACGATCACAGCCAAGACGACGCACCCCGCGAACGCGAGCACGTGGAGCAACCCGGTCGGTCGATCGGATCCGTGCGCGACGGCGGTGACGACGGCCGAGACCGGGTCGCGAAAGCTCCCTCGCAGATCGGAGGACTGCTGCAGGTGGAGCGGGCGAAGGGCATCGCCGTACACCGAACCGACCCAGGCGAGGTAGGTGGCAACGCCGGCTGCCGGCGCGACGATCGCGACCAGACCCTCGGCCCGTCGGGCCTTCGACGCGCCGCGCCAACCGCGCGCGACCTCGACGAGCGCGGGCACCATGAGCAGCACCCCGAACGGTCGACTGAGTCCGGCGAGGAATCCGAGCGCCGCCGCGCCCATCGGGCGGTTCGTACGCAGGCAGAGGAACACCCCGACGCTCAAGAGCAGCAATGCCGACTCCGCGTAGCCGAGCACCAACGCGACCGCCGGCGGCGCCAACGCGCCGAGCCACACCGCAGCCCTGACCACCCGCTCGTCGTGGGTCTCGAGTCGCGTGAGACGGGCGAGCACCACGAGGAACCCGAACGCACACGCGTTCGTGACCACGAGCAACGCCACGTCGACGTGGTCGCCGAACGGCCGGCTCACGGCGCGGGCCACCAAGGGGACGAGGGGGAAGAAGCGGAGGCTTCCACCGGAGGCGTGGTATCCGTGCGCGGCGATCGCCCGGTAGAAGTCGGCGTCGTAGACGAGAAGTGCCTGCAGGAGTGACGCGGGACGCACGCCGCGCCCGTACCGGTCGAAGAGCCGGAGCGCACACGCGAACCCGGCGATGACCACCACGCGCGCGACGAGCCACGGCGCCAGCGCGATCTGCCAGTCGGGTCGCTGAGCGACTGCGACGGCGTCGGCGTCGGGCACGTCGTTGGCGCTCACCCGGTCACGTTCGTGGCGGGCCGGGGCCGAAGCGGAGCAGGTTCTCGTGCTCGAAGGAATCGCTGTCGTCGGCGATCAGAACCTCGGAGTCGGGCCGCAGGGCGGTCAAGCGCTGGGCGATCTGATCGCACGTGAGGTCGAGGGTCCGATACCCGGAGGAATACGCGTAGAAGATCGTGCCGTGCGTTCCGGCTCGCCGGATGAGATCGTCGACGAAGGCGTTCGGATCGGCCGACTCGTTGCGGGCTGCGTAGTCGACCCAGTCGACGATGTCGGGACGGCGGAACCCGGGGAACACCCCTTGCTGCACGTCGGCAGTGATGAGGCGACTTGCATCGGGTGCGATCTGGTCGGGGCAGTACGCCACGACGTCACCCCGCTTCGCGTGGGTGTTGACCGCCGCCGCGACCGCCCCACCTTGGGTTCGGCTCTCGAACACGTTGCGGACGCCACCGGTGAAGCCGAAGATCACGAGGAAGATCACGATGCCGTACCGCACGGCGCGGCTCGCGAACACCGTGATCCCGAAGCCGGCGGTGAGGATGTACAGCGGAAACACGATCGCCGCGTACCGGCTCTGGAACGCGTTGCCGGAAACGTACGACGCGGTGAGTCCGACGATGAGCGTCGCGGCCCACGCGATCCACTCCCACCGCACACCCGGACGTGTCTTGAGGTCGAGGTCGATGTGGCGGCGACTGATGGCGAGACCGAAGAGCGCCAGCAGCGGAAGCTGCCACTGCACCGGCTTCACCAGATCCCCGTCGAAGTGGAACCCACCGGCGAAGTCGGTGAGCGTGAGGCTGATCCCGCTCGGCGGGATCGTCGGTGTGCCCCAGGGCGTGCCCGTGTGTGCCGCCTGGTACAAGAAGGTCGGGACCCACGGCAGGAAGGCACAACAGCCGATCACCACCGCGAACAGCGTTCGTCGGGCCGGTCCGTTCGGCTCACCGCGCCACGCGACCACCACGAGACACACACCGGTGACCGCGATCAGGTACAAGCTCCAGTACTGCGTGTAGAGCAATGCTGCGGTCACCAGCGCAACCGCGGCGAGCACCGGCAACGTCGGGTGTTCGAGCGCCCGCCAGATCGCCAGGTACCCGAGGAGCACGAGCACCATCTCGAGCATGTACATGCGGTTCTCGGTCGAGTACCGGATCGCGTACGCCGACGACGCGACCAGCACGAGCGTGGTGACGGCGATCCACTGCCGGCGCGCGCGTGATGTGCCACCGAGGCGTGCGGCCGCCGGCCAGGAGAGCGCGAGCGCGGCGACACCCAGCACGCCCGACAGCGACCGGATCGCGAGGTCGCTCGTGCCGAACACGTTCATCCACCCGTGCAGGAGCACGTAGTAGAGCGGCGGGGCTCCATCGTGCTTCAGGAGCGACACGAGGTCACCGAGTGGGTGGCTCGCGATGTTGGCGGTGAGCGCCTCGTCGAGCCAGAGGTCGGAGCGGGCCCAGAAGCGGAGCACGGTGCCCGCCAGGACCGTGAGGATCACACCCGCGAGGAACCACCGACCACTACGGCCGTCGAACGGGCCGGCCCGATCGCGTACCGGGACCGGGGGTACCGGCGCGCTCGCCGTCATGAGGTGCTCATCACGGGCAGGGACTGTAGTGGGAGGCGGTCTACGCTTCGGGGTCTCCGAGATGGGGGGCGGAAGTGGAAACGGCGCAAGGGGCGCAGCAGGACGCGAAGGGTCGTGACTCGCGCGATCACGCCTCCTTCCCCTGCATCGACGGGATCCGGGCGCTCGCTGCGACCGGAGTGGTGCTCTGCCACACCGCCCAGTACTCCGAGGTCAACACGACAGCGCTCGGGCCGTACCTGATGGAGCTGCGCTCCGGCGTCCAGGTCTTCTTCGTGCTCTCCGGGTTCCTCCTCTACCTCCCGTTTGCCGTGGCGCACCTCGAGCGGCGGCCGGCCCCGGCGGTGGGGAGCTACTTCCGTCGTCGGCTGCTCCGCATCTACCCCGGCTACTGGGTCGCGCTCACCATCGCGGTCGTCGTGCTCGACGTGGCCACGATCTCGACGCTGCGCTCCGCGCTGTTCAACTACGCCCTGCTCCAGACCTACGACTTCACGGGGGCCGTCTTCGGTCCGGGACTCCCGCCCCAAGGGCTCTTCATCGCGTGGACGCTGGTCGTGGAGATCACGTTCTATTGCGCGCTCCCGCTGTACGCGCTCCTGATGCGCCGCATCGGCGCGCGGAGCCCGATAGGCGTCGAGGTCGGCGGCGGTGCCGCGCTCGTCGCCACCGGGATCGCTTCGGCCGCATGGACGACGTACGGCCATCCACCGACGTTCGTCACCGTGCTCCCCGCGAACCTCGCGCCGTTCGGCTTCGGCATCCTTCTTGCCGTCGGCATCGCCGCCGGCAACCAGGTACCCACCATCCGACGGCGACTCGGCCGACTCGGCCGCTACCCCGTCGCGTGGTGGGCGCTCGCCGCGTTCGCCTGGTCCGCAACCGTGTGGCTCGTCGACATCCGTTCGGCCCTCCCGCCGGGCCACATCCAGACCGGGAACCAGCTGTTCGGCGAGAGCCTGTTGCGCACCATCATCGGAATCGCGATCGTCCTCCCCGTCGTCTTCGGCAACCAGGACCGCGGAGCGATCCGACGAACGCTCCGGCTGCGCCCGGTGGCCTTCGTCGGACTCATCAGCTACGGGATCTATCTCTGGCACCTCCCGCTGATCTACTGGCTCGAACGCCAGACCGATCACATCGCGTCCGACACGAGCTTCCTGCTGCTCACCCTCGCGATCGCCGTGCTGACGGTCGGCGTCGCGACCGCGAGCTGGTACCTGGTCGAGCGACCCCTCGTCGCGCTCTCGCGCCGGAAGCGACTTCGGGCGACGCCGTGAAGCGGTTCTCGCGACGCGAGGCGACCGATACGGTCGTGAACCGTCGCGAGAAGCAACCAGCGGTCGATCGCTACGCGCCGGCGAGCTCCAACGTGATCGGCGGCGCGCTCACGAGCGTCTGCAGGACGACGCAGTAGCGCTCGGTCAGACGCGTCAACGTGTCGATCTGGTCCGGGGTCGCGTCCGAATCGAGGTCGAAGCGCACCCGGATCGCGGTGAACCCGACCGGTGCGTCCTTCGCGACGGCGAGCGTGCCGCGGAAGTCGAGGTCACCTTCGACGTGCACGGTGCCGCCACGAACGGGAACGTCGAGTGACGTGGCGACGGCCCGGAGCGTGACCCCGGCACACGCGGCGAGCGCCTCGAGGAGCATGTCGCCCGAGCACAGCGCGGTTCCGTCACCGCCGGTCGCGGGATGCAGCCCCGCCTCGGCCATCGCCCGGCCCGTCGCGACGGAGCACGTCACTCCTTCGCCGAGCGTCCCCACCGCGGTCAAGGTGATCGCCGCGGCCTCCGGGTGGTCGCGATACTCGGCCTTCAACGGGTCTTGAACAGCTCGCAGGTCATCGCGTTCCACAACGTCTCCCCGTCGGTGAGTCACCAGCATGCACCGTCGGCCTCCGGCCGCGGGACGTCAGCTGTACATCAATGATCCGGGCGTGGTGAGGACCTCGCCGGTCTCGAGCCAGGTCTTCAACCCGGACAGGATCATCGGCCAGCCGCCGTAGAGCTGGTCGTTCGCGCCCTCGCGCATCTGGTCGTGCGTGATGGTGAGGCGACAGGAGTCTTCGATCGGCACGATCTCCCAGGTGACACGCGAGCTTCCCTCGGCCTCTGCCTCGGGGCTGAAGCGCGCCACCATCGTGTGCACGAGGCGCACGGGCGGGTCGGCCTCGAGGACCTCGCCCTCGCCGAGCACGAAGTCGCCGCCCTTCATCTCGAGGTGCGAGCCCGGCTTCCAATCCGAGTTCACCGTGGCGCCGAAGTTGTACTTGGGCCGGATCTCGGGGTCGGTGATCGCCTCCCAGAGGCGCTCCGGCGTGGTCTTGATGTAGATCTCGAACACCTTCTCCATCGGACGCTCCAGTCTCTGCTTGAGGTCGCTGAGCCCCGCGGCCCAGGGTTCGGCGTACTTGCTCACCCACCGGTCGTGGACGAGGCGGATCGGGACCGGGTTGAGGAAGTGGAGCTTCTCCCGGCCGCGCTTCTTCGTGACCACGAGCCCGCCTCCTCGAGCTGCTTCAGGTGCTTCATCACCCCGAAGCGGGTCATCGAGAAGCGCTCCTCCAGCGAGCTCAGCGACTGCCCGTCCTCCCGGAACAGCTCGTCGAGCAGGCTCCGTCGGGTCGGATCGGCGAGGGCCTTGAACACCGCGTCCACCCCCGGGACAATAGGTGACCTTTTGGTCACCTGTCAAGCGGGGATGTCGGCTCCACGGCGGCGTGAGACGACGGTGAGCGCGAGGAACGCGTCGATCGCGACTGCGGCGAGCACCACGATGCTCGGCTCGGCCGGGACCCGGAACCGGAGCTGGCCGAAGGTCACGATCGAGACCAGCGTGACGATGACGAAGGGCACCAACAGCTGCCAGAGCCGATCGAACCGGCGGCGCATCACGATGATCCCGGCGATCGCGAGCAACAGGAGTGGGAAGTAGAACCACAGGCCCGCGGTGGTGACCCACTCCTCCCTCCCCTCCCCGACGCCCCACGTGCGCATATCGCCGGGGCGGAAGAGGCTCCACGTCCGGCCGACCCGCGCGAGGACGACGGCGGGGACACGATCTTCGTGGTCACGGATGTAGCGCAACGCCTGGGTCCGGTACGCCGCGTTCGCGGTCGAACGGTCGCCCCGCTCCGGCCCGAGGCACGATTGTTGCCACAGACCGATCGAGTTGCCGGAGTACACGTCGTCGCAGTTCGCGCCGACCATCGCCCCGCCGTCGTTCGTCGAGAGCAGCGTCGGCTGCTCGAAACGGCCGAGGTTGAACACCACCCACGGTCCGACGATGAGCGCGACGGCACCAACCATGATCACCAGGCTCTGGACGCGTTCGGCGCGGGGAAGCGACCGGGCGAGGAGCACGGTCGGCAGTGCGAGCAGTGGAACCAACAGCACGAGCTCGGCTCGTGCGAGGGCGGCGAGTCCGCACACGACCCCGAGTCCGAGCGCGGTCAGCGCGGTCCGTGCCGTCGGTTCTCGTGCGAAGCGATACGCGAGCAGGAGCGCGAGGACGACCGCGAGCACGCTGAGCGTCTCGGACATGATGAGTCCGTCGTTCACCCACAGGTTGGGATACACGGCTGCGATCCCCGCAGCGATCAGTCCGGCGCGATCGCCGGCGACGGCGCGACCGAGCAGCCCGATCAGAGCAACTCCGACCGTTCCGAGCAACGCCATCGTCAGCCGTTGCGCATTCGGGTTCCAGCCGCTGATCCACGAGACCGGCGCGAGCACGGCAACCGTGAGTGGTGGATGGTCGGCGGCGGGTCCGGTGCCGACCTTCTTCGGGTTCTTCGCGTCGAACGGCACGACGAAACCGTCGCCCTCCGACAGCCGGTTCGCGGCCGCGTTGTAGAAGATCTGATCGCCGACCATCGGTTCGTTCCACTTCTCGAACGCGACGTACCCGACCCGCACGACAAGTGCGAGCACGCTGATCGCGAGCAAGATCAGTGCGAACCGGCGGGTCGACATCGAGCTCACCGACTGGTCGCTTCCACCAGCTCCGGACCACCGGGCGGTTCGGTCGGATCGGGATCGACCCTCGGCCCGTCCGGGTCGCCGGCGCGGCGTCGTGATCGGGACCAGTCGAACGCGGCCACCAGCGCGAACGCGGCGAGCACGACGATGCTCGGCTCGGCCGGCACCCGGAAACGAGTCTGTCCGTAGGCGAGGAGCGTCCCCGCCGTCACGACGACGGCCGGCACCAGCAAGGGCCACACCGAGATGCGACGACGGATCATCGTCACCACACCTCCGATCGCCAGCGCCAGCAGCGGGTAGTAGAAGCCGAGGCCCAGGCCGGTGATCCATCGGGGCCGACCTTCGTCTTCGTTGACGCTCAGCATGTCGGCGGGGCGGAACAGGCTCCACGTGCGACCGGCGCGGGCCAGGAGGACGACCGGGAACCGGCCCTTGTGGTCACCGATGTAGTCGAAAGCCTTCTTGCGAAAGGTCTCGCCCACGACCGACTGGTCGCCCTTCGGAAACGGGTCGGGAAGGCAGCGCAGGTCGGTGAGTCCGGTCGCGGGGCCGTAGAACACGTGGTCGCAGCTCGATCCGAGCAGCGCGATGCCCTCATTGGTGGAGATGAGCACCGGCTTGTCGAACCGGGTGGAGTTCCAGATGATCCACGGCGCAACCACGATCCCCGCGACCGCGATGGCGAGCACGGCGACGAGCACCCGCATCTTCGTCGCCTCCGATCGCAGTGCAAACGCCGTCGGGATCGCGAGGAGTGGTGCGAGCAGCGCCAGCTCGGCGCGCGTCAGCGTGGCGAGGCCGCACACGACGCCCAACCCGGCCGCGGTGGCAAGGCCGGGACGCGACCGCAGTCGATACGTGAGGAGCACCGCGCCCGCGGTCAGCCCGGCGGCGAGCGTCTCCGACATGATCAAGCCGTCGTTCACCCAGAGGTACGGATAGATCGCGGCGACCGCGGCCGCGAGCCAACCGACGCGGTCGCCACCGACCCGCCGTCCGAGCAGCCCGATCACGAGCACCACGCCACCGCCGAGCGCGGCCATGAAGAAGCGCATCTCCATGAGGTTGTCGTGACGCCAGATCGCGGCGATCGGGGTGAGCGCGATCGCGGTCAGCGGCGGATGGTCGGCCGCCGGACCCGGGTTCGCGACGAACGGGAACGGGTTGGTGAACCACTTGCCGTCGGCGTTCGCGTCGGCCTGGAGCTGGTAGTAGGCGGCGTCGTAGAAAGCCGTGTCGTTCTGCGCGACCGTGATGACGAACACGATCCGGACTCCGAGCGCGGCGATGATGATGAGCCCGAGCACGGCCCAGAATCGACGCGGGTCGGTCTTCGGGCGCGAGGTCGTCTCCGCAATCTGGTCCCCCATCAGGTCGCTCAGACTACGAGAAGAAGCCGAAGCACCGCTCGGCTCCTCAGGTGGTCCGAGGTGGCGCGGCTCGCGCTACGGATCCCGGGGTAGACCCAGGGCGCGCTCGGCGATGATGTTGCGCTGGATCTCACTGGTGCCACCGGCGATCGTGAGCTGACGGCTGAAGAGGAACTGCCGCGCCCAGCTCGCCGCGGGACCGTCGGCGATGGCGCCCTCGCCGGCCATCAAGCCGAGTCCGACCTCGTTGACGCGCTGGTCCTGCTCCACTCCGAGCAGCTTGTGCACCGCCGCCTCCGAGCCCGCCGGATCAACCCCGCTCAACTTCGACAGCGTGAGGCGGAACCCGAGCACCGACAGCGCGTAGTCGCGTACGACGAGGTCGCCTGCTTCGACCAGTGCGGCGGGGCCGACCTCGCGGTCTCGCTCGCGGCAGCAGATCGAGGATGGTGCTGACCCCGGCCCCGATCGTCGTGAGGCTCCCGATGAACACTCGCTCGTTCGCGAGCGCGGTGCGGGTCGCGTGCCAGCCGTCGTTCGCGTCGCCGACGAGACAGTCGTCGGGTACGAACACGTCGTCGAAGAACACCTCGTTGAAGAACGCGTCACCGGTGAGCTCGCGCAGCGGTCGGATGTCGATGCCCGGCGACTTCATGTCGAGCATGAAGAACGAGATGCCGTTGTGCTTGGGCGCGTCGGGATCGCTGCGGGCGAGCAGGATTCCCCACTGCGCTCGATGCGCGAGCGACGTCCACACCTTCTGACCGTTGATCAGCCAGCCGCCCTCGACCTTCTCGGCCTTGGTCGACAGCCCCGCCAGGTCGGAACCCGCGCCGGGTTCGCTGAAGAGCTGGCACCACTCGATGTCGCCCCGCATCGTCGGCGGGATGAACCGCTGCCGCTGATCCTCGGTGCCGTAGACGATCAGCGGGGGCAGCGCCCAGTTGCCGATGACGATGGTCGGCCGAACCACCTCGACCCGGCGGAACTCCTCGTCGATCACCAATTGCTCGACCGCGCCGGCGGCTCGTCCCCACGGCTTGGGCCACGACGGTGCGATGTAGCCGGCGTCGGCGATGCGAATGCGCTGCTCCTTCGGCGTCGAGGGGCGCGATCGCATCGAGGAACGCCCGGAGCTCGGCCCGGTGGGCCTCGGCCTCGGGCGGCAGGTCGACGGCGAGCCCACGTCGTACCCCACCCATCGCGATGGTGGCCGCCTTCGTCTTCCACGAATCGGAAGCGCCGAGGAGGGCGCGGGTCGCGACGGCGCGTCGAAGGTAGATGTGCGCGTCGTGTTCCCACGTGAACCCGATTCCGCCGAGCACCTGGATGCAGTCCTTGGCGGTCTCGAGGAACGACTCGACTGCGAGCGCGGCCGCGGCGGCCGCGGTGAGTGGACCGGCATCGTCGTCGCCGACGGCACGCGCCGCGTCCCACACCGCGGCCCGCGTGAGCTCGGTGCGCGACAGCATGTTGGCGCAACGGTGCTTGGTGCCCTGGAACTGTCCGATCGGACGACCGAACTGCCGACGATCTGCCGCGTACTCGGCCGCGGTGTCGACGCACCACTGGGACGCGCCGACCGCGTCGGCTGCGAACAGCACGGCCGCGAGGTCACGGACCTCGGGAGTGGCGATGTCGGTCAGGCGACGCGCGGGCGGGATCGACGCGCCGTCGACGGTGATCTCGGCGACCCTGCGCGTGAGATCGACGCTCTTCAGCTCGGCCGCGGTGAAGTCCTCCGCCTCGAGCACGATCCAGGATCCGCCGGCGGCGGCGACGACCAGATCGGCGAGGTGGCCCGACAGCACGGGACGCAACGTGCCCGAGACGCGGAGTGAGCCGTCGGGCTGCTCCACGCCGGCAAGGGAACCACCGAGGGCGACCGTCCCGACCAGCGCACCATCGGAGAGCTGCGAGAGGTACCCGGCTGCGACATCCTTGCCCGCGGCCTGCAGCACCGCGGCGCTGAGGACCGACGCGAGGAAGGGGCCGGGTGCGACCACCCGGCCGAGCTCCTCGAGCACGACGACCAGCTCGGGGAGCCCGTAGCCCGAGCCGCCGTAGGCCTCGTCGACGTGCAATCCGAGCCAACCCTGCTCGGCGAGGGCGCCCCAGAACGCGGGGCGACTCTCCGACTCGGCGTCGAGCAGGGCCCGGGGGACGTCGGGCGCGCACGACCGCTCGGCCCAGCCACGCACCGCCACCCGCAGCGCGTCGTGTTCCTCAGTGATCCCGATCGGCATGCGAGTCAGGATACGACGGCCGCTCGCCCCAGCCGATTCCCGAGAGCGGCCCGCTGACCGGTTCGCAGTCGCCGGGTGGAAGCGGCGCTCCTGCTGACCTTCGTGCCTCGATCAGGTCGTGGAGGTGAGCGGTCTCCTGCACGAGGATCTCGTCGGCCTCCTCCTGCGAGAGGGGATGCGGTGGTTGTTCCGCGAATCCAGGGACGGGCCCTTCCGCAGTGCGGATGCGCCTGCGGGACCGGGCGATCTCGGCACTGAGCGCCGCGTGCTCGTCACTCAGGCCGAGCAACACGTCGGCCGCGCGCATGTACCCGTAGTCGATCGAAGCCGCGATGAGCCCGGGATCGATCGTGAGCGCGTCGTGGACATCGAACTCGGGTGCGATCAGCGTGACCTTTCGGCCCCAGCCGCGCGGTGGAGTCATCTCCTTGCGGAGCGTCTCGTCGGGACCGATGTCGGACGCGACCCGGCGCGCGATCTCGAGCAGACCCCGGTCACCGAAGTCGACGGCCTGCTCGACTCCGAGCGACGATGCGACCACCGCGAAGATGTGGCCCGCACCGAGCCGACTGAACGCGAGCTCGAGCGGAAGGATCTCGCGCACACCACCATCGACGAAGTGCTCACCGTTCAGCTCCGTCGGCGGGAAGATCACCGGGATCGACGCCGAGGCCAGCACGGCCTCCCGGACCGGAACGGTGGGAGCACCAATCGGCGCGCCTCTCCGGTCGCAGACCTCACCGGTCTCGGTGAAGTAGCGCAGCTCGCCGCTCTCGAGACTCACGGCCCCGACCCGCAACGCGATTCCCGAAGCCACGATCCGGTCCGGATCGAGTTGCGCCTCGACGATCGCCCGCACGGGATCCATCCGCAGGAGCGACTTCGCGCGCAATGCCTGACGCAGCGCGTCGATCGTTCCATCGGCCTCGGGCGGGTTGCGCACGAGCTCTCCGAGCATGCGCAACACGACGCGGGTCTGGCTCCCGGCAGTGCCGTTCTCGCCGGCCCGACCGCGCAGTGACGACGCCCACGCAACCTGGGATCGCAGCTTGTCGAGCCACGGCTCGGCCAACCACATGTCGTCGTTGCCGCGGAGGTCGCGCCAGATGCCCTCGAGCTCGTCGATCGCGCGGCGACCGGTTTCCTCGTCGTCGCCCTCGGCCAGCTTCGCGGCGATGATCGCACCGACCGAGCTACCGACGAGGATCGCCGGGCGGACCTTCAGCTCGTCGTACAGGTAGCGCAGGACCCCGACCTCGAAGCTCCCCTGGGACCCACCGCCACTGATCGCGAACGCGATGGGTTGGCGGGCAAAGCGGCGGCGCAGGTTCGCGCGGGCCGTGCGCACGAGACGATCGCGGGCCCGGGCCGGGGGGAGGTGTTCGGCCACGAGGCGGTTCCCGGCCCGCTAGGGCCCGGCGATCTTCTCGCCGTCCCTGAACAGGGTGATCGCCTGGGTCGGGCATCCCTGGGCGGCGAGGACGATCTTGTCCTCGGGCGCCGCGTCGATGTCGAGGACGATCGCGATCCCTTCGTCGTCGAGGTCGAACACATCGGGGGCCCAGAAGGCGCAGTTGCCCGAGCCCATGCACACCTCACGGTTGATCTGGATCGAAAGCGCCACCCGTTTCCCTCTCTCCTGACGTCGGCCGCCACCCTACCGCTACCGGCCCTGAGCGACCTTCCACGCGACCACGAGCAACGGGATCTGGAAGGGGAGCCGCGCGATCGCTGCCGGTGCGGAGTCGAACGGCGGCTTGGCTCCTTCGATGCCACCATCGATCGCCGACTGGATGTTCGCGGGGAACACGCCGAGGAGCGTGACGAAGCTCAACGCGCCACCGAGCTTGCGGGTCTTCGGCACGATCAGCAGGGCCGCGCAGGCCAACTCGACCGCCCCACTCGTGTACACCCAGGTCCGGGCCGACCCCGGCAACCACTTCGGGACGATCGGGTCGTAGAAGCGCGGCGCGGTGAAATGCGTGACCCCCGCGCCCCCCATCACGAATCCGAGCTCGACGTGGCGCGGGATCAACGGCATCCCGTGACGCTATCGGAAGCGAACGGGAATCGAGCTCGGCGACCGCAACGTCAGCGGCGCATCGCGGCAATGACTGCTTCGTGCAGAAGACCGTTCGTGGCGATGGCGCTGCCGCGGTCGGCGCGGGCCTCGCCGTCGAAGTCGGTGAACCGGCCCCCCGCCTCCTCGACGAGCACGAGGATGGGCGCCAGGTCCCAGATCTTGAGCCCGCTCGGCTCGAGCGCGATGTCGACGGCGCCTTCGGCCACGAGCACGTACTGCCAGAAGTCGCCGAACCCGCGGCTCCGCCAACACGCGCGGGTCAGGGCGAGGAACTCGTCGGTGAGGTCGGCCGCGTCGAACGACGACACGCTGTCGTACGTGAGGTGCGCGTCTTCGATCGCGCCGACGCCGGAGACTCGGATGGGTTCGCCGTCGCGGAATGCGCCGCCACCACGAGTCGCCCACCACCGATGGCCGAGCGCCGGGGCCGACACGAGGCCGAGCACCAGCTCGCCGCCTTCTTCGAGCGCGATGAGCGTCGCGTACACCGGGATGCCCCGGACGTAGCTCTTCGTCCCGTCGATCGGATCGACGATCCACCGGCGGCCCGATCCGCCCGTCGTGTCGGGGAACTCCTCGCCGACCACACCGTCGTCGGGCCGTGCGGCCGCGAGCCGGGTCCGGATCATCTCCTCGACCGCACGGTCGGCCTCGCTCACCGGAGTCATGTCGGGCTTCGTCTCCACCACGAGATCGCCGGCGCGGAAGCGATCGAGGGTGATCACGTCGGCGGCGTCGGCCAGCTCGAACGCGAGGCTCAGGTCGGGGTTCATCGACGCACACTACGATCCGCGTGTGCAGCCGCGCCGGGTCGCGTCGTCGGTCGACGAGATGCTCGCGGGCGCCACCGACCGAACGCCCATGCTTGCGGCAGATTCCAAGTCGGGTGCCCGCTTCGAACGCGTCGCGATCGACGGCGAGCGCTACGTCGTGAAGTACCTCTCCCGACGCGACGACTGGATCATGCGGGCGACGGGTGATCTCGCGTACCGCCCACTCCTCGTGTGGCAGACGGGTCTCGTCGATCTCGCGCCCGACTGCATCGACCATGCGTACGTCGGCGCGGCTCACGACGGCACCGAGGCCGCGATCCTGCTCCACGACGTCGGCGACGCGCTCATTCCCGAAGGCAACGCGCCACTCCCCCTCGAAGTGCACCTCGGGTTCATGGACCACCTGGCTGCGTTCCACGCCGCGACCTGGGGATTCGTCGACACCATCGGACTCACTCCCCTCGCCAACCGCTACACGGAGTTCTCGCCGGCAGTCGTCGCGTGCGAGGCCGCGCTCGGATTCCCGGAGCCGGTCCCGCGGATCATGGGCGAAGGATGGGAGCGCTATCCCGAGCGTGCGTCACGCAGCGCGTCGGTGGTCCTTCCGCTCCTCGACGATCCGTCACCGCTCGTCCGCGCGCTCGAGTCGCTCCCCGCTTCGTTGCTGCACGGCGACTGGAAGATGGGGAACCTCGGTCGTCACGCCGACGGGCGCACGATCCTCATCGACTGGGCCAACCCGGGTGTCGGACCTGGTGTCACCGAGCTCACGTGGTACCTCGCGTTGAATCGGTCCCGGCTTCCCGTTGGCTCCACCAAGGAGGACGCGATCGACACCTACCGGGAGGCGCTCGAACATCGCGGCATCGACACCGAGCCGTGGTGGGACCGCGCGCTCGGGCTCGCGTTCGTGGGCGCGCTCGTGCAGTTCGGTTGGGAGAAGGTGCTCGGCGACGACGACGAGTTGACCTGGTGGGAAGACCGCGCCGTCGCCGGAGCGGCCTTTCTCTAGAAACGGGCCGGGGCCACGTGGCCGGCGCGGATCTCGGCCGCGAGCTCGACCGCGTTGGTCACCCGGCCGTCGACGTGTGTCGCGAACATGCCGGCGAGGCCGGGACCATGGGCATCGCTCGCACCAACGGCCGGGCGCGGTACGACGGCGAGCGCGGCCGCGGTGAGGGTGTGCTCCAGGGTGGTCGTCTGCGTGCTCGCGACCTCGATCGCATGCACTGCCGACCACTGCGGCATCGCCGCGACCGCATCGGGTGACGGTGGAGTCCGGCCGCCGAGCACGGCGCGCTGCCCCGCGGTCGCGCGGACCGGATGCGGCAGCACGAGCGCGGTGCCGGTGCGTTCCGTCTCGGAGATCAGCTCCTCCAACGTGTACCCCATCCAGAGCGGCTTCTCCAACGGCCCGAACGCGAGCACATGTCCGACGTCGGTGGTGAGCTCGACACCCGGGATCAACGGGAAGTCGAGGAGGCGCGACGCGTCGGCGAGCTCGTCGTCGGGCCAACGGACGTCGTGCTCAGTGATGCACAACGCGTCGAGCCCGTGGGCGCGGGCCGACGCGACGAGCTCCTCGAGGGTGGTCGTGCTGCAGTTCGAGCGGGGCGCGGTGTGGGCGTGGAGGTCGATCAGCACGTTGTTAGTGTCCCACCCATGACCTCGTCGGCTCCCGTCGTCGCGATCGGCCGACCCGACGGCTCGTACCGGCGGCGCGTCCGGATGCGATCACTCGACCCGACGCACACCGAAGCCGCGCTCGAGGATGACTTCCACCACTTCACGGTTGTCGTCGAGCACGACGAGACCCGCGTCATCGGGATCGTTGCGACGTCAGGCCGCTGGCCCTGGAGCACCTGCCCGGCCGCCGGCGACCAGCTCGAGCTGCTCGTGGGGATGGAGCTCTCGCCCCGCTGCACCGCGGTGGCAGGCGTCACCGACCCTCACATGCAGTGCACGCACCAGTTCGACCTCGCCGGGCTCGCGGTCGCGCACGCGACACGCGCCGAGGTGCAACGCCAGTACGACATCGAAGTCCCACCGGCAGATGCCGACGGACAACGCATCGTGCGCCTGTCACGCGATGGTGTGCCCCTGCTCGAGTGGACCGTCGCATCCACGGGCGTCACCGCACCCCCGCCGTATACCGAGGCACCCTGGCGAGGCGGCTTCATCAAGTGGGCCGATGCGACGTTCGACACCGACGACGCCGAAGCGGCGATCGTCTTGCGGCGCGCGTGCGACATCGGCATGGGTCGGGGGATGGACCTCGAGGGCTACCGTACGGCCGAAGACCTCGACGATCTCATGGCCGGTGTCTGCTACACGATGCAGCCGTCGATCGCGCCAGTGGCCATCCGGACGATCGGTTCGATCCGCGACTTCGCCGACCACCCCGACGCCCTCCTCGCCGATTCGTAGCCACCCCAACGCTTCGGCGTCGCAAACCCATCAGATCTGAGGGGCTTTCGACGCCGGAGAGCTTGTTCGCGGCTCCAAGCCAACGATGTCGGCGAGCCGCTCCATGGTCTCGACCACGTCGGGCGAACGACTCCACGGTCGGACGATGATCCGCGTCACTCCGAGCTCCTCCCAGCGCTCGACGTCGTCGGCACTGGTGACGGTGGCTCCGAGACAGAACTGGAAGTCGTCTTCGGTGCGGTCGTTCTCCGCGAGCTGCCTCCGCAGCGCGGCGATCTGGGGTGCTGCGGTCTCGAACGTGTGGCCCATGCCGATCCACCCGTCGCACGCTCGCGCCGCGCGCCGGAGTGCGGCCGGACTCTCACCGCCGACGAGGATCGGTGGCCACGGCTTCTGCACCGGCTTCGGCTCGAACGCGACCGCGTCGAAATCGAAGAACTCGCCGTGGTGCTCGATCTCGGGATCGGTCCAGAGCTGCTTGCAGACCGCAAGCGCTTCGTCGACCCGACGACCGCGGGTGTGGAAGTCGAGGCCGATCGCGTCCCACTCCTCGGCGAGCCAGCTCGCACCGATGCCGAACTCGACGCGACCGCCGCTCAGCACGTCGAGCGTCTGGACGGCGCGCGCCGCGACGAACGGGTGGCGGAGGCCGACGTTGTACACGTTGGTACCGAGGCGAAGATTCGGGCAGCGCGGCAGCGAGGTACGCGAGATAGCTGAATGCGTCGAAGACCGGCGTCGTCGGTGGTACCGGGGGGTGGTCGTCGCCAGGGGTGGGCGAGCCCTTCATCGTGAGCGGGAGCACGAGATGCTCGGGCATCCAGACCGACTCGTAGCCGAGTCGTTCGGCAGCGTCGGCCGCGTCCATGTGGAAGTGCGCGTTGAGCGCACCGAGCGGGATCCCGAACTTCACCGGCCCAGCGAACCACATCGTGGGCGGGAGGAGGGGGTTAGTCGAGGAGGTCGGGTTCCTGGGCGGTGATCCAGTCCCAGAGGGGGGCGAAGCCGAACTCGCCGGCGACATGGGAGCCGACCTGGCCCGCCGTGAGCGCGGCCATCTCGGGGTCGATCGAGATCGGATTCCCGGCTGCCGATGCGAGGAGCTGGGCCTGGCAGGTGCGCTCCATCGAGATGAACCAGTAGGCCGCCTCGTCGACGGTGTGGCCGACGGTGAGCAAGCCGTGGTTCCTCAGGATGACCGCCTTGCTCCCGCCGAGCGCGACCGCGATCCGCTTGCCCTCTGCGGGGTCGAGCACGACGCCGGTGTAAGTCGTCGAAGACCGCGTGGTCGTCGTAGAACATGCAGGAGTCCTGCGTGATCGGGTCGAGCAGACGACCCAGTGTCGAGAACGCCTTGCCGTGGACCGAGTGGGCGTGGGCCGCGGCGATCACGTCGGGTCGGGCCGCATGGATCTGGGAGTGGATCGCGAACGCGGCTCCGTTCACCGGTCGGTCGCCCTCGACGATGTCGCCCCGGTCGTTCACCAGCAGCAGATCCGACACCGTGATCTGCTTGAAGTTCATCGCGAACGGGTTCACCCAGAAGTGGTCGAGATGTTCGGGGTCGCGGGCGGTGATGTGGCCGGCGACACCCTCGTCGAACCCGAACCGCCCGAAGAGTCGCAGCGCGGCAGCGAGCCGTTCCTTGCGGTGTTGACGCTCGGCCGCGAGCTCGGGAGTCGTCATACCGACAAGGGTACCCACCGCCGAACGGTGGCGAGCCCGCATCGGCGGACCGGGCGCTACCCCGCTTGCCTCTTGACCGCCTCCGCAGCCTCAGCGGCGGCGACCGGATCGAGGTACCGACTCCCGACAACGGCCAGGCGATCGTCGAGCTCGTACACGAGGGGCTGACCGGTCGGGATGTTGAGGTCGACGATGTCGTCGTCGGAGATCGCGTCGAGGTGCTTCACCAACCCGCGCAGCGAGTTGCCGTGGGCCGCGACCATCGTGACGTGCCCGGCCACGAGGTCGGGCACCACGCCGTCGTACCAGTAGGGCAGCATCCGGTCGATCACGTCGGCGAGGCACTCCGACGCCGGCATCAGGTCGCGCGGCAGATCGGCGTAGCGGGGATCGGCCGACGGGTCCCAGTCGAGCGGCGGTGGCGGGGTGCGGAATCCGCGGCGGTACTCGAGCAGCTTCTCGTCGCCGTACTCCTCGCGCACCTTCGCCTTGTTCTTGCCCTGCAGGTCGCCGTAGTGACGTTCGTTCAATCGCCACGAACGCCGAACCGGGATCCACGAGCGGTCGGCGACGCGCAACGCGATCTCCGCGGTGCGGATCGCCCGCTTCTGGAGCGACGTGTGCACGACGTCGGGGAGCACGCCCGACTCGACGAGCAGCTCGCCGCCGCGTACCGCTTCGGCTTCACCCTTCGCCGTGAGGTCGACGTCGACCCACCCGGTGAACAGGTTCTCCTCGTTCCACGTGCTCTGGCCGTGACGCAGCAGGATGAGAGTCGACACGGTTCGAGCTTACGTGGCCGCCATCGCCACGGTGGGGGCCTACGCTCGCGACCGTGCGGATCGCCGCCCTCGACCTCGGGAGCAACTCGTTCCACCTCGTCGTCGCCGAGGTGCAGAGCGACGCGACGTTCCTCCCCCTGGTCCAGGAGAAGGAGATGCTCCGGCTCGGCGACGTCGTGAGCCGGGAGGGCATCGTCACCCCCGAGGCGGCCGACGCCGCGGTACGGACCGTCCGACGGTTTCGCCTCCTCGCCGAGGCGGCCGGCGCGACCGAGATCCTCGCGTGCGCGACGAGCGCGCTCCGGACCGCTGCCAACGGTGACGAGGTGGTGGCCCGGATCGAGGTCGAGGCGGGGGTGACCGTCGAGGTCATCAGCGGGCTCGAGGAGGCGCGCCTGATCTTCGGGGCTGTCCGCGCCGCGGTCCTGATCGACCCCGGTCCGGCGCTGTGCTTCGACCTCGGTGGCGGGAGCGTCGAGATCATGGTCGGCGACTCCACCGGCCTGGCCTGGAGGACGAGCGAACGGCTCGGTGTCGCCCGGCTCACGGCCGAGTACGTGCGCTCCGATCCCCTCTCCAAGGCTGACCGTCGGCGCCTGCGCCAGCACCTCGTCGACGTCCTCGCGCCGATCGCCGTCGACATCGGCCGGCTTCGAACCCAAGATGACCATCGGAAGCAGCGGGACGCTCGAAGACCTCGCCCAGATGACCGCGGCGCGGCGCACCGAGAAGGTTCCCGCCTCGCTGAACCAGCTGTCGGTCACGAGTGAGGAGTTCCTCGCCCTCCACAAGGAGCTCGCTGTCGTCGACGTCGTCGGAGCGCAAGCGGATGGAGGGTCTCGAGGCCCGGCGGGTCGACCTCATCGTGGCCGGATCGATGTTCCTCGCCACCGCGATCGAGCTGTTCGACATCTCCGAGCTCACCGTCAGCGAGTGGGCGCTGCGTGAAGGCATCGTCCTCGACGCGATCGGTCGTCACGATCCCGACGACTTGTCCGACGACCCGCGCGCGATCCGTCGCGCCTCGGTGCAGTCACTCGCCCGCCGCTGCTCGTGGCCCGAGGAGCACTCGCGGCAGGTCGCGACCTTGGCGCTCGAGCTGTTCGACCAGACCGCGTGAGCTCCACGCGCTCGCCGACGACGACCGCGAGCTGCTCGAGTACGCCGCGCTCCTGCACGACATCGGCGAGCACGTCGCGCACGAGGGTCACGAACGACACGCGGCTTACCTCGTCCATCACGGTGGCCTGCGTGGCTTCGACCCCGAGGAGGTCGTCATGCTCACCGCGCTGGTCCGCTGGCACCGCCGCGGGGAGCCGAAGGCGAACGACGACATCGTCGGCCCGCTCGACGACGAACGGCGCGAGCGGGTCCGCCGCCTCGCGGCCCTGCTCCGGATCGCCGACGGACTCGACCGCAGTCGGCATCAGGTCATCGAGCACGTCGCCGCGCGGATCGGACCGTCGCTCGTGCTCGTCCGGGTCCACGCCCGCAGCGACCCCGAGCTCGAGCTCTGGGGTGCCCGCCGCAAGCGGGAGCTGTTCGAGAAGGTGTTCGGGCGCGAGCTCGAGGTCACCGCGCACCCGGCGGTGTGACGATCGCTCACGCCGACTGCCGGCGGCGAGCGGACGATGATCGTCAGGGTGCGGTGCGGACGACGGTCCGAGACATGATCCACGCGGTGGTCTCGACCACCTCGGCTCGGCTCGTGCCGTACCGATCACCGAGATCGACGTGGAACGCGGCGAGGCGCTCCAGCATCGCGACCATCGCGGCGGCGGCTGCGTAGGGCGACAGCCCCGCGGGCCCGTCGCGTTCGACCTTGCCGCGCGAATCCCTCGGTGAGCGGGCCGAGCGCGCGGTTGCGCACGTCGCGGAATCGTTGATCGCCTTCCTGCGCCGCGAGGTTGCGCGTGCGCAGCACCGCGCGATGACGGTCCCAATAGGTGATGAACTGGTCGACCAGCTCGCGAGCGAGATCGAGCCCCTCCTCGCCCTCCCACGGCTGCTCCAAGAGCTCCCGAATCGGGGTCGCCTGCTCCCCCACCTCCTCGGCCAACGCGAGGACAGCCTCTTCGACGTCGCGGAAGTACTGGTAGAAGGTCGCCGGCGAGGTGCCGACCATCCGGGCGATGGCGACGACGCGCACGTCCCGCACCCCATGGGTCTCGAGCAGCTCCGCGGTGGCGTCGAGGAGCCGCCGTCGGGTGAGTGCTCCGCGCTTGCCGAGCGACCGGCCGTCGAGTGCGACCGGCGGTTTCGTTGCGGCCATGGCGGGAGCGTACGCAGGAACCTGACTCTCCGTCAGATTCGTCGCTAACGTGCTCGAGATGAGTGGAACTGGTTCTCGCGGTCTGCTGTCGGGCGTACGGGTCATCGAGGTGTCGATGCTCGGACCCGCCGCCATCACCGGCGCGCTCGCCGATCTCGGCGCCGACGTCATCAAGATCGAGCCGCCCACCGGTGACTACGTACGCCAGATGACCTGGCCGATCGTGGAGGGTGTCTCGCTGATGCACCTCCACATCAACCGGGGCAAGCAGAGCGTCGTGCTCGATCTGCGCTCCGAGCAGGGCCGGTCGGTCTTCCTCGACCTCGTCGCGAAGGCCGATGTGGTCGTCGAGGCGATGCGCCCCGGTGGTTTGGCGCGCCGCGGCCTCGGGTTCGACGATCTCCGCACGGTCAATCCGAAGATCGTCTTCTGCACCATCTCCGGGTACGGAGCTACCGGCCCGTACCGGGATCTGGCCGCGCACGGCATCGCGTTCGATGCGTGGGCCGGGATCTTCACCCCCGAGATCGACGACGAGGGCTTCGTCGCGATGCCCGACCACGTCGGCATCGGGATCTTCGCGGGGCCGCTCTACGGCGCGCTCGGAATCCTCGCCGGGGTCATCTCGGCGCGTGACACCGGCGAGGGCTGCCAGATGGAGCTCGCGCAATCCGACGCCGCGGCCGCGTTCGACTGGTACCGGAGCGAGACCTACCGGGCGTACGAGCGCCCGGAGTCGGAGGTCACCGGCAACAAGGCCGACGACTACGAGCGCCGCGAACCTGCGATCCGCGGCATGCGTGGTGGTGTTCGCTACCAGGTGTACGCGTCGAGCGACGGGTACGTGCTGTTCATGGCGTCGGAGCAGGCGTTCTGGAACAACTTCTGTGAGGCGCTCGGGCCACGACGAGCTGTTCGAGCGGTGGCCGGGTTCGCAGTACGGCGATCACGCCCGCGGCAATCGCGAGCTGCAGCGCGAGCTGACCGTCATCTTCGCGACCAAGTCGACGGTCGAGTGGATCGAGTTCGGCATCGAGTTCAATGTGCCGCTCGCGCCGGTGAACACCCCGCAGACGTTGCCCGACGATCCGCAGTTCCAGGACCGGATGGAGTGGCTCCCCGCCAGCCGACTCGGAGCCGACCAGCTCCCGCTCCCGATCAAGATCAGCGGCGAACCGCAGCCGCCTGTCGGCAAGGCCCCCGAGCCCGGCCAACACACCGACGCGGTGCTGCACGAACTGCTCGGCTACGACGACGCCCGGATCGCAGACCTCCGCGACGCCGGCGCCCTCGGCTGACTCCTCGACCCGTCCCCCCTCCCCGCGTTGGTGCGATAGTCGTCGCTATGCGGTGACAATCGCACCAACGGGTGGTCAGGGGGCGATGCCGTGGTGTTGGACGGGGATGACGGGTTGGGTGCGACGTGCGCTGGTGAGACGGAGCGCGGCGAGGAGTCGGTTGCGGAGGTCGCGGGGGTCGATCACGTCGTCGTAGCTCATGGTGTCGGCAGCCGAGTACGCGCCGCCGACCTCGGCGTTGGCGAGCACCATGCGGGCGTCGCTCTCGAGCTTGGCCGCTTCCGCGCCGCTGTCGGCCGGCATCGCGCCGAGCCGGGTGCCGGGGAGTGCGAGGGCGACGGTCTGCCCGTCGAACGGGTTCATCCCCATGAGGGAGCTCCCGAAGCCGTAGGCCTTGCGCAGCGTCACGTGGAGCTTCGGGCTCGTGACCCGGGCCTGCACCGCGAACATCCGCGCCGCATGACGCAGGATGCCGGCGCGCTCCGACTCGCTCCCCGGGAGCACGCCCGGGCTGTCGGCCAGGAACACGACCGGGAGATGGAACGCGTCGGCGACGGCGAGGAAATGCGCGGCCTTGTCGGCCGAGTCGGCGTCGATCGCACCGGCCTTCACCGCCGGCTGGTTCGCCACCACTGCGACCGCCTCACCGCCGAGTCGCGCGAACGACGTCGTGATCGTACGGCCGAACCCGGGCGCGATCTCGAGCACGCTCCCTGAATCGCACACCAACTCGACGACGGTTCGTACGTCGTAGGCGCGCTGCGGATCAGCGGGGATGACGTCGAGCAGCGCGTCGAGTCGGCGGGGCCCGTCGTCGTTCCCTGTTGTCGTCGGCGGATACGCCCAGGCGTTCGACGGGAAATACGACAGGTAGCGCCGCACGAGATCGAGCGCCGCGGCGTCGTCCGACGCCGCGTTGTGCGCGACACCACTGACCACGGTGTGCACGGGAGTGCCGCCCAACGCTTCCTTCGTGATCTCCTCACCGATCGCGGCGTGCACGAGCGGAGGTCCCGCGCTGAACGAGCGCGCCGCCCTCCACCATCACGACGAAGTCCATGAGCGGCGCGGTGAGCGCGCCGTGCCCGGCCGACGACCCCATGACCACGCAGACGGTCGGTACCAGCCCGGACAGCGCGACCAGCGCCTGCAGGTCGTTCGGCGCACGACCGCGTCGCTCGAACGCGTTCTGGGCCCGATCCCCCGCCCCCTCGAGCAGCATGACGAGCGGGACCCGTTCCTGTTCCGCGAGCTGGGTGAGGCGATGACGCTTCGAGCTCGTCGCGAGACCGATCGAGCCGCCCATCACCGTGAAGTCTTCGGCACCGACGAGCACCGGCCGCCCGTCGATCGTGCCGTGACCGGCGACGAGCGCGTCGGCCGGAGCGATCGGTGAGACGCCGCGCTGCACCGAACCCGTCAAGGAGCCGAGCTCGACGAACGACCCGTCGTCGAGCAGGTGGGCGATCCGCTGTCGAGCGTCGAGCCGCGCTTGATCGTGCTGTCGCTCGAGCCGCTCGGTTCCACCCATCGCGCGCGCCTCGACCTGCCGCGCATCGAGATCGTCGAGCAACGGCTGCCAGCTC
The DNA here is from genome assembly GCA_963829475.1 of uncultured Actinomycetes bacterium. Lineage (GTDB taxonomy): Bacteria > Actinomycetota > Acidimicrobiia > IMCC26256 > JANYLB01 > JANYLB01. The sequence goes on along the minus strand of CAWHIU010000002.1, from coordinate 814,488 downwards.
CCCACGGGCGGTTGCTCGGAGGTCATGACGTGACCGTGAGCGAGGACAGCGACGCGATCGGCGTGATCGTCTCGACCGCCGAACACCGTGTCGAGCACCCAGGCCCGCTTCAGGTAGAGGTGCACGTCGACCTCCCAGGTGAAGCCCATCCCGCCGTGCACCTGCGTGGCCACCTTCCCGTTCTCGATCGCCGCTTCGCCGGCGAGCAGCTTCGCGCCGCTGACCGCCCGGTCGGTGCCTCCGAGCTCGGGATCGTCGAGGTGCACCGCGGCTGCGTGGGTCGCGGCGCGCGCCACCTCCACCCGGACCGCCATGTCGGAGCACAGGTGCTTCACGGCTTGGAACGATCCGATCGGTCGCCCGAACTGCTCTCGCTCCTTCGCGTAGGCAACCGCCAACTCGGTGCACGCCGTGGCCATCCCGACCGCGTACGCCGCGCTCAGTACGGCACCCTGCAGCATCCATTCGGCCGCGACGCGGGGCCGCGCGATCCGCGTCCCGGCCGGGACGTCGGCGACCTTGGTCACGGGCGTCAACGGATCGAGTGGCCACTCGATCGTGTCGCCGACGACGGTCGACGGGTCGACCTCCGACACACCCTCGCGATCGAGCACCACGAGCGCGTCAATCGTCGAGAGATGCTCGACCATCGCGGGCGTCCCCGGTTCGCGACGTTCGAGACCACCGACGATGCGAGCAGCCCGGGTCGGGTCGTGCGCGAGCAACCCCCAGACGAGCGGGCCCGGCACAACTGCTCGACCGAGCTCTTCGAACACGACGGCGACGTCGGTCCACGTGAAGCCGTCGGCTCGCAGCCCGAAGACCCCGGCGTCGGCGAGCTCGGCCCACATCGACCGATCGAAACCCTGGCGCACCCGCGCGATCGGAAACGCGCCGACGAGGAGGCTGCGGGTCCCGTCGCGCAGGTCGCGCTGGTCGTCGCTCAGGTCGAAGTGCATCAGTGCGCCGTTCGAGCTGCCGGCACGGTGGTCGACGGTTCCTTCGGCAGCCCGAGCACCCGTTCACCGATGATGTTGCGTTGGATCTGCGACGTTCCCGCGGCGATCGTGAGCGCGAGGGTACGGAGCCGCTCTTCGACGAAGCCGTGCGATTCGCCCAGGTCGAGCGCACCGCGCTGCAACACGCGCAACGACAGCTCGCCGAGGCGTTGGCGCGCTTCGGTGTAGCCGAGCTTGATCATCATGGCGCCCGGACCCATCGTGCCGTCGCGCTCGGCCTGGGTGACGTTGCGTTGCGTCAACGCCCACAGCGCGTCGAGCTCGGCGGTGATGTGGCCGAGCTCGCGATGCTGCCCGGCATCGTCGATCATCGGCGCGAGATCCTCGACGAGCTGCATCGCGTCGACGAGCTCGCTCACGAATGCAGTGCCGCGCTCGAACGAAAGCGTGACGTTGGTGACGCGCCACCCGTCGTTCTCGTCGCCGACCCGGTTCGACACCGGCACCCGCACCTCGTCGAGGAACAGCTCGCAGAACTCCGACGATCCGAGCACGGTCTCGATCGGTCGTACCTCGATGCCGGGGAGGTCCATCGGCAGCATCAACCAGGTGATGCCCGTGTGCTTCGGGGCGTCGGGGTCGGTGCGGACGAGCAGCTCCCCGAAGTCGCCGATGTTGCCGAAGCTGCACCACGTCTTCTGGCCGGTGACCACGTAGTGATCACCGTCGCGTACGGCCCGGGTCCGCAGCGACGCGAGGTCGGACCCGGCGTTCGGCTCGGAGAAGCCCTGGCACCAGACTTCCCGTCCCTCGAGGATGCGCGGCAGGTGCGCGGCCTTCTGCTCGTCGGTGCCCTCAGCGATGATCGTCGGCCCGGCATGGAGCAGTCCGACGAAGTTCACCCCGACGTAGGGAGCCCGGGCGCGGCCGGTCTCCTCGAGGAACACCAGTTGCTCGCTCGGTGACGCACCCCGTCCGCCGTACTCCTCGGGCCAGTTGATCCCTGCGTACCCGGCGTCGAACAGGCGCCGTTGCCAGTCGGTGTCGTAGCGCGCGGCGAGCGGTCCAGTCTTGGCGTGGTGGCGGCGGCGGAAGCTTCGGCAACTCGACTGCGAGCCACTCGCGGAGCTCGGCGCGGAAGGCCTCGTCGGAGTCGGAGTACCGGAGATCCATCGGGCCGGAGTCTAGGAGCGAGACCTGACGGGTCATCAGATCAAGCATTCCCGAGGTTGCACCGTCAGCTCCCGGAATCCGCGGCTCCCGGTGCAATGCCGGGAGGTTGCGGCGATACTGGTGAGGTGACTGATCGCAACGTGCTCGGTGGCGAGCTCGAACCCTGCGGGACGGACCCGCTCACGGGGTTCTATCGCGACGGGTGCTGCAGCACGGGACCCGAGGACGCCGGGAGCCACACGGTGTGCGCAGTCGTGAGCGCGGAGTTCCTCGCCCACCAGCAGGCCATCGGCAACGACCTCAGCACCCCGATGCCGCAGTTCCGCTTCCCGGGCCTCGTCCCCGGTGACCGTTGGTGCGTGACCGCGAGGAACTGGCTCCGCGCCCACCACGACGGTTCTGCCGCACCGATCGTCCTCGCGTGCACCCACGAACGAGCGCTCGACCTCATCCCACTCACCATCCTCCAGGAGCACGCGGTCGACGTTCCCTCCGACCCGGGCATGTTGACCGACTGATCCCTGGCCTGCGATGACATGAGTGAGCACTCACTCATGTATGATGGACGGATGGCCACCCGACCGGCGACCCCGACCACACCTGATGCCGCGGTGCCCGGCCGCGCCCGAGCGGCCGCCCTCCCCGCGTCGGAGCGACGGGCCGAGATCGTCGCGGCGACGCTTCCCCTCCTGCTCGCCCATGGCACCGCGGTCACGACGCGCCAGATCGCCGAGGCCGCCGGGATCGCCGAGGGAACGATCTTCCGGGTCTTCCCCGACAAGGAGAGCCTCATCGACGCGGTGCATCGAGTCCGCGCTCGACATGGCGCCGTTCAACGCCGCCCTCGCGGCCATCGATCCCTCGCTCCCCCTCGAACCCCGGCTCGTCGCCGCGGTCGAGATCCTCCGCCGCCGATTCGCCGACATCCTGCAGCTGAAGACCGCGATCGGGATGATGCAGATCTCGAGCACCACACCCGGCCCTGCACGACGCGACCGCGCACCCGATCTGAGTGCGCTCGCGGCACTGTTCGACGCCGATCGCGACCAGATCCGCTGCGAGCCACTCGAGGCCGCGCACCTCCTCCGCGGCCTGACCATCGCGGTGACCCATCCCGCGCTCGATCCTCGATGAGCCGCTCTCGTCGTCGGAGATCGTCTCGCTGTTCCTCGACGGCGTCCGGAACGGACCCTCGTGCTGATCCGCCTGCTCAAGACCTTCCTGGCTCGCTACCGGAAGCAGCTGATCATCGTCGTCGCGCTCACGTTCGTGCAGACGATGTGCACCCTCTTCCTCCCCGCGCTGAACGCCGACATCATCGACAAGGGCGTCCTGACCGGCGACACCGACTACATCTGGAAGACCGGCGGACTCATGCTGGTCATCACCTTCGTGCAGGTCGCATTCGCGATCACTGCCGTGTACTTCGGGGCGCGGGTCGCGATGGCGTTCGGACGCGACGTGCGCAAGACCCTGTTCCACCGAGTCACCGACTTCTCGGCCCAAGACGTCGCCGCATTCGGGGCACCGTCGTTGATCACCCGCATCACGAACGACGTCACCCAGGTCCAGATGCTCGTGCTGATGTCGTGCACGCTGCTCATCGCCGCGCCGATCACGATCGTCGGTGGCGTGATCCTCGCTGTGCGCCAGGACGGCGCGCTGTCGCTGCTACTCCTCGTCAGCATCCCGGTGCTGATCATCGCGATCGGGCTCGTGATCTCCCGGATGATCCCGCAGTTCCAGGTCATGCAGGTCCGCATCGACCGCATCAACGAGATGCTGCGCGAGCAGATCACCGGCATCCGGGTCGTGCGGGCGTTCGTCCGCGAGCCCGACGAAGCCGAGCGGTTCGCGGAGGGCAACGACGCGCTCACGCTGACGTCGCTCCGCGCCGGACGGCTGATGGCGTTCATGTTCCCGACCGTGATGCTGGTGATCAACGTGTCGAGCGTCGCCGCGATCTGGCTGGGTGGCGACCGCATCGCGGCCGGCGACATGCAGGTCGGCGCGCTGATCGCGTTCCTCAGCTACCTGATCCAGATCCTGATGTCGGTGATGATGGCGACCTTCGTCGCCGTGCTTGCACCGCGTGCTTCGGTCAGCGCCGAGCGCATCAACGAGGTCCTCGACTGCGGAGTCGTCGGTCGTCGCCCCGGCGTCGCCGGTCACCGAGCTCGACGGCATCAGCTCGCTCGAACTCCGCGACGTCGAGTTCAAGTACCCGGGCGCCGACTTCCCCGTGCTCTGCGACATCTCGTTCACCGCCACCGCGGGCCAGACCACTGCGATCATCGGCAGCACCGGATCGGGCAAGACCACCTTGCTGAACCTCGTTCCCCGCCTGTTCGACGCAACGGGTGGCGTCGTGCTCGTCGACGGGTTCGACGTGCGCGACATCGAGCCCGAGCTGCTCTGGAGCCGCATCGGGCTGGTGCCGCAGAAGCCGTACCTCTTCTCGGGCACGGTGGCGAGCAACCTGCGGTACGCCAACCCCGACGCCACCGACGACGAGCTCTGGGGGGCGCTCGAGATCGCGCAGGCCAGGACCTTCGTGTCGGCGATGCCACGCGGTCTCGACGCACCGATCAGCCAAGGCGGCTCGAACGTGTCGGGTGGTCAGCGTCAGCGCCTCGCGATCGCCCGCGCCCTGGTCCGCCGGCCGGGCATCTACCTCTTCGACGACTCGTTCTCGGCCCTCGACCTCGCCACCGACGCCCGCCTGCGCGCCGCGCTCGCACCGGTCGTCCGGAACGCGGTGACGGTGATCGTGGCTCAGCGGGTGTCGACGATCATCAACGCCGATCAGATCCTCGTCATCGAAGACGGCCGTCAGGTCGGTCTCGGGACCCACCACGAGCTGCTCGAATCGTGTCCGACGTACGCCGAGATCGTCGCGTCGCAGCTCACCGAGGAAGAGGCGGCATGAGCCGGCGCAGGGCGAGGATGACGGGCGAGGATCCGGCGCCGACCGACACCGAGGAGGCAGAGGCCGGCGTCACGCAGCCGGCTTCCGAGCGAGCGCGCGGCGGGTTCGGTGGGCGCTTCGGCGCCGCGGGCCTCCCCCTCGAGCGATCGAAGGACTTCAAGAACTCGACCCGTCGGCTGGCTGCGCGGCTCCGGCCCGAGGGATTCGGCGTCGCGGGGGTGCTCGTCCTCGCGGTCTCGAGCGTCACGCTCCTCGTGATCGCGCCGAAGATCCTCGGCCACGCGACCAACGTGATCGTCAACGGCATCCAGAGCCCCGCGGGCATCGACTTCACGCAGCTGCACAACATCCTCCTCGGTGTGCTCGTGGTCTACGTGGTGTCGTCCGTCCTCTCGTACTTCCAGTCGTACCTCCTCGCCGGCGTCGTGCAACGGGCGATGTTCCGCCTCCGTTCCGACGTCGAGGACAAGCTCAACCGGATGCCGCTCCGCTACGTCGACCACCAGCCGCGCGGCGACATGCTCAGTCGGGTCACGAACGACATCGACAACCTCGCGCAGAGCCTCCAGCAGACGCTCAGCCAGTTGCTCACCTCGACGCTGACCATCATCGGCGTCACGATCATGATGATCACGATCTCGCCCCTGCTGGCGCTCGTCGTGTTGATCACGATCCCGATCTCGATCTTCACGATCACGTTCATCACCAAGCGATCGAAGGCCCGCTTCGTCGCGCAGTGGGAGCACACCGGCTCGCTGAACGCGCAGGTCGAAGAGGCGTTCACCGGGCACTCGCTCGTGAAGGTGTTCGGTCGTCAGCACGACGTCGAGCAGTGGTTCAACGACAAGAACGAGGAGCTGTTCGAGGCCAGCTACGACGCGCAGTTCATCTCCGGCACGATCCAGCCGGCGATGATGTTCCTCGGCAACCTCAACTACGTGCTCATCGCGCTCATCGGTGGCCTGCGGGTGTCGTCGGGCCAGATGAGCATCGGCGACATCCAGGCGTTCATCCAGTACTCGCGTCAGTTCACCCAGCCACTCACGCAGATGGCGGCGCTGATCAACGTGATGCAGTCGGGCATCGCGTCGGCCGAGCGCGTGTTCGAGCTGCTCGACGCGCCCGAGGAGCGCGAGGAAGACGCCGTGCCGCTCGAGGACCTCGACCCCCAGGGTCGGGTCGCGTTCGAGCACGTGTCGTTCTCCTACGACGCGATGAACCCGCTCATCGAAGACCTGTCGCTCGTCGCGGAGCCGGGTCAGACCGTCGCGATCGTGGGCCCGACGGGCGCGGGCAAGACCACGCTGGTGAACCTCATCATGCGGTTCTACGACGTCGACGAGGGTGTCATCACGCTCGACGGCATCGACATCTCGAAGATGCGTCGTCGTGATCTGCGCTCGAACATGGGCATGGTGCTCCAGGACACCTGGCTGTTCGGCGGCACGATCCGGGAGAACATCGCGTACGGAAACCTCGACGCGACCGAGGAGCAGATCCTCGCCGCGGCCCGCGCCACCTACGTCGACCGCTTCGTCCACTCGCTCCCCCTCGGCTACGACACCGTGATCGACGACGAAGGCGGCACGGTCAGCGCCGGCGAGAAGCAGCTCCTCACCATCGCGCGGGCGTTCCTCGCGAACCCGACGATCCTGATCCTCGACGAGGCAACGAGCTCCGTCGACACCCGTACCGAGGTCCTGATCCAACACGCGATGGCGGCGCTGCGGTCGAACCGCACCAGCTTCGTGATCGCGCACCGACTGTCGACCATCCGCGACGCCGACACGATCCTCGTCATGGAGTCGGGACAGATCGTCGAGCAGGGCTCGCACGACGTGCTCCTCCAGCGTGACGGCGCATACGCACGCCTCTACAACGCGCAGTTCGCGGCGCCGGCGGTCGAGATCGCCTGAGCGGCCCTATCTACGAGGGTGCGCGGCGAAGAAGTCGAGGATCAGGCGCGTCGCGTGTATCGATCGAGTCGTCGTGCCGTAGGGGATGTCGACCGGAGCGCCGGGCCAGGTGTGCCCACCCCCGTCGACGATGTAACGCGAGACCGCGATCCCCCTGGGACACTGCTTCGCGTCGACGCGACGGACGTCGGACGCGATCCGGGTCACCACTCGCTTCGCGCTACATCCGTCGAACGCGGCCCACGCCGAAAACGCCTTCGGCACCGACACGACCGGCAGCTCGCCGAAGACCAGTCCACCGTCGTACGGCACGATCGAGTCGTCGGTTCCGTGGAACGAGAGCACCGAGACGTGTGGCGTCGGCGCGGAGCACGCCCGCGAGAGATTGAGCCCGGCCACGGGCGCGATCGCGGCGAACCGACCTGGGAGCGCACACGCGAGCGTGACCGAGAATCCCGCGCCGTTCGACATCCCGGTGGCGAACGTCCGGTGCGAGTCGACGCACATGGTCGTCGACACGTTCTTCACGAGCGCGGCGACGAAGTCGACGTCGCGCGACTTCCTCTCGAGTTGCCACAGGTTGTTCGACCCCACGGTCCGCCCCTGCGGCGTCGCGACGATCCACCCGCGTGCGCCGGCTTGGACGCTCATCTGGCTGTAGACCTCTTGTTCGACGGCGTTCGAGTCGAATGCGTGGAAGTTGAGCACCAACGGCACCCGAGCTCGTCCTGTGTAGCCGGCCGGGACCGACAGCCGATAGGTGCGGGGCTTGCCGTCGACGGTGATCGTCTTCGTCGTCGTCCCCGACGGCGCGGGAAGTGCACAGCTCGCACCCGCAGGCGTCGGCGACGCCGCGCACGCCGAGAGTGCGACCGCGATCAGCGCCAGACCCGAGACGACCGCGCCGATCCGCAACCCCCCATCGTTCCGGCGTCGTGAGCGTGGGGTATTTCCCGCGTTCACGACGCCGGAATGGCTTGCGGTCGGGGCTCGGAGCGGACTCACGAGTGGTCGCGGTCGACGTTGCGGTCGAGGTCGAGGTCGAGCATGCGGATCGCGTTGCCGCGCATGATCTTGTAGACGACGTCGTCGGGGAGGCCCTGCATGTACTCCTCGGCGAGCTTCTTGGTGTCGGGCCAGGTCGAGTCGGTGTGCGGGTAGTCGGTCTCGAAGGTGGTGTTGTCGACGCCGACCCGGTCGAGCGACTCGATGCCGTGGCGGTCGCGGAAGAAGCAGCCGAAGACCTGGCGGTAGTAGTACGTCGACGGCGGCTCGGGGACGATGTCCTGCACGCCACCCCAGGCCCGGTGCTCGCGCCACACGTCGTCGGCCCGCTCGAGGATGTACGGGATCCAGCCGATCTGGCCTTCGGAGTACGCGAGCTTCAGCGTCGGGAACCGCACCAGCACGCCGGAGAAGAGGAAGTCGGTCAGGCTGCTCATCGCGTTGCCGAAGCTCAGCGTCGCCGCGACCGCGACCGGCGCATCGGCCGACGTGGCCGGCATCCGCGAGCTCGAGCCGATGTGCATGCACACGACGGTGCCGGTCTGCTCGCACGCCGCGAAGAACGGATCCCAGTATCCCGAGTGGATGCTCGGGAGCCCGAGATGCGGGGGGATCTCGCTGAAGCACACGGCGCGCACACCGCGCGCGGCGTTGCGGCGCACCTCGGTGGCCGCGAGGTCGACGTCCCAGAGCGGGATGAGGCAGAGCGGGATCGAGCGCGCCACCGCTGTCGCCGCACCACTCCTCCACCATCCAGTCGTTGTACGCGTAGACGCACGCCTCGGCCGAGCTCGCGGTTCCTCGCCTCGAGGAACGTCTGGCCGCAGAACCGGGGGAAGCTCGGGAACGACAGGGACGCCTCGACCCAGTTCATCTCCATGTCGGAGACCCGGGCCGTCGGGCTCGTAGCACCCGGGCCGCATCTCGTCGTAGGTGATCGGCGACATCGTCATGTCGTCGCGGTCGAAGCCGACCGCGGCGACGTGGCGCTTGTTGATGTAGACGAGGTCTTCGTAGATCCAGCAGTCGGCCTGCGGCCCGTCGGGCTCGAAGGTCTGCTCGTAGGTGCCGCCGCCGACGTGGCGCATCGTCCCGATCCCCCGCCGCTCCACCCGGGGCCCGTCGGCCCGGAACCGCTCGGGCAACCACGTCTGCCACAGGTGCGCCGGCTCGACGACGTGGTCGTCGACGCTCACGATCTTCGGCAGCTCGGCCACGCGGTTCTCCGGATCTGACGGGTCGTCAGATCGTACTCGTGGGACGAACGGGGCTCAGCTGCAGTCGAGGTTCGGCGGGGGGACCGTGAGATGCACGAGGTAGTCGGCCGACCGGGAGTCGAGGCACTTGCTCCCCGATCCGAACGACGTGTGCCCCTGGTCGCTCCGACACGACGAGCCGGGCCGGGCCGCCGAGCTGGGCGACGAGCGCCTTCGACCACGCGATCGGCGTGATCGGGTCGAACCGCGTCCCGATCACCACGATCGGTGCGGCGGTCGGCGCCGACACCGACGGCAGCGGTGCCGCCGTCGGGACCGACCAGTACGCGCACGGGAGCCCGAGACCGACGTTGGCCGCGCCGAAGCGCGGTGCGCGCAACGTGGCCGTCGGCCTCGACCGACGGGTAGACGGTCGGGCCACCGAGGCTCGGGCCGTCGAGACACGTGATCGCGAGGAACGCGGACCACTCGTCGCCGTAGGTGCCGTCGGAGTCGCGCCGCATGTAGCCGTCGAAGAGATCGAGCATCTGCTGGCCCTTTCCCTCCTGCGCGCTCGCGAGCGCCCGAGCGAGGTCGGGCCACGAGCTCTGGCTGTAGAGCGCAGCCGCGACCGCGACGTCGGCCTCCGACGGCGTCAGGAGTCGATCCTCGCCGTTGTCGCGCACGTGCATCGGCGCGGCCTCGATGGTCGCCCTGACGTCGGAGTACACGCCCGACGGATCGTCGTGGATCGGGCAGCTTTCGTCGTTCGAGCAGTGGGCGAAGAACTGATCGAGACCCTGTTCGAGGCCCTCGGCCTGCTGCGTCACCGATTCCACGGCCGAGAGCGACGGATCGACCGCCCCGTCGAGCACCATCGCCCGCACGCGCCCCGGATACAGCGTGGCGTACATCGCGCCGAGCTCGGTGCCGTAGGAGTACCCGAGGAACGTGATCTGGTCCTCGCCGAGCGAACGACGGATCCGCTCCATGTCGTGCACGGTGGCGAGGGTCGAGATGTTCCCGAGCACCTGCGCGCCCGTACGCACGCCGCACGCGTTCGCGAACCGTTGGCTCACGTCGTCGAGCGCGGCCCATTCGGCGGTGTCGTCGGGCGAGGAGTCACCGGAGAAGAGATAGTCGAGCCGGTTGCCGCACTTGACGGCGGTGCTGGCCCCGACACCTCGGGGGTCCCAGCCGATCACGTCGAAGTGGTCCAACACGCTCGCCGGGAGGAAGCGCACCGCCTGACGGGCCAGGTCGACGCCCGATGCACCGGGTCCCCCGGGGTTCACCAGCAACGAACCGATCCGCTGGCTGGATTCGCGCGCCGGGACCTTCAGCAACGCGAGCTCCATCGTCTTGCCGCCGGTCCCGACCGCAGCGGGAACTCCTTCCGTCCCGTCGAGCGGCACCGTGAGCCGCCCGCACTGCCCACCACTGCACGACTGCCACGCGATCGGCGCGGCCGGTGGGTCCGTCGGATCGGGCGTCGTGGCCGGGCGCGTCGAGGCCGTCGTCCCCCAGGTCCCGGTGACGCTCTGCTTGGAACCCGTCGTCGAGGTGCACGAGACCATCAACCCGCTCACGGCCACGACGGCAACGATCAGCGACACGACACCCGCACGACGCGGTCGGTCACCGGAGCCGACGTCGGCGGGTGCCTGCACTCATCCCCCACGTTGACACACCGAATGGGCCTGCTAGCTTCGGGCCCGTTCGAGGACGGGGGAAGACCGGTGCAAGTCCGGCGCTGACCCGCAACTGTGAACGTGTTCGCCGACCGGTCCCACGACCGCCCGGCAGCCCGTGAGCCAGATCACCCACCTCGCTCCGCCGGGGCCCGCCCGGCGTTCATACCGTGCCGCATGTCGGCCACTACCGAACCCTCGAGGACCGGGGTTCACGGAGGAACACCATGTTTCGTCATCGCTTGTCGCGCGTCGTGCTCGGCGCGCTCGTCCTTGCCATCACGCTCGGAGCGTGCCGCTACAACGGTTTCGGCGACGCCCCCTCCACCGCCGCGACGACCAAGGCCGTCACCTGGCTGAAGACCCAGCAACAGGCCGACGGCGGATTCGAGGTCGCCGGCTTCCCCGGCTTCGAGACCCCCGACGCGGTGCTGGCCATCGCCAACGGTGCGCAGAACGAGCGCGACGTGGAGCTCGGCCCGCGCCCGCAAGGCCGTGCGCGCGACGAAGAAGAACGGCAAGAACGCCCTCGATGCACTCGACAACTTCGCCGACGGAACCGGTGCGAACGCGATCGACGCCGGCCAGGCCGCGAAGCTGATCGTGCTCGTCGCCAAGCCGCTCGGGCTCTCGTCGAAGGCCTTCGATCCCCAAGGCGACGGTGCGAAGAACCTCGTCGCTACGGTCAACGCAGGGCTCCACCCCAACGGGTCCTACGGACTCTTCAATGCCACGCTGTACGCAGTGATTGCCAAGGCCGCGCTCAACGGCGTCGCGTCGCCGAAGACCGTCGCGTACATCCGGGGCGCGCAGCAGGCGAACGGCGGCTGGAGCTACACCGGCAGCCCGAGCGGCTCCGATCTCGACGTCGACACCACGGCACTCGCGATCCAGGCGCTCGTCGCGGCGGGCGTCGCACCGACGGACACCGACCTCGTCCAGGGCCTGCAGTTCCTCGCCTCGCTGCACCAGGGTCACGCGGCATGGCAGTCGTTCGGCTCCGACGACCCGAACTCGACGGCGACCGCGAGTCCTCGCGATCACCGCGGCCGGGTTCGACGTCGACACGTCGTGCTGGCGCGACACCGTCGCCCCGATCCTGAAGGGGTCGGCCGTACGCGAACCCGCTCGCGCTGGCTCCGGAGTCAGCAGGCCGCCGAACGGGCACATCACGAGTCCGAACGACGGCTTCCCGCCGGTGAACACCTTCGCGACCAGCCAGGCCGTGCAGGCGTTGGGCCGCTACTGGCTGCCCATCGCGCCGCTCGGCCGGCGGAGCTGCTGATCGCGGCTGATCAGGGCTTGGCGCGCGGGCACCGGATCGGTGCGGTGATGCCGAGCCGACCGGCGATCCACGGCAACGAGTCGCGGAACGCCTGCGCCCACACCTGGAACGTGTGCTCGCCGCCGGGGATCGTCACCGAACAGGTGTCGATCCCCGCGGCGCGCGCGATCGGCACGAGCTCCTGTTGCGCGGCGAAGGGATCGGTGTCGTCGCTCCCCACCTCGAACCAGGCCCCGAGCTGCGGGAAGCGGTGCTTGCGCATGATGACGCTCGGTTCGTGGGCCTCGAACGCGGCCTGGTCGCCGTGGAAGAGGTCGTTCACCGTGGAGCCGATCGCGTTGGTGTCGCCGCTCCGGGGGCCGAGCAAGCCGCTGTAGTCGGCGAACGTGCGGTAGACGTCGGGGTTGCGCAGCGCCACCATCGCCGAACACGAACCGCCCTCGGACAGGCCGGCGATCGCCCATTGCTGCGGACCCGTGGCCGTGTCGAACCGCTTCTCGACGAACGCGGGGACGTCGACGGTCAGGTAGGTCTCGACGTTGCCGACCGGGCCGTTCACGCACTCGCTGTCGGCGGTGATGCTGCCGTTCTCGTCGGCCATCACGATGATCGGCGTCATGCCGCGATGCTTCTTCGCGTACGCGTCGGACGTCACGTCGGCAAAGCCGGCGCGGGTCCAGTCACTCGTCTGACCGGGCTCGCCCGGAAGCAGCACGATCACCGGCAGCTTCGGTCGCGGCTTCTCGAACCAGGCGGGCGGCACGTACACCTGGGCCGGACGCGCGTCGAACCCGGAGGTCGTGCCGGGGATCGTGAGCTGCACGACCTTGCCCCTCGTCGGCACCTCCGAGCTGTCGAGTGAGCCGATCGACGCCTCGTCGGCGGCTCGGCGGCCGAGCAGATCGTCGAGCGTCGGGTAGTAGTCGAAGTGCCGGTTGACCCATCCGCCGACGTTCGCCGCGAGCAGCACCACGACGAGGATCCCGACGAGCACCTCACCCCACCAGTGCAAGCGATGCCGGAACACGATCGCCAAGACGACGACGCAGACGGTGACGACGCCCAGCCCGACGAGGATCGGAATGCCCACGATGGAGAGGTCAGCCAGCAAGCGGCGAGAGCGTAACGTGCCCCGATGACCTGGGCCGCCATCGCGCTCGCGCTCCTCGCGGCGTTCCTCTTCGCGCTCGCTTCGGTCGCACAGCAACGGGAAGCTGCGAACACCGGCGAGCACGGGATCCGGCTGTTCGAGAAGCTGTTGCGCAACCCGCGGTGGTGGGCCGGGGTGGGCGGCGACACCGGCGGCTACATCGCGCAGGCCGGCGCGCTCGGTCTCGGGTCGATCCTGCTCGTCCAGCCCGTGCTCGTGACCACGCTGCTGTTCGCGCTTCCCTTGTCGGCCCGTTGGAACCACCGGACGATCTCCCGCAGCGAGCTGTGGTGGGCCGGCGCGCTGATCATCGCGATCGCGGTCTTCGTGGTCGCCGGGAACCCGGGCGGGGGTACCGACATCGCGCCCTTCACCGACTGGCTGCCGTCGCTCGCCGTGATCGGCGTGCTGCTCGCGATCTCGACTGCCGTCATCCTCACCCGAGGCGGTCGAGCCCGCGCGCTCGCGCTCGCCGTCTCGACGGGCCTGCTCTACGGCCTCACGAGCGCGCTCACCAAGTCGGTGATGAACCTGTTCGTCGCCGGTCCCGGACCGCTGCTGAGCGTCGTGGGAGACCTACCTGCTCGTCGTCGTCGCGATCACGGGCACCGCGCTCCAGCAGATGGCGTTCCAGGCCGGTTCGCTCGAGATCTCGCTCCCCGCGGTGACCGTGCTGGATCCGGTCGTCGCCGGTCTGCTCGGGATCGTCGCGCTCCGGGAAGGTGTGAGTGCCGACGGCCCGGAATGGGTGTTGATCGGGCTCAGCCTGCTGGTGATGGTGCTGGGGACGGCTGCACTTGCCCGTGCCGGCGTTCCCACGCCCCCCACAGGAACGGCGGAAGGCACAGGGCCACCGTCGCCGCCCCCAACAACGACACGTACACCACCGAGTTCCCCGTCTTGAGCTGATCGGGCGGGACGAAGCCGAGGATCAGCGTGCCGACGCAGCCGAGGAACCCGGCGCCGGCGATGAGCCACACGCCGATCAACCCGCCCGGGATCCGATACGGCCGTTCGCGGTCGCGCTCGGTGTACCGCAACCGGATCACCGCGGCGAACATCAGCGCGTACATCACCGCGATGATCTGCGCGGTCACCGCGGAGAGCATCCAGTAGCTGGTGCTGACGCTCGGCACGAGCAGGAAGAGCAGCGAGAAGATCGTTCCGCCGATGCCCTGGATGACCAGCAGCTCGACCGGTACCTGGTTCGCGTTCGTACGGCCGAGCCGACGCGGGGCGCCGCCATCGCGTGCGACGGCGCCCACGCCCTTCGCCGGGCCGAGGATCCACGGGCTGAGGTGCGCGATCCCGCCCAACGACACGACGAGCGCGAGCGGTCGCAACAGCCACCCGAGACCGAGCTGGTCGAGTGCCTTCTGGAAGAGCTCCATCGTCCCCGACACGAGACTGAGCTCCCTGGCCGGGACGATCACCGCGAGGAAGAACGAGCCGAGCACCGAGAACGCGACGATGATCGCGACCGACAGGAAGATCGCGCGCGGCACGGAACGAGCCGGGTCGCGCGTCTCCTTGGCGTGGAATCCGGCCATCTCCATACCGGTGAACAACAGGATGATCCCGCCGAGGAACGCGAGGTTCCCGAAGGAGATGTCGGGCATCAGCGCGCCGGCGGAGTACGGGATCTGCGAAGGGTTGCCGTCGGCCAGCCAGGCGACGCCGAGCACGACCACGAGGATCGCCGGGAAGATCGACCCGAGCACGGTCCCGATCCCGCTGATCATCGCCGACGACTTCACCCCTCTGAGGTTCAACGCCGTCGTGCCCCAGAAGAACGCGAGCATCACCGTGACCAGGTACCACTTGTTGTTCGCGAGCGCGGGGTTGAACACGTACGCGAGCGACGCGGCCATGAACGAGAGGACCGTGGGAAACCACGGGATGTTCTCCGCGTAGTCGCACCACACCGCGAGGAACCCCGTTCGGCCGCCGAACGCCTCACGCACCCACGCGTAGATGCCGCCGTCTTCGGGCCAGCCGGTTCCGAGCTCGGCGGCAGCCATCGAGACCGGGATGAGGAACACCAGGATCGAGAACAGGAAGAGCGCCAGCATCGACCAGCCGTAGGTCGCCATCATCGGCAGGTTGCGGACGCTCACGACCGCTGCCATGTCGATCGCGACGAGCCCGAGCACACCCAGCCCCGCGAGCTTCTTGCGACTGCGCACCGCCCTCATGGTTCGCTCCGCTGCGCCGACTCGATCGCCCACCGATCCACGAACTGGCCGGACCTGTCCGTCGGCTCCGCTGCGCTCACTTGGCCCCGGCATCGTCGAGGGCGGTGGTGAGGCGTTCCATGATGTTGTCGTCCCGGGCGCCGTTGGCGAACAACGTGTACGGACCCCAGGTCCACACCACACCGTCGCTCCGGGGCCGGGACAAGACCTCGAACTGCCGCGCGGCACCGTCACGATCGGCGGCGTTCGAGAACCGGTCGACGATCAGGCGGACCGGTTCGTCGGTCTTGCAGTCGATCGCGACGTTGTAGGTGCGGGTCTCGGTGGCCTGGTTCGCGAGCCCGTCGGGGTCGTGCGACTCCGAGCAGATCTTGATGCCACCCTTGCGGAGGGCACTCCGCACGTCGGCGAGTCGTTGGGTGTGAAAGTCGGCGCGGTCCGCGCACGCCCCGCCGACCATCAGCGCGCACGCGACCCCGGCGGCGGCGAGCGCCGTCGACACCTTCCGATTCACGCGACCTGCGAGCCCGACGCCGATGTCGACGCCGCATCGTCGGGTGCGAGCACTCCGCCGACCGGCTTCGGGACCAGGAACTGGCCGAGACCGGGAACGGCGAGGAACCCCTCGGCCCCGACGTAGAGCAGGCCGACGCGCGGAAGGTCGTCGGCTTCGGGGAAGACCATCGCTCGGGGCAACCACTCCGGGTCGAACTTCTGGTTGAACGAGCGCAGCGACTCGATCTGGAAGAACGGGTTGAGCTTGCGGATCCACCACGTCGCCATCCGTTGCATCGGCGAGTGCTGCACATCGGGATCGAGCAGACGACCCCAGGCCGCGAAGTTCATCGAGAGGCGGATGACCCCGCGCTCCTTCAGCGCTGCGGCCGCGTTCGAGATGAGGAACTCGGTCATGCCGTTCGGCGCGTCGGGATCGTGGCGCATCAGGTCGAGCGTGTATCCGAAGTCGCGCCCGTACGCGGGAACGACCCGGAGGAACCCGCCCGGCTTCCCGTGCTTGTCGACCGCGACGCACAGGAGGAACTCCGGGTTCTCGCCCTTCACGTCCTGGCTCAGGGCCATGGTGAAGCCCCGTTCGGGGTTCTTGCCCCGCCAGCGGGCGCTGATCGCGTTCAGCTGCTCGACGAGCTCGGGCGGCGCGCTCGCCTCGCTCACCAACCGGAACTGGTAGTCACGCGCGACGCGATGGGCCGCCTGGCGGACGCTCTTCGCCGCCGGGGCGTCGATGTTGAAGCTGTCGCACCGGATGATCGCTTCGTCGCCCAGATAGAAGTGGTGCATCCCCCGGGACGAGTACAACGGAACGTCGGATTCCCGGACGCTCAGGAACGCGGGCTTCCACGCGCGGGACCAGCAGAACTCGAGGAACTCGTCGACGACGAGCGCGATCGACTCGGGCCGACCGATCGGGTCACCCGACGCGAGCCCGAAGCCGCCCATGTAGGTGTAGGCGATCATCGCCTCGCCGTCGGAGCTGAAGAAGAAGCTCTTGTCGTCGCGCAAGGCGAAGTACGCCAGCGTGTCCCAGCCGTAGGTCTTGCACCAACCGTTGTGCGTGGTCCCAATCGGCTTCGCGGTGCGGTGCTCGAGCCGTGAGCGGACGCAGGACCAGCCAGAGCAGGCCGACGACGCCGAAGATCCCGAGCGCGAGGAGCGCCGCGGGGAAGAAGTCGGCGAAGAAGCGGCTCTCGTACGTGTACGGGCCGGACACGTCGACGAGTCCCAACGTGATGGTCTCGAGCATCCCGCCGATCGACAATGCCGGGTGGATGCGGTCACGCTCGAGCAGCAGCGCGACGAACCCGAACCCGTACACGACCGCGAGGTACAGCGGCACCGCACGGAGCAGCCGCAGCGCCGATGGCGGGTCGGAGGGTGCGCTGAACCGTTTCCGGTACGTCGACGAGGAGCACGAGCACGAGCGTCGAGTACGCGGCGGCGATCGGATGTTCCTTGACCAGGTCGAAGCCGAGCGAGACCACGAACAACCCGGTCGCAAGCTGCCAGGCGCGGTGTTTGCGCCGGGCGAGCTGGTCGGCGACATAGAGGAGCACGAGGCCGACGATCACGCCGACGACGTGACCGGTGACGCGAGCCCAGTACGGCGCGATCGCATCGCCCCACGGCACGAAGCGCTGATGGAACCACGGCAGCCGGGCCGCGATGAGCAGCACACCACCGATCGCGGTCAGCCACGCGATGGTGCGCACCGCGGCGCGCGACGGCCGCGGCCGGCGGAGGCGGTGCAGCCTGGAGCGCCGAGATGGTCGCGAGCGCCTCGGGCGGCTCACCGTCGACCTCGTGGCCGGCTCCGTCGCGCGGCCCCGTCGTCGGCGAGTCCACCCATGCCGGGTTCGGGGCGCAGCGTCGGGAAGAGGATGACCTCGCGGATGCTCGGCGTGCCGGTGAGCAGCATGACCAGGCGGTCGATGCCGATCCCGATGCCGCCCGTCGGCGGCATGCCGTACTCGAGCGCGCGCACGTAGTCGAGGTCGACGTCGCCGGCCTCGGCATCGCCGTGCGGCCTTGGCCGGCGGCTTCGTCCTCGAAGCGCTGGAGCTGGTCGACCGGGTCGTTCAGCTCGCTGTACGCGTTCGCCAGCTCGTGACCCGCGATCACGAGCTCGAAGCGCTCGGTGAGCGTCGGGTCGTCGCGGTGCCGGCGCGCGAGCGGTGACACCTCGCGCGGGTGGTCGAGCACGAAGGTCGGCTGCACGATCTTGTCCTCGACGAGCTCGTCGTAGACCGCGTTCGTGAGCTTCCCGCTCCCCCAGTCGGACTCGTACGCGACGTCCGAGCCCGTCGAGCACCGCGCGCGGCGTCCTCGACCGCCATCGCCGGATTGAGCGTCGACGCCGAGCTGCTTCCTTGATGAGCTGCACCATCGTCGCCCGACGGAACGGCGGCGTGAGGTCGATCTCGACGCCGCCGTACATGACCTTCATGTCGGGGAGCACGCCGCGCGCGGCGTCGACGATGATCCCCTCGGTGAGGTCCATCATGTCGTAGTAGTCGCCGAACGCCTGGTACGCCTCGAGCATCGTGAACTCGGGGTTGTGCGTCGTGTCGACGCCCTCGTTGCGGAACACCCGACCGATCTCGAACACCCGGTCGAGGCCGCCGACGATCAGCCGCTTGAGGTGCAGCTCGAGCGCGATGCGCAGGTACATGTCGATGTCGAGCGCGTTGTGGTGCGTGATGAACGGCCGGGCGGTCGCGCCACCCTGGATGCTCTGCAGCACCGGTCCCTCGACCTCGGAGAACCCCTGGCCCTCGAGGAAGTGCCGGACGCGGCGAGATCGTCTGGATGCGGATCTGCGCGATCCGGCGGGCGTTCTCGTTCATCACGAGGTCGACGTAGCGCTGGCGGTACCGGGTGTCGGTGTCGCTGAGAGCCGTGCCACTTGTCGGGAAGCGGGCGGATCGACTTCGACAGCAGCGTGAAGCCGCCGACCTTCACCGAGAGCTCGCCCCGGCGGGTGGTCATGACCGTGCCCTCGACGCCGATCCAGTCGCCCCGGTCGAGGTGGTCGAAGTCGTGGTGGACGCCCTCGCCGACCGCGTCGGTGCTCACGAACAGCTGGATCGGGCCGTCGCGGTCCTGGAGCGTGGCGAAGCTCAGCTTGCCCTGGCTTGCGCATGAGCATCAGCCGGCCGGCGATCGCGACCTTCTCGTCGGTCTCGGTGCCGGGCGGCAGATCCGGGTGCGCGGCCTTGATCGCCCCGGCCGTGGTGCTGCGATCGAAGCGCACCGGATACGGGTCGACCCCGGCCGCACGCATCGCGTCGAGCTTCCCGAGCCGGAGGTGCCTCTGCTCGGCGAGGAAATCTTCCGCCGCAGCTGCTTCTTCCTCGGCAGTCGGCTCCTCGGCTGCAGGAGTTTCGGGAGCAGGCGGTTCGGCGCCTGAGGCGCCCGCGCCTCCGTCCGCGGCGGGCGCGTCACGAGCGTCGTCCATGGCGGCGGACACTACTGCCCCGCATCGCGCCCCCGTCGCCACGTTGGTGCGATTCACATCGGATAGCGACGACAATCGCTCCAACGGGTGAGGGGTGGGGCGGTCGTGTCAGGTCCGGGCCGTGGCCAGGTCGCGCAGGAACGCGCCGATGTCGGTCCGAGTCCGGATGAACCGGCCGAGGGCGACGCTGACGCCGGTCACCCCGAGCGCGGCGAGTCGAGGGAGCGGGGCGAGGGTGGCGTTGATGTCGGCGTCGCCGGCGTCGTTCGTGACGACCCGGATCGTCGTACGCACGCCGATGGTCGCGGGGTCACGTCCGCGCTCGACGTACCCGGCTCGCAAGCGGTCGACGAAACGCCCGACGTCGTGCTCGGAGACCCCGAGCGGCAGCCAGCCGTCGCCCAGCTCCACGATCCGCCGGGCGGTCGCATCGTTCGCTCCCCCGCCGAAGAAGATCGGGACCCGATGTTGCGCCGGGCGCGGCTCGCACCAGAGCTCGGAGAACTCGACGCTGTCGGACGAGAACGAGACCGGCGGCTCCTGCTCCCACAACGCGCGGCAGGCGCGCACCATGTCGTCCATGCGCTCGGCACGGCCGACGAACGGCAGCGCCGTGTCGGTGAACTCCTCCCGCTGCCAGCCAGTACCGATCCCGAGGTCGAACCGGCCCCGCGAGAGCACATCGATCGTCGCCACCGACCGGGCGACGTCGAGCGCACTCCGCAATGGGCCGATCAACAGGCCGGTCGCGAGCCTCACCCGACGCGTCGCCGACGCCATCGCCGCGAGCACGCTCAGCGGTTCGAGCCACGGTTCGTCGGGTGGGTACGGGAAGGTCCCGAACGGGTAGCGGTCGGTCCGCGTGCCCATCGCGAGGTGGTCGGGCATCACGATCTGGTCGATGCCGGCGTCGTCGGCGATCCGGGCGACGTCGACGACCGAGGCGAGGTCCTCGCCGAAGAGCCGACTCAGACCGGAGATCGTGACCGAGACCAACACGTCGGCTCCCTGCACTCCCCGGTACGTTCTGCCGAACCTAACAGGAGCGTGCCGCGCGTCTACGCGTTGAAGCGTTGGTGCGATTCACATCGGATAGCGACGACAATCGCACCAACGGTCAACCGCGGTAGCCCTCGAGGTTCAGGAGGAGGGCCTTGACCTCGACGCCGCCACCGTAGTTGCCGAGGCCGCCGGTCGACGGGACGACGCGGTGGCACGGCACGACGATCGGGATCGGGTTCGTCGCCATGGCACTGCCGACGGCGCGCGCCGCGCGGGGCTCCCTGCTTCGGCGGCAAGGTCGCCGTACGTCGCGGTCTTCCCCGGCGGGATCCGACGAGCGGCCTCGAGCGCGCGGCGTCGGAAGTCGCCGTGCGCGAGGGAGAGATCGAGCGTGATGCGGAACCGCTTGCGGCGCTGCTCGAAGTACTCGTCGAGCTGCCGGCGGACGGAGTCGAGTCGGGCCGGCGCGTCGACCACCCGGGGCGAGATCCTTTCCGCGAGCTCGTCGTAGAGGTACTCGTCACGGAAGCCGATGCGCACCAGGCCCTTCGGCGTGGCCGCGAGGGTGAGCGTTCCGATCGGACTGTCGAGCGATGCAACGGCGACGTCGACGAGGGTTCCGGCCCGCTCGACGGTTCGCGCGGTTGCCTCGGCCGCGGCGTCGTCGACCGGTGTGCGTCGGGCCCGCGTGCAGCGCGGTGGTGAGATCGTCGGTCATGGCGTCCATTCCTCTCGGAGTCGGATCAGCCCGGCACGCACGTTCTGGCGCGCCGCGGCTTCGGTGCCGCCGGTGATCGCGGCGATGCGGGCGTACGGGAAGGTCGGCGACGAACCGGAGCACCACCGCGGCCCGCTGCTTCTCGGGGAGCGCGCGCACCGCCGCCCACAGAGTCGGGTCCTCGATCTCCACCGGGGGTGTCGACCGTTCGGGGAGATCGGAGACGGGTACCGGCCGACGCGCGCGCCCGCGGTGGCCGTCGACCGCTTTGTGATGCGCGATCGTGAACAGCCACCCGCGCAGGTTCGTGTCGTCGCGCAACGTGGGGTACGCGCGCAACGCCGCGAGCATGGTCTCCTGGAAGCAGTCGGCCGCTTCGCCCGGACCCGCGGTGAAGACGAGGAACCGGTACACCTCGTTGCGGTGCTCATCCAGCAGCTGTTGGAACGGCGGGAAGTTCGCGGCTGCTCTCACGGGATCTTCAACGACGGCGGCCGCGATTTCGTGAGATCGCTACTTGACCGCGATGGGTGCGACCATCCCGCTGACCGCGCCGACGACCGGCAGCGGGGTCGCGGCGAGCAGGAACTCCCAGACTCCGTCGGCTGCGCAATCGGCCGCGAGGTCGTCGAGGAACCAGAGCTGACCCTGGGTGAGGCCGACATCGCGCAGGTCGAGCATGTGGACGGCCATCATCGCCCCCTTGTGCTCGGGTGGGTAGATCTCGAACGCGTACGTGTCGTTGGCCACGAGCGCGACGTCGTGGTCGTGGAACCACCCGACCGCGCTCACGCCGAACCCGGGCGCGTGGATCCGGTAGTCGTCTCGGCGCTCCTCGTCGAGCAGCGCCATCTGGCCCGTGCGCACCAGCACCGCGTCGCCGGGCTCGACGGTGAGGCCGGTCGCCGCGAGCGCAGCGTCGAGCTCCTCGGCGCCGATCACGGTCCCCGCCCCGAGCCGGTCGACGCCGGTCGAACGGGCGATGTCGAGCAGGATCCCGCGGGTGACGATCGGACCGACCTTCTCGATGCCGAGCTTCGCCGCACCCTCGCCGGTGATCTCGGCGGCGGGGATGTCGTTGTAGAGACGGCCCTTCGTAGCCGGCGTGCGGAGAGCGCGTCGATGTGCGTCGCCGCCTGCATCGAGAGCTCGAGCAGATCGTCGGTGGTCGTGAAGTCGTCGGTGTCACCGGTGAACGACACGTTCACGTACTTCATCTTCAACGTCGGGTTCATGCGCCCGGGCGCGCCCGGGCCGTCGGTCTGCGGCCCGCTCACGTGCATCGGGATCGACAGCCCGAACGACGCGCCGCGCCGAACGCATGCCGCACCGCGCAACACCGCGGCCGCGTCGATGAGGTTGAGCGTGCCGCGTTCGTCGTCGGTACCCCACCGGCCCCAGTTCGACACGCGCGCCGCGAGCGCCTTGAGCTCGTCGGGGAGCATCAGTCCGAATACTTCGCGCGGAGCTCGTGCTTGAGCACCTTGCCCGTCGGGTTGCGGGGCAGCACCGTCACGATCTCGAGCTGCTCGGGGAGCTTCTGCGCGATCAGCCCGGCCGCGGTGCCGAACTCGAACAGCTCCGCCAGCGTCGGCGGATCGGCCGGGTCCTTCGCGACGATCGACCGCGCACGCGCGCTCACCGCTGCGAGCGATCGGGCAGGCCGATGACCGCGGCGTCGGCGACCTTCGGGTGCGTGAACAGCACGTCTTCGACTTCCTTGGCGCTGATGTTCTCGCCCTTGCGGATGATGACGTCCTTCACCCGGCCGGTGATCGACACGTAGCCGTCGTCGTCGAGGTTGCCGAGGTCGCCGGTGCGGAAGAACCCGTCTTCGTCGAAGGCCTCCGCGTCGAGCGACGGGTCGAGGTAGCCCTTGCAGAGCTGCGGCCCCTTGACCCGCAGCTCGCCTTCCTCGCCCGACGCCGGCGAGCGAGCCGTCGAGCTTGACGACCTTGATCTCGACGCCGGGGGTGGCGCGGCCCTCGGTGTTCGCGAGCTTCTCGTCGGGGTCGTGGATGGTCGCCATCGAGAGGATCGGGCACTCGGTGAGGCCGTAGCCGCTGACGATGCCGACGCCGCCGAGCTCCGCCTTCACCTCGTAGTGGAGCTGCGGCGGCTTCGCGGCACCACCACCGACGAACGCGCGCACGCTGCGGGAAGATCCGCTCCCCGGCGGCGCGGCGCGTTGCGCGTCGAGGTACGCGAGGTGGAACACGGTGCCGGCGCCGACGATGGTCACGTCGTGACCGCCGAGCGACGGGATGGTCGTCGCGGGCACGAACGCCTCGACGATCGCGTGCGACGCGCCCGGAGATGAGGACCGCCATCAGCAGACCGAGCCCGCCGATGTGCGTGAACGGGAACACGAACCCGTGCCGGTCGGCCGGCTCGAACTCGAACGCGAGCACCATCGCGTACGCCGACGCCCACACGCCCGGGTCGGTGTGCTTGGCGCCCTTCGGATCGGCAGTCGTTCCCGACGTGTAGAAGACCCAGCGGAGCGCGTCGGGATCGTTCGGCGGCGGCGGCAGCGCGATCGGGATCGCCCTGTGGGAGACCCCGGTTCACGACGAGCACCTCGAGGCCCGGGCGTGTCCTTCGCGATCGACCGCGCCATCGCCTCGTAGTCGAAGCCGCGCCACTCCCCCGGCACGAGCAGGAACTTCGCGCCGGTCTGCTTGGCGACGAAGCCGACCTCGCGCTCCCGGTAGATGGGAAGGATCGGGTTCTGCGTCGCGCCGAGCCGACTCGAGCGCGCCGACGAGCACGAACGACTCGATCCACGTGGGCAGCTGCCACGAGACGACGGTGCCGTCGGTGACGCCGAGCTCCTGGAACCCGGCCGCGACCCGCTCGCACTCGGCGCGGTACTCGACGAAGGTGACCTCGCGGCCGTCTTCGTCGATCAGCATCCGCGCCATCGGCGTGGCCTCGGCGCGGCGTCGATCAGGCCCCACAGCGTCTGCGGCTCGGTGATCCACGAGTCGCCCGACCGCCGGCGCTCACGCGGTGATGCCGCCGTCGAGCGAGAGGATCGAACCGGTCAGCTTCGGCACGTCGTCGGACGCGACGAACGCGATCAGGCCCGCGACCTCGCCCGGCTCGCTCGGGCCGACCTTCGAGTTCACGCGGTCGAACGCGTGCTCCCAGTCGATGCCGTCGGGGAACTCGAGGCCCTTCGTCATCGGTGTGCGCATCCCGCCGGGCGCAACCGCGTTGATCCGGATGCCCTGCTCGAGGTACTCGACCGACAACGCCTTCGTGAGGTTGACGACGCCGGCCTTCGACGCGCAGTACGCGGCCGTGTACGGCTGGCCCATCAACCCCGCGTTCGACGCGACGTTGACGATCGTTGCCGCCGCCGTCGAGCAGGTACGGGATCGTCGAGCGGCACATGTAGAAGGTGCCGGTGAGGTTGACGGCGATGACGTTCGACCAGCCCTCGGCCGTCTCCTCGTGGCTGTGCTGGAAGCGGAGGATGCCGGCCGCGTTGACGAGCACCTGCGGCCGGCCGAGATCCGACGCCGCCGCGCCGATCGCAGCTTCGACCGACGGGAGGTCACGCACGTCGACGCGATACGCCCGCGCCGTGCCGCCCGCCTCGCCGATCTCGCCGACGACCTTCTCGGCGTTCTCGAGTGCGACGTCGAGGACCGCGACCTTGGCCCCCTCCGACGCAAAGCGATGAGCGGTGGCTCGCCCGAGCCCTGATCCGGCACCGGTGACCAGGACCACCCGGTCGGTGAAGCGCGATTCCATGCGACGTATGCCCCCTGGTCAGCGGCGTTCGGCCCGAAACCTAACGCATCGTCAGATTCCCGTCCGAGCCCCATCGAACCCCCGGTCTTCGTCAACGCTTCGTACCCTCTGACGCGAGCGCCCGTTCCAAGACGGGCAAGCTGCACTGGTGCGATCCTCGAAAACCACCCGGGCGCGGCGACGACTGGCGCTCGAGGTTCTCTACGTCGTGGGCATCGCAGGCCTGACGACCTTCGCGACGAGCGACCGTCATTTCACGGGGTGGGCGTGGATTGCAGCGCTCTTGCTGTCACTGCCGGCACTGCTGGCAATGCTCCCTGCCCTCTACCTCACAGCGGCAGCGGCCTGGAACGCGACTGGAGCAGGCGATGGCGGAACCATGTGGCCGGTAACGACGACCTATGCGCTGGTCCTCGCGACGGCAGCCGTGTTGAACGTCATCCTGTTGCGTCTCGTCACGAAGGTGCGAGCGCGACGCCAGGGCCTCGATGCATAAGGCACGGCGGCGATGAAACCCATAAGGCGCATCCGCGAACTGTGGCGAGATGCGAGCCACGCCGAGCGCGTGAAGGCGGTCGCCGTCGGGATCGTCGTCGTCCTGATCGTTCCGCTCGTGGTCGCTGATGGAATCGCCAACGGGGCTTGGGACTCACCAGCGCCCGGGTAGTCGCCCACACGCAGCGCAAGATCCTTGGATACCGTGGCGTGCAGCCGAACCGCTGTCATCGACCACGCGCTTGCAAGGGCCGGGGCATGCAACAATCTGGCCGTGCGGTTCAGGGGGCTGGTGGCGTGCGCCATCATCGTCGGGTTGGCGGCCGCATGCAGCCCGTCCGCGCAATCGACGCCCGAGAAGGGCTGGGTCACCGGCGGAATCATCACCACCGCTCCCGACGGTGCGCGCTCCATTCGATCTACCAACCCGGGCTGGTCGAAGTGCTCCACGGCACCAAGGTCATCACCTCCAAGTTCTTCACCTTCCCGAGGCATGGCTACCGCTTCCAGCTCGCTCCGGGGACATATGCCCTCCGAGGTTCACAGGGGCAGTTGAAACCGCGTGCTTGCAAGGGCCTGAGCCAGGATCCGCTCGGGTCGTACAACCCACGCCGACGTGGTCTGTCTCGTCCCGTAGTCCGAGCGGGTTCCCGGGAATTCCGCGAGCGGCGCTCGTTACCTTCCCGGGTCCAGCGGTGTCTTTGGCGGCGTGGGCAGGACGAACGACATGACGAGTGCCGCGGTCAGTGATGCCGACGGCGAGATCTTCTCGGCCCTCTACCTCGGTCTGCGGCAGTGGGCCGCGGTAGTCGCACCCAACGAGATCGATCCCGACGACCTCGTCCAAGAGGCGCTGACGAGGACCCTCGCCGCGAAGTCGCTCGCAGACTTGAAGGACCCGTCGGCGTACCTGAGGGTCGTGATCGTCCGACTCGCATCCAACGAACGACGCCGCCTCGGGCGCGCTCGTCGTGCCTCGGCACGCGACGCTCCCGTCAACGGATCGACCTCTCCGTCCTACCCATCGGACCTGTCCGACTTGGAAGCCCTCGAACCGGAAGATCGCGTGTTGCTCTACCTCACCGAGGTGGAGGGCTGTTCCCTGCGCGAGGCGTCGGAGGTCTTTCATCGTTCCCAAGCTGCCCTGAAGATGCGTCGCCACCGCGCACTCCGCAAGATCCGCACATTGCTCGACCAAGAGGACGGTGAACATGCCTGACCTACGAGAGAGCCTGCAGGGACGAGCTGAGCGCGGACGCCACCGCGGGGCTGAACGAGATCCTCGAAGCCACCGAGGCAAACCTCGCGAAAGTGGCGGCGTAGCCCTTCCGCAGACCATCCACCGTGGCCGCGGTTCCCGCCTCCCCAAGGTGTTCGTCGCGATCGCACTCGCGGTTGTGGTCTCGCGTCGCCGCGGTGGGTTTCGGAGTGCTGCGCGACATAGCCCACGATGCGCGACCTGCTGGCGGGGACTCCGAGCAGTGGAAGGACTTCTGTTCGGCAGTCCGAGCAAAGCACTCGCCTCCCTACACGACCTACACGCGGCTCGCACCGACCGACGCTCTTCGTCAGGCGCTCCGCACGGTTCGACCGGTGCACGAGAACTCGTTGGCATACAGCTGGTACGGCAGCTATCCCTCGACGAACCAGTTGCGCGCCATCGGAGAGGTCCAACGGTCGCTGCGCCATCACTGCCAGCTCGGAGTGAACGCTTTCTTCTGGGCCGACTGGGACTTCTTCACCCAGCAGGAGACGACAACGCTCGTGCACGGAACTGACGCCCACACTCACAAGGCCTACGAGGCAGTCGTCGCCCTGTACCCGGGTGGGCGTGGCATCTGCACAGGGATATCGGGCCGAACCATCCGTTCGCCACCAACTGCTACGGATGGCCTCCGTCAGTACCACGGATCACGGTCTCCCGCCCCGACGCGAAGAACGGCCTCCTGCTGCTCGTCGTTCCGAGCGATGCCGTCCGGACGGAGCTGGCGTTCGGACAGAAGCTCGACCGCGTCACCAAGAGAATCCCGAAGCCGCTCCCGTCGAAGTTCCCACCGGGTGGGTACATCGTTGCGGCCGACGACGTCCAGCGTGTACGCGGGTACGCACGCGACAACCGCTTGCTCTTCGACCTACCGGTAGCTCCCCCACCTGTGAGGGATTCCCGGTAGTCGGACTGCCACCTAGACCTGCTGCCTGAAGATCGAAGAGCACCAGCCGCGTAGTGTCACGGACCGTGACGACGTGCGTAAGCATCGGCGATCTGCTGCGCGAGGTCGCGTCGGAACATCCTGATCGCGATGCGTACGTCCACGCCGAGAAGCGGGCGACGTACGCGTGGCTCGACCGGTCGGCCGACGGCTTCGCCACGAGCCTGCTCGACCTCGGCGTGGGCAAGGGCGACGTCGTCACCCTGCTGCTCCCCTCCTCGATCAAGTTCGCGGTGTGCTACCTCGGCGCGTTGCGCGTCGGCGCGATCACCTCCGCCCTCAACCTCCGCCTCGGGCCGACGGAGCAGGCGAGCATCTTCCGGCGGACCGAAGCCCCGCGTCACGGTGGTCGGCGACGGCGCCGCGGTACCGCCCGAGGCCGACCCGGGGATCGAGCTGCACGTCTCGAAGTTGGGTCCGCTCTTCGGCGCCGGCCCGCCCGCGAGCACGAAGCTCTCCCACATCGATCCGACCGACCCGACCTGCATCGTGTGGACGAGCGGCACGACAGGTGAGCCGAAGGGAGCGGTGTACGACCACGCGACCCAGGCCGCCATCTCTCGCAACATGGGCGAGCTGACCGCGCCCGGCGACCGACGGCTCAGTGTCTTGCCGTTCGCGCACGTCGGGTACATGACCCGCATGTGGGACGAGCTCGCGAACGCGACCACTCTCATCGTCCCGGGCGAGCCGTGGACACCCGCCGAGCACCTGCGGATGATCCGCGACGAGAGCGTCACCATGCTCACCGGCGTGCCGACGCAGTGGCAGCGAGTGCTCGACCATCCCGATCTCGCGATCACCGACTTCTCCGGCGTGCGGGTCGCGGCCCTCGGTGGCGCGTCGATCGCGCCCGAGCTGGTCGGCCGCATTCGCGAGCGACTCGGCTGCCCGGTGCTCGCCCGCTACACGAGCACCGAGGCCGGCATCTGCACGAGCACCCGCATCGGCGACCCCGACGAGATCGTCGCCCACACCGTCGGCCGGCCCGCACCCGAGGTCGAGCTCCGCCTCCTCGACCCGCAGGGCAACGACGTCGAACCGGGAGCGGTCGGCGAGGTCGTCTGCCGATCACCCGCGATGATGCGCGGCTACTGGCGCGATCCGGCGCGCACCGCCGAGGTGATCGACGGTGACGGCTTCCTCCACACCGGCGACCTCGGGCGCCTCGGCGACGACGGCAACCTGCGGATCGTCGGCCGGCTCAAGGAGATGTACATCCGCGGCGGCTACAACGTGTACCCGGCCGAGGTCGAAGGCGTGCTCACCGACCATCCGGCGGTCGACCGCGGCGCGGTGGTGGGCGTACCCCACGGCGATCTCGGCGAGATCGGCGTCGCCTTCGTGGTCGCCGCGCCCGGCTCCGACGCCCGATCTCGCCGAGCTGCGCGTCTGGTGCCGTGATCGCCTGTCGGACTACAAAGCACCCGACCGACTCGTGATCGTCGACGACCTGCCCGTGACCGCCATGATGAAGATCGACAAGCGCGCGCTCGTCGCGCCGTCTCCAGGAGGAAGCGTGAGCGAGACTCAACCCGACGCGATCCAGCCCGTCGGAACCGGCGATTCGAGCGAACGGCCGATCAAGCTCGGCTCGATGCTCTTCACGCTCGTCGAGCCGCACGCGGGCCACGAGGTCGCGTACAACCGCTGGTACGAGCGCGACCACTTCTACGCCGGGTGCATGATCGGCGCGTGGACGGTCGCCGGTGCGCGCTTCGTCGCCACGAAGGAGTGCAAGGAGCGGCGCTACCCGGCCGACTCGCCGATCACGCCCGACCCGCTCGACGGCTCGTACCTCGCGCTCTACTGGATCCTCGCCGGCAAGCTCGACGAGTGGATGCGCTGGGGCACCGACCAGGTCAACTGGCTGCACGCGAACGGCCGCATGTTCCCCGACCGTGACCACGTCCACACCCTGATGTACGAGCTCGCCGACGAACGCTCGGCCCACCCCGACGGCGTCCCGGCCGAGCTCGCGCTCGACCGGCGCTACCCGGGGATCGTCGCGACGATCGGCGAGGTCGCCGACGGCCACACCGTCGACGAGGTCATCGCCTGGTCGGCGGCACGGGAATGCCCGGCCGATCTCGTGCTCACCTTCACCCCGCGGCCCCTGTTCGACGACGCGCCCGGCGACGTGCCCGCGCGACACCGTGAGCAACCGGTTCATCCAGATCTCGTTCGTCGACCGACGACCCGCTCGCCGCGTTCGACGAGCGGTTCACCACCCTCGGCGACCGATCTCGCCGCGAGCGGGCTCGGCGAGATCGTGTTCGCGTCGCCGTTCCTCGCGACGGTGCCCGGAACCGACACCTACACCGACCAGTTGCGGTAGGAGAGACACCGATGCGCATCCTCATCGTCGGCGCCGGTGGCGTCGGCAACGCGATCGCGGTCGGCCTCGCCCGCCGCGACTTCTTCGAACACGCGGTCGTGGCCGACGTCGCGCTCGCCCGTGCCGAGGCCACCCGCGACCAAGTCGGCCGACAAGCGGTTCGTCGCGGCCGCGGTCGACGCGTCGGACCGGGCCGCGATCGTCGAGCTGGCTCGGACCGAACGGATCGACGCGATCATGAACGCGTGCGATCCCCGGTTCAACATGCCGATCTTCGACGCCGCGTTCGAAGCCGGGCTGCACCTACCTCGACATGGCGATGAGCCTCTCGAAGCCGCACCCCGACGAGCCCCACTCGAAGACCGGCGTGATGCTCGGCGACGAGCAGTTCGCCCGCTCGGCCGACTGGGAGGCGAAGGGCCTGCTCGCGCTCGCCGGCATCGGCGTCGAGCCCGGGATCTCCGACGTCTTCGCCCGCTACGCAGCGGACCACCTCTTCTCCGAGATCCGCGACGTCGGCGTGCGCGACGGCGCGCAACCTCACCGTCGACGGCTACTCGCTTCGCGCCGACGTTCTCGATCTGGACGACCATCGAGGAGTGCCTCAACCCGCCGGTGATCTGGGAGCAGGACCGGGGCTGGTTCACCACCGCGCCGTTCTCGGAACCCGAGGTGTTCGACTTCCCCGCCGGGATCGGCCCGGTCGAGTGCGTGAACGTCGAGCACGAAGAGGTGCTGCTCATCCCCCGCTGGGTCGACTGCCAGCGGGTGACGTTCAAGTACGGGCTCGGCGACGAGTTCATCGAGGTGCTGCGCACCCTGCACCTGCTCGGCCTCGACTCGACCACGCCGGTGACGGTGCGGGGCGTCGAGGTGTCGCCGCGTGACGTCGTCGCGGCCACGCTCCCCGACCCCGCGACGCTCGGCGACAAGATGCACGGCCTCACCTGCGCGGGAACCTGGGTGACCGGAACGGGCAAGGACGGCGCGCCGCGTGAGGTGTACCTGTACCACGTGTCCGACAACGACGAATGCATGGCGAAGCACGGCTGCCAGGCCGTGGTGTGGCAGACCGCGATGAACCCGGTCGTCGCGCTCGAGCTGATCGCGTCGGGAACGTGGTCGGGCGCGGGCGTGCTCGGCCCCGAGGCCTTCGACGCCGTTCCGTTCCTCGACCTGCTCCGCGACAACGGCGAACCCTGGGGCATCGACGAGCGGTGAGCGCCGGCGAGCCCGCGTTCTGATGTCGCGCGAGCACCGTCACGGTGCTCAGCCGACACGGGAAGGCCGAGGGGGTCAACCTGCAGGAGGGCGGATCCTCGGGAGCACGTCGGACGCGAACAGCTCGAGGCTCGGCCACGAGAGGTCGGGCGGGAGACCACCGGCGAGCGGGTTGAAGGTCATCGCGCCGGTCGCGGGAATGCGCTCGGCGGCTGCGATCACATCATCGGGCGTGCCGACGACGTACTGCGCGCTCTGCTTCAGATCGTCGATCGTCTCCGCGTCGATCTTCGGGAGTCGACACCTGGCCCGGGGTCTGGAACCCGGCGTAGGTCTGCGCCTCGTACAGCAGGTACGGCCCGATCTCGGCCCAGGCCTGCTCGGGATCCTGCGGTCACGTAGATGAACGTCGGACCCTCGGGCTTCATCACGAAGCCGTCGGTGTAGCCCGACTTCGCGGCCTCGTCGTCGTACCAGTCCTGGAGCTGCGGATCGGTGTTCATCGGCATCATCGGCAGGTGCAGACGGGCCGCGCGCCGCGCCGCCCACTCGGTGCCGCCGCCGATGAGCAGGATCGGGATGCGGCTGGGTGAACGGCTTCGGCGTGACGGTGATCGTGCGGCCGCGCCACTCGAACGGCTCGCCCGTCCACGCGTCGAGCAGCACCCGCGCGTACTCCTCGACGAGCTTGCCGCGCGTCTTCATGTCGACGCCCGCCATCTCGAACTCCTCGTGGCGGTAGCCCGCGCCGACCACCGTCCACACCCGCCCGCCGCTCGCGTGGTCGAGCACCACGAGCTGCTCGGCGATCCGCACCGGGATCGTGCAGCGGGATGATCAACGCGCTCACGAGGATCGGGATGCGCTTCGTCGCGCCGACGACGACCGCGGCCATCGTCAACGGCGCCGGGATCCACCCGTCGTCGAGGCCGTGGTGCTCCGACAGCACCGCGAAGTCGAACCCGTGCTCGTCGGCCCAGCGGTACTGCTCGATGCGCGGTGCTGTAGATCTCCGACTGCGTCGCGGGGCCGAACGCCGGTGCCCGGAAGTCGTGGCGCATCGTGAGAAACGGCACGTCAGCGACCCAGCTTCGGACCGACCTGGGTGCCGAACGCCTCGAACTGGTCGCAGAGCTCGTCGATCGAGCGGGCAGCGGAACCGCACCTGGAGGTGCGACACGCCCATCGCGCCGAACTCGTTGAGCGACGCCGCGATCTCATCGGGCGAGCCGGTGATCGTCGGTTCGGGGACGTCCCAGTCGGGCGTGCCCACGTAGATGTGCTCGGTGATGGTGCCGATCTCGAGCTCCGCGCCCGGCCGCACCTGCGTCTCGATGCGCGAGGACGTACGCGATCTGCTCCGGCATGTCGGCCCGGGGCGTGCCCTGCGGGATCCAGCCGTCGGCCCGCTCCGCGACGCGCCGCAACGCCGGAGGCTTCGAACCCCCGACCCAGATCGGCGGGCGCGGCTGCTGCACCGGGCGCGGCTTCAGCCCCACGTCGCCGACGAACTCCGCGGCCCAGCTCTCCTTCACACCGTCGATCGCCTCGTTGAGCAAGCGACCGCGCTCGGCGAACGGCACCCCGAGCGCCTCGAACTCGCCGGGTACGTGGCCCGCACCGACACCGAGGATGACGCGCCCGTTCGACAACGTGTCGAGCGTCGCGAACGCCTTCGCGGTGTCGAGCGGATGCCGGAACGGCGCGACGTAGATGTTGGTGAGCAGCCGCGTGTTCGTGGTGACTGCGGCGAGGAAGCCGAGGGTGGCCACCGGGTTGAACCACGTCGTCGACATCGGACCCGCGAACGCAGTCGGGATCGCGACGTGATCGCAGATCGCCACGTAGAAGAAGCCCGACCGATCGGCGGCCTTGCGCGGCCCGCACCATCTCGGGCACGCCGGCGTCCTGCTCCCACGGCGCGGCGATCACCGAGCTGAGGGCCTGCACCGGCAGCTGCACGCCGAACACGAGCTGGCCGTCGGGAACGATCTGCACCGTCTCAGCCATGGCTCAGCTCCCCCTCACGCCGGTGCACCGCACTCAACCCGGCCAGACGACCGACTGGAGCTCGCTGTAGGCGTGCAGACCGAACGACCCGCCGTCGCGCCCGACGCCACTCGCCTTGGTGCCTCCGAACGGCGTCTCGTGGTTGCGCTGGACCGTGTTGATGCCGATGTTGCCGGCCTGGAGGCGCCGACTGATCCGCATCGCGCGAGCGGAGTCACTGCTGAACACGTAGTCGTAGAGACCGAACTCGGTGCCGTTGGCGAGCGCGACGCCTTCGTCGTCGTCGTCGAAGGGCACGACCACGATCACCGGGCCGAAGATCTCCTCCTGCACCACCTTCATCCCGGCGCGCGCGCCGGCGATGAGCGTCGGCTCGACGTAGAAGCCGGTCTCGAGATGCGCGGGACGTCCACCACCGACGACGATCTCGCCGCCTTCATCCTTGCCCGACGCGATGTAGCCCTCGACCCGGTCACGGTGCGCGCTCGTGATCAGCGGCCCGACGACCGTGTCGGCCTCGAGCGGATCGCCGACCTTGAGCATCCCGGCCATCTTCGAGAGTCCACCGACGACCTGGTCGTAGATCGATCGGTGCACGATCGCGCGGGTCGGAGCGGTGCAGATCTGACCGGAGTGGAACGCCCACACCGAGCCGATCATCCCGACTGCGGTCGCGATGTCGGCGTCGTCGAGCACGAGCGCGGCGCCCTTGCCGCCCAGCTCGAGCAACTGACGCTTGAACGTACGGCCGGCGACCTCACCGATCCGACGGCCGACATCGGTGCTGCCCGGTGAAGCTCACCATGTCGACGTCGGGAGACTCGACGAGCGCCTCGCCCGTGACCGGCGACGATCCGGTGACCACGTTCACGACCCCCGGCGGGAAGCCGACCTCTTGCAGGATGCGCACGAGCTCGATGACCGCGAGCGGATCCTGACCCGCGGGTCGCACGACGACGGTGTTGCCCATCGCCAATGCCGGGCCGATCTTCCCCGCCATGTTCACCAGCGGGAAGTTGTACGACGTGATGCACGCGACCACACCGATGGGCGCCCGACGCGCGAGCGCACCCATGATCCCGCCGGGAGCGAGCGCCGTGGCCGGCATCTCCTGCGGCGCGAGCGGGATCACGCTCGGCTCGAGCGCGCCTCGGGCATAGCGGTCGAAGCGACTCGCGGTGATCGGCACCTGGATCGTGCGGGCAACCGTCGCGGTGGAACCGGTCTCGGCGATGACGAGCGGGAGCAGGTCCTTGGCCTCCGCGCGGATCCGATCTCCGGCGGCCTGCAGCAGTGCCGGCGCGCTCCTCGGGAGCGGTCTGCGACCAGGCGGGGAACGCCTCGGCCGCGGCCCGGGCAGCCTCGCGCGCCTGGTCGGCCGACGCTTCCGGCGCCGCGCCGACGAGACCCTCGGTGGCCGGGTTGACGACCTCGTAGGTGCCGTCGGCGCCCGACTCCCAGGAATCGCCGATGAGCAGGCGGAAATCGGTCGTGCTCGTGGCCGTGTCGACCATGGCCGGTACCCCCTGGGTGTCGAACGAGCTCGTCGCTGGCTGGCGCGCTGGACTATAACGCGTTCTATTTCTCGGGGCGGCTCCCATTCGCACTTCAGGAGGCGCTCATCGAGGTCGAGAAACCCCCCGAGCCCAACGCGGGCCTCACGCTGGATGCGCACGTCGAGGAGCACTCATGGACGACAGCTGGACCCGAGGTCCCGTCGTGATCGTCGGGCGCGAGCGGACACGTCGGTGGCGCACTGCAGCGTCGCCTCGACGATCTCCCGCTCGAGGTGCGCCCGATCGGCCGCGGCGACGACCTGACTGCAGCCGCCCGCGACGCCGACACGCTCATCCACCTCGCGGGATCGATAGCGCCGCATCGGCCGAACACGTTCGAGAAGGCCAACGTGGGAAGCGTGCGCGCCACGGTTCGGTCCTTGCAGGGCTCGTCGGTGCGCCGGCTGGTGTTCCTCTCGTTCCCCGGCGCAGACCCCGCGTCGTCGAACATGTTCCTGCGTACCAAGGGAGAGGCCGAAGCAGTGCTCGGTGGGACGGGCGTCCCGACCACGATCCTCCGCTGCGCGCACATCATCGGTCCACCGTCGGACCCGGGGCCGACCGCGACGTCGTTCCTCTCGCGGGGCGACCACGCCGTCGCGGTGCTCGGCACCGGCCGTCAGCGTTGGACGCCCGTGCTGCGCGAAGACGTCGTCGAGACGGTGCGTGCACGCCGCGCTCGACCCGGCGACGCCCGGTCGGGCACCTTCGACCTCGCGGGCCCCGACGCCATCACCGTCGACGAGCTCGTCGACCGGGTGAACGGTCGCGAGGTCCGCAAGCGTCATCTCCACGGAGCCGCGGCGCACGTGATCGCGGCGCTGCTGCCGTCACTGCACGCCGCGACCGTCGAGATCACGGCCGCCGACTGCGTGCTCGACGGCGCACCGACCGCGTCCGCGTTCGGTATCACCCGCCACGGGCTCGACACCCTGTGGCCCCGCGTCGGCGCACCGACCGCCCCCACGAGCAACGTCGGCACCACCGCCACCGCGCCCGCACCAGCACCGCCGACGCCAACTGACCTTCCAGCTCTGGTGGGTTGGTGCGATTCTCGTCGGATAGCGACGACTATCGCACCAACGCGGGAGAGTCGAGGGGGAGGCGGAGCATGCGGATCGCGTTGCCGCGGACGATCTTGTAGATGTCGTCGTCGGTGAGATCCTTCATGATCTCCATCGCGACCTTCTTGGTGTGCGGCCACGTCGAGTCGCTGTGCGGGTAGTCGGTCTCGAAGGTGACGTTGTCGACGCCGATGACGTCGAGCGACTTCAGGCCGTGCACGTCGTCGAAGAAGCAGCCGTAGACGTGGTCGTGGAAGTACTCCGACGGCGGACGCTTCACCTTGTCGGCGACGCCACCCCAGCCCGCGGTTCTCGAGCCACACCGCGTCGGCGCGCTCGAGCACGTACGGGATCCAACCGATCTGACCTTCGGAGTACGCGAGCTCGAGCTGCGGGAAGCGCTCGAGCACACCCGACATCAGGTAGTCGACGAGTGACATCGCCGCGTTCATGTAGGTGAGCGTGGAGCCGACGGCGGCCGGCGCGTCGGCCGACGTCGACGGCATCTTCGAGCTCGACCCGATGTGCATCGACACGACGGTCTCGGTCTCGGCGCACGCCCGGAAGAACGGGTCCCAGTAGTCGGTGTGCACGCTCGGGAGCCCGAGGAACGGCGGGATCTCGGTGAAGCACACCGCGTGCGCGCCACGGGCCGCGTTGCGACGTACCTCGGCGGCCGCGAGCTCGGCGTCCCACAGCTGGATGATCGGAAGCGGGATGAGCCGTCCACCGGAGCCGGCGCACCAGCCGTCGAACATCCAGTCGTTGTACGCCTTGACGCACAGGTCGGCGAGGTCGCGGTCCTTGGCCTCCATGAACGTCTGGCCGCAGAAGCGCGGGAACGACGGGAACGAGAGCGACGCCTCGACCCAGTTCACGTCCATGTCGCTTCAGTCGCTCGACCGGGTCGAAGCAACCGGGGCGCATGTCCTCGTAGGTGATCGGGCTGACGGTGACCTCTTCGCGGGGCACACCGACCGCGGCCGACAGGCGCGTCTGCGGCATCTTGAGGTCTTCGTAGTACCACCAGTCGCAGTACGTGCCGTCTTCGCCCGCTCTCGGCGGCGCGGTAGTCGAACTTGCCGCCGACGAAGGTCATCTCGGCGATCTTCGTGCGCACGACCCGCGGCCCGACTCGCGCGTACTTCGCCGGGAGGCGGTCCTGCCAGACCCCGGCGGGTTCGATCACGTGATCGTCGACCGAGATGACCTTGGGGAACGTGTCCGCGTCGTAGTTCACGCCGAGAAGCCTAGACCTGACGATCCGTCAGATGCAGTGCCACACTGTGACCATGCTCGATCTCCTCATCACCGGCGGGACCCTCGTCGACGGCACCGGCGCCCCGGCCCGCCCGGCCGACGTCGGCGTGCGCGACGGCCGGATCGTGACCGTCGCCGATCCCGGCACGATCGACGAGGAGCGCGACCGCCACCGTCGACGCCACCGGCAAGCTCGTCACCCCCGGCTTCGTCGACCCGCACACCCACTACGACGCCCAGCTCTTCTGGGACCCGGTCGCGTCGCCGTCGAACGTGCACGGCGTGACCACCATCATCGACGGCAACTGCGGCTTCACGCTCGCGCCGATCAAGGCGCGAGACGCCGACTACATCCGCCAGATGATGGCGAAGGTCGAGGGCATGCCGCTCCCCGCGCTCGAGACCGGCGTGACGTGGAACTGGGAGACCTTCGCCGAGTACCTCGACCGCCTCGACGGCAACATCGGCGTGAACGCCGGCTTCCTCGTCGGCCACTGCGCGCTGCGGCGCTACGTGATGGGCGAGGAGTCGGTCGGCAACGAGGCCACGCCCGAGCAGCTCGACGCGATGGTGCAGCTGCTGCACGACTCGATCGAGGCCGGCGGCCTCGGCTTCTCGACCACGCTCTCGTACACGCACTCCGACGGCGACGGGAAGCCGGTGCCGTCGCGCTGGGCGACGCACGAGGAGGTGCTCGCGCTCTGCGGCGCGGTGAAGGACCACGAGGGCACGACGCTCGAAGGCATCGTCGACGGCTGCCTCGACCAGTTCGCCGACGACGAGATCGAGCTGTTCGTGCAGATGTCGGTCGCCGGTGGTCGCCCGCTCAACTGGAACGTGCTCACGGTCGACTCGCGCGTGCCCGAACGGGTGACCCGCCAGCTCGACGCGTCGACGCAGGCCGAAGCCGCCGGCGGGCGCATCGTCGCGCTCACCATGCCGGTGCTCGTCCCGATGAACATGAGCTTCCTCACCTACTGCGCGCTGTTCATGCTCCCGGGCTGGAAGGAGGTCATGGCCCTCCCCGTGCCCGAGCGGATGGAGAAGCTGCGCGATCCCGAGACCCGCGCGTGGATGAACGACCGCGCGCACAGCGAGGAGGCCGGCGTGTTCCGTCGCCTCGCCGACTGGGGCAACTACGTGCTCGGCGACACCTACTCCGAGGCGAACGAGGGCCTCAAGGGCGCGATCGTGAAGGACCTCGCGACCGAGCGCGGCACGTCGTCGTTCGACACCCTCCTCGACATCGTGCTCAACGACGACCTCCGCACGATCCTGTGGCCCATCGCCCCCGACGGCGACGCCGCGTCGTGGGAGCTGCGCAAGGAGGTGTGGGAAGACCCGCGCGCCATGCTCGGCGGCTCCGACGCCGGCGCGCACCTCGACCGCATGTGCGGCGCGCCGTACACCACCCGCTTCCTCGGCGACATGCTCCGCGGCCGCAAGCTGGTGTCGATCGAGCGCGCGGTGCAGATGATCACCGACACGCCGGCGCAGCTCTTCGGCCTGCGCGACCGCGGCCGCATCGCCGAGGGCGCGCACGCCGACATCGTCGTGCTCGACCCCGAGACGGTCGGCTCCGAGCCCGCCACGCTCGTCGCCGACCTCCCCGGCGGCACCGCCCGCCTCACCGCCGGCTCGATCGGCATCGAGCACGTCTACGTGAACGGCGTCGAGACCGTCACCGACGGCAAGACCACCGGCGCCCTCCCCGGCGCCCTCATCCGCAGCGGCCGCGACACCGCCACGGTCCGCCCTGAATCGCTTCGCTCGATCGTAGGAACGGAGCACGTCGGCACGAGCCCGCTCGCTCCACACACCCCCGCACTCACGAAGGTCGCCACGCCTCCAGGATGTCGGCGGTGGTGGTGAGGGTGGCGACGAGGCTGAGGGTGTTGGCGATGACAGCTTCGGCGTACTCGGGCGGGACTCCCGCGACGGCGTCGCGGGGCATCACGAACTGGTAGCCGCGGTTCACGGCGTCGAACGCGAAGTTGGTCATGCCGATGTTCACCGACACGCCGACGCCGACGATCGTGGTGACGCCCTGGTTGCGGAGCACGGAGTCGAGCTGGGTTCCGGTCATCGGACCGAGGCCGTGGCAGCGGGCGAGCACGAGGTCGGACGGCTCGACGCCGATCTCGTCCGGGGGTTGCACCGCCGCGCTCCCCGGTGACAGCTGGACGGGCGACTTCTTCACTCCCATGAACAGGCGCGCGTTCTTGTTGCCGCCGAGACCGTCGTCGCGGGTCTCCGCGGTGCAGTGGATCACCGGGATTCCGACGGCGCGCGCCGCGCGCGCCAACGCCGCGCAGTGACCGACGAGGTCGACGGCCGCGGCCGACGCCGCGAGCTGCGGGCAGCGCCGACGGGCTCGCCCACCACGCCGTTCTGCACCTCCTGCAGCACCAGCGCGGTGTGGCCGGGTGCGACGAGCGACACCAGATCGAGCGGCACGGGCTCCCCTGTCTCACTCCTCGATGAAGCCGGACGCGTCCGGGTCTTCCAACGCCCGCTTCACGATCTTGCCCGACGCGTTGCGCGGCAGGCGCTCCGTACGCACCTCCCAGTGGACCGGGACCTTGTAGTACGCGAGCTCCTCGGCACACCACTGCGCGAGCAGCGCGGTGTCGACCGTGTCGACACCCTCGGTCACGACGAGCACGGCCTTGACCTCCTGGCCGAGCTCGGGGTGGTCGACGCCGATGACCGCGGCTTCCTCGACGTGCGGGATGCGCCTCGAGCCGCTGCTCGATCTCGACCGGGTACACGTTCTCGCCGCCGCGCAGGATGAGGTCGCGCTTGCGCGACGCGAGGTAGAGGCGACCACCGTCCATCCGTCCGATGTCGCCGGTGCGCAGCCAGTGTCCGGGCGCGAGCACCTCGGCGGTGGCCTCGGGCCGACGCCAGTAGCCCGGCATCACCATCGGACCCCGGACGCAGATCTCGCCCTCTTCGCCATCGGGCAGGGCGACGCCGGCCGGGTCGCGGATCTCGAGCTCGACGGTCGGCAGCGGCCGGCCGGCGGAGTCGGGGAACGCGCGCAGCTCGTCGCCGGAGTTGAGCGTCGCGAGCGCGGCGCACTCGGTCTGGCCGTAGCCGAGGCCGAGCGACGTCGGCGACCGCACGGCAGCGCCTCGCGCGTCTCGCGCTGCAGGTCGCGCGAGAACGGTGATCCGCCGCCGCCGAGGGTGCGGAGGCTCGTGAGGTCGTGGTCGGCGAGACCGGGATGGTTCACGAAGCGGTGCAGCAGCGCGGTGGTGAAGCCCCAGCCGGTGATGTGCTCCCGTTCGATGAGCTCGCACACGACCTCGGGGTCGAACCGGCCGACGGTCCACACCGACTTCACGCCGCTGACCGCGAGCGCGATGGCCGCGGTGTGCAGACCCGACACGTGGAAGAGCGGGCTCGTCACCAGCTGGCATGCGGACGGTGCGTCCTCGGGCGGCGGGTTGAGCATCAGCATGCGCAGACCTTGGAAGAAGCTGAGCGCCGAGGAACGCGCCGACGTTGCGATGGCGTGTTGATCGCGCCCTTCGGACGACCGGTGGTTCCGCTCGTGTACAGGAGGATCGCGGCGTCGTCCTCGTCGATCGGCTGGTCGGGCAACGCCGCGTCGGGCCGACCCCGCCAGATCGATTCGAAGTCGTCTTCCATCACGATCGTCGGTGCACCCGGGTCGATGCCGTCGAGCCGCGCGAGGCGACGACGGTCGGCGACGAGCACCTTCGGATCGGAGTCGTCGAGCGCCGTATCGGATCTCGGGACCCGTCCACCACCCGTTGAGGCCGACGCCGATCGCACCGAGGCTCACCGCAGCCCAGAACGTGACGATCCACTCAGGTGAGTTCGCGCCGAGGATCGCGACCCGGTCGCCGGGGCCGACGCCGTACTCGTCGCGCAGGATCGCCGCCGTCGACGCGACGAGGCGCTCGTGCTCGGCGAACGTGATGCGACGCTCGTTCACCCCGTCGCTGAACACGACGTACTCGGCGTCACCGAAGCCCGCCGAGCTGACGACGATCTCCCGGAGATCGTGGAGTCGGTTCACGAACGTGTGCATCCGCTCGCCGAGGACCTCGACCGTCCTCGGTCGCGAAGGCACCACCGGGAGCGAGCAGCTCGGCTTCGATCTCGGCCAGGCGAGGGGGGACGCCGAAGGGTGCTGGCGACGATGCAGGGGTCATCCGGTCCGGGAGGGTATCGGCTCGGAGTCCGGCCCCGATCGTCTCCGTGACCGACGTTGACCTGGGGTTGCGGAATGACGGTCCGAACGCTCCAGCTTTCGAGTTCAGCGGCCGATGAGAAGGGCGTGATCAAGCGATCTTCTGCACCCACCATCCTCACGATCGGCCTGGTGCTGGCGTGCGTCGCCGTGCTCCTGGCCTGCATCCAGGTCACCGTCCTCGACCGGCAGTCCGTCGAGTCGAGCGCCGGCCGCCTGCTCGCGACCGGCCAGATCGAAGCCTCGATGCGTCCCCGTGCGGCGACGGCGCTCGCCGCGGCGGTGGTCGCGGCCGGAGTCCCGGCGACCACGAACACTGGAGGTCAAGCCGGCGCGAACCCGAACGCGACTGTCGACACGATGCTCCACGATCCGGCGTTCACCCAGGCGTTCTCCGCCGCGCTCGGATCGGCATGGGGCCACACCTTCAAGGGCGAGACCGGTCCGATCGTGCTCGACCCGACGCTGGTCGGCGCCGCGGCGTCCTCGACCGTCTCGAAGCTCGACCCTGGCGGCGACGGTT
The DNA here is from genome assembly GCA_963829475.1 of uncultured Actinomycetes bacterium. Classification (GTDB taxonomy): domain Bacteria; phylum Actinomycetota; class Acidimicrobiia; order IMCC26256; family JANYLB01; genus JANYLB01. The sequence goes on along the minus strand of CAWHIU010000002.1, from coordinate 772,632 downwards.
CCGCCGGGAGCGACGCCGGTGCGCCCGTCGTGATCGACTCCGAATCGATCCCGAACCTCAGCATCGTGTCGTCGACCGTGCGCGCCGGCGGAACGATCGCAGGGATCCTCGCCGTGATCCTGATCGTCGCCGGGATCCTCCTGTCGGACCGGCGGATCCGCGCCATCGGTCGGTTGGGGCGCTGGATCGTGTGGACCGGGGATCACCGTGGTCGTCGTGTTCTGGTTCCTGCCCGAGGTGGTGATGCCGCTCGTCGGCGGTTGGACGGAGGTCGCCGGTGTCGTGATGGGCGCGGGTGGTGCACTCCTCGTTCCCGGCGTCATGCTCATCGCGGTCGGCGTCCTCGTGTGGCGTCGGCGCGAACCGCCTCATCGCACTCGGACGCGAGCACACACTCTCGGTCGTCCCGAAGGCGCCGATGCGCCGCCCCACCTCTGCCGACAAGAAGTGGCGCAACACCGCCTGACGCAGCATCGAACCTCAGAGGTCGAGGGTGCGGTCGACGGGTCGATGCCGGCGCGGCGCAGGGCCTTGGCCTTCGTGCTCGCGAGGACGTGATCGCGGCGCACGCACGATCAGGTCGGTGATCCGTTCGACCTCCGCGGCGAGATCGGCGGCGGGAACGACGCTGCTCACGAGACCCAGCTCGCTTCGCTTCGTCGGCGACACGTCGCGGCCGGTGAAGCACAGGTCCCGGGCGACCGCGCCGCCGACGAGATCGTGCAACGGCGCGTAGACGACCTCGCCGAACGTGATCTCCGGATGCGCGAACCGGGCCCGGTCGCTGGCGACCCGGAGGTCGCACATCACCGCGAGGTCGAAACCTCCGGCGAGCGCGACTCCGTCGACGGCCGCGACCGTCGGCAGCGGGAACTGCAGCACGGTGCGGTGGTAGCGATCGCTCGACGCCCAGAGCCGGGCCTGGAACTCGCGATCCGCGACCGCGAACTCCTTGAGATCGAATCCCGCGCAGAACGCGTCGCCTGCTCCGGTGATCACGACGACCTTGACCGCTTCGTCGACGGCGAGCCCGTCGAGCGCGTCGGCGATCTCGTCGCGGAGCTGGATCGACAGCGCGTTCTTGACCGCAGGACGATCGAGCGTCAGCGTGGCGACGCCCCGGGCGTCGGGACCGTCGACCACGCAGCCGACCTCCCGGCTCACCGCGGAGCCACCTGTACCCTGATGGGCCGTCGGATCGGGACGGATCCAGAGGAGGATCACAACGTGGGAGCAGCACCGACGGGCTCCGCCGAGGGGACCCGTGGCGATCTCGAGTGGGGAACGACTCCCCGTCTCGTCCGCAGCTCGGCGGAACGCTTCGGCTCACAGGAGGCGATCGTAGACGTCGACGCGGGCGTGACCCTCTCGTTCACCGAGCTCGCCGCGGCCGCCGACGAAGCCGCTCGCGGCGTTCCTCGCGATCGGCATCGAGCCCGGCGACCGGATCGCGATCTGGGCCCCGAACTGCTTCGAGTGGGTCGTCGCCGCGCTCGGCCTCCAGTCGGTCGGCGGGGTGCTCGTCCCCCTGAACACCCGCTTCAAGGGTCGCGAGGCCGCGTACATCCTCGGCAAGGCCGGGGTCCGCGCGCTCGTGGCCGTCCGCAGCTTCCTCGACACCGACTACGTGCAGATGTTGCGCGACGCGGTCGACGTCGAGGCCGAGCTCCCCGAGCTCGAGTCGATCGTGATCCTGCGCGGCGACGCGCCCGACGGGTGCCATCACCTGGGACGCGTTCCTCGCCGCGGGCGCCGCCATCAGCCCCGAGGAGTCGGCGGCCCGGGCCGCCGCGGTGCAACCCGACGACCTCGCCGACCTCCTGTTCACGTCGGGAACCACCGGGCAACCCCAAGGGCGTGATGCAGACCCACGCGGCGACGCTGCGCGCCTTCCGCGACTGGAGCGACGTCGTCGGTCTGCGCGAACGGCGACCGCTACCTCGTCATCAACCCGTTCTTCCACGCGTTCGGATACAAGGCCGGGTGGCTCGCCGGTCTGATGATGGGAGCGACCGTGCTCCCGCACGCGGTGTTCGACGTCCCGTCGGTGCTCGCGCGCATCCCCCGCGACCGGGTCAGCGATGCTCCCCGGGCCGCCGACGCTGTACCAGTCGATCCTCAACCACCCCGACCTCGCCGCGTCCGACATCTCGAGCCTGCGGCTCGCGGTCACCGGCGCCGCCGCGATCCCCGTCGAGCTGATCCTGCGCATGCGCGCCGAGCTCACCTTCGAGACGATCATCACCGGCTACGGGCTCACCGAGACGTGCGGGATCGCCACGATGTGCCGCTTCGACGACGACGCCGAGACCATCGCGACCACGTCCGGTCGCGCGATCCCCGGGATCGAGGTGCTCGTGGTCGACGACTCCGGCGCCGAGGTGCCGCGCGGGGAGCCGGGCGAGATCGTCATCCGTGGCTACAACGTGATGCAGGGCTACTACGACGAGCCCGAGGAGACCGCGGCCACGATCGACGCCGACGGCTGGCTCCACAGCGGCGACATCGGGACGATGGACGAACGCGGCTACGTCGTCATCACCGACCGCACCAAGGACATGTTCATCGTGGGCGGGTTCAACGCCTACCCGGCCGAGATCGAGAACCTCATGCTGCGCAACGAGGCGATCGCCCAGGTCGCGGTGGTCGGTGTGCCCGACGAGCGGATGGGCGAGGTCGGGCATGGCGTTCGTCGTGCTGCGACCCGGCGCGACCACGACCGCAGACGCGCTCACGACGTGGTCGCGCGAGGAGATGGCGAACTACAAGGCGCCCGCGCCACGTCGTGTTCGTCGACGAGCTCCCGCTCAACGCCACCGGCAAGGTGCTCAAGTACCAGCTCCGCGAGCGTGGCGCAGAGCCTCCTGCCGCGGTGACCGGCGATCAGGTGTTGCGGACGAACTTGATGTTGCCCTTCGGGTCGACCACCCGGAAGTAGATCTCCGCGTCTGCGACCGTTGGTCGCGGTGACCGCGCAGTGGAACTGCTTCCCGGGCGCGCGCACGAAGTACGGCGCGTGTGCCGCAGTCGACCGTCGCGACGTCGGCCACATTGCGTCCTGATGAACGTCTCGGCCTTCGCGGTCGACAGGATCGCCTCGTAGCGGACGGGCGCGATCCCACCCTGTTCGTTGGTCTGCACGACCCGGAACTCCGACCGGCTCGTCCTGGACCGAACCGTGCACGTCGAGACCTTGCCCTTCTGAGCGCGCACCTTCGTCGTCGGGCACTTGACCGCGCCGACGTTGAGAGTCGGGAACCAGTTCTTCTCGATCACCTTCTGCAGGCCGGGCTCGGCCTTCGACAGGTTGACCTTCGGGCTCGGCGCCGACGAGCACGCGGCCAGGAGCACGAGCGCTGCCGCCCCACAACAGCAGCAGCGATCGCCGTGCGCGCACCGGGCTCATGTGCTCACGCTTCGCTGTCCGGGGCGTTCGCGGCGAGGATCTTGTCCATCGCCCGGCGCAGCGCCGCGACGTCGTCGTCGTCGAGGACCGCGCCGAAGTGTTCGCTGACCCCGCGCAGGTGCACCCCGCTCGCGTCGCGCAACCGCCGACGCCCGGCATCGGTGATCGACCGCGAACGTACCGCGACGGTCGTCGAGGCAGGGCTCACGCTCGACGAGGCCTTCGCGTTCCATCCGGTCGACGAGGCGGGTCACGCCGCTCCGGCTGAAGAGCAGGCGATCTCGCGAGCTCCTGCATCCGCAGCCGTCCGTCGGGCGCGCCCGCGAGCTGCACCAACACGTCGTAGACGGTCAGGGCCAGACCCCGTTCGCGCACCAACTCGTCTTCGAGCACGGCCCGGATCGTGGCATGGGCCTGGAGGAAGCCGCGCCAGGCCGCGAGCCGGTCCTCGTCGAGCTGGCACGGTGGAAACCGACATCTCGTCAGCATACCGGCCGGAAACCGTGTGGTTCCCGGCGCAACGATTGCACCGACAATCGGTTTGCGGGCAATCGATTCGCGGGCAATCGGTCACGCGGGCCCGCGGAAGGTCAACATCTCTCCCGCGATCGCGGCCTCGGCGCGCTCGGCCTCGGCCCCACGCAGCTGGAGCTTCGTTCCCGCGTACGCGGCGGTCGGCAGCGCTGCGGCCGCTCCCGCGGCGTCCATCACCGCGGCCTCGAAGTCGCCGGCCGCGACCGCGCGCTCGACGAGGCCGGTGGCCGCGCCGTCGCCGGGCGGGTAGACGGTCCCGAACAACATGGTGTCGGTGAGCTTCTCGGGCCGGATCGCCGCTTGGGCGATCACGATGGCCCAGGTCGGGAACACCACTCCCAACGCGGTCTCGTTCACGCCGACCCTGAACGCGGCGTCGTCGATCATCAACCGACGATCGCACGCCATCGCGAGCACCGCTCCCCCGGCGATCGCGTGGCCGGTCACCGCGGCGACCGTCGGGATCGGTGCCGTCCAGAGCCGAAGGAGGCCGCTCGCGATCCGCGACAGCTCGTCGAGGCCGTGACGCGACGTCTTCGCGCCGCAAGACCTTCAGGTCGATGCCACCGGAGAAGCAACCCGGTCGACCCCAGATCACCAGTGCTCCCGCCGCGTCGACCACGGCCCGGGCAATCGCGGCGTCGAGCGCTTCGACGAGCGCGTCGTTCAGCGCGTTGGCCTTGCCGTCGTCGAGGTGGAGATGGGCAACCGGTGCCGACCCCTCGAACGCTGGATCCGTGAGTGTGTAGGTCATCGTCGCGCGCACCCTAACTGCACGATCTCTTGCACGCATCGTGCAAACGGCCGTACGATCGCCGCACATGGCAAACGTCACCGGCTTGAGCGACATGCTGGGGAACGTGGGGACTCGGGGTACGGGGGGATCCGGAGCCGGAGCAGCCTGCGACGGAAGGGCCGCGCGCTCGCTCCGGACCCGTGATTCCGTGGTCGAGGCACTCCTCGACCTCCTCGAACGCCGGCAACCCCCGCCCCACCGCCCGCGAGATCGCCGAGCAGGCCGGCGTGTCGCTTCGGTCGGTCTACGTCCACTTCGACGACCTCGAGGACCTGTTCCTCGCCGCCGCCGGTCGCCAGCTCGAGCGGATCCTCCCCCTCCTCCCACCAGTCCCGTCGACGGGACCGCTCGCCGACCGCCTCACCGCCTTCACCGCCCGTCAGGGTCGTCTGCTGGAAGCGCTCGGACCGGTGCATCTCGCGGCCAGTCTCCAGGAGCCGTTCTCGCCGGCCATCGCGAAGATCCGGGTCACGATCCGCGCCGCCTTCCACAGGGAGCTGGAGCGGGCCTTCGGCCCCGAGCTCGACCGTCGCGACGAACCGAGCCGCCGTCGCCTGGTCGTCGCGCTCGAGCTCGCGTCGAGCTCCACCTCATGGGAAGTCATGCGCTGCCGTGAGCATTTCGACGAGAGCGAGGCGCGCGCCACCATGCGCGAGACCATGAGCGCACTGCTGCACCAAGCGGGCGACTGACGCGTTCGTGCGCGGCGACCTCCGCGGGCGGATCGATGCCGCCGACACGCGTCGGATCATCGGCTTCGCCGTCGCGATCGCCCTCCTCGCGTTCGCTGTCCTCGTCTGGCCGATCCCTGCTCCGCTCGGCGTCATCGTCAACGGCGTGCTCGTGGGTGGCCGCGTCGCGCTGATCGCCCTGGGCATCGCGCTCGTCTATCGAGCCAACCGCGTCGTCAACTTCGCCCAGGGTGACCTCGGCGCGGTCCCGGCGAGCCTCGCGGTGCTCCTCATCGTCAGCACCGGCCTCAACTACATCCTCGGATTCACGATCGGCCTCGCGACCGCAATCGTGCTCGGCGTGCTCGTCGAGACCCTGATCATCCGCCGCTTCTTCCGAGCGCCGCGCCTCATCCTCACCGTCGCCACCATCGGCCTCGCGCAGGTACTCGTCGCCGCCGGGCTCTTCCTCCCCAGCTGGTTCGGAACCGACACGCTGACCAGGAGCATCGAGCCGCCGTTCACGATGCGGCTCACGATCGGCGGAACGATCTTCAACGCCAACGACCTGATCACGATGATCGTGGTCCCGATGGTCTTCGTGGCGCTGGGCCTCTTCCTCCACCGATCCAACATCGGGATCGCGGTGCGTGCCGCGGCCGAGCGCGCCGATCGCGCCTTCACGCTCGGGATCCCGGTGAAGCGCCTGCACACCTCGGTGTGGGTGATCGCCACCGTGCTCGCCTACATCGCCATGTTCCTCCGGGCCGGCGCGGTCGGACTCCCGATCGGCAGCGTCCTCGGGCCGAGCTTCCTGCTCCAGGCGCTCGCGGCCGCGGTGATCGGCCGCATGGAGCGGCTCCCCACGATCGCCTGCGCCGCGATCGGGCTGGGGGTGATCGACCAGGCCATGACGTTCCAGCCCGGCAACCGACCGCCGTTCAACGACGCGGTGCTCTTCGTCATCATCCTCGTCGCCCTGCTCGTCACCCAACGTCCGAGCGCGAACCGGGTCGACGCCGATTCCGTGTCGACGTGGCAGGCCGCGCGTGAGGTGCGCCCGATACCCCGCGAGCTCGCTCGCCTTCCCGAGGTCCGCGGCGCCCGCTGGGGCCTCGGGATCCTCATCGTCGGCGTCCTGCTCACGCTCCCCCTCTGGCTCTCGGAGCGTCAGGTCAACCTGGCCTCGGTGATCGTGATCTTCGGAATCGTCGGCATCTCCCTCGTCGTGCTCACCGGTTGGGCCGGCCAGGTGAGCCTCGGACAGATGGCCTTCGTCGGGATCGGTGCGGCGGTCGGTGGCGCGATCACCGCGAACGAGGGGTGGGACCTCGCAATCGCACTCCTCGTCGGTGGGGCCGCGGGCGCGCTCATCGCGGTGGTCATCGGCTTCCCCTCCCTTCGTCGGCGCGGGCTCATGCTCGCGGTCACCACCCTCGCGTTCGCGCTCGTCACGTGGAGCTACATCCTCAACCGGGAGTTCTTCGGTGGGTGGCTCCCTCCGCAGCGCCTGGAACGGCCGGCGTTGTTCGGCGCGATCGACATCTCGGGGGAGACCGCGTACTACTTCCTCTGCCTCGCCGGCCTCGCAATCGCGTTGGTGCTCGTACATGGGCTCCGGCACGGCCGCACGGGTCGGGTCCTGATCGGCATTCGCGAGAACGAACGCGCCGCGCGCAGCTACGGCGTCAACGCGTCGCGCACCAAGCTCGCCGCGTTCGCGATCTCGGGCTTCCTCGCCGCGTTCGCCGGCGTGCTCCTGGTTCACCACCAGACCGGTCTTCTCATCTCGGCATTCGCGCCGCAAGAGAGCCTGAGGGTCTTCTCGATGGTCGTGATCGGCGGGCTGGGTTCCATTCCCGGCGCGCTCATCGGTGCCTTCTACGTGCGCGGTACCCAGTACTTCCTGCCCGTCGAGTGGCAGTTCCTCGCCACCGGTGTCGGACTTCTGCTCGTGCTCATGATCTTCCCCGGTGGCATCGGCGCCGCGCTCTACGACCTGCGCGACGCGTTTCTACGGCGGGTCGCCCGACGTCGCGACCTCTTGGTCCCGAGCCTCGTCACCGACCACCCAGCCTCGCCAGATCTCCGCAGTTGGTGCAGTTCGCGGACCATGCGACCGCGAAGTGCACCAACTCACGAAGCAGTCAGGGGTGCCGCTGGAGAAGGCTCGCTGGAGAAGCTGCTCGTCATCCGGGGCGTCGACGTCCGCTACGACCAGGTGCAGGTGTTGTTCAACGTCGATCTCGAGATCGACGAGGGTGAGATCGTGGCATTGCTCGGCACGAACAGTTCCGGCAAGTCGACGCTGATCAACGCCATCTCGGGGCTCGTGGAGCCGAGCGGCGGCGCGATCGTGTTCGACGGGCGCGACACCACCCACCTGCCACCCGACAAGATCGCGGGCCTTGGCGTCACCCAGGTTCCGGGCGGTCAGGGCGTGTTCCCGTCGCTCACCGTGGCGGAGAATCTCCAACTCGCGGCGTGGTTGCACCGCAAGGACCGAGTGCGGGTCCGGGACGCCACCGACCGCGTGCTCGAGACCTTCCCCGCGCTCGGCGATCGGCTCGACGATCCCGCCGGCACTCTTTCGGGGGGACAGCAGCAGATGCTGACCCTCGGCATGGCGTTCATCGGCAAGCCGCGCCTGCTCATGATCGACGAGCTCTCCCTCGGCCTCGCGCCGAGCGTCGTCGACCAGCTCCTCGAGATCGTCCGCGCGTTCCGCGACGACGGCACGACGATCATCCTCGTGGAGCAGTCGGTCAACGTCGCGCTCACCGTCGCCGAGACGGCGTACTTCATGGAGAAGGGTGAGATCCGGTTCCACGGACCGACCGCGGAGCTGCTCGAACGGCCCGACATCCTGCGGTCGGTCTTCCTCGAGGGCGCGGCCACGCACACCGACGCGACCGCGGCACCGGGCTCGCCGCGCACCACCGCCCGAACAGTCGTCGTGCACGATGCCGTCGAGGACGAGCCTCGTCTCGTCGTCGACGGGGTGAGCAAGCGCTTCGGCGGCATCGACGCGCTGGTCGACGTCGGCTTCGCGGTCGCCCCCGGCGAGATACTCGGGTTGATCGGCGCGAACGGAGCCGGAAAGACCACGCTCTTCGACGTCATCTCGGGCTTCCTCCCACCTGACGCGGGTTCGATGCAGCTCATCGTCGACGGTGAGCTGCGCGACATCACGGGATCGTCGCCCCAGGCCCGGGCCCGCTTCGGCCTCGGCCGGTCGTTCCAAGACGGACGCCTGTTCCCCGCGCTCACCGTCGCCGAGACCATCGCCGTCGCGCTCGACGCCCATGTCGACGTGCGTGACCCGTTCTCCGCCGCGCTGCACCTGCCCGCGGTGATCGAGTCCGAGGCCAAGGTCGCGGCGCGCGTCGAGGAGCTCATCGAGCTGTTGGGCCTCGGCGCGCTCCACGACAAGTTCGTCCGCGAGCTGTCGACCGGGAGCCGCCGAATCGTCGACCTCGCGTGCGTGCTCGCGCACCAACCGACCGTGCTCCTCCTCGACGAGCCGTCGAGCGGGATCGCACAGCGTGAGGCCGAGGCACTCGGTCCGCTCCTCGTGCGGATCCGCGACGACCTCGACGCCAGCGTCCTGGTGATCGAGCACGATCTCCCGTTGCTCACATCGATCGCCGACCGCATGGTCGCCCTCGACCTCGGGGCGGTCATCGCCGACGGCCCCTGCGACACCGTCATCCACGATCCGCAGGTGGTGGCGTCATACCTGGGTGACAACGCCGCCACCATCGCCCGCTCGGGGCCGGGAACACCCTGCACCTGAACGCGGCCGTCGACCTGACATCCTGCAACCCGCACATCACGACCAGGGGAACTGCATGACCGCGCCGGCGAAGACCACCCGACCATCGGCACCCAAGCGCTACGGGCCGCTGATCGGCATCGTCGTCGTGATCCTGCTCGTCGGAGGCGGGATCCTGGCGTTCAGTGGGGGCGGGAGCGGCGACCAGAACACTGCCGACGTCGGTACCACCCCTTCGGCCGTCGGGCTTCCACTCACCTTCAACCAGGCCGAGAACGAGGGCACGGCGAGCTCGATCAACTGGGGTCCGAACTGCAACACGACCCTCGGCCAGGTGAAGATCCCGTCGATCGACGCGCCGTCGTGCGTCAAGCCCTACGACCCGTCGAAGGGGAACGGGGGCGCCACGGCCGGCGGGGTGACCGCCGACTCGATCAACCTCGTGTACTACATCGCCGATCCGAAGCTCGATCCCCCGTTCTCGGCCGATGTGCCGGCGGCGAGCGCCGACGCGAACCCCGACGCGCAGTTCCGCACCGCGCTAGGGCTTCGCCGGCATCTACCAGAAGCGCTTCGAGCTGTGGGGCCGCAACGGTCAACCTCATCAAGTTCATCGGTTCGGGGTCGAGCACCGACGCGACGGCCGCCAAGGCGGACGCGGTGAAGATCGCGTCCGACGACGCTCCGTTCGCGGTGATCGGTGGGCCGGCGCAGACGACCGCGTTCCGCGACGAGCTGGCCGCACGAAACATCATCTGCTTCGGCGGCTGCGCGGGCATCGTCTCCCAGGCACAGAGCGACGACATCGGCAAGGGACTGCTGTTCTGGCCCGACGGTCCGTCGCCCGAGCAGGCCGCGGAGCTGACGGCGGCGATGATCTGTTCGCAGTTCAAGACCGGCGCTGCGGTGTACGGCGGCAGCAGACGTGAAGAAGACGAAGCGCGTCTTCGGCATCGCCCACTACGACACCCCGACGGGCGACCAGGTCGAGACGTACCAGACGCTCTCCGACTCGCTCTCGGAGTGCGGCATCACCGCCAAGACGGACGTGACGTTCTCCCCCGATCCGGCGAAGAGCCAGGAGACCGCGCGAACCGTGGTCGTCGCAGCTCAAGAGCGCAGGTGTCACGTCGGTGATCTACGTCGGCGGCTCGTTCAACCCGATCTCCATCACGAAGGAAGCCACCGCGATGGAGTGGTTCCCCGAATGGATCATCGGCCCGACGATCTCCGTCGACGCGACCGCGTTCGGCCGACAGTTCGATCAGAAGCAGTGGGCCCACGCGTTCGGCATCGGCCTCCACGCGACCCCGTCCGACCAGAAGAGCCAGGAGTCGTACAACCTGTACGAGTGGGGCCTGGGAGTGGCACCGCCGAGCTCACCTCTCCTCGACCGTCGACGCGAACGTCGGGCTCGCGTTCCGCGCCTTCCAGCTCGCGGGACCGAACCTGACACCCGAGACGGTCGAGGGCGGCCTCTACGCGGAGCCGATCCGCGGCGGCGGCCCGACCACACCGCGGGTCTCGCGTGGCGAGCACGGTCTCTGGCCCGCCATCGACAACTACGGGTCGGACGACGCCACGCTCATCTGGTGGAACCCCACCGCCACCGGCGTCGACGAGTACGGGAACGAGGGCACCGGCATGTACGAGCACGCCGCCAACGGTGCCCGCTACACGCTGAAGGGTTGGCCGACGTCGAAGGTGAAGCTGTTCGACCCATCGAGCTCCGTCACCGGCTTCACGACCCTGCCGCCGACCGACCAGCCGCCCACCTACCCGCCGCCGGCTTCGTAGTCTTTCCATTCGATGAAGCCGACCCCGAACACCAGCCGGCCGAGCGCACTCCGTCGATACGGTCCGCTGGGCGCGATCATCGCCGTGGCGGTCGTCGTCGCGTTGGTCGTCGCGCTCTCGAGCGGTGGCGACTCCGCGGGCAAGCACGGCCCGAGCGCCACCGCACCGTCGGCGACCGGCCCATTGACCTACCCCGAGGCGAAGGCGAAGGGCACGGAGGCCTCGGTCAACTGGGGTCCGAACTGCGACACGACGACGGGCAGGGTCAAGGTTCCGCTCACGTACGCGCCGCCGTGCGTGAAGCCGTACGACCCGACTCCCTCCGGTGCCAAGCCGGCGAACGGGGGCGCCACCGCCCCCGGCGTCACCGCCGACACGATCACGATCGCGCTGTACCAGTCACAACCCGACGCGCTCCAGCAGAACTACTTCAAGAACGCCGGGTCCGACGAGAGCCTCCGCACGGAAGCCGAGACCGTTCGGGCCTACGTCGACTTCTTCCAGTCCCACTACGAGATGTGGGGTCGCACGATCAACCTCGTCACGGTGAAGGCCAGTGGCGCGCCCGACGACGAGGCCGCAGCCAAGGCCGACGCGATCAAGGTCGCGACCGAGGTGAAGGCGTTCGCTTCGTTCGGTGGACCGAGCCAGACCTCGGCCTACGCCGACGAGCTCGCGACCCGCGGCGTGCTCTGTCTCGGCGACTGCATGCTCGCAGCAAGTGACGGGTTCGCGACGCAGAACCGGCCCAACGTCTGGCTCACCTTCCCGTCGATCAACCAGTCGGTCGAGCACTGGGTGCGGTTCATCACCCGCCAGGTCGCCGGCCGCGACGCGGTTCACGCGGGCGACGCAGCCATGCACGACCGCAGGCGCGTGTTCGGGCTCGTGCGGTTCGACGAGTCCTTCGCCGGACTCGATCAGGTCGGGCAAGCAGCTCGTGAGCGAGCTCTCGAGCAAGGGCGTGAAGCTTGCAGCCCAGGCTCCCTACGCGCTCGATCTCTCCAAGGCCCAGGAGAACGCGCGCACCACGATCACGAAGATGAAGGCGGCGAAGGTCACCACCGTGATCTTCGCCGGCGACCCGATCACTCCGTCGTTCCTCACGAGGGAAGCGACGGCCCAGGACTACTTCCCCGAGTGGATCGTGCTCGGCGCGGCGTACACCGACACGTCGTTGTTCGGCCGTCAGTACGACCAGAAGCAGTGGGCCCACGCGTTCGGCGTCTCCGTCGCTCCCGGCGCCGGTGGCCGAGTCGGTCGATCAGTTCGCGACGATCCTCGACTGGCAGACGGGCAGACCACCTGCCGCGAAGACCTACAAGCAGCTCGTGCAGGCGCCGCTCATCTTCTTCACCGGCGTGCATCTCGCCGGCCCCGACCTCACCGCCGAGACGTTCCGCAACGGGCTGTTCCGCTATCCGTCGCTCACGGGAACGAAGCCGACGTGGCTCCACCTCTCCTGGGGCGAGCACGGCATCTGGCCCGGCACCGACTGGTTCGGCAGCGACGACGCGACCCTCATCTGGTGGAACCCGAACGCCACCGGGGTCGACGAGGTCGGCAACCGGGGCGCCGGCATGTACGAGTATTCGGAGCAGGGTCGGCGCTACCTCCCCGACGAATGGCCGAAGGGACCCGCACGCGTCTTCGACCCGGCGACCTCGATCGTCAGCTTCGGGACGGTCCCACCGGATCAGCGACCACCGAGCTACCCGCCACCTCCCCGCTGAGCGGCGCGTCCGACGTGACGCTGGTCCATGCGCCGTCGACGAATTGGCGGACGACCCGAGCGGGGTTTCCCACGGCGACCGAGAAGTCGGGGATGTCCCCGGTCACGATCGAGCCCGCGCCGATGACCACGTTGCGTCCGATCGTCGCACCCGGGAGCACGATCGTTCCGTGCCCGAGCCACGCACCCGAGCGGATCACGACCGGCTTCGGACCGGCGAACTGCAACCCGGGAGGCAGGCTGGTGTCTTCGTACCCGTGGTTCGCGTCGGTGACGTAGACGTGATGGCCGGTCCAGACGTCGTCGCCGATCTCGATGCTGCGATGGCCGACGACGCCACTGCCCTTTCCGATCACGCACCGTTCCCCGATCGAGATCACCGGATCGTTGTCGGGAACGTGACCCGGCATCACGCCGGCAGAAAGCGTCGCGTACGGGCCGACGACAGTGCCCGCACCGATCCGCATGTAGGCCTCGCCGAACAGCGCGGCCACGGGGAAGCAGATCGCCGCTCCGTCGCCGAATGCGCCGAACGCCTTGGCCCGACGTTGATCGGGACCGATGGTGGCGCGACGCGACAGCTCGGACCATCCGGCTTGGAGGAGCGTCGCGAGCGCGGCGCTCGCGCGTCGTCCGATGACACTGTGCGTCGCGGTCGGCGGCTTCACCGCCGCAGACTAACGGTTCAGCTCTCGACCGGTCCGGCGCTCGCGGCACCCACCCCGGCACCCGACTTGCGTTCGAACACGTAGTCGAGGAGCGCGCGACCGAAGTCGGATGCAACCGCGACGTCGGACGGATCCGCTTCAACCCCGTTGAGCAGCTGCAGGCGCAACACGTCGCCGCCGCTCAGCTCGGGGATCACCGCGCCGAAGAAGAACCCGAGCTCGTCGTGCACGGATTGGGGCAACGTCGCGGTCGCCGGATCGGCCAGCGCGAGGTCGAGGTAGACGCAGTCGATCCCCGTCGCGGCGAGACCCGCGACTGCGGCGTCGAGCACCTCGACGAGATCGCGCCCCATCGTCGACACGGCGATGGTGGCGTCGTTGTGCTCGGTGTCGATGGAGACGACGAGATCACTGCGGGTCGCGACCGCAACGGCGGGATCGGCAGGGCGGAGATCGCGCGGCAGCCCGACGTGCGCGTAGAGCTCGGCGAGGGCGCCGCGATGGAATCCCGGCGGGTACACGTCTTCGTGCGGGGGGTCGTTGGTGAGGAGGTAGAAGAGCGCGGCACTCTGCCGACGACCAGCGGCAGCCGCCCGGTCGATGCCGACGTAGTCGACGCTCGCCGGGATGTACCCGAGCAGGAACCCGGTCTCGTGTGCGCCGAGTGCGAGGTTTGCCTTCTGGCTGTAGGGGTGGGCCGCGGTCGCCTCGCTGTACATCCCCAGCAGGCCCGACGCACCCGCCCACTCGGCCAGGCGCCGCTTGAGCGTCGTGAAGAGGTGGTGGCTGCGGTACCGGGGATCGACCACCGCCTGACCGGCCTCGCCGACCGGTGCGTGCGCGTCGCGGCGCCCCAGCGCGAGGTGCCCGACGATCTCGCCGTCGGCCACACCCACCACGGAGCGCAACGTCGCAGCCTCGATGCGCCGCCCGATCTCGTCGGCGTCGTAGACCCACCGGGCGTCATAGGTGTCGCCGTAGCACCGCTCGATGCACGCCGTGAGCGCCGCGCCCTCGTCGGAGCCGAGGAAACGGATTTCGATCGGCGCGTCGGAATCGACCTCGGTGACCGCCTCGGTCGGCGCGCTGGGGACGGGTGCTCGGCTGGCCATAGGCGCTACATCGTCAACCGTAGGCCCGGGATGAACCCCACCCTCGCGTTTGGTGTCCCACCCTTCCGGCATCCTCGGGGTACGAAGGGGCTCGAACTACACTGGTGTGATTCACCGGTGGTCGGCCCCGTGACACGAGGAGCCCGACATGAACGAACTCACGCTTGCAGTGGTCCACATCGAGCCGTGCCTGGCCTTCGAGGGCGACAACGAAGCCCCCGACGAGGTCTGTCACGACTGCGGCTGGCTGATCGACGAGCACGTCGACCTGCTCCCGGCCCGTACCGCCGCCTGAGCGATCGGCGCTACGCGCTCCGCTTCTTCTTGGCCGGGGTCGCCTTCTTCGCCGTCGACTTCTTGGCGACCGCCTTCTTGGCCGCCGCGTTCTCGGCCGCGGCCTTCTTCTTCGTCGCGGCGGTCTGCGCGGCAACCGCCTTGGCGGGCGCCGTGTCGGGCAGCGCACCGGAGTTCCCCGATCGCTGGAGGCTCGCCTCGAGCGCGGCCATGAGGTCGAGCACCTTCGCCGGTTCCTCCGACGCCGGCTCGGCGATCACTTCCTCCCCGGCCGCCTTGCGCTCGATCAGGCCCATGAGCTGCTCGCGGTACTCGTTCTCGTACTTCTCCGCGTCGAAATCTTCGGCGAGCGACTCCACGAGCTGACGCGCCATCGTCAGCTCCTTCTCCGTGAGATCGGCCTCGGGCGCGCCGCCCAGCTCCGACACCGGGATCACCTCGTCGGCGTAGCGCATGGTCTCGACGCAGAGGAGATCGCCCATCGGCCGGATCGCCACGAGGTGCTCCTTGCCGCGCATCACCACGCGACCGATCGCGACCTTGCGAAGCTCCTGCATCGCCTCGAGGAGGAGACGGTACGGCTTCACCGCGGCGGCGTCGGGCAACACGTAGTAGGGCGACACGAAGTAGATCGGGTCGATCTCGTCGAGGTCGACGAAGTCTTCGATCTCGATGTTGCGCGTGGCCTTCGGCGCGATCGCGTCGAGCTCGTCCTTCTCGACGACGACGTAGCGACCCTTCGCGATCTCGTAGCCCTTGACGATCTGGTCCATCGGGACCTCTTCGCCGGTCTGCTCCGAGACGCGCCGCAGCCGGATGCGAGACCCGGTCTCGGCCTCGAGCTGATTGAACGACACGTCCTTCGACCGGGTGGCCGGGGTCAGCTTCACCGGGACCGAGACGAGCCCGAAACTGATCGAACCGCCCCAAATGGTGCTGGGCACGGGGAACCTCCTCGCCGCTGGGTTCCCAGTACGTTCTCACAGATGGCAGCCGGCAACCGTCGCTCCGCCTCCGGGTCGTCGGACGGCACCCACGTGGAGGTCGACG
Organism: uncultured Actinomycetes bacterium; assembly: GCA_963829475.1. GTDB lineage: Bacteria > Actinomycetota > Acidimicrobiia > IMCC26256 > JANYLB01 > JANYLB01. Next base: position 756,797 of record CAWHIU010000002.1, on the reverse strand, counting down.
GTCGCCGGCTCGTGCTGTCGAACCTCGACAAGGTGCTCTATCCCGATGCCGGGTTCACCAAGGCACAGGTCATCGACTACTACGCCCGGATCGCGCCGGTGATGGTCCCCCACCTCTCCGACCGACCGGTCACCCTCGTCCGGTGCCCGAATGGAATCGACGCGGAGCAGTTCTTCGAGAAGCGGTGTCCGCCGCACCATCCGGAGTGGGTGCCCGAGATCGGTGAGCTCAACCAGTGCGACGTCGACGAGCCCGCGGCGCTCGTCTGGCTCGCGAACCTTGCCGCGCTCGAGCTCCACACCCTCCAGGCCCGTGCCGCCACGCCCGAGACCCCGGATGCGGTCGTGTTCGACCTCGATCCGGGCCCACCCGCGGGGGTGCTCGCGGCCGCGGCCGTGGCGATCGAGCTCCGGGATCTCCTCGCCTCGATCGGCCTCGTCGCGCTGGTGAAGACCTCCGGCTCGAAGGGCCTCCACCTCACCGTTCCACTCCACACCGACGTCGACGCCGAGACGACCAAGACGTTCGCCCTCACCCTCGGCAATCACCTCGCGCAGCTGGCACCCGATCGTGTGACCACCGACATGACGAAGGCGAAACGACCAGGCAAGGTCTTCGTCGACTGGAGCCAGAACGACCGGCACAAGACGACGGTCAGCGTCTACTCGCTGCGGGCGCGGCCGCGACCCACCGTCTCGACGCCGATCACCTGGGACGAAGTGGCGGCCGCCGTGGCCGACGACGACGAGCGCGCGTTGGTGTTCGAGACCACCGACGTCCTCGAACGCGTCGAGCGGCACGGCGACCTGTACGCCGAGAACCTGTCGCTCGAGCAGCACCTCCCCCACACCGGTACCGCAACCCCCCGCACCCCGACACCCTGAGTTGGTGCACTTCGCGGACCATGCGACCGCGAAGTGCACCAACGCGGGAAGGTTTGGGGCGATCGAGGTGGGGGCTGGACGGTCGGATACCTTGCCGACATGCCACCGCGCGACTCGCAACGCAGCCGCGTGTACCGGGCCGAGACCCCGCTCCCCGGCCGCCGCTTCCGTGACCTCGACCAGTGCGCCGCGTTCGCCGACGCGGTCGTCGGGTCGCTCTGGTGGCAGGTGCGCTTCCCCCATCTCGGCCTCGGGGGGGTTCCCCGGTTGCGACCCGGCAACGGCGCTCGGCAGGCCTTCTACCGGGTCGAGCCGAGCGGTCCGACGATCACCCTCCCCCGCCGGTACCGCACCGCGGCGGTCGTGCTCCACGAGCTCTGCCACTGGGCACTCGACGACCAGCCCGATCTCCCCAATCACGGGCGGACGTTCACCCGCCTGATGCTCGACGCGATGCTCGAGTTCGGTGGCGACGAGCGCGCCGACGCGCTCCGGGCCGCGTTCGATGCCGAGAAGGTCCACATCGGCAAGCCGCCCCGGCTGGGGCCCGACGGTGTGTGGTGCTACGGCTGGGACGAACGCCTCCGTCTCAGCCGTGGTCGCGCGCTCGTCCTGCACCGCACCGACGAGCCGTCGATCACCGGCGTGTACGAGGTCTCGGAACGGTCGGGCTCCGTCCTCGTCGTGCAGACGAACGGACACGTCGAGCGCATCCCCACCCGCGCCGTCTACGACGTCCGCCCCGCCTGACAGGCCGACCCACCGACCCGCCCGGGGTACTAGCTCAGGCGCTCGATGATCATGGCCATGCCCTGGCCGCCGCCGACGCACATCGTCTCGAGGCCGATGGTCTTGTCGGAGTCCTGGAGGCCGTTGATCAGCGTGGTCATGATGCGGGCGCCGGTCTGCCCGAACGGGTGGCCGAGAGCAATCGCACCGCCATTCACGTTCAGCTGTGTCCATGCCGATGCCGAGTGCTTTCGCCGACGGGAGCACCTGCGCGGCGAACGCCTCGTTGATCTCGACGAGGTCGACGTCGTCGATCGTCATGCCGGCGCGGGCCAGTGCCTGGCGGCTCGCGCCGATCGGACCGAGACCCATGATCTCGGGGTCGAGTCCGGTGACACCGCTCGACACGATCCGGGCCAGGGGTGTGACGCCCAGCTCCGCCGCCTTGGTGTCGCTCATGACGACGACCGCCGCGGCACCGTCGTTGAGCGGACACGCGTTGCCCGCGGTGACCCGACCGTTGGGGCGGAACACGGGCTTGAGCGACGCGAGCTTCTCGAGCTCGGTCTGGGGACGGGGGCAGTCGTCGACCGAGATGACGGCGCTGCCATCGGTCAACGGGTACGGCGTGATCTCACGTTCGAAGAACCCGCGTGCGATCGCGGCACCGGCACGTTGCTGCGACTGGAGCGCGAACGCGTCCATCTCTTCGCGGGTCACGCCTTCGATCTCGGCGACGTTCTCCGCGGTCTCACCCATCGCGATGTACACATCGGGGAGTCCCTCGGCGGGGGTCCAGTCGCCCTGATCGCCGTTCGCCCGCGCCAGCGACCGCAGCGTGGAGTCGGCGAACTTCGGGTTCGCCGTGTTCGGTGTGTGGTCGGAGCTCCCGGCCCGCAGGAACCCACTCACCGCTTCGACGCCGGCGGCGACGAACACGTCGCCCTCACCGGCGCGTACAGCGTGCGCAGCCATGCGCAGCGTCTGCAGCGAGCTCGAGCAGTAGCGCGTGATCGTGCACCCGGGAACCGTGGGCATGCCGGCGAGGAGCGCGACGACACGGCCCATGTTGAAGCCCTGCTCGCCCCCGGGGAGACCGCAGCCGAGCATCAGATCGTCGACGGTGGCGCGGTCGAGCTCGGGAACCTTCTGCAGGACGGCGTCGACGATGAACGCCGCCATGTCGTCGGCCCGTTCGTTGACGAACGACCCCTTCATGGCGCGCCCGATCGGGGTGCGGGCGGTGGCGACGATCACGGCTTCGGGCATCTGAGCTCCTGAGCGGACGATGGAGAACGGGTCGAGGGTACGGGATCAGTCGAGGCGACGGAGATCCCGACGGAACCGGTGGCCGTTCTCGACGTACACCTGGGCACCGGCCCGGATCATCAGCTCGGGATCGACGGCGTCGAGCTTCAGCTTGGCGGGCACTCCGAGGGCCATGGCCCGGCTCGGGACCTCCATGCCGTTCGGAACCACCGCGTTGGCACCGACGATCGCCTCGGACCGCACGATCGCGCCGTGGAGGACGATCGCGCCCGAGCCGATGAGCACACCCGATTCGATCGTGCACGCCTCCATGTGGACGAGGTGACCGATCACGCAGTCGTCACCGATCAGCGTCGGCGTGGACAGGGTGGTGTGGATCACCGAGCCGTCCTGGATCGAGGTCCGCGCCCCGACGACGATCGTGCCCCGGTCGCCCCGGAGCACGGCCTGGGGCCAGATCGACGACTCGGCGCCGATCGTGACGTTGCCGATCACTGTGGCGTCGGGATGCACGAACGCTTCCGGATGGATGGAGGGTTCGAGGTCCCCGAGCGCGTAGATGGGCATCGGGAGACGGTAGCGACAGGGATAGCCTCGCGTCATGCCCGCACTCGACGAGCACGACCCGGTCGTGAGCGGAACGAGCTAGGGCGCCTTGCAGGAAGGAAGCAAGAAGGCGATCTTCGCGGCGTTCCTCGCGAACCTCGGCATCGCGGTCGCGAAGCTGGTGGGGTTCGCGCTCACGGGAGCCGCGTCGATGCTCGCGGAGGCGATCCACTCGCTCGCCGACACCGGCAACCAGGGTCTGCTCTTCCTCGGTGGCCGCCGAGCCACGAACGAGCCCGACGAGAAGCACCCGTTCGGCTACGGCGCGGAGCGCTACTTCTGGTCGTTCGTGGTCGCGTTGGTGCTCTTCTCGTTGGGTGGGCTCTTCGCGCTCTTCGAAGGGATCGAGAAGTTCATCCACCCGCACACGATCGAGTCGCCGGGAATCGCGCTCGACGATCCTCGCGGTTGCGCTGGTACTCGAGGCGTCGTCGCTCCGCACGGCCCGGAAGGAGGCCCTGCCGGAACGCGGATCGGCGTCGTGGTGGGCGTTCATCCACCGCTCGAAGAGCCCTGAGCTTCCCGTGGTGCTGCTCGAAGACAGCGCCGCGCTCGTCGGTTTGCTGTGCGCGATCGCGGGCGTGTCGCTCAGTTGGATCACCGGCGACGGACGGTTCGACGGCGCGGGAAGCATCGCGATCGGCCTCCTGCTCGTGGTGATCGCGATCGTGCTCGCGACGGAGATGCGCAGCCTGCTCATCGGCGAATCGGCGAGCACCGACCAGCAGGTCGCGATCCGAGCCGCGATCACCGACGGCCCCGAGGTCGAGCGCATCATCCACCTCCGGACCCTCCACCTCGGCCCCGACGAGCTGCTCGTCGGAGCGAAGCTGGATCTCACCGCGACCTCGGTCGAGGTTCTGGCGGGCGCGATCGACGCCGTCGAGGCGCGCATCCGCGCCGCGGTGCCGATCGCCCGGGTCATCTACATCGAGCCCGACCTGTACCGGTCGCCGGAGCCGCCGTCAGGCCGGACGGAAGTGCACGAAGGCGGCAGTCTCTCCGACAACCTCGATCTCGACGACGACGGGTAGCTCGAGCGTGAGCCTCCGCAGGTTCGAGCCCGAGGAGGTTGCCGACCACGCCGTGGGCCTTCGTCGAGCTCGACAATGAGCACCGCGTACGGCATCTCGTTCGCGAACGCCGGGTCGATCGGCCGGTGGGTGACGGTCCAGGTGAACACCCGGCCGCGGCCCGACGTCGGCTCCCACGTCCACGCGCTTGATCCGCAGACCCCACACCGGTAACGCGGTGGATGACGCCACGCACTGCACTCGGAGCACCGCTGGAGGTGCAGCCGACCGGTCGTCGCGGCCCGCGCGGAGAACTCGCCGTTCAACCCGTCGGTCGACGGCATGACCCGCCCCGGCCGTTCCGGGAACATCGATTCTCCCTCCGCGGTCACCGGTCGTGCCCGAGGACGAGGATGCTTCCGTCGCCGAAATCACCCCAGCCGGTGACGGCGCCGACCTCGGCGCCCGCGACCTGGGCCGGACCCGCTTCGCCGCGGAGCTGACGGGTCGCCTCGACCACGTGGTTCATCCCCCACATGTGGCCCTGGGAAAGCAGCCCGCCGTGAGTGTTGAGCGGGAGCGCGCCGCCGAGGCCGATGCGACCGTCGCGCACGAACTCCCCGGCCCCACCACGCTCACACAACCCGAGCGCCTCGAGCTGCAGGAGCACCACGTAGGTGAAGCAGTCGTAGATCTCCGCGAAGTCGAGATCACCAGGCACGATCCCGGCCTGCGCGAACGCGCGCGGCGCCGCGGCAGTGAGCCCGACGCGGAACGGGTCGGATCGGTTGGCGATGTCGTCGGCCGGATGCGGATGTCCCTCGGCCGCGCCGAGCACCACGACCGGCGGATGCGGCACGGTCGCGGGCGGCTTCGACGGAGCTGACGATCACCGCGACCGCGCAGTCGGTCTCGAGGCAGCAGTCGAACAACCGGAACGGTTCACTGACCCACGGCGCCGCGAGGTATTGCTCCATCGTCAGCTCGCGGCCGCGCATCAGCGCGCGCTCGTTGAGCTGCGCGTGGCGTCGGAACGTGACCGCGATCTCACCGGTGTCGGTGTCACGCGTGCCGTAGAGGAGCTTGTGGCGCATCGCGATCCACCCGTAGAACTGCGCGGCGGACGCGCGCGCCGTGCGGGAGGTAGTAGTCGAGCACCACGTCGCCGATGGCAGTGAGGTCGAGTCCACGGCGTGGGACCGGAACACCTTCGCGCGGCCGGAACGCCGAGTAGCCGTTCCAGCCCACGACCACCAGCACGTTGCGGGCCAAGCCCGCCTGTACTGCCATCGCGGCGTCGCCGATCGCGGCAATGCCGCTCGCACCACCCATGTGGACCGTGACCGACCAGTTCACCGTCTCGACGCCGAGGTTCGCGGCCAGTTCCTCGACGGTCGTGAAGCCCGGCGGCGGAACGATGCCGTCGATGTCGGCCGCGGTCAGTCCCGCGTCGGTCAGCGCAGCGTCGGCCGCCTCGAGCATGAGCTGCACCGGAAGTCGATCGGCACCACGGACGTAGTCGGTCTCACCGACGCCCACGATCGCGGCGCCGGCTCGATGGTTCGCTCCGCTGCGTCCCGCTCACAGCTGGATCAGCTCGAAGCCGACCGCGGGGCGACCACCGAAGCGGGTTCCGGTCTGGGTCGCCATCCCCCGCAGGAACGGATCCGGGTCGGTGCCGACAGTCCCGACCGCGAGTCCGTCGAGATAGGCGCGGTGTTCTCGCAGCGATGCAATGTCCGAAGTCGAGGAAGCCGGTGACATCGACTGCATGCTCCCCCAGGGGAGACGCCGCGACGAAGATCCGACGCGCGTCACCCCACGGTTCGAGCCCTTCGTCGAGCAGTTCGGTGAACACCCAACGGTTGCCGGCGTCGCGGGCCGCATCGACGAGCGCGTCGCCGACGACACGGTGGTCGGCCATGTTCACACCGCCGCCCATCGAAGGTCTCGTGGTGGTTGATCGTGAGGAGCACCTCGGGGCGGTGGCGCCGGATGGCACGGGCGATGTCGCGCCGCAGCGCCAGCCCGTACTCGAGCACGCCGTCGCGGTGGCCGAGGAACTCGACGGTCGTCACGCCCACGTGCGCAGCACCCCGCCGTTCCTCCTCCTCCCGGAGTGGCCCGGCGGCGGACGGGTCGAGGCCGTCGATGCCGGCTTCGCCGCTGGTGGCGAGGACGTAGACGACCTCCTTGCCCTCGCTCGTCCAGCGGGCGACGGCGCTCGCGGCCCCGTACTCCAGGTCGTCGGGGTGGGCGACCACCGCCATCGCCCGGGACCAGTCGTCGGGAAGGGGTTGGAGCTCGCCGTCGCTCATGTCTCGTCGCTCATGTCCCGGCGAACCTAGCCCGATGAACAATCGAACCGACGAAACCCTTGGATGCCGCGACCACGGCCGCGCTGGGAGCCACAATCACTCCATGCAGAGACTGGGAATCGACATCGGAGGAACCGGCATCAAGGGTGCGCCGGTCGACCTCGACGCAGGGAAGTTCGCACAGGACCGGCTCCGCATCCCCACGCCCGACGGCGGCAAGCCCGAAGACGTCGCGAAGGTCGTCGCCGAGATCGTCGCCCACTTCCCCGATGTCGACGGTCCCGTCGGGTGCACGTTCCCGGCGGTGATGAGCAACGGCGTCGCGCTCACCGCAGCCAACGTCGACAGCTCGTGGATCGGCACCGACGCGCAGGCGCTCTTCAAGCAGGCGGCCGGGCGCGACTTCGTCGTGGTCAACGACGCCGACGCCGCCGGCATCGCCGAGATGCGCTACGGCGCGGGCGCCGGCGAGAAGGGCGTGGTGCTGATGCTCACGCTCGGCACCGGCATCGGTAGCGCGTTGTTCGTCGACGGCGTGCTCGTCCCGAACACGGAGTTCGGCCACATCGAGGTGCGAGGCAAGGACGCCGAGCACCGCGCCGCCGAGAGCGTGCGCGAGAAGCACGACCTCGGCTGGAAGGAATGGGCGAAGCGACTCGACGAGGTGATCGCGACGATCGACCGGGTCGCTCTGGCCGCGAGCTCATCCTGCTCGGTGGCGGGGTGAGCAAGAAGAGCGAGAAGTTCCTCCCGCACCTCCACCCTCGCGCCCGGGTGATCCCCGCGCAGCTCCTCAACGACGCCGGCATCATCGGTGCCGCGCTCGGCAACCGTCCCCGTCCACCGGCGCCTAGCCTGCTCCGGATGGACGAGAACGTCGACGAGATCCTGGTCGGGACCCGCGCCGGCAAGCTGTCGGGTCGCCGAGAGGGTGACGTTCTCGTCTTCCGCGGCATCCCGTACGCGGCGTCGACCGCCGGAGCCAACCGCTTCCGACCTCCGCAGCCGGTCGAACCGTGGACCCGACACCCGCGACGCATCCCGGTTCGGCCCGCGTCGCGCCGCAGCGACCGTCGGCCCTGGAAGCGCTCCTCGGTCAGTCGAAGATCGACACCAGCGAAGACTGCCTGTCGCTGAACATCTGGACCCCGCGCGGCCGACGATCACGGTCGACCGGTGATGGTCTGGATCCACGGCGGCGCGTTCGTCTTCGGCAGTCGGATCGACGCCCTGGTACGACGGCACCCGCTTCGCGCGCAACGGCGATGTGGTCGTCGTCACGCATCAACTACCGACTCGGCGCGCTCGGGTTCTCCTACCTCGACGAGCTCGGGGGTCCGGAGTTCGCGGGTTCGGGCAACGTCGGAATCCTCGACCAGATCGCCGCGCTCGAGTGGGTGCGCGACAACATCGCCGGATTCGGCGGCAACCCCGACGACGTGACGATCTTCGGGGAGTCGGCCGGCGCGTTCAGCGTCGGCACCCTCCTCGGCACGCCCGACCGCCGACGGTCTGTTCCATCGTGCGATCCTGCAGAGTGGCGCGGCATCGGTCGCGGCGCAGCCCGCGGCCGCGACGGCTGTGGCCGAACGGCTCATGACCGCGGCCGGCGTGTCGTCCGTCGACGAGCTCGTCGCGCTTCCGGTCGAGTCGCTGCTCGCGGCCCAGGACCAGACTCCTCCAGGGCTCGGGCAGCCTCGGGGTCCCCTTCCGTCCGGTGATCGACGGCACCGTGCTCCCGACGGCACCGCTCGAAGCCGTCGCGTCGGGAGCGACCGGGAACGTCCCGATCCTCATCGGCACGAACCTCGACGAGACCACGCTCTTCCTCGTGCTCGACCCGTCCCTCGGCGACCTCGACGAAGCCGGGCTCGTCGAACGGGCCCGGACGATGCTCGGCGATGACGCGATGAGTGCGGTCGAGCACTACCGCAGCACTCGACCCGACGCCTCCTCGCGCGACGTGCTCGTGGCCATCACCACCGACGCGATCTTCCGGGTACCCGCCATCCGACTCGCCGAGACCCAGGTCGCGCAGGGCCGCGCCGTGTACTCGTACCTGTTCACCTGGTCGACGCCCGCATTCGGCGGCGCGCTCGCGCTCGTCCCACGCGCTCGAGATCCCGTTCGTGTTCGACAACCTCCATCAACCGGGCGTCGCGTTCCTCACCGGCGACGGTGAGGAACGCGCCGGCCTCGCCACCGCGATGCACGACGCCTGGATCCGCTTCGCCCGGACCGGCGACGCCGGTTGGCCGGCCTACGCCCTCGATCGCCGCGCCACCCAGGTCTTCGATGGCCTCGAGCAGCCCGTCGTCGACGATCCCGCGGGCCACGAACGCACCATCTGGAACGGCATCACCCTCCGCGCCTGACCCCAACCCCCGCGTTCCGGCGTCGCCAGCGCGGGGTATATCCCGCGCTCACGACGCCGGAATGAATTTCGAGGGCTACCAGCCGGGGCCGGTGGCGACGGTGGTCCGGGCCTTGGTGGCCTCGGCGGCGGCCCGGCAGCGTTCGTCGGCGGCTTCGTTGAGCTCGTGACCGTCGTGACCCCTGACCCACTCGAAGGTCACGTCGCGTCCGGCCAGCTCCGCGTCGATGGCTTCGATCAGCTCACGGTTCTTCACGGGTGTCCCGCCGGAGGTCCGCCAATTGCGCTGCTTCCAACCATGGATCCATTTCGTGCATGCGTCGATCGTGTAGCTGCTGTCGGCCTTGATCAGCAGCGGCCGCGCCGCGGGCAGCGCCCGCAGCGCCTCGAGCACGGCCATCAGCTCCATGCGATTGTTCGTCGTGTCAGGCTCACCGCCCGCGGCCCAGCACCCGTCGTCGGAGTACCAGCACCACCCGCCCGGCCCGGGGTTGGTGAGGCACGAGCCGTCGGTGGCGACGACGATCGCGGCGTCGAACAGGCTCTCTTGGTCGGGATGGATGGTCACGACGCCGATCATTGCGCGTAGGGCCCCGTACCCGCTGATCATGTGGTCGCGATCGGCGCTATTGGATGACGCTGCCGCCGTCGACGGCGAGGGCGTGGCCCGACGACGAACGACGACGCATCGGAGCAGAGCCACACGACTGCGTCGGCGATCTCGTCCGGACGGCCGAGACGGCCGATCGGCACCGATCGGGTCATCAACTTCTCGATCTTCGCATCCCCGGCCATGAAGCCCTCGAGCATCGGCGTGCGGGTGCTCCCGGGGCAGACCGCGTTGATCCGCACGCCCTGCGGCCCGTACTCGAGCGCGGCCGCCCGGGTGAGACCGACCACGCCGTGCTTGCTCGCCACGTACGCGGGCAATCCGGCGAATCCCATGAGGCCGGCTCCCGATGCCATGTTCACGATGGTCCCCCCACCGCCGGCGAGCATGACGGGGATCTCCTGGCGCAGGCAGAGAAACACGCTCGTGAGGTTCAAGGTGAGGGTTCGGGTCCAGTCCTCCACCGTGTAGTCGGCGGTGAACGCGCCCGGGCCGGTCGTTCCCGCGTTGTTCAACGCGCAGTCGAGTCGTCCGAAGCGGGCGACCACCCCGGCCACCAGCGCCTCGACGTCGCCTTCCTGGGTGACGTCGGTGCGGAGGAACAGCGCGTCGGTGCCTGCGGCCTCGACTGCCGCGACCGTTGCGGCGCCACCCGCTTCATCGATGTCGGCGACGACGACATTCGCGCCCGCGTTCGCGAACGCGATCGCCGACGCCTGACCGATGCCCGAACCGCCGCCGGTGACGAGCGCGACCTTGCCGTCGAGGCCGGGTGCCCCGACGGAGCTCATACCCCGAAGTACTCGCCGCCGTTGACATCGAGCGACTGCCCGGTGATGACGCGCGACATGTCGGAAGCGAAGAACAGGATCGCCTCAGCGATGTCTTCCTGAGGTGGGATGAACCCGAGCGGAATCGCATCGGTGATCTCGGCGATGACCTCGTCTTTGGTGAGCCCACGCTCCCTGATCTGCCAGTCGACGTAGTACTGCACGTTCGGACCCCAGATCCACCCCGGGATCACCGAGTTCACCCGGATGCCGTCGGAACCGAGCTCGGTCGCGAGCGAACGCGCCGCGACGAGCAGCGCGCCCTTCGACGACGCGTACGAACCCTCGTTCGACCGGATCTTGCGGGCGCTCATCGAGTTGACGAACACGACCGAGCCACCGCCGCGCTTCTTGAGCGCCGGCACCGCGGCCTGCGTCAACTGCAGCGAGCCCCACACGTTGACCTCGAACACCTTCCGCCACTCGTTCAGGTCGGCGTCGGCGAACGACGCACCCCCATCGCCGCGGAACGCGTTGTTCACCAAGATGTCGAGACCGCCGAAGGCATCGATCGTCTGCGCGACCACCCGGGCGCACTCGTCGGCGTCGACGATGTTCGTGGCCAACGGGATCGCCCGGCCGCCCAGCGCCTCGATCTCCTCGGCGACCGCTTGCACCCGTTCCGAGGTCCGGGCCGCGAGGCCGACCGATGCTCCCTCCCGGGCGAGCGCGAGGGCGGTGGCCCGGCCGAGGCCGGGACCGACACCCGAGACAATGGCGACCTTGTCTTTCAACAGCATGCCGGTTCCTTCTGCAGTGACTGATGGGAATCTGCCAGGCTCCCGACTCGTGATCAAGCTCATCTGCTTCGTGACCCGCCTACCCTCGCTCACCGTCGACGAGTTCCACAACCGCTGGGTGAACGATCACGCCCCGCGGGTGGCGATCCATCCGGCAACCCAGGGTCGCCTTCTCCGCTACGAGCTGAACCTTCGCAAGGCCCGCGACCACGAGCGCGCCGGCGTGGCCTACGACGGCGTGGCCGTGCAGTGCTACTCGTCGCTCGACGACTTCATGACCATGCTCGGCGATCCCTCCTATGGCGAGCTCATGGCGGCGGAGTCGGATCTCATCGACCTCGCGTCGTCACTCGTGCTCTTCACGGAGCCCGAGCGGGTGGTCATCGAGGGTCCCTCGCCCCGCCCCGACGGGCTCACCAAGCTGTTCGCCGCGATCCACCGGCGACCCGGCACGACCGTCGAGGAGTTCCGCGAGCACTGGCGCACCGGTCACGCCGCGGTGAACCGCGACACCCCGTCGATCGCGCGCCACATCCTGCGCTACGAGCAGAACGTCGCCCAGGACGGCTCCGAGTTCGACGGCGTGACGATCCAGTGGTTCGAGAACACCCGAGCGTTCTTCGCGATGGCGACCGAACCCGAGTACGCGACGGTCGTCGCGCCCGACGAAGCCGAGCTCCTCGACCAGGGTGCGCTCACGTGGATCCTCACCGACGCGGAGATCCCGATCGTCTAGACGCTGGCTCCTAGCTGCCCTGACAGAAGCCGGCGGAGTCGGTCTTCGTGGTTCCGTCGGCACAGCGCAGGTTCGGGTTGTCGTGGCTGAACACACCCGACGGGCTCTCCCAGCCGGGCACGACCCAGGCGTGCACCATCCAGGTCGTGCGGTTCATGAAGATGCCCTTCTGGGCGTCGCACATCGCCTTGGTGACGTCGGAGTCGGCCGGGAACGGCACCTCGATCTTGCCCGCCGAGAACTTCGTGCAGACGCCGGAGTGGCGGTGCCAGTGATCGTTGGGACCCGCGAAGCCCTCAGGCGCCTGCGCCGCCCCACCGAGGTACATCAAACCGACGATGCGCGAGGTCGGGCTGGTTCCGTCGTAGATGAGGGTCGATGCCTTGCTCGCATCGAACACCCCCGACGCCGCGCCGGCGATGCCGACGTAGTGCGCACCGACACCTGGGGCGAAGCCGCCGGCGACGATGAAGCCCGCCTTGGTCGCGTCAGAGACCGTCGGGTAGCGAAGTGCGAAGTCGCGCGCGGCGACGAGCTGCGCGGCGACCTGGTCACGGGTCGCGTTGTCGAGCGCGACGTCGGGCTGGAGCTCCGCGTGCTCATCGGCGTTGCCGTGGAGATGGGCACCACTGGTCACAGCCACCGGAGCAGCCGCGGTCGCGGAGTGGTCGGCGTTGTGAGCGGTCGAGGTGGAGGCCGCGCCCGCCTCGGTCGAGCTTCCCCGTGACACGAGGCCCATCACCGCCGCGGCGATCACGACCCCCACGAAGAGCGCGATGAGCATGCGCCGGTCGATGTCGTCGGTGCCATCCATGTCGTCCCCCCGGATCGATTTCCCGAAAGGCTAACCGTCAGCCGAGCACGAGTTCTGCGACGGTGCGAAGCGTCGCGGGATCGCCGTACACCTGCAGCGTCGTGATGACCGATTCGCGCCACCGCTCCAGGTCGTCTCGGATCTTCTCCTTCGGCCCGATGAGCGATGTCTCCTCGACCAGGGACGTCGGCACCAGTGCGGCCGCTTCGTCCTTCTTGCCTTCGAGGTAGAGCTCCTGGATCTTGGCGGCCTCGCCCTCGTACCCCATGCGAGCGAACACGTCGGCGTGGAAGTTCGCGTTCTTCGCGCCCATCCCGCCGATGTAGAGCGCGAGCACCGGCTTCATCAGGCTCGCGGCCTCCTCGATGTCGTCGGCGATGATGATCGGCACCGTCGCCGCGACCTCGAAATCTTCGAACGAGCGGCGGGCACCCGGTCGGGCGAACCCCTCCGCGAGCGTGTCGCGGTAGAAGCCGTCCATCTTCGGCGAGTAGTAGATCGCGAGCCATCCGTCGGCGATCTCGGCCGTGAGCGAGACGTTCTTCGGGCCTTCCGCCGCGAGAAAGATCGGCACGTCCTCGCGCAACGGGTGCACGATCGACTTCATCGCCTTGCCCAGGCCGGCACCCCCGGGATACGGCAGCGTGTAGTGCTCACCGTCGAACGTGACCGGCTCCTTGCGGGCGAAGATCTTGCGGATGATCTCGACGTACTCCCGAGTGCGGGCAAGGGGCTTCGGATAGGACTGGCCGTACCAACCCTCCACCACCTGGGGCCCCGACGCGCCGAGACCGAGGATGAACCGCCCGCCGCTGAGGTGGTCCATCGTCATCGCCGCCATCGCCGTCGCCGACGGCGTGCGCGCAGACATCTGGATGATCGACGTCCCGAGCTTGATCTTCGTCGTCGCCGATCCCCACCACGCGAGTGGGGTCAGGGCGTCGGAACCGTAGGCCTCCGCGGTCCACGCCGAGTCGAACCCCAGCTCCTCGGCGACGCGCAACTGTTCGGGCGCACCCAACGGTGGTCCGGCGCCCCAGTACCCGATCTGCAGCCCCAGCTTGAGATCCCGCGTGCTCATCCCGCGGAGCCTACGGTCTCGCTCCCGACTCCGTCGGCGGCGACCGGCCGCTGGAACCAGTAGGCGGCCGAGGCTCGGATTTCGCCGTCGACCCGGAACCAGATCCGGGTCGGCTCCTCGCCCGAGTCGACGATCTCGACGTCGTCTCCGGGGTCGATCGCGGCCCGGTGCTCCATCTCGACGCGCGACACCGCCGCTGCCCCTCGGGTGGCACGGGAGCTCAGGTGGTCCTCGACCGCGACCCAGTAGACGGCGTTGTTCATGTGCCCGAGCACGTCGAAATCGGTGGCGCGCAACGGCCACCCCCGCGACAGTGCACCGTCACCGGGCGACGGGTGCTCCAGCCGGGCTCGGATCCGTCTGCGGGTTCCCTCGCCGTACAGGTCGTGGAACGCGGCCGGGATCGGGAGGGGCGCACCGGTGGTCTGGTCGACGTGGACCCACACGGCCGCGAGATCGACCGTGGCCCCGCCCGCGCCGACGAGTCGCGTCCGCCGCTCCGCCCACCGGGGACCCGAGCCGCCACAGAAGGTCGTCAGCTCGACCATCTCGCCCACCGACATCACGCCCGTGAGCTCCCCGACGAGGCGCCGGAGCACCCAGTAGCCGCTCTCATCGGTGAGGCCGCTCTCCGCCGAGTCGTCGGTCGCGATGTCCTGCGCGTACCGGGCGAGCGCATCAAGGCGGAGGGAACCGTCGGGACGCACATCGCCGAGACGGATCCGCCGGGCGCTCACATACCGCCGGTCGTGCTCCAGCATGGGAACGAACTCGCTCATCCGGCGAGCGCGTCGAGCAGCCGGTCGATCTCGGCAACGTCGGCGGTGGTCGGCACGAGCACGAACTCGTCGCACCCGATGTCGGCGAGCGCGGCGGCCGCATCGCGGATCGCCCCCGGATCGTGCATGCGGGTCAGGCTCGCCATCGCCGTCGCCGCCTCATCGCCGAACGTCGAGAGGTACTCGAACCCGTAGGTGAAGAGGCGATCGCGCGCGCCATCGCCGAGTGCGAACCAGGTGCTGGTCGTCAGCGTCGGCTTGGTGGCCCGGCCGGCATCGCGCCATGCCGCCTCGACCGCGCGGAACTGGCGGTCGACACCTTCGGGATCCGGCGCGAGATCGAATCCCGCGAGACCATCGGCCCACTGGGCGCTGCGCGCGAGCGACTTCGGGCCCATCGCCGCAGTCCAGAGCGGTGGTCCTCCGGGCTGCATCGGCTCGGGCCCGATCGGCGGTACGCCCTCGACCACGATCTCACCCGCCCATACCGCGCGCATGACCGCGACCTGCTCGTCGAGTCGTGCGAACCGTCGAGTGAAGGGCGCGCCCACAGCTTGGTAGTCCTGCTCCCGGCCGCCGACCCCGATCCCGAGCGTCAGTCGTCCGCCCGACAGGACGTCGATCGTCGCGACCTGCTTCGCCAGCCGTACCGGCTCGTGCGACGGAAGCACCACCACCGTCGACTCGAGCCGCACGCGCTCGGTCGCAGCCGCCGCGAACGCGAGCGTCGTGACCAGATCGTGACCCCAATAGGCGATGCGCTCGCCCACCGCGAGGCTCGAGAACGGGCCGTCGTCGATGCGGCGGCACCACTCGAGGATGGTGGCCCGGTCGGTACCGCGCACGAACGAGGGAAGTGTGAGTCCGATGTCCACGGGAGTCTCGGCTGCTTTCCGGCCCTAGGTGTTCTTCGGGACGTCCGAGAACGGCTTGCCCTTGTTCGGGTCGGGTTCCTTCGGGAGGCCGAGCACACGTTCACCGAGGATGTTCTTCTGCACCTGATCGGTCCCGCCGTAGATCGACGGTCCGGGAGAGAAGAGGATCGACTCCTGCAACATCCCACCGCCGAGCGAGTCTTCGCCCATGAGCATCGTGTCGGGTCCGAGGATGTGCGAGCCGACCTCGCGATTCAGGCGCAACATGTCGCTCATCATGAGCTTCGCGATGTTCGGAGCGCCCGCCGCGCCGCCGCCCTTCGCGCGCAGCATCGTGAACTTGCCGAGCTCGCCGAGGGTGTACAGCTGGGCGAGACCCTGCCGAACGACCGGGTCTTCGTTCTTGCCGACCTCCTTCGCGAGCCGGATGAGCGCGCCGGCCATGCCGCCACCCCCACCACCGGTTCCCCCGGTCCGCACCTGACCGACCAGGTCGCCGACCCGCTTGCCGAGCTGGCCTGCCTTCGCGCCCGGGAACGCGGAGCCCGCGGCTCCGCTCCCACCGCTGCCAAGGCCGGCGCGCTCGGCCGCGAGCGTCGTGTTGGTCACGGCCCACCCGTTGTTGAGCCCACCGAGCATGTCGTCGTTGCGCACACGCGCACCGTCGATGAACACCTCGTTGAACATCGCGCGACCCGTCATCTCGCGCAGGGGTCGGATCTCGACGCCGGGCTGGTCCATCTCGAACACGAAGTAGGTGATCCCCGCGTGCTTCGGCGCGTCGGGATCGGTGCGGGCGATCAGCATCCCGAGGTTGCAGATCTGCGCGGTCGAGGTCCACACCTTCTGGCCGGTGATGACCCACTCGTCGCCGTCGCGCTCCGCCTTGGTCTGGAGACCGGCGAGATCGGAGCCGGCGCCCGGCTCGCTGAAGAGCTGACACCAGCTGTCCTGGCCGTTCAAGATCCGCGGCAGCCACGCGTCCTTCTGCTCGCGGGTGCCGTGCGCAACGATCGTCGGACCGGCCGAGCAGGTAGCCGAGGCCGGCGGGTGGCCCGATCGCGCCGAACGCGGCGATCTCGCGGCTCACGACGTTGGCGAGGCCGCGCGGGTAGCCCTTGCCGAAGTCGTCCTCGGGCCAGGTCGGCGCCGCGTAGCCCGACGCCATCAGGCGCTCCCACCACTGCGCGACGGTGACGTCGGGATCCCAGTTCTCACGCAACCAGGCCCGTACACTGCTCGGCGACCATCTCGTCGGTGAGAACTGCCATCGCTACTTCCCCCGGCACAAGAGTTCGAGCACCTTCTCCGACGGGCGCGCGATCACGGCCCGCTTCCCGACGAACACCACCGGGCGTTCCATGAGCTCGGGGTGCGCGAGCAGCAGCTCGACGACCGCGGCCTTGTCGACGTAGTCGCCGGCGGCGAGCCCGAGCTCGGTGAACCGCTTGTCCTTGCGGACGAGCGCCGCCGGGCGGATCCGTGATCGCGTCGACGATGCGTTCGAGCGTGGCTCGGTCGGGCGGTGCCTTCAGGTACTCGACGACGTCGGCCGACACGCCCTGCTCCTCGAGGATCGTCGAGCGCGCCGCGGGACTTGCTGCACTTCGGGTTGTGGAACACGACTGTCTCCATGATTTGCAGGCTACCGGTGTCAGCCCAGGTGCAGCTGCGGTCGGACCACCGCGGCGGCGAGCAGCTCGAGGTAGTGCGCCCGATCGACATCGACGGCGCCGAGCGAGCGGAGGTGGTCGGTCGTCCACTGCACGTCGAACAACACGCCACCTTCGGCGACCAAACGCCCGACGAGCGCCATGAGCGCCACCTTCGACGCGTCGGTCTCCCGGTGGAACATCGATTCACCGGCGAAGAACCCGCCGATCGCCAAGCCGTACACCCCACCGACCAGCTCGTCGGCGTCGGACCACACCTCGACGCTGTGCGCCCAGCCCAGGTCGTGGAGCACGCAGTACGCGTCGATGAAGCTCGCGTCGATCCACCCGTGCGGTCGGACCGGGTCCGCACACGCGGTCATCACGGCCCGGAACTCCGTGTCGTAGGTCACCGAGAACCGGTCGGCCGACCGTCGCAAGCTCCGACTGACGTGGAATCGATCGAGCGGGAGGACACCGCGTGGATCCGGCGACCACCACGCAAGCGGACCACCGCGCGCGACCCGCATCGGGAACAGTCCCGGCGCGGTACCCCGCGAGCACGGTCCCCGGTTCGAGGTCACCGCCGATCCCCACGATGCCGTCTGCGTCGGCCGACGATGGCGGAGGGAGCTCGTAGCGGCTGACCGGCGGCTCGACCGGACGGATGTCGGAGCCGTTCAGCAGGCTCCGCCCCAGGGGCCGGTCCCCTGCCACTGGTACAACGTCCAGGCCATGTCGTCCTGGTCGTAGGCCGACGCCGCATTCGGCGGAACTCCCACGAGCTCGGTGCGACCCGCGTGTTGCGCGGTGATGTTCCACGTGCTCTGGAGGAACTGGTACGCGCCGAGGTAGGGACCACTCGCGTTCACCGCGGAGTACTGGCCGTGGCTCTCTCGCCGCGCGTGCAGGAGAGGAACGGATCGTCGTGATGCGGATGCGAGCCATCGGTCGGCGTGTAGTCGACGACCGGTGCCACGGGTGCCGGAGCCGGCGTGGTCGCCGAGACCGGACGAGCATCTGCGGCTCGCTTCGCGCCACGTTCGGCCTCGGCCTGTGCGGCGAGCCGCGCCACCACCGACTGCTGGTCGGCCAGCGCGGACCGCAGGTTGGCGTCGACGCGGTGTCTGCGCACCGCGGAGGTCCGCGAGCGCCGCCACCTGTTCGCGACGGCTCGTCTCGAGCTCGGCCCGCCGACCGGTGAGGTCCTCGGAGAGACCGGCGAGCCGGGCGACCGCGTCGTCGTCACGGGCGTTGGCGACCGCCAGCAGCTTGGTTCCCCGGACAACGTCGGTGATGCCGGCGCCGTCGAGCATGAAGTCGACCGAGCTGGACCCGCCGCTCTTGTACGCCCGTAAGGCCCGACGGGCCACGATCGCGCGGAGCCCCGTCGACTCCCGACGGATGTCGGCCATCCGCTGCTCGATCGCGGCGATCTCGCTCCCCACGACTTCGTAGCGGTCGAGCTGCGCGAAATACCGTTTCGCGATGGCTTCGGTCTCGCCGCGCGCAGCGTCGACGCGAGCCTGGGCACTCGAGGGATCGGGGGCCGGCGCCGCGCCTGCGGACGATGATCCACCCTCGAGGCTGCTCGGAACCACCAGCGTGAGCATGATCGCCGAAGCGCCCGCGACCAGGCCGACGAACCGGGCCGATCTCCGTACCGTCGCGCGACGCGCCAAGCTGCTCCTCCACCGGGGTATCCGGGAAACGGTAGTCCCGGGGTCCCCCGCTTCGTCGAGCCCGAGCATATTGCCCGGCTTGCCAGGAAAGGTCCGGAGTCGTACCTTCATCGCCGACACCAACGGGGCTACGGTCACCGCCCGGCGGGAACAGCACCGGTTCCTGGGCAAGCTGCACGGACGTGAAACGAGGACCAGCGTGAATCGGTGTCTTGCTGCGGTTGCGATCGTCGTCGTGGCGACCTCTGGCCTCGCCGCCTGCGGCGGCGGGTCGTCCGGCGCGCCCACGCGCACCGTCAATGGCTGCGAGATCAAGCCCCGGACGAGCTGCGCGGGAGCAAACCTCGCCGGCGCGAAGCTCAGCCTCGCGCGTCTCGCCGGCGCCGATCTCCGTCGCGCCGACCTTCGTGGTGCCGATCTCAGCCACACGGATCTTCGCCACGCTCGACTCCAGGACGCCAAGCTCAACCGCGCCGATCTCAACTACTCGAACCTCACCAGGGCCAACCTCCGCGGCGCCGACCTCGACGGCGTCGTGCTCTTCGCGGCGGTCCTGATCGGAGCCAAGGTGAACCCGACCACCCTGAACGGCACCCGACAGTGCCTGACCAAGGGAATCACCGGGGTCGTCAACAACTCCGGGTGCAAGGCACCGACCACTTCGACCACGACGACCAAGCCGGCGGTCCCCGTGGCGCCGGCCGCACCCTTCGCCGTCAAAGCGTTCACCGGGCCCACGACCTACTCGTGCACCGGGAAGCAACGCCGAAAGGCGGTCAGTGCGAACGGGAACGCCACCGCCACCTTCTCGTGGTCAGTTCCCCGCGCCGTCCAGAGCGTCTTCACGTTCGACGGGATCCCACCGTCGAGCAGCGCGACGAACCTCCCGGCGGTCGTCGACAACCCCTCTGGCCAATCCGGCGGTGAACCGGCCCTGGGCACCGTCACGTTCGAGTTCGCCTGCGACCGCAAGCCCCACGTCGCCTCATTCGCATGGACCGAGGGCACTGCTGCCGGTGCGGCCATCCCGGGCGCCGCGACCGTCACCCGGAACGCACCCCTCACGTACGTGCGCTGACGGAGTCATCTGACGGGCCGTCAGGTCGCGGGGTAGCGTCCAAAGCATGCCCATGCCGACCGACGTCGGGGTCATCGACCTCATGATGGGGATCCCGAGTGGTGATCCCAAGCGCTGGTACGACTTTCTCCGTACCCAACTTCTCGACCGGGAGTCCCGAGAAGACTTCGAGTTCCCGGCCGAGTACATGTTCAAGCATGTGCCCCACTTCGAGGAGCACTGGGACGACCCGGTCAGCTTCCTGCTCTCGGAGATGGACAAGCACGGAATCGCGATGGCGATGGTTGGTACGTCGTTCAAGAACGACCAGGCCCAGCACGCCGTCAAGGAGCACCCTGATCGCTTCTTCGGCAGCTTCGAGGTCGACCCGAACCGCGGCATGGAGGCCGTGCGTGAGCTCGAGGCCGCGGTGCGAGAGCTCGGCGTGAAGGCGGCGACCGCGTTCCCCTCCGGCCTCACGCCGCAGGTCCCGATCAACGACAAGAAGTTCTATCCGATCTACGCGAAATGCGTGGAGCTCGACATCCCGATCTGCGTGTGCACCGGCGTGCCGGGCCCGCGGGTTCCGTTCGCACCCCAAGACGTCGCGCTCATCGACGAGGTCTGCTGGTTCTTCCCGGAGCTGAAGTTCGTCACCCGGCACGGATGCGAACCGTGGACCGCGCTCGCGGTGAAGCTCATGCTGAAGTGGCCGAACCTCTACTACTCGACCAGCGCCTTCGCGCCGAAGTTCTACCCGAAGGACATCGTCGCGTTCGCCAACACGCGGGGCGCCGACAAGGTGATGTACGCGGGGTACTTCCCGATGGGGCTCACGCTCGACCGGATCTTCTCCGACATGCCCGACGTCCCGTTCCGCGATCACGTCTGGCCCAAGTTCCTGCGCGAGAACGCGCAGCGCGTCTTCAAGATCGATCAGTGATCTCGGCGAGCGAGCGGCTCATCGGAACATCGCCGAACGTCGCCTAACGTCGACGCGGTGGGACCCCTCACCGGCATCAAGGTCATCGAGCTTCCGAACATCGGCCCGACGCAGTTCGCCGGGATGGCGCTCTCCGATCTCGGTGCCGAGGTACTGCGGCTCGACCGGGCGACGAGCGTCGCGAGCGGCTCCGGCGCCATGCCCGCCTCGCCGTACGCAAGCCTCGATCGGGGCCGGCGCTCGGCGGGGATCGACCTGAAGCACCCCGATGGTGTCGCGACGGTGCTGCGGCTCTGCGAGACGGCCGACGTGCTGATCGAAGGGTTCCGCCCCGGCGTCGCGGAACGCCTCGGCGTCGGCCCCGAGGAATGCCGCGGCCGCAACCCGCGTCTCGTCTACGGCCGAATGACCGGCTGGGGCCGGAGCGGTCCCTTCGCACAGGATGTGGGTCACGACATCAACTACATCGCGCTCGCCGGGGTCCTCGCCCACATCGGGACGGCAGGCGGACCGCCGGTACCACCGATCAACCTGATCGGCGACTTCGGTGGCGGCGGACTTCTGCTCGCGTTCGGCGTGCTCGCGGCGCTCGTCGAACGCGGCGTCTCGGGCGAGGGTCAGGTGGTCGACGCGGCGATGGTCGACGGGAGCGCGTCCCTCATGAGCGTGTTCTTCGGTCTCGAAGCGATGGGGTTCTGGTCCGACGAGCGCGGCACCAACCTGCTCGACGGCGGCGCGCACTTCTACGGCGTGTACGAGACGTCCGACCGACGGTGGATCTCGATCGCCAGCTACGAGCCACAGTTCTACGCGGAGCTGCTCCGCCTTCTCACGCCCTTCGGCTTCGACGATCTCGACCCTGCCGCCCAGATGGACCAGGCCACGTGGCCGGGGCTGAAGGATCGCTTCGCCGCACTGTTCGTCACCC
Source organism: uncultured Actinomycetes bacterium (assembly GCA_963829475.1). Classification (GTDB taxonomy): domain Bacteria; phylum Actinomycetota; class Acidimicrobiia; order IMCC26256; family JANYLB01; genus JANYLB01. The sequence continues at coordinate 734,877 of CAWHIU010000002.1, read as the reverse complement.
GAACCCGCGACGCGTGGGTCGAGTTCTTCGCCGGTCACGACGTCTGCTTCGCCCCGGTGCTCACGATGCGCGAAGCGCGGGCCCATCCCCACAACGTTGCCCGTCAGACCTTCGTCGAGATCGACGGCGCCCCGCAGCCCGCCCCTGCCCCCCGCTTCAGCCGCACCCCCGGCGAAGTGCGCAACCCGCCCGTCGTCCCGGGCGCCGACACCGACACCGCCCTCGTCGACTGGGGCCTCTCCCCCGCCGAGATCTCCGCTCTGAAGCAGTCCGGCGCGATCGCCTGACCGGTCAGCCGGCTCGGGCCAGCTCGCGCGCCGCGGCGTGTTCGGTGAAGGCGGCTTCGATGTCTTCGAGACGACGACCCTTGGTCTCGGGGACCGCGCGCCAGATCCAGACGAATGCGATCGCGCACATCGACGCGAAGAGCCAGAACGTCCACGACGGTCCGAGATCGTCGAGCAGGGTGAGGAAGAACTCGCTCACGAGAAACGCAGCGCCCCAGTTCGCCGCGGTTGCGACGCTCATGCCGCGACCGCGCACGCGGTTCGGGAAGACCTCGGCGATCATCGTCCAGGTCACCGGTCCGAGCGAGAACGCGAACGACGCGATGAACACCACGAGGCACACCAGGGTGACGATCCCGGTCATGCTCGGGCCCCCGCCTTTCGGCGTCGTCTCGTCGAGTGCAAGGAATCCGAATCCGAGTGCAGTCAGACTCACGAACATCCCGACGAGCCCAGTCAAGAGCAGTGGCTTGCGGCCGAACCTGTCGACGAACGCGATCGCCACGAACGTCGCCAGCACGTTCACCACGCCGACCGCAAGGAGCGTGGCCCGCGTCTGTTCGGCCGCGGTGGTGAAGCCGGCGCGGGCGAAGATGTCGTCGGCGTAGTAGATGACGGCGTTGATTCCGGTGATCTGCTGGAACACCGCGAGTCCGACGCCGACCGTGAGCATCGGTCGGACACGCGGCGAGAACACCTCACCCCACGATGCATGATCCTTCGCCTCCTGATCCAGATCGGCCTGGATGAGGTCGAGGCTTTCGTCGACCGTCTCGGGATCGCGGACCTTGAGTGACGCGGCGCGGGCCTGCTCACGCCGGCCCATCTTCAGCAGGTAGCGCGGGCTCTCCGGCATGATCAGCATGAGCGCGACCAACAAGACCCCGGGTACGAGCGCACCCCCGAGCATCCAGCGCCAGTTCTCCGAGGTCGCGAGCTCCGACTGCGGAACCGTCAGCGCGGCGTCGACGATGTACGCGACGAGGATGCCGACCGTGATCGCGAGCTGGTAGGTCGAGACGAGTCGACCGCGGATCTCCGAACGCGCCATCTCCGCGACGTAGAGCGGTGCCGCGACCGAGGCGACGCCCACTCCGACGCCGATCGTGAAGCGACCGATGATCAGCACGCCGGTGGCACCTGCCGCGGCCTGGATGATCGCGCCGGCCGAGAAGAGCAGCCCGGCCAGCAGCAGCGTCGGTCGACGGCCGACCTTGTCGGCGATGCCGCCCGCGGCGAGCGCACCGAACAACGCGCCGAGCGTGACCCAGCTGGTCACGACCTCTTGCATGGTCGAGCTGAGGTGGAACTGCGGCGTCAGGAAGTCGAGCGCACCCGAGATGACGCCCTGGTCGTAGCCGAAGAGGAGGCCGGCGACGAACGTGACCGCCCCGACGAGCACCATCCAGATGCGGATCGTGTGTCCCGCGATCGTGATCCGCCCAGGACCTCGCTCAGCTGCCGTCGTCCCCTTCATCGCGACTTCCCCGCCTGATCCCCGTCTGCAGATCGCACGGGCGGAAACCTAGACCCGCGCCTCCCTACGAGGGTGTGACCGTGTCGGCCGCGCGCCAGCAGTACCAGGCCGCGACCGAGCGGTGGGGACGGTACGGGTCACCGAGTGGAACGAGGGCCTTCGCGGTCGGGTGTTCCGTCATGCCGTGCAACGCCGCGTATCCCTTGCGCACCCCGAAGTCGTCGACCGGCCACACGTCGAGCCGACCGAGCTGGAACATCAGGAACATCTCCGCGGTCCATCGACCGATCCCACGCACCGTCACCAGCTCGGCGATGACCTCATCGTCGGAGAGGCGGTTCATGCGGTCGAGCTCCACCGTCCCGTCGAGCACCTTCTCCGACAGGTCGCGGATCGACGCCGCCTTGTTCCCCGAGAGCCCGGCGCCGCGGAGCGCCTCGACCGGGAGCTCGAGCACGGCTTCGGGCGTGAGCTCGCCGGCGAAGCAAGGCCTCGAACCGGCCGTGGATGGTGGCCGCAGCCTTCCCGTGGAGCTGCTGGAACACGATCGCGCGGACGAGCTCGGCGTAGTGCCCACGACGCGGCCGCGCGCGGCAGCGATGGCGTTCCGGCCTCGGCGACGACCCCGGCAAACGCCCGATCGGCCGCGACCAACGAAGACGCTGCAGCAACGAGCTCGTCGCGTCGACCCATCAGGGAGTGGCGCTCACCTTGCAGATCCGCTCGGTGTACTGCGCGGTCCGCTGGCCGGCGAGTACAACTGCCGGGGTCTCGAGCGCAGCCTGCTGAGCCGCCGGGACCTTGCTCATGTCGAAACCCACCGCGCTCAGAGCGGGGAGCACCTGCTGGTACGAAGCCGAGATCGCCTTCACATCGGGTGCGATCTCTGCCGGCGCGATCAATGCCAGCGCTTTGACCGCGTCGACCCGACGCTGGAAGTCGGCCTGGAGCGACGCTGCGTCGCTGGTCTTCGGTGTCTGCTGCGCAATGGCTCCGTTGAGACGCGTGTACGCGGCACAGAACGCGGCGCTTCCCTCGCCGGTGAAGTCGGCGCGCGTCGTGCTCGTGGTCGACACCGTCGACGAAGACGTGGGAGACGACGACGAGCTGCTTCCGTCGTCTTTGACCAGGGCGATGAAGATCCCGCCCAGGCTCCCGACGACGAGCACCAGGGCCAGTCCGAACACGATGACTTTCTTGGCATTCACGCGAATCGTTCCATGGGGCCCTTTCTAGTGCCTCACCCGTCGGAGTGTTCGCGCGCGTACTTCGCCGCCCAGGGGTAGTCGGGCTTGCCGCTCGGGCCGCGGACGATCTCGTCGACCACAAAGATCTGCTTCGGGGCCTTGTACGCGGCGATCTCGGTCCGGCAGTGGACGACGAGATCCTCGACGGTGACTGCCGTTCCGGCCCGCGGTTGGACGACCGCGGTCACTCGCTCGCCCCACCGATCGTCGGCGACACCCACGACGAGCACGTCGAAGACGTCGGGATGCGCCTTGAGGACACCCTCGACCTCTTCGGGGAAGACCTTCTCGCCGCCGGTGTTGATCACGATCGAGCCGCGGCCGAGCAGGGTCAACTGACCGTCGGCCTCGACCTTCGCGAAGTCGCCCGGGATCGAGTACCGGACGCCGTCTCGCTCGAAGAACACCTGCGCGGTGCGTTCCGGGTCCTTGTAGTAGCCGAGCGGGATGTTGCCGGTGCGCGCGACCCGACCGATCTGCTCCGAGCCCGGCACGACCTCGTTGAGGTCGTCGTCGACGACGATCGAGTCGAGCGACGGCTGCACCGTCGCCGGGCCACCGTGCGACTTCTCGTGGTGCTGCGCGATCTTGATGCCGTTCATGCCGGTCTCTGTCGCGCCTACCGAGTCGATGATCATGACGTTCGGCATCAGGTCCATGAACTGGTCCTTGATGGACTGCGAGAAGATCGCTGCACTGCTCGACACCGCGAACAGCGACGAGAGATCGAGCTCGTCCCTCAGATGCACGAGAGAGTCGGCGAGTGGCCGGGCCATCGCGTCGCCGGTGATCATGAGGGTGTTCGTCTTCTCCCGGGCGACCGTCCGCCACGCCTCCTCGGCATCGAACTTCGGCATCAGCACCACGGTGTCGCCCGAGATGACGCAGCGAATCGTGGCCACCTGGCCCGCGCCGTGCATCAACGGAGCCGCGGTGAACAGCGTGATCGGTTCTGCACCGTCATGCACGCGCTGCACGAGAGCCGACGGCTTCTCCAACCGGGTGTTCGTGTAGGCGTCGATCCCGCCGCAGAGCGCGAAGAAGATGTCTTCCTGGCGCCACATCACACCCTTCGGCATTCCTGTGGTCCCGCCGGTGTAGATGATGTGGATGTCGTCGGCCGACCGCTCGACGAACTCGCGCGTCGGCGATGCCTCGGCGAGGGCCGCGTCGAACTCGACGACGGTACGACCACCACCGGTCAAGCGATCTACCGCGAGCCCGTCGGGCGGGGCGTCGCCGTCGTCGATGACCACGACGTGACGCAACTTCGGAAGCTCACCGATGACGGCCGCGACCCGGGGAGCGAACTCCCGTTGCACGACGACTGCGACGAGATCGGCGTTGTCGAACAGGTGCCGCAGCTCGCCTTCGACGTAGCGGTAGTTGACGTTGACCGGCACGGCGCGGATCTTGTGGAGCGCGAGCATCGACTCGACCCATTCGATGCTGTTGTAGGCGTAGATCCCGACGTGATCGCCGGGCGCGACGCCGGCCGCCTGGAGGTGGTGCGCGAACCGGTTCGCGTTCGCTTCGAGCTGCGCGTATGTCCGCCGTTGGGTACCGACGACGACCGCCGTGCGATCGGGCACCTCGTCGACCATCGCCTCGAACATGTCCGCGAAGTTGAATCGGGTGGCCTCGCTCATTCCGGCGACTACTCCGCGAGCAGGAGACGGGTGGCCATCTCGAGGTCGGCGAGCACCCGTTCGGCCGGATCGACGCCGCCGACCCACCCGATCAACGAGGAGAACCAGACCTGGCTCAGCACCCGGGCGACGGCCAGATCGTGCGGAGTCGGGTCTCCGGGATGGATCGCGCCGGTGATGATCTCGTTGATCGCTCGCGTGATGCGCACGACCACATCGGCCTCGGTCGGGGGTGCCGATCCCATCGCCCGCACCATCGACGCCGTCGCCTCGGGTCGCCGCTGGAGCGCGTGGCACGCGCGACCCATCACGTCGACGATCCGATCCGCGGCGTGCTCCCCTGTCGGCGGGTGCTCGAGCAACCGCCGACCGAGGGCCTCGACCTCTTCCGCGTTCGCCTCGAGCAGCAGACGCTCCTTCGAGTCGAAGTACCGGTACACCGTTCCCAGCGCGACTCCCGCGGCCGCGGCCACGTCGCGCATCTGCACCGCCTCGAATCCGCCGTCGGCCGCGAGCGACAGAGCCGCATCGAGGACCCGACGCCGACGGGCGGCCTGATTCCTGGCGAGGGCCGTCGATTCGGCCACCCGATTCGTCGTCATCGACAAAATTGAAACAGGTTCTGATTTCGGGAGCAACCTGGTCGGGAAGTCCGGGCCCGGGCCGCGGGTAACCTTTGCAACCCATTCGTGTATCTGTGGCGCAGAGCGGTAGGCGACGGCATGGCTGAGAAGGCCCCGACGAGCATCGATCCGCCCGAGCCGGCGCGCGCCCTCGGCATCGCCGGCGCGCCCCCCGCCTCAGAGGCCTCCACCTCCCGGACCTCCGGCTCGAAGGCCGGCGCCTCGCAGGCCTCCACCTCGAAGGCCTCCAGTTCAAAGGTCCGGGGCTTCATCCGAGAGGCCCGACCCCGGCAGTGGGTCAAGAACCTGCTCGTCGCGGCTGCGCCCGGCGCGGCCGGCGTGCTCACCCACCGTACGGCGCTCATCGACACGCTCATCGCGTTCGTGGCGTTCTGCCTGGCCGCGAGCGGTACGTACTTCCTCAACGACTCCCTCGACGCCGAAGCCGACCGGCTCCACCCGAAGAAGCGGTACCGCCCGATCGCCGCGGGAGTGATCTCCGTCACCGCCGGGAAGATCACCGCGGGGATCCTGATCGTCGCCGGCATCGCGCTCGGCTTCGCGACCGGGTCGTGGCAGCTCCCGTTCGTCGTCCTCGTCTACGTGCTGTGCACCACCAGCTACTCGATCTGGTTCAAGCACGTCACGGTGATCGACATCACCCTGCTCGCGGCGGGGTTCGTCCTGCCGCGCGATCGCCGGTGCGGTCGCGACGGGTGTGCCGATCTCCGACTGGTTCTTCATCGTCACCGCGTTCGGCTCCCTATTCGTCGTCGTCGGGAAGCGCCACGCCGAGTTCCAGGAGATGGGCGACGCCCGCACCGGCACCCGGGCGACCCTCGGCGAATACTCCGTCGCGTACCTCAACTACGTGCTCGCGGTCGCGTCGGGGGTGACGATGATCGCGTACTGCCTCTGGGCGTTCGAGAAGACAGCCCACCTCGGCGGCGTGCCCTGGTACGAGCTGTCCATCGTGCCGTTCGTGCTCGCGGTGTTGCGCTACGCGCTCATCGTCGAGAACGGCGGTGGCGGTGCCCCTGAAGACGTCGTCCTCAGCGACCGCATGCTCCAGGCGATGATCCTGGCGTGGGTCGTCATCTTCGGGATCGCGATCTACCGTGGATGACGTGGTCGGGGCCGACGTCCAGGCGAACGTCGAGGCGAACGTAGAACCGAGCCCCGAGCTCCTGAACGGATGGTGCGGCACGGCTCCGAGTCGCGCCGCGGTGTACCGACCGACAGTTGCGGGCGAGGTGAAGGGCGTGCTCGACGCGGCACCCGATCGCGGTGTGATCGCGCGTGGTCTCGGGCGCAGCTACGGCGACCCGGCCCAGAACGCGGGCGGAGCGGTGGTCGAGCTCACGCGCATGTCGGGCCTGCGGGCGCTCGATCTCGAGCGCGGCATCGTCACCGCCTGGGCCGGGACGAGCATCGACGAGCTGCTCCGATGGCTCGTGCCGCTCGGCTGGTTCGTTCCCGTGACCCCCGGCACGCGCTTCGTCACCGTCGGCGGTGCGATCGGCTCCGACATCCATGGCAAGGGCCACCACATCGACGGCACCTGGGGCGCGCACGTGCACGCGCTCACGATCCAGATGGCAACCGGCGAGGTCCGCACGCTGACCCCCACCGACACTCCCGAGGAGTTCTGGGCCACCGTGGGCGGGCTCGGCCTCACCGGCATCGTGCTCGACGCGACCTTCGACCTCGTGCCGATCGAGACGTCGCTCATGTCGGTGCACACCGAACGGGCCCGCGATCTCGACGACCTCATGGCGAAGATGATCGAGGGTGACGACGCACACCACTACTCCGTCGCCTGGCTCGACGTCTTGGCCCGCGGCGCCAAGCTCGGTCGCGGTGTGCTCGGGCGCGGCGATCACGCGCGACTCGACGAGCTCCCCGAGAGGAAGCGGGCCCGTCCGCTCGACTATCGCGCCGAGATGCGGCTCACTGCACCGCCGTGGATGCCGAACGGGCTCATCAACCCACTCACCACGAGCGCGTTCAACGAGGTGTGGTTCCGCAAGGCCCCGGCTGTCGCACCACGGCCTCGAGTCGATCCCGACGTTCTGGCATCCGCTCGACGGCGTCGCGCGCTGGAACCGGGTCTACGGATCGCGCGGGTTCCTGCAGTACCAGTTCGTCGTCCCGTTCGCCGAGAGCGAGGTCGTGCGGGTGGCGGTCGAGCGGCTGAGCGCAGCGCGTACCGCATCGTTCCTCACCGTCCTCAAGACCTTCGGACCGTCGAACCCGGGTCCGCTGTCGTTCCCGAGCGAGGGTTGGACGCTCGCGATCGACGCCCCGGTGGGCGACCCGACGCTCGCAGCGCTGCTCGACGGCCTCGACGAGCTCGTGATCGAAGCGGGCGGCTCGGTCTACCTCGCGAAGGACTCCCGTCTGCGTCCTGAGCTCATCCCGGCGCTCTACCCTCGCATCGACGAGTGGCGCGCCGTGCGCGAGCGCATGGATCCCGATCACGTCCTCCAATCCGATCTCGCCCGCCGGCTCGGTCTCTGAGCCCCTCAGTCAGGAATCGATGAACGACGCATTCGGCTCCCCCCAATCCGTGCTCGTGCTCGGCGGCACGTCCGACATCGCGCTGGCCACGGTGCGACGCCTCGTCGCCGACCGCTGCCGCACCGTCATACTGGCCGGCCGCGACCCCGACACCCTCGAACAAGCTGCCAAGGAGTTCGTCGACACCGGGGCCGCAGTCGAGATCGTCCCGTTCGACGCGCAAGACACCGACGCGCACGAGGCGTTCGTCGCCGATGTGTTCGCCCGCCACCCCGACATCGACGCGGTGCTCCTCGCATTCGGCGTCCTCGGCGATCAGGACCTCGCCGAGACCGACCCGCACGAGGCGGTGCGCATCGGGGCCATCAACTACATCGGAGCGATGTCGGTCGGCGTGCCCGTCGCGCAGGCGCTGAAGGCCCAGGGCCACGGCACGCTCGTGGTGCTGTCTTCGGTGGCGGGTGAACGGGCCCGTCGATCGAACTTCGTGTACGGCTCGTCGAAGGCCGGCCTCGATGCGTTCGCACAGGGCCTCGCCGACAGCCTCGTCGGCTCGGGGGCGCGCGTGCTCGTCGTCCGGCCCGGTTTCGTCGCCACCAAGATGACCACCGGCATGGATCCCGCGCCGCTGTCGACCACTCCCGAGGCTGTCGCCGACGCGATCGTGAAGGGCCTCGGGTCGGGTGCGACCACCATCTGGGTTCCGGGCCCGTTGCGGTACGTGATGTCGGTGCTCCGGCACGTCCCGCGTGTCGTGTTCCGCAAGCTTCCGGTCTAGCGGTGAGCTTCACGGTCGCGGCGTTCGACTTCGACGGCACGCTCACCAAGCGCGACTCGTTGCTGCCGTTCCTCGCGTCGGTGCGCGGCCCCGCGACCGTCGGTCTCGCGATGGCGCGCCTCTCGCCGCAGCTCGGACGCATGGCGTTCGGCCGCGCCGACCGCGACGCGACGAAGGAGCAACTCGTCACCCGACTCCTCGCCGGCTTCCCCGCCGACGAGCTCGATGCCGCGGGAGTCCGCTACGCCGACCACCTCGTGACCCGGCTACGGCCCGACACGGTGGAGCGGCTCGACTGGCATCGCGACTCCGGCCACGAGCTCGTGCTCATCTCGGCGTCGCCGACCGTCTACCTCGCGCCCCTCGGCGAGCAGCTCGGCTTCACCACGGTGCTGGCGACCCGGTTCGAGGTCGCGCCCGACGGCCGGCTCACCGGTCGACTCGACGGCGGGAACTGTCGCGGGCGTCGAGAAGGTCACGCGCCTGCAAGCGTGGCTCGGAAGCCGGTCACCGAGCGAGATCTGGGCCTACGGCGACAGCTCAGGCGACGACGAGCTCCTCGCCTTCGCCGACCACCCGCAACGCGTCTGACCGAAGGGATTCGCCGAGCGGCCGCCGCGCTTGCCGACGACCGACCGCCGGATGTTTGCCCGCCGCATGACCACCGACGAGGATGGCGCCATGCCTCGGGGGACGGCGCCGGACCACGAGGAGTGGGTTCGCTGGCAGTACGTCCCGGCGCTCGACGGTGTGCGCGCGTTCGCCGTGATGCTCGTCATCGGCGACCACCTCCACTTCGGGACGCACAAGACGCTCTCGGCCGGGTTCCTCGGCGTCGAAGTCTTCTTCGTCCTCAGCGGGTTCCTGATCACGACGATCCTGCTCGAAGAACACACGAACACCGGACGGATCGGCCTCGGACACTTCTACATCCGGCGCGCGCTGCGGTTGCTCCCATTGATTGGCGTGCTCCTCGCGGTCGCACTGCTCTTCTACTTCACCAAGCCGGTCCACTGGATCGGACGGGCGACCGGCGCGGAGATCTGGACCACCGCGCTCTACATCGCGAATTGGCAGCGCATCTGGCACCCGCACACGATCGGGGTGCTCGGTCACACGTGGTCGCTCGCGATCGAGGAGCAGTTCTACCTGGTGTGGCCGCCGATCGTGGTGCTCGTGCTCTGGCGCGGCAGCCGTCGCGTGCTCGGCTTCCTCGCCTTTGCGATGTGCATTGCGCTGTTGACCTGGCGCATGTGGTGGTGGGCCGGCGTGCTCGCGTGGCGTGGCGGAGGCACGTTCGGGTCCGTGTACGCCCAGATCTTGTACCGGTCCAGGATGTTCAGCACGTTGTACTTCTCGTCCTTCTCGCGCGGGAGCGCGATCCTCGTCGGGTGCGTGGTCGCGATCGGACTCGCGGCTGCTCGCCGGCACATCCGAGTGCCCCGAATCGTCGGTGCCGCGACCGTTCTCGCTTTCGCCGCGATCTTGCTGATGACGTGGCGGCTCTCGATACGCCACGACACCGCTCACTTCTTCGGCAGCTGGCCGATCATCCTGTTCGATGGCGCCGCTGCGGTACTCATACTCGGCCTGGTGCTGCACGAGCGCGGCTGGTTCGCGCGGGTGCTGTCGATGGGCACGCTGGTTTGGATCGGGCGGCGTTCGTACGGGCTCTACGTGATCCACTTCCCGGTGTTCCTGCTCTTCGGGCGACAGACGATGAGCCAACCTCTGCGCTTGGTGCTCGAGGTCGCGATCTCCTTTGGGCTCGCCGCGCTCTCCTACCGGTTCCTCGAACAACCCATCCTCCGACGCGGCGCACGGACGCGTCGGCTCCACGAACCCGACGACACGCCACCCGAGCTCGACCTCGGGCCCGAAGGCGACAGCTCCGGCGACGAGCTCCGCGCCTTCCCCGACCACCCACAACGCGCCTGAGCGCCCGCGCCAGCGCGACGGCTATCGTCGCCCGGCTGTACGGGCGAGCGGGAGCGCAGGTGTTCGGGTGCACGCGACGACAGATGCAGCGATGAGCGATGCCCTCGAGGGCTCGTCGTCGATCGTGCTCCCCGACCGTCGTGATCGGATCCGATTCTTCGTGGTCGCGACTACGGCCGCATTGCTCGCGTTGGCAGTCGTCCTCGTCACATCGCTCGTCAAGAACGACGGTCACCTCGTCTACGTGCTCGACGACGCGGGCATCCATCTGAGCATCGCCCGCCAGCTCGCGGAGCACGGCACGTGGGGCGTGACCAACGGCATCTACGTCTCGGCGTCGTCGTCGCCCGCTTGGACGCTCGCGCTCGCGGGACTCATGGTTGTCTCACCCGTCTCGAACGACGTCTGGCCGCTGGTGCTCAACGTCGGCACGGCAATCTGGATCCTCTGGTTGTTCGCGGCGAACCAGAACGTGATCCGGCCGCGCGGTCGGGCGATTCCCAGCTGGATCGCCGCGATCCTCCTACCGGTCTTCATCCTGTTCCTCCCCGCGATGGCGGTGGTCGGCATGGAACATCTCCTGCACGCCGCGCTCGGCGTGCAGATCCTGGTCCTGGTGTGGAAGCTCGAAGACCGTCGGCTCGAGCTCCGCACCATCGCCCCGCTGATCGGTGTCGTGTTCATCGCCGGTGCCGTCCGCTTCGAGACCAACTTCCTCGCGATCGGGATCATCCTCGCGATTGGGGTCCGGCGGATCCCCCGCTTCGCGAGCGAGGCGAGCGCCCGCAATTGGACCAACCGAGGTGCCGCGCTTCTCGCGGTGCTCATCGGGGCTGCGTCGGCGCTCCCTCTCGTGCTGTACGGGATCGTCAATCGGGCGTTCGGAGCCGAGTTCCTCCCGAACTCCATCGCAGCCAAGAAGGCGATGACCGGCCGTGGGCTGCTCCGACCGTTCTCGGTGGTCTTCGGGGAGCTGTTCAGCGACGCCGTCCTCATGGGGCTCGTGCTCGCCGTTCTCACGTACGTCGTGTTCGCGATGTTCGGGGGACCCCGACGAACCCTCCTCATCGGGCTCGCGTTCCTCGTCGCGACATTCGTTCACGGGATGTATGGCGACATGCGGTACTACGACCGGTACCAGACGTACCTCGTGATCGCCGGCGCGTTCATCGTGCTCGTAATCCTGGGCGAGATCGTCACCCTCGCGTGGCGCAATGCAGCGGTGACGGTCCTCGCGCTCGCGATGGTGGCGACGGCATTGCCGGTGAAGATCCCACTCGTCTTCGAAGCTCCGTTGGCCATGAGCAACACCTACCGGCAGCGATACCAGCTCGGACGGTTCTTCGGCGAGTACTACGCCGGTCAGACCGTCGCGACGGGTGAGCTCGGCTACGTCACGTACCTCCACAACGGCGGCATCGTCGACCTCCTCGGCCTGGGTTCCCCCGAGGTGACCGCGGCGCTCCGCGCCCGGAACCCCCTGTCGAGCGCGTACCTGGAGCAGCTCATGCTCGAGCACAAGGTGGCCGCGATCGGCATCTATCCCGCCACCATCGGGCTGTCGGTGCCCCAGTCGTGGTACTTCGCGGGCGAGTGGGACCTCAACGAGCGACAGGTGAGCACGTTCGGAAACACCATCGCCTTCTACGCCCCGACCAAGAAGCTGGGCCGTCAGCTCAAGGCCAAGCTGCGCGCGTTCGAGCCGAGCCTGCCGAGCCACGTACAGCACCTCAGCCGCAAAGATCTCCTGAAGCGGTACCTCGAGCACACCCGCTGACAACCGCACGCTTTTGGCGTCGAAAACCCCTCAGATCTGATGGCATTGCGACGCCGAAGCGGTTGGTCGGGGGGCGATACGGTGTCGGCGTGCCGACGGCCGACGAGCGTCTCTACTTCCGACAGCTGCTGGCCGGGCGCGACTTCGCGCGCGACGACCAGATCGCGCGGCAGATGGTCAACTTCGTGTACCTCGTGGGCGACCGGGCGACGGGCGAAGCGGTGGTGATCGACCCGGCCTACTCCCCCGCCGAGCTGGTCGAGATCGCCGGTGCCGACGACATGCGCCTCACCGGCGCGCTCGTCACGCACTCCCACCCCGACCACGTGGGTGGGAGCATGGGCGGCTGGCCCATCCAGGGTGTTCGTGAGCTCCTCGAGCTCGGTGCCCTTCCGATCCACGTCCAGCGCGATGAAGCCCATGGGGTGAAGAAGCTCACCGACGCGTCCGACGCAGATCTGGTGCTCCACGACAGTGGCGACGTCGTGCAGGTCGGGGCCGTTCCCATCACGCTGATGCACACACCCGGCCACACTCCCGGGAGCCAGTGCTTCTTGGTCGACGGCCGGCTCGTCGCGGGCGACACGTTGTTCCTCGACGGTTGCGGCCGCACCGATCTCCCCGGCGGCGATCCGGTGCAGATGTACGAGAGCCTCACTCAGCGTCTGGCCAAGGTGCCCGACGACACCGTGCTCTTCCCGGGCCACCTGTACTCGCCCGAACCGTCGGCGACGATGGGCGACACCCGGTCGCGCAACTACGTGTTCCGCCTCGGCTCACTCGAGCAGTGGCTCACGATGTTCGGATCGGATCGGTAGCGCCGGTGCAACCGAAGACCCTGAAGATCCTCGGCGTCGGGCTGTTGGTGAGTGGCGTGACCGTCATCGGCGTCGGCGTCGCCGGCAACCTCGGCTCCTGGGGTGCGAAGACCGACGCGGACGGCGAAGTCCACCAAGGGCGGTACGAGCACGGTCCCGACGAACCCGTCGACGACGTCCACGACCCTGACGCCCACCGAAGATGCGGCGCAGTTCCTCACGGCCCTCGCCACCGCCCTTCGTTCGGGCGACACCAACTTCCTCGTCGGCCGACTCAACCCGGCGGTCGTGGCCCGCTACGGGAGCGCGCAGTGCCTCGGCACCCTCGCGGGCGCGCGTGATGCGTCGGCCACGTTCACCGTGAAGTCGGTCAGCGATCCGACGCTGTTCGACTGGACCACCGACGACAAGACCGTTGCGGTACCCGACACCCTCGCGGTCGAGGTCGACCGCGTGGTCCGTGGTGTCCCCGGGTCGACGACGGTGCACATCGCGCGCGTCGGCGGTCAGCTCACGTGGCTGGTCGACTGCGGGACCGCGACCGGGCCCTGACCAGCAGCACGATCCCACCGACCATGAGCAGCAGGCCGGGGATCGTGAGGAGCAGCCAGGGCGGCACATCCTCCGTCGTCGACACACCTTCCGCGGACGCGGACGCGGCCGACGACTTCGACCCCAGGGCCGAGATGTCGGGAGTCGGAGCCACCGTCGACGCCGTGGTCGACGCCGAGGTACCACTCGACGCCACCGACGTGCTCGACGACGGCAGTGTCGTACTCGTTGCGTCGGCCGGTACGACCAGCGCGGCGGGATCGCAACCGATCGCGGTGTTCGACACCATCAGCGGCAGCGCACCGTCGAGCCTGCTGTGGTCGATCGCGGTCCCGGTGTCGACATCGGTCACGACGAGGTTGTCGTAGGCACCCGTCCCGCTCGCCGGAACGATGATCAGCCCCCGACCACCGACGATGCGTCCCTCGCCCTGCACCAGGCCGGCCGGCCCGGCCAACACCGCGCGGTAGAGACCGTCGGGACCCGACACCACGAGACCGACGCGGATCTGTGATGCATTCGTGCCCGGATCGACGCCGAGACAGCCGACGAGGACCGACGGGGCGGCGGGACTGGTGGCGGCCGATGCCGCCGAACCGGAAGTCGCCGCCCCGGCGAGCGCGATCGCGACGCCGACGGCCAAACCGCTGAGAACCAGACATCCGCGACCCAGGCCCCGTCGGCGCACGGCGGTCACCCTACCGGGCATCGCTCCGACACCCGTAGGGTTCCGGCATGGAGCTCGCCGAGATCATCACGTGCCCGGACTGCGGCGGCCGGGCGCATCTCGTCCAACCGCCCGCGCCCGACGAGGTGCTCGAGGCCGGCGACGTGCTCGTCTACCGGTGCGAGGACTGCCTCGACCGCTGGGACGTCGTCATGGACGAAGAAGACGTGGGCGCCCCTGAAGGCACCCCCGACGATCGCTGAGTCGGTGCACTTCGCGGTCGCATGATCCGCGAAGTGCACCAACCGGGGTCGGCTCGGGTCGATCAGACGAGGGGTTCGCGGAAGACGGGTGGGGTGCGGACCTCGATGGCGCGGAACGCGAAGCGGTCGAGCTCCTCGCCGTCGATGAAGAGCCGGAAGGCGTAGTCGCCGGGCTGCTCGAGGCGCAGGAAGTTGACCGTCAACGAGATCGGCACCACCGCCGACTCGCCCGGCCGGAGCTCGGGACCACCGTCGACCCGGAACGTGCCCTCGGCCTTCAGCGCGAGCGCACCCCCGTCGGCGTCCATCATCCCGACCTCGATCGTGTGGTCACGACCGAACGCAAACGGCGGGACCGACAGCACCGCGACGAGCGAGACCATCGGGATGATCTGCGGGTAGACGGGGAAGCGCAGCAGCGTCCAGAAGGCGCCGTTTGCATAGACCTTCCCGCCGACGACCTCGGCGTGATCCGCCGGGAAGAACGCATAGGTCTCGAACTCACCGACGCCTGCCACCATGCCCCGATCCTCACCTACCGCCTCGACACCGGGCAAGTGGCGGCGGCTGTGACTGGGACGGTCGCGGCGACGTACCCTCCAACCCATGACTGACTTCGCTTCCCGGATCGATTCCCTCGTCGCCGACCTGCTCGCCGAACACGACCCGTCGACAACCGACCCGTTCGTGTTCCGCGGGGCGCAGTACGACCGGGGTCTGGCGTGGGTCTGGTTCCCGGAGGGCTTCGGCGGCATCGGTGCCCCGGCCGAGTTGCAGCAGGGCGTCGAGCAGACGCTCGACGACGCCGGCGCGTCGTCGGAGTCGGTCGGGTGGAACGGCTTCGGCCTGTTCCTCGCCGCCCCGACGATCGTGGCCCACGCCGACGACGAGCTGAAGACGCGACTGCTCCGGCCGCTCTTCACCGGTGAAGACGTCTGGTGCCAGCTCTTCAGCGAGCCGGGCGCGGGAAGCGACCTCGCCAGCCTCGCCTGCCGCGCCGTGCGCGACGGCGACGAGTGGATCGTCAACGGCCAGAAGGTCTGGAACACGCTGGCCCACGTCGCCGACCGCGGGATGCTCGTGACCCGCACCGATCCCGATGCGCCGAAGCACCGTGGCATCACCTACTTCGCGCTCGACATGCACGCACCGGGAGTCGAGGTACGGCCCCTGCGCCAGATGACCGGCGAGGCCGAGTTCAACGAGGTCTACCTGTCCGACGTCCGCGTCCCCGACTCCGATCGGATCGGCGCCGTGAACGACGGCTGGCGCGCGTCGATGACCACGTTGATGAACGAGCGCGTCACCATCGGCGGGGGTGCCGCTGTCCGCGGCTCGGGCCCGATCGCGGACGCGCTGAAGGTCTGGGCCGAGAATCCCGATCGCCACGACGCCGTGCTCCGGAATCGTCTCGCCGGGGCGTGGATCGAGGCCGAGATCCTCCGGCTGACGAACGCCCGTGCTTCGGCGAACCGCACCAAGGGCATCGCCGGACCCGAGGGTGCAGTGTCGAAGCTCGCGTTCGCCGAGGTCAACAAGCGGATCTACGAACTGTGCATCTCGATCCTCGGACCCGAGGGAACGCTCTTCCCCGACGACTACGAGATGGTCAGGCCCGGAGGGGCGGAGCACATGGATGGTGGCGACTCCCGCAAGACGTTTCTGCGGTCACGGGCCAACTCCATCGAGGGCGGCACCTCGGAGATCCTCCGCAACATCCTCGGCGAGCGGGTGCTCGGCCTCCCGGGCGAGCCCCGGACCGACAAGGACCTCCCGTGGGCGAGCGTCCCGCGCTCGTAGGAGAGCAGAAACGGATTCCTGAGCCGGCCGGCTCCTGGTCGTGCCGTCCCGCTCGATAGATTCGGGGGTACCAGACCCCCGAGGAGCGATCTCCATGACCGAGCCCGCCGCATCCCTTCGTCACGGCGACGCCGAGTACGAGCTGCCCGTCGTCCAGGGCACCGAGGGCGAGCTCGGGGTCGACATCTCGAAGCTGCGGGGCCAATCCGGGCTCATCACCCTCGACTACGGGTACATGAACACCGGGTCGTGCCAGTCGGCGATCACCTTCATCGACGGCGACGCCGGGATCCTCCGCTACCGGGGCGTGCCGATCGAGCAGCTCGTCGACCGTGAGCACCCGTCGTTCCTCGAGACCAGCTACCTGCTCATCTGGGGCGAGCTGCCGACGAAGGACCAGCTCGACGAGTTCCGCTTCGAGATCCGTCGCCACACACTGCTGCACGAAGACGTGAAGCGGTTCTTCGACGGCTTCCCGAAGGACGCGCACCCGATGGCGATCCTGTCGTCGGTCGTGAGCGCGCTGAGCACCTTCTACCAGGACAGCGAAGACCCGCACGACCCCGCGCAGGTCCACCTCACGACCATTCGCCTGATGGCGAAGCTGCCGACGATCGCCGCGTACGCGTACAAGAAGTCGATCGGTCAGCCGTTCCTCTACCCGAACAACTCGCTCGATCTGATCGAGAACTTCCTCACGATGATGTTCGCGGTGCCGTCGGAGCCGTACTCCGCGAGCCCGAAGATCGTGCACGCGCTGAAGCAACTGCTGATCCTGCACGCCGACCACGAGCAGAACTGCTCGACGTCGACCGTGCGCATGGTCGGCTCGAGCGACGCCAACCTCTACGCGTCGATCGCCGCCGGCATCAACGCCCTGTGGGGTCCGCTGCACGGCGGCGCGAACCAGGCCGTGATCGAGATGCTCGAACGGATCCGCGCCGACGGCGGCAACATCGCCAAGTACGTCGAGAAGGCGAAGGACCCGAACGACACCTTCCGCCTCTCCGGTTTCGGGCACCGCGTGTACAAGAACTACGACCCACGCGCGCGCATCCTCAAGGCGACGGCCGACACCGTGCTCGCCGATCTCGGTCAACGTGACGACCTCCTCGACCTCGCGACCGCGCTCGAGACGGTCGCGCTCGAAGACGAGTACTTCGTCGAGCGCAAGCTGTACCCGAACGTCGACTTCTACTCGGGCCTCATCTACCGGGCGATGGGCTTCCCCACCCAGATCTTCCCGGTCCTGTTCGCGCTGGGGCGTCTCCCCGGATGGATCGCGCACTGGACCGAGATGCAGGGCGACGCGAAGACGAAGATCGGTCGTCCCCGCCAGATCTACACCGGCTACACCGAGCGCAAGTACGTCCCCGTCGACGAACGCTGACCACCCCCCACCCCCCCACCCCACCCCCAACTTGTCGCGTCAGGCGCGCTCTGGGGTCATGAGCCGCGACAAGTTCCTACGGGGAGGGGGATTTCGCGCTCCACTCCGGCGGCAGACGCGCCGACACTCCTTGGAGGTCCTCACCGTCGAGGATCGACCGAGGAGGGGTGCGTGGCCGATCCCATCGTGCGTAGGGGTACGGCTCAGGGCTGGTCGGCCCTCGCTGCGGATCCCCGCGCGCTCGCCCGGATCCTCGACGGCGCGCCGTATCCGGCCTGGATCCAGCGGATCGACGAACCGGGTTTCCCGTGCGTCGCGATCAACGACGCCTGGGCGGCCGCGTACGGCTCCACGTCGCTCGAGCTGATCGGGACACTCGCCTCCGACACGATGCCACCCGACGACTGGGAGGCCTACGAAGCCGTCGTCCGCGAGGTCGTCGACCGCGGCGCGGCCGTCGCCCAGCAATTCCGCACCAGCGGCGTCGCGGGCGAGCGCATCTACGACATGGTCCTCACCCCGCTGCTCGGCGACGACGGCGTGATCACCCAGATCTTCGGGGTCTCGCGCGACGTCACCGAAGCGACCACTTCGGTCCAGACCAGCATCGACCGGCTCCGCGCGGTCTTCCGATCAGCCCACGACGCCACCTTCCTGTTCGCGCCCGACGGCACCTGCCTCGATGCGAACCGCGCCGCAGCCGACCTCCTTGCCGTCGACGCCGCCGAGCTGCTCGGCGTGGACCTCAAGGAGTTCGCACCCGGCGGACAGGCAGTGCTCGACGAGCTCGCCGAGCTCCCGGCCGGAGCCGTGCTCACCGACACGATCGAGGTCCGACGGCGTGACGGGACCGTGCGCCTTGCCGAGTACCACCTCGAGGCGCACGTCCAGCCCGGAGTGCACCTCGTGATGGCGAGCGACGTGACCGAACGCGCCGCCGCCGAGGCGCAGCTCCGCGAGAGCGAATCGCGCTTCCGAGTGCTGGCCGACTCCGCACCCGCCCTGATCTGGACCTCGGGCCCCGACGGTTCAGCCGCGACGTTCAACCGCGGATGGCTCGCCTTCCGCGGCTGCACGCTGGAGGAGGAGCTGGCCCAAGGGGTGTTCGCCGGCATCCACCCCGACGACCGGGAACGGTGCACCACCGTGTTCCAGACCGCGCTCGCGACCCAGAGCCGCGTACTCCCTGACTCAGCGCCTCCTGCGCGCCGACGGCGAGTACCGCTGGCTCCTCAGCCGCGCTTCGCCCCGGACGCTTCCCGACGGCACCTTCCTCGGCTACGTCGGAGCGAGCGTCGACGTGACCGATCAGGTCGAAGCCGAGGCGGCATTGCGTGCCGAACGTGACCACCAGGCCGCGGTGATCGAGGCCCTGCAGGACGCGCTCATCGAAAGCGACAGCAACGGCCGGGTCATCGGCGCCAACGAGCGCTTCTTCGAGATGACCGGCTTCACCGCCGACGAGGTCATCGGTGCCGACCTGCCCTATCCGTGGTGGCCGGAGGAATGGCAGGATCGCTTCGTCGCGGATGCCGACGCGGCACTCCACGCGGGTCACAACGAGGTCGACAGCTCCTTCCGCCGCAAGGACGGCACCGTGCTGCCGGTCGCGCTCTCCGTGTCGACGGTGCGAGACGAGCGCGGCGTGTCCGCCCTCGTCGGCACGGTGCGCGACATGACGGCCCGCGAGGAGGCCGCCGACGCGCTCCGACGGAGCGAGGAGAGGTTCCGAGCCCTGGTGGAGAACGCGCCCGACATGATCGCGCTCCTCGATCGCGAGGGTCGCGTGCTCGAAGCGAGTCCGTCGGCCGGCGAGATCCTCGGCCTCGAACCCGACGACTACCTCGGCCAGTCGCTCTTCGAGATGATCCACCCCGACGACCGCGCCGCGATCGTCCAGGTGTTCACCGATCATCTCGATGTTTCCGGGTTCGATCAGACGGTCGAGTTCCGCCTCCGTGCGAGCGACGGGACCTGGAGGGTGATCCAAGCGGTCGGGAACAGCTTGTTCGACGACCCCGCGGTCGGCGCCTTCGTGATCAACGCCCGCGATGTGACCGAGCGCAGCCGCCTCGAGGAACGGCTCGCGCAGGCACAGAAGCTCGAAGCCGTCGGTCGGCTCGCCGGTGGCATCGCGCACGACTTCAACAACGTCCTGACGGCGATCTCCGGCTACGCCGAGCTCCTGCTCGCCGACCTCCCCGACGGGTTCGAACACCGCGACGACCTCGAGGAGCTCGCCCACGCCGCCGACCGAGCGACCGCGCTCGTCGAGCAGCTCCTCGCGTTCGCGCGCAAGCAGGACGTGCAGCCCGAAGTCTTCGATGTCCACGGTGTGATCAAGTCGATGGAGGTCATGTTCCGTCAGCTCCTCGGCCCGGCAGTCGGGCTCGCGGTCGGCGGACCGGGAATCGCCGCCGACGTGCGAGCAGACCAGAGTCAGCTCGAACAGGTCATGCTCAACCTCGTCGTGAACGCGCGGGATGCGTGCAGCGACCACGGCGGGCAGATCGTCGTCCGCACCGAGATCGTCGACCTTCCTGCCGACGACCGGATCGATCCGATCGAGGTCCCCGCGGGACGGTACGTGATCGTGAGCGTGCGCGACGACGGCGCCGGGATGGATCCGTCGACCCAGGCTCAGGCATTCGAACCGTTCTTCACCACGAAGGAAGGCAAGAGCACCGGCCTCGGCCTGTCCATCGTGTACGGCATCGTGAGCCAGAGCGGCGGTTACCTCAGCGTCGATTCGACGCCCGGCGCCGGAAGCACGGTGCGCGTGTACCTGCCCTACGTCTTCGCCGGTGCACCCGCCGTCGCATCGCCTGTCGACGATTCGCCCGTCGACGCGGTCACGGTCGACTCCCCCGCGTGAACAACCGGGACCGGGACCGCGACCACGCGAGCGCGAAGATCCGGCATCCGGCGTCGGGACCCAGCCGGCGCGTGCTGGTCGTCGACGACGACGACACCGCGCGTCGGTTCCTGATCCGCGCGATCGAACGCGGCGGATTCGACGCGACCGAGGCCGCATCGGGCCCGGACGCGCTCTCGCAGATCGAAGCCGATCAGCCGGATCTCGTGCTCCTCGACAGCCAGATGCCGAAGATGACCGGGGAAGAGGTGCTCGAGACGCTCCGCCGCGACCCCCGTACGGCCACGTTGCCGGTGATCGTGGTGACCGGACGCGGGGGGCACGACGATCGCATCGCCAGTCTCGACGCCGGTGCCGACGATCTCGTCGCGAAGCCGGTCCACCCCGACGAGCTGCTCGCCCGGGTGCGGGTGCAGCTCGAGCGGTGATCCGCGCCATCCCTCGGCGCCGAACATCCGTACGGAGGTGCACGGGGCGGCACCGACGACGCGCGATGGGAGCACCATGTCCGACGATGCGAGACGAGAAGGCGCGGAGCCGGCACCCAGCAGACCGCCGAGCATCCTGGTCGTGCTCGTCGTACCCGTCATCGCGTTGCTCGCCGTCGGATTCACGCAGTTGCTCGCGCCCGACGACGGCACGTCGGCCGCTGCGCCAACCGGTGGAAATGCGATTCTGATCAAGAACTTCGCGTTCGCGCCGCCGACCATCACCGCGGCGCCCGGGCGCCACGATCGTTGTCACCAACGGTGACTCGACGACCCATACCGTCGTCGCGACCGACAAGAGCTTCGACACCGGCAACCTCACCGGTGGATCGAAGGCAACGATCACCGCGCCGACGAAGCCCGGTACCTACTCGTACATCTGCAACATCCACCAATACATGCAGGGGACCTTGAAGGTGCAGAGATGAACGCGCGTCGGATCATGCTCGTCGTCGGAGCGGCGGGCGTGCTCACGAGCAGCTACATCCACTACTACCTCTACTTCCACGGCGGGTACCGCGGCATCAGCATCGACCGGGTGCTCGGTCTCGACGTGAGCCGGTCGTTCGCGTTGCAGGCGATCTCGGGATTCCTGATCGCGTGGGCGTTGGTGCTGTCGTTGCGCTGGAGCCGGTGGTCGATCCCGGCCGCGATCGTGGGCACGTTGTTCGCCGCCAGCTCGCTCGTCGCGTACACACTGGCCCGGACGTCGGGATTGCTCGGCTTCACCGACGACCAGACGAGCACCGAGGCGGTCATCGCGGTCACATCTGAGATCGTGGCGGTCGCGTCGCTCGGCGCGTACGTCGTCAGCACCCTGATGGCGCGGTCGAGCCAGCCGGCATCACCGGCCACACCCACCGCGACCAGCTGAATCGTCACGCACATCGGGGTTGCGAGATCAGACGCCGGTGTAGCGTCGTCCGGATGAACCGGCGCGGCCTGGCGACACTGTTTCTCGTCGGGCTCGGCATCGTCGCCGCGAGTTGGGTCCTCGTCCTGACGTCGTCGGGTCTCGTCGGAGGGCCGGACGGGGTGGCGTACACCGGCGCGGCGGAGAACATCGCGAACGGTCACGGAATCACCCTTCCGTTCGTGCAGCCCTTCGCGGGCCTTTCTCCGTCTCAAGTTCCCGCGGCCTTCGATGCCGCTCCGCTCGCGCAGTACTTCCCGGGGTTCCCACTCGCACTCTCGGCCCCGATCGCCGCGGGGATCCCTCGCACCGCGGCGATCCGGTTGTTCGCTGCGCTCGCGTGTGGGGCGACGGCGGCACTCGTGGGCTGGGCGGTCCTGCGCGCGACTCGCGGATCGTATGTCGCAGCGGCGCTCGCCGTGGGCCTCCTCCTCTCGACCGAGATCTTCGCGCTCGAGCTTCTCCGGACCGACGAGCGAGGTCCTCTTCGTTCCTCTCTGCCTCGGGGCGCTGATCGTCCTCGCGTCCTATCTGGTCGACGACCGAACATCGCTCGCCGTCGCTTTCGTCCTCCTCGCCGGCGCGGCGTCGTTCACACGCTTCCTCGGCCTCGCACTGGCGGGAACCGCGATCATCCTCATCGCGACACGGAATCGCCGACCCTTGGCCGCGCGATTGTCCCGCGCCGCGATCATCGGCGTGCTGGCGGCGTCGCCGGGGATCGTGTGGCAGCTGTGGAAGACCGCGACCAGCGCGACCGGGGGCGCAGGCGTCTTCGCAGTGCACCTCCCAACTGATGTCGGACCCAAGAGCAAGGCGATCCTCGCGGGCTGGGTCAACGGCCGCTTGCTGTTCTTCACGAGCCTCGATCACATCGCCGACTGGCCGACGCTGCTGGTCGGCATCGGACTGGTGGTGCTCGTGGTGGCCGGCCTCGTGCTCGCCAGACCTCGAGCTGACGGAGCCGACACGGAGGACGGGGACGAGGCGGACGACGCCCCTCGTCGCTTCAGCACCGAGCTCACGCTCGTCGTCTTCCTGTTCGCCGCCCTGTATCTCGCTCTCCTGTGGATCACCGTCGCGTTCTTCGTGCGCATGACACCGTTCGCCAACGAACGCATGTGGCTACCCGTGCTCCCGGGAGTGCTCATCGTCGTCGTCTCCGCACTCTGGAACCTCGGGCGGAACGCCTGGCGTCGGGGCATCGGCCCGCGCGTGCTCGTGGGCCTCGCGATCGTCGTCGTCGCAGCCCCGATCTGCGTCTGGCACATCGACAGCGCGAGCAGCGCCTACCGGCGAGCTCGATCGCTCGCACCCATCCGACCCGCGCCGTTCGCCGACCTCTACCGGCGGATCGAGAAGCTCCCGGCCGGCGCACTGGTGTTCACGGGCGACGCCTACTCCGTCTGGTACGAGACGGGTCATTTCGCCGCGAGCCTTCCGATCCGAAAGTCACCGTGGACCGGGAAGCCGAATCCCGACTATCGAACCGAGCTCGGTGAGCTCGCGCCCGTCCTGTGCCGCCACCCCGGGATCATTGCCTATCTCCGGCGCACGGACGGTCCCGGGTATCCGAGCTTCGCCGAGCTCCGTCGCGCGCACATCATCCCGGATCAGCAGTTCACCGGCGCGCAGACGTTCCGAGTGGATCCTGCCGCCTGCTGAGGGCCCGATGCGACGTCGCCTCCCGGCAGCGAGCCCAACTACATTGCGAACCATGAGTGAGAGGACGAAACCACAGCCGCGCTCGCCCTGGCGTCACGCCGTCAGCTGTCTGGCCATCGCCGTCGGCGTGATGCTGGTGTCGGCATGCAGCAGCGGGGGAAGTAGCAGCGGGTCAACCACCACGTCACGTCTGAGCACCACGACGACCAGCCAGGCTCAAGGAACACCCGACGAGCGGTACACCATCGCGGTCGCAGATGCGCTCCGCGCCGCCAAGGCACCCAAGGCTGGGGCAGCCTTTTCGGCTGCGCAGCTGATCGCAGCGGGCCACGCCTTCTGCACCGGCCTCCAGGCCGCGCATGCAACGGTCTTCGACGATTTTTCTGCGGTCGGCCACTCTCTCCGAGGGCAATTCCGTCCGGCGATCACCCCGAAGCTGCCCGACGGAGACCTGCTGATCGCCGTGTCGGTCGGTCAGGCGGCGGTGAAGGTGTACTGCCCTCAGTTCACGGCATCGCTGGGATAGCAGCTCGGCCTCACGGACCCACGGTCGACGGGTCAGCTCGGGGGAAGCGGAGCGGCCACCCCGGTGGGCATCCGCTCCGCACCCCCAGCTCAGTATCGAACAGCACGTCGTGGGTCTCGGGACCTATTTGGGCGAAACCTCCCGATCCGTGATCCGGGCGGAGCCCCCGCGATGATCCCTGGCGGCGCTCGGGGGCAACCTCATACAGTCACGGCCGGACGTGACGGCAACGGCAAGGAGCCACGGATGGGTCACCCGCGGGTGGGCACGCTCTCGACAGCTGCTTCGCGAACCCTCCGCGTCGCGGTCGTGGTGGTCATCGCGGCTGCCGCGTCGGTCGGGTGCAAGTCGCTGACACCGCCGACGTCGGCAGCGCCGATCCGGGCTGCGTTCTACTACCCGTGGTTTCCCGAGGCATGGAACCAACAGGGGCAGAAGCCGTTCACGAACTACTCGCCGACTCGCGGGCTCTACGGCGCCGGCGTGGCGACGGTGCGAGCACAGATCGCCGATATGCAGTACGGCGGCATCACCGCCGGTATCGCATCGTGGTTCGGCCGGGGCACCACCACCGACACGCATTGGCCCACGCTGATCTCGGCCGCACAGGGAACGGGCTTCGGTTGGATCCCCTACTACGAGCCAGAAGGTGTCGGCGACCCGACGCCCACACGGATCGCCGCCGACCTCCACTACCTGTACGCCAAGCACCGCGGCACCAACACCGACTCGGGCATCGCCTTCCTGAACGGCAAGGGGACACCGGTGTTCGTGTACAACGCCGACGACCTCACGAAGTCCAAGGGATGCAACACCGTGACCCGCTGGACCAAGGCGCGCCAGCTCCTGAAGAGCAAGTACGGCGAGACGATCTACGTGGACTTGAAGGTGTTCCCCGGCTACGCATCCTGCCCCGGAACGCCCGGCATCAATGGTTGGCATCAATACGGGCCCGCGAGCGCGAACCAGGACTTCACGGCTTCGCCGGGCGACGGCTCGTACTCGATCTCACCGGGCTACTGGAAGTCGGGAGCCCCCTATGGCACCGCTCCGTTCCTTGCCCGCGATCGCGCGCGGTGGAAGTCGAGCATCGCGAGCATGAACGCCTCGAGCGCGAAGTGGGAGCTCATCACCACCTACAACGAGTGGGGCGAAGGAACCGCGATCGAAGCGTCCTCGGGATGTCGCAACCCCGCACCGACCGGGACCTACTGCAATTGGCACAGCGCCGCGCCGTCCGACTTCCTCGCCGATCTCCACGCGGCTCCGCCGAGCTGAGCTCGCCGCTCCACGTCTTGCTGAGGAACGCCCCGCTCAGGCGGGTTCGGCCTCTTGCAGGATCGGCGGCGGCGGCGGCTTCACGTCGACCCGGGGATGACCCTTGGCCTCGGTGTGCTTCGCCGCGACCTCGAGGGCGTCTTCCTCGGAGTCGGCGGAGGCCTGGAACAGGCACTGGCCGAAACGGCACACCACCCGGTAGTCCTCGGAAGGCTTGCGTTCGGCCTTCTTCTTCTCGGCTGCGGTCATTCGCTTGGCAGGGGGCACGGCGCAGCGATTCTAGTCGCCCCCGAGCTGTCGAGCAGATCCCATTGCGGCACCTCGGGTCCTGGGCGTTCCCGCACTCGCCTGCCATGGCCCGGCCCGCTCCCCTGAGCGTTTCGCTGCATGATGGGGGCGTGAAGCCCAGCGCGGCCACGCCCGCCCTTGCCCCGCTCGCATGAGTTCGGATCGTCTCGAGGCGCAGCTCGAGTTCCTGCTCGAGATCGACCGTCTCAAGCTGGTCGAGCGCCGCAGCTTCATCACCGATGCGTCGCGCCGGGAGAACAGCGCCGAACACTCGTGGCATCTCGCAATGCTCGCGCTCGTCCTCTCCGAACACGCGCCCGCCGGCGTCGACATGGGTCGCGTGATCGCGATGGTGCTCGTCCACGACATCGTCGAGGTCGACGCCGGCGATGTGTTCGTGTACGCCGATGCAGCCGCCCACGCAGAGAAGGTCGAACGCGAACGGATTGCCGCTGATCGGATCTTCGCCCTCCTCCCCGACGACCAGGAACCGCTGTTCCGCTCGCTCTGGGAGGAGTACGAAGACGGCACGACGGAGACGGCGCGTTTTGCGATGGCGCTCGATCGTCTCCAGCCGCTGCTCCTGAACGTCGCGGCCGGTGGTGCGACATGGCGTGAGCACGGCGTCACCGCCGATCGGGTGCTCGAACGCAACGCGCCCATCGGCGACAGCGCGCCGGAACTCTGGATCCATGCAACGGAGATCGTCCGCGACGCCGTCGAACGCGGGATCGTCGACCCGTAGGAGCGCCTGACCCGTCCGCTACGATCTCGCCCGATGCCGCTCCGGATCGCCGCCCTCATCAAGCAGATCCCGAAGTTCGAGGAGATGGAGCTCGGGGCCGACGGTCGTCTCGTCCGCGAGGGACTCGAGCTCGAGATGAACCCCTACTGCCGGCGCGCCGTCGCCCAGGCAGTCGCACTCGCACAGGAAGACGGCGGATCCGTCACCGTGATCGCGCTCGGTCCGGCCGCGGCCGAAGACTCGTTGCGCGAAGCAGTCGCGTGGGGTCTCGCGCGCGACATCACGATCGACGCGCTCCTGGTGAGCGACCCCGCGTTCGCCGGCTCCGACACCCTCGCGACCGCGCGTGCGCTCGCCGCGGCGATCGAACACGCGGGTCCCTTCGACCTCGTGATCGCGGGCCGCAACTCCGTCGATGCCGACACCGGCCAGGTTCCGCCGGAGCTCGCGGAGCTGCTCGACCTCCCGTTCCTCACCGGCGTCCGCCACCTCACGATCGACCCCGACGGCTTGGTGCACGCGCGCTGCGAGCTCGACGATGGTTGGCTCCAAGCCGAGGTCCACCTCCCCGCCCTGCTCTCCACTGCCGAACGGCTCATCGATCCCTGCAAGGTGGATCCCGACGGCCGAGCCGCGGTGCCGATGGACGCGATCCGCCACCTCCGGGCCGACGATCTCGGCCCCGGACCCTGGGGCCAGGCCGGGAGCCCCACCACCGTTGGCCGGGTCCGCGTCCACGAGACCGAACGCCTCCGCCACCTCCTCCCCGACTCGCCGCTCCAGGAGCAGATCGACCGCGCGGTGAAGATCCTCACCGAACGCGGCGCGCTCGACCCGGCCATCGACGACGCGGCCGATCTCGGCTCGGTTCCCGCGCCCACGAATGCAGGCACCGACCGCGTGGTCGGCGTGCTCGTCGAAGACGGACGCGACCGCCTCACCCGTGAGCTCCTGGGCGCGGCCGCCACCATCGGCGGCTCGGTGATCGCCATCGCCGCGACCGGCGGCGCGGGCGGCGCGCCCGATCCCGATCAGCTCGGGAGTTGGGGCGCCGACGAGATCGTGACGATCTCCGGTGTCGAGATCGAGGAAGACTTCGCCGCAGCTCTCGTCGCGTGGGCCGGGCATGCGCAACCGTGGGCAGTGCTCGCGCCGGGAACGGTGTGGGGGCGCGAAGTCGCATCGCGGGCCGCCGCTGCACTCGGAGCCGGGCTCACCGGCGACGCCGTCGCACTCGAGCTCGAAGGCGATCGACTCGTCGCGTGGAAACCGGCGTTCGGCGGCGCGCTCGTCGCCGCGATCCATGCGACCTCGACCCCGCAACTGGTCACCGTCCGCGCTGGGATGCTGCCGGTGCTGCAACCACGCGCGACGTGCGCGGCGATGGCCAGCCGCACCGCGATTCCCCGCGGGCGGATCCGGCTCCTCGCCCAGACCCGCGACGACGACCTCGACGTGCTCGCCGACGCGAACGTCGTCGTCGGCGTCGGCGTCGGCGTGCCGCCCGAGGACTACCCGCTCCTCGATCCGCTCCTCGCGATCCTCGGCGCCGAGCTCGGGGCCACCCGAAAGGTCACCGACAAGGGCTGGCTCCCCCGAGCCCGTCAGCTCGGCATCACCGGTCGCAGCATCGCCCCGCGCCTCTACGTCGCGCTCGGGCTCTCCGGAAAGTTCAACCACATGGTCGGAGTCCGGGCGGCCGACACGGTCCTCGCCGTGAACAGCCAACCCGACGCGCTCGTGTTCGACTCCGCCGACATCGGGATCATCGGCGACTGGCGTGAAGTCGTGCCGCTCCTCACCGATGCACTGGTCGGCGCGTCGGAAGCAGCCACCGCCTGAGGCTGCCTGCACACCCTGATCGCACGCGGGTCGGGCTACGCCGCGGGCGCTTCCTTCTTGACCGGTCGCCAGAAGATCGCGAGCAACAGCAGCGCGCCACCTCCGCCCGCGACGAGCGCGGTCGCCAGGCCCCTCCATCCGTACCAGTGGATCCCGAGCACGTGATCCAAGGAGAAGCGCCCGCCGCCGAGCGCGCCGAGCGCGACGCCGCACGCGCACAACGTCATCACGTACTCCCACCCTTCGCCGGGGCGGAAGATGAAGAACCCGTTCTTCAGGTGGTTGGTGATCCAGGCCACCAGCATCACGCCGACGACGCCCGCGGCGGCGAGCGGCGTGAGGAACCCGAAGATGAGCATCGTGCCGGCGCCCAGCTCCGTGAGGCTGGCGAGCCACGCGTGCAGCACGCCCGGCTTCATCCCGAGGCTCTCGAACCAGCCGGCGGTGCCCTTGATCTTGCCGCCCCGGAAGATGTGGTTGTACCCGTGGGCGAGCATCACCGCGCCGACCGCGATCCGCAGCACGAGCGAGCCCCGCGCTCAGACCTCCGGCGTTCACGCCACTCGCACCCACCACACCGTTCATCGCCGACCACTCATCGGATGTCGATCCTCTCCCACAGACGTAGCTGCCTGACGATATCGTCAAGTTCGTTCGACGCCGCCGACTCCCGAGGGATCCTATGAGCACGGTGGACCCGACCAACGACTCGATCGACGACTACGACCCGTTCGAGGAGTTCAACCGTTCGGCCGGCATCGGCGTGGTCGAGAACCCGTACCCGATGTTCGCGCTGGCCCGGTCGTCGGCCCCGCTGATCCAGGAGACGTGCGGGCGATGGCCGGGCTCGATCGAGGCGACGCCGCGGGCCGATCGACCTCAGCGACACCCCGACGTGTTCACCGCGTTCAGCTTCGACGCGGTCCAGCAGGTGCTCCGCGACGGTGACACCTTCTCGTCGAAGGGGTACGAGGCGGTGATGGGCCAGGTGATGGGCCACACCATCCTCGAGATGGACGAACCCGAGCACCACACCTACCGCGCGCTCGTGCAGCAGGCGTTCAGCCGCAAGGCGATGGAGCAGTGGGAGGTCGACATCGTCGCCCCGGTCGTCGACGAGCACATCGACGCGTTCATCGACCGCGGCCGTGCGGAGCTCGTCCGCGAGCTCACGTTCCCGTTCCCCGTCAACGTGATCGCGACACATGCTCGGCCTCCCGCGTGAAGACCTCCCGCAGTTCCACCGGTGGGCGGTCGAGCTCATCAGCGTCGAGCTTCGACATGGACCGCGGGCTCGGCGCGTCGGCCGCGTTGCACGAGTACTTCTCGGCGATCATCGCCGAGCGTCGGGTCGAGGCCGCGTGGCGACGTGATCAGCGTGCTCGCCGGCGCCGAGCTCGACGGCCAACGACTCACCGACGACGAGATCATCGCGTTCCTCCGGCTGCTGCTCCCCGCCGGCGCCGAGACCACCTACCGGTCGTCGAGCAACCTGCTCTTCGGGCTGCTCAGCAACCCCGACGCAGCTCGACGCGTTGCGCGCCGATCGCTCGCTCATGCAGCAGGCCATCG
Source organism: uncultured Actinomycetes bacterium (assembly GCA_963829475.1). Lineage (GTDB taxonomy): Bacteria > Actinomycetota > Acidimicrobiia > IMCC26256 > JANYLB01 > JANYLB01. The sequence continues at coordinate 704,899 of CAWHIU010000002.1, read as the reverse complement.
AAGAAGGCCTGCGCTGGGAGCCGCCGCTGCTGACGATCCTGCGCACCGCGACGCGCGACACGGTCGTCGAGGGCATCGACGATCCCGGCCGGCGCGATGGTCGTGATCAACATGGGTTCGGCGAACCACGACGAGACGCTACTGGGAGAACCCCGAGCAGTTCGACATGTTCCGCACGTCGCGCCAGCACCTCGCGTTCGCGTTCGGGCCGCACATGTGCCTCGGGCATCCACCTCGCCCGCATGGAGACGAAGGTCGTGATCGAGCCGCATCCTCGATCGGCTCCCCGACCTCCGCCTCGATCCCGACGCCGAAGTCCCGTACATCACCGGCATGACGTTCCGGGCCCCGAACGCGCTCCCCGTCATCTGGGGCTGATCCGGTCGGGCCGTCAGCTCTGGCGGTTCGCGGTCACGACGTAGACGCATGAGGAATCGTCGGGGCCTCCCGAGCTGGTGAGCCACGGGACGACGTGGACATCGCGAACCCACGTTCGCCGGATCGTCAGAGGGAACGACGTCGGCAGGCGACGCCCGGTCCCCAGGTCGCCGCTCCACCGGGAGCTGAACGCACCCTGGTCCGCGTCGCCGTCGTAGTGCCGGCTCCCGCCGACCGAGAAGGTCCCGGTCGGCGAGACCGAATCGTGCAGGTCGCGCGTCGGCAACGGGCTCCGGATCGAGACGTCGGCATCGTTCCAGCCGTTGCCCACGACGGTGACTTCACCCCGGCCGCGGCCGCCATCGTTGCGGACCCGGACGGTGATCGTGAACGGGGACGCGAGAAACGCGGCGCTCGCACAGTCACCCGTCGTGGCGTCGCCCGGGTCGTCGGCGCCTCCCGGCCGTGAGGAGTCGGCGAGGTAGGTCGTGGTCGCGACCGCGGCTGGCGTCGGTCCCGCGTCGAGCGGGTAGTTCGACGCGGATCCCGGGTAGTCGGCGGCCGGAGCTTCGGGGGTCGGAGGCGTCGTGGTCACCGGCACCGTCGAGCCGGTCGGCGGAGCACCCTCGTCCTCGCCCGGCGTGTAGGGCCCGTCTTCGGCTCCGGTCGTACCGATCGGCCGACGGATCCCCGCGCCCGACACGTCGGCGACGACGATGCTCGAGATCGGAACCGGTGCCGGCTTCACCGTGGTGACGGTGTGCGCGGTGAACCCGGCCCAACTCGGGCCGTCGTACGCCGAGTCGGTCGAAGACGGGGCCGTCGTGAGCACGTTCCCCGTGCGACATTGCACCGCGGGCACGCCACGGTCGTCGACCAGAACCGCGGTACCGGCCTGGAGCACCGCGGGAATGCTCGTGGTCTTTCCGTTCTCGTAGCCGTGGTTCGTGACCGCGGTGTCGGTGCGGAGCACGACCGGAGTCAGCGTCGCAACGTACCGATCGATATCGGCCGGCGCGATGCCGACCAGGCCGGCCCAGACGGCAGCCGTCGTCGGGTTCGCGTCGAGCGCAGTGACGAGCGCGGCCTGGTCACACACCGCGCCGCGGTCGAGGTAGAGGCCCGGAGTGGTTCCCGCGTACGCGCCCGTCACGTTCTCGGGCGGCTCCACGCCGGCCTCGTCGGTTCCGACGGATCCCGTGAACGGTCGTGGGACCGGCGCGTTGACTGGCTCGCGCCGAAAGGTCGTCGTCGCGCCCACACGCTGCTGACCGCAGCCCGACACCACGACCATCGCGCACGCGAGCGCGACCCCGGCGGCCCGGATCCCCACCCGACGGCGCGCGGCCGACGAAGCAGTCAGTGGGACCATGGTGGGTTTTCGGCACGGAGACACGCCTGCTGAAGAGCCCTTACGCCGACCGCTTCACCAACCGCAGCTGGGGGACGAGCCCCTCGCCCTGCAGCAGGCGCACCTCCCGCTCCTCGGCCGGATCGATCACGACGGCCTCGCCGCGCTCGCGCCCGACGAGGAACGTGACCATGCAGTCGTCGCAGGCACTCGTGCCGTCCATCACACATTCTTCGCAGTCGATCACCATGCCCCGACTCTCCCACCAAGGTGGGACACCAACACCCCGGCCCCACCTCCCCACCCACCCCGCTGAGGTCGGGGTCAGCGGCGGAGGGCGGCGAGGAAGGCGTCGGAGCCGACGCCGCGGGCGCCCTGCAGCTCGGAGTTCGTGCGTACCCACTGGTCCGACGACACCGCGAGCACGGGCGTGACCAACGGCAGCGCGGCGATCTCGCGGACCACCACCGGATCGGCCTTCTCCCCCGGTGGTGAGAACACCACTCGGACGCCGGGTCGGCGCGGTGGTGTGACGCGGCCGACATCGGCGCCGTCGAACACCAACGTGACCGCGGCGCGGGTGCGCAACGCCATCTCGGCGACCGCGCTCACGAGCCGGTCGCGCTGCTCGGCGACGGAGAGCTCCGGCCACGCGGTCATCGAGACGTTGTAGCCGTCGATCACGACGACGACTCCGGGACGCCGAAGCATCGCGTCGATCGCTTCCGGCACGTCGGCGATGAGACCGGGTGGCGGCACGAGCTCGACTCGCCGCGTCGGCTTGGGCGCCCCGGCCCGATCGACCTCCCCGACACCGGCGTCGGGGGTGGGCGCAGTCGTCTTCGCGGGCAGCGCACCCTTTCCCTGTGCGTGCGCGACGACACCTCCCAACCCGTCGGCAAGGCGACGAGCCAACGACGCGGCGTCGGCGAGGGCCTGGAGATCCTCCTGACGAAGTCCCGCACCGGGGGCGGTGGCATTGCGCAGCTGCTCCTGGGCCTCGTCGAGCTGGGCGCGGGTACGCCGGCCTTCTTCCTGGAGCGATCGGGAACGATCGGTGGCCGTCTGTTGGCGTTGGTGGGCCGCGTCGGCCTGGCGCCGCGCGACGTCGAGCGCCCGCTCGAGCTCCTCGACCCGACGCGACGCGTCACCAACGCGACGCTCCGAGTCGACCTCACGCGCTCGACGTGATCGCCGTTCCTCCCGGAGCTCGAGATCGAGTCGACGGGCGGTGTCTTCGGCTTCGCCACTGGTCTGCTCGGCCCGTCGACGGGCTTCTTCGAGCTCGACGATCCGAACGTTCAACGCGTGCTGATCGGCGTTCTCGTCTTCGTCGTGACGAGTCTGGGCGTACGCACCGCATGCGGCCCCGAGTCCGAACTCCCAACCCGTGGGCTGCTGCGCGTAGAGCAACGACGCGAGCAACGGGAGATCGCCGCGTTCGGAAGCTTCGACGACGAGCTCGACGCAGGCCTCGGGTCGCCAGGTGTCGGACACGATCTGGACCTCGGGTCGCGCGAGGAAGTGCTCGATCGAGCGGGCCCGGAACGAGTCGTCGATGTCGAGTGAACGTCGGAGCTGCTGACGGGCCGGGCCCCGGGCCAGGCCGCGGCGGTCGAACCCGGTGATCGCCCTCAGCACCACCGGAACCTCGTCGGGCGGGAGCGCACGCAACACGTCGCCCGCACTGTCGAGCAGCGGATGCAACAGTGCCTCCGGGACGGGCGTCTCGGGGACATCGGGGACGCCTGCCTCGTCGGGGGCGTCGGCGTCGTCGGCGGTCACCCGCTCTCCGCCTGGAGGCCGTCCCCCTCGGCGACCATACCTTCCTCCACCAGCTCGATCGTCGCCCCGGTCGCACCGCACCAGCGACACGTCACCGACTCGATGACCTCGTCGATGAGGTCGGTGTCGTCGATCGAGAGCTCGCCCCCGACGCTGAAGTGGTGGAACTCCCGAGTCCGACGGGTCGCGATCACGTCGAAACGGGTGAGGTTGCCGCAACCAGTGCAGCGAAAGCGGGTCGGCACGCCCCGGAGTCTACGGGTCGGGACCGGTCAGATGGTTGGTTCGCGTGGACGAATCCGCGTGCGCTGACCGGGAGGCGTCGCAGCCGGCGGCGGACCCTGATCGGCAGCCCTCTCGTCGGGATCGAGGTCGGGAACGACGGTCGCGACCGCCGGCCGGGTCGGAGGTCGGCGAGCCTTCGCACTCTCCGGTACACCGGCTCGCCGGGCGAGGAAGTACCGGGCGCCCTCGATCAACACGGTCGCCAGACAGGCGCTCATGAACGCCCAGACCGGGATCAGCAGGAACAGACGGATGTAGTTCCCGGGACTCGAGCTCCGGAACATGTCGACGAGCTCGGAGCGCGAGATGAACCCGATCGCTGACGCGACGATCCAGGTGAGCAGCAACCCGAACAGCACCGCGACGACCCACGCGCCGACGCGCAGCGGCATCGAAAGCGCGCCACCTGGAGCATGGTTCCGGCGCGCCCGGGGTCTCGCCGCAGCCACGGAACCCGAAGGCCTGGACGTGGCCTTCGCTGCCGCCGGCGGCGCGGACTTCGGCGTCGCCCGGACTGCAGGTGTCGCGCCCGATGGGCGGACCAGCTCGGTCGGGGTGCGGAGGGTCCGCCCGCAACCGGCGCACGGAAACGTGGGCGTACCCGCGAGCGTGTCGAGTGGGTGCGACTCGCCGCACGCGGGGCACTGCACGACGCGGGCCATCAGTCGCCCCCCGCGTCGCGTGCCGAGCACGATGCCTTGATGAGCGCGTCGAGAGCTCCCGCGGCCGCGCCGGAATCGATGACCTCGAACGCCGAGCGCGACGCCCGACTCGAATCCGTCGACCGCTCCCGCCACGATCAGTGCACCGGCCGCGTTGAGCGCCACGATGTCGCGCGCGGCGCCGTGATCGCCGTCGAGCACCCGGCGCACCACCGAGGCGTTCGTGTCGGCGTCGCCACCCACGAGATCGGCCGGCTCGGCGCGGGGAAGGCCGACGTCGCCCGGATCGACAACGGAGCGGTGGATCTCGCCGTCGCGCAGCTCCCGCACCGTCGACGTCGTCGTGGTCGTGAGCTCGTCGAGACCGTCGTGACCGAAGAAAACCAACGCCCGCTCCACCCCCAGCTCGGCCAGGGTGTTGATCACCCGGTCGGCCATCTCGGGGTCGGACACACCCACCGTTCGCCGAGGCGCGCCGGCCGGATTCGCGAGGGGGCCGAGGAAGTTGAACGTGGTCGGCACCCCGAGCTCACGGCGGGCCGGGCCCGCGAATCGCATGGCCGGATGGAAGCGGGGTGCGAAGCAGAATCCGATGCCGGCTTCCTCGATGCAGCGGGCCACGCCGTTCGGTCCGAGATCGATGACCACGCCGAGCGCCTCGAGCACATCGGCCGAGCCACACTTCGACGACGACGCGCGGTTCCCGTGCTTTGCGACCCGTACCCCGGCACCGGCGGCCACGAGCGCAGCCGCGGTCGACACGTTGATCGTGCCCGACTGGTCGCCACCGGTCCCACAGGTATCGACCAGAGGTGAGGACCCCGATGCGACGGTCACGGTCTCCCCGAAGCGCAGCATCGTGCGGACGAGCGCAGCGAGCTCGGTGCTCGTCTCGCCCTTGGCCCGGAGCGCGACGGCGAACGCGGCGATCTGGGCATCGGTGGCCTGACCCTCCAGGATCGTGGTCATCGCCTGCTCGACCACGCCGACCCCGAGGTCTTCGCCTCGGATCAGCGGGCCCAGCACGTCGGACCAGGAGAAGTCGGCCATGATCGGCGCAGCCTACCGGCCGGTCCCCCGCGATCCTTGCTCACGCCACACCGCTTCTGCCTCGCCGAGGGGCGTCGACGGTGGACCGTCGACCCAGGGCCAGATCTCCTCCGAGATCCGACGCCAGTTCGCAGTCGAGCCGAGCTGCGCCAACACGCCGTACAGACCGAGGTTGATCCGCTGCACGACCGCGAACTCCGGCGGGATGTTCGTGTACGTGAGCATCCGACCCTCGGGCGTGGAGGTGTCGAAGAACGTGCGGGCCGTCTCGTCGGCGTAGTCGCTGCCGACCGTCACCGGCTCGTCGACCGCGACGAGCTCGTAGAACTGGCGGAAGAACGAGTTGACCTCGTCGTCGCTGACCGGCGCACCGGCGACGAGGAACCCGGCCGCCTCCATCGCGGCTCGGAACCGAACGGGGTCGGGATCGAGGACGTACGTGTCGATGAGCGCCTGGAGCTGCACGACCTCGTTCTCGGCGAACACCTTGCAGAGGCCGAAGTCGAGGAACGTGACTCGACCCCCCGGCGAGAAGAGGTAGTTCCCCGGGTGGGGATCGCCGTTGAACCGATGGAGCCGGTACAGCCCGGTGAACACGAAGCGGAAGATCGTCTCGCCCGCGAGGTCGCGCTCCGCCTGTGACCACGACAGCACCTCGCTGAAGCGCACTCCCTCGGCGAGGTCGGTGACGAGCACCCGCGCCGTCGAGAGCTCGGGCACCACGGCGGGAACGTGGATGAAGGGATGGTCGGCGAAGTACTCGGCGAACGCCTGCTGCTGCGCGGCCTCGAGCCGGTAGTCGAGCTCCTCGAAGATCCGCTCCCGCAGCTCGGCGATCAGGGGCCCGGGCTCGAAGCCGGAGTACTGCAGCGCGATACCGCGCAACACCGCCGACGCCGCGGTCATGTCGGACCGGATCGCCTCGGCGACGCCCGGGTACTGGACCTTCACCGCGACGGCACGTCCATCGTGGGTGATCGCCCGGTGGACCTGACCGATCGACGCAGCTGCGATGGGAACGGGATCCCACTCGGCGAAGACCTCGGTGGGCGGTCTCCCGAGCTCACGCTCGACGACACCGGCGGCGAGCTCGGGGCTCATCGGTGGCGCGTCCTGCTGGAGCTGGGCGAGCGCGTCGCGCACCGGCTCGGGCAGTCCGGGAGCGAGGTAGCCGGCCATCTGGCCGAGCTTCATCAACGCGCCCTTCATGTTGCCGAGCGCCTCTCCGACCTGCGCCGCCGTCCGCATCTCGTTCTCGGTGTCGAGCTCGCTCCGCCGCTCGGCCGACGCGAAGACCCGTCGGGCCCGGTGGCTCGCGTAGCCACCACCGGTGCGCGCCCCGAGCTTCATCAGCTCGACATTGCGGGAGAGCCGGGAGGTGTGGCGGAGTGCAACGTCGCTGTGCAACGTCGCACGTCGACGACCTCGCGCGATGGCGAACACGACCCCGGCGCCCGCGACGATGGCCGCGACCGCTGTCACTCGGGCAACGAGCGAAGAGCGCGGCGGCTCGAGGTCTCCGGTCCGGCGGGGCACGCCGGCGAGACTAGAGGCGGATCAGGTCAGGCCGACTTGCGGCGCTGGCGGAGCACCCGGCGACGTTCCCGCTCGGTGAGGCCGCCCCAGACGCCGTTCTTCTCCCGGACCGTGAGCGCGTACTCGAGACACGTCTCGCGCACGGGACACAGCGCGCAGATCTCCTTGGCCGCGACCGCATCCTCGTCGGAATCCGGGTAGAAGATGTCGGGATCGATGCCGCGGCATCGTCCCAGCTGACGCCAAGTTGTCGTTTGCATCACACGCTCTCGCAGAGTCAACACGTGGACTCCCTGTCCGCTCGAACAACGTCCATACCTTCGGCCGGTATTCCGACGGCCTGAAGTGGAGAAATCCACGCCCTGCCTCGTATCCGGCACTCGTGGCGGCCCTGGATCACGAGGTTCCGCCCGTAGGATGCCCGGGATGACCACCGACCTCCCGGAGATCACCGAGAAGCCGGGAAACCCACGCCGACAGGGCGTCGCCATCGGCCTGGCCTTCGCGCTCACGCTGCCGGGACTGGCCCTGCGCCTGACGGGAACCCACCCCGTCGAGTGGGTGGCGGCCATCCTGTTCGGCGTCGCCGTGGTGGGCGCGGCGTTCCTCCTCGCGTGGGGTGCGGAGGTGCTCGAGCTCGACGTGTCGCAAGGCCTCTCGATCGCACTGCTCGCGCTCATCGCGGTCCTGCCCGAGTACGCAGTCGACTTCGCGTTCACCTGGAAAGCCGGCACCAACCCCGACAAGTACGCGCCGCTTGCACTCGCCAACATGACCGGAGGCAACCGGCTCCTGATCGGCGTCGGGTGGTCGATGGTCGTGCTGATCGCGGCCTGGCGGATGAAGCGAATCGCGAAGGAACGCAAGCAGCCCCCTCCGGAGGATCTCGGGGTGAATCTCGGCCGGTCGAACTCCGTCGGCATCGCGTTCCTCGTGATCGCGACCGTCTACTCGTTGACGCTCCCCTTGAAGCGGTCGATCACGATCTTCGACGCGGTGGTGCTCATCGCGATCTTCGTCGCGTACATGGTGCGGGTGAGTCGGGCCCCCGCCGGCGAGCCCCATCTCGTCGGGCCGGCGCAGCTCATCGGTCGACTCCCGACGACCCGCCGACGCGTCGTGGTCGGGCTCATGCTCGGGTTCGCGGCGATCGTGATCCTCGCGGCCGCGGAGCCGTTCGCGGAATCGTTGGTCACGACGGGCGAGACGTTCGGCATCAGCACCTTCCTCCTCGTGCAGTGGCTCGCGCCGCTCGCGTCGGAGGCACCGGAGCTGCTCGTCGCGGGACTCTTCGCGTGGCGGCTGAACTCCGAGGCCGGTCTCGGAACGCTCGTGTCGTCGAAGGTGAACCAATGGACGTTGCTGGTCGGGAGCCTGCCGATCGTGTTCATGATCGCTTCGGGCTCGCTGCACGGTCTGCCGATCGACGCGCTCCAACGCGAGGAGCTGTTCCTCACCGCCGCGCAGTCGGCGTTCGCGGTCGCGGTGCTCGCCAACCTGACGCTGAGCGTGAAGGAGGCGTTCCTGCTCCTCGGACTCTTCCTCTCACAGTTCGTGCTGGGCGCTGTGCTTCCCGACGGCATCCACGAGGTCGAGCGGATCGCGGTCGGCGTCATCTACCTCGTGCTCGCCGCGCTGATCCTCACGCGCGAACGCGTTGCGATGCGCCAGCTCCTGAAGGACGGCCTCCGCACGCCCGTCGCCGAGCTCGCCAACCCTCGGCCCGACCCGGGCCGGCCCGCCGGGGAGTTCGCGTGATCGACGGCCGCGCCATCCTGCGGGGTGCGCTGCATGGGACTCATCGTGATCATCCCCGTCGCGGTGCTGTACGCGCTGCTCGACCGGGCCGTCGACGACTTCCCGAGCAGCGGCTGGGCGCCGTTGTTCGCGCTCGCCATCGTGGCCGCGTACGTCGTCGCCGGCGTCGGAGCCGGCCGCATCGCGCTCGGCGCTCCCCTTTCCAATGGCGCGCTCGCCGGTCTCGGCGCCCTCGGCCTCTGGCTGCCACTGCGCGTGCTGATCTGGGCCATGCGCGACGCGTCGAACCACCTGTTCACCGGCACCGATCCCGTCTTCAGCGTCTCCCGCCTCCTCGGCCAGGCCGTCCTCGCCGTCGGCCTCGGGGCTCTCGGCGCCTACTTCTCCGCCCGCAAGACCCGCCGATCCGACCCCGGCAGCTCGAAGCCGACGTCCGCCGATCGCCCGACGCCGTTGCGTGACGCGAGCGGCTGCAGCGTGCGACGATGGGGGCGGTGGTGAGTCGGCCGGGCGGCCGTGTACGGACTCGATCCGTCCGAGGAACGTCCGGACTCCACAGGGCAGGGTGCTGGCTAACGGCCAGTCGGGGTGACTCGCAGGACAGTGCCACAGAGAACAGACCGCCGATGGCGGCGGGCCGCGAGGTCGGTCGCACAGGTAAGGGTGCAACGGTGCGGTAAGAGCGCACCAGCGTCCGGGGTGACCCGGGCGGCTCGGTAAACCCCACCCGGAGCAAGGTCAGACAGGGAGAGGCCGGCCCGGCCGCAAACACTCCCGGGTAGACCGCTGGAGCCGTCGGGCAACCGCCGGCCGAGAGGGATGGCCGCCGCCGACACCTTGGGTGTCGGTCACAGAATCCGGCGTACAGGCCGACTCACCACCACCACCAGCGACCTGCGAAGACTTGGTGGAGCCGAAGCATCAGTACACACCGAGTACACAGGAGACACCGCTGCCGCCACCATGCCCTCCTGACTCCGGCAGATCGACGTCCGCCGACCGGCAGGGAAGGGCAGAAGGCCGTCGGCCTCGGCTCCAGCGTGATCGGCGGAGTCGTAGTCGTTGCCTTCTCCTCAGGGCCAGGCGGCCTCTGACCCGAGCGCCGCACAATCGCGCCTCAGATCGTCGGCGCCATCGTCCAGGCCTATTGGCCCGGACAGTCCCGCGCTCGAGTGTGAGAACGACTGCGCACCGGGCGCCGCGCGTTCAGTGGGATTCAGTCAAGGTTGTAGATGCGTGCGGCGTTGTCGTGCAGGATCTTCCGCAAGGCGGGCAGGTCGAGATGACCGAGGTGCTGGTTGATGAAGTCCTTGGCGGGGATCGCCGAGCTCGCCGGCCCTGGGCTCATGCTGGTCGGGTGTGGGAAGTCGGTCTCGTAGAGCAGGTTGTCGGCGCCGAGCGTCTCGATGGTCGCATCGAGCATCGGGCCGTGCTCGAACCAGAAGCACCCGTAGATCTGCCGCTTGAAGTACTCGCTCGGAAGCAGGTCGTATTCGGGGTGCTCGTCGGTCACGGCGCACTCGACCCACATCCAGTCGAGCGCCTGGAGCGTGAACGGCAGCCACCCGACCCCGCTCTCGACGGACACGAAGTTGAGCTCCGGGAAGCGGTGGCATACGCCGCCGCCGATCAGGGTAGCGATGGTCCGGCTGTTCGCGACGAAGAACGTGGCCGGGAAGGAGGCGTAGTTCGCCACCTTGCCCGAGCTCGGCGCGAGCAGCTTGGATCCCGACATGTCGCCGCCGCCGATGTGGAAGTTGATCGGGAGATCCATCTCCTGCGCGGCCGCCCACAACGGGTCCCAGTGCAGGTCGCTGAGCATCGGATGGCCGAAGTGGTCGGGCTGCTGCGACATGATCACGCCGCGATGGCCGCTGGCCTGACAGCGCGCCATCTCCTCGATGCACAGGTCGAGGTCCCAGAAGGGCAGACCCATCACCGGAATCAGTCGGCCGGGCGCTTCACTCGCAAGGTCGGTGAGGTAATCGTTGTAGGCCTGGATGAGCAACAGGTTCAGCTCGGCGTCGTGATTGTCGGCGAACCGTCCGCCGCCGAACCCGGCGACGTTCGGGTACAGAATCTGGGCGTGGATGCCGTACTCGTCCATCGCGGCGAGGCGGTCGGGCACGCGCCACGTCTTCGGGTCGGCATCGCTCAACTTCGGCGGGTAGAACGGTGGCGCCTTCTCGTACCCGGCCTGGGCTGGTGCCGCGCCGGCGCCCAAGATCCGGTCGCCGCTGATCCAGACCTCCTCTTCGCGCTCCTCGTGCCAGACGACATGGGGGACCTGGTCACCCCACTTGTCGGTGGAGACGCGTGACGTCCAGAGGTCGTACGGCTCTACGACGTGAGTATCGACGTCGATCACCTGGATATCGGCAATGTCGTCAACGGTGGACATCGGCGGCTCCCCTCGCAGTGGTCCCTAATGGACATTATGCCGGTCGAGCGATTGAAATGGGTAGAGGGTGGACGCGCACCACCCGTGCACCCGTGCCGGCCCGACCGAACCCTTGCTTCGTCGCGCGGGTCGTCAGGCTTGCGATTGGCCGCCTACGCCGGAGTGGCGATGACGGGGAGCTTCTCCCAACCGCGCACGGTCGACGTGCGGGCCTGCACGGCGTTGTCGTAGTCGACTTCCCAGCTCGGCCACCGCTGCAGGATCTCGTCGAGCGTGACCCTGCCGCCGAGCCGGGCGAGCGCCGCGCCGAGGCAGAAGTGCAGTCCGTAGCCGAAGCTGAGGTGCTGCACCATGGTCCGGTGGATGTCGAACGGTCGGCGTCGGGGATCCAGCGCTCGTCGCGATTCGCCGACCCGTTGATCAGCAACATCACGCTGCCTTCGGGCACCGTCTGGCCGTGGTGCTCGACATCGTGGGCGACGTAGCGGGCCTGCACGGGTGACGGTGCCTCGAATCGCAGCACCTCTTCGATCACCTTCACCACCAACGAGCGGTCCTCCGCGACCTGGCGGAGCTGGTCCGGGTGCTCGGCGAGCGTCTTGGCGGTCCACCCGATGAGCCGCGTCGTCGTCTCGTTCCCGGCGCCGGCGAGCAAGGTCACGTACGTGAGGACCTCGTCGCGCATCAGCTTGCGGGTCGTGCCGGTCGTGTCTTCGAACTCCGCGTTGAGCAACTCCGTCATGAGATCGTCGGACGGGTGCTTCGGCGCGCCAGTCGATGTAGTCGGCGAAGAGCTCCGAGCTGCGGTCCGAGGTCGTCCTGGCGAGGGCATCTTCGGCGCGCCGTCGTCGAGGTGCAGCGGCTCGTCGAGCTGCTCGCGCGAACCCCGCTGGTCCTCCTCGGGGATGCCGAGGAGCATGCCGATCGTGCGCATCGGCATCTCGGCGCCGAGATCGGCGATGAAGTCGAAGGTGGTTGCACCGACGATCGGGTCGAGCAGTCCGCGCGCAGAACTCCCGGACCTTCGGCTCGAGGGCCAGCATCTTCTTCGGGGTGAAGACCCGGGAGAGGATGCCGCGGTAGACGTCGTGGATCGGGCGGGTCCTCCATGAGGATGAGGCCCGGCGGGAGCTGAACGTTCGCCTTGATGATCTCGAGGATCGTGCCGCGGCCCGACCGGTAGGTCTCCCAGTCGAGGAGGCCCGGCTCGACGTCGTCGAAGCGGCTCAACGCGTAGAAGTCGTGCTTCGTCGTTGTAGTAGAGCGGCGCTTCGTCGCGGAGCCGCTTCCAGACCGGGTACGGATCGGCGTCGATCTCGAAGTCGTACGGGTCGTAGTAGACGTCGCTGCTTGCCGTCGTCGTCATGCTCCTCCTCCGGACGGGCCACGCCACCGACTTGATCTCGAGGTACTGGTCGAAGCCCGCGTGACCGTTCTGGCGGCCGATCCCGCTGTCCTTGTATCCGCCGAACGGCACGTCGGCACCGTAGGCGGCCCCGCCGTTCACGCCGATGACGCCGGCGCGCAAACGGCGAGCGACCGCGAGCGACCGCTCGAGCGAGCCCGAGACGACGTTGCCGGACAGTCCGTAGCGGCTGTCGTTGGCGATGCGGATCGCGTCCTCGTCGTCGTCGTACGGGATCACCACCAGCACCGGTCCGAAGATCTCCTCCTGGGCGATCGTGCTCGAGTTGTCGACGTCGACGAAGAGCGTCGGCTTGACGAAGTAACCCCTTGTCGAATCCGGGCGGCGGTTCGGTGCCGCCGACGAGGAGCGTTCGCCCCCTCGTCGATGCCCTGCTGGATGTAGCCGCGCACCCGCTCGCGCTGCTTGGCCGAGATGACCGGACCCGTGATGCGTGTCGGGCTCCTGCGGGTCGCCGGCGTTGCATGGCCTCGTACAGCCGCTTCAGCAGGTCGACGCCCTCGTCGTAGCGCGAGCGGGGGAGCAGCATCCGCGTCGGGATGGCACAGCCCTGGCCCGCGTGCACGCAAGGCGGCGATGCCGGACATGGCGGCGGTCGGCAGTCGGCGTCTTCGAGGACGATCGTCGCCGACTTGCCGCCGAGCTCGAGGAAGAGCCGCTTCATCGTCGCGGCGCCCTTCTCGATGATGCGCTTGCCGACGACGGTGGATCCGGTGAAGGAGATGAGATCCACCTTGGGCGACACGGTGAGCTCCTCGCCCACGAGGTGATCCGACGACGTGACGACGTTGAGCACGCCCGGGGGGATGTCGGTCGTGCTCGGCGACGAGTCGAGCGAGCCGGGTCGCGTTGAACGGAGTGTTCGGAGCCGGCTTCAACACCACGGTGTTGCCCGTGGCGAGGGCCTGGCCGAGCTTGTTGAGCGTCACCTCGAGTGGGTAGTTCCACGGCACGATCGCGCCGACGACGCCGACCGCCTCGCGCCAGACCATGCGTTCGCGCGCGCTGCCCCGTGACCTCGACCAACGTCTCGCCGAGGTCGGTTTCCCACGGAAACTCGTCGATCAGGCTCGCGGGATACCGCAGGGCGCGTCGTTCAGCGGCACGTCGAGCTGCGGCCCGAACGTGAGCCGCCGCGGGCAGCCGACCTCGCGGATCAGCTCCTCGCGGAAGACCTCCCGCTCGGAGTCCATCGCGTCGGCGAGCTGTTCGAGACAGCGCTTGCGCAGCGCTCGGTTGGTCGACCAGTCGGTCTCGTCGAAGGCGCGACGGGCGGCGTCGATCGCTCGCCGCATGTCGGCCGCCGAGGCGTCTGCAACGCCGCCGAGCACCTCCTCGGTGGCCGGGTTGACGTTGTCGAAGCGCTTGCCCGACTCCGCCTCCACGAGCTTGCCGTCGATGAGCATCGCTGATTCGAAGTCGTTTCCAAGTGTCTGCACGACGCCATTGTCCATCGACGTTGACATCAGCGTCAACCAGTTCATACGATGGATCGATCGGCGGACGGACCTCCCGAAGACGACGACCTCCCGAAGACGCTGACGGGCGACTCCGCCACGATCATGGGCGGGAGACGCGCTCGCCGTCACGATGGTGAGGGTTCCCGCCTCGACGGCGACTGGGGCGTCCGTCCCCCGAGAGGAAACGATCATGCAGTTCGAAGACGTGGAGTACGAGCTCGACGGGAACGTCGCCGTCATCACGCTGAACCGGCCCGGCGCGGCCAACGCCCAGAGCGAGAGGGCGTTGCTGGAGCTCGACGAGGCGTGGCGCGCGGCCGACGAGGATCGCGACGTCAAGGTCATCGTCATGCAGTCGAACGGCAAGCACTTCTCGGCGGGCCACGACATGAGTGGCACGCAGCCGAACAGCATCGACCGCGACATCCCCCGGGCCGAGGCGATGTACGACTGGGAGACGCGGAACTACTTCCACTTCGCGAAGCGCTGGCGCGACATCCCCAAGCCGTCGATCGCCGCGGTGCAAGGGAAGTGCATCGCCGCTGGTCTCATGCTGTGTTGGCCGTGTGACCTCATCGTGGCCGCCGACAACGCCGAGTTCTCCGATCCGGTGGTGGCGATGGGGATCTGCGGGGTGGAGTACCACGCCCACACCTGGGAGTTCGGCGCCCGCAAGGCGAAGGAGCTCCTGTTCACGGGCGGCTCGCTCACCGCGCAGCAGGCGGAGGTGATCGGCATGGTCAACAAGGTCGTGCCCCTCGACGACCTGCGGCCGGCCACGATGGCGCTCGCCCACCGGATCGCGCAGCAGGACAGCGTCGCGCTGCGGATGGCCAAGCGAGCGGTGAACAACACCCAAGACATCCAGGGCTTCAAGTCGGCGCTCGAGGCGTGCTTCGACATGCACCACTGGGGCCACAGTCGAGCGCTCGTGATCACCGGCGACCGCGCCGGCTTCTCCAGCCTGGAGTCGATGAAGGAAGCGGGCCGGCAATCGTGAACCTCGAAGGGCGCGCGGCGATCGTGACCGGCGGCGCGGGCGGCCTGGGCTCGGCCACGGTCCGTCGCCTGGTGCAGGTCGGTATGAAGGTCGTCGTCTTCGACTGGGATGGCGACGCCGCGGCGGAGCTCGCCAAGGAGCTCGGCGACGATGCGGCCGCGGTGTCCGGCGACGCCTGCAACGACGACGACGTCGCCGCGGCGATCGGCACCGCGACCTCGCTCGGCGTTCTCTCCCTCTTGGCCAACGTCGGCGGCGGTGCCACCGGCGGAGGACGCACCGTCGGGCGCGACGGACACCCCGGCGGCCAAGGAGCCGTTCGTCAAGACGATGGAGATGAACGCCGTCGCGACCTTCAACGTGTCGCGACTCGTCGCGGCAGCAATGGCGACGAACGAGCCCGACGAGGAGGGCGAGCGCGGCGTCATCGTCAACACGGCGTCGATCGCCGGCCTCGAGGGTCAGACCGGCCAGCTCACCTACGCCGCGGCCAAGGCCGCGATCCTCGGCATGACGCTGCCGATGGCACGAGACCTGAGCATCCTCGGCATCCGCGTGTGCGCGATCGCTCCGGGCACCATGGGCACGCCGAAGATGCTCGGCGTGCCGGAAGCCATGAAGGAGAAGCTGGTCGAGAACATCCAGTTCCCGCAGCGCCTGGGCAAGCCCGAGGAGTTCGCGTTGCTCGTCGAATCGATCGCCCGGAACCCCTACCTCAACGGCGAGAACATCCGGCTCGACGGCGCGCTGCGCTTCCCACCCAAGTAGCCATGCCGTTCACCGTCGACGGGATGCTCGACGTCCTCGCGTTCGAGGAGCTCGGCCCCGACCGCTACCGCGCCGACAACGTCGACTCCGGCCACTTCGTCGTCTTCGGCGGGCAGCTCATGGCGCAGTCGATCGCGGCCGCGAGGCATCGGCCACGAGGCCAAGACGGTCAAGACGCTGCACATCGTGTTCGCCCGCGCCGCGTCGCCCGACCAACCGGTCGAGATCGCCGTCGAGCGGGTGCACAGCGGACGCGCGATGGCGAGCAGCACCGTGACGATCAGCCAGGGCGACCGCATCTGTACCCGGTCGATGGTGCTGCTGACTGCCGACGAGCCCGACCTCATCCGTCACGCCGACCGGCCGACGACCGCATCGAGCCCCGACGACATCACCGGACGGTCACGACGACGGCGGCTGGCAGGTGCGCGTCGTCGGTGGCGTCGACATCAGCGATCCGGATGCGGTGGGCCCGGCCGATCTCGACGTCTGGACCCGCTTCGTCGGGGCGCCCGACGATCCGGCCACCGGCCAGGCGCTGCTCGCCTACGCCACCGACGCCTTCCTCATCGGCACCGCGATGCGGCCTCACCCGGGTGTCGGCCAGGCGCTGTCGCACAAGACGCTCTCGACCGGCGTGCTGAGCCACACGATCACGTTCCACGAGCCGGTCGTCGCGAGCGATTGGCAGCTGCTGTCGCACCACAGCCCGTATGCCGGGCGGGGGCGGAGCTACGGGCGGGCCGACGTGTTCCGCGAGGACGGCGAGCTGGTGGCGTCGTTCGTTCAGGACAACATGATCCGTCCGATGCCCCAGGGGGCGTCCGGGCTGTAGGTCGGGCGCAACCATCCACGAGGAGTGAACTCGCATGCATGAAGCCGCGATCGTCGCGATGGCCCGCACGCCGATCGGCACCGCGTTCAAGGGTTCGCTCGTCGACGTCGACGGGCTCGAGCTCGGAACCCGCACCGTCGCGGAAGTCGTCCGGCGATCGGGCATCGATCCTGCGATCGTCGACGACGTCGTACTCGGCGAGACGCTGTACGGAGGCGGCGACATCGCCCGCTACGCGGCGATCGAAGCCGGGCTGGTGAACGCACCGGGTGTCGCGCACAACCGCCACTGCGCGTCGAGCCTTGCGGCGGTGCAGAGCGCGGCGGCATCGATCCGCTCCGGCATGGACCGGGTCGTGATCGCCGGCGGCGTGAACTCCGCGTCGACGTCGCCACGGTCGGTCCGTCGCGTGCTCGGCACCGACGAGTGGGAAGACTGGAACTCACCGACGCACCGCGAAACCCCGATGCCCCCAACCGGGACATGTCGATCACCGTGGGGTGGAACACCGCAGTGAAGGCCGGCCTCACACGCGAAGACATGGACAGCTGGGCGCTGCGGTCGCATCAGCGCGCGGTCGCGGGGATCGACAACGGCAGCTTCGTCGACGAGATCTTCCCGTTCGAGGTCTCCCGGCGCGACGGCAGCACGTTCACCTTCGCGGTCGACGAGCACCCGCGCCGAGACACGAGCATGGAGAAGCTCGCTTCCCTGAAGCCGCTCCACCCGGAGATCGAGGGCTTCAACATCACTGCCGGCAACGTGTGCGGCGGAAACGACGGAGCGGCCGCGATGGTCATCGCCGAGCGGGGCCTGGCCGAAGCGCTCGGCGTCGAGCCGTTGGCCATCGTTCGGGCGTGGGCCTCGGTCGGCGTGCCGCCGGCCGAGACCGGGCTCGCTCCAACGGTCGCGATCCCGAAGCTCCTCGAGCGCGCCGGGCTCGCCATCGACGACGTCGACCTCTGGGAGATCAACGAGGCGTTCGCGTCGGTGCCGGATGCCGCCTGCCGGATCCTCGGCATCGACGACGCGAAGGTCAACGTCCTCGGGAGCGGCTGCAGTCTCGGTCACCCCGTGGCCGCGACGGGCGCTCGGCATGATCGTCACCCTCGCTCACGAGCTGCGTCGCCGGGGCGGCGGTACGGCGGTGGCCGCAATGTGCGCCGGTGGCGGGATGGCGAGCGCAGTCGCCCTCGACGTGCTCGCGCCGTAGACCACTCAGCCCCGAACGTGTCATCGAATTCTGCGTTCCACCCCGACCTCAGGCGGGTCGCCCTGCTGTTGCCGCGCCGCGTCGTCGGACCGCGCCTCCTCCGCTGCATCCGGGTTCTCGAGGCAGCGCAACGTCGCCGCCGACCCAAGCCGGGGGTGGAGGTGCACCCCGTCGGAGCCGTGTCGGTCCGCCTGCATCACCCGCCGCGCCAGATGCCCGGCCCGCGACCGGCGGTCCTGTGGATCCACGGCGGCGGCTACGTGATGGGCACAGCCGCTCAGGAAGACGCGCTGTGCCGCCACTACGCCGAACAGCTCGGCGCGGTCGTCGCGGCCGTCGAGTACCGCGTCGCCCCGGAGCACCCGTTCCCCGCAGCTCTGCACGACTGCCACGACGCGCTCGTGTGGTTGGCGAACCGCGACGATGTCGACGCCGAGCACGTCGCGATCGGCGGTGCGAGCGCCGGCGGCGGACTCGCGGCCGCTCTCGCGCTGCTCGCCCGCGAGCGCGGTGAGGTTCAGCCGGCGTTCCAACTCCTCGCCTACCCGATGCTCGACGACCGAACCGCACTGCGCACCGACATCGACGAGCGTCATTTCCGCCTGTGGAACAACACGGCGAACCGGTTCGGTTGGCGTTGCTACACCGGCGAAGCGCCGGGCGGACCCGGGATCAGTGGCCTCGCGGCGCCCTCTCGCAGCGAGGATCTGTCGGGGCTGCCGCCGGCGTGGATCGGCGTCGGGACGCTCGATCTGTTCCACGACGAGGACCTCGCCTACGCCGAACGCCTCCGGGCGGCCGGTGTCTCGTGCGAGGTCTTCGTCGTGGATGGCGCATTCCACGGCTTCGACATCGTGCGGCCCTCGGCTCCGGTCTCGCAGCGGTTTCGTGCGGAGCAGGTCGCGGCGCTCGCGAGCGCCCTCAGGTGCTGGTGAGGAGGTCCTTGAACGGTGTGTTGCGGTCGGGGCCCGGCTCGCGGGGCAACCCGAGGACGCGCTCGGCCACGATGTTTCGCTGGATCTGATCGGTACCGCCGTAGATCGACGGCGCGGCGGACCACATCGCGAGCTCGGTGATGGCGCAGTCGGGATCGTCGCCGCCGGCACCGCGCTCGTAGTCGTGGAGCATGCCTCGAGCGCCGAGGATCGCCAGACCGGTCTCCCGGCCCAGGCGGAAGATCTCGCTCATCCGCAGCTTCGCGAGGTTGGCCGCACCGGGAAGGTCGGCACCGGTGGAGCGAAGCGCCCGCTGGCGGAGGCTCATGTATCGACCCAGCTCGTTCTCGATGAACAGTCGAGCGATGCCCTGGCGAATGCTCGGGTCGTCGGTCCGGTCATGGCGGCGCGCGGCTTCGATCAACGGCTCGGACCGCACCGAGAACGTCTCACGGGGACGGCGGCGCGCCACGACGTCGCCCGCCCGACGTTCGAGGTGACCGGCGATGGTGCCCGGCGCGGCCGACGACTCCGCGGCTGATCCGCCCCCCGCTCCAACGCCGCTGCGCTCGAAGGCGAGCGTCGTGTTCGTGACGGCCCAGCCGTTGCCGAGCTCGCCGAGGATGTCTTCGTCGTCGAACCCGCACGTCGGTGAGGAAGACCTCGTTGAAGAACGAACGTCCGGTGATCTCGCGCAGGGGGCGGATCTCGATCCCCGGCTGGTGCATGTCGAGGAGGAAGTAGGTCAGACCCTTGTGCTTGGGAACGTCGGCGTTCGTCCGCGCGACGAGCATGCCGAGGTCCGCGGTGTGAGCCGTCGACGACCACACCTTCTGGCCGTTCACGATCCAGCCGTCGCCGTCTCGGACGGCGCGGGTCTGCACGCCGGCGAGGTCGGAGCCGGCGTTCGGCTCGCTGAACAGCTGGCACCACCCCTTCCGCCCGCACACGATGTCGGGCAGGTACCGACGCTTCTGCTCGTCGGTGCCGTGTGTGGCGATCGTGGGCGCCGCGAGCAGGAGGCCGAGGCCGCCGGGCGGTCCCATGGCGCCGAACTCACGGATGGCGCGGCTGACCTGTGCGCTCTCTGCACCCGAGATGCCTCGGCCACACCACTCCGCGGGCAACGTCGGAAGCGACCAACCGGCCGTGCCGAGCCGTTCCCACCACTCGCCAACGGTGAGATCGGGGTCCCACTGGCTCGCGAGCCACGTCGTCACTTCCTGGACCGCCGATTGAGCCATTCCCGCGGACATTACTGCGTGTCGTACGACGCCTTCGGGTCGGACGAGCCGCGTCGCTACAGCTCGGCCAGCACGGCTGCGGTGTGCTCGCCGAGCGCGGCCGCGCGACGTGCGGCGGGTGGGACAACCGGTGCGCGCGCATCCAGATCGCACGGCACCTCGAGCGTGGGTCCGGAGAACTCGGCCGCGACGGCCGCCATCGCCACGTCGACCAGCACGGTGCGACCGGCTCGCAGCGCATCGAGCGTCGCCAGCGCGGCCACCAGGCCCGACAACGGGTCGGCCACGGCATCGGCGCAGAAGCACGGTCCCGCCTCGTCCCATACGACGAGACCACCCGCGACCGCCGCGTCGTCGCCGAATGCGACCTGATCGCGCGGGCCCGTCGCGCCCGTAGCCGGTGATCGAGACCCAGACGGCCGGACCCTCGGCGAGCACGTGGCTCGCGACGATGCCGAGCTGCTCGAGCGCCCTCGGTCGCGACCCCTCGATGACGACATCGGCGTGCACGAGGAGTCTCCGGAACATCTCGAGATCGTCGGAGCGGCGGAAGTCGAGTGCGACGCTCTCCTTGCCCGCATTGAGGTGGTCGTAGAACTGCTCCGGGCCACCGCGCGCGCCGTCGGGCCGATCCCGCGCCTCGACCTTGATCACTCGGGCGCCGAACTCCTGGAGAAGGTGCGAGCAGAGCGGACCGGCCCACAACGACGACAGGTCGACGACCAGCGGCTGTTCTCGCGGCGCGCGGTACGCGTGCCCCGGGAACTCGGTCGTCCGGACGGGAAGACCCTCCTTCGGACCGGCCCACGGTGCAATCTCGCCGAGGACCGAGACCGGCATCCCGAGGAGGCGGGCGCGACTCGCGACGGGGGTGGCCGGCAATCGGCGAACCCGGGCCTCGACGATCGGCCAAGGATCCGACCCGGGATCCGGCTCGTCGACCTCCAACCACGCCGGGATCGTCTCGATGTCGTGGTCACGTGCGAGCGACACCGCGATCCATCCGCCTTCGGCGCGTACGAGCCGCGTCGCTCCACCGCAGCTCGTGTCGCCGTTCCGCCCGGCCCCGGAGATCGCAGCCCGGTCGCAGAGCGATCGGAGGGGATCGACCTCGAGACCGACGCCGCGCTCCAGCGCCCGTTCTGCGAGGTCGGCGTCCATGCGCATCAATGCGGGGACGAGCGGCGCCGGAGGCCCGAGGGGCGCCCCTCCTGCCCGGCCGGTCAACGCCATGGCGCCGCTCGCGGCCCACGCGTCGAGCACCTCGGGATCGGTCGCCGGCATCGTCGACCAGCTTGGCAGGTCGCGGTGTCGTCACCCCGCGGCCGGTGCCTCGACCCCATGGCCCGCCGGGACTCACCTGTGTTGACGGTGATGTCAATGTCGGTGAGAATGGGAAACGAACTCCGGAAGCTCGCGGAACGGCCGCAGCACATGGTTCGAGGGTCTCAGAGGAGCGCGCCATGAACATGGACGACATGATCCTCGTCAGCATCGACGACCACATGGTCGAGCCGCCCGACATGTACAAGAACCACGTGCCGGCCAAGTGGCTCGACGACGCGCCGAAGGTCGTGCACAACGAGAACGGCGCCGACGAGTGGGTGTTCCAGGGGGCGAAGACGTCCACCCCGTTCGGCATGGCGGCCACCGTCGGGTGGCCGCGTTCGGAGTGGGGGTTCGAGCCCGGCTCGTACTCGGAGCTTCGGCCCGGCTGCTTCGACGTGCACGAACGGGTTCGCGACATGAACGCCAACGGCGTGCTGGCGTCGATGTGCTTCCCGACGATGGCGGGCTTCAACGCCCGGACGTTCAGCGAAGCGGCCGACAAGGAGCTCTCGCTGGTGATGCTCCAGGCCTACAACGACTGGGCCATCGACGATTGGTGTGGTGCCTACCCCGGGCGGTTCATCCCGCTCGGCATCGTGCCGATGTGGGACATCGACCTCGCGGTCGCCGAGGTCAAGCGGATCTCGAAGAAGGGCTGCGGGGCCATCAGCTTCCTCGAGTCGCCCCAGGCGCGGGGCTGGCCGAGCTTCCTGTCGGGGTCACTGGGACCCGATGCTCCAGGCGATGGTGGAAGAGGACATGGTGCTGTGCCTCCACATCGGCGGAGTCGACGGCGTCATCAACCTCGCCCCCGAGGCTCCGGTCGACCACAAGATCGTCGTCGCCGTCGCAGATGACCGCCGCTCACCGCGCAGGACCTGCTCTTCGGCCCGACGCTGCGGAAGTTCCCGGAGCTGAAGGTCGCCCTCTCCGAGGGCGGCATCGGGTGGATTCCCTTCTACCTCGACCGGGTCGACCGCCACTTCAAGAACCAGGCGTGGATCGACCAGGACTTCGGCGAGGGCAAGCTGCCCTCCGACGTGTTCCGCGAGCACTTCCTCGCCTGCTACATCACCGACCCCTCCGGCCTGAAGCTGCGCCACGAGATCGGCCTCGATGTCATCGCGTGGGAGTGCGACTACCCGCACACCGACACCACATGGCCGGAGTCGCCGGAGTTCGCGTGGAACGAGTTCCAGGAGGCGGGCTGCACCGACGACGAGATCCACAAGATCACCTGGCAGAACGCCTGCCGGTTCTTCAACTGGGACCCGTTCAAGCACACGCCGAAGGAACAGGCGACCGTTGGTGCGCTCCGCGCGCTGGTTCCCGACGTCGACACCACCCGCATGTCCCGCGACGAGTGGAAGAAGCGCAACGAAGCTGCCGGCGTCGGCCTCATCTGAGTCACACGGTCCCGGGAGCAGCTCGTGCGAATTGTCGTCATTGGAGCGTCGAGCGGCCTCGGACGCTGCATCGGTGTCGGAGTCGCCCAGCGCGGTGCGCAGGTCGCGCTCCTCGCCCGGCGGCGCGATCGGCTCGTTGATGCCGCGAAAGAGGCCGGTCCCGGCACTCTTTCCATCGCCTGCGACGTCACCGACGTCGAGTCGTGCCGCGCCGCGATCGACGAGGCGGCCGATGGGCTCGGGGGTATCGACGCGCTCGTCTACGCGCCCGGTATCGGTCCCCTCGCGCGCCTCGTCGACATCGACGCCGACACCTGGCGGCGCGTGTTCGACACCAACGTGATCGGCGCCTCCATCGCCACCGCCGCGGCCATCCCCCACCTCACTGCATCCCGCGGCACCGCGATGTACCTCTCGTCGGTGAGCGCTTCGATCAGAGCACCGATGGCGGGCCTCGGCTCCTACATCGTCAGCAAGGCCGCGCTCGACAAGCTGGTCGAGGCGTGGTGCGTGGAGCATCCCGACATCGGATTCACCCGCATCGTCGTCGGCGAGTGCGGCGGTGGCGACGGGCGACTCGATGACCGAGTTCAACAAGGACTGGGACCATGAGCTCGCCGCGGAGCTCGCGCAGCTGTGGGTCGAACGCGGCCAGCTCAGCGGTGCGCTGTTCGACATCGAGGAGCTCATCACCATCGTCGACACGGTCGCGCGGTGCGGTCCCTCCGTGTGCGTGCCGTCGGTGACGCTCACGCCGCGGGTCCCGCCGGGGGCCATGCCGACCCACTGACCGCAGCGGGTCGAGAAGCCGGATCGCACACCGGCTTCCTCGCTCACTCTTCCGGCGTGTCCCCCGTGTCGGGCGTCGGGCCGCCGCTTCTGGAGATCGCCCGCTCGTCGGTCCCGAGATAGGCGGCGACGACGGCGGCGTCGCGACGGACGTCGTCGGGTCGGCCGGACGCGATGATCTTGCCCAGCTCGAGGCAGTACACGCGGTCGCTGATGCCCATGATGAGGGGCATGTCGTGTTCGATCACGAGCACTGACGCGCCCAGCTCGCGGCGGATGTTGGTGATGACGGGCCCGAACGCCTCCGTCTCGCGTTGGGCCAGCCCGGCCGTCGGCTCGTCGAGGCACAGCACCCGCGCGTCGAGCGCGAGCAGGCCGGCGAGCTCGACCACACGGCGGGTTCCGGTCGAGAGATCCGAGATGTACGCGCTCGCATAACGGCCGAGACCCAGGAAGTCGATGAGCTCAGCCGCCTCGGCGCGCCGTTTCCGTTCCATCCGGAGCGACCCCGGGAGGAACAGGGCGGTGCTGAGCAAGCCGGTTCGGTGTCGGGCCTCGAGCGCGAGCTCGACCGTCTCGCGGATGGTGAGCTCGGGAAAGAGCGTCGCCGACTGGAACGTCCGGCCGAGACCGCGACGGGCGCGCCCCGACGGTGAGAGCGACGACACGTCGGTGCCGAGGATCTCGACTTCGCCGGTGCTCTTGACGTAGCCACCGATGGCGTTCATCAGGGTGCTCTTGCCGGCACCGTTGGTTCCGATCAACCCGATGATCTCGTCGGCGCCGACCTCGAAGGAGACATCCTGCACCGCCGCGTTGCCACCGAACTTCACGCTGACGTTGCGCACTGCGAGCGCGGCGGTACCGCTGGGCAGGGGCGCGCGCTCCGACGCTTGGCGCGGTTGGGCGAACGTCTGCTTCTGGATCTCGGGTGCCGGTCCCATGCGTCGCTCCGCGAAGCCGAACAGGGCGTCGCGGATCGAGTATGCGATCTGGATGAACCCACCCGGGAAGTAGAGGAGCAGCACGAGCAGGCCGACGCTCGAGGTGAGCAGCGGAACGAGGTCGTTGCCGGGGAAGAACGTGGGCAGTCCGATCACCCAGAGCGCGCCGAAGATCGGGCCGGTGGTGGAGCCCAGACCGCCGATCACCACGATCGCCACGAGCTTGAGCGAATCGTCGACCCCGAAGACCTCGTGCAGCGGCACGCTCTGCAACGAGCCGGCGAGGAGCGCTCCGGCGAGGCCCGCGATGCCGCCCGCCAACGCGAACGTGCGGAGCTTCACCCAAGTCGGGTTGACGGTGTACGCCGACGCGCCCTCAGGGTTGTCGCGCACGCCGATGGTGCTGCGGCCGATACCGGTTCGCCGGAGCCGGGCCGTGATCATGACCGCGATGACGAGTCCGATGAGCACGAGGTAGTAGTAGGTGCGCTGGAAGCCCATTTGGGTGCCGAACAGGTACCGCTTGTCGATGCCGAACAGATCCGGTCGCGCGAACGGCACGGACTCCGTGTTGCCGGCGCTCAAGATCGGTCGGGCGTAGAAGTACTGGCTCGCGGCCAACCCGAACGCGAAGGTGCTCACGGCGAGGAACAACCCGCGTATTCGGAGGGCCCCGACTCCGATGAGAGCTGCGATCCCGGCCGTGACGAGTGTGGCGCAGATGATCGACGGGACGAAGCCGAGACCCGGGAGCCCGCCCCGGATGAGGCGCGTCGAATGCCAGCCGATGTCGACGGTGATGCCACGGTCGAACGCGGCGGCGAGGAGGGCTCCGAGTCCGGCGAAAGCCATCTGTCCGAGCGAGAGCTGTCCGGCCCAGCCGGTGAGGACGCTGAGGGACAAGCCGCAGAGAGCGAACGCGAGGATGGTCGTGTAGAGCAGATGCCGTGACGGCTCCGTGACGATCACCGGCAGCAGCACCGCGGCAATGGTCAACAACACGAGCGCGCCGCGATCGAGGTTCCGCACCCACCAGATGCCGCGCAGGCGCTCCGAGACCGGCCGACGCTTCGGCGCGAACGTGAAGGCCTGGGTCTCTTCCGTGCCCCTCCGGCTCTGGAAGTACACCGCGATGAGCACAGCGATGAGGAGGAGGAAGTCGATCAGCCCAGGCTGATCGAGGAAGTTGAAGAAGACGACCGCTTCGACGACGCCGATCACGATTCCGGCGAAGAACGCGCGACGGAACGACACCATGCCACCGATGACTGCGGCGACGAGCCCGCTCACCAGCGTGCTCGGACCGAGGCCCACGAGGGCGGTCGTCGCCCCTACGTCGCCGGCCACGAGCGACAGCGACAACGTGGCCAGCGCGCCGGCGACGGCCCACACGAACGTCGACACGCGCTTCGGGCTGATGCCATTGAGGCGTGCGAGGTCGCGGTTCTCGGCCGATGCCTTCACGGTCTTGCCGAACGTGGTGCGGGTGAGGAACCACGAGAGCAAGATCGCGACCAGCGGCACGACGACCAGAATCGTCAGCTGCGCGCCCGTCATCCTGACCGACATCAACTCGTGGTCGGCCCCGATGGGCAACGGGAACCGCGAGCCGACGGCGAGCTTCGGGTAGGCGACAAAGATGGCGAGAGAGAGCTGGGCGATGCCGATCGTGGCGACCACCACGATGACCCGCGGTGCGTCGAAGAGCCGTCGGATGATGGTGAGCTCCAACAGCGCGCCATAGAGGGTGCCGACGACGAGCGCGATCACCACGGCCAGCCAATACGGAACGCCGTACTGCACGGACAGCAAGACGAGGAGGCCGGCGCCGACGAGGCCCATGCCGCCCACCGCGAAGTTGATGACCCGGGTGGCCCGGTAGACGAGCACGATGCCGAGGGCCAGCAGGCCGTACACCATCCCGCGCGCGAGCCCGTTGAAGACGAGTTGGCTGGTCACCCAGGTTGCGATCACTGGCGTTGCGATCACCGGCTCAGCCGCCCTCGCGACCCAAGAACACGGCCCGCGCCAGATCGTCGTTCGCCGCGAGCTCGCTGGCGGGTCCCTCGAAGCGCACTCGTCCCTTCTCGAGGAACACCGCGCGATCCGCGATCGAGAGTGCCACGTTCAGCGATTGCTCGACGATCACGATGGTCAGCCCGTCGCGCTTGAGCTGGTCCACGACCACCAGCAGCTGCTCCACGACGATCGGCGACAAACCCAGCGAGAGCTCGTCGATGAGCAGCACATCGGGGTCGTGCAGGAGCGTGATCGCGAGCGCCAACATCTGCTGTTGGCCGCCCGACAACGTGGCTGCCATCTCGTGCTGACGGTCGGCGAGCACGTCGAACAGGTCGAGCGCCCGGGCGATCCGCCGGTCCCGGTCGGCCGAATCGCCGCGGTAGATGTACGCGCCCATCTCGAGGTTCTCGCGGATCGTCATGTAGGGGAACACACCCTTGCCCCCGGGCAGCAGGCGGATCCCGAGCTTCACGCGCTGCTCCGGACGGACGTAGGTGATCATCGTCCCGTGCAACCGGACCACGCCGCGTGAGGGCGTGCCGAGGCCGGCGATCAACCGAAGGATCGTCGACTTCCCCGCGCCGTTCGTTCCCAGCAACGCGAGCACCTCGCCGCGTCGGACCTCGAAGCCGACGTCGAACAGCACCTGCACATGGCCGTACGAGAAGTCGATGGAGTCGACGTGGATCGCGGGGACGCTCTCCGGTTGCTCGCTCTGACGATCCTGCTCCTCGCGTTCCGCCCGGAGCTCGGCAACGACCTGCGACAGATCGTTGTCGATGCTCGACGAGTTGCGGATGATGAGGAGGCCGCCGATGAGCGTCAACGGGATGCCGATCTGGAGCACCGCACCGCGCGGCCCCATGGCGCTGGTGAGGAACGACGCGAGGATCGCGCAGCCGGTCGCGCCGACGAAGAACACATAGATCGAGCCGAGCGCCAAGCCCAGGCCACGCAGCGGGTAGGGAACGATCGACTGGATGATCGGACCGACCATCGTGAAGGCGGTGGCGAGCAGCAAGACCGGGAAGATCCCGACGATCGCGAACAGTGTCGCGTTCGGCATGAGGTACTGGATCGGCAGGATCGCCGCGACCGGCAGGATCAACATGCCGATCAGTCGCAGGGCGCGGGTCGGATCGCTCCGGTAGAGGGCGTCGTAGCGCTTCGCCACGAACGGCAGCGCGACGAGGACGCCGACGCCCGTCACGGTTGCGACGACGCCTCGCCCGAACGTTCCGAGATGGAAGTGACGGTCGAGGTACAGGTTCTGGAGCACTGGTCCCGTGATCAGACCGAAGCCCAGCGCCGCCGAGCGCGACCCGCATCGTCTTGAAGGTCTTGATCCGGTGCAGCCGCTTGAACCCCGCTTCGAGTGAGAGGGGTGCCGACGTTGCACCTTCGGGGGCGTCGATGACGTCGCCGAGCACGGAACGCATCTCGGGTTGACCCCGAGGCGGCTCGGGGATGCGGAACGCGAAGATGGCCAACGGGAGGGTGACCAACCCGAGCCCGAGGTACGGCCATCGCCAACCGTCGGTGCCACCGGCGAGCGCAGCGATCCCGCCCACCACCGCCGGGCTGAGCACCGCCGCGAGCCGAGCCGAGAACGCGATCGTGGCGTTCGTGCGCCCGCGTGCTGCGATCGGATAGGCGTCGGCGACGAGCGAGCCCTGCACCGTGAACGTGTTCGACTTCGCCACGCCGACGCCGAGACGAGCCACGAACAGGGCGAACGCGTTCACGGCCAGGCCACCGGCGAACACCGCCGCCGAGAAGGCGGCAGTCGCCCATCCGATGATCGGCGCAC
The DNA here is from genome assembly GCA_963829475.1 of uncultured Actinomycetes bacterium. GTDB lineage: Bacteria > Actinomycetota > Acidimicrobiia > IMCC26256 > JANYLB01 > JANYLB01. The sequence goes on along the minus strand of CAWHIU010000002.1, from coordinate 676,512 downwards.
GTCGGAAGCGGTCGGCCAACCAACCCATCGGCAGTGATCCGAGGGCGAGGAACGCCCCCGACGCCGCGCTGACGAAGACGATGACACCGTCACTGACGTGGAAGGTGTCGCGGATGTTCGGCGCCAACACCGAGATCGTGGAGTGCTCCAGCTCCTGGAAGAACTGGAGCAGGGCGAGCATCGCGAACGTGAACACCCCGCCGCGCACGACGCCGTCGCGCAGCGAGATCTCGTCGTCGCCGACCCCGGGCAGGAGCTCGTCGTCGAGCACGACCTCTCGGGCCGCCTCGGCTTGCTCCGCTCGGCGCTCGGCTTCGGCGTCCAAGACGGCCTGCACAAGGCCGGCCGTCGCCGGCCCGCCCGGTTCCGACTCGGCACTCGACACGAACTGTCCCCCCTCGAGAACGCGACCGCTACTCGCACGCCGGCTCAGGAACCCGCGCACAGAAGCTGCGTCGTTCCTGCGCCAACGTCAGCGGCAGACGCCGCGGGCGCCGACTCTAGCGGCGGTCTTGCGCCGTCGGCATCTCGACCGTGACCCGAGCGTCGAACGGTCGGCAACGTCTGGCTGGTTGACGACGATGTCAATGTCAACGAGACTCACCGGCGCCGGCCGGAAAGACGAAACTGGAGCACGATGACCGCGGTGATGGCAGGGGTCCGCATCCTGGAAGTTGCGGAGCACACGTTCGTCCCGGCGGCATCGGCACTCCTCGCCGACTGGGGCGCCGAGGTCATCAAGATCGAGCACGTCGAACGCGGCGACGCCATGCGGGGGCTCGCCTCGACGGGCTTGGCCGTCATGGGAACCGACGTGCACGTGCTGCTCGAACACTCCAATCGCGGAAAGAAGAGCCTTGCGCTCGACCTGAGCTCCGAGGACGGCCTCGACATCCTGTACCGCCTCGCCGCGACCTGTGACGTCTTCCTGACCAACAAGCTTCCGAGAGTTCGCTCGAAGCTCCACATCGACGTCGACGACATCCGGGCTCACAACCCGAACATCGTGTACGTGCGAGGAACCGGCCAGGGCGAACGCGGCCCCGAGGCCGATCGCGGCTCCTACGACATCCTCGCCTACTGGCATCGCGCCGGGATGTCCATCAGCATGAAGCAGCCCGACGACGACTACGTACCGCCAGGCCCCGGCGCCCGCGTACGGCGACTCCATCGGCGCCATGACCATCGCCGGGGGGATCATGGGTGCTCTGTTCCACCGGGAGCGCACCGGAGAGGCGACGACCGTCGATGTCTCGCTCCTCGGCATCGGCCTGTGGTCCATGGGAGCATCGCTCGCGCTCTCGCTCCAGATGGGAAAGGCGTTCACCCCTCCCCCGCGCAACGCTCCCCCCGGAAACCCGCTCGTCAGAACGTACCGGACGAAGGACGGCGGGTTCCTGGCCTTCTCGTGCCTGCAGGCAGCGACGTACTGGCCGGCGGCGTGCACCGTCGTCGGGCGCCCGGAGCTGGCGTCCGACGAACGATTCGCCACTGCGGCAGCGCTGCGCGAGCACGCCGCCGATGCGATGGCCGTGCTCACCGAGGCGTTCCTCGAACGGACGGTCGCGGAGTGGCGCACCGCCCTCGCCGACTTCCCCGGACAGTGGACGGTCGTCCAGGACACGCTCGAGGCCGCGAGCGATCCGCAGACCGTGGCCAACGGGTACGTGGTCGACTGCGCGACCTCGACCGGCACGCCGTTCCAGTTGGCCGCCGCGCCCGTGCAGTTCGACGGCACACCGGCGCAGCCGACGAGGGCGCCGGAGTTCAACGAGCACGCCGAGGAGATCCTCACCGGCATCGGGCTCGATTGGGACGCGATCGTGGATCTGAAGGTCCGCGGTACCGTCGCGTGAACCGCCGCACATCACATGCACAAGGGAGCGAATGACATGGGACTGTTCGACGCGTTCGGCTACCGGGGCAAGCGAGCGCTCGTCGTCGGCGGTGCAACCGGCATGGGCGCGGCCGTCGCCGAGCTCGTGCAGGACGCGGGGGCCGAGGTCGTCGTCATGGACCGCGCCGACGTCACCCTCGCGGGCGCGAAGAGCATTCGCCTCGACCTCGCCGACAAGGGGTCGATCGAGGCGGCCGTCGACGAATGCGGTGGGCCGGTGCACGCGCTCTTCTGCTGCGCCGGCGTGGCCGACGGCACACCGGGGATCGAGCGGATCAACTTCCTCGGCCACCGGCTCCTGATCGACCGGATGCTCGAGGGCGGCATGCTCCCGCGTGGCTCGGCCATCGGCATGATCTCGTCGGCCGCCGGCTTCGGCTGGGAGCAGAACCTCGAGCTGCTCAATGAGTACCTCGACGTCCGCGACTTCGACGACGCGACACGCTGGGCCGAGGAGCACGGCAAGGCCCACTACGCGTGGGCCAAGCTCGCGATGAACGCATACGTCGCGCGCGAGGCATTCCCGCTCCTCAAGCAGGGCATCCGCATCAACGCCATCCTCCCCGGACCCACCGACACACCGCTCGCGCGGGCGAACGCCGAGACCTGGCTCGGCTTCGGGTCCGACTACCGCGAGGCAGCAGGGATCTCGGCGGCGACAGCGCTCGAGCAGGCGTACCCGCTCGTGTTCCTGTGCAGCGACGCGGCGGCGTGCATCACCGGCATCACCGTGATCACCGACACCGGCTACTTCGCCTCGGGAATCAGCGGGTCGTTCCCCGACGCCACCCCGGTCGTCGGGTTCCTGCGCAGCGTCTTCTGACACCGAGCCAGTCAGTCGACGTGCGCCCGCTTCCCCAGCTCACACCAACCAACACGTGGTTCTGGACCTCGGGAGCCGATGGTCGCCTGCGGATCCAGTGCTGCACCGAGTGCAAGCAGCTCGTGCATCCTCCCGCCCCCGTCTGCCCGACGTGTCGGAGCCGCGAGTGGGCGCCGGCCGAGGTCTCCGGCCGCGCGACGCGTTGTGGGCTTCACGGTCAACCGCCACCAGTGGCTCCCCGGCTTCGAACCTCCGTATGCGATCGCGGTCGTGGCGCTCGACGAGGACTCGAGCGTCCGCCTCACGACGAACATCGTCGGGTGTGAGCCCGACGACGTGCACATCGGCCAGGAGGTCACGGTCCGGTTCGAGCAGCAAGAGGAGGACCCCGAGATCTGGGTGCCGCTGTTCGAGCCGACGGGAACGACCGTGTCGGACGACCGGGTCGGCGAGCCACAGCTTCCGGCGCCGCGCCGACCCCTGAGCGAAGACCGGTTCGAGCACCGAGCAGTCCTCTCCGGCGCCGGGCGCTCGGCGATCGGGCGGCGGTTGATGGTCGACCCGCTGTCGCTGGCGGTCGACGCCTGCCTCGCGGCGGTGGCCGACGCCGGCCTCACCCTCGACGACATCGACGGGCTGTCCACCTACCCCGGTCCCGGCGGGGTGGGCATGAGCGAGGGCGGCATCACCGCGATCGAAGAGGCGTTGCGGATCCGGCCCACCTGGATCAACGGCGGCAGCGAGCTCCCGGGGCCCGGTGGTGCCGTGATCGCGGGGATGCTCGCCGTCGCCGCGGGGCTGTGCCGCCACGTCCTCTGCTTCCGCACGGTGTGGGAGTCGACCTACGCCACCCTCCAACTCGGCGGGAGCGGCGGTGGCCGCGTCTCCGGCCCGACCTACGAGTGGCGTGCGCCGTTCGGCGCGATGTCGGCCGCGAACTGGATCGGCATGAACGCCAACCAGTACATGCACCGCTACGGGGCGACCCGCGAGATGCTGGGCTGGATCGCCATCAACGACCGAACGAACGCCGCTCGCAACCCGGTTGCGATCTACCGCGACCCGATGACGATGGACGACTACCTCTCGGCCCGCCCGATCACGACGCCCTTCGGCCTGTACGACTGCGACGTTCCGTGCGACGCGTCCATCGCCGTCATCGTGTCCGATGCGTCGGTCGCCCCTGATCTGCCGAAGCCGGCGGTCAGGATCGAAGCGGTCGGCACGCAGATCATGGAGCGGATCTCCTGGGACCAGGGACACGCTCACGCACGAGCCGCAGGTACTCGGCCAATCCGCGCACCTCTGGTCGCGGACGAACCTCCGGCCCGCCGACGTCGACGTCGCCCTCGTGTACGACGGCTTCACCTTCAACGCCATCTCCTGGCTCGAGGGCCTCGGCTTCTGCGGCATCGGTGAGGCGCAGGACTGGCTCGACGGCGGGCGCCGCATCGCGTTGGACGGCGACCTCCCGGTCAACCCGCACGGGGGCCAGCTGTCGGAAGGTCGCACGCACGGTTTCGGCTTCTTGTACGAGGCGATCGCCCAGCTGCGCCACGAGGCCGACGACCGCCAGGTTCGCGACGCCCGCACCGCGGTCGTGACGTCGGGCGGCGGGACTCCGTCGGGCGTGCTGCTCCTCCGACGTGACGGCTCGTAAGACCGCTTCTCAGCTCCCAGTGATTCCCATCGGCTCCTCCAACTGACTGGATCGACCCATGAGCACGACAAACGTTGTCATCGGCGCCGGCTCCGGCATGGGCGCTGCGGTCGCAGCCCTCCTCGCGCCGCGGGGCCGCCTCCTGCTCGCCGACCGCGATCGTGCGGCGGTCGACCAGGTTGCCTCCGGGCTCGCGGGAGAGGTCGAGACCTTCACCTGCGACATCACCGAACCGGCCGACGTCGAAGCCATCACCCGCGCCACCGGGCAGCTGGGCGCGCTCGTGCTCACGGCCGGGCTCTCCCCTGCGATGGCTCCGGGCCGTCGGATCTGGGATGTCAACCTCTTCGGCACGCTGAACGTTCTCGACGCCTTCGAGACCGTCCTCGCGCCCGGGTCGGTCGCAGTCTGCTTCGCGTCGATGGCCGCACACATGGTGCCCATGTCTCCGGAGTTGACCGTGACGCTCGACGATCCGTTGTCGCCGACGTTCTACGACGACCTCGCCGCGCAAGGCTTCGATCCCGACGAACCGTCGATCTCCTACGCCGTGTCGAAGCGCGCCGTGTTCGAGCTCGTGCGTCGCCGCGCCGTGGCCTGGGGCGCCAAGGGCGCGCGGCTCCTGTCGCTCTCGCCCGGCATCATCGACACCACCATGGGACGGCTCGAGGGCGAGCACCAGCCCGCGATGCCGCAGATGATCGAGACGACACCACTCGGCCGTGTCGCGCAGGCCGAAGAGGTCGCGGCCGTGGTCGACTTCCTGACCTCCGACGGCGCGTCGTTCATGACCGGAACCGACGTGCTCGTCGACGGCGGTGCAGTCGCCGCGCTCCTCGCTCGGTCGTAGCCCGCCGCGCTACGGGCGCCGCCGGGCCACGACCGTCGTTCAGGCGGACCTGCAGATGTTGTAGGGATGACTCGGCCATTCGGAGATCGGCACCGAGTAGTAGGTCCCGTCGCTGCAGGTGAGCTTCGGGTTGGCCTCCGCGAACGGGCCACCGTCCTTCGTGGTGGTCTCGTATCCCGGCACCGTCCAGACGTGCACCATGTACTGCGTCTTCAAGATCAAGAACCCTCCCGCAGCGCGGCATTGCTCGGCAGTCACGTCGCTGTCCATGCCGAACGGCGCGTCCTCACCGCCATCGGGACCACGCCGCAAACAGATCGACGTGTGGGAGTGCCAGAAGTCGTTCGACCCCGCGAATCCTTGTGGAATCGTCGGCGACATCGAGTAGTACATGAATCCGACCAGGTGATCGGTGGGGCTGGTGCCCGAGTAGAGCAGTCCGAGCGGCGAGCGGAGATCAGCGTCGTCGAGGATCCCGTCGGGATTCAGGGCGTGGGGACCCGCGGTCGTGAAGTGCGCACCCAACCCGGGTTGGAACGGCCCCGCGCGGTGGTAGCCGGCCGCCATCGCCGACGCGACCGTCGGGTACACCTTCGCGACTTCGCGCGTGACCGCGAGTTGCTTGTCGAGTGTGGCTTGGTCCGTCGCCGACAACTTGGTCAACACCATCTGGGCGTGGTGACCGTTCTTCAATGCCGAAAAACCCTTGTCGTCTTTGGTCGCCTTGTGGTTCACGTCAGCCATTGCAGCCATGTCGTGCTCACCGGCGGCGTGGACGGCGGCGGCCGATGTCGATGTCGGCGACGCCGCCTTGTTCGAGCTGCTGCCGCACGCGGCCAACGCGAGGCTCAGCACCGCAATCGAGGCCAGCCAGCGAGCGCGAGAAGATGCCTTCGGCGTCATCGTGGAGCCTCCGAGAACTTGGTCGGATTCGACATCACCACGTGCGCCACGATTCTGGCGCCAGTCAGGCGATGATGGCTTCGATCTGACGGGACTCTATGCAATCACGCGCGTCATGACAATGAGTGCAACCCGACCAAAACGGAGCGTCAGATGGAGATGCCCACCAACTTGGTGTCGAGGTACTCCGCGAGGCCTTGACGTGCGCCTTCGACGCCGAGCCCGCTCTCCTTGACGCCGCCGAACGGTGCGGCGGCCGACGTCGGGTTGATGTCGTTGACGCCCACCATGCCGAACTTCAGCCGCTCGAACACGCGGAACGCCCGCGACATGGTGTTCGTGTAGACGTAGCTGGCCAAGCCGTACTCGGTGTCGTTGGCCATCGCGATCACTTCGTCGTCGTCGTCGAACACGAACACCGGAGCGATCGGACCGAACGTCTCCTCACGGTAGATCAGCATGTCGGGCGTGACGTCGGCCAGCAGCGTCGGGGCGTAGAAGCAGCCGCGATCGAGACCGTCGTCGACGAGCCGTCGGCCGCCGGTGACCACTCGGGCACCCTTCTCGACAGCGTCGGCGACCTGTCGCTCCATCTTGTCGAGGGCCGCCTCATCGATCAGCGGACCGATGGTCACGCCGTCGGTCGACCCGGCGCCGGCCTTGAGCGACTCGAACCGCTGCTGGAGCGTGGCGACGAACGCGTCGGCGATGCCGCGCTGCACGAACAGACGGTTCGGGCAGATGCAAGCCTGGCCGGTGTTGAGGAACTTCACCGCCGCCGCGCCCTTCGCGGCACGAACCGGATCGGCGTCGTCGAGCACGATGAACGGCGCGTGGCCACCGAGCTCCAAGCTGACCCGCTTCACATGGCGAGCGGCATTGGCCGCGACGAGCTTCCCCACCTCCGTCGAACCGGTGAACGCGATCTTGCGCACCTTGGGGTTGTCGACGAGCTCGCCGCCCACCGCCACAGGATCCGACGTGGGCACGAGGTTCACGACGCCGGGCGGGATGCCGGCATCCTCGAACACCTTGAAGGTCTCGACCGCGCACAGCGGCGTCTGCTCAGCGGGCTTCAGCACGACGGTGCATCCCGCCGCCAGCGCCGGCGAGATCTTCCGCGTCAGCATCGAGATCGGGTAGTTCCACGGCGTGATCGCGCCCACGACACCGACCGGCTGGTGCAGCACGAGGAATCGCTGGTCGGCGCGGGCCGATGGAATCGTCTCGCCGTAGTTTCGCTTCGCCTCCTCCGCGAACCAGAGCAGGAAGTCGGCGGCGTAGCCGACCTCGGCCCGGGCCATGCGGATCGGCTTGCCCTGCTCCTCGGTCATCAGCTTCGCGAGCGCCTCTCGGCGCTCGAGCATCAGCTGATGCGCCGCGTACAGGAACGACGAGCGCTCGTAGGCAGTGCGCGCCGCCCACTCGTCGAACGCGTCGGCCGCGGCGTCGATCGCGGCGCGAGCGTCGTCGGCGCCGCCGTCGGCGACACGATCGATGACCTCACCCGTGGCCGGATTGCGCGACTCGAACGTCCGCCCGGAAGCCGCCTCTTGCCACGTGCCGTTGATGTAGAGCATGACGTCGCCTTCAGGTCAGGCTTCCGACCGGGGCCGGAAGCGGTACAGGGTGAGCTCCGGCGTCACGTCGTCGAAGACGATCTCCGACCGGCATGCCGATGACGACCTTCGCCGGATCACGATCGACGAGCGTGCTGATCATCCGCGGTCCTTCGTCCATCGTGACGTGCGCGATGACGTACGGCGCATCGGCCTGATACGCGGGCGTCGGCGCGCGGTGTACGACCGTGTACGTGTAGACCTCGCCCGTGCCGGCGATCGGCGTCCACGTGTACTCCGCGCGAGCCGCACGGGCAGATCTCGGACGGCACGAAGCGGTACTCGGCACACCGGTCGCACCGTTGGAGGTCGACGCGGTGCTGCTTGACGGCTGCCCAGAACGGCTCGTCGAGTGGCGTGATCTCGGGCAGGAACTTGTCGTACTCGGCCATGCCGTCACACCCTCCCGAGCACGGCGGAGTACTGGACCTGCGAGACCCCACCGACTCCGTGGGCAGTACGCGAGCGACGCGCCTTCGACCTGCCGCGGACCGGCTTCGTGGCGCAGCTGACGCACGAGCTCGATGACGGTGAAGAGCCGCAGCTGGCCGGCGTGGCTGCTGGAGAGGAAGCCGCCGTCGGTGTTCACCGGGAACCGTCCGCCGATGCGCGTCGCCTGACCCTCGACGAACGAGCCGCCCTCACCTCTGGCGCAGAACCCCGCGGCCTCGAGCTCGACGATGGCGTTGATGGTGAAGTGGTCGGAGATTCCCGCGACGTCGATCTCGTCCCGGCCGACGCCGGCGATGCCGAACGCGGTGTCGGCGGCGAGACGTCCACCCTCGAAGCTCGGCCAGGCTCGGCGCCTTGCACGGATCGAGGTAGCTGTGACCCTCGCCCCAGCCGAGGAGTGCCACCGGGTGGTGGCGCCCGCCGGCGCTGGTGGGGCGGCATCGGCGGCGGCGGTCATGACGATGCACCCGGCGCCTTGGTTGACCACGCAGCAGTCGAGCAGCTTCAGGGGATCGGCGATCGGCTGCGACTGCATGACGTCGTCGATGGTGATCTCGCCCCGCTTGCCGTTGACCGACAGCGGGTTGAGCGTCGCGCCGTACCGCTGCGCCACCGCGATCTCGGCGAGCTGTTGCTCCGTCGTTCCGTACTCGTGCATGTGACGGCGAGCGACCACTGCGTAGTCGGCGACACGCGTCGTGCCCCAGACGTACTCGTACGGGCTCCCGAACTTCGCCATGCGCGCGATGGCGGCGTCGCGGTCGGCCCCGGCAGTCCCGGCGGCTCGCCCGGCGGCGACGGTGGGGATGACGACGACCGACGCCATGCCGTGGGCGATGGCCAAGGCGGCGAGGCCGATCCCCGGCCGACTGCCCGGACGCGCCGATGCTCGTCGACGCGTGGAATCGCAACGGGTGACCGACGAGGTCGGCCACCGCCCCACCCGGCAGCTTCGACCGGAGGCCGAGACCCTCGGGTGCATCGCCGATGAGACCGTCGACATCCGCGATGGTGAGTCCGGCGTCGGCGAGCGCCTCCTGCACGACCTCCCAGTACACGTCGGCCGGATCGCGGTCGCTCAGATCGCCCTGTGGCGTCATGGCGATACCCGCGAACACGGCGTCTCGAAGCTGCGGCACGCGGCGATGATATCCCGTTGCCTCAATCATTCTAAGTTATGAGTATCTTTGGCGGCGACCGTGGCCGAAGGTGGAGCAGATGAATCTCGAGCTGACCGAGGATCAGGAGTTCTTCCGCGACACGACGCGGCGGTTCCTCGGGAACGAGATGCCGCTCACCGACGGTGCGCGCGCTGTACGACTCGATCGACGGCTTCGACCGCGAGTGGTGGCGCAAGGCCGCCGAGCTCGGCTGGACATCGCTGTTCGTCCCGGAGGCGCTCGGCGGCGGGAGCCTGTCGGGCGGCTCGACGCGCGATGCCGTCATCGTGGCCGAGGAGATGGGCCGCCTGGTGTCGCCCGGGCCGTTCCTCCCGGTGAACGTCGTGGCCGCGGCGCTCGCCCGGTCCGGGACCGACGCCCAACGCGCCGATGTCCTCCCGGGTCTGCTGTCGGGCGAGCGCGTTGCCGCGTGGGCGCACGCAGAGCCCGGCGGTCGGTGGCAGCCGGAAGACGCTGACGATGTCGGCCACGATCGACGGTGACGAGGTCGTCCTCCACGGAGAGAAGACCTACGGTCGAGGCGATCGGTGTCGCCGACCACATTCTCGTGACCGCCCGCACGGGCGACGGCATCAGCCAGGTGCTCGTCCCGGGAGCAGATGCGCCCGGGATGACGGTCGTGCGAGGCCGCAGTGTCGACATGACGCGACGCTTCGGGCGGGTGAGCTTCGACGGGGCGCGGCTGCCCGCGAGCGCGATCGTCGGCGAGCCCGGCGGCGCCGCAGCGGCGGTCGAGCGCCAGCTCGCAGCTCGCGCTGGCGCTGCAGTGCGCCGAGATGGTCGGCATCGCCGACCGCACGCTGGAGGTGACGCTCGAGTACGGCCGCGATCGCGTCGCCTTCGGCCGCCCGATCGTCTCGTTCCAGGCGCTGAAGCACCGCATCGCCGACATGACCGTCTGGCTCGAGGGCTCCAAGGCGGTGTCCGACGACCTGGCGGCGGCAGTCGACGACGAGCGGGAAGACGTCGCCATCCTGGCATCGGTCGCGAAGGCCTACGTCGGCGAGCACTGCCTCGACATCGTCGACGACTGCGTCCAGATCACCGGCGGGATCGGTGTGACCTGGGAGCACGACATCCACATGTACAGCCGACGCGCCGTCGTCGACTGCGCGCGTGTACGGCACGCCTGAGGAACACAAGCAACGACTGATCGCGCTCATCGGAGCTGGTGCACGATGACCGGCGACACCAACGACTCGGTCGACACCGTCGAGTCACTCGACGCGTTCGACGCGCGTGCCCGCGCCTGGATCGCCGCCAACCTCCCGTCGCTCGACGACGAGCCCGCCGACCAGCCGCGAGCTCCAGAACCTGCTCTTCGATCACGGCTTCGCCGGCATCGCGTTCCCGAAGGAGTACGGCGGCGCGGGTCTCACGCTGCAGCACCAGCGGGTCTTCTTCGACGCGGCTGCCGACCTGCGCCGCCAGGTGCCGTCCGCGTACCGGGTGTCGATCGGCATGCTCGCGCCCGACGATCCTCGACCACGGGTCGCACGAGGCGAAGGCTCGCGGTTCCTGCCACCGCTTCTCCGCGGTGACGAGATCTGGATCCAGCTCCTCTCGGAGCCGCGCGGCGGTTCCGACATGGCGGGCGCCATCACTCGGCTCACACGCGACGGTGACACGTACATCGCTGAACGGCGCCAAGATGTGGAGCACGGGCGCCCACCTCGCCGACTACGGACTGTGCCTCGTGCCGGTCCGACTGGGACGTCGCCGAAGCACCGCGGCTTGTCGACGGTCGCGTTCCGCTGAAGAACACGCCCGGCGTCACGATCGACCAGACCCGCTCCGCCGACGGCACGCTCGGAGAGTTCTGCCAGGAGTTCTTCGACGACGTCCGCGTGCCGCTCGACAACCTCGTCGGTGAGGAGAACGCAGGGTGGGCCGTCGCGCAGACGCTCCTCCTCCACGAGCGCAACGCCGTCGGCGGACATCGGCTACGGCTATCTCACCAGCGCTCCGCTGGCGTCACGCGCTTCCGGGGTCTCGTCCGCCGACCTGGTTCGCGCCGCAGGCGCGCGCGGCGTCGACGGCGAGCTCGCCGGCCTCGTCGCCGACGCGTACATCGAATCGGTCGTCGGTCCGCTCACGAGTGCCAGGCTCTCCATCGGAGTTCGGATCGGCACGCACAAAGGGCAGTGGGGATCGCTCTCGAAGCTGCAGGGATCAGTGGCCGCGGTCGAGCGGACACGCACCGCGCTCGCCGTTCACGGTCCCGAGGGAGTCATGTGGGACGGCGACGACGTCGAGCTCGACAACCCGGCCACGTCATGGCTCGGTATTCGCGGCCACACGCTCGCCGGTGGCTCCAACGAGATGCAACGCAACATCATCAGCGAACGTCTCCTCGGGCTGCCCCGAGAACCGGCATCCGACCGTGACATCCCGTTCAACGAGGTACTCCGCAGAGCCGCCGAGCGCTGACGGGCCGCCGCTCCCCGCTACGTCGAGAACGCGCACACGGGCGAGTGCACCCTGGGTCGTCGAGACGAACCCCTACGGCGTCGGACTTGCCAGGGCGTGGTTCGCACCGCCAGTGTGAGGATCATGTCTTCCGAGGATCCGATCCAACTCGAGGTGCGCGACCACGTGCTGGTCGTCACGCTCGATCGCCCCGACGCGCTGAACGCGCAGAACCAGGCGATGCGCGATCGCCTCGTCGAGGCGCTCGACCGCCTGGACCACGACGACGATCTGCGTGTCGGCGTCATCCGCGCGAGCGGCCGCGCGTTCTCCGCCGGCGCCGACCTCAAGGAAGGTTCCGCCGAAACCGGGACCGGTCGGCCGGAGATCGATCGCGCGACCCGCGTCCGGCACTTCGAACGGCTCGACGCCACGAAGAAGCCGCTCATCGCCGTCGTCCACGGCTGGGCCATGGGGGGTGGGTTCGAGCTCGCCCTGTGCTGCGACATCCGGGTGGCGGCGGCCGACGCGCGGTTCGCGCTCCCTGAACCACGCAACATCGGCGCGGTGGCCGGCGTGGCCGTCCATCGCCTCACGCGAATGATCCCCACCGGAGAGGCCATGCGGCTCCTGTTGACCGCACAGCCGATCGACGCCACTCGAGCCCATGCCATCGGACTCGTCCAAGAGGTGGCGGCAGATGCCGACGCCGCCTTCGAGGTGGCGTTGCAGCTGGCCGGCCAGATCACGGAGTGCGACGCCGACGCCGTCGCGGCCACGAAGCGGATCTGCAATTGGCACCTCGGGGCCGACATCGCCGTGTCGCGCCGGTTCGCCGAGATCGATACCGCCTGAGATCGATACCGGCTGAGATCGAACCGGCTGACCGGTCAGCTCGCGTCGAGGGTGTCGAGCACGCGCTTGGTGTCGAGGTGGAAGAACTCGATCTTGGCGATCACGCCGTCGCGGAACGTGATCACCTCGACGCCCGGCTGGCTGACGCTGCGACCGGTCGACTTCGCCTTCCACTCCATCACGTAGTTGACGACGATGACGTCGTCGCCCGGCACCTCCCAGATGTGCTGGACGTCGAGGGTCGTGTCCCACAGGTCGATCATCGTCTTGCGGGCCCCGAAGAAGGCCTCGCGGCCCTGGTGGACACCACCGTGCGGCAGCGACGGCGCCTCATGGACTTCGACGTCGGGCGCGATGCTGTCGAGCAGCTTCTTCTGGAACTCCGGGCTGGTGCGATCTTCGTTGAAGTCGTCACCACCGATCAGGTTCCGAAGTGTCGCCAGGTTCTGTGACGTCATCGCTGCTCCCCCTCGATTCGGTTGCCCCCCTGGGGGCTCTGTGTCAATCTACGCCAAGATTGAGAGAATGTGGAGCGGCCGCGCGCGCGTCGCTGCGGACGTGTCGCGAAGGGGCTGGTTCAGCATGGAGCAGGAGTTCACAGGTCGAGTCGCGTTGGTCACGGGCGGCGCCGGCATGGGTATCGGGCAGGCGATCGCCCGTCGCCTCGCGGAGGGCGGCGCGACCGTCATCGTGACCGACTCGAACGAGCGGCGCACGAAAGAAGTCGCGGAAGCGATCGCGAGCGACTACGACGCCACCGTTGCCGGCTTGCCGATGGACGTGACCGACCGCGCTCAGATCGCGGACGTCCTGGCCGAGGTCGCGGAGAAGTACGGCCCGGTGCGCATCCTCGTGAACAACGCGGCGCTCAACATCCTGGGCGATCTGTTCGAGTACGACCCGGTCAACTGGGACCGCGTGATCGACGCCGACCTCACTGGCCCGTTCAACACCGCGCGGCTGGCGATGCCCGGAATGCGCGAGGCGGGCGGTGGCGAGATCGTCAACATCTCGTCGATCGGCGGAGACCAATCTGCCGGGCAGGGCGAGCTCGCCTATGCGGTCGCGAAGGGCGGGCTCAACACCCTGACCCGAGCTCTTGCGAAGGTCGGTGGTCCGTTCAACATCCGCTGCAACGCCGTCGCGATGGGGTTGGTGACCGGCACGAAGTTCACCGACACCCGACCCGAGCTGCTGAAAGAGGTCGTCGACGCGATCCCGCTCGGCCGCCCGGCCACGACCGCCGACGTCGCCGATGCCGCCATCTTCCTCGCATCCGACCGAGCGAGCTTCATCACCGGAGAGATCCTCAACGTGTCCGGCGGCTACTACATGCGGACCTGAGAGTGGGTGCGACGTTCGGGCCCGAGCAGATCGAGCCGCTGATCGAGGGCGCACTCGGTCTACGGCGAAGCCCCGGGGCCGTGCAGCCGATCCGGCTGCCGGTCGAAGACCTGGAGCTGCACCACCCGGCCCTCCGCCGCGCGTTCACCGCGGAAGCGGCCGCCGGCATCCGCCTGCGATTCCGCACGTCGTCGCGTCGGATCGTGCTCGAGACAGACCACGACACGCCCGAGTACCCCGCCGCTCCGACGTACGACCTCGTCCTCGAAGACGGCGCGGTTCGCAGTGTCGTCGCGGCCCGCGACGCGCCGGTCGCGTTCGACGAGCTCCCCGACGACGACAAGGTCGTGGAGATCTGGCTCCCGCCCGGACTGGGCGTCCTTCTCCGCGGGCTGACCGTCGACCCGGGCTGCACCGTCGAGCCGGCACCCCAGCCCGGGCCGCGATGGGTGACCTACGGGAGCAGCGTCACGCAGTGCGGCTGGGTTCGACCGACCGAGACGTGGCCGGCGATCGTGGCTCGATCGCTCGGCTGGCACCTGACGTGTCTGGGCTTCAACGGCTCCTGCCACCTCGACCCGCTCGTCGCCCGCGCGATGGCCGCGCTGCCCGCTGACCGCTTCACGCTCGAGCTCGGCATCAACGTGCACAACCTGCAGACGATGCGCGAGCGCACGTTCGGTCCCTTCGTCCACGGATTCCTCGCCTCGCTGCGCGATGCACATGCCGACACACGGATCACCGTGGTGTCCCCCATCGCCAGCCCCGAGCGGGAGTACTCACCGGTGAGCGACATCCTCACGCGCCACTCGGGAGGCGAAGCATTGGTCGGCGACCTGACCCTGAACCAGATGCGGAGCATCCTCCACGAGGTCGTCGAGACGAGACGGAAGCGGGGCGACGGGGCGATCGACTACCTCGACGGTCGGGTGCTCCTCGGCGACGCCGACATCGCACATCTTCCCGACGGCCTCCACCCCGACGCCGGCGGCTACGCCCTCATGGCCGCCCGCTTCATCGAGCGTGTGCAATCATCGCCGCCTGCCGAAGTAGGACAGTACGCGTGAAGCCTTCGCCCTTCGAGTACCACCGCCCCGACACCGCGGCCGACGCGGTCTCGCTCCTCGCTGAGCTCGGCGACGGCGCAAAGGTGCTCGCCGGTGGCCAGAGCCTGATCCCCGTGTTGTCGCTGCGACTCACCGTGTTCGACCACCTGGTCGACATCGGGCGGATCGACACCCTCACGGGCATCGAGCGACGCGACGACTCCCTCTGGATCGGTGCCGGAACGACCCAGGTAGCGATCGAGCGCAGTGCCGACGTGGCCGCGGCCGTCCCGCTGCTCGCTCGCGCGACGCCCTTCGTCGGCCACTTCCAGATTCGCAACCGCGGGACACTCGGCGGGTCGATGGCCCACGCCGATCCCGCCGGCGAGGACCCAGTGGTGGCGCTCGCGCTCGGGGCCGATTTCGAGGCGCTGTCACCCCGTGGCGTGCGGACGATCCCGGCCGACGCGTTCTTCACCGCGTTCTGGACCACGGCGCTCGAGCCCGACGAGCTGCTCACGGGGGTGCGGTTCCCGGTGTGGAGCGGGCGCTGCGGTTTCGCGGTCGAGGAGTTCGCTCGGCGTCATGGCGACTTCGCGATCGCCGGTGCTGTCGTGGCGGTGGAGCTCGACGGCGACGACCGCGTCCGGCGCAGTGCCATCGGATTGCTCGGCCTGGGTTCGACACCGGAACGAGCCGCCGAGGCCGAGGCCGCGACCACCGGCGTGGCCGTGACCGACATCGATCCTCAGGAGGTCGGACGCACCGCGGTCGCGAACCTCTCTTCGATCCCGGCCGATCTTCACGGGTCGGCTCCGTACCGCGCCCGAGTCGGAGCCGTCATGGTGGCACGGGCATGGACCCGGGCGACGCAGGAGGCACGCAATGGCTGACGTCACGGTGCAGATGGCCGTGAACGGAACGACCTTCCACAGCACCGTCGAGCCTCGGCTCACCCTGGCCGACTTCTTGCGCGAGCGGTGCGACCTCACGGGTACACACCTCGGGTGCGAGCACGGCGTGTGCGGCGCATGCACGGTGTTGCTCGACGGTGCGGCCGTGCGCTCGTGCCTGGTGCTCGCGGCGCAAGCCGACGGGGCCGAGGTCACGACCGTCGAAGGTCTCGCGTCGCCCGACGGCGACCTCTCCCTCGTGCAGCAAGCCTTCCGTGACTGCCACGGCCTGCAGTGCGGGTTCTGCACGCCCGGCTTCGTCGTCTCGGTCACGGCGTTGCTGCGCGACAACCCCGATCCCAGCGAGACCGAGATCCGCGACGGGACTTTCGGGCAACCTGTGCCGGTGCACCGGCTACCAGGGCATCCTGGCCGCGGTGCGCCAAGCAGCCGCGGCCGAGTCGTGACCGGCCTTCAGCCCGCCCGGGACTGATCGACGAGGTTCACCACCGCTTCGGGGCTCAGCGGGAGGCGGGTGATCGTGACTCCGAACGGGGCCAGGGCATCGGCAACGGCGTTGATCACCGCGGGCGGCGCGCCGATGGCGCCGCCTTCGCCGACGCCCTTGTACCCGCCCGGTCCGGGCCCCGGCGTGACGACGTGGCCGTATTCGATCTCCGGAACCTCGGCGCTCGTCGGCAAGAGGTAGTCGATGAAGGTGGTGGCGACCGGGTTGCCGTCGTCGTCGTACGCGAGGTTCTCCAGCAGCACACCGCCGATGCCCTGCACCGTGCCGCCGGCAATCTGGCCCTCGACGACGGCCGGGTTGATCATGGGGCCGCAATCCTCGCTCACGATGTAGCGCAGCAGCTCGACGCGACCCGTCTCGATGTCGACCTCACACGTACAGACGTGAGTGGCGTTCGCCCATGTCGGCATCGGTGATGCCGTGTACCGCTCGCTCGCCTCGAGGCCGGCCGACACACCAGGCGGTAGAGCCTGGGCGTTGAAGTAGGCCATGGTGGCCAGCTCCGCCACGCTGACCGCCACGGCCGGCGCACCCCGGACGAATGCTTGGCCGTCGACGATCTCGATGTCGTCGACACTGGCTTCCAGCCGATGCGCGGCGATGGCGCACAGCTTCTCTCGCAGCACCGCCGCGGTGGCCGCGACTGCGCCCGCCATCATCGAGCCGCTCCGGCTCCCGCCGGTACCGCCTCCGTACGGTGTGAGCGCGGTGTCGCCCTGGATGGTGTTCACGTCTTCGATCGGCACACCGAGCGCATCCGCCGTGAGCTGGACGACCGTGGTCTCGAGACTGTTGCCCGCCGATCCCCCGGCGACGTACACGAGAACCTTCCCGGAAGGATCGATCCGGATCGTCGCGCCTTCACTCCCGTAGTAGCCGCGGCCGGGCGTCGTGGGCTCGACGTAGCAACAGACGCCGACGCCGAGGTAGCGGCCGGCGGCCCGGGCCTCCGCCTGCTCCCTGCGGAAGGCTTCGTAGCCGAGCATCTCCACGGCCTGGTCGAGCGTCGCGTCGGGCGCCATGTGCGAGTACGGCATCCCGCTGCCGTTGGTGTACGGCATGTCGTCGGCGCTGAGGATGTTCCGCCGGCGAAGCTCGATCGGATCGAGCCCGAGCTGACGGGCCGCCACGTCGAGGACCACCTCGCGTGCCACCGATTCGAACTGCCACGGTCCGCGATACGCGGTACGGCCGGGAGTGTTCGACAGCACCGATCGGTGGCCGAAGCTGGTCGCGGGGATGCGATAGGGCCCGGGGAAGATCATGCCGACGGCAGCTCCGGTTCCGACCGGCCACGGCACCGGGTACGCGCCGACGTCCTGGGTGTGGTCGAGCGTCGCGGCGAGGATGGTGCCGTCGTCGTCGAACGCCATCTTGACGGTGCCGTGCTCGTGGCGAGCCATGCCCGAGGACATCAGGTTCTCCCGGCGGTCTTCGATCCACTTCAGCGGCGCCGGCACCCGGCGCGCCGCGAGCAGCACGCAGAGCTCCTCGCGCAGCGGGACCACCTTCTGGCCGAACCCTCCGCCGGTGTCACGCATCACGACTCTGATGCGGTGCTCCGCGACGCCGAGGACACGAGCGGCAACCGAACGCACCTCGTTCGGTGACTGGGTGGCCGTCCAGACCGTGAGCTCCTCGCTCGCGGCCACCCACTCGACCACGATGCCGCGAGTCTCGATGGGGACCGCGGCGTAGGCCTGCTGGAAGATCGTCTGCTCGACCACGTGGGGCGCGTCGGCCAGCGCCGCTTCGACCGCGTCGGTCGCGCCGCCTCCCATCTGACCGACGAGGTTGTCGGGAAAGCTGTCGAAGACAAGTGCGGAGCCCTCGTTCGCGGTGACGTAGTCGACGACCGGCTCGAGCGGGTCGTAGTCGACGACCACGAGCTCGACTGCGTCTTCGGCGATGTAGCGGTTGTCGGCGATGACGAGCGCGACGGGATCACCCACGAAGCGCGCCTCGTCTTGCGCCAGGGGTGGCAGCGGCGTCGAAGGTCCTGCCTGACCCATGGCGGAATACCAGAGCTCGCACACGTCGGGATTGAGGTCGGCAGCGACGAACACGGCTCGGACACCCGGAAGCGCGAGCGCCTCGTCGATCTCGATGCTGCCGATGCGCGCTCGGGCGAAGGGACTGCGCACGAAGCATGCGTGCAACAGCCCCGGACGCGTGATGTCGTCGACGAACGTGCCGTGCCCCGTCAGGAGGCGGGGGTCTTCGACGCGATGGACACGGCTGCCGGCATACCTCGTCGTGCCACTGATGAGATCGGTCATGACGCGACGATGGCAATCGATGGTGTCACGGGACCCTCCGCGTGCCGACTCGGATATACATTGAGATCGTGCGGACGATAGCTTCTTGCCGCACTCGAGGCCGGGCGACGAAAGCCGAGGGGACCGAGATGAGCAGGGCCGAGATCCAGACCAGCGCGGGAGCTGTACGGGGCGTCGAGGACGGTGGCGTCGGGGTGTTCAAGGGCATCCCGTATGCCGCGGACACTTCCGGTGAAGGCCGGTTCCGCCCGCCTCGGCCTCCTCGACCGTGGGCCGAGGTACGCGACTGTTCCGAGTACGGCCCGGCGTGTCCCCAGATGACGGTCGAGCAGATGCTCGGCGTGACGCTGCCCCCGGGGTCCGAGGCCTTCATGGGAACCCGGACCCATGAGCCCGAGATGAGCGAGGACTGCCTCGTTCTCAACGTGTGGACACCGGCGGCCGACGCGACCGCCGCGCTCCCCGTCCTGCTGTGGTTGCACGGTGGAGGATGGAGCACCGGCTCGGCGTCGTGGCCTCTGTACGACTTCACCAACCTGTCGAGAAACGGCGACGTCGTCGTCGTCGGCATCAACCACCGGGTGGGCATCCTCGGGTTCCTCGATCTGTCACACCTCGGTGACGAGTTCGCCGACTCCGGCAACGTGGGCATGCTCGACGTCGTCGCCGCGCTCGCATGGGTACGGGACAACATCAGCGGCTTCGGCGGTGACCCTCACAACGTGACGGTCTTCGGCGAGTCGGGCGGGGGGGCCAAGGTCTCGGCGCTGCTCGGGATGCCGGCCGCCCAAGGACTGTTCCACAAGGCCATCGCGATGAGCGGCGCGATGCTCTCCGCACAGCTCCCCGAGCAGGCCAAGGCCTCCACCGACGCGGTGGTCGAGCTCCTCGGGCTCGGCGACAATGCCGAGAAGCTCGCAACGGTGGAAGCCGATCGCCTCGTCGACGCCGAGATCAACCTCCCGGGACGGGGCGTGGCGAGCACGCTCTCGCGCGGCGGACGCGGCTTCAGGCCGGTGCTCGGCCCGTCGCTGCCCCGCCACCCCGTCGACGCGCTGCGCGACGGCCTCGCGAGTGGCGTGACGCTCGTGAGCGGCTGCAACCGCGACGAGACGATCGGCTTTCTGTTCAACGACCCCGACTTGTGGACGCTCGGCATCGAGAGCGCCGTGAACAAGCTCCGTCCACTGCTCGGCGACGATGCGGAGACCGTCGTCGCGGCATACCAAGCCGCCCAGCCCGACGACTCACCGACATCGCTGCTGATCGGAATCAGCACCGACGCGATGTTCCGGCTTCCACAGATCCGCCTTGCCGAGGCGCATGTCGAAGGCGGTGGCGCCGCGACCTACATGTACCTGTTCACCTTCGGGCACACGGATCCGAACGGGTCCGTGCGCGCCCCGCACGGGACGGACATGCCGTACTTCTTCGACAACGTCGACAAGGCACCGGTCGCGGCCGGACCACACGCCGATGAGCTCGTGTCGCTCATGAGCGGCTCGATCGTCGCGCTGGCGCACTCCGGTGAACCGGGACGCCCGGCGTCAACGGATTGGCCGCAGTACACCCTCGACCGCCGGGCGACGAAGCGGATGGACCTGTCGGGCCCCGTCGACGACGACCCCTTCGGCGCCACGCGCGAGTGTTGGAACGGGCGCTACCTCCCCGGCCTGGGTGGCGCCTGACGTCGGGCGCTCAGCGCGGCGTCACACGCTCCCAGCTCAACCCTGACGTGGCAGTCGGGCGTGGCCGCGGGGTGCCTCGAACTGGTCGGGGCCGACCTCCGCGAACAGCTCGGCTTGGCGCTCGATGAGCTGGTCGACCGTCCACCGGCCCGCGTTCTGCACGATGTCGGCGACGTGCGGCATGCGCACGTGGGCCACGATCCCGCCCCAGACGATGAACGTCTGCCCGGTGATCTCGGCCGCTTCGTCGGACGCGAGGAACGCGACGACCGGACCGATGTTGTCGGGGTCCATGTCGTCGAAGGCACCGTCGCTCGGCCGCGGCGAACTCCCCCGCGCGCTCGGACGACTCGAACGTCGAGGTCGTCATCCGTGTCCGCGCCCGTGGAGCGATCGCGTTGCAGGTGACCCCGTACTTGCGGCACTCGCGCGCCACCGCGATCGTGAACGAGGCGATTCCCATCTTCGCAGCGTCGTAGTTGCTCTGACCTGCGTTGCCGAACAGGCCCGATTCACTCGCAGTGTTCACGATCGTGCGGTGCGCCGTCACACCGGCCTTCGACTCTTCCCGCCAGTACGCGGTGGCGCAGCGGGTCGGCAGGAAGTGGCCCTTGAGGTGCACGTCGATGACCGAGGCCCATTCCGCCGGGTCGACGTTGAACACCATGCCGTCACGGAGGATCCCGGCGTTGTTGACCAGGATGTCGAGGCCGCCGTAGGTGTCGATCGCCTGTTGCACGAGCCGCTCGGCGCCTTCGGGATCGGCGACGTTCTCGAAGTTCGGCGACGCGTTGCCGCCGAGCGCCTCGATCTCCTCGCACACCTCGATCGCCGGTCGCTCTCCGGTCCCGGCGCCCTGGAGCGAGCCCCCGAAGTCGTTCACCACGACGGAGGCGCCTTCGCCGGCGAGCGCCAACGCCTCGCCCCGGCCGATGCCTCGGCCGCCGCCCGTCACGATCGCGACCTTGCCGTCGAGCCGTCCCATAGTCTCGCTCCTCAATTCCCACGTGGATCGAAAAGAGGCTAGACTATGTAATCATTGTGAGTGCTCGTGAGTAGTCGCTCGACCACGGAGGCAGGCATGGACAACCGGGTGCAGAAGCTCGATTACCGGTTGTTCGACTGCGACAACCACTACTACGAGGCCGAAGACGCCTTCCTCCGGTACCTCGATCCGGCGATCGAGCACAACGCGCCCCGGTGGGTCCAGATGGAGAGCAACGGCCAGCGGCGCCTGCTCTTCGGCGACCGGATGAACCGCTTCATGGGTGCCGACCACACCTTCTCGAAGGTCGGCCGACCCGGCGTGTTCTCCGAGAAGGGCCCGGGCGACGAAGGGCAGCTACGGCGAGCTCGAAGACTGCCGGCCCGAGTTCCGCGAGCGCGAGCGCGCGTCTCGCGTGGATGGACGCGCAGGGCGTCGAGGCGGCGCTGCTGTTCCCGTCGTTCGCGCTCAGCTTCGAGCAGCTCTTCGTCGACGACGTCACCGCGACGTACGCGAACCTGCACGCCTTCAACCGCTGGCTCGACGACGACTGGGGCTTCAACCACCAGGACCGCATCTACGGCGTCCCGCTGGTGTCGCTGCTCGATCCCGCTCCGCGCCGTCGACGAGCTCGAGTTCGTGCTCGAGCGCAACGCCCCCGTGGTGCTCCTGCGCGCGGGGCCGGTGGGCGGGTCGCTCGCCGGCCGACCCGATCTACGACCGCTTCTGGAAGACGCTCGTCGACGCCGACGCCGCGGTGATCTACCACGCCACCGACGACGGCTACCGCCACCAGATGGGTGAGCTCTGGGGTTGGGGCAACGTGAACGTGCCCGCCCGCAACATCCCGCCGATCCAGCACATCATCGGCGGGAACTCCCGCTGCATCCACGACACCTTCGCCGCGCTGCTCTACGGCAAGCTGTTCGAGCGGTTCCCGACGCTGCGGCTCTCGGCGATCGAGCTCGGGATGGACTGGGTGCCCGGCCTGATCCAGAACCTGGAGCAGCACGGGCCAGGCGGACCTCGTCCGAGCACCCCATCGAGACCTTCCGTCGCCACGTGTGGGTGAACCCGTTCGAGACCGAGGACATCGCCGGTCTCGCCACCCTCATCGGCACCGATCGCATCATGTTCGGGTCGGACTGGCCGCACACCGACGGCCTCGCCGAGCCCGTCACCTACAAGGACTGCGCTCGAGAGCTTCGACGAGGCTGCCGTCCGGAAGATCATGTACGACAACGCCCGCGCCTTCGTCGGCGGGCCGGCGCAGTCGTAGCCCACGACACAAAGGGACTCGCATGACGGACTACAAGCGGACGGTCGACTACTCGCGCTACGAGATGCTCGAGGTCGAGCGAGCCGGCCGGATCGTCACCGTCACGATGAACCGCCCCGACGTGAAGAACGCGCTGAACCACGAGATGCACGAGGAGTTCGGCACGATCTTCGCCGACCTCGATCGCGACGACGACTGCGACGTGATCGTGCTGACCGGTGCGGAAGACGCGTTCAGCGCCGGCGGCGACATGAACTGGATCCGCGAGCAGTGGAACAACCTGCCGATGAACGCGGCGGCGAACCGGACGAACCGGCGGATCCAGCAGACGCTGCTCGACCTCGAGAAGCCGATCATCGCCAAGGTCCGCGGCCCGGCGATCGGTCTCGGCTGCACGCTGTGCGTGTTCTGCGACTTCGTGTACGCCACGCCCGACTCCGTGTTCTGCGATCCGCACGTCCGGGTCGGGCTGGTCGCCGGCGACGGCGGTGCCGTCATGTGGCCCCAGCTGATCGGCTACGCCCGCGCCCGCCGGTACCTGCTCACCGGCGACTCGATCACCGGTGCCGACGCGGCCGAGATCGGCCTCATCACCGAGGCGGTGCCCGAAGAGCGGCTCGACGAAGTCGTCGACGCGATGGCCAACCGTCTCGCCTCCGGTGCCACCTACGCGATCCGCTACACGAAGGCGGCCATCAATGCCGGGCTCAAGGTGACGGCCAACGCCGTCATCGGCGCCGCGGTGCACTCGGAGAACGTCTGCCAGTTCACCAACGACAACCGGATCGCGGTCGACGCCTTCATCGGCAAGGAGAAGCCGACCTTCACGGGGTCCTGACGACCATGACACGTGTGCCGGAGGTGCCGTACCGGCCGACGATGCCCACGGTCGTCCGGCGCGCCGCGTCGCTCTTCGGCGACGACGACTACGTCGTCATGCCCGACCGGCGGATCTCGTTCCGCCAGGTCGAGGCGGCATCCCGGCGGCTGGCCAAGGAGCTCCTCGCTGCCGGCGCGACCAAGGGGACGCGGGTCGGCATCCACCTCGCCACCGGTCCCGAGTGGGCCGTCGCCTTCATCGCGGTCACGCGTATCGGCGCCATCGCCATGCCGTTCAGCACCCTCTACCGGCCGAGCGAGCTGCGCACCGCCATGCGCATCGGCGACGTCTCGGTGCTCCTCTCGTCGCCGAGCGATGCTCGGCAAGGACCACGAGGCGTTCCTCGAAGAGGCAGTGCCCGGTCTGGCCGACGCCGCTCCCGGGTCGCCTCCGGGTCGCCGAGCTGCCCTACCTGCGGTCGATCTGGTTGCTCGGCGCGAGCAGCCGTCCGTGGGCCGAGCGCTTCGACGTCTCCGCCGACGACGCCGACGACGCCGTCGACGACGTCGACGACGCGCTGCTCGAAGCGGTCGAGGCCGAGGTGACGCCGGCCGATCCGATCGCGGTGGTCTTCACGTCGGGGACCACCGCCGATCCCGAAGGCGGTGATCCACACCCAGGGCGCGGTGCTGCGCAAGACGGCGCCGATGGCCAACGCCGCGCTCAACGCCATCTTCCCGGGCGGGTGCTGAGCCTCATGCCGTTCTTCTGGATCGGCGGCATGCAGGAGGTGCTCGCCGCGTTGCAGAGCGGCGCCGCGCTCCTCACCCTCGAGCGCCTCGACGCGGCCGCCGCGCTGGAGCTCGGGCAAGCGCGAGCAGGCGACGAGCGTCATGGGCAACCCGCAGGCCCTGCGGTCCCTGCTCGGCGACGCCGACCTCGACGAGCGCGATCCCGACCATCCGGCCGCTCCCCCGTCGCACGTGGGAAGGCGGGCCGAGCAGCAAGGGTGACATCGCCACCGGGATCGGGATGACCGAGACGTTCGGACCGTGGACCACGGTCGAGGGCTTCGAGTGCCGCGTCGTCGATCCCGACACCGGCGACGTGCTCGGCGAGAGCGAGATCGGCGAGTTCCTGCTCCGCGGGTACGGGATGATGCAGGGCCTGTACAAGCGCGAGCGGGAAGAGGTGTTCACGCCCGACGGCTTCTACGCCACCGGCGATCTCGGCTACGTCGAGAAGGGGCTCGTGTACTTCACGGCCCGCCTCAAGGACATGATCAAGACGAAGGGCGCCAACGTGGCGCCCGCAGAGGTCGAGGCCGTGCTCAACGCCCGCCCCGAGGTGCGCATCTCCTTCGTCGTCGGACTCCCGCACGACGCCTTCGGCGAGGAGGTGGTCGCCGCGGTCGTGCCCGAGGAAGGTCACACCGTCGACGTCGATGCCGCTGGTGGCGGAGTGCCGGCGCCTGCTGTCGCCCTACAAGGTGCCCGACGACTGATCGAGGTGCTCCGCTCCGACGAGGTCCCGCAGCTGTCGAGCGGCAAGCCCGACCGTCGCGCGGTCAGTCGCGTTGCTGGCCGAGCGCTACGCCTCAGCGAGCGGCAACCTCCAGTAGCACGTCGGCAACGGCCCGGGGATCTCCACCAGGAGCACGGGTCGCGTTCACGCCTGCCGCTGCAACGCCTCGACCCACTCGTCGCGCATCTGGAGCTTGAGGACCTTGCCGCTGTCGTTCTTGGGCAGGTCGTCGTCGCGCAGCCACCAGCGGACGGGTACTTCGAAGTGGGCGAGCTTCGGGCGCACGAACGCCGCGAGCTCGTCGGGTGTCGTGCTCGCACCGGGGGCGACCACCACGATCGCGCCGACCTCCTCGCCGAGCTCGTCGTCGGGGAGCCCGACGACGGCCGCCTCGCGGACCGCCGGATGATCCATGAGCGTCGCCTCGATGTGCGCGGGTGCGATGTTCTCGCCGCCCCGGATGATCATGTCCTTCTTGCGCCCGGTGACGTAGAGGAACCCGTCGTCGTCGACACGTCCGAGATCGCCGGTGTGCAACCACCCGTCGGGCGTGAGGACGGGATCGTCGGGCAGACCCCAGTACCCGTCCATGACCGCCGGACCCCGCGCCATGATCTCGCCGATCCCGTTCTCGTCGGGCTCGTCGATACGGATCTCGACGACCGGCACGATCCGGCCCACGGAACCCTCGTGCGTCGAGAGGTCCTTGGCGACGCCGGTCGAGATGACGCCGCCGGCCTCCGACAGGCCGTAGGTCTGGCCGACGCCGCGCTTGGCGTTCGGGAACGCGGCCGTCACCCGATCGAGCAGCTGGGTCGACACCGGCCGAACCGCCCATGACGATGGTCCGGACGGTGGACACCTCACGCGTGGCGAGGTCGGGGTGGATCAGCACCCGTTCCACCATGGTGGGAACGGCACCCCACACGTTGACCTGCTCCTGCTCGATCAACCGCAGGACCTCGCCGCCGTCGAACCGGCCGGCGAGGAACACGAGCTTGGCGCCGGTCAGCAACGGCAGCAGCAACAGCTGGAGCGCGCCGATGTGGAACAGCGGCAGGCTGGTGAACGTCACGCTCACCGGCTGGTCGTCGGGGATCTGGTGCGGGAAGGCGCCGCGTCACGACCGACAAGCTCTGGATGTTGGCCACGATCGACCCGGTGCGACAGCGTCGCGCCCTTCGGGAACCCCGTCGTGCCCGAGGTGAACAGGATGACGGCGGGGCGGTCCTCGTCTTCTTCGACCGAGACCTCGGCCGTCGTCTCGGGCGCCTGCGCGAGCTCGTCGACGAAGACCACGGTCGACGCCTCCGGCAGGCGCTCGGCGCGGCGCTCGTCGGAGACCACCACAGCGCGGCGTGGTGAGCTCGATGACGTAGGCCACCTCCGACTCGGACCACCAGCCGTTGCACAGCACGACGATGGCGCCGAGCTCGAGGATGGCGAAGAAGGCGATCGACCACTCCGGGCTGTTGCCGGCGAAGATCGCCACCCGGTCGCCCTTGCCGCACACCGCGCGACGCCAGCAGGGCCGCTGCGCGCGTCGACCGCCGCTTCGTGATCGGCGTAGGTGAGGCGGCGGTCGCCGTAGATGATGAACTCGCGGTCGTTCCAGCGTCGGCCTTCCCGCAGGAGCGCGCCGACCGACCGGGGCCGGTGCTCGTAGACGAGCGTCGGGTTGCCGCGCACGGTGGCGCGGACGACCTCCGAGCCCCAGTCGGCCACCGTCAGGCGCCGCGCGACGGCAGGCGGACCACGCCGGTGCCGAGCGCGGAGAGCTCACCGTCCTGCTGTGTCGCCTGCTGCTCGATCGTCACCAGGTCGCCGTCGATCGCGGTGACGCGACCCTCGATCGAGACGATGTCGCCCACCGGGTTGTGGCGCCGGATCTTGGACTCGTGGCTCACGACGGTGCCGTCGTCGCCGATCCAGTCGGTGAGGTGGTGCATCAGCCACGAGCACCGCTCGGGTCCGTAGTCGTACGCACGCGGCGTACCGACGAGCCGCGGCGAGCGCGTCGTCCCAGTGCACACGCTCGGGCACGTCGGGGATGCCGAAGCGGTCGGGGATGCCGAGCCCGGGGTGCTTGCTGCAGCTGCTGCCACGCGATCCGGTTGGCGCGGATGTAGAGACCGCCCCAGCCCTGCGCGAAGGCGATGAAGCCGGTGACCGTCATCGGCCCCTTCACCATCGGCGGCAGCTCGTCGCCGACGGCGACGTCCTCGACGTAGCGAGCCTCGCCGCCACGGCGGGTCTCCTTCGCGTAGCGCGCCCAGACCTCTTCGAGCTGCTCGCGCGTGTAGGGCGCGGGCTCCTCCCTGGCGTGCTCGTACTTGGTGCCGGCTTCGCGTGCGGCGTCGCGTTCGGTCCGGAAGCACCAGGAGTCGCCGCTGACGACCTGGTTGTCGTCCTGGTCGAAGAAGTCGACGTGGTAGATCTGCTGGATCGCCGGGCCGGCGAACCGGGTCTCGTGCTCGATGAGGTCCTTCAGGTAGGCCTCGCAGTGGATCTCCATGCCGCGGAGGAGCGGTTGGTGCCAGGTGATGTCGGCACCCGACCACATGGCGTGGATACCGGGCAGGCCGCCGACGTAGCCGGAGAGGATCCGGTTGAGCGCGAAGACGAACGACGGGGGCGCGACCAGCTTTCCGTGCGGTCCGGCGGCGGCGTAGTCGGGGTCGCACCACAGCGGGTTGTCGTCGCCGATGCCGTGCGCGTAGTGGCGGATGTTGTCGCGCGTCACCTCGTAGCACCAGGGCTCGACGGTCTCGGTGATCGGCACCCCGATCAGTCGGCGGAGGGACTCGACCGCCTC
This sequence comes from uncultured Actinomycetes bacterium, assembly GCA_963829475.1. GTDB lineage: Bacteria > Actinomycetota > Acidimicrobiia > IMCC26256 > JANYLB01 > JANYLB01. The sequence goes on along the minus strand of CAWHIU010000002.1, from coordinate 648,660 downwards.
CTCGGTGATCGTGGGAAACTGCTGTTCGGTCTCGTAGCGCGTCGAGGCCGGCGGTCATCGTTCTCCTTCGATCTGCCCCGGCGGACTGCTGACCGCCGCAAGCTTCGTGGACAAATATCATGCTAACTTGCAATGATTACGTCAACTCGTCGTCCATCCCCGACCCGACCGCACCCCAGAGAGGCGGACGCATGGCGGTGACATCCACAACGGCATCGGAAGCACGTCCGACCGTCGATCAGCAGCGGCGGATGTACGAGCTGATGACGCTGATGAAGCTGACCGACGACCGCTTGGCGAAGGGCATCGGCAGCGGCGAGTTCCTCGCCATCTACTGGCCCCATCGAGGCCAGGAGGCCATCGCGGCCGCGCTCGGCGTCGTGCTTGCGGCCGAGCGATCACCTGGTGACGACGTACCGCGGCCTGCACGACCACATCGGCAAGGGCGTCCCGGTCGCGGCGATCCTGGCCGAGCTCCTCGGCAAGGAGACGCACCGGGCAAGGGCAAGGGCGGCACGCTCCACCTCTCCTATCCCGAGGTCGGATCGATGCTGTCGACCGGCATCGTCGGCGCCGGCGATCCCGGTTGGTGTGGGCCTCGCCCTCGTCCGCCAAGCAGCAGGGTCTCGACCGCGTCACCGCGGTGCACGTTCGGCGACGGCGCCACGAACACCGGGTCGTTCCACGAGTCGCTGAACATGGCCGCCGTGCTCGACGTGCCGGTCGTGTTCGTCTGTCAGAACAACCTGTACGGCGAGAAGACACCCGTCGAGGAGACGATGAAGGTCGCCACCGTTGCCGAGCGGTCCGCGGCGTACGGCATGCCCGGCGTCCGTGTCGACGGCAACGACCTCGACGCGCTCTTCGGCGTGCTCTCCGAGGCCGTCGACCGGGCGCGCTCCGGCGGTGGGCCGTCGCTGGTCGAGTGCGTGACGTTCCGGTTCCGCGGCCACTCGTTCGGCGACAACATGAAGCTACATACCGCAGGAGCAGCTGGCCGCCGCGATCGAGCGCGACCCGGTGCCGCTCTACCGTCAGCAGCTTCTCGATGACGGCGTCTGCACCGAAGCCGAGCTGGCGACATCGACGACGCGCGCCGCCGCGGTCATCGACGACGCGGTGAGCGAGGCCATGGCCGCGCCGGCGCCGTCGCCGGACGCACCTCCGCGACCACGTGTACGCCGACGACCGCGACATGCCGGCCTGAGGGGGACTCGCAGTGGAAGCAACGCGAGATGAACATGCGGGAGGCGCTGAACCTCGCCCTGGACCAGGCGCTGGCCAAGGACGAGAGCGTGTTCCTGATGGGCGAGGACATCGCCGACGAGGCGGCGGGCGGCATCGTCGGCGTCACCGCCGGCCTGTCGACGAAGTACGGCCACGACCGGGTGTTCGACACGCCGATCTCCGAGGCGGCCATCGTCGGTGCCGCCATCGGCGCGGCGCTCGACGGTCGCCGCCCGGTGGTCGAGATCATGATCATGGACTTCATCGGGATCGCGCTCGATCAGATCGTCAACCACGCCGCGAAGATGCGGTTCATGACCGCCGGGCGCACCGACGTCGCCGATCACGGTGCGCACGGCGGTGTTGGGCGGCATGGGCACCGGCGCGACGCACTCGCAGTCGCTCGAGAGCTGGTTCATGGGCATCCCGGGCCTCAAGGTCGTGATGCCCGAGCTCGCCCGCCGACGCCAAGGGTCTGCTCACCACGGCGATCTTCGACGACGACCCCGTCGTGTTCATCGAGACGGTGAAGCTGCTCGCCACGCGAGGGCTCGGTCCCGGTCGACGAGTACTCGATCCCGTTCGGTCAGGCCAACATCGTGCGCGCCGGCGACGACGTCACGATCGTCACCTACGGCGGGGTGTGCCGCGAGTCGGTGGCGGCCGCCGACCGAGCTCGAGGCCGAAGGCATCAGCGTGGAGGTCGTCGACCTCCGCACGTTGCGTGCCGATGGACACGCCGGACGATCCTCGAGTCGGTGCGTCGCACCCGGCGCGCCGTGGTCGTCACCACCTCGGTGCGCTTCGGTGGGCCCAGCGCCGAGATCGCGGCGACGATCAACGAGAACCTCTTCGGTGAGCTCGCCGCCCCCGTTGCCCGCGTCGGCGCACACTTCACTCCTATCCCTTCGGCGTCCGTGCTCGAGGCCGCCCACTTCCCCGATCCCCAGCGGATCGCGGAAGCGGTGCGGCAGACGATCAGCGCCCCGGCGACGGTCTGAGGCTCATGTCTGAATTCCCGATCCAGATCCCCAAGCTCGGTGTCGCCATGGACGAAGGCACGCCCCTCGAATGGCTCGTGGCCGACGGCCAGCCCGTCACCGAAGGCGACGCCGCTGTTCCTGATCGAGACCGAGAAGGTCGAGACCGAGGTCACCGCGCCGGCGACTGGCGATCGTCCACTGGGAGGTCGAGCTCAACGAGGTGTACCCGGTCGGCGCGCGCATCGGCCGGATCGCGACGACTGACGGCGGGTCGCGTCGATGCCCGCTTCTCGAAGCTTGTAACCTTCCGCGCATGAGTCCCCGGCGCGCAGCGCCGGAGACGACCGCGTCCACCTCCCCCGGGTGGGCGACGTCGTGGCCGACCGGATCCGGGAGCTCATCCTGCTCGGTGAGCTGCAAGACGGTGAGCGGTTGCCGCCGCTCGACACGTTGCTCGAGCGGTTCGGCGTCAGCGCGCCGTCGATGCGCGAGGCGCTCCGGATCCTCGAGGCGGAGGGACTGGTCGTCGGTGCAGCGCGGCAGCATCGGCGGCGCCGTCGTACGGCGCCCGACCGCGAAGGCCGCGGCATACACGCTCGCCCTCGTCTTGCGGAGCCAGGGCACGAGCAAGGGCGATGTCGCCGAGGCGATCGCCGTGCTCGAGCCGATGTGCGCGAGCTTGTGCGCTCGCCGGTCGGACCGGAAGACCAAGGTCGTCCGTGAACTGCGCAAGCTCAACGCGGCCGCACGAGAGCTGCTCGACGGCGACGAGATGGCGTTCAACGACACGATGCTCGAGTTCCACCGGACGCTCGTGCGCCGATGCGGCAACGACACGCTGGCCCTGCTCACGCGTGCGCTCGGGTCACATCTGGATCGCCGACGTCCGCAGTTGGGTGACCTCCACGCTCGCCCACGGCCACTACCCGACCTCGGAGGGGCGACTCCCCGAGGTCGAGTGTCACGAGCAGATCACCGAGCTGATCGACGCCGGCGACGATGTCGGCGTCGCCCAGGCCATGACCGAGCATCTCGACGTCGGCCGCTACTACGGCGATGGGGTCGACGCCACCGACCGCGTCGACCCGCAAGCGGTTCGCTTCACCCGCTGACCCATCGTTCGACCCGTTTCCACGGCCCCGTTTCCACGGCCCGGATTCTGTCGGTCGAGCCTCGGCGGCTCAGAGAATCGGTATCCGTCCGACATCGTCGAGCTCGACGACGTGCTCATCGGCGAGGACGCCGGCGCGGAGCTGACCCCCGAGCTCGCGCTCGAGCGTGCGCCGATCTCCGAGCAGACGCTCGAGCACGAGGCTGCGGCGGTAGTTGCGGTGGAAGCCGTGCTCGGTGGTGAACCCGATGCCGCCGAACACCTGGAGGCAGTTGCGGCCGGCGACCTCGGCGGCCCGGCCGGCCAGCGCCTTGGCCACCGCGGCGCCCGTCAGCGTCTCGGTGGTCGCCGCGGCCACGGTGGCGGCGTCGGCAGCCGCGACCGCGACGAGCGTCTCGGCCAGCCGATGCTTGACCGCCTGGAAGCCGCCGATGGGTGTGCCCGAACTGCTTGCGGTCCTGAGCGTAGGCAGTCGCCATGCGTGAGCAACTCGTGCGCTCCCGCCACGAGCTGGTGCGCGACGGCGACACGGCCGGCCGCGAGCGCGGCAGGCCAGTCGGAAGGTGCGACTGCCGTCACCACGCCGGCCGGGCGCGCAGGCGAGACCGAGCAGGCCCGGCCGTCGGGATCGATGCCGCCGACCGGCTGCGGCGACGAGCGCACCGTCGAGGTCGACGACCGTCACACCGTCACCGCTCAGGTCGGGTAGCCACAGGAGCGCGGGTCGCGTGCCGCGGTGCGCGGCGCAGCACGACGTGCAGCCCCGGCGCGGCCGGGTAGGCGACCGCGACGTCCCGTCCCCGGCGCCCATGCCGAGCCGGGCCGCGAGCACGTCGTCGAGCGCGGCGGCGTCCCGCCGGCACGCCCCTGCTCGCGGAACATGATCGCCACCGCCATGGCCGCGTCGGCGTCGAGCGCGTCGAGCCAACCGGCCTCGAGCAGCGCGGCGCGGGCCGCGACCGGGTCGTCGTGCTCGAGGGCGGCGGCGAACGATCGGCGGAGCTCCGCCGCGAGCGTCGGCGTCGAACATCACGCTGCCCCGCAGTCCGAGCAGCTGGTCGGCGACGATGTTCCGCTGGATCTCGGCGGTGCCGCCGTAGATCGACGCGGCCCGCGAGTACATGTATGCCGCGCGCAGCACCGCGGCCTCGTCGCCGTCGGCGAACTCGAGCACGCCGCCGAGCAACGCCGCGCGCCAGATCGAACAGCTCCTGCTCGGCGGTGGCCATCAGGATCTTGTCGATCGACGTCTCGGGAATCTGGATGGTGCCCGCGGCCATCCGGTGCTGCGTCGTCCACGTCCGGGCCCGGACGCCGGCGATCGACACGAACGCCCGACCGAGCGCCTCGTCGTCGGCGGCGTCGAGGTCGTTCTCGGCCGCGAGGCGTTGCAGCTCGTCGAGCAGCCAGATCGACAACATCCAGAAGATGCCACCCCGCTCGAAGCGCAGCATCTCCATCGCGACGCCCCAGCCGCCGTTCACCTCGCCGATGACGCGGTCCTTCGGCACGCAGCACGTCGTCGAAGAACGTCTCGGAGAACTCGGCGATGTCGTTGATGGCATGCAGCGGCCGGACCGACACCCCGGGCGACTCCATGTCGACGAGCATCGCGGTGATGCCGCGATGACGACTCTCGGGCGTTCCTGTGCGCGCCAGCAACACGATCTTCGACGCGAACTGCGCGTAGCTCGTCCAGATCTTCTGGCCGGTCACGACCCAGTGGTCGCCGTCGTCGACGGCGCGGCACCGCAGGGATGCGAGGTCGCTTCCGGCGTCGGGCTCCGAGAAACCCTGACACCAACCTTCTGCTCCGCGGAGGAACGGCGTGATGTGCTCGACGGCAAGCTCGGGCGCGGCCGCGATCACCGGCGGAGCGAGCACCTCACCAACAGCGAAGACGGTGTCGTAGAACAGCCCCCGTCGGGCGCACTCCTCCGCCGCGGCGGCGCGGAGCAGCGGCGACCCGCCAAGGCCACCGACCGAAGTCGGCCAGCCGTAGCGGAGCCAACCGGCATCCCAGAGGCCCTGCTGGTTCGCACGGGTGCGCGCGACCTCGTCGGCCAGCGACGCGCCCGGGAGACGACGGGTCGAACGAGTCGTCGTGCTCGTCGAGCCAGGCGGAGAGGTCGCGCCGGAACCGGTGCAGCCCGTCCGGGCCGTCGTACGCCTCAGCCGTCGGCGCGGCCGCACCTTCCATTGCATTGCCTCCGCGGTTGCTGACGGCCTCGCCCGGTATTCTTGCCAAAACCTACCAATGATTGACTACATTCGCCAGAACGACGCAACGCGATGGCAACCGCGGACAGGAGTCGGTGTCAGTGGGCGATGAGACGGTTGGCTGATCCAGCGACGATCGGTGGCGAGCTCGAGCGCCCGCGTCTCGAGCCGGGTGGACCCGAGGTCGAACGCGTCACCGAAGCCATCCGGGAGACCCTCGAACGGCGTGACCCCGCGGCGCGGCGGCGAGCAGCCGGGCGCGTGCTCCGAGCGTACGAAGCCCTCCCCGACGGTAACCGAGAGCAATTCTTCGAGCTGCTCGTCACCCGGTTCGGAATCGACGACGTTCGTCTGGCCGACGCACTGGAGTCCGTTCGCTGTGCCGCGGGAGCTTCGCGCGACGCCTCCATCCGCGTCCTGCGTCGGGTGCTCACGCCCCGGTACACCGAGCTCTTCGACGTCATCGCCGGCCTGCCCGCGGGGGTGAGGCGGATCGTCGATCTTCGCGCCGACCTTCTCGCCCTGGGTAGCCGCGACCCGGCGCTGGGCACGCTCGACGACGAGCTGGCCCGTCATCTCGGCTCTGTGTTCAACGTCGGCGCACTCGAACTGCGCCGCATCACGTGGGAGAGCGCGAGCGCGGCGCTGCTCGAACGGCTCATGGCCTACGAGGCGGTGCACGCGATCGACGGCTGGGACGATCTCAAGCACCGTCTCGAGAACGACCACCAGTGCTTCGCGTTCCTGCACCCCGCGATGCCCGACGACCCCCTCGCCTTCGTTCAGATCGCGTTGACCCACCACATGGCCGACGACCTGTCGGGCCTGCTCGACATCGACGCGCCCCAAACGGATGCCGCCGCGGCAGATACCGCAATGCTCTACTCGATCACCAACGGCCAACCGGGGCTGGCAGGCATCAACCTGGGCAACGAGCTGATCAAGCGCGTCATCGCGGAGCTCGACCGCGAGCTCCCGCAGCTGCAGACCTACGCCACGCTCTCTCCGATGCCGAACTTCCGCCAATGGGCTCAGGCACAGCTCGACGCCGATGCGATCACACCGGGCGAGCGGGACGCGTTCGACCGTGAAGCCGCGGACGTCGTCATCATCCTCGCCGACGACAGCTGGACGCTTGACCCCGGCCTCGTCGAACATTTCCGTTCAGGTCTGCTCTCGATGGCGGCGCGATACATCACCACGGGGCAGAACGGCCGCGCGCTCGACGGCGTCGCCCACTTCCATCTCTCGAACGGCGCGGCCGTCGAACGCGTGAACTGGCTCGCCCATCGTGCTCCGTACGAGATGCGACGATCGTTCGGACTGATGGTGAACTACACGTACGCCCCGGAGCACCTCGAAGCAAACGTGGAGCAGTACCGGGCCGAAGGCATCATCAGCGTGTCGGGACAGGTCAGCAGCTTGATCCGGTGACGTCGACCGGCTTCCAGCCGTCGACGAGCGGGATCACGCGATGGACCATTGGTGAGTCGGGGGCCTGCCCGACCGTGATCATGGTCCGCAGTGGCGCCGTCTGGCGGTCGACCAACTCGATCAACGTGCCATCGGCCATCTCGTGGTACACCCACGAGGCCGGAAACACCTCGTCGCTGAACCCGCCGCGTACGAACGGGATGCCGAGCACCGAGAGCGCAGCGGAAGCTTCCTTCAGATCGTCGACGTAGTACCCGAGGTGGTGCAGTCCGGTCCCAGCCGGCGCCTCGAGGTGCGTGCCCGGTGCGGCCTCGAGCAGCTCGAGCTGCGGCTGCTCACGCGACACGGCCATGCGCAGCGGCGGCGAGGTGTCTCCGGTCTCCTCTCGCGTCGGGAGAACACCGTCGACGATCAATGAGAACGAGTAGCCGAATGCCGTGTGGAACTGCTCGATCGCTGCTTCGAGGTTCGGAACCACGAGGCAGATCTCGAACAGGTCCCCGGGCACGATCAACGGTATCCATCCTCCAGCTGAATGCCGAGGCTGTTCACCGTGAACGCGACCATGTGGTAGTTCCCCACGAGCATCGGCACCTCGATCAGCAACCGATCGTCGTAGCGCTCGGCCAGGGTCGCCCATGTCGCGTCGCTGAGCCGGCTCTGCTCGTGCAGCTCGTCGGCGGCGCGGAGCACCGTGGCATCCCACGACGACCACCCCGACCATGTCGGGCCCACCCGGCAGGCTTCGACCTCCTCGGCGTTGAGGCCTCGCTCCTGCGCGATCTCCACATGGTGACCCCACTCGTAGCTGCAGCCGCAGTTGTGTGCAGTCCGGAGGATCAGCAGCTCGCGATCCCGCTCGGGGATCGTGCCGTTCAGCAGCACGGCACCGAACCTCGTCCAGCGCTTGAACACGCGGGGATTCCGCACGATCGTGGTGAAGATGTTGAGCGATGCGAGGCCTTCTCCGACGGAGCTGCGGATCAGCTCATCGGTGTCGGCGTCCCGGTCGGCCGGGTCCAGTGGCGGGATGCGGGTCGGTGCAGTCACGTCGGTACCTTCCGTTGAGCGAACTTCGCACCCTGACGCAAACGTACGAACGACGCGTTCACGGCCGCTCTCGACGCTGCCCGATCCTTGCAAAGCTGCGGTATTGTAACGACGAAGCGAGCGCTCCGGCACGTAGAACGCGCGCCGTACGGTAGAGCTCACCTCTCGTTTCCCTCCGCCCAGTGAAAGGCACCCCGCAGTCGATGAGCAGCACTTCGGATCAGGACGCCCCGGAGACCGGGTTCGACACGATCGACTACTTCACCGACCAATCACTGATCGCCGACCCGTTTCCCTACTTCGAACACCTCCGCGAGCAGTGTCCCGTGGCGCACCTTCCCCACCACGGGGTCGTCGCGGTGACCGGATACGACGAAGCGCTCGAGGTGCTCCACGACACCGACACGTTCTCGTCGTGCAACTCGGTGACCGGCCCGTTCCCGGGCCTCCCGGTCGAAGCCGAAGGCGACGACATCAGCGACCTCATCGAGCAGTACCGCCACGAGATGCCCTTGAGCGAGTACGTGGTGGCGCTCGATCCTCCGCTGCACACCGACCACCGGTCACTCGTCATGCGGTTGCTCACGCCGAAGCGGATCCGGGAGAACGAGGCGTTCATGTGGCGCCTGGCCGATCAGCAGATCGATGAGTTCATCGACCGCGGAACGGTCGAGATCCTCGGCGACTACGCCCGGCCGTTCACGGCGCTCGTCATCGCCGACCTGCTCGGCGTCCCGCTGGAAGATCACCAGGACTTCCGCAAGTTCCTGGCCTCGACGCATGCACCGGGGTCCGTGGGGGAAGAGGTCCGCCAGCTCGACCCGCTCGCGTTCCTGTCCGAGCGATTCACGTCCTACGTCGAAGACCGCCGGCGCGAGCCCCGCAGCGACGTTCTCACCCATCTGTCCACGACGACGTACCCCGACGGCACGATTCCCGAGGTCGACGTCGTCGTCCGGATGGCGTCCTTCCTGTTCGGTGCCGGGCAGGACACCACGGCGCGACTCATCAGCTCGGCGCTACGGCTCCTCGCTGAGCGCCCCGACGTCGAGCAGATCCTGCGCGACGAGCGCGACCGCATCCCGAACTTCATCGAAGAGGTGCTGCGGTTGCAGAGCCCGGTCAAGTGCGGGTTCCGCCTGCCACGGGTCACGACGTCGCTCGACGGCGTCGACATTCCTGCCGGTTCCCCCGTCGCGCTGATGCTGGCCGCCGCCAACCGCGATCCGCGCCGATTCGAGGAGCCGCAGGAGCTGCGCCCCGACCGGCCGAACGCTCGGGAACACATCGCCTTCGGGCGGGGGGCCCACACGTGCCCCGGTGGTCCGCTGGCTCGCGTCGAGGCTCAAGTCACCCTCGAGCGATTCTTCGACCGCATGGTCGACATCAGGATCTCGGACCTCGAGCATGGGCCTGCCGATGCCCGCCACTACGACTTCGTTCCGTCGTACACGGGCCGCGGGCTGCTGGCCCTCCACCTCGAGTTCACGCCCGCCACATAGCGGGTCCGAGAACGCGGGGACCTCCGGTAGCACCGACGTCACTGCGTGAGACACGAAGACCTCCGGGTTGTGCAGAGGCACTCTGCACAACACCGGAGGTCTTCGTTGTCGATCACGTTCGAGCTGTCACCGATGTGCAGCCCGAGTACTTCGACTTCCTACTTCGCCAGCACGAGCTTCTTCGTCTTCGGGTCCCAGACGAAGAGGTAGGCGCTCGGGTTGCCGTCGAGGTGTTGTGGGCTGTAGGTGCGAGGCGTGGGATCACCCGGGACCTTCACCTTGAGGCCGTTGATCGCGGTTCCGAGCGTCTTGTTGTTCAGGTCCTTCCCGGCGGCAGTGAGCCAGGCCTTCAGGAGGGCCATGGGCGGGCAGACGTTCAACGCGGCCTGGTACTCCTGAACCAACGGATTCGTGCTCGCCGACGGCGGCGGCAGCTTGAGGCCCGCCTGCTTCAGCGTCTTGACGCACTCCTGCATCGTCGGCTCGTCGTAGACCGCCTGGTCGGGCCCGTAGGGACCACCGGTGTACCCACTCTCGAGGATCTTGGTGTTGGTGGTCGCGGAGTTCGAGGTGAACGCCTTGACCGCGTCGGAGCTGAGGAACAGCAGCTTCGGGGTGTACGGGTTCTGTTGCATGTACGCCGGCCAGTTCGCTCCTCCCTGGCCCACGAGCACCACGCTGGTCACACCGGCCGACTTGAACCGCTCCGCAATGATGTCGACCTTGTTCTGCACCGCCGCGGTGTCGGTGACGGGCGCGTCCTGGACCGCTGTGTCAACCGGCGTGACGCCGGCCTTCTTCAGCGCGGGGACGACCTCGTCGTTCATCGTCGTGGCGTCGGACGCCACCCCGGCGAACACACCGATCTTGCCCTTCAGCGCACCCTTCTTCTTGAGCGCCGCGATGATCTGATCGGTCTGGTTGGCGCCGGGATTCCACGTGATCCAGGGCGCCTTGGCCTTCGCCAGCCGCTCCGCCGTCACCGTGCCTCCCACCGCCGCGGTGGCATGCGTGCCGACCACGCAGTTCACCTGGTCGAGGAGGAAGAACCCGCCGACGACGAAGACCTTGTCGTCTTCGGTGAGCTTGACGCACGGTGCGTCGGCAACGAGCCCGCTGGACGCGTCGATCGGCTGGTTGACGAGAATGATCTTGCGACCGTTGATGCCGCCGGCCTTGTTGATCTGGTTGACCAGCGCCGTCGCCGCACCCGGCCAGTCGCCCAGGTCCTGGTTCACGTTGGCCTTCTTGAGGGCCTCGGTGTCGACGTAGTTCATGCCGATCTTGATGCTGTCCGAGGTGACGCCCTTCGCAGCCGCGCTCCCCGAGGAGCTCGTTGTCGTGGTCGACCCCTTCTTGGCGCTGCTCCCGGACGAGGAACACCCGACCAGTAGCACCGCAACTGCAATACCCACGCAAGCCAACGTCCGGCTTCGCACGTACATCCCCCCTCCAATTCCCGCACTGCTTTCAACAGCTGCGGCTCTGCGACTCTTGCTCGATGACGAAAGGCAACGCTCGGACCCAGGACGGCACCACGAGCATCGGACCCGCCCCCCAGGCGGCTACCGAGGTTCTAGTCGATCTGGCCGCCTCCCGACAGCGCAACCCCGCTCCAGGAGCGGGATCATCCGCGGCGCGTGGACTCCCCGCGAGGGACGTCTCGGAACGGGACGCCCCGGTCGGACGCCGGTTCTCGGGGCATCCCGAGCACCCGTTCACTCACCACGTTGGCCGCCATCTCCGTCGTGCCACCGCCGATGCACCCGGCTTGGCGCATGATGAAGTGGACGCCCCAGTCGCCGGCAGGACCATCGTCGTCGCTCCATGCACCACCGGCACTTCCGGCGACCTCGAATCCGATGGTCGTGCGGCGGACCTGCGTCTGACCATGGAACAGCCGCCCGATCGCGGCCGACTGCTCCGAGATCTTCCCCGACACCATTCCCTCACGCAGGTGGCGCTGGAGCTCACGGGTCGCGACCTCGAGCATCCGCGACTCCCCGATGAGATCGCGGGTGCGCGAATCCTCCAGGCGGCCCATCGCTCGGGCCACGCTGACGATCGACGGGGCGGTCGCGGGGCGGCGATGGCCCGTCGATGCCGCGGTGACGTAGGGCGAGCTGTAGCTCATGCGTTCGTGGAACATCCACCGGGTGCCGACGGTCCAGCCGTCGTCGACGTCACCGATCCGATCGGCGTCGGGAACCCGGACATCGGTGAGGAACTCCTGGCAGAAGTGCCGCGACCCGTCGAGCATCTCGATCCGTTGCAGCTCGATGCCGGGCTGGTGGATCGGGAGCATGAACACGGTCAGCCCGCGATGCTTGGGGACGTCCCAGTTGGTGCGAGTGAGGCAGAGGGCCCAGTCGGCGCACCACGCGCCCGACGTCCAGACCTTCGAGCCGTTGAGCACCCATTCGTCGCCGTCGCGCACGGCCGACGTGAGCGCGCCGGCGACGTCGGAGCCGCCGCTCGGCTCGGAGAGGAACTGCATCCAGAACTCCTCGCCCTTCAAGATGGCGGGGATGTGGCGCTGCTTCTGCTCCTCGGTGCCGAACTCGAGGATGACTGCCGCGCACGGCGAGAACGTCGGCACGGGATTCGACGGGTACTCGTACCCCCGAGCTCGTCGTTGAATGCCCGCTGGTGCTCGGGAGACAGACCTTGGCCGCCGTAGTCACGGGGGACGCAGATGCCGGCGAATCCCCCGTCGAACAACCGGCGCTGCAGCTCGCGGTCACGATCGGAGGCGGCGCGCTCGGCCACGTCCTGCGGATCCTCTCCGTTCTCCGCGCTCGTCGTCGGCGTTGCCGTGGTGATGGGCGGCCGAGGCATTGAGGTCGGCGGCGTCGAGCCGGGGGAGGTTCTCGGAGATCCAGGCCCGGGCCCGCAGCCGGAAGCTCTCGACCTCCTCGACCTCGGTGGCGTCGACGGCGCCCGTCGCGGTCATGCCGCATCCTCCTCGTGCTCGACGATCGTTGCCAGGCGCTGGCGGTGGTCGGCCGGCGTGCCGTGCAACGTGGCATCGAGCGTGATCCGGCGGAGATACAGGTGGAGGTCGTGTTCGAAGGTCACGCCGATGCCTCCGTGGAGCTGCACGCACTCCTGCGCGAGCTCGGCGCCGTACGTGCCGACGAAGGCCTTGGCCGCGCTGACCAGCTCGGCAGCATCGGTGGAATTCCGCTGCACTGCCGCGGCGGCCGCGTCGCAGAGCGCGTGGGATGCCTCCAGCCAGCACTTCATGTCGGCGAAGCGATGCTTCAGTGCCTGGTAGGACGCGAGCGGCCGACCGAACGAGTGACGATCGAACGCCCACTCGACGGTCATGTCGAACGCCCGCTGCATGGCGCCGACGGACTCGGCGGTCAGGATCACGGCCGCGATCTCGGCCTGGCGCTCGACCTGTTCCGCAGCCTCCCCCGCCTTGCCGACCAACGCGTCTCGCGGAACGTGCACGTCGTCGAACGCGACCTCCCAGAACCGACGGGTCACATCGACGCCGTGGAGCGGCTTCAGCGAGACTCCCGGGGTCTCCGTGGGTACCAGCACCTGGGTCAGCCCGGCACCCGTCCGGCCGGTCACGAGCAGGTGGTCGGCCGGGCTGGCGGACTCGACCGGGCGCTTCACGCCGTTCAACACGACACCATCGCTCGTCGGATCGACCTCGAGCGCAGACATCCCCGAGGCGGTCACGCGGCGCCGGTTCCGCGTGGCACCACGCCGCCACGGAACCCCCGGAGAGGAGTGCCTCGAGCACCTCACGATGGGTGTCGTCGTCGGTCGCACTCAACGCGAAGGCGACGACATTGGTGTCGACCAACGGCCCCGGTGCCGCGTGACTCCCGAACTCGGTTGCGATCAACCTCAGGTCGACGAGCCCTTCGCCACTGATGCTGCCGCCACCGCGCTCCTCACTCACGAGCAACGAGGTCCAGCCGAGGTTCGCACCGAGTGCCCAGTACTCCGTGTCGAAGCCGAGCGGGTCGTCGCGCAACCGCCGCAGCTCACCCGACGGGACGCGATCGGCGAGGAACCGCTCGGTCGTCTCCCGGAGCATGTCTTGATCAGAACTGAGGTCGAGCAACATGAACGAGGCGGACCTTCCCGACGAGCCCGTGACGACGCGGATGCCCCGCCGAACGAGTCTCGTTGACATTGACATCGTTGTCAACCAAGCGTAAGATCGCGGTCATGACGCGCTCATTGAACTTCCCGGTATTCGACGCCGACAACCACATGTACGAGACGCGGGACGCCTTCACTCGGCATCTCCCCGAGCAGCTACCGCGGCGCGATCGAGTACGTCGAGGTCCGCGGACGCACCAAGCTGATGATCCGCGGCCAGATCACCGACGCGGTCCCGAACCCGACGTTCGAAGTCGTGGCGCGGCCGGGTGCGCAGGAGGAGTACTTCCGCGAGCGGCAACCCCGAGGGCAAGTCCTACCGCGAGATCATCGGCGAGCCGATGAAGGCGATCCCGGCGTTCCGGGAACCCGGACCCCGCCTCGAGCTCCTCGACGAGCTCGGCGTCGACCGGACGCTGATGTTCCCGACGCTGGCCAGCCTGCTCGAGGAACGCATGCGGACGATCCGGACCTCACCCATGCCGTGATCCACGCTCTGAACCAGTGGATGCACGAGGAGTGGACGTTCAACTACAAGAACCGGATCTTCCCCATGCCGGTGATCACGCTGCCGATCGTCGAAGAGGCGATCAAGGAGCTCGAGTGGGTCGTCGAGCGCGGGCGCCAAGGCCGTGCTGATCCGTCCGGCGCCGGTCCCGGGCTTCCGCGGCCCGCGATCCTTCGCGCTCCCGGAGTTCGACCCGTTCTGGAAGGCGGTCGTCGACGCCGACATCATGGTGGCGATGCACGCCTCCGACTCCGGCTACTCCCGGTACGTGAGCGAGTGGACCGGCCCGCAGGAGTCGCGACCGTTCGAGTCGCAGGCCTTCCGGATGCTCACCACCGACGCCGGCCACAAGCCCGCCGAAGATGCCTGCTCGGCGATGGTGTGCCACGGCATGCTCGGCCGCTATCCCGATCTGCGCATCGCGGTGATCGAGAACGGCGCGAGCTGGCTTCCGGCGTTGTTCAACCTGTGGGACGAGGTCTACAGCCGGATGCCGCAGGCCTTCCTGGAGAACCCGATCGACGCGTTCAAGCGCAACGTCTGGATCGCGCCCTTCCACGAGGACAACATCGGCGAGATCCTGGGTGTGCTCGACGCCGATCGTCTGTTGTTCGGATCGGACTACCCGCACCCGGAGGGATTGGCCGAGCCGTGCTCGTTCGCCGATCACCTTCCTCCAGGGCTGCCCGAGGCCGACGTCGCCAAGATCATGGGTGGCAACCTGGCCGGGCTCATGCGAGTCGATGCGGCCGCATGAGCGTCACGACCCGCGATCTCGGGCGTCACTGAGCCCCGAGAGGGCCGAAGCGGCGTGCCCGAGGTGACGCCGCCTCTGATGATGTCGCGCCGGCCGCGGTGGTGCGGACCGACTCTCGCGCGCTCAAAGCAGAACGGACCCGCGCCGGGTTGGTCGACGCGGCGAAGAGCACCTTCGAGGAACAGGGATTCCTGACTTCGTCGGTTGCCGACATCGTCAAGCGCGCCGGAGTCTCCCACGGGCTCTTCTACCACTACTTCAACTCGCGCGAAGACGTCCTGCGAGAGATCGTCAACCAAGCGGATGCGCGGTTGTGGGCGCCGATGTACGAAGTGATGCTCAACTCGTCGTCGGGCGCGTCGCCGGCGGAACGCGTCCGGGCGGCGATGCGCGCCTTCTTGGTGACCTACCGCGACGCAGGTCGCGATCATCCGGGTCATCGAAGAGGTCTCGCGCTACGACGAGCATGTCCGCGCCGCCCGCATCGAGCGACTGCGCCGAGTACCGCGACGAGATGTCGAACTCGATCCGGAGGTTGCAGCGCCGCGGCCTCGCCGACAGCAGCCTCGATCCGACGATCGTGGCTTCGGTCCTCGGGTCGATCACGATGCGCTTCCCGGAGATGTGGATGGTGGAGCACCTCGTCGACTGCACGTTCGACGACGCGGTCGAGCACCTCGCGGTGATCTTCATCAAGGCGCTCGGCTTGAAGGAGCCGTACGGCTCACCCGCGCTGAACGGCGGATGAACGCGGGTCCATCTCCGTCGAGCCGCTAACCCGTGGTCGAGCCGGCCTCGAACGTCGCGGCGATGGTGCCACCGGGTCGGAGCAGGTCAAGGCGCGTCCCGGTCAGGCGGTACGAACGCGCCAACTCGAGCGCGGCGAGGTAGCGCTGCTCCTGAGTCTGAAGGGCGGGGTCGGTGCACGCCATCATCGTCGAGGCGAGCGGGCCGATCGTGATGGTCTTCCCGGAGAGCGTGTACGGGCCGTGGAAGCTGTTGCAGCCGCCGTTGCCCGAGACGGTGTCGGCTTCGAAGTCGGCGGTGAGCGTCGACCCGGGTGCGACCGACTCGATCGCGTTCCCCGAGTAGTAGCTCGTCGCGGTCCAGTTGCCGACGATCGCCTTCGCTCCGTCGACCGCGTCGTACACGAGGAGAGATGCGTTGTCGGCTCCACGCAGTGTGAGCGTCTTCCCGGAGATCGCGTACGAACGCACCCGCGGGAGACGGGCCAGGTAGGCCTGCTCCACCGCGGCCCTTGCCGGGGCGCACGCCATCGCGGTGCTGCCGATCTGCGGACCCACCGTCATCGCGTCCCCCCTGACGGTGTACGGCGCGCCATAGGAGTTGCAGCCGCTGCTCCCGGTCATCCGGCCATCGGCAAACTCGGCCGTCACCGCGACTCCGGTCGTCGACACCCCGAGCGATGCACCGTCGGTGAGCGACCATTGCGGGCCGACCAGCGATGTTCCCGCGCTCGTGGATGCCGAGGGCGACGCATCGTTCGAGCTGTCGCTCCCGCATCCGGCCACGACGACCAGCGGGAAAACGAAGAGCAGCGCCGTCAGCACACCGCGGCGCAGGGCCCGACTCGGGTTCACGGGGTCTCCTCTCGGTCTGGTCGCCGCAACGTAGCCGAGCGAATAGGGTGCATCCGGCCCGACCCCACTCGACCCCACTCGACGCACCCCGGGAGAGAACCCGTGCTGATCCTGGCCATGCTCGCCTTCGGAATGCTCGTCGGTTGGCTCGCACAACTGTTCCTCGGTCTCGGAACCCGCCCCAACGGGCAGTCGTTGATCGCGGGCCTCCTCGGATCGTTCGTGGGTGGGCTCATGCTCAGCCTCCTCGAGGGCGACGGCCTGGCACTCCGACCGAGCGGCCTGATCGGGTCATTTGTCGGCGCGGTGATCGTGTTGGCGATCTGGAAGCTCGCGTTCCACCCGACGCATCACTGAGCGCACGTGACCGCGACGCGACCGAGAGTCGGCTTCGGTCACGCCGACGAGCGGCCCTACCGGCGCCTCACCGGTGATTGGATCGCGCTCGCACTCGCGTGTCTGATCGTCGGCGTCACTGCGGTCAACGCGCGCGACGTACCTCCCGTCGGCAGTTCGATCGACGAGTTCCTCCGGAGTCTCCCGGGCGCGTTCGACGGCCTCTTCACCGCCGTGCTCGCCATCGGCTCACTCTGGGGGATCGCGCTGACACTCGGCGCCGCCCTGATTGCACGTCGTGGACGCCTCGCGTGCGTACTCACTGTCGCCGGCATGGCGGCATGGTTCCTCGGTCGCCTGCTGGGCTTCGTCGTCGACGGTCAGAACGTCGGGAGCGCACTCGGCGCGGTGTTCGCCAGTGACCGGTCGGGCCCCTACCCCGCCGTGCACCTCGCGATCATCGCGGCCGTCGTGCTGGTGGCGGCCCCGTTCCTGACCCGTCCGGTCCGGCGCCTCGGCCAGATCGTGCTGATCGTCCTCGCGCCGGCGGTGATCGTGCTCGGTGTCGGCGGTGCGAACGCCGTGGCCGGCGCGCTCGCGCTCGGATGGGCGATCGCAGCCGGGCTCCACCTCGCGTTCGGCTCTCCTGCCGGGCGGCCCACCCGGGCTCAGGTCGGGGCGGCGCTCGCGGAGCTCGGGGTCGACACCGATCTGGTCGAGCTCGAATCCACCCAGAACCGCGGGTCGACCCTGATGCGAGCGCGCCGGCCCGACGGCGGCCTGGTGCGGGTCCGGGTCTACGGGCGCGACGCCGCCGACACCCGCTTGGCCATGAAGCTGTGGCGCTTCGTCATGTACAAGGATTCAGGCCCGACGCTCACGTTGACCCGCCTGCAACAGGTCGAGCACGAGGCCCTGTGCCTGCTCGCGGCACACGGCGCCGGTGTGGCGGTCCCCGGAATCACGGCAGCCGGTGTGGCCGGCCCGTCGGCCGCACTGCTCGCCACCGACGGGATCCATGACGCGACCTTGCGCCGCGATCTCCCTGCGACCGACCTCGACAACGCACTCGCGCAGGTGTGGGACGGAATCGGTCGGATGCGTGACGCGCGCATCGCGCACGGCGCCCTGGATGCCGACCATCTCCGGATCGGTCCAGATGGGTCGAGCATCATCGACTTCGACGAAGGGTCGATCTCCGCATCGCCGTCGCAACTCGATCGCGACGCCGCGCAAGCGCTCGTCACGACCACCCTGCTCACCGATGCCGACACTGCGGCGCGGTACGCCGGCGACGCCATCGGCGGAGAAGGGCTGCTCGGCGCGCGGCGCTACCTGACCCGACCGGCCCTCACGCCCGCGACCCGTCGGGCGCTCCGGGCCGACAAGGACCTGCTCGACCGACTCGCCGAAACGGTGAGCGCCGAGACGGGCGACGAGATGGTCAGGCCCATCGAGCTCCGCCGGGTGAAGCCGCTCAACCTGGTGATGGTCGGTGCACTGCTCGTCGCGGTGTGGGTCATCCTCGGTCAGGTCGGCAGCCTCAGCGACCTCGTCGACACCATGAAGACCGCCGACTGGCCGTGGCTCGGGGTGGGATTCGTGCTCGCCCAAGCAACGAGCGTCGCGTTCGCGTGCACGACGATCGGATCGGTCCCCCAACCGATCGCGCTGCTCCCCGCCACCATGTTGCAGATGGCAGTGTCGTTCGCGAACCTCGTCGCCCCCACGAGCGCATCATCGACGATCATGAACATCCGCTTCCTCCAGAAACAGGGCGTCGAGGTGGGCGCGGCGACATCGTCGGGCGTGCTCGCGGGGTTGTCGGGCACGATCACACAGCTCGGATTGTTCGTGATCACCGCCTTCGCCGTCGGCCAGCAGGCGAGCCTCTCGGAGGTTGGCGGAGGTGCCGGCACCGACGGCAGCTGGCTGCTCACGATCGTCTTCGTCGGGGCCGGCGTCATCGGGATCGCGTTCGCCATCCCGTGGGTGCGTCGCGTCGCAAGCGAGAAGGTCTGGCCCCAGGTCGTCGTGGCGCTCCGCAACATCTGGGGGATCCTCACGACCCCGCGCCAGCTCGGCCTGATCCTCGGCGGGAGCATCGCGGCACAGCTCCTGTACTCGTTCTGCCTGCTCGCCTGCCTGCACGCCTATGGTGCCAGCCTCTCAGTGGGTGAGATCATCTTCGTGAACACGTCGGCATCGTTCCTGGCCGGTCTGGTACCGGTTCCGGGAGGGATCGGCGTTGCCGAAGCGACCCTCGTTGCCGGTCTCACCGCGTTCGGCATCCCGCCGGAGATCGCGACCGCGACGGTGATCACCCACCGACTCTTCACCACCTACCTTCCGCCGATCTGGGGCAGCTACGCGATGAAGCGCCTGATCGCCGAGGGATACCTCTAGAAAGCAACGTCGTGGACGAGCCACCGCACGACTCCCATCCCACCGATCGGCCCGACGCTCCGGGCAGGTCCCGGTTGGCCCGCATCCGGACCCAGAAGGAGCGGGTCACGGCGCGGATCGTGGGCGCGGCCGATCAGCTCGAAACGCGCCGACGTGAATCCACCACCATCGACAGCGCCCTGAGGACGCTCGAACGCGACAGTGAGATCGGTGGCGGCGTGCTGGCCGCGGCGGTGGGGTTCCGCGTCTTCCTCTTCCTCGTGCCCTACGTGTTCGTGTTCGTCGCCGGTTTCGGAGTGGCGAGCGGAGCGTCGACGAAGTCGGCGAGCGAGGCCGCGCACGACGCCGGTATCGGCGGACTGATCGCCAACTCGCTCGGCGACTTCGGCCACATCAGCTTCGGCCAACGCGTGGTCTTCCTCGTCATCGGGTTGTTCGCGCTCGCGCTCTCGGCGCGGGCACTGGTCAAGACCCTCGCGGTCGTGCACACGCTCGTGTGGGGCACGGTGAACCGGCGCAAGGTCAGCGCGACCAAGGGCGCTGCGCTGCTCGTCGGGCTCGTCACCGTGGCGATGATCGTCTCGGCCGCGGTGAGCTGGCTGCGCGGCCGGTCCTTCGTCGGCGGGCTCGTCGGGACGATCATCTACCTGCTCGTTCCACTCATCATGTGGTTGGTCGTGTCGTGGCTGCTCCCCCACGCGCCCGACCTGGAGTGGCCATCGCTCCTGCCCGGAGCGATCGTGGTGGGTGCCGGGATCGGGGTCCTCAACCTGATCACGGTCTATTGGATCAGTCGAGAGGTGTCGCGCCGCTCCGACACGTATGGCGCGCTCGGCGCGGCCCTCGCGATGCTCCTCTGGGCCTACCTGCTCGGACGGCTGATCGTCGCGGCAACGGTGACGAACGCCGCGCTGTGGCGCCGCAACCACTCCGTCTCCGACGCCTGATTCCCGGCGCGAGGCGCCAGATCGTTCTCCCAGGGGCGTGCCTCTACGATGGGCCCGCACCTACGACCTGACCACTGTCTCGAGGAGACTCCCCGAATGCCCCTGGCCACCGCCGCCCGCGCCCTGCTCGACGAACGCCGTCCGCTCACGCGTGACGAAGTCGGCGCCGTGGCCGCGCTCCCGCTCGACAACCTCCCCGACCTCATCGCGCTCGCACACAAGGTCCGACTCGCCTACTGCGGCGCCGATGTCGAGCTCGAGAGCCTGATCAACGCCAAGTCGGGGGCCTGCCCCGAAGACTGCGCGTTCTGCTCCCAGTCGTCGCGGTACTCGACCGACGTCGACGTGTATCCGCTGCTCCAACTCGACGAGGTGCTCGATGCGGCCCGGGCCACCAAGGCCGCGGGTGCGACGCAGTTCTGCATCGTGGTCGCGGTCCGGGGTCCGTCGGAGCGCATGTTGACGCGGGTCATCGAAGCGGTCGACGCGGTCCACGCCGAAACCGGCCTCGAGGTCGCGTGCTCGCTCGGACTCCTCGACGAGGCCCAGGCCCAACGGCTCGCCGCAGCCGGGGTGCGCCGCTACAACCACAACCTCGAAGCACCGCGCGCGCTGTTCCCGTCGATTGTCAGCACCCATACGTACGACGATCGCGTCGCGACCGCCCGCCTCGCGATCGACGCCGGGATGGAGCTCTGCTGCGGTGGGATCCTGGGCATGGGCGAGACCCTCGACCAGCGCGTCGACTTCGCGTTCGAGCTCGCCGAGCTCGACCCGTGCGAAGTGCCCATCAACTTCCTGCTCCCCACCGGCACCCCGCTCGGCGACCAGCGGATGATCACGCCCCGCGAGGCGCTGCAGGCCATCGCGTTGTTCCGCCTCGTCCTCCCTGCGGCGTGGCTCCGACTCGCAGGTGGTCGCGAGTTCGTGCTCGGCGAGCTCCAGGCAATGGGGCTGCTCGCCGGTGCGAACGCGCTGATCGTGGGGAACTACCTCACATCGACGGGCCGGCCCCCCGAAGAAGATCACGCGCTCCTCGAGGCGCTCGGCATGCCGGTCGCCGACGGGCCGGGCGAGGGCCGCTTCGTGATCGACGATGCCGGCGCCCACGCCATGCCCGCTCGTCGGCCGGGGATCCCGCTCCGGGTCGAATGACGACATCACTGTGATCCGCTTCGTGACCGGCACGAGCCCGAGCGTCGGCAAGACGGTGGCATCCGTCGCGCTCGCCCGTCGCGACATCGAGAGCGGTAAGCGGGTCGCATACCTGAAACCCGTCGAGACCGGTGCCGGCCCCGAAGACCTCGGCGATGCCGCCTTCATCGCCGAAGCCGTCGGCATCCCTGCCCACGAGGCGCTTCGCTTCTCCGGTCGTCTCGATCCGGGAATGGCGGCCGAGCAGGGCGCGGTGTCGATCGGTCTCGACTGGCTGGTCGACCTCACCCGGGTCCACGCATCTGCGGTCGACATGCTCTACGTCGAAGGCAACAGCGGGCTGCTCTCGACCCTCTCCGGTGAACACACGAACCGCGACCTGGTCCAACGTCTCGGCGCCGACCTCGTCGTCGTGACGGGGAACGGTCCCGCGGCGATCAACGACGTCGCCCTGACGATCGAGGCCGCGCACGCGCGGTCGCTCCACGTCGCCGGCATCGTCGTGAACCGGTACCCGGCCAACCCTGGCGCGATCGAAGGCGCGACGCTCGCGAGGCTCGGTCGCATCGCGCCCGTGCTCGGCCTCATCGCCGAGATCGACGGGCTCGACACCACCGTCGCCCCCGACACCCCGCTCGATCTCGACTTCATCTCCTCCGACGACTGACCCCGAACCCTCAAGATCTCGTTCCGGCGTCGTCAGCGCGCCAAAAAGGCCGCGCCTGCGACGCCGGAACGAGATGGGGTCAGGGGTGGTGGGCGGTCTCGTTGAAGGTCAGGAGGACGGGTTGAGCGCCGCGGCGGTCGATACGGGTGATCGACGCGAGGTTGAGGTGCATGTGCCACGCGGTCGAGTCGCCGACTCCGAGGGCCCAGATCACCGCGGCCTTGATCGGTGAGACGTGACTCACCGCGACGACCGGGTGTTGACGGTCGAGGAGGTCTTCGAGGCAGGGAACGACACGCGCCCGCAGAGCGACGAGGCTCTCGCCCCCCGGCGGGGTGAAGGTCGGATCGGCGCGCCAGGTGTCGAACGCGCCGTCGGGAAGGTCGGCGAAGCGTGAACCCTCCCAATCGCCGTAGTCGAGCTCGATGAGGCGCTCGTCGATCTCGACGTCGAGGCCGGTCGCGGCTCCGATCGCGGCAGCGGTCTCGCGCGTCCGGCGCAACGGGCTGCTCACGATCGCGACCGGGTCGAGCGCCGCGACCGCGTTTGCGAGCCGCTCCGCCTGCTCACGGCCGCGTTCGTTGAGCCCGGTCTCCACCCGCCCCTGCAATCGTCCCTGCGAGTTCGCGGCGGTCTCACCGTGGCGCACGAGGATCAGCACGATCAGGCCTCCGGTCCCTCTGCTCCGGTGGTGGCGTGGAGCCGGCCGGTCGCGAAGAACTCCTTGCGGGGACCGGGAAGGTAGAGGTCGCAGAGACCGACGAGCCACCAACACGCGGCGAGTCCGACGACCTCCTCGATCAGCACGACCCACCACGCGGGCAGCAGGTGCCCGGGCGGGAACGTCCATCCCAGCGTCGGCCACCAGAGGAGCGCGGTGTCGGTCCACGCGCCCGAGAGCACCAGCGCGCAGAACGTGCCGATGGGGAGGCACAGCCACCGGCGCCGCACGAGGCGCGGTCGGCCGATCGTGCCGAGCATGACCCCGGTGAGCAGGACGACGCTGAACACGAGGGTGTGGAAGAACGCGGGGCGACCGAACGGGATGTCGAGGATCAGCGGCGCGACGGCGCCGAGCGCGACCAAGCGGTAGTCGACCCCGACGCTGCGGAAGACCGTGAAGACGATGAGCACCGACACACCGGCGTACCAGAGCAGCACGGTCGCCTCAGGTCAGGACGAGGATCGCGCCGCAGTTGTCGCAGAAGTTCATCGCCACGGTCACATCGCCGGCGTGGGCCGCGCGACGCATGTGGTCGACCTCGGTCGACGGAACGGTGAGGTGGCAGGCCTGACACGACATCCCGACGAGACGGGCCGCGCCGACCCCGCTGTCGGTACGGATCTTCTCGTAGGTGGCGACGACCTTCGCGGGCAGCGTCGCGGCGGCCGCGGTGCGGGCCTCGAGCTCGGTGACGAGCTCGGAGTCGATCTCGCCTTCGCGTTCGGCGATGATCGCGGCGAGCCGCTCGGCTTCGGCGGAGCCGGTGACGAGGATCGCGTCGAGCTCGCTCATCTCGGTGTCGATCTGCTCGCGTGCCTCCATGAGCTCGAGCTCGCGATCCTCGAGCGACGCCTGTTGCTTGCGGAGCTGCTCCACGTCGGCCTGCATCGCCTGCAGCTCGCGGGGCGACGAGATCTCGCCCGAGTACATGGACCGTTCGACATCGCCCGCCTTGCCCGAGATCAGGGCGACCTCGTCACCGAGCTTGCGTTCGTGGGCGTCGATCTCGGCCCGGCGGGTCGCGAGCGCGGAGCGAGCCGCGGCGGTGGCGGCGAGCGCAGCCTCGGTGGCCGTCAGCTCGGTGCGTTCGGAGAGGTGGGCACGACGGTGGCGGAGCTGATCAGCGGTCGTGTCGTGGTCCTGCACCACGAGCAGGGTCTCGAGTGGAGACTCAGCCATCGTCCCTCACTCCCGCGGTTCGCATGCGGGCGAGACTAACCCGCGACATCGAACGGTCTTCCGCCGGAGTCAGGGCCCGGCCGGAGCGGTGGTGGTGGTCGTGACCGGAGGGGCCGTCGTCGTCGTGGTCGCGGCCGGTGCGGTGGTCGGCGGCGGAGCGACAGTGGTCGTCGTCGACGATCCGGAGCGCAGGGGCCGCTCCGGCAGGTCGGCGGCATCGCGACCCTTCACCGTGATGAAGCGCCCGGACGGCCAGAGCCCCTCGTCGGGCGCGATGAAGTCGATGGGTTGCTTGCCGTCGAGCGCGTGGCTCATGAAGTCGCTCCAGATCATTGCCGGGTAGGTCCCTCCGAAGATCGCACTGAACTGCCCGATCGAACCCATCTCGATCTCACCCTCGGGATTCCCCATCCACACCACCGCGGTGAGCTGGGGGACGTACCCGTCGAACCAGGCGTCGACCTCGCCGTCGGTGGTCCCCGTCTTCCCCGCGGCCGGCCGACCGATGTCCGCCCTCGTGCCGGTGCCGCCGGTGATGACGCCTTGCAGCATCTTGGTGACCGTCCGGGCGGTCTGCGCGGAGATCACGCGCACCCCGGCTGGATCGCTCTTGTAGAGCACCTTGCCGTCGGAGTTCTCGATCCGCTTGATGAAGACCGGATCGTGGCGGATCCCGTCGGCGGCGAGCGTGTTGTAGACGGTCGCCATCTCGAGTGGTGTCGCCGCGACGGTTCCCAGGGTGAGCGACGCCGGGACGCAACTGCAGTTCTTGTCGACCGGGCGATTGCGAATGCCGAGCTTGACGGCCATGTCGGCGACCTTGTCGGAGCCGACCGCCTGCTGCAGCCGCAGGAACGCGCAGTTGACGGAATGGGCGGTCTGGTTGAACAGCCCGCCGACGCCACCTTCACCGTCGGATGCGTTGCGACCCACACCTTGGGGCGTCGTCTCGTACCCCGGGATCTTGCACCGGTCGCTGCCGTCGACGGTGTCGTTCGGCGAGAAGCCGTTCTCGAGCGCGGTCACGAGGGTGATCGCCTTGTACGTGGACCCTTCCTGGCGCGTCCCTTGGGTCGAGTAGTCGTACTTCGTGTCGGCGAACGCGGCACCGTTGGCCGCGGCGAGCACGTCGCCGTTGGCCGGATCCATCGCGACGAGCGCGGCGGACGCGCCGTTGGTGTCGTCGGGCAGCGTCTCGTGGATCGCGTTCACCGCCTGGTCCTGCAATGTCGGGTTGTACGCCGTGTAGATGCGCAGTCCCCCGCCGAGGAGCTTGTTGGTGCGCTCGGATTCGGTGGTGCCGAGACCGAAGTTGTCGGGCTTGCCGCCTTCGATCAGCTGCTGCACTTCCTGCACGTAGTAGTTGTCGGGGCGCAGCTCGGCCGGGGGCGGGATCCTGGGCACCGGTGTGAAGATCGCCGTGGCCGCCTCGGGGATCGTGATGTAGTGCTTCTCGAGCATGCGCCGCACCACGAGGTTCCGCCGGGCCGTCGCGCCCGCCGGGTTCGAGACCGGGTTGTTGCCGCTCGGGTTCGAGATCAAGCCGGCCAGGAGCGCGGAGTCGGCGATCGTCAGCTGCGAGAGGTTCTTGCTGACCTCCGCTCCCGTCGTCGGATCGCGGGAGATGAACAACCGTTCGGCTGCGGCCTTGACCCCGTAGGAGCCCTCGCCGAAGTACACCGTGTTGAGGTACTGCTCGAGGATGTCGTTCTTGGAGTAGTTGGCGTTGATGCGGAACGCGAGGATCGCCTCACGCATCTTCCGGGCGAGATCCTGCTTGATCCCGACGATCCGGTTCTTGATGAGCTGTTGGGTGATCGTCGAACCACCTTGGCGGATTCCGCCTGAGCCGAGGTTGGCCGCGAGCGCGCGTACCGTGGCCTCGAGGTCGACGCCGGGGTTCGTGTAGAAGGTCGCGTCTTCGGTGACGACCACCGCTTCGACGAGGGACTGCGGGACCTCGCCCAGCTTCGCCTGCTCGCGATCCTCCCGGCCGAGCTTGCCGATCTCGCTCCCGTCGGCGGCGTAGACGATCGTGCGCTCGTCGAGGGGCTTCAACGACTTCGCGAGGTCACCGGTGTAGTGGTTCGCTGACACGACCGTGGCCGCGCCGGGGATCAGCGCTGCGGAACAGACGCCGACGCCGACACCACCGAACGTGAGGATCGCGCAGAAGCGCCAAAAGGTGTGCACAGGGACGACCATCGTCGCACAGCCGTGCCCGAGATCGGTGGCGCGGCCCTCAGGCTCCGAAGACCCGGATGGTCGACCCGCCCCGGGTCCCCTTGACCACCTCGACCTGGGCCGGGACCCGACTCCGGAGGTCGCTGACGTGGCTGACGATGCCGACTGCTCGACCACCGACCCGCAAGCCGTCGAGCACGTCCATCACGTCGTGCAGCGTCGCTTCGTCGAGACTGCCGAAGCCCTCGTCGATGAACATCGTCTCCATCTGGAGACCCCCGGACTCGGCCGCGACCACGTCGGCGACGCCCAGCGCGAGTGCGAGCGACGTGAAGAAGCTCTCGCCCCCGGAGAGGCTGGTGGTCTCGCGCTCGGTTCCGGTCCACGCGTCGACGACCCGGAGCCCGAGGCCGCCCTTGCGCCGACCGTCGGCCTCGTCGTCGCGGTGGACGATCGTGTAGCGGTCGTTCGACATACGTCGCAGCCGCTCGCTCGCCGCGATCGCGACCTGCTCCAGCCGCGCCGCGAGCACGTAGGTGGACAGGCGCATCCGGTTCGTGACCTGGCGGTCTTCGCCCGATGCGAGATCGGCGAGCGCCCGGATCCGGTCGTGATCGGCGACGAGCGGAACGAGTGCTTCGAGGCCGAGCGTGACCTCGGCGTTTCGCAGCTCGAGGCCGGCCACCGCGTGACGGGCGGCGTCGGCCGCGGCCGCGGCGTCGCGCCACGCCTTCTCCGCGACCGCCACCGCCTCGGTGTGCATGGTGCAGTCGATGGGCTCCAGCGCCGCGGCCGCGACGAGCTCGGCTCGTTCGAGCTCGCTGTTGACCTCCGCGACCCGCTTCTCGTGCGCCCGCACCGCCGATTCGAGGTCGACGATCACCGATTCGTCACGGGCGGCGACTCGGACCGCGTCGATGTCGGTGAACCCCTGCGTCTCCGCGGTGGCTCCGGCGGCGGTTTCGGCATCCGTGGCCACGCGCAGAGCTTCGTCGAGGGCCGTGAACGACTCGACACCGGCCGTCACCGCCTCGCGCTCACGGAGCCGCGCTCGCCGGCGCTCGGCGAGAGAAGCGAAGCCGTCGCGTGCGAGCTCGATGCGCCGGCGGATGTCGCTCAGGTTCTCCCCGAGTGCAGCCTTGCGGGCGCGGGCGGCCTCGAGCGTCCCCGTGAGCCGGTCGAGTTGGGGTCCGAGCCACGCTTGCTCGGCTTCGAGCGTGCCGATCTCGACGTCGAGCGCGGCCAACCGAGCCGCGGCGCCTTCGGCCTCGCGCAGGGCGTGTTCGGCAGCAGCGTGAGCTGCGCCCAACTCGTCGGCCCCTCCCCCACCGGAACTCGCCCGCGCCGCCGCGAGCTGCTCCGCGAGCGCCGATCGGGCGGTGTTGGCCTCGGTGACCGCCTTGCTCGCCTGCTCCTGCCTTGCCCGGGCACGCTCGACCGCGGCGTCGGAGACGAGCTCGGCGCCGGTGGTGGCGGGCTTGGGGTGCTCGTGGGCACCGCAGACCGGACACGGTGCCCCGGGCTCCAGTTCGGCGGCGAGGCGGGCCGCCTGCGTGCTCACCTGGGCAGCGATCAGCGCGAGCCACCGCTCGTAGGCCCGACGCGCGACCTCGATGAGCTCGGCCTGCGTCTCCTCGTGGTCACGCAACCGACCCTCGAGCCGGTCACGCAGCCGCGCCGCGTCGTGCTGGCCGGCGATCCGGGCGAGTCCGGCCGCGAGCACCTCGACGCGCTGGGACGCATCGTCCGCGACCTCACGCGCCCGGCGCTTCTCGGCGAGCTCGGCGGGGAGCAGTGACCGCCGGTCCGAGTACCGCGCCGCCCCCACCTCGGCGGCCGCGATGCTGCGGTCGAGATCGGCGATCGCCTCCTCGCGGGCGATCAGCTGCTGCTCGTCGTCGACGAGGCCGTCGATCTCGGCGACCTCACCGATGATCGCCTCGATCCGGGCCACCAGCGCGGCTGCATCGGCATCGGCGAGTGTCGGCGCGACCGCTGCGACCTCCGCGCGGGCCGTCCGCAGGCGACGGTCGGCCACCGCGACGGCAGCGCGCCGCGGTCGGCGATCGCGAGCAACGGGAGCACCGGCATCGCGCGCCGCGCCCGCTCGAGCTCCGCCACCCGCTCTGCCTGCGCGGCGAGGTCGGCGGTGAGGGCGCCCCGCTCGCGCTGCGCGGCGACGTACCGCCGCTGCCGTTCGGAGACCTCGAGCGCGGCGGCGTGGCGCGCCTTCGCCACGCCGAGCTCGACCCGACTCGCCTCCTCGAGCGCATAGGTGCCGCGCGCCCGGTCGGCCGCGGCGACGCGGACGCCACCGAGCCACTCGAGCGCGCCGGAGATCGGCGCGTCGACGGGGTACGGCTCCGCACCGGCGATCGTCGCCGCAGCGACGAGGGTGCGGGACACCTGCTCGGTCGCCCCCCGGATCGCGGCCTCGGCAGCGTCGGCCCGGGCCCGCAAGAACCGCTCGACGTCGGCGAAGCGTTGGGTGGCGAACAGCCGCTCGAGCACGGCACGACGGTCTTCGGGGCTCGCCCGCAAGAACCGCGCGAAGTCGCCCTGGGGGAGCATCACGATCTGGTGGAACTGCTCCGCGGCCATGTGCAGGTGTTCCTGGAGCAGCGGATCGGCTTCGGTGGGTCGGGTGGCGCGGGGCACCCACGAGCCGTCGACGAGCTCCTCGACCAACGCCTTCGCGGCGTGTTCGCGCGTGCCGGCACCCCGCCGGCGAGGCAGGGCCTGGCGGGGTTGACGCATGATCCGGTAGCGCCGGGATCGGAGCGTCACCTCGAGGCGAACCTCCGTGGGGATCGCTCCGGCGGCGTGATGCGACCGCAGGCCACTGGCCAGACGGGTGCCCGGAACCTTGCCGAACAAGGCGAACGCGACCGCGTCGAGCACGGTGGTCTTTCCCGCTCCGGTCGGTCCGTGCAGCAGGAAGAGGCCGGCATCGGAGAGCCGATCGAAGTCGATCGTCTCGGTTTCGGGGAACGAGCCGAACGCGGTGAGCGACAGCGAGTGGAGTCGCATCAGTGACCCGACCCGACCTCGGCGATCGCCGCTTCGACGCGGAGGGCTTCGAACGCGGCGCGGAACAGAGCCGACTCGTCGTCGGTCGGGGCGCGGCCACGCATGTCGGCCACGAACTGGTTCGTCATGGCGAGGTCGTCGAGTCCCCGGAAGCGGTCCTGGTAGCTGCCGTCGGCGCCTGACCGTCGGGCGGCCACCGTGAGCTGGAGCACCCCCGAGAACCGTTCCCGCAGGCGACCCATCGGCTCGCTGGGCAGCTCCGGGTCGGTGAGGGTGATCGCGAGCCAGTGATCCTCGTACTCGGCCCACGACGGATCGGTGAGGAAGGACTCGATCGTTCCGGTGACACACGCGAGCGGCCGCACCACGGGACACGCGATCCGCTCGAGCGAGACGGCTCCAGCAGCGTCGAGCTCCACGACCGTCACCGACTTCAGCGACCGCGCTTCCGAGAAGGAGTACGCGATCGGGGAGCCGCTGTAGGTGACCCGATCTGCGACGGGCCGCTGGAAGCCGTGCAGGTGGCCGAGCGCCACGTAGTCGACCCCGTGGAACACCGCGGCCGGGACGATGGCGGTGCCGCCGACCGTGATGTCTCGCTCGCTGTCGGACAGCTCGGCCTGACCGATGCTGCCCACGAACGCGTGGGCGACGACGACGGAACGCGTGCCCGCGGCGCGGCCCGCGAGATCACCCCGCACCCGTTGCATCGCCGCGGTGAGCACCGCGTCGTGACGCGGACCGATCGCCCCGAGCGCGTTCCAGGTGAGCTCGGGTTCGAGGTACGGCAACGGGTACACCGCGACGGGGCCGTGGTCGTCGGCGAGGAGCACCGGATCGACCACGCCGGGCGCGGTGCGCAGGTGCACGCCGGCACCGCGGAAGAAACCCGAGCCGAAGCCGAGACGACCGGCGGAGTCGTGGTTGCCGCTGATGACCACCACCGGCACCCCGAGCGCCGCGAGCTGCGCCAGCGCGGTGTCGAACAGCTCGACGGCCTCGACCGGCGGGATCGCCCGGTCGTAGACGTCGCCGGCCACGAGCACGGCGTCGATGTGCTGGTCACGCACCACCTCGACGAGGAAGTCGACGAACCGGGCCTGCGTCTCGAGCAGAGGTTGACCGTGCAGGGGACGGCCCAGGTGCCAGTCGGAGGTGTGGAGCAACCGCATGGGGCGAGGGTACGCAGAGGGTGGGACAGGTATCGCGGATGCCCGACCCCCGGTCGGGTCGCGATCAGGGCCAGAGGCGGTCCTGCAAGCCGGACGCCCGGGCCACGGAACGCCCGATCGCGGCGCGGAGCGAGGATTCGTCGGCGACGATCGTGAGGTGCTCCCTCGCCCGGGTGATGGCGGTGTAGAGCAGCTCCCGGGTGAGGATCGGCGATCCCGCCTTCGGGAGGGACACGACCACGTGCCGGAACTCGGATCCCTGGCTCTTGTGGATTGTCATCGACCACCACGTCTCGACCTGCGCGAGCTGCGAGGGCTGGAGGTCGCGAGTGGCATCGCCCCGGGGGAACACCACTGCCGATCCTCCGTCGGTCGCCACGACCAGGCCGGTGTCGCCGTTCAGCAAGGCGTTGAGGTAGTCGTTCCTGGTCACGATGACCGGACGACCGATGTACCACTGGCGCCCGGTACGCAGCCGGGGTTCGACCTGCTGCAGTCGTCGTTCGACGCGGTCACGCCAGTCGTAGGTGCCGAGCGGGCCGTTGCGGGTCGCCGCCAACACCTTCACGGCGTTCGACGCGGCCAGTCCGACGGTGCGGTCGCCGTCGAGCGCGGCTCGCGCGACATCGAGCGCGGCGTCGACGACCCGCTGTTCGGCGGCCCTCATCGCGGCCGCGTCATCGGGCCGAACCCACGACACGTCGTTCCTGTCCGAACGCAAGAGGTCGATCGCGGTGTCGACCTCGCCCGCGCGTACGGCATCGGCGAGCGATGCGATCGCCGAGTCGGCCTCGAAGCGATGCACCCGTTCGAGGACGACGACGCCGCCCGCGAGTGGACCCAATGGGAGCGCACCACCCCATCCGACGACAGCAGCCGGGCCGACCACGTCGCCGAGCACCGCGCCGGCCTCGATGCTCGCGAGCTGGTACGGATCGCCGACCAGCACCAGGCGTGCATCGGGACGCACCGCGTCGAGCAGTCGGGCCATCAGCGGCAGCGACACCATCGACGCCTCGTCGACGACCACGACGTCGGCCGTGAGGGGGTCGTCGTGGTCGTGTCGGAACTCGAGGCCGCCCGTGGGACCGAGCAAGCGGTGGATCGTGGACGCCTCGGTGGCGAGCAGCGGCGCGGCGAGCTCGTCGGCGAGCCCCGCGGCCGCCACCTCGTTCCTGACCGCCTCGGTCATCCGCGCCGCCGCCTTGCCCGTCGGCGCCGCGAGCGCGACCTCGAGGGTGCGGCCTTCGTCGATGGCCACCTGGAACGCCGCGGCGAGGAGTCGCGCGACGGTGCGGGTCTTGCCGGTGCCCGGCCCGCCCGCGACGACCACGAGCCGGCGGGTCGAGCGCGGCCTCTGCAGCCGCGCGCTGCAGATCGGGTTCGCCGACGGGCGTCGAGCCGAAGAGTTGATCCAGCAGCGCGACGGGGAGGCTGCCGGCAGGCGTTGCGCGATCGTCGTCGCGTTCGTCGGCGCGGCTCAGGAGATCGGCACCGACCATCTGCTCGTAGCGCCAGTACCGCTCGAGGTACACCCGCGTGCCGTCGAACACGAGCGGTCGCAGGGCTTCGTCGTCAGCCGCGGCAGCTGGATCGGCGACGCGCACGGCCGGACTGGCGCGGAGGCGATCGGCCCACGGCCGGAGCTCGGGCCAGGGCAGCTCGTCGAGCGCGGCTCCGTCGGGTGTGTCGCGGTCGTCGACGACGATCGAACCGGGGACGTCGCCGAGCACGACGCAGACGTGGCCCAGCCTCGTTGCGCGGACCGCGAGCGCGAGCGCGAGCACCACCGTGTCGTCGATCCCGGGGACGGCCCGGGCCGTGACGCCCGCGACGTGGACGTCGGCGTGTTCGAAGACGCCCGCGGCGACGAACGGCTCGAGCACTGCGACTTCGTTCCCGATGAGCGGAGCCGTCGCCCTCATCCGACTGCTCCGACGTCGATGGAACGACCATCGAGGAGGTCGCTCAGGTCTTCGACCAGCGCGCTCGGAGGCGTCCAGGAGAAGACGCCGTACGGCCGACCGTCGACAGTCGGGGTGTCGGTGCCGATCATCCCGCGGACGAAGAGGTACGCGATCCCGCCGAGATGGAGCGCGGGGTCGTACGTCGGGATCCGCCACCGGAGGTACCGGTGCAGCGCAACCGAATAGAGCAGGGCCTGCAGCGGATAGTCGTGCTCGTCCATCGCACCGACGAGGCGATCGGGGTGGTAGTCGTCGATGGTCGGCTCGAGCCCACGCGGGGTGAGCGTGTTGGTCTTGTAGTCCACGACCACGAAACGGGGCGGTTCTCCCGCACGTTCGACGCGTGCGACCACGTCGATCGACCCGACGAGATGGCCCGCGAGCACCGCGCCGAAGGGCCGTTCGACCAGCCCCTCGCGCCCACGGACGCAACGAATCGTCGGGCGCGAGGTGGCGGAGCACCAGGCGGGCGATCTCTGCGTCGTCGGCCCGACGACCCGACTCGCCGAGCGTGAGCTCGAACTCGAGCTCATCGAGTCGATCCGACGGCCGGAGGTCACGGAGCCGCCGACCTCCGAACTGCGACCCGAGCGGCGAATGGAGCGCGGCCGCGAGCCCGGCTGTGAGGACGCCCTCGTCGACCTCGAGACCCTCCCAGCGCACCGCGTCGGCGACCACATCGGCCAGCGCGGCATCGAGACGCGGGTGGGCGAAGTCGAGGTGCTCGAGGACGCGGTGCACCAGGATCCCGAACCCGGTCCCGCCGGCGAGGCCACCGAGGGGCAGCCGTCCCGCCGATGGAAGTTCCACGCGCGTCGAGCTGCCTCCCGGAACGACCACCTCGCCGCGGCAGATCTGCCGCGCTCTCGCCAGCGTCGCCCAGGTCGTCGACGCCCTCGTCGCCGACGCCGGCATCGCCGAGGCTGGCATCCCGGGGATCGAACGTCCCGTCGTGCGCCCGCGCCGTGATGGCCGTGAACGACCAACGCCGACGACTGCGGTCGAGCGTGCGGTCGAGGGTCGCGGCCTCCAGCGCCGCCTCGGTTTCGACCTCCCCACTCCCCGGAGACCCGTTCCCGGCGGTCGTGGCCCCGATCACCTCGACGGCGAGCGTTCCCCCACTGGCGGCGACCATCGGTGCCAGGAACGCGTCCGCTTCCGCGTCGGGCGGGAGGTCGAACTTCTCCCCGCCGAACGCGACCGGATCGATCGCGGCGCCGTCGCGGGCGAACAACACCCGGGCGAGCCCGGTCTTGTTGCTCGATCGCGCCCGGGTCCACCACACGATGGTGTGGTGCTGCGCCCGGGTCAGGGCCACGTACAACAGCCGGAGGTTCTGGCCGACCGCGTCGAGCGACGCGAGCCGCTTCCGCTCCGTCGTCTCCTTCTTCGTGGGCCAGTCGACGCCCCTGGCGACATCGACCTTGCGGGTGTCGTCGATGGCGTCCTCGTAGATCGTGGCCCGCGCCTCGGCATACGAGCTGCGCCACAACGTGGGGACGCACACGATCGGGAACTCGAGCCCCTTCGCCGTGTGCACGGTCATGATCTGCACCGACGCGGCCTCCGACTCGATGCGACGGGCCGCCGCGTCGATCTCGACGTCGAGCGTCTTGGCATCTGCCGCCATCTGGTCGAGCTCGGCAAGCAACCCGACCGGGCCCGTGCGACGCGGCACGTTCGACGCGAGCAGCTCGGCGAGGTGTTCGAGATCCGTCATCGCCCGATCGCCGTCGGCGGTGGCGAGCATGCGCGCTGCGACGCCGCTGTCGGTCCAGACCTGACGCCGGAAGTCGGCAACGCCGTGGGTGGTGAGGGTCTCCGCCCACCGGTGCAGCCGATCCTGGACGGTGGCGAGCGCGGCTTCGTCGGCCACCGCGAGCTCGTTGGCACTCCAACCCACGAACCACGAGATGCACGCCGCGCGCGCCCGGAGCGGATCCGATGGTTGTGAGACGGCCTCGAGGAGCCATCGCCACTGCGTCGCCGCGGCCGAGTTGAGCACGTGCTCGCCCCGGGTGATGACCGCCGGGATGCCGAGTCGCTTCAGCGCATCGCGCACCTTCGGTGAGTCGGCGTGGCCGCCGACGAGCACCGCGATGTCGTCGGGTTCCACGGCCCGGTCACTGCCTGCGTCGGTCGGGAGCCGAGCGTTCGCGAGCAGGTCGTGCAGGGTCCGTGCGAGATCCGCGAAGATCGTCCGTTCGACCTCGGGCGTGGAGAAGGGTGCTCCCTCACTCGACTTGGTGAGGCCTTCGCCGATGGCGAGCCGGAGCGAGACCGCCGGGATGTCGGCTCGGCCCGAGCCGTCGGCCCCGTGGCGGCGCGTGATCCGCTCGTCGCGGTGGTGGTCCACCGGTTCGACCGGCTTGAAATGGATCTCGTCGTCGCCGAACGTCGCGCCCGTGAGCAGGGCCGCGGTTCCCCGCAGCAGCGCGGCATCGGACCGCCAATTCGTGGAGAGGACCGCGCCATCCGTTCCGAGGGATGCGACCGCCTCCAAGTAGGTGTGGACGTTCGCACCGCGGAA
Source organism: uncultured Actinomycetes bacterium (assembly GCA_963829475.1). Classification (GTDB taxonomy): domain Bacteria; phylum Actinomycetota; class Acidimicrobiia; order IMCC26256; family JANYLB01; genus JANYLB01. The sequence goes on along the minus strand of CAWHIU010000002.1, from coordinate 613,842 downwards.
GCCGTAGATCGCCTGCTTGGGGTCGCCGACGAGCACGATGGTGCCGTCGGCTTCGTCGTCGACGAACAGCTGCCGGAGGATCTCCCACTGCACCGGGTCGGTGTCCTGGAACTCGTCGATGAGACCAACCCGGAATCGGCGCCGCAGCGTGGCGCGGGCACCCGGACCGGAGACCGGATCCACCAGCGCGTCGCGCAGGCGGTTCAGCAGGTCGTCGAACGACAGGGTCCCCGTCGATCGCCGGCGGCGATCCAGTTCCGCGGTGACCCGGTCGACGAGCCGGCGGCGCAGGGCGGCAGCCTCGTTCGACGCATCAGGTTCCGGTGGGGGCACGCGGTACAGGCCGGGGTTGGACACGACCTCCCGCACCCGTTCGACGAGGGTGTCGAGTGGGAGGAGTGCTTCCGCGGGGTGGTCGTCACGCAGAGATTCCGCCACGAGCACGTCGGTGCAGACCTGCCGGAGGAGCTCACCGCCGTCGTCGGCGAGGGACGCGTCGGGATCGCCGGGCGCAGCGGTGCCGAGCGCGGCGAGCGCCTGCTGTGCGAATCCGTGGATCGTGGTGATGCTCGCGGCATCGAAGTCGGCGAGCGCGGCCTGCGCCCGCGCGAGGCGGATGCCGTCTTCGGATCCGACCTCGACGAGACGCGTGCGCACTCGTTCCCGCAGCTCTGCCGCCGCGGCGCGGGTGAACGTCACGACGAGCACCTCGCCGACCGAATAGCCGCCCTCGACCACGTAGCGGGCCGCGAGGGTCGAGAGCGTGTGGGTCTTGCCGGTCCCCGCACTGGCTTCGATGGCGAGTCGGCCCTCGGGGAGCGGGCCGAGGAGGTCGAACGAGCTCATGCGTCGTCTCCCGGTCCCGAGAGGACGAGCGTCGAGTCGCGCATCGCACCCCAGAGGTGTTCGGCGAAGCGGGCCACCCGGCCGTGGGCCGGGCCGGGAGGATCGCTCTCCCGCGCCGGGATGTCGAGCAGCTCGTGGAAGTCGAGGTCTCCGTACACGACCTGGTTCGCGGAGTCGTATCCGTCTCCGAAGCGCATCCGCTCGTTCTTCCACTCGGACGGATCAGGCGTGCCGTCGAACACGTTCCTCGAGACCGCGGTGAAGACGGGGATCGGCTCGCACCAGCCTCGCCGGTAGCAGTCGACGGCCACTGCGAGCGCGGCGAGCGCGGATCCGCGGCGTTCGGCAGCGTCGTCTCCGCGTGGTCGGAGGATCACGAGCTCGAGACCGTCGCCCGACTTGCCGCGGTTCAACAGGATCGACTGCCACTCGGTCGTCGGATCGTGCGCCACGAGCGCCATGAGGTCGAGCCAGGGCTTGAGCAACCGTTGGGGCTTGTACTTGCTGTACGACACCTGCATCGGCCCGGGGCGTTCACCGTGGTCGTCGCGCACCGTGCCGACGATCCGGGTGCCGTCGGCGATCTCGAAGTCGACGAGCTGACGCGTCGAGACGCCCGGTCGGTGCCCGAGGGTTCGCGCCATGGCCGCGATCTCCTCCACCGCTCCGGCGATCTTGGTCGCCTTGCTGGTACCGAGGACGCCCGGCGGCAGCGAGCCACGGGCCTCCTCCTGGCGCGCCCAGGTCTCGCCGCTGCCGCCCGCGAGCACGGCATCGAGCAGGCGGTCGGCGACCTTCCATTCGTCGAGGCCCATGATCGACGTCGGGAGGTCGTCGGACGTCTCCTCCGCCGCGCGCGGGAGGCGCATCTCGAGTCGTCGGGTGAGGAACTCGCGCACAGGATTGCGGAGCATGCGCTGCAGGTCGCCGAGGTCGATCACCGGGTGCGTCGACTGCGCGAGCAGCGGGTCGACGAAGTCGGATGGCGCTCGACGGGGACCCCGGCGGGCCACGGCGCCGGCGAGCGCGTCGGTGTCGAAGCTCCACGGATCGGAACCACCGGATCGACCGGTGACGAAGTTCTCCTCGTCGAACGACTGCCGCGGATGACGGCGCTCGATGCTCGCCTGCTCCTCGCGCCCCGGGGAACCGACCGCCACCGTTGCGAGGATCGCGTCGCGGAGCTCGGCGAGGGGGACGGCTCGAGGCACCCGTTGATTCGTGACCACGTTCGTGCCCGTTCGCGTGATGATGAGGCACTCCCCCGCCGCGAGCACCGTCTCGAGCAGTGCCTGACGGGTCTCCGCGCGCGGGTCGCGGTCGCCCAGGTGCGCCGATGCGGCGACCAGATCGTCGCCGTCGGCGCCCGACGGACCGAACGCGCCGTCGTCCATCCCGAGCACGCAGACGACCCGGAACGGGACACCTCGCAGCGGCGTGAGCGACGACACCGTGACACCACCACGAAAGAAGTCGGAACGTCCGGGGGCCCCGCCGAGCCGTTCGGCGAGGAGGCGGCGCACATCGGCCAGGGTGAGCAGCACGTCGACTCCGGAGGCCGCGTCCTCGATCTCGCCGAGAAGGCGGGTCAGCGCACCTTGCTGCCAGAGCGCGTCACGCGGTGCCGCGAAGAGGTCTTCGGCCGCGCCTCGGAGCAGCTCACACCACGACGACGCGTCGCGCGACTCGACGACGTCGCGGGCCAGCGCTTCGAGCCGCGCCACGACATCGGCGAGCCGGCCGAGCACCGGGATCCCGCTGCCCTCCACGCCCGCGGGGAGGATGTCGCCGACTGCGAAGTGTCCTTCGGCGTCGCTGACGGCGACGCCGGTGAGGAGCCGATCCAGCACCGCGCGCCACGAACCGACGGCGTAGCCGCCGGGGATCCCCCACGCGCCGCGGTGGTCGCCGTCGAGTCCCCACCGGATCTCGGCATCCGCGGCCCAGCGCGCGATCGCGGCGAGGTCGTCGTCGTCGAGATCGAAGCGCAGCCGCACCGGCGCCAACGCGAGGAAGTCGAGCACGGAGGAAGCGGAGAACCGCCCACCCACCAGATCGACGAGCGCGGCGAGCGCGCCGAGCAGCCCGTAGGAGTCGCGGAAGGAGCGGTCGGTGATGCGATACGAGAGTCGCGGCACCGCAGGAACGTCATCCACACGCCCGTCGCCCGTCGGGCCGTCGAACTGGTGCGCACCGGCCGGCGGTCCGAAGACGGCTTCGACGACGGGCGCGAACCTGTCGATGTCGGGACACACGACGAGGATCTCGTCTTCCCGGAGCGTCGGGTCTTCGGCCAGCCGATGGAGGATGGCGTCGCGCAGCACCTCGACCTGGCGGCTGGGGCCGTGCGCGGCGTGGATCTCGATCGAGCGGGGGTCGTCGGGAAGCTCGAAGTCGGCGACCGGCGCGGTGCCGGCGCGGAGATCGGCCTGCACGCGCGCGAGCAGCGACCCCGCTGCTCGCTCCGGCGACGAGAGGCCGGTGCGTGCCGGGATGGCGCCGGTCGCGGCCGCTCGGGCGAGGAGAACGATCGCCTCGCGGTTCGGCCGGGCCCACGAGCGGATCAGCGGATGGCCCACCAGCTCTCGTGACGGATCGTCGTTCCGGAGCAGGCCGACGCGGTGAGCCGCGGTTCGCCACGACCTCCTCGACGGCGCGCCGCCATCCCCGGTGATGGGAAGAACAGGAACAGGTGGATGTCGTGCTGCACGGCGACCGCAGTGACGAGGTCGAGGAACGGTTCCCCACCCGGGAAGAGTGGCGAGCCCGAAGAACGAGAGTCGCGACGGGAGGTCGAGCGTCGAGGTCGCCGGATGCGATGCGCTCCGAGGAGCGCGGGGAGCAGCTCGGCGGGACTCGGGCTGTCGACGCGCTCGCGCACGAGACGCCAGAGGTGCGCTTGCCACCATGCGGCCGCGGCGATCGGCTTCCCGGCTCCGTCGACATCGTTTCCGCGTGCCCAGTCGCGGATCATCGCGGGACGATGGACGCCGTAGCGGTCGAAGAGGTCGGCGAGACGCCGCGCCCGGCCGTACCACGTCGCCCCTTCGGGAAGTGAGGTCACCTGCGCGAGGCGGGGATCGTCGCGGTTGGCGTGCAGCACCGCGAGCACCGACCAGACCAGCCGGTCGATCTCCCACGGGTCGGGATCGTCGTCGGGTCGGCCCGCCGCGAGCACCGCGTGACGAAGCGCCCCGGGAAACTCGATGTCGAGGTTCGCGGCCACTCCGTCGTGACCGTCCCCCGACCCCGCACCCAACGAGCGGGCCAACCGGATGCGCAACCACCGGGCCATGCCCTGCGACGGCGCCGCGATCCACTCGGCCTGCATCGGATCGTCGAGCGGGCGTGCGAGAACACCGGCCAGCTCGTCGGCCAGCACCTCGAGAGCATCGGCCGACGACACGTGGAGCACGTCGGGGACCGTATCGGAGCCCTGGGACAGCTACACCGGGTCCGACACCGACCCGGCCTTCGATCGGAGCGGGGCTACGACCCCGCGCCGGGGAGCTGCTCCGGCTGCTCGTCGGCCGGGATCGACGCGCCGGAGGTCCCGGGGCCGGCGGTGACGCGCTCGCGCACCCAGGTCAAGCTGTCGGCCGCGCTCATCGCGTCGGGCCAGCCCACGAGGACCTGCTGCACGGCTTCGGCCGATTCGATCGTGCCGAGGATCTCGACCACGACCATCTTGGAGGGCATCGGGGCCAGGTTCTCGTCGCCCAAGCCGTCGCTGATGATGGAGCCCATGGGCTCGCTCATCGAGTAGAGCTCGCCGGTGTCGCGTACCCACGAGATCTCGTATCGGACGCCTTCGGCGTCGTGCCACTCACGGCCGAACTCCGATTCGTCCGACGCTCGGCGCCGAGGGTCTTCCTCGTAGAACTGCTCGATGTCCATCTCCACCTCCGGACCGGGGATCCGCATCCTGCCACGCGCGCCCGCCTCCGCCGGCCCGACGGCGCGAATACTCTCCTGCCATGCGCATCTTGGTGCTCGGTGCAGGATTCGGCGGCCTGGAGCTGACGACGAGGTTGTCCGAGGAGTTCGGCGACGACGTCGACGTCGTGCTCATCGATCAGAGCGACGGCTTCGTCTTCGGGTTCTCGAAGCTCGACGTGATGTTCGGACGAGCGGTTCCCGACTCGGTCCACCACCCCTACCTCGACTTCGTCAAGCCCGGCGTGCGCTTCGTGCAGTCGATCGTTCGGTCGATCGATCCGGTCGCCAAACGGGTCGAGACCGACGCCGGAACGTTCGACGCCGACGTGCTCGTCGTCGCCCTCGGCGCCGATCTGCATCCCGACGCCACGCCGGGCCTGGTCGAGGGAGGCAACGAGTTCTACACGGTCGCCGGGTGCGTTCGCGCTGCGCGACGTGTTGGCGACGTTCCCGGGTGGCCGGGTGATCGTGGGCGTGACGTCGACACCGTTCAAGTGTCCGCCTGCGCCGAGCGAGACCGCGCTCCTGACCCACGACTTCCTCGCCGAGCGGGGCCTCCGTGAACGATCGACCGTCTCGCTCGTCATGCCGATGGGTGTTCCCATCCCACCGTCACCCGCCGCCTCGGAGGCGCTCCTCGTGGCCTTCGCCGAGCGCGGCATCGAGTGGCACCCCAACGCCTTGGTCCGTGAGCTCGATCCGTCCCGCAAGGTCGCGATGCTCGAGTGACGGCGGTGAGATGCCGTACGACCTGTTCCTCGGAATCCCGGTGCACCGGGCTCCGGCCGTCGTCGAGGAATCGGGCATGACCGTCGACGGTTGGATCCCCGTCGACCCGCTCACCCTCGAGACCCAGTTCGCCGACGTCTATGCCGTCGGCGACGTCACGAGCGTCGGGACCCCGAAGGCCGGGGTGTTCGCCGAAGGCCAAGCAGGTGTCGTTGCCGACGCCATCAGCGCGCGGATTCGCGGGGCCGGCGCCACCACCGGGTACGACGGCCACGGCGTGTGCTACCTCGAGTTCGGCCGGGACCAGGTCGCCAAGGTCGATGTCACCTTCCTCAGTGGCGAGATGCCCAAGGGTGAGCTCGAGGGCCCGTCGCAGGCTCTCGCCGCCGACAAGGTGACGTTCGGGGCCACCCGCGTTCAGCGGTGGTTCGGCCGCACCTGGACCTCGGCCGAGACCCCCGTCGACTGACGGTCCGCTGGACTTCTCCATGGGAATCGTGGAAGCTTTCGTCCGATTCCCGGAGGATGCCATGGAACAGGCGCAAGTGGAGCAGTTGTCACTCGAACTCGAAGCCGAGTTCGGCGAGGTCGTCGACACCCAGACGCTCCGCGCCGTCGTCGAGGCTCGGGCTCGTCGTTTCGACTCCGCACCGGTGCAGGACTTCGTGCCGCTGTTGGTCGAACGCGAAGTCCGAGAATCGCTCAGGCGAATCGCGTAGCCGCTCCACCCCGGGTCTCCACCAACTCGTCGACGAGCCCCCACTGCCGCGCGGTCGTCGCTCCGATCGACGCGCCACTGAGCGCGAGGAGCGCGGTCCGGTGTCGGCCGACGCGACGCACGATGCTCACCGTTCCACCTGCACCCGGGACGAGACCGAGCGTCACCTCCGGAAGCGACGCACGGAAGTCGGGCGCCGCGATCACGCGCGCCGCGAAGGCGGGGAGCTCGACGCCGGAGCCGGCGCACGGCCCGTGGACCCGCGCGACGACACGGTCGCCGAGCTGGTGGATCGCGCGACCGATGCTCGCGCTCAGGCGCACGAGGTGAGCCGACGAAGGATCCTCCCGGGTGCCGAACTCGTCGAGATCACCGCCACTGCAGAAGCTGGGGCCATCACCACGGAGCACGACGCCGGCGACACTCGGATCCGACGCCGCGACGACCAAGCCCTCGAGAAGCTCGTCACGAAGCGCCCGGTTCAGCGCGTTCCGGACCTCGGGGCGGTCGAGCACGAGATCGAGCTGGTCACCGCGACGCTCCACCCGCACGGCAGGGCGACCGGACGCCGCACGATCCCGTGCCGGGCGCTTCGCACGCCAGCGGGTGAACTCGGGGCCGGCCTGCAACAGGGAGTAGACAGCCGACTCGGCGACGAGACCGTCGCCGAAACGGCGATGCTCGGCGCCGCGAAGGAGCAGCGCCAGCGACGTGGCCGCGATCGGGTTCGACTCCACCACCGTGAGGACGTCGTCGACCGTGGCGACCTCGGGCTCGACGACGACGTCCGCGACCTCCGGCCGGTCGCCGACGGCCCGACCGACCGCGACGATGACGCACGGAAGCGACGAGAGCCGCTCGATCGCCGCGTCGTCGGGCACCGACGTGTCGCCCTCGGTGACGACCACGACTCCGTCGGGATCGGTGAGCTCTTCGGCGGCGAACGGAGAGATCAGGAGTGCAGTGAGCTCGGCATCGGACGTGCGAAGGACTCGGATGAACCCGGACTGTATTCGGTTGGCAGAATGACCGGCATGGACGAGCAGGCGGCGGCTCGGTGACGTCGCTGCTGCTGAAGGGTGCCGAGGTCGGTGGCCGGCGCGCCGACGTGCTCGTCGACGGCGCGTCGATCGCTGCCGTCACCGACTCCGATGCTCGACGCGGTGCCGACTCCGTGTTCTCCTGCGACGGCGGCGCGGTGATCCCCGGCCTCCACGACCACCACCTCCACCTGCTCGCGATGGCCGCGGCCGACCGCTCCCTCGACATCTCCGACGGCGACCTCGACGCGGTCGTGCGAGCCGCCCACGAAAAGGCGCCGAACGGCGAGTGGCTCCGGGTGGTCGGCTACGACGAGTCCGCGAACGGGCCGCTCGATCGCACGCGTCTCGACACGCTCGCACCCGAGCGGGCCGTGCGGGTCCAGCACCGGTCGGGTGCGATGTGGATCCTGAGCACGACCGCGCTCGCCGCCGTGGGTGCAGATGACGACCCGTCGACGGGAATCGAGCGCGACGGGGAGGGTGCGGCGACCGGACGACTCTTCCGGCTCGACGACTGGCTCCTCGCTCGCCTCCCGGCGTCGGCCGCACCTGATCTCGGCGCCGTCGGTGAGCGTCTCAGCTCGTACGGCGTGACGGGTGCGACCGACTGCACCCCTGCGACGGCGCCCGACTTCCTGCGTGTGCTCGCCGAGGGTGTGCGGATGGGGAAGCTTCCGATCGACCTTGCCGTGACCGGCGGGCTCTCACTCGCGGGGGTTCCGCTGCCGGAACCGCTGCAACGCGGGCCCGTCAAGCTGATCGTGGCCGACCACGACCTGCCGCCGCTCGACTTCCTCGAACACGAGTTTCGCGACGCGCACGATGCCGGCCTCCCCGTCGCCGTTCACTGCGTCACCCGCGTCGGGCTCGTGCTCGCGCTCGCGGCGTGGCGCGCGGTCGGGGCCCGCACCGGCGACCGCGTCGAGCACGCATCGATCGCCCCACCGGAGCTCGCCGCGGAGTTGGCCGGACTCGGGATCACGGTGGTCACCCAACCGGGGTTCGTCCTCAGCCGCGGCGACGCATACCGACGCGATGTCGACCCCGACGACCTGCCGTTCCTCTATCCGTGTGCCAGCCTCCTCGGCCTCGGCGTCGGGGTCGGCGGCAGCACCGACGCGCCGTTCGGACCGGAAGACCCGTGGACGGCCATCGCAACGGCCGTGACCCGCACCACCGCGAGCGGGGCGTCGCTCGGCCCGGCCGAGGCCCTTCCCGCTCGTCGAGCGCTCGAGCTGTTCCTCGCGCCGCTCGACGACCCCGGCGGACCGCCCCGCGTGGTGGCCCCCGGTGGATCGGCCGATCTCTGCATCCTCGACCGGCCGCTGGGCGACGCGCTCTGCGACCCCTCGAGCGGTCACGTCCGAGCGACCGTCAAAGCCGGCAGCATCGTCCACCAGGCGTGACCGAGGCGGTCGATGGCGCGCGAGCACGAGCTCGCCGCCGCCCCCGCTAGTCGGACGAGGGAAGTGGTTTCGCGTCCTTCTGGGGCAGCAGGGCGCCGTCGACACCGAGGCCGCCGTCGCCTCCCTTGGTGCACAGGACCTCGAGCCCGACGTCGTCGAGCCCGTACCGCTTGCCCAGCAGTGTGCCCTGGGCATGCGCCGGATCGAGGGTCCCGCCCGACGGCTCGTCGGTGGCCGGGAGCATCGGCGACCCGCCGCATTCCAGAACGACGGCTGAAGACGGCGCCTTCACCACGATGACCTCCGTGGCGCACACGGCGCTTCGGAGCCGCATGCCCGGCTTCAGATCCATGTCATCAACCACTGAACGCCACCGGCGTGAACGTGCACGCTCGACCTCCGAAAGAAAGCGACCACATCGCGTGAGAGTCTAGGCGGATTGCGCGTCGGACGATGAAGCGAGCGCGGCCGCCAGCTCGACCTTCAGGACCCGCCGCAACAGCTTGCCGGTCTCGTTGTACGGAAGCGCGTCGCGGACGTCGACCAGGACGGGGACACGCGACGAACGCAGGCTGGCACGTACCCACTCGCACAACTCCGCCTCGGTCGCCGTGGCTCCGGGGTCGAGAACGACGGCCGCGGCAACGGCTTCGCCCCACTCGTCGTCGGGTACCCCGGTCACTCCGGCCTCGGCGACGGCGGGGTGCTGGAGAAGCACGTCTTCGATCTCTCCCGGCGACATGTTCTCGCCGCCCCGGACGATCACATCGTCCAGGCGACCCTCGACGTAGAGGAAGCCGTCGGAGTCGAGGTGGCCGGCGTCGTGCGTCGCGAACCACCCGTCTTCGTTGAGCACGCTCCCCCCGTGGTACTCGCCCGCGACCTGCTCACCCCGGATGTAGACCTCGCCGGTCTCCCCGGTGGGGACCACATCTCCCGACGGATCGCGGACCTCGAGCTCCAGCGAGGGAAGCGGACGGCCGACCGAGCCGAGCCGGGCGCGCACGCGCGGATCGTCGCTGGCGAACGCGACCCGGTGGTCCTCCGGCCCGAGGACCGCGACCGTGGAGCTCGTCTCGGTGAGCCCGTAGGCGTTCACGAACCCGACCTGCGGCAATGTCGCCATTGCCCGCTCGATGATCGAGACCGGCATCCGGCCGCCGCCGTACGACAGGTGTCGCAGCGCCGGAAGCGTCGCGCCGAGCTTGTCGGCACTGTCGAGGATCCGCGGCAGCATCGTCGGCACGACCATCGTGTGTGTGACCGCCTCTGCCTCCGCGACCCGCACCCACTCCTCCGCGTCGAACTGCGACAGGTACACGATCCTGCGGCCGGCATAGGTGTTGGACAGGATCGTCGCCATCCCTGCGATGTGGTACGGCGGAACGCTCACCAGTGTCGCCTCGTCGTCGCCCGCGCTCATGAAGTCGACGGTCGAGAGGACGTACGACACGAGGTGGCGATGCCGCAACGTCGCGGCCTTGGGCTCGCCGGTGGTTCCGCTCGTGAACAACCAGATCGCGACGTCATCGGGATCGGTGTACCCCTCACCCGTGGGAGCTGCGGACGCGGCATCGCGCTCGAGCTCCGGCCACGTCAGCAGCTCGACCCCTTCGAGGCCCTGCAAGCGTTCGACGCACGGCTCGTCGACGACGAGCATCGACGGTGCCGTCCGCTCACAGACAGAGCGCAGCCGGTCGTCGGCGAGCCGATAGTTCATGGGGACGAAGGGAAGCCCGGCAATCGCGGCCGCGAACAACAGCACCGGAACCGCTTCTGAGTTCACGCCGACGAGACCGACTCGGTCGACCCCCCGGTCGGTCGCGGACGACGCGACCCGTCGGGCACGATCGAGCAGGTCGAGATACGTCATCGCGTTGTCCCGCGTGCCGATGGCCGGGCGGTCTCCCATCCCCTCGGAGGCCATCTCGAGCAGCGTCACGATGTTCATCGACTCTCCCCCGCGTGTCTGTAGGCAGCTTCGAACTCTACCGGGGTCGTTGTCCGCGCTCCTCAGCGAGTCAGCCGTGGCGCCAAGGCCGCGCGTGCACACGAGCGACGAGCGCGGCCTCGTCGAGATCGCCGTCCGGCGGGCGCTGAAGACCGGAATCAGGCCCGACTACCGGTGCGACGCAACTTAGGGCAACCTATCCCGGTGCATTCCCGGATTCGCGCAGATCGTGGCCGATGGATCCCGATCTTCGGGCTCGTCGTCGCCGTCGCGCTCCTCGGCAGCGCCTGCCTGGAGATCACCCCTCGGAGCCGGCTCGCGCGAGCCCCCTATCTGACTGCCGTCTTCGCCGATCGGGCGACGGTGAACTGGGCGACCGACCAGTCGCAGGACCACGCGTCGCTGCAGTGGGGCCGGGCACCGTCGTGCGACCAGAACACGACACCCGCACAGAAGACCGAGTTCGTGGTGAAGCGGCAGTCGAAGTGGCAGTGGCACGTCGATCTCTCCCATCTCAAACCTCTCGGCTCGTATTGCTACCGACCCTTCCTCGGCGACACCGACCTCCTCGGCGGTGACGCTGCGCGGCGAGTTCCGCGCCGTGCCGGCTGCCGGCGACCCGACACCGTTCTCCTTCGCGGTGATCGGCGACTGGGGCCAGGGCGGCTCCGAGGAATCGAGCCTGCTGCGAGAGATCGGCAAGAGCCCGGCACAATTCGTGGTGACGGTTGGCGACAACGCGTACCCGTCCGGAGACGAAGACTCGTACGGAGATCTGTTCGGTGGTGCCGTCTTCGGCACGGACCAGCTCCCGTTGATCGGACAGCGGCCGGTGTTCGCCGCGCAGGGCAACCACGGCTTTCTGAACAACCTGCCGTACCTCCAGAACTTCCCCTCCGAGACCGTGGCGCGCGCCTCGGGAGGTCGCTACCGGCAGGATACGTACTGCTGCCTCTCCACCGAGTCGACGAGTGACGCGCTCGCAAGCGCCTGGTACGCGTTCGACTGGGGCAATGCTCGTTTCTACGTCCTCGAATCGGCCTGGCGCGACGGTGCCGACGCCTACAAGAGCGACTTCGACGCGGACTGGAACGGTCCGGTGCAAGGCTGCGCGATCTGCGGGCAAGAGCTCGCGTGGCTGCGCGTGGATCTCGCCGCGGATGCGTCGACGCCGAACAAGTTCGCGTTCTTCCACTACCCCCTGCACGTCGACAACTCGGCGGAGACTTCCGATCCATTCACGTCCGGACCCGGCGGACTGGAGGGAGTCCTCGCGGCCAATGGCGTCGACATCGCCTTCTCCGGCCACGCGCACCTCTACGAGCGCAACTTCCCCCAGGTGGGCAACCTCGTGACGTACGTCACCGGCGCCGGCGGCGCGCCGCTCGACCACGTCAACTCGTGCAGTCCGTTCGACGCGTATGCCCTCGGCAAGAACTCCTCGTGCCGAGCGCCGAGCCCCGAGGCGTCGCTCGACGTCTTCCACTATCTGCTGGTCACTGTGGCCGGCGACTCGATCACCGTCGCGCCGCAGGCCGCCGACGGCCGTACCTTCGACGTACAGACACTCTCCGGGTCCCGCTGACCTGAGCGTTTCCGCCGGAGGCGTCACCCGGCGGCGAAGCGGATCCGTGGGCGGGGATCCGTCCGCGAGGACCGAGACGGCGTCGGGCGCGCTTTACCGTGCGCTGAACTCCACCTCGATACCTTGCCGTCGCGGGATTTCGGCGCGGCCCAGCACCCCCGGGGGTACGCACGCATCTCGCGGCGGGCGGTCCCCCTCGGCTTCGGCCGGGGGCCCGTCCGCCCCATCCTTCGACGATTGGTTGTCCGATGAACAAGTCCCGCATCCGCCTCGTCGCCGTCGGCGCAGTCGCTGCCCTCGCGCTCGCCGGGTGTGGTGGCAGCAACACACCGAGCACGTCGAAGCAGTGCACGAAGCACCCACAATGGAAGATCTGTAAGAACAAGGCCTCATCCACGTCGTAACCCCACGCTTCGGGGTCGTCGTCACGCGGCAGGTGATGGTGAGTTTGGGTTGTTGGGTGGTGCTGCCTTCCTTGGAGAAGTAGCGGGCACCATCCGACGACGTGTTGATCAGCCGCAAGCTGAGCGGGCCATCGCCCGCGACCGCAGACGTGATGTCGAGCACATACGTCGTTCCCGCGGTCACCGCACCCAGCGACGCGATCGTCGCCGCGTTCGCCGCCGGCGCGTTCGCCCACGTCACCGTGCCCTCCGACCAGCCCGAACCCACCGTGGTGTGGAGATCACCACCCTTGTTCGACCCGTCGGAGCCCGACGTCCCGACCGTCAACGCGAGCGTGGCCTTCGTCACCCCGCAGCCACCGGTCGCGACGTTGAACTTCATGATCGCATCCTGAACCGGGCTGTGATCCGCCACCAGACGCGAGTCACTCCCGAAGTTCGTCGACGACGAGACCTGATCGAGATACGAATCATCAGACGCCGTGAACGTGAACGTCGAACCACCACCCGACGGTGTCGTCACCGTCGCCGTGTTCGACGCCGGTGACGTGTTCCCCGCCGTGTCACCCGCGCGCACCGAATAGCTGTACGCGGTGTTCGGACTCGCCGTCGTGTCACTGAAACTCGTCGCCGAACCACTCACCGTCGCCAACGCCGACCCGTTCCGAGTGATCGCATAGCTCGTCACCCCGACATCGTCGGTGCTCGCCGTCCAACCCAGATCCACACGAGTCGCGCCCGACGCGACCGCACTCAAACCCCCCGGCGCCGACGGCGCAACCACATCCCCACCGTCCGATGCGCAGGTGATGGTGAGTTTGGGTTGTTGGGTGGTGCTGCCTTCCTTGGAGAAGTAGCGGGCACCATCCGACGACGTGTTGATCAGCCGCAAGCTGAGCGGGCCATCGCCCGCGACCGCAGACGTGATGTCGAGCACATACGTCGTTCCCGCGGTCACCGCACCCAGCGACGCGATCGTCGCCGCGTTCGCCGCCGGCGCGTTCGCCCACGTCACCGTGCCCTCCGACCAGCCCGAACCCACCGTGGTGTGGAGATCACCACCCTTGTTCGACCCGTCGGAGCCCGACGTCCCGACCGTCAACGCGAGCGTGGCCTTCGTCACCCCGCAGCCACCGGTCGCGACGTTGAACTTCATGATCGCATCCTGAACCGGGCTGTGATCCGCCACCAGACGCGAGTCACTCCCGAAGTTCGTCGACGACGAGACCTGATCGAGATACGAATCATCAGACGCCGTGAACGTGAACGTCGAACCACCACCCGACGGTGTCGTCACCGTCGCCGTGTTCGACGCCGGTGACGTGTTCCCCGCCGCGTCACCCGCGCGCACCGAATAGCTGTACGCGGTGTTCGGACTCGCCGTCGTGTCACTGAAACTCGTCGCCGAACCACTCACCGTCGCCAACGCCGACCCGTTCCGAGTGATCGCATAGCTCGTCACCCCGACATCGTCGGTGCTCGCCGTCCAACCCAGATCCACCCGAGTCGCGCCCGACGCGACCGCACTCAAACCCCCCGGCGCCGACGGCGCAACCACATCCCCACCGCCGCCACCGGAGAACGTGTACGTCTGGACGTCGAACGTCCGGCCGGTCGAGTCGGTCGGGGTCACGGTCACCTGGTTGCCGTTCACCGTGACGAGCAGGAAGTGGAAGACGTTCGCGTTCGACCCTGGTCGAGGCGCCCGACACGACGACCCGCCGGAGCCGATCGCGTACGCATCGAACGCACTGCAGCTGCTGACACTGCCGGCGGCGGCCCCGCCCCCGCCGGTGATGTATGTGACCAGAGGCTGGCCGGCGATCTGCGGGTAGTTGCGCTCGTAGTGGTGGGCGTGGCCGGAGAACGCGATCCCGACGCCGTTGTTCGCGAGGAGGCCCTCGAGGTTGGCCGCCCCGCTGAGGTACGTGTCGGAGGGTTGGTTGCTGCTGTCGGAGTAGAGGGGGTAGTGGAGGAACGCGAACTTGAGCGTCCCCTGATGCGTCGCAAGGTCGTTCTGGAGCCACTCGAGCTCCGCGCCACACGGCCCGCAGCCGGCGACCGGGCCGTTCCAATGCGCGAGGAAGTCACCCTGGTATGCACCCTGGGAGTCGGCCCACGCCCCTTCGAGCACGTAGAAGCGGGCCGAGCCCCAGTTGAAGGCGTACCAGGCGCTCGGATACTTCTTGGATCCCGAGAGCGTCGAGATGCAGCAGTAGGTCTCGGGGGCGAAGCGACCTCCGGATGTCGCTGCAGCGGTCGGAGCGGGGAAGTTCTGCAAGTACGGGAGGTACGTGCTGAACCCGTGGTTGCCCTCCGCAGCGAACATCGGGCGGCTGCCGATCGCGGGGAGGTACTGCGACGGGAACACGTTGCCTTGGGTCAGGTCGCCGTACTCGGTCTCGGTCCCGGAGGTGTAGACGTTGTCGCCCACGGTGACTGCGAAGCTCGCGGGACTCGCACCGATCCGGCTCATCACGTTTGCCTGGTCAGTGGTCCCGGCTCCCCAGTCACCCATCACCGCGAACGAGAACGACGACCCCGGTCGCGCCGCGGTGGTGACTCGAGGCGACGGGTCGGTGTCGAGCAGGTCGACTGCACCGAGCTGTGCGCGGTAGCAGTAGGTGCCCGCGCTCGGGAAGTTGATCACCGCTGTCCATTGGTACTCGCTCGTCGAGCCGACGGTGATCGAGACCTTCGTCGCGTTCACGGTGTTCGTCGGCGTGCAATCGGCGCCGCTCACCACACCCCAGGTCGCGGAGCCGGTGGAAAGGGATCGGTCGGTCGCCCAGTTCACCGTGGCCGAGTTGCCCACGACCTCGGAGAGGTATGGATACCGTCGCAGTACCGGCGAGGAGGCCGAGGCCGGCGACCAGACGAGACCCAGCGACGCGACCACGACGAGCGAGACGACACCGGTCCGCGCGGCCCGCGTCAGACGGCCGTTGCGTGCTCCTCCGCTACTTCCCATCCCCGCACCTCCTGTGCCCCCTCGGATCATACGGACGCCGCGTCGATCATGCGCGATCGCGCCGCCGGCCACCTCCAGCTCGCGGGTACCTACCGGCACCGCGGGCTCGAGCTGGAGGCCCCTCTCGGTGGCACCTCGCCGGGCGAAGAGGCGAGGGAGGGCCTGAGCAGTTCAGTCGATCGGTTGCATCCCGAGTCTGTGCCGTATCGAGTTGAGCTCGGCGATCTCCGACCTCTGGCCGGCTGCCATTGCTCGGGCGCGGGAACGGAGATCGCTCGACTCGGCATGTTGGGCCGCGTAGTCGGCCATGTGGCCACCACCTTCGTGGTGGCGGATCATGAGCTCGGTGAACTCGTCGTCGAGCGCGCTTCCGCGTGCTGCGTCGAGCCGATCGAGCTCGGCTCGGGTCGCGAGGCCAGGCATCCCGCCGCGCATCCCCATCCACGACATGTCGTTCGGAGGACGGGCAGAGCCGTGGCCCGATCGCTCGAGGAGAAAGTTCATCCAGCCGATCTCAGCGCTCTGGGACGTGATGATCTCGCGGGCGATCTGTCGAAGCAGCGGATCATCGCCGCCGTTCTGCAGATACGTGAAGGAGATGGCGACGGCTTGGTTGTGATGGGCCGTCATCGCGGTGAGGAAGTGCGTGTCGACCGAGTCCGCTCCCGGATGCGAAGGCCGAGCGATGTACATGCCGATCACCCCGCCGATGACAGCGATGGCGAGAGCAATGACGATGACCTGCCACACGGCGGGTCCGCGACGCCGCGAGAGTGCGGGGTCGTCGGGGGCTTCGGTCATGTCGGGCATGGGCGTCACAGACGACTCTTGCACGGCGACGGGCCTCGAACCTAGCGGTGCGAATGGCGGTGGTGGACATCGCTCACATGCGGGTGGGTGTGCGCCAACGGATCGTGCCGATGGGGATGGCTGTGCGGCTCTGACGCATCAACCCCATCCGGGTGCTGGTGCCGATGGTGGTCGTCGTGCACATGACGATGGTCGTGGACGAGCGACTCGTGGACGTGGCCGTGGTCGTGACGCGCGCCGACCAACAGCGCAACGCCGGCGGCCATCGCCAGCGCCGCACACACGTCGCCGACGGTCCACTGTTCCGCGAGCAGCGGAACCGCGAGCAGCGCGCCCGCGAAGGGTGCGGTCGCGAACACCGCGGCCTCCCGGGCCGCGCCAAGAGCGCGCAACGCATACGCATCGAGCAGGATGCTGATCCCGTAGGCAGACGCCCCGAGCGCCAACGCCCCGACGAGCACTCCCCGAGCCGGCAACGCCTCGCCTCGCGCGAGCGCGAGTCCGATGTTCACGGCCGCGGCCACGCCCGTCTTCACCGCGACGATCTGGAACGGGTCGCGGATCGACAGCTTCTGAGTGAGGTTGTTGTCGATCGCCCATCCCAAACACGCAGCAACGATCAACCCGCCACCGACCACGTCGAGGTTGCCACCGGGTCTCTGCAGACCGATGACCGCCGAGCCGGCAAAGATCACGACCGAGCCGATCCCGGCCCGTCGGCCCAGGTACTCGTGGACGACCACGATCCCGACGAGCAGCGTGAGCGGACCCTCGAGGTTCAACAACAACGAACCCGCGATGCCACTCACCTGCTCCAGGCCGAGCATCAACAGCACGGGCGCGACGATCCCACCCGAAACGACGATGCCGGCGAGACGCGGGACATCGGCCCGGCGCAGCGAAGCCTCGCCCCGCCGACCCCGAGTCCGAACGAACGGCACGACCGCGAGAAACGCGCCGAGGTACAGGAGCCCGGCCAACATCTGAGCACCGACGTCGTCGAGCAGGAGCTTCGACACCGGCGCGCTCGCCCCGAACAGCAACGCCGCACACAACCCGACGGCGTATCCCGAACGATCGCGGCGCACGCAAAGAACGGTAGCGCCAGGCGCCTCCGACGCACGGTCAGTCGCACCCTCTGGCCGGTGGTGGCATGGCGAGCACGACGAAGTTGGCTTTGGCTCCCCGACTGCTCAGAAGTCAGAGCGTGGGCAGGTTGGCGAGATGGATGATCCCATAGCCGAGGAAGATCGCCGAGAGGGTGAGGACGGTGACGCGCATCGGGAACCAGTTGAAGCGCATGGAGATCCCCGAGAAGAACAGCACCGCGGCGAAGAAGACCGTGCCGAAGATGTAGGAGTCGGCATGCTCGGTGGCTTCCTTCGCCTGCTCGAACCGGTGGTCGCCGATCGCTTCGAGGTGGTCGGCTTTCTCCAGGTTGGCCAGCTTGTACTGCGGCATGAGGAGAGGACTCGCTATCGCACGGGTGTTCACGAGCGGGTCCTGTTTGATCCATGCTTCGAAGGCCGGCCGGAACTCGGGTCGGAACCGACGCTCGTAGAGCTGCGTGAGCTGCTGGTCGCCGGCGCTCGAGACCTCGAGCCAACGGTTGAAGTTGAGGAGATCCTGGATGCGCTCCTGCCCGCCCAGCGTCGAGGCTCGGTTCGCGAGCGCCCGGGCCGTGCTCGCCTGCGCATAGTGACGGGCCTGGAGCCCACTCCATTTGGCCGCCTGGTACCCGCTCCAGGCGATGCAGACGGTGGCGACGGAGAGGAGCAGCACCGCAACGAACTCGAGGATCCGTTCGCGACCCGACACCGCGTGGCTCTCCTCGGTGAGTTCGTGGGGAGCGTGCACATGGACATGCTCAGGCATGGACCGAGACCGTATACGCGACCCGGAACACTTCAATTCGCGCCGCGGTGGCGCTCGGATCGGTGGGCGCTGAGGGGCTCGAACCCCCGACCCCCTCCTTGTAAGGGAGGTGCTCTACCAGCTGAGCTAAGCGCCCGGAGGGAGCAACGGTACCGGGCCGGAGATGCGGTCGGGTCACGAGATTGACCGCCGGCAGGTCGGGGTTCGCCGTCGGGACGCCGGGGGGACGAACATCCCGACGAACACCTTGCGTCACCCCGACCTGCCGTGTTGGCGGGCCTTGCCGGAGTGGGAGATCACGCCGTGCGGACGTTGATCTCCCACTCCAGGATCTCTGACGGACGGACCTTCGGGGGCCGACCTCGCTTGCGCTTGTTGGCGATCACCTTCCCGTTGACGATGATCTCGCCGCCCCAGACGCCCCACGGCTCCCGCCGGTCGAGCGCGGCGTCGAGGCATTCCTCACGCACGACGCAGCCCCGGCAGAACGCCTTGGCCCGCGCCATGTCGTCCAGCTGCTCGGAGAAGAACAACGTGGTCAACGACGCTGACCCGTCGGCACATCGGGCCTCGTCTCGCCATTCCTCGGCTTCGAACTCGACTGCGTACATCTCCGTACTTCCCCTGCATCTCTCGTGTCTCGGTCTGCTGTGTGTGCTGGTCGTGCGTCGTGGGTCGGATCTCGGAAAGGGTCCCGAACAGCAGAAAGGCCGCCGGGTTGCCCCGGCGGCCTGGTGACTCCTTCGCAGCTGTGCTGCTCAGGGAGAGATCACCGGACGCCGGGGCCGCACGTGCTTGCGGTCGGCATTCACACCAATGAACGGCGTGATCGACCACGAGCACGGGGCCATGGCAGTGGCTCCCGATACGACGCGCGCGTCGGACACGGGGGCCTGGTACTTCGGCCGTGCGTCGTAGCGAGTCATCGTGGAGTGGTCTCCGGTGAGGTGGTGGGTGAATCGAAGTTGCAGCTTACAACGGCACCCTGGGTCTCGGGCTTGAATAGCTCACCAGGCCCGCCGGCCCCGGTCAAACGATTTACCCCGGACCCGGCCGTGTGCCCAGGTGCAGGTGGTGGGGATGGAGATAGCCCCGGTCGAGCGGGACCTCCTCGACCTCGAGGCCACACGCCTCCATCCACGCTCGCATCTCAGCGGGAGGAACGAACGTGAACTCGGTCGACTCGCTGGCGGTGAACCCCACGACCTTGACCGCCAGCACCTCCTGGGCCTGGTTCCACCGCGCCTTCCACACCGGGGTCGGGGCCATCTCCTTCACGAGGAGCCGGCCACCGGGGGCGAGCTGCGCCGCGGCGCGTTCGACGAGGTCGCGTTGCGCGTCGGCCGGAAGGAGGTAGAGCACGTCGACGATGGTGATCGCGTCCCACGGTCCTTCGGGAACCGCGCCACCCGGCGCGACGTCGAGCTGGAGCGAGCCTCCGCGTTCCTGGACCTGGTCGCTGATCGTCGCCGCGTCGGCGAGCTTGCGCTCGTCGATGTCGACGCCGACGACCCGACGCGCGGCCGCATCGAGCGCGAGGTACGACGCGAACAGGCCGTGACCGCATCCGACGTCGAGCACCGCGCCACTCGTGGGCACGCGCGCCGCGACCTCGGCCAACGGACACGTCCGCCAACGGGCCTGCACGTGGAGTCGCATCGACAGCGGCGCGTCGGCGAACAGTGCGAGCGCGGCGCGACCCGCGGGAGGTACCGGGGTGAACGTGCTCACTCGCTGCGCGCGAGATCTGCGAACGTGCCGAGCGTGAAGCCCTGCCGGGCCACGACGTAGCGCGCCGCAGGTCCGGTGAGCACTGCGAGCTCGTCGCCCCAGCGGTAGCCCCAGCGGTAGCGGACGCGTTCGGGGTCGCGGCGCTCACCGGGGTGCGCCCACAGCTCGAGCGTCGGGTGACCGGTGGCCGAGAGCCGATCCAGCGCCCGGGCCAGCGCGGCACCGTCGAGTCGACCCGACGGATCGAGCCCGCCCGATGCCTCCGGGTAGCGGAGGCCGATCTCGTCGGCGCGGTGCTCGAGCGCGACCGCGAGGCGGTCGGTGCCGAGCGCGACAAGCCGGCCGCCACTGCCGTACGGGACCCGCACGGCTGAGATCCCGCGCGCGCCGGCGAGCTCGAGCACGACCTCGCGCACGATCGGCCAGAGGTGGAGGTGCTGGTGGGAGTCGAGATGGTTGATCGGGATGCCGAGGCCCTCCACCCGCTCGAACTGGGCCGTGAACTCCCGGCGCAGGTCGTCGGGATCGACCTTTCCGGCCAAGGACCTGGCAGTGAACTGGCGCCACGAGCCCGGAAACCGGCCTCTGCGGTCGACCAGCGTCGGGATCTCGTTCGCGGCGAGGAGCGGTGGGTCCTCCCCGACCGCAGCGAGATGGACCCCGACACCCAGGTCGGGAACGTCGGCGAGCAAGGGTGCCGTTCGCTCGAACGCGGGACCGACCGCGAGCACCGAGGTGCTCGTGACGATGCCTTCGCGATGGGCCTGGAGAATCCCGTTCGAGATGCCGGTGGTGAGACCGAAGTCGTCGGCGTTGACGATGAGCAGACGGGAACCGAGTTCGGGGCGCGGTGACATCGGCGCCCGTGTGCGGTTCCGGGCCGCGGCCCGGGGCTCCGACGCCGGGGTCTCGACCGGCGAACCGGGGAGCGGTCGGAGTCGTTGGATCTCGCGGTACGAGCCGAGGAGGTCGCCGACCATCGCGAGGATGTCGGGTGGCGACGACAACGTCGAGACACCCCGCTTGCGCGGGAAGTAGTCGACACCGAACTGGATGATCCGGAACCCACTGCGTTCGGCCCGCACGAGCAGCTCGGCGTCGACGAACGACTTGTCGCTCGTGAGCTCGAGCTGGTCGAGCATCGACCGACGGCACAGCTTGAACGGGAAGTTGACGTCGCGTACGCCGAGGCGGAACGTCGTGCGGACGATCCCGTTCCACGCGACGGAGTACACGTACTGGCGAGGACCCTCACCGAGGCGGTTGTGCCGGTAGGCACTCACGAGATCGGCGCGATGCGAACGGAGCAACCGCAACGCACGTTGGAGCTCGACCAGATCGCACGGGAGGTCGGCGTGGGTGTAGAGCACGAGGTCACCCGTGGCCGCGGCGAAGCCGGTGCGGAGCGCGCCTCCCACTCCACGGTTCTCGTCGTGGTGCACGACCCGGACGCGGGGCTCGTTGACCGCGATCTTCTCGACGATCTCACCGGAGAGATCGGTCGATGCGTCGTCGACGACGAGGATCTCGAAGTCGGCGATGTCGCCGTCGACGACGAGCGACTCCCCCACCTCGAGGGCGGCATGCACCGTGGCGGGAACGATGGCTTCCTCGTTCCACATCGGGAACAGGATGGTCAGGGTCTCTCGGGTCTGATCCATCGACTCCAGGCTACCGATCGACCCGGCCGGGCGCGTGGAAGGTCGCGCTCACGAGAGATAGACGAAGTGGGAGTACAGCACGAGGCACAGCAGCATCACCGCGCCGCTGACCGCCAGGTAGGCGACGCCGATCTTCGGCCGCTTCTCGAGCCACCAGCCGATCACCGCGAGGCACGGGAATGCCGCGAGTCCATAGCGGCCCATCCCCCCGAAGTCCTTCGTGGAGACGGCCGGGAGCAGAACCACCACGAACGCATAGGCGCCGTATCCCCACCCGAACCGCCGGATGACCGCGGGGACGAGCAGCAGCATGCCGAGCGCGATCAGGCCCTGGGCGAAGAGGGCGACGTCGAGCGTCCCGTAGGGCGGGTGGAGGATCCTCGATCCGAGCGCGAGCTTGAACCACGTGTGCACGCCCGGCGTCTGATCCCAACCCGCGGCTCCCGACACCTTCTCGAACGCGAGCGGCTCGCCGAAACGGTTCCCGAGATACACCATGTACCCCACGAGACCGAGCCCGGAGAGCAGGACGCCGAAGTCGCGCGCACGCAACCGCGACCAGTCGAACCGGCGTGGGAACCACGGAATCCGCGTCTCCGTTCCGTCGGCTCCAACCGGACGTTCGGTATCGGCGAACGGCGAACCCACGAGCACGCCTTCTCGTTCGAGCACCCGCACCACGAGACCGACGAGCACCGCCGCGCCGACGGGGCGGGTCGCGGTCGCGATGATGCCGACGAGCCCTGCGGCCACCGGAAGATCCCGCTCGAGGAGCAGGAACGCAGCGAGCACCGCCGCGATGAAGAGTGCGTCGCCGTACACCGCGCCGAAGAGGTAGAACGCGAACGGGTACGTGAGCAGCACACCGAGGGCGAAGGCCGCGGCCCGGGAGCCGATCCGCGTCGCGCACCACCGGAAGAACATGACCGCGACGCCGAGACCGGAGAGAACCGTCACCAGGATCGCAGCCCGCGCTTCGTCACCGATGAGCCAGCCGCCACCGCGGATGGCCAACGGGTAGCCCGGGAAGAACGCGACCGACGATTGCACGTGAGGCCCGCGGTACGTGTACCCGTCCCTCGCGATCGCCGAGGTACCAGCCTGCGTCCCAACGAGCCCAGCCTTCGAGGAACGGTCGGTGAGGGAAGATCGGCGGGTACGCGACAAGGTGCGCCGGGTTGTTCCACCACCAGTCGACGGAGATGCCGACCACGATCCACGCGACCAGCGCGGCCGCGAGGAACATCACCACCGGGAACCAGCGTCGGGTCAGCATCGTCGTCAGGTTCGTATCACTTCGGAACTCTCGGCCGGACGATGTCGAGGATCCGGGCGTGCACCGCGGGATTGCCGACGACGATGTTGCCGCTGTCGAGCCATTCGCCCGGATCGCCGGTCCAGTCGCTCACCCGGCCACCGGCCTCTTCGACCAGCAACGCGCCGGCGGCGACGTCCCACGGTCCGAGTGCGAGCTCGAAGTAGCCGTCGAACGAGCCCGACGCGACCCACGCCAGGTCGAGGCTCGCGGCGCCGGCCCGGCGGAGGTCTTCGAAGGAGTCGAGTGCCCGCTCGAACGACGGGAGATAGCCGGGCAGCAGGTCGGCTCGGCGGAACGGGAAACCGGTCGCGCACACCGCCGCCTCGGGCAGGCGGGTGCTCACGGCGAGGCGCTGACCGTTTCGGTGCGCTCCCCCGCCGCGTACGCGCGGTGTAGGTGTCGCCGAGCATCGGGGCGTTCACCACACCGACCACCGGTCGACCGTCGGCCACGAGACCGATCGACACGCCGACGACCGGAAAGTGGTGCAGGAAGTTCGTGGTGCCGTCGAGCGGATCGACGAGCCACCCGAGCGCGCCCCGCTCGCCCCCCTCCTCCTCTCCGAACACCGGGATCGTCGGCGCGGCCTCGGTGAGGATCGCGCGCACCGCGCGCTCGCTGCTCATGTCGACGTCGCTCACCCAGTCGCCCACTGCCTTGGCCCGCGCCACCGGCGGATCGTCGAACGAGCGGGCGACGATCTCTGCTCCGGCCGCCGCGGCGGAGACCGCGACCGCGAGCAGCGCGTCGAGGTCGAGCGCGCCGAGGTCGGGGGTGGCGTTCACGCCATCACGGCGGGGGTCAGGGCATCGATCAACGCCGGCGTCCCGGCCGCGAGTATCTGGCGTCGGACCGAACCGTCGACCAGGTCGATGCGCTGCCGGCTCGCGTCGCGGACCGTGGCACCTGCTTCCCGGCACAGCATCGCCCCGCCGAGGTAGTCCCACGGCGCGTGCCACGCACCGCCGTCCATGAACGCGTCGAGCGCGCCGGTGGCGACATCGGTCAAGGCAAGAGCCGCCGAACCGAGCACCCGACACTGCTTCCACGGGAGCTGCACCCGGGGCAACCCCGAGAACGCGACGAACGCGTCGTCGACCCGCACGACGTTCGATGACACGAGCCGGCGACCGTCGCGCCAGGCACCAGTGTCGCGGATCGCCGTGCAAGCGACCGTCGTCGCCTGGTTCACGACCATCGAGGCCAGCGGACCCTGAGCGTCGACCGCGCACATCGACGTGGCCCAGTACGGGAGGTCGCGCGCCGCGTTGCTCGACCCGTCGACGGGATCGAGCACGATCGTGATCGGCGCGTCCTGGCGGACCGGTACGACCAGACTCCTCGCTCAGCACCGCCAACCCGGTTCCCCGGAAGTGGCGCAACGCGACTGCGTCGGCGACGAGGTCGATCGCGTACTGGCCCGGCTTCGCCGTCCGCTCCCGGCGCGCGGATCCGGTGATCGGCAGCAACGCGGCGCGGATGTCGTCTCCGATCCGTTCGAACAGCGCAAGGAGCTCAGCCGGCGACATCAGCGGGCCACGATCTCGACGACGGTGTTGTAGTCGGGAACACCCGATGCTTCGTCGCGCCGCCCGCCCGGCAACAGCACGTTGGCCTCGGGGAAGAACGCCTCGACGTTGCCGGGCCGCATCGCCGACACCTTGACCCTGGCCCGCATCTCACCGTGATCCGATCGGGCGATCACCGCGTCTCCGTCACTCAGGCCGAGCTTCGCGGCATCGTCGGACGCGAGGAACAGCGCGTCGCGCGTCGCGCCCGTGAGTGGGTCCTTGTTCTGCTGCACCATCGAGTTGAACTGCTTCCCTCGTCGCGTCGTCAGGAGGAACTTGCCTTCGGGAACCGAGCGCTCGCGTGCCACCACCTGCGTGAACCGCGCCCGTCCGTCGGGCGTCGGGAACTCACCGTTCTCGCAGAGGCGGGCACCGCCCCACTGCACCGCGTCGCCCGTCTTCTTCAACCCTTCGATCCCGAGATACGAGGGCACGATGCGAGCGATCTCGTCACGGATCTCGTCGCCCGTCGTGAAGTCGACCAGATGGGCCCGATCAGGATAGGTGTGCCGGGCCAGATCGACGTAGATCTCCCACTCGCTCCGAGCCTCGCCGATCGGCGCGTCGGCGATCTGGGGACTGAACGCGATCCGACGTTCGGTGGTGGTCTCGGTGCCGCCGCCGCGCTGCTCGTAGCGAGTGGCCGCGGGGAGCAGCAGCACGGTGTCGCCCGGATCCACGAGCATCTGACTCGACACGATGATGTCCTGGTGGACACGGAGCGGCACCCGTTCGAGCGAGTGGGCGACGAGATCGGGATCGGGCAGCACGTCGAGGAAGTTCCCGCCGCTCGACCAGAGCACGTCGATGGATCCACGGTGCGCAGCCTCGATCATCTCCTGGGCCGAGAGCCCCGGCCGCGACGGGACCGGGAACCCGTAGTGCTCGGACAGCTCGGCCGCGCTCTCGGCGTCGATCGTGATCCCACCGGGGAACGACGACGCGTAGGCACCCATCTCCGAACCGCCCTGCACACCCGAGTGGCCCCGGATGGGCATGAGCCCGCAGCCAGGACGGCCGACGTTGCCGCGCGCCAGGCGCGAGGTTGACGATGGCACACACGTTGTCGACGGCGTGTTGGTGTTGCGTGATCCCCATCGACCAGATCAACACACTCGATGCGGCCGCTCCGTACAGACGGGCAAAGCGCACCATGTCGTCGTACGACGCGCCCGATGCCGCCACCAACGAGTCGAACGACGCGGCCTCGAGCGCGATGAGGACGTCGTCGAACCCGGTGGTGTGCTCCCTGACGAACTTCCGGTCGATCGTGCCCTCCGCGAGCATGACCTTCATGACGCCGTTGATGAACGCGACATCGCCACCCACGTGAACCGGGAAGAAGTCGTCGGCCATCTTCGTGCCGAACATCGCGCTCTCGACGTTGCTCGGCACCCAGTAGCGCTCGAGCCCGGGCTCGCGGAACGGGTTGACGACCACGACCTTCGCCCCCCGCTTGCGGGCCAGGTAGAGGTACTTCATGAAGACCGGCTGCGCGTTCGCGACGTTCGCGCCGAACAGCACGATGAGCTCGGAGTCGATCACGTCGGTGTACGAGCAGGTGGTCGCGGCGATGCCGATCGTGCGCTTCAGCGCCGTGGTCGACGGGTGCATGGCACACGCGCGCCGCGTTGTCGACGTTGTTGGTGCCGAGGAACCGGACCACCTTCTGCGCGGTGTAGTACACCTCGTTGGTGATCCCGCGCGCGGTGAGATAGAACGCGAGGCGGTCGGGCGAGACCGCACGGATGCGCTCGGCCGAGAGCGTGAGGGCGTCGTCCCACGAGACCCGCGTGAAGCCCTTCTCGCCCTTGCGCCGGAGCATCGGATACGGCAGCCGGCCGAGCTCACGCAGCTGACGGCCGTCGAGCTTCCGCAGCTCCGCGACGTCGGTGAGGACGCTTCGGGTCGAGCGCGTCGGACGGTGTTGAGCTTGAGCAGCTCGAGCCGCGTCGTACAGAGGTGCACGCCGTCGAGCGTCCAGTCGTGGAACCCGGCGACGCCGAGCGCGCAGCCGTCGCAGACACCCTTGCGCAGGATCTTCCACGCGTACGGCAGGTGCCTGCGGTTCTGCCACACCACCTTCGCCATCGACGCGTAGTGGTTCGGCTTCGTCTCACCCATCCCGTACGGCTTGAAGCCGACCCACAGGTCGCGCTTCGTGCGCTTCGGAGCCTTGATGCGGGCGGAGTTCTTCCAGGCCATCGGTTCCCTATTCCGGGGTGGTCACGCGTCGAGGTCGAGCCGGTCGGGGCGGGTGTACACCACGAAGCGCTCGCCGCGGAGGAACCCCACGATCGTCTGGCCGAGCGCGTCGCGCGGCCGCGACCGCCAGACTCGACGGCGCCGAGACCGCGCACAGGACCGGGACCCCGGCCACAGCCGCCTTCTGGACGATCTCGAAGCTCACCCGACCCGAGACGAGCAGCACCGAATCACGCAGTGGGAGCGCGTCGGCGAGGAGCGCGTGACCGACGACCTTGTCGAGCGCGTTGTGGCGCCCGATGTCTTCTCGCAGCGTCTGCAGCTCGCCGCGGGTGCTGAACGTGGCGGCAGCGTGCAGACCTCCCGTCTCGTCGAACACCGTCTGCGCGGCGCGCAGCTGGTCGGGCAGCCCCGCGACGACCGACCGGCCGACGATCGGGCCGTCGGCGAGCGGCGGGCAGTCGACCTCGATCTGGTCGAGCGTCTGCTTCCCGCACAGTCCGCAGCTCGCGTTGGCGACGAAGTCGCGTCGACGGGCTTCGAGATCGACGGGTACCCGCAGATCGACCGTGACGACGTTGTACTCCTGGGTACCGTCTCCGTTCAGGCAGTACGCGATCTGGGCGATGTCGTCGCGACTGCGGATGATGCCCTCGGTTCGCAGGAACCCGGCTGCGAGCTCGAAGTCGCTGCCGGGCGTGCGCATCGTCACCGCGAGGGCTGCAGGTTCCGACCCACTGCTGCGGACCCGGATCTCCATCGGCTCCTCGGTCACGAGCCGATCGGGGCGTTCGAGGGAGTGGTCGTGATCGACGACCAGGACACGGGTGCTCGTCACCGGTCGCCGGACCGCCTCGTGCTCGCTCCCCATGAACCGACCCTACTGGTCGCTCGAATCGGCGCCCCACCGCACGCGCGCCAGATCGGCCGGGGTGTCGACGTCGGCGAACGCATCCAGAGGCGCGATGGCTCCCCACACCGACTCGTCGAGACGGTCGTGGGCGGCCCGGGCGAGGAGCCCGCGCAGCGATCGCTCCCCCGCCGCGATCGCTACGGACGCCTCCTCGAGCGCTTCCAATCCGTACCGCGCGCAGACCGATTGCAGCTCCCCGTCGGCAACGGGAACCACGGTCGCGGCTCCGGGCCAGTCGGCCAGGAGCCGGACGAGCGGTTCCTCGACTCCCGGGAGATCGCAGGCCAGGAGGATCACGCCGCGCGACGCGTCGGCTCCGAGTGCGCGGGCCCCGGCAACGAGTGCGGCGAGCGGCCCCGAACCGACCGGGTCCTCGCGACACGACGGGAGACCGGCGATGCCCGGCCCGACCTCGACCACCGTGGTGCACACCGCGCCGAGCACCCGGGCCGCGTGATCAGCGAGACGCTCGCCGTTGACGACCAGGGTCGCCTTGTCGACACCGAGTCGACGACTGCCTCCACCGGTGAGCAGCACACCTGCGGGCGACACGCTCAGGACTGCGACGCCGGTTCGGGCCGAAGCACGTACGAATCGACACGCCATGACCCGTGGACCCGTTGCATCCGGAGCTCGTTGCGCACCGATGGCTCATCACGGAGATCGAGTCGGGTGAGCACGCTCGCGACCCGCTGACCGTGTTGCGCGACGGCTTCGACCTCGACGTGCTCGACCACCGACCGGAGACGCGGTTGATCCCGGTAGGCCGCGCGCTTGTCGGCGACGAACTCGGTGCGGTTGCGGCCGTCGCGCAGCTCTCCCGACGACAACGTCCACAGCGAGGTGAAGTCGTGACGATCCCACGCGAGCTCGTAGGCAAGGGCGACGTCGCCCGGAGTGGGGCCGCGCTCGAACGCGACGGCGAGGACGAGACCGACCATGAGGACGGCGATCGCGACGAGCACGAGGATCGTGACCATCAGGCGATTCCCTCGATCTGACGGGCCAACGCGAAGTCGTTCTCGGTCAGGCCGTCGAGCGTCGTGGGTGGTGAGGAACACCCGGACCCTGCGCCACCGGATGTCGATGTCGGGATGGTGATCGGCTCGCTCGGCAAGGAAGCCGATCCGGACCACGAACGCGATCGCGTCGGGAAAGGTCGCGAGCTCGAAGGTCTTCTCGATCGCGCGACCGGTTCCGTCGGCGTTGGCGGCGCCTGCGAGCACCCACCCGGAGAGGTCGGAGAGCCCGGCGGAGATCGCCTCGTCGCTCGATCGCTTCATGCCCGCCAGTCTCCCCCACCGAAGGCTTTGGCGTCGCAAACCCATCAGATCTGAGGGGTTTTCGACGCCGAAGCGGGATCTTTGGGGCTACTCGGCGGTGACACCGGGGCCGAGATCGGGGCCGAGGTCGGTGCCGGACGGGCCGAGGTGGAGGCGCGCGATGAAGAAGTGGCCGAGCGGACCGATGGTGAAGGCAAAGATGACGGTGCCGATGCCGATGTCGCCACCGAGCGCGACGCCGACGACGAGCACGACGAGCTCGATGGCCGTGCGCACGATCCAGATGGGGAAACCCTTGGCCGCGATGCCCGTCATCAAGCCATCACGCGGGCCGGGACCGAGACCGGCACCGAGGTAGAGCGCCATCCCGAACGCGCCGACCAGCACGCCACCGAGGAGGAACAGCCAACGGACGCCGAGCTCGCCCGGAATCGCGATCGACGCTGAGGGCGGCGTCGGCCACGAGACCGACCGTGAGCGTGTTGACGACGGTTCCGATCCCGAATCGCTGTCGCAGCGGGATCCAAGCCAGGAGGATCACGAGACCGAGCCCGATGATCACGACGCCGATCGAAAGTCCGGTGTGCCGCGCGATCCCCTGGTGCATGACGTCCCACGGCGCCAGGCCGAGCCGGGCTCGCACCATCATCGCGATACCGAGCCCGAGGAGCGCGATCCCGACGAGGAGTCGCGGCATCCGACGCGCGAGCTCGCGCGGGCTCGGGAACGTGATGACCTCGAAGCCGGGCCTCGGATCTGTCATGCGGGGAAGTCGGTCATGAGCGACCAGTCCACACCACCCGAGACCAGGCGTCGGTCGAAAAACCGGACCGTGGCTCGACAACCCAAATGAGAATGCTTATCATCCTCATATGCGGAGGACGCTCGCCGGCTTGACCGCGCTCTTGATAGGTGCGGGAACGATCACCGCATGCAGCTCCGACGGCAGCGACACCGGGAGCGCCCGGAACGGTGACTGCCCCACGGCACCGGTGCCGGTCGTCGTGAGCGTCGACCAGTGGGGCGACATCGTCGACCAGCTTGCCGGCGACTGTGGCGCTGTCACGACGATCATCAAGAGCTCGTCGGCCGACCCTCACGACTATGAGCCGACACCCTCCGACAGTGCGAAGTTCACCGACGCGAAGCTCGTCGTGCAGAACGGGCTCGACTACGACCCCTGGGTCGGCAAAACGATCGACACGCTCGACACCAAGCCGACCGTCGTCGACGGCGGCCGAGTGGTCGGTCTCGAACCAGGCGCCAACCCACACATCTGGTACGGACCCACGTACGTGCGCGACATGTCACGCGCGGTGACCGCGGCGCTGAAGAAGCTGCAACCGAAGGACGCGACCTACTTCGACCAACGCGCCGCGAAGTGGAAGACCACGCTGGCGCCGTACGACGCCGAGATCGCGAAGATCAAGCCGGTCGCCGCGGGAAAGACCTACGCCGCAACGGAAGGCGTGTTCGACGACATGGCCCACGCCTTGGGGTTGCGCGACCGGACACCGGCGGGATACCGGCGAGCCACCGCCAACGGGTCCGATCCCGCGCCCGGCGACGTCAACGAGTTCCAGCATGCGCTCGCGTCGAAGAAGATCGACGTCCTCGTGGACAACACACAGACCGAAGGCTCGATCCCCGCGCAGATCCGCTCTCGAGCCGAAGCCGCGCGCGTTCCCATCGTCGACGTGACCGAAACCGTTCCACCAGGGACCGATAGCTTCGTCTCGTGGCAGGTCGTCCAACTCCGGCACCTGGCGAAGGCGCTCGGGTCGTGACCGACGCGGCGATCCGTCTCGAAGGTGTCAGCGCCGCGCGCGACGGCGACGTCATCTGGTCCGACGGGACGTTCTCGATCCCAACGGGCGCAATCGTCGGCGTCATCGGCCCCAACGGCTCGGGCAAGACGACGCTGCTCGAGATGCTGCTCGGCCTGGTTCCCACCGCGTCCGGCGAGCTGGTGGTCTTCGACGAGACGCCACACCGGGGCAACCCGCGGATCGGCTACGTGCCCCAGAACTACACCGCCGCGATCGGCGAGGCGATCCGCTGCCGCGATCTCGTCGGTCTCGGTCGCAGCGGCACGAAATGGGGGCTGGGGCGCCGGTCACCCGACGACCACACCCGGATCGACGACGCGCTCAAGGCGGTCTCGGCCGAGGCCTTCGCGACCCGTCGGATCTCCCAGCTCTCGGGCGGGCAACAGCAACGGGTGGCGATCGCCCAGGCCCTCGTCGGCGACCCCGAGCTGCTCCTCCTCGACGAGCCGCTGGCCAACCTCGACGTCCGGAACCAGCACGAGATCGTCGAGCTGCTCGGCGCGCTGCGCGACGCACGCGATGTGACGATCCTCGTCGTCGGCCACGACCTCAACCCATTGCTCTCGATCCTCAGCGGAGCGATCTACCTGCTCGACGGCCACGCGCACTACGGCGCGATCGGCGATGTGGTCGACAGCGAGCTGCTGACCCACCTGTACGAGACGCCGATCAAGGTCGTCCGCACGGCCCAGGGTGACCTGTTCACGCGGAGCACCTGAGTGATCCATCTGCTCGCCGATGTCGGCTACCAGTCTTCGTGGTTCGACACCCTCCAGGCGAACTTCATGCGCAACGCGTTCATCGGCGGGACGCTCGTCGCGATCACCTCGGGGGTGATCGGCTACTACGTCGTCATCCGGCGCGACGCGTTCGCCGCTCACGCGCTCGGACACATCGGCTTCCCCGGGGCGACGCTCGCGGTGCTCCTCGGGATCCCCGTGACTCTCGGCCTCGCGGTCTTCTGTGTCTCCGGGGCGCTCGCGATCGGTGCGCTCGGCAAGCGGGTGGCGCACCGCGAGATCGCGACGGGCACGATCCTCGCCTACGCGACCGGACTCGGTGTGCTCTTCGCGTCGCTCGCGTCTGAGAACACGAGCTCGATCACCAATGTCCTGTTCGGCAATCTGCTCGCGATCTCGACCGGCCAGATCCGGACGTTCACCTTCTTCACCATCGGGCTCCTCTTCGCGCTCGCGGTCGTCGCCCGCCCACTGCTCTTCTCGTCCGTCGACCCGCAGGTGGCCGAAGCCAAGGGCGTGCGCGTGCGCGCGCTGGGCATGGTGTTCATGGTGCTGCTCGCGCTGGCCATCACGATGGCGGTGCAAGTCGTCGGCACGCTTCTGCTCTTCGCGCTCGTCGTGACTCCCGCGGCGACGGCGCTCGCGATCACCGCCCGACCCACGGCGGTCGCCGCCCTCGCGACCGCGATCGGCCTGCTCGCGG
Source organism: uncultured Actinomycetes bacterium (assembly GCA_963829475.1). GTDB lineage: Bacteria > Actinomycetota > Acidimicrobiia > IMCC26256 > JANYLB01 > JANYLB01. The sequence goes on along the minus strand of CAWHIU010000002.1, from coordinate 581,611 downwards.
TGTGGATCGGTCTCGTGGTCGCGGTCATGTTCAACCTCCCGCCGAGCTTCTGCATCGTCACGCTCTCCTGCGTCGCGTGGCTGGCCACCCTGGCCGTGACCCGCGACGGTCGCCGCGCCGCGAAAGGGCATACCCACGCGGACGCCCACGACCACCACCACCCCGAACCGGTCCAACACCTCACCTGAGGCTCAGCCAGGCCGCACTTCGTGGAGCAGCGCGTAGGGCCGGGCGAAGAACGCAAGGGCGAGCGCGCGCTGCCTGACCCCGACGTCGAGCGACGACAGCGCCAGGCTCGCGCCCGTGAACGTCGCGTCGTTCCACACCTCGCTCTCCGGCTGCGGGGTCCACGGGGTGACGTACAGGTAGGGCTCCGGATGAGCATCGTCGCCGGGCGACGCGCCGTAGGTCGCGCGCATCCCCACGGCATCGTCACCGAGATCGACCGAGAGGTCGAAGTGCTCGGGCCAGAGCTGGACCCGCGCCGGATCATCACTCGGACGGGCACCGGCCCGCAGAACCGCGAGCACTGAGCACGCGAAGCCGAACCAGTCACCGAGGAGACGCGCCGATGGTTCGTCGACGGTGAGGGTCACTTCCGGATCGAGCGGGGTGGTCGGTGTGTAGACGTCGGTCGGTGCGCCGGGAGCGATCCCGACCGCTGCTGCCGCGGCGGCCACCGTGGTGATCGGCTGCACCGAGGCTGCACCGTCGCGGATGACAACGAGTGAGCTCCCGGCGATCCGCACCTGCTCGTCGGCGCCGAAGAACGGGGTGCCGAACCCGGCGCGGGTGTAGCGGAGCCCGATTTTTCCGTTCGCGCGATGCCGAGCGGGTGCGACCACGTGCTCGGCGAGCGCATGCCACGCCCGGCGGGTCGTGGTGAACGCGTCGACGTCGTCGACCGGTCCGACGGATCGCCACGCACCCAACCACCGATCGGCACACCAGTCCGCCAGCTCCGGCTCGTGGCGGGCGAGCGCGTCCCACGTGATCCCCGTCGACGGCACCGGCGTGACGACCGTCGCGTCCGCCGGAGCGCCATCGACGGCAACCGGATCATCGGCCCACCAGGCCGGGTCGTTGTCGGCTGGTGGTGACGGCTCGAGCACCCGGACCTCGAACCGCCCGGCGACGCGCTCGCACGCCTCGCGACGCGGATCGATCGCCGAGATGTCGAGCACGCGTGGTTCAGATCCCGAGGAGCTGAGCCTTCTTGGCCGAGAACTCCTCGTCGGTCAGGATGCCCTGCTCGTGGAGCTGCGCGAGCTGGGTCAGCTGCGTGGTGATGTCAGGCTCCGCCGCCGCGGCCGGAGCTTGGGCTGGTGCGGCCTGCTGGTACGCCGCTTCGTCTTGTGCCGCGTACTTCTGCTGCTGGTGGCGTTGCACGCCGCCGGAGACCGCGGTGGCTGTGCCCACAATTGCCGCCGTCCGCAGGAGCGGCCTTCCTCGTCGAAGCATCTCAGACTCCTCTTGGTTGGGATCGAACGTTGCTGCACTGCCGTTGCTGCAGTGGTGCCGTGGCGGTCAGCTCGCCGCCACGACCTCGTCGACGACTTCCTTGGGGATGCGGATCGAGGCGATCAGCTCCCCGCCCGAACCGAGGACCGCGTCGCGGAAACGCGTCGCCCACACGTGTTCGAACAACAGGATCGCAGCCGACGAGTCGGGTGGCAGATCGGCACCGAGATCCTCGATGTCTTCGTCGGAGAGCAACCCGCTCGGCTCCTCGACGTGCGGGCGGAACTCCGCGCTCATCGCCTCGTCGAGGTCGGAGAGCTCGACGCCGACGACATTCCCGGCGGCGTCCTTGGCGACGAACACCAGGTCGATCACCCGGATCATCCCGTCGGCCACGAGCTCTTCGAGCGCCGGCGCGATCTCACCGGTGAACTGATTCCCGGGGAAGCCGACGACGAGAATCTCAACCGGTCCGATGTCCATCGCGTCTCCTGTCCGAACTCTCGCGGCACACTGAGGATCAACCGCAGGCTGGCATGCAGCCCACGATGCGCATCATGATGCGGAGCGCCGGTCTCTGCAACCCGGCCGTCGAGATCCGCGAACGATCGGGCGCCGTCGCGTGGACAACGAAGCGCTCTGGGAGCAGCACGCCGGCTGGTGGCAACGCGAGTTCACCGCCGGCGCCGACCCCGAGTACGAGCAGCAGATCCTGCCGTTGGTCGGCCATCACCTCCGAGGTGCACGGAACGTGCTCGACATCGGATGCGGAGAAGGTCAGGTCGCGCGGCACATCACACGCATCAGTGGCCCGGGCGTGGAGGTGATCGGCCTCGACCCGACCCGTCACAGGTCGCGGTCGCGCGGGAGCGCGCGGGTGGGCCCGCGTACCTGAGGGGACGTGCGGAGGCCCTCCCGTGCCGGAGCGCGTCGTTCGACGCCGTGGTGCTGTGCCTCGCCCTCGAACACGTGGAGGCATTCGAGATCGCGATCCGAGAGGTCGCGCGGGTGCTCGAACCGGACGGCCGGTTCATCCTGCTCCTGTGCCATCCCCTGCTCCAAGCACCTGGCAGTGGCTGGGTCGACGACCGGATCGTCGGCGAGCACTACTGGCGGGTCGGGTCGTATCTGCGCGACGACGTGGTCGTCGACACCGTCGCGCCCGGCGTCGACCTCGTCTTCTTCCATCGCCCGTTGAGTCGCTACGTCCACGCGATCGGCGAAGCCGGTCTGTCGATCGACGACATGGAAGAGCCGTCGCCACCGGCGCAGTTCCTCGCCGACACCTGGGGATACGCCGAGGCCGCGACGATCCCGCGCGTGATGCTCATCCGTGCTCGTCGCTCCATGGAGAAGCGATAGGGCAGACTGTGTCCGACAGCCGGCATGGAGGGACGACCGATGACCATCGTCAGCGACAGCGACGTCTACTACGACCCGTACGACGTCGGCATCAACGCCGACCCGTATCCGACGTACAAGCGACTGCGTGACGAGGCGCCGATCTACTACAACGATCGCTACGACGTGTGGGCGCTGTCGCGCTACGCCGACGTCGAGAAGTCGATCATGAACTGGCAGACGTTCTCGAGCGCCCGCGGCGACATCCTCGAGATCGTCCAGGCGAACATCGAGCTTCCGTCGGGGGTCCTGCTGTTCGAGGACCCGCCCGTGCACACGAAGCACCGGGGCCTGATGTCGCGGGTGTTCACGCCCAAGAAGATGACCGAGCTGGAGGACGAGGTTCGGGACTTCTGCGCCAAGTGCCTCGATCCCCTCGTGGGGAGCGACGGCTTCGACATCGTGAAAGAGCTCGGGACGGTGTTGCCGATGCGGGTGATCGGGATGCTGCTCGGGATTCCGGAGTCGGATCAGATCGCGGTGCGCGACCACGTCGACGAGCGGATCGGCACCGAGCCGGGCAAGCCCATGGAGTTCGACCAGGACTCCCTGGTGAGCGGCTCGATGTTCGCCGGATACGTCGAGTGGCGTTCGAAGAACCCGTCGGACGACCTCATGACGATGTTGCTGAACGCCGAGTACGAGGACGACGACGGAACGACCCGGAAGCTGACGCGCCAGGAGGTGCTCACCTACACCGATCTGATCGCCGGCGCGGGTAACGAGACCACTGGCCGCCTCCTCGGCTGGCTCGTGAAGCTGCTCGCGGAGCACCCCGACCAACGTCGGGAGCTGGCCGCGGATCCGGCGCTCATCCCACGGGCGATCGAAGAGACCCTCCGGTACGAGCCGACCGGACCGCACACTGCCCGCTACGTCACCCAAGACGTCGAGTTCTACGGCGTCACAGTGCCGCAGGGAAGCGCGATCCTGCTCGTGAACGGCTCGGCCAGTCGCGACGAGCGCCGCTACCCGAACCCCGACGCGTTCGACATCCACCGCGAAGACATCCAGCACCTCACGTTCGGGTTCGGCATCCACCACTGCCTCGGCGCCCACCTGGCGCGTCTCCAGGGCAGAGTCGGGCTCGAGGAGCTGCTCAAGCGGTTCCCGGAGTGGGACCTCGACTACGACAACATGAAGCTGGCATCCACGTCGACGGTTCGCGGCTGGGAGCATCTGCCCATCCGACTGCCCTGACGCCGAGGCAGATGGCGTCCCGCGGCTGACGGGCCGCGACGTCAGCCGAGGCGGATCGCGGCCAGCTGGACCGCCTGCGCCACCAATGTCCCGGCCGTGTCCCACACGAAGCAGGCCTCGTCGACGCGCTGACCGGCGATCAGTTGCGCTCGCTGGAGGAACCGCACCGGACCGGGGCACGGCAGCGCCCGGATGTAGGTGGTCAGCTCCATGGTCGGCACCCAGCCGGCGAGCTCGATGTCGAACGTGGCGGCCGGAAACGCGTCGACGGCGAAGAGGAGCGAGCACGGGTCGAATGGCGTCCCGCCGGGCAGTGCGAGCCAACCCCGCAACTCGCCGCGACCGGTAGGTGCGCCCCGGACGAAGCCGCAGCTCGCCGGTTCGAGGCGGAGATCCACCTGATCGAGGAGCGCGAAGCGAAGTCCGTGGATCTCTGATTCCAGGCGCGCGCACGCTTCGTACGGCCGGTGATCCGCCGACGGCACGCCATGGTCCCAGTGCACGGACGGTTCCGGCTGCAGCTGCCCCATCGTCAGCAGGGCTTCGACGCACGTGCCGTCCTGCACCAGGCGGGCCCGCACCCGCGTTGCCGACCTCCCCGCGGCGACGATCTCGACCTCGATAGCGGCTTCGGCCGGCTCCGGCGCCCGCAGGAACTGCGCGGTCGCGGCGGTGATGTGCGCGTGCTCGCCGACCTGGGAGGCAGCGCGGCCGAGCATCGCCATGAGGTAGCCGCCGTTCGGCTTCCCGCCGACCGTCCACGCCGGGTCGATCTGCGCGAGGAAGCGGCCGGGCTCGATCTGAGCGACGGCGGTGGCGTCGGCGAACGTCGCTTCCATGTCGTGCGCCTCTCCCCGTTGAGTCCGCTACCCGTCGATGCCGTCGCCGAATCTGATGGAGTCTTGCAAGAATGCATTCAACCCGGCGAGCGGCGCTCCGGCTCGACGACGCCGGCCGTGATGCCCGCGTCGACGTTGATCACGGCACCGGTCACGAACGCCGCGGCATCGGAGAGCAGCCAGATCGCCGCGCCGGCCTGCTCTTCGGCGCTGCCCGCGCGGTGGAGCGGGTTCGCCGCGCAGCACCGCATCGAGATCCGGGTGGCTCTCGCCGAAGAGCGGAGTCCAGGTCGGCCCCGGCGACACCACGTTGACGCGGATGCCGTCGGCCCCGTACTCGAGGGCGACCGACTTGCTCATGCCGAGCAAGCCCGCCTTGCTCGCCGCGTAGATCGGTCGCCCGGGCCGACCCATGTGGGCGGCCACCGAGCCGGTGTTGACGATGGCCCCACCTCCACGCGTGAGCATGGCGCGCACTTCGTGCTTCATGCAGAAGAACGCGCCCCGAAGGTTGACGCCGATCACTGCGTCGAACTCCTCGACGTCGACGTCGGCGATCTTTCCGGCCGACGCGATGCCGGCGTTGTTGAACGCGAGGTCGAGCCCTCCATAGGTCTCGACGGCCACGTCGACCATTCGAGCCACCTCGGCTTCGACCGCGACGTCGGTCGTGACGGCGGTCGCTTCCCCGCCTTCGGCCCGGATGGCGGACACGACCTGCTCGAGCACGTCGGTACGGCGGGCGGCGCAGACGACGTTGGCGCCCAGTCGAGCGAGCCCGATCGCGGCGGCCTCGCCGATGCCCTGCGAGGCACCCGTGACCACGGCCGTCTTGCCTTCGAACGACACCCGGCCGACCGATGCCAGTGGCCACGTCTCCTCTCCGAGCATGTCCCCTCCCCTCTCCGACCTATCCGAAGTACGGCACGAGCCGCAGCTCGTCGGTGGTGCGGATGCCGTTCGGGGCCGCGCACACCGCGGGCACGGCATTCACGGCGCTGTGACCGTTGTAGCCCGCCGTCACCGCGGCGTAGTTCTCCTTGGCGAACTTGATCTCGATGTCGAGCGATGCATCGCCCTCGACGACGACATGCCAGCCGCTGTCGCGTACATCCGCCGGCGCATCGACGTCCTTGGTCACGTAGAACGTGCGGGAGAACTCGAGGAACGGCTCGCCCCTGCGGAGCCCGGTGACGACAGGTCTGCCAGGCGCCGACGGTTCCCGCCTCGATCGTGGTGAGGTCGAGCTCCACCGGCTTCGTGGCCACCCCCGGCTCGGCCGTCGCGACGAGGTCGTCGAGCGGCGCGCCGACGGCGTCGGCGAACTGACGGAGCGAGGCGCCGTCGATGTCGGTCCTCGCCATGCTCCTGGTCATCTCGCCGATGTCGACAGTTGCCGGATCCATCCCGAAGAACCGCTCGAGGAACTCGGGTGACGGTCGCTCCGACACGTCGGCGAACTGGACGATCGAGATGCGGTCGAGCCGACGTTGCAGCAGCGTCACCGCGAGCGGGAGCACCTCCGTGATGAAGTTGGGCGACCCTCCCGTGTCGTAGAGCGACGTACCGCCGCGCTCGCAGGCCGCTTCCAGTCGCTCCCGCACCGCCGGGTCGATGCTCGGCGGATGGTAGAAGTGCGGAACGGAGGTCACGATGTTCGCGCCGCGACTCCAAGAGGCGGCACATGTCGTCGATCGACTCGTGGTCGAGCAACGGCATGTACAGCACGCAGTCGGGCTTGGCCGCGACGATGTCATCGATGTCTCGGGTCGTGATGATCCCGGTCGTCGCGATGCCCGCGATCTCGCCGGCGTCGCGACCGGCCTTCTCGTCGGAGTACACGTACACGCCGACGAGGTCGTAGAGCGGGTGCTCGACGATCTTGCGCAGCGCGTTCATCCCGGTGTGACCGGTCGCCCACTGCGCGACCCGGTACCGCTTCTGTTGCAGTGTGGTCACGGCATGAGTGCCGACATACCACCGTCGATCGGGATGACCGCGCCGGTGATGAACGGCGCCCGGTCGGAGGCCAGGAAGCAGGCGAGCTCGCCGACCTCTTCCGGTTGACCGGCGCGCCGGAGCGGCGTGGGCTCGATGCGGTACTTCTGGGTCCGCTCCGACGCTGCCCCTTCGGCGCCGCCCGACATGGGGGTGACGATGTACCCCGGGCAGATGGCGTTGGCGCGGATGGCCTGCGGTCCGTACTCGATGGCCGCCTGCTTGGTGATGGCGATGACCCCGGCCTTCGACGTGCAGTACGACGTCAATGGCGACGTTGGTGCCGTTCATCCCACCGGTCGACGACCAGTTGACGATGGCCCCACCGCCGGTCGGCAGCATCGTCCGGAGTGCGTGCTTGGTCCCGAGCAGCACACCGCGCAGGTTGACCGCCAAGATCCGGTCGAACTCGCCGAGGGTGATGTCGGCGAGGGCTTCCGCGCCGGCGATTCCCGCCACGTTGAGGACGGCATCGACCTTGCCGAAGGCTTCGAGCGCGGCGGCGAACATCGCCTCGACGTCTTCTTCCTTCGTCACGTCGACGTGGAACGGGACGAAAGCGTCACCGAGCTCCTTCGCCGTCTCGTTCTCGCCGCCGGTGACATCGCCGCCGAGCACCTTCGCGCCTTCGCGCACGAACACCGCCGCCGCTGCGCGCGCCATCCCCGAGCCAGCCCCGGTGATGACGGCCACCTTCCCGTCCAGGTCTCCCATTGCATCCCCTCCGAAGTCGTTGCTTCCCATCCGCTGTTTCAATCAACTATAAGATTTAGATGAAGCGTGCGCATCGAAACCAGTCCGGCCGCGCCCTGCGGCGCGAAGTTGGAGGCCCGAGATGAAGATCGACAGCGAAGAGTTCGCCGGCAGGATCACGCTCATCACCGGAGCAGCCGGAGAGGGCATCGGCCAGGCGATCGCCTGGCGACTCGCGCGCGGTGGCGCGACGGTTGTCGTCACCGACATCCACGAGCGGCGCACCAAAGAGGTGACGGCGGCCATCGCCGAGGAGACCGGGGCAACGGTCCGAGGGCTCCTGCTCGACATCGGCGATCGAGCCCAGGCCGCACGCGTGTTCGCGCAGGTCGAAGACGAGCTCGGCCCGGTCACGATCCTCGTGAACAACGCCGCGCTGAATGTGCAGGGCGACATCTTCGAGTACGACCCGGAAGTCTTCGAGAAGGTCATCGCAGGCAACATCACCGGCTGCTGGTACCTGGCGGCGCTCGCCGGCCAGCAGATGAAACGTGCCGGCGGGGGAACGATCGTGAACCTCGGCTCGATCGCCGCCGACCGCGGGTCGGCTGCCTACGAGCCGGCGTACGCGATGTCGAAGGGTGCGATGCACTCGCTCACCCAGGGCCTCGCCAAGGCCGGTGGGCCGTTCAACATCCGCGCGAACGAAGTGACCATGGGCGTCGTCGCCGGTACTCGCTTCATCAACACGATGCCGCAGATCTTGGAGGAGTTCCTCCCGCAGGTGCCCCTCGGGCGCCACGCGGTACCCGAAGACATCGCAGAAGCCGTCGCGTACCTCGCGTCGGAACGCTCCAGCTTCATCACCGGCGACATCCTCAACGCGTCCGGAGGCTTCCTCTTCCGGTAGTCCCCGCGGGTCAGCGTGTCGAGGTCGCCGACGCCAACCACCGGTGGCGAAGGTACGGAAGGAAGGTCGGGTGTCGAAGCCACGCGTCGTACTGGAGGGGGGCTCGTTCTTCGAAGGCCCCCGCTGGCACGACAACAGATGGTGGGTGTCCGACTTCTATCGCAGCGCCGTCTTCAGCTTCGACGCCGATGGCCGCGACGTCCGGGAGGAGGCACTCGTCCGCCGGCAGCCGTCCGGGCTCGGCTGGGCCCCCGACGGCGCCCTGCTGGCGATCTCGATGCTCGACCGTCGACTCCTGCGTCGCGCCGCGAACGGGACGATGGAGGTCGTCGCCGATCTGAGTGGCCTCGCCAAGGGTGCGTGCAACGACATGGTCGTCGATTCCCTCGGTCGGGCGTGGGTCGGCACGTTCGGCTTCGACTTCTTCGGCGGAGAGAAGTTCGCGCCCGGAACCATCGTCCGTGTCGATCCCGACGGCACCGCGTCGATCGTCGCCGACGCGCTGCGCTTCCCCAACGGATCGGTGATCACACCCGACGGTTCCACCCTGATCGTCGGGGAGACGTTCGGCTCGCGTTACACCGCCTTCACCATTGCGGATGACGGTTCACTCCTGGACCGACGCGTGTGGGCGCAGTTCCCCGCGCGGAGCATCTATCCCGACGGATGCTGCCTCGACGCCGATGGTCGGATCTGGTGCGCCGACGCCGACGGCAAGGGCACCGTCCTGATCGAGGAGGGCGGCAACATCGTCGCCGAGATCGCGCCACCCGACGGCCTCAACACCTATGCGTGCATGCTGGGTGGCCCCGACGGCACCACCTTGCTGCAGTGCTGCGCGCCCGACTCGCACAAGGAACACCGCGAGCCGGTTCGCGAGGCGATCCTGGTCGCAATCGACGTCGACACGCCCCACGCCGGGCGTCCCTAGAACCGAGAGCGAGACGACCATGTGGGAGTTCGAGACCGACGATTCGTACCAGGAGCAGCTCGACTGGGTCGACGCGTTCGTGCGCGATCAGATCGAGCCGCTCGACTTCGTCCTCGACAACCCGTTCGACAAGAGCGACGAGCGAGCGCGCGCCATCGTGCGCCCGCTCCAGGACGAGGTGAAGGCCCGCGGCCTCTGGGCCACCCATCTCGGGCACGACTTGGGCGGCCAGGGGCACGGACAGGTGAAGTTGGCGCTCCTGAACGAGATCCTCGGTCGGTCGCGGTGGGCACCGTCGATCTTCGGCGCCCAGGCCCCCGACTCAGGGAACGCCGAGATCCTCGCTCACTTCGGAACCGACGAGCAGAAGGCCACCTACCTCCAACCGTTGCTCGACGGGTCGATCACCTCGTGCTACTCGATGACCGAACCGACCGGCGGGGCCGATCCGACGCTGTTCACCACCAAGGCGGTCCGCGACGGCGACAGCTGGGTCATCGATGGCGCCAAGTGGTTCTCCAGCAACGCGCGGTACGCCAGCTTCTTCATCGTGATGGCGGTGACCGATCCCGAGGTGAGCGCGTACGAGGGCATGTCGATGTTCGTCGTGCCGGCCGATACGCCGGGGATCAACATCGTGCGCAACGTGGGCGTCGCCACGGAGCCACCGGATCAGGGCAACCTCGGTGGCATCCGATACGACCACGCGTACATCCGGTACGAGGGCGTCCGGGTTCCGGCCGACCATCTCCTCGGTGGTGAGGGCCAGGCGTTCGTGATCGCCCAGACCCGGCTCGGCGGCGGCCGGGTCCACCACGCGATGCGCACGGTGGCGTTGGCGAAGCACGCGTTCGACATGTTGTGTGAGCGAGCGGTCTCCCGCACGACTCGCGACGGTCCGCTCGCATCGATGCAGATGACCCAGGAGAAGGTCGCCGACAGCTGGATCGACATCGAGTGTTTCCGCCTGCTCGTGCTCCGCACGGCGTGGCGGATCGACAAGTACAAGGACTACAAGAAGGTCCGCAAAGACATCGCCGCCGTCAAGGTCATGCTGCCTCGCGTCCTCCACGACGTCGCGCAGCGGGCGCTGCGCATCCACGGCTCGCTCGGCGTCTCCCAGGAGATGCCCTTCGTGAGCATGATGGTCACCGCCGAGGCGCTCGGACTGGCCGATGGCCCCTCCGAGGTGCACAAGATCACGCTGGCCCGACAGGTGCTGCGCGAGTACGACCCCGTCGATTCGCTGTTCCCCTCGGGGCACCTCCCGACCTTGCGGGAGCAGGCGTTCGTCGCCTTCGCCGAGCGCCTCGAGCACGAGGCCGCCCAGCTGTAGCTACGGGAGACGCGCGTGCTCCATGCCCTGGTGCATGCGCGACTCGACCTCGGCACGGAACGAGGCCAGGTCGTCGGGTGGTGTGCCCATCTTGCCGTCGAGGTAGCGCCGGTAGACGCCGCCGAGCATCGCGGCCGCGCGCCACGCGGTGAAGGCCATCCAATACCCGAGGTCGTCGATCGAGCGGCCCGATCGCGCCGCGTACCGCGCCGCCAGCTCGTCGCCGTCGGGGAAGCCGGGCACGACCCCAGGCGGCTCGCCCTGACCGAGCCGGGCATCGGCCGCAGTCCACGATCGCAGGAAGTACGCAACGTCGGCGAGTGGCTCGCCGAGGGTGCACAGCTCCCAGTCGACGACGGCGAGAACGCTGCCGTCGGACGCGAGGAGTGTGTTGCCGAGGCGGAAGTCGCCGTGCACGAGCTGAGCCTTCGTCTCGACGGGACGGTTCTCGACCAACCAGTCGTGCAGGCGCGCCATGCCGTCGAGGTCGTCGAGCTGCGTCGCCTCCCATTGCGCCGACCACCGCTTCAGCTGGCGGTCGAGGTACCCGTCGCGGCGGGACAGGTCGCCGAGCCCGACGGCGTCGATGTCGACTGCGTGCAATGCGGCAAGCGCATCCACCAACGACTCACCGGTGTGTCGGCGGGCAGTGTGTGATGGGAGCAGCCGATCGGCGTCGGCGGCGGAATTCAGGACCACGCCGTCGACGTAGGCCATCACGAAGAAGGGCGCTCCGGTGATCTCGATGTCGTGGCACGCGCCGAGCATCGCCGGGACGGGAACGCCGGAGCCGGCAACCGCCGCCATGATGTCGTGCTCGCGCGTCACGTTGTGCGCGGTCGTCAGCAGCTCCCCCGCCGGCGGACGACGCAGCACGTACCGCGTACCATCGGCGTCGGTCACCACGTAGGTGAGGTTGGAGTGGCCACCGACGATCCGGTCGTACCGGAACGGCGGCTGCGCGCCCCCGACGTTGTCACCGAACCACTGCTCGACCGCGCCGACGTCGATGCCCAGAGGCGATGTCGTCTCCATCTCATCCATTCCTCCGGGACCGTACCCGTCGCCAAGTGGTCCCGGCCTCGAGGGACGAACCCGACGTGGGCGGCACGGCTCGCAATAGGGTGCCGTCGACCAATGACGGAGGTGCGAGATGGCAGGTCCGAGGATCGCGGTGGTGGGACGCCGGTTCGGGACGCGGGTGCAGGTGCCGGCGCTGCGGGCCGCCGGGTTCGATGTGGTGGCCCTCGTCGGGCGTGACACCGAGCGCACCGCGCACAAGGCCGGCAAGCTCGGGATCCCGAACGTGTGTGGTTCGCTCACCGAGGCGCTCGAGCTCCCCGAGGTCGACGCGGTGGCCATCGCCACACCGCCCGACACCCACTTCGCGCTCGCCCTCGAAGCCCTCGAAGCCGGTCGCCACGTCCTGTGCGAGAAGCCCTTCACCTCCAATGCCGAACAAGCCGCGCAGTTGGTGGCGGCAGCAGCGCGCGCCGGTGTGGTCGGCGCGCTCGGCCACGAGTTCCGCTGGACCCCGGCTCGCGCGGCCGTCGGTGGCGCGATCGCGTCGGGAGCCATCGGCAGCCCGCGCCTGGCGACGATCGTCGAGTACAACCCTTTCCTCACCAAGTCGGGGTCGATGATGCCGAGCTGGTTCGAGGAACCCGGCATCGGCGGTTGGCTCGGTGCGAACGGGTCGCACACCCTCGATCAGATTCGCCAGTGGCTCGGACCGTTCGAATCCGTCAGCGCATCGATGTTGACGGCGTCGGACCAGGGCCGAAGGGTCGAAGACGCCTACTCGGCGCGCTTCCACATGGGTTCGGGTACCGAGGCGGTCCTGCAGCAGATCGGCGCGGCGTGGACGACACGCAGTCTCATCGCGGTGTCGGGAACGCTCGGGACAGCCGGGATCGACGACGGTCAGGCCTGGATCGCCGACGCCGAGGGCACCCGCGACCTCGACCAGTCCGCGGGTTCGGCCCCCGTCGTCGACGGTGCGATCGACAACGACGACTTCGCCGGAATCGCCGGGTTCGAGATTCGGCTGTACCAACAGCTGGCCGCGGCGTTCGGTGCTGCGATCGAAGGCCGACCGACCACATCACCGGTGCCACTGCCGACGTTCGCTGACGGCCTCGACGTGATGCGCTGCATCGACGCCATCCGAGCATCGTCCGCACAGGGCGGCGCCCTGGTGACGATCAACGGCGGCTGATCTCGACCGAGCCGCTTCATCCGCGGCCGATGCTGCAGCTCCCGTCGTAGCCTCGGACCCACCACCACCAACCCCGAGGAACCGCCATGTCGCGCGTCCGCATCCACAACTTCTCGATCTCGCTCGACGGGTTCGCCACCGGCGAGGGGCAGGCCCTCGACACGCCGTTCGGCCACGCCGGGCATCGGCTCCACGAGTGGCTGTTGGCCACCCGGTTCGCCCGCCGCGAAATCCTCGGCGAGTCGGGCGGCGCCGAAGGTGTCGATGACGCGATGGCCGAACGGCACGGACCCGGGATCGGTGCGGAGATCATGGGCGCGGGCAAGTTCGGCCCTCCGGGCTGGCAGGACGACCCGGAGTGGCGCGGGTGGTGGGGCGACAACCCGCCGTTCCACACGCCGACGTACGTCCTGACCCACCGTCCGCGCCCGTCGCTGGAGATGGACGGCGGTACGACGTTCCACTTCCTCGACGCCGCGCCAGCGGATGCACTCGAGGTGGCGCGGGAAGCGGCCGCCGGTCAGGACGTCCGCATCGGCGGGGGCCCGACCATGGTGCGCGCGTTCATCGCCGCCGGTCTCGTCGACCACCTGCACGTTGTGCAGGTGCCGATCCTGCTCGGCCGCGGAGTTCGGCTGTGGGACGGCCTGGAGGCGTTGGAGCAGCGGTACGACGTTGAGACAGTCTCGACACCCAGCGGCGTCACCCACCTCACCTTCACCCGATGACGAGGTCGGCTTCCTGCAACCAAACCGTGACCATGCGCCTCACGCACGCGCTCGCGAGTGCTCCTGGTGGGGCCGGAAGGGATCGAACCTTCGACCGAGGGATTATGAGTCCCCTGCTCTGACCACTGAGCTACGGCCCCGCGGCTGCGCAGCCTACGAGTTCCGTTGGCTCCGGGGGCGAGGCTCGAACTCGCGACAAATCGGATTAACAGTCCGATCGCTCTGCCAACTGAGCTACCCCGGAAGGACCTCAGACGATAGCAAAGCCCGCATCGAGCCCCATGATCTCCCGGTGAGTCGTCGCACAGCAGTAGTCGCACGTAGACGCAGCCGTACTCGTGCTTGTTCCGACGAATGCTCGGATCGGCCGACGGCGCGGTAGGGCTTGCCGAACTGGACTCCTGGGTATGCGCGGTCACCAACGACCAGAGTCCTCCGCCGCGTCGAGATCGAGGCCGTCGTGGAGATACAGCGCGGACCCGGAGCCGGGGCTCGTCGAGATCGAAGAACCGGCGCAGCCAGGCGCAGAAGTAGCCGATCATCGCCGGCATCCGTGTTCGCGAAGATGACGTCGCCATCCGCCTTTGGCTCCCTCGCCTGCGTACAGGGCGACGCCGGCGGCGAAGAATGCCTCGTCGCTGACAGCGTTCCGACCTGCGCTCGACACCCGCGCCGGTTCATCTCCTCGATCTCGGCGAGCTTGGCCAGGTGCAGACGACTCGGTGCCGCGAACATCGGACGTTGGCGTGGCTTCGGCGTGAAGACGACGTCGCGGACCCAGAGTGAGACCGACGACTTGCTCACTCCGAGCTCGGTGGCGATCTCGAGGAGTGTCTTGCCTTCGGCGCGCAGTTCCCGTGCCCGTTCCTGCTCGACGACCTTGCCGCGGTACCCCATCGCGCCCCTCCTTGGACCTCCCGCGAGAGTATCGAACGTATGTTCGCTCGGCAACGAGAAGGTGCGAACACACGACGGGTCGGGTAGGAAGGGGGCATGACGCGCTTTCGGATCGGGCTCGGAGTCGGGTTGGCGGTGGGGTTCTACCTCGGCGCTCGCGCTGGGCGTGAACGCTACGAGCAGATCAACCGCACCGTGTCACGGATCCGCAAGACCAAGCCGCTGCACAAGGTGAAGGCCGCGGTCGACCTGGGTCGCGAACGCGTTCGCACCCGACCGACCGAGGAGCCGATACATCTCGTGTTGGTCGACGAGCCCGACCGTTCGGCTCAGGGCTCTTCGAGGTAGTCGCGCAGGCGTTGCGAGCGCGTCGGGTGACGCAGCTTCGCCAACGTCTTCGACTCGATCTGGCGGATGCGTTCCCGCGTCACGCCGAACTCCTTGCCGACCTCTTCGAGCGTGCGCACCTGGCCGTCGTCGAGGCCGAAGCGCAGCCGTACGACCTGACGCTCGCGGTCGTTCAGCTCTTCGAGCGCTTCCTCGATCGCTTCGGTGAGCAGCGCGCGCGCGCAGCGGCAGTTGCCGGTGCGGTGGCGTTCGGGTCTTCGACGAAGTCGCCGAGGAAGCTGTCGTCTTCCTCCCCCACCGGCGTCTCGAGCGACACCGGCTCCTGACCGAGGCGCTGGATCTCGCGCACGCGGTCGGGGGTCATCTCGACCTTCTCCGCGATCTCGTCGACGGTCGGCTCACGCCCGAGCTCCTGGAGCATCGACCGCTGCACGCGCAGCACCTTGTTCATCGTCTCGACCATGTGCACCGGGATGCGGATCGTGCGGGCCTGATCGGCGATCGCGCGGGTGATGGCCTGACGGATCCACCACGTCGCGTAGGTGGAGAACTTGAAGCCCTTCGTGTAGTCGAACTTCTCGACGGCGCGGATCAGGCCGAGGTTGCCCTCTTGGATGAGGTCGAGCAGCGCCATGCCCCGGCCGACGTAGCGCTTGGCGATCGAGACGACGAGGCGGAGGTTCGCCTCGGTGAGCTGGCGCTTGGCCAACCCGCCGTCGGCCTCGACCGCTTCGAGGCCGGAGCGCTCGCCGTCGGACAGGTCCTCTTCGGCGTGGAGGCGGTCGCCGGCGGCGAGGCCGGCTTCGATCCGCATCGCGAGCGTGACTTCCTGCGGGCCCGGTGAGGAGCGGGACCTTGCCGATCTCCTTGAGGTACATGCGGACCGGGATCGAAGCTGCCCGTCTCCATCGGCGGACGGTCGAGTCGCTCGGCGGCCCGGCTCCTGCGGGCCGCAAGCGTCCCCGCCGACAGCGTCGGGGTCGCGGCGGCCGGGACGTCGGCCGCGGCGGGAAGCACCGGCGCAATCGGCGCAGGAGCTTCGTGGACGGGCTCGGGGTCGGTACCGCTGCGGCCGGCGCGACGTTCGTCTTCGCGCTTGAGCTCCTCGACGATCTCGTCGACGACCTGCACACCCGACGCTCGGATGTTCGCGTAGATGGCCGCGAGCTCCGCGGTCTCCGGTTCGAGGTCGGGAAGCGCCGCGAAGATCTCGCCTGTCGTCACGAAACCGCGCTCGCGCACACCCGCGAGGAGCGCGGCGATGTCGCCCGCAGCGACGGCATCAGATGCTCCCGGTTCCACCGGCGCGATGGGATGCACCGACGCGAGCGCGACCTCCGAGTTCGATCCATCGATGTCAGGATGGGATTCGGCCACCATGGTGTCCTACTCCTCCGCCGCGCCCGTGATCCACGTTACCAACTGTTCAGCCGCCTTCTCCGCGGTGCTCCACTCGCCCTGCGTCCGCCCGCGGACGAGCTCGTCGAGCAGGACCTTCATCGGCGCGGAACGCTCGTCACCTGACCGGAGAAGTTCCTCGAGCCGACGTTGGGCCGCGGGCTCGACGGCATTCGCCATCAAACGGGCGCGAAGCGTCGTTTCGTCGCCGACCTCGGGTTCCTCGACGGAGATCCGTTCCAGCACGGCGCGCACCTCACCCGAAGACGACTCGATCGCGCCGGGAACGGTGTCGGCGCTGTCGAGAGTGATGAACACCTCCCGGGCCAACGGATCGGCGAAGAACCCGTCGTCGAGCCAGTCGGCCACGAGCTCGGGCCGGTGGATCGCCCATCGCAGCGCGTCGAGCTCGCGGCGGTCGATCGACTGCGCGTGGTGTTCGCGGCGCGGCTCGACCCGCGCGCGGGCGCGGCGTTGCGTCGGATCGCGTCCTTGAACCACGCGTGTTCCACACCGAGTGTGCCCGCGACGCGCTGGATGTAGCCCTCGCGCACCAGCTCGTTCGGATGCTCCCGCAACACCGGGACGAGATCTTCGGCCGCGCGTGCCCGACCCTCGGGAGAGGAGAGGTCGGCCGACGGCGAGCACCCGGTCGATGCGGAACTGGAGGAACGCGCTCGCGGCGGTGACCGCCTTCAGGAGTCGGGCCGGGATCGTCGCGCCAGACGTCGGCGGGGTCGCGCCCCGGCGGGAGATCGGCGACCTGGAACTGCACCTCGAACTTCTGCTCCCACTGGTAGCAGCGCTCGGCCGCGGCCTGGCCCGCGGCGTCGGCGTCGTAGGCCAGCGTCACCTTGCGGGCGAGGTTCTTGAGGATCTGGAAGTGCTCGTCGGCCAAGGCGGTGCCGCAGGTGGCGACGGCCTGCGGTACCCCCGAGAGCGCGAACGCCATCACGTCGGTGTAGCCCTCGCAGATCACGACCTCGCCGCGGGCGACGATCTCGGCCTTCGCCCAGTTCAGCCCGTAGAGCAAGCGGCTCTTCTGGTAGATCGGCGTCTCCGGGGAGTTCTTGTACTTCGGGCCCTGCCCGCCTTCGAGCGCCCGCCCACCGAAGCCGACGGGATCGCCGCGTCCGTCGTAGATCGGGAACATCAACCGACCGCGGAACTGGTCCTGGAGCGAGTTCGTGCGGTTCACGAACGCGAGCCCGGCCCCGACGATGTCGTCGCGCGCGAACTTGGCGTGCTGCAGATGCTTGCTGAGAGCGTCGAACTTGTCGGGTGACCAACCCAGGACGAACTGGCGCACTGCGTCGCCGTCGAAGCCACGGCTGCGGATGTACCGCCGCGCGTTCCCCGCGTCGTCGGACGTGATCAGACGCTGGTGGTAGAAGTCGATCGCCGCGCCGACTGCTTCGGCGAGCCGCATCCGGCGTTGCCGATCTTTCGTGTGCGACGCGTCGTCGTAGCGCAGCGTGATGTTCGCTCTCGCCGCGAGCCGTTCGACCGCGCCGACGAAGTCGAGGTGCTCGACCTCGCGCACGAACGTGATCGCGTCACCGCTCTTCTGGCAACCGAAACAGTGCCAAACGCCGAGTTCGGCGTTGATCGAGAACGACGGTGACTTCTCGCCGTGGAAGGGGCAGAGACCCATCCAGCGTTGGCCGACGCGCTTGAGCGCGAGGTGCTCGCTCGCGAGTGCAACCAGGTCGGTCGACTCACGGACCCGCGCCACGTCCTCGTCGAGGATTCCCATCTGCACTGCACCCTACGGCAGCCGGCCGCGCTCGGCTCCGGCGGTTCGAGAAGCGATCTCAGACGCCGCGCGGGAGATCATCGGGACGCCAGCCGAGGAGCTCGACACCGAGTCCGAGCGCGAACCGGTCGGTCATGCCGCTCACGTAGCGGACGGCCTCGGCCGCGGCCTCGGGCGACCCGGCCTCGACGGGACCCACGGTTCCCGCCGCGACCTCGGGGATCCGCAGCGGAGCGTCGGCGAAGTGCTCGACGAGACCCCGGAGCAGGAAGATCGCACGGTCGGCCTGGCGGCACGCGGCCGGCCGCAGGTAGATCCGCTCGAAGTTGAACGCCCGGAACGCGTCCAGCGCCGATGCCGCGGGCTGGGTCATTCCGATCGAACCGGTACGCCGGATCGCATCGAGCACCGCGAGCACGAACACGCCGATCTGCTGGGAGCGGCGGGTCGCCGACGACGCTCGCGCACCTCGGCCGGAAGATCGTCGGCGACGAGGATCCCGGCCCGCACCGCGTCTTCGAAGTCGTGGCAGACGTAGGCGATGCGATCGGCCCAGGCCACGACCTCGCCCTCGGGGGTCCGCGGTGCCGGACGACGCCACGAGTGGTTGCGCACGCCGTCGAGCGTCTCGCTGCAGAGGTTGAGCGGTGCCAGGGTGACGTCGGCACCGTAGACAGCGTGGTCGTAGCCACCGGCGGGCAGGAACGGACTGAACGCCTCCTCCGACGCGTGACCGGCCGGACCGTGCCCGCAGTCGTGCGCCAACGCGATCGCCTCGACGAGCGGGACGCAGAGGTTCGCGGCCCGGGCGATGCCGGTCGCGACCTGCGCGACCTCGACCGCGTGGGTCAGCCGGGTCCGGAGGTGGTCGTCTTCGGGCGCCACGAACACCTGGCACTTGCCGGCGAGTCGTCGCCACGGGCGAGAGTGCTTGACCCGGTCGAGATCGCGCTCGAAGCACAGGCGGTACGGATCCGGCTCCTCGCCTCTCGCCCGGTCACCGGCGCCCACCGGTCGCGTCGCCCCCGGCGCGAGCGCGGCGTCGAGCTCGGCTTCCCGTTCGGTTCGTTCGAGCAACCGACCGCCGACCCACGCGTGGGCACCGGCGTGCGCCTGGGCGATCTCGACGTCGAGCAGCTCTTCCATGCGCTCAGGGTACCGATCGGGTGGGACACCATCCGCCCGCCCGCCCACCCGACCGCCCCAGCGGTACGGTCAGGCGGTCAGTGGTCAGGCCGTGGAGGCGGGTCCGTCGGCTTCGAGCGCCGCGTGGGCGGCCGCGAGGCGGGCGATCGGCACGCGGTACGGCGAGCACGACACGTAGTCGAGCCCGACCTCGTGGCAGAACCGCACCGAGGCGGGATCGCCACCGTGCTCACCACAGATCCCGAGCTTCACATCGGGACGAGTCGCGCGACCCTTCTCGACCGCCCAGCGCACGAGCAGGCCGACACCGGTCTGGTCGAGCGTGTCGAACGGGTTCGCGGGGAGCAGACCGAGCTCGAGGTATTGGGGCATGAAGCGACCCTCGACGTCGTCGCGCGAGAAGCCGAACGCCATCTGGGTCAGGTCGTTGGTGCCGAACGAGAAGAACTCGGCCTCCTCGGCGATCTCGTCGGCGGTGAGCGCGGCACGAGGCGTCTCGATCATGGTGCCGACGAGGTACTCGACCCCGCCGACCTCGTTCGCCGACGTCGCCTCGGCGACCTCACGCGTCCACTCGACGAGGAGTGCGAGCTCGGCCCGACTGACCACGAGCGGGATCATGATCTCGACCTTGGGATCTCCACCGGCGACCTTGCGCTCGATGGCCGCCTCGATCAGCGCGCGCACCTGCATGCGGTACAAGCCGGGCTTGAGGATGCCGAGTCGACAGCCGCGCGTGCCGAGCATCGGGTTGACCTCGCGCCACGCCTCGGCGGCCGCGAGGAGCCGGCTCTCCTTGGCGTCGAGGCCGCTCTTGGCCTGCTGCACCAGCAGCTCCTCCACGTTCGGGAGGAACTCGTGCAACGGCGGGTCGAGGAGACGCACCGTGACGGGCAGACCGTCCATCACCTCGAGCAGCTCGACGAAGTCTTGCCGCTGGAGCTCGTGGAGCTCCTCGAGCGCGGCGATCTCCTCGGCTTCGGTGTCGGCGAGGATCATGCGCTGAACCGTGGGGAGGCGATCGCCCAGGAACATGTGCTCGGTGCGGCACAGGCCGATCCCCTCGGCGCCGAACTCGAGCGCCTTCGCGGCGTCTTCGGGGAGATCGGCGTTGGTACGGACCTTCAGCCGTCGGTAGTTGTCGGCCCAGCCGAGCAGCGTGCCGAAGGTGCCCGACGGTTCGGGCACGACGACCGCGACCTCACCGACGACGATCTCGCCGGTGCTCCCGTTGATCGTGAGGAGATCGCCTTCGCGCACGGTGATGGTCTCGGTGCCGCCGCCCGCCTCCTCGTTGAGGACGCGCTCGACGGTGAACAGCTTCTTCGTGACGTCGATCTTGACCGAGTCGGCGCCGCAGATGGCCGGCGTTCCCATGCCGCGGGCGACCACCGCGGCGTGGCTGACGAGCCCGCCGCGCGACGTGAGGATGCCCTCGGCCGCGATCATCCCGTGGAGGTCGTCGGGCGAGGTCTCGGGCCGGACGAGGAGCACCTTCTCCCCCGCTTCCGCGTGTGCTTGCGCGTCGTCGGCGGTGAAGTACACCGTGCCGACGGCCGCACCGGGCGATGCCTTGAGACCGGTCGCGAGCACGTCGTACTTCGCGGCGGGATCGAAGTTCGGGTGCAGGAGCTGGTCGAGCTGCGACGGGCTGGACCGCGCAGCACGGCTTCGCGCTCGTCGATGAGACCGTCACCGGCCATCTCGACGGCCATGCGGATCGCGGCGGCGGCGGTGCGCTTGCCGACGCGGGTCTGGAGGAGGAACAGACGACCCTGCTCGATCGTGAACTCGATGTCGCACATGTCGTGGTAGTGCTGCTCGAGCTGCTCCATCGCCGCGAGCAGCTGGTCGTAGCACTCGGGGAAGTGCCCGCCCATCGCGTCGAGCGGTTCGGTGACGCGGATACCCGCGACGACGTCTTCGCCCTGGGCGTTGCGGAGGAAGTCGCCGTAGCGCACGTTCTCGCCGGTCGCCGGGTCACGGGTGAAGCCGACGCCGGTACCGGAGTCGTCGCCCTTGTTGCCGAACACCATCGTCTGCACGTTGACCGCGGTGCCGAGATCGTCGGCGATGTTCTCCATCTTCCGGTAGATCTTCGCCCGGTCACCGTTCCACGAGCGGAACACGGCCTCGATCGCGTGACCGAGCTGCTCGTGCGGCTGCTGCGGGAACTCGATCCCGGCCTCCCGCTTCACGATCGCCTTGAACGTCTCGACCAGACCGCGCAGGTCGTCGGCGGAGAGCTCAGGGTCGGTCGCGACGCCGCGCTCGTGGCGCAGGTCCTCGAGGGCCTCCTCGAACGCGCTCGCCGTCGACGTCGAGCACGATCTTGCCGAACATCTGCACGAACCGGCGGTAGGAGTCGAACGCGAACCGCTCGTTGCCGGTCTGGGTGGCGAGGCCGCCGACGGAGACGTCGTTCAGCCCGAGGTTGAGGACCGTGTCCATCATCCCCGGCATCGAGAACGGCGGCACCGGAGCGCACCGAGACGAGCAGTGGGTCGGACGGGTCGCCGAGCTGCTTGCCCATCTTGGACTCGAGCGCCTTCAGCGCGGCCTCGACCTCGTCCATGAGCCCGCCGGGCAACGAGTCGCCCGCAGCCCGGTAGGCGTTGCACGCCTCGGTGGTGATCGTGAAGCCGGGCGGGACGGGCAGGCCGAGCTTCGTCATCTCGGCGAGGTTGGCCCCCTTGCCCCCGAGCAGGAACTTCTGCTCCTTGGAGCCCTCTTCGAAGGCGTAGACGTACTTCATGAAGCGGCCCTCCGGCAGCGTGGAACGGGTGGAAAACGGAAGTGGTGTCGAGGATATCGAGCGACGGCCGCGGCCGACGTCGGATAGTGCGACGGCGTCAGACCGTCACGACGAACGTCTTGGCGAGCTTGTCGTCGATGCCCTGGCCGTTCTTGTCCCAGACCGACCAGACCACCATCCCGATGGCGACGACCGCACCGAGCAGCGCCAGCGCGATCGCGACGGCGAGGGGCACGCCGTAGTGCAGAAGCGACTGTGCCCAGCCGACATCGCTGCCGTCGACGCTCACGAGCTTGATCTTGAAGATGCGCTTCCCGAGCGTCTGGCCCGTCCGTATGGACGGGACGACGGTGTAGAGCAGCGCCAGGATCAGCGTGATGAGCTGGAAGATCAGCGTGATCGTGCCCGGCACGACCTTGACCTTGTCGACCTTCACGTCCTTGGCCTTCAAGGTCTTGCCCTTGTTGTCCTTCTTCCACTGGGACTCCGCGTCGGCCCTCTCACTCTTGGCCAGCGCCTGCTCGTCGCGGTTCTTGATCTCGGTGGTCGAGACGACCTTGTCGTTGATCGTGACCTCAACCGCGGGGTTGGAGAAGAGGACACCGGCGAGGAAGTTGAGGCCGAAGACGAGCACGAGGATCACCAACACGTCGACCGACAGCGCGTTGATCCGGGCGCGGGTCGGTGCGATCGTGAGCCCGGTCGGGGTGAGCCTGACGCGGGCCGCGCCACGGGCGTCGGCGGCGGCCGTGCCGTTTCGCGCCGGCTTCGCCTTCCCCTTCCCATTGGCGCTGCCTCCCTTCGACGAGGTCGCGACGACATCGACATCGTCGCTGTCGATCTCGTCGATGCCGTCGATGCTGTCGTCGATCCCCGCGTCGTAGCGCTCCTTCTGGAACGGGTCCGACAAGACGTTCCACGCCTTGTTCACGGCCGCGGCGCGGTTGCGGCGCTCGGAGGCATCACCCTTCCAGCTCTCCGGATCGAGCTCGCTGACGCGGGCGCGGTACGCGTCGCGGATCTCGTCACGCGACGCGTCGGGCTCGACCCCGAGGGTCTCGTAGTGGGTATCGCTCACGGCAGCCTCTTCGTCTCGTGGCGCATCACTGGGGGATGCGGTCGCGGAGGTAGGCCAGGAGCTGGTCGAGGGCGACCCGATCCTGGTCCATGGTGTCTCGATCCCGGATCGTCACGGCCCGGTCGTCGAGCGTGTCGAAGTCGATCGTGACGCACAACGGCGTCCCGACCTCGTCCTGGCGGCGGTAGCGCTTGCCGATCGATCCGGTGAGATCGACCTCGATCATGAACTGCGAGCGCAGCGAGTCGGCGACCTCGTTCGCGATGCGGCGTGAGCTGCTCGTTCTTCGACAGCGGCAGGATCGCGACCTTCGTCGGCGCCAGCCGCGGATCGAGGTGCAGCACCGTGCGCTTCTCGACCTTGCCGCCCGCCGTCGTGACCTCTTCTTCGTCGTAGGCCGCGAGCAGGAACGCGAGCGTCGCCCGGTCGGCGCCGGCCGCGGGCTCGATCACGTGCGGGATGTACCGGCGGTCGTTCTCCTGGTCGAAGTAGGAGAGGTCCTGACCGGAGAACTCGCCGTGCTGGGTGAGGTCGTAGTCGCCGCGGTTCGCGATTCCCTCGAGCTCGCCCCAGCCCCACGGGTAGTCGAACTCCACGTCGGAGGTGCCCACGCTGTAGTGCGACAGCTCCTCGGGGTCGTGCGGGCGGAGTCGGAGCTGCTCGGCCGGGATGCCGAGATCCGTGTACCAGTTGAACCGCTCCTGGCACCAGTACTCGTACCAGCGGGGCGCGTCCTCCGGCGGGACGAAGAACTCCATCTCCATCTGCTCGAACTCACGGGTCCGGAAGACGAAGTTGCCGGGCGTGATCTCGTTGCGGAACGACTTGCCGATCTGCGCGATGCCGAACGGCGGCTTCTTGCGCGTCGTGGTCTGCACGTTCGAGAAGTTGACGAGGATGCCCTGCGCGGTCTCGGGTCGGAGGTAGGCGACCGACGCGTCGTCTTCCACCGGCCCCACGAACGTCTTGAACATCAGGTTGAACTGGCGGGCTTCGGTGAAGCTGTCCTTGACTCCGCAGTTCGGACAGGCCCCCGATTCGGGGAGCTGGTCGGCGCGGAACCGTTCCTTGCAGTTGCGACAGTCGACCAACGGGTCGGTGAACGTCGAGATGTGGCCGCTCGCCTCCCACACCCTCGGGGCCATGAGGATCGCGGCATCGAGGCCGACGACGTCGTCGCGCATCTGCACGAGCGACCGCCACCAGGCGTCCTTGACGTTGCGCTTGAGCAGCACACCGAGCGGGCCGTAGTCCCAGGTGGAGCGGAACCCGCCGTAGATCTCGCTCGACGGGAACACCAGGCCCCGCCGCTTGGCGAGATTGACGACGCGATCCATGAGGTCCGAGCGAGCCACGGCCGATCAGGGTAGTCGGGCACCCCGCCGCTCCATCAAAGGAGTGCGGCGCTGCGGAGGCGGCGTTCGAGGTGGTGCTCCATCGAGCCGAGGGCGAGGCGCTCGACCTCGGCCACGACCTCGCCCGACGAGACGTCACCGAGCACGCCGCGGAGTCCGCCGCCCAGCATTCGGCGCAGCACGTCGACGGTCTCCTCGCGCACGCGGAGCCCGCCGAGCTTCGAGCAGTCGACACAGAGCAGGCCACCCTCACCGAGATCGAACGCGGGGAACGGTCCGGTCTCGGTCGAGCAGCGCACGCACCCGTCGAGGTGCGGGTGGAAGCCCTCGAGGCTGAGCAGCTTCCAGAAGAACGCGGGCGCCACCATCGGTGACGGTTGGTCGGCGAGGGTCTTCAGGGCGCCGACGAGCATGCGGTAGACGGCCGGGTTGCGCTCCCGGTCCGGGCTCACCTGGTCGACCGCCTCGAGCATCGCCACCGAATGGGTCAGGCAGCCGTAGTGCTCACGCAGGGCGCGGTTGGCGTCGATCGTCTCGACCTGGGTGACGACATCGAGCTCGCGGCCCTTGTAGCACTGGAGCGCGACGTTCGACGTGGGCTCGAGCCGGGCCCCGAAACGGCTCCCCGGCCGGCGGACGCCCTTGGCCACGGCGCGGATCTTGCCGTTGCCCTGGGTGAAGATCGTGACGATCCGGTCGGTCTCGCCGAGCTTCACGGTGCGCAACACGACACCCTGATCCCGGTAGAGACTCACGTCGCGAGGGTAGTTCCGCGTCGCGTGTCGCTCGGGCCTCGTCGGGCGGCCTTCCGCCACCCGTGAACGCGCGGAGAGCGGTCACGAAGGCTTCGACCACCACTGGTGTTGAATATAAGGTAAGGCTGCATATAGGGTGCCACTGGTCGGTCGATTTCGGTCCGATGTGTCCGATGTACCCGTCGGGCGTTCTCGAGGCGGAGGCACGATGCAGCGAAGGATCGCTCGGGTCGGAGTGTCGCTCTGCGCGGTGCTCGCGCTCGTCACGTCAGCGGGTCTCTCCGCCGCACCGTCAGGGGCAACGGAGCCGTTCGATGAACATCTCACGCGCGCGCCCTACCTGACGGATCTCGTCGGGCAGCACGTCATCGTGAACTGGGCCACCGACAAGTCGGCCTCGACCGGATCCGTGCGCTGGGGCCCCGTGAGCGGCGGGGCATGCACGCTCGGGAACACCAAGACGGCCACCCGGAACTCCCTCACTGTCGGTTCGGTCAGCGAGTATCGCTGGAAGGCGTCGCTCACGCTGCCGAGCGCCGGCACCTACTGCTACCGCGCGTACCTCGGTTCCACCGACCTCCTCGCGGGGAACACGTCGTCGCAGTTCGTCACCCAGGTCGCGGCGGGGAGCAACGAGACCTACTCGTTCGGCGTGATCGGCGACTGGGGTGAGGTCGACGACAGCGGCAACAACCCCGATCAGGCGAACCTGATGAGCCAGATCGCGTCGGCAGGGCTGCGGTTCGCCGTCACCATCGGCGACAACGGTCACCCGCGTGGCAAACCAGAAGAACTATGGCGACCTGCAGCAGACCGGCCCCGGCACGAGCGCGATCTTCGGCCCGGCGTTCTGGACCAAGGCCGGCGGCACCACTCCCCTCTTCGCCGCCATCGGGAACCACGACCTCAGCGGGAACCCGAACTCGGGCATCACCAACTGGCCGCAGGACTCCGCGGTGTCGAGCTCGGGCGGCCGCTATCAGAACGACGTCTACTGCTGCGTCAACGGAACGTCGTCCGCGAACTACGCGAGCGGGTGGTACGCGTTCGACGCCGGCACTGCCCGCATCTACGTGCTCCAGGCCGCATGGGGTGACAGCAACATCGGCACCGCCGACGTCTACTCGAACGATGCTGCGGCGCACTGGACTCCGGGTGCGCCCGAATACGAGTGGCTCCTCAAGGACCTGCAGACCCACCCGGCGGCGCTGAAGTTCGCGATGTTCCACTACCCGCTCTACTCCGACAGCAACAAGCAGGTATCCGACGTTCCGCTCCAGGTCGCGCTCGAGCCGATCCTCAAGCAGTACGGCGTCAACATCGCGTTCAGCGGTCACGCACACCTCTACCAGCGCAACACACCGAGCTCGCCCGGCGCTCCTGTCACCTACGTGACCGGCGGCAGCGGTGCGGCGTTGGAGCCGATCAGCACCTGCAGCGCGACCGACGCGTACGGGATCGGCTGGTCGAAGTCGAAGGCAAAGGGCTCCAAGTGCGGCGCGGCATTGGCCCCGACGTCGAAGGCACAGGTGTTCCACTACTTGAAGGTGACGGTCTCGGGAACGTCGGTCACCGTCGCGCCCACCAACTCACTCGGCGACACCTTCGACGTTCAGACCTACGACTTCGGCGGCAGCGCACCCGACACCGTGATCGACACCTCGCCGGCGGCGATCACTGCCTCGACCTCCGCGAGCTTCACGTTCCACGCGACCCGGACGCCCGCGACGTTCACCTGCTCGGTCGACGGCGCCACGCCGTCGACCTGCACCAGCCCGGCGAACTACTCCAGCCTCGCCGCCGGGAACCACACCTTCAGCGTGTCGGCGACCTCCGCCGGTGGAGCCGACCTGAGCGCAGCGACCAGGGTGTGGAGGATCGACACGACCGCGCCGAGCGTTCCGACCGGCGTGACCGCCACCGCCCCCACGAGCACGTCGGTCCAGGTCGGGTGGAACCCTTCCAGCGACGCGACGGGCGTCACCGCCTACGACATCCTGCGCAACGGTTCTTCGATCGGCTCGGTCGGTGGGGGCACGCTCACGTTCACCGACAACACCGTCTCAGCCGGAACGACCTACCAGTACTCGATCAAGGCTCGCGACGCCGCGGGCAACACGTCCACCGCGAGCGCGAGCGCCTCGGTCACGACTCCGAACGGCACCCCTCCGGTCTTCAGTGACGGGTTCGAGTCGGGCAACCTCTCGGCCTGGACGTTGTCGAGTGGACTCGTCGTGCAGGGCACGACGGTGCACAGAGGAGCGTTCGCGGCCGAGGGCAACACGACCGCCGGGGCGACGTACGCCAAGAAGACGCTGCCGTCGACCTATGCCGACGGCTACTCGCGGGTCTCGTTCAACGTGAAGAGCGCATCGAGCCAGGTGAACCTGTTGCGCCTCCGCACCGCGGCCGACGGCTCCCTCGGCTACGTCTTCGTCACCGCGACGGGCCAGGTCGGTCTCCGCAACGACGTCACCGCCACCACCACCATGAGCTCCGCAGTGGCTGCGCCGGGATCCGGTTGGCACACCGTCGAGCTGCACATGGTCGTGAACGGGACCAGCTCCTCGATGGAGGTGTGGCTCGACGGAGCAAGGCTGAGCGACATCTCGCCCACCGGTGTGAACCTCGGCACCACACCGATCGGGCGACTCCAGGTCGGTGAGGTGCAGAACGGTCGAACCTACGACGTCGTCCTCGACGACGCCGCGTTCGGCACGGGACGCATCGGCCTCTGATCCGTCAGGCCGGGCCGTCGGTGCGACGGCCGCGCCCCTTGCGAGCGTTCCGTCGGACGGCCACGATCTCGTGGCGGGACCGCCCGGTGAAGTCGGGTCCACCGACGCCGATCGCGTCGACGCTCCCTCTGACCAGGCGCAGGCGGGGCGAGCGGCGGGCGCGGCGCGCGACGACGAGGACGAAGACGAAGAAGAGCGCGGCGAACACGACGAGCACCAGGGGACCCGACAGGCCCGACCGCTCCGGTGACGACGCGAGCCCCGTCGTCGGCGCGGACCTGGCCCGGTCGGCAGCGACCGGGAGCTTGCCCGTCCCGTTGGCTCCCGGCCGCACGGCGCCGCTGCCGAGGCGCTCACCGACGACGTTCAACATCTGGTAGCCGTACCGGACGCTCGGCTCGATGTACGAGTTCTCGCTGTACTCGTTCCACGAGATGAGTCCGAGCGCATCCGGCGACGACGCCAGCGCGGTGTCGATCTCGGTGCGAAGCGTGGCACCGTTGCGGCGCGCGACCGTCGTCGTCCCGCCGATCAGTCGGGCATCGAAGCTTCCGGCCGCGGGCGCGATCCAGAGCCCACCGCTCGCGTGCACCGCGCGACCGAGCTCAGCGAGCTTCTCGAGGTATCCCTTGTACGTCGCCGGGTTCACCGACGACCAGTAGTAGGCGTCACCGTCGACCAACGTCGCCAACCGCGCGTAGCCCTCGACGTTCTTCTCCGACGCGAGGATCTCGAGCGACGCTCGACGGTCCGTCGTGACCCGCGCGACATCGTCGACGCTGAACTCCCACGTCCCGGACCAGATCACCAACGGCTTGGCGAAGATGCGAAACGGTGCCCGGGATGCGAACGTCGCGGTGAAGTAGTCGAGATCCGTTGCGACGGTGTCGGCCGGGAGCGGCTTCCGATTGAAGTCGAGGCCCTGGTAGATGATCGCGAGCGTGAAGTCTTCCTGCTCGGCGATGTCGACGAGCTGCGCGAGCCGTCGGTCGAGCGTCGGGGTGTGCTTCCAGCTCACGATGAACCCGTTGATCCCGGCCTTCTTGGCCAGCTTGATCTGCTCACGCATCACGGCCGGGTCGTCGCTCGAGTACCGACCGGCCTGTGGGTAGTCGATCTTTGCCCGCCGCCAGCTGCTCGCGTCGAACCAGATGTAGTAGTACGCGAGCACGGGCACCCGTGCGGTCGCGCTGGGCAAAGCGCCGGAGGTTGCCGAACGCTCGGCCGACGCTGAGCCCGGGCCGAGTCCGGTCGCGACCACGACGGCGAAGCACGCGAGCGCGAACGCCGCCCGTTTCATCGCGTCCGGACCAGATCCGGTTCTTCGTCGAGTTGCTCGCCCGCGCGGTCGGCGTCGGCGTCGGCGCCCCCGCGTCGCCGAAGGGCCCATCGGATCACGAAGAGTCCGACCACGATGCTGAGGAGGAACATGATGCCGATGGCGAGGTCGATCCACGTGACCGCGTCGACGTCGGCTGCCTGGTTCTGCGACACGGTCAACTTCTGCGGGAGCTCAGGACCGGAGCCCTCCACGGTCACGTGGTACGTGCCGTGGGGCATCTGACGCACTGTCACCGCACCGCCCGGGCCGAAGCCGAGATGGTCGACGTGTCCGTCGGGATACTCGAGTGCCACACCCGATCCGGTTCCGGAACCCAGCAACGCGTCGCGCGCAGAGAACCGGACGTCGAAGAGCAGCAGCGCGACATCGACCTGCTGGCGACGACTCGGGAAGAACTGTTGCTGGCCCTCGTGCACGACGTTGGCGCCCGAGGTGGTGACCGAGTCGATGCGATACGAGACCGCTCGACTCTGCAGACCGAGAGGGCCGGATGTCGTCCGGCTGCCCTGCAACCACACCGGATGCGGAGGCTTGAGCGTGATCCGCCGACCCAGGCTGCTCTCCAGCCGCATCGAGACCAGCGACTTCGAGTCGACGCTGTGGCCCGCGCGCGTGGCGAACGTGAAATTGGTCAGGTACTCCATCGCAAACGTGGCGGTTTGGTACTCCTCGGCGGGAGTGCCGGATCGGTACACGCCGGGACCCGACCAGCCGGTGAACCGGGCCCGCACCCCGGCGCTCACCGCGAGCACCGGCGTGACGACAGCGAGGTGATGATCACGGTCGGCCCGGACCGCCGCCCGCTGCGCCTTCGTGACGAGGATCGTGGCGACGCCCTGCGCGTTGGTGGTGAAGACGGTGCCGTCGACGGCGAACTGCATGCCGGGTACCGCCGGAACCGTCGCGACGGTCAAGCGACGCATCCCCTGGTACGGATGGGCCGCGGTCGGCACCGGGTCGCCGGGTGCGGTCGGTGCCGCAGCAGCCGGACCGAGGTGCATGCCCGCGGCGAGCCCGACGACTGCGATGAGGATCGCAACCTTGCCGCGGATCATGGGAGGGCCACCTCGGCCCGTCGCCGCGTCCGCCGCACGATGGCGACCAGCACCACCAGCGCGACGAAGAGCGCGAGCCCGTAGAGCGCCAACACCACACCGATGCGACCAGGCGCGACGTGGGACGTCGGCAGACGACTGGGGCTGACCACCTCGGCCGGCCGGGGCGCCCGATGGAACGCGAACACCGACGAGAGGCCGGCGGCCTGCACATCGCCCGCGCCGAGCGAGGGGAGGCTCCAGTTCTGTTCGATGAACTTCGGGATCGACGCGGTATCGAGCTGCGTGTGGTCGACGACGCCCTTGCGGGCGTAGGCACTCACGAGCAGCGTCGGGACCCGGAACCCGGTGGTCGTCGCGCCGGCCGGAACGGGCGCCATGTGGTCGTAGTAGCCGCCCCAGCCGTCGTAGGTCAGCATGAACGCGCTCGTCGACCACGACGGACTCGAGGCCAGTGCATCGACCAGGCCCTTGACGAAGCGCTCGCCCGAACGGACATTCGTCGGCGATCGCTCGCTCGGGCCCGACGGGACGATGTACGAGACCGCAGGGAGCTTCCCCGCGTGGAGGTCGTCGAAGTACTGGGACACCGGAACGATGTGCGCGAAGAGCGCCGGGTCGTCGACGTAGCGCGCGTACCCGAGCAGGGGAACCCGTGTGACCTGTGCACCCCGTGCGGCTCCCGGCGCCCGTCGGAACGTCACCGTCGGGTCGTAGTTCTGCACGTAGAACTTCCAGCTGACCCCGGCGGCCTGGAGCCGGTCGAAGATCGTGGGGAGATCGCCGAACCCTGCGACCGGAAGTGACTCCCCCGCCACTCCGCCGGAGGTACCGGCGATCCACGAGAGGTGGTTCGCGAGGCTCCCACCGGGAGAGGACGAGAAGAAGTGATCGAAGAGCACGAACGAGTCGGCGACGTTCCAGTAGTACGAGAGGTTCGAGCGGTCGTACGCACCCATCGTCTGGTTGTCGGTGACGCCGTTGCGGCTCTGCGCCCGGACGAAGCCGTTCATCGCGCCGTCGGCGTAGGCGGTCCGCTGGGCCGTGGTGCCGTGGTCGAGGTCACGGAGCGGTCGGGACGCGAGCGAAAACGGCTTGATGCACGGTGTGGCCGCGACGCCCACCGGCATGCACACGTTCGCGGGCGGACCGGCAGCACCCGGGTAGCTCCCGAAGTAGTTGTCGAAGGTGTGACCCTCCTGCATGACCGTCACGATGTGCTTGATCGGAGTCGTCGTCTTCGCGCTCGCCGACGCAGCGGGAGCACTGGGCGCTGCACCCGCCGCCGGAGCGGCCGGGGTCAGGAAGGACCCGAGCACGAGGAGTGACATCGCCATTCCGCCGATTCCGGCGACCCGACGCGACGGCATCATGGCCGCACCTCCCAGACCGTGATGGCGGGATGGCGACCGACCCACTCGCGGTGGACGACCCGACCGTGGTAGCGACGGGCGAGATCGAGGAGCTTCGCCGAGAAGGTCGGTGACCGATTGGCCGAGTTGGCGTCCCACACGAGGTACTGGACGGCACCCTGGCGCACGCGGAGATCGGCGTTGCCCACCGGCTCGTAGACCGGATTGCGGTGCAAGGGGTTCGAGCTGACCGACAACCCGAGCGACGAGCGCGCCCCGAAGTACCGGACCAGGTTCGACATCGACGGCCCGATCGTGAGGACCTGCGAACCGATCGGCGTGTTCGCGGCGATCCAGTCACCGGCCTCACGGCCACCGGGGACGCCACCGGCACCCGCCTGCGTCTTCGCGTCGGTGGGCGGCTGGATCGCCTTCCACGTCGGTACGACCAAGGTCAGTCCGACCACGGCCATCACGATCCCCGTGGCGACGCGGGCAGGGAAGTGCCAGCCGCGTACGTCGAGCCGACCCTCGACCGGCATTGCCGCGAGCGCGCGGCCGGCGAGGATCGCGACCGCCGGGGCGAGCGGCAGCAGGTACTGGAACCCCTTGACCGGCCAGAGCACGAAGAACACGAGCGGGACCACGATCCAGCAGAGCAACAACGTCTCGCGCCACGTCCGGTGACGCCGGAGCACCCAGAGCCCGATGAGTGCGACGACGACCACACCGATGCCGAGCGCCCAGGGCGTGTGTTCGAAGTAGTACGTGATCGTGTGGTTCGGGCGCCGCAGGACCTGCCAGAGGAAGAACTGCTCACCGGTCTTGGCCCGCTTGCCCACCAACACCGCGAGCGGGAACACGATCACGAAACCCATGAGGACCGCGACCGACACCACGACGTAACGGAGGCGGACCCGCAGCCGGGGCGACAGCACGATGAACGCGTACATCGCGACGGCGAGCAGGATCCCGGTCTCCTTGGCGAGGAACGTCAAGCCCAACGCAACGGTCGCGCCGTAGAGCCAGGCCGCACGCCGGGTCTCCGCGAACCGAGCGACGAGGCCGAGGGCGACGGTCCCGAAGAAGACCATGGGCCCGTCGAGGAGGACCTGGCGGTTGACGACGACCAGGTAGGGCATGACCGCGAGGATCGCGGCCGTGATCAGTGCCACGCGACGGCCGTACATCGACCGCGCGGCCCAGAACCCGGCCGCGACCGTGCCGAGACCGAAGCCCACCGACAGGAGCCGGCCGAGCACATCGCTCATGTGCACCCTGTACACGAGCGAGAGCAGGCTCTGGAACAGCAGCGGATGCGCCCGGAACAACGTGAAGAGCCCGGCGTAGCTCGACTTGCCCGCGAGGAGTGCTGCCTGGGAGGAGTAGACGACCTCGTCGCTGTTGAACCCGACCCGGTCGATGTTCCAGACCCTCACCGCGACCGCCACGACTCCGATCGCGACCGGCGCCACCCACGCAGGGAAGATGCGATGGTGCCGGGCGTCTTCGACGCCTGCGTCGGCTTCGGCGACGTTCCCGGGCTCCGCGTCGACGACGACCAGCATCGCCTTGGTGCCTGCTGCCTCTTCCACCGCCGGGCGCGCGGCCGTGGGTCGCATCGCGTAGAAGCGGCGCGGTGGAGGCGGCGGCTCCTCGTCGAGCTCGAGCTCGGCGCCCGGTACGGAAGCCACCGCGACCTCCGCCGCGATGCTTCGCCACGCCTCGTCGCCCTCGCCGTCGCCCGCGGCCTCGTGACCCGGGGTTCCCGAGCCGGAGGCCCAGATCCAGTTGTCGGCGACCGCGAAGCGCACGACGGTGAGAAGACCCAGCGACACCAGGTTGCTGACGAGGTAGTTGAAACCACCGACGCTGGTCAGCAGCACGAGCACCGGACCGCGGAGCAGGAGCGCGGCGTTGTTCACCATGAAGAAGAGGAACAGGCGATGGCGTGGAGAACGCTTTGCGTCGGTCGAACGGAACGCCCACAGCTCGACGAGCGTGAAGTTCCAGAGGGTCGAGACCTGCGTCGCGGCGATCGCCCCGACGAGGTAGTTGAGACCGAAGACGCCCACGAAGACAGCGAGCGCGGCCTCGTTGACGACGAATCCGGACGCGCCGACGACACCGAAGCGCGCGAAGCGCACGACACGACCCCACGGGCTCGTTCCGACCGATTCGATCGCCGGGTTCGAGTCGGGTGCGGGGGCGGCGCTTCCGCCTGTGCTCACGGAGCGACTCGCTCGCCGTCACCGTGGTCGAGGAGATCGTCGGCGTCGGTGCCACCAACGAGGACGGGGTCGCTCAGCGACGCGCCCGGGAGGAGCTCCTCGATGAGCGCCGGAATCCGGGTCGCCCAGTCGAGAGTCGTGCTCGACAACAGGGCCGCAGGGAGCCCCTCGAGGGCACCCGCGAGCACCTGCCGCTCGATCTGACGGAGGTCGTGCGGGGACGCGCCCAACAGGAAGTCTTCGATGAAGGCGTACGGCGGGAAACCGTAGGCGTCTTCACAGTTGCTCAGCAGGATCTCGAGGGCATCGTCGTCGGCAAGCCATTCGAATCCGTCGCCGGAGCGCTGGATCACGAGGAGGCCGGCCAGCTTCGCGCCTTCGGCGATCTGCACACCGGGGATCAGCCGCTGCACCGGGTACTTCGGCGGCGGGACGATCACCTGGACGATCGTGTTCACGGTCGCGACCGGCAGGCCGGTCCGCGCCAGGATGAACGCGAACTTCCGACCCGAACGCGAGTGGAGCCGGCTCTGCAACGGCAGCGTCGTCCGCTCCAGACGGTTCAACCGGGGCCGCTTCACCGCGTGGAGGGTGTGGTTGCTGATGGTCAACGGCTTCGGGTACGGGAGGACCTCGCCATTCGGTCGGACGATCGTCAGGTCGTCGGCGATGAACGAGTACGGCTCGGCGTCGAGCAGCTTGAGCATGGTCGTCGTCTTGCCGGTGTCGGTCCGGGCCGTGACCATGAACGCGTCGGTGCCGCGCACGATGCACGCGCCGTGTGCGAGCGCGTACCCGCGACGGGCGAACTCCCACCGGAGGATCGGCTCGACGAGGTTCGTGTACAGCACGTGCGGCGAGTACCGGAGCAGCGGGGTCGCGAGCACGTCGACCGTCTCCCCGAGCAGGATGTCGGCACCGAACGACAGGTTTCCCCCGCGTTCGGTGTACCGGAGGTGCCGGGAGAAGCGATCCGTCGGCTGCGGGGCGATGCGCGGGAGGGCTCCGATGCGGACGGTGATGTCGGCGGGACGATCCAGCCCCGACACGCGGAAGGGCTCGAGCTCGGGGAGCTTGCCCTCCGACTCGACCGCGATGATTCCGTGGATGTCGTAGCTCCGCACCGAACGCTTCGACGGGCGGGGCAGAACGTTGGAACGAAGCCTCGACAGGTGTCGGGCGTACGCCACCCCTTCACGGGCCGACGCCTTGCTCACGCCGGACTCGCGGCGCCCGAACTCGTACGGGACCTCGACGACCTTCAGCTCCGGCGATCGCACGACGATCTCGAGCAGGATCTTGAAACCGACGGGCCGGAGCTCGTCGGGATCGACGCCGTCGCGTCGGAACACGAAGAACCCGCTCATCGGGTCGGTGAGATCGCGGAGCTTGCGAGGGAACGTGAACTTGGCGAGGCCGGCGGCACCGCGTGATATCACGCCACGCGTGGGCTGGAGCCCGTCGGCCGCGCCGCCCGCTCGGTAGCGGCTCCCGACGACGACCCCCGCTCCCGAGGAACGGGCCTCGCGGAGGAGCATGGGGACCAGCTCCGGCGGATGCTGCAGGTCGCCGTCCATCACGCAGACCCACTCGCCGCGAGCGACTCGCAGGCCGGCGAGCACCGCGCCGCTGAGACCGCCGGGCCGTTCACCGATCGGCCGATGCAGCAACGACACTGCGCACCGCGAGCTCTGATGCGATCGGACCAGGCTGTCGATCACGCCGGGGGTGTCGTCGTCGCTGTCGTCGACGAAGATCACCTCGCTCTCGACGTCGCTCAGCGCGCGCTCGAGGCGTTCGACGAGCGGGGCGACCGACAGCGCTTCGTGCCGGGTCGGGATGATGACCGACAACATCACCTTGGACGCGTTTCCACCCGATTTGATGGGATCTGCGCCGGCACTCGTTCCCGGTGCGCGCGCGTAGACATCTTCGAACGAGGTCCCCGTCACATCCGCCCCTTCCTTGGAGCGCAAGTCACTGCGCCCGCCTCCAACTGTCTCGAAGGTAACGATCCACTCTACAAGTGTCAACGAGGACATGGACATTCGGGGACCATGTTCTTCCGCGCGTTCCATGCACGACCACAGCGCGTGAGCGTGCACGCGTGGAACGCTTCCTCGGTGCTATTCCTCTTGGATCTCGCCGAAGCGGCGCTCGCGCTGCTGGAACTCGCGGATCGCCTCGAACAGGTGCTCGCGCCGGAAGTCGGGCCAGAGCACGTCGGTGAACACGAACTCGGAGTAGGCGGCCTCCCACAGGAGGTAGTTCGAGATCCGGAACTCCCCCGATGTCCGTACGACCAGGTCCGGGTCGGGCATGTCGGAGGCGTAGAGATGCCGGGAGATCGTGCGCTCGTCGATCTTCTCCGGTTTGATCCGACCGGCCGCGACCTCGGCCGCGATCGCCCGGGTGGCGTCGACGAGCTCGGCCCGGCCGCCGTAGTTGAACGCGAACGTGAGCGTCATCCGCCGGTTGTGCGCGGTGAGCGCCTCGGTGTCTTCGATGTGGCGCACGACGCGACGCGGAACCCGGCCCGTGCGGCGACCGATGAACCGAACCCGCACTCCCCGCTCGTTCAGGTCGTCACGCCGCCGGAGGAGCAGGCTCTCGTTGAACCGCATGAGGAACCGGACCTCGTCGATCGGTCGGCGCCAGTTCTCGGTCGAGAACGCGTAGACCGTCATCCAGGGCAGGCCGACCTCGAGCGCACCCTCGACCGCGTCGAAGAGGGCTTCTTCACCAGCGGCATGGCCTTCGGTGCGCTTCAGCCCTCGCCGCTTCGCCCAGCGCCCGTTGCCGTCCATGACGATGGCCACGTGCTTCGGGATGTGCGAGGCGTCGATCTCAGGGATCACGTCGGGTCACGCTCGCGATCTTGGAATCACGTGACCGTGAATCACGTGACCTTGAGGGTGCCCTGCATCCCGGCGGCTCGGTGACCCGGGAGGCTGCAGTAGAAGGTGTACGAGCCCTTCTTCAGGTCCACCTTGCCGGAGTCGGTGTCGCCCGAGCCGGGCGTGGTGAGCTGGAAGCCGGCGAGGCCCTCGATCACGAAGTCGTGCCCACCCGAGGTGCTCTTCAAGGTGATCCCGATCACTCCCGCAGGCGCGGTCGCCGTCTTGGGCGTGAACGAGAAGTTCTTCGCCGCGAAGGTGAGCTGGGCGCCCGCAGGCCCTTTCGGCTCCTTGTAGCCCGACGAGCTCCCGCCGCTGCTCCCGCACGCGGCGGCACCGACGACGAGACCGAGAGCAAGTGCCGACGAAGCGAGGATCCGGCTCCGGAACACGTCAGCTCGCCGGAACGGTGGTGGTCGTCGCCCCGGCGGCGGGCGGCGCAGCCCCGGCAGCGGTGACGTGGATCGTGGCCTGCATCCCCGCGGCGCGGTGACCGGTGATCGTGCAGTAGACGGTGTAGTCGGTGCCGGCCACGAGTGTCGACCTTGCCCTTGGTCGGCCCCGCGGGCACCCCGAGGTTGAAGTAGCCGAGCTTCGGGTCGGCGAAGACGAGCGTGTGCGTGCCGCCCTTGTCGACGTACTCGATCTCGTTGATCCCGGCCGGCACGGTGAACTCCGTGGCCTGGAACGAGAGCGTCGGCAGCGCGTCGATCGCGAGGGTGTTGACCGCGGGGCCGGTCGGTGCGGCGGGGCCCGATGCTTCGTTCTTCTTCTCCTCGCCCGATCCGAAGGTGATGAGTCCGGCCGAGAAGACGAGCACGAGCACGAGCGACAGCCCGAGCACGAGCGACGACGTGCGCATGTGCTTGGCCGCGGCCAACGCGGACGCACCCACGAGGATGCCGACCGTGATCACCGTCGCGACGATGACGGCAGCTGACTGCGTCTTGCCGCCGGCCAGGAAGAGGCGCGAGATGTTGAGCGCGACGAGGACGACCACGAAGATCGATGCGAGCGGGAGCACCAGGGGCATGAGGAATCGGCTGCGCAGGTCCTCACCGGTGGTCGGGGCGGCCGCGACGGCGACCGGCTCCGGTGCCGCGGCCGGGTGGTCGCGACCAGCTCCTCGCCAGAGCTCTCGTCTCCGTGCTCCTCGGGGCTGTCCTGCTGCTCGTCGTCGGTGCTCACCGGACCTGCTGACTCCTCGAAGTGGTGGCGGTCAGTTGCCGTTCAAGATCCTGCCATCCCGGGGCTCCGAGAGACCGATCGGCGCGCTCTTCCTCACCGGCCCACCGGAAGAACACCACCGCGATGATGGCCCAGATGAGCAGGCCGGCACCGAGTTTCATGATGAGACCCGCGATCCGCTGGTCGTCGAGGGTCGTCGCGCCCCACAGGTGCGGGAGTCCCTCGTACGCCTTGTACAGGGGCTTGTCACCGAAGGTGAGGAACGACGCCGGGATCGTCGGGACGACCGACTCCAGGAACAGGAAGACCATCCGGGCCACCGGCACCAGACGCGGGATCTCGGGGAGCGGGCTCAGGATCGGGAGCCACACGATCAGCGCGCTGACGAAGAGGATCACGTGCGCGATGAAGTGGGCCAGTCCGTTCCGCAGCGTGAGGTCGACCACCGCGGGCCAGTGGGAGAGCACGAGCACCACGTTGTAGAGGATGACCGCCGGGAGGAAGCGGGCCATCCAGCGCACGGTGCGGAACAACCACTTCGGCGAGAGGATCCACCGCAGCAACCACGCAGGGGTTCCCAGCAGCGAGCAACGGCGCCGCGACCAGCGTGAAGATCAGGTGCTGCACCATGTGCGCGCTGTACATCGACTGCTCGGCGACGTCGTGCATCGGCCAGTCGGACGCGAGCCACGTCGCGAACACACCCGAGGGTCCAGCACGTGATCTGGAGTCGGGTGACGACGGGTTGACCGGCGGGACTCAGCCGTGGGCCCAGACCGCACGACGGCCAACGTGTACCCGACTGCGAGCAGACCGATCAGGATCCACACGTCGGGGTGAGGCTGCCACTTCGGGAACGGGACCGAAGCGCAGCAGGCCGATGTTCACGCGCCGCCGCTCCACACATGGAGCGTCGTGAGAACGATCGTGTACACGATGATCGCGCCGACCCCGGCCATGATGAAGAACCGTCGGAACACCGGCTTGTCGGTCTTGAGGTGCATGTAATACGACGCGACGGTGATGAACTTCACCAGACCCATGCTGAGCAGCAGGAAGATGATCAGATCCTTGGGGATGTCGCCGTC
The DNA here is from genome assembly GCA_963829475.1 of uncultured Actinomycetes bacterium. Lineage (GTDB taxonomy): Bacteria > Actinomycetota > Acidimicrobiia > IMCC26256 > JANYLB01 > JANYLB01. The sequence goes on along the minus strand of CAWHIU010000002.1, from coordinate 542,517 downwards.
GAGGTAGCTGACGCCGACCTCGGCCGCCGTGATCACCACGAGGATCATCGCGATGACCACGTACTGGAACGGGCTGGGGTGGTGCGTGAGCTCACCCGGGAGGAGCGGGACCTCCTCGGGGGGGATCTCCGAGAGGCCGTACTTCTTCTCGCGCTCGCGCTCCTCCGCGGTCCCGACGAGCATGTTGTGCTCGGGGTCCTGGATCGGCTCGGTGGTGGTGGTTTCGGCGTCGCTCATGCTCTCGTCCGACCTCTAGCGCGGGATCAGGTACACGACGGTGAAGATCACGATCCACACCACGTCGACGAAGTGCCAGTACAGACCGGCGATCTCGATCGTCTCGGAGTGTCGCTGCTGCAGCTTGCCCTGAGAGACCAGTCCCCACAGGGACAGCAGCCAGATGATGCCGATGGTGACGTGCAGGCCGTGGATGCCGGTGAGCAGGTAGAAGCTCGAGCCGAACAGGTTCGTGCTGACGGTGAGGCCCTTGCGGGTGAACTCGGTGAACTCGTAGATCTGACCACCGATGAATGTCATCCCGAACAGCGCGGTCGCGATGATCCAGATCTTCGTGCGGCGGTAGTCGCCCCGCTGGATCGCCGCGAGCGCGAGCACCATCGTGAGGCTGCTCATCAGCAGGATGAACGACGTCGCCGAGGTGAAGGGGATGTTGTAGACGCTCGACGCCGAGAGGCCCTTCGACCGATCCCGGTACAGGAGGTACGTCGCGATCAGCGCGCCGAAGAGCAGGCACTCCGACGACAGGAAGATCCACATCGCCAGCTTCGTGTTCGTGACGCCCGTGCTCGTGTCGGACGCGCCGTGCGCCCCATGAGCATCGTGTGCGGGAGGCGCGATCGCCGCCTGCTCCATCAGTTCTCCCCGCTCACTCACTGGAGGGCTCGAGCGCCCAGGCGTACATGCCGAAGATCAGGATCAGGACACCGAGCGCACCCAGGTACCAGTTGTGGAACACGACGCCGTACCCGAGGACCGGGAGGCCGACCGTCATGAGGAGCGGGAAGTACGAGGGCGACGGCATGTGGATCCCGTGCCCACCCTCGCCGTGACCGCCGTCGGCGGGAACCACGTCGCCACCTTCGCCACCGCCGTCGTGCTCGAGCGTCGCCACTGCGCCCCGGCGCCACCGCTCGGGAGCCGCATCAGGCGGCCGTTCTCGTCTTCGGTGTACTTGCGGTGCCAGAGGTCGTCACGGGCCTCGACCTGCGGGATCTCCTCGAAGTTGTACTCGGGCGGCGGGTACGACGAGACCGACCACTCGAGCGTGCGGGCGTCCCACGGATCGTGCGGCGCGACCTTGCCGTGGCGGCGGCTCACCAGGATGTTCGTGAGCAGCAGCAGCACCGCGACGGCGATGATGAACGCGCCGACCGTCGCCGCCAGGTTCAGGCCGTCGAAGCCCATCCCCGCCGAGTACCGGTAGGTGCGTCGGGGCTGACCTTCGAGGCCGAGGATGTGCATCGGGAAGAACGTGAGGTTGAAGCCGATCAGCACGAGCCAGAACGTGGTCTTGCCGAGCTTCTCGTTCATGAAGCGGCCGTAGACCAACGGGAACCAGTAGAAGAGCCCGCCGAAGATCGCGAACACGAGGCCACCGAAGAGCACGTAGTGGAAGTGCGCGACGACGAAGTAGGTGTCGGTCTGTTGCGTGTCGGCCGGCACGACCGAGTGGAGCACTCCCGAGAGTCCGCCGATGGTGAACATCGCGATGAACCCGAGTGCGAACAGCATCGGTGTGTTCAGTCGTAACGATCCGCCCCACACCGTGCCGAGCCAGTTGAAGATCTTCACCCCGGTCGGGATGGCGATGAGCATCGTCGAGAGGCCGAACGCCGAGACCGCGACCGGACCGAGGCCGGTGGCGAACATGTGGTGGGCCCACACGCCCCAACCGAGGAACCCGATCGCGATGCCCGAGAACACGACGACCGAGTACCCGAACAGCGGCTTGCGCGACATCACCGGGAGGATCTCGGAGACGATGCCCATCCCGGGCAGGATCAGGATGTACACCTCCGGATGGCCGAACAACCAGAAGAGATGCTGATACAGCAGCGGGTCACCGCCCGCTGTCGCGTTGAAGAAGTTCGAGAGCAGGTTGCGGTCCCACCACACCATCGTGAGCGCGACCGTGACGATCGGCATCGCGAACACGGTGAGGAACGCGGTGATCAACATCATCCACGTGAACACCGGCATCCGCATGAGCGTCATGCCGGGTGCACGCATGTTCAGGACGGTGACGATGAAGTTCACCGCCGAGGTGGTCGAGCCGATGCCCAACATGATGAGGCCGACGGTCCAGAAATCCGGACCGCGACCGGGGAGCGCCCCCAACGACATCGGGCTGCTCGTGAGCGGCGTGTAGCCGAACCAACCACCGTTCGGCGCGCCACCGAGGAAGAAGCTCGAGTAGACGAACAAGCCGCCGAAGAGCACGACCCAGTACCCGAAGGCGTTGAGGCGCGGGAACGCGACGTCGCGCGCGCCGATCTGCAGCGGGATGAGGTAGTTGCCGAACGCGACCGCGAGCGGCATCCCCATGAGGAACACCATCGTCGTGCCGTGCATCGTGAACATGGTGTTGTACTGACTCGCGGTCAGGACGGTGCCGTTCGGCGCTGCGAGCTGCAGGCGGATGAGCAGCGCCTCGATGCCGCCGATCACCATGAACACCAGCGCCGTGGCGGCGTACATGATGCCGATCTTCTTGTGGTCGATCGTGGTGAACCAGCTGCCGAAGCCGGTCGTGGCCGTCGGCCGTCGAAGCAGTGATCGCTTGACCTTCGGCTGTGTCAGGGTGCCGGAGACCGTGGTCATCGACATGCTCCCTCGTGGACGGTCATCGGTGCGTCGGTCATCACTACTTCTCTGCCAACAGGTAGTCGGCGATCTGCTCGGCCTGCGCGCGGGTCATCACCGGATAGTCGCCGGGAGGGGTGTTCTTCGTGAAGGACGGCATCCCGACGCACGTCGCGGGTGGCGGGAGCCGACAGTCCTTCGACTGCATCGGCACGTCACCGGGCGCGTTCAGGATCCAGCCCACGAGGTTCTTGCGATTCAGCTCGTAGGTCCCTCCTGCGAACGTGGAGCGCGACGCCAGGTGCGTGAGGTTCGGCCCGTACGTCGCCTTCGACGAGTCGGCGAACACGTGACAGTTCGTGCACGCGAACGTGGTCGCCGGTGAGCTTCTGGATCTCGCCGGTCCACGGTTGGGCCGGACCGCCCTGCTGATCCGTCATCCACGCGTCGAAGTCGGCCTTGGTCTGCGCGATCACCCGCATCCGCATGTTGGCGTGCGACAGACCGCAGTACTCGGCGCACGCCCCGAGGTACGTGCCGGGCTTGTCGGCGTAGAACGTGATGTGCTGCTCGCGGCCCGGGATGACGTCTTGCTTGCCGCCGAGCTCCGGGATCCAGAAGCTGTGGATCACGTTGTCGGACTTCAGGTCGAGCTCGAGCGGAACGCCGGCGATCATGTGGATCTCGTTCGCGGTGACGACCGGCTTGTCGATGTTCGTGCCGGCGACCTTGTCCTGCTTGTCGTACTGGGCCTGCCACCACCACTGCTTGCCGACGACCGTGGCGTGCAGCACCTGACCTTGGGGCTTCTCGGCGATCTTGAAGATCGTCGCGATCGTCGGAACCGCGACGACCGCGAGGATCAGCGCCGGGACGATCGTCCAACCGATCTCCAGCGGAGTGGAACCGTGGGTCTGCTTCGGGTTCTCGTTCTTGCCCTCGCGGTGACGGAACTTGAGGGCGAACACGATGGTCGCGCCGACGACGAGGACGCCGACCACGATCGCGACCCCGAGGACCGGCAGGAAGAGGTCGCTGATCAGCTGGGCGTTGCGGCCGGCGGGCTTCAGCGAGTTCTGCCCGTTGTTGTTGCTGCTGCAGCCCGCGGCGACGAGCGCGATGCCGGCAACGAGGGCGAACAGAGTGCCGCGGCGGCCGTGTCGGAAGCGTCTCATCTCGTCATACCCAGGTGCGTCCCGAGGCGCATCCGCATGCACATCCGCTCTTGTGGTGGAGGTCTCCGACACCGCGATGGCTCTCGCACAGGAACGGCCTCCCCGACTCGTCCCGATGGCGGAGCGACTCTATCGCCGCGCCGTCGCGAATCCGCAACTTGTAGCCGTCCTCATTTCGCTCCGCTGCGCTCACAGGCCGAGGCGGTCGAGGGAGGTGGCCTTGCGCTGCCAGTCCTTGTCGACCCGGACCTTGGTCTCCAGGTAGACGCGGGTCCCGAGGAGCGCCTCGAGCTCCCGACGAGCCCGGGTACCCGCATCGCGCAGGACCGCGCCACCCTTTCCGATGACGATCCCCTTCTGGGAGTCGCGTTCGACCCGGATGACCACCTTCACCCGGAGGACATCGGGATCCTCGCCCATCGGGGTCTCCATCAACTCGCCGGTGACGCCGATCGAGTGCGGCAGCTCCTCGCGGGCTCCGGCCAGCAGCTTCTCGCGCACGAGCTCGGCCGCGAGGGTGCTCTCGGGCTGATCGCTCACCATCCCCGCCGGGTAGTACGACGGCCCCTCCGGCAGTCGGGCCTCGAGCTCGGCGAGCAACGCGTCGACCCCATCACCGGTGCGCGCCGAGAGGGGCACGTACGCCGCGAAATCCCCGAGTCGGTCCGAGGCGTCGGCCAACCGCCGGGCAGTGGCGACCGGGGTCGCGGCGTCGACCTTGTTCACCACCAGGATCGAGGCCGTGCCCGACTCCTGCACCAGACGGGCGACGAACTCGTCGCCCGGACCGATGCCCTCGTTCGCGGCGACGACCTGGCAGACGACGTCGACTTCGGCCAGGGTCGCGAGCGCCCGTTGGTTGGTCCGCTCCCCGAGCAGGGTGCGGGGACGGTGGACGCCGGGGGTGTCGAGGAAGACGAGTTGGGTCGACGCAGTGGTGCGCACCCCGCGGACCTGCGTCCGGGTCGTCTGCGGTCGGTCCGAGACGATCGAGACCTTCTGGCCGACGATCTGGTTCATCAGCGTCGACTTCCCGACGTTCGGCCGCCCCACCAGAGTCACGAACCCGGACCTGAATGTTCGCATCGACTGCGATGGTCGCTCCGCTGCGACGTCTCGATCGCTCACCTGATTCACGGCCTGCCGGAAGTGTCCGACGACTCCGCTGCGCTCACGATTTCGGCCTCGGTGTCGGGCGCGACGGGGGTGATGACGACGGAGGCGATGCGGTGGCCTTCGACGCGCTCGGTGCGGAACTCGAGGCTCTGGAAGCGCACGGTCTCGCCCTCGTCGGGCACCTTGCCGAGCAGGTTGAAGACCAGGCCGCCGACGGTGTCCCATTCGTCGTCGGGCAGCTCGACGTCGAGCGCCTCGTTGACCTCGTCGATGTCGGTGCGTCCACGGACCCGCAGCGATCCGTCTTCGAGGTACTCGAGGTGTGGCGCCTCGATGTCGTACTCGTCGACGATCTCGCCCACGATCTCCTCGACCACGTCTTCGAGGGTGACGAGGCCGGCGGTGCCCCCGTGCTCGTCGACGACGATCGCCATGTGGAACTTCTCCTTCTGCATCTCGCGGAGCAGCTCGGCGACACGCTTCTGCTCCGGGACGAACACTGCCTCACGCACCGCCTCGCTCGCGGGCCGCTCACCCTCACCGGCACGGGCCCGCCGGACGAGGTCCTTCAGGTACACGAGCCCGAGGATGTTGTCGGTGGTGTCGTGGAAGACGGGAAGTCGGGAGAGCCCGCGTTCGATCGCGACCGCGATCGCGGCCTCGATGGTCTCGGAGTCCTCGATGGTGGTCATGTCGAGTCGTGGGCGCATGACCTCGCGGACGACCGTGTCGCCGAACTCGAAGATCGAGTGGATGAGGCGGCGCTCCTCGCCTTCGATCACCGCTTCGTCGGCGGCGACGTCGGCCATCTGGCGGATCTCCTCCTCGGTGACGAACGGACCTTCCTTCAGGCCCTTGCCGGGAAGGAGCACGTTCGCGAGCCCGATGAGGCCGCGGGACAGCAGCCGCAGCGGCGGGAAGTGCGTGATCGCCCAGAGGAACCCGGACACCGAGAGCGCGGCCTTGTCGGTGTGTTGGATCGCGTAGGTCTTGGGTGCGACTTCGGCCACCACGAAGAACACGACGATCTGGAGGACGACGCCGACCACGACGCCGAGGGTGCCGAAGGCGCCTTCGAGCACGACACCCAGAAGGGTCGCGCTCGTCAACTGCGAGACCAGGAGGAGGAGGAGCACCGAGTTGAGCGTCGCGGTCGGGTTCTCCAACATCTTCACGAGCCGCGCCGCGCCCTTGCGCCCCTCCTCCTCGAGCGCCATCGCGCGCACGCGGTTCATCCGGACGAACGCGGTCTCGGCCAGCGCGAGGAACATCGAGATGCCGTAGAGCACGACGATCAGCGCGACGATCACCCAGTCGGTGCCGCTCATCGGGGGCCCGATCTCAGGCCCGGTGACCCCGCGTGAGGCCGACTATGTGGGGGCTTGCTCACCGTTGCGCTCCAGCGCTCGGAACCGTGTGAGCAACTCGCGCTCACGCCGCTTCATCGTCTCCGACTCTTGCGGCTCCGCATGGTCGTAGTTCAGCAGATGCAACACCCCATGGACGACCAAGAGCGCGACCTCATCGTCGAACGTCCCGCCGGCGATTCCGGCTTGACGATCGGCAACGGCCGGACACACGACGACATCGCCGAGGATCGTCGGCGGATCTCCCGGCTCGGTCGGCGACCCCGGTCCCCGACCGCCCTGATCGGGTTGGCGCCCGCCGAGGACGACATCGTCGTCCATCGGGAAGGCGAGCACATCGGTCGGGCCGGTGCCGCCGAGGAATCGTTCGTTCAGATCCGACATCGCCTGCTCGTCGACGAAGAGCAAGGAGAGCTCGGTCGTGTCGGGTACCTGCTCCTCCTCGACCACGAGCCGCGCGAGGCGCACCCACCGCGCCACATCGACGGGGAAGCCCTTCTGCTCGTCGGCGCCGAACACGTCGTGGGCCATCAGGGTCGCCTCATGCGGGCTCGTCGCCCGGTGCTTCGTGCTTCTCGTAGGCGTCGACGATCGACTGGACGATCCGGTGACGGACCACGTCGGTCGAGCTCATCTCGACGAACGCGATGTCGGTGATGTCGGTGAGGATGTTGCGAACTGCGAGAAGACCGGAACGGCCGCGGCCATCACCGAGATCGATCTGGGTGACGTCGCCAGTGACGACGATCCGCGAACCGAAGCCCAGCCGCGTCAGGAACATCTTCATCTGCTCAGGAGTCGTGTTCTGCGCTTCGTCGAGGATGATGAAGGAGTCGTTCAGGGTGCGACCCCGCATGTACGCGAGCGGGGCGACCTCGATCACACCCCGTTCCATGAGACGACCGACGGTCTCCGGGTCGAGCATGTCGTAGAGCGCGTCGTAGAGGGGCCGCAGGTACGGATCGACCTTGGCGAGCATGTCGCCCGGGAGGAAGCCGAGACGTTCGCCGGCTTCGACCGCGGGACGGGTCAGGATGATCCGGTTGATCTCCTTCGCCTGGAGCGCCTGCACCGCGAGCGCGACTGCGAGATAGCTCTTGCCCGTTCCGGCCGGGCCGATCGCGAAGGTGACCACGTTGTCGCGCACCGCGTCGACGTACGCCTTCTGACCCGTCGTCTTCGGTCGCACCGTCTTGCGCCCGCGCAGCACCTCGGTCGTGAGGACCTGCGTCGGGCGCTGGTCGGCCTTCATCATCTCGATCGAACGTCCGATGCCCTCGCGGTCGAGTTGGTGGCCCTGTTCGAGGAGCGTGACGAGCTCCTCGAACAAGTGGGCGACCCGCTCCGCTTCGACCGGATCGCCGGTGACGGTGATCTCGTTCCCGCGGACGTGGATCCCGGCATCGAACGCGTTCTCGACCAGCCGGAGGAGCTCATCTCGCTGCCCGAGCAGCTCCACCATGAGGTGGTTGCCGGGGACGAGAACCTTGATCTGGGTGGGAGTCGACACGTTGGTCCCAGATTACCCGAGGAGAAGGAGCGGAGTCGGCGGACCTCCCGAACGGGCGCTCAGCCGGTGAGCGATCGAGCCGACGCAGCGGATTCGACCAGATGACGAGAGAAGGAGCGGAGTCGGCGGACCTCCCGACGGGCGCTCAGCCGGTGAGCGATCGAGCCGACGCAGCGGATTCGACCAGATGACGAGAGAAGGAGCGGAGTCGGCGGACTCCGACGGGCGCTCAGCCGGTGAGCGATCGAGCCGACGCAGCGGATTCGACCAGAAATGACCGTCAGCTCCGGGCGCGGAGGCCCAGCTCGCCGAGGCGGGTGCCGAGATCCTCGGGCCGGCGACCGAGCACCGCCGCGAGCACCCGGAGGTCGTCGCGTCGGATCGTGAGCAACCGTCCGTTGAAGTCTTGGCGCTGCAACTGGATCGTCGAGGCGTAGCGCGCGAGCACCTGCGCCTCGGGATCGTCGAGCGCGTGCAGACGCACGAGATCGATCGTGAAGGCGTCGTCGAGCTCCGAGACACCGTCGCTGAGGTTGATCTCGACGTCGGCGTCACGCGGGAGCAGCTGATCGGCCGGGACCTCGTAGATCTCCGACAGGCGCAGGAGCCGCGGCACCGAGATCGCCCGCTCTCCGCGTTCGTACGCGCCGAGGACCGAGGCCTTGAACTCGAGCCCGGACCGCGCTTCGACGTCGTGCAGCGAGAGACCCTTCTGCCGACGAATCGCCCGAAGCCGCTCTCCGACCTGGGTGCCGCTCATCCCCACCATGTCCCGTACCGCCCCCAAAAGGCCCGACGAAGGCGTGAGACTACCAAGAGGGCGGACTTGCCGTCCTGGTGCCTGTTCGCGCTCGTCTTCGAGCCTGCTCAAGATGTGCCCCATCCGGCGCTCCGCACGCGCGGATCCAACCTGCCGCGCCGCAGCGTCACCCAAGTTGGCGGGTGAGCGCAAGCGCGGATGCCGCGGCGACCGCCGCGGTCTCCGCCCGCAGCACGTGCGGACCGACCCCAAGACGTCCGAAGGGGCCGAGCTCCGAGACCTCGTCGGGCGCCAGCCCGCCCTCCGGACCCACCACCACCAGCCACTCTCCGCCTTCGGGAAGACCGGGAGGGGGGCTCGCGGCGCCTGCCTCCGCGACGAGGATCGCGGGGTGGCCGGCGAGGGACGTGATCGGCGCCACGGCATCGACAACCGGGAGCACCGCCCGGTGGGACTGCATCGCCGCCTCCCGTGCGACGCGATGGAACCGGTCGCCGGCAGCCGCGCGGCGGGGTGCGTCCCAACGGACGACCGAGCGTCTCGCGATCACCGGGACGATGCGATCGACACCGAGCTCGGTGAGCTGGGCGACCACCCGCTCCGGCTTCTCGCCCTTCGTCAGGGCGAAGGCAACCGCGATGCGTGGCTCCGGCCGGGGCTCACGCCGGGCCGCGGCGTTCGCGACGAGCTCGAGCGCGCCACCCGACACCGCGGCGATCTCGTAGGGCCGCCACGCGCCCCGCGTGTCGGCGGCGGTGACGATCTCGCCGACCCGCAGCCGTCGAACGCGCGCGAGGTGATGACCGTCGTCGCCCGACACGGTGCACGCGTCGTCGAGCGATTCGACGAACACGTGCGCGACCGCTTCGTAGCCGGATGCCCACGCGTCGGGTTCCGCGTGCACCGCGCTATTGGAACGCGGATCGGATGCGCGAGAACAGCCCGCCGTCCTGGTGCGGCGCGACCGTTTCGCCCCGGAGCTCGGCGAGCTGCCGCAGCAGATCCGCCTCGGCTTCGTCGAGCCGCTCGGGAACCTGCACCTCGATCTGCACGAGCAGGTCTCCCCGCCCGCGTCCCTGCAGCACCGGGACGCCGCGACCACGCAGCCGGAACACCTTGCCGGGCTGGGTGCCCGCCGGGACGACGAGGTCTTCGGGGCCGTCGAGCGTCTCGATGGTGCACGCGGTGCCGAGCGCAGCCTGCGTCATGCCGATCGTCCGCACGTGGAGGAGGTCGTGCCCGTCGCGGACGAAGTCGGCGTTCGGCGCGACCCGGACGTGAACGTAGAGATCACCCGACGTGCCGCCGCGGGGCGCGGCAGCACCGCGACCGGGTAGGCGGAGCCGTTGACCGTCGTCGATGCCGGCCGGTACCTCGACGTCGAGGCGCCGTTCGGCGACCACGCGACCGTCGCCACCACACGTCGGGCACGGCGACGGGATGACGGAGCCCGTACCGCCGCACGTCGGGCACACGCCCGCGGTGACGATCTGGCCGAGGATCGAACGACGGACCTGGCGGACCTGACCGGCACCGCCGCAGGTGTCGCACCGGGCCGCGTGCGTTCCCGGCGCCGCACCCGAACCGGTGCACGGCTCGCACGCAACCGGGAGTCGGATGTCGAGCGTCTTCGTCGTGCCGAAGACGGCTTCGGTCAGGGTGAGGTCGAGCACCGCTTCGGCGTCGGCACCGGTGGGCGTACCGGCCGGCCCGCCTCCGCCGCGACCACCGAACACGTCGCCGCCGAAGAACGCGTCGAACAGGTCGTTGATCCCGAATCCGTCGGCGCCGGGAGGCGCGCCACCACCATTCCCCCGCTCCGGCCCGAACATGTCGTAGCGACGACGGCGCTCGGGGTCGCTCAACGTCTCGTACGCGACCGAGATCTCCTTGAACCGCGCCTCGGCCGCAGCGTCGCCGGGATTCGCGTCGGGGTGGTGCTGCCGCGCGAGGGCGCGGTACGACCGCTTGATGTCGTCGGCGGTCGCGCTCCGCTCGATCCCCAGGAGCAGGTAGTAGTCGTCGGTCGCCATCAGGAGTGCAGGCTCCGACCGAGCTGTTGCGAGACCGTGGCCACCGCGGCGAGCGCCCGGTGATAGTCCATCCGCGTCGGGCCCAGGATCCCGATCGAACCCGCGACCTCACCCTCGACGACGTACGGCGCGAGCACCAGCGAGCAATCGCGCAGCTCCTCGCGCTCGTTCTCGGCACCGATGCGCACGATGAGGCCATGATCGAGGAGCCCGCGCACCAGCGACACCACGACCGCCTGGTGTTCGAGCAGCTCGAGGAGTCGCGCCGCGCCGTCGGCGGTGCCGTACGAACCCTGCTCCATCGCGATCCGGCTCGCACCGCTCACGTAGAGGGGCTCGAGCTGTCCGGCGACGCGCGCCTCGAGCGCGGCGCGGGCGACGAGCATGCACCGGTCGACGACCGCGTCGCCGGTGGGTTCGACGATCGGCAGACCCGTGAGCGTCGATCCCTGGAGCTGCGCGTTGAGTGCCGCGCCGGCGCGGGCGAGCTCGTCGTCAGTCGGCTCACCGTCGAGGTGGAGGACCTCCTTCTCGACGGCACCGTTGGAGAGCACGCCGACAACCAGCGCCAGGCCCGGCTGGAGCGACACGAGTTGCACCGTGCGCAGCACCGCGGCGTCGGACGCCGGGCCCACCACCACCGACGCGTGCTGCGTGATGTTCGCGAGGAGTTGGCTCGTCTCGTGGAGCAGGTCTTCGAGCGCGAGGTGCGCAGTCGTGAAGAAGTCGGCGATGGTGCGGCGCTGCGCGGGCGGGAGGCCGGGCGCGCGCTCGAAGTGGTCGACGAAGAAGCGGTATCCCCGGTCGGTCGGGATGCGTCCGGCCGAGGTGTGAGGCTGGACGAGGTAGCCCTCGCGCTCGAGGACGGTCATGTCGTTGCGCACCGTGGCGCTCGAGACCCCGAGCTCACGCGACGTGGCGATCGTCTGGGATCCGACCGGCTGTGCGGTCGTGACGTATTCCTCGACCACGGCCCGCAGCACGCGGGCCCGCCGCTCGTCGAGGGGCGGCCGAGGCTGGCCTTCGTCGGCAGGAGTGCTCTCCGGAGTGGTGCTGTCGGGCGGCATGCTCAGGTCCCTTGCCCGGATCCCCACTGCCCGGATCGGGGCTGGTTCGGGGTGACCGGAAACGCCGGCTCCGGAGGTCCGGAGCTAGCACTCGAGTCTACCGAGTGCCAGCCCGGTCCGGGCCGGCGCGGCTCCGGCCAGCAGGAGCCGGGCCGTCACGTCGTCGCCGAGGAGGCGCCCGACCCGGGTCAGCAGCACGCGCGTCCCTGCTGCTTCTCTCCCGATTCGTTCCAGGATGCCGCCGGCCGCGAGGTCGGCGACGAGCTCATTCGCAGCGGGGTCGACGACCGCGCCGTCCCGGGTTCGCAACGCGAGCCCGAACGCTTCTTCGGCCCGGGTCTGCACATCGAGGTGCTCCTCACCGGCGCGCGGGCGACTCGGCGGCATCGATGGCTTCGATGTACCGCTCGGGGGTACGGACGTTCCACCAGCGCTCACCGTCGTGGTGACCGTGGGCGGCGGCACCGATGGCGATGTAGTCACCCTGGTCCCAGTACAGGAGGTTGTGGCGGCACTCCTCTCCGGTGCGGGCCCAGTTCGAGATCTCGTACCAGTCGAAGCCCGCGTCGGCGAAGGCCGCGTCGGCGAGCTCGTACTTCGTGGCCTGGTCGTCGTCGTCGGGCGCGGGCGTCACCCCGGTGGCGACCTGGCGGCCGAGCGGCGTCGACGGGACGACCGTGAGCGCGTACGCACTGATGTGGTCGGGCGCGAGCGCGACCACGCCGTCGACGGTGCGACTCCAGTCGTCGAGCGTCTCCCCCGCGGCACCGAAGATGACGTCGACGTTGAGGCGTTCGAACCCGGCGTCGCGCGCCCAGGTGACGGCTCGATCGACGTTGTCGGGGTCGTGGGTCCGACCCAGTGAGGCGAGCACCGACTCCTGCAACGACTGCACGCCGAACGACACCCGGTTCGCGCCGGCCCGGCGGTAGCCGTCGAGCTTGGTCGGATCGACAGAGTCGGGGTTGCACTCGACGGTGACCTCGGCGCCCGCAGCCATCGGGATCGCGCCGATGATCCGCGCCAGCGCGTCGGACTCGAGCATCGACGGTGTCCCCCCACCGAAGAAGACACTGGTCACCGGACGGGCGTCGTCGGTGAGCTGCCGATTGAGATCCGTCACGCAGGCATCGACATACGCGTCGATCAGGTGGTGACGGTCCGTCCAGGTCGCGAAGTCGCAGTAGTCGCACCGATGCACGCAGAACGGCACATGGACGTAGACCCCGAGGGGCGCAGCAGACACAGGGCCCATGGTCGCGCAGGCGCGCGGTCGGGCCGGGGGCCGGGCCCCGAACTTGTCGCGTGAGACGCGCTCTGGGGTCATGAAGCGCGACAAGTTCGGGGAAGGAGGCGGGGACCGTCAGGCGGGGACGAGACCGGTTGCCTCGGGCTTCTGGAGCGACGAGATCACGCCGGGCGCCTGCTCCTTGGTGACGGCGAACCCGTTGACCGGCCCCGAGAACCGGAAGCTCACGACCCGTGGGTCCCGGCCGAGCACGCCGGCCGAGATCGCCTCGGATTGCTTCGGGTCACCGACCAGGGCCCAGAGTTGGTACACCTCACCAGCGGGTGCCGCGTCGAGACCCTGGGACACGAAGTAGCCGGTGCCGCTGGGTCGTAGCACGATGCTCGCGACCTCGGTGCCGAGCTCCGACCTGAGGCTCACCGTTCGGGTCCCCGGTGCGGTGGCGGCGCGCTCGGCACCTTGGCGGACGGAATCGCGCCGCGTCGCGACGTCGAGCCGGTCGATGCGATCGTTCTGGCGGATCACCTGGACCGACAGCACCGCGATGAGGGCAGCGGCGACCGCGGCGGCGACACCGACCCATCGCAACGCGACGGAGCGGCGACGCGACTCGCGTCGCTCCGTGCCATCGGAGATGGGTGTGACGACGTCGTGGCCCGATCGGTCACGGCCGGCCGTGATGTTCAGCTCCGGCGGATGGAAGAGATCGGCGCCGCTGGTACCGAGCTCGCGCGGCTCGCCGTCGATCTCCCCGACGATGCGGTCCCAGATGCCCGCCGGCGCGTCGGCACCCGACATCGCGAGCATCGACGCCGCCTCGCGGAACGACTCGACCTCGGCGCGAGCCCTCGGGTCGGTTTCGAGATACCGCTCGATCTGCTCGCGTTCGTCGTCGTCGACCGCGTCGAGCGCGTACGCGCCGAGCAGGTCCTGGAGCTCTTCGCGCTGCAGCTCAGCCACGTCCCACCGCCTCAGACTCTTCCAGCTCCGTGCGCAGACGGGCGAGGCCGCTGCGGATCCGACTCTTGATGGTGCCTTCCGGTTGACCCAGGATCCGCGCGACTTCGCGGTACGTGTGGCCACCGAAGTACGCGAGCTCGATGGCGGCGCGCTCCCCTTCGGCGAGCTTCGAGACCGCCTCCCGCACGTGCTCGGCGAGAGCGAGATCCCACACCTCGCGCTCGAGGTCGTATCCCGACTCCGCGTGCATCCGCGCCTCGCGCTCCTCGCGACGCCGCCGGGCCGACTCGGACCGAACGAGGTCGACGCTGCGGCCGTGGGTCTGGGCCAGGAGGTAGGACCGCAGCGTCCCGCGATCGGGGTCGAACTTCTCGGGCTCGTTCCAGAGTCGGAGGAACACCTCTTGGACGACCTCTTCGGCGAACGACCGGTCGCCCGCGAGCCGTTGTGCCAGGCCGAAGCACGCCCCGCCGTGGCGCCGGTACGCCTCCGCCAGGGCTTCTTGACGGAACCGCGCGATGGCGAGGACGAGCTTGGCGTCGCTCGATTCCCGGACATCTCTTGCGAACATCGCATCATCTTCGGAGCGGGCGGCCCGACCGGATGACATCACCCTCTTCCCCCCGACCCGAACTTGTCGCGTGAGACGCGCTCTGGGGTCATGAAACGCGACAAGTTCGAGGGTTGGGGCGGCGGACTTGGTCAGTCGTCGAGCTTGAGGGCGGCGACGAAGGCTTCCTGGGGGACCTCGACGCTGCCGATCTGCTTCATCTTCTTCTTGCCCTCCTTCTGCTTCTCGAGCAGCTTGCGCTTGCGGCTGATGTCGCCGCCGTAGCACTTGGCAGTCACGTCCTTGCGCCGGGCCTTGACCGTCTCGCGGGCGATGATGCGCCCGCCGATCGCGGCCTGGATCGGCACGTCGAACATCTGGCGCGGGATCAGCTCCTTGCAGCTTCTCGGCCATCCGCTTGCCGTAGTCGTACGCCCTGTCGGTGTGCACGATCGCGGAGAACGCGTCGACCGGCGTGCCGTTCAGCAGCACGTCGACCTTCGCGAGCTTCGACGCCCGCCAACCCGCCGGTTCGTAGTCGAGGCTGGCGTAGCCGCGCGTGCGCGACTTCATCTGGTCGAAGAAGTCGAGGACGATCTCGCCGAGCGGCATCTCGTAGACGAGCTCGACGCGCTCCTCGGAGAGGTACTCCATCTTCTTCATGTCGCCGCGCCGCCCCTGGCACAGCTCCATGAGCGTGCCGACGTACTCCGTCGGCGTGAGGATCGTGACGGTGACGTACGGCTCCTCGATCGAGTCGACGAAGTTCGGTGGCGGCATCGACGACGGGTTGTCGACCTCCTGGGTCGTGCCGTCGACCATGTTCGCGACGTACTCGACGTTCGGCGCGGTCGCGACGAGCGCGAGGTCGTACTCGCGCTCGAGCCGCTCGCGCACGATCTCCATGTGCAGGAGCCCGAGGAAACCGCACCGGAAGCCGAAGCCGAGCGCGCCCGACGTCTCGGGCTCGTACGTGAAGCTCGAGTCGTTGAGGCGCAGCCGCTCGAGCGCCTCGCGCAGATCGGTGTACTCGTCGCCGTCGACCGGGTAGAGACCGCAGAACACCATCGGCTTCGGGTTGAGGTAGCCGGCGAGCGCCTCGGCCGGGTCGGCCGCGAGCGTCACGGTCTCGCCGACCCGGGCCTGGCCGACGTCCTTGATCCCGGCGATCAGGTAGCCGACCTCGCCCGGGCCGAGCGCCCCGACCGGTGTGGGCGCCGGGAGCCGCACTCCCACCTCCTCGGCGTCGTGGACGTCGTTGGCCTGCACGAAGCGCAGGCGCGCGCCCGACGTCAAGCGTGCCGTTGAACACGCGGACCGCGCTGACGACGCCGCGGTAGGTGTCGTAGTACGAGTCGAAGATCAGCCCCTGGAGCGGCGCATCGGAGTCTCCGGTCGGCGCGGGAACCCGGTCGATGACCGCGTCGAGCAGCTCGGGGACTCCCTCGCCGGTCTTCGCCGAGATACGCAGGATGTCTTCTGCCGGGATGCCGAGCACCTTCTCGATCTCACCCGCGACCCGATCGGGCTCGGCCGCCGGGAGGTCGATCTTGTTGAGCGCGGCCACGATGGTGAGGTCGTGCTCGACGGCGAGATAGCAGTTCGCCAACGTCTGGGCCTCGATCCCCTGGCTCGCGTCGACGAGCAGGATCACCCCCTCACAGGCGGCCAGACTGCGCGAGACCTCGTAGCCGAAGTCGACGTGGCCGGGGGTGTCGATCAGGTTGACGACGTGGTCGTGCCACAGGACCCGCACGTTCTGGGCCTTGATCGTGATCCCGCGCTCCCGCTCGATGTCCATCGAGTCGAGGTACTGGGCCCGCATGTCGCGCATCTCGACGGCCCCGGTCAGCTCGAGGAACCGGTCGGCCAGCGTCGACTTCCCGTGGTCGATGTGGGCGATGATCGAGATGCAGCGGAGCTGTTCCAGGGGGGTCACCGGCGCATTCTCGCGGACGGACGGGGTGATCCACCGCCTCAGGGTCGGCGATCGACTGACTCGTGCCCGCTGGTGCTACCCTTTTTCGACCGTCTGAAAGTTCTGGGAGCCCCAACGCGCATGGCGAACATCAAGCAACAGAAGAAGCGGAACCTGCAGAACGAGACCCGCCGGGTCCGGAACCTCGCGGTTCGCACCGAGCTGAAGACGCGGGTCAAGAACGTGCGCGCCGCCATCGACAGTGACGCCGACGACAAGGTCGAGCCGCTCCGCATGGCCCAGAAGCGCCTCGACAAGGCCGGCTCCAAGGGCGTGATCCACAAGCGTCAGGCCGCACGACGCACCTCACGCCTCATGAAGGCGACGAACAAAGCCAGCTGATGGGTCGAATCCGCTCCACCGGCTCGACCGCCCACCCGCCTCAGCATCCACGCTGACTGTCCGCCGGTTCCGCTTCTTCTCCCAGCTGATCGTCCGCCGTTAGCGCCTCGCGGATGCGGGGCGACGCGAGCCGCGGGATGATCGACCTGACAGGCCGGTCAGTCGGGCGACGAGCACCTCGATCACGGTCTCGGGCGGAAGCCCGCTCGCGCCCTTGAGGTCGAGATCGGCCTGGTGCAGCAGGTCGATCGCGCGGCGCAAGCCGTCGGTGCCCAGGGCACGGGCTGCTTCGAGACCCTTCTTCGCCGGGAACGTGCTCCCCTTCCCGCCGAGCGCGGCGTGGGCCTGGTCGACGGTCGCGATGTTCGGATCGTCGAGCCGCAACAGCTTCTTGTAGCGGCTGTGGAGCAGGCCCATCACCTGCAGTGGGTGCATCGGCTTCGGATCGCGCGCGGTCGTGGCGGTGAGCATCCGATGCAAGGTCGCGAGCGCGGCCGCGACGTCGCCGTCTTCGATGCGGTTGGTGAGCTGCCAGACCGGCACCGAACCGACCTCGCCGAGATAGGCCTCGACCTCGTCGGCTCCGAGCGTGGCGCCGGGACCGTAGGTTCCGGCGAGCAGCTCGACCAGACCACCGACCCGACCGGCATCCTCGCCGAGGTGGGTGGCGACGAGCGTGCTCGCCTCGGCCGAGAGCTTCAGGCCCGCCGCGCTCGCGGCCTGCGCCAAGACGTCGGCCGTCTTCTCGGAGTCGGGGCCGACGGTCTCGGCTCCAGCAGCCTTGAGCGCATCGCCGAGGGCCTTGGGAACCCGGCCACCACCGCCGACGAACACGAGTGCGGTGGTGTCGAGTGGATCCGCGAGGTATGCCACCAGCGGCGCGACCTCGGCCGCGGGGAGTTGCTCGTAGTCGCGCACGACGACGACGCGCCGCGCGGTCATGAACGGTGGACTCTGCGCCGCGTTGAGGATCGCGGCGACGGTCCCGCCCTCCCCGACGTCGGCCGACCCCGACTCCGTTGACCGGTCGTCGGTGTCGCCGCTCCGTCGACTGGTGACGGTGAACTCCTCCAGCGCGAACGAGCGGTCGTCGCCGTCGAGCAGCTCCGTGACCAACCGGTCGAGCGCGTCGACGCGCAGGAGCGGATCGGTTCCCTTGACCACGTGCACCGAGCTCATCGGGCCTGCTCCGGAGTGAGCGCGGCGCCGAACGCCGGCGTCTGCGCCTGGATGGCCTCGACCATGCGGCACACCCGCACGGTGCCGGCGACGTCGTGGACGCGCACGATCCGACACCCGTGCGCGACGCCGTACGCGACGGTCGCGAGTGACACGTCGCGTCGATCGTCGATCGCGAGATCGAGGAGCTCACCGAGGAAGCGCTTGTTCGACGCCGAGAGGAGGAGCGTGTACCCGGTGGCTGCGAGCACGTCACTCTCACGGAGGAGCACTGCGCTCTGAACGGGCGTCTTGCCGAGATCGAGCCCGGCGTCGATCGAGATCTGCTCCGGAGTGAGTCCGGCGGCCTCGGCCCGATGCGCGCGGTCGAGCAGGAACCGGGTCACGTCGGCGACGAGATCGTCGTACCGCGGATCAGGATCCGCGACCCGCGGTTGGAGCCGGATGTGGGTCGCGACGACCGACGCGCCCGCAGCCGCGGCGACCGTGAGGTACTCGGGATCGCCGAAACCGCTGATGTCGTTGCCGACGACCGCGCCGGCCCGGCACGCCTCGGCGAGCACCGATGCCCGCCAGGTGTCCACCGACAACGCGACGTCGAGCCGGGCGTGGAGCGCCTCGATCGCGGGGATCACTCGATCGAGCTCCTCGGCCTCGCCGACATCGGGCCCGGGCCCGGCCTTGACCCCGCCGACGTCGAGCAGGTCGGCGCCCTCGAGCACGAGCTGCTCGGCCCGCCGGACCAGCGCGTCGAGCTCGTAGGTGAGCCCGGCGTCGTAGAACGAGTCGGGGGTGCGGTTCAGGATCCCCATCACCAGGGTGCGATTGGTGACGTCGTGAACCCGATCGCCGAGGCGATAGGTCGTCATGCGCACCGACACCTCACCCGCGGGACCTGCACTCGACGGAGCCTACCGGCGGTCTCCGGACGCTTCCCGACCGGACGTAGCCCCCGGAAACACCTGGCGACCTCGCAGGAGGAGCCCGCAACCAACCGCCGCGGAAGCGATCGCGACCGCTGCGAGCGCGCTCCGGGCGTCGAGCGCGAGGGGCACGAGCGCGGCAGCCGCGGCGATGCCTTCGAGCGCCCGCACGAGCGCGACCACTGGAGCGAGGACCAGCGTCGCGACCGCCGGCGCGATCGATCGCAGCACACCACCCGTCGTACCGGCGACGAGGCCGCCGATCGTGATCGGCCCCATGAGCGGGGCGGCGAGGACGTTGGCCGGCAGTGACGCCAGGGGCAGCGAACCGAACACCGGGAGCAGGACCGGCGCGACACCGATCTGCGCGGCCATGGTCACGGCGAGCGGATCGCGCAGGGCGACCGGACCGGGCAAGCGCGCCGCGATGGGAGCGGAGAGCACCGCGATCCCGACCGTTGCGCCGCACGACAGCAGGAAACCGACCGAGTGCACCAGGAACGGATCCGCGAGGAGGAGCCCGGTCACCGCGAGCACCAACACGCGCAATCCCTGCGCCGGTCGCCCGAGGAAGCCGGCCGACATCGCGCACCCGGCCATCGCGACCGCCCGAAGCACCGACGGCTCCCAGCGGGTCATCGTGCCGAAGACGACGAGCACCGCGAGCCCGGCCACGAAGCGGCCCCGGAACCCGAGTCGACGGAGCAACGGACTGAAGAGCGCGAGGACGAACGCGACGTTCTCACCCGACACCGCGAGGTGGTGGGTGAGCCCCGCGTCGCGGAACTCCTGCACCGTGGTGGGCGGGATCGAACGGGTGTCGCCGAGGAGCAACCCGGCGAGCAGCGCCCGCTCGGTCGCCGGCGCGGGTCGCGTGCCGCCGAGCACGAGGTCGCGTACGCGATTGGCGAGTCGGGCGAGCGACGACGACGGAGCGCGCAGGCCCAACACCTCGGTGGCCTCGAACGCGCCGACCGCGTGCCGCCACCGCTCGCGGGTGTCCCAGCCCGTGAGGGGCCGAAACGATCCTCGGAGACGCACCCGATCCCCCGCCGCCAAGATCCGCATCCGCCCGGTGGCATCACCCCGGGCGACGACGAGCACGGTCCGACCCGAGACGCGTCCGAGCGCGTCGACCACGAAGCGCGTCGGGCCGGTGGGGTCCTCGGCGAGCGTCACCCAGACCGTCGCCGATCGATAGGTCGCCACCGCCTCGGTGAGCGGTGAGTGGTCCAAGCCGTCGAGCGCGCGCTGCATCGACGCCGAGGCGAGGAGCAGCATCGCGAGCGCGCCGACCGCGAGACGGGTCCGCGTCCCGCCGATCGCGCGCACGTTCCCGGGACCGGATCGGTCGAGCGTCGCGAGGAGACCGCCGGCCAGCAGGAGGCCGGCGATTCCCTCCGCGACCGCGGCGTGACCACCCGCGCGCTCCCCCAGCGCCACGCCGACGACAGTCGCGGTGAGCAGCACGACCGGACCACGGGGGACGTCCACTCAGACCGTGACGAGATCGCGCAGATCCTCGAACCGCTTCTCCCCGATCCCGTGCACGCTCCGCAGCTCGTCGACCGATCGGAACCCGCCTCGTTGATCGCGTTCGCGCAGGATCGCCGCACCGAGGACCGGCCCGATTCCCGGCAGCGATTCGATCTCGGTCTGGGTCGCGGTGTTGAGGTTGAGCGGGCCGGTGGTCGATCCGCCGAGACCGTCGCCCGTTGTCGTCGTACCCCCCGGTGACGCGAGAGCTGTCGCCGGTTGCCCCGGGAGACCGACCGCGATCCGCTGCCCGTCGACGACTTTGGCCGCGAGGTTGAGCTGGTCGAGATCCGCGCCGGGACTTGCTCCGCCCGCCGCCGCGATCGCGTCGACGACGCGATCGCCGGTGCGAAGCCGCACGATTCCGGGCCGCGCCACCGCGCCCGCCACGTCGACGACGACCTCGTTCGTGTCGTCCTTCGCGTTCTTCGTGTTCGTCCCGCGCGTGGTGGAGGTCGAGGTCATGCGCGCGACCTTCGAACGCGGCGAAGCCGATCTCCCGACCGGTCCAGCCGCGGCGTCGACGCCGATCCGGTACCAGAGCAGACCCGCCAGCAACGCGACGGCGAGGAGCGCGATCGCTCCGACACGGCGATCGCCGCGGAGCCGCTCGAGCCACGCGACCCCCCGCGGCCGACCCGTCGCGATGCCGTCTCGCCCCCAGAACGCGAACGATGCGAGCGGATCGGCGTTCGCGGCGCCGGAACCCGGTCGGACCGGCGGGCGGAGCAACGGGGGTTCCGACCGGGGCGGGATGTGATCGGTGACGGACACGGTGACCTCCTGCGGGCGCGACGAACCAACAGGAGGAAGTGCCGGGGAGGTGAAGTGCTGAGGAGCTACGGAGAAGCTACCCGGGCCGGAGCCCGGCCGAAAGGGCGCGGGCCTCGGTCTCGAAGGAGATCGCGTGATACGCGTCCCAGTGGCCGAGTCCGCGGAGGCGACCACGGACGTACTCACCCACGTACGCGGTCAGAAATCCGACCACCCCACGCTCGCGCCACTGCCGCACGTGGACCATCTCGTGGGCGAGCAACGATCGATCATGCTCCCGACCGCGCCGGATCAGGATCCACCGACCGAGGGTCATGCCGACGGTCCCCGGAGTCAGCCACCCGACGACGACCACGCGGGCACGCGCGCCGTCGAGTGGAGGAACGTGCACGAACGAGACCCGCTCCTCCACAGTGAGGCGCCGGACACTGAACCGGGCGTGCACCCCGACCAACCGACTACCCGACGACGAAGTTCACGAGCTTGCCGGGAACGACGATGACCTTGCGGATCGTCGCGCCGTCGAGCAGCTCAGCGATCCGCTCGTCGGCGCGGGCAGCGGCCTCGGTCGCGGCATCGTCGACACCGGAAGGAACATGCACCCGCGCTCGGACCTTGCCGTTGACCTGGACCGGGATCTCCACCGTCTCGTCGACCAGGAACGCGGGATCCGCCATCGGGAAGTCGACGAACGCGAGTGACTCCGTGTGGCCGAGACGTTCCCACAGCTCCTCGGCGACGTGCGGCGCGAGCGGGGCGGTCATGAGCACCAGCGGGACGACCACCGACTCGGGTGCTGCACCGCGTTCGGCGACGACCTGCGTCAACCGGTTGTTGACCTCGAAGAGACGCGCGATCGCGGTGTTGAACCCGAGGTCGTCCATGTCGTGCGCGACCGCGTCGATCGTCCGGTGCAGGAGCCGGAGCGTCTCGTCGTCGGCTGGTTCCGAGCTGACGCGCGCCTCGCCGGTCTCCTCGTCGATCACGTTGCGCCAGAGCCGCTGGAGGAAGCGGTGCACGCCGATGATGTCGGTGGTGTTCCACGGGCGGCTCGCGTCGAGCGGGCCCATGAACATCTCGTAGAGCCGCAACGTGTCGGCGCCGTACTGCTCGTAGATGTCGTCGGGAGTGACGACGTTGCGCAGGCTCTTGCCCATCTTCCCGTACTCGCGATTGACCGGCTCGCCGTTGGCCGAGAACTCGCCGTCGACGCTCGCCGACGTCGGTCGCCTCGACGTAGACGCCACGTTCGTCGGTGTACGCGTACGCCTGGATGTAGCCCTGGTTGAACAGCCGCTGGAACGGCTCAGGCGTGTGCACCTTCCCGAGGTCGAACAGCACCTTGTGCCAGAACCGCGCGTAGAGAAGGTGCAGCACCGCGTGCTCGACCCCGCCGACGTAGAGGTCGACTCCCCCACTCCCGGTGCCCATCCAGTACTGCTCGGCCTCCGGGGAGACCATCGCGTTCTCGTTCGTCGGGTCGAGGTACCGCAGGTAGTACCAGCAGGAGCCGGCCCACTGCGGCATCGTGTTGAGCTCGCGCGCGTAGGTGGCCGTCCCAGTGCTGCCTCCGGCCCAGTCGGGCAGCTCGAGGTCGGCGTCGACCGTCGCCCAGCCTTCGGCGCGAGCCAGCGGAGGGTCGGGAAGGCTCTCCTCGTCGTGTTCGACGATGCGCGGCGCGAAGTCGACGATCTCCGGCAGCTCGACCGGCAGCATCGACTCCGGGAGCGCGATCGGGAGGCCATGCTCGTCGTAGACGATCGGGAACGGCTCGCCCCAGTAGCGCTGACGGCTGAACAGCCAGTCGCGCAGCTTGTAGGTGACCGTCGGGCGCGCCGAGGGTCTCGGCTTCGAGCCACCCGTTGATCGCGGCCTTCGCGTCGACGACCGACAGGCCGTCGAGCGAGACGTGCTCGTTCGCGGAACGCATGGCGACGCCGTCGCCGATGAACGCCTCCGGCCACGTCGCGGCCGGCGCGTCGATCTCGAGACCTCGTTCGGCGAACCACGCGTCGGGCGGGCGGATCACGCCGAGGATCGGGAGCTCGAACTCGTGCGCGAACTCGAAGTCGCGCTCGTCGTGCGCGGGCACCGCCATGATCGCGCCGGTGCCGTATCCCATCAGCACGTAGTCGGCGACGAAGATCGGGATCGCGAGACCACTCGTGGGGTTGATCGCGAACGCGCCGGTGAACACACCGGTCTTCTCGCGACCCTCGGCCTGCCGCTCGAGCTCGCTCTTCTGGGCCGCGAACTCGCGGTACCGACGAACCGCCTCCGGCAGGAGGGTTGTCGATGCCGAAGATGCCCTTCCACGCCATCGGGATGTCGTCGATGTCTTGCAGGAGCGTGGCGTCGGGCCACTCCGACGCGGTGATCTCGTCGACGAGTGGGTGCTCGGGTGCCAGCACCATGTAGGTCGCGCCGAACAGGGTGTCGGGCCGGGTGGTGAACACGGTGATCGCGGCGTCTTCGTGGCCCTGGACCGCGAAGTCGACCTCGGCGCCGACGCTGCGACCGATCCAGTTGCGTTGCATCGTCTTGATCGACTCGGACCAGTCGAGGAGATCGAGATCGGCGAGGAGCCGGTCGTTGTAGGCCGTGATCCGCAGCATCCACTGCTTCATCGGCCGCCGGTGGACCGGGTGGTTGCCGCGTTCGCTGCGCCCCTCGGCGGTGACCTCTTCGTTGGCGAGGACGGTGCCGAGCGCCGGGCACCAGTTCACCGGCTGCTCGGAGAGATATGCCAGCCGATTGCCGTCGACGACCTTCCGGCGCTCGATCGGGTCGAGATCGGCCCACCCGACATCGGGATCCGCCTCGAGGATCGGGATCAGCTCGCTGATCGGCCGCGCCCGTTGCTCGCCGTCGTCGTACCAGGAGTTGAAGATCTGCAGGAAGATCCACTGCGTCCACCGGTAGTACGACACGTCGGTGGTGGCCACGCCCCGACGGGAGTCGTGTCCGAGCCCGAGCGCACGCAGCTGCCGCTGCATGTTCGCGATGTTGGCCTCGGTGGTGACCCGCGGATGCTGACCGGTCTGGACGGCGTACTGCTCGGCCGGGAGGCCGAATGCGTCGTAGCCCATGGCGTGGAGGACATTGAAGCCGGTCATCCGCTTGTAGCGGGCGAACACGTCGGTCCCGATGTAGCCGAGCGGATGCCCCACGTGGAGGCCCGCGCCGCTCGGGTACGGGAACATGTCGAGGACGAACAGCTTCTCGCGGTCGGCGACCCGGTCGAATCCCTCCGACAGCGGGCCGGACGGGTTCGGGGCCCAGAAGGTGTGCTCGGACTCCCACCGGTCCTGCCACTTGCGCTCGATCTCGTTCGCCAGGGCAGCCGTGTATCGGTGCTTCGGTACGTCGCTCATCGCCGCCCAGCGTACGAGGCGCGCCATCGCCTTCCTGGTGTTGTTGTCCCACCCTCCCCGTACCGTTCGAGGAGATGTGTACGGTCTGCGAACGGCACGAAGCCGCAGCGGGTGCTGGTAACGTTCTCGCGCTCGGGGCTGTAGCTCAATTGGTAGAGCGCGTCCATGGCATGGACGAGGTAGTCGGTTCGAAGCCGATCAGCTCCACGTCAGTTCTGAGTCAGTTTTACGTCATGAGTGCTTCGGCCCTCGCCGGCTTCGTCGCCGGCGAGGGCTGGTTCTCGATCAGCCGCCGCAAGGAACGCTTCGCCCGCGACGGATCCGAGCGACTCCGGTTCCTGTTCGGTGTGTCGGTCGCCGCTCGTGACCGGCGCCTCCTCGAAGGACTCCAGCAGCTCCTCGGAGCCGGGACCATCCGCGACCTGCCGCCAAGGCGGCCCGAGCACCTCCCGATCTCGGAGTTCTCGATCCGTTCCACCGCGACCCACCGTGCGGTCACGATTCCGTTCGCCGAACGGTTTCTGCTCCCATGCCACAAGCGCGAGCAGTTCGAACACTGGCGCGACGAGCTCTATCGCTACGAAGCCGAGCGGCCTTCCCAGTACGGGCGTGGCCCGTCGTCCTGCTCCGTTCCGAATTGCGAGAACCCCGTCCGAGGGCGCGGGCTGTGCCGGAGCCACTACTACCGTGCCACCGGCTACTGAACTCGCCGGGTTCATCGGTGGATTCATCGCCGCCGAAGGAACGTTCGTCATCGGGACCCCTCGAACCAAGTTTCGGTTCGCAGTGGCGCTCGGCGCATCGGACGCACCCACGTGTCGTCTGCTCCACGACTGGTTCGGCGTGGGATCACTGGTGGAATCGCCACGACGGAAGGCGCACTACCAGGACGAGATCTCTTTCATGATCCAGTCGTTGCACGATCACCTCGAGGTGACGATTCCGTTCATGGACGAGCACCTGCCGGAGTCGTACAAGCGACAGCAGTACATCGTGTGGCGGACCGAGCTGCTCGACTACTGGGAGCACCGCGCGAAGAGGGTGCGGCCCTGCACCGTCGACGGTTGCGACGCGCCCCGGCGGGCCCACGGCGTCTGCCGGAAGCACCTGTACGCCCACCGCGGGGTCTGAATCGAGTCGGGTGACCTCCGACGCCATCCGTAGACTCGCCCCGTGATCCACGTCGTCGACTACCGGGCCGGCAATGCGCCGAGCGTGATGTTCGCCCTCGAACGGCTGGGCATCGAGGGCCGCCTCGCGTCGAGCGCCACCGATCTCGAAGGCGCGGAACGGATCATTCTTCCGGGGGTCGGTGCCGCCCGGGCGACGATCGATTCCCTGCGCGACTCCGGCCTCGTCGAGCCGCTCACCGAACGGGTCGTCGGCGCGAACGTGCCGTTCCTCGGCATCTGCATCGGACTGCAGGTGCTCTTCGATCACAGCGAGGAAGGCGACGTCGACGGGCTGGGATGGATCCCCGGCCAGGTCCGGCGCTTCGACGACGCGCTGCGGGTCCCCCAGATCGGATGGAACGAGGTGCGGCCGACTCGGTCGCACCCGCTCTGGAAAGACGTACCCCGCCCGGCCTACTGCTACTTCGTGAACTCGTACTACGCGGTGCCCGACGACCCGGCGAACGTGCTCGCAACCACCGAGTACGGCGTCGAGTTCTGCTCGATGACGGTGCGCGCCAACATCACGGCCACGCAGTTCCACGCCGAGAAGAGCGGCCAGCTCGGCCTGCAGATCCTCACGAACTTCGCCGCGTGGGATGGCCGGACCGAGGCGGCCGGGAGCGCGCCATGCTGACCAAGCGCGTCATCGCCTGCTTCGACGTGATCGCCGGCCGGGTCACCAAGGCCCAACAGTTCCAGGACAACATCGACGTCGCCGCGGCCGATGCGCTCGCGACGCGCCTCTACGACGACCAGATCGACGAGATCGTCTTCTACGACATCACCGCCAGCTCGGAGCGGCGCAAGATCGACCTCGACACCGTGCGCGCCGTCGCCCGGCGGGTGTTCGTGCCGTTCACCGTCGGAGGTGGGATCCGATCGATCGACGACATGTTCGAGGTGCTCAAGGCCGGTGCGGAGAAGATCAGCGTCGATTCCATGGCGGTTCGCGATCCCGACATCATCCGCCAGGGCGCCGAGGCGTTCGGGCGTCAGTGCATCGTGCTCTCCACCCAGGTGAAGGACGTTGGCATCCGGCCCGGGATCCCGAGCGGGTACGAGGTCTTCGTCGACGGTGCCCGCACGGCCACCGGGATGGACGCGATCGAGTGGGTGCAACAGGGTGCCGCGCTCGGCGCCGGCGAGATCTGCGTGAACAGCATCGACCGCGACGGCACCGCGTCGGGCTACGACCTCGACATCACCCGTGCCGTCGCCGACGCGGTGAACGTGCCGGTGATCGCGTCGGGAGGTGCAGGAACCGTCGAGCACATCGCCGACGGGCTCACGGCCGGAGGTGCGTCGGCCGCGATCATCAGCTCGATCCTCTACTCGCCGCGCTTCGAGCGGAACCTCGGCGTGCAGGAGATCAAGGACGGCCTCACCGAGCTCGGCATCCCGACCCGCCCATATCTGCCTTGATGGTTCGCTCCGCTGCGCCGCCTCGATCGCCCACCCTGAACCAAGCCGTCGCGCGCGTCCGGCGGCTCCGCTGCGCTCACGACGCGGTGCCGCGCGCCGCTTCCTGCTGCAGGCTCCAGTCGACGCGTGGGGCGTCGGACCACAGCCGTTCGAGGTCGTAGTAGTCGCGGGTGTCACCGAGGAACACGTGGACGACGACGTCGCCGTAGTCGATCAACACCCACGAGGCGTCGCGTGTCCCCTCGATGCCGATCGGCGCGACACCGGAGTCGGCCTTGACGCGCCGCTCGACCTCTTCGACGATCGTGCGCACCTGGCGAGCGTTCGGAGCACTGGCGATCACGAAGTACTCGGTGATCGCGATGATCTCGCCCACCGCGAGGATGATCGGGTCCACGGCCTGCTTGTCGTCGGCCGCCAGTGCGGCGGTGACAGCTCGCGTCTTGGAATCCGTGTCAGCTCCCCCTGGATGGTCGAGTCCGCTGCGCCGGCTCGATCGCCCGTCAGCGTAAACGCCGCGACGCGTGTCCGCCGACTCCGCTCCCTCTCCTGCCTGAATGGTCGTGCTTCAGATGCTGGGGCAGTCTGCCCCGACGATGACCGTCACGTCGACCACGCCGATCGGTCGTCGGGCCTTGCGGAGGCTCCCGCAACCGAGAGCCGACAACAGTCGTTGCGCGGTCGATTTGTCGGCGTCGCGGTAGTACACCACCTGGGTGGCGGCGACGCCGAAGCCGGGGACGTTTCCGGTGAGCGCGACCCGGCCACCCGCGGGGACGATCCGTTGAGCCGCGCCCTGGGTCACCCCGACCGCGCCGGTCCCGTTGAGGAGCTCGACCCGGGGACGCTTGCCGTGAATCCCGAGGAGCGCGTTCGGGAACGCCGAGTGGACGTACCGGTTCAACGCCGCGGTGCGGACCTCGAACTGCTCACCGTTCGGTGACGCCAGCGAATCGACCGGAAGGCTTCCCACCCTGAGCGGCTTGTCCGCCGCGTGGACCAGCGCGGTGAGGTCAGGTCGTACCTCGAGCGTCGCGGCCGCGACCGAGTCGTTGCGCAGGCGCGTCATCCACCCTTCGAGCACGGCCTGGACGGTCACGAGATGTTGGATCTCGCCGCCCGATTCCGTCGCGGTCAGGACCCGGGCCGCGTCGTCGGCGGAGAGCGACTGCCGGCCCGCGGGAATGATCGCCTCGTGGCCAGGAGTGGTGATCTGGACCTCGTGCCTCAGGTCGACCGGTATCGGTGCGGCGGGCTGCAACGCAGCGACGAGTGCGGCATCGTCGACGGTTGCGGTCGAGCGCGAGGTCGACGCCGAGGAGGTTCTCGACCGTCGTGTTCAACAAGCCCGGCTCACCGAGGGTGGGGACATCGGCGAGCGTCTGGATCCCGAGCGACGGGACGTCGGAGAGCGTTGCCGACGGGATCAGCAGGACCGACGAATCCGAGCCCGAGCCAGGTCCGACGACGACGAGGAGGTTGGCGCGGCCATCGGTCGCGCGATGCTCGAGCAGCAACGTGTCGGGCCCCGATGCGACGTGACCCGATTCGGTCGTGCCGGCCGGCGCGGCACCGCTCCCGTCGTCGGAGTCGCGGACGGCCCGACCGACGAGGAACACCGCGATCACCGCGACCGCGACGCTGGGAATGACGATCAGCGATGCGTCGCCTGCGTTCGGCCGCGGCGGCGACGTTCACGTCGGGTGGTACGGCGCCGGCCGCCGTTCGCGGCCGCATCGATGTCAGCGTCGTCAACCGGCTCGATGTGGGCATCGGCGACCGGTGCGGTGCTGACCGGGCCCGGATCCGTCCCTGCCACAGCCATCACGGTCGAGTGTAGAGACCGCGAGCGCGGATCGAACGGACCACGGCCGGAGGAACCAGGCCGTCGACGGCCCGCCCGGCCGCGAGTCGCTCCCGGATGTCGGTCGAGGAGATGTCGAGCCGCGGGATCCGCACGTGCTCGACCCGCCACCCGGGTCCGGGTGGGACGACGGCATGCTCCCCCGCCCGCTCGACGACCACGAGGGTGGCGAGATCGCGGGTCTCGTCGAGCCGCCGCCAGGTCGACATGTTCGCGACCGCATCTGCCCCGAGCACGAGGAAGAGCTCGCGATCGGGTCGCGGCCAGGAGCTCGAGGGTGTCGGCGGTCACCGAGGGCCGGCCCGAGCTCGATCTCGACCGCGCTCGCCTCGAGGCCGTCGATCCCGTCGAGTGCGAGGGTCACCAGCTCGAGACGGTCGGCGGCGGAAGCGACCACTCGACCCCGCTTCTGCCAGGGATCTCCGGCCACCACGAAGAGCACCCGGTCGAGACGCAGCGTGGTCAGGACCTCGTTGGCGGCGACGATGTGGGCGGTGTGCACGGGATCGAAGGTGCCGCCGAGCACTCCGATCCGCTGCTGCTCGGGGCGCGGCATCGACCGAGTCTACGGGCGGGAACGACGCGATCCGGCCTTCATCACACTGAAACACTCCCGTCACGCCGAGCCCGTAGGTTGACACTCATGACCGAGCCCCGTCCCGGGCCGGCGCACGTCCTCGTGCGCGTCTGGCTCCCCGATCGCCCCGGAGCACTCGGTCTCGTCGCCTCCCGGATCGGTGCGATGCGCGGCGACATCATCGGCGTCGACGTGCTCGAGCGGGGCCTCGATGTCGCGGTCGACGAGTTCGCGGTCGAGCTCCCCGACATCGACCTGCTCAACCTGATGGTCAAGGAAGTCGAAGAGGTCGACGGTGCGTCGGTCGAGGAGGTCAGGATCGTCGCCGCGTTCCCCGACCCGCGCCTCGACGCCCTCGAATTCCGCCGCCGACCTCTGTGAAGCCGCCGACGTCTCGGAGCTGCAGGCCCGATTGGTCGAGAGCTCTCGGCGCGAGTTCCTCACCGACTGGGGCGCGCTCCTCGTCGGTGAGGAGATCGTCGAATCGGTCGGCGAGGTCGAACCGAGCGTCGAGATGCTCCGCGCGCTCGCGGCGGGCGCAGCCGCCTCGCAGATGGTGGCCGACGGCGAGACGGGCCCCGACGACCTCGCCCTCGCGACCGTCCCCGGCCAGAACGCCATCTTGTTCCTCGGCCGTGCGGGTCGGCCGTTCCGTCGGCGCGAACGCGCCCAGCTCTTCGCGATCACCCGCATCGCCGCACGCGCCTGGCAGCTCCTTCCCACCGGAGTCACGTAGGAGCGTCTCCAACCCCGCCGAGTCGGCGCGTCAGCCGTCGACGATGTTGGTGACGAAGCGTTCGAGCTGGCGGAGGTTGCGACACTCGAACACGCCGTCGCAGAACTTGCCGTACTCGGAGACGATCGAGTCGCCGCTGTCCCAGTAGCCACGCGGCTCGGGGTTCAGCCAGTAGACGTGACGCGCCCGGTTGCTCAGCTCTTCGACGACCCACGATTCCGACGCGTGATAGTTGTTCCGCGCGTCGCCGAGGAGGATCACCGACGTCTTCGGGGTGATCTCGGTGAAGTGGCGCTGGTGGAACACCTCGAACGCGTGGCCGTAGTCGGAGTGACCGTCGACCCAGACGACGTCGGCCTCGGTGTTGACACGATGCACGGCATCGGTGATCTCGTCGGACTCCTGGAAGAAGCGGGTGACCTCGTCGATGCCGTCGATGAACACCCACGACCGTACCTTCGAGAACTGCGCGGCCATCGCGTACACGAACTGCAGCGTGAACCGGGCGAAGCTCGCGACCGAACCGGAGATGTCGGCCACGACCATGATCTCGGGACGCGACGGGCGCGGGTGGCGAAACTTCGGCTCGGCCGGCACCCCGCCGTACGACAACGAGTGCCGCACCGTCGCCCGGAAGTCGAGGTGGCCGCGGTTGCGACGCTTGCGCCGCTGCGCGAGCCGAGCGGCCATCGCGCGCGTCAGCGGGTAGATCGCCCGCTGCAGCGCGAGCATCTCCTCGCGGGACGCGTGCATGAAGTCGACGTCTTCGGGAAGCGGCTTGCGCAGCGTCCGCGCCATCGCCTCGGCCCCCCGGTCGGCCACGAGCGGCGGCGGATCTCCGACTCGACGAGATCGCGCAGCACCTTCAGCCGCTCCTCGAACTCCTCGCGCTGGAACCGTTCGGCCAGCGAATCGGTGTCGTCGGCATCGTCGTTCTGCTGCTGCTCCTGCGCGCGGCTCATCATCTTGGCGATGAGACCGTCGTAGTCGAGCTGACGGAGCGTGCGGTAGAGGTAGTAGGTGCCGCCGACGGGGCGGCCGGGCTCCATCCCGGCGAAACGGGCGACGGCCGCGGCCGCGATCTTGCGGAGCTGCTCCCGGTCCATGTTCATCAAGGCCGACAGCAGCATCTCGGCCAGCTCCTCGGCGGAGACCTGCCCCTCCGCCGCCCGAACCGCCGCTGCCCTGCTGCTCGGACCCGAGCCCCTCAGGCGTCTCGGTGCCATCTTCGTCGAACCCGTCGCCCGCGATTCCGGGCACGATCAGGGAGAAGTAGACGTCGAAGACGGTGTCGAAGGCTTGGGCGTGGTGATGGTGCTTCACCATCGTCGCCGCGAGCGCCGACTTGAACGTGCTCTCGATCTTGCGAGCGACACGTGCTCGAGCGCGCGCATCGCGTCGAGGTTCTCCGTCATCGAAACGGGGAGCCCCGCAGCCCGGAGCTCGTGGACGAACCCCTGCAGCACGTCGAGGAGCGAGTCGCCCGGCGACGTGATCAACGGTCCGTCGGTGCGCGTCATCGCGTCGTTCAGCTTCGCCCAGTGCACGTTGTCACCGGCGCGTGCCGGCGGGTGCGGCTCCCGGGTCGACGCCGAGCTCCTTGCGAGCCTTGGTGATGTCGGACTGGTACTTGAGCAGAACGTGGAGCGTCTCGCCGATCACCTGCGGATCGATCTCGTTGCGACCGAGGAACAGGAGGGTGCGGGCCCAATCGATCGTCTCGGAGATCGACGGCGCCTTCTTCAGGTCGAGCGCGCGGATCGATCGCACCACCTGCGCGACCTGCTCGGCCAGCGCGTCGTCGATCTCGGGAACGCGCACGCGCACGATGTCCTTCTCGCGTTCGATGTCGGGGTAGTCGATGTGCAGGAACAGGCACCGACGTTTCAGTGCCTCGGAGAGCTCGCGGGTGTTGTTCGACGTGAGCAACACGATGGGTCGCTGCTTGCCGATGATGGTGCCCAGCTCCGGGATCGACACCTGGAAGTCGGAGAGCACCTCGAGCAGGAGCGCCTCGGTCTCGATCTCGACCCGGTCGACCTCGTCGATGAGCAGCACGATCGGCTCCTCGGCCCGGATCGCTTCGAGCAACGGACGGGTCAGCAGGAACGGCTCCGAGAAGATGTCGGCCTCGACCTCCGCCCAGTCGCCCTCGTGCTCACGGTCGGCCTGGATGCGCAGTAGCTGCTTCTTGTAGTTCCACTCGTAGAGCGCCTTCGACTCGTCGAGACCCTCGTAGCACTGCAAACGGATGAGCCTCGAGCCGGTGACCTCGGCGATGGCCTTCGCGAGCTCGGTCTTGCCCACGCCGGCCGGACCCTCGACGAGAACCGGCTTCTCGAGACGGTCGGCCAGGAACACCACGCCGGCGATGCTCGTGTCGGCCAGGTAGTCGGCACCGCGCAGACGGTCGACCACTTCGTCGACCGATTCGAAACGTTCTGCCACGGCGCTATCCCCTCACCTGACCGTCGCCCCAGACGACGTACTTGTAGGTCGTCAGCTCGCGCAGCCCCATGGGGCCGCGTGCGTGCAGCTTCTGGGTGCTGATCCCGATCTCGGCGCCGAAGCCGAACTCCTCACCATCGGTGAAACGACTCGACGCGTTCACCACGACCGCGGCCGCGTCGACCTCGTGGGTGAAGCGCCGGGCCGCGTCGAGATCGGCGGTGACGATGACCTCGGTGTGACCCGAGCCGAAGCGGTTCACGTGCGCGATCGCGGCATCGAGCGACGGCACCACACCGACGCTGAGCTTCAGCGCGAGGAACTCCCGGGCGAAGTCGTCGTCGGTGGCGGGGCCCATCGCGGGCACACGGGCGCGGGCGCCGGCATCGCCGAGCAGCTCGACGCCCTCGGCGGTGAGTGCGTCACTCACGAGGGGGAGGAAGGTGTCGGCGACGGTTTCGTGCACCACGAGCGACTCCGCCGCGTTGCACACGCCGGGCCGTTGGGTCTTCGCGTTCACGACGATGTCGACGGCTCGTTCGAGGTCGGCGTGCTCGTCGACGTAGATCTGGCAGTTCCCGTCGCCATCGATCACGACCGGCACGGTGGCGTTCTCGCGGATCGACGCGATCAAGGACGGACCGCCGCGCGGGATGAGGCAGTCGACCGACTCACGGAGCCGCATCACCTCGACCGCGGATTCGTGCGACGGGTCGTCGACGAGCACGAGTGCGTCTTCGGGCAGCCCGGCCTTGGCGAATCCTTCCCGGAGCACCGCGGCGATGGCGAGGTTCGACCGCAACGCGGTTCCCGATCCCCGCAACAGCGCCGCGTTCCCCGACTTCAGGCAGAGGCCGGCGGCGTCGCTCGTCACGTTGGGGCGGTTCTCGTAGATGATGGCCACGACGCCGAGCGGCACCCGGACCCGCTGGATCTCGAGGCCGTTGGGTCGACGCCACCCGTCGAGCACCTCGCCGACCGGATCGGGCAGCGTCGCGACCTGGCGCAGGCCATTCGCCATCCCGGCGATGCGAGCCTCGGTGAGGCGGAGCCGGTCGAGCGGCGCCGCTTCCATGCCGTCGGCCGCGGCGGCTTCGAGGTCGGCCGCGTTCGCGGCGACGAGATCCGCGGCCCGTCGCTCGAGAAGCTCGCCCGCGGCGAGGAGGGCGGCGTCCTTCGCCGCGGTCGACGCCCCGGCCAGGATGCGGGCCGCAGCTGCGGCCCGGCGCCCGAGATCGGCGATTGGGGTCGGTGCAGGAGCGGCCACTCCCTGAGTCTAATCCTTGACCATCTGGTCAACTTTTTGAAATGTGGAGCGAGCGGGGCAACCGGGGTCCGGACAGAACAAGAGGCCGCAGCCGGCGAGTGTGCCTCGCGCTGCGGCCCCAAGTTCCTCGCCGGTCACTCCGAGCCCCACCGCCCCATCACTCCATGTGGCGTGATGGAGGGTTCGGGCCCTCCCCCCGTTGACCGACGACGAGTGGCGTGATTGTGACCGATGCCACACTCCGTGACAAGTCTCAGGACACAGAATTTCTCCGCGGTGCGCCCGTCGCCCCGGATCCTGGGGCCGGCCAGGAGTCGGTTCAGGGGAGGACGACGAGGTCATCGCGGTGGACGACCTCCTGCGGAGCACCATCGGCGAGCTCGCTCGACCGACGCCCCGCGGCCCCTTCCAGCGCCGCGCTGGTGTATCTGACCAGGCCCTTCGCGAACGCCCGGCCGTCGGGCCCGAGCACCTCGACCGCGTCGTCGACCTCGAACGTGCCGCGCACCTCCCGCACCCCGGCCGCGAGGAGCGACCGACCCTGCGACACCAGCGCCCGGCGGGCGCCGTCGTCGACGACGATGCGTCCACTCGACGGGCGGGCGAACGCGATCCAGAGCTTGCGGCTCGACAGCCGCTCGGCGTGCGGAAGCACCATGGTCCCGACGGCAGCGCCCGCCAGCGCTCCCTTGAGCACACCGGGTTGGTCGGCGGCCGCGATCACTGCCCGCACCCCCGACCACGACGCGATCTTGGCCGCCGCGAGCTTGCTCGCCATGCCCCCACTCCCCCGCTCCGTCCCGCGGCCGCCGGCGACGGCTTCGAGCGCGTCGTCGACCGCGGTGATCTCCTCGATGAGCGACGCATGCTGGTCGAGACGCGGATCCGCGGTGAACAGGCCGGCGGTGTCGGTGAGCAGCACCAGGAGATCCGCGGAGACGAGGTTCGCGACCAACGCGGCGAGGCGATCGTTGTCGCCGTAGCGGATCTCGTCGTCGGCGACCGTGTCGTTCTCGTTCACGATCGGCACCACACCGAGCTCGAACAGACGCTCCAACGTCGCCCGCGCGTGGAGGTACTGCGTGCGCTGGCCGAAGTCGTACGGGTCGAGCAGGATCTGGCCCGCGACGAGGTCGTGCTCGCCGAGGAGGGCACCGAGCTCGGCCGCGAGGCGGGGCTGGCCGACCGCGGCGATCGCCTGGAGCGTGCGGATGTCGGTGGGACGTCGGTGGAGACCGAGAGCCGGCATGCCCGCGGCGATCGCCCCCGAGCACACGAGCGCGACGACGTGGCCCGCGGCGCGCGCCTCGGCGACCTCGGTGCAGAGCTTGCGCAGTGCCGTGCGTTCGAGCTCGCCGCGAGCATCCGTGATCGACGACGTCCCGACCTTGACGATGACCCGCACGTCAGAATCCCTCGACGTACTCGAGCTCGACCGGGCCGACGCGCACGGTGTCACCCTCGGCGGCGCCGGCGCGGGCGAGGGCGCGCTCGACACCCATCCGTCGGAACCGCTCGTGCACGTAGCGGAGCGCCTCCTCGTTGGTGAGGTCGGCCATCGCGACGACACGCTCGGCCGCACGGCCATTGACTCTCCAGGCGCCGTCGCCGTCGCGATCGATGACGAAGCCCTCCTGTGAGGGTCGATGCACCACGAGCACCTCGGGTGCTTCCTGCACCTCGCGGGCGTCGTCGACGAGCGCGGCGAGCTCACCCAAGAAGGTGTCGAGCCCCGCGTGGGTCACTGCGGACACGCACAGGCCATCGAACTCCTCGGTCGCGACATCGGCCTTGCTCCCGATGACGAGGCGGTGCCGTTCGAGCAGGTCGGGTTGATACCGGCCGAGCTCTTCGAGCAGCACGCGCTCCTGTTCCGCGGGCGACTGCCCGTCGACGGACGCGAGGTCGAGGAGGATCACCAGGACCCGACTGCGCTCGACGTGGCGGAGGAACTGGTGGCCGAGCCCCCGACCTTCGGCCGCGCCTTCGATGAGCCCCGGGATGTCGGCCAGCACGAACTCGTGCTCGTGGAAGCGCACGACGCCGAGGTTGGGCTCGAGGGTCGTGAACGGGTAGTCGCCGATCTTCGGGCGTGCCGCGCTCGACGGCCGAGATCAGGGTCGACTTCCCCGCGTTCGGGAATCCGACGAGCGCGGCGTCGGCCATGAGCTTGAGCTCGAGCCGCAGCCAGCGATCCTCGCCGTACTCTCCCTGCTCCGCGAACGACGGCGCGCGCCGCGCGTTCGAGAGGAAGCGGGCGTTGCCCCGACCACCACGACCGCCGTGGGCGGCAAGGAACGAGTCGCCGTGGTTCACCAGGTCGGCGAGCAGCTCGCCGCTCTCGTTCATCCGCACCACGGTTCCCTCGGGAACGGTGACGACGAGATCGCTGCCGCTCTTGCCGTGCTTCTTGGCGCCGGCGCCGTGGGTACCGCGCTCGCCCTTGCGGTGGGGATGGTCACGGAACGCGAGCAGCGAGGCGACGTTGCGGTCGGCTGTGATCCAGACGTCGCCGCCCTTGCCGCCGTCGCCGCCGTCGGGCCCCCCGCGCGGCACGTGCGCCTCGCGTCGGAACGCGACCGATCCCGCGCCGCCGTCGCCACCCTTCACGTTCAGCTGGGCTTCGTCGACGAAGCTCACGAGGACCTCACCCCGACGAGGATAGGGCCACCCGCTCTCGCCCCCCGCCCCGTTCCCACTCCCGTCTCCCGAACTTGTCGCGTCTCATGACCCCAGAGCGCGTCTCACGCGACAAGTTCGGGGGCTGGGGGCCGGGCTCACTGTCCCAGCCTTGTGATGGGCTCGGGGGATGGACCACGGACGGCCTGATGAAGTACTCGCCTCGTTTGCCCGCGCCCAGCACGGCATGGTGCGTCGTGGCCAGGCTACGGAGGCCGGGATGAGCCCCGCGATGGTCGACCATCGGGTGACCGCCGGACGGCTCGAATGGATCACGCCGAACGTATTGCGCGTGAGCGGCTCACCCGACACGGTGCACGCCGATCTCATGGTGGCGGTGCTCGACGACTTCCCATACGCCGTTGCGTCCCATCGGTCGGCGGCGCGACTGCACCGAGCCGACACGTTCGGGCCACTGAGCGAGATGGTGACCGAGATCACCCTCAGGCGGCCGGGCCGGCGTGAGCGGAGCCAGAACGTCATCCGCCACACGTCACTTCACCTCGAACCCTCCGACATCGTGATCGTGGACGGCATCCCGTGCACATCCCTCGTCCGCACGATCTTCGACCTCGCGGCGGTGGTCCACCGGTCCCGTGTGGAGCACGTGATCGACGGCGCCATCCGCGACGGGCACATCGCCCTCGCTGAGCTCATGGCGTACGTCGCTCGACACGGTCGCCGCGGCCGGCGAGGCGTTGCGATGCTCCGAGAGATCCTCGCCGAACGGGACCCGCTCGTCCCGCAGAGCGTGCTCGAGCGGCAGCTGCTCCGGGTGATCGAACGAGCAAGCCTCCCGGGCCCGATCGGCCAATACCGGCTCGACCGTCCCGATGGTGGCACTGCATTCCTCGACTTCGCATACCCCGACCTACGACTCGGCATCGAGGTCGACGGGCACGCGAGCCATGCGACTCGGGCCCAACGATCCGCCGACGCAGACCGGGCCAATCAGCTGAGCCTGCTCGGCTGGCAGCTCCTCCGATTCACCTACGAAGATGTGAACCGTCGGCCGGCGGGCGTCGCCGCGACCATCCGTCAAGCCCTCGACGCCCGAACTTGTCGCGTCTCATGACCCCAGAGCGCGCGTGGCGCGACAAGTTCCCGGGGTGGCGACGGGTGGCGCGGGCTATTCGCCGGGGACGACGTCGACGAGCTTGCGGCCGCGTCGGTGGCCGAAGCGGACGATGCCGTCGGCGAGTGGCGAAGAGGGTGTCGTCGTTGCCGCGCCCGACGTTGTCGCCGGGGTGGAAGCGGGTGCCGCGCTGGCGGACGATGATCGATCCGGCGGTCACCTCGGTGCCCGTCGAGACCTTCACACCGAGACGCTGCGCGTTGGAGTCACGACCGTTGCGTGACGATGCCGCGCCCTTCTTCTTCGACACGTCAGGCTCCCTTGGCTGCGGCGAGGGTGATGCCGGTGATCTCGATGGTGGAGTACTTCTGGCGGTGACCCCAGCGCTTGCGCTGGTTCGACTTCGGCTTGTACGTGAAGCCGTCGATCTTGGGCCCACGGGCCGCGCCGACGACCTTGGCCTTCACCGACGCGCCGCCGAGCTGGGCCGGCGTGGCGAGGACGGTGTCGCCGTCGACCACCAGGACCGGGGCCAGCTCGACCACGGAGTCGGTGTCGAGACCGAGCCGCTCGACGTCGAGCCGCTGACCCTCCTCGACCTTGTACTGCTTCCCACCGGTGCTGATGACCGCATACATGCGCGACAAACCTCGCTCGAAGAACTGAGAACCCGGAGAGTCTTAGCCGAGGAGGGATTCGTCGACCATGAAGCCCCGACCGTGGCACACCTCGCACGTCTCCGAGAACGCCTCGACGAGGCCCTCGGAGATGCGCTTGCGGGTCATCTCGACCAGGCCCAGCTCGGAGATCTCGAAGACCTGGGTCCGGGTCTTGTCCCGGGCGAGGGCGTCCTTGAAGCCCCGGAGCACGGCATCGCGGTTCTTCTTGATCTCCATGTCGATGAAGTCGATCACGATGATCCCGCCGATGTCTCGCAGGCGGAGCTGGCGGGCGACCTCGTCGGCGGCCTCCAGGTTGTTGGTGAAGACCGTCTCCTCGAGGTTCGACTTCCCCACGTTCTTGCCGGTGTTCACGTCGATCACGGTGAGCGCCTCGGTCCGCTCGATCACGAGCGAACCACCCGATGGGAGCCACACCTTGCGGTCGAGCGCCTTCACGAGCTGCTCGTGGATGTGGAACCGCTCGAACAGCGGAAGGCCCTCGGCCTCCTCGTCGTAGAACTCGATGCGCTCCGCGAGCTCGGGCGCGATCGCCTCGACGTAGGCGCGGATCTCCTCGTAGAGACCCCTGTCGTCGATGCTGACGCCCCGGTACTCCTTGGTGAACTCCTCGCGGATGCGCCGGACGACGAGCGGCGGCTCCTTGTAGAGGAGTGTCGCCCGGTTGGCCTTGGCGGCAAGGCCGGAGATCTGCTCCCACTGCGCCCGGAGGCGGAGCATGTCGCGCGTCAGCTCTTCGGTTGTTGCACCCTCGGCCGCGGTGCGCACGATCAGGCCGGCGTCTTCGGGCTTGATGCCGTCGAGCACGCGCCGCAGACGCTTGCGCTCGTCGTCGGGGAGACGCTTCGAGATCCCGTAGGTCTTCGGCTGGCCGGGAACCATCACCACGAAGCGGCCGGCGAGGCTGACCTCCTGGGTGAGACGGGCGCCCTTGTGGCCGATCGGGTTCTTCGTGACCTGGACGAGGATCATCTGGCCGTTCTTCAGCAGCCGCTCGATCTTCGGTTCCTTCTCCTCGACCTCCGACTCGTCGAACGTGACGTCGCCCCGGTAGAGGACACCGTTCTTCGGGGTGCCGATGTCGATGAACGCGGCCTCCATCCCCGGCAGCACGTTCTGAACCCGGCCGAGGTAGATGTTGCCGTCGATCGACGTGTCGTCGTCTTCCGGACGGCTCACCGAGTGCTCCACCAGCGAGCGGCCTTCGAGCACCGCGATCTGCGTCGCGGTGCCGGGCGCGACGTGGACACCCATCAGGTACCGACCGACCGCGCGACCCTTGCGCGGTCTGGCCCCGACGCCGCGCCAGCGCGGCTTCGTCGAGCTCCGAGAGCTCGACGCCCTCGCCGATGCCGAGGTCGGCCTCGACCGTGGTCGGACGCGACTCTCCCGTACGCGCGCCCTTCGATCGACCGCGACCACCCCTGCGGCGGCGACGGGGGGTGCGGGGGGTGCCGTCGTCGTTGGTCGCCTCGGGACCGCCTTCGGCCGGCCCGGAACCGGACTCGCCGTTGCGGGGCCGCCCCCGCCGCCGCGGCCGCCGTTGCCACGACCGTTGCCGCCGTTGCCGGCCGCGTTGGCGGGCGTCGCCGGCGCGGGACGTGTGTCACCGACGCGTGGCGCGCGGAGGCCGGCGTCTTCCCGAGCGGATTCGGCGAGGTCGTCGGTGGTCAGTCCGCGGTCGGCCGACGGGTCGGTGTAGTCCTCGGCCCGCGAGCCGGGCTTGCGGCCCGGATCGGCGTCGGCACGGGGCGGGCGGCCCGCGGGCCGGCGAACCGGACGGGCGGGCGCGCCATCACCGGCGTCGACCGTTTCGCCACCACGCCCACGATCGTCACCGTCGTCTCCATCGCCGCCGCCGTCGTCGCCGTCCCGGGGCGCGCCTCCGGCCGCGCTCGGGCGCTTGCGGTTGCGCCCACCCCGTGACCCGCGCCGACGCCGCTTCCGCGGGGTGCCGTCGGGATTGGTCGCGCCGGTACCACCATCGCCGCCGCCCTCGGCCGACGAGCCCGAACCGCCGGCGCTGCCAGAACCGCCGGAGCCCGCGTCGGTGCTGTCATCGGGGCCCGGTCGACGCTCGGGGTCGGCGGGTGCTCGGGTGACCGGAGCGCCCGTCGAGGCCTCAGGTGTCGATGGAGGCGAGGTCGCCGTCGTCGGCGTCGATGCACGAGGAGTGGATGCACTCGATGCCGATGCGGGAGGCCCCGATGCGGGAGGCGGCGGCGTGGCCGGGCCGGGCGTCGGAGCCGGAGAGGTCCCCATGGTCTGATCGTCGGACATTCGTTCCTTCTCTCACGAGGCCCGTGCCTTGAGCACGGGCGCGCGCGGGTCGGCTTCGAGCGGCTCCAGCCGCGCGCCGACGCGCTCGATCCATTGATGGGTACGGAGAACCCGCCACTCGGCGAACACCGGACCGTTCGAACCGGCCATGACGTTCAACGCGGCGACGACGTCGCCGGGACGGGCATTGCGGGGTTGGGTGGCGAGCTCGAGGTCGAGCGACGCCGTTGCCGCGTCGGCCTCGAGCAGGTGCATCTCACGGATCGCGGGGCGGACGTCTTCGGCCACCTCGCGACCCTTGCGCGTCCGCGCGATCTCCAGGCTCGGAGCCGCGAGCACCGACGCGACCGCGTCGGCGACCGCTTCCGGCGTCGACGAGGCGCCCGACAGTTCGTGCGTCACCTCGATCCGGTACTCGACCGCGGTGACAGCTTCTTGCAGCGACGGCGCCCGATCCGCGATGGGAGCGACACCGGTCACGTCGATCCCGTCGGGAAGCGCGACGGTCAGCGCTTCAGGGAGCCGGTCGAGGCCTCCCGGCCCCTCGACTCCCGGATCGTGGGTGAGCTCGACGTCGAGGTACTCGGCGTCGCTCTCGTGACCGACCGACAAGGCGAGGCCGAAGCCGACCTTCGGCCGGGGGGAGAACCCCAGGGTGAACGCGAGCGGGAGCTGCTCGACGCGGAACGCCCGCTCGAAGTTCCGGGCCACGTCGCGGTGGCCGATGAAGCGCACCGGACCCCGCTTGCAGAAGCGGATCCGCACCGGGAACCCGGCCTCGCCCCTCATGCGCCCACCCGGGTGGGGAGCAGGGTGACGGGCACCGCGCCGCCGGTGCTGAGGTCCTGGCCGGTGCCCTGGCTCCCGCCTGCGGGGGCGACGGCCGAGGCCACGACGTGCTCGATCGCGTACTGGGTGCACACACCGCAGTCGTAGCACGGGGTCCATCGACAATCGGGGAGGCCGTGCTCGGCGAGGGCCTGCTTCCAGTCCTGCCAGAGGAAATCACGGTGCAGGCCGGCGGCGACGTGGTCCCACGGCAGGATCTCGTGCTCGTCGCGGTGGCGGGTGACGTACCAGTCGGGGTCGAGGCCGGCCGCGGCCATGCCCTCGAGCCACCGGCTGAGCTCGAAGCGCTCGCTCCACTCCTGGAACGTGCCGCCGTTGCGCCACACGTGCTCGATCGCGGCACCGACCCGACGATCGCCCCGGCTCACGATGCCCTCGGCGAACGACGCCTCCGGGTCGTGCCAGCGCAGCTGCACCCCGGTCCGCTTCGTCGCGTCGCGCAGCATCGAGACCTTGCGACGCATCTCGTCGACACCGTTCTGACCGAACCACTGGAACGGCGTGTGGGCCTTCGGCACGAAGCCGCCGACCGACGCGGTGCAGCTCGCCTGCTTCGTGTACTTCTTCCCCACCGCGACGACGTTCTTCGCCAGCTCGGCGATGCCCATCGTGTCTTCGTCCATCTCGGTGGGCAGCCCGGTGAGGAAGTACAGCTTCACCCGGCGCCAACCCTGTGAGTACGCGCCGTCGACGGCTGCGTAGAGGTCTTCCTCGGTGATCATCTTGTTGATGACCTGGCGGAGCCGCCACGTGCCCGCCTCGGGTGCGAACGTGAGCCCGGTGCGCTTCACCTTCTGGATCTCGGTGGCGATGCCGACGGTGAACGCGTCGACCCGCAGCGACGGGAGCGACAGGCCGACGTTGCCGCAGCCCGACTGCTCGTTCACCAGATCGGCGACGAGACCGTCGATCCCCGAGAAGTCGGCGCTCGAGAGCGACGTGAGCGCGACCTGGTCGTAGCCCGTGCGCCGCAAGCCGTCTTCGACCATCGTGCGGACCTGCTCGACGGGTCGCTCCCGCACCGGTCGCGTGATCATCCCGGCCTGGCAGAACCGACAGCCGCGCGTGCACCCACGGAAGATCTCGACGTTGAGGCGGTCGTGCACGACCTCGATGAGCGGCACGAGCTGACGCTTCGGGTACGGCCAGTCGGCGAGATCGGCGACGGTGCGCTTCTCGACCCGCTCGGGAACGTCGGCGTAGCGGGGCTCGACGGCGGCGATCCGAGGGCCGTCGTACGACACCTCGTACATCGACGGTACGTACACGCCGGGGATCGTCGCGAGGTCGTGGAGCACGGCTTCTCTCGATGCCCGCCCGCCGCGCTTCCACGCGCCGATGACCTCGGTGATGTCGCCGACCGGTTCCTCGCCGTCGCCGATCACGAACGCGTCGACGAAGTCGGCGAACGGCTCCGGGTTGAAGGTGCAATGACCGCCGGCGAGCACGAGCGGGTGCTCGGGCGAGCGCTGCTCCGCCGCGGACCGGAACTCCCGCGAGGTCGATGCAGTTCAGGAGGTTGGTCGCGACCAGCTCGGCGGAGAGGTTGAACGCGAGGACGTCGAAGTCGCCGGCGGCGCGGTGGGTGTCGACCGAGAACAGCGGCACGCCGGATGCCCGGAGCTCGGCTTCCAGATCGCTCCAGGGCGCGTACGACCGCTCGGCGACCGCATCGGGGCGCTCGTTGAGGATCTCGTAGAGGATCTGGAGCCCCTGGTTGGGCAACCCGATCTCGTAGGTGTCGGGATAGAGCAGCAGCCATGCGACCTGGCCGGGGAGGTGCTCCGGTCGGACGCTGCCGCGCTCCATTCCGATGTAGCGAGCGGGTTTCTCGACCCTGGCCAGGAGCGGTTCGATCCGCGGCCAGAGGCTTGACATCCCCACCAGCCTAGTTCGCAGCGAGGTACTGACCGAAACGCCCTGCTCGTTCCGTTTGGCAGCGCTGAACCCTCAGCTGAAGCGGCGCATGTGGACGTTCGCGACCAGCCCGACGCAGGCGAAGCAGACGATCGTCGAGGACCCGCCGTAGCTCATGAACGGCAACGGGATCCCGGTGATCGGCATGATCCCCATCGTCATCCCCACGTTCTCGAAGATCTGGAACGTGAACATGGCGATCACCCCGACGCACACCAACGTGCCGAAGAAGTCGTTGCTGAGCCGGGCCGTTCGCCAGGTTCGCCACACCACCACCGCGAACAGGGCGAGGAGGGTCGCGCCACCGGCGAAGCCGAGCTCCTCCCCCACCGCGGTGAAGATGAAGTCGGTGTGCTGCTCGGGCACGAAGCCGCCGTTGGTCTGGGCGCCCTTGCCGAGGCCCTCACCGGTGAGACCGCCATCCGCGATCGCGATCTTCGACTGGGCGAGGTTGTAGGTCGTGCCGCGCGTGTTGTGGCTCTGATCGAGGAACGACGTGAGCCGATCGACCTGGTACTGCTTGAGCACGCCGAGGTTGACCGCGCCGATGGCACCCGTGACCACGATCAGGGCGAGCACCGCGAGGTACCGGCCCTTCACGCCGCCGACCGTGAGCATCGCGAACGAGATGGAGCCGAGCACGAGCGCGGTTCCGAGGTCGGGTTGGAGCATGACGAGCGCCAACGGCAGGCCGCAGATGGCGATTGCCATCAGCACCCGGCGGAACCCGAAGTCGCTGCGGTGGAGGTAGCAGTACGCCGCGAGCATGAGGATCAGGAAGAACTTGGTGAACTCCGACGGCTGGAGCTGGAACGCCCCGAGCTGGAAGCGGGCCTGGGTCCCCTTCGCGATCGTTCCGATCCCCGGCACGAGCACGGCCGCGAGGAGGAACACCATCCCGAAGTACCCGA
The DNA here is from genome assembly GCA_963829475.1 of uncultured Actinomycetes bacterium. GTDB lineage: Bacteria > Actinomycetota > Acidimicrobiia > IMCC26256 > JANYLB01 > JANYLB01. The sequence goes on along the minus strand of CAWHIU010000002.1, from coordinate 497,921 downwards.
TCGGAGCGAGGTCCCGGAGCTTGCGGTAGTCGATCGCCATCACCGCGGCCATCGCCAGGATCCCGAGGACGATCCAGATCGCCTGGCGGTTGACGAAGTAGAGGGAGCTCACGCCTTCGGCACGCGTGCGGGCCTTCGTCGCGGAGTAGATCATCACCAGCCCGAGGCCCGAGATGGCCAGCGTCGTGCCGATCAGCACGACGTCGAGGTGCCGCAACGGCGTGGAGAGCAGCCGGGCGCGCCGGTGGGACAGCACGACCGAGGAAGGGAGCGCGCGGGATGCCATCGTCGTCAGCCGTCCCGGTCAGTCGGCGGTCGTCGAGCCGGCGATGTGCATGGGCGTGAGCGGGAGGCCGTCGAGCGCCTCGATCACGTGGCGGACGATCGGCGCGGCGGTGTCGGCCCCGAACCCACCTTCCTCGACCATCGCGACGACGACGTACTGCGGCTGATCGGGCGACGGATCGGGTGGAGTGATCCCGACGAACACCGAAGTGTCCTGCTTGCCCGCGACCTGCGCGGTTCCGGTCTTGCCGGCGACGTCGAACTGGCCGAACGGGAAGCCCGCGAACACCGCCCCCGCAGTTCCCGTGTCGCTCTGCACCGCGCCGCGCAGCCCGGAGAGGATCGCGTCGCGCGCGCCGTCGGGCAGCTTCACCGTGGTCTTCGGCGTCGGCGGGATCTGACGCACGACCTTCTGGTTCAGGTCGAGCACCTGCGACGCGAGCCGCGGCGTGTACAGCGTTCCGCCGTTGGCCAACGTCTCGTACGCGGTCGCCAACTGGAGTGGGGTGACGAGGAGGTCACCCTGCCCCACCGCGAGGTTGATGTTGTCGCCCGGGAGCCAGATCGAGTTCTCGGCCTTGCTCTTGGGATCGGGGTTGTTCGCGTTGAACGCCTTCTTCCACGGCTCGTCGGGAACGCGACCCTTTGCCTCGCCGGAGAGGCCGACGCCGGTCGGCGCGCCGAAGCCGAGCGTGCGGGCTTCGTCCTGGATGGCGTACCCGTCCGGCTGGTGGCGATGGAAGTCACCCCAGAACGTGCGACCGATCTCGTAGAAGTACACGTCGCTCGACACGGTGAGTGCCTCGGGGAGATCGACGTATCCATGAGCTTCCTTGCCCGCATTCTGGAAGTAGCCGCCTTCGACTCCGAGGTCGATGAATCCCTTGTCGTCGACCGTCGTCCCCGGTGAGATCTGCCCGGTCTGGAGCCCGGCGAGTGACGTCACGAGCTTGAACGTCGACCCCGGCGCGTACTGGCCCTGGATCGCCCGGTTGAGCAGCGGGTAGTGATTCGCAGGGTCGTTGAAGGCCTGGTAGGTGGCCGTGGGGATCCCGTCGGTGAACGCGTTCGGGTCGTAGGTCGGGTTCGACGCCATCGCCACGACCGAGCCGGTCTTCGCGTCGAGCACGACGACCGCGCCGGCCGGCGCGTGGTAGTCCTCGAACTTGTCCTTGACCGCGGCATTGTGGGTCTGCTGCGCCGTGGCCATCGCCTGCGCGAGCGAGCTCTCGGCGACGTTCTGCACGTCGAGGTCGAGCGTGAGCTGCACGTCGTGTCCGGGAACCGGCTTGGTGGTGCTGAGCGTCTTGAGCACGTGGCCCTGCACGTCGATCTCGAGGCGTTCCTTGCCCGGCTTGCCCCGCAGGTCCTGCTCGTAGCTCTGCTCGACTCCCGACTTGCCGATCTCGTCGCCGAGCGCGTACTCACCCTTGGGTTCGGCCGCGCGCTCCTTCTCGTTGATCTCGCCGACGTAGCCGAGCACGTGCGAGGCGAGAGATCCCAGTGGATAGCGCCGAACCGCGCGTGGCTCGGCCCGCACACCCGGGAAGTCGGCCTTGTGCTCGCCGATGTACGCCAAGGTGTCGACGGGAACGTCGACGGCGACCGGGACCGGCGTGTACGGCGACACCCGCGCGTCGTCGAGGCGCTTGTCGATCTCTTCGATCGTCGTGCCGAGCACCGGCGCGAGCGCGGCAACGACCTTCTTCCGGGCCGACGGCGCGAGTCGTCGGTCGACCGTGACGATGTTCGCGACCCGGTTGTTCGCGAGCTCACGGCCCTTGGCATCCAGGATCCGACCTCGGGGCGCGGGGTCGAAGACGGTCTTCACCCGGTTGGCGTTGGCCGCGACCGCCAACTGGGTTCCGCCGGCGACTTCGAGGTACCAGAGGCGGGCGAAGAGCGCGCAGAACAGCGCGACGACGACCACACCGACGATGCTGACCCGGACCCGGCTGCCCTCGATCATCGCGACGAAGGAAGGGTCGAGCGGAGAACGGGGGTCACGCTCCCCATCTTCCCCCACGAACCCGGCTGGTGGTACGCGGCTCGTGGAGCGCCCAGCCCACGAGGAGGAAGACCAACGGGGCGAGGATGGCGTCGTACGTGGCCGCGATGACGACGACCCGGATCGAGTTCGAGCTGACGAGCTCCTCGGATCCGAGGAGGCCCCCGATCAGCACGAACACGGCGCCGCCGAGCAGCCCGCCGAGCCCACCGAGCAGCGGGGCCGCCCACCGGCTGGTCCGCAGCATCCCGCCCTGGAGGACGCCGATCACGTAGCCCGTGATCGCCCAGGCGAGCGCGGAGAGCCCGAGCGGCGTGCGGAGGAACAGATCGAGCAGCAGCCCACCGGAGAACCCGACGACCGCCCCCGCGTTCGGACCCTCGCGGTACGCGACCGCAACCGCAGTGACCAGGCCGAGGTCGGGCGCGACACCGTCGACCCGGAAGTGCGGGAAGAGCGCGACCTGCGCGATGACCATGGCGATCACGAGCAGACCGAGTCGGACCTGTTGGATCATCGGCTCAACCGGCCGGTGCCCCGGCCGGTGGCACCGCCGACACGTCGGGCCAGCGCAGCACGTCGAGGAACTCGAGCGTGCCCACGTCGACGAGCGGGCGCAACATGATCTTCTGGTCGAGGTCTCCCGGCTGTCTTCTGCACCGACACGACGCGCGCGACGGGCAAGCCCGCTGGGAACAGCGCACCCTGCAGGCCGGCCGTGGTGACGATCTCACCCTTGTGCACGTTCACCTCGGGGCTGACGAAGTCGAGGGTGAGCAGATCGCTCCCGGCGCGACCCTTCGCAACTCCCGGCGCGCCCGACTCCAGCCGCACGCCCACCTCCGACGCGGGGTCGGTGAGGAGCAACACCGTCGAACGTCGCTTCGATGCGCTCGTGATGCGTCCGACGAGCCCGTCGCCCGCGACAACCGGTTGACCGACGGCGATGCCGTCGTCGGTGCCCTTGTCGAGCTCGACGCTCGACTCGAAGTTCCCCGGCGACGCCGAGATGATCTGCGTCGCCACCGTCGGGATGCCACCGGCGAACGGCAGTTGGGTGAGGCGCTTGAGCTCCCTGTTCTCACGGAGTGCGGGCTGCGCCGATTGCGCCGCGCTCCGGGCATCGGCGAGCTGCTTGCGCAGGCGCGCGTTCTCACTCTTCAGTGACGCACCGTTGCTGACGCCGTCCCACCAGTCGCCGATGGGGCGGAACGCGTCGTCGACCGCCGACTGGACCGGAGCGAGCGTGTCGCGGGCGCTGTCGCGCGCGGAGCCGATCACGCCTCCGCCCGCGCCGCGCTGATCGAGGGTGATCAGGGTGACTGCGGTGAGCACGAGGAGCACCAGCACCGAGCGACGGCGACTACTACGTCGGGAGACGACCACGAGCTCGTGAACCCCTCCGGGGTCAGCCGTTCTGCGAGGAGATCAGGACTTGCTTGAGCGCGTCGAACTCCTCGAGGCACTGACCGGATCCGATCACGACCGAGTGCAGCGGGTTCTTCGCGATGACGATCGGCATGCCGGTCTCGTCGGCGAGCCGGGCATCGAGACCGTGGAGCAGCGCTCCCCCACCGGTGATCACGATCCCCTTCTCCATGATGTCGGCGGCGAGCTCCGGGGGCGTCTTGTCGAGCGTGACCTTCACCGCGTCGACGATCGCCGAGACGGGCTCCTCGATCGCCTCGCGGATCTCCTCGGTCGACACGACGATCGTCTTCGGCAGGCCCGTGACGAGGTCGCGACCGCGGATCTCGGCGTAGAGCTCTTCCTGGAGCGGGAACGCGCTGCCGAGCGCGACCTTGATCTCCTCGGAGGTCCGCTCGCCGAGCGCGAGCGAGTACTCCTTCTTGACGAAGTTGATGATCGACTCGTCGAGCTCGTCGCCACCGATGCGGATCGACTCGCTCGAGACGATGCCGCCGAGCGAGATGACCGCGACCTCGGTGGTGCCGCCGCCGATGTCGACGACCATGTTGCCCGCGGGCTCGTGCACCGGAAGCCCCGCGCCGATCGCCGCGGCCATCGGCTCCTCGATGATGAAGGCCGGCTTGCGCGCGCCCGCGTACTCGGCCGCCTCCTGCACCGCGCGCTGCTCGACGCCGGTGATGCCCGACGGGACGCAGATCACGATGCGCGGCTTCGCCCACCGTCGCTGGTGCACGCGCTGGATGAAGTAGCGCAGCATCTTCTCGCAGATGTCGAAGTCGGCGATCACGCCGTCTTTCAACGGACGGATCGCCTGGATGTGACTCGGCGTGCGTCCGATCATCCGCTTGGCCTCGGCGCCGACCGCGAGCGGGCGACCGTCTTTGGTGTTGATCGCGACCACCGACGGCTCGTCGAGCACGATGCCGCGGCCGCGCACGTAGACCAGGGTGTTCGCCGTCCCGAGGTCGACAGCCATGTCGCGACCCACGATGGGTGAGTACCAAGGTTCGTTCACGGGTCGGCCTCCCGAGAGGCGGCGAGGACCCGAGGAGGGGTCGCCGAGTCGCGGCTGGAGTGAACGGGTCGAACGGCGGGAGTGGATCGGGCCCAGGCTACGGCTTTTCCCGACTCGATTCCAGGCGTGCCCCCTGGTTCGCTCCGCTGGGCTCAGGCGAGGGTGGGGAAGAAGAGCGCGATCTCGCGTTCGGCGGATTCGGGTGAGTCGGAGCCGTGGACGAGGTTCTCGGTCATCTCGATCGCGAGATCGCCGCGGATCGTGCCGGGCGCTGCCTCGCGCGGGTTCGTCGCACCCATCAGGGTCCGCACGACCTTGAACGCCTCGGTCCCTTCCACGACCAGCAGCAGCGCCGGACTGCGGGTGATGAAGGCGACCAGGTCGGCGAAGAACGGCTTGCCCGTCGTGCTCGCCGTAGTGCTGCTCGGCCGTGGCGACGTCGATGGTCCGCAGCTCGGCGGCCACCAGGGTCAGACCCTTGGCCTCGAACCGACCGATGATCTCCCCGACGAGGCCACGTTCGACGGCGTCGGGCTTGCAGATGACGAAAGTCTTGTCACTCATAAGGCCGGTCACGCTACCGGCGACCGCAGCGTTGGTGCGATTTGTGTCGCATACCGACGACAATCGCACCAACGGGTGTCATGGCGTGGGGACGAGGACTGAGCGGGCGGCACCGACGACGTACAGGGAGCCCGCGACCACCACCTCACCGTCGGGAGGGGTGAGGGCGAGGGCTCGGGCCAGCGCCTCCGAGACCAGCTCGGCGACATGCACGCGCTGGGGATCGACGCCGAGATCGATCGCGGCGGCTGCGATCGCGCCGGGGTCGAGGGCACGCGGGCTCGGAACGCGACAGCACACGATCTGCGCCGCGCCCGTCGAGCCGAGGGCCTCGAGCATCTCGTGCGGGTCCTTCTCGCGCAGCAGCCCGACGACGAGCGTGCGCGCGGCATCGGGGAACTCCTCGGCGAGCGCGTCGGCGAGCGCGTACGCGCCGGCGACGTTGTGCGCGCCGTCGAGCAAGCACCAACGGGCGGTGACCGACGACCTCGAGCCGACCGGGCGACGAGAAGGTGCGCGCGGCAGCTTCGACCACGTCGACATCGAGCGGTCGACCGATGAAGCACTCGGCGGCGGTGAGTGCTGTCGACGCGTTCACCGCCTGGTACGCGCCGTGCAACGGCACGAGCAGCTCGTCGTAGCTCGCGCCCGGGGTACGGAAGTCGACGAGCCGTCCTCCGTGTGCGACGCGGTCGGCGACGACTGCGAAGTCGCGCTCGCGGAGCACGATCCGTTCGGGATCACGGGCCGCGAAGATCGGGAGCAGCTCGGGATCGGTCTCGCCGAGCACGAGCGTGGCCCCGGGGCCGATGATCCCGGCCTTCTCCGTCGCGATGTCGGCCCGCGTCGGTACCGAGGTACTCGACGTGGTCGATGCTCACGTTGGTCACGACCGCGACGGTCCCGTCGACCACGTTGGTGGAGTCCCACGTGCCGCCGAGGCCGACCTCGACGACCGCGACGTCGACCGCGATGTCGGCGAACCAGGTGAGCGCGACCGCGGTCAGGATCTCGAACCAGCTGGGCCGATCGAGGCCCCGCTCGGCGAGCGTCGGGTTCCAGCTCGGCGACGAGCGCGAGCAACGCGTCGAGCTCGGCGTCGAGGATCGGCTCGCCGTTCCACGAGATGCGCTCGTTGACCCTGGCCAGGTGCGGGCTGGTGAACGAACCGACCGACAGGCCGGTGGCCGCGAGCAACGACGCCGTCATGCGGGCCACCGACGTCTTGCCGTTGGTGCCGGTCACGTGCACGACCGGATACGAGAGCTGCGGGGAGCCGAGGAGCTCGACGAGGGCCGAGATGCGGTCCAACGTGGGCGCGGTGGCCCGCCTCGACGGCGTGGGCGACGAGGTGACCGGCACGCCGACGCCGGTCTCGAGGTTCATGTGCGCGTCGAGCCAGGCTCGGGCGTCGTGGGTGTCCACCCGGGTCAGCCCGGCTTCTCTTCGGGAGGCGCGAGCTCGACGACGATCTCGAGCGAGTCGGCCGATCTCGGTCACGAGCTCCTGGATTCGGCCCGACTCCCGCACGTCGTCGACCGCGAGTGCAAGTGCAGCCAACCGCTCCGGCGTGTCGCGAACGACCGCGCGCACGACCTCGGTACGCAACGAACGTTGCGCGTCGGACTTCGCCTTGCGCACCGCGCCGAGCACCTCGGCCGCGACGCGGTACACCGAACAGTCGGCGGTCGAGGTTGCGCCCGGGATCTCCGGCCACGCGGCGCGGTGCACCGAGCCCTCCCGCCACCACGACCAGACCTCTTCGGTGACGAACGGCAGGTGCGGGGCGAACAGTCGTTGCAGCGCGTCGAGGGTGAGGGCGAGCGTCGCGCGTGCCGATGCTGCACCGGCAGGGTCGAGCTCGTCGGTACCGTACGCGCGGGTCTTGACCAGCTCGAGGTAGTCGTCGCAGAAGCTCCAGAAGAACCGCTCGGTGCGCTCCAGCGCGCGGGCGTAGTCGTACGCGTCGAACGCGGCGGTCGCGTCGTCGACCAGCGCGCCGAGATCGGCCCACAGCGCCCGGTCGATCGGCGTGGTGATCAAGTCGGGATCGGCGACGGCCTCCCCCATCACGCCGAGCACGAACTTCGACGCGTTGAGCACCTTGATCGCGAGACGACGGCCGACCTTCATCTGGCCCTCGTCGAGCGCGGTGTCGACGCCGGGTCGGCCGTTCAGCGCCCAGTAGCGCACCGCGTCGGAGCCGAACTTCTCGAGCACACCGATCGGTGTGACGACATTGCCCTTCGACTTCGACATCTTCTTGCGGTCGGGGTCGAGGATCCATCCGTTGATGCTCGTGTCGGTCCACGGCATCTCACCGTGCTCGAGGATCGACCGCAGCAGCGTGGAGAACAACCAGGTGCGGATGATCTCGGGGCCCTGGGGTCGCAGATCCATCGGGAACGTGCGGGCGAACAGGTCGGGGTCGGATTCCCATCCGGTCGCGATCTGCGGGCGTCAGCGACGACGTCGCCCACGTGTCCATCACGTCGGGATCACCCACGAACCCACCGGGCGCGCCACGCTGCGCCTCGGTGTAGCCGTCGGGAACGTCGCTCGACGGGTCGACCGGAAGGCGGTCCTCCGTCGCGACCATCGGCGCCTCGAAGTCGGGTTCACCGTCGGCGCCCACCGGGTACCAGACGGGAAACGGCACGCCGAAGAAGCGTTGGCGGCTGATGAGCCAGTCGGAGTTGAGACCCTCGACCCAGGACTCGAAGCGGCTGAACATGTGTGGCGGGTGCCAGGCGAGCGCGCGTCCCCGATCGAGCAGGGTCTCGCGGAGCTCTGCGTCACGCGCACCGTTGCGGATGTACCACTGACGGCTGCTCACGATCTCGAGGGGACGGTCACCCTTCTCGAAGAACTTCACCGGGTGCGTGATCGGCTTCGGCTCGCCGACGAGATCGCCCGACTCCTCGAGCATCTCCACGATCCGACGCTGGGCCTGCTTCGCGGTCTTGCCCGCGAGCTCGGCGTAGCGCGCGTCGGCCTCGGCGTCGACGTCGTCTCCCCACGGGGGTGACGGCTCGAGCAGGCGACCGTCGCGCCCCATCACGTTGCGGGTCGGGAGCTGGAGCTCGCGCCACCACACCACGTCGGTCGTGTCACCGAAGGTGCAGATCATCGCGATCCCCGATCCCTTCTCGGGATCGGCGAGTGGATGCGCGAGCACCGGCACGGGAACCCCGAACAGCGGCGTGCGCACCGTCGTACCGAAGCGCGGCGCGTACCGGGCGTCGTCGGGATGGGCCACGAGCGCGACGCAAGCCGGGATCAGCTCGGGCCGCGTCGTCTCGATGACGATGTCTGCGGCGCCGTCGGTGCCGGCGAAGGTGATCGCGTGGTACGCCCCGGGCATCTCCCGGTCTTCGAGCTCCGCCTGCGCGACGGCGGTGCGGAAGTCGACGTCCCACAACGTCGGCGCCTCCGACTGGTACGCCTCGCCGCGGGCGAAGTTGCGCAGGAACGCGAGCTGCGACGCCGCGCTGGGCGTCGGCACCGATGCTCGTGTAGGTGAGCTCCCAGTCGACCGACAGCCCGACCCGCTTCCACAGCTCCTCGAACGCCTGCTCGTCTTCGGTGGTGAGGCGCAGGCACAGGTCGACGAAGTTCTTGCCGCGGCACCGGGATCGGCCGGTCCTTCGACTTCTTCCCCGAGTCGCCGGGCGGCGATTCCGGCGGCGTGTAGTCAGGGTCGTACGGCAGCGACGGGTCGCACTGGACCCCGAAGTAGTTCTGCACCCGCCGTTCCGTCGGCAGCCCGTTGTCGTCCCAACCCATCGGGTAGAAGACCTCGAGACCCCGCATCCGGCGGTACCGGGCGATCGAGTCGGTGTGGACATATCCGAACAGCGAGCCCATGTGCAGTGATCCGCTGACCGTCGGCGGTGGCGTGTCGATCGAATAGACCTCGGCGCGCGACTTCGACCGGTCGAAGCGATAGGTGCCGTCGGCCTCCCACCGGGCCCCCCACCGCGATTCGAGATCGTCGAGCGAAGGTTTGTCGGGAGGCGTCGTCATGCGCCGCACGATACTTGCGGGAACCAATGACACTCCGGCCCGAAGGGCCACAGGAGACGCAGGCGGAGTCGCCGGACACGATCAGAGCACGTGAGCGCAGCGGAGCTGCCGGACACCCCCGTGCGGTACGTCAGCGGGTGAGCGATCGAGGCAGCGCAGCGGAGCGAACCATCAAGCGGTGCGGCGGTCGGCTTCGTCGGCGGTGACGAGGGTCGGACTGACCCGGTCGAGCACGACGTTGCGGTCGACGATGCACTGCGTCACGTCGGTGCGACTCGGGAGGTCGTACATCACCTCGAGGAGCACCTCTTCGAGGATGGCCCGCAGACCGCGGGCCCCGGTGCCGCGCTTGAGCGCTTCGTCGCCGACGGCCTGGAGCGCGTCGTCGGTGAACACGAGGTCGACATCGTCGAAGTGGAAGAACTTCTGGTACTGCTTCAGCAAGGCGTTCTTCGGCTCGACGAGGATGCGCACGAGGGCCTCCTGGTCGAGTGGGTGCACCGCGCTCATCACCGGCAGTCGACCGATGAACTCGGGGATGAGCCCGAACTTCAACAGGTCCTCGGGGAGCAGCTTGGTGAGGTGCTCGCCGACGTCTTTCTCGGAGGTGCGCCGGATGTCGGCGTGGAAGCCGAGACCCTTGTTGCCGAGACGGCTCTCGATGAGCTTCTCGACCCCCGCGAACGCGCCGCCGCAGATGAACAGGACGTTCGTGGTGTCGATCTGGATGAACTCCTGGTGCGGATGCTTGCGCCCGCCCTGCGGGGGCACCGATGCGGTCGTTCCCTCCAGGATCTTGAGCAGCGCCTGCTGCACACCTTCGCCGGAGACGTCACGCGTGATCGACGGGTTCTCGGCCTTGCGGGCGATCTTGTCGATCTCGTCGATGTAGATGATCCCGGTCTCGGCCTTCTTGACGTCGTAGTCGGCGGCCTGGATCAGCTTGAGCAGGATGTTCTCGACGTCTTCGCCGACGTAGCCCGCCTCGGTGAGCGCGGTGGCGTCGGCGATCGCGAACGGGACGTTGAGCATCCGCGCCAGCGTCTGCGCGAGGAGCGTCTTGCCGCAGCCGGTCGGACCGATGAGCAGGATGTTCGACTTCTGCAGCTCGACGTCGGGGTCGCCGTAGGCGCCGGCCTGCACCCGCTTGTAGTGGTTGTAGACGGCGACGGAGAGGATCTTCTTGGCCTGGTCCTGGCCGATGACGTAGCCGTTCAGGTACTCGAGGATCTCGCGCGGCTTCGGCAGCTCGTCGAACTTGACCTCGGTGCTCTGCGAGAGCTCTTCCTCGATGATCTCGTTGCAGAGGTCGATGCACTCGTCGCAGATGTACACGCCGGGGCCGGCGATCAGCTTCTTGACCTGCTTCTGGCTCTTCCCACAGAACGAGCACTTGAGCAGATCGCCACCGTCACCGAACTTCGCCACGACGTTCCCCCTTGTCCTGCCGAGTCCGCCCGCTCAGCTCACGCCGGCAGGAACCGGCACAGCCGCGAGATCGCGGTTCGTGATGACCTCGTCGACCATCCCGTATTCCTTGGCCTCGAGCGCGCTCATGATGAAGTCGCGGTCGGTGTCCTTGGCGATCTTGGCGACGTCCTGGCCGCTGTGGTGGGCCAGGATCTCGTCGAGGAGCGACCGCATGCGGCTGATCTCCTTGGCCTGGATCTCGATGTCGACCGCCTGGCCGGAGGCGCCACCGTGGGGCTGGTGGATCAGGATTCGGGCGTGCGGGAGGACGAAGCGCTTGCCCGCCGTGCCCGACGCCAGGATCACCGCGGCGGCCGAAGCGGCCTGGCCGAGGCAGATCGTGCTCACGTCACACTTGATGAACTGCATCGTGTCGTAGATCGCGAACAGCCCGGTGATCTCTCCGCCGGGCGAGTTGATGTAGAGGGAGATGTCCTTGTCGGGGTCGTCGCTCTCCAGGGTCAGGAGCTGGGCCACGATCGCGTTGGCGACGAAGTCGTCGATGGGCGTTCCCAGGTAGACGACGCGCTCACTGAACAGCTTCGTGTACGGGTCGAGATGACGCTCGCCCCGGTTCGTCTGCTCGATGAATTGCGGGATTACCTGGCCGCTGATCGGGTCGGTCACGCCTCGGGCTCCTCTTCGGCTTCGGCTGCTGGTTCGGGTGGCGCTTCGGGGGGGTCGGTGTTGACGTCCGCTTCGGGGAGGCTGAGATCGATCGGATTTCCTTCACCGTCGACCACTTCAGCCCCGTCGATGAGGAGCTGCATGGCGCTCCCCCGTGCGAGATCAGATCGTAGTGCGTCGAGCGCGCCCCGCTGTTCGAGCTGGCGCCGTACCTTCTGCGGCTTTTCTTGGACTTGTTCGGCCAGCTTCGCGATCTCGGCGTCGACGTCGTCCTCCGAGGCCTCGATCCCCTCCTGGGCCACGACCGCGCGCAGGGCGAGGTCGGCGAGGACCGCCTTCTCCGCCCCGGCCCGGATGACGCCGATCAGCTCGTCCTGGGTCTGCTCGGAGGCCTCGAGGTAGCCGGCGATGTCGCCACCCTGGTTCTCGAGCTGGTGCGCGAACTCGTGCAGCCGGCGTTCCATCTCGGAGCGCACGAGCGGCTCGGGCGGGCTCACGAGGACGAGATCGGAGGCGACCTCGAGCACGCGCTCGCGCAGCGCCATCCGGGCTCGCAGCTTCCCGACCATCTCGAGTCGGTTGCGCAGATCGGCACGCAGCTCGTCGAGCGTCGCGAACTCGGTGACGTCGGCGACCCACTCGTCGGTGGGCTCGGGCAGCACCTTCTTCTTCGTCTCCTTCACGAGCACCTGGAAGGAGACGTCGTCACCCTCACGCTCGCCGAAGCGCTCGGTGAGCGTCGACGTGAACTCGAGGATGTCGCCGGGGCGCTTTCCGTGCAGCTCGGTGTCGAGCTCGGCCACGATCGAGTCGGAGCCGACCGCGTAGAGGAAGTCGGTCGCGGTGAGACCGTCGACCACCTCTCCGTCGACGAGGCCCTTGATGTCGATCTGGGCGTAGTCGTCGTCGGTGAGCGGTGCGTCGGACTCCTCGAGGTCGGCGAACCGCTCGCGCAGCGACTCGACCTGGGCGTCGAGCGCGTCGTCGCCCGGCACTTCGTAGTCGTCGAGGGTGACGGTGAGGTGCTCGTAGCCCTCGAGCTCGATCACCGGGCGCAGCTCGACGACGGCGTCGAACTCGACGTCGCCGTCTTCCTCGCCGGCCGTGATCTCGATCTCGGGCGGAGCGATCGCGTCGAGGTCTTCGCTCGCGATCGCATCCCGGTAGTACTCGGGTACCGAGTCTCGCAGGGCCTGGTCGCGCGCCGCCTCGGTGCCGAGTCGAGCTTCGAGCAGCTTGCGCGGCGCCTTCCCGGGGCGGAACCCGGGGATCCGGACCTCCCGGGCGAGCTTGCGGAAGGCGGCGTCGAGCGCCTTGTCGAACTCCGCCGCGGGCACGGCGACGTGGAGGCGGACCTTGTTCTCTGGCAGCGTCTCTATCGAGGTGTCCATGAAGGGGGCGAGTGTATCGGGCGCCATCGCCGAACCTCTCTCGATGCGGCGTCCCGACCGCGCCCCGCGCTTGAACAGGGGAGTACAAGAGAAGGAGGAAAAATCGCGACCGCGCTCGAGCTGCGCGTCCCACCGCGAGAAGGGAGTAGACGAGTGGCGATCATCGTCATCGGTCTCCTTGCCGGCTTGTGGGTGGTCGTCCTGTGGCGCAGTGGCCGCCATCCGCAGGACCCCGTCACCTCCGTCGACCACCAGCGGCGCGCGCTCGAGGCGATGGCGACCGCGGCCGACGGCGCTCGCGTGCGGCCGCGAGGGCGCGCTCGGACCGAGGTCCTTGCCCCTGGTCCTGTCGGTCGGGTGTCGCTCCGGCGCGGGCCGCGACGCGCACCGCTCATCGGCCTCGCGGTGATGGCGGCGCTCTCCGTCGGCCTCGGCGCGTTGTTGCTCCCAGGGATGACCGGGGGTTCGAACCGCGCGGAGACGGGCCGACGTCGGAACGCGGGCGTACCCACGACGGCGTCGAGCACGCCGCGGCCGCGACGAGCCGGTGCTCGGTCGCCGAGCTCGACCACGACGACGAGCACGACGCTTCCGCCGCTCGCCGCAGTACCCGTCGGAGACCGTTCCGACTCGCGGCAGGTCGAAGTCGGTCGGGTCGGGTTCGTCGTCACCGTGACGGCGACCGGACCGTGCTGGCTCCAGGTGCGCGACGGCGCGAGCGGGACGGTGGCCTACGAGGGCATGCTCGCCGCCGCTGCCACTCAGTCGTTCCCGGCCGACACCGGCGTCTGGATCCGCCTCGGCGCGCCGGGTGCCGTGCGCCTCACCGTCGACGGGCGCCCGATAGCCCCCGCGCCCGTCGGCGACGTTCCCGTCGACCTCATGTTCGCGTCCGACCGCGGCGCGGCCGCGTGAGCACACGGGGGTCCACGCCCGGCAACGGCCGGGTCACACCCGTCGGGAGCGTCTCCGACTGGGTCGACTTCGGCCACTTCCTCGTCGAGCAGCGCGAGGCGCTCGGCCTCCGGCGTCGGGAGGCGGCCAAGCGGGCCCGCATACCGGAGTCGGAGTGGAAGGCGCTCGAGCAGGGTCGACGCGAGGAGTTCGGAGGGGTCCGGGTGCTGCCGAATCCTTCGCCCGAGGTGCTCGCCCGCGTCGCGTCGGCCCTCGAGGTTCCGGTCGAAGAGCTGTTGCACCGGATCGGGCCCCGTCCCCAAGCGACGCCGGGCGTCGGTGACGAGGTCGCCGACGACTCCACCCCCGACGCGGAGGCGACCACGCTGGCGCGGCGGATCGCCCGGCTGTCGGTCGAGGACCGGCGGCTGATCGCCGCCCTGATCGACCGGCTGCTCCACCACCGCTGATCGCGAGGGTGCGTCCGCGGGCCACCCGCGTACGATCTGGCCCGATGACCTCGCCGCTCGGACCCGTTGCCGACGCGCGCGTCGTCAGACCGTTGCGTGAGTTCCTCCACACCGAGGCCGCCGGGGGAATCGTCCTCGTCGCGGCGACGGTGGTCGCGCTGGTGTGGGCCAACTCGCCCTTCAGCGCTTCGTACCGCGACCTCTGGGGTTCGACGGTCACGATCGCAGTTCGCGACCATGTGCTCACGCTCAATCTGCGGACGTGGGTGAACGACGGCCTGATGACGATCTTCTTCTTCGTCGTCGGCCTCGAGATCAAGCGTGAGCTGGTCGTCGGTGAGCTGCGCGACCGCCGCACCGCGATCCTTCCGGCCGTGGCCGCGATCGGTGGAATGGTCGTGCCCGCCGCGATCTATCTCGGAATCAACGCCGGCGGTCACGGGGCGCGCGGCTGGGGTATCCCCATGGCCACCGACATCGCGATGGCCGTCGGGGTGCTCAGCCTCCTCGGCTCACGGATCAACCCGTCGCTGAAGTTGTTCCTCCTCGCGCTCGCAATCGTCGACGACATCGGGGCGATCATCGTGATCGCGATCTTCTACTCCAGCGGGATCTCCGGTGGCTCTCTCGCAGTCGCGGCGCTCCTCGTCTTCGCCGTGGTCGTGATGCGCGTCGTCGGCCTGCGCGCGGTCTGGCCCTATGTGGTCGTCGGCGCGGCACTGTGGCTCGCGGTCCACGAGTCGGGTGTGCACGCGACGATCACCGGCGTCGTCCTCGGTCTCCTCGCTCCGACGCGCGCACCCCGCTCGCAAGAGACGGTCGACGTCGACAAGCTCGCCGACGTCTCGACCGTCGAGACCGCCCGCGAGACGACGGTGTTGGCGCGAGAGTCGGTGTCGGTGGCGGAGTGGCTCGAGCACGGGATCCACCCATGGTCGAGCTACGTGATCGTGCCGCTCTTCGCGCTGGCCAACGCGGGTGTGGTGATCTCCGCCGACTCGCTCGGGCACGCGGTGCGCTCGCCGATCACGCAGGGGATCGTCATCGGGCTCATCGTCGGCAAGTTCGTCGGCATCACCGCCTTCGCCTGGCTCGCCTGTCGGGTGGGCCTCGCCGTGCTGCCGGCAGGCACGACCTGGTCGGGGATCCTCGGCGTGGCCGTGATCGCCGGGATCGGTTTCACGGTGTCGATCTTCGTGTCGGGCCTCGCGTTCGGCGCCGGGGTGCGAGAGACCGACGCGAAGCTCGGGATCCTGGCCGCGTCGGTGATCGCCGCAGCGATCGGCTCCCTAGTCCTCGCCCTGCACCGCTCGGCGGACCGCCACGTCGAGGCCTGAGGCTTCGCCGCTGCAGTCCCGGCGACCAATGCTCAAGCGCGGACCTCAACCGGCCGACGCTACGAGCGAAGTCACCGACGGCGGAGTGGACACCCATTGGGATCAGTGAGCTCGGCGCGTACAGCGCCGCGAGAGGCACGGGTCGGAGCATCGATCCCACGCGTGCTCGTCGTCGACGATGACGACGCGGTACGACTCCTCGTCCGCCGGGCGCTCGAGCGCGAAGGCTTGCGGGTCGAAGAGGCCCCCGACGCGGCCCGCGCCGCGGAGGCGTTCGAGCGGAGCGCGTGGGATCTCGTGGTGCTCGACGTGAGCCTCCCCGACCTGAACGGGCTCGATGTGCTCACCCGGCTGCGAACCGCGAGCGATGTCCCCGTCATCATGCTGAGCGGACGCGCCGAAGAAGCCGATCGCGTCGCGGGCCTCGAATCGGGTGCCGACGACTACGTGATCAAGCCGTTCTTCCCTCGTGAGCTCGCGGCTCGGGTCCGGTCGTTGCTGCGTCGTGCCGGCGCGCACACCCGTCCTGCCGTGCTCGAGTTCGACGACCTGACCATCGACACCGCGAGTCGTCAGGCTCTGCTGCATGGGATCCCGGTCGAGTTGACTGCGCGCGAGTTCGACCTGCTCGAGTTCCTCGCATCGGCACCGCGTCAGGCCTTCTCCCGCGCTCAGCTCCTCCAACGCGTGTGGGGCTCGTCGAGCGCGTGGCAACAGGAGTCGACCGTGACCGAACACGTCCGACGGATTCGACGCAAGCTCGGCGTCGAGGCCGACCGGTCACAGTGGATCGCGACCGTCCGCGGCTTCGGCTACCGGTTCGAACCGTGAGCGCAGTGGAGTCGCCGGAAGCCGCCACAGGCGGTGAACGGGTGGGCGATCGAGGCGACGCAACGAAGCGACCCATAGAGCCGTGAGCGCAGCGAGCGCCCTGAGCGCATGAGTACGCGGGTGACGCTCGGTTCGCGTGAGCTGGCGCGGCTCGACCACGATCTGCGGGGTCCGCTCAACGCCATCCTCGGCTTCGGTCGACTGCTCGAAGGCGAAGAGCTCACGCCAGATCAGCGAGAGTGTGTCGAGCAGATCGTGCTCGGTGGCGAGCGGCTGCGCGCCCTGATCGAATCGGCGCTCGGCACCCACTGATCCCGGATCACGCGGCGAGCGCGCAGAGACGCGAGGATCTCGCCCGATGACCCGCCCGCCCGACATCGTCGAGATCGGTGCAGTCGCGCTGACCGCGGCCTACGACGTCGTGCTGAACCGCCATCTCCCCGAGGCGACCCACCTCCCCGCGAACCTCGCCGCATCGGGCGCGTTGTTGCTCCTCGCCCACCACGCGGGAGTCGGGCGCGACGACCTCGGACTTGCAGCGGATGTCGCCGGCGCGGGCGCGCGCACCGGACTCGCGATCGCGGCAGGTGTCGCGGGAGCAGTGGTTGTCGGTGCCGCGTTTCCGGCGACGCGCCGCTTCTTCGTCGACGAAGCCGTGCGCGACCGCTCCACCGCGGAGCTGACCTACCACGCGCTGCTCCGCATCCCGATCGCGACCGCGCTGGGCGAGGAGCTCGTCTTCCGGTCCGCCCTGCTCGGACTCTTCGGTCGTGGTCGCGTCGCCGTGGATCGCGGTCGCGGCGAGCTCCGGGCTCTTCGGCCTCTGGCACATCCTCCCCACCGTCGAGTCGATGCGCGCGACGCAACCGACGCCACAGCCTCAGGGTGGCGGGCGCCGGCGGGCAGGGCGGGCGGCGATCGTCGCGGGCGTCGTCGTGGCCACCGTGGGTGCGGGCGCGGCGTTCGGGGCAATGCGGCTGCGGTCCCGCAGCGTGCTCGACGCCTGCCGTCGTCCACACCACTCTGAACGTCGCCGCGATGCTCGCGGCCCGGGCCGTCACCCGCCCAGCTCCGCCGTTTCCAGTGTCCCGGACTGGCTGAGGGCGAAGGTCCCTCACCCCGAGCGTGCAGCTCAGTACCGTCTGTGGCGTGCCGACCGTCCAGGGATCGCGCTACGAGCTCCGGGCGATGCTCGGAACCGGGTCGATGGCTCGCGTCGTGGAGGCCTACGACACGATGCTCGGACGCGAGGTGGCCATCAAGTTCCTGCGCTCCGACGCTGCCGACGCTGAAGGTCGAGCTCGTTTCGTCCGCGAGGCGCACGCCGCCGCGAGCTTCGTCCACCCGCACGTCGTCACCGTCTACGACGCCGGCGAGGAGGGCCTCCGACCCTTCCTCGTCATGGAGCTGATCCGGGGCCCGAACCTCGCCGAGGTGATGCGCGCCCGCGGCCCGCTCACGCCCGGTGAATCGGTTGCCATCGCGGCGCAGATGCTCGACGCGCTCGCGGCCGCGCACGACCTCGGCTGGCTCCACCGCGACGTGAAGCCGAGCAACGTGCTGTTCGTCGACGCGACGACGATCAAGCTCACCGACTTCGGACTCGCCAAGAGCATGCACGACGTCTCCGGCGCGATCACCCGGCCGGGTCAGGTGCTCGGCACCCCGATGTACCTCGCGCCCGAGCAGTCGCGTGGCCGTCGGACCACGCCGTCGAGCGACCTCTACTCCCTCGGCATCATGCTCTTCGAGATGCTCACCGGCGGTCTCCCCTACTCCGCGAACAACCTCGTCGAGCTCGCGGTCGCGCACCAGGAAGCGCCGATCCCTCCCGTGCTGCGCGACGACGTACCCGACGCGCTCGCAGTCGCGGTGGCGCGGGCGATGGCGAAGGACCCGCTCGAGCGGTTCCCGAGCGCGCGAGCGATGCAAGCCGCGCTGCTCGGCGCGGTCGCGACACCCGAGTTCGCAACCCGATAGCTCTCGTTCCCGCGCGTCGAACGCAGCCGGTTTCGCGGCCTACGATGACGGCTCGCACCATCACGGGGAGTGGCGCAGTCAGGTAGCGTTCCTGCTTTGGGAGTAGGCGGTCGGGGGTTCAAATCCCCCCTCCCCGACGTGAAGACCCGGTCGCTGTCTGACCCGGGTTCGGTCCACCCGATCTCGATGTCTTCACCGCGGCGGTCGATCGCTCGTTCGCTACGGTGTTGCCCGCCGCGGGTGTAGCTCAATGGCAGAGTCCCAGCCTTCCAAGCTGGTCATGCGGGTTCGATTCCCGTCACCCGCTCCACTGCGAAGGTGCTGGTCAGACGGCACTGATGCAGGCCTTCCCGACTGCCTCAGCGAAAGGTCGTCGAGCCCGCCGTGCCCTCTACGTGCCCTAGCGCCGCGCGCGACACGCGGCGGGTCAAGAAGCCCAGTCGCCGAGATCGTGCCGGGTGACGCGATGCGACTTGCCGATCCGGCGGCGCACCGCGAACGGCTGGCGGCTCCGCTGACCATCGTCCTTGAACTTGTGGGGCTTGCAGAGATTGCAGCCCTTCCAGCGTCGCGAGGTCGAGTGCTGTGCCATGAGGCAAGCCTACGGCCGAACGCCTGCGAGCGGACCGTGGAATCAAGGCGGCTCAGCTCACGGCTGCGCTCAGCACGGCGCGAGCTTCGGGGGCGTCGTGGTCGACCTGGACGAAGTGGACTTGACCGTCGTCGTCGACCTCGTCGATGCGCACGACGGACCAGAAGCCTTCGTAGCCGGCGATCACGACGGCACCGGGCACGATCAACGCGGGGTCGTGTGCCTCATGCATGAGCGACCAATTTCGGCCCTCGTCGTCCTCTGCGTTGAGGTCGGCCCAGATGTCGATTCTCGGTGTCTTCACCCTTGCCTCCTCGATTGCTCGGGATTCGGCAGCATCCGGTGTGGTGCACCAAGGATACGACGCAGCAGCTCGTCGAGTTCCGGGTGGACGATGTCGAAGTGAGGAGCCCGGCCTGTGTCCCAGAGCTCGAGCCCGGCGTCGTAGATGTCGCGTGCGCCGAAAAGAACAATCCAATCGGCGCGGGGCAACTTCTCAGCCGCGATGATCTCCCATCCCATTGCATCGGTCTCCGCGAACACCGAGAGCCCAAAGAACCCATAGGCGTCGAAATTCCGTTGGGCATCGCGGGCCAGCACTGCCGGGTCGAGCCGGTACGCCCGCACGATCACGGTGGCTTCGGGAGGGGCGGGTTCGCCGCGTCGTTGTCGCTGCTTCATGGTCTTCCTTCCTCGATGATCCGGTCGAGTGCTTGCGCGACCACGGCGTCGCGGTCGCGAGTGGCGTGCTGGTAACGGAGAGCCGCTGCTGCCGACGCGTGGCCCATCCGGTGCATGAGCTCGCGGGTGCTCGCGCCTGTGGCGGCGGTGAGGGTGTTGCAGGTGTGCCGCAGGTCGTGGAAGCGAAGGCCCGTGACCCCGACGGCTTCGGTCGCGGCCGCCCACTTGGCCCACCAGTTGTGGCGTCGAATCGGCGCACCCTTCGCGCCGGTGAAGACGACGGGCGCCGTCTGCAACGTCGACGAACGCGGCGAGATGTGCGGCGAGCTCGGGGACGAGCGCGTCGGGAATCACGAGCGTGCGCCGACCGGCCTCTGACTTCGGCGGGCCGATGAGGAGGACGCCGCCCGAGAGTTCGACCTGGTTGTCGACCACCGAGATCGTGCGCGCTTTGAGGTCGACGCGCGCTCGCGTCAGTGCAGCGAGTTCACCGAAGCGCAGCCCCGCAAAGGCCGCGGTCAGCACCAGAGCACGGAAGCGGGGCTCGACCGCGTCGGCGAGTGCCCACACCTGCGCAACGGTCGCGACCGGTCGCTCTGGCGTGCGCTCGACGCCGCCTCCCTTGATCGTGCACGGGTTGCGAACGATGAGCTCGTCGGCGACTGCAGTGTTCAGGATCGCCCGAAGCAGTCGGTAGGCCTTGGCAACCGTGACGGCGCGCGGTGCCGACGAGCGGAGCAGGGACGCGTACCAGTGCCGCACGACTGGCGCGGTGAGCTTGCCGAGCTGCCGATCACCGAGAGCCGGCAGCAGGTGATGATCCAGGAGCGACCGGTAGAGCTCGACCGTGCGCGGCCGCAGACCGGGACGTGACTCGAGCCAGCCGTTCGCGTATTCGGTGAGCGTGATGACGCCCGCTCGTGGGTCGACCCACGAGCCTCGGGCGATCTCCGACTCGACCGCTGAGAGCCAGCGGTTCGCGTCGGCAATCGTCGCGAAGGTCAGCGGAGCGCGGTGGCGGTACCCCGACGGGTCGAGATAGCGCGCCTGGTAGCGCCCTGACGGCAGCTTGCGAACGTTCCCGAAGGTGCGGCGCCGGCCCATGCTCCTCTTCCGTCGAGGGATGCTCAGGCGGCGCCGGGGCGCTGCGATACGGAGCTCTGGCCTCGCGCGGGGCGGGTCGGCTCCTCGGGAAAGAAGCTACCGCGAGGGTGTGACAGCGGGACCGGCGAGATCCGATGGGTGTCGAGCCACACTGCGATCTCCACCGGGTCGAACCGCAGCAGGTGCCCCCACTTCACGAACGGGATCCGGCGCTCGGCGACCAACCTCCGCACGTGGCGCGGCGTGACACCAAGGTGCTCGGCGATCCCGTCGAGATCCAGCAGCATCGGCAACGAGCATCTGTCCGCGTTCATCATCCGACCTATGCCGCGTTCGGTGGAGGCAGCGTCCCGCGTTGGGGGGCGTGCGAGAGAGACGCGGTCAGCGACACGCGGCGCTCGCGAGTGGCTGAGGCACGGGAGTCCTTGAGTCGCGATCGGGACCGCGCTGCGAGTGATCAGGCGCGCTGGCGTCGAGATGCCCCAGCACCGCGGCCGTGTCCGAGGGGCCCGGTCGTCAGCTGATGCAGTCAGATGGCAACGAACTAACCCCACGCACCCGCTGAAGTCATGCTCGCGGGGCGGTGCAGACGGGCGGTGCAGACGGCCGGGAAGGGTCATCGATCAGGGCCTCTGCCTCACTGATCGCGTGGCCCCGCCAGATCGGCAGTTCTGTGCAGGGTTCCACGAGGCGTGCAATGCTGAAGTCAACGCTATCCGGAGGTTGGCAATGAGGTTGTTGCGAGCGATCGCGTGTATCTCCAGCGTCGCTGCCCTGCTGATGCTCGGAGCGGCGACACCGTCGGCCGCGGGAACGCCGGTGTTGACCGGGACCGTCACCAGGACAATGTCGAAATCCTTCGATGTGGGCTGCCCCAGCGACCGCGGCTTCCCAGCCGGAGTGCGAGTCCAAGAGACCGGGACGTTGGTGGATCAGTTCGGCCTCGTCTCCTCGTACACGGCGCGGTCGTGCGAGCGGAGCCACAACCATCTCGACGGAACAACATCCGAGAGGGACCTCGGGACGTTCACCGTGACCGACGATGGTGAATCCTTCAGCGGCACCCTGCTGTCCAAGCGCACATGCACGCTCGGCGGGGTCGCGCCATGCTCCCTGAACACGACTCGGCTCCGACCCACTTCGGGGACCGGCTTCTTCAGCAGCGTCCGCGGCAAGCTGTTGATGACCTTCCCGCCGGCGACACCCAACGCCGGCACCTACACACGGAAGCTCAACTGCCTTCGCGGATGCCCTGAATGAGCCAGTGGGCGCTCGCCGAAAAGCGAACAACCACTGCGTACTAAACGCTGTGGCGGCCGATCGGCGCTGATCCTGGACGGTCAACCGGCCGGATGAGAGGCTCGAGGTCATGTCCGAGGGAGACATCGACCGATATCTCGCGACGCTCGACGAGCCGAAGCGAAGCACGTTGGAAGTGCTGCGGCAGTCGATCCTGGACGTCGTTCCCGACGCAGAGCAATGCATCTCCTACGGGATGCCCGCATTCAAGATCGACGGGAAGGTCGTAGCCGGGTTCGCCGCGTTCACACAGCACTTGAGCTACCTGCCCCACAGCGGTTCGGTGTTGCCCGCCCTCGGCGACGACCTGGCCCGGTACGAGATGACCAAAGGGTCGCTGCACTTCGCGATCGACAAGCCGCTGCCGAAGCGACTCGTGAAGAAGCTCATCGCCACGCGGATGCGACAGCTCGACTCGGTGTCGACCCCGACAGCACGCCGGGCCGCGCGCGCCTAAGGGGCGAATGGGTCAGAGGGGGCAGGGCGGTTAGCATCCTGCAGTGAACAACTCCCCACGCTTCGCCTTCGACGTCGTCGCGTCCGCGGTGCTCGGCCTCACCCTCTGGGCGGCGTGCGCGGGTGTGGGATTCCAGATCTTCCCGAAGCCGCTCCCCGCGTCCACCGACGACGAGCCCGCGAGCTGGCGGCAGCCCGGTGTCGCGGCGTGCGTCGGGCTCGGGCTGCTCGTGATGCTCGGCGGCATCGCGGTCGTGGTGAGGGTTCCGTGGTGGTCGGTCATGGCACCGTTCGTCGTGATCGGGCTCGCGCTCGCGATCCGAGACCTGATCCGCGTCGACTTCCGCGCGATGACCCGGTCGACACTCGTGCTCGGCGGACTCGCGGTCGCCGCATTGGGCGTGGTGGCAATCATCGAGGCGATCGTCGGCTTTCGTTTCCCGCTCCATCCGTGGGACGACCTTCGGGCGTACCTGCCGATGGCGCACCGACTGATCGACACGAACGCCGTCATCGAGCCGTGGAGCGCGCGGCGGCTCCAGAGCCTCGGCGGGTACACCTTCCTGCAGGCCCCTCCAGTGGCCATCTTCGGTCACTTCGGCGTCGGCGTGATCGACACCATGCTCGCGAGCATCTTCCTCGGCGGGCTCTTCGTCGCCAACGGGTTCCGGTCGAGGTGGGCACAGGTGCTCAACATCGTGTTGATCCTGTCGATCCCACTGCTCTGGGTTCCCCGGATCAACACCACCGGCGTCCTCATGGGCGGTCCGCTGTTGGTCGGTGTGCTCGCAGTCACCGCGGAGCTGCGCCGTGCGCTCCGATCGGGGAGCCGGGCCGCGGCATTCCGCTGGGCCGTCGGCGGTGGCCTCGGGGTGGCCACCCTGATGTCGGTGCGACCGAACCTCGGCTTGCTCGCCGCCGCGTTCGTCGCGCTCGGTGCCCTCTCGACCGTGGGGACCAAAGTTCTCGCCCGGATCCAGGTGGCCGCCGTCGCGGGTGCGAGCGCGCTCGTTCGCGGTCGTGCCCTGGTCGATTGCCTCCTACGAATCAACGCGCACGCTGTTCTACCCGATCTTCACGGGGAACCAGAACGTGCAAGCGGTGCGACTTCCGGCCACGCGTGACGTCAGCGATCTTGCCCACCAGGCCTCCGGGCTCCTGCGCGCCGGGCCGTACGCGTGGATCGCGCTCGGCGTGCTCGTGATCGCCTTTGCGGCCCGCAAGCTCCTCCCCGACGCTCCCTTCGTCGCGATCGTTGCCGTGACGACCGGGCTGGGATTTCTGGCGATCGCGCTGCAGGGATACACCATGTCTCGCATCGCGTTCGTGCGGTACACGTCGCCCATGAGTGCCGCGCTCGCGGTCTTCTTCGTCTACGAGACGATCCGCGGCGCCGACACCGCGTCCGCGCGGGCACGCGACGCGTCGCCACACGTGGACTCCTGCGATCATCGTCACCGCCGCCGTCTGCGTCGCGGCGGTGAGCTACTCCGGGTACGGGCTGTCGCTCGAGTACAGAACCGCTCCCGGTGGCGCCGCGCTCGTCGATCGAGCAGTACGCGATGAGATGCGCCCGCCGCCGGCGCTTGCAGTGACGAGCCCAACGCTTCGGGCCGCGTACCGGCGAGCATTGGCCGGCGTCGATCCCGACCGGACGATCGCGGCAGTCGACCGCCCGTATCTGATCGACTATCGGCGCTTCGACATTCCCACCATGGATCTGCCCGGCTTCACCGCGCCGGGAGGTGACTTCCCGTTCTTCACCGGTCCCGGCCCGAAGATGGCTCGATTGCGCCGCGCCGGGTACGACACGCTCATCGCGACGGTTCCGGCCACCGAGATCGCCTTCAATCCGAACTTCCTGCGCCTCACTGCTTCGTCGGGACCCAAGTCCTACGCACGCCCGGCTCGCTACTACCTCGATTGGGAAGACGACATCGCGGCAATCGCCGCGAAGGCTCCGGGCGCGGTGCACCGATACGGACCGCTCCTCGTCATCGACCTCCGCCAGGCCCAGCAGGAACTCGCGCGCGCTACGGACGCGGAGTCGGAGACGTCGTCGGCTTCTTGACGAACAGCACGAGGTGCGCACCGCGACGATCCTCGGCCCGCACCTGCTGGTAGCCGCGCGCCGTGATCATCTCTTGGAGCTCAGGCCAGTCCCTGAGCGGAAACCGGCCAAGGGCGACGTGTGAGCCGAGCAGCCAGATCCGGGACGAGCCGACGAGCCGATCGAGCGGACCGGCCCACCGCTCCGGGTCCTGTCGGTGCGCTCGGAGCACAACCGTGTTTGCGCGCCGCACCTTGACCACCCAGTCGGTCGCGGAGAGGACATCCTGCCGCTTCTCGATCGGATACTGCGTGGCGATGCCATACGCGTACCCCGAGCTCGGATAGACGACGATCGCATCGCCGGGCTTCCGTTGCTGCTCGGCGATGTGGACGAGTGGGGTGATGTCTTCCACCGGGTAGTCGCCGAGCTGAGCCGGCCTCGCGACGGCCGCGGCGACGGCGAATGCAACGACGGCGAGGACCGCGATCGCCGACCGGCGCGAGCAGGCACCATCGCTGCGACCTCGGCGGCCGCCACTGCAACGAGCAGTGCGTAGCTCGGGTAGAGATAGACGTCGGTGCGCCCGGCGAGGTGAAAGAAGCCCTGTTCTCCGGTGCCGAGTGGAACGATCGTGAACGCGGCAAGGCCGATTGCCACGAGCGTCGGCAGCACCAGCAGCAGGCCGACGAGGGGTCGGCGCGCGAGGACGATGCCCGCGGCGGCGACAAGGCCGACGAGCACGAGCGTCGAGTTGACGCCCTGGAACGACTGGGCCACGTTCTCCAACCTTGGTCCGAGCCCACCGGCGAAGCCGCTGCCGTCCAGGTACGAGCCCCGCCAGTAGTCGGTCAACTTGTCGTGAATGTTGGGCCGGACGGCAAGGATCATCCACGCCCCTGCGACGACGCCGTACGCCCCGATCGCGATGATCGCCTGACGGAGCGGTCGCGGCCGCGCGAACAACGCCGCGATCGAGGCACGCCGACGAACGCACTTCCCGCGATCACCGCGCCAATGGCGGAGAGGAAGCTCACCGCGATTGCCACCACGGTCAACACGGCCCACCGACGGGAAGCTGTCGGTCGGTCGATCACCCGCCAGGCGACCCAGAGCACCACAGTCGCGGCAAGCGCTTCTGCCGTGTACTGCTTCAGGTGACTGGACATGTCGATGTGACCCGGGGCCGTCGCGAGCAGTCCTGCCCCCAAGAGCGCCGCGTACCACGGGAGGCGACGCTCGACCGCGGCGAGAAAGAGCACGAGAGGACCGGCGAGCGCGAAGAGCAACGAGAGGAGCTGCGCGGTCGTGGCGCTCGTGCCGAAGGCGGTCGCCCAGCCCCGATACACCAGGCTGAACCCAGGTGACGTCAGGCCTGATCGGATCGTGTCTCCGAGCGTCGGGAACCGCGCACCGACTCCGACCCACGCGTCGTCGAGCCAGAGCGACGAGGCACCGATCGCGCGGGCGCGCAACCACAGCGTGAGCGCGATGATCACAACGATGCAGCCCACCAGCGTCAGCCATCGCCGGGCCACGCTCCCGTCTGTCTCGAGCTGCGCAGGACTCGCGGGGGCGGTCACGTCGGGCTGGGAACGGGTTCCGGTTCCTCGGGTCGGTGGACGGGGGGTGGTTCCGGCGAATCGGAATCGGTCGTCGTCGCGACACCTGTGCGCGCGCGTCGGCGCCGACGTATCAAGACCCACACGAGCAGCATCGAGAAGATCGCCAGCGCAGCGAGGCTGACCACGATGCCGACGCGCCAGCCTCGGGGACGCGCGACGAGCTCGACGGTGTGCGCCCCCTTCGGGACGAAGACTGCGACGAGCGCATGGTCGGCCCGCCGCAGCGCCACACTCCGACCGTCCAGTCGGGCATCCCACCCGCTCTGGATCCCGTCGGCCACGACGAGATAGCCGGCGCCCTCGGCGTCGACTGCGACGCGGATCTCGTCACCGGAGTCGCGGCGAACCACGACGTGCGCCGGCGCTCCGGTCGCGGCCGGCCCACTCTGGCCGAGGACGACGGTGTCGGCGGGCAATCCGGATCCGAGGGCCCGGAACGTCTGGACAGGGTCCAGAACAGTCGCGGTGCTGGCCCAACGGATCCGGGGCAACGTGTGGAGTCGGCGGTAGACGACCCCGCCGGCGTCGGCATAGGTGAGCCGGAGGCCGTCGGCGGTCGGGCGAATCGTTCCAACGGCCACCGAAGCGTCGGCGGTCGCGGCAAGTCGCACGGTGTCGCGGCGGTCGGAGCGGAGCCCGATCTCGACTTGCAACGGTGTTGCGTTCGGGAGGCCCTCACCATTCACCGGGACGTAGTAGTTCGTCGTCGTCCGCTGGTCGACGAGCCGGCGACTTCCATGGGCCAGCACCTTGCCGGACGGATCGCGGACGGCCACGTCGAGATACACGAGGTCGCCGCGCAGCCGTTCCCGGCCCACCACGTGAACTTGAACCGCGCGCAGCGGACCCGGCGGGACCGACGCGGCGGCTGTGCGGCCATTGCCGACCGTGACCGATCCGGCTGTGGGTGGCGCCGATTGCGGAACCCCGAAGGGGACCGCGGTCGGTGTGGCGACGAAGAATCGGGCGGCGAGGCGGTCGAGGATCGGTGACGTCGCGACTGACAGCGATTGTCCGAGCCGGCTCTGCAGCATGAGCTGGTACTCGGGCCCCGTGGCATGGATGAGCTGGCCCCAACGCGCTTCGGTGAACGAGTGGCCACTGACGGACCGGATGCCGTACATCGGGTTCGTCGCGTAGTAGAGCATCCCTTTGCCTGCCGGCGCGACGCGCTCGTGGCCCAACTCAGCCGCGAGGTATCGGGTCACACCTGTCTGCGGGAAGTACTCGGACTGGGCAACCCGCGGGAGCATCGGCGTCGTCACCAGCAGACCCTCGATCGCGAACAGCACCGGCAGCGCGACGAGTGCGACGGTCGCTCCCCTGCCCTGCCAGCGCCACGCCACGAAGATCACGACGATTGTCGCGACCGCGATGAGCGCCGGGGCGAGCGAGTTTCGCAAGATCCACCCCCGCTGCGCGGCGACGTGGATGACGGTGGATCCCCAGTAGTCGGTGCTCTTGTGACTGACGAGAAGGGTGATCTCGTCGCGCAGGGGCCGGTAGGCGATGTACGCGAGCGCGACGATGAGCGCGCCGGCGCGGAGCAGGAAAGGTGTGCGGCGAAGTGGCGGTGCATCGGAAGCAACGACGTGCTCGACGCCGAAGGCCGCCAGCAGCGTCGCCAGGAAGAGCAGCAGCGCGATCAGGCGCGCGATCGGCACCTGGTTCATCCCCGGAAGGCGGTAGAGCGCATCGCTGACGCTGGGCACCGATATCGGGGAGTGGTCCGACCCGGTTCCCGAAGAGAACGAGGAGCAGGATCGCCGTGCCGGCAACGCAGTAGCCGTAGACACCGCGGCCCACGCGCGATGGTCGCCCGCGCAGCAGCGCCCAGAGCACCATCACCACGGCGGCCGCTCCGAGAAATGCGAACTGCTCGACGAAGTTGACGGTGAAGTGGCGGGCCTCCGGATTGAGGACGGCCAGCGTGGCCGGGTGCGCCGGGCTGCCCTGCGCCCACGGGAGCGCGCTCGTCAAGAGCGTGGCCGGTGGAAGGAGGCGTACCGCATTGGTCTGCCGGTAGGTGATGTCGTAGGCGTTCAGTCCGCGCACCAACGGCACGAGCTGGAAGGCAACGAGAGCCGCGCCCAGTGCGAACGCTCCGATGAGCAGACGCGGTGGGCGAGACAGCCGTGCGCAACCGAGACCAGAGCGAGGGGCGATCGGCACTGTCGCCACGAGATGCGTCCCACCAGCGCACCACGAGGAACGCGCCAAGTGCGTACAGCGTGACCAGGACGAGGGGCAGGTAGCCCTCGAGCAGCATCGCCGCGACGACGGCCGCCACCGCCACGACGTTGATCGCTCTTCGTCGCTCGCGCAGAACATCGGCGGTGAGGAACAGCAGCGGGATCATGGCGGCGATGTCGGCCTGCGGGTAGTTGTTCCAGACGATGACGAACCCGCTGGTGCAATAGATCAGTCCGCCACAGACACCCGCGAACCGTGAGAGACCGATCCAGCGCAGCAGGAAGTACATCCCGATGGCGGCGACGGCGAGGCGGAGCAGCGCCGCCCAGGCCAAGCCATGACCGACCCCGAGCGGGAACAGCGGCCAGTTGATCGGCGCGAAGGTGCCGCTGTTCGGTACCGAGGCAAGTGGTCCCCCACCGTTGGGATAGGGATCCCAGAGCGCGAGGCGGTGATCGTCGACGAGTGTCCGGCGGATCGCTTCCCGGGCAGGCGCGCCGGAATCAACGGTGTCGTTGATCCCCCCGTGGCGGTAGACGAAGCTCGTCGGAGTGTCCGCGTCCCACGGTGGCACCGTGCGCGTGACGTCGGCGCCGATCAGGAGCCCACGCCCGATCAGCGGGCCGCCGATCGCGAGGAGGATCGTGGCCGCGCACACGACCGCGGCCCAGGTGGCAATGCGTCGCCGACTTGCCCCTTCTGCCCCCATAGAGGCTCCGTACCTTAGCGACGACGAATCCGAGCTCCATAGCGGCACGACAGTCGATGCGTAGCAACGACGAGGCAGATCAGGAGCAAAACAGTGCTGGTGTAGAATCTTTGTCACGCTATGAGCAGCTCGGAGCATGCGCAGGGGGACGGATCCGAGTGCGACGTCAGCGTCGTGCTTCCGGTCTACAACGAGAAGGGTCATCTCCGCGCGGAGATCGACCGGATCCGGGCCGCGCTCGAGGCATCGCCGTACTCCTTCGAGATCATCGTCGTCGACGACGGCTCGGACGACGGGTCCGGTGATCAGCTCCGCGAGATCGATGGCATCCGACTCATCCAGTTCGCGCAGAACCGGGGCAGCGGGTCGGCGCGCCGGCGCCGGATCACACGCGGCGCGGGGCCAGGTCGTCGTCTGGACCGATGCCGACATGACCTATCCCAACCACGAGATCCCGCAACTCGTGAAGGAGCTGGACGGCTACGACCAGGTCGTCGGGGCGCGCACCTCGGAGCAGGGCACCGCGAAGTTCGCCCGGGTGCCGGCGAAGTGGCTCATCCGCAAGCTGGCCAGCTACCTCGTCGAGACGAAGATTCCCGACCTCAACTCGGGCCTGCGGGCGTTCCGGGCCGATGTCGGCCGCCAGTACCTGAACCAGCTTCCACCGGGTTTCTCGTGTGTGACCACGCTCACGCTGTCGTTCCTCGCGAACGGCTACTCGGTGAAGTACGTCCCCATCGAGTACTCGGAGCGGGCCGGCAACTCGAAGTTTCACTGGTGGAAGGACACGCGCCGGTACCTCACCCAGGTCGTCCGGATGGTGTTGTCCTACAACCCGCTCCGGGTGTTCATGCCGGTGGCGCTGCTGTTGCTGGCCATCGGCGTGGGCAAGCTCGTCGTACGACGCGATCGCGTACGACCTCCGGATCACGACCAACACGTTGCTGTTGCTCTTCGCCGCGTTCCAGCTCCTCGCGATCGGGTTGCTCGCCGACCTCTTCGTCCGACTCTCGAAACCCAGCACCGTCGTGGATCCCGCGTCGCGGTGAGCCCGCGCTAGACACCGCTCGACGACAACAAGGATTCGCCAGATGAAGCAGGTATTCCGCCGGGTGATCGATCGGCGCGGTCGCGTCGTGATCGTCGAGCTGCCCGAGCCGCACGTCGGACCGGATCAGGTCCTGGTCCAGAGCCGGTACTCGCTCATCAGCTCCGGTACCGAGATGAGCACGTTGTCGAAGACGCCGGTCGAGCTGGCGAAGCAGACGCTCTCCGATCCGTGGATGCGCAACGTCGTCAAGCAGACGGTGTTGTCCGCCGGGATGACGCAATCGGCACGCCGTATCTGGCACGAGATGGTCACCCCCCGGGAGATCGGATACAGCGGGGCCGGAACCGTGGTGGCGTTCGGAGAAGACGTCGAGGGCTTCCAGGTCGGTCAGACCGTTGCGTACGCCGCGACCGGCCACGCGGAGCTCGCCGCGCCGGCGATCAATCACGTCGTTCCCGTTCCTGACCACGTTGACCTGCGCCACGCCGCGTTCGTCACCGTCGGGGGCATCGCGATCCAGGCGCTGCGCCGCGCCGAGCTGCAGTTCGGCGAGGTCGTGGCGATCTACGGGCTCGGTCTCGTGGGTCAGCTCGCGGCGCGCATCGCGATCGCGGCCGGCTGCGTCGTCGTCGGCATCGACGTGAACCCACGCGCGAACCAGCTCGCACGCGAGGCGGGTGCGGCATTCGTCGTGGACCCGAGCGACCCGGAGTGGAAGCGCCAGATCCTCGACTTCACCGGCAAGCACGGAGTCGACGCGACGATCGTGTGCGCGAGCTCGGACTCCTCCGAGATCATCAACTCGTCGATGGAGATCACGCGGCGGCAAGGCCGCGTCGTGATCGTCGGCTACGTCAAGCTCGACATCCACCCGAAGCACTTCCTCTACCGCGAGATCGACCTGCGGTACTCGCGTGCGTACGGCCCGGGCAGCTACCACACCGGCTACGAGAAGGGTCGGCTCGACTACCCGTTCGGCTACGTGCGCTGGACCGAGAAGCGGAACCTCGCGGAGCTCATCCGACTGATCTCGACCGGGCGCGGTCTCACTCGAGCCGTTGATCGGCGGGGTGTACGACCTCGAAGACGTGCAGTCCGCGTTCGACGCCGTGCAACAACGAACCCTCGGTGGGCTTGCCGCGCTGATCCGATACAGCGACGAGGAGCCCGAGCGGCGTCCGACGATCGAGGTGCACCCGCGGCCCCGCAAAGAGGGCGCCGTCGGCATCTCGCTGATCGGCTTCGGCAACCACGTGCTCGCGCAGCACCTACCGAACCTGCGCGCGATGCGCGGAGTCGAGATCCGCGGCATCGCGTCGGCGACCGGCCGGAACGCCGCCGCACTCGCCGAGAAGATCGACGCCACGATCGTCACGACCGACATCCAGGCGGTGCTCGACGATGCCGGGACCGACGGTGTGCTGATCTCCACCACTCAGCCCGAGCACTACGCGAACCTCTGCCAGGCGATCGAGGCCGACAAGGCGATCCTGGTCGAGAAGCCGCTCGTCACGCGCCTCGAGGACTTCACCGACATCCTGCGGCGGATGGAGAACAAGGACATCCTCCTGACCGTTGGTCTCAACCGCAGGTACTCGCCGATGATCAAGCGACTCCGCGAGGCCGTCGATGGCGCCGTCGACTCGGTCACCTACACGGTCACCCGACCGTTCCTCCCGCCGGATCACTGGTCGCTCGATCCGATCGACGGCGGCGGCCGGTTGATCAGTGAGGGCGAGCACTTCGTCGACCTCTGCAACCTGCTCATCGGTCAGGCGCCGATCTCGGTGTACGCCCGCGCGCTCGGACCGGTGCCCGACGATCTCCGCACGCTCTGCAACTACGCCGTGACCATCCACTACGAGACCGCGGTCGCGAACATCACGTTCGACGAGAGCGGATCGGCCGACTTCCCCACCGAGCGCATCACCGTGCTCGCCAAGGGTCAGGTCGCCACCCTCGACGACTTCGGCTCGCTCACCGTCCATGGTCGACGGGCCCGCAAGCTCGGTGACGGGATCGGCGCGTCGATGGGTCATCGCGAGCAGCTGCGCGAGTTCATCGCCGCGATCCGAGGCGAGAAGAACTCCCTCCTCGGCTGGGAAGGCGCATCGCTCGCCACGCTCACCGTCTTCGCCGCGCAGGAAAGCATCCGCACCGGCGAAGCGATCAATCTTGCGGCGTTCCGAACGTCGCTGCTCAGCGACGACTGAGCGGCCGTCCCGTCAGTGTGCCTGACGACTACTTCACCGCTCGCCAGAAGAACCAGCGATCGAGATGCTTCTTCAACGGACCCTTCGCGATCGGGTTGATCAAGTACGTCTGAACGGACTCGAACGTCGTCTTGGTCTCGTTCCGGAACGTGAAGTAGTCGCGCTGGAACGACGAAAACGACGCCGCTCGGACTTCCTGCGCCAGGAGGTCCGGAACGATCGGCCGCTCGTCGGGGGTGAACCGCTTGAGGCGGGTCGGGCCGTCGCCCATGAAGATGCGGTTCTGGAGACTCTTCCCGTTCGGGTCGTACCCCACGAGGCGGCCACCGGGCTTCAGCACGCGGTGGCATTCCGTGAGCACCGCCGCCTCGAGCCCGGGGAGGTGATGCAGAAACGCCGCCGCCACCACAAGGTCGAACGACTCCGACGCGACGGGCAGCTGCATTGCGTCCGCCTGCACCGCGGGCACCGGCGAGTGGGTCAACATCGCGTGCGAGATGTCGAGACACACGACCTCGGTATCGGGCTTCGCCACGAGCAGCCGACTGACCATGCCGGCGCCACCACCGATGTCGAGCAGACGCCCGTTTCCTTCCCAGCCGATCCAGTCGACGATGCGCTGCCGGTCGCCCGCCGAGAGCGTGGCGTAGTCCTGCGCTCCCATGTCGTCCCAGAAGCTCCGCTCACGCTCGTAGTGCGCTTGCTCCGGCTGCACGGCGCCCGTCCCTTCCCCGCCCTCGTTCTCCGTGACGGAACAGGATCTCATACATCGGCGGTCCGGCCGGAGCCGACATCTCCCAGCGTTAGAGTCCATCGATGAAGGGTCGTCGGTGGCTCCAACCCCTGATCCTCCTGATCGGGATGGTGGGCCTCGCTGTTGCAGTGGCCCGTTCGGTCGACGACGCACAGGAACAGGTGCTCCCGAGCATCCAAGCGATCGCCGGCGCCTCCGTCCTCGCCATGATCGCGATCGTCGCCTCGGCGCGGACGTGGGCCGCTCTCTTCAGCGACGTGCTCGACGCGAAAGCCAACCGCGTTGCCCTCAACGGCACCTTCTACCTGTCGCAACTCACGAAGTACCTGCCGGGCGGCGGCGTGGTGCAGGCGGCGAGCCAGTTGAGCCTGGCTCCGTCATCCGGCGTGCCGCTCCGTCGCGTCGCGCTCGCGTTTCCGGTCTCCGCGGTCTGCGCCGTGGTCGCCGGCGCGACCCTGGGCAGTGGGCTCGTGTTCGACGCCTCGCTGCCGGACTGGACGCGGGCGCTGGTGCTCCTGGGGCTCTTCACGCCGATCTTCTTGCATCGCAAGCTGATGGCCGGGGTCCTCAACGTCGCCCGTAGGGTCATCAAGCGAATTCCGCATCCTGATCACCTGCCGAACCAGCGGGACATCCTCCGCTCGTACGCGTGGGCCGTGCTCACCGTTGGCTGCCTCGCCGGGGCGTACGCGGTCCTCTTGGATTCACTTGCCGCCGGTCACAGCCCGGCGATGATCCTCTGCGCCTACGCGTTGAGTTGGGTGATCGGCTTCCTCGCCATTCCCATCCCGGCCGGAGTCGGCATCCGCGAGGCGCTCCTCGTCGCGCTGCTCCCGGGTATCGGCACCGCGCCCGTCGTGGCCGCGTCGCTCGCGCTCCGGCTCATCGCCATGGCCACCGAGTTGGTCGCACTCGGGGCCAACAAGCTGGTTGCCCGCCGCCATCCCTCGCCGATCCTGTCCGCTCCCCCGGCTGAAGAGCTCACGTCGCCGTAACCCCGGTCGGCGCCCTTCGCCACGGGCATTCCGCGCTGGTAGCCTCTGGCTCCCGCCGACCCCCCGACGGCGTGGGCGTCCAGTGAGGCGACAACTGCGTCACCTCTGAGGTTCGGTCACACGGCAGTGGGAGACGAAGCGAGCATGGTGGCCGACTCAACGGTCCGTGGGGACTCCGCCGACATCCTGGAGCGGGTGCTCGACACCGCCCGGAGCGACGAGTTCGAGGGGTCCTCGAAGCACGACGCCCTGAACTCCCCCTGGCTCGAGAAGCTGGCCGGGACGTCTCGCCCCCGCCGGCTCGTCGCGACCCAGCTCGTCATGCGCAGCCCCGTCGACGTGCGCAACCTGGCCCACGTGCGCAAGGCCCGGAACGCGAAGGGGCTGTCGCTCTTCTCGCGGGCATTGCTCTCCCGGTACCGGGTCACGGGCACCGAGTCGTACGCGAAGGAAGCGCGCGACCTCCTCGACTGGCTGATCGCGCATCCGTCGCCGTACGTCGAGGCCGACGGTGGAGAGCTGCCCGGGATGGGGTGGGGCTACCCGTATCCGTGGCAAGACGTCGGGTTCTTCGCGCCGCGGAACTTCCCCAACCGGGTCGTCACCTCGTTCGTGGGTCAGGCACTGCTCGACGCGTACGAGACGCTCGGCGACGCTCGCTACCTCGACGCCACCACCGACGTGATGCGGTTCCTGCTCGACGCACCCAAGACCCTGTTCGAAGACGAACGCCATCGCTGCGTCAGCTACGTGCCCGATCCCGCGGTCACCTGGATCGTGATGGACGTCTCCGTGCTGGTCGGCTCGCTCGCGGGTCGGCTCGGCGCGCTCCTCGACGATGCCGCGATGATCGAGGAGGGCGGACGGCTCGTCCGCTACGTCGTGTCGAAGCAGACCGACGAGGGTGCGTGGTTCTACGCCGAGCCGCCGTCGGCGAGCCACATCACGCACGACAACTACCACACCGGATTCATCCTCGACGCGATCCTCGGGTACGGCGAAGCCACCAAGAGCGACGAGTTCGCGAAGGCGTACGACACCGGTCTCGACTTCTACCGGCGTCGGTTGTTCGAAGCCGATGGCGAAGCGCGCTTCATGAGCGACAAGCACTACCCCGTCGACATTCACGGCTGCGCGCAAGGCGTCATCACGTTCGCGTTGCAACAGAAGCTCCGGGGTGATGGCGCCGACATGTCACGGCGCGTGCTCGACTGGACGCTCGCGAACATGTGGGACCCGAAATCGGACTGGTTCTTCTACCAACAGCGCCCGCTGCCCGGAGGCAGGACCTACCGGACGAAGATCCGCGAGCTGCGCTGGTGCCAGGGCTGGATGTCGTGGGCGCTCGCGTCGCACCTCGAGTACTGCGGAACGTCGGCGTGAAGGGCTTCCCGGGCCGGGAGCTGTCACTCGATCCCGGGCGGAGCCGGTTCGAGCGCACGTACGCGAAGCTCCTCGGCGCGCCCGCCAATGGATTGCGGATCCGGCTCCGCCGCGTGCTGCCCGCAACCGACGGTACGTATCGCGACATCCTCGACGCGGGGTGCGGCGGCGGGGTCTTCTCGATCGAGCTGGCCAAGCGCCACCCGAACGCCCAGGTGGTCGGGGTGGAGCTGGAGCAGTCGCTCGTGGACCGGGACAACGAGATCGCACGCCGCGCGGGTCTGACGAATCTCCGCTTCCAACAGGGCGACGTGACGAAGCTCGACTTCGAGGAAGCCTTCGATCTCGTCGTGAGCGTCGACAACCTCGAGCACGTCGAGGACGACGTCACCGCGATGAAGGGCCTGCTGCGCGCACTCCGACCGGGTGGCCGGCTGGTCAACCACGTCCCGGGTCACGACCGTCGGTGGTTCGTCTTCGGCCGTCGGGTGAACTTCGACGTTCCCGGTCACGTCCGCCCCGGCTACCGGTCCGAGGAGCTGATCGCGAAGCTCGGCAGCGCCGGGTTCGAAGTCGAGGAGAGCCACTACACCTACGGGATCATCGAGACGTTCACCAACAACATCTCGTACTCCATCAGCGGTGCCGATCAACAGCGGAAGGTGCTCTACGCGCTCGCGTTCCCCTTCCTGCTCGCACTCTCCTACTTCGGGAAGTGGTCACGGCCGCGTTGGGGTGCCGGTGTGCTCGCAGTGGCGCATCGGCCGGGAGCGGACGAAGCCCGGAAAGCCGTCTGAGCGATGCGCATCCTCATCGACGTCCTCCATCCGGCCCACGTCCACTTCTTCCGCAACTTCTACGACGTCATGTCGGGTCGAGGTCACGAGCTGACCATCACCGCGCGCGACAAGGACCGCTCGGTCGACCTGCTCGAGCAGTACGGCCTCCCGTACGAACAGATCTCGGTCCAGAAGAGCGGCGGAGTCGGGCTCGTCACCGAGATGGCGCAGCGCACCGGCGCGCTGATGAAGATCATGGATCGCTTCCAGCCCGACGTGATGACCGGGATCATGGGTCCGTCGATCGCGCTGGCGGGCAAGATGAAGAAGGTGCCGGCCGTCGTGTTCTACGACACCGAGTTCGCGCGGCAGACGAACTGGTTCGTGTATCCACTCGCGCACAGCGTCGTCACACCCGACTGCTACCAGGGCAAGGTCCGGGGGACGCAACGTCGCTACGCCGGGTACCACGAGCTCGCGTACCTCCACCCGAACCGGTTCACGCCCGACCCGACCAAGCTCGCCGCGTTCGGCATCGAGCCCGGCGAGCGGTACTCGCTCGTGCGGTTCGTCTCCTGGCAAGCCGTGCACGACCGCCGCGAGACCGGCTTCACCGCGGCGCAGAAGCGAGATCTGGTCGCGACGCTCGCCCGCCACGGCCGCGTGCTCATCTCGTCGGAGGCGCCGCTGCCCGACGACCTCGCCCCGCTCGAGGTGAAGGGCCCGGTCGAAGACATCCACCACCTCCTCGCCCACGCGCAGATGATCGTCGGCGAGTCGGCGACGATGTCGTCGGAGGCCGCGGTGCTCGGTGTCCCTGCGGTGATGATCGCGACGACCGGGCGCGGCTACACCGACGACGAAGAACGTCGGTACGGGTTGGTGCGCCACTTCACCGACGACCAGTACGACCGCGCCGTCGCCACCGTCGAGCAGTTCCTCGCGGACTCACCCCGTGAGCTCGGCCAGCTCGCCCGCGCGCGGCTGCTCGCGGACAAGATCGACGTGACCCAGTGGATGGTCGAGTACTTCGAATCCACCTTCGAAGAGAACGACTGATGTGCGGGATCGCGGGGACGTACGGGTTCGGTGACGCCGGCCTGATCCGCGCGATGACCAACACGATCATCCACCGCGGTCCCGACGGCGACGGCTTCTTCGTGGGTGACGGTGTCTGCCTCGGGAATCGCCGGCTCGCCATCCAGGACGTGCAGGGTGGCTCGCAGCCGATGAGCAACGAAGACGGCTCGGTCGTGGTCGTCTACAACGGGGAGACCTACAACTACCCCGAGCTGCGGAAGCTCGTGCTCGAGCGGGGCCACCAGCTCCACACGACCTGCGACACCGAGGTCCTCCCCCACCTCTACGAAGACGAGGGAATCGGCTTCGTCTCCCGGCTGAACGGCGTCTTCGGGTTCGCGCTCTTCGACCGTCGGATCGGCAAGCTGTTCGTCGTCCGGGACCCGCTCGGCGTCAAGCCCGTCGTCTACACCGAACGCGGCAGGTCGGCTGGCCTTCGGTTCGGAGGCCAAGGCCGTGCTGGCCAGTGGACTCGTGCACGCAGAGCTCGACGAAGCGAGCCTGCACCTCTCGATGAACGTGCGGTACGTGCCGGGCGAACGCACGCTCTTCCGCGGGATCCGGCCGCTCCCGCCCGGCCACATCCTCGAGTTCGACGGTACCGAGTCGCGTCACTACTCCTACGCAGCGGTCGACTGGACCCCCGACGAGTCGCTCAGCCGCAACGACTGGCTCGAAGGCATCCGCAGTCACTACGAGAGCGCGGTGAAGCGCCAGCTCCTGTCCGACGTCCCGCTCGGGGTCTCGCTCTCCGGTGGCATCGACTCCAGCTCGATCGTCGCGATGATCCGGCGCGGCTACTCGGGCTCGATCAACACGTTCAGCCTCGGGTTCAACGAGCCGACCGACGAGCTCGACGACGCGCGCTTCGTCGCGGAGACGTTCGAGACCGATCACCACGAGATGGTCCTCACCGAGCCGGTGCTCCCGTATCTCGCCGACGCGATCCGCCACGCGGAGCAGCCCAAGGTCAACTCGTTGCAGCTCTACCTGCTCCACCGTTTCATCGGCGAGCACGTCAGCGTGGTGCTCTCCGGACTCGGCGGTGACGAGCTGTTCGCCGGCTACGACATCTACGGCTACCTCGGTCGGACCCGTCGACTGCGCACCGGGTTCGCCGGCAGCAGCGTCCGGGCCCTGTCTCCCGTCCTCGACTGGACCGCCCGCCGCATCGCCGCGCTCGGCCGGCCGCAGCTCGACCTCTCGACGCGCAAGCTCGAATGGCTCGCCGCCTCGAACGACGGTGCGCGCAACTATCTGCTGCTGCGCAATGCATGGGACTTCAACAAGCAGCTCGTCAATCGGGTGTACACGCCGGAGTTCGTGGATCGCCTCACCACCGAGACACGCGCCGACTTCGAGCAGTACTTCGACGACGACCGGTCGCTCGAGGCGCAAGTGCTGCGGGCCGAGTTCTCCGGGAAGATGGTGTCGGACCTCCTCCACAACGAGGACACGATGTCGATGGCGCACTCGGTGGAGTCGCGCGTTCCGTTGCTCGACCTCGAGCTCGTGCGCTTCACCGCCCGCATTCCTGATGATCTCCGCTTCGGGAGCGGCATGAAGGGCCTGTTGAAGGACGCGCTCCGCGGGGTGCTCCCGGATCGGGTGCTGGACAAGAAGAAGTGGGGTTTCACCTTCAACCCCGTCGAGCAATTCCAGAAGGATCTCGGACCGATGGCCCGCGAGCTGCTCACGCCGGCACGGCTCGCGCGCTCGGGCGTGTTCAACCCGAAGTTCGTACGCGGTGTGCTCGATGCCCAGCCGCACGAGCGGCTGCGCTGGCACTACTTCATGCTGTGGCAGATGATTGGCTTCGAGCTTTGGCACGAAGTCTTCATCGAGTCGCAGACTGTGACGTCGTCAACTGGTGGCTCGGTACGACCGGCCGCCGCAGAAGGAGCGTGAGTGTGATGGCGCCCGAACCCGAGCCCACCGTCGAGACGGTCAAGGACTTCTGGGAAGGACACGTCAACAACGAGTACTACACCGACGCGCAGCGGGCGTCGGCCGACTACTTCCGCGAGATCGAGGAGCGCCGGTACGCGACGCACTACCACCTGGCCGAGCTCTTCCAGTCCCTCGCCGGGAGCCAGCGGCAAGCTGCTCGAAGTCGGCTGCGGGATCGGAGTCGACAGCATCCAGCTCGCGAAGGCCGGCTTCGACGTCACCGCGGTCGACCTCACCGAGAACGCGCTCGCGGTGGCTCGGGAGTTCGCCGCGCACTCGGGCGTGTCGATCGACTTCCGGCGCGCCAACGCGGAGGAGCTCGACTTTCCCGACGAGACCTTCGACGTCGTGTACTCGTTCGGCGTGTTGCACCACACGCCCGACATCGAAAAGGCCGTCGGCGAAGTGCGACGCGTGTTGAAGCCGGGCGGGAAGGCCCTGATCATGCTGTACGCACGCGACTCGTTGGTCAACCTCGTGCACAAGACCTTCCGGTTGCCCTACGAGTCACCGCGCGACCGCAAGGACCACTGCCCCGTCGTCTACACGTACAGCCGGCGCGGCGTGAAGGAGCTGTTCGGCGACTTCTCGTCCGTGACCGTCCACACCGAATACCCGTTCACCTACGGCTTCGGTCCGCTCACGACGAAGACCCCGCTCGGAATCCGGCGCGAGTTGGGCAAGGCGATCGGCTGGCACCTCATGATCACGGCGGTGCGCTGACCCAGCCGCGTTGCGGCGTACCGTGAACCCGTGGGAACACCGTGGGCAAGCGGCTCCAGCGCCTCGCTCGGAGGCGACGGCGACACGTTGACCCTGGTCGACGAGTCGACGTTCTGCATCTCGGACCGCTCCGGCGACGTCGTACCCGACCACCCACACGGGCTGTTCGTCCGCGACACGCGCTTCGTCTCTGAGTTGCGACTCCGAGTGAACGGACGCCGGCCCGAGCCGCTCGCAGCTTCGAACACGGATCCGTTCAGTGGCACGTTCGTCTCGCGGGACCATCCTGTCGACGGAAGGGCCGACTCGCCGCTGCTCGTGCTGCGTCATCGCTACGTCGGTCAGGGAATGCGCGAGGACCTGGTGATCCGGAACTCGGGCGAGAAGCCGGCGACCTGCACGCTCGAGCTCGCGATCGGGTGCGACTTCGCCGACCTCTTCGAGGTGAAGGCAGGTCGCGTCGAGCGGATCGGCGGTCTCGCGCGTCGACACGAACCGGACTGCCTCGTGTTTGGGTATGAGCACGGCGAATTCCGCCGGTCGACTCGTGTGCAGCTGTCGGCGCCGGCGAAGATCGAAGGCGACGTCGCCGTGTTCGACATCGAGGTTCCGACCCGGGGCGAGTGGTCCGTGTGCGTGCAGTTCACGCCGGTGCTCGACGACGTCGTCCTCCGCCCCCGGCATCGCTGTGGACGCCCGGTGGAGCGCGTCGCGCCCCCGCTCGGCGGCTCTCGGAATGGGAGCGACGACGCCCGGCCATCGCCGTCGGGCACGAGCCCCTCGGACGACTCCTCTCGCGTTCCACGGAGGACCTCGCCGCACTCCGGATCTTCGACCCGGTCCACCCGGAGCGTGCGGTCGTCGCCGCGGGCGCACCCTGGTTCATGACCCTGTTCGGCCGCGACTCACTGTTGACGTCGTGGATGGCGATGATGGCCGATCCCGACCTCGCGCTCGGAACGCTGCAGACGCTCGCCGCGTTGCAGGGACGATCCGTCAACCCACGCAGCGAGGAGCAGCCGGGGCGGATTCTCCACGAGGTGCGCTTCGGAGAGACGGCGCGTCTCTCGCTCGGGGGCAGCAACGTCTACTACGGGACTGCGGACGCGACGCCGTTGTTCGTCATGCTTCTCGGTGAGCTGGGGCGCTGGGGGACCCGCCCGGCCGAGGTCGAGGCCTTGCTCCCCGCCGCCGATCGAGCCTTGCAATGGATCGACGAATACGGGGATCGTGACGGCGACGGCTACGTCGAGTACCAGCGGGCCACCGACCAGGGGTTGGAGAACCAGGGCTGGAAGGACTCATGGGACTCGACCCGATTCGCGAACGGAGAGCTGGCGCACGCCCCGATCGCGCTCTGCGAGGTGCAGGCGTACACGTACGCCGCGCTGCGCGCGCGAGCGCACTTTGCGAGCGAGGCCGGCGACGCCACCCTCGCCGACCGCCTGGGCACACGCGCCGCGGATCTCAAGACCGCGTTCAACCGAGACTTCTGGGTCGAGGAGCTCGGCTGGTACGCGATGGCACTGGATCGCGACAAGCGTCCGGTCGACGCCCTGACCTCGAACATGGGGCATTGTCTGTGGGCCGGAATCGTCGACGAGGACCGCGCCCAGCTCGTCGGGGCGCGTCTGGTCTCGGACGAGATGTTCTCCGGCTGGGGAATCCGCACCCTGGCGACGTCGATGCTCGGCTTCAATCCGCTGAGCTACCACAACGGAAGCGTCTGGCCACACGACAACGCGATCGGTGTCGCGGGGCTGATGCGGTATGGACTGGTGGAGGCCGCACACCGGGTCACGAAGGGGCTGGTGGATGCCTCGGGGTTCACAGGAGCCCGCCTCCCCGAGCTGTTCGGCGGTGTCGCCCGTGACGATGTGCCCTTCCCGGTCAGCTATCCGACCTCGTGCTCGCCCCAAGCATGGGCAGCGGCCGCGCCGCTCCTGTTGCTCCGCTCGATGCTGCGCTTCGAGCCCGACGTTCGCAACCGCCGCCTCCATCTCGCGCCCGCGATTCCCGACTGGGTGGGGCGGATCCGGATCGAGGGCATTCCGGTCAACGGGGGCCGACTTTCGATCGAAGCGGAGCAGGACTCGCTGCGCGTCCTCGAAGTTCCGGACGGGCTCGAGGTCATCGAGGCTCCTCGCGACCCGACCTCGTAGGACCCATCAAGTCGGGCTGAGCTGGGAAGGGTCCTTGGACTCTGCCCGTGGTCGCGGAGGATCGAGATCATGATGCGATGAAGATCGGGCTGATTGCACCGCCGTGGTTGCCGGTACCCCCTGTCGCGTACGGAGGAACCGAGGCGGTGATCGACCGGCTCGCCCGCGGCTTCGTGCGCGCCGGTCACGAGGTCTTGCTCGCGGCCACGGGCGACAGCACGTGCCCGGTGCCGCGCGCTGCAACGTTGGCGCGGTCGCTCGGTGTGGGAGCCAGCGGTTCCGAGGACACTCATGTGCAGCGCGCCTACGACGCGCTGCGCGACTGCGACGTGGTGCACGACCACACGCTGCGCGGTCCGGAGCTCGCCGCGTCCGCGGACGACACCCGGGTCGTGACCACGAACCACGGTCCGTTCAGCGGCGATCTCCTCGATCTCTACTCGCGAATCGCAGACCGGGTGCCGATCATCGCGATCTCGCACGCTCAGGCCGACGCGGCGCCCGATCTGCCGATCGCGCGGGTGATCCACCACGGTCTGGACATCGAACGGTTTCCGCGCGGGCATGGCGAAGGCGGGTACTTCCTCTTCCTCGGCCGCATGGATCCGCAGAAGGGTGTGCATCGGGCCGCCCGGGTCGCGCGCGAGGCCGGGGTACGTCTGCTCATTGCGGCGAAGATGTCGGAGCCACAGGAGCGCCGCTACTTCGAGGAGCAGGTCGAGCCCCTGCTCGGCGCGGGCGTCGAGTACCTGGGTGAGGTCCGCGAGCGCGAGAAGCTCGCGCTCCTCGCCGACGCCCGAGCCCTCGTGAACCCGATCCGCTGGGCCGAACCCTTCGGCCTGGTCATGGTCGAGGCGCTGGCCTGTGGCACACCCGTGCTTGCGTTCGCGGAAGGCGCGGCTCCCGAGATCGTCGACCACCAGGTGACGGGGTTCCTCTGTGCCGACGAGCCCGACCTGGCTGCTCGCCTGGACCAGGTGGGCGAGATCGATCGGAATGCCTGCCGGGCCGCGGCTCGCGCCCGCTTCTCGACCGAACGGATGGTGTGTGATCACCTCGAGCTCTTCGCTCGCGTCACCGCCGGTGAACGCGTGACCGCGCCCCGACCCGAGCTGGTGCTCGTGCCCCCGCTCGGGCACGGCGCGCCGCGTCCGGCCTCCTTGCCCCGAGGTCGAGACCTCGCCGTGCTCGGGCCCGCCGCCGTCGGGAGCTCGCAGTGAACCGCCCGCAGGCTCCGTTCCGCGAGGCGGCGAGAGTCGAGGGCGGCCCGATCGGCGCCTGCCCCGTCTGTGCAGGCACCGCGTTCCTCGCCATCGACAACGGCCAGGAGACCAACTTCTTGTGCCCGGCATGCGAGCGCTGTTGGCACTACTCGATGGGGTGGGTCAGCCGAGCCGACCCGGTCGCCTGTCCTTCGTGTCCGTGGAGGGATCGCTGCGCCGAACGGTTCGCCGAGGATGCACGCATCCGGTGACGACCCGATCGCAGCGGAACCCGGTGTCCGCAGCGTGGGCTCGGCCGACGCTGCATCGCTCCGCTCCTGATCGGCTCGAGCGGCGCTTCGAGGCGATCGTCTTCGATTGGGACGGAACCGCGGTGCCGGATCGTCTGGGCGACGCGACCATGGTTCGAGAGCTCGTCGAGAGGCTGTGCGCCGCGGGGGTGGAAGTGGCCGTCGTCAGCGGGACGCACGTCGACAACGTGGACGGGCAGCTCCGCGCCCGTCCACCCGC
This sequence comes from uncultured Actinomycetes bacterium, assembly GCA_963829475.1. GTDB lineage: Bacteria > Actinomycetota > Acidimicrobiia > IMCC26256 > JANYLB01 > JANYLB01. The sequence continues at coordinate 454,060 of CAWHIU010000002.1, read as the reverse complement.
GCCCGGCCATCTCGTGCTCGCGCTGAACCGAGGCTCGGAGGCGTACACGGTTGATGCTGCGGGTCCCCACCTCGTCGAACGGCGCCGCGCCTCGGCGGAGGAGGACGCGGCGCTGAGCACGGCCGCGGAGCTCGTCGTCGAGCGCCTGGCGGCACGCGGGCTCGAGACGGAGATCGTCTCTCGCCGGCTCAACCGACGAAAGATCGATCTCATCCCGGTGCCCGAATGGGCCGACCCACCGAAGGCGCGCATCGGTGCGCTCCTGGACGCAGTCACCCGCCGATTGCTCGACGCCGGGTTCTCGGGGTTGCCGGAGATCGTCGAGATCGCACACGGCGCGGCACGCGATGCCGGCCTCGGGGCGGCAAAGGTCACCAGCGACGCGAAGCATGTCGAGATCGGACTCACCGACAAGTCGGACTCGGCACGCTGGCTGATCCGTGACTTCGCTCGTCGCGGCATCGCTCCCGCGGATGTGCTCGTGCTCGGCGACGAGTTCGGCTCACTCGGCAACCTGCCCGGAAGCGACTCCCTGCTGCTCGTGCCCGAGGCGGAAGGGGCGGTCGCAGCCTCCGTCGGCATGGAGCCCACCGGCGTGCCGAGCGGCGTGGTGTCCCTCGGCGGCGGTCCGGCGACGTTCGTCGGCCTGCTCGCGGACCAGGTCCGCCGCCGCGCCACGCTGGACCTGCCCGCCCCGGACAACGCCGCAACCTGGACCATCACCGTCGACGACGGATTCGATCCTCGACTCGAGCGGGCGACCGGGGCCCTGCTCACGCTGGCCGACGGACGTGTCGGCACCACGGGGTCTCCGGTGCTCGCGCATCCCGACTCCGACGGCGGGGTGCTGGTCGCCGGCGTCTACGACGGCGAAGGAGCGGATACGCACCTCCTCGCGGGCCCGATCTGGCACCGCCTTCCGGGTGAACTGCCGGCCACGGCGTCGCTGCACCGCACCCTCGAGCTGCGCACCGGCGTCCTCCACGAGTCCATCACCACGGCGAACCGGACGGTGCGGAGTGTGCGCTTCTCGTCGCTTGCGCAGCCCGGGACTGTCGCGCTCCGCGCGATCACCACCGGGCCGATCACGGACGGGTGTGCGTGCCCGGCGTTGGTCGACCCCGACGGCGACGCTCGGCCCCGCGTTGCGTGGCGCGACGGGGAGCCGGAGGCCCTGTCTGTGATCGGGACACGCGGCGGGATCACGGCAGTCGCGTCCCAGCGGTGCGTGGCCGAGGCGGACGGGTCGAAGCGCCTCGAACGCATCGCGGTGATCGAGGGTGGCAGCGATGCGCTCCCGGACGAGGACGCCGTCGCTTCGCGCCAGCGGGTCGCGCGCACGCGGGGCTTCGATGGGTTGCTCGCAGACCACCGTGCGGCATGGGCACGCCGTTGGGTCGACGCGGACATCGTGATCGACGGTGACGACACGCTGCAGCGGGCGGTGCGCTTTGCCCTCTTCCACCTGATGGGCTCCGTCGCCGAGCACGGGGAGGCGTCAGTCGGCGCGCGCGGCCTTTCCGGACCGGCGTACCGAGGGCACGTGTTCTGGGATGCCGACGTCTTCGTGCTGCCCTTCCTTGCCGCGACCCACCCCGAGTCGGCACGGGCGATGCTCGAGTACCGACTGCAGCGCCTACCGGCGGCGCTCGCCGCGGCGCGGGCTGCGGGCGCGGAAGGTGCGCAATTCCCGTGGGAGTCGGCCGGAACCGGTCGCGACGTCACACCGACGATGGCCCGCGATCGCGCCGGACGCTCCGTGCCGATCCGAACCGGCTCGCTCGAGGTCCACATCGTCGCCGACGTGGCGTGGGCCGCCGCGTGCTACATCGACTGGACGGGTGACGAGCTGTTCGCGCGAGACGGTGGCCGCACCATCCTCGTCGAGACGGCGCGGTACTGGGCCTCCCGCATCCGCGTCGACGATGACGGCGCGGCGCACATCTACGGCGTCATCGGACCGGACGAGTACCACGAACCGGTCGACGACAACGCGTTCACCAACGTGATGGCGCGATGGAACTTGCGGCGCGCGGCTGCCGACGGTGGGGCCGACGTCGACGAGCGTCATCGGTGGCTCGCGCTCGCGGACGCGCTGGTCGACGGCTACGACTCCGAGACCGGCGTCTATGAGCAGTTCGCAGGCTTCGATCGGCTCGAGCCGCTGATCGTCGCCGACGTCGCGCCCCGTCGACCGATCGCGGCCGACCTGCTGCTCGGCCGGGACCGGGTCGCGGCCAGTCAGGTGGTCAAGCAGGCGGACGTGCTCATGTTGCACCAGCTCGTGCCCGAGGAGGTCGAGCCGGGCTCGTTGGAGCCGAACCTTCGGTTCTACGAACGCCGGACCGCCCACGGCAGTTCCCTCTCGCCCGGTGTGCACGCTGCATTGCACGCGCGGGCCGGAGACGACGATCGTGCACTCGAGTCTCTCGAGCTTGCCGCTCGCATCGACCTGGACGACACGACGGCGACGACAGCAGGCGGGCTCCATCTCGGCACGCTCGGCACTGTGTGGCAGGCGCTCGTCTTCGGCTTCGGCGGTCTCCGACCCACGGCCGACGGCGCGCTCGACATCGACCCCCACCTTCCGGCGCGCTGGTCTGGATTCGAGATCCGAGTCCGATTCCGCGGGAGCCGGATCCAGCTGCGCAGCGAAGGGGTCTCCTGCACGGTGGCCGCGTCGCCACCCGTGACGATCCGAGCCGGCGGTGTGCGGTACCGGGTCGGACCCTCGGGCCAGAGCTTCGTTCGGCGCGCGGGTCGGTGGGAGCCGTCATGACGCACCAGATCGTCGCCGCCATCGACAACTCGGCCGCGGCGGGGCCGGTGCTCCAGGTCGCGGGCGCATTCGCGCGGGCCACCGGGGGCTCCGTGCAGGCGCTGCACGTCACCGACGACGGCGAAGACACGGCCGCGGCGGTCGCGGCCGCCATCGGGACTCCGCTGCGAACGGTCACGGGGGATGTGATCGCTCGCCTGGTCGACAGCGCCGCCGCGGCAGACGTGACTGCGATCGTCGTCGGCGGGCGTGGCCGGCCCGGGGGGCCGCGTCCCGCCGGTCACGTCGCCCGAGAGGTGATCACCCGCGTCGACAAGCCGGTGATCGTCGTTCCGCCGGATGCCGCGCACCCCGCCCGGCTCGAGCGGGTGCTGGTCCCCACCGAAGGCGTGCCCGACGGAACGCGCGTGCTCGGTCCGATCCTCGAGCTGTTCGCGGGTTCCGGTGTACAGGTGGCTGCGGTCCACGTCGACGACGAGGGTTCGTTGCCGAGCTATTCGGACCAGATCCAACACGAGACCGAAGCCTTCGCTCGCGAGTTCGCAGCCCGGAACCTTCCCACCACGATCGATGTCGAGCTCACCCTCCGGGTCGGGAGGCCGGGCGCCGAGGTGCTCGGAGCTTGCGACGAATCCACGACGGACCTCGTCGTCATCGCGTGGTCGCGCGACCTGTCGCCCGGACGGGCGCGCGTCGTGCGTGAGCTGCTGGAGCGGAGCCGGGTCCCGGTGCTGCTTCTCCCGCAGGTCGGGCACTCGAGGGTCGCAGCCGGGTAGGTGCGAACGCTCTCGTCAACCGGGAACGGCCGTGGTCCACAGCTGCCGCAACTCTTCGGGCAGGACCGCGGCCACGTCGCCGGCCTCCTCGGGAACGAGCTGGCGGAGGTGCGCCAAGACCGTCTCCGTGATCGATTCCGCCAGCTCGGGCTCGATGCCGTCGCGGACAATCGCGGTCACGAGCTCCGAAGGCGTCCGCAACCGTGTGACGGCTTCACCTTCGCGTCGGGGTACCGCAGCGAGCTCACGCACGTCTTCCGGTAGATGCGCGAGGAGCTGGTCCCGTTCGTTCTCCGGAATCCGCTCGGCGAAGGTTCCGAGCACCGCTCGGACAGCCGCTCGAGCGTCATCCCCTTCCGCGCCCGCATCGTGGGCGGCGTCGAGAAGCTGGCGCATCGCTGCCGACGGCGCCTCGTCGGCCCGCGCCCGACCCTCGGATGGCCGCGTGCTTCCGGAAGACAATCCGACATGAAGGTACGACTCGACGCCGCGGACGCCTGCAGTGTTGAGCACTGCCAACTCGATGGCCGACCGGTCGGTCACGCCCGGAACCTCCCCGTGCAGCAGCACGACGTGATCCTCCACCATCACATGGACCCGCGGGACATCCAGTCGCTTCTCGAGCCCACCCAGACTCGAGCGAATCCGATCGGCGAGCACATCGTCGGAGACAGTCGGGTCGGGCATTCTGCCCGCCCATCGATATCGCAACCCCTCGAGACGGCCGGCTGCATACCGAGCCCGTTTCCCCAGGACGTCGACACCGCGCCGCAGCACCTTCCCGGGCGCGGCCTCGCGTCCGAACACCGCGATCGCGACTCCGACTCCCGCTCCGATCATCAACATCTTGCCCACGGCCTTGCGCATCGGAACCCTCCCGAACATCTTGCGGCTTCTGGACCTCGCGAAGGGTCGCACTCCCGAGCTCGCGATCACCAGAGTCCAAGGTCACGACTCACGCGGGCACGTGGGGCTCGGCCGCTGATCGACGGTCGGTGCGACGGAGAACGGCACGCCGCAACTCGTCGGCGCCCCACACGACGAAGGGGAACGGGAGGACGATGAGCAGCATCTCGGGCGGGAGGACCGCCGTGCCGAACACGTCCTGGAAGGGCGGGACGTAGATCAGCACCGCCGCGAACGCCAACTCGAACGCGATCCCCCAGAGCAGCAGGCGGTTGGTGAAGACGCCGAGAGCACGCAACGAGACGCGGTCGGTCCGAGCCGCGAACGCGGTGCCGACCTGGCACACGACGATTCCGAGGAACGTCATCGTGGTCGCCTGTTCGTAGGCATGGTGCAGGGCGCTGCCGTCGCCGGTCGGATCGCCGGGGCTCCATCCGGCCAGCCCGAGGACCGAGAAGAAGCCGAGCATCACCAAGATCGCGGAGATCACGCCGAGGAACAGCCAGGCGCGGGTGAGCATCTCGCCACCGATGATCTTCTGCGAGCGCGGGCGTGGCGGTTGTTGCATGAGGCCCGGCTCCGCTCGCTCCCGTCCCAACGCGAGTGCGGGAAGCGTCTCGGTGCCGAGATCTATCGCGAGGATCTGCAAGACCGTGAGCGGGAGAGGGATCGCACCGCCGGAGAGCGCGAAGACGAGGAACGGAACGAGCTCCGGCGTCAGGTGCACGAAGATGTAGAAGATGAACTTCTGCACGTTCGCGTAGACCCGCCGGCCTTCGTGAACCGCCGTGACGATGCTCGCGAAGTTGTCGTCGACGAGGATCATCGTCGCCGCCTCACGGGCCACGTCGGTGCCCGAGCGGCCCATGGCGATGCCGATGTCGGCCCGGTGCAGGGCCGGCGCGTCGTTGACCCCGTCTCCGGTCATCGCGACGACCTCCCCCTGATCGCGCAGCGCGTCGGCGATGCGCAGCTTCGCTTCGGGTGACGAGCGCGCGAACACGAGGCTGCCTTCGCGTTCCAGCAGCTCGTCGAGCTCGGCGTCGCTCATTCGCTCGAGGTCGTCGCCGCCCACGACCCTTCCACCTTCACCGACGATTCCGAGTCGGCGAGCAATCGCCTCGGCAGTACCGGCGTGGTCGCCGGTCACGACGATGATGCGAATGCCCGCGTCCTGGCAACGGGCGACCGCGTCGGCAACCTCCGGCCTCGGCGGGTCGAACATCGTCACCAGCCCCACGAAGCACAGCTCCCGCTCCACGACCGCCCGATCGACCGACGCCGGCGTGGCGCCGAGGCGCCGGCGCGCGATTCCCAGGACACGCAGCCCCTGCGCCGCGTAGTCCTCGACGATCTGGAGGATCCGCGCCCGCTCGTCGGCGCCGAGGGCCTGTTCGCAATCGTCCTGGTCGCAAATGGTCGTGCTGCGCTCGAGCACGTCTTCCGGCGCGCCCTTGATGTGGACCCACAGCTCGCCGGCGTTCTGAGGATCCTCGTCGATGGTCGACATCAGCTTCAGGCGGGGGTCGAACGGATGATGGTGTCGGCGTCCACGATCACGCCTCGACCGGGTGACGTCCTCGCCGAACCTGGATCCCACGACCAGCAACGCGATCTCGGTCGCGTCGCCGATCCCGTGCTCCGGCTCGGCCACATCGAGCTCGGCGTTGTTGCACAGGGTCGCCGACCGGGCCAGCGCCCGGAGCGCGCGGTCGTCGCGAGGGAGAGGCACGCCGTCGTCGGTGAGGTCGAGCGTGGTGTCGACCGTCCAGATCCTCGTGACGCGCATCCGGTTCTCCGTCAGCGTGCCGGTCTTGTCGGTGCAGATGACCGTCGTCGAGCCGAGGGTCTCGACCGCGCTGAGCCGCTTCACGAGCGCGCCGCGACGGGCGAGCACCCGTACCCCCATCGCGAGGGCGAGCGTGATGGTCGGAAGGAGACCCTCGGGGACGTTGGCGACGAGCAGACCAACGGCGAACACCGCCGCGCTCGGAAACGACAGACCGGCGAGCATCGCGAGAGGAAGGAAGGCCAACCCGACTGCGACCGCCACGACCGCGATCAGCCACGCGACGCGCCGGACCTGCCGCTCGAGCGGACTCGCCTCCGGCTCCACCCACTCCGAGAGGGCAGCGATGCGGCCGAGCTCGGTCTGCATCCCGGTCGCGAAGATGAGGCCCTCGGCCTCGCCGCCCGTGCAGCTCGTCCCACTGAACACCAGGTCGCGTGACGCGACGTAGACGACATCGGTGTCGACGAGCTCCGCGGAGCGGAAGACGGGCACCGACTCGCCGGTCAGGGCAGACGCGTCCACTTCAAGTGCTCCTGCGAGCAGGCGAGCATCTGCGGAGATCCGATCGCCCTCGGCGATGAGCAGCACGTCACCGGGAACGAGATCGCGCGCCGCGATGGTCTGGCGACGGCCGTCGCGCCGAACCGCGGCCTGCGCCGGCAGATAGGCGGCCAGCGCTTCGACCGCCCGCGCCGCCTGCTGCTCCTGCACGAAGGCAAAGCCGGCATTGAGCACGATCACGCCGACGATGGCCGCACCGAGTGCCGGCGTTCCCGCCACCCATGCGAGCCCCGCCGACATCCAGAGCAACAGCGCGAGCGGGTGCACGAACTGCCGGCCCAGCTCGCGCCACTGCCGATGACCCCCGTGCCCGGTCAGCTCGTTGGGTCCGTGAACGATGAGCCGCCGGGCCGCGTCGCGGCTCGACAGGCCGTTCGGCGATGCACGGAGATCTCGCAACAGCCGGTCGACCGGTTCCGTCGCGTCAACGTGGGGTGGCTCCGACGGTGGTCGCGGCGTGGACCCACTCATCGGGTCGGATCCCTGTCCGTGTCGTTCAGCGCTCGGCGCCGGCTCGACCTCTCATCCCGCACAGGTGGGGAAGGCAAGCGTGGGTGACGGCTTCATGGATCGATCCTCGACGACCGCGGGTGGGCCATCCAGGGGCAAAGGACCCGAGCCCGCCTCGACGGGCCGGGAGCGTGAGACGGGCGCCCGCAGTTCGAGAGGACTTCCGCCTCTGGGCATCGTTCCGGGACGGCATGACGATGATCGCCCTGTGGCGCGTGACGCGCACCCGAGGACCACAGGAACGAGGAGGACCCGATGGCCGCAGCGAACAACGACACCGAGCAGATCGAGCACCTGCTCGACCGTTTGAGCAAGGCATCGCGCAGGATCACCCGGGCATCTGAGCGCCGAGCCCGCGAACTCGACGATCGCATCAAGGAGTACGTCGACCGGGGTGCGAATGCGACCGATCGGGTGCTCCACGCGATCGACCACGAGGTCCAGCACCAGATCGTGGCGATGAAGCGCGAGATGGCGAAGCTCGAACGCGAGGCCGAGCGGGTTCAGCACGCCGCGAAGCGACCCCCACGCGCGAGGGCGGTTGCGGCGAAGACGGCGAAGAAGGTCGCGAAACGGAGCCCGACCAAGACGGCACGTCGGCAACCGAAGCGGGTACCGGCAGGCGCCTGAACGGGAGGGTCGACTGCGGACACGAGCTCGGAGGGAGATCATCGTGCGAAGGAGAACGCGGAGGGTGCAACCGACGGAGGAGCGGTCGCTCGACGACGTCGGCGAGCGTCGGCCCTTGCTCCAGACCGTCGATGCCGCGCTGGCATCGCTGCGCGGTCGTGGCGCTCTGAGCGGCTCCGAGGTGTCCGTGATGTTGGATCTGCTCGGAGACGCGCTCGCCGCCCCGCCCGAGGCGACCGAGGCGAACACGCTCGGGGTCGGCGCCCTCGCCGCCTTCCGTGGCACGACGGTGCCGACGGCCATCGTCGCCGACCAGCTCCTCGATCTCCGGCTCGCGGTGATGGCAGATGCTCGAGACGCCGACCAACCGTCTCTGGTTCGATGACCTCACCGGTACGAATCACGTCCACCCTCGTGCCGCTGCACGCGGTGACCGGATCGATCGACGACTACGACGACCTCGTCGAGCTGATCGGCTCGCGGCGAATCGTGCTCATCGGCGAGGCATCGCACGGGACCCACGAGTTCTACCGTGAGCGAGCCCGCATCACCCGACGCCTGATCGATGAGCTCGGCTTCACGGCGGTCGCGGTCGAGGCGGACTGGCCCGACGCGTACCGGGTCAACCGCTACGTGATGGGCCTCTCGAATGACACCGATGCCGACCGCGCGCTCGGCGACTTCGAGCGGTTCCCCTCGTGGATGTGGCGCAACCGGGACGTCGTCGACTTCGTCGAGTGGCTGCGGGTTCGCAATGCCGCTCACCGCCACCCCGCGACCAAAGCGCGCTTCTACGGACTCGACCTGTACAGCCTGCGCTCCTCGATGGAAGCGGTGGTGCACTACCTCGAGCAGGTCGACCCCGCCGAAGCGGCTCGGGCCCGGGAGCGGTACTCGTGCTTCGATCACGTCGCGGGTGAGGGCCAGGCGTATGGCTACTCGCTCGCGTTCGAGGGCGCGATCCCATGTGAGAACGAAGTCGTGGCTCAGCTCGTCGAGCTGCGCCGACGCGCCGAGCTCGTACCTGCGCCGCGACGGCTGGCTCGCCGAGGACGAGCACTTCTTCGCGGAGCAGAACGCGCTCGTCGTGCGCGACGCCGAGGAGTACTACCAGCAGATGTACCGGGGCTCGGTCAGCTCCTGGAACCTGCGCGACCGGCACATGGCGTTCACGCTCGACGCGCTGATCGGCCACCTCGACCGTCAGTTCGGCGACGCCAAGGTCGTGGTCTGGGAGCACAACTCGCACGTCGGTGATGCCCGAGCGACCTCGATGAGCGCGCGAGGGGAACTCAACGTCGGCCAGCTCGCCCGTCAGCGCTACGGGAACGAGAGCTTCCTCATCGGGCTCACGACGTTCGACGGCAACGTCACCGCGGCCGACGACTGGGGCGGCCAGGCCCGCCGCAAGCGGGTGCGGCCCGCGCTCGACGACAGCCACGAAGCGCTGCTCCACGACCTCGAGTGCGCCGCGTTCTGGATCGACACCCACGCGACGGACACCCGGCGCGCGCTTCGACGACCTGCGCCTCGAGCGGGCGATCGGCGTCGTGTACCGGCCCGAGACGGAGCGCCAGAGCCACTACTTCCATGCCCAGCTCGCCGACCAGTTCGACGCCGTCCTGCACGTCGATCACACGACTGCGCTCGAGCCGCTCGAGCTCACGACCGCGTGGGCGCGTGGCGAACCGCCCGACACCTACCCCACCGGGCTGTGAGCTCCGCCCCGGCGTTGACGACCGTGCCGGGTCGGGCAACTCCCGTCGGCTCCAACGAGAGGTGATCAGTGTCTGCCTTCCGTGACCGCTATGACGCCGGCCGCCAACTCGGGTTCCACATCGAGCAGCTCCGCGCCGAGCACCCGATCGTGTTGGGTCTACCGCGCGGCGGCGTTCCCGTCGCGTTCGAGGTCGCCGTCGCACTCGGCGCGCCGCTCGACGTGATCGTCGTCCGCAAGCTCGGCGTGCCGTTCCAGCCCGAGCTCGGCATGGGGGCGATCGGCGAGGGCGGGATCCGCGTGCTCAACGAGCGGATCATGCGCGCCGCCGCGGTCACCGATTCCGAGCTGGCCGTCGTCGAGGCCCGCGAGAAGGCCGAGGTCGTTCGACGAGCGCGACGGTTCCGGGGTGATCTCCCGATGATCTCGCTCGCCGGGCGGACCGTGGTGATCGTCGACGACGGCCTCGCCACGGGTGGAACGGCTCGAGCCGCGATCCAGGTCGCTCGGGCGCACGGCGCGAAGCGGGTCGTGCTCGCCGTTCCCGTCGCGCCACCGGAGGCGGTGCACGATCTGGCGACCGAGGCTGATGCCGTCATCGCGATGCTGCAACCGCGAGCGTTCTCCGGGGTCGGCCAGTTCTACACCGACTTCACCCAGACCAACGACGACGAGGTCGTCGCGCTGCTCGCGACGGCCCGAGCGGCCACGCTCGCCGCCGCCGACGACCCGCTCGTCGACGGCGAGGTCGTGATTCCTGCGCCGGGCGTGGAGCTCGGCGGGCGACTCACCGTGCCGGTCGGGGCGATCGGCATCGTGGTGTTCGCCCACGGAAGTGGGAGCAGCCGACACAGCCCCCGCAACCGTTCGGTGGCCCGTGCGCTGAACCGCGCCGGCCTGGGCACACTCCTCTTCGACCTGCTCACCGACCGGGAGGCAACCGACCGCATCAACGTCTTCGACGTGGACCGGCTCGCGGCACGGTTGCAGGTGGCGACGGCCTGGCTGGCGACGCAGCCGTCGTGTGAGCACCTTCCGATCGGGTACTTCGGTGCGAGCACCGGCGCCGCGGCCGCGTTGTGGGCGGCGGCCGATCCCGACACCCAGATCGACGCGATCGTGTCCCGGGGCGGCCGCCCCGACCTCGCATGGCACCGTCTCGACGCGGTGCGCGCGCCCACGCTGTTGATCGTCGGAGGCAACGACACCGCGGTGCTCGAGCTGAACCGGGAGGCCGCCCGCTGCCTCCGGTGCGAGCACCGCCTCGAGATCGTCCCCGGCGCGACCCATCTCTTCGAGGAGATCGGCGCGCTCGAGCGCGTCGCCGACATCGCCGCACGATGGTTCGTGGAGCATCTCGGCCGATCCGCCGCGCAGCGGACCGCTCAGATCCGCTGAGCGTCCGCCGACACTCTGGGATCAGCCCCGCGTGCGGCATCGAGCAGCAGTCGCCGCTCGGCCGAGGCGATGGCTCGACGGGCCCGATCCACCGCGTCGGGGTTCACCGACACCGAGGTGATGCCGTACCGCACGAGGTGCTGGGCGAAATCCGGCTTGGTCGAAGGCGCCTGCCCGCACAGCGACGACGTGATGCCTGCGTCGCGCGCGGCGGCGATGATGTCGCGGATCGCGGCGAGCACCGCGGCGTCCGACTCGTCGAAGAGATCGGCGCACGTCTCCGAATCTCGATCAACCCCGAGCATCAACTGGGTGAGGTCGTTCGAGCCGATCGAGATCCCGTCGATGCCGAGCCGCGCGTACTCGCGCGACCCGGTAGATGACCGACGGCACTTCCGCCATCACCCAGCGGTGGAGCCCCCGCTGGCGTCCGAGCGCGCTCCGCTCGACCAGCTCGAGGCACGCCTCCAGCTCCCACCTCGTGCGCACGAACGGGATCATGAGGTGCAGGTTCGGGGTCTCGTCTCGCACCCGGGCCAGAAGCTCGCATTCGAGCTGGAAGAGGTCCGGCTCGCGGACGTACCGGAAGCAGCCGCGGTACCCGATCATCGGATTCGCCTCGACCGGCTCGAACGCGTCGCCGCCGGTCAGCTTGCGGAACTCATTGGTACGAAAGTCGATCGTGCGGTACACGACGGGGCGCGGCGCGAACGCGCGCGTGATCCGCGAGAGCGCTGCGGCCATCCGGTCGACGAACTCTCCCTGTCGCCCCTCGGCGATGAGTCGCCGTGGGTGCTCGCCACCCAGCGCATCGGTCACGAGGAACTCGGCGCGCAGGAGGCCGACACCGTCGACCGGGAGCGCGGCCACCTCCTCGGCCCGATCGGCGATCGCGAGGTTGACGTAGAGACGCGTCGCCGAGCGCCTCGGGTGCGGCAGACCCCGGAGTCGACGCTTCGACGACACGGGCACTTCCAGCCGCACGAGGGGCGAGGCGGTCGACGATGTCGCCCGCGTACACACACCCGGCCGCGCCGTCGACCGTGACGACCTCGCCGTCGCGGAGCACTTCCGTTGCCCGCCGGGCACCCACGACGCACGGGAGCCGCAACTCGCGGCTCGACGATCGCGGCGTGACAGGTGACGCCGCCACCGTCGGTCACCAACGCGGCGGCGCGACGCATGGTCGGGACCCAGTCCGGGCTCGTCATCGGCGCCACGAGCACCTCCCCCGCCTGGAGCTTCGGGCCATCCTCCACCCGATGGAGCACCCGCACTCGCCCGGAGACGACACCCGGCGCCGCGCCACGACCCCTCACGAGCGGGTCCGGCGCGTTCGTACTCGCGTCCTCGACGGAGTCGGGAACAAGTGCTGTGATCGGACGCGACTGCACGAGGAACAGCTCGCCGCCGGCGAGCGCCCACTCCATGTCCTGGGGCTCGCCGTAGTGCTCCTCCACCCGGAGCGCGAGCCGGGCGAGGTCGAGGACCTGCGTGTCCGTGAGGACGCGCCGCGTCCGCTCGTCGTCGGCGAGTGTCTCGCGATGTTCTTCGCCATTCCGGTCGCGTCGGATGGCGACGCGCTTGTCGCCGATGCGCGTCGACAGCAGCCGGAGCGGGTCCTTGGCCACGCAGTACTGGTCCGGTTCGACCTCGCCCCCGACGACGACCTCACCGAGCCCGAACGCGCCCTCGATCACGAGCCGCGAGCGGTCACCGGTCGCCGGGTCGACCGAGAACATGACTCCCGACGACTCCGAGTCGACCATCTCCTGCACGACGACCGCGATCGCGGGCTCGGCGAGGAGCCCACGGGCGGCGCGGTACGAGACGACACGGTCGCCGAAGAGCGAAACCCAGCAGTCGACGACGCGCTCCAGCAGCTCGTCGTCGCGCTCGACGTTCGTGAAGGTCTCGTGCATCCCGGCGAACGAGGTGTCGGCGCTGTCCTCGACCGTCGCCGACGACCGGACCGCCATCCGGCCGCCGGTCCCGAGGTGGCGGAGCGCGTCGAGCACCGCGACCCGGAGATCGTCGGGCACCCCGGCCTTCCGGACGAGCAGTCGGGCCGAGGCGGCGACGTCGCGCACGCCTGCGTCGTCGTCACGATCCAGGCCCGCGATGAGACCACGGAGGTCGTCGCGTACGCCACCGCGTTCCATCGCCGCGAGGTAGGCCGGCGCGGTGACGACGAAACCGGGTGGAACCGGCAGCCCGGCGGCCACCAACTCGCCGAGGTTGGCGCCCTTGCCGCCGACCAGCGGCGTGTCCTGCCTGCTGACCTCGTCGAACCAGACGATGGCGGGCTCAGCCACGCTGCGCTCCCTCGACGCGTTCCCCGGGTGGTGCCGGCGGGTCGGTCACGAGGTGCGCGACGTCGTCGAGCCGGAGCTCGCCGACCACACGCCCGTCGTCGGTGACGGTCAGCACGCCGTTCGCGCGCCTGCAAGCGGGCCACGACGTCGACGTCGAGCGGGGTGTCGGCGTCGACGCACTCCGCGGCTTCGAGGTCACGCTTCTCCCAGGGCGCGGCGACAGGGCGCATGACCTCCCGAACCCGATGACCGCGGAGCCGTACGTGCACGATCGTGGCTGCCTCCTCGGCCGATGCTCCGAAGTACACGAACACGCCGATCAGCGCGAGCCAGGGGTCGACCAACACGCCGACCGCGATGAGCACACCCGCGAGGACGTGCCCGGTTCGCGTGGCCACGCGCGTCGCCGAGAGCAGGTCGCGATGGCGTTCGAGCAGCGACCGGAACACGCGGCCCCCGTCGAGCGGGAACGCGGGGAGCAGGTTGAAGACGCCGAGGATCAGGTTGAGCCACGCGACCCGTTCGAGCCAGGGGCCGGTCACGAGGTCGAACGGGAGCAGGCCTCGCCCCGTCGCCAGACACAAGACCGCGGCGGCCGCACCGAGCCCGAGGCTCGTGAGGGGTCCGACGATCGCGACGGCAAACTCGTCTCGCGGCGTCTCGGGGAGGCGCTCCAACTTCGAGATCCCACCCAACGGGAACAGGAGGATCTCGTGGACGTCGGCCCCGCGGCGCGCGCAACGAAGCAATGGGCGAGCTCGTGCACCACGACACTGCCGAAGACGATGAGGAGCCAGACGAGGCTCCAGACCACGCCGAGCACTCCGGGTTCGGGCGCGGCGACGGCGAAGAGGGCCACCAGCACCAGGAACGAGACGTGCACCCGGACTTCGATCGACGCGATCCGCGCCACCACGATCGACCAGCGGTGCGGTCGCTTCACGGGATTCGCCATACGGCAACGGTACGGAACCGGTTCGCTGCGCCCTAGGGGCGAAGGTCCCCGGCTGGTACCGGCGGACGAGCGAGCGCGGACCGGGGACTTCCGGCCCTGGGCCCCTCGTCGCGTCAGGCGCACCCTCGATCGCATGGTCCGCCGAAGGCGTCGTCGTCATGCACGTGTGAAGCCGGCCCGCTCGGCGCGAGGATGAGCCGTGGACGCGGTCGCGACTGAAGGGCTGAGGAAGTCGTACGGTCGGGCACGGGGCGTCGTCGACCTCGATCTCTCCGTACCGCCAGGCACGATCTTCGGGTTCCTCGGGCCGAACGGCGCGGGAAAGACGACGACGATCCGCGTCCTGCTCGACTTCCTCCGGCCCACGGCGGGCATCGCCCGGGTCCTCGGGCTCGACTCGCGGCGCGACAGCGTCGAGATCCATCGGCGCACGGGCTACCTCCCCGGCGACCCGGCGCTGTACGACCGCGTGACGGCACGGGAGTTGCTCGATTGGCTCGGACGACTGCGCGGCGGCATCGATCGCGCGTATCTCGACGCGCTCATCGATCGGTTCGGCGTGGACCTCGACCGCCCGATCCACCACCTCTCGCGAGGGAACCGCCAGAAGATCGCCGTCGTGCAGGCGTTCATGCATCAACCCGAGCTGCTCGTGCTCGACGAGCCGACATCGGGGCTGGATCCCCTCATGCAGCGCGAATTCCAGGAGCTGTGCCGCGAGGTGGTCGCGGTCCGGCGCGACCGTCTTCCTCTCCTCCCACGTGCTCGACGAGGTGCAGCACCTCTGCGACCGCGTCGCGATCATCCGCGAGGGTCGGCTCGTCGCGACCGAGGCGGTCGATGCGCTCCGAGCCCGGGCCGTGCGAGACGTGACGATCCGATTCGCGGAGCCGTTCGAGTCGGAGCTCTTCGCCGCGCTCCCCGGCGTACGAGCGGTACACACCGACGGACCGGTGCTCCGCCTGCATCACTCGGGCAACGCGGACGGGTTGGTCAAGCTCGCTGCCCGATACGACGTGGTCGACTTCGTGAGCGCTCCGGCCGATCTCGACGAGCTCTTCCTCCAGTACTACGAAGGCGAGGATGCACATGGCGCTGCTGGTCGCTGAGCGTGGACTGTTCGACCGACGGCACGGCCTGATCGGCTGGGCACTCGGGATCGCGGGCTACGTCGTGCTCCAGGCGAGCTTCTATCCGTCGGTGCAGGACTCAGAGCTCCAACGCGCGGTCGCCCGGTACCCGAAGGAGCTCAAGGCCTTCTTCGGCGGCGCCCAGGCGTTCGACTTCTCGACCGGACACGGGTACCTCCGCGTCGAGCTCTTCTCCCTCATCGTCCCGGCGCTGCTCACCGTCGCGGCGATCGGATTCGGTGCCGCCGCCCTCGCCGGCGAGCAGGAACGCGGCACACTCGACCTCATGCTCGCGAACCCGCTGACGCGGCGGCGCGTCGTCGTCGAGAAGGCATTGGGCGCGGGAATCACCGTTGCGGCGCTTGCTGCGGTCGTGTTCGTGGCCCTGGCCATCATGGATCCGGTCGTCGACCTCCAGGTCGGACTCATCCAGCTCGGGATCGCCTGCTGCGGCGCGGCCCTCCTCGCGTTCGGGTTCGGCCTGCTGGCGATGCTGGCCGGCGCCGGTTCCGGCTCGCGCGCGGTCGCCATCGGCGTTCCCGCCGCGCTGTTCGTGGCGTCGTACCTCGTCGTCGGACTCGCCGGCCTCGTGAGCTGGCTCGAACCCTTCCGCGTCATCTCGCCCCTCTACCACGCGTCGGGAACGCATCCACTCGCGCACGGGCTTCCCGCGGGGAACTACGCGGTTCTCGCCGCGTGGTGTGCTGTGACGGCGATCGTCACGATCGTGGTCTTCGAGCGCCGCGACCTCGTTCGCTGACGGACCCGGTCAGCTGTTCGTCGTGACTCGCAGGACCGCGGCTCCCACCACGCGGTCGTGGGCGACGTCTTGCAGCGCGGCGCCGGCATCTTCGAGTCGGTAGGCCGTCGTCTCGACGCGGATGGAGATGCGAGCCGCGATGGCGAGGAACTCCTCGCCGTCGCGGCGGGTGTTGGCGGTGACGCTGCGAATCTGACGTTCCTGGAAGAGGTGATCGCCGTAGCGCAACGACGGGATGTCGCTGAGGTGGATGCCGGCGATCGCGAGCGTGCCGCCCCGGTCGAGCGCCTCGAGCGCGGCCGGGACGATCTCACCGGCAGGTGCGAAGAGCACAGCCGAGTCGAGCGGTTCGGGAGGCGGGTCGAACGTGTCACCCGCCGAGGTCGCACCCAGCTCGAGCGCGAGGCGACGCGCTTCGACGGAGCGCGTCATCACATGGACGGTCGCGCCCTCCGCCAGCGCGACCTGGGCGGCGAGGTGGGCCGACGCGCCGAAGCCGTAGATCCCGAGCCGACCGCCCGTGGGCACCGCCGCCCGGCGCAGGGCCCGGAAGCCGATGATCCCGGCACACAGCAGCGGTGCGGCCGCCTCGTCGCTGAACGAGCTCGGGAGTCGGTAGGCGAAGCGCTCGTCGACCACCGCGAGCTCGGCGTACCCGCCGTCGGCGTCCCAGCCCGTGAACCGCGGGGTGAGGCAGAGGTTCTCGTCGCCGCGTGCACAGAAGCGACACGTCCCGCAGGTGGCCCGCAGCCAGGCGATGCCGACTCGATCGCCCACCGAGAACCGCGTTGCGCCCTCACCGACCTCGTCGACCACACCCACGACTTCGTGGCCGGGCACCACCTCACGACCGTGCGGTGGCAGATCCCCCTCGGCGAGGTGCAGATCCGTCCGGCAGACACCACAAACCGACACACGAATCCGGAGCTCGCGCGGGCCCGGCTCCGGCGCCGGCCGGTCGACGAACGCCAACGGGCCGGCATCGATCGGCCCCGGCTCCCGCACCACCCACGCCTTCACGACGTCCCGTGCTCAGGTGTCGTGGTCGCCGACGTGCTCGAGCCGGCGCGCGGCCTGGAGGATGTCGCGACTCAACTGACTGATCCGTCGGTCCGACAGGTCTGAGACCATGCGCGCCTCGACGAGATCGCCGACGCGATCACACGCTCGCAGCACACTCCGACCTCGTGCGGTCAGGCTGGCCAACTGGATGCGGGCGTGGTCGGGGCTGGCCTTCCGGCCGACGAGTCCGTCGTCGGTCAGGCGGCGAAGCACCTCGTTCATCGCCTGCGGACTCATGAGGGATCGACGCGCCAGCTGCGCGTTCGACTGCTCCGGTCGGTCGGCGAGCAAGCTCAGCACCGTGTAGCCGGCGACCGTCACGCCGTGGGGTCGTATCGCCTCTTCGAGGCAACGGTGCACCGCGTGTTCCAGCCGTCCGATGAGGTAGCTCATCCGTGGATACGGCGCCTGGTCGTCGCCACGAACGACCGCGGTGGAGGACACGACGAGGAGCGTACTGCGCGGTCGAAACGCCGAACGGGGACGTGGCGCGGTCGACGCACCGCCGTGTAAGGTTCCTTGATATGGCCGAGGTGGTCGCACTCGAGGACGCGGTGACCGCGCTCGTCGACGACGGCATGGTCGTGGCCCTCGAGGGCTTCACCCACCTCATTCCCTTCGCCGCCGGGCAGGAGCTCATCCGCCAGGGCCGCCGCGATCTGACGCTGTCCCGGTTGACGCCCGACGTCATCTCCGACCAGCTCATCGGCGCGGGCTGCGCCCGCAAGCTGATCTTCTCGTGGGGCGGCAACCCGGGAGTCGGCTCACTGCACCGCTTCCGCGACGCGGTCGAGAACGGCTGGCCCACGCCCCTCGAGCTCGAGGAGCACAGCCACCACGAGCTCACCAACCGCTACGTCGCGGGCGCCTCGGGGCTGCCCTTCTCGGTGCTGCGAGGGTCGCGAGGCACCGACCTGCGAAGCCACAACGACCGCGTCCACGACATCACCTGCCCGTTCACCGGCGAGGTGCTGACCGCCGTCGCCGCCCTCAACCCCGATGTCACGATCATCCACGCGCAGCAGGCCGATCGCCACGGCTCGGTGCAGCTGTGGGGCATCACCGGCGTACAGAAGGAAGCCGTGCTGGCCGCGCGCCACGCGATCGTGACGGTCGAAGAGGTCGTCGACGAGCTCGAGCTGCGGCCCGGCGGCGTGGTGCTCCCGGCGTGGGTGATCAGCGCCGTGGCCCACGTGCCGGGCGGCGCGCACCCGTCGTACGCGGCCGGCTTCTCGCACCGGGACAACGCCTTCTACCAGGCGTGGGACGAGATCAGCCGGGACCGCGAGCGATTCACGGGATGGGTCGAGCACGAGGTGCGGGGCACCGCGGCCGGAGCCGGGCGATGACGGCCGCGAGCACCGGCACCGAGCTCGCGCCGGCCACGCCGTCGGAGGTGATGGCGATCGCCGCGGCTCGCCAGCTCCGCGAGGGCGAGGTCTGCTTCGTGGGCATCGGGGCACCGAGCACGGCCGCGAACCTGGCCCGCGCCACGCACGCCCGCGGGCTGGTACTCGTCTACGAGTCGGGCACCATCGGGGCGAAGCCCACGCGCCTGCCGCTGTCGATCGGCGACGGTGAGCTGGCCGACACCGCCGACGCGGTCGTGTCGGTTCCGGAGATCTTCAACTACTGGCTCCAACCGGGCCGCATCGACCTCGGGTTCCTCGGCGCCGCACAGATCGACCGCTACGCCAATCTCAACAGCACCGTCGTCGGTCCCTACGACGCACCGACGGTGCGGCTGCCGGGAGCGGGCGGCGCGCCGGAGATCGCCGCCAACTGCGGGCGCGTCCTGATCATGATCTCGCAGTCGACCCGTACGTTCGTGCCCCAACTGGCGTTCCGTACCAGCGTCGGCTTCGGCGACGGCCCGGGCGACCGCGAGCGGCTCGGGCTCCGCGGCGCCGGGCCCACGCTCGTCGTGACCGATCTCGGGATCCTGGCGCCCGACCCGACGACGTGCGAGCTCGTGCTCACCCATGTGCACCCGGGCATCACGGTCGACCAGGTGCGCGCGGCCACCGGATGGGAGCTCCGGTTGGCCGACGAGGTGCGCACGACCGAGCCGGCAACCGACGAAGAGCTCGCGACGTTGCGCCGGCTCGAAGCGACGAAGGGACAGCAACAGTGACCGACGTGACCGAAACCGCGTGGGTCGCTGTCGACCCTCCGTACGACGCGCCCGAATACGGCTCGACCACGCTGCGCGCGCCCGACAGTCCGCTGGTGCCGCTCCCCCACGGGCCGACCGAGCAGCACGGGCCGGTGTTCGGCGACCGTGGCATCGTCGAAGCCGACGCCGACCTGACCCGCCAACACGCGGGTGAGCCCATCGGCGAACGGATCATCGTCGCCGGGCGGCTGCTCGACGCCGACGGCAAGCCCGTCCGCGGCCAGCTCGTCGAGGTGTGGCAGGCCAACGCCGCGGGTCGGTACGCCCACGACAAGGACCAGCATCCCGCGCCGCTCGACGCGAACTTCACCGGCGCCGGCCGGTGCCTCACCGACGAGCTCGGGAGATACCGGTTCACGACCATCAAGCCGGGCGCCTACCCGTGGAAGAACCACGCGAACGCGTGGCGGCCCGCACACATCCACTTCTCGGTCTTCGGGCACTCGTTCACCGAGCGGCTCGTGACCCAGATGTACTTCCCGGGCGACCCGCTGCTGCCCATCGACCCGATCTACCAGTCGATCCGCGACGCCAAGGCCCGGGACCGGCTCGTCTCGCGGTTCGATCTCGACACCACCGTCGCCGAGTGGGCGCTCGGCTACCAGTTCGACATCGTGGTCGCCGGCCACCTCGCCACCCCGATGGAGGGCTGACATGGCCACGCTCCCGAGTCCGTCGCAGACCATCGGGCCCTTCTTCCGATTCGGCTTCGGCTGGATGGACGCGTTCGGCGCGACCCATCTCGTCGAAGAGGGTTCCGACGGAGCGATCGTGATCGAGGGAACCGTGCTCGACGGGGCCGGCGAACCCGTCCCCGACGCCGTGGTCGAGATCTGGCAGGCCGACGGGTCGGGCGCCTTCCCGCCCGCGACCGCGCCGGCATGGACGGGCTTCGGCCGCGCGCAGACCGACGACGCGGGCGGCTACCGGTTCGTCACCGTCGCGCCCGGGCCGGTCGAGAGCGGCGGCGCTCCGCACATCGACGTCTCCGTGTTTGCCCGGGGCCTGCTGCAACGGGTCGTCACTCGCATGTACCTTCCCCAGACCGAGGTGGACGACCCGACCGACTCGGTGCTGCGAGCGGTGCCACCCGAACGCCGGGCGACACTGCTCGCCGAACCTGTCGCCACCGGCTTCCGGTTCGACATCCGTTTGCAGGGCGAGCGAGAGACGGTCTTCTTTGCCTGGTGACCGCGGGTGGCTGATCGCCCCGATCTTCACGACCGACACCCTGTTGGCGGCGACGTCGGACGAAGCCTGGCTCCAAGCCCTGCTCGACGTGGAGGTCGCGCTGGCCGAAGCCGAGGCCGAGGTGGGTGTCATCCCGGAGTCGTCGGCCCGCGCGATCGCGACGGTGGCGGTGGCCGCGTCATTCGACACCGGCGAGCTCGGCCGGGCCGCGCGTCTCGGCGGCAACCCGGTCATCCCCCTCGTCGCCGCGCTGCGCGAACGCGTCGGCGGTGACGCCGCCGCCGACGTGCACCGCGGCGCGACCAGCCAGGACATCGTCGACACCGCCGGCGTCCTGCTCGCCCGCAGGGCCGTCTCCGAGATCGACGCCGACCTCGGACGCGCGGCCACGGCCTGTGCCGCGCTCGCCGACGCGCACCGGACCACGGTGACGATGGGCCGGACGCTGCTGCAGCCGGCGGTACCCGTGACCTTCGGGCTCACCGCCGCGGGTTGGCTCGTCGGCCTGCTCGACGCGCGCGCCGAGCTGCGGCGAGCGGTCGCCGGCCTGGCCGTGCAGCTCGGCGGGGCGGCCGGCACGCTTGCCTCGCTCGGCGGCGACGGACCCGCCGTCATCGCCGCGTTCGCCCGCCGACTCGACCTGGCCGAACCGGTGCTGCCGTGGCACACCGCCCGCCAACGCACCGCGGTGCTCGCCGCGGCGCTCGGGATCGCCGCCGGTACCGCGGCCAAGCTCGCCGGCGACGTCGCCCTGCTCATGCAGGCCGAGGTGGGCGAGGTGTCGGAGCCGGCCGCGCCCGGCCGAGGCGGGTCGTCGGCCATGGCCCACAAGCGCAACCCCGTGCTTGCCTCCGAGGCGCTCGCCGCCGCCGACCGGGCCCAGGCGCTCCTGCCCCTCTTCTTCCGGTCGCTCGCGGGCGAGCACCAGCGCGCGCTCGCCGCGTGGCACGCCGAGTGGTCGTCGCTCGCCGACCTGCTCGCGTTCGCCGGCGGTGCCGTAGCCCGCGCCCGCGAGGTCGCGGAAGGGTTGACCGTCGACTCCGAGCGCATGGCCGCCAACGTCGACGCGCACGCGCACGACCCGGCCGATCACCTCGGCTCCGCCGACGCCTTCATCGACCGAGCGCTCGCCGCGCACGACGCCGCTTCCCGGGAGCACTGACATGAGCACGCCACTGCCGGCCCACCGCATCGACGGTCCGCCCGACGCGCCGGTGCTGCTGCTCGGTCCGTCGCTCGGCACGACTGCCGACCTGTGGGCTCCGCAGGTGCCCGCGCTCGCGGCCCGGTTCCGCGTCGTGCGCTACGAGTACCCGGGCCACGACGGGAGCCCCACCACCGACGTGTCGTCGATCGCCGACCTCGGCGCCGCCGCGCTCGCGCTGCTCGACCACCTCGGTGCGGAGCGGGCGTCGCTCGCCGGCATCTCGCTGGGCGGCATCGTGTCGATGTGGATCGCCGCGCGACGAGCCCGAGCGTGTCGACCGGCTGGTGCTGTGCTGCACCTCACCCCACCTGCCGCCGCCCGAGGGATGGACCGAACGGGCCGCCGCCGTGCGCGCGGGCGGCACCGCGCCACTGCTGCCGGTCCTGCGCGAACGGTGGTTCGCCGCCGGGGCGGGCGCCGACCCCGCGCTGCTCGAGCTCGTGGCGGCGATGCTCGCCACCGTCGACGACGAGGGGTACGCCCGCTGCTGCGATGCCATCAGTGCCGTGGACCTCCGCACCGACCTCGCCCGCATCACCGCTCCCACCCTCGTCATCGGCGGAGCCGTCGATCCGGTGTGCCCGCCGGAGATGGTGCTCGCGCTGGCAACTGCCATCCCGGGGGCCGGACTCACGCTGCTCCCCGGCGCCTCCCACCTGGCCAACCTCGAGCTCCCCGAGCGCTTCACCGCGGCCATGGTCGAGCACCTCAGCGGCGGAGCCGTCGAGCGGGGCATGGCCGTGCGCCGGGCCGTTCTCGGCGAAGCGCACGTCGACCGGGCCGTGGCCGACACGACCCCGTTCACGCAGCCGTTCCAGGATCTCATCACCCGCTTCGCGTGGGGTGAGGTGTGGACGCGACCCGGTCTCGACCGCCGAACCCGATCGTGCATCACGTTGGCGATGCTCGTGGCCCTCGGACGTTTCGACGAGCTCGCGATGCACGTCCGGGCCGCGCGCGACCAACGGGCTCACTCCCGACGAGATCGGGGAGGTGTTGTTGCAGACCGCCGTCTACTGCGGGGTTCCGGCCGGCAACTCCGCTTTTGCGGTCGCCGCCGAGACGCTCGCGGCGACGGACTGAGCGCACGCGCGCCCCGAGTTGCTGCACGCGCGGTGGCGTGTCGTTCAGCCGCTGCCGTCGGGGGAAGCAACGGGGAGCGAGATGCTCGACGGGTGCTCGGCGTCGTGGTGGATCAGCAGGCGCGCGGCGTGAAGGTCGGATTCGGTGGCGTCGGCGAGTGGCGCGAGGGTTCCGAAGTTGCGCGCGTAGCGCGGGTGCGCCCCGCCCGCGACCTGCACACGGATTCGTGTCCCGCGCCGGAAGCGGACGGCGGTCGGCGTCAGCTCGACCGTCACGGTGTGGACCGCGTCGGGATCGTCGCCGTCGACGACGATCCGCTGGATGCCGTCGGCGATGTTCCACGATCGGCCCTTGTCGTCGACCTCGCACAGACGCACGAACACGTCGAATGTCGGTCGGTCGCAGCTCACGTGCACCGTCGCGCGCAGCTCGCCGATCACTTCGAGCGGTGACTCGACCGGCGCGCTGGTGAAGGTGAGCACGTCGGGCCGAGCTTCCGTCGTGTCCTGCTGTCGGCGTCCGCCCTTCTTCGAGGAGTGAGCCGCCAACGTAGGGAGGCGGGTCGGACGGGTCGTAGGGCAGGACGGTCTGGCCCTGCTGCTCCCCTGCTGACGGGGTCAGGACCGCCGTCAGCGGCGAAGTACCACGGTCGGGGTGCGTAACCGGGAGGAGGCCAGCTCGCGAAGTCTTTCCACTCCTTGGTCCCGATGACGAACAGTCGAACGGGCTCACGTTCGACTCCGGCGTCGACACCGGCCAGACGCGTCTGCATCCACTCGACCGTGTCGCGGACCATCGCCTTCACGCCGCCCTGCGCGTCGAAATGGGTCCACGGGCCGATGGTCGAGGCGCGCGGTCGCCCGTGCCGCGCGCGAGCCTCGGCGTAGTCGGCGAGCTGGCGCGCGGAGGAAGAGGTCGTACCAGCCGGTGACCATGCTCACGTCGGCCGTGACCCGCGGGAGCGCCTCCGAGTGCCGCGCCGGCTCCCAGATCGGGTCGGCGAACGACGGGTGCTCGACGAGCTCGCGCCAGAACGGCACGGAGATTCCGGCGGCCGTCGCGATCGAGGTCCCGCACGGGGAGGCTCGGTCAGCGGCTGGTTGCGCGCGAGCCGTTCGTCGAGCTCGCCGCCCGTCGCGAATCGACCAGTTCCTGCGTCGCGATGAGCACGCCCCACCCGAGCGCATCGCCCAACGAGAAGCTGTCGCCCGCGAACCAGTGGGCGGAGAAGTCGGACAGCGTGAACGCCGGGCACATCGCGTGCACCGCCGCGTCGTCGGCCACGGCCCATTGCGTGTAGCCGAAGTAGCTGCCGCCGTAGAGGCCGAGCCGTCCGTCGAACCACGGTTGCTGCTCGATCCACCGGATCGTGGCCAAGCCGTCGGCGCGCTCGTCGAACGGGGGTCGGAACACCCCGCCGGAGCCGAAGGTGCCGCGGCAGCTCTGCACCACGACGTTGAAGCCCTGCTCGGCCACCAGTCGAGCGTACAACCCGAACGCCTTGCCGCGCCCGTAGGGCGAACGGGTCAAGCAGCGTGGGCAGCGGCTCGCTCGACTTCGGCCGGTAGACGTCGGTCATCAGCGACACGCCGTCGCTCGCCGGGACTGCTCTCGGTCGTGCGGGTGACCGACGGCGTCCTGGGCTGTCGGGAGCCCGATCAACCTCCGCGCGAGCCGAGTTCCCACCGATGGCATGCCGAGCGCCTCCTTGGCCGGACCTCGAGATCTGCGACCTCGAAAAACCCGGCTGTATAAGGTAGCCTGACATACATGCATGACCAACAAAATCAACCCTCCTTTCCGTGCCGACCACGTCGGCAGCCTGCTGCGGCCCGCCGCGGTCCACGCAGCCCGAGCCGCAGCGTCGCCGCGGGCGAGATCGGCGCCGCCGAGCTCCGTGCGATCGAGGACGAGGCGATCGCGGCGGCCGTGGCCGAGCTCGAGGCGACCGGGATGCGGTCCATCACCGACGGCGAGCTGCGCCGGGCGTGGTTCCACCTCGACTTCCTCGAGCAGCTCGACGGCGTCGTCGTGACCGGGCAACATCGCGTCGAGCTCCGACTCGGCGGCGACCGTGCACATGACGCCGCCCAAGCTGTCGGTCGTCGGTCCGCTGCGCCACGTCCGCGACATCCAGGTCGCCGACTTCGAGTACCTCGCGTCGGTCACCACGCAGACGCCGAAGGTGTCGATCCCGTCGCCGACGATGGTCCACTTCCGCGGCGGGCGGGCTGCCATCGACATCGACGCCTATCCCGACCTCGAGGTGTTCTTCGACGATCTCGCCGCGTGCTACCGCGCCGAGATCGCCGCGCTCTACGCCGCCGGCTGTCGGTACATCCAGCTCGACGACACCAACCTCGCGTACCTCTGCGACCCGGTCATGCGCCAAGGTGCCGTCGATCGCGGCGACGATCCGAACGAGCTCCCGCACGCGTACGCCGCAGCTGATCAACGCGGCGTTGGCCGACCGGCCCGACGATCTCACCGTCGGCGATCCACCTGTGCCGCGGCAACTACCGGTCCACCTGGTTCGCCGAAGGGGGCTACGAGCCCGTGGCCGAGGTGCTGTTCAACGAGCTCGACGTCGACGCCTACTTCCTGGAGTACGACGACGAACGCTCCGGCGACTTCGCGCCCCTGCGCCACGTGCCCGCGGACAAGACCGTCGTGCTCGGTCTGATGACGAGCAAGCGGCGCGAGCTCGAGCCCTACGACGTGCTCGCGCAGCGGGTCGACGAGGCGGC
This sequence comes from uncultured Actinomycetes bacterium, assembly GCA_963829475.1. GTDB lineage: Bacteria > Actinomycetota > Acidimicrobiia > IMCC26256 > JANYLB01 > JANYLB01. The sequence goes on along the minus strand of CAWHIU010000002.1, from coordinate 428,365 downwards.
GGCGTACGTGCCGATGGAGCAGCTGTGCCTCAGCCCGCAGTGCGGCTTCGCGAGCACCGTCGAGGGCAACGACCTCACCGAAGACGACCAGTGGGCCAAGCTCTCCCACCTCGTCTCGGTCGCCGACCGCATCTGGGCCGGCTGAACCACCGCCCACCAACCCACCACGCTTCGGCGTCGCAAAACCCCCGGATCCGAGGGGTTTGCGACGCCAAGCTCAGGTGAGGCCGAGCACGCGTCGAGCGTTCTCCTTCATGATGAGCGGACGGACCTCGGGCTTGATGTCGAGCTCGTCGAAGCTCGCGATCCAGCGGTCGGGGGCGAGGACGGGATAGTCGGAGCCGAACATGACCTTGTTCCGCAGCAGCCCGTTCGCGGCCCGCACGAGCTGCGCCGGGAAGTACTTCGGCAGCCACCCCGACAGATCGATGTAGACGTTCGCCTTGTGCGTCGCCATCGAGATCGCGGAGTCCTGCCACGGCACCGACGGGTGCGCGAGGACGACAGTGAGGCCCGGGAAGTCGGCGGCGACGTCGTCGAGCAGCATCGGGTCGGAGTAGCGCAGCTTGATGCCCCGACCGCCCGGGAGGCCGGCGCCGATGCCGGTCTGGCCGGTGTGGAAGACCGCGGGCAGGCCCAGCTCCTCGATCGCCTCGTACATCGCGTAGTGCGTACGTTCGTTCGGCGCGAACGCCTGGAGGCTCGGGTGGAACTTGAATCCGCGTGCGCCACGTGCAGCGAGCGCGCGCGACGCGTTCCACCGAGCTCCGCGCCGTGAGGATCGACCGACGCGAACGGCAGCAGGATGTCGGCGTGCTCGGCCGCGCGGTCGATGATCTCTTCACTGGAGAGCGCCGGGACGGCCGAGTGCCGTCGTGGCGTCGACGGTGAAGACGACGGCGCCGATCTTGCGGGCCCGGTAGTACGCGGCGAGGTCGTCGACAGTCGGGGTGCGGTTGTCGCTCGCCTTGAAGTACGACGCCGACGCGTCGAGCAGCTCCTGATCGAGGGAGCAGTGCCCGTGCGCGTCCTGCTCGACGTGGACGTGCGTGTCGATGGCGACGAGGGCGTCGACGTCCCAGCTCATGTGGGCCAGACTCATGCGGGGTTGCCTCCGGGCAGGTTGGCGGCTTCGGCCTTCGCGACGAGCAGATCCTCGAGCAGACGATCGCGCTCGGCGACCATCTCGGCTCTGGTCGATCCCGGCCAGCTCGGCGTCGACGCCCGCCACGAGCGAGCGTCGCAGGCCCGGGGTCGAGGGCCGGCGTGCGGAAGTCGCTCCCACCACTCCACCATCGGTGGACCGAGGTGCTCGAGCACGTGTTCGAGCCCGCCGGCCCCGCCCGAGAGGTGCTGGGTGACGAACGGCCCGAGCAGCGCCCACCGCAGGCCGGGGCCGGAGGAGATCGCCTGGTCGATGTCGGCGACCGTGCACACCCCCTGCTCGACGAGCCAGTACGCCTCGCGCCAGAGCGCTGCCTGCAACCGGTTGGTGACGTGTCCCGGCAGCTCGGCGCGGACGTGGATCGGCGTCTTGCCGACCTCGCGGTAGAACGCGAGCGCCGCGGCGATCGTCTCCTCGGAGGTCGCGGCACCGCCGACGACCTCGACGAGCGGGATGAGGTGCGGCGGGTTGAACGGGTGCCCGATGACGACTCGCTCGGGGTGCCTGGTGCAGCCTCGTTGGATGTCGGAGGTCAGCAACCCCGATGAGCTCGACGCGATGACGACCTCGGGACCGGTGACCGCGTCGATCTGGCGAACAGATGTCGAGCTTGACGTCGATCCGCTCGGGTCCGTTCTCCTGCACGTAGTCGGCGCCCTCGGCGGCCGCCGCGGCATCGGGCGCGAACGTGAAGCGGTCCGGATCGGCCCCGTCGGCGACGAGCCCGCGCCGGTCGAGCGACGGCCACCAGGTCTCGACGTCGTTGCGCAGGCGATCGGCTGCGCCCGGATCAGGATCGGTGACCGTGACGTCGAGGCCGTGCGCGAGGAAGAGCGCCACCCAGCTCGCGCCGATCACCCCGGCTCCGACGACCCCGACGTGGCGCACGGGCCGGACGGGCCGGTCCGCGCTCACCGTCGCCTCGCCGCCAAGTCGATGTACGGGTCGAGCGCGGCGGGGTCGGCCATCGCCTGGCGCGAGACCACCGACGACGGATCGGTCCCGGCGAGGATGCGTTTGACCGGGAGCTCGAGCTTCTTGCCGGTGAGGTTGCGGGGCACCGCCGGCACCGCGACCAACGTGTCGGGCACGTGCCGCGGTGACAGGGCTTCACGGATCAACTGCTTCAACTCGGTCGCGAACTCGTCGTCGAGCGTCCGACCCGGTGCCGCGACGAACAAGCACGAGCTCGCCCATTCCGCCGTCGGGGTCCTCGAGGTGGACGACGAGGCTGTCGTCGACCTCGGCGTGCAGCTCGACCACCCGATAGATCTCGGCGGTCCCGATCCGGACGCCACCACGGTTGAGCGTGGCATCGGATCGCCCGGTGATGACACTCGACCCTCGCTCCCGGAAGAGCACCCAGTCGCCGAAGCGCATGACGCCCGGGTAGTGCTCGAAGTAGGCGGCGCGGTAGCGCGAACCGTCGTCGTCACCCCAGAATCGCAACGGCATCGACGGCATGGGCTCGGTGATCACCAGCTCCCCGAGCTCGTCGACCACCGAGTTGCCCTGCTCGTCGTACGCGTACACGGCGACGCCGAGGCACTTGGCCGACATCTCCCCCGCGTAGACGGGCACGATCGGGCATCCCTGGACGATCCCCGTGCACACATCGGTGCCACCGCTGCCGATGAACAGCGGCGCGCGCGACCCGAACTGCTCGTCGAGCCAGACGAAACCCTCGGCCGGGAGCGGTGAGCCCGCCGCGGCCAGGACCGCGGATGGACGAGAGATCGAAGTCGGCCGTGGGCGTCAGTCCCTGCTTCACACAGGCCATCACGAACGCGGGGCCGAGGCCGAGCATCGTCGCCCGGACCGACTCGGCGATCTGCCACTGAGCGGTGAGGCCGGGGAACATCGGGTTGCCGTCGATGCACACGATCGATGCGCCGGTCATCAACGTCGACACCAACGCGTTCCACATCATCCAGGCCGTGGTCGAGAACCACATCAACCGGTCGCCGGGACCGAGATCCCAGCTCAGGGTGTGGTTCTTGTACGTCTCGACGATGAGCCCGCCGTGGCCGTGCACGATCGCCTTCGGCAATCCGGTCGTCCCGGAGGAGAACAGCACGCACAGCGGGTGGTCGAACGGCACGGGTACCGCTTCGAGCGGTCCCGCTTCGGCGGTGAGCTCCGACCATGGCATCGCGTCGACAACCTCGGAGCCGTGGTACGGCAACGCGACGACGTGGCGAAGCGACGGGATCGCAGCTCGGATCGCGGCGACGCGATCGCGCAGATCGATGTCCTTGTCGCCGTAGCGGTAGCCGTCGACGGTCAGCAGCACCGACGGTTCGAGCTGGGCGAACCGGTCGATGACCGCCTGGGGACCGAACTCCGGCGCCGCCGAGGCCCAGATCACGCCGAGGCTGGCGCACGCGAAGTAGGCCGCGGCCGTCTCGGGGATGTTGGGCATGTACGCGACCACGCGGTCGCCCCGGCCGACGCCGAGCTCGACCAGGCCCCGGCGGACGCGGGCGATCTGATCGCACAGCTGCGCGTTGGACCACTCGACCCGGTCCCGCGTCTGCGAGATGCCGATGATCGCCGTTTCGTCGGGGTTCTCGCGGATCCGCCGGAAGATCTCGCCGGCGTAGTTGACGTGCGTGCCGGGGAACCAGTCCGCGCCCGGCATCTCCCGGCTCGCGAGGACCGCGGTCGGCGGCGTGGTGGACTCGACCTCGAAGTAGTCCCAGATCGACCGCCAGAACCCGTCGAGGTCGTCGACCGACCACTGCCACAGCTCCTGGTAGGAGTCGAAGGTCAGCCCGCGCTCGGTCTCGAGCCAGTCGAGGTACTGCCCGATGCGCGACGTGCGCCGCGCGTCGGGTGCCGGTTCCCAGATGACGTCGCCGTCGCTCACCATGGCGTGCTCACCATCGCAGGTTCACCATCGCGCGTCACCCCTCGCTGCTGGTGGCGACGACCTTCTCCGCCCGGCCGGCGAGGAACTCTGCGAGCCGCTCCTTCGCCTCATCCGAGCTCTGGGTGATCGCCGCCATCAATGACTCGACGAAGAGACCGTCGCTCGGCCCCATCTCCGCGATGCGCGGGAGGGCCTGGAGCACCGCGTAGTTCGAGATCGGCGCGTTCGTGGCGATGCGTTCCGCCAGCGCGATCGCTCGCTCGATCCCTTCGCCCGCGCCGACGAGGTACTGCGACACGCCGAGCTGCTGGCCCTCTTCGGCGTCGAGCACCCTTCCGGTGAGCATCATGTCGACCATCCGGTGCACGCCGATGAGCCGCGACAATCGAACCGATGCACCGCCGCCGACGAAGATGCCGCGGCTGCCTTCGGGAAGCGCGTAGTAGGCCGTGGGCTCGGCGACCCGGATGTGCGTCGACGCCGCGAGCTCGAGACCACCGCCGAGGACGGCACCCTTCAGGACCGACACCACCGGGATCGATCCGAGCTGGATGGCGTCGAACGCCTTGTGCCAGCGGCGGCTGTGCAGCACACCCTCGAACGCGTTCGTCTCGCGCAGCTCCGACAGATCGAGGCCGGCGCTGAAGTGGTCTCCGGTGCTCGTCAGCACCGCGACGGCGATGCCCGCGGGAGGTTGGCCGAGGAACTCCTCGAGCTCTCGCACGGTCGCCGTGTCCAGCGCATTGCGCTTGGCCGGTCGATCGATCGTGAGGACCGCGATCGGCCCGCGCTCCTCGACTCGCAACGTCACGCCTCCAGTCTCGATGATATAAGGATACTTGTCAAGACAACTGATACGCTTCCCTCGTGCACCTGGATCCCGACGCCACGCCCGGGCAGGTCGAGCTGCGGCTCTCGTATCTCGTCGGCCGCATCGACCGGATGATCCGAGCCGAGTTCGAAGAGGCGCTCGCCACCGCCGGCCTCACCCTCGCCGAGTACACCGCCCTGTCGGTGATGGTCGTCCGGCCGGGGCTCACCAACGCTCGCCTCGCTCGTCGATCGCTCGTCACGCCCCAGGCCATGGTGCAAGTGCTCTCCGCGCTCGAACGTCGGGGACTCGTCGAACGGACGGCAGCACCAGAAGGCGGGCGAGCGCGCCACGCATCGCTGACCGACCTCGGCCACACCACGCTCGACGCCGTCCAGCCGCACATCGACACCGCCGAGGATCGACTGCTCGCCGGTCTCGCCGACGCCGACCGACGCGAGCTGATCCGCCTCCTCGGTCAGGTCAGCGGACTCACCCCTCTCGACGAACCACCCCGCTGACCCACCCACCCACCTCTTCGTTCCGGCGTCGCAGGCGAGGGATATATCCCGCGCTGGCGACGCCGGAACGGTGGGGTGGGGTCGGGTCGGGTCGAAGATGCCGTCAGGTCGAGACGCGGGAGCTGGCGAGCGCGGCGCGCATCTCGTCGAGTCGGGCGGGGATGATCGACCACCAGACCCACCGGCCGCGCTTCTCCCCCACGATCAGACCTGCCTCGGCGAGGATCTTCGTGTGGTGCGAGACCGTCGGCTGGGCCTTGCCGAGCGGCTCGAGGAGATCGCACGAGCACACCTCACCCGCATCGGCGACGAGGCTCAGCAGCCGCAGGCGCACCGGGTCCCCGAGCGCGGCGAACACCCGGGCAAGGTCGTCGGCTTCGTCGAGGCCGAGCGGGGCAGCCAGGACCGACGCGCAACACGGTTCCGCCTCGACGATCGGTGCCTGCTTCCGGGCCATGGCCGACCTCCCCGTTGAACGCGCCGCCAACGTCTCCTCCTCCCGCGAAATACATTGACAACTGTCGATAGATTCGCGAGAGTCAATACATCGACTGGTGTGAATGTACACCGGCGGACCGGTTGGAGGAACCCATGGCCCGAGTGCAGCTGGCATTGAACGTGTCGAACCTCGACGACGCCGTCGCCTTCTACTCGAAGCTGTTCGCCGCCGAGCCCGCCAAGGTGCGGCCCGGCTACGCGAACTTCGCGATCGACGAGCCGCCCCTCAAGCTCGTGCTCATCGAAGGCACGGGTGCACCGGGAACGCTCAACCACCTGGGCGTCGAGGTCGAGAGCGCGCAGACTGGTCGCCGATGCCCAGCAACGGCTCGCGGCCGACGGTCTCGCCACGGCGACCGAGGACGCGGTCGAGTGTTGCTTCGCGCTGCAGGACAAGGTGTGGGTCGACGGACCCGACGCCGAGCCGTGGGAGATCTACACCGTGCTCGCCGACGTCGAATCCACCCCGACCTGCTGCTGACCGGTCGTGGCTGATCACACGCGCAACGACTCTGGTTCGCCGCGCGACGGCCGAGGCGGTCGGGACGGCGTTCCTGGTCGCGATCGTCGTCGGGTCGGGCATCTACGCGCAGCGACTGTCGCCGAACAACGTCGGCCTGCAGCTGCTCGAGAACTCGATCGCCACCGGCGCCGGCCTCGTCGCGCTGATCCTGGCCCTCGGCCCGGTGTCGGGTGCGCACTTCAACCCGGTCGTCACCCTCGCGGATCGGATCCTCGGTGGGACGACGACGCGCGACGCCGGCGTGTACATGGTGGTCCAGGTCATCGGCGCGTGCTTCGGTGCGATGGTCGCGAACCTGATGTTCGACCTCCCGGCCGTCACGCTCTCGACCGACACCCGGTCGTCGAGCGGGGTGTGGCTCGGCGAGGTGGTCGCGACCTTCGGGTTGATCCTCGTGATCCTCGGCGTGGTGCGAGCCGGCCGCGCTTCGGCAGCTGCGTTCGCCGTCGGTGGCTACATCGCCGCCGCGTACTGGTTCACGTCGTCGACGAGCTTCGCGAACCCTGCCGTCACGATCGGCCGCTGCCTCACCGACACGTTCGCCGGTATCGCACCGAGCAGCGTCCCCGCGTTCATCCTCTTCCAGATCGTCGGCGGACTCTGCGGCGTCGCGCTCGGCCGGTACCTGAACCCGAACATCCCTGCCGCCGACCTGATCGTCCCCCACGAGACCTCCACACCGGAGAGCTGAGGACCCGACATGACCGACGACGCGCGGCCTGCCGTGCTCTTCCTCTGCATCCACAACGCGGGACGCTCCCAGATGGCGCTCGGGTGGTTCCAACATCTCGCGGGCGATCGCGCCGTCGCCTGGTCGGGCGGATCCGAACCCGCCGCCACCGTGAACCCGGTCGCGGTCGCGGCGATGGCCGAGGTCGGCATCGACATCACCGCTGAATTCCCGAAGCCGTGGACCGATGAGATCGTCCGCGCCGCCGACGTCGTCGTCACCATGGGCTGCGGCGATGCCTGCCCGTTCTACCCGGGCAAGCGCTACGACGACTGGGACGCTCGAAGACCCGGCCGGGCAGGCGATCGAGGCGGTACGGCCCATCCGCGACGACATCGAGCAACGCGTCCGCACCCTGCTCACCGAGCTCCGCGTCACGCCGACCTGAACCCCCATTGCATTCCGGCGTCGTCAGCGCGCCGAAAAGGGCGCGCCGGCGACGCCGGAACGAGATGGTGAACGAGATGGTGGGGTCACTCGTAGCGGAGGCCGATCTCGCGGAGGAGGTCGACGAAGCGATCGCCGGCGTCGGGAGCGCGCTCACCGGGGGTGTAGGTGACGGAGGCGAGCTCGCCCGTGAATCGGCCGGCACCCTCACGTTCGAAGCGCGCCCACGAGACGGGTGACGCGCGGTCGATCCCGACGTCGATGCCGCTGAACGGGGCCATCGCACCGAGCATCACGAGACCTTCGATCGCGGCGCGCTCCTCGTCGTCGACGAGCACGCGAACGTTCCACGTCCACCCTCCGGGCGCGGTGACCTCGAGCCGGACCGACCGGGTGCCTTCGAACAGCGTGCCGGCCGACACCTCGGTCATGGACCCGAACCCGTTGTGCACGAAGAACAGCTCGTCGTCTTCACCCACGTGCAGGGAGTACCCACCACCCTGGTCGCCGTGAGCGACCAGCACGCCGTGGTCACCTTCGCGGAAGTCGAGATCGACGTCGACGGTGAAGCTGCGCCACTGGATCAGGAGCTGCGACCGGAAGCGCTCGAGCGTGTGGAGGCGGCGCCACAACCGGACCGGCGCGCGTGAACGGTTCCTCGTACGGCGGGCGGGTCACGAAGCGGATCCGTGAGCCCTCGTCGAGGGGGTACACCTGGTTGTCGCGCGCCATCTCCTCCCAACGCGCCGACATCTCCGCCACGCGCTCCGGATGCTCGGTCGCGAGGTTCCGCAGCTCCGTCGGATCGGTAGCGAGGTCGTACAGCTCCCACTCGTGGTCGCCGAACTCGGTGAGCGCCTGGTGTCGGGTGACGATCTCCCAGCCGTCGCGGTAGTAGCCGCGATGACCCGCCATCTCGAAGTACTGCTCGGTGTGGTCGTGCGGCGGCGTTCTCGTCGCGAAGCGAAGGAACGAGCGTCGCTCCGGTCAACGGCTGGAGCGCGACATCACCGCGCGTCGATCGCCGTTCGACGCCGGTGAGCTCGAGCAGCGTCGGGAGCACGTCGGTCACGAACGCCCACTGGTTGCGCCGCTCCCCCACCGGGACGGCGTCGCCGCCGTCGGGCCACGACACCAGGAACGGCACCGAGTGACCACCGGCGTGGGTGTTGATCTTGTAGAGCCGCCACGGCGTGTTCGACGCCATCGCCCATCCACGCGGGTAGTGCACCATCGTCTGCGGGCCACCGAGGAGGTCGATGCGCGCGAGGTCGGCGTCGAGGTCTTCGATGTCCTTGACGTTCTTCGACACCAGCGTCCGGAAGTACGCCGACGTTCCCGCGCTCTCGCCCTCGCGCGACGCGCCGTTGTCGGAGAGGAACACGAAGATGGTGTTGTCGAGCACGCCGAGCTCGTCGAGGCCGGCGCGCAGGCGGCCCACGTTCTGGTCGACGTTGTCGACCATCGCCGCGAACACCTCCATGTAGCGCGCGTAGAGCCGCTGGTCGTCGACGCTCAGGTCGTCCCACGCCGGGACCTCGTCGCCGGCCTCGGCGTTGCGCGGCGGGAGCTCGGTTCCCGGCGGGATCACACCCATCGCGAGCTGGCGCTCGTGGCGCGCGGCGCGGATCGCGTCCCAACCGATGTCGTAACGGCCCCGGCGACGTTCGAGATCCTCGGACTTGCAGTGCAGCGGCGCGTGGACTGCACCTTCGGCGAGGTAGCAGAGGAACGGCGTCGAAGGGTTCGACGCCTTCACCTGGGCGATCATGTCGAGCGCTCGGTCGGTGAGGTCATCGGTGAGGTAGTAGTCGTCGGGGTACTCGTCGACGACGAGCGTGTGGTTGTCCTCGACCAACCGGTGCGGCTGGTGCAGGTTGGTGAACGCATCGAGGAACCCGTAGTAGCGATCGAAGCCGCGCTGCAGCGGCCACGACTTCTTCGGCCCCGCGTCCGACATGTCGGCATCCTTGGTGAGGTGCCACTTGCCGAGCGCGAGCGTGGCGTATCCCGAGTCGCGGAAGATCTCCGCCATCGTCGACACGTCGTCGGCGAGCTCGGCCGGCGTACCCGGGAAAGCCCGGATCCGAATTGGCGACGTGGCCCGCACCGGCTCGGTGCGGGTTGGCGCCGGTCAGGAGCGCCGCTCGCGTCGGGGAGCACATCGGGCGTGACGTGGAAGTTGGTCCACTGCACGCCCGATGCCGCGAGCGCATCGAGGTTCGGGGTCTCGATCTCGGATCCGTAGCAGGAGAGGTCACTGAACCCGAGGTCGTCGCACAGCACGATCACGACGTTCGGCGCGTCGGCGCCTGGCGTTGGTCGAGGCGGCCACCACCCGTCGGAACCGGCGAACGTGCGGCCGACGCGACCACCGAACCCGTCGTACGCGCCGGCCGGTCGTGCGTCGTCGTCTCGCTGCATGGTGGGCGACCGTACCGGAATGGTCACCGGATCGGCTCGTCTGCTCCACGCCGTCGGACGACAGACCCGCATCGGCCGCCGATCTGGGATCCTGGGCGCGCGATGCCCCGCCTCCTGCCTCCTTCCACCTCGCGTGACGTCGACCGCATCGTCATCGGCCGGACGATCCGGGGCTTCGTCGACGGCTTCGTGAGCGTCCTGCTCGCGCAGTACCTGATCGGGCTCGGGTTCTCGCCGGTCGAGGTCGGCGCGATCGTGACCGGCACCCTCATCGGATCGGCCCTGCTCACCCTCGCGTTCGGGCTCACGAGCCACCGGTTCACGCTGCGCACGCTTCTGCTCGCCGCGACCGGGATGATGCTCGTGACCGGGCTCGGGTTCGCGAGCCTCACCTGGTTCTGGCCGCTGTTCGTGGTCGCGGTCGTCGGGACGCTCAACCCGTCGGCCGGCGACGTCAGCGTCTTCCTCCCGACCGAGCAGGCGCTCGTCACCGGTCATGTCGACGCGCCGAACCGCCCGCGCCTGTTCGCGGTCTACAACCTCGCGGGGATCTTCGCCGGCGCGGTCGGTGCGCTCGTATCGGTGGCACCCGAGGCGCTCGCCCACGCGATGGACTGGGACGTCACGTCGACGCAACGCGCGTCATTCCTCCTCTACGCGAGCGCAGCTCGTCGTGATCTTCCTCGTCTACCGCGGCTTGCACCGGGAGCCCGACCATCTGGCACCTGTGCCGGCGTCGGCACGTCGAGGCGTGCTGCGGTCATCTCGGCGGACGGTGCTCGAGCTCGCCGGCTTGTTCAGCCTCGACTCCGCCGGGAGCGGGTTCGTCGTCACGTCGCTCCTCGTGCTGTGGCTGCACCTCCGCTTCGACCTCTCCGCGGCCCAGACCGGTGTGGTGTTCTTCGCCGCGGGGCTGCTCGGCGGGTGCTCGCAGCTCCTCGCGCCACGGGTGGCCCGACGGTTCGGGCTGATCCGTACCATGGCCTTCACCCACATCCCCGCCAACATCCTGCTCGTGCTCGCCGCGTTCGCGCCGTCGGGCGAGGTCGCCGATCGCGCTCCTGCTGACTCGTGCGCTGTTCGCGCAGATGGACGTGCCCGCCCGGCAGGCCTTCGTGATGGCGGTGGTGCCGCCCGAGGAGCGCGCAGCTGCGGCGAGCGTCACCAACGTTCCCCGCAGCCTCGCGTCGGCGGCGACGCCGTTGCTCGCGGGCGTGCTGCTGACCCACTCGACGTTCGGCTGGCCGTTGATCATCGCCGGGCTCGTGAAGATCGCGTACGACCTGTTGCTCCTGGCGCTCTACCACGACGTCCCCGAGCAGGTCGGCGCGAGCCGGACCCGCCCGCTCGCCCCGTAGGCTCGTCGCGTGGCCCGTGTGCGACCGTCGACGACGCCCAATCCGAACGCGATGAAGTTCACGCTCGACGTGACCCTCTCGGCGCGCATCGACACCACCCGGGGCGTCGGCGACGATCTTCCGTTCGCACAGGCGGTTCTCGCCGTCGATGGTGTCGCCTCCGTGTTCGGCGTGAACGACTTCGTGACCGTGACGCGTGAACCCGGTGCCGACTGGGATCCCATCGTCTGCGCGGTGGAGGAAGCCGCCGCCGAGCACCTCGGCGACAGCACCGGCGACATCTCGCCCGACGATGCACTCGCTCGGGCTCGGATGTTGCTGCGCAATGCCGTCGCACCGCCCAAGCCGACTCCGGTGGAGTTCGGCCGCGCGCCGTCACCCGCACCCGATCCTGAACCGACGGCTGATCCCGACAGCTGAATCCCAACGGCGCACCGCGGTGCGGGCCGGTCGACGGCTACGCGGCCTCGAACACCGGGGTGGGCGGTGGACCGAGCGCCCAATCGAGCGCCCCGAGCAGCGTGGCGGTGGCGGGCCGCACGACGAGCGGATCCACGAACGGAACCGGCCACAGACCGAGCGCGAGCCGCCGACCCAGGGGCAGGAGCCCGGCAGCTGCCGCGGCGAGCACGAAGTACGCCGGCAGCACCGCCGGCGGAAGCGGCGGGAAGACGAGGAAGCGCACCGCCTCACGCGCCTCGCGGGTCATCGCCAGCTCCGGCACCGCGGCGATCCAGTCGGAGAGCTCCGACGCGGTCTCGGGCACGTCGACTGCGCCGAGGCGACGCCCGATGACGGCCATCTCGCCGACGTAGCGATCGGCGTCGTCGGCGTCGAGGCCGGGCCCGTAGCGGAGGTACGCCTCGAGGAACGACTCGACCTCGACGTTGTGCACCCACGCGAGCAGCGCGGGATCGGTCGCGTCATACGGACGGCCGTCGGCCGCGACACCGCGCACGCGCTCGTGCACCGAGCGGACCATCGCGATCGAAGCCTCGGCTTCGCGGGTGGATCCGTACGTGGTCGCGGTGATGAAGCGTCCGGTACGCGCGAGACGACCCAACGGATCCTGACGGTACGAGGAGTGCTGGGCCACGCCGGCCATGGTGAGCGGATGCATCACCTGCAGGAGCAAGGCGCGGATTCCTCCCACCAACATCGACCGGTCCGCGTGTACCCGCCACGCGACGGACTCAGGCCCGAACAGCCCGGGATCGTCGAGGCTGGCGAACTCGAGGTCGACCGGCGCCCGACCCCGATCGGTGAGCAGCGCTCTGACCACACCACCGAGCGCGTCGCGTGCCGGGGTGATCGCCGCGCCCGGCACGCGGAGCACCGAACGGGCGACGGGTGGGAGACGGAGAACGGGCATCGCAGGCCAGGGGCTCATCGACAGACTCCGGATCCGACGGGGAGGCAGGATCTCATTCTCCACCCGTTCGCCCGCGAGGGGCGCACCCGGCCGCTCCAACGCGGAAGGGGTCTGGTCGTCCGAACCAGTAGGATGCTCGGGTCCCGTGGAGGACCTGCGCCCGTAGCTCAGGGGATAGAGCGGCTGCCTTCTAAGCAGTTGGTCGGAGGTTCGAATCCTCCCGGGCGCACGGAGCCGGGTTCACCCCCGACTGCTCCCGCATGGTGGCCGTAGCTCAGTTGGCTAGAGCGCCGGGTTGTGATCCCGGAGGTCGGGGGTTCGAAACCCCTCGGTCACCCCACCGCACGCGTCGCCGAGTCTGGCGACGCGCGCGCCCGGCTCGTCAGCCCTCCTCGAGGATCTCTTCGAGGGCGGGGCGGAGCTCGGGGTGCGACGAACTCGAAGCCGGCGGTCGCCAGCGCGGCCGGGAGCACGCGTTGACCGTTGACCAACAGGTTCTCGACCAGCTCGGAGCCGTAGCGCACCTTGAGCGGCGGCAACGGGGTGGGGAGGACCGCCGGGCGGTGCAAGCACGTTCGCCAACGTCGCTCGTGAGCTCTCGGTTGGTCGCCGGGTTCGGTGCAGTGAGGTTGAGCGGGCCGCGCACCCGGTCGTGCTCGAGGGCGAAGACGATCGCGCGGACCTCGTCGACCAGGCGTGATCCAGCTCATGTACTGGTGCCCCGAGCCGGTCCGGCCTCCGACGCCGAGCTTGAACGGCAGCAACAGCTGCTTCAGGACGCCGCCCTTCGGTGACAGGACGATCCCGGTGCGGACGATGACCACCCGGACGCCGGCTTCGGCCGCGGGCGCGGTCGCGGCTTCCCACTGCACGCACACGCCGGCGAGGAAGTCGTCGCCCGGCGGGCTGACCTCGGTGAGCTCGTCGTCGCCCCGATTCCCGTAGTACCCGATCGCCGACGCCGACACGAGCACCGCCGGCTTCTCGTCGCGGCCGGCGATCGTGCGCGCGAGCAGATCGGTCCCCTTGGTGCGGCTCTCGAGGATCCGTCGCTTCTGCCCGGGAGTCCACTTCTTCTCCGCGATCCCCTCCCCGGCCAGGTGCACGACACCGCGTCGATGCCGTCGAGCACCGACTCGTCGATCGCGCCGGCATCCGGGATCCCAGGTGCGCGAACCGGGCGCACCGGAACCGCGTCGCAGGCCGCACGACCCGATGACCAGCCGCTTCGAGGGCCTCGGTCAGTGCCGTGCCGATGAATCCACTGGAGCCGGTGACGAGAACATCCATGCTCCCACCGTACGCACCCGGGTCTCCCGGCGGCTGTTCCCACCCGTGACCCGAGAGCCCGCCCGCTAGCATGACCCCGCGCCGCTAGCTCAACTGGTTAGAGCAAGTGACTCTTAATCACTAGGTTCGGGGTTCGAGTCCCCGGCGGCGTACCAGATCCCCCGTTCTTCCCCTCGGTCAGGTCCCGCGGCGCACGTATGCGCCCGTGAGTTCCCCCTGGGGGCATTGGATGGCGCACACGTCGGCCGTCGGCCGGATCTCGGAGCTGAGCGCTTCGTCACTCGGCGTCTTTCGCGGGCGCGCGGCAGTCGAGCTCGGCGTGAGCCGCAAGCAACTGACGGCACTGTGCGCGGCCGGCGTGATCGAGCGCGAGCTGCCCGACACCTACCGCATGACCGCGGTTCCACGCTCGAGCATGCAACAGCTGCGGGCCGCCCTTCTCTGGGCGGGCGATCGCGCGGCCGCCGCAGTTCGCTCAGGCGGAGAGGTCTACGCGCTTGAAGGGGTCCTGGCACCCGAGCCCGAGATCGTGGTTCCCCGAACGAGACGTGCCCGCGCCGAGCACGTCGTCGTCCACGCTGCTGTCGACCAGGGCCCACTGATGGTGCGCGAGCATCGAGGCTTCCGCGTCACCGGTGTGGAGGCAACCCTCGTCGCACTCGCGGCTGTGCTCGAACCGGAGGCATTCGAGATCGCCTTCGAAGACGCCCGTCGCCGTCGACTCACCTCGATCCCCGCGTTGCAGGCGTATCTCGATCGCTTCGGTGGCACGCGACGGATGGGGGTCCTGGCGACCCGCCGGCTGATCCGCGACCTGGACCCGGTGCACCCGGCGCGGTCGACCCTCGAGGTGAAGACCCGCCGACTGCTGGTGACGAACGGCATCACCGACTTCGTCCGGGAGCTACCCCTCGACTGGAACGGTCGCACCTACCGGTTCGACTTCGGCTTCGAGCGGTCGCGCACCATTCTCGAAACGAACGGTCGGCGATGGCACGACGACGCGTCCGACTACGAGCACGACAACGAGAAGTGGAGCGTTCCGGGACGCCTCGGATATCGCATCGTGTTCGCGACCTGGGCCAAGGTCACCGAGCACCCTGCGCAACTCCTCGACGAGCTCGCCGCCACGATGGCCGCCTGACTCGATGCGAACAGACCCACGTATGCACCCGTGGATTCCCGCAGAGGGCACTCAATGGCGCACACGTCGGCCGTTGGCCGGATCTCGGGTCGGCCCGGGCCGACGGCGAATGTGGCTGGTCAGTCAAGGGTGCGGGCGTGCACGATCCACGCCGCGGCCGGGAGGACCACCTCGCCGTCGCGCTCGTACTCACGCAACGCGACGGTGACCGCGTCGAGCAGGTCGGGACCGCGATCGGGCTGCTCCCGGATGCCCGCCGCGAGCACCGGGTTGAGCTGACTCATCACGTCTGCGCATCCACGCGCGTCACCCGCGGGGAACGGTTGCTCGACGCTCAGGCCCGTGACCTCGACGTTCGACCATCCCGCGTCACCGAGCACGGTGGCGATCGTGTCGGACGCCGCGAATGCGAACGGGCCGGGTTCGCCGGGTGACGGGAGCGCGGGCGGGCCGAGCACGGCAATCGACGCCAACACGGGAACGATCATCCACGGGTTGGCCGACGGGTCCTGCCAACACGCGAATGCAAGGGAGCCCTCGGCACGCACGAACGATCGGAGGTGACGGAACGCAGCGGTCGGATCGGGGAAGAACATCACACCCATGCGGGAGAACACGGCGTCGACCGGATCGAGCTCGATCGCCGCGGCGTCGCCGACGACGAACGACACGTGGTTCGCGTTCCCGCGGACCCGGGCACCCTCGACGAACGGCGTGGAGAGGTCGACGCCGAGCACGCGACCGCCGGGACCCACCCGCTCCGCCAGCTCCCAGGTCGTCCCACCGACACCGCATCCGACGTCGATCACCGACGCACCCGTGAGCGGTTCGAGCGAGTCCATCGCCGCCGCGCCGAACGGGGCGCTGTGACCGTCGACCACGTCGGCGTGGCGCACCCACGGGTCGCTGACGAGATCACCCCAGATCGCGTCTTCGTCCACGGGCCCGAGGATACCCACGAAGAATGGCTCAGGCCGCGGGGCCCACGCGACGAGAATCTCCAGAGATCCCGAGCCCGTCGAGTGTGAGGAGCACCCCATGGCTGCGGAGACAACCGACAAGCAGCGAGAAGCGGCGATCGAGCGTCTGAAGGCGAAGCGAGCCTTCCAGGGCAACATCGGGTCGTTCGTCGTCGTGAACCTGCTCCTGGTGGGCATCTGGGCCGTCTCGGGTGCGGGGTTCTTCTGGCCCATCTTCGTGATCCTCGGTTGGGGCGTCGGCCTCGCGCTCCACGCGTGGCAGGTGTACGGGCGCCACCAGATCACCGAGGCCGAGGTCGCGCGTGAGATGCAGCGCGGTGGGATCTCCGACGCCGCCTGACCTCTCCGCGAACCCACGTATGCACCCGTGGGTACCCTCAGCGGACACTCAATGGTGCACGCGTCGGCGCGTCGGTCGTGAACTCGCTGTCCTCATCCGACGCGGTGAGCCGGAGGGCTACCCTCACAGCCACGCGAGCGTGGCGGAACTGGTAGACGCGCCAGGTTTAGGTCCTGGTGTCTTCGGACGTGGGGGTTCGAGTCCCTCCGCTCGCACGGGAAAGACATAGACGACTCATGGGGGTTTCTCATCTCGTGGGTTCACGATGTCTTCCGTGCGCCGACGCTTCAGCGACTCCCTGAGAAACCCGTTCATCGTCATCCCCGTCGTTGCCGTCGTCACGCTGGCGATCTTCGGGGTGTGGTGGGTCGCGATCCGATCCGACGGCGAATCGGCCGGCGCCGCCACCGCCACCCGCACCCTCGCGACAGCCACGAGAGGGTCGATGAGTGAGACCGTCTCGGCCGAAGGCACGGTCGCCGCGGCCGACACCGACGACCTCAGCTTCACGTCGTCGGGCACGGTGACCGCGGTCAACGTGAAGGCCGGCGACACGGTCACGACCGGCCAGGTGCTCGCGACGATCGACTCGGCCGAGCTCGCAGTCGGCGGTCGCCGTCCGCGGAGGCCGACGGTCGCCGACGCGCAGGCGAAGCTCTCCGACGACCAGGCGTCGGGCGCGTCATCGGCGCAGATCGCCGCCGACGAGTCGAGCCTCACCTCGGCGAACGACGCGCTCGACGAGCGCGCAGCAGACCCTCGCCGGCGCGTCGCTCGTCGCGACGTTCGACGGCACCGTCGCCGACGGTGAACCTGACCGTCGGCGAGCAGCTCGCGAGCAGCGGGACGCGGCGCCACGACGGGCACCGGGACCGGCGAGCGGCTCCGGCCAATCGTCGGCCGCGATCGGATCAGGCGGCTCGGGCAACGCCGGCGGACGGCGCGACCGGCGAGCACTTCGAGCGCGTCGTCGAGCTCGACCGCGCAGATCCAGGTCGTGAGCACCGGGCAGTTCACCGTCGACGCTCGCCGTCGACAGCGCCGACATCGGCCAGCGTCGCGGTCGGACAGACCGCCACCGTGACGCGTCTCGACGCAGCTCGTCGGCGTCGAACCGCTTCCGGGCGTTCGGCTTCGGCGGATTCGGCACCGGCGGCGCCGGCAGCGAACACCTCGGGATCCGGCCGGGCCTCGACCAACGGCGACCGGCACCGGTTCGACGGGCAGCCGATCGCCGGCACCGGTTCGGCCGGAGTGCGTCGAACGCGGCGAGCGCGACGGGCACCGTGACCGAGGTCGGCAAGGTCGCCGACGCCAGCTCCGGCGTCGCGACCTACCCGGTCACGATCAGCTTCGACGCCACCGACGGCGACTTCTACGTCGGCTCCACGGTGACGGGCGACATCACCACGAGCGAACGCCAGAACGTGATCCAGGTGCCGATCGCTCGCGATCACGACGACGAACGGAGCCTCGACGGTCGCTCGTCGCGACCGACGGCACGACCGACCGGAGCCGACCGAGACCCGCACGGTCACGACCGGGCTCACGGTCGAACGGCAAGACCGAGATCACCAGCGGTCTGAAGGCCGGCGAGAAGGTGATCGTCTCCGATCGGCGGCTTCCGCACGGGCATCGGCGGCGGATTCACCCCGCCATCCGGTGGGCTCCCGAGTGGCGGCGAGCTCCCCGCCGGCGCGGGCTGATGACGGCGATCGCCGATCCGCCGACATCCGGCACCTCGAAATCCGGCACGTCGACATCGGGCCCGCCCGCGGTCATCGAGCTGCTCGACGTCGAGCAAGATCTACGCGACGCGGTTCGCTCGAGGTCGCGGCGCTGCGCGACGTGTCGCTCCGCATCGAGGAGAACGAGTTCGTCGCCATCACCGGCCCGTCGGGCTCGGGCAAGTCGACGCTGATGCACATCCTCGGCTGCCTCGACGTGCCGACCGTCGGGCATCTTCCGCCTCGCCGGCCACGACGTGCAGTCGTTCGACGAGAACCAGCTCGCCGACGTGCGCAACCTCTTCATCGGGTTCGTGTTCCAGCAGTTCAACCTGCTCGCCTACCTGCCGGCGTGGCGCAACGTCGAGCTGCCGCTCGTCTACAGCGGCGTCGCACCCGGCCGAGCGGCGCGAGCGGGCGCTCGCCGCGCTCGAGAAGGTCGGGCTCGCCGACCGGGCCGACCACCGACCCGGGCGAGCTCTCGGGCGGCCAGCAGCAGCGGGTCGCCATCGCCCGGGCGCTCGTGACCGAGCCGGCGATGATCCTCGCCGACGAGCCGACCGGCAACCTCGACTCGACGTCGACCGCCGACGTGCTCGACCTGCTCGAGCGAGCTCCACGGCGAGGGCCGCACGATCGTGCTGATCACCCACGAGCACGACGTCGCCGAGCGGGCGCGAGCGCATCATCCAGATCCGCGACGGGCGGGTCTGGAACCCGACGACGACCGCGGCCGAGTCGGGGTGCCGTCGTGAGCTGGCGCGACACCTTCCGCACCGCGACCGAAGCGGTCCGCACCCACCGGCTGCGCTCGGCGCTCACGATGCTCGGCATCCTCATCGGCATCACCGCCGTCGTCCTCACCGTCGGCCTCGGCCAGGGCGCGAAGGCCGAGGTGCAGGACCAGATCAACGAGCTCGGCACCAACCTCCTCGTGGTCTCGCCGGGCAGCACGACCGAGCAGCACCGGCGCGCGCGGCGGCTTCGGCTCGGCGTCGACGCTCACGATGCAGGACGCCGCCGCGCTCGCGTCGAAGGCCGCGGCGCCCGACGTCCAGGCCGTCGCCGCCGACGTCGACCACGTCGGCGTCGCTCGTGCAACGGCACGACGAACTGGACGACGACGCTCACCGGCACCACGCCGAGCTGGCAGGACGTGCGGTCGCGCAGCGTGTCACCTCCGGCCGCTTCCTCACCGCCGCCGACGAGAAGCCGACGCGGCCGCGGTCGTCGTGCTCGGCCCCGACACCGCCAGCGAGCTGTTCGCCACCGCCGACCCGGTCGGCCAGACGCGTCAGCCTACAACGGCGTCAAGCTCGAGGTGGTCGGCGTGCTCAAGGCGCTCAGCTCGTCGGAGGCGACGTCGAACAACGACCTCGCCATCGTCCCGCTGACCACCTACCGCCAGCGGCTCGTCGGCGGCACCAACCGCGACTCGGTCAGCTCGATCTACGTGAAGGCGACCTCGGCGGGCACGCTGTCGGCCGCCTACCAGGAGACCGACGCGCTGCTGCTGAACATCCACGGCATCACCACCGCCGCCGACGCCGACTTCTCGATCGCCACCCAGCAGTCGATCCTCACCGCGGCGACCTCGGTCGACGACACGCTGACCGTGATGCTCGGCGGCATCGCGATCATCTCGCTGCTCGTCGGCGGCATCGGCGTGATGAACATCATGCTGGTCTCGGTCACCGAGCGGATCCGCGAGATCGGCCTGCGCAAGGCGCTCGGCGCGCGGCCCCGGCTCATCCGCCGCCAGTTCCTCGTCGAGGCGTCGGTGCTCGGCCTCGCCGGCGGCGTGCTCGGCGTCGCGCTCGGCATCGTCGGCGCCGTCGTCCTCCCGCACCTCACCGACTCGCGGGTGATCCTCTCGTTCCCCGCGTCGCTCGCCGCGATCGTCATGGCGATCGGCATCGGCGTCGTCTTCGGTGTCTATCCCGCGTCCCGCGCCGCCCGCCTCGCCCCCATCGACGCCCTCAGGAGCGAGTGATCCCATGACCGCGCCCACCCGCTCCCGATCTGCGTCGGCTGCCGACCGGCTTGGCCGGTCTGTTCCCCGACCCTTCGGCGCCACGCCTGCCCTGGTGGCGCCGGAGGAGCCGGGTGACCGTTGCCGTCGTCATCGCCGTCGCGCTGATCGCGAGCACCGCGCTCGCGGCGCAGGCCTTCGGATCCGACGCGCCGCAGTACGTGACCGCGACCGTCGCTCGCCACGACGTCGATGCCCTGCTCTCCGGAGTCGCCACCATCGAGCCCGTCTCACAGGCCACCGTCGCGTTTCCCGTCGCCGGCACGGTCGCGGCCGTCGACGTGAAGCTCGGAGACACCGTTGCCATCGGTCAGACGCTCGCGTCGCTCGACACCCAGAGCCTCACCGACGCGTTGCACCAGAAGGAGTCGACCCTCGCGCAGGCCGAGCTCACGCTGTCGAAGGCACTCAACGGTGAGGCCGTCGGCGGGACCAGCAGCGGTGCCGGCGGCTCCGGTGCGTTCAAGACGGCGTCGCTCACGACGGATGCCAAGGGTTCCACGAGGATCGTGCTCACCGCGGCGAGCGCGTCGTCGGGCTCGGGCGATGCCGAGCTCGTCGCGGCGCAGCTCGCTGTGCTGAGCGCGCAGAAGAACGTCGACGCCGCGCTGAGTGACGCGAACGAAGCGCTCGACGCGGCAACGACCGTGTGCGGAGCCGCCGGTGTCACCACCTCCGGCACCCCGACGACGTCGACCACCACTCCGACGACGGCCGCGCTGACCGCGTGCCAGACCGCGACGAAGACCGTGCTCACTGCGCAGACTGCGGTCAGCACGACCCAGACCGCGCTCGCGTCGGCATCGAAGACACTCGACGACCTGCTCACCCGGCGCGCGACCGCGAGCAGCGGCAGCTCCGGATCCACCTCGAACGCCGGCTCGACGACCTCGGGCTCTCCCGCGTCGGGCTCGGGGCAGACCGGCGCGGCTTCGGCCGCGTCGTCCTCGCCATCGTCCGCCGACCTCGTCGCCTTCCAGAAGGCCGTCGACGCGGCTGCCGCCGAGGTGGCGGTCGCGGAGCAGGCGGTCGCGCAGGCGACGATCGCGAGCCCGATCGCGGGCACGGTCGTAGGCGTCAACGTCGCGGTCGGTGACAGCGTCAGCGCCGGATCGACCACCCAGAACATCATCGTCGTCGGCGACGGCGGATTCGAAGCCGTCACGACCGTCGGGGTGACGAAGCTCCCCGCGATCAAGGTCGGTCAGAAAGCCGCTGTCATCCCCGACGGCTCGAGGTCGCGCCTCGACGGCACGGTGGTGTCGATCTCGGGAACCCCCGATTCGAGTGCGTCGACCACCAGCTACCAGGTGGTCGTCACGCTGTCGACGCACGGCGCGACACAGGCGGCGGCGAACGGCCTCCACAACGGCTCGACCGGATCGGTCGCCATCGTGACCAAGCGCGCCGACGCCGTCCTCGCCGTCCCCACCTCGGCGGTCACCACCACCGGGACCCGTCACCGCGTCACCGTGCTCGACGGCTCGACGACGGAACGGGTCTTCGTCGAGGTCGGCGTCGTCGGCGACACCTGGACCGAGATCACCAGCGGGCTCGACGCCGGGCAAGCGGTGGTCCTCGCGAACCTCGACGAACCGCTCCCCGGCTCGGCGACGGCATCGTCGTCATCGACGTCGAACCAAGACGGACCCACTGGCGGCTTCCCGCCCGGCAGGTTCAGCGGCGGCGCATTCCCCGGAGGCGCGCCGGGCGGTCCCGGCTGACACCGTCCCGCGGCCGATCTCGGGACGTTCCGCGCTTGGTAGGTTCCGCGCATGCGGATCCTGGTGACTGGAGCAGCCCGAGCCATCGGGCGCGCGACCGTGCTCGAATGCACCAAGCGCGGTCACGAGGTCGTCGCCACGGCTCGCGATCCACGACTCCTCGATGATCTCGACGCCGCGGAAAGGCTCGCGCTCGACGTGACGGATCCGGCGTCGATCGCGGCTGCGATCGCGGTGGCCGGCGATCTCGACGGCGTTGCGGCCAACGCGGCGCTCACCGGGCGGGGACCGCTCGAAGACTTCCCCGTCGAACGGTTGGCGTCGATCGTCGACACCAACGCGTTCGGTCCGCTGCGCGTCGCGCAGGCGCTGATCCCGCAGTGGCGGACGCGCGGATCCGGCGTGTTCGTGCACGTGAGCTCGATCCAGGGACGGGTCGCCACCCCACTCGAAGGCGCGTACGCGGCATCGAAGTACGCGCTCGAGGCGATCTCGGAGACGCTGCACTACGAGTTGGGTCACTTCGGCATTCGCGTCGTGATCATCCAACCCGGGTACATCGCACCGGGCATGAAGTCGGCCGAGCGCCACGAAGGACCCGCCGAGTACGCGGAGCTCTGGCACCAGTGGGAGGGCACCGACGCGAAGGTGACCGGCCCGGCCGGCCGGCCCGGCCCCGAGATCGTCGCGATCGCCATCGCCGACGCGTTCGAGAACCCCGATACACCGCTTCGAGTCCCAGTGGGCAATGACGCCGAGACGATCCTGCGAACCCGGGCCGAGCTCGACGACGCGACCTTCGAAGCGACCATGCGCCAGGTGATCGACCTCACCTGGTGACGGTCGCTCTGCACCGGCCGAAGGTAATTTCCCGGTAAGCGGTACCCGGTCGCAGCTGCGGCCGCCAGTAGCGTCACCCCCCGATGGAGACCACGAGACACTCCCGCCATCGCGGCATCCAGCATGTCGCGGTCGTCGTCGGCGTGATCTTCGTGGCCGGCCTCGCGCTCGCGGCACTCGCGACACGGGCGAACGCCGGAGACGGCGCGACCGGCGCGGCCAATACGGCCGCGAACGAGCTGACGATCCCCAAGGCGATCGTGCTCGGAGTCGTGGAAGGGGTCACGGAGTACCTCCCGATCAGCTCGACCGGGCACCTCACCGTCACCGAGAAGCTGCTCGACGTCGGCCAGACCGACGCGACCCGCGACGTGACGAAGTCGTACACCGTGATCATCCAGATCGGTGCGATCCTCGCGGTCGTCGGTCTCTACTGGGGCCGACTCGTGGGAATGTTGCAAGGCGTCACCGGCCGCAACCCCGCCGGGCGTCGGTTGCTGCTCGCACTGATCCTCGCGTTCCTCCCTGCAGCCGCGTTCGGTCTCGTTCTCGGCGACACCATCCAGCAGCAGCTGTTCGGGACCGGACCGGTCGCCGCGGCATGGATCGTGGGCGGCATCGGAATCCTCGTGTTCGTCCGCGTCTTCCGTCGCCCTCCGAACGTCGGACTCCGACTCGAGGAGATCGGTCCGCGTCACGCCATCATCATCGGGCTCGCGCAGTCGTTGGCACTGTGGCCGGGCGTGAGCCGGAGCCTCGTGACGATCGTGGCTGCACTGCTCGTCGGACTCGCGCTCCCGGCTGCGGTCGAGTTCAGCTTCCTCCTCGGTCTCGCCACGCTCAGCGCCGCGAGCCTGTACGAGATCGCGAAGCACGGCTCCGAGGTGATCGACGCGTTCGGATGGGTCAGCCCGATCGTCGGGATCGTCGCCGCGTTCATCGCGGCGGTGATCGCGATCAAGTGGTTGGTCGACTATCTCAGCAAGCACGACCTCTCGATCTTCGGCTACTACCGGATCGTGGTCGGTGTGCTCGCGCTCGTGCTCCTCGCCACGCACACCATCTGACGCGCCGCTCGGGCGGCCGATTGCTCAGCGTTCGAGGAGTGAGACGCGGAAGCGGATGTCGCGCTCGTCGAAGAGCGTCGGGAGAACGGAGTCGTCGGAGCGGCGACGCAATCGGTAGACCGCATTTCCGTCGCTGGGAATCACCTCGGCCACCTCGAACCCACCGACCCAACGATCGCCGAACCGGCAGTGCACCTCGACCGACTCGTGGCGCAACCCGTCGCGCATGACCACCGGCGCGTCGCCCGGATCCGGCTCCACGTCGTGGGACGCAGGGTCGTCGTCGGAGGCGAGGTCGTCGTCGAGCACCAGCTCGCGATCGATCGAGCCGCCGATCACGCTGTGACGCGGCGGCGCGGCGAGCGCCGGCAGACGCGCCAGCGACGAGACAACCGACAGGCTGAGTTGATTGACGGCGTCGACCAACGCGGCGCGCTCGACGCGCTCGGCCTCGACGCGCCCCGCCACGACATGACACACATCGGCGACGCGACGCAACGCTCGGGCGAGCTCGGTGTCGCGTTCGGAGAACGCGACGTGGACATCTTCGATGGAACGCTGCGTCTCGACACGCAGCCGCGCGACCTCGTCGCGGAGCTGGTGCAGCTCTTCCCGTTCACGCCGTCGCCCGAAGCGCACCGCCGTCTCGCTTCTCCCGATCGTCATGCTCGAGCCAGATCCGGCCGAACAACGCGGATCGTACGTCTCGATCACGCGGATCCTACGGACCTTCCGGCGGCGTTGCCGCGTTGCACCGGAAGCTCCGACGACGCCATCTCCGAGATTGCACGCCAGGGACCGCTCATCGTGCGACCCGCGGTGACGAGACCATGCGAATCTGACCACGAAGAGTGGGATTGCCCACCGGAAGCGTGGCATTCGGCGTAGCGTTCGTCGGTCAATGAGCATCGTGACCGTGTGCATCATCGCCGTCGGTTCGGCAGTCCTCGGTTTCCTCACCGCGGCGCTGCTCTCAGCGGCCAAGGAATACGACCAGGTGCCGACCCGCCAACCCGTGCGCGACACACGGGTCCTCCCCCGCCCCTCGCGGAACTAGCTGGATGGTCGAATCCGCTGCGCCGGCTCGATCGCTCACCTCAGTCCGGTCGGCGCCGCGTGTCCGCCGGCTCCGCTCCTTCTCCTAGCCGCCGGGGCGGGCGGCGCTCAGCGGCGCTTCTTCTTGCGGCCCTTGCGGAACAGGCCGCGCTGCTTCTTGTCGCGCTCCTCGAACTCCGCGAGCAGGCCGGGGGCGGCGGCGTTGATGATGTCTTCGGCCTGGTCGAGCAGCGCCGCGATGTCGTCGCCCTGAGGTTCGGCCTCCGACGTCGCCGCCGGTTTGCCCAAGCTCCCGTACTGCCAGCCGGCATCGAAGCGGCGTTGCTGGAACCCCGAGCACTCGTCGGGGCAACGCCACGGAGCTTCTGGCGCCAGATCCAGGGAACACTTTCGCACGGTCTCGCCGGACTTGTACGTCCGGCTCTCGTAGTGTCGACAGTCCTTCCGCATCGGCATGGCAGCCATTCTTGCCGACCGGCGGGCGCTCGCTCGACACCATCTCGAAGCAGGAGCCCGCTCAGCCCATCCAGTCGTTTGCGTGCTCGAGCAGGTAGCGACTGACGGCGAGGCACCGATCGAGGGTTTCGCACGGGACCTCCTCACCATGACGCATCCGCACGAGCGACACCTTCTGGTGCGCGACGACACGCAGGCTGCGCTCGGGCGCGTCGAGCGCCGCCGGATAGGAGTCGATCGCCGAGACCTCGAGCGCGACGTCGGGACCGCCGACACCGGCGAGCTCGGTGGCGAGCACGAGGAGATCGGGCATCCGACCGAGGGGCGGGAGCGCCCAGGTGAACAGCAGCGGGAAGTGGAACTCGTCGGGTGGGTCGTTGTCACCCGCTTCGAACACGAAGTCTTCGAAGCCGAGCAGGACCCGCGGATCGATCTCGAGCGCGAGGTAGAGATCGACCGGCCCTTCGCATCCCTCCTCGGGATGGAGGTCGACCTCCCAGGTCTGGCGCAACGAGTAGCTCTCCACGAAGTGGCGTTCGTCGTGCACGTGGAACCCGTGCTCGACCGCGTGGTCCTTCAGATCGGCGACGAAGCCGGCGACGTCGAGAACAGCCATCAGTGCTCCTCGTGCCGGTTGTCGGCGGGCCGGTCAGCTCCGGGATCCATAGCGTCGCGCATCTTTCGAGCCAGCGACCTCAGGGCGCGGCCGCGGTGGGAGATCGCATCCTTCTCGCTCGCCGACATCTCCGCAAAGGTGCGGCCCCCACCCCCCGCGGGGACGAAGACCGGGTCGTAGCCGAACCCGCCGGCGCCCAGTGGCGCCGGCGCGATGACGCCCTCGATCACCCCTTCCGCGCTGAGCTCGGCGCCGGTCCCCTCGCCGGCCGGACCGGTGAGCCCGGTGAGCCCGGTGAGCACGACCACCGTGCGGAACCGCGCGGTGCGGGCATCGCGAAGAACCGAGTCGAGCGTCGTCGAGCACCTTCGTGACGTTCTCGACGTCGGTGGCATCGCCCCCGGCGTAGCGAGCGCTGGAGACGCCCGGGGCGCCCCCGAGCGCATCGACCTCGAGCCCGGAGTCGTCGGCCAATGCCGGTAGTCCGGTGGCATCGGCGAGCGCCCGCGCCTTGAGCCGGGCGTTGTCGAGGAGGGTCACGCCCGTCTCCTCGACCTCCGCCACGTCGGCCGGCCGGGCCACGAGCTCGATCTCGAGCCCTTCAGCTTCGAGCACTGCCCGGATCTCACGCGCCTTGCCGGGGTTGGCGGTCGCGACGACGATCCGCATCGGCACCCCCGACGGCAAGGGCGGCGGGTCGAGCGTTTCGTTCACGTGCGGGGCAACGGCGGTTCGGCCAACACCTCACGTTGCAACGTGAAGAGCTCACCGATTCCCTTCTCCGCCAGACCGATGAGGTCGTCGAGCTCGTTGCGCGTGAACGGCATCCCTTCCGCCGTTCCCTGCACCTCGACGAACCGCCCCGCGCCGGTCATGACCACGTTCATGTCGACCTCGGCACGCACGTCTTCGGAGTAGTCGAGATCGAGGTGACCGAGCGCGTCGACGACACCGACCGAGATCGCGGCACACTGGTCGGTGAGCGGGTGCGCCGGCATCTTGCGCGCCGCGACGAGGCGGGAGCAGGCGTCGTGCAGTGCCACGTACCCGCCGCAGATCGCCGCGGTCCGAGTTCCACCGTCGGCCTGGAGCACGTCGCAGTCGACCGTGATCTGCACCTCACCCATGACCTCGAGGTCGGTGACCGCTCGCAACGAGCGACCGATCAACCGTTGGATCTCCTGGGTGCGCCCCGACTGCTTGCCTTTCGCGGCTTCGCGGTTGACCCGGTCGGGAGTCGAGCCGGGCAGCATCGAGTACTCGGCAGTCACCCACCCGCGACCCTTGTTCCGCATCCACGGCGGGACGCGCTCCTCCACCGACGCGGTGCACAGCACCCGCGTCTTACCCGTCTCGACCAGTACCGAGCCGGCCGCGAACTCGGTGAAGTCGCGCGTGAAGATCGCCGGTCGTCGGTCGTCGGGCTCGCGCCCATCGCGTCGGATCCCCATGTCGTGTCCCCTGTCGTCGTTCTGCGCGCGGATGTTCGATCAGCTAGATGGTGACCGTCATGTGCGGCGCGGCGAGCACCGCAGCATCACCGAACGCCTCGGACCCCTCGGCGAGCGAGAGTGCCGGATCGAGGCGCGGCCACAGGTGCGTGAGCATGAGCTTCCGGGCCCCCGCCTCGCGGGCGCACTCGCCCGCTTCCCTCGCCGAGAGATGGATCGGGGCGGGCTTGGTCGCATGCAGATACGTCGCCTCGGACAAGACGAGGTCGGCACCAGGTGCGAACGCGCCGACCGTCCAGTCGACGTTGGTGTCGGCCGTGTAGACGAGGCGCTTGTCGTCGGCAGTGACCTCGACGGCGACGGTCGGCGGTGGATGATCCGTCCGCGAGAACGCGAGCTCGACGTCGCCGAGCGTGGTCCGGTCGCCGTCGCCCACCTCGTGCCACTCGAAGGTGTCACCCCAATCGCGCACCAGGTGACGAAGCTCTGATTCGAGGCCCTCGGGGGTGAACACCGGGAGGTGGCTCCGCTCCAGCCCGTATCGGAGCAGCACGTGGAGCCCGTAGATGTCGACCGAGTGGTCGGGATGACCGTGGGTGATGATCACACCGTCGAGATCTTCGACGGCGATGTGTCGCTGCAAGTTGGCGAACGTTCCGTTGCCGCAATCGATCCACAGCGCGGTACCGCCGGCCCGCAAGAGATACCCGCTGCACGCACCACCCGCGGGCGCCCCGTAGGAGCCCGAACAGCCGAGCACCGTCAGATCCATCGCACACCTCCCGAACCTGGCTCGAAGCACCCGAAACACTCGAAGCGTCGGGCGGACTCGGCTGCGGTCGAAGGGTCGTCGTTCATGAGGTCGAGACGCTAGTTCGCGCCGACTCCGGCTGCGCGACGCAGTCGATCCGCGATCGCCGCACCGACACCCATCGGAGCCGGCGGCACGACCACGAGCACCTCGAGTGCGCGGACGTCCGCTTCGCGCAAGCGCGCGGTACAGCGGTCCAGCGCGTAGTCGTCGACGTCGACAGGGTTCCCAACGACCTCCAGGCCCGGGGGGAGGTCGGCGGGAAGGGTCCCGGGCGCGAGCAATCCCGTCCGGGTCCCGTGGGCGAGCAGATCCCGCGACTCGGCCGACCGCGGACTCGATGTGCCCGATGACCACGACCCGCGCATCGGGTTGATAGTGCGCGGGGAGTCGACCGGGAGCACTCGGCCCTTCGCCGTCGGCTGCCGCGGCGATCTCCCGCCCGAGGATCCCGCCGATTCGGTCGAGCGTGATCGCGCCGCGACGCAGCACCCGGGGTTCCGCCCCGGTGCAGTCGACGATCGTGCTCTCGATGCCGACACGGCACGGCACCGCCGTCGAGGATCGCGTCGACGTCGGCACCGAGGTCGGCTCGCACGTGGGCCGCGGTCGTGGGACTGACCCGCGCCGAATCGGTTGGCCGACGGCGCGGCGATCCCGCCGTCGAACACGCGCAGCAGCTCGAGGGCCAACGACTGGTCGGGGACCCGGAGCCCGACCGTGTCCCGGCCACCCGTGGCGGCGTCGGGCACGAGCCGCGCGGTTCCGATCGCACCACGAGCGTGAGCGGCCCGGGCCAGCACGCGCGCCGCGAGCAATCTCGCATCATCGGAGACGTCGCGGCCCCAGGTGTCGAGCCCGTCGGGATCGCCGAGGTGCACGATCACCGGGTGGTCGACGCGGCCTGCGTTTGACCGCATACAGCCGAGCGAGGGCATCGGGGTTCGACGCGTCGGCCCCGAGCCCGTAGACCGTCTCGGTCGGGAACGCGACGAGACCACCGGATCGCAGCACGTCGGCTGCCCGGTGCACTGCCTCGGTGATCACCAGTAGTTGATGCGGGTCGCGCGTTCCTCGACGACGTCGAGATCGTCGGTCCAGGCGCCCGACGACAGGTACTTCCAGCCGGCATCGGGGAGCAACGTGACGATCGTTCCCGACTCCATCGTCGTCGCCATCTTCGCCGCGCCCGACACCGCCGCGCCCGAGGAGATCCCGGCGAAGACGCCGCATTCATCGAGCAGCCGGCGGGTCCACTCGATCGACTCGCGGGGACGCACGATGAACTTCCGGTCGAGGATCGCCGGATCGAAGATCGGCGGGACGAACCCGTCGTCGAGCGAGCGCAGGCCCTGGACGAGCTCACCCGCCGGCGGTTCGACCGCAGCGACCTGAACCGCCGGGTTGCGCTCCTTGAGGTACCGACCCACCCCCATCAGCGTGCCGCTGGTCCCGAGTCCGGCCACGAACACGTCGACGTCGGGGCAGTCGCGCCAGATCTCCGGGCCGGTGCCTTCGTAGTGCGCGAGCGGATTCGCCGGGTTCCCGTACTGGAAGAGCGTCACGAGTGAAGGATCAGTGGCCGCGATCTCCTCCGAGAGCCGGATCGCTCCGTTGCTGCCCTCCTCGGCCGGTGACGGCGTGACCTCGGCGCCGAAGATCTCGAGCAGCTGTCGGCGCTCCACGCTGACGTTCTCGGGCATGACCACCTGCAGGCCGTATCCGCGCAGACGCGCGACGAGCGCGAGGCCGATCCCGGTGTTGCCCGAGCTCGGCTCGAGGATGGTGTCGCCCGGGTCGGAGGCGACCGTCCTTCTCGGCCATCTCGACCATCTTCAACGCGATGCGATCCTTCGACGACCCACCGGGGTTCTGGCCCTCGAGCTTGGCGTAGATCCGAACCGCCGGATTCGGCGACAACGCGTGCACGCCGACGAGCGGGGTGTTCCCGATGAGATCGAGGATGCTCTCGTGCCGGGCCACGGGCTCAGCCGCCCGCGACCGCCGGCAGGATCGAGATCTCCGCGCCGTCGCCGACCTTCGTGTCGAGCTGTTCCAGGTACCGCACGTCTTCGTCGTCGACGTACACGTTGACGAACTTGTGCAGCGCGCCGTTCGAATCGACGAGCTGACCCGACAGACCCGGGTACCGGGCCACCAGTTCGGCGAACACCTCGCCGACGGTGGACCCCTCCACGCTCACGACGGGCGAGCCGTCGGTGTGGGGACGCAACACGGTGGGGAGGCGAACATCGACTGCCATGACGTGAGGATACAAGTCTCCGTCACCGACGAGAGATTCCCGCTCCCGACCCGTCCCTCGGGCGAGTCCCCCACCCCCGATGGAAGACGGTCGCGACCGATCTCAGGCCGTTTCGTCGTCGGTGGGCGAGAGCTCCGGGTCGGCGGCCATCCGGCGGGCCAACTCGCTGCGAGAGCGCAGCCCGAGCTTCCGGTAGATCTTCGCCAGGTGGTACTCGACGGTACGAGGGCTCAGGAACAGAGCCGCCGCGGCCTCGCGGCTCGTCGCCCCGTTCGCCACCGCGATCGCCACCCGATGCTCCTGCGGCGTCAATGTGCTCGACCGCGAGGGGATCTCGGCCCACGCACGGCCACGAACGCATGCCGCCGCTTCCATCCGTGCCCGACGTTCCCACGGCACCGCGCCGAGTCGGGCGAACTCCTCGGCTGCGGCGGTGAGGCACGCGCGGGCATCGGCAACCATGCGCACGCGGCGGAGATGCTCGCCGTGACACGAACGCGTGCGCGCTTCCTCGAAAGGAGCTCGCACGGCGGCGTGTCGCACGAGCGCGGCTTCGAATTCGCACCCGGCTCCCTCCCCCCGACCAGCCCGCGAGCAGCGCAGGAACACTGCGTGGGCGAGTGGGCCCTGGCCCGCAGGGTCCAGGGCCGAGAGCTCGTCGACGAGACGGACCGCTTCGTCCGTGCGCCCGCACCGCATGAAGCACTCGACGAGATCCGGCGCCCAGAGGTTGGTCGTGAGCAACCGCAGCTGGTGGCTCCGAGCGAACTGGTGCGCGCGCTCGAGCCACTCGATCGCCTCGCTGCGGGCGACTGTCACTCAGGAGGGCGAACCCGATGGCACCCTCAGCGAGCCATGAGAGTGCTCCGAGCCCGCGGTGTTCCGCGATGTCGTACGCACGACGGGCGTCGTCGATCGCGCGTCGTCGTGTTCCCCATGCCGGCTTCGATCCGAGCCAACACGAAGAGGGAGTGGGCGAGAGCCGACGGGCGGTGGGCGGGCGCTCGCAGCTCGACCGCCTCGGTCGCGTCGACCCGGGCGGCGTGCCAGTGGCCGACCCGATAGTTGAGGTGGGCGCGTCCTGTGAGCGCGAACGCGAGCCCGTCTACGCCATCGGCGCGGGCCCGCGCGACGAGCACGTCGACCAGTCGCGACGCCGCAGAGTATTCACCGGCCCAGGCGAGTGCGAACACGACGAGCTCGCGGTCGCCGATGCTCCCATCGGGTTCCGTGGCGAACGCCTCCGCGTAGTCGACCATCACCTCGACCTCGGAGGCATCACCCATCATCAACCGCGCGACCGCGAGCATGATGCGCGTCGACTGCCACTCCGAAGCGCCGGCGAACCGTCGGAGATCTCCCGCCGCGGCGACGTCACCCTCGAGCATCGCGAGCACGCCGGCGAACGCCACGAGCGTGCTGGAACGCGGATCCGACGGTCCGAGCTGCTCCGCCGCGTCCTCGATCTGCTCGCGGATCCCGGCCGTCCCGCAAGACTCGATCGCCGGAAGCGCGCGCCGCATCAACGAGATCGGCCCGCTTCCCGGCGTCGTCGGTCAGCGCGAGCGCGTCGTCGAACGCGCGCACCGCCTTCGAGTTCTCACCGGCTTCGGCGAACGCCGCCCCGGCGGTCGCCAGCCGCTCGATCCGGGTCGCGGGATCAGGTGACAGCTCGGCCGACCGGAGCCAGGTCTCTCCCGCGACGAGTCGGTCGCCCCGGTTGTGTGCGGCTCCGGCCGCGGCACCGAGGGCTGCGGCCGCGAGCTCGTCGGTGCCTTCGGTGGCGGCTTCGGCGAGATGGCCCGCGAGCCGCTCGACCTCGTCGGTCTCCGACAAGACGGCCCCCAACACCGCATGCGCCGCACGCACGTCTTCTGGAGTCGCGCTCTGCGAGATCGCCTCGCGTACGAGTGGATGCGCGAACCGGATCACCCCTGACCGGTCGACCCGAAGGAGATCCGACGTGACGATGCGGTCGACCGCGTCGGGCGCGATCGTCCATTCCGTCGCGGCGTGTTCGAGCGTCGCTCGGTCGATGCCCGGATCGAGACGACACGAGGAGCAACCCCCGCAGCTCGTCGCGACCGAAGCCCTCCACCAGGGCGAGGAACTTGCCTCGGACGGTCTCACCGATCGGCAGCACCGGCGTCAGTGGAGCGTCACCGCGGCACTGCTCGGTCGACATGTGCGCGGCGATCTCGAGCAGGGCCAGGGGGTTGCCGTCGGTCGCACGACCGAGGTGCTCCGCGACCCGGGTGTCGACGCCGCCCGCCAGGAGGAGCGCGGCATCGAGCGGAGACAAACCATCGAGGTGCATGGTCGGGAGACTTCTCGCGAGGCCGTGCGGATCGCGGTCGCGCTCGGCCGCCACCAGCAGCACGGGTTCGTGCTCGATGTGGCGGGCGGCGAAGACGAGTGCTTCGCGTGAGGAGGCGTCGATCCAGTGCGTGTCGTCGACGAGCAGCACCAACGGGCGCTCGCGGGAAGTCGCGGTCAGGAACCGGAGGAATGCCGCCTCGACCGAGAGCGGGTCGGCCCGATCGAGCGGATTCTCGTCGAGCGGGTTCTCGGCACGCGCGGACCGGACAGAGGGGGCCTGGTCGGTCAGGACGACCACCGGGTCGCCCCCCAATCCGGCGACGATCGCCGCGACCAGTGCGAACGGCCGACCGCGATCGGGTTCCACGCATGCGACGGTGACCACGCGGGCCGATCCATGCTGTTCAGCGGCCCATTCGAGCAACGCCGATCTGCCGATTCCCGGTGCACCGGTCAGGACCCGCGCCGCACCACGACCCGACTCAGCCGCCGCTCGGAGGCCGAGGATCTGCTGACATTCGGTCGATCGCCCCACGATCACCGGCGAAATGTACAGAGGCCGCATAGCGACACTCTCACCTCGCGTGGATACGCGTAGGACTACTGATACCAAGAGCGCGAACAGTGCCGTAATACGCTTACCGGACCGGTAATTCGCGCGCTCAGTGGTCGCACCGGGGAAATCCGTCGAACTCACGTGACGACACCGCAGTCACCCGACGAGCTGGACCGCCACCTCCGAGACCGTCTCGTCGACGATTCGGTACGAGCGGAGCACCGGCGCTCCGTCGCGGAGCGAGACGAGCACGTAGAGCCAAGCCGGGTCGACTGCCTGGCGGACGTCCGTCGACGACGGGTACGCATCGGTGTGGGTGTGCGAATGCCAGACCCCCACGATCTCGTGGCCACGACGCTCGGCGTCGCGACTCGCCCGGAGGTAGTCACGTCCGTCGACCGTGTAGGTCCGGGCCGACGCGTCGGCGTTGCGACACGGATACGCCGCGCTGATGACCCCCGTCGGGACGACCCTCGATCATCGGTCCGGCAAGGAGACCGCACGCCTCGTCCGGGAGGCCGTCGTAGCAGTGTCCGACGATGATCCGATGCTGCGCTGCCGTGAGCCGAAGCGTCGGCGACGCGAAGTTCGTGCTCATGCTCCGGCGGCGTTGATCGCCTGCCACACGCGCATCGCCGTCAGCGGCATGTCGATGTGCCGGACACCGAGGTGGCTGACCGCGTCGACGACCGCGCTCTGGACCGCGGGCGTCGACCCGATCGTTCCCGACTCGCCGATACCCTTCGCGCCGAGCGGGTTGAGCGGAGTCGGCGTCTCGGTGTTCACCGCCTCGAAGGTCGGGAACTCCGCCGCGCTCGGCATCGCGTAGTCCATGAGGTTCCCGGTGAGCGGGTTGCCGTCGTCGTCGTACGCGACACCCTCGTAGAGCGCCTGCCGCGATGCCTTGCGCGATCCCACCGTGCTGCTGCCCGCGCACGAGCAACGGGTTGAGGATCCGACCGCAGTCGTCGACGGCGACGTGGCGGATCAGCTCGACCCGGCCGGTCTCGGTGTCGACCTCGACGACTGCAACGTGCGCACCGAACGGGTAGGTCGCCTCGCCCTGGTTGAAGTCGAGCGCGTGCGCGAGCCCCGGTTCCATGTTCGGCGGGAGCTTCGCGGGATCGCTCGCGGCGAGTGAGAGCTCCGCCCAGCTCAGGACGTGGGCGGGAACTCCCGCGACACCGACGCGACCGCCGTCGTGGAGCACGACGTCGTCGACGTTCGCCTCGAGGAGATCCGCGGCGAGGGTCCGCGCCTTCTCGAGCACGGCTTCCGAAGCCTTGTAGAGCGCGCTGCCGCCGATCTGCAACGACCGGGAACCCATCGTCCCGCTGCCGCGCGGGACGAGCGACGGTATCCGACTGCACGATCCGCACCTGTTCCATCGGCACGCCGAGGAGCTCCGAGACCACCATCTTGAACGACGTCTCGTGACCCTGGCCGTGTGACGACGTCCCGACCGTCGCGGTCACGCTGCCGTCGGACTCCACCTCGATCGCGCCGTACTCCTGGAAGAGCCCGCCGGCCGTCACCTCGACGTAGGTCGCAGACGCCGATCCCGAGCTGCTTCACGTCGCCCCGTTCGCGACGCGCCTGCTGATCGGCGCGCAGATCCTCGTAGCCCGCGATGCTCGTTGCCGTCTCGAGAGCCTTCGCGTACTCACCGACGTCGTAGTTCGCACCGGTGACGGTGGTGAGCGGGAAGTCTTCCGGAGGAATGAGGTTCTGCAGACGGATCTCGCACCGGATCGATGCCCAGCTCCAACGCGGCCATGTCGATGATCCGCTCGAGCATGGCGGTCGCCTCGGGCCGCCCCGCACCGCGGTACGCCGCGATGGTCGTCGTGTTCGTCGTGGCCGACTTCGAGTTGAACTGGATCTTGGGGATCTTGTACACGCCTTGCGACATCGAGCGGGTGAGGAACGGAAGGAACGAGCCGACCGCCGGATACGCGCCGCCGTCGGCGACGATCGCGGACGCGGAGGCCGGTGATCGTGCCGTCACGCTTCAGGCCCATCTCGACGTACTGGACCTGGGCGCGACCCTGGGTCATGGCGACCATGTTCTCGGAGCGCGTCTCGGTCCACTTCACCGCGCGACCGAGATCGAGCGCGAGTCGAGCCGCGACCGAGTACTCCGGGTAGAGACCGACCTTCGCCCCGAACCCACCGCCGACCATCGGAGCGACGACCCGGACCTTCTCGGGCGGGAGACCGATCGCCTCCGCGAGCGAATCCCGCACGCCGAACGGGGCCTGGGTCGGGATCCACGCGGTCACGCCGTCGGTCTCGGGATCCAGCTCGACGAGCACGCCGTTCGACTCCATCGGGACCGCGGCGACCCGCTGGTTGACGAAGCGACCCTCGACGACGACTTCGGCTTCGTCGAGCACCGTCGGGTCGTCGCCGAAGTCGAACTCGATGGCAAGGTTCGATCCGTGCTCGGGAAAGAGGATCGTCGAACCCTCTTCGAGCGCAGCTTCGGGGTCGACGACCGCGGGAAGCGGGTCGTAGTCGACGATCACCATCTCGGCCGCGTCGACGGCCTGAGCCCGGGTCTCGGCGACAACCGCGGCAACGATGTCGCCGACGAACCGCACGGTCCCGACCGCGAGCGGAGGCCGCGAGAACTCGGGCGGCAGCATCATGAAACCCTGGACCGGGGGGAGCTCCAGATTGGCGCTCGTGGAGACGCCGAGCACACCCGGCATCGACTCCGCCTCGCTCGTGTCGACCGACTCGATGGTCGCGTGGGCCACGGTGGACCGCACGAAGACGACGTGGGCGGCCTCCGGTGAGACGAGATCGTCGAAGTATCTCGCCTCCCCCCGCAGGACCGCGGGGTCTTCGACGCGGAGGACGGCGTTCCCGAGGATCGAACCGGAAGCGGGCATGGCAGGAATCTAGTGCGACGGATCCCGCCGCCCGCCGGGTCGGCACGCCCCACCGCGCCACGGCGCGCCTGCTTCGGGCGGTCAGGCCGTCGGGCCGACGACCGGGTTCTCGAGCGCGCCGATCTGGTCGATCTCGACCCGCACCGTGTCACCCGGATGGAGGAAGCGCTGCGGCGACCGGGCGACGCCGACGCCCGACGGCGTTCCGGTCATGATCACGTCGCCCTGCTCCAACGTGATGGCCTCGGTCGTGAACGCGATGATCTCCGCCACCGAGAAGATCATCTCGCTGGTCGACGAGTCCTGGAGCGTCTCGCCGTTCACCACACATCGGATCCCGAGGGTCTGTGGATCGGGGATGTCGTCGGCGGTGACGAGGCACGGCCCCATCGGTGCGAACGTGTCGAGCGCCTTGCCGCGCGTCCACTGCGTGTCGCCCGACTGGAGATCGCGCGCCGAGACGTCGTTGCCGCACGTGTATGCGAAGACGAAGTCGAGCGCATCGGCACGCGCGACGCGTTGAGCGCGTCGACCGATCACCACTGTGAGCTCGGCTTCGTAGTCGAGCTGTTTCGTGATCGCGGGATGCACGATCGACGCGCCCGGGCCGACGAGCGCGTTCGCCCACTTCGCGAAGAGCTGCGGTCGGGTCGGCACCGCCGCGCCGGTCTCCTCCGCGTGTTCCCGGTAGTTGCGACCGACGCACACGATCTTGCCCGGAGGTGGAACCGGCGCCAGCAGCGCGACCTCGTCCAGAGGGCAGACGACCTCGCCGGCAGTCGGCGCGAACAGGTCGGTGCCACCGTCACGAACGATGTCGCCCTCGACGATGCCGACGCGGGCGATACCGCGGGCGTCGTAGCGAACGAGCTTCATCGCGACATCTGGCCCCCTCGACGGGGACTTCGGCGGGCGCGGCTGATCATCTGCACCAGCCTAGGCAACGGGTCGCTTCGAGAGGCGTTGATCACGCTCTGCCGTAGGCTCCACGTCCATGTCCGGACCGATCCCGTCGAAGTACCCGCGGCGCATGCTCGCGGCGATTCTCGGAGTCGCAGCGACGGTTCGCATCGTCGCGGTCGCCGTCGCGGCGCGAGAACCGGGGCGAGTCAGCGACCAGCAGGCGTACCTCGCGCTCGGTCATTCCCTCGCGACCGGCGGTGGGTACGGCTCGTACATCCCCGGGCCGACGATCCTGAGCTCGGCGAGTGCGTATCACCCGATCGGCTATCCCGGTCTGCTCGGCATCCTCTTCTGGTTCGGGGATCGCTTCTCGATCGACAACGTCGCGTTGGCGTTCCTGCTCAACATCGTCGTCGGCGTGCTCACGGTGGCGATCGTCTTCGACATCGGACGACGGCTGTTCGACACCGCCACCGGGTGCGCGGCCGCCCTCCTCGTCGCACTCTGGCCGAATCTGGTGCTCTACACCGCGACGATGTTCTCGGAGACCGTCTACACGTTCACCGCGTGCCTCGCGGTGTGGATCGTGGTTGCGTGCCCGTGGCCCGCCGGGCTCACGACGCGACGCTCACTCGTCTTCGGTGTCGCGCTCGGAGCATCGATCCTCGTACGTCCGTTCTCGGGCCTGCTGCTCGTCGCTGTCTGCTTCGCGGCGCTCGTGTCCAGGATGAGCTGGCGGTCGGTCGGGCGGTTCGGTGGGCTGGCCCTGATCACCGCCATCGCGATCATGCTCCCCTGGACCATTCGCAACGCGATCGAGATGCACAGCTTCGTTCCCGTCTCGACCAATCTCGGCGATGGGCTCTGCATCGACAATCGTCCCGGCGCGACCGGCGCGTACGGGGGGAGTGCGATGACGAAGTACTGCGCGTCCACCATCACGTCGACCAACCTGACGACGCGCGAGGTCGAGGCGAACCAACGCAACACGAGGCGGGCGTTCAAGTGGATGGCGGGAAATCCCCTCACGGTCGCATCTCTCGTCCCGATGCGGGTGTTCTACAGCTACTGGAACGACCACGACGCGGTGGACGACATCCAGGCCGAGAGGCCGACACCGTTCGCCGATCGCGACGCGCAGATCCTGCGTACCCTCTCCGACGCATACTTCTTCTTCGTGATCGGATCCGCGCTGGTCGGCCTCGCGTGGTTCGTCTCACGATCCGATGGTCGGCGCCTCTTCATCGCGTTGAGCGCCGCGGTCTTGGCCGCGACACCGATCTACCTCTACGGACTCCCGCGGTTCCACGTCCCTGCGGCACCGCTCCTGGCGCTCCTGGCCGCACCACCGTTGGTCGCGATGTTCCGGGCCGCTCGAGCTGCTCGGCACCAGTCCCCGTCGGCGGTCGCCGAGCAATCCCTCCAACCGGCGACCCGGTAGGACATTCCATGTCGAGGCGAGGCGACCAGGTCGCGATCACCAACCGCCGCTCGCGGTACGACTACGAGCTCCTCGAGCACTGGGAGTGCGGCATCGTGCTGCTCGGCGCCGAGGTGAAGTCGATCCGGCTCGGCCGCGCGAACCTGCAGGACGGCTACGCACGCGTGGAAGACGGCGAGGTCTGGCTCTACGGCATGCACATCCTTCCGTACGAGTTCTCCCAGGGTGAGCTCGACCCGGTCCGACGTCGGAAGCTGCTGCTCCACGCGAAGGAGATCGACGCACTCGCGCGAGGGTCGCAG
Source organism: uncultured Actinomycetes bacterium (assembly GCA_963829475.1). Taxonomy (GTDB): domain Bacteria; phylum Actinomycetota; class Acidimicrobiia; order IMCC26256; family JANYLB01; genus JANYLB01. Next base: position 389,489 of record CAWHIU010000002.1, on the reverse strand, counting down.
GAGAAGGGATTCACCATCATCCCCACCCGCGTCTACTTCAAGGACGGCCGCGCGAAGGTCGAGATCGCACTGGCGCGGGGCAAGCGCGCCTACGACAAGCGCCAGACCCTCGCGGCTCGGGACGCGAAACGCGAGGCCGAGCGGGCCATGAAGGGCGACCGGGGCTGACGCCGGCGTAAGGCCCGTCGACGCCCGCGATCAATCCGAGGATCGTCATCCCGCTCAGGGCGTACACTGGTGGGGCGTTCACACGTACGAGCGCACTTTGACAAGGGGGTGCGTGGCTTCGATTCTGAGGATCGAGGCGGGAGAAGCGAGCCGACGTCGCCGGATCGTCGTGAAAGAGCCGGCACCACAAACACATGCCGAGGACAACCTCGCAAAAGCTGCTTAGAGATAAGTAGCACGTTCCATCCGGCTCAGCCGCTCGGTCGGGACCGGAACGTCATTCAGAGCGGCTTACCGTCGGGGATCGCCACGTGACCCGAGGGGACATCACAGCGAGGCTGGGGTCACCGCAGGCCGCCGGTGAGCGGCGGTGACCCGAGACCTACTCACCGGCTGCGCTCGGAGAAGTCCCGCCGACAACTTGGAAGACCCGGGTTCGACTCCCGGCACCTCCACCAAACAGTCACTAGTCGAACCCGAATGTGGGTTCGACAACCGTCGCATCAGCTCCACCACCGCGACAGGTTCAGTCGAACCCGAATGTGGGCTCGACAACCGTCGCATCAGCTCCACGACAAGCGCCGAATCAGTGGGTGACGCCGGCGAGACCGTCGCCGACGAGCTTGGCGCCGATGATCACCAACACGACCATCATGATCACGTTGCTGTGATCGGCCATGAACTCCTCCATGATCGCGAGCGGCTTCGTCGCGGCATCGCCGGCGAGCAGGTAGAACAGCACCGAGCCGACGACGGTCAGCGAACCGATCGCCACGAAGACCGCGATCGCGAGAGCGGTGTCGGCCGTGCCCAGACCGGCCTGGGCGATCGACGCGGCGGCCGCGGCCGTGAGCGCGAGGTTCTTCGGGTTCGCACCTGAGAGCGCGAGGCCGAGGACGAAGGCCCGCGGCGGATCGATGTTGTCGACGGCGCTCATCCACTTCGGCATCGTCGGCGCCTCGCCGCGCTTCGGGCGTGAGCGCCACTGCCGCCCGGCCAGCACGAACAGGGCGAGGCCGAGGAACAGCGTGACCCAGTTGACGCTGTCGGACGCGCTGCTCCCCGGCGTGTTCGCGCCGCCCGCGACAACCACGACGAGCACGCTCACGGCGGCGAGTCCGACGATCCAGCCGGCCGCGAACGCGGGGCCGTTCGTCCGGGCCTTGGGCGTCCCCAGCATGAGGATCACCGCGACGATCGGGATCGGGCTGAGCGCCACGCCCATCGCCGCGGGCAGGAACCCGCCGATTGCGTCAGTGAGCATCTGCTTCCTCGCTCGACGATGTTCCGCTGGTGCCGGGCGGAGCGTAGGCGGCAGCCGTGTCGAGCGGGCTGACGGTCGCTCGCACCACGACGTCACGGAGGAACGCGCAGGCATCGTCGCGATTCACGGTCCGTCGCATCGGGGGCAGCGCCCGGAGCAGCACCGACCGGTAGTCCTTGACCGCGAGTCGCCGGTCGAGCACACAGACGACACCCCGGTCGGTCGTCGACCGGATCAGGCGACCCGAGCCCTGGGCGAGGATCAACGCGGCGTCGGGAAGGTCGACGGCGAAGAACGGGCTCTCGCCGTCGCGCTGCGCGAGCTCACGCCGGGCCGAGACCATGGGGTCGTCGGGTCGCGCGAACGGGATGCGATCGATCACCACCAACACGCACGACACGCCCGGCACGTCGATCCCGACCCAGAAGCTCCGGGTCGCGACGAGGCACGAGGTCTCGTCGTCGACGAATGATTCGATCAACGTCCGTTTCGATCCCTCACCCTGGGCGAGGATCGTGTGCTCGGAGACCTCTCGCAGATGGCCGGCGATCCGACCCACCGCGGCGTTCGAGGTACAGAGCACGAGTGTCCGACCCCCGGCGGCGTCGACGAGTGCGGCGATCTCCGCGTCTGCGGCCGACGGCCACTTCGGGTCGTTCGGCTCGGGGAGCGCGCGCGGGACGTACAACAATGCTTGCTCGCGATAGTCGAACGGCGACGGGACGCGCAGCGACTGGTAGCCGAGGCCCGGCGGCTTGGCGTCTCCGGTGCGCGGAAGATCGGGATCGAGACCGACGCGACGGGCCAGCGGTTCGAACCGCTCCCCCGCGCCCATGGTCGCCGACAACAACACGACGGCTCGTCGGGCGAACAAGCGCTTGGCCATCAGCGCGCCGGGATCGACGGGCGCGATGCGCAGGGTGCGACGGCCCTCGACCCAGATGACGTCGCCCTCGGCCGGGTTCACCATGCGCGCCAGCGTCTCGCGACGCGCGCCCGCGAGCTTGACCGCCTGCGCCGCTTCGGTGCTCGCGTCGTCCTTCGGTACTGCCGCGGCAGCGTCGGCGATCCGCTGGGCTGCGTTGTTGAGAGCGTCGGTGAGCTCCGTGCTCGGCTCGACGACCCTTCCGTCGATGTCGGCGAAGAGGCCCTCGAGGGTGTCGGCCTGCTTCCCGATCCCGTCGGTGACCAGGCGACCAGCGCCCACTCGGTGCAACTGGCTCGCGAGCGAACGCAGCCCTCGGGGCGAGAGATCGGCGCCCAACGCGCTCGCGGCGATGTCGGCGAGCGCGTGGGCCTCGTCGAACACGACCACGTCGTGCTCGGGCAGCACTTGACCGTCGCTCGCCAGGTGGGCGCAATAGAGCGCGTGGTTGACCACGAGCACGTCCGCCTCTTCGGCAACTGCGCGCGCCATCACCGCGAAGCACTCGTCTCCCCGATGACACGACGAGGCCCCGGGGCACTCCCCCGCGCTGCAACTCACTGCGTCGATCGCCAGGTTGGAGATCGGTCCGCAATGCGCTTCGACCTCCGACAGGTCCCCTGTCGTCGACGCCTCGGCGAAGTCGTCGAGTCGCGCGATCTCGTCGTCGAAGCCCGCGTGCGGTCGCATGTCGAACAGCGCGTCGCCCCCGAGCGCGGCGTCGAGCTTGGCCCGGCAGAGGTATTGGCCACGACCCTTCAACAGCGCAGCGCGGGTGGTGCCGCCGGCCCGCTTCACCAGCGGGATGTCGCTGCGCCAGAGCTGGTCCTGCAGGGCGATCGTCGCGGTCGCGATCACCGTCTTCGCCCCGCTGGTCACGACCGGACACAGGTAGGCGAGGGTCTTGCCCGACCCCGTCGGTGCCTCCGCGACCAGGTGCGACCCGACGCCGATCGCCTCGTCGATCGCACACGCGAGCTCGAGCTGACCCGGTCGCTCCTCGCCACCGAGCGTCTCCACCGCGGCTCGAAGCAACCCGTCGGAATCCACCGTCGGACGCTACCGGCCCCAACTCCGATCCCTCCGCCCGCCCCGGTTCACACTTCGTTCCGGCGTCGTCAACGCGGGAAATTCCCGTCGCTCACGACGCCGGAATGGATGTGGGGTGGGTCGATCAGAGGCGGAGGGGCTTGATCGGCGCGGCGATGAGCTCGGGGTTCGCCCGCCAGTCGACGCCGGGGACGTCGATGAAGAGCTCGAGCTCGTTGCCGTCGGGATCGCGCAGATAGAGGCTGTGGGTCACGGTGTGATCGCTCGCACCGACCAGCTCGACGCCCGCGCGGTCGAGCTCGGCGACCGCGGCCCGGAGCTCGTCGTCGCTGTCACCGATCTTCAGACCGATGTGGTACATCCCGACCCGGCGACCGGCCGGGATCTCGGCGGCGTCCTCCCCCACCTCGATGAGGAGCAGCTCGTGGTGGGCGCGACCCGACGAGAACGCAGCGGCCGGGAACGACCCCTCCATCGGGAGCTGACGGAATCCGAGCACGTCACCGTAGAAGTGGCGCGAGCGCTCGAGGTTGTGGACGTAGAGCACAACGTGTCCGAGCTCCTTGACCTGCATGGCCGAACCTCCTGGATCAGAAGCGGACTATCTGACTACTCAAGCATTATACCTGATGTGTCAGATAAATGCTACGGCGAGCCGAACAGGTCCCGGCGCGGCTCATCGGTGTACACGGGCTCGCGCCCCTGTTCGAAAGCCTGGATCGCCTCCGGAAGGTTGGCGGTGAACCCGAGCATCAGCTGGTTGCGGTCCTCGATCTGGATCGCCGACTCGAGACTCGGGTTCTCCAGGTTCACCCAGAGCATGCTCTTCGTCATCTCGAGCCCGTAGGGGCTGAACTTCGCCATGCGGGCGGCCATCGCGAGCGCCTCCGACAGGAGGTCGTCGTCGGCGACGACCCGCGACACGAGGCCGAGCCGGTAGGCCTCGTCGCCGTCGACCTCACGCCCGGTGAGGAGCAGGTCGTTCGAGTGGGTCGCGCCGATGAGCCGGGGCAGCAACCAGCTGATGGCGAGCTCGGTGCTCGTGAGCCCGTTGACGATGCCAGTGGCGTTGAACACCGCGCTCGTCGACGCGATGCGCAGATCCGCCGCGCACGCGAGGCACATGCCGCCCCCGTACGCCGGTCCGTTGATCGCGGCGATCACCGGTTGCGGCATGCGGCGGAGCGTGAGGATCAGCCGGGAGTAGTAGCGCATCGAGCGCGCGGCAATGCGACCGACCGTGAGGCCGTCGATGTTGGGGATGATCCCGAAGTCCTTGAGATCGAGACCGGAGCAGAACCCGCGACCGGCGCCGGTGAGGACGACCACCGACACGTCGTTGTCGTCGGCGACCCGGTTGAGTGCTGCGTCGAGCTCGATCACGAGGTCGATCGACATCGCGTTCAACCGCTCCGGCCGGTTCAACGTGACAACCGCGGTGCGCGCCTGCGGCTTGCCTACGAGCACCAGCGGTTCCGTCATCTCCATGGTTCGCTCCGCTGCGCCGCCTCGATCGCTCACCTGTTCACGTACCGCGTTGCGTTTCCGGCGGCTCCGCTGCGCTCACGTGCGCTCACGAGGGGAACTCGATGCGGGGGGCGACGGAGGGGTCGTGGGCGTAGACGTCGGTCAGCGTGCGGATCAGCATCGTGGCGATGGCACGGCGTTGCCCGGCGGTCTCGGATTGATCGAAGCGGGTGAAGTCGGCGCCCTCGACCGCGGTCCAGCCCAGGGCCTGCATCCGGGTGGTCCCGACGCCCGACATCTGGTCCTCGGGGTCGAGGTACTCGTTGCTCGCGGCCTCGCAGACGAACGTGTCCTCGCCCTCGATCTTGGTCGCCTGGACCCACCGGTCGTTGTGCGAGCTCGCGCGCAACAGCATCGTGCTGTGGTCGCCCACGGCGACAGCGTCGAGCGCGTCGAGGACTCGGTCGATGGGGTCGATGCCGACGAAAGTTAGCCGACGAACTCGACGCCGAGGCTCACGGCTGGTGAACCTCCGCGCGGCGGTCTAGCTGTTCGCGGCGTCGGGCTTCTCTGCGTCGGGCTTCTCGGCGCCCGGCTGCTCGAGCGCCTGTGGCTCGGGTTCGGTCGTTCCGTCGTGCAGCGTTCCCCGGCGGAACTCGTGCGCGGCCTCACCCAGCGAGCGCGCGATCTTCGGCAGCCGGGAACTCCCGAAGAGGAGCAACGCGATCGCGAGGATGATCAGGAGCTCGGTGGGCCCCAGTGTCTCCATGACCGCGACCCTACGCGCTCAGCCCGCCGCCAAACCGGTCGGGCACGAGACGCCGGTGCCGCCGAGCCCGCAGTAGCCACCGGGGTTCTTGGCGAGGTACTGCTGGTGGTACCCCTCGGCGAAGAAGAACTCGGGCGCCGGGATGATCTCGGTCGTGATCGCTCCGTACCCGGCCCGAGCGAGCTCCTGGCTGTACTCGGCCCTGGATGCCTCGGCGGCGTGCTGCTGCTCGTCGCCCGTCGTGTAGATGCCTGACCGGTACTGGGTGCCCATGTCGTTGCCCTGACGCATCCCCTGCGTCGGGTCGTGGTTCTCCCAGAAGGTGCGGAGCAGCTCCTCGTACGACACGATCGTCGGGTCGAACACGACGAGCACGGCTTCGGTGTGGCCGGTCCGCCCCGAGCAGACCTCTTCGTAGGTGGGGTTCGGCGTAGGGCCCGCGATGTAGCCGACGGCGGTCACCCACACTCCTTCGACCGTCCAGAACGTGCGCTCCGCGCCCCAGAAGCAACCCATGGCGAAGACCGCCCGCTGCAGGCCATCGGGGTAAGGAGGCGTCAGGCCGTGGCCCGAGACGAAGTGCGCGTCGGGGACGGCAATGGGTGTCGAGCGGCCCGGAAGGGCGTTCTCGGCGGTCGGAATCTCAGCAGTGCGGGACCAGAAGGCCATGGGGCTCCATTTCGTCGTCCCCCATTGTGCGCGCACGAGCGTCGGCGTTACGCGCGCGTGCCCTCAGTTCGTCGACCGATCCTCGGGACAGTTCGCGAACCAGGCGGTGCGTCCGGGTTGGCGTCGCAACACGTCGGACCAGAGCCGGTCCGGATCGGCACCGAACAGATCGGTGGTCGGATCCGCGTCGACGACGAACCACGAACCGGTCTCGATCTCGGCCTCGAGCTGGTCGCGACCCCACCCGGCGTAGCCCGTGAAGAGCCGGAAGTGCAGGAGCGCCAGACCATCCGGACCGTCGTCGAGTCCGACGCTGGCCAGTCCCGCGCGCCCCAGGTCGGCGCGCGCCGGATCGGCGAGCTCGAGATCGCCGAAGAGGGGTGCCCAACTCAGTCCGGCTTCTTGTGCAGTGCTGCAGCCGAGCCCGATGGCCTGATCGCTGCAGACGGGACCGCCCCGGAAGACGACTCCCGGCGCCGACGCCACTGCCGCCCACGGCTCGAGCACGTCGGCGAGGAGACGGTCGGTCGCGCGGTTCAAGACGATGCCGAACGCTCCTTCTTCGCCGTGGTCGCAGATCAGCACGACCGTGCGCGAGAAGTTCGGATCGGTGAGCTCTGGCGTCGCGACGAGCAACCGACCGCGGAGCGGCTCCACGATGCTCGCCCTGCCTACCGCGCCTCGGCGGCGGCGAGATCCTTCGCCAGCTTGAAGTGGAGCGCTGCGGAGACCGCGGCGCCCACACCGACGAGACGAGCGCGGGCAGGTAGACCCGGCATGAGGAGGCTCACGACCGCGTCGCCGGCGTCGCACACCGCGAGCATCGAAACCCAGTCGCCACCACCCCGACCTTGCCCGATCGCGATCGATGCGCCGGCTCCCAGCGCGGCCTCGCGCACGCCCAACGCCCGCCCGAACACCCGCGCGCCGCGACCCCGCGCGTCGCTGCCGATCCAACCCTTGCCGGACCAACCCGGAGCAGCGACGAGCGCGATCCCGATTCCGAATCGAGCCCGCGCGAGATAGACCGCGGCTCGGCGGCTGTCGATCGAATCCATCTCCGTCAGCCTCCGGTCCCCGACGGAACCCGGCGTGACAGCCCGGCGGCGTCGTAGACGGCGTCGATCACCCGCATGTTCGCGATGGAATCTGTGGGAGGCGTGAGCACCGGACCGTCGCGAAGCACGGCGTCGGCGAAGGCCTGCAACTGGTAGCCATAGGTCGGTCCGCCGCGAACGCGCTCCTTGGTCGTCCCGCTGGGTGAGCGAACGGTGATCCGGTTGTAGACCTGCGGCCCGGTCGGATTGAACACCGACATCTCACCCTGCTCACCGGTCACGTTGATCGACAGCTTGAGCGGTGTCGCCGACCAGAGCGCGCACGTGATGCGACCCGTGCGTCCGTCGTCGAACGCAAGATCGGCCTGCATCCAGCGGTCGACGTCGGGATGCGCGAGGCGCGCGTGCGCGCTCGTGACCGTCGGCTCGGCACCGGCGAGGAATCGGAGCTGGTGGATCGCGTAGCAACCGACGTCCATCGTGGCCCCGCCCGCGAGGTCGTAACGGTAGCGAATGTCTTTCGGGTACGGCAGTGGGATGCACATGGTCGTCTCGATGCGGCGGACGTCGCCGATCACACCACTGGCGACGATCTCATGCATCCGTGTGGCCATCGGGTGGTAGCGCCAGTGGAAGGCTTCCATCACGACCCGGCCACTGGCCGCGGCCACCGCGGCAACCCGCTCGGCTTCTTCGGCGTTCGCGGTGAACGGCTTCTCGCAGAGGACGTGCTTGCCCGCTTCGAGCGCCTTGATGGTCCATTCACCGTGCAGGCCGTTCGGCAGCGGGTTGTAGACCGCATCGACGTCTGGGTCGGCGATGAGCGCCGCGTACGAATCGTGGACCCGACCGATGCCGTGTTTCGCCGCGAACTTCGCCGCCCGAGCGGGGTCGCGGGCGGCCGCGGCGTACACCTCGACCTCGGGAATGCCTCTCGCCGGTTTGACGAGTGCCGCGGGCGCGATCTTCGCCGCCCCGAGGATGCCGATACGCAGTTGATCCACGGGCGCGACCCTAGGGCCTCCCGGCAGACGGGTCCTACTACCGGGAGATCAGTCCGATCGTGTACGCACAACCCCACCCGGAGTAGCCGCCGTAGTCCCGCACGCGTTCGGCCACCACGATCTGTTGCTCACGTGTCGCGAGTCCGGCGTTCGTCGCGAACTCCCGACCACCGAACGCGTTCCACGTCGAGTTCGCGAACCCCACTCCACCGGAGTAGCTCGAGCCGCGCATCGACCAGTTGCCACCCGTCTCGCAGGCCGCGATGCGATCCCACACCGCGTCGCGCTCGGCCTCCGCCGCTCGCGCCGCTTCAACGCCCGTGACCCACACGGCAACCGCGCGCATCCGTTCCGCGGCACGCCGCCGCGCGTCGAGCACGGCAACCGCGTTCGCGCCGACCACCATCGAGTCGCGCATCGAGCGTTCGACACGCTGCACGACCACGTGCGCGGGACGACCGATCTCCGTTCGCCGCGCGTCGCGCGGGTCCTTCGCAGCCGCATACGCGGGTGCCGATCCGACGACGAACGACGCGACCGCGAGCACCGTTGCGACGAGGGCGCGCGCAGGCGCATGTGTCGACGCGCGCGTGGATCCAACATTGGTGCTCACTCGAGACCTCCCAGCCTCCGCGCGCGTTCCGCTACGCAGCGCGTTTCGGGGTGAAGGGTCAGGCTACGGGGTCGGCGCGTGGGTCCGTCGAACCATAGGTCTGTTTCTGCAGGTCAGAGCGCTGAGAAATCCCTGGTTTTGCTCGAGAATCAGCGCGCGACGTCTCCTTGGCGCCGAGCGAGCGACGCCGGCTCCGGATGTGAGCCACGGAGTTGCGCGGCTCTACCGTGTCGCGATGCCCGATTTCGTCGACGCCACTTCATCCGAGTTGGAGCGCAAGGCTCGAGCCCTCGAGTGGATGTGTTGGACCGAGGCGATCACCTACAGCGCGCTGTTCTTGTTCTGGGTCTCGGGCAACACGATCGGCACCGCGGTGATGGGATCGATCCACGGCCTGACCGTGCTCGCGTTCGCCGCGATGTTGATCATGATCACGCCCGCGATGCGCTGGTCCTGGTGGTTCGATGCTGCGGTGCTGCTCACCGGCCCGATCGGCGCGATCGTCGTGTACGAACGCCTCCGACGCCACGGCGTACCGGAGGAGTACCGGATCGCGACCCGCACAGATCGCGAACCGACCCAAGCCTGAGCCGCAGCCGCTTTTCGGCCCGGAATGGACGGGTGACCTCGGGTGTGTCCGTGAGCGCCTAGCCTGCACAGATGGAAGCGACGGGATCGGGGACGAAAGCCCTGATCCTCGACGTCGCTCTCCGCAAGTTCGCGGATCACGGATTCGCGGGAACGAGCCTCACCGAGATCGCCGACGAGGTCGGGATCCGGCGGCCGAGTCTCCTGCACCACTTCCCCTCGAAGGAGGCCCTGTACCGCGCGGTGCTCCTCGAATCGTTCGCCGACTGGCTCGCGCTGGTCGAGCAGGCGGTCGCCTCTCCCGATCGCGAAGGTTGGCCGCAGGTCGAACGGGTCCTGCGTGCCGCGTTCCAGTTCTTCGAGGAGCACCCCGAGTTCGTGCGGCTCGTCCGCCGGGAAGCGCTGCAGGGGGGCTCGCCGCTCGCCGACGAGCTCGGCGAGACGATCCGGCCGTGGTTCGACCGGGGTACGACGTTCCTCGAACGCGAGATGGATGCCGGCCGGCTCCGCCGGTACGACGCGCGCCAGCTGCTGCTCACGGGATACGGCGCGGTGCTGTCGTACCTGTCCGACGCGCCGCTCGTGACGTCGTTGCTCGACGAGGACCCGCTCTCACCCGCAATGCTCAAGGAACGTCGCGAACACGTCATCGACGTCCTGCGCAGCGCCTTGGAGCCGTCCTAGAACTTGAACGCGTTCTGCCAGCGCTCGAGGAGGGCGCTGTCGCCGAAGACCTCGAGCTGAGCGGGCCGGACGCGTCCGACGACGAAGAGCATCAGGTCCGACGCCGATCCGCGCGCCGCGACGTCGCCCTTCGCGTGCTCGCGCGACGTCTCGATGCCATCGGGGGTGAGCCGGATGAGCCACTCGCCGTCGGCATCGGTCGCGTGGAGGTGAACCGTCTCGCCGTTCCCCCGCAACGAAGCGAGCTCGGATCGGAACGCGATCAGCTGCTGCAGGTTCTCGAACATCTCATCGACACCGTCGACCGCGACATCGGCCGGGAGGGAGCGTGGGTTCCCCGCAGCTGCGCCCGCGTCCCATCCGTGGACCGCAGTCTCGTGGACCATGCGACGCGACCAGAACCGGACGTGCTGGTCACGTCCCCACGACCAGACCGGGGCGTCGGGATCGGCGTGCGCGAGCACGTCGAGCAACAGACCGCTCCCCTCGTCGAACCAGTCGAAGATCCCGTTTCGCTCGGTCGGCACCACGCCGGGGTCAGCCGGGACGTAGGTGGTCGCCCCGGTCGAGACGATGGTCGTCGCCCAACGCTGGGTGGATCCCGTGTGGAGCACGAGCGCATGGATGTCCCAGTCGGGGCACGAGGGGACCGGCGCGTCGACGCCCACTGCTCGCGCTGCGGTGACGAGCCCGTCGGACGCGGTTCGGATCGACTCCAGAGGATTCATCTCGCCAATCTACGGGAACCGCGTCCTCTCCGATCAGCGTCCTATCCGAACAGCGTTGCCGGTTCGACCGGCGCGAGGAGCTCGGGACCGTTGTTGTCGGCCTTGTTCACCAGGGTGCTCACCGGGAACGCCTCGAGCCACTCCGACGGCGCCGGTACCAACAGTGGTTCCAGCGTGGCGCGATCGCGCCGGCTGGGATCGAGCCAGGTGGACCACGCCTCTTCAGGGAGCACGACGGGCATGCGGTCGTGGATCGGCGCGAGCAGATCGTTCGCTCGCGTCGTCACGATCACGCACGACACGATCCACGGTGCCTCGTGATCACCCGGACGCCGCCACGTCTCCCACAGCCCTGCGAACGCGAGCGGCTCGCCGTCGCGGCGGTGGATGAACATCGGTTGCTTGCGCGCCTTCCTTCCGCCCTGCTTCGGGAGCTCCTTCCACTCGTAGAAGCCGTCGGCAGGCAGGATGCACCGCCGCCGCTCGAACGCGCGCGTGTAGGCCGGCTTCTCCGCGAGCGTCTCGGCTCGCGCGTTGATCATCCGGTCTCCGATCGCCAGGTCGTCGGCCCACGAGGGCACCAGCCCCCACCGCAACGACTCGAGCACCCGTGCGCCCGGTTCACGTTCGACCACGCCGTACACCTCGGCTCGCGGCGCGACGTTGTAGTCGGGCTCGTGGGCTGCGGTCACGACCTCGTCGACGTCGAACCGCTCTGCGAGCAGCACCGGCGACGAGACCTGCACGTAGCGCCCGCACACGGACTAGCCCCGGCCGTTGCGCGGTGCCCGCTTCCGGGGCGAGCGCACCGGGGCCGGTCGGTCGCCCACGCGGTACACGAATCGAAGGCCCGACCAGATGTCGTCGATCGCGCACACCTTGTTGTCGACCAGTCCTGCCGCCAGGCCGATCTCACGCGCGACATCCCCGGTGAGATCGGTCGCGACTCCCGACGTCTGCTTCGGCCATCCGACCCACAGGCCACCGTCGGGGACCAGGGCGCGGGCGAAGACCGGGAAGCGTCGCTCCAGCTCCCGACGACGGGTCGCGAAGAAGACGATCACATCGAGGTTGCCGCGCGCCTGCTCCGAGAGCGAGACCCCCGGGGGCAGCCCGCCAAGGGTGGTCTCGAAGCCTTTCGGTGCACTGATCAGCGCGACTCGGGTGCCGTCGACGATCCCCAGCTTCTTCGGCAACGGGGTGCCTGAGTACCCGGCCATCGGGGTATGTGATCGCACCGGGGTCACGACGTCAAACGGATGCCCGGGGACGGGCGATGCGCGGGAGCGGTCGATGGCGCCTCACGTCGCGTCACCGGGTCGGAATCGGGCGAACGCCGGAATCGCGAGGCCCAGCCCGACGACCCCCACGATGCACAGCACACCACCCGCGACCACCGACACCGTCGGCGAGGCGAGCGCGGCGACGAGGCCGGCTTCCACGTCGCCGAGCCGGGGACCGCCGGTGACCACCACGATGTTGACCGCCGAGAGCCGACCCCGGAGATCGTCGGGCACGTTCGACTGGAGGATCGTGCCGCGGAACACCGCCGAGATCACGTCGGCCGCACCCGCGATCGCGAGGCACACGATCGCGACCTCCAACCGGTCGCCCGCGAGACCGAAGCCGACGATGCCGAGACCCCAGACCCCCACCGCGACCAGCACCGCGAGCCCCTGACGCGAGATCCGCTTGACCCACCCGCTCGTGAGCGCGCCGGCCAGCGCGCCGACCGACACCGCGGAGAAGAGCAGACCCACGACTTCGGGTCCGGCGTGGAACTGTGTGGTCGCGAGGATCGGGAAGAGCGCACGCGGCATGCCGAACGTCATCGCGATGAGATCGACGAGGAACACGCTCTGCAGCACGCGCCTGCCGCGCAGGTACGTGAATCCGGCGATGATCGCCCTCCACCCGCCGGTCGGCGCGACGTCGTCGGCGGGCGCATCCGGATCTCGGACCGGCGGGAGCGGCGACATGAGGGCCGCGGCCAGGATGGTGGCCGAGAAGCTGACGACATCGATCCCGTAGGCCCACGGCAGCCCCGCCCGGGCCACGATGATCCCGCCGAGCGCCGGGCCGACGATGAGGCACGTGTTCCACATGGCCTGGTTCAGCGCCAACGCAGCCGGGAGCTGCGATCGGGGGACCAGGTTCGGGGTGATGGCCGTCCGCACCGACAGCGCGAACCCCGACAGGCCGGCGATCGCGGCCGCGCCGAGGTAGACGAGCGCGAGGCTCGGGTGACCGGCCAGCGCACCGGCCAGCAGAAGGCCCGACGCGGCCGCCTGGCCGGTCTGGGCGACCAGGAGCAGCCGTCTTCGGTCGATCCGGTCGACCAGGGGGCTGCCGAGCACCGTGACCGCGACGAGCGGCACGAGCTGGACCAGGCCGATGAGGCCGACCGCGAGCGCCGAGCCGGTGAGGCGGTAGACCTGGATGTAGAGCGCGACGAGCGTGATGTTCGAACCGGTCTCCGAGACCAGCTCCCCGGTGAAGAGCAGCCGGAAGTCGCGAGAGTCGCGCAGCGGCGTGATGTCGACGGCGAGACGCCGGACCCGGGCCCCGAGACCGCGCCGCGGCGGCCCGTCGCCCGGTAATCCGACCATTTCGCTCGACTTTCGGAATTGTCGCCGATAGCGTGAGGTTGACCCGAAGGATGAGCCTACGACGGCTCCCCGGGCACACCCGAACGACCAACCCACAATCAATCTGGAGGAACGACATGGCCATCCGCTTGGGCGACGAAGCCCCGAACTTCACCGCGGAGACGACCGAGGGCACCGTCACCCTGTACGACTACCTCGGCGACGGCTGGGGCCTGCTCTTCTCACACCCGAAGGACTTCACTCCCGTCTGCACGACGGAGCTCGGCGCGTTCGCGAGCCGCAGGGGTGAGTTCGACCAGCGCAACGTCAAGCTCATCGGCGTGAGCGTCGACCCGCTCGACTCGCACCAGAAGTGGGCCGGCGACATCGAGGAGACCCAGGGCACCGCGCTCGAACTACCCGCTCATCGCCGACCCCGAGAAGAAGGTCGCCGACCTGTACGACATGATCCACCCGAACGCGAACGACACCCTCACCGTCCGGTCGGTCTTCGTGATCGGTCCCGACAAGAAGGTGAAGCTCACGCTCACCTACCCGGCGAGCACGGGTCGGAACATCGACGAGCTCCTGCGCGTCGTCGACTCGCTCCAGCTCACCGCCGGCTACAGCGTCGCGACGCCCGTCAACTGGACCGACGGCGACGACGTCATCATCGTCCCCGCCGTCTCCGACGAAGACGCGAAGGCGAAGTTCCCCAAGGGCTGGAACGCGGTCAAGCCGTACCTGCGCATCACCCCCCAACCCAACAAGTAGGGCGGGAGACGCAGCGGAGCCGCCGGACACCCTCCGGCGGCTCCCCCGCCGGTGAGCGATCGAGGCGACGGAGCGGAGTCGACCAGAAATCGGGAGACGAAGCGGAGCCGCCGGACACCCTCCGGCGGCTCCCCCGTCGGTGAGCGATCGAGGCGACGGAGCGGAGTCGACCAGAGATCAGGTGCGGACGAAGCGGCGGAGGCCGACCAGGGAGCCGGTGAGGCCGATGGCCGCGCCGAGGAGCAGCACGACGAAGCCGATGCCGGCCGCGTCGCCCGCGGTGATGTACCAACCCCGGAAGAAGTCGGCGGGGTGATCGAGCAGTCCGGCGATGAGCACCTTGAGGAGGTAGATGCCTCCGAAGGCGAGGCCGGCACCGACGAGACCCTGGACGAGCCCCTCGGCCATGAACGGGATCCGCACGAACCAGTTCGATGCGCCCACGAGCTTCATGATCTCGATCTCGCGCCGGCGCGCGAACGTCGCGAGCCGGATCGTGTTCACGATCAGGAACAGCGATGACGCGAGCAGCACGAGTGACAGCCCGATGAAGAGGTACCGCACCCACTTCGTGAACGAGAGCAGGTTCTTCACCGCCTTCGACGCAGTGTTCACCTCGTCGACACCCGGTTGGCTGCGGAACTGATCGGCAATCGTCGCGACGAGCTCGGCCCGTTGCGGAACCACCCGGAACGACGCAGGAAGATCGGCCGCGCTGAGGCTCGAGACCAGGTCGGATTCATTCTTGAAGAGCTTCTTGGCTTCCTTGAGCGCCTGCTCCTTGGAGATGAACTGGAACTTCTTCACGTCGCGATCGCCGCTGAGACGGGACTGCACACCGTCGATCTGCGATTGGGTCGCGTCGACCTTCATGTAGATCTCTTCTTCGACCCCGCCCTTCCACTTGGCGGTTCCGTGGTCGACGACGCGAGACAGCAGCATGATCCCGCCGAAGAGGAACAACGAGACGGTGACGGTGAGGATGCCCGCCAAGGTCATCAGCAGGTTTCGCCGCAGCGAGATCAGCGTCTCGCGCGCGAAGTAGTCGAACTTGGCCATCACCGCGTCATCAGCTCCCGACGCCGTAGACGCCGCGAGCCTGGTCACGGACGAGTGAACCGTGATCGAGCTCGATCACCCGACGGCGCATCGAGTCGACGATGCGCGAATCGTGGGTGGCCATGCAGACGGTGGTGCCGGTGCGGTTGATCCGATCGAGGAGACGCATGATCCCGACCGTCGTCGCGGGGTCGAGGTTCCCGGTCGGTTCGTCGGCGAGGAGGATCAACGGGCGGTTGACGAACGCGCGGGCGACCGAGACACGCTGCTGCTCACCACCGGAGAGCTCGTTCGGGAAGTTGTCGGCCTTCTTCGACAACCCGACGAGATCGAGGATCTGCGGGACCTGCGCCCGGGTGACGTGGCGGGGTCGGCCGATCACCTCGGATGCGAACGCGACGTTCTCGTAGACCGTCTTGTTCGGCAGGAGCTTGAAGTCTTGGAAGACCGTGCCGATGTTGCGGCGCAGCTGCGGGACCTTCCAGCTGGCCAGGCTCGAGATGTCTCGGCCCGCGACGACGATCCGGCCCGACGTGACGCCCTCCTCGCGCAGCAGCAGGCGAAGGAACGTCGACTTCCCCGAGCCCGATGGGCCGACGAGGAAGACGAACTCGCCTTTCTGTACGTCGAGTGAGACGTCGCGGAGCGCGGAGACGCCACCCTTGTAGATCTTGGAGACCTGCTCGAAGCGGATCATGCGGTCCGGAGAGGGTAACAAACGCGGAGCGTGAACTCAGGTCATGACGGGGGGCCGGGACGCCCGAGACCGCTCTGACCTGCTGCTATCCGGAGCCTCGTTGTCGGCGCCACTGCAGGAACGCCTCGATGAAATCGTCGAGGTCGCCGTCGAGCACGGCGTTCACGTTGCCGGTCTCGAAGATCGGCTCCTCGCGACCGTCGATCGTGCGGGTTCGCTCGTCCTTGGCCATCTGGTACGGCGCGAGCACGTAGGAACGGATCTGACTCCCCCACGCCACCTCGCGCTTCTCGCCCGCGAGGCGCTCGAGCTCGGCCTTCTGCTCCTCGCGCTGACGCTGGACCAGGCGTGCCGCGAGGATCTGCATCGCCCGCGCCTTGTTCTGGGTCTGCGAGCGCTCGTTCTGACACGACACGACGATGCCGGTCGGCAAGTGGGTGAGCCGTACCGCCGAGTCGGTCACGTTCACGTGCTGACCGCCGGCACCCGACGAACGGTAGGTGTCGACCCGCAGCTCGGTCGGGTCGATCTCCGGCACCTCCGCCGCCTCGAGCGCCGGCACCGCCTCGAGACTCGCGAACGCGGTCTGGCGTCGGTGCTGCGAGTCGAACGGCGACAACCGCACGAGGCGGTGCACACCCTTCTCGCCGCTGACGAGACCGTACGCGTAGCGACCCTTGATCGTGAAGGTCGCCGAGCTGATCCCTGCTTCCTGGCCGGTCTGGACCTCGTCGAGCTCGACATCGAACCCACGCTTCTCCGCCCATCGCGTGTACATGCGGAGCAGCATCTCGGCCCAGTCCTGCGCGTCGGTGCCGCCGGCACCCGAGTTGATCGAGCAGATCGCGTCGCGCTCGTCGTGCTCACCGGTGAAGAGCGCGCGCAGCTCGAGCCGGTCGAGCTCTCGGGTCAGCTTCGTGATGCCGGCCTCGATCTCGGGTTCGACGGAGTCGTCGCCCTCTTCGCGCCCGAGCTCGAACAGCGTCTCCTGATCGGAGAGGCGTGCATCGAGCCCGTCGACCAGCTCGATGTCTTCGCGCACCCTCGCCGCCTCGGTCGTGACCGCACGAGCCTGATCGGGGTCGTCCCAGAGATCGGGGCTCGCGGCCGCCTCGTCGAGCTCCGCGAGGCGTTTGCGGGCATCGTCGATCCGGAGGTAGCCGTGCGCGTCGCCGACGCGGCGGCGGAGATGGGAGAGGTCGTCGCTGAAATCACGCACGACGGTCTAACGGCCGTGGCAGAGCTTGTACTTCTTGCCGCTCCCGCAGTAGCAGGGCTCGTTGCGGCCCGGGGTCTTCTCGACCCGCACCGGCCGCATCTCCTCGGGTTCGGCCTGGGCGAGCGCCGTGTCGCCCGGAGAGTCCTGGAAGCCGGTGAGCTCGTCGGCGGGCATCGACGCCGCGGTCGAGCGCAACGCGCTCGCGCCCTGCATGGTGTCGTCGGGCGCGCTGTAGCGGAGGTCCTGCACGGGGCGCGCCGGCGCGTCGTCGGCCACGACCTCGAGGTGGAAGACGTAGCTCACGAAGTTGTCCTGCGTGAGACCCATCATCGCCTCGAACATGTCGTAGCCCTCGCGCTGCCACTCCGCGAGCGGATCGCGCTGACCCATCGCGCGGAGGTTGATGCCCTCGCGGAGGTAGTCCATCTCGTAGAGGTGCTCGCGCCAGTGCTGGTCGATGACCGAGAGCATCACCCGGCGTTCGATCTCGCGCAGCGAGTCGCTCCCGAGCATCGCCTCCTTGGCGGCGTACTGAGCCATGGCGTCGTCGAGGAAGAGCGCATGCAGGTCTTCGCGTGACGACAGCGTCACGATCTGTTCCTTGGTGACCTTGGTCGGGAACACGAGCTTCGCCTGGGTGATCAGCTCGTCGACGTCCCATTCCTCCTCGTAGTCGGAACCGGCGAACGTGTCGACGAGGCGTCCGACGGCACCTTCGATCGAGTTGACGGTCTCTTCGCGCAGGTCGCCGCCGTCGAGGATCTGCTGGCGGCGCTTGTAGATCACCTTGCGCTGCTCGTTCATCACCTCGTCGTACTTGAGGACGTCCTTGCGGATCTCGAAGTTGCGATCCTCGACGGTGCGCTGGGCCCGCTCGATCGCCTTCGTGACCATCTTCGCCTCGAGCGGCAGGTCGTCGGGAAAGGCCTTGCCCATGACCCACGTCATCGCACCGGTCGCGAACAGGCGCATGAGGTCGTCTTCGAGCGAGAGGTAGAAGCGACTCTCGCCCGGGTCACCCTGGCGACCGGAGCGGCCACGGAGCTGGTCGTCGATCCGACGACTCTCGTGCCGTTCGGTGCCGAGCACGTAGAGACCGCCGATGGAGCGGACGTGGTCCCCCTCCGCGGTGCAGTCGGCCTTCGCCTTGGCGACCAGCTCGGCGTAGCGCTCGGGAGCCTCCTCGATGGTGAGGCCCTCGGCGAGCATCTCCTGCTCGGCCAGGCCATCGGGGTTGCCACCGAGGAGGATGTCGACGCCGCGCCCGGCCATGTTGGTGGCCACGGTCACGCCGTAGGGCCGCCCCGCCTGCGTGACGACGTGCGCCTCCCGCTCGTGCTGCTTCGCGTTGAGCACCGCGTGCGGGATGCCGCGCTTGTCGAGCAGACGCGAGAGCAGCTCCGACTTCTCGACCGAGATGGTGCCGACGAGAATGGGCTGACCCTTCGCGTGACGCTCGGCGATGTCGTCGGCGGCCGCGTTGAACTTCGCTTCTTCCGACTTGTAGATCAGGTCGGGCTCGTCGGCGCGCTGCGGCGGGCGGTTGGTCGGGATCGACACGACCTCGAGACCGTAGGTGTGCGCGAACTCGCCGGCCTCGGTGTGGGCCGTGCCCGTCATCCCCGAGAGCTTCTCGTAGAGCTTGAAGTAGTTCTGGAGCGTCACCGTCGCGAGGGTCTGGTTCTCCTCCTTGATGCGGACGCTCTCCTTCGCCTCGACCGCCTGGTGCAGGCCCTCGGACCAACGACGACCTTCGAGGATCCGGCCCGTGAACTCGTCGACGATCTTGACCTCGCCGTCTTGCACGACGTAGTCGACATCGCGCTTGAACAGCTCCTTGCCTCGCAGCGCGGCCTGGAGCTGGTGGACGAAGTTCTGGTTCACGTGGTCGTAGAGGTTGGTGACGCCGAGCGCCTTCTCGACGCGGCCGATGCCTTCCTCGGTGGGGACGACGGTGCGCTTCGCCTCATCGACCTCGTAGTCGCGCTCACGCGTGAGACCGCGCACGACCCGGGCGAACTTCACGTAGAGATCGTGGGCGTCGTCGGCGCGACCGGAGATGATGAGCGGCGTGCGAGCCTCGTCGATGAGGATCGAGTCGACCTCGTCGACGATCGCGAAGTTGTGGCCGCGCTGCACCTGCTCTTCCTTCGACCCGGCCATGTTGTCGCGGAGGTAGTCGAAGCCGAACTCGTTGTTCGTGCCGTAGGTGATGTCGGCGGCGTACGCGGCTCGCTTGGCGTCCCAGTCGTCGATGTCGGGGACGACGATCCCCGTCTTCATCCCGAGGAACCCGTAGACGTTGCCCATCCACTCGGCGTCGCGCGTCGCGAGGTAGTCGTTCACCGTGATGAGGTGCACGCCCTTCCCGGCGAGCGCGTTGAGATACGCCGGCAAGGTCGCGACGAGGGTCTTGCCCTCACCGGTCTTCATCTCCGAGACCCAACCGAGGTGCAACGCCGCGCCGCCCATGATCTGGACGTCGTAGTGACGCTGACCGAGCACCCGCTTGCCGGCCTCGCGGACCACCGCGAACGCCTCGGGGAGCAGATCGTCGAGGTCTTCGCCGTTGGCCAGGCGCTCGCGGAAGAGAATCGTCTGCGAGGCCAGCTCGGCGTCGGACATCCGTTCCATGTCGGGCTCGAGGCGCGACACATCGGGCACGATCGACTGGAGCAGCTTGAGCTTCCTGCCTTCGCCCGCGTTGAGGATCTTCTTGAACATGCCCATCGGGAGCGAGTCTACCGACGGCGCTTCTCCCCCAAGACCGCGCCGGCTCCGCTGCTTCTCATACCTGATGGTCGAATCCACTGCGCCGGCTCGATCACTCACCTGTGCACGGCCAGTGCGCCATGTCCGCCGGCTCCGCTTCTTCTCATTCCAAGTCGAGGAGGCGCTCACGCATTGCGAAGACCACTGCTTCCATCCTGGAGTGCAGGTGGAGCTTGTCCAGGATGTTGCGCACGTGGTTCTTGACGGTGTTCTCGGCGATGAAGAGCTCCCGGGCGATCTCACGGTTCGTGAGCCCGTCGGCGACGAGGCGGAGCACCTCGAGCTCCCGTTCCGTCAGCGACGCCGAATCGGTGCGCTGACGATTCTCCGCCCGAGCCGCCAACCGGTTGAACTCGATCAGGAGCTTCGAGGCCATCGACGGCGAGATCAGGCTGTGCCCCCGGGCCACGACGCGCACCGCGTCGGCGACCTCGTCGATCGACACCTCCTTCAGCAGGTAGCCGTTGGCACCCGCCCGGAGGGACTCGAACAGATCCTCCTCGTCGTCGGACACGGTGAGCATCACGATCCGCGTCTCGGGTCGGGCCTCGCGGATCTTGCGGGTGGCCTCGATCCCCGATGAGCCCGGCATGCGAACGTCCATCAGGACGACGTCGGGCAAGAGCGCAGCGCAGACGTCGAGCGCTTCGAGACCATCGGCCGCCTCACCGACGACCTCGAGATCCGGTTCGCTCGACAACACGTTCTCGAGCCCTCGGCGGAAGAGGGCGTGGTCGTCGACCACGACGACGCGGATGGGCGGACCGTCGTTCACGATCCGGGACCCGTCGTCGGGGGGTTGCGTCACTATCCGCCCTCGATGAGACCGAGGTGGCCGTCGCGGCGGCGGTAGATCACCGACGGTCGGCCACTCTCGGAGTTCGCGAACAGGTAGAAGTTGTGTCCCAGCAGCTCGAGTTGGAGCGCGGCTTCCTCGGGCGGCATCGGCTTCATCTCGAATCGCTTCGTGCGCATGAGCACCGCTTCGCCTTCGGACCACTCACTGTCGACGCTGCCGTTGACACCGTCGACCGTGCCCGCGACATCACCTTCGCCGACGAGCAGGTCTTCGCCTGCGAGCGGTGGGGGCTGATTGAGCTGACGCCTGCGTGGGTGATTGCGGGCGACGCGCTTGTCCTTGAGCCGGGTCAGTTGGTGCTCGAGCTTGTCGATGGTGAGGTCCAGCGCCGCGAGCTGTTCCGTCGCGGCGGCATGCGCCTTCACGAAGTGACGCGGGAGGTGCAGCGTGACCTCGCAGAGCTGGTTGTCGGGCACCCGGGGGTTGCGGACCTCGGAGAAGTCGACTTCGACGCGCTCGAGATCGTGCGCGAAGCGTTCGAGCTTGGCGATCTTCTCGGACGAGGTCGCCTTGAGCCGTTTGCCGATGTCAACGTTCTTGCCCCGAACGACGATGTCCATCCGCACCTCCGCGGCTCGACGGATACGCACTGGCTGAACGATGTCTACCGCGGCAAAGGGGCTCCGAAGAACGCGAGCAGGCGTTCCGCCACCGCATCCGCGGGCGGGTGGTAGCGGCCACGCGTGACTTGGTCGCGGACGCGAGCGAGGTGCGCCGGGCGTGAAGGGTCGTCGAGACCGATCATGGTCATCGCGCCGCTCTCGAACCGATCGGCCGGCGCGACATCGTCGCTGCGCTCGTCGGCATCGCGTTCCACCCGGAATTCCTCCTGGACAGGCTCACCCTTGCATGTTCGGAGTGAGTGTTCACGGGGTTGATGCCAAATGCCACTCTGTGTGACAACTCTTAGCGGTTGCCCGGACCCGGCGTCCTCGCAACTGTCGCAGCTCGGACATACCGGGCTCCGGCCGCGCGGAGGGTGAGGGCGGCGACACTCAGACTCGCACCGGTCGTGCTGACGTCGTCGATCAGCAGGACCGAGGCCGGCGACCACCGCGAACCGGCGACGAAGCGGGGCCCGGTCTGCCGTTCGGCCCGGGCCCGCCCGGTCTGGGGCGGTCCGGGGAGGCGTCGCAGCAGCCCGTCGGACCGGGAGCCCGAGGTGGCCGGCGCCCGCTCGGGCGAGCAGCTCGGCGTGGTCGAACCCGCGCTGACGGCGGCGCTGCGGCGTGGTGGGGACCCACGTGACGACCGCGGTTCCCGAGTGGAGATCGGCTGCCGCCTCGGCGACGGCCGTCGCCATCCAGTCGAGCGCGGCCCGCGCATTGCGGTACTTCAGTCGGGCGACCACCTCGCGTGCCACGCCCGAGTACACGAACGCCGAGGCCCAGTCGTCGACTCCGAAGGGCGGTGGCGCGTCGGGCGCAGGTTCGAGCGTCGCCGCGCACCGCTCGCACACCGGTTCCGCCGCCACCCCGCAGCCCGGACACGACGCCGGAAACACCAACGCCCCCAATCCTGCTCTCCACCTCCCGGAGGCCTGCACCGTCAGGTGCGGCTTCTGCCGAGTGACGACACCGGGCCGACGGGCGACGCGTGCGCCATCCAGTGCCCCAAGGGGGAACTCACGGGTGCACACGTGAGCCGCGGGACCTCGCGACGCCCGTGCTGCGACGCAACCCGCTGCATGACTTCCCTGTCATCGCGCATGCACCGAGTGAACCAGCAGGGTGCGACAGCTACGGCGAAGGCCCCCGACGGGGGCGGGTCAGCCGAAGTGGGGACGGGGGTCGGTGGCGGCGACGGCACCCTGGACGCGGTGCACGATCGGGTCGGTGTACTCGTCGTGGGTGAGGATCCAGAAGCGCTTGGCGACCACTGCGTCGACCACGGCAGCCGCGACGTCCGACGGGGGCGAGCCGGCCTCGACCATCCCGCGGGCGAGGTCGAGGATCGGGTCGGCGCCCGGGGTGATCGAGGTGGGGCCGCCGAAGCGCTCGGGACGGGCCCGCACGCTGTCGGCGAGACGGGTCGAGACGAAGCCGGGACACAACACCGACACGCCGATCGCCGACCCCGTCAGCGCGAGCTCGTGGAACAGCGCCTCGGAGAACCCGACAACGGCGTGCTTGCTCGCGGTGTACGGACCCATGAACGGGATCGGGAGCAGTCCGGCTACCGACGCGGTGTTCACGATGTGACCCTCGCCCTGTTCGAGCAGGCGCGGCACGAAGGAACGCACGCCGTGCACGACCCCGAAGAAGTTGACGCCGAGAACCCAGTTCCAGTCGTCGAGCGGCTTCTCCCACTCGGCACCACCGGACGCGCCGGTGACGCCGGCGTTGTTGCAGACGACGTGGACAGCATCGAACCGGGCGAACGCGGCGTCGGCCAGCGCATCGACCGACGCCGGATCGGAGACGTCGGTCGGCACGGTGAGCACGTCGTGACCGGCGCCGCCGACGACCGAGGCGGCCGCGTCGAGCGCGGCCACCTCGATGTCGGCGAGCACCACTGCCATCCCCTCAGCGGCAAACCGGGTCGCCATCGCGAGGCCGATGCCACTGGCTGCGCCCGTGACGACCGCGACCTTCCCTTCGAGAACCCCGCGGCTGAGGTCTTGCACGCCTGGCTAGTACCGGTAGTGATCGGGCTTGTACGGACCGTCGGCCGACACGCCGAGGTAGTCGGCCTGCTGCTCCGACAGTCGGGTGAGCTTCACGCCGAGCTTGTCGAGGTGGAGGCGTGCGACTTCCTCGTCGAGGTGCTTGGGAAGCGTGTACACCTTGCGCTCGTAGAAGTCGGGGTGCGTGAAGATCTCGAGCTGAGCGATCACCTGGTTCGTGAAGCTGTTCGACATCACGAAGCTCGGGTGGCCCGTCGCGCAGCCGAGGTTCAGCAACCGACCCTCGGCCAGGATGATGACCGAGTGGGCCTTGCGGCTCCCAGACTTGGTGAAGATCCACTCGTCGACCTGGGGCTTGATCTCGAGCCGTGACACGCCCTTGAGCTTGCCGAGGCCCGCCATGTCGATCTCGTTGTCGAAGTGACCGATGTTGCCGACGATCGCGTTGTGCTTCATCCGCTCCATGTCGGCGGCGGTGATGATGCTGAGGTTCCCGGTCGCGGTGATGAAGAGGTCGGCGGTCTCGACGACGTCTTCGAGCGTCGACACCTCGTAACCCTCCATCGCCGCCTGCAGCGCGCAGATCGGGTCGACCTCGGTGACGATCACGCGCGCACCCTGGCCCCGCAGCGACTGCGCGCAGCCCTTGCCGACGTCGCCGTAGCCGCACACGACCGCGACCTTGCCCGCGAGCATCACGTCGGTCGCGCGGCAGATGCCGTCGACGAGCGAGTGACGGCAGCCGTAGAGGTTGTCGAACTTCGACTTCGTGACGGAGTCGTTGACGTTGATGGCCGGGAACAGGAGCGAACCGGCTTCGGTCATCTGGTAGAGACGGTGCACACCGGTGGTGGTCTCCTCGGTGACACCCAGGATCCCGTCGGACATGCGGTGCCACAGACGGTCGTCTTCGGCCTGCACCCGAGCCGAGCATCGCGAGCACGATCGCGAACTCCTCGGAGTCGGCGGTCGACGGGTCGGGGACCTTGCCGGCCTTCTCGAACTCGACGCCCTTGTGGACGGCCATGGTGGCATCGCCGCCATCGTCGAGGATCATGTTCGGGCCGCCGCTCGCCTTGCCGTCGGGGCTCGGCCACCGCAACGCGCGCTCGGTGCACTCCCAGTACTCCTCGAGCGTCTCGCCCTTCCACGCGAACACGGGGATGCCGGCAGCGGCGATCGCGGCCGCGGCGTGGTCCTGGGTCGAGAAGATGTTGCAGCTCGCCCAGCGCACCTCGGCACCGAGCGCGACGAGCGTCTCGATGAGCACCGCGGTCTGGATCGTCATGTGCAACGACCCGGTGATGCGCGCGCCGGTGAGGGGCTTGGTCTTGCCGTAGCGCTCGCGCAGGGCCATGAGGCCCGGCATCTCGTGCTCGGCGAGCTCGATCTCCTTGCGGCCGAACTCGGCGAGCGAGAGGTCGGCGACCTTGAAGTCGGCCTGGTCGGTCGGGCGTGTCGCGGTGGTCGTCATGGCGTCTCCTGCTGACTCCGGGCGCGGACCGACTGGTCCTGCGCATCGATACGTGCCTTCCGGAGTCGGCCCGGATCACCGGGTGACAGCCCCGAAGGGCCCGACCAGGTGACCAGGTTAGCGGCTCGCCTCCGAAGCCGTCGCGACCGGGCGGCTGCGCCGGATCAGGCCGCGACGGGGGATCAAGCCGATTCGGGCCCGCTCCAGCCCCGGCCGGGATCCGAGCGGAGCGCCTCCGTCTCGTCGGGGCGGGCGTAGTCGTCGTCGAGGCGGTACGTCGTCCCCAGCTCGGGCGTCGAGACCTCGAGCACGTCGCAGTCGGTGATGCCGATCAGCCGGTGCCGCTGGCCGATCACACAGCTGTATCCCAACCCGGGCTGCAACTCGGTCTCGACGAGCTCACCGTCGGGACCGTCCCACAGGACCTTGGCCCGACCACCGAAGAGGAACCACGTCTCGAGCTTCTCGTCGTGAACCTGGAACGAGAGCCGCTTGCCTGCGTCGATGTGCAGCAGCTTGCCCACGTACGGTCGGTCGGTGGGCGTCCAGTGGATCTCGTAGCCCCACGGCTTCTCCACCCTGCGGGCGTCGCCGTCGTTGGTGAACGTCGCCGGGTCGACACTGTCACCCACGGGATTGGCGATGCTGAATCCTTCAGCCATGCAGTCGCTCCTTCAGTTGTGCGATCGAATCGATGGGACCGGGATCGACGTCGTTGGCGAGCGCGACGTAGCACGACACCCAGTCGCCGAGGTACATGAGATCGAGGAGCTGCGCGAGTCGGCCCTCCCCCGCCGCCGACACCGAGATCACCTGGTTCACCGCCTCTTCGACGAGCTCCGTCGTGACGTCGAACCGGGGCGCGAGACGCTCGTGCTCGAACCCGTGACGGAGCTCGACGAGACGTGAAGACCTGGCGGGTCACGTCGCCGTGCTGACCCCAGCCACAGATCTCGTTGTGGCCGAGCTCGGGGTATGCGTTCCAGAACGCCGGCGCCTTGGCGTTCTCGTTCATGTCGCACTTCCACCGGTAGGCCGCGACCGCGCCGAGCGCGCCGCCGCCGTAGACCAGCGGGATGGTGCGGCCGAGACGGCGGGCGATCTCACGCGCGGGGTTGGCCGCACCTTCGACCTCTTCACGGCACGCCCCGCGACGTCGGGCGAGCTGCTCTTGGGCCTTGACCAGCAGCGCCTGCGCGTCGGGCATGAGGCCGATGCAGTAGAGGGTGCACAGGAGCGGCGCGACGAGGGCGCCGAGCGCGGCGCGCGGCAGGAGACCCTCGGGGCAGGGCACGACCGTCGCTGTCCGGTCGAGCGCGAGGGCACCGAGCTCACCACCAGAGGTGACGGCGACGAGGTGCGCACCGGCATCGAGACAGCCCCGCGCCATCGAGAGCGTCTCCTCGGTGTCACCGGAGTACGACAGCGCGAACACCAGGGTGCGCGAGCCCACGAACGCGGGAGTCCGCATCTGCTTCAACACGGTCACGGGAACCGGCAGCTCACCGCGGCCGACCACATCGAGCACGTCGCCCGCGATGCCCGATCCACCCATCCCGACCACGACGATGTTGTCGATCTCGTCGATCGACGGAAGGGCTGACGGATCGATCTCCAGCGCCGCCTCGTGCGCGGCCGCGAGCTGCTCGGGCAGCCCGTTGACCGCGTCGAGGAACGCGAGAGAGTCGGTGGTCACGCCTCGAAGGTCGGGCTCACGCCGTCGGCGGCCGCCTTCGCGGTGAGCCGTTCGTGCTCGCTCTCGCTCACCGCTTCGGCTTCGTCGATCAACATGATCGGGATGTCTTCACGAACGGCGTAGCGACGGTGGAGGCGCGGGTTGTAGAGCGCGTCCTCGTCGACGAAGTAGAGCAGCGGCCCCTTGTCTTCGGGGCAGGCCAGGATTTCGACGAGCTTGGGATCGAGGGCCATGGGAGAGCTCCGATGGGTCAGGACCCACCGCGGACGAGCGCGAGCACCTCTTCGGTGCGCGCCTCGCACGCGGCGCGGTCGGGGGCTTCGAGGTTCAGGCGCAGGAGCGGCTCGGTGTTCGACGCGCGCAGGTTGAACCACCATTCGCCGAAGTCGACGGTGAGCCCGTCGAGACGATCCTGCTCCGCGTCGTGGTAGTGCTCCGCGACGAGCTCGATCACCGCGGCCGGATCGTCGACCCGGCTGTTGATCTCGCCGGAGTCGGCGTATCGCTCGAACGGGATGCGCAGCGCCGACAGCGGCTCCCCGGCGCGCGACAGCTGCTCCAGCACCACCAACGCAGCGATGGAGCCGGAGTCGGCGCGGAAGTTGTCGCGGAAGTAGTAGTGCGCCGAGTGCTCGCCCCCGAAGATGGCTCCGGTCTCGGCCATCACCTGCTTGATGAAGGAGTGGCCGACGCGGGTCCGGACCGGCACCCCACCGTTCTCGCGGACGACCTCGGGAACGGCTTTGGAACAGATCAGGTTGTGCACCACGGTCTCGCCGGGATGACGCTCGAGGATCGCCTGGGCGACGATCGCCGTCGTCGTGGAACCCGAGACCGGCTCGCCCTTGTCGTCGACAAGGAACACCCGGTCGGCATCGCCGTCGAACGCGAGCCCGATGTCGGCACCGGAGTCGAGCACCGCCTGTCGCAGGTCGGCGAGGTTCTCCACCTGGATCGGGTCGGCAGGGTGATTCGGGAATGTGCCGTCGAGCTCCTGGAACAGCACCGTGAGGTCGAACGGCAGCGCCGCGAACACCGCCGGGACGACCAATCCACCCATGCCGTTCGCCGTGTCGGCCACGACCTTCAACGGACGCAGCGCCGAGACGTCGACGAACGAGTGCACGTGGGCGGCGAAGTCGGCGAGGAGATCCTGACGTTCGACTCGGCCCGCCTCCTCACCCCGCTCGAGCAGGCCCGCGGCGACCGCGGCCTTGATCTGGACCAGACCGGTCTCCTCGCCCACGGGCGCGGCGCCGGCCCGGCAGAGCTTGATGCCGTTGTACTGCGCGGGGTTGTGACTCGCGGTGAACATCGCCGCCGGCGCGTTGAACTTCCCCGACGCGAAATAGCACATGTCGGTCGAGGCGAGTCCGATGTCGGTCACGTCGGCGCCGGCAAGGGTCACGCCCTCGATGAACGCCGCTGCGAGCGGGACCGAGGACGGCCGCATGTCGTGGCCGACGATCACCCGCTCGGCTCCGGTGAAGGTGACGAACGCGTTCCCCACCCGCTGGGCGATGGTCGTGTCGATCTCTTCGGGGTAGATGCCCCGGATGTCGTAGGCCTTGAAGATCGCGTCGAGCGCGACGGTGTTGGACACGGGGGGAACGCCTTCGCCGAGCTACCCGGATACCGGGAGGAAGCTCGTCATCGTAGTGCCGACGATCTCCCATCGGCCTCTGACGAATCCACGGCCGGACCGGATCCGGGTTCTGGGGCCGGTTCCGTGGACGGATGCGCCCGCCGGCGTCGGCTGGGCCGGCCGAGGAGCACCAGACCGGCCAGGCCGAGGAGTCCCAAGAGGCTCCCGCCGATCCCCGCCCACTCGGCCGGGGTCCGGGTGTAGTGCAGCTCGACGTGCTTCGACGTGGGAACGACGACCATGAAGTTCGGCGTGACGCGATACGGACCCTCCGCGCCGCTCGCGGCCCAGTTCGGGTAGTCGGACACCTTGACGAGGACGGGGACACCGGTCCGTGACACGTCGAAGCTCACGGTGTCGTCGGTGCTGTGCGTGTGCGACACCTCGACCGCGGGCAGCGGGGTGCGCTTCGCATTCGCAGCACGATCCGCGGAAACCCGGGTCCACGATGCCGGACCGTCGGCCGCGAGCGGGCGGTCGAGCGCGGCGGGCGTGTTCCACCAGTCGGCGGAGAGGCATTCCCATGGTGTCAGCGACGGATCCCGCGGGGCGGTCTGGCCGGCCGCCGCGGTCGGCTTGGGGGTGCCGAAGCACTCCGATTCGGTCCCACCGTGGATCCCGGTCGCGACGACGGGTTCGTTCGCGAGCGGTTGGACGAGCGGTGCGTCCTTCACCCGGTACACGGCCCATCCGAGCGGGGCCTTGCCGTCTCGATCGCGAACCGTCGCGACCCGCTCGAGACCGGGGTTCGCGTCGGCCCTGGCCCGCGCGTCGGTCGAGTACGCGAGGTAGTAGTTCACGCCCAGCATTCGCAGGTACTCGACCCCGAGATCGAAATCGCTGATGTCGCGGTAGTGGAGGCCTCGCACGGGGTTCGACGCGTTGCCCGACCCCTCCAGCGTCGCCGCCGCCATGAAGTGGTACGGCGTGGTTCCCGACGACTCGTAGTAGAGCCCCTCCATCGTCGACGTGTGCCCGTGGGTGAAGAACGGGAGCATCATCAACGCGAGGGACGACCCGTAGGCATCGATGCTGCCGCCGCCCTCCCACAACGAGCGCCCCGCTGGAAGTGCTTGCATCGTGTCGATCAGATCGTGGAACTCCGGCCATGCCTTCGGTCGGTGGTCCGAGGTCGCGGTGCCCGTCGTGTCCTGGTATCCGGAGTAGTTCCAGTCGGCCCAGAACCGCAGGAAACCCTTCGTGGCGTCGACCTGGTAGAGCGTGATGCCGGTGAGCAACACGACCACGAGCGCCACAGCCGCACCGCCCAGGACGACACTGCGTGACGACGCACTTCGTCGGCCTTCGAGATCGGGCTCGACCATCACCCAGTCGACGACCCGTCGCGCCGTGTACGCGATCTCCGCCGCACCGATCCCCGCCAGAACGAACAGTCCCAGGTACCAGAACGGCAAGAAGCGCAGGTTCCAGGCGTGCGCCTCGGGCCAGACCCGGAAGACCACCGCGAAGACTGCGGCGATGGTGAGGATCACGAACGGGCCGCGGTCGCGGCGGAGGCCGGCCCCGACCAACCCGATCAGCGCGAGCAGGAAGACCCACCAGAAGTACGTCGGGAACAGGTACGTGACGTACTCGGTGAGCTTCTCGTAGCGCATGTTCGACGTGTACCCGAAGCTCGCGACGAGTGGAAACGACCAGAACGCGGTGAGCAGGGTGCCCACGACGCCGATCGCCAACGCGACGAACGCGGTGCGACCCGGTCGGTAGAACAACCAGATGACCACTGCACCGACGGCCGCGAAGATGCCGACCACCAGGTGGCTCAGCACGACCGCCGCGAGCAGGAGCGCCGGGAGCCAGGGTCGCTTCGAATCGCGCAACGCGACCGCGAGCGCACCGAAGAAGCAGAGAGCGAACGCGAGCGCGATCGTGTAGGAGAACTCGCCGGCGAGGTTGCTCCGCAGCGTTCCCCCCATGATCCCCTGGTTGAACGCGATGCTCGTCGCCGCGCTCGACGATCCCGGCGCGCCCTTGAAGAACAAGAACGCGACGACCGCCGGCGCGACCATCGCGGGCGCCGGCGGACGGACCTTCAGTCCGCGGACACACGCGTATGCGGCCGCGGGCAGCGCGACCGGGCCGAGGACCGTGACGATCTTGAACGCCACGTTGTACGGCATGACGAGGTCGAGGAGCACGGTCAAGAACGCGGGGAGCGGGAAGTAGAACTGCCCGGCCGGGAAGCCCGCGTACCAGTCGGGAGACCACCCGGCGACCCGCCAGTGGGGCAACAGGTGATCACGGAGATAGGCGGGGAACCAGACGTGCGCGGCCATGTCGCCGCCGTTGGCCGTGGTGTCGCGGAGCAGGAGATCGGGGCGGAGCTGCCAGAGGACGAAGCCGCAACACGCCAGGACCACGAGCGCAGGGACGAACCGGAGGATCCGTTCGATCACCTCTTGACCGGGGATCGGTCCCTCGTCGTCGCCACCCCACGAACCCGAGCCGTCGCCCGGGGCGTCGTCATGGGCATCGCTCCGGATCGGATCGATCGGGAGCACATCGAACGCGGAGCTGGGTGGTCCCACCTCCGGGGTCGGCGCGTCGAACGACATCGGAGCAGCTTGCCAGTCGGTCACCGCTCGAGGGTGGCGCCCGCACCTGACTCGGGCCGGACCTGCCCGGGACGCGACTCGGCCGGGGCTCCTGGTGCTCCGCGCCGACCCTGGGGGCCGACGCGGAGCGCCTTCACCCCGGCCGGGCTCGTCCTGCGTCGCGAGTTGCGGTCGATTCGAGTCGACCCCGCAGGGCGATCGGGTCGCCGAGCTCCGTTTAGTGGGCCCGGGCGCGGTCCAACACGTGAGACAGGGTCAGCGAACCGCCGGCGCCTTCCCAACCCTGGGACTCGCACTTGCCGCAACGGCGGAACATGAGATCCTCACCACCGACCGTCATCCTGATCTCGACCAGCTCCCGCTTCCCGCATGTGCTGCATCGCATCCCGGACTCCCTGGTTCGTGGGCCGAGCGATTCGCTCTGACGCCCTTTCCGTGTTCGTGGATCGGGAGTCACCCGCCATTCCTGGAGGATGATAGGAGGATGATCGGGCGTTTCCGCAGGTCAGGAGAAGAACGCGGATCGATCGCCCCGTGGGTGCGGGAGACGACGGCGAAGATCTGGATCGTGGTCAGCAGGTTGAACCCGGCGTGGAAGAAGACCGACTTCGACAACGAACCCGAGCGCACGGCGAGCACCGCGGAGATGACACCGACGGCCGCCAGGGCCGGGAGCGCGGTGTAGGCGCCGGGGTCGAGCACGACGTGCGCGAGTCCGAACAGCACACCGCTGGCGAAGATCGACCAGGCCGGCGTGGTCCGGCGGAGCAGCGACCGGAGCAGGAGACCCCGGTAGATCAGCTCCTCGATCATCGGGGCGAGGACGACGACCCCGACCGCGAACAGGACCCGCGTGACCCCCTGCGACCGTTCGAACTCCTTCACGACCTCCTGACCGGAACCGGAACCGGCCAGCTGGCTGATCGGCAGCAGCAGGAGCCCGAGCCCGAGGCTCGTCGCGAGCCCGACGAGGATCCAGACGGCGTCGCGGGCGTGGATGGTGAACCCGAAGTCGGACGCGAGGCTCCCCCGGCCCTTCCGTCGAGCGATGAACTCGAGGTACCCGAGCGTCGCCGCCGACTGACCGATCAGCGATGCGACGAGCCCGGCGATGGGGATCTTGCCGTTGTCGGTGGCGAAGGGAACCACCGCGATCGTCGCCCCGACGATCCCGACGATCCATGCGACCAGGAAGTCGCCGATCCCCCACCGGACCGGTGAGCCGCCCGCCGTGGCTCCGGGAATGCGCCATCCGGGCGCGTCGTTCCCCTCGTTCACAGGAACGGAGAGCGGGGGCGGGTCGACATGCGAGCGAAGCGTAATAGCGAGCCTTCGGGTCAGGGCACCGCAACTCGTCCCGCCCGATCAGTGCCCGCGAGCCACGTGCGACACCGTGGGCCCTACCATTGGGAGTCCCCGTCGGGCAGTACGCCCGGCGGCCGAACATTCAGGAGTGCCATCTCCGTGCCGACGAATATCGGGCGATGAGCCGCCGACCGAACGACGCCCGACCTCCGGGCGGGCCCCGACCGAGCGGGCCTCCGCCGTCGTCCTCCTCGTCTTCGTTCCCCCGCTGGTTGCCGTGGGTCGTCCTCGCCGCGCTCGCAGCGGTCCTGCTGCTGACCAGTCTCGGAGGCGGCAGCTCCGACAAGGCGTCGCTCAGCTACAGCGAGTTCACCCAGGCGGTCAAGGACGGCAAGGTCAAGAAGGTCGACTTCGACAAGGACAACGGCAAGATCAGCGGCACCTACAAGAAGGCCGTCGACGGCAAGACCGAGTTCACCAGCTCCGGCCCGAAGGACGACCTGCCCGCCAGCACGCTGAAGGAGATGCAGAAGCAAGGCGTCGACTTCAACTACACCCAGCAGGGCTCGAACATCTTCGCCGAGCTCCTTCCGCTGCTCATCCCGGTGCTGCTGGTGATCGGGTTCTTCGTGTGGATGAATCGACGCGCGCAGGGCCAGATGGGCGCGGTCATGAACATCGGCAAGAGTCGGGCGAAGGTCTACAACACCGAGAAGCCGAAGACGACGTTCGCCGACGTCGCCGGCTACGGCCCGGTGAAGGAAGAGATCACCGAGGTCGTCGACTTCCTCAAGAACCCGGGCAAGTTCTCCGAGATCGGCGCGCGGATCCCGAAGGGGGTCCTGCTCGTCGGACCGCCGGGAACCGGCAAGACCCTCATCGCCCGCGCGGTGGCCGGTGAGGCCGGCGTGCCGTTCGTGTCGGTCACCGGCTCCGACTTCATGGAGATGTTCGTCGGTGTGGGTGCGGCGCGGGTGCGTGACCTGTTCCAGACCGCCCGCAAGCAGGCTCCCGCGATCATCTTCGTCGACGAGATCGACTCCATCGGCCGCAAGCGCGGTGCCGGGCTCGGTGGCGGACACGACGAACGCGAGCAGACGCTCAACCAGATGCTCGCCGAGATGGACGGCTTCGAGGCGACCGAAGGCATCGTGATGATGGCGGCGACCAACCGCCCCGACGTGCTCGACCCCGCGCTCCTGCGGCCCGGCCGCTTCGACCGTCAGATCATGGTCCCGCTCCCCACCCAGGACGAACGCGTCTCGATCCTCAAGGTGCACTTCCGCGACAAGAAGATCTCGGGCGACGTCGATCTCGACGTCGTCGCCCGCGGCACGCCCGGGATGAGCGGCGCCGACCTCGCCGGACTCGTCAACGAGGCCGCGCTCTTCGCAGTGCGACGCGGCGAGAACGAGGTGCACGCCCGCGACTTCGACGACGCCCGCGACCGGGTGCTCATGGGCCTGAAGCGCGAGTCGATGGTGCTCACCCAGGAAGAGAAGGAGGTCGTCGCGTATCACGAGGGTGGCCACGCGACGCTCGCGTACGTCCTCGAGCACGCCGACCCCGTGCACAAGGTCACGATCCTGCCGACGGGGATGGCGCTGGGTGTGACCCAGCAGCTCCCGATCGAGGAACGTCACATCTATCTCAAGGAGTACATCACCGACTCCCTCGTCGTACGCCTCGGTGGTCGCATCGCCGAGCAGCTCATCTACGGGCATCTCTCGACCGGCGCGCAGAACGACCTCGTCGGTTGCACCGAGCTCGCCCGCAAGATGGTGCGCGAGTGGGGCATGTCGAAGCGCATCGGCCCGATGGCATGGGGCTCACAGGGCGCGGTGTTCCTCGGTGAGGATCTCGTGCACACGCGCGACTACTCCGACGAGACTGCGCGCGTCATCGACGAAGAGGTCGAGTTCATCCTGCGCGAGGAAGAGGACCGCACGCGGCGGGTGCTCACCGAATACCGGCCCGGGCTCGAAGCCGTCGCCCGCGCGCTCCTCGAACACGAGACGCTCGAGGGTGCAGAGGTCGGGCGCCTCATCGACGAGGCGATGGGGCGCAAGGTCGGCGGACCGCGCATGGTGACCCGCGCCGACGGCACCGAGGTCGAAGCCAGCGCGGAAGAAGCCGACAACGATCGGGTCGAAGCACCCGACATGTTCACCCCCCTGCCTGACTAGGAAGGTCGAATCCACGGCGCCGGCTCGACCGTTCAGGCCTCCAACTCGAACTTGTCGCGCCTCATGACCCCCTGGCGCGCCTGACGCGACAAGTTCGCCGGGTTCAGGGCTTGGGGGTGCGGAGCTCGGCGACGGCGGCCCAGATGTCGGTCGCCGAGGTCGGACCCACGAACGCCCCCTTCACCACACCTTCCCCGTCGGCGATGACCACCATCGGAACCGCCGAGATCGCGTAGCGGTCGTGGAGGTCGCGCCGGTCCTGGTACGTGATCTCGACGACCGCGACCTCCGAGGAGTCGAGCGGGGCGATCTTCGCCGCGAGATCGGGACATGATCCGCACGTCGTCGAGCTGAAGAGCGCGACGAGCCACGGCGCGTCGGGTCGTGTGAAGTCGTCGCGGTCGAATCTGACGCGGAGTCGGGAACGAGTCGACCGGTGGGCCGTCGGGCTTGCGGCGACGGATGATCGCGGCGATGCCGATCGCGACGAGCACGATCACGCCGGCGATGAGCGCTCGCGCGATCACGATCCGTCCGATCGACCCGAGGGTCCCGGGATGCCGGCGCTCACGGTGGCACCTGTCGGGCCCACGAGCTGACGGGCGGCCGCGACCGGTTGCGTGGCGTCGATGACGAGGCCGGCGCTCGGCGGGATCGCCAGCTTCGTGAGGTCGAACACCTTCCGTCGACCCGGCGCGAGTCGAACCGTCGGAGCCGGCGTCGTGTCGGTGCCGTTGCGAAGGACGTGCAGCGTGACAACAGCGGTCCGGCGACCGGGGTTCGTCACGACGATCCCATCGGCGGAACCGGACGCGGCAGAACCGGCTTCGACCCGGCCGGTTGCGAACGCCCACCGCTTCGCCGACGACGCGATCCCGAGTGAGGTTGCCAGACCCGTCGGAGGCCGGGTGAGGGTCTGCTCGGCCACCACCGGGCCACCGTGGGCGTCGACGTCGACCCACGCTCCGAGCCCGGCCGGCACCCGTGATCCGACGTCGACCGCAAGCGCGGCCTGGCTCGGGACGACGACCACCTGAGGCGCGAGCGTCGCGTCGCCATCGAGCCGGATGGCGACCGAGACCTGGGCCGGACTCGCCCCGGGATTCGCGATGGTCACCACGTCGCCGCCGCCGACGCTCTCGACCGGGAACGACCAGTGGGCCGACAGGTCCGGCGTACCGAGCGAGACCGCGAGCCCCTTCGGATCGGAGTCGCGAACCGATGCCTGCTCGGCGACGACGCGCCCCGTCGCGCGTCGAGACCTGGGTCGCCACTGACGCCTGGCGTCGAACCGTGTCGTGGATCGGGACGAGCACACGGGTCCGGCGCGGAACAACGAGTCCCTGGAGATCGCCGGGCGCGAGGTAGCCGCTGTCGGTCAGGAAGCTCAGATCGACGATCGCGTCGTCGCCGAACGGATTGAACAATGCGAGCCAGAGCTGGGTCCCGCGGTCGGTGGTCCCGGCCGCGAAGTGCCACGCGGCCGACGGACCCGTCGCGCACGGCCCGATGGCGAGGTCGCCGTTCCCGACGACCTCGTGCTCCACCACTGTCGGGCCACCGAACGTCTCCACCACCACACCGGGATCGGCGGTCGGGAGCACATCGGAGACGGGCACCCGGACCTGCGATCGTGGCTTCACCGAGACATCGCGGGTGACCGCGGCGCCACCACCGCCGGGCATCACGGTCACCGCTGCCGGCGCGACGCGGTCACTCAGGTTGGTGATCAACACGGTCTCGTTGGCGGTCCCGTCGGGTGTCGACGATCCGAGCGCGCAGTACCACGCGTTCGAGAGCGCGTGGGCCGAAGGGATCACGGGTCCGCTGACGTCGCTCGCAGGATTCGCGTGCCCGTCGTCGGTGATCCGGTCGACGAGCGCCGCGAGCACCAACGCGACCACGACCACGACGAGGATCGGCCACCGGCGGTCCGGGAGTCGCGGGCCCTTACGGCGTGGCGCGCCTATCGGAGGAGGCGATCCCACGTCGGAGCCGGTGACGTCAGTCATCGTCCGCCCCACTCAGGGTCGGAGCGGTTGCCGCCGCTTCGGCGGCCCGAGCGTCGCGACGCGCGCGCCCTCGACGCGCGCCGACGCGCGGCCGATCGCGGTGCTCCGGAACCAGAAGATCGCGAGTGCGAGCCACGCCAGGGCCTGGACGAGCGCGAGCAGGTCACGTTGCCACTGCGCGGTGTAGCGGAACCCGATCGATCCCGCGGCCCGCTGTTCGAACCCGTTCGCCCATCCGAACGCTTCGACGTGGTCGAGAGAACGGTCGCCCGATGTCGCCGTCCAGTCGGAGGAGTGGGCTTCGGAGAGCAACACCGCGCCGGATCGCGTCTTCGCATCGGATTGGACGGGCCGCGCGCCGAGAGAGGTCGCTGCGCAGCGCAGCACGCGACGGATCGGTGGCGTCGGGATGCAAGACGTTGATCCCCTTGCCGACCAGCACCGAAGGTGTGGGGGCCCACGCATCGTTCTCGTAGAGGACAAGACCCCCCTCGGACTCCAGCCGGCTCAGGTCGAGCTGATCGGCGAGGCCGCGGGTGAGCTGCGGAGTCGGATCGGCGACCGCACCGCCACTCGCACCGGAGCGCGGCGGCAGCGCGACGTACCGGACGCCCATCGGCGCGAGGAGATGGCCGAGGCGGTTCGTCCGGCCGTCGCGTGCGTCGGTGACGGCATCATTGACGAGCGTCGCGGCCGACCCTCCCGGCGCGGGCCACAGATCGAGCGCCCCACCGGGCGAGTTCCGGGTGATCCCGTACCCGATCCCCTGCCCCGAGACGGTGGCATCGACGGGCAGGACGTCGGGATCACCCACCCAGAGCACACGGAACCCACCTTCGACCTGTTGACCGTTCATCCACGACAGCGCGGTGTCCCAGTCGGTCGACGGTGCGTGCCAGCGGCCGTCGAGCGAATCGGCCGCGAAGCCGAGCCCGGGGAGGACGAGCACGACGGGCACGGCGACCGCGGCGAGCTGGCGCCATCCGAAGTGGAAGTGGTGGAGGTCGGTGCGGAACGCGCCGACGCCGAGACCCACGGCGAGCGCGATGCCGAGCGCCGCTGGGACGAGCAGACCTTCGGGAGCCGGCACGGGCGCGTCGCGGCGCGACGACCGTCGGGAGCCAGGCGAGCCCGAACCCGACGAGCGCGAGCACCCACGCGCGTGCAGCCCAGGCCAGACGCGGACCGGTGGTCACGAGCAACGCCAGCGCCGCGGCGAGCAACAGCGTCCAGCCACCGGCGCCCGCACCCGCAGGACCGGTGTGGAACCGCAGCACGTCCGAGAGGTCGAGGCTCGCCGGGAAGCCCAGTCCCCATGCTGCCGATCGCTCGCCACCCCGCAGGAGCGCGAGTGGCCACGGCATGAGCAGGAGCAACGCGCCGGCGGAACCGACGACCGCCATGCGGAGCGAGCGCAGACCCGGATAGTCGTCGGCCGCGAGTGGCTGCGCGGCGAGCAACGCGAGGGCGGCGATCACGACGACGACGAACGCCGGGGGCCAGAAGGCGGTGGCGATCGCGAGCAGCGCGACCAGCGGCAAGTGGCGCCGGATCCGGGCCGGCCAGTCTTCGTGGTCGGGGCGGATCGACCGCGTCATCAGCTGCTGGAGCAGGAACGGAGCGAGCCCGTAGAAGACGAGCGGACCGAGCCGACCGTTCGCGAGCGCGTTCCGAGCGATCGGGTTGATGCCGTAGACGAGCGCGGCAGCGAGTGCGGCGCGCCGGTTGCCCGCGACCAGCCGGGTCAGGCGGAAGGCTCCGATCACACCGAGCGGGAGCATCGCGGTGATGAGGATCGAGCGGGCGAAACCCGTCGCGCCGAGCAACACGGTTCCGAAGCCGGCGAGCAGCGCGAACACGGGTGGCGGGGTCGATGCGGATCCGAGTCCCTGGTGACGCCAACCCGAACCGAACGCCGAAAGGAGCTCGCGGACACCCGGCCACGGCAGGAACTGCCCGACTGCGGGAACGTGACCGAACAGGAACTCACGGGTTCCGAACACGAAGAGCAACGAGAAGCACGACGAGCGCGATCGCCGAGCGGTTCTCGGAGTCGCGACCGGGCGTTGTCGACGGCGTCGCGACTGACGTCGCCGAGCGATTGGATCCGCGCTTCGGCCTGCACGTGGTCGACGACGTAGTTCCGGACGCGGGCACTCCCGCGGAACTGCAACCAGCGGAGATCGGAGTCGGGAATCCGCCGGCTCGCCTGCACGGGTCGACGCGCGGTCCGCAGCTCGCCGAAGTGGCGGAGGTTCCAGACCCATGCGCCGAAGACCGCACGCGCCCGCGCGCCCCGCCGCGACGCGACGAACAACGCCGACTCGAGCAGGCCGAGGAGCAGCGCGATCGGGACGACCCAGAGCAACGTCAACGCGGAGTAGCCTTGAGCACCGCGCGCAGACGGTGCCGCAACACCAGCCGTTCATCGGGGCGTCTGGGAGTCGAAGCGCTCGTCGGCGGCTTGGCGGTGGCGGGCGCGCGCGTCGGGGGCGACGAGCACCCGCGCGCCGATCAACCGGGCCCGCCAACAGAGATCGAGATCCTCTCCGCCGGGGAAGGTCTCGGGATCGAATCCGCCGAGCTCCGCGAAGAGGTCGGCGCGCAACAACATCGCGGCGCTCGACACGTAGAACACGTCGCGCACGCCGTCGTGCTGCTCCTGATCGAGCTCTCCCGCCTCGATTCCCGAGTACGGCACCCCGAATCGGTCGATGGCCATGCCGACCTCGAGCAGCACCTCGGGGTGGTCGGGGTCGACGAGCTTCGGACCGACGATCCCCGCGTTCGACCGGTACGCCTCCTCGACGAGGAGTCGAATCGTCGCCGCCTCGATCTCGACGTCGTCGTGGAAGAGGAACAGGAAGGTCGCGCCCTCGACCGCGTCGAGCGCCTCGTTCGCCGCACTGGCGAAGCCGACGTTCGTGTCGAGTCGACGGACGAACGCCCGCGGGAGGACCGCCGCGATCCTGGGGGTCGGGTCGTCGTCGGAACCGGCGTCGAGGACCAGGACGGCAAGGTTCGGGTAGTCGGAGTCGCGGATCCCTTCCAGCGTCGCCTCGAGCCACGCGCCGGGGTTGTTCGTGACCACGACCGCGACCACGGGCGGGGGCACGAGAACGGGCTCGGCCGGCTCCGCGGGCTCACCGTTCGCGGCGGGCGGGGGGACCGGAGGCCCGGGGACGGGAGGGTCAGCGGTCTCCATCGGGCGGCTCACCATACCAAGCGTCACTTCGTGCGCCGGGTCACGAGTGCTTGCAAGAGTTAGCACTTTTGCATACTGTTGTGCGCAATCCGCAGAGGGAGCACCCCATGATCGACATCACCAAGAACATCAAGGACGCCGGCTACATCGCCGTGGGCGCGGGCGTGATCGGGTTCCAGCAGGCCCAGGTCCGCCGCCGTGAGATGACCTCCGAGGTCACCCGTCGAGCCGGCGACGCCCGCGGCCGTACCCAGAGCCAGCTCGGGACGCTCAAGACCCAGGTCGTCAGCCAGACCGGCGGGGCCCGCACCACCATCGAGGAGCAGGCGCTCCGCGCGTGGGGCCTCGCCTCGACCGGCATCGGCGGTGTGACCACGAGCATCGGTGGCGCCGCCACCGGCGTCGCACAGCGCTCGAGCGGTCTCGCCGACACCGCGACCGGTGTGGTGCAGCACACGAACGGGCTCGCCGAAGACGTGCGCGAGATGGTCGAGCCGGTCGTCGGCGAGGTCCGGGTCCGGATCGAGCCGCTCATCGAGCAGCTCCAGGCCGTTCCCGAACACGTCGTCGGGCGGTCGACGCCGGCCGGTCACGGGTCCGCGGGCTCATCAGCACGGGTGGCACACCGGCCACCGCCACCTGACCAGAACCGAGCGCATACGCTCGGCACCGTGTACGTCGCCCTGGCCGGAGGAGTAGGAGCCGCGCGCTTCCTGCGTGGTCTCGTCCGCGTCGTGCCGCCCGACGTCGGTCGCGGTGGTGGTCAACACGGCCGACGACGACGTCTTCCACGGACTGCACGTCAGCCCCGACCTCGACACCGTCACCTACACGTTGGCAGGCGCCGAGCACCCGGAGCAGGGGTGGGGACTCGAGGGCGAGACCTTCGCGGCCATCGACGCGCTCGGTCGCTACGGCCGCCCGAACTGGTTCCGACTCGGCGACAAGGACCTCGCCACGCACTTGTACCGGTCGGAGCGACTCGCCGAGGGCGCCACGCTCTCGACGGTCACCAGCGAGATCGCCGAGGCGTGGGGTGTCGAGCCCCGTCTCCTCCCGATGAGCGACGACTCCGTCGCGACCCGCATCGCCGTGACCCGGCCCGACGGCTCGGTCGAGGAGCTGGCGATGCAGGAGTGGTTCGTGCGCGAGCGCGCCGAGCCACCGGTGACATCGGTCGACTTCGCGGGCGCCGAATCGTCCGCGCCGGCGCCGGGCGTGATCGAGGCCATCGAGGCCGCCGAAACGATCCTGGTGTGCCCGTCGAACCCGGTGATCTCGATCGGGCCGATCCTCGCGGTGCCCGGCGTGCGCGAGGCGCTCGTCCGTCGGCGCGACCGCGTCGTCGGCGTGAGTCCGATCATCGCGGGTCGGCCGGTCAAGGGTCCGGCCGACCGCCTCATGGCCGGGCTCGGCCTCGAGGTGTCGTGCGTCGGCGTCGCGCGGGTGTACGCCGAGTTCTGCAGCACACTCGTGATCGACGCCGGCGACGCGTCGCGCGCGGCTGAGGTCGAGGCGGCCGGCGTACGCGCCGTCGTCGCCGACACCCTCATGACCGACGCTCGGGTCGCCGCGGCTCTGGCGCGTCACACCCTCGACGCCGTCGCGTGAGCGACGGGCTCGTCATCACCCCGATCTCCGGGATGCCGGAGATCAAGCCGGGTGATCCGCTCGCGACGCTCATCGTCGACGCCGCGGCCGATCAGGGAACACCGCTGCTCGAGCGCGACTGCATCGTCGTCACCCAGAAGATCGTGTCGAAGGCCGAGGGACGCCTCGTTGCGCTCGAACCCGACGATCTCGACGCCCGACGGGAGCTGATCGAACAGGAGTCGCGCCGGATCCTGCGCCGCCGGGGAGACCTGATCATCAGCGAGACGGAGCACGGCTTCGTGTGCGCGAACGCGGGAGTGGACCTGTCGAACGTCGACGACGGCTCTGCGGCCCTGCTCCCCGTCGACAGCGACCGCTCCGCACGTGACATCCGCAACGCGATCCGGTCGCGGCTCGACATCTCGGTGGGAATCATCGTCTCCGACACATTCGGTCGGGTCTGGCGACGCGGTCTGACCGACGTCGCCATCGGGGTTGCCGGTCTCGCGGGAGTCGTCGACCTCCGGGGCTCCCCCGACTCGCGGGGCCGGGAGCTCCACGTCACCGAGGTGGCCGTCGCCGACGAGATCGCCGGCGCGGCAGAGCTCGCGATGGGCAAGTCCGCCGGGATCCCGGCCGCGATCGTGCGCGGACTCGACGCCTCCTGGTTCCGAGAGGCGTCGGTGGCCGAGCTGATCCGCCCTCCCGCCGAAGATCTCTTCCGGTGACCGCACCCGAGCGCGAGAACGAGCACGACCGGGTGCCCGCGTTCATCGAAGCCCGCCGTTCCATCCGGTCGTTCACCGACGAACCCGTCGAGCAGGACTTGCTCGACCGGTTGGTCGAGGCCGCGTGCCTCGCGCCCGCGCCGCACCACTCGCGGCCATGGCGCTTCGTGACCGTCGTGTCCCCCGCGGCCAAGGAGTCGCTCGCGGTCAGGATGGGTGAACGGTGGCGACGCGACTTGCTCGCCGACGGCATCGATCTCGTGCGCGTCGACGAGCTGGTGACCGCGTCGCACGCCAAGCTCATCGGCGCACCCGCGCTCGTGGTCGGTTGCCTCACCTGGGACGGACTCGACCGCTACCCCGACCCCGACCGTCAGCGGGCCGAGTGGGGCATGGCGCTGCTGTCCCTCGGTGCGGCCGTCGAGAACCTGATGCTTGCCGCCGCCGACATCGGACTCGCGTCGTGCTGGGTCGCCGCCCCGATCTTCTGCCCGACAGAAGCTCGCGACGCGTTGGCGCTCGACCCCGAGTGGCTGCCCCACGCGATGGTCCTCGTCGGCCACCCCGACCCGTCGTACGTCGGCCGACCGCGTCCCCCGGTACCGCTCGACGAGCTCCGCGCCATCCGCTGAAGCGCTGGGTATCTCGACTACTGGTCGACTCCGCTGCGCAGGCTCGATCGCTCACCGTCACGAACCGCGGCGCGTGTCCGCCTGCTCCGCTGCGTCTCTTATCTGCGGCGGGTGGCTTTGAACCACTCGAGGGTGCGGCCGATTCCTTCGTCGAGGCTCGTGAAGGGCTTCCATCCGAGGTGGATCTCCGCGCGACCGGGGTCGAGCGCGGAACGGGCCAGCTCGCCGAGGCGAGCGGGTGCATAGTGCGCCGTCTCCTTCGACGCGGTGAGGCGCGCCATCACGTCGAAGAGCTGTTGCACACTCGTCTCGGTACCAGTCCCGATGTTGACGAGCAGTCCGCCGCCCTTCTCCGTCGCGCGGACGAACGCGTCGACGACGTCGTCGACGAAGACGAAGTCGCGCGTCTGGCGCCCGTCGCCGAAGATCGTGG
The DNA here is from genome assembly GCA_963829475.1 of uncultured Actinomycetes bacterium. Taxonomy (GTDB): domain Bacteria; phylum Actinomycetota; class Acidimicrobiia; order IMCC26256; family JANYLB01; genus JANYLB01. The sequence goes on along the minus strand of CAWHIU010000002.1, from coordinate 346,423 downwards.
CGCGCTCGCGTCCGAGCAACTTCCCCGCGAAGATCGAGACGACGCCCGCCTCACCGTTCGGATCCTGGCGCGGTCCGTACACGTTGGCGAGCGCGAGCGCGGTGTACTCGAGCCCGTGCACCTCGCGGTAGTAGTGGAGGTAGTCGCCGACAGCCTTCTTCGCGACGCCGTACGGCGACTCCGGTCGCTGCGGATGACCCTCGCGGACCGGGAGATCCTCCGGAGAGCCGTAGATGGTTCCGCCGGAGCTCGCGAACACGACCTTGCGCGTGCCCGCGGCGAGCGCACCCTGGAACAGGTTGAGCGCGCCGAGGATGTTCACCTCGGCATCGAACGCAGGGCGGGCGACCGACACCCGCACGTCGGCCTGCGCGGCGAGGTGGTAGATCACCTCGGGCTTGCGGTGCGCGACCAGATCCGTGATCGCGGGCGATCGGAGGTCGAGCCGGTGGAACGAGAACCGGCGCGACCGATCGGCGCGGGCATCGGCGAGATTCGCGAGCGATCCGGTCGACAGATCGTCGACGACGTCGACGTCGTAGCCCTCGACGACGAGACGGTCGACGAGCGTCGACGCGATGAAACCGGCACCGCCGGTGACGAGCACCCTCACGCTGACACCCTCACTGGGGTCCGGCCGCCAGGAGTCCGTGGGGCCCGACCACGCCCCGATGCACCTTCGTCGCCGGTTCCACCTGGCCGCCGTCGAGCACGACCGCATCCACGACCTCGGCACCCGCGCCGATGAAGGCGTCGGCTCCGATGACCGCGTTGCCGACACGCGCGCCGCGCGCCGATCGTCGCGCCCGCGCCGAGGAGCACCGGCGCATCCAGGCGCGCATCGCCGGCGACTGTCACCGCACCCTGCGTCCACACTCCGGGTTCCCGTTCCGTCGCACCTGGGACCGGCGACGATCCGATGCGGCCGGCGAGGACGTCGGTGTGGGCCTGGAGGTACTTCTCGGGCGTCCCGATGTCGATCCAGTAGGCATCGCTCCGGAACGCGAAGAGGCGACCCGGTCGGTCGAGCATCCGCGGGAACGTCTCCCGCTCGATCGACACCGTGAGACGCGGGGGGATCCGCTCGAGCACAGACGGTTCGAGCACGTACGTGCCCGCGTTCACCCAGTTGGTCGGTGCCCGACCGGGGGCGGCTTCTCGACGAACGCGACGACCTCTCCGTCGTCCCGGGTGGGAACCACGCCGAACGCCGACGGATCGTCGACCTGCGTCAACGCGATCGTCGCCTCGGCCCCGCTCTCCTCGTGGAACGCGACGAGGGCGCGGACATCGAGGTCGGTGAGCACGTCGCCGTTGCAGACGATCAGGCGCTCGTCGATCCCCTCGGCGGCGAAGCGGATACCGCCGGCAGTGCCGAGCGGTTCCGGCTCCTGACGGAACCGGATACGCGCCGAGCCGAAGTGCGCCTCGTCGGCCGAGGAGTCACCGGTGAGGTGCTCCCGAAACGCCTCGGGCAAGTAGCCGAACGACAACACGATGTCGTCGACCCCGTGACTCGTGAGCCAGGTGAGCTGTCGATCGAGGAACGGCAGGTTCGCGATCGGCAGCAACCCCTTGGGCGTCTTGTAGGTGAGCGGCCGGAGTCGTGTCCCTTCTCCTCCGACGAGGACGACCGCTTTCACGGGGTGCTGGCGGCTGGAGCCGTCGGAACTGTGGTCGAGGTGGCGGTCGACGCCGTCGAGGCGGTCGGACGACGTGGATGCTGCGGCCCCTCCACCGAGGTCCTGGATGTTCGCGAGCGCCGACTCGGCGTCGGGTGGCTCGGGGATCTTCACACCCTTGGGCAGGAACGCGATCGCCACGATGTCGGCATTCTGCGGGTTGAAGTCGGACGGGTTCCCCGTGCGCGGCGTCCCGTTCCAGGGCTTGCCGTAGTGGCCGGTCGCCCAGACGACGTTCGCCTTCTTCCCCTTGAACTCGCCGCTCGGGCACGTGTCGCCGTTCTTGTGCTGCGCACCGTCCCAGAGCGTCATCGAGGTGCTGTCGAGCGCCCAGCCCGCACCGTCGTTGTCCTCGAGGAATCGGCCGACAGTGGCGTTCTTCCCCGCGGCGGCCGACGAGTACGGATGGATGTGCATGAGGCCGTCGCCATGGGAGTGGATCCCCATCGCCTGCGCGGTCGGACCGTCGAACGCCGGGGCCGCGGGGAGCCACGTCCCGCACACGTTGACGCCGAGGTATGCGTGGAAGTGGTCCTTGTTGACGATCGGGGCGGACATCCCCGGTCGATCCCGCACGGGCCAGGACGATGCCGACGATGCCGACGAGCACGACCACGACCGTCGCGACCGTCCAGCCCATCGACCCGCCCCGGCGCTTCGTGCGACGGATCTTCGCTCGGGCCTGCGCCCGTGAGTACTTGCCTTTTCGACGTGCCATGAGGTGTCCAGGCTAGCGAATCGTGCGCGGACGCTCGGTGCGGGCCCCGACGGCTCGCGTCACCACCTCGATCGCCGCCCGGACCGTCAGGAAGGCGACCGCCGGGCCGAGGAGGACCCGCCGCGTTCCGTGCCAGTGCTTGGAGGCGAAGCGAATCGCCGAACGGTGGTGCTCGATGATCATTCGGTAGGGGTGCCGGGCGGTGCTGAGACCCTGGAGATGCAAGCACCGAACCACCCGGCTCGTAGGCCACTCGCCAGCCCGCCGCGGTCAAGCGGGCGCACAGGTCGACGTCTTCGAGGTACATGAAGAAGCCCTCGTCCCACCCGCCGATCTCGTCGAACGCCGTGCGGCGGAACCAGAGCGCCGAACCCGAGATCCAGCCGACGTCGTGGGGGCTCGACCAATCGGTGTCGAGGCGCCGATAGCGGCGGGTGAAGGGGTTCCCGGGCCAGATCGTGCCCAGGAACGCGTGCCCGACCGCGTCGATGCTCGACGGCACCACCCGAGCCGACGGGTACTGGGAGCCGTCGGGGTTGCGGATCCGAGGCCCCACCGCGGCCAGATCGGGCTCCGAGTCGAGGCGGCGCACCAGCACGCCCGCCGTCCCCGGATCGACCTCGACATCGGGATTCACCGCGGCGACCAACGGCGCGTACGTCGCCGCGACGCCGAGGTTGTTCGCCCGGCTGAAGCCCAGGTTCGTCGGGGCGCGCACGCAGCGTGACCTCGGGATACCGCTCGGCCAACGCGTCGGCCGAGCCGTCGACCGACGCGTTGTCGACCACGACGATCTCCGGCGGCCCACCGGCGCTCGTGTCGGCGACAACGACGCCACGCACGCGAGCAACGCATCCCCGGCGTTGTAGTTCACCACCACCGCCGCCCAGATGGTTCGCTCGGCTGAGGTTCGCTCCGCTCGCCGCCTCGATCGCTCACCGTTCACGTCCCGCGTCCGGCGACTCCGGCTTGATCGCTCCGCTGCGCCGCCTCGATCGCTCACCTGCTGACGCCACGCGCGTGGCCGGCTCCGCTGCGCTCACTTGGCGTTGCTCGAGGTACCACTCGTGGGTGCGGGCCAATCCGGTGGCGAGGTCGATCTCCGGCTTCCAGCCGAGCACCCGTTCCGCGAGTGAGATGTCGGGTCGGCGGCGGGTCGGGTCGTCGACCGGGAGCGGCTCGAACACGATCTCCGAGCTCGATCCGGTCACGCGCGAGCACCTGCTCGGCGAGCTCGAGGATCGTGAACTCACCGGGGTTGCCGATGTTGACCGGCCCCACCTCGTCGGAGTCGAGAAGCGCGAGCAGACCGCGAACCTCGTCGTCGACGTAGCAGAACGAGCGGGTCTGGCTTCCGTCGCCGTAGATCGTGATCGGCGCGCCGTCCATCGCCTGCACCAGGAAGTTCGACACCACCCGACCGTCGCCCGGTCGCAACCGCGGACCGTACGTGTTGAAGATGCGCGCGATCCTCGACTTCGAGCCCGTGGGTCGCGGTGGTACGCGAGCGTCATCGCCTCGGAGAAGCGCTTCGCCTCGTCGTACACGCCGCGCGGCCCGACCGGGTTCACGTTGCCCCAGTACGACTCCGGCTGCGGGTGCACCTCCGGATCGCCGTACACCTCGCTCGTCGACGCGAGCAGGAACCGCGCGCCTTTGGCCTTGGCCAATCCGAGCGCGTTGTGCGTGCCGAGCGAACCGACCTTCAGGGTCTTGATCGGATGTTGCGAGGTAGTCCTGCGGGCTCGCGGGGCTCGCGAGGTGGAGCACCGCGTCGACCCGCCCTTCGACCTGCACGTACTCCGTCACGTCGCATTCCTCGAACGAGAAGGCCCGCTCGGGCAGCAGCGCCTCGACGTTCTCGAGCCGCCCGGTCAGGAGGTTGTCGAGCACCACGACGTCCCAGCCGCGGGCGAGGAGGGCCCGGCAGACGTGCGATCCGATGAAGCCCGCTCCCCCGGTGACGACCGCGCGGGACGACGCACCGGTCACGAGCGTCCGATCCCCTCGTAGGTGAAGCCCAGCCGGCGCAGCGCCGAGGGATCGAGCAGGTTGCGGGCGTCGAGGACCGCGGGCGAAGCCATCGCGTCACGGACCCGCTCGAAATCGAGCCAACGGAACTCGTCCCACTCGGTCAGCACTGCGACGACCTGTGCTCCGGCGACAGCTTCGTACGGGTCGGGCATCAACTCGGCGCCGGCAACCGCGAGCGCGGCCCGCTCCCCGGCCGACGGGTCGTAGCACCGGACGATTGCTCCCCCTCGAGGAGGCGCCGGACGATGAACACCGCCGGCGAGTCGCGCACGTCGTCGGTGTTGGCCTTGAACGTGAGGCCCCATGCGGCGATCGTCGCGCCCTCGAGCGATCCACCGACGAGGCGGGTGATCTTCTCGATCACCCGCTCGTGTTGCGCCCGATTCACCTCGACGACACCCTGGAGCAGGCTGAAGTCGTAGCCCGCGAGGTCGCGCGGTGTGCAGCAACGCCGCAGTGTCCTTCGGGAAGCAGGAGCCGCCGTATCCCGGCCCGGGATGCAGGAACTCGAACCCGATCCGGTTGTCGTACCCCATCCCCATCGCGACCTCGCGCACATCGGCGTCGACTGCTTCGCAGAGGTTCGCGATGGCATTGACGAAGGAGATCTTCGTCGCGAGGAACGCGTTCGACGCGTACTTGATCATCTCGGCCGAGGCCGGCTCGGTGACGAGAATCGGCGCGTCGAGGCTCTTGTAGAGATCGGAGACTCGCACCGCGACCTCGGGATCGTCGCAGCCGATCACGACGCGGTTGGGGTGGAGGAAGTCCCGGACCGACGTGCCCTCACGCAGGAACTCGGGGTTCGACGCGACGCCGATCGCCTCGATCGTTGCACCCGATTCTCCGAGGATCCGTTGCACGAGCCGGGTCGAGCCCACCGGCATCGTCGACTTGTTCACGACCACCGTTCCGGGCCGCAGGACGCTGGCGATCTCACGCGGCGACGTCTTCGACGAAGGACAGATCGGCCGAACCGTCGTCGCCCTGGGGGGTCGGGACGCAGAGGAACACGAACTCGGCGGTCGCGGCGGCATTGGCCGCGCCGACGACGAAGCTGCAGACGGTTCGATTCCAGACCCTCGGCGATGAGCTCGGGGAGCCCGTCCTCCATGATCGGGACCTCACCCTTGGTGAGGCGAGCCACCCGGTCCTCGTCGATGTCGGCGCAGACCACCGCGTGACCCGATGTGGGCGAGGCACGCGCCGGTCGTGAGCCCGACGTAGCCGGCGCCGATGATCGCGACCCGGCTCACCGGGTACCACCCTCGGAAGCCGCCACGTACTCGGCCAGCGCGTCGCGGTAGTGCCGGAGGCGGGGAATCCCCGCGGCCGGGAGCGCGAGGTTCGACATCGCGCTGAACTCGGGCCGCGGCGCCGGGCGTCCGAGATCCGCCGTCGACACGATCTTCAGCAGCGACGGGTCGAGACCGCTGAGCTCGAGCACGGCCGTGGCCATCTCGTACCGGGTGCACACGCCTTCGTTGACGGCGTGGAACACACCCGACACCCGTTGGAGCGCGAGCTGCACGAGCACCGCGGCGACATCGGGCGCGTACGACGGCGAGCCGGTCTGGTCGTCGACGAACCCGTAGTCGGCTCCAGCAGCCGCATCGAGCGCGAGCTGCACGAAGTCCTTGCCCCGGTTCCCGAACACCCACGCGGTACGGGCGATCGCCCACGACGGCGCATGACGGGCCACCTCGATCTCGCCGCCGAGCTTCGATCGTCCGTAGTGCGAGATCGGGTTGGTGTCGTCCCACTCCGAATACGGCCGGCCGGCGGTGCCGTCGAACACGTAGTCGGTCGACACGTGCACCACGTGTGCGCCGATGCGTGCCGCGGCGAGGGAGAGGAAGCGCGGACCGAGGGCATTGACGGTATAGCCGAGCTCCGGATCGGTCTCACACGCGTCGACGTTGGTGACGGCGCCGGGGTTCACGATCGCGTCGGGGCAGAACGTTGCCACCACCTGCTCGATCTGCTCCCGATCAGACAGGTCGAGGTCGGCGTGGGTCACGCCCAGAACCTCGGGGCGCGCCGGGTGGCTCTCGAGGGCACGCACGACCTCGGACCCGACCTGGCCTCCGGCCCCGGTGACCAGCACCTTCATCGGGAGACCACGCGCGCGCTCGGTTGGAATCGGAGAGACGACATCTGGGAGATGCTATCGGCGCCGCCCGACCTTGCCCTAAGCCCGGCGTCACCTGAACCCGGGCACCTCGGGAACCCGTTGTCGCAGGTCACTCGGCCTGCTACAGCACGCAGCCGGCTTCGGCGAGGCCCCGATGGAGACCCCTGATGTACTCCTCGGCCTTGCGCAGCGCATCCGGGTTCACTTCGGTCCCGCCCGGCGTCACCGTGATGGGAGTCGCGATCGTGGTCGAGGTCGACGACGTGGGTGCCGCGGCGACGCCCGGCGGTGCCGAGACCGCGGTGAAGTCGGAGCCGAGCACCACCACGACGTCGGCATCGGCGATCCCGGGGTCTTGGACCACCTTTCCGACACCGCCGAGGTAGCTCTTGACGAGCCGCGCCGCCTTCTCGATGCCGGGGCGGTAGCGCACTTCGGTCTTGGCCACTCGCGAAGCGTTGCCGAGGCCGGCGCCGGCGAAGCCGAACTCACGTTGGAGCGCATCGAGCGTGGTCGACGCGACCCCGTCGTGGCCCGACCCGTTGAGGACGCGCACACGGACCTGGGCCGGGAGGATCCCCGCCGGTGGCGTGACCGGCGCGTTGAACGTGCGGAGTCGGGCCAGCATCGTGTCGGCATCGGGTTGGTCGGGCAGCAACACCTGCTGGCCGTCGCTCAAGGTGTCGCCGTAGGTGGGCAGCGTGAGCATCTCGACCGAGTTCGGATCGGAGGGGTCGATGGTGCGGAAGGTGTTGACGAGCTTGAACACGTCGCCGCGCTCGAGGGTCGAATCCACCACGAGCTTGGGGATCACCTTGTCGGCGAGCTCGGTCGCCTTCAGCGGGTTGCTGAGTGCGGACCGGTACGCGAGTGAGCCGATGCGGCGGATGAAGTTCTGCTGCCGCGCGATGCGACCGATGTCGGGGATCGCATCCGCGTTCGTCCACTTCTCGGTGGCAGGGTCGTAGTACTGGAGGTAGCGACTGCGGACGTACTGCAGAGCCTGCTCGCCGTTGAGCTGGTAGCACCCTGCCGCGGGGACGGAGAACCCCGTCTTCTCGTCGCGAGCCTCCGCGGGGAGGTACACCGGCACCTTCCCGACCGCGTCCACGATTCCCTGGAACGACGCGAAGTCGACCTCGAGGTAGTGGTTGATCGGGATGCCGAAGTTGGCCTGCAACGTGTCGATGACCTTCTGCGGTCCGTCGTTGAACGCCGCGTTGATCTTCGACTTCCCGACGCCGGGGATGTCGACGTAGAGGTCACGCGGGAACGACACGACCACGCTCGTGCGCGAGTCGGGCTCGACGTGGACGACCATGATCGTGTCGGATCGCTGACCGGTCTGTTCGTCCTTGCTCCCGAACGCGGCCGCTTGCTGGTCGTTGCTCTCGAACGCCCGGGTGTCGGAGCCGATGAGGAGGAAGTTCCCCGGCGTGCCGGGATCAGCCGCTGCGAGCTTCACCTTGACGCGCGAGATCTGCTCGAACTTCGAGTCGATGACGAGGTTCGCGCCGACCACGCCACTGATCGTGAACACGAGCGCGACGCCGAGCGCGATCACGTAGCGATGCGTGAAGGCGCGCAGCCGCGAGCGGGAGGAAGCGGAAACTGCTCTGCTCACGGCTTGCACGCCGCCGCGGGATCGGCAGGGGTGGTCGTCGTGGTCGTCTTCGCGGCCTTGCCCTTCACGGCGGTGGTCGAGGTGGTCGAGCTGGTCGGCGTGACCCCACCGGCCGAGAAGTCGGAGCCGAGGACGACCGTCACGTCGGTGCCGGTGATCGTCGAATCGGGCACGAGGGTTCCCTGACCGCCGAGCTTGCGCTGTACCAACTCCGCGGCCGCGAGGCCGCCGCTGCCGTAGCGAACCTGTGTCGCCGTGAGCGATTCCGACCAGTTCCCGGCCTCGCCCGCGATGAACCCGTACTGGCGGTGCAGCGCGTCGAGGGTGGCGGCCGCGAGGCCGCTCGTCCCTGATCCGTTGAGGACGCGAACGCGCACCTGCTTCGGCTTGGGCTTCGGGGCTTGGGGCGTGCCCGACGACGATCCGAGCTGGTTGAGTCGAGCCACGATCTCGTCGGCCGCAGGTTGGAGTGGCAGCAGGCGTGCGCCGTCGCCGTAGGGCTTGTTCGGGAACGTGGTCATCTCGACCTGGCTCGGGTCGCTCGGGTCGACCGAGCGGAACAGGTTCACGAGCCCGAAGATCTGGCTCCGTACCGAAGGAGTCGTCCATGGTCAGGTTCGGCACGACCGCGTCGGCGACGTTCTTCGCCGTGAGCGGGTTCTTCACCGCCTTGCGAAACGCGACCGCGCCGAGGCGGCGCACGAACTCCTGCTGGCGCTCGATCCGGTCGAGGTCGGCGCGCGGTGACGCGTTGACCCACTTGCCGTTGACGTACGCCTCGAGGTAGCGGCTCCGCACGTAGTCCAGCGAGTCGCTGCCGTTGAGCGCGACGCAACCCGGATTCTCGACCGAAAGTCCGGTCTTCACGTCGCGCACGGCGTTCGGGAAGTAGATGTGCACGGTTCCGATCGCGTTGACGACACCGCGGAACGACTCGAAGTCGACCTCGACGAAGTGGTGGATGTCGAGACCGAAGTTCGCCTTCAAGGTGTCGATCACCTTCTGCGCGCCCTCTTGCACGCTGTTCGCCTGGGCGAACGCGGCGTTGATCTTCGTCCGCCCGACTCCCGGCACGTCGACGACCAGGTCGCGCGGGATCGACACGACGAGCGCCTTCTTCTGGTCGGGATCGACGTGAACGACCATCATCGTGTCGGACCGTTGGCCCGGCTCGCCGTCCTTGCCCCCGAACTTCTGGGCGTCGGCCGCGCTCTTCACGAAGCTGCGGGTGTCGGAGCCGATGAGGAGGTAGTTGCCGCCCTCCGCGGTGCCCGGGAGGTCGGCTGTGCGCAGGTGCACCCGGCTGATGCCGGCCAGGCTGGAGTCGATCACGACGTTCGCGCCGACGACTCCGCCCACGGTGAGGACGAACACGACTCCGAGCGCGATCACGTAACGCTGGGTCCAGGCGCGAAGGGTCGGACGGGGAGGATTCACGGAGCCTCCATCGTACCGACGGAACCGCTCCGGAACGGGTCAGACCCTGAGGTCCCGCTTACCCTTGCGGCCATGGGAACGCGGTCCGTGCCGAGGGCGGGGGGAATGCTGATCTCGCCGTCGGCCGTGCTCGCGGCGCTCGAGAACCAGGACGTCGTCGCGGTGCGAGACGGGCCTCGTACGTTGGTCGCGGCCGATCCGGTCGAGACCATCGTGGCGTCGGGCCACGACGCGCTCTCCGCACTCGGTCGGCTGACGAACGGTTGGTGGGCCGGCTACCTCGCGTACGACCTGGGTCGGAGCATCGAACACGTCACCGCCCGGAACGCTCCGACCGCGCTCCCCGACCTCGTCCTCGCCCGGTTCGACGCGCGCCTCGTCTTCGACGCGAATCGACCCGACGGCGAGGTGACCGTGGAAGGTGACACCGAGGGCGCCCGAGCGTCCGCGCTGCGCGCGCGCGTACGCCAACGCTGCCGCCGCGTCGCCGAAGCTCGAACGTCTTGGCCGCGCCCGTCCCGACCTGGCGCGCCCAGACCTCGAGCAGTGGTCGTCGAGCCTGGATCGCGACGGCTTCGCCGACCGCGTGCGCGAGATCGGCCGGCTGCTCGCCGCCGGTGACTGCTACCAGGTCAACCTCACGCGGCAGCTCATCTGCGAACGGCCGGCCGATCCGGTCGCGCTGTTCGCGGCGCTCAGCCGCGAGAACCCCGCGCCCTACGGCTCGATCGTGCGGCTCGCGGGTGTGTCGGTGGTCTCGGCGTCGCCGGAGTGCTTCCTGCGTTGGACGGGTCCGCTCGTGGAGACGCACCCGATCAAGGGAACCGCGTCGACCGCGGCTGCACTCGAGTCGAGCGCCAAGGACCACGCGGAGAACGTGATGATCGTCGACCTCGCGCGCAACGACCTCGGCCGGATCGGGGTGCCCGGCTCGATCGAGGTCCCCGAGCTGTTCCGCATCGAGGAGCATCCCGGCCTGTTCCACCTCGTCAGCTCGGTGCGCGCCCGTCGGCGGCCCGGCGTCACCCCCGCCGAGCTGCTCCGGGCCACGTTCCCGCCGGCGTCGGTCACGGGTGCGCCCAAGCCCCGGGTGCTCCAGGTGATCGAAGACCTCGAGCCGGTCCGGCGGGGCGTCTACTGCGGCGCGCTCGGATGGATCGACACCGAACGCGACGCCGGCGATCTCGCGGTGGCGATCCGCACCTTCACCATCGCCGGCGGCGAGACCACGCTCGGGGTCGGCGCCGGCATCGTCGCCGATTCGGATCCCGACGGCGAATGGGCCGAGACCGAGCTCAAGGCCGCGCGCCTCCTTCGCGCCGCTGGGGTCGGCTCGTGATCGCCGCAGATCCGTCGCGCGTCACCGGGGCGTTCGAGACGATGCGTGCCTACGGGGGCACGCCGTTCGCGTTCCGTCGCCACACCGAGCGACTGCGCGACGCGGCCCGCGCGCTCGGGCTCGCTCCGCCCGACCCCGAACCGCTGCGCGGCGCGATCGACGCGGTGCTGCGGGCGAACGCCCTCGTCGACGCGCGCGTACGGGTGACGCTGGTGGGTACGCCGGATGACCCTCGTGGTCCGAGTGATCGGGGTGGCTCGGGGCCCGACATCATCGTGACCGCGACTCCGATCGTCGCTCCGGCCGCATCGGCCCGCGTGATCACCGCCGACTGGCCGCGCAACGAGCGCGCCGCGAACGCGGGCGTGAAGTCGACCTCGTACGCGGAGAACGTGCGGGCATCTCGCCGACGCCCGTTCCGCCGACGCCGACGAAGCCGTCTTCGCGAACACGCGCGGCGAACTGTGCGAGGCGACCGGATCGAACGTGTTCGTCGTCGACCGCGGAACCGTGCGGACACCACCGGCGAGCTCCGGGTGCCTGCTCGGCGTCACCCGCGCGCTCGTGCTCGACCTGTGCCGGGGCGAGGGCATCCCGTTCGAGGAGGTCGAGCAGCCGATGTCGGCCCTCGCCGCAGCCGACGAGGCGTTCCTCAGCTCGACCACCCGAGAGGTCCAGGCCATCGTGGCGATCAACGGTCAGGAGCGATCCGGCCCGGGCCCGGTCACGAACCGGCTGGCGGCGGCCTACCGCAACCTGGTCGCACGAGACCTCGATCCGTAGCGTCGTCCCGACCGATCCCCCGAACTTGTCGCGCTTCATGACCCTGGAGCGCGCCTCACGCGACAAGTTCGGATCGCGGGTCAGCGCGCGCGCAGGTGGACGACGTCACCCGCGGAGATCGTGACGAGCTCCCCGTCGTCGGTCTCGACGACCAACCCACCGAGATCGTCGACGGCGACGGCGACGCCCTCGATCGGTCCCGTGGGTCGATCGACGCGCACCGACATGCCGATCGTCGCGAGTTGCTCGCGATAGTCACCGAGCAGGACCGCGTCGGGGGCGTCGAGTCGAACCTCGAGATGCAGCAAGAACGCGTCGAGGAGGGCACGACGATCGATCGATCGACCGGCGACGAGGTCGCACGCGGTGGCCGACGAGGCCAGCTCCGGAGGGAAGGCATGCTCGGTGACGTTGATCCCGACCCCGATGACGACCGCCCGGACCACGCCGGACGGGCCGAGGTCGACCTCGGCGAGGACCCCCGCGAGCTTGCGGCCGTCGGCGAGGAGGTCGTTCGGCCACTTGAGCGCGGGAGTGAAGCCGGCGACGTCACGCACCGCGTCGGCCATGGCGAGCGCGACCGCGGCGGTGCAGAGGTGCAGCTCGTCGACGGTCCGACGGGGCCGGAGCAGCACCGAGAGCAACAGCGACGAACCGGGCGCCGCCGCCCAGACCCGCCCGAGGCGGCCCCGCCCCTCACGCTGGTGGTCGGCGACCACCACCAGGCCGTCCCGGCTCCCCGGCACCGGCGGCCTCGAGGGCGTAGCGGTTGGTCGAGTCGACATCGGCCAGCCACTCGACCCGGAACAAACGTCCCGGCCCGCTCCCGCTCCGCCCGGCTTCCGACATCGCCCGTAGGATACGGCGACCGTGACGCCGAACCCGGGGGACCCGTGCCGTCGAAGATCCTGATCGCCAACCGAGGTGAGATCGCCGTCCGCGTCATGCGCACGTGCCGTGAGCTCGGCATCCCGACCGTGGCGGTGTACTCCGAGCTCGACCGAGACGCGCTGCACACGCGCTACGCCGACGAGGCCTATGCACTCGGCGGCCAGACCGCGGCCGAGAGCTACCTCAACACCGACGCCATCCTCGACGTCATCGAACGCTCCGGCGCCGACGCCGTCCACCCCGGCTACGGGTTCTTCTCGGAGAACGCCGACTTCGCCCGGACGATCTCCGAGCGCGGCGTCACCTGGATCGGGCCCCCACCCGCGGCCATCGAGATCATGGGCGACAAGATCTCGTCGCGCGTCGCGGCGGCGGAATCCGACGTCTCCTCTGTCCCCGGCACGCTCGAACCCCTCACATCGGCCGACGACGTCATCGCGTTCGGCGAGAAGTTCGGCTGGCCGGTCGCGATCAAGGCTGCCTACGGCGGCGGCGGCAAGGGTCTCAAGGTCGTGACCGGACCCGACGCGGCCGCGTCGGCGCTCGAGTCTGCCGAGCGCGAAGCCGTCGCCTACTTCGGACGGTCCGAGGCGTACCTCGAGCGGTACCTCACCGCACCCTCGCCACATCGAGATCCAGGTCTTCTGCGACACCCACGGCAACGCCGTGTGGCTCGGCGATCGCGACTGCTCGACCCAACGTCGCCACCAGAAGCTCATCGAGGAGAGCCCCGCGCCCCTCATCGACGAGGCAACGCGCGCGGCAATGGGCGCGGCAGCGGTGAAGGTCGCGCTCGGGTGCGGCTACGTGAACGCGGGCACCGTCGAGATGCTCTACCAGGACGGCGAGTTCTTCTTCCTCGAGATGAACACCCGGCTCCAGGTCGAGCACTGCGTCACCGAGATGGTCACCCAGCTCGATCTCGTCGCCGAGCAGATCCGTGTCGCCGACGGTGAGCCGCTGTCGTTCACCCAGGACTCCGTGATCCGGCGGGGCCATGCGATCGAGTGCCGCATCAACGCGGAGAACCCGGCGAAGAAGCGCTTCCTCCCGTCGCCCGGCACGATCCAGCACATGCGGGTGCCTTCGGGCCCGGGTGTCCGCTGGGACGGCGGCTACGAAGAGGGCGACACCGTCTCGCAGTACTACGACAACCTCGTGGGCAAGCTCGTCGTGTGGGCCCCCGATCGTGACCGGGCCCGCGCCCGTGCGCTGCGGGCCCTCGGAGAGTTCGAGATCACCGGTATCCACACCACGATCCCCGCCCACCTCGCGCTGATCGCCGACCCGGTGTTCGCGGCTGGCGAGCACTCGACGAAGTGGCTCGAGGAAGACTTCGACCTCGACGTCGAGTCGAGCACCGGTGTGGGCAAGGCCGCGCGACGGCGGGACCGGCGATGGGCCGGCGCCGCCGGGACCGACGCCGAGCCATTGACGGAACGCACGGTTCCCGTCGAGGTCGACGGGAAGCGGTTCAGCGTGAAGCTCTGGTTGCCCGACGCGCCGGTCGCCGCGCGGGCCGTGACGACGGCTCCCGGCAAGGCCGCTCGGCCGAAGCCCGCCGCCGGGTCCAGCGGTGCCGGTGCCGGCGGGGGAACGGTCTCCGCGCCGATGCAGGGCACCATCGTGAAGGTGCTCGTCGCGGTGGGCGACACGGTCAAAGTCGGTGAGTCGATGCTCGTCCTCGAGGCGATGAAGATGGAGAACCACCTCAGCGCCGAGATGGCGGGAACGGTGGCCGAGGTACGCGTCGCGGCCGGCGACACCGTCGGCACGGGCGACGTGCTCCTCGTCATCGAGTAGCGCAGGGTGGTCCCGCTCCTCCACGTCGACGCGTTCACCGACGTCGCGTTCCGTGGGAACCCGGCTGCGGTGTGTCTCCTCGACGGGTCAACCGACGACATTCGTTGGATGCAGGACGTCGCCGCGGAGATGAACCTGCCGGAGACGGCGTTCGTGATGCCGCGCCGCGACGGCGATCTCGACCTGCGGTGGTTCACCCCGACGGTCGAGGTCGATCTCTGTGGTCATGCGACGCTCGCTGCCGCGCACGGCTGTGGCAGACGGAACGACTCGCTGACGGCGACGCGGCGCGGTTCCACACCCGCAGCGGACTGTTGCTGGCGGAGCAGAAAGACGGCGTGATCCAGCTCGACTTCCCGGCACGGCCGGTCCGGCCCGTGCGGCCCGACATCGTCACCGGCGTCGAGGCCCTCGGACTGCCCGCCACGCCCGTCGCCACATTCGACAACGGCAACCAGCTCGTGGTCGAGGTCTCCGACGAAGCAACCGTCGCCGCGACGGCGCCCGACTTCGCCGCGCTCGGTGCTGCGGCCGACCGGGTGTGGGTCGTCACCGCACCGGCCGCGGAGACCGCGCGACGCCGACTTCGTCTCCCGCTGCTTCGCGCCGCGCTACGGCATCGACGAGGACCCCGTCACTGGTTCCGCGCACTGCGCGCTCGCTCCGTTCTGGGCCGAGCGATTCGGCCGCGACACCCTCGTCGGCCACCAGATCTCCGCCCGCGGCGGCCGCGTCGCCGTCGACCTCCACGGTGACCGCGTCACCCTCGGCGGCACCGCCGTCACCATCCTCCGCGCCGACCTCCTCGCATAGCTTCAGCTCGCGGCGTCGGCGAGGCTCTCGGCGAGGGCGGGATGGACGAGCAACGAGTCGGTGATGTCGGACACCTTGAGGTTGTTCGTCACCGCGACCGCGATGACGCTGATGAGCTCCGCGGCGCTGCGACCGACGATCGAGCCACCCAGCACAACCCCGGTCGCCGGATCCGACAGGATCTTCACGAACCCGCGGGGGTCGCCCTTGATCAACGCCTTGGCATTCGTCGAGAACGGGACCTTCGTCACGCGGATCTTGCGGCCCGACGCGAACGCCTCGGCCTCGGCCAGGCCGACGTCGGCGATCTCGGGTTCGGTGAAGATCGCCGAAGCGGCCTTCTCGTAGTCGACGTGACGGTGGGCGCGCGCGTGGAGTCCCATGATGTGCTCAGCGATCTTGCGGCCCTGCATCGACGCCACCGATGAGAGCGGCAACTTCCCCGAGAGGTCGCCGGCGACGTAGACGTGCTCGACGTTCGAGAGACAGTTGTGGTTGATCGGCACGTAGCCGCTGGGATCGACATCCACCCCGGCATCTTCGAGACCGAGGTCTTCGCTGTTCGGCATCGATCCGATCGCGAGCACGACGTGCGACGCGTCGACATGGCGCCCGTCGTTGCAGTCGACGCGGACTGCATCGCCGTCGCGGTGCACCGCCTGGCGCGCGCGCCCTTCAGGAGTTGCACACCCCGACGGAGGAACTCGGCCTCGAGCACCGCCGCGACCTCGGGATCCTTGGACGGCAGCACCTGCTGTCTCGACACGACGAGCGTCACCTTCGAGCCCAACGCACGAAACATGTGGGTGAACTCGACGCCCGTCACGCCCGAGCCGATGACACAGAGGTGCTCGGGGATCACCGCCGGCGGATACGCCTCGCGGGTGGTGAGCACCCGTTCACCATCGAGCGGTGCCCACTCCGGCACCCGCGGCCGTGAGCCCGTCGCGAGCAGGATGTAGTCGGCATCGATCTCTTCCATCCCGTCGAGCGTGTCGACGACGACCTCGTGCGGCCCCTTCAACCGACCGGTGCCACGGAGCAGACGAACGCCCTGCGACTCGAGCATCAGCTGCGTGGCGTCGTGAAGGCGGCTCTCGATCGACGTCACCCGCTCGCGCAGCGCGTCGACATCGAGACGCCCCTCCGCGGCCAACCCCATCGAGTGGGCACGCGTCAGCTCCGAGAGCTCACCACCCGTGGCGATCATCGCCTTCGACGGGATGCAGTCCCACAGGTGTGCGGCGCCGCCGATCACGTCGCGTTCGACGATCGTCACCTCTGCGCCGAGTGTCGCCGCGACGGTCGCCGCGGTGTTCCCCGCCGGGCCACCACCGATGATCACGAACCGAAGCGCCATGCCCCCAGGCTAATTCGCACCACCATGGTCGAATCCGCTGCGTGGCGCGCATCCGGCCACTCCGCTCCTTCTCCACCCACGACGGTCGAATCCGCTGCGTGGCCTCGACCGCCCACCCGCCGCGCAACCGCCGCGCGCATCCGGCCACTCCGCTCCTTCTCCACCCACGACGGTCGAATCCGCTGCGTGGCCTCGACCGCCCACCCGCCGCGCAACCGCCGCGCGCATCCGGCCACTCCGCTCCTTCTCGTAGGGTGGCGCTCGTGCCTGAGCTTCGTCACGATCCAGTCAGCGGCCGGCTCGTCGTGCTCGCGCCGGAGCGGAGCGCGCGTCCGCACAGCTCGCGACCGCTGGGCGACGCCACCGACGCGCCCGCCGACTGTCCGTTCTGTCACGGCAACGAGGCCAAGACTCCGCCGGAGGTGTGCCGCACCGGTCCCGGTGGTCCCGACACCGCGGGCTGGAACGGTTCGCGTCGTGCCCAACCTCTACCCGATCGTCGGCGGCGAGCACGCGGCGACGGGCGCGACCGGCGCCCACGAAGTGGTGGTGCTGTGCCCCGACCACAACCGATCGTTCGCGATGCTCGACGACGACCAGGCCATCGAGCTCGTCACCGTTCTGCGCGAGCGCACGCGCGCACATCTCGCGGCCGGGCACCGCTCCGTCGAGGTCTTCGTCAACCACGGCAAGGAAGCCGGTGCGTCCCTCCCCCACCCGCACGCACAGGTCGTCGCGCTCGACTTCGTTCCGCCGGGGATCGCGTCGTCGATCGCCCGCTTCGACGCCGGCGGGATCGACCTCGTCGCCCACCAGATCAAGGAGGTCGACGGTGGCCCGCTCTCGATCTCGGGTGGCGACGCACCGACGTGGTGTCCGAACGCCTCGGGCTCGCCGTACGAGATGCGCATCGCGCACCGAACCCGGCGCGCCGGGTTCGAGCTCGCGACCGATGACGAAGTCGCGACGGTCGCGATTGCACTGCGAGATGCGCTCGCCCGGCTCGGTGCCGCCGCCGGCGACGTTCCCTACAACGTGATCGTGCACACCGCGCCGCCAGTAGCGCCCGACGCCGACTCCGACGCGAGACGCAGTTCCACTGGTACATCGAGATCATTCCCCGGCTCAGCATCGTCGCCGGGTTCGAGATGGGCACGGGCGTGTTCGTCAACATCGTCACCCCCGAGGTTGCGGCGAGCCGCCTGCGCGACAGCGAACCCGCGCGCGCGACTAGCGGGTCGAAGGCCTGAAGCGACGTGCGGATCGAGGTCACGATCGACATCGACGCGCCGCCGGCGAAGGTCTGGTCGGTGCTCGAGCCGGTCGAGACCCACGTCGAATGGATGGCCGACGCCGAACGGATCACGTTCACGACCGACCAGCGGCGAGGCGTCGGGACGACGTTCGAGTGCCTGACCCGGGTCGGTCCGCTCTCCACGACCGACGTGATGACCGTCACCGACTGGGAGCCCGGAGCCGTGATGGGCATCGAGCACCGCGGCGTCGTCGTCGGGCGCGGCCGCTTCACCCTCACCCCGCTCGCGGTGAACAGCACGCGGTTCCGGTGGGCGGAAGAGCTCCGGTTCCCGGTTTGGATGGGTGGGGCGATCGGCGCAACCGCGGCCAAACCGATCCTCACGCGCATCTGGCGGGCCAACCTGCGCCGACTCAAGGCGCAGGGTCGAAGCGGCCTGACTGCTCAGCGACCCTGGAAGCTCGCCTTGCCCGGCCCGTTCTCGAGAAAGCTCTGCACCCCGGTCGTCGGCGTCGTCGGTCGTGAACACGTCGACGAAGAGCTCGGCTTCGAGGTCGAGACCGTCGGCGAGAGATCCGTCGAGCCCGCCGTCGATGGCGCGCTTCGCGAACCCCATCGCGACCACCGCACCCGCGGCGAACTCGGTGGCCCATGCGATCGCGGCGTCGAGCGTCTCGTCCGCGGGGACGACGCGATCGACGAGACCGATGGTGAGCGCTTCCTCGGCGCGCACCTGGCGACCGCTCCAGACCAGCTCCTTGGCCCGAGCCGGGCCGACGAGCCGCGCGAGGCGTTGGGTCCCGCCGGCACCGGGGATGATCCCGAGCAGGATCTCGGGCTGACCGAGCTTGGCCCGGTCGCTCGCCACCCGGAGGTCGCACGCCATCGCGAGCTCCATCCCTCCACCGAGCGCGAACCCTCCGATCGCGGCGATGACGGGTCGCGGGATCGCGGCGACGGCATCGAGCGCAGCCCGGAACGCGTCGGAGAACGCCTGCGCCTCCTCGGGTCCGTCGAACTCCGAGATCTCGGCGCCGGCGGCGAACGTGCGATCACCACCCGTGACGACGACCGCCTTCACATCGGCGTCGTGCCCGAGCTCCCGCGCCACCTCGGCGAGCTCGCCGAGCAGCGCGAGCGACAGCGCGTTCATCGGTGGACGGTCCAGCCGGATGAGGGCGACGCCACCGGCGCGCCGTTCAGCAGTCACGAATTCAGCCATCGACCGAGGCTAGCGGCCGAGCGTCACCTCCGGTGCTCCGGACGTCGGTTAGTCGCTGGCTAGCGTGCGGGCTCATGACTGAGCAGGTTGCGGTGATCACCGGCGGGAACGCGGGCATCGGCAAGGAGACAGCGGTCGCGCTCGGCCGTGCCGGGTGGCGGGTGTTCATCACCTCCCGCGACGCAACACGGGGTGCAGCCGCGCTGGACGACATCCGGGAACGCAGCACGTCGGATCGGATCGGGGTCTTGCCGCTCGACCTCGCCGATCTCGCCTCGGTGCGCGCGTTCCCGGCGCTCCTTGCCGAGCAGACCGACCAGCTCGACGTGCTGGTGAACAACGCGGGTCTCACCTTGTCGGACCGGCGGGTCACCGTCGACGGCTACGAGGAGACCTTCGCGGTGAACCACCTCGGACACTTCCTGCTCACCGATCTGCTCCTCGACCGCCTCCGCGCCAACCCGAACGGCGCGCGTGTCGTCGTCGTCTCGTCTGATGCACACAAGATGACCCGTCGCGGACTCGACTTCGACGATCTCCAGACCGAGCGGCACCGGTACCACGGATTCTTCGTCTACGCGCGTTCGAAGCTCGCGAACATCCTGTTCACGCGGGAGCTCGCGCGCCGACTCGACGGGACCGACATCACCGTCAACGCGCTCCACCCCGGCCTCGTCGACTCCCGCTTCGGACGCGACGGCGACACGCATCGCTGGTACGAGCTCCTCAATCGCCTCCCGGCCCTCACGGCCATCACGCCCGAGGCCGGCGCGCAGACATCGGTGTACCTCGCGAGCTCACCCGAGGTCGACGGGATCACCGGCGAGTACTTCTACAAGGGTCGGCCCGCGAAGGTGTCGTCGAACGCGCTCGACGACGTCGCCGCGACCCGCCTGTGGTCGGCGAGCGAGATCCTCGTCGGGATCTAGCCCAAGAGCTTGTCGGCTGCGGCGTAGGGATCGAGCTCGCGGGCTTCGACGCGACGCACCAGCGCGTCGAACTCCTCGCCCCGGCACCGATCCTCGACCTGTTCCTGGAGGCGCGCGACGACGATCGCCCGGAGCTCCTCGCGCAGACGACCCGCACGCCGGGCACCGAGCTCACCGCTCGCGTCGAGGTGGGCGCGATGTCTGCCGATGGCTCGCCACAGCTCGTCGATCCCACTTCCGGTGGTCGCGACCGTCTCGACGATCGGTGGACGCCACGCGCTGCCGGCCGACAGTTCGAGCATGAGCTCGAGATCCCGAACGGTCGCCGCGACACCCGACCGGTCGGCCTTGTTCACCACGAACACGTCGGCGATCTCGAGCAGACCGGCCTTGTTCGCCTGCACGCCGTCGCCCCATCCGGGATTGACGACGACGACCGTCGTGTCGGCTGCGCCCGCGATCTCAACCTCGACCTGACCCACGCCGACCGTCTCGACGAGGATCCACGGCAGCGCGGCCGCATCGAGCACGCGCTGCGCCTGCGGTGTCGCGAGCGCGAGCCCACCGAGATGACCGCGGGTCGCCATCGAACGGATGAAGACACCCGGGTCGGTCGCGTGATCCTGCATGCGGACGCGGTCACCGAGAATCGCGCCGCCGCTGAACGGACTCGTCGGGTCGATCGCGAGCACACCGACCTCGTCGCCAAGCCGGCGAATGCTGCCGATCAACGCGTCGGTGAGGGTCGACTTCCCGGCGCCCGGCGCGCCGGTGATGCCAACGGTGTACGCGCGGCCCGTGTGAGGGAACAGCGACGCCACCGCGGCGCGACCTTCGGCGCCGCCTTGTTCGACGAGCGAGATCAGCTTCGCGATCGCGCGCCGATCGTGTTCGAGGCAGCGCTCGACGAGCAGTGCCGGATCGCGGGTGGGAACCGGGCTCAGGGTGCTACCGACTGCTCGGAGAGGCGGACACCGGCGACGTCAGTCGGCGACGACTTCGGTGACGCCGGGTACCCGGTCCATGATGATCCGCTCGACGCCGGCCTTGAGGGTCTGGGTCGAGATCGGGCAGGTTCCACACGCACCGACCAGCTCGACATGCACCACCCCGGCACCGTCGATGTTCGAGAACACGATGTCGCCACCGTCGGCCTGGAGCGCGGGGCGAATCGCGTCGATCGCCTCCAGCACACCGGCCTCACGCGGGTCGGTGCTGGGAGCTTCCGTCGAGGTGTCCGTCGAGATGTCGGTCGTCATGGGTCAGGTTCCTCCAGAGGGCAGAACCCGACCAGTATCGCAGGTGTTCCCGATTGGCCCGACTCTGCGGGGTTCGCAGGTCAGCGCTCGACTGCTTCGACATCGGCCCCCAGGGCTCGCAGGCTCGCGGCCAGATCCGGATAGCCCCGATCGACGTGTGTCCGTTCGAAGACGGTGGTCTCGCCGTCGGCGGCGAGACCGGCAAGGACGAGTGCGGCTCCCGCCCGCACGTCGAGAGCCCGCACCGGTGCCGCCGAGAGTCGGGGAAGCCCCCGAACCACCGCATGACGGCCCTCGTTGCGGACGTCGGCACCCATCCGGCACAGCTCGTCGACGAAGCCGAACCGGTTGTCGAACACGTTCTCGGTGACGATCGCAGTGCCCTCGGCCACCGCGAGCAGCGCGACCGCCATCGGCATGAAGTCGGTCGCGAACCCCGGATACGGGAGAGTGGCGAGATCGATCGCGTGGAGGCGCTGGTCGGCGCGCGCCCAGAGACCATCGGGTGTCTCGGTGATCTGCAGCCCCATCTCCCGGAGCTTCACGACCACCATCTCGAGGTGCTCGAGGCGGATGCCTTCGAGGGTGATGTCGCCACCGGCGATGCCGCATGCCATCAGCAGCGTGCCCGCCTCGACGCGGTCACCGACCACCTCGTGGTGCACCGCGTGCAGCTCGTCGACGCCTTCGATCCACAGCGTCGACGTTCCGGCGCCTTCGATGCGCGCACCCATCAGGGTGAGCAACTCGACCAGGTCGCTGATCTCGGGCTCCCGCGCCGCGTTCTCGATCACGGTCTCGCCCTTGGCGAGCACACTCGCGGTGAGCAGGTTCTCGGTCGCGCCGACGCTCGGGAAGTCGAACACGATGCGCGCGCCGGCGAGCGCGTTGCACCGCGCCTCGATGA
Source organism: uncultured Actinomycetes bacterium (assembly GCA_963829475.1). Taxonomy (GTDB): domain Bacteria; phylum Actinomycetota; class Acidimicrobiia; order IMCC26256; family JANYLB01; genus JANYLB01. The sequence goes on along the minus strand of CAWHIU010000002.1, from coordinate 324,233 downwards.
ACCCGTGCACGACTTCGAGCTCGGCGCCCAGCGCCTCCAGCCCGCGGAAGTGCATGTCGAGCTTGCGGCTCCCGATGTTGTCGCCACCGGGCATGGCCACTTTCGCCCAGCCACACCGGGCGAGCAACGGGCCGAGGACGTTGATCGACGCGCGCATCCGGCTGACGAGCTCGTACGGCGCCTCCGGAACCAGCTCGGCGGTTGCGTCGATCCGCATCTCGGTCGGCGAGGACCAGTCGACGGTGGCTCCGACCGACCGCAGCACGTTGACCATCACGTCGAGGTCGGCCACCGGCGACATGTTGCCGAGCGTGGTGACCCCGGGCGCGAGCAGGGCCGCGGCCATCTGCTTCAGGCCGGAGTTCTTGGTCATGCCCGAGACCCGGACCGTGCCCGAGAGCGGGCCGGTGGGTCGTACGACGAAGGCCTCCATCACCCGCGATGGTACGAGCCGACCCTCCGGCGTGGGGGAACCCGGGCTATCGGGCCTGGTAGTCGGGTGCGCGGCCCTCGGCGAGGGCGGTGATGGCCTCGCGCATGTCGGCCGACTGCAGACACCTCGACTGCGCTTCGGCTTCGATCCGCAAGCCCTCGTGCATCGGCACCTCGGTCGACGCGTTGATCGCGCGCTTCGCGCCCTCGACCGCGAGCGGAGGCTGACCTGCGATCGCAGTCGCGAGCGCGGTGACCGCAGACTCGAGCTCGGCATCGTCGACGAGCTGCTCGGCGAGCCCGATCCGGAACGCCTCCTCGGCGTCGATCTTCGCGGCGGTGAACACCATCTCCTTCGCCTTGCCCGGGCCGACGAGGCGCGGGAGACGTTGGGTCCCTCCGAGGTCGGGCATGATTCCATAGGTGAGCTCGAGGAGGCCGAGCGTGCTCCCGCGCGCGACCACCCGCATGTCGCACGCCAACGCGAGCTGGAGCCCGGCACCGAGCGCGTAGCCGCGCACTGCCGCGATGGTCGCGAACGGTGCGTCCTCGAACCACGAGAACGCGGCCTGGGTGCGGAGGATCACGTCGACGGTCGGGTCCTCGTGCGTCGTCGGACCCGGCATCGAGGTCCACGCTTCGTCGGCCGTGATCCCTCCAGTGACCCCTCCGGTCGCGGCGGCAGTGAACGCCGAGGTGTCGATCCCGCTGGAGAACGCACGTCCCTCCCCGATCACCACGAGCGCCCGGATGCCCTGTGGGTCGTCGAACAGGGACGCGCCGAGCTCGGCCATCTCGTGCCACATCCCGATCGTGAACGAGTTCAGCTTGTCGGGTCGGTTGAGCCGCAACCACGCGACCGGACCGTCCTGGTCGAGCCGGAGCGTCGTGGTCTCGAAGGTCGTCGGCATCCTCGGCAGCGTACGCCTGCCCCCGGCTGCGCAGTGGGGCCGAAGACGTCGACGGGAGACTTCGGCCGGAGACGTCAGCCCCGGAGCAGCGCATGGCCGCGAACTGCGACCAGGCGGCAGACCGCGACCGGCGCGGGAAGCCCCTTGACCGAGCGCTCACCGGCCGGGATCGCGGCCGCCGCGGTCGGCACGAGCCGCCCGACGGGCACGGTCGCGAGCACCTCCTGGGGACCGGCCGCGTCGGCGAGGCGAGCCGCGAGGTTGACCGCGCGCCCGCTGTAGTCGTCGCCTTCGAAGAGGATCACCGGGCCGCTGGCCAACCCGGACCGCAACGGGAGCGCGAGCTGCTCCTGCACGACCCGCTGGTGCAGCTCGAGCACGGAGGTGACCACGGCACGCCCGTCACCCGACACGATCATCACGCCGTCACCCAACCACTTGGCCACGCGGACGCCGTACTCGGCCGCGAGGGAGCGCACCGCGCCCCGGAAGCCGGTGAGCACGGCGACGGCTTCATCGTCGCCGTGCGCCTCCGTGAACGCGGTGAAACCACAAAGGTCGACGAACGCAAAGGTGCGGTCCACTCGCATGCATCCAGTCTCGCGTGCGGGTGGGACAACAACCCCTCGATTTCGATGACCAACCCGTGAACAGTGCGTTCAGGTGAGCGACTGCACCCATGTCGTCGAGACGCGGGCGACCTCGTCGAGCACGTCGGCCGGGGTGAGCCCACTCGCCTTCAACGGTCGGTATCCGTGATCGGCGCTCTCGAGCCAGTGGAACTGCACCCGTCCCTTGATCGCGCGCGCCGCCTTCGGGAGCTCGGCCCGCCCGGCGAGCGCGTCGCGGGTCCCGCTCACGAAGAGGCACGGGACGCGCAGCCGCGGGAAGTGCTCGTCGCGGACCTTCTCCGGTCGCCCCGCGGGATGCAACGGGTACCCGAGGAGCAGGAGCCCGAGCGCGGGCCGCGGGCCCTCATCCGGTCGGTCGTCGTCGGATTGCGCGCCGACCACCATCGAACACATGCGGCCCCCCATCGACCGACCACCGAGCACGAGCCGGTCGGGCGGAAGGCCGGTGCGCGCGGAGAGGCGATCGGCGGCGTCCCTGACCCGTGCCATCAGCACCGGGGCCCGGTCGGGCGCTTTCCGGTCCGCGTCTCGATACGGGAAGTTGAACCGCAGGGACGGGACTCCCGCCGAAGCCAGCGCCGCGGCCACCACCCTCAAGGGCGGGGCGTCGAGATCGGTCCCGGCGCCGTGAGCGAGCAGCACGGCCCGGTCGGCGCCGGCCTTCGGTCCCTGGAAACGTGTTCGCACGCTCGAAGCCTACGAAAGGCCACGTCAGCCCACGAAACCTCGCCCGGGCCGCTCGGGGGTCGTTCCGCTAGATTTGCCCCTCATGCCCTCTCCCCTCCGGATCGCCTGGCTCGTCTATCGCGGCAATCCGCATTGTGGGGGCCAGGGCGTCTACACCCGCTACCTCGCCCGCGAGGTCACCGAGCTCGGTCATCACATCGAGGTGTTCTCCGGCCAACCGTGGCCCGAGCTCGACGATCCCAGCCAGCTCGTCAAGGTTCCCGGCCTCGACCTCTACCGCTCGAGCGATCCCTTCCGCGTGCCGTGGCCGTGGGAGTACCGGGACACGATCGACCTCCGCGAGTTCGCGATCATGTGCGGCGCCGGGTTCCCGGAGCCGTGGGCGTTCAGCCTTCGCGCCCGCAAGATGCTGCAGTCGCGGCGCAACGACTTCGACCTCATCCACGACAACCAGTGCTTCGGCACCGGCCTGCTCGGGATGATCGACGACGGCTGGCCGGTCTGTGCCACCCTCCACCACCCGATCACCGTCGACCGCGATCTCGAGCTCGAGCACGCGACGACCCGGTACAAGCGAGCCACGCTGCGCCGCTGGTACGCGTTCCTCAACATGCAGATGAAGGTGGCGCGCCAGATCCCGCGTCTCGTCACCGTGTCCGAGTCGTCGCGTCGCGACATCGTCGCCCAGATGCGCGTGTCCGACGAACGTCTGCACATCGTGCCGGTCGGTGTCGATCAGGAGATCTTCCGGCCGATGCCCCACGTCGCACGCGTGCCCGGTCGCCTCATGACGACGGCCAGCGCCGACGTTCCGATGAAGGGCCTCACTCCCCTCCTCGAGGGTCTCGCGAAGCTGCGCGTCGAACGTCCCGATGCGCATCTCGTCGTCATCGGGAAGCAGAAGGACAAGAGCTCGATCCCCGCACTCATGGAGCGCCTCGGGCTCGCCGGCGCGGTGGAGTTCGTCTCGGGGGTCCCGCAGGACCGCATCGTCGAGCTCTACGCCGAGGCCGAGATCGCGGTCGTGCCGTCGTTGTACGAGGGCTTCTCGCTCCCGGCGATCGAGGCGATGGCCTGTGGCGTCCCCCTCGTCGCCACCACCGGCGGTGCGCTCCCCGAGGTCGTCGGACCCGACGGCATCAGCGCCCGCACCGTCGCCCCCAACGATCCGTCGGCGCTCACGGGTGCGATCCTCGAGCTCCTGAACGATCCGGAGCAGCGCGCCCGCATCGGTGCGAGTGGACGCGACCGCGTGCTCGACCGCTTCACGTGGCGCGCGAGCGCGGTCGGCATGATCGAGAACTGGGAAGCGCTGCTCGAAGAGCGCGTCGGCGGCGCGCGCGGGAGCCCGCTGACCGTGCTCACCGTCGACTTCGACCGCCTCCAGCTCCACGCCGGCCACACGATGCTCGACATGGGGTGCGGTGGTGGACGCCATGCGTTCGCCGCTCTTCGCCGCGGAGCCAACGTGATCGCGTTCGACGCCGATGGTGGTGAGCTCAAGGACGTGCGCGCCACGATCGGCGCGATGTCGGAGGCGGGTGAGCTCACCGACGGTGCACCGGGCGGTCAGGTACAGGGCGACGCGCTCGCACTCCCGTTCCCCGACGATTCACTCGACCGGATCGTCTGCTCCGAGGTGCTCGAGCACATCTGGGCCGATCGGCAGGCGATCGCGGAGCTGGTGCGCGTGCTGAAGCCGGGTGGTCGTATGGCCGTCACCGTGCCGACGCAGTTCCCCGAACGGATCAACTGGGCGCTCGACTGGCACTACAACGACACGCCCGGCGGCCACATCCGCATCTACCGCCAGCGTGACCTCGAGCACAAGCTCGGCGCGGCCGGTCTCTGGCTCCGGGGTTCGCACCACGCGCACGCGCCTCCACTCGCCCTACTGGTGGATCCGGTGCGCCGGTGGCGTGAACAACCCCGATCGCCTGCTCGCCCGCAAGTACCACGACCTCCTCGTGTGGCAGCTCACGAAGAACCCGAAGTGGCTCGCGACGCTCGATCGGGCGCTCAACCCGGTGATGGGCAAGAGCCTGGTCGTCTACACGCAGAAGCTCAACGGGTGAGCGCGGCGTCGGAGCCCGTGCTCACACCCACGCAGATCCGCGCCACGGCCGACGCGATCGCGTCGGTGCAACTCCCCGACGGCAACATCCCGTGGATCCCCGGGGGTCACACGGATCCGTGGAACCTCGTCGAGGCCGCGATGGCCCTCGACATCGGTGGTCGACACGACGACGCGACGCGCGCGTACGAGTGGTTGCGGTCGATGCAGCTCGTCGAGGGCGGCTGGCACGCGTACTACGTCGGCAACGAGATCAAGGATCCGACGCTCGACACGAACGTCGCCTGCTACGTGGCCGTGGGGGTCTGGCACCACTACCTCACCACCGGCGACACCGCGTTCCTGCAGTCGTTCTGGCCGGTCGTCGAGCGCACCATCGACTACGCCCTCGAGTACCAGACCGCGACCGGCGCGATCGCCTGGCGGGCCGACGACCCCGCCGACGGTGCGTTGCTGACCGGTTCGTCGAGCATCCACCTCAGCCTCCGCTGCGCGATCGCGATCGCAGACCGACTCAGCCACGACCGGCCCGACTGGGAGCTCTCGCTCGGCGCGCTCGCCATCGCGATCGCGCACCGGCCCGACGCGTTCCTCGACAAGGCCCGTTGGGCGATGGACTGGTACTACCCGGTGCTCGGTGGCGTGCTGCGGGGCGAGCCCGCCCGCATGCGGATCGCCGCGTTCTGGGACACGTTCGTCGTCGAAGGGCGCGGCGCACGCTGCGTGTCGGACCAGCCGTGGATCACCGCGGCCGAGACGTGCGAGCTCGTGATGTCGCTCGACGCGATCGGCGAGAGCGAACGCGCCCACGACGTCTTCACCTGGGTGCAGTTCCTCCGCCACGACGACGGTTCCTACTGGTGCGGGATGAACTTCGACGGTGGTCGCTTCCACCTCCCCGGAGAGCACTACACGCCCGATCACCCCACGTGGAACTCGGCCGCCGTCGTCCTCGCCGCCCACGCACTCTCCGGCACCGGCCCCACCGCCGGCCTCTTCCGCGGGGAGGGGCTCCCCGTCGGGCTCACCCGCGAGGAGCTCATCGCCGCCGGCATCGAGATCGAAGCCGAACGCTCCGCCCGCCGCCCCACCCGCTAGAAACGCTCGGTCGCGGGTCGCGGGTCAGCGGCGGAGGGTTCTCAGGCTGCCGGTGGTCGCGAGTGGGGTGAAGCCGTCGGCGACAGCACGTTGCCAGACGCGGAACGGGGCTTGGCCACCGTCGGCAGGATCTTCGAACACGTCGTGGATCGCGAGCACTCCACCGGGCGCGACGAATCCCGCCCACGTGATGTAGTCGGCCATGGCGACGTCGTCGGCGTGCCCACCGTCGATGAACAACAGGCCGACGGGTGTGGCCCAGTAGCGGCCGACGGTCGGTGAGTCGGCGATGACGCCGACCACCGAGGCCTCGAGTCCGGCGTCTTCGATCGTACGGCGGAAGAACGGGAGGGTGTCCATGCGCCCGGTGCGCGGATCCACCACCGATTCGTCGTGGTGATCCCACCCGACCTGGTTCTCCTCGGAGCCGTGATGGTGATCGATGGTGAACAACACGGTGTCGAGCGCGGCGGCGGCCGAACCGAGGTACACGGCCGACTTGCCGCAGTACGAACCGATCTCGAGCAGCGGGCCGACGCACCCGCCGTCGAGGCCGGCCTCGTGCAGCGCGAGACCTTCGTCGTCGGGCATGAACCCCTTCGCCGCGCGCGCGACCTCGAGCTCCCGATCGTTCATCATCGACGCCTCAGAGCCCGGTGAGCGGCGCGGCGCTTCGATCGGCGATCCGCTGGTCGGCCTCACGGAGCCGTTGACCGAGCACCGTGAGCATCCGTCGATTGACCGACGGGATCGACGCCCGGATGAGCTCGTCGAACTCACGGCCCGAGAGCACGAGCAGCAGCATCGACGACGTCGCGACGACCGTCGCGACGCGGGGACCCTGGTCGAGCAACGCCATCTCCCCGAAGAACTGCCCGGGACCGAGCTCCGCGATCGGAGCACCATCGATGCTCGCCCGGGCGGTTCCTTCGACGATCACGAAGAACTCACCGGCGACGTCGCCCTCGCGCGCGAGCACCTTCCCCACGTCGGCGATCAACGGGGTGGCGAGGCGGGCAATCGCCCGGAGCTCCTTCGGCGTGCACCGTTCGAAGAGCCAGACGCTCTGCAGCAGATCGATCCGGTCGGTCTTGCGCACCTTCACCACGCGTGACTCCTACCCGTCGGACCCGACCGTCCCGAGATGGTTCCACACCCCGCCCGATCGGGAAAGGCGGTCAACGCGCGGGGAGCTGAGAGGGAAGCGAGGGGTTCGCAGGACTCGAGGGTCGTGGATTACGGTGCGCAGCAACCTCCCGTCCCCCCGCGAACTGGACTGAAACGCCCATGGAGCAGCCGCAGCCTCCCGATCGCAACCTCGCCATGGAGCTGGCCCGGGTCACCGAGGCCGCCGCGCTCGGCCGCAGGCCGTTGGATGGGTAGGGGCGACAAGATCGCGGCCGACGCCGCCGCGGTCGACGCGATGCGACTCGTGCTGAACAGCGTCTCGATGGACGGGATCGTGATCATCGGTGAGGGCGAGAAGGACGAGGCCCCGATGCTGTTCAACGGGGAGGAGATCGGCGCCGGCGGTACACCATGCGACATCGCCGTCGACCCGATCGACGGCACGACCCTCACCTCCCTCGGCCGGCCCGGTGCCATCGCCGTGATCGCGGTGGCCGAGCGGGGCGCGATGTTCGACCCCGGACCGTGCGTCTACATGGAGAAGATCGCGGTCGGTCCCGAAGCCGCCGACGTGATCGACCTCGACGCGTCGGTCACCGACAACTTCGCGCGCGGTCGCGAAGGCCCTCGGTGAAGACGTCAACGACGTCACTGCAGTGATCCTCGACCGGCCCCGTCACGCGGAGATCATCAAGGAGTGCCGCGAGGCCGGTGCGAGGATCCGCCTGATCCCCGACGGCGATGTCGCCGGCGCGATCTCGACCGCGTGGCCCGACAGCGGGGCGAACATCCTCTTCGGCATCGGCGGCACCCCCGAAGGTGTCATCACCGCCTGCGCGATGAAGGCGCTCGGTGGCGCGCAGATCGGACGGCTCTGGCCCCGCAACGACGAGGAGCGCACCGCGGCCCTCGACCTGGGGTACGACCTCGACCGGGTGCTCACCACCGACGACCTCGTCTCGGGTGACGACGCGTTCTTCGCCGCCACCGGCATCACCGATGGCGAGCTGCTCAAAGGCGTGCGCTACTGGGGCGACGGCGCGTCGACCCAGACCTTGGTCATGCGGTCGAAGTCGGGCACGATCCGCAAGATCGACGCCCGCCACAAGTGGCAGAAGCTGATGCGCTACTCAGCGCTCAAGTTCGACTGAACGCCGCCACTTCGTCGTCTTCCACCGGCACATGTAAGCAGCTCGACTGTCACGTCGAACGACGAGACGCCGCTTTCAGGGTGTGAGACAGATGTCGCGTGTGATGGAAAACGATCCCGTCGTGGTCGTCGGGACCGTCAGACATGCCGAACCCACGACCCCGGAGGTGACACGGAGTTGCCAGTGCTCGTGGGAGAGCTCGCTGCGGGTCGCATGCTTCGCGGAGCCGCCGTCGAAACCCACCGAGACTTCTGCGGGATCGATACCCGATTCGGTCAATGCCCCGCGGACGGCTCGAGTGCTCCGTGGCGGGATCGCTTCGCGTTGCGCGACGACCTGGATGCTCTCCCCGAGATTGCGAGCCGCGGCGACTGCATGGTCGGTGCTGCGCTCCTGGGCCGAAACGATCCGGGGAAAGACCACCACCGAGAGCAGCACCCCCAGGATCAGCGCTACGGCAACCGTCGCGTACCCCACGATGATCCCGGCCGTCGCCATGCCTCGACCCCTGCCACCAGATCGGCGAATCCGGCCCCGCGCAAGGTGGCCGAACACGATCCCGACGATGCTCAAGACCGGAGGACAGAGAGCGATCCCGGCAAGAGAGCAGGCCAGAGCGACGATCGCGAACGGCTCTGTCTTCGCACCGACCGGTACGGGCGCACCCGGAGGAAGTGGCGGAGGCGCACCGGCGGGTGGAGGTGGAGGTGGCCAGCTGGTCATCCCGGTCTGATCGGCGGTCACAGGCGCTCCCCCACCGACGAGTCGGTCACCCAGGTCTCCATTCGGACAGAATGCCACTTCTGGTGCACCACGTGAACGGACCCCCCGGCCGAAGCCGGGGGGTCCGCCGAGCCGTAGCTCAGGGGGAATCCGCTACCGCATTCCGGCTTCGGTGCTCGCGACGCTGAAGTCGGCGTTGATCTTGACGGTCACCTTCGAACCGTCCGACTTCGTCAGGTGCGCCTCGTACGTGGCACCCTCAGCGTCGTTCTCGACGCGGTCGACCGTCGCGCCGGGGACCGCGGCCTTGGCGGCATCGGTCACCTTGGTCGCGGTGTCACCGGTGAGGAGCGCCTCCGTGACGCCGTTCGCGACGTGACCACCCTTGCTCGGGTCGGGAGCCGTGCCCGACGGAGCGGCCGGCGGGGTCCCTGTCGGCGCAGTCGCGGTGCCCGACGCCGCGGCTGCGGGCGCGGCCGCCGCGGCGGTGGTGCTCGTCGAGGAATCGGCCGCGCCGGCCGTTCCGAGGAACGATGCGCCGACTGCACCTCCGGTGAGCGTGGCCGCGACGAGCGCGGCGCTGATCCCAATCTTCCGTAGACCGTTCACGTTGATCTCCTTCATGTGGCTTCAGATGCGGGGGGTCCGCAACGCCCTCGGTTGAGGACGAAGACCACTCTGGAGGAGCGTTGTAAGCCTGGCTCTCGACGACTGCAAGAGCTGCCTGAGAACACCGAACCGTTCCCGACGACTCGCCTCAGAAGAGGTTTCAGAGGTCGCGGCGGAGCTGCACGAAGTCGCGACCGGCGAGCCACGCCTCGAACGTCGCTTCAGTCCGCCAACCCCGGTCCTCGTAGAACCGGGCCGCGCGAGACCTGGCCTCCGTGCGAAGTGCGATTGTTCGACACCCTCGCGTGCGACTCAGGTTCTCGACCGCGGCGAGGAGATGCGAGCCGATCCCTTCGCCACGGACTCCCGCGCCCACGATGAGCTCCGACAGGAACGCGACGCCCATACCGGTCCAACCGCTTGCGATCCCGACGATCTCGTGGCCGCGTCGTGCGCTGAACGCGAACGGATCCGTTGCCCACCGGGTGCCCGGCCCGAAGGCGTCGTCGTCGTGGAGCTGCCACTCACGTGTCGCGAACGCGGCGGCATCGGGATCGGGCACGCGCGATTCTGCGAGCTCGAGTGGGAGCGATCCCCGACCGACCGCGATCCTCGACGCGCCAAACGATACGTCGGCGAGCGGACGCCACACGCGCCCGGTCTCCTCGAGGACGGTGACTCGATCGAAGGTCGCTGTCGTGCGAAAGGCGGTGAGCGTGTCGCGGGCTCGTTCGAGCACGTCGGGTGGGGCCGGGTTCCGCAAGGTGACGTGCGGGACGAACGGCCGTAGCGACGGTCGATCGAAGGGCCCGGCGTGCAGGGCCTCGCGCAGCTGCGTGAGGCCCTCGAGCGCACCCGAGACCTCCAGGTAGAGCGTCGGGCTCGTGGGCAGGAAGGTTGCGGTCGGCCCGAGCACCACGGTGAACGGAGCGACCGCCGCCGCGATGTCACGGAGCGTCGCGAGCACGCCCTCGAGGTCGACGTCGCGCACGTTCACCGGGGGGATCAACGTGATGTGAGGCGGGATCCGTTCGACGTCGGGGATCACCCGTTGCCCGTCGCAACGCGTCGACCTCGGTCGCGGGATCTCCACTGAGCACGAGTGCAACGGCAAGATGACGACGAGGCAACCGTGGACCTACCGGCCGCGCAATCGCGGCCAGAGGCCACTCGTCGTCGTCGCGTAGTCGTACACCGACCAGCCGATCGCATGTTGGCGGCGCGCCGCGCGGACGAACCCCGCGACGTCGGCCGCACTGATCGCATCCGCGATGCCTCCGATCGGGTGGACGGCTGCACTGCGACGACCGAGGTTGGCTCGGAGACGGCGAATGTTCTCGTCGGTGTACCGAAAGCCTTCGCGGTAGCCGCTGCTCGAGTTGCGGTTCGTCCAGTAGGTCATCGGCATCCACGCGTCGTAGTCGTCGCGGATCTTGCGCCATGGGAACGCCGGCCAGTAGTCCTGGTTCACGACCTCGAGCAGCACCGGGTCGAGCACGATCGCACCGAGCGGAATCCCGCCGACGAGATCGCGGGCCCGCTTCGAGAGCTCGACGAGCCGCTTGCTGCGCGCGGCAGCATCCGGCACGCCCTTCGTCCATTCGATGTCGAGTGCGATCGCGTCGAACTGGTTCCCGTTGCTCGAGAAGTCGGCCAACGCCCGGATCCGGCGGAGGTCGGCGTCGACGTCGTCGAACTTCGGGAGGTACCAGGCGACGATCCGCACGTCGCTGCGCCGGCCCGCGGCGAGGAAGCGGGACAGCAGACGTCGGTCGACCACGTCGCCCGGGGAGCGGGAGTCGTCTTGCGCGGCCTGGAGATAGAGGGTGTGGACGCCGAGCGCGGCCATGTCGGCGACCGACGCGGGCGTGACGGTCGGAAGCGCGCCATTCGGGAGGAACGCCGGCGCGTAGTCGTACACGTCGACCCACGCGCCCAAGCCACGGAACGGCGAGGCGGTTGCCGCGCCGGCCGGCGCGGGCGACAGGGCCCCCGTCGCGACCGGCAGCGTGATCAGGAGCGCGCCCAGGAGACCGACCCGCACCCGTCGAAGCATCCGGCCAGGTTCGCGCGACCAGCCGCGGAACGTGGCTCGCCCGGTCAGGGAGTGCGAGTGACGCCCTGCGCGGCTTCGAGTCGGAGGTTGGCCCGGGTCAGGGCCTCCACCGCCACGAGGTCCTCAGGGTCGTCGTTGAGGCGACGCTCGGCTTCTTCCTTGGCCGTCTGGGCCCGGACCACGTCGATCTGGTCGGGCAGCTCGGCGACGTCGGACAACACGGTGACGGTGTCGTGGCTGAACTCCACGAACCCACCGTGCACCGCGATCGCGATCTCCGGTTGTCCCTCACCACGGATGATCCGGACCGGGAAGCCACCGAGGGCGCCGACGAACGGCTCGTGACCGGGCAGGAACGCGATCTCGCCGTCGACCGGACGGCACACGACCATCTCCGCGTCACCCTCGAACAAGATGTTCTCCGGCGACACGACCGAGACGTGCAACGTACCCATCTTGGCTACGCGCCTTCCTGCAGGGTCTTCGCCTTCTCGAGCACGGAGTCGACGCCACCGACGTTGAAGAACGCCTGCTCGGGGACATCGTCGAGCTCACCGTCGACCAGCTTCTCGAAGCTCTCGATGGTCTCCTCGATCGGAACGTAGATGCCGGGCAGGCCGGTGAACGTCTCGCCGACGAAGAACGGCTGCGAGAGGAAGCGCTGGACCTTGCGGGCCCGTGAGACGATGACCCGGTCCTCCTCGGAGAGCTCGTCGAGACCGAGGATGGCGATGATGTCTTGCAGCTCCTTGTAGCGCTGCAGCACCTCCTGGACCCGGCGGGCGCAGTCGTAGTGGCGCTGACCGACGATCTCGGGAGCCAGGATGTTCGACGTCGACGCGAGCGGGTCGATAGCCGGGTAGATGCCCAACGCTGCGATGTCACGCGAGAGCTCCGACGTGGCGTCGAGGTGGGTGAACGTGGTGAACGGAGCGGGGTCGGTGTAGTCGTCGGCAGGAACGTAGACGGCCTGCACCGACGTGATCGAGCGACCCTTCGTCGACGTGATCCGTTCCTGCAGGTTGCCCATCTCGTCGGCGAGCGTCGGCTGGTATCCCACCGCCGACGGCATGCGGCCGAGCAGCGTGGAGACCTCGGAACCGGCCTGCACGAACCGGAAGATGTTGTCGACGAACAGCAGCACGTCTTGGTTCTTCACGTCACGGAAGTACTCCGCGACGGTGAGTGCGGACAGTGCGACGCGCAGACGCACACCCGGCGGCTCGTCCATCTGGCCGTACACGAGAGCGGCCTTCTCGATCACGCCCGACTCCTGCATCTCGAGCAGGAGGTCGGTACCTTCACGGGTGCGCTCACCGACGCCGGCGAACACCGACACACCACCGTGCTGGGTCGCGACACGGTTGATCATCTCGAGGATGAGGACCGTCTTGCCGACCCCGGCGCCACCGAACAGGCCGATCTTGCCACCCTGCACGTAGGGCTCGAGGAGGTCGATCACCTTGATGCCCGTCTCGAACATCTGGGCCTTCGGCTCGAGCTGGTCGAACGGTGGCGGCTCGCGGTGGATCTCCCACCGGTCGTCGATCCCGGTGAGCTCGCTCGCCGGGATGTCGAGCGGCTCGCCGATCACGTTGAACACGTGACCGAGCACACCGTCGCCCACCGGCATCGTGATGCCGTGGCCGGTGTTGCGCACGAGCTGACCGCGGCGCAGGCCGTCGGTCGGCTTCATGCAGACGACTCGCACCCGGCTGTCGCCGATCTGCTGCGCGACCTCGGCGGTGATGGTGATGGTGCGACCTTCGAGCTCGACGTCCATCTCGAGCGCCTTGTTGATCTCGGGCAGCGCGTCGGCGGGGAACTCGACGTCGACCACCGGTCCGGCGATCGCGACGACGCGACCGTCCTTGAGGGGGGCGGCGGCAGAAGGGGTGTCGGGCGTTGCGGTGGCGGTCATCGGTGCTCCAGTCGGTGCGCGGTTCAGCGCTCTCGGAAGAGGTCTTCCTTGCGGTTCTCGATCGTGTCGGAGAGGAAGTCGTCGGGCATCAGGCCCGCGCCTCCACGTAGGGCCTCGGCGCCGCCGACGATCTCCATGATCTCGGTGGTGATCTGCTCCTGGCGGGCCCGGTTCATGATGCGTGCGAGCTTCGTGATCAGCTCGTCGGCGTTGTCGGTCGCGGCCTTCATGGCCCGCTGGCGCGCCGCGTGCTCCGATGCCGCGGCATCGAGCTGGGCCGCGAACAGCCGGGACTCGATGTACTTCGGCAGCAGGCGGTCGAGGATCTCGCCGGGCGACGGCTCGAACTCGTATGCGGGCGGGACCGTGTTGGTCTCGACCGTCGCGTCGCCCTCGGAAGACGGGTGCAGACCCAGGCTGCCCGAGTCGAGCGGCATGAGCGTGGTCTCGAGGACCTCCTGCGAACCGGCCGACTTGAAGCGGGTGTACACGAGCTGCACGCGGTCGACGTCGCCGGCTTCGTAGGCCGGGGTGACCGCGGCTGCGATCTGCCGCGCGTCTTCGTAGGTCGGCGTGTCGCTCATGCCGCTGAACGCGGCATCGATGCGGTAGTCGCGGAAGCGGAAGTACCCCTCGGCCTTCTTGCCCACGAGCACGAGCGAGTAGTCGCGACCCTGCGCCTGATCGGCGAGCAGACTCCGCTCGGCCTTGCGGATCACCGACGTGTTGTACGCGCCGCACAACCCACGGTCGGCGGTGATCACCACGTACGCGACCTTGCGCACCTCTTCGCGGGGCTGGAGGAGCGGGCTCTCGCCGCCCGCGCCGCCGTCGGCGAGGTGGTGGATCACATCGGTGATCTTCTCGCTGTACGGACGCGCGGCCTCGACGCGCGCCGCGGCCTTGACGATGCGGCTCGCCGCGATGAGCTCCATGGCGCGCGTGATCTTCTTCGTCGACTGGACGCTCTTGATCCTGCGTCGGAGAACGCGCTCCTGGCCACCCGCCATCGCTCAGCCCTACTCGGCGAGGCCGGCGACGAACTGCGCCTTGAAGTCGGCGATGGCGGTGTCGAGCACGTCACCGTCGGGCAGCTTGCCGCTGCTCTTGATGCCGTCGAGCAGGTCCGCGTGGCGGGTCCGGAACCAGGTGTGGATGTCGGCCTCGAACCGCTTGACCTCGTCGACGGGCAGGTCGTCGAGCACGCCCTTGGTGCCGCAGTAGATCGAGATGACCTGCTCCTCGACCGGCATCGGCGAGTTCAGGTTCTGCTTGAGGAGCTCGACCAACCGGTAGCCGCGTTCGAGCTGGGCGGCCGAGACCGCGTCGAGCTCGGAGCCGAACGTGGCGAACGCCTCGAGCTCGCGGAACTGTGCGAGGTCGAGCTTCAGCGTTCCGGCAACGCTCTTCATCGCCTTGATCTGCGCGTCACCACCGACGCGTGACACCGAGATGCCCACGTCGACCGCCGGACGGACACCCGACTTGAACAGGTCGTCGATGAGGTAGATCTGGCCGTCGGTGATCGAGATCACGTTGGTCGGGATGTAGGCCGAGACGTCGCCGGCCTTGGTCTCGATGATCGGCAGCGCGGTGAGTGAACCTGCGCCCTTGGCGTCGCTGAGCTTGGCTGCGCGCTCGAGCAGGCGGCTGTGGAGGTAGAAGACGTCGCCCGGGTACGCCTCACGGCCCGGCGGGCGGCGCAGGAGCAGCGCGAGCTGGCGGTACGCCTCGGCCTGCTTCGAGAGGTCGTCGTAGACGACGAGCGCGGCTTCACCGTGGTCCATCCAGTGCTGACCCAACGCGCAACCGGCGTACGGAGCGAGGTACTTGAACACGGCTTCGTCGGAGGCGGGGGCGTTGACGACCACCGTGTACTCCATCGCGCCGTGCTCTTCGAGCGTGTTGACGATCTGCGCGACGGTCGAGCCCTTCTGGCCGATCGCGACGTAGATGCACTTCACGCCCTGACCGCGCTGGTTCAGGATCGTGTCGATGGCGACCGTGGTCTTGCCGGTCTTGCGGTCGCCGATGATGAGCTCACGCTGGCCCCGACCGATCGGCGTCATCGCGTCGATGGCCTTGATGCCGGTCTGGAGCGGCTCGCCGACCGGCTGGCGGTCGATGATGCCGGGCGCCTGGACCTCGAGGCGTCGCTCCTCGGTGGCCGCGACCGGGCCCTTGCCGTCGATCGGCTGGCCGAGCGCGTTCACCACGCGGCCGATGAGGCCGTCGCCGACCGGCACCGAGAGGATCCGGCCGGTGTTGCGGGCGGTCTGGCCCTCTTCGACGCGGTCGGCCTCACCGAGGATCACCGCACCGATCGAGTCTTCGTCGAGGTTCAGCGCGAGGCCGAAGGTGTTGCCCTCGAACTCGAGGAGCTCGTTGACCGCGGTGTCGGGGAGACCGGAGACGCGGGCGATCCCGTCGCCGACCTCGAGAATCCGGCCGACCTGGGCCTTGTCGAGCTCGGGCTTGAAGTTCCCGACGTTCGCGCGGATCGCCGCGGCGATCTCGTCGACGTTGATCGTGAGTTCTGCCATCTCAGATTGCTCCGCTCACTCGTTGCGCCGCCGCGGCCTGGGCGCGGTCCGTTCGCTCCACATGCTCAGACCTGTTCTCTCAGTTGATCCAGACGGTGACGGACGGTGCCGTCGATGACCGTGTCGCCCACGCGGGCGACGAGCCCTCCGAGGACCGAGGGGTCGATGATGACCTTGAGCTCGATCTGCTTCCCGGTGGCGGTGGCGAGCGCCTCGGCGAGGCGGGTGCGCTGGGTGTCGTCGAGCGGGAGCGCGCTGCGCACCTCGGCGACCTCGCGGCTGCGGAAGTGTGCGGCCTTCTGGACGAAGGCGTCGACGATGTCGGAGAGGTCGGACGCGCGCCCGATGCCGACGATGAACGCGGCCAGCGCGGCCGACGTCGCGAGCGCCTTGCCGCCCATCAGCTCCTCGACGATCGCCATCCGTCGTTCAGCCGGGAGCTGCGGGTCGGTGAGCGCGAGGCGCAGGTCGTCGTTGCCCTCGAACACCCGCGCGAAGCGGAAGAGGTCGTCTTCGACCTCCGCGAGGTGGCCCTCCGCCCGAGCCACCTCGAGAAGGGCGTTCGCGTAGGCGTCGATGCGCTCCTGTACAGACATGACGGCCTACTTGCTCCCGACCTGGTTGATGTAGTTCTCGATGAGCTGGATCTGCGTCGCCCGGTCGAGGTTCTTCTCCACGACCTTCTCCGCCAGCTCGATCGAGAGATCGGCGACCCGGCTCTGCAGGTCGGCGGTCGCCCGCGAGGTCGCGAGCCGGATGTCTTCCGTGGCGCGGGTGCGGGCCTCGGCAGCATCGGTCTCGGCCTTGGCGAGCAGATCCTGACGCACCTGGTCGGCAGCCTGACGGGCCTCCTCGATGATGCGACCGGCTTCGACGCGCGCTTCGGCGAGCTGACGCTGGTACTCGGTGAGTTGCGTCTCCGCCTCGACCCGGGCCGACTCGGCCCGCTCGAGATCGCCGCGGATCCGGTCCTCGCGAGCTGCCATCCCCTTCTTGAGTGCAGGGAACGCGAACTTCACGAGCACGAACAGCACGATGAAGAACGCGGCCGCGCCCCAGAGGATCTCGCTCACCGCGGGCGTGACCAGGTTCGGCGCCTTGTAGCAGTCCTGCGCCGCGGCGTTGACGTCGGCGTTGGTCGACTTCTGAGCCGCCTTGTCGAGGCACTCCGTCAGCTCACTCTTGGTCGTCGTGGCGTGGGCGATGCCGGGCATCGCCACCACCAGACCGCCGACGAGCACGGCGCTTGCGAACAACCTACGGATGCGCATCGCGCGTCCTTCTCCTTGATCGAAGGGTCCGGTCAGATGAAGTACAGGACGAACCCGATGAGGGCCAACGCCTCGGCGAACGCGATGCCGAGGAACATCGTCGTACGGACGTTGCCGGCCATCTCGGGCTGACGGGCCATGGCCTGGACCGACTGACCGACGAGGTAGCCGATGCCGATGCCCGGGCCGATGGCCGCGAGGCCGTAACCCACGCGCGCCGAGGCCGTTCTTGAGGCCGACGTCGGTGATCGCCGCCAACATCGCGATTGCTGCTTCCACGGTGTCTCCTTGCTCGGTGAGCGGGTGCTCGGGAACTAGTGCTGGGGATGGATGGCCTCACCGACGTACACGGCGGTGAGGATCGTGAAGATGTAGGCCTGGAGCACGGCGACCAGGATCTCGAATCCCGTCATCGCCGTCAGCATGAAGAAGGGCAGCGGGAGGAAGACGAGCTGGTACGTGCCGCTGTTCGTCTTCAGCAGCTCGGCGCACATCACCGCGAACACGGTGAGGAGCACGTGGCCGGCGACCATGTTGGCGAAGAGTCGGACCGTCGAGGGAGAACGGACGGATGAAGAAGATCGAGACGAGCTCGATCGGCGCCACGAGGATGTAGAGCGGCTTCGGCACGCCCGGGCGGGAAGATCGCCTTGATGATGTAGAGCGGGCCCTGCTTGCTTGAAGCCGACGACGATGAAGATCAGCCACGTCTGGAGGGCGAGGAACAACGGGATCGCGATGCGCGAGGTCGCCGGGAACTGGATCCCCGGGATGACCTCCCAGATGTTGATGAAGAAGATCCAGAAGAAGAGCGTGGCGAGGAAGGGCGCCCACTTCTTGCCCGGTCTCCTCGCCCATGACCTCGACGGCGATGCTCTGCTCGACGAGCTCGAAGCCCGACTCGGCGACGTTCTGGATGCCGCTCGGCACCAACGCGCGCTTGCGGCTCCCGGCGACGAAGAGCACTGCGCAGATGATCGTCGAGATGAAGCACATCATCGCCGTCTTGTTGAACCCGAGCGGGCCGAAGCTCCGCCAGTCGAAGAGCTCGTTGACCCCCTTGGGGAAGAGCTCGGCGAGCACGATCACCGTGACTCCTTCTCTTCTCGAGTCGGTCTTCTTCGCGTCGGTCTGGGAGAGCGAGCGGGGCTTGAGGCCCGGTGCGCCCGGGTGTGAGCCCGAGCTTCGGCAGCTCGAGGAACAGCAGCGCGAGGTGGACGAGCGCGACCGTCAGGACGAAGCTGGCCACGTCGTCCTGGGAGATGTCGCGCAGGACCACCGCCATGAGGGTGATCACGATGATCAGCACCGCGTAGCTGAGCATCGCGGCGAACGCGGTCGCCTGCGCGCCCGCCTTCGCACCGGTGGCCATGAGCCGGGCGAGCAGCAGGAAGTTCGCGCCGACCACGACGAGGCCGAGCGCGGCCCCGAAGACGCCGGACCAGCCCTGCGAGCGAGTCCCGCGACGAGCAACACGATCGGCGTGGCGATCAGCGCGCGACGGGTGAGGTCACGCGCGATCTCGGTCTCGTGATCGGGATCTACCGCCGGCGTCGTGTCCACGGTTTCCCTTCGTCGTCGTGTTCGACCTTGGCCATGTACCGGTAGTAGTTCGTGACGCCCGCGCCCACGAAGCCGATGACGCCGAGCGCAACCATGAAGAGGGGTGCAGTTCCGAGCCGGTTGTCGAGGAGCCATCCGAGGAAGCCGAAGAGGACCGGAGCAACGACGAACTCGGCCGCTTGCGCGATCGCGTCGCTCTGTTCCTGCTTGACCTGACGGTCCCGCGACACGCGGTCGACCACCCGAACGCCTCTCCCCCGCTGGTCCCGCTGCGGCTTCAGCACCGCCGCGCGACCCGCTTGTGAATACTTTCGCAATCTATTGCAGCCCCGTTGGACCAGTCAAACCGAGGGAAACCTCGAACGCCTCGATGGTCGAATCCGGCTGCGTCGCCTCGATCGCCCACCAGTTCCCGACCCACGTGAGCGATCCGGCAACTCCGCCTTCTTCTCCTATGCAGAGTCCTTGCGGCGGTCGCTGAGGTCGACCACTTCCGCTCCCGGCGAGGGAGTCTCGGGGGTGTCGAGCCCTTCACGCAAGTTCTCGCCCGTGCGATTCCCGGGC
The DNA here is from genome assembly GCA_963829475.1 of uncultured Actinomycetes bacterium. Classification (GTDB taxonomy): domain Bacteria; phylum Actinomycetota; class Acidimicrobiia; order IMCC26256; family JANYLB01; genus JANYLB01. The sequence goes on along the minus strand of CAWHIU010000002.1, from coordinate 304,870 downwards.
GCAAAGATCGCGAAGAGCCCGAGGGCCAGGGCGAGGACCCCGACGGGAACGTAGGCGTTCGCCTCACTGGTGTAGAGCGGCAGCAGCGCCAGGCCCGACAGCAGCGCGGTCCAGAGCCACAGGATCACCACCGTCCGGCGCGGTCCGTGCCCCAATCGCATGAGCCGGTGATGCAGGTGGTCCTTGTCGGCGACGGCGAACGATTGTCGCCGCAGGACGCGTCGGAAGAACGAGAAGGCGGTGTCGAGCAGCGGGACACCGAGGATCACGAGCGGGATGAAGAGCGGGGCGAAGAAGAAGAATGTCTGGCCCGAGTACTCGTAGTCGGCGCGGCCGCCGAGGGTGATCGTGCAGACGGCCATGAGCAGTCCGAGGAACATCGCGCCGGCATCGCCCATGAAGATCTTCGCGGGGCTGAAGTTCCACGGGAGGAAGCCCACGCAGATTCCCACCGCGATCATCGCGATGAGCGGCGCGATGTTCGATCCGGTGAGGAAACCGTCCTTGAAGAGGCGGTCGGAGTAGAGGAACACCGCGGTCCCGGCGATCGCGACGATGCCGGCCGCGAGCCCGTCGAGCCCGTCGACCAGGTTGATCGCGTTCGCGAAGAGCACGACCGTGAGCACCGTGATGAGCGGCGCGAGATCGGGCGAGAGCACGACGATGCCGAAGAACGGGACGCGGAAGAACAGCATCGAGACGCCCATCAGCGACAGGATGCTGCCGCTCAGCACCTGCCCCGCGATCTTCGCCGGCGGCGACACCTCCCGCAGGTCGTCGAGGGCGCCGACCGCGAACATCACACCTGCCGCCAGGATCACGCCGGCCGGCTCCGACGAGCCGTTGAACATCTCCTGGAACTGCGGGATCTGACTCGCCACGCCCATCGCCACGAGGAAGCCGACGAACATCGCCGCTCCGCCGACTGTGGGCATCGGCTGCGGTGTGCACCGTGCGTTCACTCGGCTGGTAGAGCGCTCCGATGCGGAAGGCGACGCGCCGGACGAGTGGTGTGCACGCGAACGTCACCAACGAGGCGGCCGCGAAGACGACGAGGTAGCCCCCCACGGCGACCCGCTCTAGTCCGCGGTCACGGAAGGTCGGGATACGGCGTGAACTTCGAGCAGAGGCGGGCGGACGACTCGCGGACGTCCGCCCGCACCGAAACGTCGTCGACGTCGCGCAGGACCCTCGCGATGAGCGCCGCGATCTCGATCATCTCGGGCTCGCCCATCCCGGCGGTGGTGACCGACGCGGTACCGAGCCGCAGACCACTCGTGACGAAGGGCTTCTCGGTGTCGTTCGGGATGGCGTTCTTGTTGCAGGTGATCCCGGCGTCGTCGAGGGCCTCCTGCGCGACCTTGCCGGTCACGCCGAAGGGTCGGAGATCGACGAGCAGCAGGTGGTTGTCGGTTCCACCGGAGACGATCCGGAACCCTTCTTCGCTGAGGCTCGCGGCGAGGCGGCTCGCGTTCTGCACCACGCCCGCCGCATACTGCGTGAACGCGGGCTGCGCGGCCTCACGGAACGCAACCGCCTTCGCGGCGATGACGTGCATCAGTGGGCCACCCTGAAGACCGGGGAACACGGCCTTGTCGATCGCCTTCGCGTGCTCCTCGCGGCTGAGGATGCAGCCGGCCCTCGGTCCGCGCAGGGTCTTGTGGGTGGTGAACGTCACGACGTCGGCGTACGGCACGGGGCTCGGGTGCGCGCCACCGGCGATGAGACCCGCGATGTGCGCGGCGTCGACGATGAGCAGCGCGCCGATCTCGTCGGCGATCGAACGGAACGCGGGGAAGTCGATGATCCGCGGGTACGCGGTCGCCCCGGCGATGATCGCCTTGGGCCGCTCGGCCTTCGCGGTGTCGCGCAGGGCGTCGTAGTCGATCGTCTCGGTGGTGGCATCGACGCCGTAGGCCGCGAAGTCGTACAGGCGCCCGCTGACGTTCACCGGCGAACCGTGGGTGAGGTGGCCGCCCTGGTCGAGGCGCATCCCCATGATCTTGTCGCCGGGCTCGAACAGCGCGAGGTACACGGCCATGTTCGCGTTGGCACCTGAGTGCGGCTGGACGTTCGCGTGATCGGCGCCGAACAACGCGCAGGCGCGGTCACGCGCCAGCTCCTCGGCTTCGTCGACGATCCGGTTCCCGCCGTAGTACCGCTTCCCCGGGTAGCCCTCGGCGTACTTGTTCGTGAGCACCGAACCTTGCGCGGCGAGGACCGCCGGCGAGGTGAAGTTCTCGGAGGCGATGAGCTGGATCGTGGTGTTCTGCCGCTCGACCTCGCGTTCGATCACCCCGGCGATGTCGGGATCGGTCGTCCGCAGGGCGGCCATGCGTTCGTCGAACATCCCCAACACTCTAGAGGGAGGCGACCTGGATCCGCCGGAAGATCAGCCGATCTCGGGGGGGCGCTGCGACGGGTGGAGGAGTGCCCGCAGCGCAGCCCGGCTCCGCTCCCGACCCGCGGCGGCCCGCAACGCTTCGTTCAGGACCACCGCGGCGCGGAACGCCTGCGTGTGCGCCCGGCCGTGGTCGCGAGCGAAGAGCCGCACCCGGTTGAGGGTGTGGATGGTCCACAGCCGCGGGGAGACCTCGAGGTCGCCGCCGATGTGGACCGCGGCCGCCTCGGGGACGTACTGGATCGTGAACCCGGCTCGGCGGGCCCGGATCGAGTAGTCGGTCTCCTCGGAGTAGAGGAAGAACGATTCGTCCCACTCCCCCACCGCGTCCCAGCAGCGGCGGGAGATGAGCATCGCGGCGCCGGTCGCCCAATCAACCCGACCGGGGTGTTCGTAGCGCTCCGGGTCGGTGACCAGCTCGCCCAACCACGGGATGCGTCCGGAGCGCTCCCCGCCCAGAAGTGCTTCGCCGAGGGCCCGACCCACCGAGGGGTCACGGCGGAGCGAGTGCATCGTCGTCCCGGTCTCGTCGTGGAGGCGCGGAACCGTGATGCCGACCGATCCGACCGCGGCGTCGAGGAGCCGTCGGACCGAGCCGGGAGCGAGCCGGATGTCGGGGTTCAAGACCAGGATCGCGTCGCTCGCCTCGGCTGCCGCAACGCCCGCGTTGATCCCGGCCGAGTAGCCGGCGTTGCGGCCGAGCTCCACCACCCGTACGTCGCGTCGATCGCGGAGCAGCTCGACGGATCCGTCGGCAGACGCGTTGTCGGCGACGACGACCTCGACCGGCGCCACGCGCTCGCACGCCGCGGGAATCGACTCGAGCAGGCTCGGGTAGGAGCTCTGCGCTGTTGTAGGTGACGACCACGACCGTGAGCGCCGGACGATCACGCGCTGGCACGGAGTCCTCGCTCACCGCGCTCCAGGGTAGTCACGCGCTGATGTAGGGATCCGCGCGCGGAAGTCGCCAGAGCGCGCCGATCACCCCCAGCACCAACGAGAGGATCCCCGTGACCATGGGGTAGTACAGCGCGTCGAAGGTGTAGAACGCGATCGAGCCGGCGACGATCGATGCCGCGAGTGCCTGCGCGAGATCGCGCGTCGTGGGTTCCACCGCGCGGCGTCGTGCGCCCCGCGCGGTTCCGAACCCGACGATGAAGAGCAGCAGCAGCGCGACGAGTCCGATCAGACCGGTCTCGATCGTCGACTTCAAGAGCTGGTTGTCCATGGGTACGAGCTTGTACTTGAGGTCGGGGATCAGGGTGCCGTACCCCCAGCCGAGGAACGGGCGCTCGTGCACGAACCTGAACGCGACCGGGAGACGGATCTCACGCGCCTGGTAGCTCGTGTCCTGGGTCAGGTGGGTGAAGAGGCCCTTCAACGTGCCGACGAGGCCGGGAACCATGACCCGCATCGCGCCCGTGAACAACGCCAGCAGAGCGATGGCGTTGACACGTCGGCGCCAGGTCCACGGGATCGCGATCACGATCGTCGCCGCGGCGATCCCCATGATCGCTGAGCGCGAGAGCGACATCGCGAGGGCAACGCTGATGAGCCCGACCGCGGCCCACCAGAGCTGGCGGGCCTTCGTGGTGATGGCCCTCAGCGCGAAATGGATCCCCAACGGCCAGACCATCGCCAGGAACACCCCGTATTCGATCGGGTGTGAGGCGGTCACCGCGATGCGACGGAAGCCGGTCCGGATCTCGTCGGCGAGAGCGGCGTTGGCAACCAGTCCGGGGATCTTGACGTACGCGGCGATGTCGAAGTTGGTGAAGAACTGCACCAGACCGAAGAACGCGAGCACCGCGGTGAGCATCACCAGGCGGCGCAGCAGCACCTCGAGCCGGTCGTAGCGGAGGATCCCGTCGGCCCCGATGAGCACGATCCCCGCGAACGAGGCGAGGGCGATCAACGCGCGATCGGCGTTGTTCAACTCTGCGTACGTGACGAAGCGCGTCGTGAGGGCAACGATGTACGTGAGCACCGCGACGAACGCGTACACACACACCACGATCCGAATCGGCTGGTAGCCGGTGGCCAGGCCCGTCCCCGGGACCAGACGTGCGTACGCCCACCACGCGAGGCAGACGAGCCCGAGGATCGTCGCGGGTGTGCCCGCACCACCGAGCGCGCTCACGACGAGGCGCGACGGAATGCAGATCATGAGCACGACGAAGACGGTGAGGATCGTGACCACGTCGATCCGCGGCGAGGCGCCGACTCCACCCCGCGCGGCACGCCGCTCCGCGCGCGTTGGCTTCCCGGTGGACGCCGTCACCGTCGGGGCGTCGGGAGCGATGGCGAGATCGGATGGCATGGATCGTGTCGCCTGGGTGCGCTAGGAGCCGACGCGACCCGACCTGCGCGGGCCGGCCGACACCGGATTCGGTCTCTCTCGGGTCTCGGTGGCGCCTTCGTCGGTTGCGGAGCCGGCGCGGGGTGGCATCAGGTTCGCGGGACCGCCCGCTGCCGGCGTTTGATCCGGAAGGGCGATGCGGTCGAGCAACGACGCGTTCGCCCGCCGCGACGCGGCGATCGACTCGGCCAGGAAGGCCCCGCCGAGGGTCACGGCGACGCCGAGCCCGAACGCGGCCGCGGCCGCCCTGAGCTTCCCGCCCGCCTGTGGACTGGCCTTGCGGGCCATCGTGACCGTGTCGGCGTTCACCAGATCCTGCGGCTCTGCGTGCGACTTGACCTGGATGTCTCTGAGCTCGTGCTCGACCTGACCGGTCACGTCGTGGAGCGTCGCGAGCGCGTCGGCCGGTGTGCGCGCCGTCGCGGTCAGCTCCATGATGGCGCTGCGGTTGTCGGAGTTGAGGAGCACCTCGTAGCTGGCACCCGAATGCGGGTTGAGCAACTCGTCCTTGATCTTCGGGTCGTCCATCCTGCGCCCGGTCACGTTGGCGAGGTTCAGGACGTCACCACCGGTGCACCACGTGTTCGTGGCGCAGACGCCGGTGGTCCCGTCGGCACCGAGGACCGCGACGGGCGGCGTCAACACCAGCGCACCCTTGGCCGAGTAGTTCGCAGACGCGGTGCTGTACGCCAAGAACGTGCCCGCGAGCGTCAACAGCGCGAGGGGTACGACCACGTACCAGCGACGCATGATGACCTTGCAGGCGTCGATGAAATCCAATTCAGCCTCGCCTCGTGCTCGACCAGAGTGATCTGGAAAACCGTCGCCTGATGACCACCGAGGGTAGCAGTCTCATCCCCGGATACGGACGCGCCTGTGTTGTCGCGATGTTGTGAAATCGTGGTGATCTCTCGATCATGAGCCCGCCACCGGGTGACGACCGAGCCCGACGAGATCGGCGAGCACGACAGATTTGCTGTCCCACGAGTCGTGCTCGACCGCCGCCCGACGCGCCGACGATGTCGAAACCTCGTGACCTTCCAACACGCCTTCGACGGCAGCCACGAATTGCGTCGGGTCGGTGACCGCGGTGACCAACGTGTGGTAGCGCGCCAGCTCCGGGAAGTCGATGCTGACCGTCGGCAGACCGAGCGCCAGGTACTCCTTGAGCTTGATCGGGTTGCTCGCCGCGATCCACGCGTTCTGGAGCCACGGCATGATCGCCACGTCGAACCCGGCGCCGTAGCGAGGGATGTCTTCGTACGGCCGCATCCCGAGCCAGTGGACGTTCGGCAGGGCGACCAACTCGTCCATCGGGACGGTGGCATTGCCGACGAGGACGAGCTGTGCACGAGGGAGACCGCGAGCGACCTGCTCGAGGAGCCCGAAGTCGATCGTCTGCGGTTCGAGACCGCCGAAGTACCCGATGCGCGGGTGCGGAATCGCGGCGAGATCAGCGGGCTCGTGGCCGGGCGGATGCGGACGGAAGCGATCGAGGTCGACTCCGTGGTCGAGGAACAAGGCCCGGTCCCCCACGACGTCGCGCTCCTCGTCCATCAACGCGTGGCTGACGTACACGACGTGATCGGCCGCGCGCAGCAGGGCGTCTTCGTGTTGACGAATGAGGTCGGTGTCGGCCTCGTCGAACGCCGAGTGTCGATCGGCGCGGTTGAAGACGAGGGTGTCGTACGTCATACCCTCGACCACGTCCCATGCCGTCGGCACGGTGACGAACATCACGGGGTGCGTGATGCCGACCCGTCGCATCGCGCGTCGCACCTGGGCTCGGATCGACGAGGCGTTCACGGCCCGCACGCGCGGATCACCGAGCGGAACCGTGACCGGAGAGAGCACGTGGAAGTTCGGGAGCTCGGGAACGGGGGCCTGGAGACCCCTGGTGAAGCTGCGGAGCTTGCGACCGATGCGCCGCGCCGGTTGCGTCGATCGCCCGGGAATCGGCATCCGCATCCCGATGCTGTTGACCAGGAGGACGGGATGCTCGCGGGCCAGCCGCAGCATGAGCTGCACTTCCGAGTGCGCGCGGCTGTGATACCACCAGTCCTGCGCCGCGAAGCACACGATCCCGTCGGGAGTCATCGGGTCGTGGGGGTGTCGGCCCCCGGACCTTCCAGGGCGCGGAGGCGCATGACGAGATCGCCGACACGCAATCCGAGCGTGGTGCGGACGGATCGCACGACGGTCGCCGCCGGCACCGGTTCCCCGGCGCTCGCGGGATCCTCTCCCTCCAGTCGGACCCGGTGCACCCGCAGGACTCCGTCGCCGGTGAGCACGTCGATCCAGCCGCCGTCGCGCGAGACCGCGACGACACGGCCGGGAACTCGGCCTTCCCAGGTCGACGCTTCAGGTGCCGGCTCGGCCGCGTCGACCCAGAGCCGTTCCAGGCCGAGCCACGTGAACGCGCCGGGAAACGGGGCGGTCAACGCGCGCACGAGGCGATCGCTCCGGAGCGTCGGGGCCGACCAGTCGATCTCGCCGTCGGCAGGGACACGCGTGCACGCATAGCTCGCCTGCGTCTCGTCCTGCTCCCACCCGGAATCGCCGGCAATGGCGCGAGCCACCGCATCTCCCAGCACTCGCGCCTGAATCGTGTTCAGCGCGTCGTAGAGCTCCGTCACGTTCGTGGCCGGACCGATCGCGACCGACTCCTGCGCGAGGACGCCACCTGCGTCGAGACCGGGGACCAACCGGTGTACCGAGATCCACGCTTCGGGCTCCCCGTTCAGGATCGCCCAGTTGACTGTTGCCCGCCCGCGGTAGCGCGGCAACGGTGCGTAGTGCACGTTCACGAACGGTCGGCTGTCGACGAGGTCGGCCGGCAGGATGCGATCGAACGACGACACCACCACCGCGTCGGGAGACACGCGTTCGGTCAGAGCGCGGATCGCGGCGATCGACGCGTCGGACTCGATCTCCACCCCGAGGTCGGCTGCACGGGCGATCGTCGGTTCGTCGAGCGGCCCCGGCCGCACGATCGCGCGCAGGTCGAACTGAGCCGCGAGCGACTCGAGTGCCGTCGCCGCAGTCGGACCGAGACCGATGAGAACGACTGCGGAGCGGTCAGAGCTCATCGAGGAACGCGACATCGGCAGGAGTCCGCTCGGCGGATGCCTTCCGAAGGACCGAACCGACCTTCAACCCGCCGGTCTGCAAGCGGACGATCGCTTCGGGGCCGAGCGCGGAGGGCAGCACACCCATGTGACCCGACGCAGGTGCCTGATCGGGCCAGCACGCGACGCCGGCTCGATCCAAGCCGGCCCGGTCGACGTCGCCCCAGAACTGCGCGACCACGGCGCCCGGTGCGGCGGCGAACAGGCTGCGAGCGTCGGATTCGCCGAAGACCGAAGCGCCGGTGGGCTGCAGGGCGACGACGACGGCATCGAGGTCGGGGTCGAACGAGCGGGGTGGCACGGGGACTACTTCGACCGCTGCTCCGGCCGACCTGAGACCTTCTCCGAGGAAGTCGGAGAACGGGTTGTCGCAGATCACGAGGATACGGCTGTGCCGTACGGCCACCGCCGCGTCGGTGAGCTGCTTCACCGCCATGGGCCCGAGGTAGTTGAAGACGTCGACCGCGGGGTTCCGTTCGTTCGTCCCGGCGGTTCGAATCCCGCGCTCGAGCAACGCGTCGATGTCGACGTCGGCCCGACTCGCGTCGAGCTCCCACGCCTCGAACATCAGCGGGACCACCGCATCGGGTCGCATCCAGCCGACCGTACGCGCGTCGATCGGGCGGAGATGGCCCGAGTTCGTGATGATGTCGGCCGACGCGACCAGTTCCTCCGTCTTCTCGGTGACGATCTCGATCCGGTCGGCGACACCGGCCCGCGCCGCGAGATCCATGGTCGCGTGGGTCACATCGGCGACCGATCCGTACCGGGTGTCGCGACTCAGCGCGAACACATGTCGCGCACCGCCGAGCGCGGCGACCACCGGGGTCACGACATACGCCCCGGTCGCGGCTTCGGTCAGGACGACGGCTCCGTCGAGGTCGAGCGCGCACTCGGCGACGGCTCGGCGTACGAGACGGACCAGGCGCTCGGGGTGCAAGCCGGGCGGCGGGGCCACCGGAGATGGGCCCGGCGCGGCAACCCTCGATCCGGACATGAGTCCAGACGATACCGCCACATCTCCGTTGCATCGACGACTTCGAGGGAGCGGCTCGCTAGCGTGGTCGGGTCGGCGCGAGGCCGACGCCGGGATCCGCGTTGAGTTTGACGGGAACGTGACAGACAACGTGACGGGCGACGACGGAGCCGGCGACAGCGCCCCCGAGAGCGACGGGCGCGAGATCGAAGGGGCCGGCCCGCTCGACGGCATCGGGGAGTCGGTCGACCCGGGCATGAGCACCCGCATGCGGAGCGGGTTGCGCTGGAGCCTCGTGAGCACCGTCCTCAGCCGGACGATCAATCCGCTGACCGGCATCATCCTCGCCCGGATCCTCTCCCCGAAAGACTTCGGGATCTTCGCGGTCGCACTGATCGCGTTGAACGGTCTCAACAGCATCAACGAGCTCGGCGTGACCTATGCCGTCGTGCGTTGGCCGGGCGATCTCAAACTTGCCGCCCGGACCGCGACGACGATCGCCATCGGCGCGAGCGTGCTCATCTTCGTCCTCTGCTTCCTCGCGGCGCCCTTCTTCGCGAGCGCGCTGCACACGCCGCAAGCGACGGGCGTGCTGCGTCTCCTCGCGCTCGGCGTCGTCATCGACGGGATCGCGTCCGTCCCGATCGGGCTGCTCACCCGCGGATTCCGCCAGGACAAGCGCGCCATCGCGGAGTGGTCGGGCTTCGTCGTGTCGACATCGGTCACCATCGGTCTGGCGCTCGCGGGCTTCGGCGCGTGGAGCCTCGCCTGGGGCCGCCTCGCCGGGAACTCGGTGAACTGCGGGGTGCTCTACATCCTCGCTCCCGATCGGCCGCGTCCCGGATGGGACAAGTCGGTCGCCCGCGAGCTCCTCCGGTTCGGGATCCCGCTCACCGGATCGAGCTTCCTCGTGTTCGCGATGTTGAACGTCGACTACCTCGTGGTCGGTCGGGAGCTCGGCACGGTCGCCCTCGGCTACTACGCGCTCGCGTTCAACCTGTCGAGCTTCCCGTGGAACCTGCTCTCCACCGCGGTCCGTCCGATCGCGGTCCCGGCGTTCGCTCGTTTCCAACACGACAGCAACCGCCTCCGAGAGGTGTTCCTCCGATGGTTCCACCTCTTGATGTCGGCGACGGTCCCCTTCTGCACCCTGCTCGGGGTGCTCGCGCTCCCGCTGGTCACGATGGTCTACGGCTCGAAGTGGCGACCGGCGGCGTCGGCGCTGGTCTTCCTCGCTGCGCTCGGAGGTCTGCGGGTCGCGATCGACTTCTGCTACGACCTCTTCGTCGCTGCCGGTGAGTCGCGGGTCCTCCTCTACATCCAGGGCCTCTGGCTCGCGGCGCTCATTCCTGCGCTCACGATCGGTGCCCGCCAGGATGGAATCCAGGGCGTCGGGATCGCCCATGTCGTGGTCGCGGGCGGGGTCATCGTTCCGGTGTACTTGTTCGCGCTCCGCCGGCGGCACGGACTCCGACCCCGATCCGTGGTCGGCGCGGCGGCCCGGCCGCTGATCGGCGGGTTCTTCGCGGCCATCGCCGGGGTGGCGCTGATGTCGCGCTTCGGGAGCGACCTCGGTGAGCTCGTCGCCGGGGGCCTCGGGATCCTCGTGGTCTACGGCATCGTCGGGATCTCGGTGCGCGAGCTGCGATCGCTCCCGGGGTTGCTCAGTCGGCGCGGGGGCGGGATCGACGGCGATCCGGCTCCGGCTGCCTGACGAGATCAGCCGGAGAACAGACCGTTCTCGCCTTCGCGGTAGGTGCGGCCGCACGCGGCACACGCCAGTTTGTCGTCGAGTGGGTTGCCGCACTCGCACACCCACCCGATCCGGCGAGCCGGATTCCCGACCACGAGCGCGTGCGCGACGACGTCGCGTGTGACGACGGCGCCGGCCCCGACGAACGCCTGCTCCCCGATCGTCACCCCGCACACGATCGTGGCGTTGGCCCCGATCGTCGCGCCGCGTCGCACGACGGTGGGCAGGAAGGCCTCGGTTCCCTTCTTCACCGACGCACGCGGCATCAGGTCGTTGGTGAAGACCATGTTGGGCCCGAGGAAGACATCGTCTTCGACCGTCACCCGATCCCAGATCAAGACCGCGTTCTTGACCGTGACCCGATTGCCGATCCGCGCGCCGGTCTCGATGAACGCATGGTCGCAGATGTTGCAGTCGGCCCCGACCACCGCGCCGGCAAGGATGTGCGCGAACGCCCAGACCCGGGTGCCGGGCCCGACGTCGTCGCTCTCGCACAACCCCTGGGGATGGATGAATGGTGCGTCGCCGCCGCTCACACCAGGGCTTTCTCGAGCGCATCGACGACCCGCTGCTGCTGCTCCGGCGTGATCTCGGGGAACAGCGGCAGCGAGAGGATCTCGGACGCGGCCCGTTCGGATTCGGGGAAGTCGCCGGGTCGGTGGCCGAGACTCCGAAACGCGCCCTGGAGGTGCACCGGGATCGGGTAGTGCACCCCTGCGCCGATTCCGGCGTCGTGCAGCGCGGCCAGCACCGCATCCCGGCGCGGCACGCGCACCACGTAGAGGTGAAAGACGTGCTCGTTGCCGGGGAACGTCGACGGCAACGCGACATCGCCGAGGCCTGCGAGCAACCCGTCGTATCGACGGGCCGCGGCTCGCCGGGCCGCGTTGCCGGCTGCGAGTCGGGCCAACTTGGCTCGGAGCACCACGGCCTGCAGCGTGTCGAGACGCGAGTTGAACCCGAGCTCCGGGTGTTCGTACTTGGCAACGCTTCCGTGGTTGCGGAGGCTCCGGAGCCGGCGGGCGATGTCGGCGTCGCCCGTGAGCACGGCCCCGGCTTCGCCGTACGCGCCGAGGTTCTTCCCCGGGTAGAAGCTCGTCGCCGCGGCGACGCCGACCGTGGACGGCCCGGCGCCGTTCTGCGTCGCGCCCTGACACTGCGCGGCATCCTCGATGATCAGGGGACCCGACGAACCGAGCATGGCCCGCAACCCGTCGAGCGGCGCGATCTGACCGAACAGGTGAACGGGAACGACGGCGGCGGTATCGGCATCCACCCGAGCGGCGACCGCGTCGACATCGATCAGCTGGTACTCGGGATCGCAGTCGACCAGCACCGGCTTCGCGCCGGCACGCACGACCGCTTCCGCGGTCGCGATGAACGTGTTCGCGGGCAGGATCACCTCGGAGCCCTCGGCGATGCCCGACGCGCGCAAGGCAAGCTCCACCGCGTCGGTACCGTTGCCCACGCCTACGCAGTGCGCGGCACCGGAGAACTCCGCGAACTCGCGTTCGAACGCGTCGACCTCTTCGCCTCCGATGAACGCGGTCCGTTCGAGCACGGACGCCCATCCGACCGCGACTTCGTCGGCGACTGCGTCGTGCTGTGCTTTCAGATCTACGAGCGGAATGTGCTCCACGTCAGCGGGACCTCTCTGCCATCTCGGCGGTCTTCGCGATCTCGGCGACGGCGTTGAAGTCTTCGGTTGCTTCGCGACCTCGCCAGCGGTCGAGCCGTTGTCGGACCTTGTGGGCGAGAACTTGAGTTGCGGTACGCGTGGCCTCGGTCACAAGCGTCGCGCGGCCGACGTGGGTGGTGAGCCACTCCCGGTACAGCAGCTCTTGCCGCTCCCCCGCCGCGACGAGGCTGAAACGTTCCTCGACGAACCGTCGGGCGAACGTGCCGAGCTCCGCGCGACGCGCGGGGTCGACGAGCAACGGCCGGAGAAGGTCGGCGAGACCCTCGGGGCGCTGGTCGCCGTCACCCAGGCCGTAGAAGCCCTGCCAGAGGAACGTGTCGACCGTCTCGGGCGTCAACGGCAACGCGAAGCCGAGCTCGCCGAGCACGATGAGCGGCTTCGCGAACGCCATGGCCCGCAGCGCGGAACCCCCCATACCGAGCAGCACGTCGCCGGCGGCGTACGCAGGCCGCGGATCGGCGAGCTCACCCGTGAGCGTGACCGTGTCGGCACCGGTCGCCGCATTGACCTGCGCGGCCACCCGCTCGAGGTGCGCGCGCGCCGGACCGTCGCCGACCACCACCAGCTGGGCGCCCGTCTCGGGCGCGAGCATCGCGACGGCATGCATGGCCCGCTCGAGCCCCTCGAGCTTCAACGACGTCGCGAGCCGCGAGACGAGCACGATCGTCGGCCCGTCGGTGAGGGCGTATCGAGCGCGGAACTCGCTCCCGTCGATCCCAGGGTGGTTCTCCACCGTGTCGACGGGCGGCTCGATGACCCGGACCGGGCCCGACCGACCGTGTCGCGCGGCCGCGGCGATCTGTTCGGTGCCGACGATCAGCGGAACCGAGTGCGGGATGAACGGCGCCACCGACATCGACATGACCGTGCACCCGACCGCGACGCCGTCGCAGAGGAGCGGACCGTAGAAGCCCTCCAGACACGTGGGCCACTCGTAGCCGTGCACGATGTCGATCCGTTCACGTCGGCACAGCTCCCGCAACGCGCGAGCGATGGGGACCGAGGGCCGCTTCACGTGTGGCGGTGCGAGCTCCAGCGGGAGACCGAGCCGTTCGACGGTCTCCCCCAATGGGCCGGGCTCAGCGGCGAAGACGGTGACCTCGTGGCCCCGGTCACGGACGGCCGCGGCGAGCTCGATCGCGTTGAGCTGGCTCCCACCGACCGTCATGAGGTGTGGGTAGACGACGATGCGCATGGGCCGACCGTCGATCAGGAGGAGCCGGCAGCCGTACGAACCGCCGTGACGACGCGGTCGTGCTGGCCGTCGGTCATCTCGTGGAAGAGCGGGAGGACGAGTGACCGGCGCGTGAGCCGCTCGGTGACCGGCAGCGGCGCGTGCGGCGTGTCGGCGTACGCAGGTTCGAGGTGCGACGCCATGATCCCCCGCCGGGCCGACACGCCCTGGTCGAGCAGCGCCTGCAACAGCTCGTCGCGGGTCAGCGGGAACTCGTCGGCGAGCTCGATCCAGCACGACTGGTAGTTCGTGAGCCCGTACGACGGGTCCGCGATCATTCCGGCGAGCGGGAGATCGGCGAGCCGGGTGCGGTACAGCTCCGCGAGCTCACGTCGGCGGGCCACGATGGCATCGAGTCGGCCGAGCTGCACGAGCCCGATCGCAGCCTGGACGTCGGTCATGCGGTAGTTGAACCCGACCTCGTCGTAGCCCTCGAGCACCACGTTGCTGCTCGCGTGGCGAGCCGCGGCGCTCAACGACATCCCGTGCTCACGCAAGCGACGCGAACGCTCGGCCCAGGCCTCGTTCGTCGTGACGAGCATCCCGCCCTCGCCGGTGGTGATCACCTTGCGGGGATGGAACGAATAGGCCGCGAGCTCGGAGTCGGCACCGATCGGGCGGCCCTGGTAGACCGATCCGATCGCGCACGCGGCATCCTCGATGACCACGATCGCCGCGGGATCGCAGAGCGCATGCACCGCGTCGAGATCGGCGGGTGTTCCGACCTGATGGACGAGAATGACGGCACGGGTCTTCGGCGTGCGGACAGCTTCGATCGTCGCCGCGGTGAGGTTCAGCGTCGCGGGCTCGACGTCGGCGAACACCGGCGTCGCTCCGACGTAGCGCACCACGTTCGCGGTGGCGATGAACGAGAGTGACGGCACGACGACCTCGTCACCCGGCCCGACGCCGGCGACGACGAGCGCGAGGTGCAACGCAGTCGTGCACGACGACACTGCAACCCCGTAGGGGGATGCGACCCGCGACGCGAAGGCCCCCTCGAACTCGGCCACCCGCGGCCCCTGCGCGACCCACCCGGAGCTCACCGCGGCCGCCGCGGCCTCGGCCTCTTCCGGCCCGAGCCACGGCCGCATGACGGGGATCGGGCTCGTGTCGGTCCTCGACCGTTCGCCCACTCCAGCTCCCGCAAGCGTGTCCGGACCTCCCCGTGCGCTCACAGGGCAGCCCTCGCGGCGGCGGACTGCTCGCTCCGCCACCACTCGACGAGACGCCGGAGACCTTCGTCGAGCGAGACCTCGGCAGTGAAGCCGAGATCGGCTGTCGCCCGCGAGGTGTCGGCGAGACGTCGGGACACCGCGTTCACCGTTCGTTCCGGGCCGTACTCGGGCTCGAGGTCGGAGCCCATCACCCGCAGCAGTGCATGCGCGAGGTCGTTGAGGCTCGTCTCCTGGCCACTCGCGATGTTGTAGATGCGGTCGGTGATCGGCGACTCCGCGGCGAGCACGTTCGCTCGGGCGATGTCGTCGACGTAGACGAAGTCCATCGTCTGGTGACCGTCACCGAGGATCAACGGTGCCTGGCCGGCGAGGATGCGCTCCATCCACCGGACCAAGACCTCGGTGTACACGCCGTGGATGTCCATCCGGGCCCCGTAGGCGTTGAAGTACCGCAACGCCACGTAGTCGAGCCCGTACATGTCGTGGAAGCTCCGCAGCATGCCCTCGTTGAAGACCTTGGCGGCGCCGTAGAAGGTGGTGTTGGCGTACGGGTGGTGGTCTTCGTCGGTCGGGAACTCGGTCGCGAGCCCGTACACCGACGCCGACGACGACGCGATGACCTTCTGCACCTTTGCCGCGACCGCGGCTTCGAGAACGTTGTAGGTCGCGTCGACGAGGACCTCGAGCGCGAGCCGTGGCTCCTCCGCGCACTGCGTGATCCGGATTGCCGCGAGGTGGAAGCACACGTCGATGCCGTCCATGAGCTCGTGGACGAGCTCGCGATCACGCAGGTCGCCCTCCACGAACGTGACCGGGAACCGGCTCATCGCGGCGTCGAGGTTCGCCATCCGACCGCGGACCAGGTTGTCGACCACGACGATCTCAGCCGGTTCGAGGTCGACGATCCGGTCGGCGATCGTGGAGCCGATCATTCCGGCCCCGCCCGTGATGAGAACTCGTTTGCCGTGGATCACCGATCAACCTTTCAGCGGGACGGACGCACCGTCGTTGGCGAGGCTCTGTGCTGCCGCCTCGAGGATCTCGAGCACGCGCAGACCGGCGTTGCCGTCGGTGAGCGGCGCCCGGTGCTCGCGGATCGCGCTCGTGAACTCGCCCACGACCCCGCGGAGTGCTTCCGACTCCGGCAGTGCCGGCGCGACCAGGTCACCCGTGCGGTACGAGATGAGCGCCTTGTCACGTTCTTCGGTCGATGCCGAGTCGGCGCGGAGGTCGACACCTTTGTCGAACATGCTCAACCGCTGGGTCGGGTGCAGGTCGTCCCACACGAGCATCCGGGCCGAGCCGCCGACGATCATCGTGCGGATCTTGGTGGGACTGAGCCAGTTCACGTGCGCGTGCGCGATCGCGTTTCCGTCGAGCGGGAGCGTCAGGTACCCGACGCAGGCCTTCCCGGCGCCGATCGGATCGGCGCCCTGCGCCGCGACCGCGATCGGACGACGGTCGGCCGGGAGGATGAAGTCGAGGATCGACAAGTCGTGCGGAGCGAGATCCCAGAAGACGTCGACGTCGGGCTGCACGAGTCCGAGGTTGATCCGCACCGAGTCGACGTACTGCACGTCGCCGATCACGCCGGCGTCGACGAGCTCGCGAATCCGCCGGACCACCGGCGTGTAGCAGAAGGTGTGATCACACATCAGCACCCGATCTGCTTCGACAGCTTGGTCGACCAACTTGCGGCCTTCCGCGACCGAAGCGGCCAACGGCTTCTCGACGAGGACGTGTTTGCCGGCCGCGAACGCGGCACCGGCGACGGTCACGTGGGTCGCGGCCGGCGTGGCGATCGCGACCGCCTCGACCGCGGGATCGCCGAGCACCTCGTCGAGCGAATCGGTGACCTGGAGCGTGCTGTAGCGCCCGACGGCGCCCCGGGCCCGGTCGAGGTCCAGGTCACAGACCCAGCGCAGATCACAGGCGGGGTGCGCGGAGAAGTTTCGGATCAGGTTGGGGCCCCAGTAGCCGGCCCCGATGACGGCGACGCCAACCGGTTTGGTATCAGGCATGCCGGAAAGGCTAGGTCACGTTCAGGTGTGCGCGATCACACTCAATGCATTCAATGCCGGCGTCAGCACCGCGGTTCCCCGCGTCAGGGTCACCTGGTATTGGGCGTAGCGAGCGGTCTTGCCCACCGAGGCACCCGACGTGACGGTCGAGTACGCCGTCCAGCTGCCGTCGGGTACAGCGGTGTTCCCGGTGCGGACCTGGACGGTCACGCTCGAGCCCGTCGGCAGGTCGGTGGTCCAGCTGATCGTGTCGTAGAGGAGGCTCTGGCCCGCGTCGAGGACACGAGAAGTGAACGTACCCGTCGTCGGGTACGGCCCGAGACGCATCCAATCCACGATGAGCGGCGTTGCCCCGGTGGTGCTGTCTCGGGCAACGAGGCTCATCGCGCTGGTCAGCGTCCGCGTGTGCGTGGCAACCACGACACCGTCGACCGAGTAGACGACGTTCGCGGCGTTCCAGTCGACCCGGAACCGGTGCGGCGCGTTCAAGTAGGTGGTGCCGAGACCTGTTGACGATGACGAGACGATGTTCGACCGGGTCTGGGCCTGGAGGTTCCCACCCGACATCCCGAACACCGCGTACGGCGTCGAGCTGCCGAGCGTGGAGCCGAAGCCCACGTTCTGGTTGTTCTCGCGGAAGGTCGCGACGAACTCGAGCGATCGACCGGCGCTGTAGGTCGCCGACGTGTTCACCCGGTTGCCGTTCAGGGAGAGGAGCCCGAGGCCGAGGGTCGTCGTTCCGCCGCTCGCGACCGTCGTGCTCGTCCAGCCGGCCGGGAGGACGCTGCCGCTGAACTCGTCGCCCGCGGCGGGCGCGAGCGCAACTTCACCATCGGTCGTCTGGACCACCGCAGTCCCGGATCCGGTCCCGGCAGAGAAGTCGGCAACCGACGTGTCGGTCAGCGTGACCGAGGTCGTGCCGGTCGTGGTGAACGACCAGGAGAACGGCGCGGTGATCGTGTTGCCGGCGGTGTCCTTCACACCCGTGATCGTCGCCGTGTACGCCGTGTTCGCAGCCAACCCGGCCGACGGCGTGAACGTCGCCGTGTTCGTTGCCGAGTTGTACGCGGACGTACCGGCGATGCTGGTCGCGCCGGCATTGAGGGTGAAGCCCACCGTCGCGGCCTGGACCGGCTCCGAGAACGTCGCGGTCGGGACCACCGACGTGGCGACACCGGTGGCGCCACTCGTGGGTGTCACCGTCGTGACGGTGGGAGGCGTGGTGTCGGGTGGGGGTGCGGCCGCAGTCGTGAACGACCACGAGAACGGTGCTGCGATCGTGTTGCCCGCGGCGTCCTTCACGCCGGCGATCGTGGCGGTGTAGGTCGTGCTCGCCGTCAACGCGACCGACGGGGTGAACGTCGCGGTGTTCGTTCCGGAGTTGTACGCGGTCGTCCCGGCGATCGACGTCGCCCCTGCGTTGAGGGCGAAGCCCACCGTCGCAGCTTGGACCGGCTCCGAGAACGTCGCGGTCGGAGCCACCGATGTCGCGATCCCGGTGGCATTGTTCGCCGGACTGGATGCCGTGACCGTCGGTGGAGTCGTGTCGGGCGCGGCGGTGGTGGTGAAGACGACGTCGACCCAGTAGTTGGAGTTCTGGTAGCTCGCGTTCGGGAAGCTGCTCGACGACGCGTACCGGTACACACCATTCGTGCCGTCGACACCCGACGCCAACGCGTGAAGCGGCGCGTTGTCGACGCCAGTGGTGAAGAAGTTGTTGTCGGCCGCGTAGTGGCCGGTGGGCGCGAAGTACGACGCCACGTAGGTGGTGTTCGCCGCGACCGCGACGGGGGCCGAGAAGCTGACCTGCTGCCAGCCGGTGCTCGACTCGCCCGTGAAGGTGGCCGACGCGAGCAACGTGCCCGTCGAGCTCCACAGGTTCCCGACGTGGGTACCGGTGTTCCCGGTGCCCTTGTAGAAGCGGACACCGGTGATGAACCCGGCGACATCCGAACGGATCTTCACACCGAGCTCCACCGCACCGGTATCGGAATCGGTGCGTGACGGCGTGGCCCCGGCGCTCCAAACGGAGCACGGGCACGTCGGACCGGACGCAGTCGTGAACGACCACGTGAAGGGTGCCGTGATCGTGTTGCCCGCGGTGTCCTTCACCCCGGCGATCGTCGCCGTGTACGTCGTCCCTGCGGCCAACACGGCCGACGGGGTGAACGTCGCCGTGTTCGTTGCCGAGTTGTACGCGGAGGTACCGGCGATGCCGGTCGCGCCGGCGTTCAGTGTGAACCCGACCGTCGCGGCCTGGACCGGCTCCGAGAACGTCGCCGATGCCGTGGCCGACGTCGAGACGCTCGTCGTGTTGTTCGCCGGCGTCGTCGCCGTCACCGTCGGCGGTGTCGTGTCGGGTGGTGCGACCGCCGCGGTCGTGAACGACCACGTGAAGGGTGCTGCGATCGTGTTTCCCGCGGTGTCCTTCACCCCGGCGATCGTCGCGGTGTAGGTCGTGCTCGCCGCCAACGCGGCCGAAGGCGTGAACGTCGCGGTGCTGGATCCCGCGTTGTACGCCGAGGTCCCCGTGATGGACGTGGATCCGGCCTTGAGGGTGAACCCGACGGTGGCCGACTGCACGGCCTCCGAGAACGTCGCGGTCGGCGCAACCGACGTCGCGACTCCGGTCGCGCTGTTCGCGGGGGTGTTCGCGGCGACGGTGGGAGGCGTGGTGTCGGGCGGCGGCGGCGCGGCCGACGTGAACGACACGTCGACGGCGTAGCCCTCGGACTTGTAGTTCAACGTCGGGAACGTGGAGCTGGCGGAGTACCGGTAGACGCCGTTCGCCACGGCGCCGTTCTTCGGCGCGTGCAGGGGCGGGCGGTCGATCGGGCTGAAGAACTCTTCGTCCTGGCTGGCGTACCGGCCGACCGGCGCGAAGTACGGACGCGACGTAGGTCGTGTTCGCCGTGATCGCGACCGGCGAGGAGAAGTTCGCCTGCTGCCAGCCGGTGCTCGATTCACCCGTGAACGTGACCGAAGCCAGCAGGGTGCCGGTCGAGGTCCACAGGTTCCCGATGTGCGTGCCGGTGTTCCCGCTGCCCTTGTAGAAGCGGATGCCGTCGATCTGGCCCGCGAGCTCGGACCGGAACTGCACGCCGACCTCAATCGCGTTCGCGTCTGGGGTCGCGGGAGTCTGGGGAACCGCGCTCGAGCTGTAGAGGGAGCAGGGGCACGTGTACGAGACGGTGACCGACCGGGTGGTGGGAGTGGTCGGGTAGTTGGTGCTGTCGTCGACTCCACGAACCTGGATGGTCGTGGCTCCGAGGGCGGCCGGACTCCACGCGTAGGACCAGGTCGCCCAGTTGTCGGCGCTGGTCGCGGGGTGCCAGGAGGCACCGCTGTCGGTCGAGACCTCGACGCTCGCGACCTTGCCCCCACCCACATCCGCCGATGTCCCGGAGATCGTGGTCGGTTGTCCCGCGATGACGGTGGCGCCCGAGGCCGGCGAGTTGATGACGGTCGTCGGGGCCGACGTGTCGGTCGACGCGGTCGCGAGGGTCAGGCCCGACATGAGCGTCGCCGGCTGGATCCCCATGTCGGCGAAGAGGTTGACCGTCGCCTGCTGCATGTTGACGTCGACCGGCGTCGGGGTCGCGTCGTGGTACGAGTCGAGGCCCCACGACCACTGCACGCTCGCGGAGCTGAACACCTGCGCACCGCTGGGCGCGCGGTAGAGCGTCATGTTGTGGACCGCGGTGCCGGGTACCACCGAGTGGCCGAACTGGCTGAAGATCCCGCCGTTGTTGTTGTTGATGTCGGTCTGGCTCATCGTGACCGACGTCGACGACAGGTCGATGAGGCCACCGGGTCGGAACCCGTTGTCCTTGTCGGTGTCCCACTCGTACCCGAGGGTGCCCGTCGGCATCGTGTAGGTGGTGCCGGCCGCGAGATTCGCGATCGCGGTGTTGCGCCACATTCGAAGGTTCTTGTACGCAGCGGGAACCTGGATCGCGTCGCGTCGACTTCCGTTGACCTCCGAGAGCGTGCCGATGATCTGGTTCTCCGGCCACCCGCCGTCGGGCGGTGACGCATGACGGGGGTCACGCCAGGTACCGGTCCACTCGCCGGTGGGGTCGACCTGCGACGCCGGGATGTCCTGATGGGTCTCTTTGTAGGTGACCAAGGTCCGGGACGCGGTGCCGGAACCGTCGATGCTCGCCTCGTAGCGCGTCTTCCAGAACATGGTGTTCCCGGAGAAGAACGAGAGGTTCACGCCGGCATCGCGGGCCGCGGTCACGTTGTTGCGCATGTTCGCCGACCAGTACTCGTCGTGGCCCGACGACATGAACAGCTTGTGGTTCTGGATGAGTGGACCGTGCCCGTCGGTGTCGACGTCGCTGAAGTACGACACGTCGTACCCGTTGCGCTCGAGAAAGCGCACCATCGGCATCTCGGCGGTGAAGAAGCTGTTGTCGTAGTCGGAGTTGGTGCGGCCGAGCAGCGGCCGGTTGTAACTGACCTTGTACGCCGCACCCGAGAATGCCGGCCCCGTTCCGAAGTACAGGCTGTTCCCGCCGTAGTTGTTGTACGCCTGCCAGGTCGCGTCGGAGGTCTGGTAGAGGACATCGGAGTGACTCGAGTCGTCGCGCACGACGAAGATGATCGACGACGTCGCGCCGGTGTCGCTGCGAGTCAGGAGTGCCTCGTACACACCCGACACGGCGGTGCCGGGAACGTTCCACGAGGCGGAGACCGCCCAGTTCCCGCAATCGACGAGTCCGGTTGTCGCGTTCGAGAGGCAGCTGGGCTGCGACTGCGGCAACGACGCGCTCGGCGAGAACGACGCGATGCGACGCGCGCCGTTTCCGCCGTAGTACCCGAAGCGGAAGATCTGAATCCCGTAGTTGCTCGCGTTCGTGTTGACCTTGAACGAGATGGTCTCACCGAGGTTGACGCTCATCCGCGTCGCGAAGCCCTGGATGGCCGGACTGCCGTCCTTGTCGACGTTCCACTCCGACGGTGGACTACCCGGCAAGCTGTTCTCGCACGCGATCTTGTTGAGCACGGGGTTGCACGGATCGGCGGCCGCGGCCGGGCGTACCGATGCGACCGAGAAGCTCGCCGCGAGGAGCACCAGCGCGGTCGCGACGACGGCCACGCGACGCGCGGGAGCGATCGCCTGGGCGGACACCCATCGGACGGGCGACGCGCCCGGGTTCTCTCGCAATTGCGTCCGCACTCCGTGCCTCCTGCCCAGTCCGGCGCGATCCTGCGCCGGGAGTGCGAGCATATCGGTCCATAGTGGACGCGTACAAGCTCAACGACCGAGGGAAGCCCGCGGATTTCCGCGCCGCGACGCAAGCGCCCCGCTAGGTGATGGCGACGGTGTGATCACCCGACGTCGAGAGACCCGCACCGTTCCGACTCAACACCCGGTAGTGGTAGGTGACGCCCGAAGTCAGGCCGGACACGAGCTGCCCGTGGCTCAACGTCTTCGTGGCGTCGAGCGCGGTCGTCGATCCGTAGGACGCAGTCGGGCCGTACTCGATCTGGGTGTCGGCTCCCGTGTCGGTGATCCAGCCGATGAGCGCCGCGTTCGCGCCGGACTGCGCCGCAGTGATCCGCACGAGGGCGGGAGCCGACGTTGGAGGCGGCACGCTCACCGGGCGGATGATCTCGACGCCGACGAAGTTCCACTGGTCGCCGGTGGGCGCCGTCGTGTTGAGGGTCGCGCTCGACTGCACGGCCGGGACGGGAGCGGTGCGGGCCTGCGTCCAGAACGTGTCGCCGGCCGGGCTGTCGACCCATTCGTGCACCATGAACTGGCCGATTCCGAGCGTCCGGCTCGTGGCACCGTCCCAGTCGTTGCCGACTCCGTAGACGAGCGAACCGGCACGGATCGTCGTGACGGTCACGTTCGTCGCTCCACTCGCCGCACTGTTGCTCGCGACCGCGCCGATCCCGGCGGATCCGAGGAACGCGGCAACCGTGAGCGACTGGTCGCTTCCGTCGGGGAGGGTCGACGTGACGGTCGCGTTGGCCAGGGGGGCCGGCGCGGTCGCCTTCCACACCTCGGCGGTGCCGGGGCGCGCGTTCGCCCGTCGGACGAGGCTCCAGGTCAGCCCCGCGCCCGAGACGGTCGCGGTCTGGCCGAGCGGCCCGTCGGCCGCGACGAACGCGACCAGGGTCTCACCGGGGAGTGCCGTGCTGAATGACGGCGTGGTGACGGTCCCGGCTCCGTCGACCGCGAGGGAGCGATCGACCGCAAGAGGTGGCGGGATCGCCGGCGTCGTGAACGTCGCATCGCTGGACGCGCCACTGTTGCCGTAGGCGTCGGTTCCGAGGATCCGATAGTGGTACGTGGTCTCGGATTGGAGTCCGTTCACGAGCTGGAAGTGCGCGGTCACCCGGCTCGCGTCGCGCGTCGAGACGCTCCCGTAGGCCGTGGTGGTCCCGTACTGGATCTGGGAGTCCGACGGCTCGTCGGTGGTCCAGGCGAAGATCGCCTGGTCGGGTTGGAGATCCGGGATCGAGATTCCGCTGAACACCGGAGGCGTGGTTCGAGCCGGCGTCGTCGTGAAGGTCAGCGCCGCGGTCCCCGCATTGCCCGACGGGTCGACGCTGCGGAGGCGGCAGAAGTATTTCGTGTTGGCCGTGAGGCCGGTGAGCGGCTGCGAGTGGACCGTCACCAGCGCGGGCGCGACGGGCGTCGACTTCCCGTACGCGGCCGTCGTGCCGTAGTCGACCTGCGTGGTCGACGGTTCACTGGTCGCCCACCTCACAGTCGCGTAGTCGGGGCCGACGCCGGCGGTCGATTGATACGAGATCACCGGCTTCGTCTTGTCCTTCGCGGCACGCGCGAGGATCTCGACCGCGACGTAGTTCCAGCTGTCGCCGCGAGGGGCGGAGTCGCTCATGGTGACGGACGTCCCCTTCGTGGCGGTCGGCGCGGGGCGCGCCTGCACCCACTCGCTCGATGTCGTCCACCACTGCTGCACCACCTGCTGGCCCGACCCGGGAACGCGCTGGATCGGACGGTCGCCGTCGTTGCCCACGCCCATCACCCATGACTTGGCCTTCGTGGTGGAGAGCGCGACCGACGGCGCGCCGCTCGCGGCGCTCGCGCTCGCGGTCCGACCGATGCCACCAGCACCCTTGAACGCGTAGACCGTCAGGGAGTTGTCCCAACTCCCCGGCCGCAAGAGGGTCGAGGAGATCACTTGCTTCGTCAGCTTGCCCGCAGCGCGGGCGGTCCAGACCTCTGACGTGCCCCGCCGGACGTTGGACCGCTTCACCAGCGACCACTTCAGTCCCCCACCACTCACGGTGGCTGCCTGGGCTGCGTTGGTCGGACCGCCTGCGGCCACATAGGCCACGAGGAGATCGCCGGCATTGGGTGTGGTGAACGCAGGCGTCGATCGGGTCGTGCCCACACCGTTCGCGATCGCCGACTGGTCGATCACGAACGAGCTCTGGGAGACGAGCGGGTTCACCTGCGTGACGGTGTCGCCCGAGATCCGCACCTTGATGTCGGTGACGTTGTTCGATTCGTTCGCCTCGGTCAGATTGTGACCCGGATCCGCGACGGTGTGGAACCAGTACACCCCGTCGGCAACGCCCGTGATGTCGATGCTCTGCCCCGGATCGAGCTTGTTGTAGAGGTCGCTCCAACCGGGCGAGATTCCACGCACCGCAGTGGGATCCGCGCAGGTGTCACCGGCGTACTCGACCCACGGCGGCGAGTGCGTGAGGGTCGGGTCGACCTGGTTGGAGTCCGCGATGCAGAACCCGTTCTTCGGGCTGACCGCGACCGGTGTTCCGACCGTGCCGTCGGACTTCACCGTGTAGAGGCCGAACGACGCGAGCGGGAAGTGGAAGTGGCCGTGCGCGACGTGGAAGTAGAACTTGTCGTGCACCGGGATCTGCTGGGCCAGCACGCGCTGGTTGTTGTCGTCGAACTTGTAGAGGTTCTGGACCCCGTCGGCGTATCCGGTGGCCGGGTTGTAGTTGGTCGGCTGGACCTCCATGTCGCCTTCGCCGCCGTTGTAGATCATGTGCGTGTAGTCGAACTCGCGCGTCGTTGGTGTCGGGTGCGTGATCCCGAAGTCGCCGGGCGGGATGATCGAGACCAGGTCGGGGTAGAGCACCGCCGTCGCCGCAGTCGCGGTCGGGGTCGTGCGGACGGCGACGCCCACCGCGACCAGCGCGCCGATCAGGAGGATCGAGCAGAGTCGCCGCGGACCGCCGCGCGGTCGCCATCCGGCGCGCTTCCGCGTTCCGATGGCTCCACTGCCTTGCGCGTTCATCTCGCCTCCCTGCGTGATCTCGCACGCCCGTTGGACGCCATGAAAAGGTACCAGAACCGCGAATCGGGCAGCAATGGTCCGTTCAGCTCCCCCGGACGACCGAGGGCGACCACGCTCTCGGCACGAGCAGCCGTGGCTTGCCCGACCCGTCGGCGGGGACGATCCAGGTGTTCGTCTCGGCCGTCGCGGCCTGCGACTTCGGCAGACCGAAGAGCACGTTGGATTCGTCGTACCACTCGACCTGGTCGTCGATGTTGCGGGTCTCGGAGAGCTCCACGTCGGCGCCGGAGGCCAGATCACGCACGTGGAGCCGCCACTTGACCTGGAGGTCGTCGCCGATTCGCTTCTTGTAGGCGATGCGCGTCCCGTCGGGTGACAGCGCCGGACACTCGATGCCGGTGTCGACGACCTTGGCCGAGCGATCCGAGAGCTTCCCCTTGATCAGGTAGATCTGGCCGCCGGTCTGGAGCGTCGCGTAGAAGGTGTCGGAGTCGGGCGCGAACGTGACGCCCCAGTAGTTCCGGTCGACGGAGTCGACGACGTCACCGTCGTGGGTCACGTCGAACTCCTCGAGGTTCCCGAGGATCTCACCCGTCCCGAGGTCGACGAAGATCGTGCGGGTCGAGAACGAGCTGGACGAATAGGAGTCGCCGCTCACGAACACGGTCATCGCCGCGACCGAGCCGTCGGGCGCGACGCGCGCTCGGCTCGGGAGACCCGGGAGGTCGAAGCGATGGGTGACCCGGAACTTGTCGTCGAAGACCAGTCCCCCGTAGGTGGTGAGCACCCCGCGGTTCGCGACCAGGCAGATCCCCCGACCGGACGCCATGTCGACGCGCTCGCAGGAGAGCGGCGTCAGCGCGCGCGGACCCTTTGGCGCATCGTCGGGAACGACCGCCACCTTGCCGTAGGTGTCGCCGTAGGCCGTGCTCCGGAAGAGGATGTGCGGCTGCGCGACGAACTGGTCGAGCTGCGACCGTCCGGCCACCGCGACGTGCTTCGCGTTCTTCTCCTCGGCGTCGGTGCGATCGCGCGCGTAGAGGAGATACCCCACGCCGACGCCGATGCACACGACGACGAGCACCCCGAACGCGATGAGCTGGCGCGTCCGTCGATGCGCGTCCCCGGCGCCCGCGTCCGTCGACGTGCTCACGAGAGCGGAGTGCAGAACGGCGAGGCGGCGGGCGAGAACGACACGGCGACGGATTCTATGGGGATGTCGACCACGATCGATGCCGGGTCAGGCTGCCGGCGAGGCAGTCCGGACGCCGAGCAACCGGGCGAACTCCTCGGCGCGTACGTCCCAGCTGTGCTCGTGCGCGAACGCGCGACGGGCCCGGACGAGCTCGTCGGTGCGCGGCGCCGCGAGCGCGGCCCCGACCTGGGCCACGAACTGATCCCGGTCCGACGCGATGCGGATGAGATCGGTGTCGAGCGCCCGGACCGACGGCAGGTCGGTCGCGACGACGTCGCGGCCGGCCGCGAGGTACTCGAGTGTCTTCAGCGGGAAGCTTCCCCGGTTGAAGGGTGTGTCCGGATACGGGGTGATGCCCACGTCGATGGCCCGGAGATACGACGGCAGCTCGGCGAACGGCTTCGCCCCCACCCACTGCACGTTGGGTCGCGCGATCAGCCGGTCGATCCGATCGGTCTCGAACGAGGCCTGACGCGGGCCGACCAACAGAAGTGCGAGATCGCGGACGGCCAATGCTTCGAGCAATTCGATGTCGATCCGGTTCGAGAGATGACCGACGAGGCCGACGATCGGACCGGTGAGCTCGACGTCGGCAGGAAACGGGAGCGCATCGACGCCGGCGAACAGCTCATCGTCGACACCGTTCGGAATCACCGCGACCGCGTGCCCGGGCGCGCGCCACTTCTCCGCGAGATGCTCCGAGACTGCAACGACGACGGCGGCGGCTTCCAGGTTGCGCGTCTCCTGCCGTCGCAGGCGCGCCTCGGGAATGCCCATCAGCTCGGCTCCCGCGACGAAGTCGTCGGTGCCGGAGAACACCGAGAGCTGCTCGTCGGCCGCGCCGAACAGGCCACGGCAGCACGCGAGCACGAGCACGCGGGCCGATCCCTGGAGCGTCGCGATGGCCGAGGCGATGGCCCGGCGGGTGCGGTGATCGTTCAGCCGGTGGAGGAACGGACGCTCCAACCCCGGGACGCCGTACGGCGAAAGGATCGCGAGACCGGGCGCGGCCAGTTCGAGGTGACCCGGATCGACGCTCGGGAAGTGACCACGCCAGCTCGGCGGGTCGACGTAGATGACCGGCACGTCGCGCGCCAGCCGCTCGGCGATGTGCTGATCGGTCCCTCGATTGCCCGCCCACGGTGTGCCGGCGCAGTAGACGACGGCGTCTGACCAGTTTCCTGGCAGGGGGTTCACGAAGTGGCGGCCGACTCGCCAGAGAGCACTGTGAGGTCGACGGACGGTCGCGCGTCGCGATGGCGACGCGGGATGTGGATCAGGCGGCCGAGCACGGCCTGCGCCGTCGCCAGCATGATGGCGAGGTCGAGACCGACCGACCAGTTCTCGACGTAGAAGAGGTCGAGCCGACGGTAGACCTCGAACTCGGGGTTGTCGCGGCCCTCCACCTGCCAGAGACCGGTGATCCCGGGCGTCACGTCTTGGCGACCGAGGAGCTCGTCGTCGAACTGCTCGACCTCGTGAGGCAGCGCGGGCCGCGGGCCCGACCAGGCTCATCTCGCCCCGCAGGACGTTGATCAGCTGCGGGAGCTCGTCGATGCTCGTGCGCTCGAGGATGCGACCAACCGGCGTACGCCTCGGGTCGCGCTCGAGCTTGAAGAGCGGACCGGTGCGCTGGTTGTCGATGGTCAGATCGACCAGCTGCTCCTCCGCGTCGGTGACCATCGTGCGGAGCTTCAACAGCGTGAACGGGACGCCGTCGCGACCGATGCGGGTCTGACGGAAGAATACGGGACCACGGTCGCCCAGCTTCACCGCGATCGCGCTCGCCAGGAAGATCGGGCTGAGCAGCACGAGCATGAGCCCCGACACCGCGACGTCGAGGATGCGCTTGACACACCGCTGCCACGGCGCGAACGACTGCTGTTCGAGGTAGTAGAGCGGTTCGTGGGCGAGCGGCAACGACCGGATGCGACGGTGGTCGATGCCGCGCAGACCGCTGGAGAGGTGGACGTGCACGTTGTGACGGAGGAGCACTCGCGTCATGCGGTTGAGCTCGTCGGACGGCACGTCACTCGTGGCGACGATGACACCGTTGGCGCGAGCGCGCTCCAGGACGGGGAGGATGTCTTCGAAGTCTCCGCCGAGTGCGACCTTCGAGCTCCAGTCGCGGAGCTCGGGGGCCGGACCGACAACGCCGGTCACACGGAAGCCGAGCTCGGGGTGGTGGTCGAGAAGGCGGTAGAGCTCCGCGGCCTCGGGGCCGGCGCCGACGAGCACGATCGGCCGGCAGAACCGGCCGTTCGTGCGACCGCGTCGGAGCCACGAACCGTAGACACCGCGAGCGATCGTGAGAAACGCGAAGGTGAGGACACCGCCGAGCACGGCCCGTTCGATCGACAGTTCGGTCGCGAGCTGCGCGCCGACGACGAAGGCGATGACGCCGGCGAGGAGCGAGGCTCGGGCGAGCCGAGCCGTCTCGACCGCACGGACGCCGCACACCCGCGCGAGGTAGAGGTGCTGCGAAGCGATCACGAGGATCGACGCAGCGGTGATCACGGCGAGCTCGATGAGGAACTGGGAAGGCGTGTGGCTCATCGATCCGCTGAAGACGCCGGGGACGAGCAGCGTGATGAACCAGGCCAGGGTGACGGCGCAGACGTCGAGGCCGAGCAGGATCCACCGGAGCGACGGCACCGCGACCGGTGCGTCATCCGGGAGAGCCGCTGCACGCAGACCGCGATCTGCCGTGCTCTGCACCCGTCGATTGGGCCGGTTCGCCGAGACGTGACGACGTCCCGCGCTCACCGTTGCTCCGTCCATGGATCCCGCCTCTCGCACCGTTCAGCCGCCACGAATCGAGCGGTCACAACCGCCCCCGTTGGAGTGCTCCGCCCGAAACAATCCCACCCGAAGGTGACCGCTTGGGGGATTCGGGGACAACACCAGTCGGACACCTGGTGCAGACCCCTGTTCCATGCCGCGGATCGTACCGTGGCGAAGGGACAGAGACCTTGAGTCGCAAGGCTCAATTTCCAGCGTGGAAGGCATTCGGGCCACGTCGCGTTCGGTCAGGAAGCTTCGGCCACACGACGCTTGCGCGTCTGGACGACCAACAGGCCACCGACCGCTACTGCTCCGCCACCGATCGCGGCGAGGGCTGCGACGTCACCACCCGTGAAGGGAAGCTGGCCCTTGACCGCCGTCTTGGCCGCCACCTGCGGATCGGCGACGACACTGTTGCTCGACACCGTCCCGGGATCTCCGCCGTCGGGGTAGTCGGCAGCGAACACCACCGTCGCGGGAGCAAGGGTCCCTACCGCCACGACTCCCGCCGCGGCCAGTTGCCAGAAGCGCTTGTTCATCCTGATCGCTCCATCTTCGTTCCGTCGAACCCGGTTCCGGGCTTCGTTCCACTTCGTCGACACGGATCCGTTTGGGCCCACGTCTTCGTGCTTTCAATCTACCGATCCCGCCAATGAGGCGATCGGCCCACTCCGAAGATGCTCCGTAGTGAGTGATCACCAGGTCACGCTGTGCTCGTCGCCGTCGGTCCAGCCCCCGGTGGGGTCACTCCATTCGACCCCGGGAACTCGAGCCGTCGGTTCCACGCTCATCCTACGCAAACCGGGCGGCAAGGTAAAATGCACCACCAAATTCCGCTCGGCTCCCGGCGCCAGGGAGACGTCGGTGGCGACCACCTGCGCCGGGCCGTCGGGCCCGGCCGCGACCAGAGGGGCGCCCTCGTCGATGGAGACGGCACCCGCCGCCCCGGGAACGTCGATCGAGAAGATCCCGACATAGGTGCCGCTCGGGTAGTCACGACCGGGGTACGGGCCGGCGACATACCTGGGCAGATCGGGTGGGGTCTGGTTCGAGAGCGTGGCTCGGATGGTGACGACGGTTCCCGATGGTCGTGGGTCGAGCTCGATGCGGGACGTGATGTGCAGGAACTGGTCGAGCTTGTTGCCGCCCCGGTTGAGCACGGCCAGCAACACCGAGTCGTCGGAGAGCTCGCCGTCGATGCCGATCCCCTTCCACCCCCGTTCCTGCTTCGTGTCGGCCGACCAGGCGAGGATGTGCCGCCCCTGTGACGCGGCGCGCAACTGGTCGATCAGCGTGACCGTGTCCCATCCACCCCGGTCGAGTGCGTCCACCGTCGAACGGGCGATCGCCCCGAGCCGTTCACGACGGGCCGCGTTGGCGATGTCGTCACCGCTCGACCGGTACTGGTCGAGGAACACCTCCTGGAGCACCGAATCGGCGCTGACCGTCGTCCCCTCCACGTCGACCGGGCCGGTGGCGCGCAGCAGTGATTGGAGGGCGACCGGATCGATGGCGAGCACGCCGTCGACGTCTTGGCCGGTGTGGTACTTCCACATCTCGACCGCGAGGGAGGCGCTGGCATCGAATCGAGGGGTCATCGCCAGGTTGCGCCACTCCTCGTTCGGGTGGGTCCATCCCCATCGAGCCGCGAAGTCGCCGGTGATCGGGACGGCACCGGGAGGAAGGGTGATGTCGGCAGTCGACGACATGTCGGACAGCGAGAAGGCACCGTTCTCGATCTCGAGGACGCCGACGGAGAGGAACATCCCGGAACCGGCGCGCATCTCTGCGTTGTTCGCGGCGAAGACGAGGTAGCGCGACGGACCCTCGAGCATCGGGGTGAGTCCGTTGGATGCCGCGCCGAGGTCGCGCAACGCGCCGCTCAGGCGCGCGAGCTCGGTGGAGAAGTCGTTCCGGGCGTTCGCGAGCGGGCTGAACAACGCATCGCTCGGTCCGAGATCCACCGTCTTCAGCCGCGCGTTCGAGCGCGCGGCGATCACGCCGAGCTTCTTGATCAGGGCCACCCGACCGGGACCGCCAGGCTGCTGACCCTGGATCGCCGCGCGCGACGACTTCATCGTCGACACGCCGACGCCGGTGACCTCGGCCGCGGATCCGGCCAGCGCGTCGATCGAACGGATCTGACGACCGACGACCGGAAGGATCTTCAGTGGAGCGAGGAGCCACGAACCGGTCCGGTCGTGGGCCCGGTCGAAATCGGCACGAGCCTGTTCGACCGGGACGAGTGCCGTCGCCCGGACGAGCTTGGACGCGCCGAGGTCGTCGCGGGCACCCTTCAGGAGGGAGAGCCCGGCCTGCGCGTCGCGCCGGGCGCCCAACAAGGTGACGCCCGCGACGACGAGCCACCCGACGACGAGCAACCCGAGCACGCCGGCGATCAGCCAACGGCGGCGGGACCGGCGGCGGGACATCGCCGGAGGATAGGTCGCCAGACGACATCCGAAGGTGCGGTGTGGATCTACCCTGGTCGAGATGCGCGCGGACGACACCGAGAGCCTCCCGCGGATCACCGCCGGGCTCCTCCGGAGTGCCGACACGATGTGCACCCGCCGCCTCGACCGCGAGCACCGGGGTGTCCGAGGGAACCGGCGCGCCGACATCAGGTTCCGCGTCGCCAACCAGCTGGTCGACGACGCTCGCCTGAGCCACGTCGACCTCGCCCCACCGACCCCGGAGCACTTCCGTCCTGCGACCGACCTCCTCCCGGAGCAGCAACGGGTCTACGAGCTCGCGGCGCGCTGGTATGTGCAGCTGTTCGCCGAAGATTCGGTGCGCAGTGTCGACGTCGAGTTCGAGACTCCGGTCGACGAGCTCGGCATCCGACTCGTCGGACCGGTGGGCTTGCCGGTCGAGGATGCATCGGGTGCACGGGAGCTCCGAGTGCTGCGGCTCGGGCGAGGCGCGGTTCCGACCGAGCCACTCGCGTCGCCGGAGTTCCGCTTCCATGTGCTGCGCGTCGCCGATTGGGCCGCCGGCGCGCCGCTCCGGCTGGTCGTCGCCGACCTGATCCGCGGGGAGCTCGTGTCGGAGGTCGTCGACGTCGACCAAGCGATGCCGGCGCTCGACGGCTGGCTCGCCGAGACCGTGGAACGCATCCACGCGCGGACGCTCGCGCCCAGCGCGGAACCCGGGATCGAATGCGGATGGTGTCCGTTCATCGCCGGCTGCAGCGCGCACCCCGGCCGATGAGAGACGGCCGATGAAGACCGGCAGCGCGAGGACCAGGGCATGAAGGAGCGCCTCCTCCCCGACATCGTTCCGCTGAGCGCGAGCTCGATCGAACGCTGGAGTCGGTGCCCGCGCGAGTACCGCAACCACGATCTCCTCGGCCTGCCCGAGAGCAACCCCGGACCGCCGTCCGACGTCGGCAACCTCGTGCACGCGCTGCTCCGCATGGTCCACGAACGCGGATCGTGCCGCGACGTCGCGTTCGTCGAAGATCTCCTCGCCTCACACGGCTTCGACGGCCCCGGTTCCATCGGTGGCTTCATCGAGCGCCACTCCCGCCGTTGCCCATCTCCGGCTGACGCGTCGTGGCACGAGGTCGAGCTGGCGCGCTTCCACCGTGCCCCTGCGCCGATGTTCATGGCCACCGGTCGGCTCGATGCGGTCTGGGTGCACGACGGCATCCTCGACGTGCGCGACTACAAGACGGGTGGCGTCCACCTCCAGCAGGTCGGTGACGATGCACGGGCGCGACTCCAGGCCTGGCTGGCTGCGCCGCTCGCCGCGCGAGACGGCTTACGAATCCGCGTGCGCTACGAGCACCTCGCGGCCGAGGTCGGCGACGATCCGGACCCGTACGAGCCCGAAGACGAGGAGCTCGTCGAGATCGAGGAGGAGCTCCGGCGCGTCGTCGAAGCGGTGCGCGCCGACCGAGAGTTCGCGGGTGTCCACGACGAGGTGATCTGCGGTGGGTGCCGCTATCGCGGTGTGTGCCCCGACACCGCGGTCCCGTCCGCACCGTCGTGGCCCGAGCCACCGACCGTCGACGAACGAGAAGCCGGATAGGTCGGGCGACCTCACCGACGTGGCAGCCACTGGGTCCGGCCGGCGCGAGATGGTCCCGTTAGGGTGACGAGATGGGTTCGGATGCTCGCGCCGCGAAGGACTCCCCCTCGCGCCTGCGGATCATCGTGTGGGGATTCCGGCGACGGTGCCCGCGTTGTGGTGCCGGTCACCTGTTCCGTCGGTACTTCCACCTCGTCGCCGACTGCCCGAGCTGCAACCTGCACTTCGAGCGGGAAGCGGGCTACTTCGCGGGGGCGCTCGCGATCAACATCATCTGCGTGGGCGGGCTCTTCGCGATCGTGTTCGTCGCTCTGCTCGCGGCGACGATTCCGAAGATCCCCGTCGTGCCGATCCTCGCGATCCTCGTACCGATCGTCGTGATCGGACCGATCGTGTGGTACCCGTTCTCGAAGTCGCTCTGGATGGCGATCGACCGCGCGTTCCTCCAGCGCCTCGACCCCAACGAGCAACTCGACGAGCACGGCTCGCACCACTGAGCCGAGTGCAGCCGCGCGGCGCGGCCCGAATCAGTCGGCAGTGGGATTGAGATCGACCCGCAGGACCAGGACCCCGTCGACCAGCTCCCAGGTCGCATCGCCGACGATCGCGTAGTCCTGGAAGTCGAGCTGGGCCTGATCCACGAACTTCGCCCGCTCGGGACCCGCGACCGGAGGGATCGGCCGGTCGCGCACCGCGCCGGCCCGATCGCGGAACCGTTGCAACATCGCATCGACGTCGAGCTCCTCGGCCATCGACACAACCTACCCAGTCGCGCTACCCGGCCCGGCGGGCCACGATCATGCGGTCACGACCGGCGAGGTCACGCCGGACGTCGACGGTCTCGAAGCCGGCCGTGCGGGCGATATCGGTCGCAGCCTCGGCCTGGTGCGGCGCGAGCTCGCACACGAACGTCCCGTCGGGCGCGAGCCACTCGGGCGCGGTGCGCGCGATCTCCTCGATCGCCTCGAGTCCGGTCGGGCCGCTGACCAGCGCGCCCCGTGGTTCCCAGCCGGCCACGACGTCGGGGAGCGAGGCAACCTCCGCTTCGGCGATGTAGGGCGGGTTCGAGACCACGAGCCGAAGGGTCCCTCGCAGCTCCCCCGGCAGCGCGTCGAACCACGAACCTTCGGCCAGTCGGATACGCGTCGCCGGCAGGCCCGCACCCGCGAGGTTCGCCGCGTGCGACCGCGAGGGCGGCCGCGCTGACGTCGGTGGCCCACACCTCTGCTTCGGGCAGCGCGGCGGCGAGCGCGAGCGCGAGCGCGCCGCTCCCCGTCCCGAGATCGGCGACGGTGAACTCGGTGCGGCCGGCGTTCCACGGATCGGGCGCGCCCCTGCGGGCACCGAGCCGCACGACCTCTTCGATCGCCACCTCGGCAACCACCTCGGTCTCCGGCCGGGGAATGAGGACCCGTTGGTCGACGAGGAGATCGAGGTCGTGGAATGCCCACGAACCGAGCACGTACTGCAGCGGTTCCCCCGCGACCCGACGATCGACCAGCTCCTCGACGCGGACCACCGCGCGGCCCGTGGCCGGTTCGTTCGCTCCGGCGAGCAGCTCCACCGCATCGAGGCCCGTCGCCTGTTCCACGATCCAGCGGGCCTCGACATCGGCCCGGTCGATCCCCGCGCCCACGAGCCGCGCCGTCGCGCCGTCGACCAGGCCAGACCAGGTCGGAGGAACGCCTTGATGGTTCGCTCCGCCGCGCCCCGCCTTGATGGTTCGCTCCGCTGCGCCGTCTCGATCGCTCACCCGTTCACGTCCCCACGCAGCTTGTCCGACGGCTCCGCTGCGCTCACTTACTCCCCTTCGGCGATCTGCTCCGCTCGATCGGCGGCGGCGAGCGCGTCGACGATCTCGTCGAGGTCGCCATCGAGGACGGTCGGGAGCGCGTGCAGCGTCAGCTTGATGCGGTGGTCGGTGACCCGACTCTCCTTGTAGTTGTAGGTGCGGATCTTCTCCGAGCGGCCACCACCCTTCACCTGGCTCATCCGGGACGACGACAGCTCGGCCTGCTGACGCTCCTGCTCGGCCCGCAACAGGCGCGCCCGGAGGATCCGCATCGCCTTGTCCTTGTTCTGGAGCTGTCGCTTCTCGTCCTGGCACGTCACGACGACACCGGTGGGCTTGTGGGTGATCCGCACCGCGGAGTCGGTCGTGTTCACCGACTGCCCGCCCGGGCCACTCGAGCGGTAGTAGTCGATCTCGAGGTCGGCGGGATCGATCTTCACGTCGACCTCCTCGGCCTCGGGAAGGACGACGACGGTGGCCGCGCTCGTGTGGATGCGCCCCTGGCTCTCGGTCGCGGGTACCCGTTGCACGCGGTGGACGCCACCCTCGTACTTGAGTCGTGACCACGCCTCGGGTGCCTTCACCGAGAAGGAGACATCGCGGAAGCCACCCATCTCCGACACCTGCGCCTCGAGCACCTCGATCTTCCAGCGATGACGCTCCGCAAACCGCTCGTACATGCGGAACAGGTCACCGGCCCACAGGTTGCCCTCCTCGCCACCCTCTGCGCCCCGGATCTCGACGATCACGTTGCGGCCGTCGTTCGGGTCCTTCGGAACGAGGAGCTCGTTCAGTTGCGCCTCGAGCTCGGTGCGCAATGACTGCTTCGCCGCGATCTCACCTTCGAGGTAGGTGCACATCTCGGTGTCGGACTCTTCGGCCAGCATCTCGCGGGCGTCGACAAGGTCGGTCTCGGCTTGTTGCCACTGCTCGTACGCGTCGACGATCGGCTTCAGCTCGGAATGTCGGCGGCCGGCATCGCGAGCGGCGTCTTGGTCGCCACCCGCGTAGATCTCCGAGAGGCGCGCCTCGAGCTTCTCGAGCTCGATCTGCAGGTCGGCCACTCGTTCGAACATCACCCCAGGCTAGGAGAACCCCACCCCGACCGGGCCCGGTTGGCGATCTCGTCGTTTGTCGCCCGGGCTCACCAGTGCGCCGAGGGGAGCCGACGGCCCCCTCGTGATGACGCGCGCGATGATGCGGGACTCATTCTCGGGGGGGAACCTTGTTCGTGGACATGCTGGTGGCGCATCGGTGAGCGACGCTCTGAGCGCTGATCCGCGGCCTCCCGGGCCACCCGACGTACCGACGGAACGTGGGCCGACGGAACCTGGACCGGCGGAACCTGGACCGGCGGAGCGGGGGCCGGCGCGTTTCGGGCCGTGGCGTCGGGAGCTGCGTTCGTTCATCGAGCTGTTCGCGCTGTGCGGGCTCGCGTTCGCGCAACCCGGGCTCGATCTCCTCGCCAAGAACGCGTCGGTGCTGGTCGACCTGCGCGCGTCGCGGCTCGAGGCGATCGGCATCGCGTTCGTGTGGGTGTTCGCACCACCGACCCTGCTCTGGGCGGTCGAGGTGCTCGTCGGTGTCGTGGCCCCGCGAGCCCGCCGGTACGTCCACGCGATCCTCGCGGCCGGTGTTGCCGGCGTCTTCTTCGAAGAGGTCCTGAAACACCAGACCGAGCTCGCGGTACGCGGCCTGGTGATCGGCGCAGCCGTCGCCGGAGTGCTCGTCGGGGTGCTCGTCCTGCGGTACGCGACGGTCCGGCTGTGGTTGCGATACCTCGCGATCGCGCCGGTGATCTTCGCGGTCATGTTCTTGTTGTTCTCACCGGTCAGCACCGTCGTGTTCAACCAGACGTCGGGAGCGATCGCGACCGCGGTTCCGAAGAAGCCGAATCGGGTCGTGATGATCGTCATGGACGAGTTCCCCCTCGAATCGCTCCTCGACGGGACCGGCCACATCGACGCGACGCTCTTCCCCCACTTCGCCGAACTCGCACAAAGCTCCAACTGGTACCGCAACGACACCACCGTCGCGCCCTACACGGAACAGGCAGTCCCCGCGATCCTCACCGGCGACATGCCGACCAACTCGGCCGATCTTCCGGTCCTTGCCCAGTATCCCCGCAACCTCTTCACGCTGCTCGGCGGCA
This sequence comes from uncultured Actinomycetes bacterium, assembly GCA_963829475.1. Taxonomy (GTDB): domain Bacteria; phylum Actinomycetota; class Acidimicrobiia; order IMCC26256; family JANYLB01; genus JANYLB01. The sequence goes on along the minus strand of CAWHIU010000002.1, from coordinate 267,914 downwards.
CCTACGACATGAACGTGCACGAGACCGTGACACACCTCTGCCCATCACAGCTCTGCTCCAACGGGGCAAAGATCACCAGCTGGCGGACGTTCGACGCGCTCGCCCACAACTCGTGGAACCTCTGGCGCACGTTCGCCCGACCAGCGGCCAAGGCACCCCAGCTGTCGTTCGCCGCGGTACACAGCGACCAACGCCCCGACGCACTCGCGGATGGCGAAGCCTTCGTCGACTCGCTCCGACCGGCCACGAAACCACGACTCGACTTCCTCCACGTGATCCTGCCGCACTGGCCGTGGCGCTACCTCGGGACCGGGCAGAACTACGAACCCAACCCCCTGGCCAGCGTGGTCTTCAACGGTTGGTCGAGCTCGTGGGGCGCGCTCGCGGGGCGGCAACGACATCTCCTCCAGGTCCAGGCCGCCGACCGCCTCCTCGGCCAGGTGATCGCGAAGCTGCACCGGATCGGCGCCTACGACAAGTCACTCATCGTCGTGACCACCGATCACGGGGTCGCGTTCACAGCGGGTGAACCGGTCCGAGGAGTGTCTGCGCAGAACTACCCGCAGATCATGTGGACGCCGCTGTTCATCAAGACCCCCGGACAGCAGACGAGCACGGTCGACGACCGGATCGTCGAGTCGATCGACATCCTGCCCACGATCGCCGACGTGCTCGACCTCGAGATGCCCTGGCCCGTCGACGGCCGCTCCATCCTCGGACCACCGCGCACGAACCGACAACGACCCATTCTCGAATGGACCGACTACAACACGATCACCCCACCGCCAGGGAAGATCTTCGACCAGGTCGACGGCCGGACCGGATTCGACGCCGTGCTCAAGGGCGAGGCGTCGGCGTCGACCGCAGAACCCGACCTGCGGCTCTACTCCATCGGCCCGAACGGGAACCTCGTCGGCCGAGCCGCCGCGCCGCTCACCGTCGAAAGAACCAGCGACTTCTCCGCCACGATCGACGACCCGAGCCGCTTCACATCCGTCGAGCCACACGCACGCCGCGCGCCGTGGGCCTTCATCAGCGGCACGATCAGGAAAGCCGCGGGAGGCTGCTCGAGCGGTGTCCCACTCGCCGTCACCGTGAACGACCGCGTCGCGAGCGTCACCGAGACGTACCAGGTCCCGGTCGGCAGCGCGGGGAAGGACTGCACGTACTGGGCCGACCTCCCACCCCAGATGTTCCGGGCCGGGCACAACACGGTCGGGGTCTCCGCGATCGAGAACACACCCGACGGAACGCGCCTCCGGCAGATCTCGATCCGCACCCACTGACTCGCCGCACCCGCTACCCGAGCAGGTTGTTGAGGTCGTCGTTGTCGCCCACTGCCGATCGCTCGGCAAAGTCTTCGAGCCAGGAGTGGAGGTCGTCGGAGCCCATGCGGTCGGCGATCGCCCGTGGAATCGCCGGCATCTCGTACCCGCCGGGCGGGAGCGGGGGGTGATCCGACTCGGGTTTGCGCTCCAGCACCCGATCGATCACCGGCTCCAACCGACGGGCCTTGTCACGTTGGGCCTTCTCGTCGCGCTCACGGAACTCGGGCAGGATCTCCCGGCCGAACAGCTCGAGGCTCTCCATGATGTGCTCGTGCCGGTTGTTCCCGACCTGTGAGCAGAGGATCACCTGGTCGACCCCGCACTCCTCGTAGCGGAGGAGATAGTCGCGGATCTGGGCCGGGGTCCCGACGGCGCCGCGTAACCCGGTGATCCCCTGGTCGATCGCCGTCGCGCCCAGCCGATCCTGGTTGGCGCCGGCGGCCTGCACCGCGACCGGGTCATAGCCGTGCTCGGCGCGACGCGCCTGGTACTCGGCCCACACGTCGGTACGGCCAGGAACGTGGCGGCCGAACACGTAGTAGTGCGCGAGCGAGTAGCCGAAGAAGTTGGCGCCTTCCAGGCCGCGATCGAGCGCGGTGTCTTCGTCGTCGTGACACATGAACGTGGTCACACACGCCACATTCGCGTTCACCGCGTCTCCGATCGGTACCCCTTCGGACGCGAGCGTGGCGTAGTAGTCATCGACCCAGGTCCTGGCCTGCTCCGGATCGACGAACGCGAATGCGAGCGCGCCAATGCCCTTCTGGGCCGCGAGGTGGATCGTGTCGCGGCGACTGCACGCGACCCAGACCGGCGGGTGGGGCTTCTGGCGCGGCTTGGGGACGACGTTGCGCGGCGGCATCGTGACGAACTTCCCGATGTGGCCGGTGAACGGAGTCTCGGTCATGCAACGGATCGCGACGCGAAGCCCCTCCTCCCACATCTCCCGCTTCTCGGCCGGGTCCATGTTGAACGCGCCCAACTCGGCTTCCGCGCTCGACTCGCCGGTGCCGAAGTCGGCCCGACCTTTCGACACGAGGTCGAGCATCGATACCCGCTCGGCAACCCGCGCGGGATGGTTGAACGGCGGGGGCGTCTGCACGATGCCGTGTCCGAGACGGATGTTCTTCGTCCGCTGCGACGCTGCCGCGAGGAAGACCTCGGGCGCGCTCGAGTGGCTGTACTCCTCGAGGAAGTGGTGCTCCACCTCCCAGACGTATTCGATTCCGAGCGCGTCAGCGAGCTCGATCTGCTCGAGCGCGTTCTGGAGAAGCACGTATTCAGAGTCCTCGGACCAGGGGCGAGGGAGCTGGTGCTCGTAGAAGACGCCGAACTTCATCCCGCCGCCAGGCCGTCGGTGCGCTGCGTGCTCCTCATGTGTCCCCGATCATGGCGTCTCCCCTTCGGTACACCCGTGAGGGTGTCCTGCCCCGTGTTCCTCCGGCAACTTTCGAGCGGCGGACGAATCGGCCTGCCGACCGGCTCGCCGAGGGGAACCGATGAACCGTTCGTGGTGATTCGCGCGATGATGCGGATTCATTCTCGGGGGGGAACCTTGTTCGTGGACATGCTGGTGGCGCATCGGTGAGCGACGCTCTGAGCGCTGATCCGCGGCCTCCCGGGCCACCCGACGTACCGACGGAACGTGGGCCGACGGAACGTGGGCCGGCGGAACCTGGACCGGCGGAGCGGGGGCCGGCGCGTTTCGGGCCGTGGCGTCGGGAGCTGCGTTCGTTCATCGAGCTGTTCGCGCTGTGCGGGCTCGCGTTCGCGCAACCCGGGCTCGATCTCCTCGCCAAGAACGCGTCGGTGCTGGTCGACCTGCGCGCGTCGCGGCTCGAGGCGATCGGCATCGCGTTCGTGTGGGTGTTCGCACCACCGACCCTGCTCTGGGCGGTCGAGGTGCTCGTCGGTGTCGTGGCCCCGCGAGCCCGCCGGTACGTCCACGCGATCCTCGCGGCCGGTGTTGCCGGCGTCTTCTTCGAAGAGGTCCTGAAACACCAGACCGAGCTCGCGGTACGCGGCCTGGTGATCGGCGCAGCCGTCGCCGGAGTGCTCGTCGGGGTGCTCGTCCTGCGGTACGCGACGGTCCGGCTGTGGTTGCGATACCTCGCGATCGCGCCGGTGATCTTCGCGGTCATGTTCTTGTTGTTCTCACCGGTCAGCACCGTCGTGTTCAACCAGACGTCGGGAGCGATCGCGACCGCGGTTCCGAAGAAGCCGAATCGGGTCGTGATGATCGTCATGGACGAGTTCCCCCTCGAATCGCTCCTCGACGGGACCGGCCACATCGACGCGACGCTCTTCCCCCACTTCGCCGAACTCGCACAAAGCTCCAACTGGTACCGCAACGACACCACCGTCGCGCCCTACACCACCCAGGCAGTCCCCGCGATCCTCACCGGCGACATGCCGACCAACTCGGCCGATCTTCCGGTCCTTGCCCAGTATCCCCGCAACCTCTTCACGCTGCTCGGCGGCACCTACGACATGAACGTGCACGAGACCGTGACGCACCTCTGCCCGTCACAGCTCTGCTCCAACAGCCAATCGGTCACGAGCTGGCCGACATTCCGTGCGCTCACCGCCAACTCGGTGAGGCTCTGGCGCACGTTCGCCCGGCCGTCCGCCGACGCACCCGAGCTGTCGTTCGCCGCGGCGCAGAGCGACCAACGCCCCGACGCACTCGCGGATGGCGAAGCCTTCGTCGACTCGCTCCGACCGGCCACGAAACCACGACTCGACTTCCTCCACGTGATCCTGCCGCACTGGCCGTGGCACTACCTCGGGACCGGGCAGGAATACGAACACGAGGTCCTCAGTGGGTCGCTCTTCTGGGCGTGGACGAACCCGTGGACCGCGCTGTCAGGTCGGCAACGACATCTCCTCCAGGTCCAGGCCGCCGACCGCCTCCTCGGCCAGGTGATCGCGAAGCTGCACCGGATCGGCGCCTACGACAAGTCACTCATCGTCGTGACCACCGATCACGGCGTCGCGTTCACGTCGGGCCAGCCACTCCGAGGAGTGTCTGCGCAGAACTACCCGCAGATCATGTGGACGCCGCTGTTCATCAAGACCCCCGGACAGCAGACGAGCACGGTCGACGACCGGGTCGTCGAGTCGATCGACATCCTGCCCACGATCGCCGACGTGCTCGACCTCGAGATGCCCTGGCCCGTCGACGGCCGCTCCATCCTCGGACCACCACGCACGAACCGACAACGACCGATTCTCGAATGGCGCAACAAGAGCACGATCACCCCACCGCCAGGGAAGATCTTCGACCAGGTCGACGGCCGGACCGGATTCGACGCCGTGCTCAAGGGCCAGGCGTCGGCGTCGACCGCAGAACCCGACCTGCGGCTCTACTCCATCGGCCCGAACGGGAACCTCGTCGGCCGAGCCGCCGCGCCGCTCACCGCCGACAGGACCAGCGACTTCTCCGCCACGATCGACGACCCGAGCCGCTTCACATCCGTCGAGCCACACGCACGCCGCGCGCCGTGGGCCTACATCAGCGGCACGATCAGGAAAGCCGCGGGACCGTGCCCGGTCGGCGTCCCGCTCGCGATCACCGTCAACGGCCGGGTCGCGAGCATCTCCGAGACGTACCAGATCCCCTTCGTCGCGTTGGAGGAGGACTGCACGTACTGGGCCAACCTCCCACCCCAGATGTTCCGTTCCGGCCACAACACGGTCGGGGTCTCCGTGATCGAGAACACACCCGACGGAACGCGCCTCCGGCGAACATCGATCCGCACCAGCTGAGTCGCCCCACACCCACCGTCCGTGGACGGCCCGTACGAAGTTCGTTCAGGCCGCGACGCGCGCGTCGACCTCGGCCCGCTGCTCGGTCGTCATGACCGCCCGGAGCGACGCGATCGCGACTTCGAGTTGATCGAGACTCGGTTCGCGGGTGGTGAGGCGCTGGAGCGAGAGACCCGGCTTCATCGCGACCCTCACCCACGCCCAACGCATGTGGCCCGCAGCGAAACGGATGACTTCGTACGCGAGCGCGGCGACGACGGGAATCAGCACGATCCGGGACAGGATCAACAACGGGAGCGACGGCCGGCCGAAGAACGAGAACACGATGATCGAGACCACCATCACCGTGAGGAGGAAGTTCGTGCCACACCGCACGTGCTCGGTCGAGAAGCGCTGCGCGCGTTCGGGTGTGACCTCGACGTTGTTCTCGTACGCGGCGATCGCCTTGTGCTCGGCACCGTGGTACTGGAACACCCGGCGGATGTCGGGGAGTCGTCCGATCACGAGCAGGTACGCGATGAAGAACACGAGCCGGATGACGCCCTCGGCGACATGCAGCCAGAAGGTGGAGCCGATCGAGAGCGCGTCGTTGAGGCCGCGGGCCGCGAGGGCGGGGAGGACGAGGAACAGACCGGCGAACACGAGGACCGCGATCCCTACCGAGAGACCGGTCGCGCCCTTTCCGAGGCGCTCCTCTTCTTCGAGCTGTTGCTCGGATGACCACATGAGGGCCTTGAAACCGAGCGACAGCGACTCGGCGAGCGTCGCGATCCCGCGCGCCATCGGGAAGCGCGACCACTTCTCCGACCAGTTCGCCGCGTCGTTGACCACGACCTCGATCTCGCCGTCGGGCCGACGGACCGCGACGGCCCAGGTCGACGACCCGCGCATCATCACGCCCTCGACGACGGCCTGGCCGCCCATGTAGCGAGGCGCCGGGCGACGCGACACCGTGGTCAGGCCTTCTTCTTCGCGGTCTTCTTCTCGGGGGTCTTCTTGGCGTAGCGGCGCTGGAAGCGCTCGACGCGACCACCGGTGTCGACCAGCTTCTGCTTCCCCGTGTAGAAGGGATGGCACTCGGAGCACAGCTCCACGCGCAGTTCGGGAAGCGTCGAGCGAGTCAGGAACTCGTTGCCGCAGGAGCAGTGCACGCGGCACTCGATGTATTCGGGATGTACGTCGGTCTTCATGATCCGTCCAGTCTACGAAGTCAGGGGCGGGAACGGCCAGGCAGGCCCGCGCATTCCCTGGTCGTCCGGGGCATTTCCGGTCAGCCGCCGGGGGCCGGCGCTTTCGCGATCTCGGAGAGGAAGACGTCGTTGTTCGCCGTCGTGCGGAGCTTCTCGATGAGCAGCTCCAGGCCGGCGCCCCCCTCCAGGGCATTCAGCACCCGACGGAGCTTCCAGACCTGCTGGAGCTGGTTGCGCTCGAACAGGAGCTCCTCGTGGCGGGTGCTCGACTGCTCCACGTCGATCGAAGGGTAGATCCGGCGCTCGGCGAGGCGCCGGTCGAGGCGGACCTCCATGTTCCCGGTGCCCTTGAACTCTTCGAAGATCACTTCGTCCATCCGGCTGCCCGTCTCGATCAAGGCGGTCGCGATGATCGTGAGTGATCCACCTTCCTCGATGTTGCGGGCGGCACCGAAGAACCGCTTCGGTGGGTACAGCGCGGTGGAGTCGACCCCACCCGAGAGGACACGCCCCGACGCCGGGGTGGCCAGGTTGTAGGCCCGGGCGAGCCGCGTGATGCCGTCGAGGACGATCACGACGTCGGTGCCCATCTCGACGAGTCGCTTGGCCCGATCGATCGTGAGCTCAGCCACCGCGGTGTGCTCTTCCGACGGCCGGTCGAACGTGCTGGCGACCACCTCGCCGCGGAGCACGTGCCGCTTCATGTCGGTGACCTCTTCGGGGCGCTCGTCGACGAGCAGCACCATGAGGTGCACCTCGGGGTTGTTGCGCTCGATCGCGTAGACGATCTGCTTCAGGATCGTCGTCTTGCCCGCCTTCGGCGGTGAGACGACGAGCCCGCGTTGCCCTTTGCCGATGGGCGACAGCAGGTCGATGATCCGGCCGGTGATGTTCTGTGGCTCGTCGCGGAGCTCGAGGCTCAGCTTCGAATCGGGGAAGAGCGGGGTGAGGTCCTCGAAGCGAGGGCGCTCCCGCGCGGCATCCGGCGACATGCCGCTGATCTCGTCGACCCGGAGGAGCGCCGGGTACTTCTCGTTGCTCGCCGGAGGACGCGTCGCGCCCTTGACGAAGTCGCCCTTGCGGAGCGCGAACCGTCGCACCTGCGACGCGGAGACGTACGCATCGTTGTTGCCGGGAAGGAACCCGGTGGCGCGCAAGAAGCCGTAGCCCTCATCGCGAAGGTCGAGGAGCCCCTCGATCTCAACCGGCTCGCCGGTGAACTCATGACGCGGCTCGCCGCGCGGTTCACCACCGCCGTCGGAGCCGGGCTGGCGATCGCGACCGCGTCGACGGCGGCGGCGGTTGCGGTTCCCGTCGCCGAAACCGTTGCGGTCGTCGTCGGATGCGGTCCCGTCGGGTGCCGGCTGGTCGGCAGTCGACGGCGCAGAGGGGGTGACGCCTGAGCCCTCCGCGACCGCCGCGTCGGGCTTCGTCGACGTGCGCGCCGCCGCGAGCGGGACGCGGTGCGACCTCGGGCTCGGACCCGTTCGTCGCGTTGGGGAGCGCATCCTCTTCCGCAGCGAGCGCGGCGAGCGGATCGTCGGACGCGGGGGTTCGGCTCGACCGCACGCGCTTCGGCTTGTCGCCGTTGCTCTGAGCGGCAGTGCCCTCCACTCGGGTGCCACCCGGCGCGCCGTTCCCCGACGCGGTGAGGATCGCGTCGACCAGATCGGCCTTCTTCAACCGCGTGACGCCCTTCACGCCGATCGCGCTCGGCGATCGCATGGAGCTCTTCGCGGTCCTTGCCGTCGAGCATCGATCGCTCGAGCTGCTTCTCGGGGGGCATGGATGTCTCCTGGGTACTCTGGATCTCAGGCGTCGGAGGTCATCGACGCCCGGACTGGCAGCGTGCTGACACGAGCAGGCGAACCGAGGGCCGAGCGGATTGTGTCCAACGTCGCCGACCGCTCTGAGGAGACGGTTCGGTCACGGAGACAGCTCCGGAACAGACACCAGCGGATGCGCCGGAAGTTCGAGCTGAGGTGTTCGAGCGGGACGGGAACCCGACCTGCGGGCCCGGATCACTCGTTGCCAACCGGCACCCTAGCACTGGCTCCGCGGCATCGAGTCCGCTCACCGCCGCCGGGTGCGTCGCGCTCGCCTCGGCCCCAACGGCGATCCGGCGCATCGACGTTTCCGCCTGGCCCGTTACTTCTCGACCAGTCGCGCCATCAGTTCGTGGGCGAGGACAGGGGTCGCGGCCGCGGTCGCCGACTCGGAGTACACCCCGCCGGGACCGGGGCGGGTCGAATCGTGGAACAGGTACGGGACGGGATCCGAGGTGTGGGTGCGGAGGGCGCACGGAGTCGCGTGGTCGGGAAGCAGCATCAGCCGGAAATCGCCGAACGCCGGCATCGCCTCACAGAGCGGACCGATCACGTCGCGGTCCCACGCTTCGAGCGCGGCGACCTTCTCACCTACGAGACCCTGATGGCCCGCTTCGTCGGTAGCTTCGACGTGGAGGAGGAAGAAGTCGCGGTCGGCGAGCGAAGTGATCGCGGCGTCACGCTGCGCGACGTAGTCGTTGTCGAAACCTGCGGTCGCACCCGCGACGTCGAGCACCTCGATGTCGGCGAGCACACCGAGGCCCCGCACGAGATCGACCGCCGACGTGAGCCGTCCCTCGACGCCGAAGCGCTCGGCGAACCGCGGGAGTCGCGGCCGCACACCCTGACCCCACAGCCAGATCTGCGTCGCGATCGAGTCGACATCCGACGCGGCGGCACCGACGATCTCGCGCGAGGCGTCCATCAGTGAACGCAATGCAGGAGCAGACGGACCCGTCGGCCACACCGCGGGCTGCCCCGTGAGGTCGTGCGGTGGGACGCACTCCGCGTCTCCGAGCGCACGCGGAACGATGCACAGGTGGCGGTACTCGACGCCGGGGTGGAACCGGATGCCGTTGCGGCCGCCGCCGAGCGCCGCGTCGAGCGCCGCGACGATCGGCGCGCTCTGCTCACTCGTCAGGTGTCCGGCGGCGAAGTCGACCATCGTCCCGGAGTCGTCGATCGTGACCAGGTTGCACCGGTAGGCCACTTCGTCGGGCTCCAGGTCGACTCCCATCGCGGCCGCTTCGATCGGCGCGCGTCCGGTGTGGAACTCGGCCGGGTCGTAGCCGAGGATCGAGAGGTTCCCGACGTCGCTCCCCGGCGGGTACCCCGGCGGGATCACGATCGCACGACCGACCTCGGACCGGGACGCGAGCGCGGCGAGGTGGGGCATCGAGGCCGCTTCGAGCGGCGTCTTCCCGCCGAGCTCCTCGAGCGGCTCGTCGGCACAACCATCGGGAACGAGCACGACGTACTTCACCCTCGCATCGTACGCGACCCCGCTTCCCCTCCTCCGCTGGATACGGTCGCACGGTGCGAAGACTCGTCGTCGCCCTGGGGTGCGTCACCGTTGCCGCGTTGGGCTGCGCCGCGTGTTCGAGCGACGGGTCCGGTGGCTCGAACGCGGGGTCGTCGACGTCGCGGGCGTCGACGTCGAGCACGGGAACGCGAGTCGAGGGAAACGGGGGCACGAGCCCGGACCCCATTCCCGACCTGGCCGCGGTCCACATCCGCCTCACCAAGCTCGCGGATCTCGACCGCCCGACCGCCCTCGCGGTCCGAAAGGGTGACGCGACCCTCTACGTGACCGAGCAGGTGGGGCGCATCCGGGCCGTTCGCACCGGGAAGCTCGTCGCCCACCCGGTGCTCGACATCACGGACCGGGTCGGCGCCACGGGCAACGAGCAGGGTCTGCTCGGGCTGGCGTTCTCCCCCGATGGGGGCCATGCATACGTCGACTACACGAACCGCGACGGCGACACGCGAGTCGTGGAATACACCGTGAACGACGGCGCGCTCGATCCGGCGTCGTCACGCGAGCTGCTCGCGATCGACCAACCCCAGCCGAACCACAACGGCGGCAGCCTCGCGTTCGGACCCGACGGTCTGCTGTACATCGGCAGCGGTGACGGCGGTGGCGCGGGCGACGTCGGACCCGGACACGCTCCGGGGGGCAACGGGCAATCGAGGGACACGCTGCTCGGCAAGCTCCTGCGCATCAACCCCACGGCATCGGGTGGTGCTCCGTACTCGATCCCCGCAGGCAATCCGTTCGCCGCGGGCGGTGGCCGGCCCGAGATCTTCGCGCTGGGGCCTGCGCAACCCGTGGCGGTTCTCCTTCGACCGGACGACGGGCGACCTCTGGATCGGAGACGTCGGTCAGAACGCGTGGGAGGAGATCGACTTCGTGCCGGCCGGCCGGGGCGCGGGCGACAACCTCGGCTGGAACCGACTCGAAGGCACCCACCCGTTCTCGGGCGACGCACCAGCCGGCACCACATCGCCGATCTTCGACTACTCGCACTCAGAAGGGGGCTGCTCGGTGACCGGCGGCTTCGTCTACCGCGGGAAGGCCATCCCGGCGCTGCGGGGCATCTACGTCTTCGCCGACTACTGCCTGGGCGTGCTCCACGGCATCATCCAGGTGGGCGGGACGCGCACCGCTGAGGGTCCGCTCGGGGCGTCGACACCGAACATCACCAGCTTCGGGCAGGACGGAACCGGTGAGCTCTACGTCCTCTCCGGCGCCGATGGCCTCTCCCGCATCGACCCGTCGTGACCCGACCTGACGCGACACGACCTGACCCGTCGGGCTCTACAGACCGATCCGTTCGGCGACCGCCGCGGCGTTGGCATCGACCGCCTCGTCGACGACGACCTCGCTGATCGCGCGCTGCGGATCCTTCAGGCCGTGGCCGGTGAGGGTGCAGACGACGGTGTCGCCCTCGGTGATCAGGTCGGCATCGATCGCCTGGAGAAGCCCGGCGACTGATGCCGCCGAAGCCGGCTCGCAGAAGACCCCTTCGCGATCGGCGAGAAGGCGGTACGCATGGAGGATGTCGGCGTCGGTCACCGCGCGGATCGCGCCGCCGGACTCGTCGCGAGCCGCGACTGCGCCGTCCCAACTCGCGGGATTGCCGATCTGGATCGCGGTGGCGATGGTCTCGGGATGCAGCACGGCCTCGCCGCGCACGAGGGGTGCGGCACCGGTGGCCTGCCAGCCGAGCATCCGCGGCAGACGCGTCGAGCGCCGAGCCTGTGCATCCTCACGGTAGCCACGCCAATAGGCGGTGATGTTCCCGGCGTTGCCGACGGGGATGCAGTGGACGTGGGGGGCATCGCCCAGCACGTCGACGATCTCGAAGGCCGCGGTCTTCTGGCCTTCGATGCGATACGGGTTGACCGAGTTGACCACCGCGATCTTCCCCACCGCGCCGAGCTCGCGCACGATGTCGAGCGCGGCATCGAAGTTGCCCCGGATCGGGACCACCGTCGCGCCGTGGATGAGCGCCTGCGCGAGCTTGCCCATCGCGATCTGTCCCTCGGGGATCACCACCGCGCACCGCAGCCCGGCGCGCGCCGCGTACGCCGCCGCGGAAGCCGAGGTGTTTCCCGTCGACGCACAGATGACGGCCTTGGCGCCTTCGTCGAGCGCCTTCGAGATCGCGACCGTCATCCCGCGGTCCTTGAACGAACCCGTCGGGTTCGCGCCCTCGATCTTCAAGAAGACGTCGGCGTGCGCGAGCGACGAGAGGTGCCGAGCCTCGACGAGCGGCGTGCCGCCCTCGAGCAAGGTGACGACGGCGTCGTCGGGGATCGAGGGAAGCCGATCGCGGTACTCGCGGATCAGCCCCAACCAGGCGGGATTGCTCACGGTTCGTCGCCAGTCACTCGGAGCACGGAACCGACCCGCTGGACGGCGTCGATGTCGCGCACCGCGTGCACCGTCGCGCGGAAATCGGCTTCGCGTGCCTTGTGGGTGACGAAGATCAACCGAGCGTCGTCGGAGCCGGTCTCACCCCGCTGGGTCATCGACTTGATCGAGACCCCGTGACGACCGAACTGCTCGGCGATCTCGGCGAGGACCCCGGGACGGTCTGATGCCTCGAGCAGCAGGTAGAACTGCGACTCGACCTCGTCGATCGGGCGGACCCGGCGCTTCGCGAGGTCGCCGATCGTGGCTCCCGGCCGACCCCCGACGAGGTTCTTGGCTGCGTCGATCAGGTCGCCGAGCACTGCGGAGGCGGTCGGAAGACCGCCGGCACCACGGCCGTAGAGCATCAGCTCGCCGACGGCGTCGCCCTCGATGAAGAGCGCGTTGAACGAGTCGCGCACCGATGCCAGCGGATGCCCGACCGGAACCATCGTGGGGTGCACCCTCACCGCGACCTCTCCGTCGAGATCTTCGGCGATCGCGAGGAGCTTCACCACGTAGCCGAGATCTCGTGCCGACGTGATGTCGTTCTCGGTGAGCTCCGAGATCCCCTCGCGATAGACGTCTCCCGCGACGACGCGCGCACCGAACGCGATCGACGCGATGATCGCCGCCTTCGCCGCCGCGTCGAACCCCTCGACATCGGCCGTCGGATCCCGCTCCGCGAAGCCGAGACTCTGGGCCTCGGCCAGGGCCTCCTGGAAGCTCTGACCGTCTTCCGACATGCGAGTGAGGATGTAGTTCGTCGTGCCGTTGACGATCCCGACGACCCGCCGGATGCGATCGCCCGCGAGCGATTCGCGCAGCGGCCGGATGATCGGGATGCCACCACCGACCGATGCTTCGAACAGGAGGTCGACGCCCGCGCCCGCGGCGGCTTCGAACAGCTCGCGCCCGACGTTGGCGAGGAGCTCCTTGTTCGCGGTGATGACCGGTTTCCCGCCCTTGAGCGCCGCGATGATGAGCTCACGGGCCGGTTCGATGCCACCGATGACCTCCACGACGACGTCGATGTCGGGATCGCCGACGACGGATTCCGCGTCGTGGGTGAAGACCTTCGCCGGCAGCGCGACATCGCGCTCCCGGGAGAGGTTCCGTACGGCGACACGCGCGATCTCGAGCCTCACGCCGGAGCGAGCCTCGATCGAGGCGGCGTTCTCATCGATCAGGCGCGCCAACGCCGAACCCACGTGCCCGCATCCGAGCAACCCGACTCTCACCACATCGCCATCTCTCATGCCCGCCATCACGCTCCAGTCTCGCGGATCCTGCTCGCCCCGGGCGGGTCCGCCCTCAGGACTCGTCGAGACGCAGGAGATCTTCGAAGGTTTCTCGGCGGACGACAACCCTTGCCTGACCTTCGTCGACGAAGACCACGGCCGGGCGGGGAACCTTGTTGTAGTTGCTCGCCATCGAATAGCCGTAGGCACCCGTGACCGGGGTGACGAGAAGATCTCCCGGCACCACGTCGGCGGGAAGATGCGCGTCGACGACGATCACGTCACCCTGTTCACAGTGCTTCCCGGCGATCGAGACGACTCGAGGCCTGGGCTCGCCGATTCGGCCCGGGAGGTAGGCCTCGTACCCGGCGCCGTAGAGCACCGGGCGGGGGTTGTCGCTCATGCCGCCGTCGACGGCCACGTAGGTCGCGGTCCCCGCGATCTCCTTCACGGTCCCCACGCGGTAGAGCGTGACCGCGGCCGCAGCTGCGATCGACCGACCCGGCTCGACCATCAGCGGCCGAGTCCCGAGCGCGCCGCGGAGCGCGCCCGCGTACTCGTGGATGCTGGGATCCGGGTCGTCGGCGAGGTAGCGGGCGCCGAGGCCGCCACCTGCGTTGACCAGCGGCACGGCGGCACCGGTGGCGCGCTCGCACTCGTCGGCGAACGCGGCGATCACGCCGGCGGCCTTCGCGTACGAGTCGAGCCGGAAGACCTGCGAACCGATGTGGCAATGGATCCCACCGAACCGGAGGGTGCGAGACGCCACGACCCGCGCCACCGCGTCGAGCGCGGCACCGGTGGAGACCGAGAACCCGAACTTCGAGCGCTCGGTGCCGGTCTCGATGTACTCGTGGGTGTGCGCCTCCACGCCGGGCGTCGCCCGTACCAGCACGTCACCTGAGAAGCCGATTCGTTCGAGCCGGTCGATCTCGTCGAACGAGTCGGCGACGATGCGACCCACGCCCGCGTCGCGTGCCGCCGCGATCTCGTCGTCACTCTTGTTGTTCCCGTGGAACACGATGCGGGAGGCCGGGAAGGCCGCGTGCAACGCGACGTGCAGCTCGCCGCCGGTCGCGACGTCGAGGTGCAGGCCCTCCTCGTCGATGAGCCGGGCCATCGCGGTGCACAAGAACGCCTTGCCCGCGTACGCGACCGACCCGGCACCGAACGCGTCGACGTAGGCGCGGCAGCGGCGACGGAGCTCGCCTTCGTCGTACACGAAGAGCGGAGTCCCGAACCTGCGTGCCAGCTCGTCGAGGTCGATCGTCCGCAGGCCGGCGGGCAACAACGTCGCGTCGAAGGGTGCCGAAGGATCGCTCATCCCGCTTCCGCTTCTGCGCCAGGTTCTGGTTCTGATTCGAGACGTGTCATCTTCTCCGGTGCGCCGACGCCCAGGATCCCGAGCGCGTCGGCGAGGCCGATACGGCAGGCCTCGGCCAACCAGAGGCGGGCCTGGGTGAGCTCGACGTCGTCGGTGATGACGCGACAGTCGCGGTAGAAGCCGTGGAACCGTCCGGCGAACTCGCGCACCCACGTCGTCACTCGGTGTGGGGCACGCAGTTCGGCCGCGAGCGCGAGGACGTCGGGATACTCCCCGAGCGAGCGGAGGAGGTCGAGCTCGCGTTCGTGGGTCAGCACACCGAGATCCACGGCGTCAACCGGTCGGCGGGTGACGCCCCGTTCGGTCGCGACCCGACCGATGGACGCGATACGCGCGTGCGCGTACTGCACGTAGTACACGGGATTGTCCATCGACTGCGCGGTCACGACGTCGAGGTCGAGCGTCTGGGCGGTGTCGATCCCCTGGAGAAGGAACGTCAGGCGCGCGACGTCGGGGTCGACCTCGTCGAGGATGTCGGCCAGCGTGATGATGTCTCCCGTCCGCTTGGAGAGCCGGACGACCTCTCCCCCGCGTTCGAGCTTCACCAACTGACCGAGCATGATCTCGGGCTCGGGCGCGTCGTCGGAGCCGAACCCGAGCGCGCGCATCCCGACCTGGAGCGACTTCACCTGCCCGTGGTGATCGGCACCCCAGATGTCGATGAGGTGATCGAAGCCGCGCGCGAACTTGTTCGAGTGGTACGCGAGATCGTTGAGGAGGTAGGTCGTGGCGCCGTCGCTCTTCACCAGCACGCGGTCGCGCTGATCACCGAGCGCCTCACTCGTGAGCCACGTTGCACCGTCGCGCTCCGCGGTCAACCCCCCATCGCTGAGTCGCGCCAGGACCGCGGCGACCGCGCCCGATTCGTGGAGGGTCCGCTCCGAGAACCAGGTGTCGAAGTGGACCCCGATGCGAGCGAGGTCCTGCTCCAGCTCGTGGACCGCGTCGGCGACGCCCCACTCGCGGGCCTGCTCTTCGGTGACGTCGTCGCCGAGCTCGGCGCGCATCCGTTCGGCCATGTCGACGAGGTACTGACCCTGGTAGCCGCCGTCGGGCAGCTCCGCGCCCCGGTACCGGGCCAGGAGCGACGCGCCGAACGTGTCGAGCTGCGTCCCGGCGTCGTTCAGGTAGTACTCGCGGTGGACCTCCGCGCCCTGGGCCGCGAGGAGGTTCGCGATCGCGTCGCCGACCGCGACCCAGCGACCCCCGCCGGCGTGCAACGGGCCGGTCGGGTTCGCCGACACGAACTCGAGGTTGATCCGGCGCCCGGCCAGGGTGTCGCCCCGCCCGTAGCCATCACCCGCGGCCACGACGGCAGGCAGGATCTCGTGCAGCCACGTCGGCGCCAGGAAGAAGTTGACGAACCCGGGCCCGGCGATCTCGACCCGCTCGACATGACGTGGAGGTGCGGCCTGGAGCTCGGCCACGAGCCTCTCCGCCACCTCCCGCGGGGGTGCACCGACGACCTTCCCGAGCCGCAACGCCACATTGGTCTGCCAGTCACCGTGCTCACGCTGCTTGGTCGCCTCGACCTCGACTCCCCCGGGAGGTTCGGGCAGGCCCGCCCCGGTGAGGGCAGCCTGCACAGCGGCGATGAGATCGTCGGCGATCACGGGAGCCTCGATGTCGGGGGCGGCTGTGGACGAGGGAAGGGCTCAAGAGTCGGCGTTGACGAGTCGTTGTCACAGATCGTGGGTACAGCACAACGGGGCGCGTCCACCGACGGGATGGCGAACGGCCAGCATCGCACACCGCCCGCGCGCGCAGCGCGAGTGATTTCGACCACAGCGGGTGCGTATCGGGCCCCGATCGCGTATGCTGCGAGTGACCGCCAGGCGAGTGTGGTCATGGTGCGTGATTTCCTGGCTACTCTCCGTGGCCATTTCGAGATCGAAATGGGCCGGCGAACACCAAGCGAACGAGAAGCAGGTCGACGATCAGTCGGCCGGCGAGGCCGACGCCACGAACATCGCGGCGACGGACCAGCGCGACCAACGACGACCTGGCGGACGACGTGACAGCCGAATCGGAAGAACAGCAGCCGGGTCCGCTCGGCGGAGGTGAGAGGGTGGCGAGACAAGGAGGTCTCGGGCGGGGGTTGGCCGCGCTGCTCCCCGCCGAGATGACGGTCCAGGAGGAGCCGCTGGAACCCATCACCGAACCCAGTGCGCCCGACGCTCCCGGCACGGAAGACTTCGGAGCCGAGCTCATCGCCGAGCTGGCCACGAACGAGTCCGGCCTCGGGTTGATCTACCGCGCGCTCGACATGCTGGTCGAGCGGTTCGAGCTCCGCGACGCGGCGATCGTCATCGAGGAGCACGGCGTCGGCCGTCAGGTGTTCCGCGCCGGGCGACGTCCCCTCGACGACGAGAACGAATCGGAGCTGCTCAGCGCCGAGCCGGGCATCTACACCGTGCCCGACATCGAGCCGGGCCGCTTCGATTCGTCGCTGCTCACGAGCATGTGCGTCGTCGCCCTTCGGCTCGATCTGCTCCGGTACGACTCGTGGCACGACCCGCTCACGGGCCTCTTCGACCGGAGGAGCTTCGACCGCCTGCTCGAGATGTCGGTGGCTCGCAGCCTCCGGTACCACTGGCCCTTCACACTCGTCGTGCTCGACATCGACACGTTCAAGGCGATCAACGACCGCGACGGTCACGCGGCCGGCGACGCCGCGCTGCGCTCGCTCGGCGAACGCTTTCGTCGTGTCGTGCGCTTCGGCGACAACGCGGCACGCATCGGCGGCGACGAGTTCGCGCTGATCCTGCCCAACACCGATCCCGACGACGTGCCGGCACTGCTCGCACGACTCGCCGAGGTGTCCGGCGTCGACGCCCCGTGCCCGCCGTTCTCATACGGCGTGGCGCTCTGCCCCGGCGAAGCCGACGATGTCGACAGCCTGTTCCGTCTCGCCGACGAACGGCTGTACGAGGCCAAGGAGGGCCGACGGTGACACTCGACGATCTCGAGATCGAACTGCGCAAGCTCCCAGGTGTTCGCGCCGCGGGATTCGCCGAGCGCGATGACGTGCTCCTCGTGCAGCTGCAGGTCGCGGGTGCGAGCGAAGCGGGTCTTCCGCTTGCGGCGACGCGTATCGCGCACCGACACTCCGAGCGGCCGGTCGCGGTCGAGCTCGTCCGCTGGCGGAACCTGCCCGCGGCTGCGTCGGCGACCGCTCCGGTGCCGTCGACGCCGGCCCAGACTGCGCCCACCGGCGCTGAAGCTCCGAGTTCGCTCGACCTCACCCGCGACCCGCCGGAGCGACGGGTCCGATTGCTCGCCGTCCTGACCTTTCCCGACACCGACGAGCTCGAGGTGCACCTCACACTCGATGGTCGCCGCACCATCGGTCGGGCCGCGGCAAGTCGAAGCCTGCTCGGCGCAGTCGAGGCCACGATCGACGCGCTGCGTGCCTTCGCGCCGACCTTGACCCTGAACGCCGGCTGGGCCCAACCGATCGATGTGTCGTCGGAGGAGCCGTTCCTCGTCGCGTGCGAGGTGTCGTCGGGCGAAGGTGCGAGCCGCCACGGGATCGCCTCCGGTACCAGCCCGATCGAGGCCGCGGCGCGCGCGTCGTTGCATGCGCTCAATCGCACACTCTCACGCTCCCTCGAGCCCCAGATCGCCTGAACCGCCCGTCTCGGTTCGCGACCACGTCGCGGTGCTCGACCGAGTCGACTCGACCGCACGCAGGTAGTCTCCGGTTCCCGCCCTCGTAGCTCAGGGGATAGAGCATCGGCCTCCGGAGCCGTGTGCGCAGGTTCGAATCCTGCCGAGGGCACCACTTGCACCACGGCGAGATCTCCAGGATGCGTCGATGCCGACAGCCGCGAAAGCCTCCGCGACAAGCACGGCGAAGCCATGACGGAACGCCGGTCGGGCGGGCCGATCAGCGATCGCTACGAAGCACTGATCGACTCGATCGACGAGGGGATCGTCTTCCACGATCGCCACGACCGAGTGGTCCTCGCCAACCCGGCCGCAGCCCGGATCCTCGGGATCACACTCGACGAGCTCCTGGGTCGCACGTCGTTCGACGGAAGTTGGACGGTGAGGTTGCCCGACGGGCTCGAGATCCAGGCCGAGGACTACCCCGGAGCTGTCGCGCTGCGAACCGCCCGGTCGGTGGCCAACCTCGTGTTCCAAACCCAACGCGACGACGAACCACCCGTCTGGGTGTCGGCGAACGCGCGTCCGGTCTTCGAGGGAGATTCCGGTCAGCCGACCGGCGCGGTGACCTGGTTTCGTGACATCACCGAACAGCGCGAAGCGGCCGCGGAGCTGGAACACCACCGCCACGAGGCCGAGCGCGAACGCCACCGGCTTGCAGTAGAGCTCGCACGGTCGCAACGGCTCGAGAGCCTCGGCCGCCTCACCAGCGGAATCGCGCACGACTTCAACAACCTCCTCGGCCTGATCTCGAACTACGCAACGTTCGTGGCCCGTGCGATCGGACCCGAGAGCCCGGTCGCCGACGACATCGCGGCGATCCAGCGATCGGCGAAGCACGCGTCGGCGCTCACCCGGGAGCTGTTGCTGTTCAGCGAGGGACAGGTCGGGCACACAGAGCCCTTCGACCTCAGCCGGCTCGTGTCCGACGTCGTCACGTTGCTCCGGCGCCCGTTCGGCAACAACATCACCCTCATCGGTCCGCCCACCGACGATCCCGCCCTCGTGATCGGCGAACGAGGCCCGGTCGAGCAGATGATCGTGAACCTGCTCCTGAACGCCCGCGACGCGCTCGATGGATCCGGCACGATCTCGATCACGATCGCGTCCTTCCAAGCTCCCCAGCGAGGAGCACACGGATCACGAACGGACCATGCCGACGAGCTCGCCCCCGGGGCGTACGTGATGCTCTCGATCGTCGACGACGGCGACGGGATGGACCCCGACGTGCTCGGCCGGGCGTTCGAGCCCTTCTTCTCCACCAAGGATCCCGAGCAGGGTACGGGCCTCGGTCTCGCGACCGTTCAAGGCATCGCGGTTCGTGGTGGTGGCCAGGTGACCCTCGACTCCGAACCCGGCGTCGGGACCACGGCGCGCGTCTTCCTGCCTGCCGCCGACAGCACTGACAGCACCGAGGGGTCGGGCTCGCATCGGACGCGATCCGCCGGAGGTTCGGAGACGATCCTCCTGGTCGACGACGACGACGACATGCGGGCGCTGAGTCGACGGATACTCAGCCAGGCCGGATACCGGATCGTCGAGGCCGGCGATCCAGCCGAAGCCATCACCCTCGCCACGACCGCGAACGCGGCCCTGCTCCTCACCGACATCTCGATGCCCGACATCGACGGCGTCGAGCTCGCATCCCGCTTGTGTGCTCAACACCCGGACCTGAAGGTCGCGTTCGTCTCGGCCACCGCCCGGGAGCTCGGACCCGATCCGATCTCCGACGTCGTCGTCGACAAGCCGTTCGACGCCGACGAGCTCCTCTCCGCAGTGCGACGCGCGCTCGATGCCGGCCCGGACCACGGACCCACGCGCTGAGGGTTCCGGTCGGATCGCTGCCGGCGACGGCGTAGCTTGGGAGACATGACCGACGTCGTCGCGCTTCCCATCGGTGCCGAACGGGTCACGACGTCGGACACCATCATCGTCCGGTCCCCGTTCGACGACCACGAGGTCGGACGCGTCCCGGCTGCCGGTCGTGGGGAGGTCGAACAGGCCGTCTCCGCCGCGCGCACCGCGCTCGATGCCGACCCCCTTCCCGCGTGGCGTCGCGCCGAGATCCTCGACACTGCTGCGCGTCTCCTCGCGGAACGCACCGAGGAGTTCGCCCGCGTCATCGCGGCCGAGGCTGCGAAACCGATGAAGACCGCGAGAGTGGAGGCCCGGCGCGCCGTCTCGACGTTCACGTTCGCCGCGGTCGAGGCGCGGACCCTCACGGGCGACATGATCGCAATGGACGCATCCGATGTCGGTGGCGACAAGCTCGGCTTCACGCTCCGCGTGCCGATCGGAGTCGTCGGCGCGATCAGTCCGTTCAACTTCCCGCTCAACCTCGTCGCCCACAAGCTCGCGCCCGCGATCGCGGCCGGGTGCCCTGTCGTGCTCAAGCCCGCGTCCCAGACTCCGCTCTCCGCGCTCAAGCTCGCGGCGATGCTGCTCGACGAGTGCGGACTACCGCCCGGTTGGCTCAACGTGGTGACGGGCGGGGGCGGCACCGTCGGGAACGCGCTCGTCGATTCCGACGTCGCAATGATCACCTTCACCGGATCGCCGGAGGTCGGTTGGGGGATCCGGGCCCAGGCCGCCCGCAAGAAGGTCGGCCTCGAGCTCGGGAACAACGCGCCCGTCATCCTGCAGCCCGACGGCGACTGGCGAGCCGCGGCCGAGAAGATCTCGGTTGCCGGCTTCAGTCACGCCGGTCAGTCGTGCATCTCGACCCAACGGGTCTACGCGCACGAATCCATCGCCGACGACTTCGTCGCGATGCTCGTGGATCGCGTTGCCGGCCTGAAGGTCGGTGACCCGATGCTCGACGACACCGACGTGTCGGCACTCATCTCCTCCGGTGAACGTGACCGGGTGACGACGTGGATCGACGAAGCCAAAGCTGGCGGCGCGCGGGTCGCGGCAGGTGGCACGGTCGTCGGATCGGTGCTCGAGCCGACGGTCCTCACTGACGTGACACCCGAGATGAAGGTGTCGAGCCAGGAGGTGTTCGGGCCCGTCGTCTCGGTGCAGCGCTACTCCGACATCGACGGAGCGCTCCGCCTCGCCAACGACACGCGCTACGGACTGCAAGCATCGATCTTCACCGCCGACATCGGCCTCGCGCTGAAGGCGGCACGCACCCTCGACTTCGGTGGCGTGCTGGTGAACGAGGTACCCACCTACCGGACCGATCAGATGCCGTACGGAGGGATCCGCGACAGCGGCAACACCAAGGAAGGCCCGCACTACGCGGTTCGCGAGATGACCGAAGAGCGCCTCGTCATCCTGCAGGCTTGATGGGCGAATCCGAGATCGGGCGGCGGACCCAACTTGGGGGGGCCCGGCCCGCCGCCCGCTCTCGATCAGTCGACTCCCGAACCGGCAGGCCCCGAGAACGAGAGCGAGTGGCGGGGTAGAGGGGGATGTCCAGACCCCGCCGCCCGCTCAGGTC
The DNA here is from genome assembly GCA_963829475.1 of uncultured Actinomycetes bacterium. GTDB lineage: Bacteria > Actinomycetota > Acidimicrobiia > IMCC26256 > JANYLB01 > JANYLB01. The sequence goes on along the minus strand of CAWHIU010000002.1, from coordinate 246,147 downwards.
TTGGGCTCGACCTACCGGCCGGACCGCGTGCTCATGTTCCAGCCTCCACCAACGGTGGCTGTCTGCAATCCCGAATCTGTGCCATTTCCTCGGCTGGCGATCGGGACTACGGTCCGCGGACGGCGAAAAGGCGGGGGCCGCACCGTGCCGATCAGCCAGGAGCGTGAGCTCGATCTCGTGGTCGAGCGCCTCGAGGGCGCTCGGTTCGTGTTGCTCCACCGCGTCGGTATCACGAGACGGGCCGGCCGTTCGACGTCGCGACGGTCCATCGAAACTCACGCGTCGCTCACCCCGCGCGAGGAACGCGTCCTGGCACTCGTCAGCGACGGGCTCCACTCGGCCGAGATCGCATCGGATCTCGGACTCGCGGCGACCACGATCGACGACACCATCGAGTCGGCGCGCGTGAAGCTCGGCGCGCGTACACGGATCCAGGCCGCGGTGATCGCCCGGACGCGCCCGGCGATCCGGCCAGAAGAGGTGGGGACGCTGCACCCCGAAGCCGCCGCGCTGCTCGCAGCCCTCGCCGAGGGCGACTCGATCGACTCCGCCGCGCGGCGCGTCGGATTGTCACGACGAACCGCTCACCGCCGGCTGGAACGGGCGCGCGAGGTTCTCGGCGTCCGTTCCAACGCCGCCGCGGTCGCCCGCTTCTCGGGCATCGAGACCGACGGGACCCGGTGAGCGCACTCGTCCCCGTCGTCCACCCATCCGTTCGTCGGGCACTCCGGTGGTCCGACGCGGCTCCTGTGCCCCTATCGTGGTGACGTGGCCGACGAGACGCAGACTGAATCCCCCGAGCCGAACGCGCCGGTGAAGCCCGAGGTCGTGGCCCCGGATGCACCTGGTCCTGGCAACGAGATCGTCGAAGCCGAGCCATCCGAGCAGGTCACCCGGCCGACGAAGCTGATCCGGATCGCCTCGATGGTCCGGACGATGTTGGAAGAGGTGCGGCGCGCTCCGCTCGACGAAGAGGGGCGACGACGCCTCCGCGCGATCCACGAGCAGTCGATCCGAGAGCTCCAAGGCGTGCTCTCGCCGGATCTCACCCGCGAGCTGAGCGAAGTCGTTCTCCCGTTCACCACCGAGACGCCGAGTGATTCGGAATTGCGGCTCGCGCAGGCCCAGCTCGTGGGCTGGCTCGAAGGCCTGTTCCACGGAATCCAGGCGTCGATCTTCACCCAGCAGACCTCCGCGCAGCAGCAGCTCGAGCAGATGCGAGGCCAGGCCGCGATCTCGCCCGGCATGGACTCTGACGGCCAGGGCGCAGGCGCGTACCTGTGAGGAGTGAGCGCAGTGGAGTCGCCGGACAGCAACCACAGGGCGTGAACAGGTGAGCGATAGAGGCGACGCAACGCAGCGAACCGAAGTGTGGAGGGGTCGTGCCGCTCAACAGCAGCCCGAGTGGCCCGACGAGAAGGAGCTCGAAAGTTCGCTCGAGCAGGTGCGCAAGTTCCCGCCGCTCGTGTTCGCAGGCGAAGCGCGCGACCTCACGCAATCGCTCGCGGCCGTCTCCGAAGGGCAGGGCTTCCTGCTGCAGGCGGGCGACTGCGCCGAGAGCTTCGACGCGTTCTCCGCGGATTCGATCCGCGACAAGTTGAAGGTCATCCTGCAGATGGCCGTCGCGCTCACGTACAGCACGGGCGTACCGACGGTGAAGGTCGGTCGCATGGCGGGTCAGTTCACGAAGCCGCGCTCGTCACCTGTCGAGACGCGCGACGGCGTCGAGCTCCCGTCGTTCCGAGGCGACACCGTCAACGACTTCGCGTTCGACCCGGAAGCCCGTCGACCCGACCCGACCCGCCTCGTCCGGGCGTATCACCAGTCGGCCGCGACCCTGAACCTCATCCGGGCGTTCACCAAGGGCGGGTTCGCCGACCTCGGGAAGGTCCATGCGTGGAACCTGGAGTTCGTGGGTCGGAGCCCGGCCGGGCAGCGGTACGACGCACTCGCCGGTGAGATCGACCGGGCGCTTCGCTTCATGGCCGCCTGCGGCATCGACGTGGCCACGGAATCGCAGCTCCATCAGGTCGACTTCTTCACCGCCCACGAAGCGCTGCTGCTCGACTACGAAGAAGCTCTCACCCGGCGCGACAGCCTCACCGGCGACTGGTACGACTGCTCCGCGCATCTGCTGTGGATCGGCGAGCGCACCCGCGCGCTCGATGGCGCGCACGTGGAGTTCCTCGCCGGAGTCGAGAACCCGGTCGGTGTGAAGCTCGGGCCCACCGCCACCCCCGACGATGTGGTCGGGATCTGCGACCGCCTGAACCCGAACCGTCAGCCTGGTCGCCTCGTCTTGTACAGCCGTATGGGTGCCGACAAGATCGACGCCGCGCTCCCCCCACTGATCGACGCGGTGCAGCGATCCGGGCATCCGGTCGTCTGGGCCTGCGACCCGATGCACGGGAACACGTTCGTGCACTCGAGCGGGTACAAGACCCGCGACTTCGACGACATCATGCGCGAGCTGCGCGGGTTCTTCGCGGCGTGTCGAGCCGTCGGCGTCTGGCCCGGTGGTGTGCACATCGAGCTCACCGGGGAAGACGTCACCGAGTGCCTCGGTGGAACCGACGAGGTGCTCGGGGAACAGCTCGAACAACGCTACGAGACGATGTGTGATCCCCGCCTCAACGCCCAGCAGGCTCTCGACCTCGCGTTCCAGGTCGCAGAGCTGCTGCGCGATTGAACGACCCACCACAGGAGGCGGCAATGGCCGCAGACAAGTCCTCCTTCGAAGATCTGGGACCGAACTCGGGCCTGATCGAGGAGATGTACCGCCGCTACGTCGAGAACCCGGGGTCGGTCGCCGAGACCTGGCGCGAGTTCTTCACCGACTACAAGCCCTTCGGTGCGTCCGACGGCAATGGATCGACGACCTCCGCACCCGTCGCGCCCGCTGCCGCACCGGTCGCCACGACACCCGCCGCGAGCTCCACCGGTGACCGCCGGCGACGAGCCGGAGCAGCTCCGCGGCGCGGCGGCGCGCACCGTCGTCAACATGGAAGCCAGCCTGGGCGTGCCCACCGCGACCTCGGTCCGGACCATTCCGGCGCGCCTCCTCGAGGTCAACCGTCAGATCCTCAACAACCAACTCGCACGCAGTGGCGGAGCCAAGGTCAGCTTCACCCACCTGATCGCCTACGCGGTCGTGCGCGCGGTCCGACAGATGCCCGCGCTCAATGCGGGCTTCGCGATGATCGACGGCAAGCCGGCTGTCGTGCACCACGAGCACATGAACCTCGGCCTCGCCGTCGACATGAAGAAGTCCGACGGCTCGCGCACCTTGCTCGTGCCGAACATCAAGGCGGCCGACACGCTCGACTTCGCCGGCTTCTTCCGGGCCTACGAAGAGCTCATCCGCAAGGTGCGGACGAACAAGCTCTCCCCCGAAGACTTCGCCGGTACCGCGGGCACGATCACCAACCCCGGGATGATCGGCACGGTGCACTCCGTGCCCCGCCTGATGCCCGGCCAGGGCTTCATCATCGGGGCCGGCTCCATCGGATACCCCGCCGAGTACGAAGGTGCCGACCCCCAGGTGCTCGCGCGCATCGGAGTGGGCAAGGTCATCACGCTCACCAACACCTACGACCACCGGATCATCGGCGGTGCCGAGAGCGGCGAGTTCCTCCGCTGGATCCACCACCTGCTCCTCGGCGAGGAGGGCTTCTACGACGACGTTTTCCAGAGCCTCGCCGTCCCCTACGAGCCGGCGCGTTGGAGCACCGACGACGGCGCGCTCGACGATGACGCGGCGAAGGCGGAGAAGGTCGTCCACGTCCACCAGCTGATCAACGCGTACCGAGTGCGCGGTCACCTGATCGCGAACCTCGATCCTCTCGGGCGGCGGGAACCGCACACCCACCCCGAGCTCGACATCCTCCACTACGGCCTGACCATCTGGGACCTCGAGCGCGAGTTCCCGGTGAGCACCCTCGGGGGTGGATCGCTCGACCAACGTCTCCTCCCTCTGCGCGACATCCTCGGGATCCTGCGCGACGCCTACGCGCGGTCCGTCGGCGTGGAGTACATGCACATCCAGGAACCCGACCAGAAGGAATGGATCCAGCGGCAGGTCGAGGGCGCCACCACCGAGGTGTCGTCCGACGACCAGCGCCGCATCCTCGAGCGACTCAACGCGGCTGAAGCCTTCGAAGCCTTCCTCCAGCGCAAGTACCTCGGGCAGAAGCGCTTCAGCCTCGAAGGCGCCGAGAGCCTCATCCCGATGCTCGACGCGCTGCTCAACGTCGCGGCCGACACCGGCGTCGACGAGGTGGTCCTCGGCATGGCCCACCGCGGCCGGCTCAACGTGCTCGTGAACACGGTCGGCAAGGGCTACGGCCAGATCTTCCGCGAGTTCGAGGGCGCGCTCGATCCCGCGAGCGTGCAGGGCTCCGGCGACGTGAAGTACCACGTCGGCGCGATCGGCAAGCACCACGCGCCATCGGGCGCGCAGCTCACGATCACGATGGCGTCGAACCCGAGCCACCTCGAAGCCGTCGACCCGGTCGTCGAGGGCATGGCCCGAGCCACGACCGACGCCATCCACGACGACTCCTGCGACACCGTGCTGCCGGTGCTCGTGCACGGTGACGCTGCGTTCGCAGGCCAAGGTGTCGTGGCCGAGACGTTCAACCTCTCGGAGGTCCCCGGCTACGAGGTCGGCGGCACGGTCCACGTGGTCGTGAACAACCAGCTCGGGTTCACCACCTCGCCGTCGCAGGGTCGCTCGAGCGTCTACGCGACGGATGTCGCGAAGATGGTGCAGGCACCGATCTTCCACGTGAACGGCGACGACCCCGAAGCCTGCGTGCGCGTGATCCGGCTGGCGTACGAGTTCCGACGCGTGTTCCACAAGGACGTCGTCGTCGACATGGTCTGCTACCGACGCTTCGGCCACAACGAGGCCGACGAACCGTCGTTCACCCAACCGGCGATGTACGCGTTGATCGGCGAACGTCGGTCGATCCGCAAGCTCTACACCGAGCAGCTCGTCAACCGGGGCGACCTCAGCCTCGAGGAGGCCGAGGCCGCACTCGGCAACTTCCGGTCGCGGATGGACATCGCGTTCGAGGAGGTCCACCAGATCCAGATCGAGCCGCCACCGGCACCGGAGCCGGAGCTCACCGACCCGGTCGGCGTTCCGGTCGTCTCGGTCGAGACGGGCGTCGCCGCGTGAGACCCTCGAGCGGATCGTCGAAGGGCTGACGACGTCACCCGACGGCTTCCGCATGCACCCGAAGCTCGAGCGCCTGCTCGCGGGCCACCGCGTCGCGTTCGGAGACGGCGCGATCGACTGGGCGCTCGCCGAGGCGTTCGCGCTCGGATCGATGGTGCTCGAAGGAACGCCGGTCCGGCTCTCGGGCCAGGACACCCGGCGCGGCACGTTCAGCCACCGCCATGGGGTGATCGTCGACGTCGACGACGAAGCCGAGTTCATCCCACTCGCCAACCTCGCGCCCGACCAGGCGCCGTTCATGCTCTACGACTCCGTGTTGTCGGAGTACGCCGCGCTCGGATTCGAGTACGGGTACTCGGTGTCGGCGCCCGCGGCGTTCGTCGGTTGGGAAGCCCAGTTCGGTGACTTCGTGAACGGCGCGCAGATCATCGTGGACCAGTTCATCGTCGCGGCCGAGGACAAGTGGGGCCAGGCGAGCTCGCTCACGATGCTGCTCCCGCACGGGTTCGAGGGCCAAGGTCCCGAGCACTCCAGCGCCCGGCTGGAGCGCTTCCTCGCGCTGTGCGCGGACGACAACCTCCGGATCGTGTACCCGAGCACCTCGGCGCAGTACTTCCACGTGTTGCGTCGCCAGGTCCGCGCTCCCATTCGCAAGCCCTTGGTGTGCTTCACGCCGAAGCGGTACCTCCGCATGGCGCACACACGCTCGCCGGTCGAGGCGTTCACCCACGGCGGATTCGAAAGCGTGCTCGACGACCGTTCACCCAGCATCGACGCGGCGTCCGTGCGGCGGGTGTTGCTCTGTACCGGCAAGGTCGCGCACGAGCTCATGGACCGACGCGACGACGCGGGTGCTTCGGTCGCGGTCGTGAGGGTCGAGCAGCTCTACCCCTGGCCCGAGGGCGACATCCTGCGTGCACTCGACCGCTACCCGAACGCCGGTGAAGTGTGGTGGGTGCAAGAGGAGCCGGCGAACATGGGGGCCTGGAACTTCGTGCAGGGCAAGCTCCGACGCATGCTGCGCGGCCGGGCCGATCTCGGCCACGTCGCGCGCGCGGCGAGCGCGAGTCCGGCGAGTGGCAGCGCGTCGGTGCACGATGCCGAGCAGGACCGCTTGTTGAGCGAAGCGATCGGCGAGTAGCCGTCAGGCCGAGAAGGCCCGCAGCACCGCGTCGACGATCCCGTCGACGTAGCCCGGTTCGACCTTGTCGCCGTTGACGAGGATCCGGTAGAAGAGCGGACCGGCGACGAGATCGACGAGCAGCCCGACGTCGGCGTCGGCGCGGATCTCGCCCCGCGCGACCCCACGCGTGACGACACCAGCGGCTTCGGCGCGGCGCTCGGCGATGAACGAGCGGTACGCGGTGGCGAGCTCCGGGTCGCGGTGGCGGGCGACGATCATCGCGGGGATCGCCCGACCGGCTTCGCTGTCTTCGAGCAGGCGGCGGTAGCCCGCACCGAGCGCCGCGAGATCACCGCGCAGCGAGCCGGTGTCGGGAAGCGGACCCTTCACCGATCGGGAGATGACGGTTGCCGCGGCGATGAGGAGCTCGGCCTTGCTCGCGTAGCGCCGGTAGATGGTTGCCTTGCTCACGCCGGCGCGGGCGGCGACGGCCTCGACGCACAGCCCGTCGTACCCGAGATCGGCGAAGAGCTCGATCGCGGCGTCGAGAATCGACGTGTCGAGTTCGCGGCTCCGTGGTCGGCCCGGGCGCCGCGCTTCGACCTCGGTGTCAGTCATTCACTGGTTCCGGAACGACACCGCCGTGCTGTGCGGCCTCGAACTCCTGCTCGAATTCGACGTTCTGCTCCTCGACGTCGGCTTGCCGGGCGCGAGCAGGGAGCCAGAAGAACGCGACGACCGCACCGAGCGCGGTGGCCACGGCCCCGACGACGACGCCGTAGTGCAGCGCGGTCACGAACGCCTCGTTCGCGGTGGCCGTCAGCTGAGCCGCGAGTTGCTTCGCGGCGGGCGCGGGGAGTCCCAGCTGCTTCGGGAGGTTCTGTGCGACCTGGAGCGCACCGCCGATCTGACTCTTCGCCGCTTCCTTTGCCGCTCCGAGCTGGCTCGCATTGCCGGTCGGCACGCGGGTCGCGATGCCGTCGAACCAATCCGCGACCTTCGATCCGTACACCGACGACATCACACTGCCGATGATCGCGACGCCGAGCGCGCCACCGACCTGGCGGGTGGTGTCGTTGACCGCAGAACCGACCCCGGCCTTGCCGAGCGGGAGCGACCCCATGACCGACTCCGTGGCCGGCGCCATGGTGAGCCCCATTCCCAGCGCCATGAGCATGAGACGCCAGAGGAGGTTCCCGTAGGACGTGTCGACCTCCAGCCCGGTCAGGAGCAGGAGTCCGATCGTCACCAGAGCGAGACCGGTCGTCACGGTGATCTTGGTCCCGACGCGTTCGACGAGCTTGGAGCTGAGCGGTGACGTGATGCCCATCGTCAGTGCGAACGGCAGGAGCCGGATCCCGGCTGTGAGCGGGTCGTAGCCCAGCGTGAACTGCATGTACTGGGTCAGGAGGAACAGCGAGCCGAACATCGCGAAGAAGGTGAGGGCGATCGATCCGCTTGCCGCGGTGAAGCGGGGGTTCTTGAAGAACCGCACATCGAGCATCGGGTGGTCGGTGTGTGTCTCCCACCACGCGAACACTCCGAGGAGTGAGAGCCCGCCAACGAGGCAGGCCACGATCGTCGGGCTCGTCCAGCCATCGGACGGTGCCTCGATGATCGCGTACAGGATCGAGGTGAGACTGGCGATCGAGAGCACCGCACCGATGGGATCCAACTTCGGAGCCGACGGGTCACGCGAGGTCGGGATGAGGAAGAAGCCGGCGATCAGACCGCCGATGACGATCGGGATGTTCACGAGGAACACCGAGCCCCAGTAGAAGTGCTCGAGCAGGAACCCGCCGGTGAGCGGACCGAGCGCGGCGCCGGCACCCGCAGTCCCCGCCCAGAATCCGATCGCCTTCGCCCTCTCGTTCGCCGGGAAGAGGTTGGTGATGATCGACAGCGTCGCGGGCATGATCAACGCACCGCCGATGCCCATGAACGCCCGCGTCGCGATCAGTTGCGGTGCCGTGCTCGCGAGCGCGGACGCGAGCGAGCCGAGGCCGAAGAGCGCGAAGCCCGCTTGCAGCGCCCCACGCCGACCGAACTTGTCGCCGATGCTCCCCATCGTCAGGAGCAGACCGGCGAAGACCAGCGTGTAGGCGTCGATGATCCACTGCACCTGGCTGTTCGACGCGTCGAGATCGCGCACGATGGTCGGCACCGCCACGTTGAGGATCGAGTTGTCGAGCACGATCACCAACAGGCTGAAGCACAGCACCGTGAGGATCAGCCACCGACGTTCGAACGCCCGTTCCTGCACCCGCTCCGAAAGGCCCATCGCCTGATTCAACCCGTCCGGAATACGAAACGCAACCGTTTCGTATCGAATGTGACGCCTGTCTCAGCCTCGGTCCACCAGGGTGTCAGGCGGTGGCGGTGGCGGTGGCCACGGCCGCCAGGCAGCCCTGGATCGCCGCCTCGGAGGCGTTCGTCAGCGGCATCCGCACATCCGGGGTCGGGATGAGACCCTGAGCGTGCAGCACACCCTTGAACACCGCCGGGTTCGGTTCCGTGTATCCCGCCTCGATCACCGGCAGGAGCGCTTCGGCGAGCGCACGACCTTCGTCGACCTTCCCCGCGAGCCCGCACTCGATCATCGCGACGAACCGTTCCGTGCACAGGTGGGCCGCGGCGGAGATGGCACCGGCTCCGCCCATGAACACGAGCGGGAGCAGGAACGGATCCTCACCGCCGAGAACCGCGAAGTCGTCGGGTGCTCCCGCGAGCAGCTTCAGCGTGTCGAGATCCAGACCGACCGCGGCCTGCTTCACGCCGGCGACATTGGGGTGGGTGGCGACCTCGAGCACACCGGCGGCGCCGAGATGGCGACCCGTGCGAATCGCGATGTTGTACAGCACGACCGGCACCGGTGACGCGTCGGCGACCGCAGTGAAGTGTGCGACGATCCCGGCCTCCGACGGCCGGACGTAGTACGGCACCACGATGAGCGTGGCGGTGAGCCCGGGCGTACCCGCCAACCCCTCGACCGAGGCAATGGTGGTGCGGGTGCTGTTGGTCCCGGCCCCGACCATGAGCTGCGCGTCGCGCTCCACGCAGACGCGGCTGCACGCGTCGATCACCGCCTGGCGCTCCGACGCGTCGAGTGCGCTCGACTCACCGGTCGTCCCCAGCGCGACGAGGCCGGTTGCGCCGGCATCGAGGTACCCGTGACCAAGTCGCTCGATCGCATCGACGGCGACCTCGCCTGAACTGTCGAACGGGGTCACCAGCGGGACGTACACACCGCGGAGTCGGTTACCGGCCATCCCCGCCAGGATACTCCGGCGCCGCGCCGCGGGCCCGGGTGGATAGTCCGGTAGCTTGCCGAGGTGCCCGAACCTTGGCAGCTCATCGTCACGCTCGTCGTCGGGGTCGGCACCGGGATCATGTCCGGAATGTTCGGAGTCGGGGGCGCAGTCCTGTCGACGCCGGCGATCCGACTCCTCGGGGTCGGCGCGCTCGACGCGGTCGGCACGACCATCCCTTCGATCATCCCGTCGGCAGTCAGCGGCACACTGCGGTACCACCGCGAGGGCCTCGTGCGCTGGCCCGTGGTCGTGCGTGTCGGCATCGTCGGATCGTTCGCCGCGGTCAGCGGTGCGTTCCTCTCGCACCTGGTCCCCGGCGACGGTCACCTGCTGATGATCGCGACGGCTGCTCTCGTCGGGTTCACCGCCTGGCGGATGGTTGCGGCCCGCGACGAGCCGGAGTCGCCGGTGCCCGAGGCGGCCCCCTCCGGAGGGGAGCACCGCGGGAGCCGGGAGGGCACCAAGATCGTGGTCACCGCCATCGCCGCAGGCAGCCTGAGCGGCCTGCTCGGTGTCGGGGGCGGGATCATCATGGTTCCCGCGTTCGCCGAGTGGATCGGCTTCTCGATCAAGGAGTCGGTCGGTACGTCGCTCGCCTGCGTCGGGATCCTGGCGATCCCGAGCATGACCACCCACGCGTTCCTCGGCGACATCAACTGGTGGTACGCCGCCGCGCTCTCGATCGGCGTCATCCCCGGTGCCCGCATCGGCGCGCACCTGGCGATCCGTTCGTCCGACCGCCGCCTCCGCATCACCACCGCCGCGCTGCTCGGCTCGGTCGCTGTCGTCTACGGCATCGGCGAGCTCATCGCCCTCCGCTGAGCGCGCCCGTCCCCCTCCACACGCCGGAGTTCGTGCAGTTCGCGGACCATGGAACCGCGAAGTGCACCAACGCGGCGGGTCTTGGTCGGCTCAGTGGTCGAGGAGTGTGCGCGCTCGGGTGAAGACGGCGTCGAGCATGGGTTCGGTGAGCTTGCCGGTGAAGGTGTTCTGCTGACTCGGGTGGAACGAACCGATCACGACGGCGCGCGACGTCGACACCTCGAGGCCGTGACCGAACTTCGGTCGCGGGACCGGGAGCGTGGCGCCCGACGCGCCGAGGGTGCGCCAGACGGCCTCGTACCCGAACGCACCGAGCGCGACGATCACGTGCACGTCGGGGAGCAGGGCCAGCTCACGCTCGAGGTAGGGCTGGCAGCGGTCACGCTCCTCGGTGGTCGGCTTGTTGGCCGGCGGTGCGCACCGGACCGCAGCGGTGATCCACGCTCCGGAGAGCTGGAGCCCATCGTCACGCGACGTCGACGTCGGTTGGTTGGCGAAACCGGCTCGGTGCAGCGCCCGGAAGAGCCAGTCGCCCGAGCGGTCGCCGGTAAACATCCGACCGGTGCGATTCGCACCGTGCGCTGCCGGCGCGAGCCCCGCGACGAGGAGCCGAGCCTGCGGATCACCGAACCCGGGGACGGGTCGACCCCAGTACTCGTCGTCGCGGAACGACGCGCGCTTGTCACGCGCGACCTCTTCGCGCCACGCCACGAGGCGCGGGCAGGCCCGACACTCTGCGATCTCGGCGCGGAGCGAGTTGAGGCTCGACGAAGCCGACGGCGTCACGCAGGGAAGGTACCCTCAGGGTGATGCGCGTCCTCCTGATCGTCAACGCGATCGCGTCCTCGGTCACCCGTCAGAAGCGCGCCGTGATCGAAACTGCGCTCCGGGCCGACCACCAGACGGAGGTCATCGAGACCTCCGACCGGGGCCACGCCGCGAAGCTCGCCGCCGATGCGGCCGCCAACGGTGTCGACGTCGTCGCAGTGCTCGCGGGTGACGGCACCCTGAACGAAGCGGCCAACGGCCTCGTCGGAACCACCACCGCGCTCGCTCCCCTGCCGGGAGGCTCGACCAACGTCTACGCCCGCACGATCGGGGTCGCCCGCGACGCGGTCGACGCGACCGCGCAGTTGCTCGAATCGCTCAACGCGCGATCGACCCGACGCGTGGGCGTCGGGACGGTCGGCAGCCGACTCTTCCTGTTCCACCTCGGCATCGGCTTCGACGCCGCTGTGGTCGAGCGCGTCGAGCGCCGCCACCGGCTCAAGCGCTTCGTCGGTCACCCACTGTTCGCGACCGCGGCCATCGCGACCTGGTTGCGCGACTACGACCACGGCACGGCCCGGTTCACGGTCGAGGTTCCCGGCGAGGGTCCCATCGAAGGCGGGATCTTCGCCGTCGTCTCGAAGACCACGCCGTACACGTTCTTCGGGCCCCGCCGGATCCAGATCTCACCCGAATCGGGTCTCGACTCCGCGCTCGGCCTCACCGTCTTCCGCACGCGTCACGCACCGACGTTCCTTGCACTCGTCGGCTCCGCGCTGGGATCGGGGCGGCTGCTCCGCCGGAACCCGTCGACCGTGCACCGTGAGAACCTCGACCGCCTGGTGATCTCCGGGATCGGCCCCTTCCCGTATCAGGCCGACGGCGAGTACCTCGGCACCAGCGAGCGGCTCGAGGTCGGCTATCGACCCGACGCGCTCACGTTGGTGGTCCCGGTTCTCGACCCAACGCCCTGAGCGCGACCTCGGGCACATCGGTGATGAGAGCACCGATCCCGGCGGCCGCGAGCCGAACGACTGTTTCAGGTTCGTTCACCGTCCAGGTGTTCACGGCGATCCCGTAGCCGCGGGCCGCCGTGACCACGTCGACCGCGACGGAGACGAGCGTCCAGGCGTCGGGGTGAATGGCGGAGTGGCCCTGACTCCGGGCCGACTCGAGGACGTCGAAGGGATCGAGCCCGAAGCTCAGGAATCCGGTCGCGAGGTCACCGGCCTGGGCATGGACGCGGTCGATGGTCGCGAGATCGAACGACGAGACGAGCACAGTGTCGACACCACCGCGCGCCCGGAGCAGCTCGACGACCAGGTCGGCAGCCCGACCGGTTGGATCATGGTCAGCATCGCCCGGGGAGTTCTTGATCTCGATGTTCACGAGCATCCCGACGCACTCGTCGAGGACCTCGGCCAGGAGCGGCACCGACGGAAGCGCCGCGCGCACCTCGGCGAGGGGATGTTCGGCGAGCACTCCGAAGCCGGGAACCTCGGCGTCGTGGTGGACGACGAGCGCGCCGTCGACTGTTCGATGGACGTCGAGCTCGACCCCGTCGGCACCACGGCGTCGGGCGGCCGCGAACGCCTCGACCGTGTTCTCCGGTGCGTCTCTGCGGGCGCCCCGGTGGGCCAGTACGAGCACTTGTCGCCTCCACGTGATCCATCGGATCGTAGGCACTCGACCGCGAGGGGCGCGAAGCTCCTGGTCAGACCCCTTGTGCCGAGGCTGGAACCAGTTCTAACCTGGCCGCCGCCTCGAGGTACGGAATTCCCGGCCCGGGGACGCTTGTGAACGTGCGCACAAGCGTGCAGCTGCAACTCGCACGTCCGATTGGCCGGAGGCTCCGTGGCCCTCACCTGGATTCGAACCCACGAATGGGATGACAACGCGTGGCGCAACCGCTCGCTGTGTCGCGACTCGAATCCCGAGTTGTTCTTCCCTGTGGGTGCCACCGGAATGGCGCTCGACCAGATCGAAGCCGCCCGCGAGGTGTGTGAGGTGTGCCCGGTGGCCGAGGAATGCCTCGAGTTCGCGCTGGCCACCAACCAGGAAGCCGGGGTCTGGGGCGGCACGACCGAAGAGGAACGCCGCAAGCTCCGCAAGACCTGGCTCGCCAAGCAACGCGCCACTGCCTGATATCTGGTCGAATCCGCTGCGCCGGCTCTACCGCCCACCAGGGCGACGCCCGCGGCGTCGTGTCCGCCGGCTCCGCTTCTTCTCCTGACATCTGGTCGAATCCGCTGCGCCGGCTCGACCACCCACCAGGGCGACGCCCGCGGCGTCGTGTCCGCCGGCTCCGCTTCTTCTCCTGACATCTGGTCGAATCCGCTGCGCCGGCTCGACCACCCACCAGGGCGACGCCCGCGGCGTCGTGTCCGCCGGCTCCGCTTCTTCTCCTGACATCTGGTCGAATCCGCTGCGCCGGCTCGACCACCCACCAGGGCGACGCCCGCGGCGTCGTGTCCGCCGGCTCCGCTTCTTCTCCTGATCCGCCCTACAGCTCGACCCTTGGTGGGGTGGCGACGGGGAGGCGGAGCTGGACCCGGGCGCCGTCGTCGTCGGTCATGGTGATGGCACCACCGAGCTCGCCGGTCACGAGCGTCTGCACGATCGAAAGGCCGAGACCTTTCGATTCCTCGAGTGAGAACGACGCGGGGAGGCCGACACCGTTGTCGACGACCTCGATCCGGAGCTCACCGTCGAAGCGGTCGAGACGCACGATGACCTTCCCGCCGACTCTGACTGCCTCGACATCGGGATCGTCGCCGATCGGGAACGCGTGATCGACCGCGTTCTGCATGAGCTCGTTGAGCACGACGGCCAACGGCGTCGCGACCTCACCGGGGAGCTCGCCCGGATCGCCTTCGACCACGAAGCGCACCCGCGCGTCGGGTGACGAGACAGAGTCCTCGACCTCCCGCACGAGCGGACGAACGATCTCGCCGAAGTCGACGACGTCGGCGGCATCGCGCGAAAGCGTCTCGTGCACGACCGCGATCGACCGGATGCGGCGCTCCGACTCGCGGATCGCCTGCTTCGCTTCCTTCGACTCCAGTCGACGGCCCTGCAGTCGGAGCAGCGCGGCGATCGTCTGCAAGTTGTTCTTCACCCGGTGGTGGATCTCGCGGATCGTCGCGTCCTTCGACATGAGCAACCGGTCACGGCGACGGAGGTCGGTGACGTCGCGCATGAGCACGACGAGACCGGTCGTGCGCTTCTGCTCCACCTGTGGGATCGCGCGCATGAGGATCGACGTGTCGGCGCGCTCGATCTCCTCGAGCACCGGGAGCCCGGCACGCATCGCCCGCTCGACCGCACCCTCGGCGAACCCGATCTCGGCCAGGCTCAACCCGGGCGTGTACGCGTGGATCCCGAGGTGGTGCAGGAGGCTCACGGCGTTGGGGCTCGCGAACACGATGCGGGCGTCACCGTCGAGGATGATCACGCCGTCGCCGACGCGCGGGGCGGATTCGGGTTCGATCTCGTCCTGGCCGAACGGGAAGGTGCCTTCGGCGATCATGTGCGCGAACCGTTCGAAGACCTGGAGGTACACGCGTTCGAGCTCGCCGGGGCGCCGACTCATCGTCGTGGCCATCTCCCGGGTGAGCAGCGCAACCATCTCGCCCCGGTGCCGCACCGGGATGCACTGGATGCGCGCCCGTTCCTTCCCGCCGAGCACCGCGCCGTCGCCTTCCACGATCTCGCCGAGGCGCCAGGCCCGCGTCACGAGTGGCCGGCTGACCTCGTCGACGACGGTACCGACCATGTCGACGGGATAGAGCGTCTGGCCAGTGGTGGGGCGCACCTGGGCCAGCGCGACGAAGCGGTGACCCTCCTCCCCTGCCACCGGGGCGAGGAGCAGGAGGTCGGAGAAGCTCAGGTCGGCGAGGAGCCGCCACGACAGCGCGAGCCGTTGGACGTGCGCGAGCTGCTCACCGTCCATGGTCGTGTGTGTGAGCGCCAACTCGCCGAGCGTCGCCATGCAGCTCAGCGTAGGTGCCACCCGACCCCGACCCCGGCCACCGGCGCCGGGACGAAGGGCTACCCGAAGAGGTGCTCGCCGACCTCGGCGAGCCCACCGAGATCGTGGATGTCGGCTTTCAGGCCGGGGACGTCGATGAGCACCTCAGGACCCTTCGCGAGCTCGCTGCGAAGCTCGGCTTCACGCTTCGCGACGACGGCGAAGTTCTCGAACGACTCGCCGATGGTGCGCAACACGCGCGCGGAGTTGGCGGGATCGGCGAGCGCGCCCCCGAGCGCGGTGAGATCGTCGGCCACGGCCGCCGGATCCGACACCAACCGCGCCGCGGCTTGCGCGCCCTCGCGGCCGCGCAAGTACGCGGGGAGTGTCTTGTTGAGTATGAGCGCGCCGAGGTGGAAGTCGCGGGTGCGCAGCTCCTGACAGAAGACCTCCGCTTCGCGCAACGGTGCCGCTTCCAACGTGGTCACCACCGCGAACGTCGTGCGGCGGTCGTGCAGGAGGCGCTCCACCGACTCGGCCCGTTCCACGAACCCGTCATACATCGACTGGAAGTTCAGGAAGAACTCGGCGATGTCGTGCAGGAACTGACTCCCGAGGATGCGATCCGCGATCTGGTAGAAGGGTCGGCTAGCCAGATTGATGACGCGGGCACCGCGCTTGCCACCCATCCGGTACGGCATCGTGAGCCAGCGCAGCAATCGTCCGCCGAAGAACTCCGACATCCGGGCCGGGGCCTCGAGGAAATCGAGCGCGTTCCGGGTGGGCGGCGTGTCGATGATGATCAGGTCGTACATCCCCGTCGCGTGGATCTCGAAGAGGCGTTCCATCGCGATGTAGTCGTGGCTCTGCACGAACCTCGACGTGAGGTTCGTGTACAGCCGGTTCTCGAGGATCCTGTACGCGGTCACCTCGTCGGGCGCGTGCCGCAGGATCAGCTCGTCCCAGGAGCTCTTCGTGTCGAGCATCGCGGCGTACAGCTCACCGCGCGGCTCGAGCCCCACCGCCCGGAGCAGGTGGTCGGGCACGCGACGCTCGGTGTTGCCGATGCCCTCGAGGCCGAGCGCGCCGGCGAGCCGCTTCGCCGGGTCGATCGTGAGCACGAGCACCTTGCCTCCGAGCCGACACGCGGCACCGAGCGCGCTCGCCGCGGCGATCGACGTCTTGCCGACACCACCCGAGCCGCAGAAGACCACGATCTCCTTCGCGGCAAGCAACGGCTCCAGGCTCGCTAGCGCGTCCTGATGGTTCGCTCCGGCTCCGGCCCTCGATCGCTCACCCATTGCGGTTCTGATCGGAGTGTCCGGGCCTCCGCCTGCGCTCACTGCGCTCACAGGCCGAGCTCCTCGCCGAGGGCGTCGGCGACCATTCGCGTCACCCGCAGGCCGTACGACCGAACGAACAGGTATGGCACGTAGAGCATCGGCAGATCGAGCGTGGTTCGCAGATCGCGCGAGGTGCACCGCGCGAGTCCGCCGGAGAGACACCGCCGAGACGCGCGGCATCGAGCACGGCCGGACGCGCCGGTTCCAACCGATGCCGAAAGGCGCGCGACGGCGCCGGGCTCGCGCATCGCGTCGAACACCGCTTCGTCGGCGTGGGTGAACAGCTCCGGGAGCACTCGATTCACGATCACCGCACCGAACGGGACCGAGAGCTCGGCCCGAGCCGTCTCGACGAGGTCGATCGTCTCGTTGACCGGCATCTCCTCGGGCGTCGACACGACGTTCAGCGCGGTGATCGCCGGGTCGGAGAGGATCTCGCTCATCCATTCGGTCTGCTGCCGGACCGGGCCGACTGCGACCAGCTCACGGATCGCTTCGGGCGCGCCGAGCTGGGCGACGATGTGGCCGGTCGCGGCGGCATCGACGATCACGATGTCCCAGTCGGTCCGGCCCTCGAGCGCTTCGCGGACCTCCCACACGACCTTGCCGATGGTGAGGATCTCCTTCACGCCCGGAGCCGCGCTGGCCACGAAGTCGAGCGCTCGTGCCACCGGCCCGATGCGGCCCAGCACCGGCACCTTGAGGTTGAGCTTCAGGTACTCCTGCAGTGAGTCCTGGGTGTTCATCGTCATCGCGAACACGCCGGGATGGACCTCGGTCGGCGCGAACTCGACCGGTCCGTGCTCGAAGAGATCGGTGAGGTTCCCCTTGGCGTCGACCTCGATGACCAGGACGCGCTTGCCGTGCTTGGCGGCCAGGAGCGCGAAGGCGGCGGTGATCGTGCTCTTGCCGACGCCACCCTTGCCGGTGAAGAAGAGGAGACGTCGATCGAGCAACGCCGGGGCCGGGGCGTTCACCCCGACTGCTTCCGTCACCACCACCTCGACTCCCGGCACGTCTCCTGCCGGTCCCTACCGGCCGAAACCGACCCGCTTCTTCTCGTCGTCCGTGAAGACCTCGATGTACGCGAGCTTGTCGGACGGAATGCCGACGCGCCGACCCTTCGCGTCGGTGAGCCAGGCGATGCTGCCGTCCTTCACCGCGGCTTCGATCGCCGACACCGCCTCCGCCCCGGCCTTCTCGCCGTCTTTGCCGTCGGCAAGCTCGATGAGGAGCTCCTTCGGGGTGTACGTGACGCCAATTCGGATTTCCATCGTGTGATCGCTCCACTCAGTCAGGTCGGGTCCGACTCTACTGTCGGTCAGGTGAGCTTCAGCTCGCTCCGGTAGACCCGCTTGGGTGCGAGCTCGACGTCGATCCGCTCGGCGATCGCACTGAATGCGACGGCCACCTCGCTGGTGGGGTCGACCGCGACGATCGGACGACCGTCGTCGCCGCCTTCGCGCAGCGCCGGCACGAGCGGGATCCGACCCAGCAGCGGAACACCGAGCTCGTTCGCGAGCTCCTCGCCGCCACCCGATCCGAAGATCTCGTAGCGGGTGCCGTCGTCGCCGACGAACCACGACATGTTCTCGATCACTCCCAGCACCGAGAGGTCGACCTTCTCCGCCATCGCCGCGGCGCGCTGCGCGACCTTTTGCGCCGCGGGCTGCGGGGTGGTGACGACGATCACCTCCGCTCGGGGAAGGAACCCCGCGATGGAGATCGACACGTCGCCGGTGCCGGGGGGCATGTCGACCAGGAGGTAGTCGGGCTCGCCCCAGTGCACGTCGGTGAGGAACTGCTCGAGCGCCTTGTGGAGCATCGGGCCCCGCCACACCACAGCCTGGTCTTCCCGCGCGAAGAACCCCATCGACACGAGACGGACGCCGTGGGCCCCGGGCGGGACGATCACGTCGTCGACCAGCGCGGGCGGGTGGGTCACGCCGAGCATCCGCGGCATCGAGAAGCCCCAGACATCGGCGTCGACGGCCGCAACCGACTTCCCGCGATTGGCCAACGCGATCGCGAGGTTCGTGGTGACCGACGACTTGCCGACCCCGCCCTTCCCCGACGCGACCGCGATCACGCGGGTCCGCGAATCGGTGAACGGGTTCGACCGGGTCCGGCGTCTCGCCCTGACCGGCCGTGGAGGCATCGACGAGCTTCAACGGATCGGGGGCCGGATCACCCCTGAGGACGGCGGCGGCGCGCTTCATCTCGTCGTCGGTCATGGCGAAGGTGTCGATCTCGGCCCGGGAGACGTCGGGGAGCGAGGCGAGCGTCGAGGTGATCCGATGGCGGAGCTCGACCTCCGACCAGTCGGGCGGGAGCACCAGAGCAACGGTGACGGCCGCTGTCCCCTTGGAGAAGCTGACCTCGCGGACCATGCCGAGGTCGCCGATCGAGACCCCGAGAACCGGCTCCTCGACGGTCTGCAACGCAGCACGCAGGTCGCTTGCAGACGCCATCGAGCTCCCTCGGGGGATTTCCACTACGGACATAGGTAGAATACCCGGGTGGATTCGCCCGCCCCTGACCGTGAAACCCGCCCGAACGATTCTGGTCCGGGTGAGCAGGAGATGTCTCCCGACCAGTTCAACGCCGCGGTGGCCGCGGTCACGAGCGCGTTCGGTGACCCGACCCGCCGGGAGATCTACCTCTTCGCCCGTGAGGCCGACGGCGTGACCGCAGCCGAGGTGGCCGACCACTTCTCCCTGCACCCGAACGTCGCCCGCCACCATCTCGAGAAGCTCACCGCGGGCGGCTACCTCGACGTCGAGCTCGCCCGGGCGGAGTCGGCGGGCCGGCCGTCGAAGCAGTACCGCAGCTCCGGGATCGACGCCTCGCTCGCACTCGGTCCCCGCCGCGACGACCTCCTCTCGGGTCTCCTCGCCCGCGCGCTCGACCGGCTCGGCCCCGACGAAGCTTCGGCGCTCGCCGATCAGGTCGGCTTTGAGTACGGCGAGGCGTTGGCCGGCAAGATGGGCCCGACCGACGGCCACCGCTCGGCCCGATCCGCGATCGCGGCGGTCGCCGACGCGCTCACCGCGCACGGCTTCGCCGCGCACGTCGGCTCGAAGAGCCCCGGGCTCACGATCGTGTCGGAGTGCTGTCCGTTCGGTGAAGCCGCGCAGCTGTACCCGCACGTGGTGTGCGCGATGGACCGGGGCATGATCCGCGGGATGCTCGCCGGTCTCTACGGCGCGACCGAACCGCACTTCGAAGAGAGCCGCCCCGACGGTGACGAACACTGCGTCACCCGCGTGTGACGTGAGCGCAGCGGAGGCACCGGACGCGCGCCGTGGAACGACGACCGGTGAGCGATAGAGGTGCCGCAGCGAAGCGAACCATCCAACCCGAGCGCAGCGGAGGCACCGGACGCGCCGCGGACGACACCGGTGAGCGATAGAGGTGCCGCAGCGAAGCGAACCATCCAACCCGAGCGCAGCGGAGGCACCGGACCCGCGCCGCGGCACGACCACCGGTGAGCGATAGAGGTGCCGCAGCGAAGCGAACAGTCAAGGCGCGCGTATCTCGATTGTGCGTCGAGCACTCCGCTGCGGCCCGCGGCTCTGGAAGCGATGCTTCCCTTCTTGGCGGAACACCACGCCGACCCGGGCCGACTGCACGCTGAGGGTCTCGTGACGCGCGTGGCGATCGAAGGCGCGCGTGAACGGGTGGCGGATCTGGTCGGAGCCCGTCCCCGCGAGGTGGTCTTCACCTCGGGCGGCACCGAAGCCGTCAACAGCGCGATCTGGGGGGCTCGGCGACGCAGCGATGCAGCCCGTCCCCACATCGTCACCACCGCGGTCGAGCACTCGTGCGTGCTCGAGGCGTGCGCCCGAGAGGACGCCGACGTCACGATCGTCGGCGTCGACAGCTCCGGCCGCTTCGACCCAGCCGAGGTCGCCGATGCGATCCGTCCCGACACGGCGCTCGTCACGGTGCAGCTCGCGAACCACGAGGTCGGCACGCTGCAGCCGGCCGCGGCGGTGTGCGCCGCGGCGCACGAGGCGGGCGTGCTCGCGCACGTCGACGCGTGCGCAGCGATCGGTCAGATCCCGGTCGACTTCCCGAGCCTCGACGCCGATCTCCTCTCGGTCACGGCGCACACCTGGGGTGGCCCGAAGGGTGTGGGCGCGCTCCTCGTGCGCCGAGGGCTGCGGATCGCGCCCCTGATCGTCGGCGGTGCCCAGGAGCGCGACCGGCGCGGCGGGCTCGAGAACATCCCGGCCATCGTCGGATTCGGCGCGGCTGCCGAGCTCCTGTCGGCCGACACCGCGCTCGACGACGAAGCGCGGATCGCACGCGCGCAGACCGAGCGGCTCGCGACCGGAACCCTCTCGTCGGTGCCGGGCGTCTTCCGGCTCGGGTGACCCTGACCTCCGGCTCCCGAACCTCGTGTGCCTCGGGGTCGACGGCGTCGAGGCCGAGCCGATCCTCCTCGGGCTCGACCAGGCCGGGGTGGCGGTCCACTCGGGATCGTCGTGTTCGAGCGAGACCCTCGAACCGTCGCCCGTGCTCGCCGCGATGGGGGCCGACGCCGATCGATCCCTGCGGGTGAGCGTCGGCTGGTCGACCGTCGATCGCGACATCGACGCGTTCCTCGACGCGTTCCCGCGCGTGGTCGAGCGGATGCGTTCGCTTCGAGCGTGACCGGGCTCAGCGTGATACAACCCACCGCATGACCAACGACTGGCCCGCTCTCGCTTCCCGCCTGCAATCGACGTTGAACCTCGCGAGCGCGCCGCTCGCCATCACGTTCTCGGCCGATCCGCTCCCGGGTGTCGACCTGTTCGACGACCCGATTCCGGCCGCGCTCGACGACGGTCGCACCGGCCGCGTCCCGGCCGGATGTGTGTTCTGGATGAAGGCTGCGGACCGCACGTTCGGAACCGTCGCCGCGGACCACGCGAACTGCAGCGTCGGCAGCCTCACCCACGGCTTCATCGGCCTCGAAGAGGCAGCGACGAAGACCGACGTCGCGACCATGCTCGAGGTCGGGTGGGTCACCATGGACATCGTCCCCCACATCCCGGTCGTCTCCGAGAAGCCGGGCGCAGTCACCTACGGACCGCTCACCGACACTCCCGTCGACCCCGACGTCGTGTTCCTCCGGCTCAACGCGAAGCAGCTCATGGTCTTGTCGGACGCGATCCCCGGGCTACGGATCGAAGGCAAGCCGCAGTGCCACATCGTCGCGGTGGCGAAAGAGCAGGGCGAGATCGCGGCGAGCGTGGGCTGCGCCGCCAGCCGCACCCGCACCGGCATGCCCGCCACCGAGATGACGTGCGCGATCCCGGCCGGCCGACTGCCCGAGATCCTCGACGCGATCGAGACCAACGCCGTCGCCGACGCCGCGGTCGCCCGCTACGCGGCCGACGACGCCCAACGATTCGCGTAGCTCATCGCAGGACACACCGGGGCACGATCTTCCTGATCCCGTGATGTGCGCTTGCGCCGGAGCTACTTCTTGGCGGCCTCGAAGTACGGGTTCGTCCCGCCGGCGTGATCAGTGACGTCGACGATCTCGGAGATCTGCGGAACCGCGTCGATGATCGCGACCTCGATGCCCTGACTCAGGGTTGCCGCAGCCATGCCGCACCCCTGGCAGCCGCCCGAGAGGCGCAGGTACGCGACCGGTTCGTCGACGGCGACGAGATCGGCGCGACCACCGTGCGACGCGATCTGCGGGTTGATCTGCTCCTCGAGCACCCGCAGGATGTGCTGCGCGACCTCACCGCTGAGATCCCCCTCGGGGGTGGGAACGCTCGGAGCCGGCGGGGCCGGTGCTGTTCGGGTTCTGGAGGACCATTCCCCCACCCGCGAGGTCGAGGGTCGAACCCCGGACCTTCTCGATGCTCTCGAACGGGACGACGACACTCAGGTCGTCGTGAGCCTGGATCGCGTCGCCGTCGACCGCCTCATCGAGGCGCTTGAAGTACATGTCGTAGGTGAACGCGCCGCCTTGGACACCGCTGACCTCGAGCCAGAGCGCGAGAGCATCCGGCGTCGGCTCGCTCGTGCGCACCTCGAGGATCTTCGCTCGGGCGACATCGGTGACGGTGACCAGGGCTTCTGACATGCGACCATGATACGCCCGTGCGCCGTGTCCTCCTCATCCTCCCCTCTGCGACCTATCGGGCCCCCGATTTCCTCGCCGCGGCCCGGTCGCTCGGCGTGGAGGTCGTGCTCGGCTCCGAGACGGAGCAGGCCATGTCGGGCGCCATGGGCGACCGGGCCGTCGTCCTCCCCCTCGATGATCCGGACGCGTCGGTCGCGGCGATCCGCGCGGTGCACGAACGGAACCCGATCGACGCGATCGTCGCGGTCGACGACGGTGGATCTCTCGTGGCCGCGACGGCCTCGAAGGCACTCGGCTTCGCCCACAACCCACCCGACGCGATCGTGACGACGCGCGACAAGCTCGCGATGCGACGAGCGTTTGCAGCCGCCGGGGTTCCCCAACCCGCCTTCGCTCCCGACGAGACGATCGCGTTCCCGGTCGTGGTGAAGCCGGTCGGGCTCTCGGCGAGCCGGGGCGTGATCAAGGTCGATGATCCTGCGTTGCTCCCGGCAACCATCGAGCGCGTCACCGAGATCGCCCGCGGGCGCGGTGATCACCGAGGAGTACGTGCCCGGGATCGAGGTCGCGCTCGAGGGGCTGCTCGACGACGGCCGCCTTCGCGTGCTCGCGGTGTTCGACAAACCCGACCCGCTCGTCGGCCCGTACTTCGAGGAGACGATCTACGTGACGCCGTCGCGGCTTCCCACCGCGACGCTCGACACGATCGCTTCGGTCGCGGCCGACGCCGCGGCGGCGCTCGGGCTCCGGGATGGTCCGGTGCACGCCGAGTTCCGGATCACACCCGAGGGTCGGATCGCGACGTTGGAGCTGGCCGCGCGGTCGATCGGTGGGCTCTGTGCGCGGACGTTGCGGTTCGGCGCGGGGATCGCGCTCGAAGAGGTCATCCTGCGGCACGCGCTCGGGTTGTCGCTCGACGATCTCGATCGCGAGTCGGCGGCGGCCGGAGTGATGATGCTGCCGATCCCGCGCGCGGGCACGCTCGAGGCGGTCAACGGCACCGAGGCGGCTCGAGCCGTTCCCGGGATCGTCGGGCTCGAGCTGACGCTCCGCCCGGGCCGGACGGTCGCGCCGCTCCCCGAAGGTGACCGCTACCTCGGGTTCCTCTTCGCCCGCGCCGACACCCCCGCCACCGTGGAAGCCGCCCTGCGAGCCGGCGCCGATGAGCTGGATATCGTTGATCAGGTGAACCTTCTCTTCGTCTCGGCATACGAGCTCGGGCAGCAACCCCTCTCAGTGGCCGGGCCCGCCGGCGTGCTCCGGGCGCGCGGTCACGACGTCCGCGCGGTCGATCTCTCGGTCGAGGCCTGGGACCCCGCGCTCGACGAGTGGGCCGATCGCATCGCGATCTCCACCCCGATGCACACCGCGACGCGGATCGCTCACGAGCTCGCGCCCCGGCTCACGCGGCCCGTGGCCTGCTACGGCCTGTACGCGGAGATGTGCGACGACATCGCCACCGTGATCGGTGGTCGCGACCCGCTCACCGGGCTCGTGCGCTGGGTCGAAGACGATCCGCGCGCCGAAGTCGCACCGGAGAACGCACGACCGGCGCGTGACCTGCTCCCTGGGCTCGACGTGTACACCCACCTCGAGATCGGCGGGGATCGTCGCCTCGTCGGCTCGGTCGAGGCTTCGAGTGGTTGCGCGCACCGGTGTCGACACTGCCCGGTGCCCGTGGTCTACGACGGTCGCATCCGCATCGTCCCGATCGAGGCAGTCCTCGCCGACGTGCAGCAACAGGTCGACCGGGGCGCCGAGCACATCACCTTCACCGATCCCGACTTCTTCAACGGTGTGCACCACTCACGCCGGGTCGTGGAGGCCTTCCATCACGACTTCCCCGACGTGACGTTCGACTGCACGGTCAAGGTCGAGCACGTGCTGCGCCACGAATCGGAATGGGATGCGCTTGCGGCCGCCGGTTGCCTGTTCGTGGTCTCCGCCTTCGAGAGCACCGACGACGCGATGCTCGAACGGCTCGACAAGCATCACACCGCGGCAGACGCGGGTCGGGCGGTCGACGTGCTGAGCCGACGTGGTATCGACGTGCGGCCCTCGTGGCTGCCGTTCACACCCTGGAGCACGATCGCCGACGTACGCGGGATCCTCGAGTTCGTCGCCGAGCACGATCTCGTGGGGAGCGTCGATCCGGTGCAGTACACGATCCGACTGCTCCTGCCCCGCGGATCGCTGCTGCTCGAGCTGCTCCCTCCGCTGCCGTGGGACGCGGGGCGCCTCAGCTACCAGTGGGAGTCGGAGCTCGACGCGCTCCAACTCCGGCTCGCGGCCCTCGTGGAAGCCGCGGCAGACGACCCGATCGCGACGACCTACAACCGGATCCGGGAGGCGGTCGGCCTGCCGACGGTGGAGATCACCGCCGGCGAGGACCGACCCCGCCTCACCGAACCCTGGTTCTGCTGTGCCGAGCCGACCACGCGGTCAGCTCACGTTCGCTACGCCTGCTTCGCCAACGCCGAGCAGCACGTCTCGGTGATGAGCCGCGACACGACGTAGGGGTCGATGTTGGCGTTCGGGCGCCGGTCTTCGATCCAGCCCTTCTTCGCCTTCTCCACCGCCCACGGGATGCGGATCGACGCGCCGCGGTCGGACGCTCCCCAGCTGAACTCGCTGTGGTGCGCGGTCTCGTGCTGACCGGTGAGGCGGTCCTCGATGCCGACGCCGTAGTTCTTCACGTGCTCCTCGACGTTCTCGCCGAGCGCCTCGCACGCCGCGACGATGGCGTCCCAGCCTTCGCGCATGGCCTGGGTCGAGAAGTTCGTGTGGGCCCCTGCACCGTTCCAGTCACCCCGGATCGGCTTCGGGTCGAGCGTGGCGCGGGTGTTGAAGTCTTCGGCGATGCGGTAGAGCAGCCAGCGGGCCACCCAGAGCTGGTCACCGATCGCGGGCGGGGCGAGGATCCCGATCTGGAACTCCCACTGCCCCATCATCACTTCGGCGTTCGTGCCCTCGATGGCGAGCCCGGCATCCATGCATGCCTGCGTGTGGGCTTCGACGATCGGCCGACCGACGATCTCGGGTGATCCGACACCGCAGTAGTACGGACCCTGCGGCGCCGGGAACCCGCTCTGCGGCCAGCCGAGCGGGTAGCCGTCCTTGAGGAACGTGTACTCCTGCTCGATGCCGAAGACCGGCTTCTGGTCGGCGTACTTCTCGGCCACCGCGACGCACGGGGCACGGGTGTTCGACGGGTGCGGGGTGAAGTCGGTGAGCTGCACCTCGCAGAGCACGAGGATGTTCTCGCCGCCGCGGATCGGGTCAGGGCACTCGAAGACGGGCTGCAGCACGCAGTCGGAGTTGTGACCCGGCGCCTGATTGGTGCTCGAGCCGTCGAAGCCCCAGATGCCGGGTTCCTCTCCGTCCTTGAGGATCTTCGTCTTGTTGCGCATCAGCGGCGTCGGCTTGGTGCCGTCGATCCAGATGTACTCGGCCTGGTAGCTCACCCGTTCTCCCTCGTGCTCGTGGTCCGGTGCCGTCCCCCACGGAACGGCGCACCCTGAAGGCTCGCGAAAGCCCGTTACACAGTCTTTGCCCGAAGGTAACGGCTGTGTGAACCAAACCTGGCACCGAGGGATCTACCGGTTGGCGGCCGCCGGAGTGGGAGCGGCCGGAGTCGGATCTGCCGGCCTCGGCTCGGCCGGACCGCGATCGGCCGGAGCGGGATCCGGGGAGGTGGAATCGGCCGGAACGGCAGCGCCGGCCTCGGTCTCGGCCGGGGCTCGGGTCGCCGGTGCATCGATGTCGAGGTGGGGGACGATCCGATCGAGCCACTTCGGGAACCACCAGTTCGCCGCGCCGAGGAGCTCCATCGTCGCCGGGACGAGGACCAGCCGCACGAGCGTCGCATCGACGGCAACCGCGACGGCGAGGCCGAGACCCAGCATCTTGACGGTCGGTTGGTCACTCGCGACGAACGACAGGAACACCGAGATCATGATGAGCGCGGCCGACGAGATCACGCGGGCGGTCGATGCGACACCGGTTGCGACGCTCTCGCGGTTGTCGCCGGTGCGCAGGAACTCCTCGCGGATCCTCGACAGCAGGAACACCTCGTAGTCCATCGAGAGCCCGAACAGGATCGCGAACATGATCAGTGGCACGAAGGCGGCGATCGGCACGGCTGCTTCGAGCCCGAGGAGGCTGCGTCCCCATCCCCATTGGAACACCGCGACCAGCACGCCGTAGGCCGCGCCGATCGAGAGCAGGTTCATCACCGCGGCCTTGAGCGGAACGAGGATCGAACGGAACACGATCAGCAGGAGGATGAACGCACCCAGGACCACGAAGCCGATGCAGAGCAGCAAGCGCGAGTTGATGCGATCGGTGAGGTCGATGAGCTCGGCGGTCTGACCGCCGATGTGCACTGCACCCGCGATCGAGGAGCCCGCGGTCGCGCCCGGGATGACGTCGTCGCGGAGCTTCCGCACGAGCGCCTGGGTCGACTCGGCATTCGGTGCGCCCTTCGGCTGCACGATGAGCACCGCGGCATCGAACTTCTGGTTCGGGATCGGGCCCGTCACCTTGACGACGCCCGGCACCTTCTCGATGTGGGCCGCGAGCGCCTCGACCGCCGTCATGTCGGAGCGTTCGTTCGCGGCCGTGGCCTTGGGCAGGCCGACGGTGACGAGCAGCGGTCCGTTCGCCCCCTGCCCGAAACCCTTCGCGATCGCGTCGTAGGCCTGGCGCTGGGTGAGACCCTTGGGGTCGTTGCCGTCGTCCGCGAACCCGAGCTGCATCCTGATCGCGGGCGCCGCGAGCACGAGCAGGATCAAGAGTGACGCCACCAGGAAGACCCACGGCCGCTTCGCGATCTCGCGAGCCCAGTCGCGCCAGAAGCGGCCGCCGGCGGTGTCCCTCGGCTTGATGCGCTTCCCCACGATCGAGATGACTGCCGGGAGGAGGGTGAGGGCGGCGATCACCATCACGAGCACGAACAACGACGCCGAAAGGCCCAACATCGAGACGTAGGGAACCCCGGCGAGCATCAGGCCGAGGAGCGCGATGCAGACCGTGAGCCCGGCGAAGAGCACCGCGGAGCCCGCGGTCGCGATCGCGCCGGAGATCGAGGCGCCGATCTCGAGTCCGTCGGCCCGGTTCTGACGGAAACGGGTCACGATGAAGAGCGAGTAGTCGATCCCGACGCCGAGACCGATCATCGCGCCGAGGATCGGTGCGATCGTCCCCACGGTGAACACGCCCGCGAACAGATCGAGCAGACCGGTGGCCACGCCGACTCCGAGGATCGCGATCACCAGTGGGAGCAGCGCGGCGATGACCGAGCCGAACGACAGGATCATGATCACGAGGGCGACGGCGAGGCCGATCTCGTCGGAGAGGTTCGAAGATGCCTGCTGGTCGAGCAGGTCGACAACCGGCCCGCCGTAGGCGACACGAACGTCGGCGCTCCGCGCGCTGCTGGTCGCGGCCTGCAATCGGTGGAACGAGTCCTTGGCGATGTCGGAGATCTGGGCGGAGTAGGTGACCGTGAGCAGCGCAGTCGATCCGTCGGTCGAGATCTGTGGCTTCGACACCGTGGCCACACCCGGCAGCTTCGAGATCGCGGCAGCCGCGTCGGTGGCGACGTTGGCGGGGAGAGCGCCGTGCTTGGAGGCGAACACGACGCGCGCGGTCGGGAGGTTCTGCTCCGGGAACCGCTTCGCGAGCACATCGACCGCCTGCTGCGAATCGGTGCCGGGGATGGCGAACGTGTCACGCAGCTGACCGCCGCCCGTCGCCGAGCCGATGCCGATCGCGACGACTGCAACGACCCACGCCGCGAGCATCCACCACTTGCGGCGCGCCGCGACGCGACCGAGACGGCCGAGCGGAGTCAGGTGCCCTGTTGCACCGCCAGCAGGTTCAGCGCCGATCCGGCCGTGTACCACGCGATGTGCTCCTCCGACATGGTGTGCGTCGTGACGATCTCGTCGGTCGAACCATCGACGTGGTGGATCAGCACCTTGACCGGCTTTCCGGGTGCCAGGCCCGAGAGTCCGACGATGTCGATGGTGTCGTCGACCAGAATCCGCTCGTAGTCGTCGGGATCGGCGAACGTGAGGGCGAGCACGCCCTGCTTCTTGAGGTTCGCCTCGTGGATCCGGGCGAACGAACGCACGATGATCGCTCGAGCACCCATGTAGCGGGGCTCCATCGCCGCGTGCTCACGCGACGAACCCTCGCCGTAGTTCTCGTCGCCGATCGCCACCCACTCGATGCCCGCGTCCTTGTACCGCTTCGCCAGCTCGGGGAGCGGGACCTGGGTGTGGTCGCGCACGTCGATACCCTGGCCGGACTCCGAGAGCGCGAACGCGTTGTTCGCGGCGATGAAGAGGTTGCCGCAGATGTTGGTCAGGTGACCCCGGTACTTCAACCACGGACCCGCGGGCGAGATGTGGTCGGTCGTGCACTTGCCGGTGGCCTTGAGCAGCACGGTGAGACCGGTGACGTCGTTGCCGTCCCACGCGGGGAACGGCTGGAGCAGCTCGAGGCGATCGGAACCAGGCTTGACGACGACCTCGACGGAGTCGGGATCGTCGGACGGTGCCTGGAACCCGGACTCACCGGGGTCGAAGCCCTTCGCCGGCAGCTCGTCGGCCACGGGAGCGTCGAGTCCGTCGCGGAAGTCGACGTCGAGGCGCCCGGTGAGCGCGAAGCCGACCACGGTCTCGGGCGAACCGATGAACGAGAGGGTCTCGGCGTTGCCGTCGTTGCGGCGGGGGAAGTTGCGGTTGAAGGAGCTGACGATCGTGTTGCGCTCCCCCATCTCGATGTCGTCGCGCTTCCACTGCCCGATGCAGGGACCGCACGCGTTGGCGAGCACCGTCGCGCCGATCGCTTCGAGATCGGCGAGGTAGCCGTCGCGCTCGATCGTGGCGCGCACCTGCTCGGAACCGGGCGTGATCAACAGCGGTGCGACGACACGACGACCTGCTGCCGTCGCCTGTCGGGCGACGTGCGCGGCGCGGCCGATGTCTTCGTACGACGAGTTCGTGCACGAACCCACAAGCGCGTACGAGATCTTCGCGGGGTAGCCCTCCGTCTCGACCGCGGCCTTCACCTCGGAGATGGGCCGGTCGAGGTCGGGGGTGTGGGGACCCACGAGGTGCGGTTCGAGCTCGTCGAGGTTCACGTCGATCACGCGGTCGTAGAAGCTCTCGGGGTCGGCGTCGACCTCGGGGTCGTTGCGGAGCCACTCGGCGTGCGAGTCGGCGAGATCGGCGAGGGCCTCGCGGCCGGTCGCCTTGAAGTACGCGGCCGCGCGCGCGTCGTAGGGGAACAGCGAGCACGTCGCGCCGATCTCGGCGCCCATATTGCAGATGGTGGCCTTGCCGGTGGTGGAGATCGTCTCCGCTCCCGGACCGAAGTACTCGACGATCGCCCCGGTTCCGCCCTTGACCGTGAGGATCCCGGCCACCTTGAGGATCACGTCCTTGGCCGAGGCCCAGCCCGACAAGGAACCGGTCAGACGCACGCCGATCAGCTTCGGGACCCGGGTGTTGAACGGCCAGCCGGCCATCACGTCGACGGCGTCGGCGCCGCCGACACCGATCGCGATCATGCCGAGGCCACCCGCGTTGGGGGTGTGGCTGTCGGTGCCGACCATCATCCCGCCGGGGAACGCGTACTGCTCGAGCACGACCTGGTGGATGATGCCCGAGCCCGGCTTCCAGAACCCGAGGCCGTACTTCGCGGAGACGGTGCTGAGGAAGTCGTACACCTCGGAGTTGGTGTCGAGCGCGGCGGCAAGATCGATCTCGGCGCCGATGCGAGCTTGGATGAGATGGTCACAGTGCACCGTGCTCGGCACCGCGACGCTCGGCAGGCGGGCGAGCATGAACTGGAGCAGCGCCATCTGCGCGGTGGCGTCTTGCATGGCGACGCGATCCGGCCGGTAGTCGGCGTAGGTGGCGCCACGCTCGAGACCGACCGTGAAGGGGTCATCGGCGTGGGAGAACAACACCTTCTCCGCGAACGTGACCGGGCGACCGAGTCGGCGACGCGCTTCGGTGACGGCCTGCGGGTACTTCGCGTAGGCCTGCTCGACCAGCTCGACGGGCGTGATGGGGCCAACGGGTTCAGCCATGGTTTCCTCCGGGAGAGAACTCGACTTCGAGTGCGGTCAGATGGGCGGCGTACCGGTGCTGCGAGACCATCACCGCAGTGCCGTCGCGATCGCCTGTGCCCCGATCGTAGGTGACCCTCTCGCAGGCGAGGAGCGGCGACCCGACGGGGACGCCGAGGCGAGTCGCCTCGAGCCCCTCGGCCGCGACCGCGGTGATGGTCTGGGTGATCCGTCCGGGCTCGACTCCGTGCAACGGGAGCAGATCGGTGAACGTCGACTGCTCGACATCGGCGCGGCTCAGGTGCTCGCCGAGCGCAGCCGGCACCCACACCGTGACCAGGGCGAAGGGCTCGTCGTCGGCGAGGTTGAGGCGGGTGACGCGCAGCGTCTCGCCATCGGCCGGCAATCCCAGCGTCTTCGCCACGTCGCTCGGCGCGGTCTCGAACGCGAACTCGAGCACCTGCCGCGAGGGCGTGGAACCGGCGGCTTCCAACGCGCCCTTCGAGCGTGGTGATGCGACCGAGCGGCTGACGGATCGGATCCATCGCGACGAACCAACCCGCACCGCGGCGACTGTGCACCAGACCCTCGCTCCGCAGGAGCTCGAGCGCCCGCCGGACCGTGACCCGACTCACCCCGAACTCGGCTCCCAACGCCGCTTCGCTCGGGAGCGAACCGCTCACGCCGTCGGCGATGCGGAGTCGCAGGGTCTCGGCCAGGTCCAGGTAGCGCACGACTTGTATGGTACCTGTCTGGTGCAATGCCGTCCAGCCAGAGTCGGTGCGAGCCCCGCTCGTCGAATCAGACCTCGGGACCCGCGGGATCGTCCACCTCGACCGGGAACCCCGCGGCCCGCCACGCCTGGAACCCGCCGGCGAGGTCGGTGGCATTCCGGAGCCCCAACTGTCGGAGCGACGCCGCGGCGAGGCTGGATGCGTAGCCCTCGTCGCAAACGATGATCACGACCTGCGCGTGATCGTGGATCTCGGACAGCCGGTCGGGGCTCGTCGGATCGAGCCGCCACTCGAGCACGTTCCGTTCGACGACGTGCGCACCGGGAATCGATCCGTCGACGCGCCGCAACCCCTCCGGCCTCGTATCGATGAGCAGCCCACCCTGTGACACCGCAGTGAACGCTTCGTGCGGAGCGAGGCGCACCAGCGCCGAACGCGCGTCGTCGAGCAGTCGGTCGACACCCGAGCTCGCCGCGTCGGAACCAATTGTCACGACGGCCGTCCGTTCGCTCGGATCGTGGACGAGTCTCACGGGACGATCTCGTCGACGACCGTCCGGTACAAGGGCAACGGTATCGGCCCCTCGGTGCGCAGGTAGTACGTCATTGCCTGGAGCGGCGGCGAGTAGACGTGCACGCTCGTGGCGACGCGATCGCGCTCATTGCGGATCTCGTGGACGTGGCCGACACCGAATGAGCGACCGTGGCCTCGCGCGATCTCGGGCAGCTCCGCCTCCGCACCGGCACCGCCGGTCTCTTCGGTCAACTCGCCGTCGACGACGTGGAGCGCACCGGCCGATCCCGCGTGGTCGTGGAGCGACGCCGACGAGCCCGGACCCCAGCGGATGATCCACACGTCGTACTGCTCCCCCATCAGCACCCGTCGGTACGTGCGGGCGCCTTCGTGCGGCTCGGGAAGCGCCGAGGGATCGGTGGTCGCCGCCCAGCCCGCGGCGATGGCGGCGAGCAGCCGGACTGGGAGCGGAGTGTGCTGACCGACAGCTGCGTCTCGGCCCTCGAGCGTGATCGTCATGACACGATCTTACCCTATTCCCGGGTAACTCGATCAAGTTTATCGAGTTACCGGCCCACCTCGGGCCTCACGCGCGGCGGAGACCGATGTCTGCGCACTCGACGCAGACCGATTCGGGGATCACACCGATTCGCATCAGCACCGCGAACGCCTTGCATCCGAGGCACAGCGCGAACACCGACTCGAGCGTCGCCGCGATCACGAGCAGAGCGACGAGCACCTGCGCGACACCGACGAGGCCGAACCCGAAGTGCGCCACGAGGGCCGACACGGTGAGCACCGCACCGATCCCCTGTGCGAACCGCTTGGGCGGCCCCGGCACCATCTTGGCTGCGAACGGCAGTCGCGGGACGAGAACCTTCGTCGCGATGAGTCCGAGCGGGCTGAACCGCGGGCCGGCGAGCACGCGGGCGACGAACCCGTACGCCAACGGCACGAGCACCCAGTGCCAGCCGGGGATCAGCACGAGCAGTCCCATCACGACCACACCACCCGCGACGACGTGGGCTGCGACCTCGTTGACCGGGTTCGGGAAGTCCAACACCTTCATGCCGACACGCTGCCCGTCATCGATCGGGTCGGCCGTCCGGCCGGTCGCCCGGGAAAACCGCACGGCCTTCGCGCCACGCAGCGTGCTGCCTCGGGAGCCGGGGGGAGACGCCGTCGGTGACGCTGCAACGCGGCGCGAAGGCCGTGCCCTCGTCACGATACTGTAGAAATCCGATGTGTCAAGTCAGGTTTTCGCCAAGTCCCTCCGGAGGGACTTGACGCCCGGTGCGGACATCCCTACTATGCCCATCTTCTCTACTGTCTTACTAGAGTACTTGAAAGGGTCCCAGCATGAAGTTCCGTCGTGGCACCGCCATCGCTGCCGGTGCGGTCACGTTGTCCACGTTGTTGGTCGCGATGAGTGGCCTCGGCGCAGGGGCATCGTCACCCGCTCGCACCCACACGAAGTCGCTCCCCGCGGCCGAGCTCGCGATCGTCGCGTACTCGACGCCACAAGCGGCGTACGAAGGCATCATCCCCGCGTTCCAGAAGACCGCCGCGGGCAAGAACATCACCTTCACCCAGTCGTACGGTGCCTCGGGCGACCAGAGCCGGGCCGTGGCCGCCGGTCAGTCGGCCGACATCGTCGAGTTCTCGCTCGAGCCCGACGTCACCCGCCTGGTCGATGCCGGCCTCGTGGCCAAGACGTGGAACAAGAACAAGTACCACGGCTTCGTCACGAACTCGGTTGCGGTCATCGTGACCCGCTCCGGCAACCCGAAGAACCTCAAGACCTGGTCGAGCCTGACCAAGTCGGGGGTCGACGTCGTCACGCCGAATCCGGCGACCTCAGGTTCGGCACGGTGGAACGTGATGGCGGGCTACGGCGCGCAGTCGAACCTCGGCAAGAACGCGGCGGCCGGCAACACGTACCTCAACCAGTTCTTCAAGAACGTGTCGGTGCAGCCCGACAGCGGCCGGGCCGCGTTGCAGACGTTCACCGGCGGCAAGGGTGACGCGCTCGTCTCCTACGAGAACGAAGCCATCTTCGCCAAGCAGAACGGCCAGTCGCTCTCGTACACGATCCCGAAGCGGACCATCCTGATCCAGAACCCGGTCGCGGTCACCAGCAACACCAAGTACCCGAAGCAGGCCAAGGCGTTCCTCGCGTTCCTCTACTCGAAGACCGCGCAGAAGATCTTCGCCCAGAACGGGTACCGGCCGGTCGTTCCGGGTGTCGCCAAGGCGGGTCAGTTCCCGACCCCCAAGGGCCTGTTCACGATCGACCAGCTCGGTGGCTGGACCGTGGTCGGGAAGAAGTTCTTCGACCCCGCAACCGGCATCGTGACCGAGATCGAGCGCAACAACGGCGTCGCAACGACGAAGTGACACGGGTTCGCCTGAACGGGTTCACTGAACGGAGAGCGATGACCACCACCGAGATCCAACCCGTCGACATGCACCCGCCGGTCAACGACCGGCGGGTGCGTCGCGGGCGCTCCGGCGGCCTCGGGCGCGGCGGCGGGATCGGCCTCGGCCTGGCAACCGCTGTACCTGAGCATCGTCGTCCTGCTCCCCCTCGCGCTCTTGGTCTCGAAGGCCTTCGACGACGGCACTCGGAGCGTTCTGGGACACCATCACGACCCCGGAAGCGTGGGCCGCGCTCAAGCTCACGATCCTGATCGGGGATCGGCGTCGCGGCCGTCAACGCAGTCATCGGAACTCTCATCGCCTGGGTGCTCGTGCGCGACCAGTTCCCGGGCAAGCGCGTCCTCGACACCTTGATCGATCTCCCGTTCGCGCTGCCGACCATCGTCGCCGGCATCGTGATCGTCGCCCTCTACGGTCCGAACAGTCCATTCGGCATCGACCTCGCCTACAAGGTCAGTGGCGTGTTCTTCGCGCTCCTGTTCGTGACGCTGCCGTTCGTGGTCCGCACCGTGCAGCCGGTGCTCCTCGAGCTCGATCAGCAGATGGAGGAGGCCGCGCTCTCGCTCGGCGCGTCGCGCTTCACCACCTTCCGTCGCGTGATCTTCCCCAACCTCCTCCCCGCGATCGCAGCCGGAACCGGCCTGGCGTTCGCCCGGGCGATCAGCGAGTTCGGAGCCACCGTGCTGATCTCGGGCAACATCCCGCTCAAGACCCAGGTAGCTCCGGTCTTCATCTACAGCCAGATCGAGAGCGACCGGCTCGCCGGCGCGGCGGCGGTGTCGGTGGTGCTCCTCGCGCTCGCGCTCGTGATGCTGCTCTCGCTCGATCTCCTGCAGCGATGGGGTCGACGACGTGGCTAGCGCGACGGGAGTGGCGGGGAGCACACGTTCGCGGATCGGCCTACGAATCATCGCGTTGGTCTACGTCGGTGCGATCCTGCTCCTCCCGGTGGGTCTGCTCTTCTGGCGCACCTTCGAGGACGGGTTCGGTGCGGTGTGGAACAACCTCACCGACCCCGTCGGCGCTGCACGCCTTCCGCATCACGCTCACCATCGCGTTCTGGGCCGTGCTCGGGAACACGATCTTCGGTCTGGGCGCCTCGATCCTCCTCGTGCGCCACCGTTGGCCCGGCAAGCGCATCTTCAGCACGCTGATCGACCTGCCGTTCGCGGTCTCGCCCGTCGTCGTCGGCCTCGCGCTCATCCTCGCCTACGGCCCGAACACGAACGTGGGCGGTTGGCTCGCCGACGTCGGCATCTCGGTGATCTTCTCGCTTCCCGGAATGGTGATCGCCACCATGTTCGTCTCGCTCCCGCTCGTCGTCCGCGACGTCGTTCCCGTGCTCGAAGAGATCGGCGACGAACAAGAGCAAGCGGCGTGGACGCTCGGTGCCTCGAAACCGCAGACGTTCCGCCGCGTCACGCTGCCCGCCATCCGCTGGGCGCTCGCGTACGGCGTCGTGCTCACGCTCGCCCGGTGCCTCGGTGAGTACGGCGCGGTGCTCGTGGTCTCGGGCAACATCCAGGACAAGACCCAGACGGCTCCCCTCTACGTCGGAACCGAGTTCCAGAACTTCAACCAGCAGGGTGCGTACACGGTCGCGTTCGCGCTGGCGATGATCGCGATCATCGCGCTCCTCCTCCTCAACCTCGTACGACCGAAGGAAGAAGTCGGATGACGCATCGCGGTGCGCAACGTCTGCAAACGATTCGGCGACTTCGTCGCACTCGACGACGTGTCGATCGACATCCCGAGTGGATCGCTCACCGCACTCCTCGGCCCGAGTGGTGGCGGCAAGACCACGTTGCTGCGCGTGATCGCGGGGCTCGAGACACCCGACTCGGGAATCGTCGAAATTGCCGGGAACGACTCCACTCAGCTCCCGCCCCAGCACCGCAACGTCGGGTTCGTGTTCCAGCACTACGCCGCGTTCAAGCACATGACGGTGTTCAAGAACGTCGCGTTCGGCCTCTCCATCCGGAAGCGACCGAAGGAACAGATCCGGGCCCGGGTGATGGAGCTGCTCGAGCTCGTGCACCTCGAGCACCTTGCCGACCGGTACCCGTCGCAGCTCTCCGGTGGACAGCGTCAACGCATGGCGCTCGCACGGGCGCTCGCGGTCGAGCCCGAAGTGCTCCTCCTCGACGAGCCGTTCGGCGCGCTCGACGCCCAGGTGCGCAAGGAGCTGCGGACCTGGCTGCGACGCCTCCATGACGAGGTCCACGTGACCACCGCGTTCGTGACCCACGACCAGGAGGAGGCGATGGACGTCGCCGACCTCATCGTGGTGATCGCCAAGGGCAAGGTCGAGCAGACCGGGACCCCCGACCAGCTCTACGACGAACCCGCCAACGAGTTCGTGATGAGCTTCCTCGGACCCGTGACGAAGCTGGGTGGGAAGCTCGTGCGGCCGCACGACCTCGAGCTCGTACCGCTCGAGACCCCGGACGCGGTGCGCGGCACCGTGGTCAGGATTGCGCGCCTCGGCTTCGAAGTGCGCGCCGACATCCTCACCGAGACCGGCGAAGTCTGGGTGCAGCTGACCCGCGGCCAATCCGACCGACTCGCGCTCGAGCCCGGCGCTGCCGTGGGGATACGCGCCGTCGACTCGCCCCTGCAGGAGTCGGCGTCGGCGTGAGCGCCCCGAGCGCTCGCAACGCGCTCCCCGGGGTGATCGTCCCGGCGCGGCTCGACTACGCGGTGCGGGCGATGGTCTCCCTCGCGCTCGCGCCGACCGAACGCGTCAAGGTCGACGTGATCGCAACCGACCACGACCTGTCCCGCAAGTTCCTCGCGCACACGCTCACCACCTTGCGCGATCGGGGGCTGGTCGCGACACGACGGGGCACGAGCGGCGGGTACCAGCTCGCACGGCCCGCGACGGAGATCACCATGACCGACGTGTTCGACGCGATCAGCACCGCCGACCGGGGCGCGTCGGTACCGGCGCAGGACGGAAGCCAGGCCGCCGTGCTGAGCACAGCGGCCTGGAACCGGATCGATCAGGCACTACGCGGGGGTCTCGGTGCGCTCACCGTCGCCGACCTCGCCGGAACTAGCCGCGGTCGCGCTCCTCGATCGTGACCGACGTCATGACGTCGCCGACCTGGATCCCCGTCGCGACGTCGATCCCGTCGACCACGTAGCCGAACAGGCTGTAGTCCTTGGTGAGCTTGCGGGTGCAGTCGTCGATCGTGATGAAGAACTGCGAGCCGTTGGTGTTCGGACCCGCGTTCGCCATCGCGACCGCGCCGAGCGTGTACTCGCCCTTCACCTCTTCGTCGCGGAACTTGTATCCGGCGTCACCCGTTCCGGTGTCCGGTCGGACACCCGCCTTGGATCACGAAGTCGGGAACGACCCGATGGAACGTGAGGCCGTCGTAGAAGCCCTGCCGCGCGAGGCCGACGAAGTTGTTCACGGTGTTGGCGGCGAGCTGCGGGTCGAGGTCCATGACGATGTCGCCCTTGGGGGTCGAGATCGTCGTGCGGTACACCTTGGAACCGTCGATCTGGTACTCGGGGGGTTGGGCCACGGATGCTCCTGTTCAGGGTCGGGTGGACGTCGGAGAGGTGGTCGAGGTCGCGCTGACCGCCTGGGCGAGCACTTGGCGCACCTGGTCGGAGAGCGGACCGTCGGGGACAAGGGTGAGGTAGCGCTGGAATTGCGGGATGGCACCGGCGGCATCCTGCTTGCCGCGCAGCAGCACCAGGCCCCGGAAGAAGTGGGCATCAGGATAGGTCTCGTCGGCGGCGATCGCGGCATCCATGCCGCGGGAGGGCATCGTCGACCCGGCCCGCGAGGAACAGCAACCACCCGCTGTATGCCTGAGCTTCCGCGTCGGTCGGGTCGAGTTTGGTGACGCTCGTGAACTCGCGGAACGCGCCGGTGTACTTCTCTCTGGCCATCAGGAAGCGGGCGAGTGCGAGGTGTGCCTGCACGTCGGACGGATGGCGCTTGACCGCTCGTTCGAGCGTCTTCTCGCGGTCGGCCTGTGAGACCGTGGCGGTGTTGCCCGAGCTCGTCTGACCGGGGAGCCGACCTCCGAGCGCCGAAGCCAGGGCCAGTGCGGCCACCACACCGAACACGACGATCCCTCCGACGGTGAGCACCCTTCGCGCGGGTGAGGTCGGAGGCGCGAGCGTCTCGGGAGCAGGGGGTTCGGCTCGGAGTGCGGCCGCGGCGCGGGCGGTGTAGTCGCTGTGCAGCCGCTCGTACGTGCCGTCGTCGATGTTGCCGGCGTCGCGTTCGGCTTCGAGATCATCGAGCGAGCGAAACAGGAACTCGCGCTCGTCGTCGACCTCGCTCGCACCGTCTCCCGCGACGTCAGGGGTGGTCACTGCTCGTTCCGGGCTTCGGCGACGAGTTGCTCGTCGGCATCGGTCGCCGTGAGTCGCGGCTCCTTGCGCCACCGGCGCAACGCGAGAAGCAGGCCGCCCGCGCCGAGCACGAGCACGAGCACCGGGAGCCCCCAGACGATGATGCCGAGGCCCGATCCACTCGGGTCGGAGCAGGATGAACTCACCGTAGGTGTCGACGAACGAACGCCGGATCTGTCCGTCGCTCTGACCGGCCTCGACCCGTCGGCGGATGTCGGCCCGGAACGCACGCGCCGAGCTCGTCGAGCTCGAGGCAACCGACTGGCTCTGGCAGTCGACGCACCGCAGACCCGACGCGATCTCGCGGACCCGCGCGTCGACGGTTCGAGGCCCGTCTTCACCGCGCGTCGCGACGAAGAGTGCGCCGACGACGACCAGCACGAGCGCGATCCAGGGAAGCGCGCGCCGCATCCTCATCAACCCGCCTGCGCGCTCCCGAGGAGCGCCTCGAGGTTGTCGACCGACACCCGACTGAGCTGCTTCCCGGTCACGACGCCCGCGGGACTGATCGCGTAGGTCTCGGGTTGCCCCGTCGTCCCGTACACGAGCGCGGCTTCACCCTTCGGATCGAGCGCCACGGTGTAGCCGAGATCGTGCTGCTTGACGTAGGCCCGCACCTCACTCGTGGTGTCGTCACGCACGATCCCGACCATCGCGACATCGGGATCCTTGGCGTGACGGCTCCAGAACTCCGTGAGGGCCGGCGTCTCCTCCTGGCACGGGATGCACCAGGAGTTCCAGAAGTTCACGATCACCGACTTTCCCGCGAGGCTCGCGAGATCGATGTGTGCGCCCTTCCCGTCGAGCACCGGAAGATCGAACGCCGGCGCGTGTCGGTCGACGATCGGCCCGCCCGAGTAGGTGGGCGACGTCCCGACCTGGGTCGAGAGCACGATCCCGAACATCGCGACGACCACACCGACGGCGAGGGCCGACCACCGGAACGGATGCTTCATGCCGGGATCTCTTCGGACGCACGCTCGACCGGCTCCGCGGGGACCGGCACGGGCACGCGATCGGTGGTGACCCGGTCACGGCGGCGGACCGGGAGCAAGGCGACGATCGTGCCGATCGCCATCACTCCCCCACCGATCCAGAGCCACAGCACCATCGGGTTCACCGCCACGCCGACGGTCACCCGCTTCGACTCGCTGAGCGACGAGACCAAGGTGAGGTACACGTCTTCTCGAAGACCTGTGTGCACCGACGGGGTGCCGATGCCCTCACTGCTGTTCGGGAACGTCGAGATCGACGGCGCGTACACGCCGAGCACGTCGCCGCCACGGGCCAGCCGCAAACGGGCCGACTTCGTGGTCTTCTGTGCGCTGCGGTCGAGCGTGGTCCCGAGGAACGTGACGTTGTAGCCCGAGACCCTCACCGATTGCCCACGCTCGAGCCGCACCTCGGTGCGGGATCCGAACGTGCCGAACGATGCCGAGCGCGATCGCGATCAGCACCACGCCGGTGTGCACGATCAGGCCGCCGTACAGACGTGGGTTCGCGCCCACCGTACGACCGCCGGCGCGGAACCAGCCTTCGTCGTGGGCGCGGTGCCTCGCTCGCACCCCGACGAACACCGAACGGGCGATGTTCGCCAACGCGAACGCCGCGAAGCCGAACGCGAGAACGGGGACCAATCCGCGGGTCCCGAAGATCACCGCGACGACCATCACCGCCGCACCGATCCACGCGGGGACCGCAAGACGCTTGCGGAGCAGCTCGCCGCTCGCGGCTCGCCACGGGAGCGCGGGCGCTACAGCCATGAGGAACAACAACGCGAGCCCGAGCGGGGTCGCCATCGCGTCGAAGTACGGCTCACCGACCGAGAGCTGTCGACCGTTCAGCGCCTCGGCGAGGAGCGGGTAGACCGTTCCGAGCAGCACCACGAAGGCGAGACCGGCGAAGAGGAGGTTGTTGCCGAGGAACGCCGCCTCGCGTGACACCGGCGAATCGATCCGGCCCGGGGCGTGCAACTTGTCGGCCCGCCACGCGATCAGCCCGATGCCCGACGCGGCGACCACGGCCAGGAACGTGAGCAGCCACGGTCCGATGTCGGACGTGCTGAACGCGTGCACCGAGTTGAGGACGCCGGAGCGGGTGAGGAACGTGCCGAGGATCGTGAGGCAGAACGTCGCGATCACGAGCGACAGGTTCCAGACGCGCAGCATCCCACGCCGTTCCTGCACCATCACCGAGTGGATGAATGCCGTTCCGGTGAGCCACGGCAACAACGATGCGTTCTCGACCGGGTCCCAGGCCCAGAAGCCACCCCACCCGAGGACCTCATAGCTCCACCACCCGCCGAGGATGATCCCGACGGTGAGGAACCCCCACGCGATGATCGTCGCTCGCCGGGTGTCGGCGAGCCAGCCCTCGCCGAAGCGCCCCGTGATCAGCGCGGCCATCGCGAAGCTGAACGGGATCGTGAACCCGACGTAGCCGAGGTACAGCATCGGCGGATGGAACGCCATCAACGGATGGTTCTGGAGCAGCGGGTTGGGGCCCTGGCCGTCGAGCGGGATCGTGGACATCACCCGGAAGGGGTTCGCGGGGCCGAGCATCAACGCGAAGAAGAACAGGGCGACGAGGAGTCCGATGATCGTCGCCCACGCGACGAGCGGGTCGGTCGCGCGATGACGGAACCGGTATGCCGTGGCCGCGAGGTAGCCGGCAAGAGCGAGCGTCCACAGCAGGATCGAGCCTTCGAGCGCAGCCCAGAGGCCGGTGATCGTGAAGAGGAGCGGCGTGCCGCGCGCGTTGTTCTCGGCGACGTAGCGCAGCGAGAAGTCGTGACCGATCAGCGCCCACTCCATCACCGCGACTGCGAGCACCGCCGCGGCGAGCACCGCGAAGACGTACTTGCGGCCGAGGAGGAGCAGCTTCGGATCCTTGCGACGCAGACCCATCCCGAGCGTGACCACGCCGAGCGCCGACGCGCTCGTTCCGAGCGCGATGGCGATCACTCCGAGCGCGGCCTTCACGTCGAGCTTCCCACGGTCGCGCCGCGAACCTTGACCTTGGGTGGCGTGTACTGGCTTCCGTGCTTGATGAGGATCCGATCGGAATCGAAGGTGAGGCCGTGTCCCCACCGGCCCTCGCAGACGACCGGCACCCTCGGCTTGAAGAGGTCGGGCGGATCGCCGACGTGGTCGACCGTCACGGTCTTCTTCCCGTCGGTGACCCGGAATCGCACACCACGCGCCGTCTCGGAGATCGAACCGGGCACGACCGCGCCCGCGAGTCGGAACCGGTGCGTCGCTTCGGTGTTGCGGGACTTGACCGCTTCGGAGACGGTCCGGAAGTAGACGATGTTCCCGCGCAGCCCGAGGAACAGCAGTGCGCCGATCGCGACGACGCACAGGCACGCGGCAACGACGTATCGAAGGCGGCGCGGCCTGCGGCCCGAAGGTGGTGGTGGCGTCGCAGTCGGCGGCGCGGTCGTGGTGGTCACTGGTGCTCGCCGCTCCTCGACGCTCGGCGCGTGCGGACCACGAGGCGCGCGTAGTACCCGGCCAACACCGCGGCGGTGAGCACCCAGCCGGCTGCGACGTACCCGACGTCGGTCATGGGCTAGCTCACTCCCGCGGGCTGGGCTTCGGCGACACGTGCCGCGATGGCCCGATCGAGCTCGCGGTCGTCGAGATCGTCTTCGAGCGCGGCGAGCCGGTAGCGGCGATCGAGCAAGAAGACGTAGAGGAGGGTGAAGGCCACCACGCCGAGCAGCAGCGTCCACGCCATCACGCCGTGGATCTCCGGGTTCAGGGCGGGGTTGAAGACGGTCGCCTGCTGGTGCAGCGTGCGCCACCAGTTGACGGAGAAGTGCACGATCGGCACGTCGATGAACGCGATGAGCGCCGCGATCGCATTGCGCTTCGCGCCGACGGTCGGGTCACCCGACGTCCGTCGGAGAGCGAGGTACCCGAGGTACAGGAAGAAGAGGACGGCCGTCGTCACCAACCGGGCGTCCCACGCCCACCACACACCCCAGACCGGCGCGACCCCAGAGCGAACCGAGCAAGAGCGTGAGCCCGGTGAAGATCACCCCGAGCTCGGCCGACACGCCGGCGAGGCGGTCCCAGGTCCGGGCGCGGGTCCGGGGCCAGAGGTAGAGGGCCGACGCGACCGCGGTCACGAAGAACGCGAGGTACGCGAGCCACGCGGTGGGCACGTGGAGGTACATCAGCCGCTGCGCGTCGCCCTGGACCGCGTCGGGCGGGGCACCCCAGAGCCCGAACAGGCCGAGCAGGACGAGTGAGACGAGCGCGGCCCACCCGATCGCCGCGGCGACGAGAGGGTTCAACAACCTGGTGTCGCGATCACCCGTCGAGGGCGCCCGCTCGTTCACGCTCGTCCTCGATTCATGTGTCCTCCCACAGGGGCCCGAAGGCGAGGACCCCGACCGACAGGTACAGCACCGCGAACGACCCCAGCAGGCGCGATCCACGGCCACGCGTCGGAGGCCTCGCCACCGAGGCCCGACTCGAAGGCCCGTGTGGCCCCGAGCATCACCGGGGTGATGACCGGCAACAACAGGAGCGGCAGCAACGTCTCGCGCGTGCGGAGACCGGCTGCGAGCACCCCGAAGAGGGTACCGGTGGCCGCGAGGCCGGCGGTCGCGGCCACCCCGGCGAGCAGCAGGACCGGGACCGAGGTCACGTCGACGCCGTAGAGCGCCGCCACGCCCAGACCGAGCACCACCTCGAGCATGAGCAACTGGACCCCGATCGCGACCGTCTTGCCGAGGAACACGGCCGCGCCGTCGATGCCGGAGAGACGGAGACCGTCACGGGCGCCGTTCTGCTGTTCGATCCCGAAGGAACGACCGATCGCGAGGAGTGCCGCGAGCAGCACCGCCACCCAGAAGAGCCCGGGCGCGACCGCGGAGAGGCGACCCCGATCGGGATCGAGCGCGAACGCGAAGAGCAGCAGCACGATCGCCCCGAACGGCAAGACCTGCGAGACGGTGACGCGCGACCGGGCCTCGACCCGGAGGTCCTTGCCGGCAACGAGCATCACCTCGCCGGCGAGGCTCACGAAGCCGGCTCCGGGATCGCGTCGGGCGTCTCGAGCACCACTCGGGGCGATCACAGCGGATGCCCGCCCGCCCACCACGGCGACCTCGCGGGTCGCGAGCGGTCGGGTGAGATCGAGCTCGTGTGACGCGAGCAGGACCGTGCGTCCCTCACCCGGGGCGCCCGCGACGATCTCGTCGAGCAGGACCCGGCCCGACGCGTCGAGACCCGCGTGGGGTTCGTCGAGCAACAGCAGACCGCGGATCGCGCGCGAGGGCGACGGCAATGGCCAACCGGCGGCGCTGACCGGCCGAGAGGCGGCCGTGGGTCACGTCGGCCTGTGCCATGAGTCCCAACCGCTCGAGCGCGGTGTCGGCAGTCGCGACGTCGCGCCCGGACGCCCGGGCCGAGAAGCGCAGGTTCTCGCGGGTCGTCAGGTCGTCGTAACAGAAGGTGTCGTGCCCGACGAGCGCGAGACCCCGGCGGTGGGTCCGTCGATCGATCGTCAGATCCTGGCCGAGCACCTCGACCTGGCCGCGATGCACCGGCAACAGTCCGGCAAGCACGCGCAAGAGGGTGGTCTTCCCCGCTCCGTTCGGACCGGTCAGCAACACGATCTCTCCAGCCGCCACGTCGAGGTCGACGCCGGCGAGGGCGGGAAAGCGGCCGAGCAGGCACACGACGGAGCGCAGACGGACGAGGGGAACCACAGCCCAACAGGCCTCCGAGACCCCGCCGACCGGGGTCTTCGCAACGCTCGAGTGTACGGAC
Source organism: uncultured Actinomycetes bacterium (assembly GCA_963829475.1). GTDB lineage: Bacteria > Actinomycetota > Acidimicrobiia > IMCC26256 > JANYLB01 > JANYLB01. The sequence continues at coordinate 201,611 of CAWHIU010000002.1, read as the reverse complement.
GCGCCGTCGATCAGAGCCAACCGGCCCGAAGGTCCGAATTCTGGGACTGTGACCCGTGAGGCCGCCCGGCACCTCCTACGCTGGGCAGCCGTGCGACGAGTCATCGGTGCCATCGGAAGAGTTCTCGTCACGCTCGGCGTGCTCATCCTCTTGTTCGTCGCGTACCAACTCTGGGGCACCGGGCTCTACACGGCACGAGAGCAGTCCCGACTGAAGCACGAGTTCGCCAGCGAGCTCACCAAGGCCTCGGCCACGACCACCACGGTGCCGGGCGGGCCCACCACCACGACGACCCCGCTCCCCCCGCCACCGAGCGGAGACGCCGTGGCCATGCTCCGCATCCCCAAGATCGGGGTCGACAACGCGGTCGTCCAGGGAGTCGGGGTCGAGGATCTCCGCAAGGGGCCGGGCCACTACCCCGAGACCCCGCTCCCAGGGCAGCTCGGCAACGCCGCGATCGCCGGGCACCGGACGACCTATGGCGCGCCCTTCAACCGGCTCGACGAGCTGAGCCCCGGCGACGAGATCGACGTGACGACCCTCACGGGCGCGTACCGTTACGTCGTCGAGAAGCAGACCGACGCCGACGGGAACCCGAGCGGCCACATCCTGGTCGACCCCAGCGAGGTGTCGGTGCTCGAACCGACGCCCGACCCGGCCAAGCCGGGCATCAAGCTCGCGACGCTGACCCTGACGACCTGCAACCCGAAGTACTCCGCGGCCGAACGGCTCGTCGTGAAGGCGAGGTGGAAGCCCGCGACCGACGCCAGCCCGGTTCCCGTGGCCCCGCCGGTCCAGAAGGTGGTGTCGGTCGGCAACCTCGGCCTCTCCGGCGCACGGGGGTCGAAGGCGCCGCTCGTCGCGTGGGCGTTCGTCGTCGCGATCGTCGGTGGTCTGTGGTGGTGGCTCTTCCACCGCTACCGCCGCTGGACCACTTGGTTCCTGGGTGCGATCCCGATGCTGATCGTGTTGTTCTACTTCTACGCGAACCTCGAACGCGTCCTTCCCACCAACTACTGAGCTGCTGAGCGGGACCCGTCACGCGGGGCCGAGGGTGGCAACGTTGGTCAGCAGCCCCGCGAACTGGTTGTCGGTGCGGACGGCTTCGCTCAGGATCGAGAACTGGTCGTCGGTCCACGTCGCGCGTGCAACGCCGGAATCGGAGTAGCACAGGATGCGTCCGGCATCGGGAGCATCGGCTCGGTACGGGCCCTCCCCCGGGCAGGCACCGGGTGTGGCGAGCAGCGAATCCGGCGCGACCCCGGCCGCGCTCTGCTGGGCGTTGTAGACCGCGTTCATCGTGTCGACGTCGGGATAGCTCGTGTAATAGATGTCGGTGGAGCCCGACGAGCACGTGAGCGACGCCGTGGCGTTCTGGAGGAGATCCGCGCTCTGGCAACTCTCGCGGATCGACTCGGGAACGTGGTGGAGGAGCGCCGACTGCTGATCTGTGAGCGCCGCCGGGTCGGTGCTCGAATCGATCCGGACCTGGTACGCGATGTTCCACCAGTCGTACAGGGGTTGATCCTGCCGGTCGTCTCGTTCCGCCACCCCGAGCGTCGACAGCGTCGACATCGTCCAGACCAGCACCGAGCGGCCGCGCTCGTGGAAGCACGCGACGTTGCCGCTGATCGTATGAATGGTCAGGTACGGATGCTCGACATCGACCACGCTGGAGCAGTCGTCAGGCGAGTCGCGAGTGACGCCGGATCCCTGGATTCGCTTGTCGAACGCCTGATTGAGGGAGTCGGCGGTCGGATACCGGGAGAACGAAACCCTCGAAACGCCCTCGGACGGCGTACACGCGACCGCCGCGTCGGCACCGGCGGGGAGCGGGCGCAGAGCCGAGCAATCGGCCCGCACGGATGACGGCACCGCGCCGGAGCTCACGAGCGCGGCCTCGGCCTTCGCGAGCGGGGCCGAAGGGGAACTGGAGCTCTGGTTGCGCACGATGATCCCACCGACGGTCACGACGATCGCGAGGCCGATCGCGCCCGCCACCCACGGCCACTTCCGCCGCGCGTACGGATTGGGACGCTTCTCGACCACGGGCCAACGCCTGCCCGGCTTCGCGGGCTCTGGAGTGCTCCGCGGTGGCACCGGTGGCAAGAGACGCTCGTCCGGCGTCAGCGAAACGGGATCAGGCTGATCGGATGGTGTCTGCTCGCCCGATGGTGGCTGCGCGGGAATTGGTCTCCGGCCGGCGGGGACGCGCAGCGGCGGAACGTAGGCACCCGGAGTGGACGGGGGCGCGGGCGGGGTGGGCCGGGGCGCGGGCGGGCGCACCGGCGGCGCAGGGCTCGGCGGCGTTGCCGATGGCGCGCCCGACTGCGGCGTCGGCGCTGTCGGATGATCGGTCGCGCCGGTCCGTCCCTCACCGTCCGGCGACGCGGCATTGGGTTCCGCGCGTGGAGTCGTCCGCGGTGTCGGCGGCGCGGGATACCAGGAACGGGGGCGGCGTGGCTCGTCGCCGGACGGAGAGTTCGGAGGCGATGCCATCGAGAACACGCTACCGCCACGTACCCGCGTGCTCGCCGCGGCTCAGCGACCCCGGAACCGGGGCGCGCGCTTCTCTGCGAATGCGGCGAGCCCCTCCTGGAGGTCGTCACTGGCGAAGTTCCGTGCCTCGAGGGCTGCAATCTCCGCTCGAGCCGCTTCAGAGAGCAGCGCCGCGTCACTCACCAGGTTGAGGGCCCGCTTGTGACCCTGCACGGAGAGTGGAGCGAGCGCGGCAAGCTCCACGGCGAGCTGGAGACCGGCGTCGCGTGCATCAGGTGCGGTCCGGTGAACCAGCCCGGCCCGTTCGGCCTCGTCCACGTCGAGCACACGGCCGGTGAGCAGCAGGTCGCGCGCGACGCCCTGCCCGACGAGCAGCGACAACCGGTGGATGTTCACTGCGCTCAGCAGCACACCGAGCCGAGCGGCCGGGATCCCCAACCTCGCGTCGGGCGCGAGCACGCGCAGGTCGCACGCGACCGCGAGCTGCATCCCCGCGCCGAGCGCGGGTCCGTTGATCGCCGCGGTCACCGGCGCGGGGTGGTCGACGATCGCGTCGAGCATGAGCTCGAACGCCGGACGGAAGGTGTCGCCGCCGCCGTGTTCGAGGCCCCCGTTCGGCGCGCCCCGGTGTCGGCCGTCCGACGGGCGAGATCGGCGCCGGAACAGAACGCCTTCCCCTCGCCCGTGATCACGACCGCGCGCAGGTCGTGCGACGACTCGAGCCGGGCGCGCAGATCGTCGCAGAGCTCAGCGGTGAGCGCGTTGCGTCGTTCCGGTCGATCGATCGTCGCGAGTCCGACGTGCGGGCTCGGTTCCTCCCAGCGGATCACGTACGACGCGCTCAGGATTCGTCGATGATGGCGATGAGGTCGCCTTCCTGGATCACCTGGCCGGGTTCGACGTGGAGCTCGCGCACGACGCCAGGCGTCTCGGTTTCCACGGGGATCTCCATCTTCATCGACTCGAGGATGCAGATCTCGTCGCCTTCGGCGATCATCTGCCCTTCTTCGACGACGACCTTCCAGACGTTCGCCGCGATCTCCGCTCGAATCTCAGCCATGGTGGGAGACTAACCGGCGCGGTGCCCAGACCTGAGCCCGACACCCCCCTCAGGCGTCGCAAGCGGCCTCGACGCGCGAACGCGCTGCCGGTACCGTCGCGCCCGGTTCCCGGCGCGAGGAGACACGATGACTGCCACCTTCGAGATCCCCGACTTCGGCGGAATGCTGATCGCGGAGGGTGATCCGGGCTACGACGACGCCCGCACGCTCTTCAACGCGATGTTCGACCGACGTCCGCTCGCGATCGCACGGTGCTCGAACGCCGACGACGTGGCAGTCGCAGTCGTGGCCGCGCGTCGGCAAGGCCTCGACCTCACCGTCTTCGGCGGGGGTCATGGCGTGACCGGCGCCGCCGTTGTCGACGGCGCGCTCTGCATCGACCTTCGCGGCATGAAGGGCATCACCGTCGATCCCGACGCGCGGACTGCCCGGGCCGAGGCGGGGCTCATCTGGAGGGAGGTCGACGCGGCGACGCAGGAGCACGGACTCGCCGTGACCGGAGGCCGCGCCAGCGACACCGGGATCGGCGGACTCGCGCTCGGCAGCGGGAGCGGGTGGCTCGAGCGGAAGTTCGGCTACACCTGCGACAACCTGCTCGCAGCTGAAGTGGTCACCGCCGACGGCCGCCAGGTCGTCGCATCGGCCGATGAGAACCCGGAGCTGTTCTGGGGCCTGCGCGGTGGAGGCGGCAACTTCGGGATCGTGACCGCGTTCCACTTCCAGCTCCACCCGGTCGGCCCGATCCTGCTCGGTGGGTTGCTGATGTATCCCGCGGCGATGGCACGCGATCTCGTCGAGTTCTACGCCGGCTTCATCACCGACGCGCCCGACGAGGTGCTCGGCGGCCTCGCGTTCATCAGCGCGCCACCGCTCGACTTCGTCCCCGAACCGGTGAGGGGTCAGCCCGTGGTCGGTGTCGTGGTGGCGTACGCCGGACCCGTCGAAGACGGCGAAGCCGCGCTACGACCCCTCCGTGAGTTCGGACCGCCCGCGATCGACATGGTCGAACCCATCCCCTACGTCGGGCTGCAGCAGCTGATCGATGCCGGCAACCCGTGGGGCCTGCGCAACTACTGGACGGCCGACTTCCTCGGCGAGCTGCCCGACAAGGCGATCGACACCTGGGTCGAGCACGCGACCAACCCGGTCTCGCCGATGAGCCAGATGCTCCTGATCCCCGGCGGCGGCGCGCTGTCGCGGGTCGACGACGATGCCACTGCCTTCGGAAGCCGCAACGCGCCGTGGAACATCCACCTGCTCAGCATGTGGCCCGACCCCGCCGACGACGAGAAGAACATCGCATACGTCCGCGACTTCGGCGCCGCGATGAAGCCCTGGGCCACGGGCCGGACCTATCTCAACTTCATCGGCGACGAAGGCGGCGACCGGGTCGCGTCGGCCTTCGGTCCGGAGAAGTTCGCCCGACTCCAGAAGCTGAAAGACGAGTGGGACCCCACCAACGTCTTCCACCACAACCAGAACATCCCGCCGACCGGCGGCTAGCGGCCCTTCCACTGCGGTGCGCGCTTCTCCGCGAACGCGGCGATGCCCTCGGCAGTGTCTTCCGACGAGCTCGTGACAGTGAGCATCGCCTGGAGGTAGTCGAGCGCGTGGTCGGGATCCATGCCGAGCACGTGCTGGAACGCGTCGCGCCCCCAGCGCATGATCAACGGCGACCTCGATGCCAGCCCGGTCGCGAGCTCCGCGACCGCAGCATCGAGCTCGTCGACGGGCACGACGCGCGTCACGAACCCGATCCGCTCAGCCTCGGCTGCATCGACGCGCCGTCCCGTCGCCATGAGCTCGTACGCCTGCTTCGGCGCCATGCTCCGCAGCAGCGGCACCGTGATCATGTACGGCCACAGCCCGACGTTGATCTCGGGAGTTCCGAACTGGGCGTCGTCGGCCGCGACCACGAAGTCGCACGCGAGCGCGAGCCCGAACCCGCCGGCGAGCGCGTACCCGCGCACCCGGGCGATCGTTGGCTTGCCCAGCGACCAAAGGTCGCGGAACAGGTCGGCCAGCAATCCCCGCCCCTCGTGGGCCGCCGACACGCTGTCGGTCCCGGCGATACCGCCGAGGTCGGCACCCGAGCAGAAGGCCTTGTCGCCCGCCCCCGCCAACACCACGACCCGGACCGTGTCATCTGCCTTCGCCGCGGCGACCGCGTCACGAAGTCCCTGCATGACCGCGAACGACATCGCGTTGCGGCGCTCGGGCCGGTTGATCGTCACCCGGGCGATCGGCCCGTCCATCTCGTAACGGATGTCGTCCATCCGCCCTCCTCATTGGGCCGGTCGCGATGCGTTTCGGCATCGTAGGTGGGTCCGATGGCCCAGTTCGCCGGAAGCGCCCGACTGGTACCTTTCGGGGGTGGCAAGTGAGGCACGGACCGCCCGCCACGTGGCTGACTCGGGCATGGACGCCGCGGAAGGTGACAGTACCCGCTCGGCGGAGGCGTCTTCGCGCCCGACCGGATGGCGCGTCCCATCGACGCCGCGCACGAAGTCGAGCCTTCCGATCGACTGGCACCACGACGAACCCGGTCGGATCGCGCGCGTGGTCGCGCGCCCGTCGGGCACCGAAACCAACCCCGAGACGGAGTCGAGCCCTCCCATGGATCAGACCGACGTGTCCGCGGAACCGATGACCCCGAGCCGGCGACGCTGGTCGCTCCGCCGCCGGAGCCGCGAGCCCGAGCCGTTCGATTCCGTGGTTCCCGACATCGATCTCGTCGCGCTCGCCGCCGACGACGAACGGATCTGGGACGACGCCGCGCTGGCGGCGCTCGAGGAACCCGAACCGGCCGACTCCGTCGCGCCACGGGCCGCGGCCGAGGAGTTCACGCTGCACGCCGCGTACGACGAGCAGTGGCTCGATCTCACCGAGGATCAGCCGCACTCCGATCTGGACGACTTCACCTTCACCGCGCCCGCGTCAGACGGCGAGCAGCCGACAGGGCTCCCGCTCGAACAAGAGTTCTGGGCGTAGCGAGCACGGCTCTGCGGCGTCCGAGCTGACTCCCGCCCGATCTGGAGCCACGGGCGGGATCCCGCGTTTGCCGGACACCGCGGCGTACCGTGGACCGATGGTCGAGGTTGTCGCACTGATCCTCGCCTTGGTGCTCGTTCCGATCACCGGCGGAAGCTTCAAGCGCCTGGCGCGTCTCGATTTCGAGGCCCCGTGGCTGCTGTTCGTCGGCCTCGGGATCCAACTCGTCCTCGAGCTCACCCCGCTCGTCCCTGCCTCGCGCGCCGACGACGTCGGCTTCGCGCTCCTGCTGGTGTCGTACGTGGCGATCCTTTCGTTCGGCATCCTGAACGTTCACATCACCGGGATCGCCGTCGTGACGATCGGGATCGCCCTCAACGTGCTCGTGATCGCACTGAATCAGGGCATGCCCTACCGGGCACCCGAAGGCACCAAACTCGAGACCACGGTCAAGCACCGGCCCGAGCGTGGCACCGACATCCTCACTGTGCTCGACGACCGGATCACGGTTCCCGGACCACTCGGCGAATCGGTGTCGTTCGGTGACCTCATCATCGCCGTCGGCATCATCGACGTCACCTACCGGGCCAGCCGCCGGGTCCGTCGCACCTCGCGCGCGCCGGGCACGTCGGGGGCGGGTGCACCACCCGAGCCCGACCTCGCGACGAAGCCGACGCCGGCGGTCGCGCTGCACACGAACGGTCGAGCCACGACGCCGATCGATCTGGTCGCTGCACCCGCCGCCGAACCGATGCCGAGCGGCTCCCGTTCCTGAGCAGTCGACGAGCCGCCTCGTCGGGTCAGCTCGTCGGGATCAGCTTCCTGTCGTCGTGAGCATCCGGCGTTCGAGGATCCGTTCCAACGAGGTGAGAACTCGCGGGTCGTACACGTATCCGGGCCCCGAGTACAAAGCTTCGATCGCTCCATCGACGTTGCGCTGCTCGCCACCCTCGCTCAACTCGTCGAAGGCACTGGCCACGCGCAAGATCTGACCGCTCATCGACGACCACGAGCGCTCGGTACCGCCGAATGGATGGGGGTCGGGCGACAACAACTCCGCCGCCGGTCCGAGGAACTCGGCCTGGCGCAGCATGTCGGCGCTCGCTTGCGCAACCTCCGACGCCTCGGCCTGCCGCCCCAGCACCGACGGGTCGTCGAGACACACGTGCCCGATGTGGTGCAACAACGCCGCGGCCTCGAGATAGTCGAGCTGACGAGCATCGAGGCCCAGATCACGGCCCATCGCGAGTGAGAGCACCGCGACCCGATCGGCGTGGCCCTCCCGCACGAGTCCCCCGAGCTCGGGCACGACCGACAGGGCCCGAAGGGTCTGCGTGTAGGTGGCGCGGATCACGGCAAGGCGTTCGAACGAGTACCAGGCCGCGAGCAACGGGACGCTGAACAAGAGCGGGCCCCAGAGGCCCATCCCACCGTGACCCTCGAGGCCGTCGTAGCCGACCGCCATCAACATCCCGCTCGTGACGAGGGCGAGTTGGGCCGAGCGGCCGCGCCACGACAAGTCGACGTGTCGTGTGCGCAGCGCGAACACCACCTCGTCGACGAGCAGCGATCCCATCCCCGCGAGCGCGAGCGCGAGCAGCACGACGGCCTTGCTCTCCGAATCGGCGAGGTTCACGACAAGCTGGTACAACCCGAGGGCGACCGTGGCCGCAACCATCCGCTGAGCGAACAGCTCCAGCCGGGTGCGGAGGTTCGGAGCGGGTCGGAGCACTGTTGCCAACACCTCGGCCACGGTGACCGCGATCAGAAACTCGACCGGTGTCGCGGCCCGGAGCAGAACCAGCGCGACGGCATACGACAACGGCACCGCCGCCCGCTCGATCGGCCGCAGTTCGAGCAGCTCGCCGACGAGCATCCCCGCTGCGAGCACCGCGATGCTGAAGATGGTCGAATCCAGGCCCACCGAGACCGCGACGCCGACGAGCCCGACGACGATCACCGATGCGCAGGCGATCGCCCGCTGCACCGTGCTCATGCTGCCCACCGCGCTCATGTTGTCGTGACTCCGGGGGCATCAGAGTCGGATTCATCGAGCAGGTCACCGAGGCCGGCAGAACCGATGCCGACCGTCGGTGGCTCGATCGCGAAATCGTGGACGTCGACCTCGTGGCCCTCGCCGTACTGTTCGTGGCGACGTTCGATCGCGACGATGAGCGCGTCGACGACGCGCGGGTGGAACTGCTTCCCCGAGTTCTCGCGTAGCTCCTTGAACGCAGTGCTCTGCGACAGCGCCTTGCGGTAGGAACGGGTCGAGGTCATGGCGTCGAACGCGTCGGCCACCGCAACGATGTGCGGCTCGATCGGCTGGCCCTTCTCATCCGCGACGGGCGTGAAGCGCGTGAACTCACTGAGCGCGCTCGGCGCAACGGGCGCGAGGAAGTCGATGCGCGTGAGGATCTCGAGCGAGACCGTCTCGTGGAGCCGCACTTGCGCGAACTCGGCTTCGGTGAGCCGGCCCGGCTTGTTCAGAAGGTGGTTCGGCACCACGAGCTTGCCGACATCGTGCATGAGCGCGGCGAGGCGGAGTCGTTCGAGCCGCTTGGGCGACAGGCTCGAGCTCGAGGCCGATGTAGTTCGCGAACATGGCCACCCGCTCGGCATGACCCGCGGTGTACTGATCCTTCGCCTCGAGCGCGCCGATGAGGATCCGCACCGTGTCGTCGTGCGATTGCTTGAGCGCCATGTAGGAGGCGAAGGTGCCGCGGGCTACGAAGATGGGTACGACGATGAGCGGGATGACCACGCCGCCGAGCTCGAGGTAGAGACGCCCCATGAAGACACCGAGAAGCGCGAAAGGGCAACGACTGGAGGGTGCTCGCCTTGAACGTCCGGACGACGTCACCGAGGGACTCGCCGTAGGTCAGAGTGATCGCCAGCGCGACGAGCGCGTCGTTGACGACGAAGAACGACGGCGGTGCCGCCCACAGCCGCGAGGAGCAGCGTGACGACATCGTGCGTCCCCGCGTCGGGCAGCGCCCAGAAGATGAGGGCGGCCGCGAGCGTCGAGAAGCCGAAGTTCCCGATGTTGAACACGACCCGTCGCCAGTCGTGATCGCGAAGGTTCTGCCAGTAGATCCCGCAGGACATCCCGACCAGGAGCGGTCCGAGCAGGGCATGCTGATCTCGGAACACCACGACCGCCGCGATCTGGAGCATGAACCCGGCGCTGATGTTGGCGCCGCTCGGGAAGCTCGACGCCGAGGTTCTCGGCGAGGATCGCAAGGGACGCGAAGAGCAGCACCGCCGTCCACGAGGGCTGGACGCCCCAGACCGCGAGCGCGACTGCGAGACCCGTCGCAGACAGGCCGATGCCGACGCAGAAAGCCGTCGCTCGCGAGGGTGGGTCGTCTCGATCTTCACGGTTCCCTCGATCTGGCGGGGGCGGCAAGGTCTCGGCATTGGACGGCCCCATGGGACCGCCCGCTGTCACCTAGAAGCGGTGACCGGCGCCGCCGGCGAGCAGCAGCGCAACCGCACCCGAAGCAATCAGAGCGAGGCGGACGTAGACCTTCTTCATGAGAAGACCTCCTTTTTGCGGTTGAGCTCCCCCGGGTCCGCTAAGCGCCCGAGATGCTCCGCTCCGCTGGAGGACTCTTCAGTCCGTTTCGCCGAGACCTTGCCGTCTCCGTCAGATCAACTGGCGGTTCGCCTCCCCTCACCCGAATCGTGTTTCGTTGCCTCACGCCAATCTCATCGGCCGTCTGTCGTCTCCACCTGAGGTGGAGATCCCGACAAACTTCACTCCAACAACATGAGCCACAGCAGTCTCATGGAGAACGCTCAGCGCGTCAAGGCTAGTCACTCTCCGCGCGTACATCCTGACGGATGGTGGGATCAGCCCATGGGCCCCGGGGCGGTTTCACCACGAGGTTCCCTGCAGACCCTTGCATCCACACGTATCCTCATGGCTCAGGACGAGGAGGCCAACATGGGCGAGCAGGATGCACCGCAGGAAATGACGTCGTCAATGCCGCGGAGCGGCACCACCGGCACGGAGAGCGAGATCGAAGAGCTCGAGCGCGAGCTCTGCCGGCTGCCCGACGTCTCGGCAGCCCGGATCGTCTCCGACCGGGTCGGTCGGCCCACCGAGGTCCACATCCTCGCCGGGTCGGGCAAGCACGCCAAGCAGGTGGTGCGCGACGTCCAGTCGGTCGCGCTCGCGTCCTTCGGTCTCGAGCTCGACCGTCGGATCATCTCGGTGGTCCAGCTCGGCGCCAACGGGAACGGCGAGCCCGATTCCGCTCCGGCTCGCGGTGTTCAGACCCGTCATCGTCACCATCAACGCCGAGACCACCGATCTCCGCGCGCTCATCCGCGTCACGCTCGCACTCGGCGAGGAGCAGGCGATCGGCTTCGCCGAGGGCTCGGTCGCGTCGTCGGCCCGCCATCGACTCGTCGCCGGTGCCACGCTCGACGCATTGCGCCAGCTCGCCCCGTCGGCTGAGGCCGTCGACGTCGACAGCGCCCAGATCGTTCGCGTCGGGCCCCACGACGTCGCGGTCGTCACCGTCGTCTACGTCGCGCCGCCCATCGAGCAGGTCGTCTCTGGTTCGGCGATCGTCCGGCTGAACGCCGAGGCCGACGCGGTCGCGCGGGCGATGCTCGACGCGACCAACCGCCGCCTCCCGCGCAGCTGAACCGGCCGACCCAGCTGGTCCGATCGTTCACCCGGGCCGACCCGCATCCTCGGGTCGGCCTGCCGCACTCCTTCTCGTAGGGTCGGGCCGTGCCGATCGCATCGATGCTCTCGTTCCGTCTCGGCGGGACCGACGGCGTCTCGGTCGAAGCCGAGAAGTGGTCGGGAGGCCTGCAGCAGCTCGGGTTCGAGGTCCGGCGCATCGCCGGTGAGATCCACGGTCCATCCCGGCCGGGCGACGTGGCGCTCCCCTGGCTCGCCATCGACGCACCCGAAGAGCCCGTGCCCGGCGAGCTCGTTCGTGCACTCGCCGGGAGCGATCTCGTCGTTGTCGAGAACCTCTGCTCGTTGCCACTCAACCTGCGAGCGGCGGAGGCTTCGGCGACGGTGCTCGCCGCGCTGGTCGACGGTGGTGGCCGCGTCGTCTTCCACCATCACGACCTCCCGTGGCAACGCAGCACGACCGCGCATCTGCACGGCTTCCCGCCCGCGTTCGACGCGCTGCACGTCGACCATCAACGAGCTCTCGCGCGTCGAGCTCGCGGCCCGCGGTATCGAAGCAGTCGTCATCCGCAACTGCTTCGATCTCGACGCGCAACCCGGTGACCGCGACCGCGACCCGACGACACTTCGGCTTCGAACCCGACGACCTCGTCGTCCTCCAACCCGCGCGCGCCATCCCACGCAAGAACGTTCCCGCCGCGCTCCGCTTCGCCGAACGGCTCGATCGACGCGTCGGCGGACCCGCAGGTCGGCGGCCGGCGCGGTTCTGGCTCACCGGCCCGGCCGAAGACGGATACGGCGACGCGCTCGACGCGCTGCTCGCCACGGCGCGGGTCCCGTGCTCGCTCGGTCTCGCGGCGCGCCCCGCCGACGCCTACGCGGCCGCCGACGTGATCGCCTTCCCGTCGACCTGGGAGGGGTTCGGCAACCCGGTCGTCGAGTCGGTGATCGCCCGCCGTCCGCTCGCGGTCGCGTCATACCCGGTGCTCAACGAGATCGAAGCGCTCGGGTTCCAGCTTCTTCTCGGTCGACGACCCGGATCCCCTGGTCACGTGGCTCGATGACCCCGACGACCTCGGCTTCGCCCACAATCGCGCCGTGGCGAACCGGTACTGCTCCCTCACCGACCTTCCCGCCCGACTCGATGCCGCGCTGCGCCGGTCGTGGATGGACCTGGTGACCGACCCGGTGACCGACCCCGTCACTCGGCGACGCGCTCGCATCGCCCGGCTGGCCAAGCTCGGCAAGCGGATCGGGTACCTCGCGCTCCTGGTCGCCATTGTGGGCTTCGCCGTCGGGGTGATCGCCGGGTTCTCCCCGTCGGTGGTGCGGGTGATCGTCGCGGGGCTCGTCGTGATGTGTGTGGTGCTCCCGATCCCGATCGTGCTCGGGTACGGCGTTCGGGCCGCGGAGCGGGAGGACCGCTCCCGCTGATCCGCCCGATCCACAGCCGAGGGTGCTGCACCTCGACGGGACAGAGCCGGCCGTACCGATCTACGCTCCGGTTCGAGCTCACCACCGTTCGCGACCGTCGTACACCGGGGGATCCCATATGCCGAAGGCCGCAGTGGCGAAGGCTGTCGACGCCCCGCTCGAGATCCTCGACGTCGATCTCGCGGGCCCGCAGGCCGGAGAGATCCGGGTCCAGCTCGGCGCCTCCGGCGTCTGCCACTCCGACCTCTCGGTCGTGAACGGAACCCTCCCCATCGGTCTTCCGGTCATCCTGGGCCACGAGGGCTCGGGCACCGTGACCGAGCTGGGTGAAGGCGTCGACCACCTCAGTGTGGGCGATCACATCGTGATCTCGTGGGTCCCGCAGTGCGGCACGTGCTTCTTCTGCGTGCGCGGCCAGGGAGAGCTCTGCGAGATCGGTTCGATCGCGGGCATGACCGGTGGTCTCCTCGACGCGACCAGCGCGCTTCTCCCTCGACGGACAGCCGCTGATGGTGATGGGCGCGTCGGGAACCTTCTCCGAGGAGACGGTGATCCCCGCCATCGGTGCGGTCAAGATCCCGAACGACATCCCGTTCACCGATGCCGCGCTCATCGGTTGCGGTGTGCTCACCGGTTTCGGCGCCGCGGTGAACACCGCGAGCATCCGCGAGGGCGACACGGTCGCGGTCATCGGGTGTGGCGGGGTCGGCCTGAACGTGATCCAGGGCGCGAAGCACGCCGGCGCCGGGCGGATCATCGCCATCGACATGGTCGACGGCAAGCTCCGGACCGCGACGAAGTTCGGCGCGACCGACACCGTCAACGCGGGTGAGGGTGACGTGGTCCCCAAGATCATCGAGATGACCGGCGGGCGCGGCGCCGACGTCGCGTTCGAGGTCATCGGCCTCGGCCCGACCATCGACCAGACGTTCCAGATGGTCCGCCGCGGTGGTCAGGCGATCATCGTCGGCGTCCCGAGCTTCGACGTGACGATGACGATCACGCCGGCGATGGACCTCCTCGTGCAGGAGAAGCAGCTCCGCGGCAGCTGGTACGGCTCGTCGAACGTCCAGAGAGACGTCCCCGCGCTCGATCGAAGCTCTACTCCGACGGCACGCTCAAGCTCGACGAGCTCATCTCCCGTGAGATCACACTCGACCAAGTGAACGAGGCCCTCGACAACATGGGCTCGGGCGAGATCGCCCGCTCCGTCATCAAGTACTCCTGAGAGCATGATCGTCCGGAAGGGCAGCCTGTGAGATACCGGAACTTCGGCAACACCGATCTCGTCGTCTCGGAAGTCGGGTTCGGCACGTGGACGCTCGCGAGCAACTGGTGGGGAGAGGTCACCGACAAGGACGGCCTGATCCGCGCCGCGTTCGACGCCGGGATCACGTTCTTCGACGCGGCACCGGTCTACGGCAAGGAGGGCGCGGGCGAGACGGTGCTCGCACGGTTCCTGGCCGACCACCGCGACGAGATCGTGCTCACCACGAAATGCGGCTACGACATCGACGCCGCGCGCAAGTACCCGGGCCAGTCGGAACGACCGCACGACTGGGAGCCGCAGTCGATCCGGGAACAGCTCGACGCGTCGCTGCTCCGGCTCGGGCATCGACCACATCGACCTGTACCAGCTGCACAACACGCGCATCGAGCCGATCCTCGACGACGATCTCTGGGCCACGCTCGTCGACCTCCGCGCCTCCGGGCAAGATCCGCGAGCTCGGCGTCGCGCTCGGTCCGGCGATCGGGTGGGTCGACGAGGGCGTGAGGGCGATCCGCACGCGGCCGATCGCCTCGCTGCAGACCGTGTTCAACGTGCTCGAACAGGAGCCCGGGCTCACGTTCGCGGCCGAGCCGAAGGTCCAGGACGGCACGGTCTCGATGATCGCCCGGGTCCCGCACGCGTCCGACGCGTTGTCGGGCCGGATCACCCGCGACACCGTCTTCCCTCCCGAAGACCACCGCTCGCACCGCAACCGCGACAACATGCTCGACAACTTCGACAAGGCCGAGACGCTGTCGTTCCTCTGGGAGGGCACCGGCCGTACGATCGGCCAGGCGGCCGTCGCCGGCATCCTCGCCAACCCGAGCGTTCGCGACGGTGCTGCCGACCTGCGTCACGATCGAAGACGTCGAGGAGTACGCCGCGGGTGGCGACGTTCCCCTCAGCGCCGACGAAGTGGCGCGGGTCGACGAGCTCCGCGCCCACAACTTCGGGGTGACCAACCGCTACGAGATGCCCCTCAAGTCGAGCGTCTGACCGGAGAGTCGCGTGCGCCTTCCCGCCGAGCAGCGGCGGAGCCAGCTGCTCGAGGTCGCGTGCAGCGTGTTCGCAGCCGGCGGCTTCCACGCGACCTCGATGGACGACGTCGCCGAAGCTGCCGGTGTCACCAAACCGGTGCTGTACCAGCACTTCCCGTCGAAGCGCGCGCTGTACCGCGAGCTCCTCGAAGACGTCGACCGGCGGTTGCTCGACGCGGTGCGCACCGCGACGGTGAACGCGGCCTCCGGACGGGAGCGCGTCCAGGAGGGCTTCGCGGCCTACTTCCGCTTCGTGACCGGTGACGCCTCGGCCTTCCGGCTGCTGTTCGGCGCGTCGGTTCGCAACGACGCCGAGTTCGCGGCGATCGCCGAGGGAGCGATCGAGCAGATCGCAGCCCTCATCACCGGACTCATCGAGATCGGGCCGGATCAGGAGCACCGGCGCGTGCTCGCCCACGCGGTCGTCGGCATGGCCGAGGCGACGAGTCGACGGCTCGCCGTCTCGGGCGGTGAGCTCGATCCCGATCGGCTCGCGCGATGGCTCGCCGAGATGGCGTGGTTCGGGCTGCGGGGTGTGCGCGCCGAGACGCCCGTGCCGCAACCCGGGAGCTGAAACCCGACCCCTACGGGTCGATCGGATCGTCGATCGGGCCGGAGGGTTCCGGCTCGGGCGCGGTCGTTCGAGAACGACCCAGGTTCGCGACGAGGCTCGCGACGAGCGTCACGAGAAAGATCTGACCGAGCAGCGCCTCGAGCGACACGAGGACACGGCCGCCATCGGTCGCGGGGGTGAGATCACCGAACCCGACCGTCGTGAGCACGATGAAGCTGAAGTAGAGGTACTTCACCGGATCCCCGACCGCGCCCTGCGCGAAGAAGTTCTCGGTGCCGTAGCGGTCGAACATGCCGTACACCACGGCGAACGCGATCGCGATCAGGAGGTAGGAGCAGAGGGCTCCGAGGATCGTCTCGATGTTGATCTTCGGATGTCGGAGGATCCGCGCGAGCACGACGAAGGGGGTGACGACGACGAGACCGGTCATCGCGAACCCGGCGCCCTGGACCACCTCGCCGAAGATGGTCTGGAGGATGTTGATGATCAGCCAGATGCCCACCACCGCGCCGGCGATGCGGATCGGGACGCCCCGGACATGGGAGGTGTGGAGCGCCAACAGGAGCACGACCCCGAACGCGGCGCCGAGGAGCACCCGGCTCCAGGGTCGATCCTCGAGCACCGACATGAGCGCGTAGGTGACGATGATCGACGCGAGCAGCAGCGAGTAGCTGTCGCCCTCACGGATCCGCTCCCGGAGATCCTCGCGACTCCTGAATCCTCGGATGCGCTGGTCGTCGGCCACGCCGGTGATCTTGCCACCCGATCATCACCCGCAGACGGTGCACCGTGACCCGCCGCGGAGAACCGGGGGATTCGACGGGCCTAACCTGGGCGTGTGATCGAGCCCACGGACCCGAACGATCCGGCAAACGGCACGTCCGACGATGACACACCCACGACCCGGCCCGTCGACAAGTTCCGTCGCACCGCAGTGGGTTCCGTCGTCGCGGCCGGACTCTTCGGGTTGCGCGACGCACTCGAAGGGCGCCCCGAGCGCGAGCAGACCGCCGTCGTCTCCGAGGCACGGACGCCGGACCGCAGCGATCCCATCGAGGTCGTGCTCGACTTCGATCGGCCCGGTCACGGCATCGTGGTGATCCGTCGGGAGCCCGGCGACGACGGGAACGCTCCCGACGAGTAGCTCGGGAGCGGCGGAGGTCATCCGTGACCCAACGCCACCACTCAACGTTCCTGGTCGAGTCACTCCGCCCGCGAACGTGGGGTGACGCTGCCGCCCCCGAAGCACTGGTTCTACACCGTCGACGACGCGCTCGTCACAATCAGGGCGACGTGCCTCAGAACTCCCCGGCGACCACCACCATGCGTGGCCGGGCGACAGCCGATTTGCTCACTGGCCTCGCTCGTAGCGCCAGCCGTCGTCGGCCATGACGAGTCGGTGCCGCGGGCCGGTCGCGTCGGCGTCACCCGAGTCGTATCCGGCGTCGCCGTGCCACATCGCGACGACCGCGTCGTCGACTGTCCCGATCCGTGTCTCGAAGAACTCGGGCTCACGCCGACTGATCGTCGCGAGCGCGGCGTCGACCGTGGCAAACCGGGTGAGATCGTGCAGGGTCACCCAGGTCGGCGGGGCGAGCTCGATCTCCCCCGCGTCCCTTCGTACGAGCCCGTCGGCCGGTCGGACCCAGGCGTGCTCGTGGATCTCGCCACCGTCGACGATGACATCGCCTTCGGGCGCGGGCGCGACGAAGAACCACGTCGAGAAGCGCTTCGGGGCGATCTTGGGAGCTCGCCAGTGCGCGGCGACGACGAGACCCTCGGGATCGACCACGAGGCCGGCCTCCTCCGCGGCTTCGCGGACCGCGGCGCTGCGAGCCGCGTCCAGCGCGTCGACGACCGGATCGACGGGGGCGGGTCTGCTGTGGTCGCCCGCGTCGACCCGTCCACCGGGAAAGACCCACATCCCGCCCGCGAACGCGAGCTTCGAGTTGCGCAACAAGACGAGCGTCTCGAGGCCGTCGGGACCGTCGCGCAGCAGCACGACGGTGGCAGCGGCGACGGCCTCCGGACCTGGCTCCGACGACGTCGGGCCGAAGCGCTCGGCCCAGATCCGCATCCGATCGTCGGCACCCGCCATGGCCGCACCCTAACGGCGTCGCGCGGTTGGGCCGGCGCACGGATTGCCGCGGCGGCCGCGACCATCGCTACGGTGACTGCCTGACGGAACTCCCGCGACCTCTGTCGACACGCGCACCCGAGCCGGAGGGACCATGCGACGACTTGCCCGAGCGTGCTATCGGCATCGCCGGATCGTCCTCGGCGCATGGGTCGTCCTGCTCGTCGGACTGATGGCTCTCGCCAACGCGGCCGGCGGGGTGTTCAAGGTCGACTTCTCGCTTCCGGGATCCGAGAGCGAACGGGCGTCGAAGATCCTCGAGGAACGCGGCTTCGGCGAACGGACCGGCGAACAGGGCCAGGTCGTCTTCTCTGCCGCGCAGGGAGTCAACGACCCACAGGTGAAGGCCGCGATGACGTCGTTCTTCACCGCCATCGAGCGCGACGTAAACGGCGTGAGCATCGTCAGCCCGTACAGCCGGGATGGCGCCCGTCAGATCGCCGCGAACGGCAAGATCGCCTACGCCGAGGTGAACTTCACCAACCGCTCCTCGTCGGAGTACGCCGACGCGGCCAAGGTCGTGCTTGCCCGCAAGGACGCGATCGACATCCCGGGCCTCACCGTGGAGATGGGCGGCAACATCTTTGCCACGCAGGCTTTCGGAAGCAGTGAGGGGATCGGCCTGATCCTCGCGCTCATCATCCTGCTCGTCGCGTTCGGTTCGGTGCTCGCGGCGGGCCTGCCGATGGCGACCGCGCTGTTCGGAATCGGCTGTGGGATCGCGATCGTCGAGCTCGTCGCGAATGTCATGAACATGCCGAACTTCACCACCCAGGCGGTGCTGATGATCGGCATCGGCGTCGGGATCGACTACGCGCTCTTCATCGTCACCCGCTTCCGTGAAGCGCTCGCCGCCGGGCGCGATCCCGAGTCGGCTGTCGTACTCGCGCTCGACACGGCGGGTCGGGCGGTGTTGTTTGCCGGCACGACCGTCGTGATTGCGTTGCTCGGACTGCTCATCCTCAACAGTCAGACGTTCCGCGGGGTGGCAGTCGGCACAACGATCGGCGTGCTCACCACGATGGCCGCCGCGCTCACGCTCCTGCCCGCGTTGCTCGGCTTCGTCGGCCACAACGTCGACAAGCTCCGACTCCCCCACCGGAAGGTGCCAAAAGATCCCAACCAGACCTTCTGGTACCGCTGGAGCCGCGTCGTACAACGTCGCCCGTGGCCCGCGTTCCTGATCGCGCTCATCGTGCTCCTCCTGCTCGCGCTTCCGGTACTCGGACTCCGGCTGGGCTTCGGTGACGCGGGCAACCGACCAACGTCCGACACGACTCGCCTGGCCTACGACATGCTCTCGAAGGGTTTCGGCCCGGGATTCAACGGTCCGTTGCTCATCGTCACCGAGACCCCCGACGGCGCGGCCGACCTGGTCAAGCTGCAAGAGCTCACCACGGTGCTCAACGCCACGCCGGGAGTGAAGATCGCGACGCGAGCCCAGTCGAACCCGACGGGGACCGCTGCGATCATGCAGGTCTTCCCGACGACGTCGCCGCAGGACGAGCGCACGAGCGAACTCGTCGACCACCTTCGCAGCGACGTGATCCCCGACACCATCGGTACGTCGTCGAAGCTCGATCCCGCGGTCGGCGGGCTCCCCGCTGCCGTCAGCGACTTCTCGGCGTACACCTTCGCGATGCTGCCGGTCGTCGTCGGCGTCGTGCTGCTGCTCTCGTTCCTCCTGCTGATGCTCGTGTTCCGCAGCATCCTCGTGCCGTTGAAGGCTGTTGTGATGAACCTCCTGTCGGTCGGAGCCGCGTACGGACTGATGGTGGCCGTCTTTCAGTGGGGCTGGGGAGCGAGCCTCGTCGGCGTCGGCAAGGAAGGGCCCATCGAGGCGTGGGCGCCGCTGATGATGTTCGCAGTCGTCTTCGGACTCTCCATGGACTACGAGGTGTTCCTCCTCAGTCGGATCAAAGAGGAGTACGACCGGACCGGCGACAACGCTACGGCCGTCGCTGATGGCCTCGCGGTCACCGCACGGGTGATCACCGCGGCCGCGGCGATCATGGTCTGCGTGTTCGGCGCATTCGTGCTCGGACCCGACCGCGCGCTCAAGCTGTTCGGGTTCGGGATGGCCGTCGCGGTGCTCATCGACGCGACGATCGTCCGGCTGGTCCTGGTACCCGCGACGATGGAGCTGCTCGGCGACAAGAACTGGTGGTTGCCGAAGTGGCTCGACCGCGTGCTTCCGGTCGTGCACGTCGAGACCCAAATCGACGACCCCGACGCCGAGCTGGCCGATCTCATCCGCGGCGAAGCCGCTTCCCGGTAGGGAAATCGACAGACGACGCGGACTCAGGAGCAGCCACGCCGGCTCTTCCTGTGATCGCACACTGCCCCTCCGGCGGTTGTGAGCAACGCGTCACCAAGCCGTGACGGCTCCGACACGAGGCCGGTTCGTGGCGCTCGTACCGTGCCTCGTCATGGACCGACGGAGATTCCTTCAGATAACCGGTGGAGTTGCACTCACACCGGCACTCATTGGCATGGCTTCCGCGCTCGAGGACGCGCAGGCGTTTGCCGCGCCGAGCAAGAAGTCGAAGAAGCGCGTGCGGAAGGTGAAGCTCGGGTTCATCGCGCTCACCGACTGCGCGTCGATCGTCATGGCGAAGGAGCTCGGCTACTTCGCCGAACGCGATCTCGACGTGACCCTCGAGAAGCAGGCGTCGTGGGCGGCAACTCGTGATGCGCTCCTGAACGGCCAGATCGACGGCGCTCACTGCCTCTTCGGCATGCCGTTCTCGGTGGCGACAGGCGTCGGCGGCACCGCCGGGAACACGTCGCTCAAGATCGCGATGGTGCTCAGCAACAACGGCCAGGCGATCACGCTTCGGAACAACTACGCGTCGGCCGGCTATGGGAACCTGAAGAAGGCCAAGAAGGTCCTCGAGGCCAAGACGCCGACGATGGCCATGACCTTCCCCGGTGGTACCCACGACATGTGGCTGCGCTACTGGCTCGCCGCGACGGGCACCGACACCAAGGCCGTGCGGATCATCCCGATCCCGCCGCCGCAGATGGTGGCCAACATGAAGGTCGGCACGATGGACGGCTACTCGGTCGGCGAGCCGTGGAACGCCGTCGCCGTCGCCCAGAACATCGGCTTCACCGCGATCACCTCGCAAGACATCTGGACCAACCATCCGGAGAAGGCTCTCGTCGTGAACGAAGGCTTCGCCACCGAGAAGCAAGACACTCTGAAGGACGTGATGGCCGCGGTGCTCAAGGCGAGCAAGTGGCTCGACGACCGCAAGCACCGAGCCAAGGCGGCGACCACGCTCGGAGTCCCCGAGTTCGTGAACGCAGCCCCGGCCGACATCCGAGGTCGCCTCGAAGGCACCTACGACCTGGGCGCGAACCTCGGCACCAAGAAGTTCAGCGACGACTACATGGTGTTCTCCCGCAATGGTGCGACGAACTTCCCTCGCCGGTCGCACGCCATCTGGTTCATGGCCCAGTACAAGCGCTTCGGTCTCGTGGACCAGGACCCGGCCTACATGAAGCTCGCCGACGAAATCCTCCTGCAGGACCTCTACGCGGAGGTGGCCGCGGCGGAGAAGGTCGCTGTGCCCGACGACGACATGAAGCCGTTCGTGGTCAAGCTCGACCATGCGACGTTCGACCCGAAGAAGCCCAAGAAAGAAGCCCAGCGACAGTGAGCGCCCCTCCCACGCCCACCGAGGTCGTCGAGCCACCCGAAGCTGTGGCCGAGCTACAGGACGCGCCGACTCTCGACCGCCTACCGGAAGACCGTGCTCCGAACCGGAACAACCACCCGTCCCGGTTCGGAGCACGGGTCGGGTCGCTGCTGTGGGCACTCCTGGGCATCGGATGCTTCATCGCGTTCTGGGCATTCGTCTCGTGGCGGGCGCCCGATCTCCCGTCTCCTGCCGCGGTGTGGAACTCGCTGTGGACCCTCCTGGCCGATCCCTTCGCGAGCGACGGGCCGAACGGCAAGGGCATCGGGCTGCAGCTCGGCACGTCGCTCGTGCGGACGCTCGAGGGCTTCACCCTCGCCGCGCTCATCGCCGTCCCGCTGGGCCTGTTCATCGGCGGCAACCGACGCGCGTGGCAGGCGGCGAACCCGGTGATCCAGCTCCTCCGTCCGGTGTCGCCACTCGCATGGTTCCCCATCGGGCTCGTCGTGCTGAAGGACTCGCCCGAGGCCGCGATCTTCGTGATCTTCATCACCGCGCTGTGGCCGATCGTGGTGAACACCGCGGCGGGAGCCGCGTCGGTGCCGGCAGACCAGCGCAACGTGGCGCGGGTCTTCCGGTTCCGACGAATGACGTACGTGCGCCAGGTGATGATCCCGCACAGCGTGCCGTCGATCATCACGGGCCTCCGGCTGTCGATGGGCGTCGCGTGGATGGTGATCGTGGCCGTCGAGATGCTGTCGGGCGGTTCGGGAATCGGCTTCTTCGTCTGGGATTCGTACAACGGCGGGAACCTCGCCGCAGTCATGGCCGCGATCGTGCTCATCGGAATCGTCGGCGTGGCGCTCGACAGCATCTTCGTGTCGGTCGGACGGCGCTACACAGGGGAGCTCACGCGATGAGTGTCGACATCTCGGGAATCGACAAGTGGTTCGACGGCCGCCGCGGCGGTCGTCCGCAGCACGTGCTGCGCGGCGTCGACCTTCGCATCGAAGCGGGCCAGTTCGTCTCGTTGATCGGCCATTCAGGATGCGGGAAGTCGACCTTGCTCAACGTGGTCGCCGGGCTCGTGAGCCCTGACGCCGGGCAGGTCACCGTCGATGGTGAGGCGGTCACCGAGCCGGGTCCCGACCGCGCGATCGTGTTCCAGAACTACTCGCTCGTCCCCGGCCTGAACCTGCTCGGCAACGTCCGCAGTGCGGTGCGCTCAGCCCGTCGTGATCGTCCTCGCGCATGGGCCGACGAGCAGGCCGAGAGGTATCTGCGCACCGTCGGTTTGTGGGAACACCGCCAGAAACGCCCGCACGAGGTGTCGGGAGGGATGCAGCAACGCACCGCGGTCGCGCGCGCGTTCGCGGTGGAGCCGCGCATCCTGCTGCTCGACGAGCCGTTCGGTGCACTCGACGCTTTGAGCCGCGCTCGTCTCCAGCTCCAGCTCATCGACCTGTGGCAGAGCGAGTCCACCACCGAGACCGTGATCATGGTCACGCACGGCATCGAGGAGGCGATCTTCCTCGCCGACCGGATCGTGGTGATGTCGGGTCCGCCCGGTCAGTCCGTGCTCGCCGACATCGCGGTGCCCCTGGCGCGCCCGCGCGACCGGGCCACGATGATCGACGACCCCTCGTACCACGCGGTGTACGACCGCCTCGTCGGGCTGCTCTCGGCCCAAGACATCAACGCGGCCTGAACCCGGGTCAGTCGGGGCCGAGCCGGTAGCCCCGACCGGGGCTGGTGCGGAGCGATCGTCGGCAGGGCCCGAGCTTGGCGCGCAGCCGGGCGATCGTGACCTCGAGCGAGTGCGGGTCGTGGTCGCCCGGGCCCCAGACCTTGTTGAGCAACGTCGCACGCGAGATCACCGCACCGGAGCGCGCCGCAAGCACGCTGAGCACGCCACGTTCGCGCGGCGTCAGCTGCACCTTGGTGCCGCCCACGAGCACGATGCTGCCCTGGATCTGCAGCTCGGTTCCCGCGAGGTGCAGCGTCGTGTAGGTCTCACCGAAATGATCGCTCAACGCGCGCACGAGCAAGCCGAGCCGACCGGTCACGGGAGCGAGGGGCGCCTCGATTCCCTCGAGGCGCGCACCGTCGGCACACACCCCACCCACACATGCGGCGACCACGCCTCGGTTGAACCCACGGCGCAGCACGTCTTCGCCGTCGGCGCGCCGTGCGATCGCGAACAGGTTGTGCACCGCGGGGGCGCTCGTGAAGGTGACTGCGTCCACGCGGCCGTCGGCGACACCTTCGATCAGACGACGCGCGGGAGCACGGTCGTCGGGCAGCCTCCACCGGTAGATCGGAACCTCGATGACGGTCGCACCCGCCTCGGTGAGCGCCTCGACGAACTCGGGCGCGCCGGTGCCGTGCTCCTGGATCACCACGCGACGACCCGTGAGCGTCTCCGCCTGCAGGATCTCGAGCAGCTCGGCGAGCTGCTCACTCGAGGCTCGTGCCCACACGTCGAGATTGTTCGCGACCACGACGCTCGCCGCCTTGGGGCCCCGGGCCACGATCTTCGTGTGCGCGAGCGCGTCGACCAGTTGGTCGACCAGACCCCACGCCGTCGCCGCCTCGAACCAGGCCCGCATGCCGACGCCCGTGTTGGCAACGAGGTACTCGGCACCGTTGCGGATCAGCTCGTCGGTCACGGACCGCAGCGTGTGGTCGTGCTCGAGGTAGTGCGTGGTGATGGTGGGACCGTGGACGACGGATGCGCCGCGGCGTTCGAGCAACGCGGCTTGCTCTTCCCACCGCCGATCCGCAGTGACGCCGATCACGAGTCCTTCGAGTGACCGGAGTGACATATCCACCAGCGTCGCCGGGGCTCGTTGCCCATACGGGTCGCCAGTGTTTCGATCCGAAACACGAGACATGACGCAGACCTGAAGCAGCCACCTCCCTCTCGCCGTGCGTGATCGCGACCTGAGTCAGTCGAGTCGGACACCGCCGCAAGTCCCAGCCCAGCAGGCTTCGGGCCACGTATGTACCCGTGGATGCCCTCAGTGGGCATTCAATGGCGCACGCGTGGCCGGCAACGACGGACGCGGCGGGTTCGGGTCAGGGGATGTGTACGCCGGAGATGGCGCGGGCGATCACGAGGCGCTGGATCTCGGACGTGCCCTCGAAGATCGTGAAGATCTTCGAGTCGCGGTGCCACCGTTCGACCGGGAACTCGCGGATGTAGCCGTAGCCGCCGAGGATCTGGATCGCCTGCTCGGTGACCCACACCGCGACCTCGCCGGCCTTCAGCTTGCTCATCGAACCCTCGCCGGCGGTGAACTCCTTGCCGTTGCTCCCCATCCAGCAGGCACGGTGCACGAGGAGGCGCGCTGCGTCGATCTCGGTCTTCATGTCGGCGAGCTTGAACGCGATGCCCTGGTTCTCGATGATCGCGCGACCGAACGCCTTGCGTTCCTTCGCGTAGTCGAGCGAGTACTCGTACGCGGCGCGGGCGATGCCGAGCGCCTGCGCTCCGACCAGCGGCCGGCTCGCCTCGAAGGTGCTCATCGCGGCCTGCACCCGGCTGCTCTTGCCCTCACGCGCCCGCGCGAGACGTTCGTCGAGCTTCTCCTTGCCGCCGAGCAGGCAGCTGCCCGGGATGCGCACGTCGTCGAGCACGACCTCGGCGGTGTGGCTCGCACGGATGCCCATCTTCTGGAACTTCTGGCCCATCGAGAGACCCTTGGTGTGCGGCGGGACGATGAAGCTCGCGTGACCGCGCGCCTTCAGCTCCGGCTCCACCGCCGCGACCACGACGTGCACGTTCGGGACCTTGTCGATGCCGCCGTTCGTGATCCACGTCTTCGTTCCGTTCAGCACCCACTCATCCGTCTTCGCGTCGTAGACCGCGCGGGTACGCAGGCTGCTGACGTCGCTCCCGGCGTCGGGCTCGCTCACCGCGAACGCGGCGACATGGAGATCACCGGGCGTACCGAAGCACTGCGGGACCCATTCGGCGATCTGGTCGGGTGTCCCGCTCCCGACGATTCCGGAGACACCGAGGGTCGTGCCGAGGATCGAGAGTGTGATGCCGGCGTCGCCCCAGGCCAGCTCCTCGCTCACGAGCGCCAGCTGCAGACCGGTGGGGTCGGCGAAGCAGCTGGCGACGAACTCCCACGAGTAGAGGCCGATCTCGGCGGCTTCCTCGATGATCGGCCAGGGCGTCTCTTCCCGCTCGTCCCACTCGTGGGCCGCGGGGCGGATCGACCGTCTCCGAGAAGTCGTGCACCCACTTCTGGATCTGGAGCTGGTCTTCGTTGAGATCGAGCGAGAAGTCGGCCATGCCGCCTCCACTGAGACCCGGCGTCGGCCGGAAGCGAGAAGTTACTGATTGGTAACCAAGGCTACCCCGTGGAACCGAATGGGCTCACCGGGGTCGGGACCGGACCGATATTGGACGGGATCGGGCATCGGACGGATCCGGCCTGCTTCCTTCGGCCGATCAGGGAGCGTTGTTGAGCACCTTGATCGTCTGGGTCGCGACCGGTTCGCCGCCGGTCGTGGCCAGGGTGTAGCGATGCGACGGTGCCGCGCAGTTGAACGCGGCGCTCGTCGATCCCTGCGCGGGACCCGTCGTCGGGCTGGCACCGTCGATGCTGAGCGTGGTCCCCGACGCGTTCTGGGTGCTCCAGCTCAACGACACCGACGAGGCCGGACAGCTCGCTTCCGGCGGGCCGATGAACGCCAAGATCTTCGGCACGGGCACGGTCGTGGAGGTGGTCGTGGTCGACGAGGTCGTTGTCGACGTCGTGGTCGACGTGCTCGTCGAAGTCGTGGTGGAGGTGCTGGTCGAGCTCGACGTGCTCGTCGAGGACGACGTGGTGCTGGTCGCGGTCGAGTCGGAGCTCTGGGTGGCGAGCGCGATCCCCACCCCGGCGAGCACACCGACGACGACCACGACGGCGCCACCGATGAGGAACATCCGTCGCCGCCGGTTCGGATCGTCGCCGCCGGAACCACCCGTCGGGGTGGCAGCGCCGCCGCCCGCCGCCACTCCCTCCCGTCGCCGCCGGTATCGCCTGCGTCGCGTCGACCGGAACACTCGGCACCGCGTGTGTCGCGCCGAATTCCGTCGGATCGGCACCTGCATCTGCGCCGCCCGATGGTTCAGGGGTGCGCGGCACCGCGCTCGTGGGGTCGTCGGGGCTCGTCATGGGCGCGAACTATGCCACTGCCACGGCTGCGAGACCGTGCACCGGTCTACGATCCGGCTCGTGCCTCCCGCGCCGACACCGACGTGATGGGCGAACCGGACCGGGGCGAGCTCGATCAGATCGCCGAGTGGATTCGTGACGCCGCTCGCATCGTCGTGCTCACCGGTGCCGGCATCTCGACCGAGTCGGGCATCCCCGATTTCCGTGGTCCGAACGGTGTGTGGACGAAGAACCCGGGCGCGGAGAAGACGGCGACGCTCCAGCACTACCTCGGCGACCCCGATGTCCGCCGACAGGCCTGGTTGAACCGGCTCGACTCGCCGATCTGGACCGCCGAACCCAACGCCGGTCACGTCGCGATCGCGCACCTCGAACACACCGCGGCGCTCGACCTGCTCGTGACGCAGAACATCGATGGGCTGCACCACGATGCCGGGAGCTCGCCCGAGCTGGTGGTCGAGATCCACGGCACCGTCCGCGAGGCCAAGTGCATGAGCTGCGATTGGCGAGGCCCGATGGGCGAGACGCTCGACCGCGTCCGCGCGGGTGAGGCCGACCCGCCGTGCCTCGTCTGCGGCGGGATCCTGAAGTCGGCGACGATCAGCTTCGGCGAGAACCTCGTGGTCGCCGACCTCGAGCGGGCCCAGGAAGCCGCGGCCGGATGCGATCTGTTCCTCGCCGTCGGCACGTCGCTCGGCGTGTACCCCGCGGCTCGGCTCCCCGAGATCGCGGTGCGCGCCGGTGCCCGGCTGGTGGTGATGAACGCCGAGGAGACCCCCTTCGACGACGTCGCCGACGCGGTGCTCCGTGATCCGCTGGCCTCGCTGCTCCCCGCCGTCGTCGACCCGGATCTGAAGCGGGTTGGGAATACTCGACCCGGGCGGTAGCATTTCAGTGTCTGTACGAACGATCCGAAGGATTTGTGATGCCCAGCTTCCGTGAGCTGCTCGCCCAGACCAAGGCGAACATCACCGAGATCGACCCCGAGACCGCCGAGGCGCGGCTGGGCGACGCCGTCTTCCTCGACGTGCGCGAGCAGGACGAGTTCGACGCCGGCACCATCCCGGGCTCGATCCACATCCCGCGCGGCCACCTCGAGAGCCAGGTCGAGCCCCGCATCCCCGACCGCGACACACCGATCGTCATCTACTGCGCCGGTGGCATCCGCTCCGCGTTCGCAGCCGAGACGCTCGAACAGCTCGGCTACTCGGATGTCGTGTCGATGGCCGGCGGCTTCGGTCGTTGGAAGAACGAAGGCCGCGAGTGGCAGACACCGCAGACGCTGAGCGTCGAGCAGCGCGACCGCTACAAGCGCCACATCCTTCTCCCCGAGGTCGGCGAGGCCGGTCAGCAGCAGCTGCTCGAGAGCAAGGTGCTCCTCCTCGGCGCGGGTGGCCTCGGCTCTCCTGCCGCGCTCTACCTCGCCGCGGCCGGTGTCGGCACGATCGGCATCGTCGACATGGACGTGGTCGACGCGTCGAACCTGCAGCGTCAGATCCTCCACAACGTCGACCGCATCGGAGAGCGCAAGGTCGACTCGGCCAAGAAGACGCTCACCGAGCTCAACCCCGACGTGAACGTCGTCACCTACGACGTGCGCTTCGGTGCCGACAACGTGCTCGACATCATCGACGGCTACGACGTCGTCGTCGACGGCACCGACAACTTCCCCACCCGCTATCTGCTGAACGACGCCGCGCTGCTGAAGAAGATCCCCGTGGTGCACGGATCGATCTTCCGCTTCGAGGGTCAGGTCACGGTGTTCAAGCCCTACGACGGGCCGTGCTACCGGTGCCTGCTCCCCGAGCCTCCTCCGCCGGAGCTCGCGCCGAGCTGCGCCGAGGCCGGGGTGCTCGGAGTGCTTCCCGGCATCGTCGGATCGATCCAGGCGCTCGAGACCATCAAGATCCTGCTCGGACTCGGCGACCCGCTCATCGGACGTCTGCTCGCCTACGACGCGCTCGAGGAGAGCTTCCGCAACTTCAAGGTGCGGCGCGACCCGATGTGCCCGGCCTGCGGCGAGAACGCGGACCCCATCGTGATCGCGGAGTACGACGACCTCTGCATGCCCCACGCCGTCCTCGCCGATGGCACAACCGTCAGCCACTGACGGTCGCGTCGAATCCGCTGCGCCGACTCGACCGCCCACCGGTTCCCGAACCGCGGCACGTGTCCGTCGGCTCCGCTTCTTCTCCTGCTCGATGGTCGAATCCGCTGCGCCGACTCGACCGCCCACCGGTTCCCGAACCGCGGCACGTGTCCGTCGGCTCCGCTTCTTCTCCTACTCGATGGTCGAATCCGCTGCGCCGACTCGACCGCCCACCGGTTCCCGAACCGCGGCACGTGTCCGTCGGCTCCGCTTCTTCTCCTAGCCCTTCGCGGGCTTCTTGAAGTTGGTCGCGACCTCGACGAAGGTGCGGACCCCGAAGCCGGTGCCGCCCTGCACGAGCTCGCCGTCGTCGGCCTTGGCGCGGGCCGGGCCCGCGATGTCGAGGTGGACCCACGGCACGTCGCCGACGAACTCCTCGAGGAAGAGCCCGGCGGTCAACGCACCGCCGTAGCTCCCACCGATGTTCTTCACGTCGGCGATCTCCGACTCGATCTGCTTGCGGTACGCCTTGGGCAGCGGCAGCGGCCACACCGGCTCACCGGCGCGATCCGCCGCGGCACGCACCTGCTCGCCCCAGCCGTCGCGGTTGGTCATGAGCCCAGCCAACTTGTCGCCGAGTGCGACCATGCACGCTCCGGTGAGCGTCGCGGCGTCGACGATCGCGTCGGGCTTGTCTTCGACGGCGAGTGAGAGCGCGTCGGCGAGGATGAGCCGGCCTTCGGCGTCGGTGTTGAGCACCTCGACCGTCTTGCCGTTGCGGATCTTCAACACGTCGCCCGGTCGGATCGCGGTGCCGCTCGGCATGTTCTCGACCATCGGCACGTAGGCGGTGACCTTCGCCTTCACGCCGAGATCCTTGAGCGTCGACATCGCGGCCAGCACTGCGGCACCGCCGCCCATGTCGGTCTTCATCTCCTCCATGCCGCCGGCCGACTTGATCGACAGACCACCGGAGTCGAACACCACGCCCTTGCCGACGAGCGCGAGCGAACCGCGCGCGCCGGTGGGCGTGTAGGTGACCTTCACGAAGCGAGGCGGCTGGTGCGAACCCTGACCCACGCCGAGCACGCCGCCGAGCCCCTCCTTCGTCATCTCCGGCACACCGAGCACCTTCACGGTGACGCCTTTGCCCCGCAGGAGCTTCTTCGCAGCATCAGCGAACGCCGCCGGCGACTTCGCCGCACTCGGCTCGTTCACCATGTTGCGGGCCCAGATCACTGCGTTCGCGACGGTGACGCCCCGTTCGATGCCGGCCAGCACCCGCGCGCCGCCACGTGCGAGCACGACGACCTTCGCCAGTCGCGACGGCTTGCCGTCGGACTTGTACTCGATGAATCGGTACCCACCGAGGAGAACGCCCTCGGCGAGCGCCTGCGCTGCCGCCGCCTTGTCGACACCATCGGCGACCGCTTCGAGCAGCGTGGTCGCGACGATCGCCGACTTGGCGGCGCGTCGGGCGAGCGTCGCCGCGGCCTTGCGGATCGCGTCGGCGTCGAGCTCGTCTTGCGGTCCGACACCCAGGAGCAGCACGGCCTTCGCTCCGAGCTTGCCTGCGGTCGGGACCGCGAGGGTCTGACCGACCGCGCCCTCGAAATCGGCCTCGGCCATGAAGTCGGCGAGTCCACCGAGCACCGAGTCGACCGTGTCGGCACCGGGGCCGAGCACTCGCTCGGCGAACACGGGGACGACGAGCAGGTCGGTCTTCACCCGATCGGCGGGCGTGGTGGTGAGGGTCAAGCTCGGTGTCACGGATCCTCCGGGGGAATCGGGCCGATCAGGGCTGATCGTCGGGCTGGTCGTGGTCGGCGCGCGAAGGGCGAAAGGATCCCTCCTGCCAGCGGGCCAGCGTATACACGAGATCGGCGAGCCGATTCAGATACGGGACCACGAAGCTCTCGGCCTCGAGCCAGCCCTCGGCGGTCGCGGTGACCGCGCGCCGTTCAGCCCTGCGCACGATCGTGCGGGCGACATCGAGCGCGGCCGCGATGCGGTTCTCACCCGGGAGCACGAACTCGGTGGGTGGCTCGTAGCGGGCGGTGATGTCGTCGATGACCGGCTCGAGGGCCGCCACCATCTCGGCGTCGACGCGGTCACCGACTTTCAATCGCGCTCGTCGGTCGGGTGCGGTGGCGAGCTCGGCGGCGACGACGAAGAGCTCGCGCTGCAGTCGGACGAGCAGGTTGGAGAGCTCCCCGCCCGCCTCCGACTCGGCTCGAGCGAGCCCGAGGGCGGAGACGGCTTCGTCGACGGTGCCATAGGTCTCGGGGCCGATCGCGTCCTTGCCCACGCGACCACCGTGGAAGAGCCCCGTCGTACCGTCGTCGCCCGTGCGCGTGTAGACCTTCATCGCTGCGCCGAGTCTACCGGCGGCCGGCTCCGGCCAACTTCTCCCGCTGGGATGCGATCAGCCGCGCGTACGAGGTTCCGTCGAGCACCCGTGCCCCGGTCGTCGTCGGATCGGAGCGCAAGGCATCCCGGGCTGTTCCCGACAGGATCATCCGAGGATGGCGGATCGGCCGCGGGTCTTTGACGACCTCGTAGATGAGCTCGAACGCCGGCAGTGCTTCGGGTCTGCTCGCGAACACGAGCCGGAAGGCGGGGTTCGAATTGAGATACGGGACGAGCCGTCCGGCGTCGAACGTGGAGTTGCCCGCGACACTTCCGCTCACGACCAGGTACCGGAGATGCTGTCGCCGCACCGATGCGAGGAGCTCGTCCTCGAAGACGGCGCCGAAGAGCTCGTCGGACCGGCTGAGGACGAGCGGTCGGTGCGTCCCCGCGACCGGCGAGACCGGGACCCGACCGCTCCAGCCGGCCAGCTCATCGAACGAGAGGCGGTCGAGGCGGTCGGCACCGATGCGGGCGCCGAACTGCGGGAGGAGCCGGAGATCGAGCTGTCCGTGGTTCGCGAGCCAGGTGTAGCTGCAGTACAGCAACGTGCAACCGATCGCGTGGCCGCGCGCGTGGGCTCCGAGCCATCGTGCACCCTCGACCACCGGCGGATTGTTCCATCCGATCCACGATCGGGACTCGTCGGCGCGAGCCACCGACCCGCCCACACCGGAGACGACGAGCACCAGCGCCGCCGCGAGCGCGGTGACGTGGCCCCACCGAACCGAACGCACCGCGGCGACGACGGCGCCGACGACCAGCGCGAGCCCGTAGGGCAGGAGAACCGCGTTGCGGATCCCGTACCCCCGGGCGCCCGCGTAGAAACCCATCGAGAGCCCGCTGCTCACGAGCAGCAGCCCGGCGTAGGTGAGCACGTCGGCGAGCCACGCGAGAGCCCACACGACGAAGGCGGTCGCCACCAGTGCCGCGGGGATCCACCATGCCGAATTTGGGTACGCCTCGAACTGCACGCGGTCGACGAATCGGGACGGAACCGTCGTCAGCGAACCGTCGATCGAGCCCGCCCCCACGATCAGGGCGATGAAGACCGCGACGGCCGCACCGAGCAGCGAGAGCATCCGAGCCGGAAGACGCGGGCGACGACGACCGACCCAGAGCTGCAGACCGACGAGTGGAACGGCGACGAGCCCGGTCTCCTTCGCGGCAACGGCGACCACCACTGCGGCGACCGTTGCCCACACCCAGCCCGCCCGAACGCGCGAATCGTCGAAGATCATCGACGCGCTCAGGACGGCGATCACGGTTGCCGTTCCCCAGGTGCCGTCGGGAACGAACAAGGAACCGCCGGCGAGGAGTGACCACGGCTGGGCGATCGCGACGGCCCCGGCCACAAAGGCCGCGTCGAGTCGCCGAACGTGGAACCACACCGCTGCGGCCACGGCGATCGGGCCGACCATGAGCGGGAGCCTCGAGATCCAGATCGACGTGGCGAAGTCGGGAACGTGGCGCCACGGCGCGACGAGCATCAATGGATACAGGGGTCCACGGAACGAGCTCGTCGGCGAGCCGTCGGGAAGGGTCCACCAGCGGCCGCGCGTCGCATTGAACCCGATGCTCCCGTACCCGCTCCCGTCGGAGTTGAGGGACCAGTGGTGGAGGACGAGGAACCAGGCGAACGCGAGCGCGCCGACGACTGCCAGGACCACGACGACGCGCCACCGACGATCGGTCTGCTCGCTCGCCTCCTCGGCGACGACGCTCATCGACGAGCGGTGCGCCAGACGACGCCGAGATAGCCGATCGGATAGGCGAGCCGACGGGGCTTCTTGCTCTCGCCGGCAACCCGAGAGCGGATGTGCACCGGCACCTCGACCATCCGGAGACCCTGCTGCGCGGCCTCGACGATCAGCTCCGCGGCGGAGAACTGCGGCTCGACCAGTTGGAGGTCGCCCAGCGAGCTCACGCGGATCGCCCGATACCCGTTCGCGCAATCCGTGATCCCGGCACCCGAGACCATGTTGACCACCCGGGTGATGATCACGATCCCGAGATGCCGGGCACCCCCGGCGTCGTCGTAGCGACCCGCGAATCGGGTTCCCTGGACGTAGTCGGCCTGGCCGGCGACCACCGGCGCGACCAGCTCCTCCATCTCGTCGGGATCGTGCTGGCCGTCGGCGTCCATGGTCACGACGACGCTCGCGGCGCTCCGGATCGCGTACTCGTACCCGGTGCGCAGCGCCGCGCCCTGACCGACATTGGTCCGATGCACGACTGCGATCGTGCCGGACCGTTCGACGATGTCCTGGGTGTCGTCGTCGCCACCGTCGACGACGACGACGGGGACCACCGGCATCGCCGCCACTCGCGACGGGAGCTCCGAGAGCACGGAACCGATGACCTCGGCTTCGTTGTAGGCGGCCATCACGACCACCACCGTCGGCTCGGGAAACGGCTCGATGTCGGCACAACGATCGAGCGCCTGGTCGCTCACTGCGGTTCCGTGCTGCTGGCGAGCGAACCGAACACGACGACGCTCGGCGAGTCGTCGCCGGGCCGCGACAAGTACGCCGACCGCGCCGACCACGGCGATGCCCGCCGTCACCGCGACCAGCCGACGCCGTCGGACACTCATCCGCGGGCCACGAACCAGTCGCGCACCTTCGGGAGACCCTCGGCGAGGGTCACCCCCGGCTCATAGCCGAGCATGCGGCGAGCTCGGGAGATGTCGGACCAGCTGCGTTGGATCTCGCCCGGACGCGTGGGCTCGTAGCGCACCTCGACCGGACGATCGGGGAAGAGCTCGACGAGATGATCGACCAGCTCGCGCACCGACGTCTCCACGCCCGTGCCGAGCTGGATCAGCTCGCCCGCCGGCGGATCCTGCAGCGCGCTCAGGATCGCGCCCCCGAGATCGTCGACGTAGAGAAAATCGCGGGTCTGGCTCCCGTCGCCGTAGATCGTGAGTGGTTCTCCGGCGAGGATGCGACGCATGAACGCCGCGACGACGCTTCCCTTGTGGGCGCACTCCGGCCCGTAGAGGTTGGTGAACCGCATCGCGACCGTCGCCAGGCCGTACGAGCCGGCGAACGCCGAGCACATCCCCTCCCCGGCGAGCTTCGACGCGCCATAGGGCGACAAGGGTCGGGGCGCGATTCCTTCGTGCCCGGGAGGCTCGATCGCTCCGAGTGGCGCGGCCGAAGAGGCGAAGACGAACGCCGACACACCCGCGTCGCGCGCCGCCAACAGTGCGTTCATGGTGCCGACCACGTTGATCTCGAGATCGCCGAGGGGATCGTCGACGGATTGCACCACGCCCGTCTGCGCCGCGAGGTGCACGACGGCATCGGCACCGGAAGCCGCGTCGTGCAGGGCTCCGGCATCGCGGACATCGCCGACGAGGACCTCGTACCCGGCCGCCTCCGCGACCGTGCGATCGCCGGTCGACAAGTTGTCGTACGCCACGACCTCACACCCGGCCGCGGTCAGGAAGCGTCCGAGGTTCACGCCGACGAAGCCGCAGCCACCCGTGACGAGCACGCGCCGGGCTCGCCCCGACGCCGGCGACCCGCCGCTCATCCGGGCTGCACGACCCCGGGCAGCACGTGGCTGATCCGTCGCGCCTGCCGCTCGAATGCCTTCTGGTTCGCCGGACACGACCTAGAGACATACCACGCGAGCACCAACTCACCGAGACTTGCGTCTCCCGCGATCGGCGCGACTCGGGCGACGTCGTTCAGCGCGATGGTCTGGAACGCCGGGTCGTCGGGATGAGATCCGGTGATCCACACCACACACTGACCCGGGTGCCACTGGAGATGATCGATTGATCGGCCGACTGGCAGGAGCTGGACCGGCCGGCCACCGGCTCCCTGCCAACGCAGGTAGGTGCGGATACGCGGCGCCCAACCCTTCGAGATGGGTCCGATGACGATCGACGCGTTGGCGGGCGCATCGCGGACCGTCGTGGCCAACTCTCCGTAGTTCGTCTTCTCCTGACGGTACGAGTCGAGCGTGGCCAGCCCGGACACGACGACCAGGACCGCCGCGATGGAACCCGCGATCGCGCCCGTGACGGGCAACGCCGACCCGGCCCGACCGAACCACGTTGCCAACCGATCGGCAACGGCGACGACACCGATCGCCGATGCGAGGAGCACCGGGGCGATCAGGTCCTCGAGCCGCCGGAACGCCACGTAGGTCCCGCCGAGATGGGCGAGCGGCACCATCAGCGCGACGAACAGCACCACGTACCCCGTGGCTGCGAACGCCACCCATCGCGGCCGTCCCCGGGCGAGCGTGAGCCCGACCGCGACGAAGCCGAGCAACAGGATCACGACCAGGCTGACGCCGGAGCCGTTGCCCAGCAGCCACACGCTCGCCCGTCGATAGAGATCGGGGTCGAGCGCGACCGCGAACGTGCCGGGCGGGTTGAGCGTGAAGTGCGTCGCGTGCGTCGTCCAGTACGTCAATCCGTAGACGTACCAGGGCAGAGCCATCGCGACGCCGATCCCGACCGCGACCGCGACTCGAGTGCCGACCAGCACGACCAGGTTCCGCTCGGAGCGTCGGACGAACGCGGCGACCACGAGGCCGCCGATCTGGAATCCGATGACGATCGGTGTGAACGGGTGCGTCAGCGCCATCGTCCCGAGGCAGACGCCGTACGCGACGAATCCGCTCCACGAGAGCAGGCGGACCGCCCTGAGCAGGAGCCACCAGCTCAACAACGCGAGTGCGGAGAACAGGGTGTAGTAGCGGACCTCGCTGCTGTACCGGACGGCGAAGGGCGCGACGGCGAGGAGGATCCCGGCGATGAGGGTCACGGCCCACCGACGCGCCGCCTCCTGGGCCAGCAGCATCAACGCTCCGACCTCCGCGACGCCGAACAGCGCGCTCGGCACGCGCGCCGCGGTCTCGAACCCACGGGGCAGCTTCAGCGCCGCCCAGACGAACACGTAGCTGAGCGGCGGCTCGAACGGACCGCCGCTCCGGCGCAGCGTCTCGAACAGGTGACCTGATCGAGCCACGGCCGTGACGCCGATCTCGTCGACCCAGAACGACTGCGACCCGAGGTGGTACAGCCGGGCGATGCTGGCGAGGACGAGGATGGCGAGGACAGCAGCGAGATTGCGGAGATCGACTCCCGGTCTCGCCGGCGCGAGTGTCCCCACCCGGCGGGCGCCTAGCGCCAGTGCACCGACGGCGCGATCGCTGCGTTGCGCACCCGATCCTTGTGCTGCTCGATGGTGTGCAACATCGTGGTCACGAGCTCGTCGGAGAGCAGTCGGGGCTGGAGCCCGAGGTCGAGGAGCTTGGTGTGTGTGGGGTTGTAGTAGTGCTCCTGGAGCTCGACCCGCGGGTTCACGAGGTGCTCGATCGAGCACTTGTAGCCGAGCTCCACCGCGGCGTCGCGCACGGTCTCGGCCAGCTCTTCGATCGTGAACGTCTCGGTGAACTGGTTGTAGATCCGCATCTCCCCCGGAGCAGCGGGGTTGAGCACGGCGAGCTCGACGCACTGGATCGTGTCGACGATGTTCAGGAACCCTCGCCGTTGGTGACCGTTGCCGTAGACGGTGAGCGTGTTCCCGACGACGGCCTGGACGCAGAACCGGTTGAGTGCGGTGCCGAACACGTCGTCGTAGTCGAATCGGGTCATCAATCGGGGGTCGAGCATCGTCTCGGGAGTCTGGATCCCGTAGACGACGCCCTGGTTCAGCTCCGTCGCCCGGAGGTCCCAGATCCGACAGGCGAAGTG
Organism: uncultured Actinomycetes bacterium; assembly: GCA_963829475.1. Classification (GTDB taxonomy): domain Bacteria; phylum Actinomycetota; class Acidimicrobiia; order IMCC26256; family JANYLB01; genus JANYLB01. Next base: position 164,913 of record CAWHIU010000002.1, on the reverse strand, counting down.
GATGTTGTGCGCGTCGTGCACCTTGGAGAGGTGGTAGAAGCTGCCGGGCAGCTTCGGGAACGGCAGGGTGTCGGTCCGGCCGTTGTGCGCGATCTCGATGTAGCCCTCTTCGATGTCGATGTTGGGCGTGCCGTACTCACCCATGGTTCCGAGCTTCACGAGGTGCGCATCGGGCGCGGCCTCGTGCATGGCCCACACGACGTTGAGGTTCCCGGTGACGTTGCGGACCTGCGTCTCGACCGCGTGATCACGGTCGATCATCGAGTACGGGGCCGACGGGAGCTGGCCGTAGTTGACGATCGCGTCAGGGCCGAACGACGACACGAGGTCGAGCACCTGGGGGTAGTCGCACAGATCGAAGGCGTGCATCGCGATGTCGTGACCCGACACCTGCTTCCACGCGGCAACGCGCTCCTGCAGCGTCGCAATCGGGGTGAGGCTGTCGGTGCCTCGTTCGAGGTGGCCGTGGCGGCGCGTGAAGTCGTCGACGACCGCGACCTCGTGCCCCCGGGCCGAGAAGTGCATCGCGGTCGGCCACCCGAGATAGCCGTCGCCACCCAAGATCAGGATCTTCACTGTGCTTACCCTCCCGCGGAGAGCCCCCCGGCTTCCCGATCAGAGACTCACGACTCGTGTCGCGATGACGTTCCCTGAGGGGGGGAGCCTAGCGAAGTGGCCACACCGTGCCGCGAACCGCCGTCGATGGCACGCTGGAGGGGGCCTACCAACAGGAGGCCGAGCGCAGCCGCCGCCGCCACCGAGCCGGCGAGCGTCGCGAATGCGACCCGCGGGACGATTCCGCCACCGAGCGCCGCGACGACGACCGCCAGGACCACCACGCCGACGCCGAACCCCAGGGCCGAACGCGCCGGTTGTGCGAGCGCGATGAGTCCCTGCGCGAGCGTCGAGCGCGACCAGGAACACCGCCGCTCCCGCCGCCAGCAACGCGAGATCGCCGCGAGGGAGCACGAACTCCGGGCCGAAGGCCAACTCGACCACTTTTGGCCCGATAATTGCGGATCCGATCGTTGCGGCGAGGCCGAGCGCCGCGAGTGCGAGCACCAGCCGACGGAGCCCCGCATGGACACGCGCGTGGTCGCCGGTCGCGGCGAGCGAGGCGAGCTCGGGAACGAGCGACGCCTGGACCGCCTGGAAGAAGAAGACCGGCACCCGGGCGACGACGAGGCATGCGAGGTAGCGACCGGCGAGATCGCTCTCACCGGGGCCCGCGAGGACCTGGACGAGCACCGGGCCGCAGTTGACCAGGGTCTGGGTCAGGAGCGACGCGCTCAGCAACCAACCGACCGCCCGGGTGAGCTCCTTCCACGGCGCGGGCGGGCCGGGACGCAGGAGCCCGTGTTGACCCCAGAGGGCGGCCGCGACGCCGAAGAACGCGCCGACGCCGAGCGCGACGCCGTAGGGCCCGGCGCTGGTGATGCCGACGACCGCGAACAAGCCCGCCGCCGCGAGGCGCACCACCGCCTCGCCACCGAGGAGTCGACCGTATGCGTTGAAGCGACCGTTGCCGGCGAGCGCGCCTCGGGTCGTGTGCTCGAGCGCGTATGACCACACCATGAGGATCAGGCCCACGAGCAGCAGCACCTGATCGTCGAAGACCCGGTCGAGGAGGGGCACCGAGAACGCGATCGCGAGGACCGTGAGCGTCGCGGCGACGGCGGCCGCGGCGATCGCCGCCTTCTTCACCACCGTCGCCCCGCCGAGGCCACGGGCATCACGGTCGGAGAGCGCGGCGGGCGAGCTCCTGCTCCACCGGGAGGAAGCACCCCGTGCTCACGAGGAACCCGAGACCCCAGAGTGCCGACAGCGCGCCGTACTCGTCGGTTCCGACTGCGTGAGCCGCAACCGTGAGGAACCCGTAGGCGCCGAGACCACTGACGAGCAGCCAACCGCCCACAGCTCCCGAACCGCGCGGAAGGACCCGTCGGGTGAACGCGAGGACCCTCGTCACTGCGGCGTTGCGGGACCGACCCGCCTGGAGGGGAGCACGAGGCCGGATCGTACCGGGGTGATCCATCACGGCCGGGACGACGCGCAATGATGCACCCGTGACCCGGACCAACAGTTCAACGTGGATCCCGCGCGTGCTCGTGGTCGTGCTGGTCGCGCTCGCCGCCGGATGTGGTGGAAGCGCCTCGCCCGCCCCTACGAGCCACGTCAGCGCGCGCGAGAACGTCACCTTCTTCTACCAACCCATCAATGCCCACACCGATCTCTCCCCCCTCGGACGGGTCCGGATCGTCGTCGCCGGTTCGGCGAACGGGAAGGAGACGGTCGCCGCGATCCACCGGACCGGCGCGAAGGCGTACCGATACGTCGAGACCGCGTGGTTCCCGAGCACCCGGAGCTACGGAGGGATCGACATCGCGGCTCACCCGGCGTGGGCGTTCTGCCGCGACGGCGACACGCCGCTCAACGGCAAGACGAGTGCCGACGGTGGGGTGTGGTGGTACGCCGACACGAACCAGCGGTCGCTGCACCAGAAGCTCGCCGCCAAGCTCGCCCAGCTCCGCGCCATGGGCTGGGACGGCGTCTTCTTCGACCGCGGCTACGCGTCGCTCACCGGGAACAGCGCCGACGATCCCGACATCTGGCGCCAGACCTCCACTTGCTCCAGGCATCCGATCACCCCGGGCGCGACGTTCTCCGACGCGTACGTCGACATGGCACGCACCGTCCGCAAGAGCGGCCTCGAGCTGATGGTGAACTACGGCGTCTCGCCGTTCGACCCCTCGACACCGATGCGACCCGACCCGACCGACGAAGCCTGCGTGCAGCGCGCCGCTGGATGTCGCACGCTCGACGACGTGTGGAAAGTGGCCAACTGGACGCTCGACGAGGCCGTCGCCCATCCGCGCGACACCGCCTGGGCCGACGACTTCGCCGCCAACAAGGCCAACGAACAGGACCCCCACCACGGTGGACAGGTCGTCGGGCTCATCACCCAGGGAACACTCGGTGGGTCGGTCACCCGTGATTCGGTGTACTTCGAGTGGGCCAGGGTGAAGCTCTTCCGGATCCCCGTCGCGATCGGGACCGGCAACGACGGCTGTCCGGGCGTGGCGACCGAGAGCATCTGCAACCGTCAAGCGTCGTACCCCGAGCTCGCGAACGCCGCCCTCGGTACGCCGATCGACCGCGATCCGCGGTCCGGGCACTGCGAGACCGGTTCGTCGATCGCGTGCGTCTGGTATCGCCGCTACACCACCGGCGCCTCGGTCGTGAACGTCTCGGCCCATCCGAAGCGCATCGACCTGCCGCTCGGCGGCAACGGGTGCCGCTACGTCTTCGATCTCTGGTCACGACGCCCCCTGGCCGGGAACCAGTGCGTCAAGACCGTCGTCCTGCATCTCCCGCCCTGGTCGGGACGCCCCCTTCTCATCTCCACCGATCCCCACTGAGCTCCGCCGGTGGGCGACGTGCCTACCTCCGCGAAGCGCTCGAACAGCGGAGGGTCGGCGTTGCCGACGGAGGGCCGGCGTCGACCGTGTAGAGCACGAAGCCGGGACCGGTCGCGACCCGATGGAGATCCGGGCGCGCGTCGAGCGCCACGAGGTCGGTCGGGAACACCTGCGAGGTCCCGAGCCTCCAGTCCCCGTCGACGGCCACCAGCACGTGCGTGATGCCGTCGCACGGCAGTGACACCCCGGGCCCGTTGGGCGTGGCGAAGAAGGCCTGGCTCTTCGCGAGCAACGCGTTGGCCCGATCGAGGAGGGGGGCCTCCGTGTACGGCGCGCGCCCGTGGAGCACCCCGGTACCGCCCGCGGTCAGCTGCACCTCGCCCTCGGAGTAGCCGTTGGTGAGCACGACCGCGTCGGACGGGAGGTCGAGGGCCGAGAGCGCCGCGACAGTGTCGGACGGTGGTTGCCAGAGTGCGAGCGTCGCGTTCCAGGTTCCCATCCCGTGGAACAACACGAGAACCGCGATGCCGATGCCGATCGCCGGTGGCACGATCCGGAACAGCCGCCGCGAGGAGCTGCGGCCCATGCTCGCGACGATCGCAGCGGCCAGCGGCACCAGCACGGTCGACACCTGGAACATGCGGGTCCAGCCGGTGCGGCGTGGAACGTAGGTGTCCCAACCCAGCCCGAACGCGATCGACACCGCGACGACGCACGCCAGCGCCACGGCGAGCACAACGAGGACACGCCCGGCGCGCGCTCGTGACGACGCCGACTTCGCCCACACCGCCGTCGCGACGAGCAGGACGACGAGCGCGACTGCAAACGCGAGCAGCCAGGGCCACCCGAGCCCCATGGCCCCGCGCGCCAGCGACCGGCGCGCAAGCGTGGTGGCGTCGGAGTCGAGCGATCCGGTGACGCCCGACGCGAGTCGCTCGAACTGCATCGTCGGGTCGACACCGTCGTGGATCTTCGGGAGCCCACCCAGCTTGGATCCGCCGGAGAGCCCGCTCCCGGACACGAAGCTGGCCGCGAGCCACACGACGAAGATCCCGCCGAGCATCGCGAGCGTCGGCAGGACACGCGTTCGCGCTCCCCGACCGACGATTCCGGCGACCACGACACCCGCGAGCGACCGCGCAGCCGACGAGCCACCCGATCGCGTGCACCTGGCTTGCCGCGATGAAGACGAGGCCGAGGACGAACGCGCTCCCGTAGCCCCGATCGCGGAACCACCAACATGCGACAGCGGGGATCAACAGTGCGAACGCGTAGCCGAGGGCCTCGGGCCGGAACGCGGTGAGCTTCGACGCAAGCACCTCGATGCCGAACACGAGTGCCGTTCCGGCGGCGGCGCCCGGCCGCGTCGCACCCAGCGCGCGCGCGAGCACGAAGAACGAGAGGCCGAGCGCGATGACGGCGACACCCTCGACCGCGTGGGCCGCGGCGTAGTTCGTCGTGCCCGTCACCGTCGCGAGCAACGCCGACCCACCGGTGAACCCCGGATAGTCGTCGAGGAACGGGACGAGCCGACCCCACTCGGTCGAGAACGTCGGGACCGCGTGCGCCGACACGACCTGGTTGACGAGGTTCCAGTAGTACCAGGGCGTCGGGCCGATGAACGCGTCACCACGGCTCCATGCGAGCGCGAGCACCGGGATGGCGCCGACGAGCGTCGATGCCGACGCCCACGAGAAGCTGCCGATCGTCTCTCGGGCCGAGAGCACGCGCGAGCCCGTGGCGCACGGGCCACGCGAGAACGAAGACGGAGACCAGGCCGAGCACCACTCCGCCGAAGACAACCGGTCCTTCGGTGAGGACGCCCAGGCGTGCCAGCGCGGCCCCCCCGAGCGTCCACGTGCTGAGCCCGGCGGCGAGCGCGAGCGCGAGGAACCGATCGGGCGCAGTGGTCGCGTCGACCGCACCGAACGGGACCAACTGGGGGTCGCCCGAGCCGGTCCGTCCGTCCACCCTGCGACCCGATGTCGCGGCCGCGGCGATCGCGAGCCCGGGCAACACTCCCCACCCCAGGAGCAGCGCTGAGAGAGCGATGAGGCTCACGAGAGGAAGGGGGCGATCACGGCGGCTCAATCTACCGGTTCCCTGCTGATCACCGGCGGAGCCCTGCTCACCGCTCCGGTAGCCTGGTGAGCTCATGTCTGACTTCCTCGCCCAGCTCGCTGAACGTGTCCTCGTCCTCGACGGGGCCTTCGGGACGTGGGTCCAGGAGCACGACCTCGGGACCGACGACTTCGGCGGTCCGGCACTCGAGGGTTGCAACGAGCACCTCGTCCTCACGCGACCCGACCTGATCGCCGACCTCCACACCGAGTTCTTCGAGGCGGGGGTCGACGCGGTCGAGACGGCGACCTTCGGATCGTTCCCCGTGGTGCTCGCCGAGTACGACATCCCCGAGAAGACGTTCGAGATGAACCGCGTCGCGGCCGAGATCGCGAAGGAGGTGGCGAGCGGGTTCTCGACGCCCGACCAGCCCCGTTTCGTGATCGGGTCGATGGGACCGGGCACGAAGCTCCCGTCGCTCGGCCACATCCGCTTCGCCGACCTCCGCGACTCCTACGTTCCACAGGTCGAGGGGCTCCTCGCCGGTGGGGTCGACGCCCTCCTCATCGAGACGGTGCAGGACCTGCTCCAGGGCAAGGCGGCGATCGTCGCGGCCCGGCGCGCCATGGCGAGCGCCGGGATCGAGGTCCCCGCTGATCGTCCAGGTGACGATGGAGACGACCGGCCGGATGCTGATCGGCTCCGAGATCGGTGCCGCGCTCACCGCGCTCGAGGCGATGCGGCCCGACGTGATCGGGCTCAACTGCGCGACGGGCCCCGCGGAGATGACCGAGCACCTCCGCTACCTCTCGCAGCACGCGCGCACCTTCCTGAGCTGCGTGCCGAACGCCGGCCTTCCGTCGGTCGTCGGAGGGCGGACGCACTACGACCTCACGCCCGAGCAGCTCGCCGACGCGCACGAGCGGAACGTCACCGAGCTCGGCATCAACATCGTCGGCGGGTGCTGCGGCACCACGCCCGCGCACCTCCGGGCCGTCGTCGATCGGCTCGGCGCCGGTCGCGTCGCCGCGCCGCGCACTCCGGAGTTCGAGCCGGGATGCTCCTCGGTGTACAGCCACGTCCCGTTCCACCAGGAGCTCGCGTACCTCGCCATCGGCGAACGCACGAACGCCAACGGGTCGAAGAAGTTCCGGGAGGCCATGCTCGAAGCCGACTGGGACACCTGCGTGCAGATGGCGCGCGAGCAGATCAAGGAAGGCGCGCACGTTCTCGACGTGTGCGTCGACTACGTCGGCCGCGACGGCGTCGCCGACATGGACGAGATCGCGGGCCGCTTCGCGACGCAGGCCGCGCTCCCCCTCGTGTTCGACTCCACCGAGCCACTCGTCGTCGAGGCCGGCTTGCAGCACTCCGGCGGCAAGGCGATCCTCAACTCGGCCAACCTCGAAGACGGCGAGGCCGCGGGCTCGCGCTTCGACCGCGTGTTCTCCATGGCGCGGGAGTACGGCGCCGCGGTGATCTGCCTCGCGATCGACGAAGAGGGCCAGGCGCGCGACGTCGACTGGAAGCTACGGGTGTGCAAGCGGATCTACGACACCGCCATCGAGCGGTACGGCATGGATCCGACCGATCTGATCTTCGACGCGCTGACGTTCCCGCTCGGCGCCGGTTCCGAAGACCTCCGCGGCGACGGCATGGCCACCATCGAGGCGATCCGTCGCATCAAGGCCGAGCTTCCCGGCGCATCGACGGTGCTCGGTCTCTCGAACGTGAGCTTCGGATTGAAGCCCGCGCTGCGCCACGTGCTCAACAGCGTCTACCTCCACGAGTGTCGAGAAGCCGGGCTCGACGCGGCGATCGTGCACGCGGCGCGCATCGTGCCGATGCACAAGATCGACGATCACGTCCGCGAGGTCACGCTCGACCTCATCTACGACCGTCGCCGCGACGACTACGACCCGCTCCAGGTGCTGCTCGAGCTGTTCGAAGACGTCGACGCGAGCGCCCTCGAGGAGGAGGACCGCTCCGAGTGGTCCGTCGAGGAGATCCTCAAGCACCGCATCATCGACGGCGACCGCGACGGCCTCGACAGTCGACCTCGACCGCCAGCTGACGACGCGACCGGCCCTGTCGATCGTGAACGACGTGCTGCTCGAAGGCATGAAGGTCGTCGGCGACCTGTTCGGTCGCGGCGAGATGCAGCTCCCGTTCGTGCTCCAGAGCGCGGAGACGATGAAGAGCGCAGTCGCGTACCTCGAGCCGCACATGGAGAAGCTCGACGACGGCGGCAAGGGCGTGCTCGTCATCGGCACCGTCAAGGGCGACGTGCACGACATCGGCAAGAACCTCGTCGACATCATCCTCACGAACAACGGCTACGAGGTCCACAACATCGGGATCAAGGCCCCGCTGCAGGACTTCGTCGACAAGGCCAAGGAGGTCGATGCCGACGCGATCGGGATGAGCGGCCTGCTCGTGAAGAGCACGCTCATCATGCGCGAGAACCTGCAGTCGCTGAACGAGCTGGGCCTCGCCGAGACCCCGGTGATCCTCGGAGGCGCGGCCCTCACCCGGAACTACGTCGAGCGCGACCTGCGCGAGGTCTACGAGGGTCGCCTGTTCTACGGCAAGGACGCGTTCGAGGGTCTGTACACGATGGACGCGCTCATGGACGGCAAGCGGACCGGGACCCTGGAACCGGGGTTCGGCCGCGACGCCGGTGGCCGCGATCTCCCGCCGCGGAAGTCAGACCGCGAGCAGGCCGCTCCGGTCGACATCCCGGCCCGTTCCGACGTCGCGCTCGACGTTCCCGTCTTCACGCCTCCGTTCCTCGGGTCACGGGTGGCGAAGGGCATCTCGCTCGACGAGATCGTCGGCTACCTGAACGAGACCGCGCTGTTCCGCAACCAGTGGCAGTTCCGACCCGACAAGACGAAGAACGAAGACGACACCGCGTTCAAGGAGCGCCTCCGCCACACGCTCGCCGAAGAGCTCGCGAAGGCGAAGGCGGGCAACTGGCTGGTCCCCGCAGTCGTCTGGGGCTACTTCCCCGTGAACGCCGACGGCGACGACCTCGTCGTGTGGCGCGACGACGACCGCCGCGAGGAGCGGGTCCGCTTCAACTTCCCGCGCCAGCAGAAGGATCGGTTCCTCTCGATCCCCGACTTCTTCCGCCCGGTCGGGTCGGGTGAAGCCGACTACGCCGGGCTCACCGTCGTGACGATGGGTCAGGACGCGACCGTCCACGAGCGCGAGCTGTTCGCGCAGGACCGCTATCAGGAGTACCTCCTCGCGCACGGCCTCTCCATCGAGACGACCGAAGCGCTGATGGAGCTGTGGCACCTGCGCATGCGCGAAGAGTGGGGCTATGTCGACGAAGACGGCCCGACGGTGCAGGGGCTCTTCCGCCAGAAGTACCGGGGCTCGCGCTACTCGTGGGGCTACCCCGCGTGCCCCGACCTCGAGGACCAGGCCAAGCTCATCGACCTGCTCCAGCCCGAACGGATCGGCGTGACCCTCACCGAGGAGTTCATGTTCGACCCCGAACAGACGACCGCGGCGATCGTGGTCCCCCACCCCGAGGCCAAGTACTTCATCGCGTAGCTCGACCCCGATGATCGAGCACGGCGGTCAGTTGGATCGGGCCCGGCACGCGGCACCGACGCGACGCGCGACCTGAGTCAAGGCGTCCTTTGTCGCGGCATCGGGTTGGGTCTGGGCTGCATCCGCGATGACTCGGAGCACCAACGGATCCGTGCTGTACCCCGTCGCCGCGCACGACGCGAACTCGACGGGCGAGCCCTGTTCGAGCACTTGGGTGAGCACCTGGGCGTGGGTGACCGCCAAACCGAGCGCCTGCTGCAGCGCGGCATCGGGCGGTGCAGTGACGGCCGCGCCGGGATCACACGCGGTGAGCTCGACCGTTCCGCCGTGCGCGCGCACCCGCGCGACGCCGCCCGGAACCGCGGCCGTCCACGCGTCGAGACCTCTGCGGATCGAGGTGGTCGCCGCCGGAGTCCGTCCCACGAACGCGACGCGGACGCACGTCTTCCCCCTGCTGCGGACCGTGATCTCCTTGTCGCCGGCCCAGGCCTGCGCGGCCGCGAGCGCATCAGGCGCCGGGATCCGACTGGCGAGGGTGAGGTAGAGGGCAAGTGCTCCGAAGCTGTCGATCGGACCGGTCCGCTTCTCCCCCGCGGCGACCTTCGGTGCCGCGACCTCGGCGGCAGTGGTCTGCAGGATGAGCTTGGCCGGGTCGAGCATCTGCGCGTCGGTGAGCGGAGGATTCCGGAATGCCCGGTCGACCGCGGCTCGGCCGCCGTCCGCGCGCAACCCGTTGATCATCTCCGGTCCGAGCACGTAGGGCGCCCCGAAGAGCACCTCGATGATCATCGGGACCGAGGCGTCCTTCGTCGATCCCTTCACGAGGCCGGAGTTGTCGTAGTCGGCGCGGTCGGTGGCATCGAGCGTGCTCGCGTACTTGTGCTGGACCCAGGTCGCGTCACCTTCGATGAGTGCCTTCACCGCGCCCGATGACCGGTTGGCCCGTGCGGCGTCATGCTGGATCTTGGTCAGATCGAAGTGTTGGTCCTGCAGCACGTGCGTGAGCTCGTGGGCCAACGTCACCTTCGTCGCGCCGTCGATCGGCCCTTTCCCCCGCACCACGATGTGCTTCTTGTGGGGGTCGTAGTACGCGAGCACGTCGTCACCGCGAGACGTGTTCACCGCGTCGAAGAGGTCGACGGTCCCGGGGACGAGCCCCAAGGCCCGGAGACTCTCGGTCGTCTGCTCGATCTCCCGCTTGTCCTTCTGGGTGAGGTCCTTCTTGTCGCTGGTCACCGTCTTGCGGAAGGCCTTCGCGGCGAGGAACTGCACGGGGACGGGATGCTCGAACTCGAGTCCCCGGATCTTCTCGACCGCCCGCGAATCGGCGCGATCCGGGCGTCCCAGTTCTTCGGCGGCGCGTCGGCCGCGCTCGCCGGTACCACGCCCACGGAGAGTGCGAGCATGGACCCGATCAGTGGTACCAGAAGTGCGCGAAACGCTCTCGACATGGAGAAAACGGTAGCGCCCCACGGAGGGGCTCCGAACCGCGAGGCCTCAGGCCGGCCGTCACCCTCGCCGTCGGGTCCGGGCGACGAGCTGCCAGCCGAAGTGCGACGAGTTGCGGCCGGGCGTCAGCAAGACGGCGAACACCCGCATCGCGGCCGCGGCCAGTCTCGACGGCTCGGCCGTGCTCGAAGCGCTCTCCACCAGCGACCTGCCGCGCAGGAGCACCACGAGCTTGTAGAGGTTGAAGAACGGGAGGCCGGTCCCGCTGACGTGATCGACCTCGAGATCCGCCTCCTCGAGGATCGAGCGCAGCGCCGCGGGCTCGAAGTGCCGACGGTGCCCGATGAACCGGTCGAACGCGGTACGCGGCCCACCGGGGACGGTGACGACGAGGAGCCCGCCGGGGGCGATGCACCGGGTCGCGGTCCGCAAGAGCCGCGCCGGATCGTCGACGTGCTCCAGCACCTCGCTGCAGACCGCGACGTCGGCCCACCGCTCCAGCTCGGGCGGGACCTCGGTGGCCGTCATCAGGTCGATCTGGAAGAACCGGGCCGACGCCACCTTCTCGCGACCGCGCCGGACGCCCTCCGCGCTCAGCTCGAGCCCCGCGAGCTCGGCGTCGGACCACTGATCGCGCAACGACACCAGGAGATCACCCTGCCCGCTCCCGATGTCGAGGATCCGCTTCGGGGCACCCGACTGCTGGATGCACGCCGAGATGAGCATGCGCCGGTACTCCTGCGCGGGGTTGTCGCTCGCGGCGTCGGAGTACTCGGACCAGTGCGATTCCCAGTTGTCGATCGATGCCACCGGGGCCGAAACCGGATCGAGGAGGAGGTCCGCGGCGTCGGCGAGGCTCGCGACGACGTGATCAGGTTTCGCCCGGAGCTCCTCGTCGTAGCCGTGGTCGATGAAGACCGTGCGCAGACCGGCTCGGTGACCCGCGTCGATGTCGCGCCACCGGTCGCCGACCATGAAGCTCGCCGCGAGGTCGACGTCCCAGCGCGACGCAGCGTCGAGCAGCATCCCGGGCTGCGGCTTGCGACAGTCGCACCCATCGTCGTCGTCGTGCGGGCACACGAGCACCTCGGTCACGGGCAGACCGTCGGTGACGACGGCATTGATCGCGTCGACGTCGTCTCGGGTGGTCGTTCCGCGCGCGATGTCGGGCTGGTTCGTCACGACGAACAGCGTCCAGCCCCCGTCGGCCAGCCGACGACACGCCTCGTGCGCACCGGGGAGCATGACGACGTCCTGCGGCCGAGCCGGCGGGTACGGATGACCGTCGCGCACCTCGGCCCGGTTGAGGACCCCGTCGCGATCGAGGAACACGCCTCGCTTCATGGTCGGCCGGGCCGCCGGGTCGGACGTGTCACCGTTGGGGGCGTCACCGTTTGACGATGATGCCGTGACCGTTCAGGTTGTGCAGAACGAGCCGGTCCTCGAGCATGCGTTGCTCGTCGACGAGCTGCGTGATCCCCGGACAGGCCGGGAAGCCGTAGTCGTCGAAGACCACCACGCCTTGCGGGGACAGCCGGTCCCACACCCAGGCGAGCACGTCCTTCGCCGACTGGTAGACGTCGACGTCGATGTGACACAACCGGAACGTGCGGCCGGCGATCTGGTCGCCGGTGTCGTCGGGGAAGATGCCCTCGAGACACTCGACGTTCGAGAGCCCGAGATCCGCCGCGAGCTTCTCGACGATCTCCCGGGAGGCGTCGTCGTGCTTGCCGTCTCGGTAGTAGGTGTCGACCGCGCCCGTCTTCACGACGCCCCGCCAGGTGTCGCAGAGCGAGATCGGGTCGGTGATCCCGATCGCGGCGGCACGCGTCGCCATCAGGCAGCCGGTTCCTCCGCGCCAGACACCGACTTCGAGGATGGCGCCCGGGATGTCGCGGAGCTCGCCTACCAGGCTCCAGAGCTCGTGGCACCGCCAGATGTCGACGAGGGTGTTGCGATGGACCGATTCGTACGCGCGCCGGAACTCCGGATCGCTCTCCCACGGCGCGTACGTCGAGATGGGGTACGCCATCTCGTGGCCGGACCGGACGGCTTCGTTGCGGGCGAACGGGAGCGCCACCCCCTTCGCGATCGAATACGTCGATTGGCGGGCGAGCCGGCCGTAGTACCGCAGGTACGAGGTCAACGCCGCCACTCCTCGATGCGGGCCCGGGGTCGATCGCTCGTCGTGGCCAGGATCGTCCCCTGCAGGAGCAGCGTGAACACGAAGAGCTGTGCGCCCGTGATGGCGGCGGCGAGCCCGGTGACCGCGACGTGGTTCTGCACCGCGTCGCTCCGTGCGAGCGCGAGGTCGTTCGCGATGTACGAGACGACGAGCGGGATCGCCAACATGATGCCGAGCATCACGAGTCCGAACGAGATCATCACGGTGCGGGTGTACGGGAACCTGCGCCCCAACTGTCGGCGACGCCGGCCCGTGTAGTCGAAGAGCACCTGGCCGACGCACCCGAAGAAGTACGTCTGACACCCGATCGCCAGGATGGCGACTCCGAGGAACTGCCAGTTGAGCGAGAGCTCGATCGGCCCGAACGCGACGTCGCCAAAGGTGGGGACCAACGTGAGGAGCAGCCCGAGCAGCATCAGGAAGATGCCGGGCTTCACGAGGAAGAAGTCGGAGCCGTAGACGAGCATCGCACGCAGGTTGATCCAGGCGGCCTTGAACGGGGAGAACCATCCCTCGCGCTTGTGGTGGCTGAGCCGGCCCTCGCGGTCCTTGAGGAACGTCACCGGCACCTCGGCGGTGCGCAGCTCCATGTGCACCGACTTGAGGACCATCTCCGACGCGTACTCCCAGGACTGGGACTGCAGGCTCATCCGCGCCAGGGCATCGCGCGTGATGCCGCGCATGCCGCAGTGGATGTCGCTGAAGTGGCTCGCGTACAACCGGTTCAGGATCCACGTCGTGAACGGCGTCCCGAAGTAGCGGTGGAGTCCGGGCATCGATCCGGGCTCGATCGATCCCTTCCAACGCGACCCCATCACGTACTCGTAGCCCTCGCGGAAGCGTTCGACGAACGAGGCGAGCTGACGGAAGTCGTACGTGCAGTCGGCGTCGCCCATCAGGATCCACTTCCCGCGCACGTACGGGAGAGCGTCGATGTACGCGCGGCCGAGACCTCGCCTCGGGACCTTCAAGACGCGGGCCCCGGCAGTCAGCGCGATCGTGCTGGTGTCGTCTTCGCGAGCTGTCGACGATCAGGATCTCGCCGACCACGCCCGCGGACGCGAGACCCTCCTTGCACCACGACACGAAATCGCCGACCGTCAGCGCCTCGTTGAGGGCAGGGATGACGATCGAGAGCTCCGGTGCTTCGACGTCGGCCTCCGGAACGAGGAGCGTGATTTCAGAGTCAGCTATGAGCGACGTCGTCACTTCGGCTCTTCCTCAGAGGCTGTTCGTGGGCTCGTGGTGGTCGAGCGGCCACCCCGTCACCGCGTTCGGAACCCTAGCAACGGCCTCTCGCTCGGCCGTGGGTTCAGTGGACGAGCTCCACCCTTGGGACCGGTCCTCCGGCGGGGTAGGCGAGCACCTCGACCCCACCATCTCCGGAGTACCACTGGTTGCACGCGCCGACCATGAGATCGATGCTCCGGCGGTCGTCGGCGAGGAGCCGGAACTGGATCGGACCCGCCCCGGCCGGTTCACCGACGTTGTACGCGCCGGGCGCGAGCGGACGGGCCGACGTCAGGGAGAGCCAACGCCAGTCGGTCGCTCGGCCGGGTCGCGGCATGCGTACGGCTCGCAGGCCGTCGGGTACTGCCTTGCGCTTGGCGATCTCCATCGTCCCCCCGACGCCCGCGTCGACGTGCTCGTCCGCGTCTCCGACCCGGACCTCGGTGCCGGGTGCGACGGTCGAGATCCCGTCGAAGGTGCCGTCGAGCGGCAGGAGCGTCCCGTCGGCACGACGACCAGCGACGGTGACGACCTCGCCCGCGGTGACGGGAGCCGCCAGACGGAACCCCGAATGCCGGGCGTCGGCGAGCCCGGGGAGCTCGGCGACGTCGGGCCGAGAGTCCCCGGGAACCACCGACGCGAGCACGGTCCCGTCGGCACCGAGCGCCACGACGCTCGCGAGGGGGCGTCCGGTCACGGGATCGGCCGCCCAACCCGTCACCGCGACCGAGGCCGCGACCGGCGTCAGCGGAAGCGGCCCACTGCGCTTCGCCCCGCGCGCGGGCTTCGGCGCGAACCGTTCCGGCGCCGCGCCCCAGTCACAAGGAAGTGGACTCTCGTTGAGCGCGACGAACTGCGGGGGCTGCGACAGCGAGAGTCGATCGATCGACGCTGCATCGAACGGGAGGTCGTTGCGCAGGAAGTAGACGGTCCCGTCGACACCGACAACCGGCCGGTAGTGCGTGAGGAGGTACCGGTTCACGTCGTAGTGACGGACCATGTTCGCGATGCCGTCCCAGCTCGAGAGGCCCTTGTCGCCGATGCCGATGACCACCTGCGGCTTGGCGTCGCGGATCTCGTCGACGACCTCGCGCTGCGCCGCCGCCGGGATCGCCATGCTGACGTGGTAGAAGCGCGTCGGCGGTCGGAGTCCGAGCGTGAAGTAGAAGAGCTCCGGAGTGTTCGTGAAGTCGAAGACCTTCGGGTTCCGGGGCGCGATCGCCGCCAGCACCGCGCGGGTGTCGGCGACCGTCGGTCCGTACGACACGGTGGACGGGTCGAGGTTCGTGTAGCCGAGCCGAGGTATCGGCGACCGCTCGAGCGCACTCGTTCGATAGTGGAGCGGGACCTGATCGACGCGAGTCCGGACGTTCGACGCCACCACCGCGACCACGACCAGGACGGCGACGGCCGTCACCCCGTGGCGGAGGGCTCGCCCGGGCGTGCCGGTGCGCCACCAGACGCGGTCGGCGTTGGCGAGCACGCGGGCCACGACGTACCAGAGCAGCGGCGTGACCACGGCGAAGCTCTGGAGCGAATGGAGGTCGGCGCGCGCGAGGAACTTCGTGTAGTAGAGCGCGCCGAAGATCACGACCGTTGCGAGCACCCAGTCGTCGTGCTCGAACGCTCGCTTCGACCTGACTCTCGAGACCGCGTACCAGATCGCGATGAGGAACAGGATCGGTGGCAGGTACACCGACGCCTTGAACACCGCGCCGCTGCCGGTGAGCGGGATCCCGCCGGTCAGGTAGTGACCCTCGCCGAAGACGCGGAAGTAGTCGATGAACGGCCCGAGCGCGCCGTTGGCCCAGAGCAGCGCGGCGAACGCGAGCCCGAAGATCGCGCACCACATGGCGGTGAGCAGGGTCGCCGGAAAGCGCCGGATGACGGCGACGCCGGGATGCGTGGTCCAGTCGAAGGCAACGAGCGTGACGAACAGCGCCGGAACGAGGTAGGCCATCTCCGGCGTGACCGCGACCTGGACCACGAGGAGGAGCGCGACGAGCGCGGCGCGGACGGGATCCGCGCGCCGGACGAGCCAGGCCATCGCGAGCAGGATCAGGGGATAGAGCAGCGACCGGAAGTGCTCGGAGAAGAGCGGGATCCCACCAGTGACCGGTCCGCCGACCACGAGCGCGCACCAGGCGACGAGGAGCCACCGGTTGCGGCGGAACAGGTACGCGGCGAACGCCAGCGAGCTCACCCAGTAGAGGGGAACCGCCCAGATCGTGGCTGCGGTCGTCGCGCCCCAGCCCGAGTGCTCGATCAGCGTGAAGCCCATGAAGCTCTGGATCGAGTCGAGGAGCAAGCCGTGGGTGGAGAGGAAGTCGCGCCACGGGAACCTTCCGTCGAGCAGCAGCTGGCCGCCGACGAGGACCTCACCCTCGTGGAAGAGGTCGCCGGGACCGATGCCTCCCTGGATCCCGGCGAGCACCATCCACAGGACGACCGGAACCGCACAGACGACCAGCGACCACCCACCGACGGCGCTCCACCGCGACGCTGGAAGACGGCGGAGGATCACCACGACCGCGACCGCGCCGGCGAGGGTGGCCGGCACGGCGAGCCACCACGGGAACCACATCACGCTCCGGAACGAGTCGCTCGCCGTGATGCCGATTCCCGTCTGGGACGAGAGGAGTGCCATCGCCACGAACGCTCCGGGAGCCGCGACGGCGGTGACGGCCCAGAGCGCGTCGGAGAGGCCCACGCGGGCTCGGACCCGGACCACCAGCGCGACCGCGCCGCCAAGGATCCAGGCACCGAGTGCAGCACCCAGCGCCGACAACCTGAAGCTGTCGTCACGCGCGAACCCGACGACCCCGACGGCAAGGGCGAACGGAACCGTCGCGAACAGGAGTGCGGAGAAGCCTGCGACGAGCGCGACCCAACGCGGTCGGTCTGCGGCAGGCGCGGCGTCGAAGTGCTGCTCGAGCGCGGCGTCGGACTCGCCGACCCGAGTGGTCGAGAGGCCGAGCACGAAGTACCCCGCCGTCGCGAGCACCGGGAACACGAGCATCCACAGCGCGAAGACGGCGTAGAAGTGACCGATGTCGAACGGGCTGAAGATCGGGTATCCGACGACGTCGGTCCTGGCCGGGAGGAGAACCGGCAGGCGTCCGGTCACCCAGTGGACGACCGCGGCAGCGACGAACACGGCGATGCCGAACCGCACGACCCGGCCGCGCCAGACACCGACCGCGATCCGCGCCGGACCCGACTCCGACGCGTCGACCGCGCGACTCGCTTCCGTCATCGGCGGAGCCGCTCGGCGAGCGCGGTGAGACCCTCGGGTGACCCGACCTCGTAGCACCGCTCCGTGACCTCGAACCCGGCCACGGCATCGGCCGCCGACAGCTCCTCGAGCACCGCGGCCAGGTCGACCACCCGATCGGGCTCGATCCCTTCGATGACCGAACGCTGCAGTGCGAGCATGCCGTAGTCGACGTACTCCAACGCCGGATCGGTCACGGTCTTGCGGTAGACGACCCGTGTGCCGTCGAGATCCGCGTTGCTGGGAACGATCGCGCCGCAGTTGTGCCAGACCGACATCACGGCCGGCACGTCGACCGCGTCGAGGCGGTCCATCAGGAGCCGGAGATCAACGCTGAGGTAGGCGTCGCCGTAGGTCACGAGGAACCGTTCACCGAGCAAGTCTCGATCGAGCGCGCGTCGGAGTGCTCCGCCGGTGCCGAGGAGCGTCTCGCCGTCGCTCGAGTACTGCACCGCGAGACCCCACTGTGTCCCGTCGCCGACGTGGTCCGCGATCTGCTCGCCGAGGTGGCCCGTGCAGATCAGCACGCGCTCGACGCCCCCGCGCGCCAGCAGCTCGAGCTGCCAGTCGACGAACGGCTTCCCGGCCACCTCGAGCATCGCCTTCGGGACGGCCTCGGTCGCGGGTCGCATCCGCGTTCCGAGCCCACCGGCGAGGACGACGCACTGCACGTCAGTCTCGAACGGTGACGGTCGAGCCGTCGTGATCGAACCCGAAGCGCAACTCGGTGAGTCCCTCGTGCTCCATCGCGCGCCGAACCTCGTCGCGGTCGTCGGCATAGAAGAGGAGGAACCCACCGTTCCCCGCGCCGACGAGCTTGCCGCCCCGCGCACCGTTCTTCATCGCGACGTCGTACCAGCGGTCGATGTCGGGGTTCGACATCCCCTGGGATCGTTCGCGCTTGCGCATCCAGTGCTCGTGCATCAGCTCGGCGAACCCCCTGACGTCGCCGAGCTCCAACCGACGCGCGATCTCCTGGCCGGTCTCCTTCACGAAGCGAAGGTTCTCGATCATCGCGGGATCCCGCTCGACGGACCGGGCGCGTTGATCGCTGAGCACGGAGTCGGCGGCCCGGGAGAACCCGGTGAAGAACATGAGGAGGTTGTCCTCGAGATCGTGGCGGGTCTCGCGCGAGACGGCGAGCGGGCGCGCCTCGACCGTGCCGTCGCGGGAGATCTCGAACGCGGTCAGCCCACCGAACGCGGCGATGTACTGGTCCTGCTTGCCGACGGGATTGCCGAGCACGTCGATCTCGATCCTGCAAGCCTCCTCGGCGAGGTCGGCAGGCGACACGTGCCGGTGATGGAACGCGGAGATCGCGCGCAGCAGACCCACCGTGAACGAACCCGACGAACCCAGGCCGGTGCCGGCGGGGATGTCGGCGAGGCTCACGATCTCGACCGACGGGCCGACCTCCCGCAGGCGGAGCGCTTCACGGATCAGCGGATGCTGGATGTCGGAGATGTCGGCGACACGCTCCATGGCCGAGTACTTGAGGAAGTAGTCGTCGGTGAACGTGCGGTTGATCCCGATGTAGACGTACTTGGTGATCGCAGCCGAGATGAAGGAACCACCCTCGAGCTCGTAGAAGCTCGGGAGATCCGTTCCGCCTCCGCCGATCGAGATCCGCAGCGGCGTCCGCGTGATGATCACACCGCGCTCGGCTTCAGACCTGGTACCCGGCCGCGGCCGCGTCGGTGTGGAACATCTTCACCGTGTCGAGGGAGTACTCGTCGAGGTCTCTCCCGACGAGGTGCATCTTCTTGAGCACGTCGGGGGTCGCGGTGATCACGTGGCACCCGATCTCGTCGGCCTGGAACACGTTGAGCAGCTCGCGCGGGCTCGCCCAGATCAGCTCGAGCGCAGGGACGCCGGCCATGATGTCGAGACACTCACGCATGATCGGCATCGGATCCCGACCGGTGTCGGCGATGCGACCGGCGAACACCGAGATGTACGCGGCCGGTCCGGGCGCGAGCGCCTCGGTGACGACCGCGACCTGCGCCGGCGTCATGAGCGCGGTGACGTTGCACCGAACCCCGCTCTCGGCGAGCTCCCGGACCAGCGGTGCGGTGCTCTCGCCCCGCGTGTTCGTGACCGGGACCTTCACGTTCACGTGCTCGCCCCAACTCGCGATCTTGAGCGCCTGGCGGTGCATCTCGTCGGGTTCGTCGGAGAACACCTCGAACGAGATCGGACGATCGCCGGTCTCCAGGACGACCTCACGCGCGAACGCCTCGTAGTCGTCGATGCCGGCCTTGCGCATGAGCGTCGGGTTGGTGGTGAACCCCTTGATCACCGGGTTCGCCGCGAGCGCCCGGATCTCGGCCAGGTCGGCACCGTCCGCGAAGACCTTCACGCTCAGATCGTGCATTCCGACCCCTCTCGCCAGCACCAGGAGCGCTCGTCTTCGTGGTCGTGATCGACGGTCAACTGTACGGCACCCCACTCGCGGATCGCTGCATTGCTCAGGCCCGGCCCTGCTCGAGATCGGCCAGCATGTCGTCGAGCGAGCGACGGATCGCATCGGCTGCCCCGAGTCGATTCGACCAGCCCAGCGATCGGATCCGCGAGGTGTCGAGTCGGACGATCGGCACGTCGCCCTTCCAACCCCGATCGCCGCCCGTGAGCTCGAGCTCGACGGTCGCGGGATCGATGTCGAGGGCGGCCATCGCGAGCTCCGCGATCTCGAGCACCGTGATGTAGTCGCCCGTCGCGACGTTGAAGACCGCGAACGGGTCGGGTGCGGCGCGGTCGGCGAGCAGCACCGCCGCGACCACGTCGTCGACGTGTACGTACGACTTGCTCTGCATCCCGTCGCCGAGAATCCGCAAGCGGGTCGGGTCTTCGCGGAGTCGGCGGACGAAGTCGTAGCCGACGCCGTGGGTCTGGCGACGGCCCACGACGTTGCCGAACCGGAACGCGCGCGCGACGAGCCCGAACATCGCGCTGTACGACGAGAGCATCGCCTCGCCGGCCAACTTGCTCGCGCCGTAGGTGGAGGTCGGCACGAGCGGACCGTGGTCCTCGGCTGCCTCCAGGTAGCCGATGTCGCCGTAGACGCCACTCCCCGACGCGTACAGCAGGCGTTCGACGCCCGCCCGGCGCGTCGCTTCGACGACGCGCTGGGTCAGCAGCGTGCCTTCCACGAAATCGATCTCGGGATCCGTCATCGCCCGGGCGATGTCGGGGTTCGAGGCGAGGTGGATCACCGTGCCCGTTCCGGCCATCGCCTTCGTGAGGTCGTCGAGCTCCTTGACGTCGCCGCGGGTGACGACGAGTCGTTCGTCGCCGTCGTGATGAGCGAAGTGCCAGGCCTGGCCCGACGTGAAGTTGTCGTAGATCCCGACGCGTTCGACGTCGCTCGAGGCGAGCAGGGCATCGACGAAGTGGCTGCCGATGAACCCGGCGCCACCGACGACGAGGAACGTTCCCCGATGGTGCGGTCATGGAAGGGACTCCCACTTGGTGTCGGTCGCTTTGAGCGCCGGATGAGTCACGAACAGGTGCCAGACCACCGCGCACAGTCCTTCGGTGTGCGGTGTGATCCGTTCCGGGTTGACCACCGGGATGACCACGCACGCATCGGCGACGCGCGCGGTGTGCCCGCCGTCGCGGCCGACGACGCCGCAGATGGACGCGCCGACGTCCTGGGCCAGATCGAGCGCCCGGACGAGACTCGTCGACACCCCGAGGTCGGCGTTCCCGCCACCGACCGAGAAGACGAGGATCGCGTCGCGGGCGGCGAGGCGAGAACCCTCGAGCCAGGCCGACAGCGCGGTGTCCCAGCCGTCGTCGTTGATGCGAGCGGTGAGCTCCGACACGTTGTCGGTCGGGGCGTAGGCCTCGAAGCCGCAGATCTTGCGGAAGTCGTTGACCGCATGGCTCGCGTGGCCCGCCGAACCCCCCACTCCGAGGATGAACAGACGACCGCCGGCCGCGCGAACGCCAGCGAGGGTCGTCGCGACAGCATCGATCGCGCCCCGATCGAGCCTGCCGATGATGTCGACGGTCTCCGCGAGGTAGTCATCGACAAATTGGTTCGCTCCGGCTCCGGCCCTCGATCGCCCACCCGTTCCCGCCCCAGTGGTCATTTCCGGGCCTCCGCCTGCGCTCACTTCGGGATCCTGCACACGGCGAGGGTGTTGAGTCCGAGCTTGTGGCGCCGGCACGTGATGTTCGACGGCTTGAAACCGGCACGCACGAGGAGCGGCCACAGGTCGCGCGGGTCGTAGTAGTCCTTGTGGTCGTCCATCTCGTACGCCGGGCTCAGGCCGAGCTTGAACGCGCTGAGCTCGAGCGCGCGCTTGCCGAGCCACGACGGAACGTTCACGACGCACACGCCGCCCGGGCGCAACAGGCGGTGCAACGACGCGATCAACCGCTCGGGCTCCCACAGGTGCTCGAGCACCGAGATGCAGAGCACCACGTCGAGGCTCGCGTCGCCCAACCCGTCGAGCGCGTCCGGGAGGACACCTTCGATCGTCTCCACCCGGGCGTGGGATGCCAGATCGGGTGCGAGCGCGACGTCGACGAGCACGAGACTGGCGACCTCGTCGACGATCGTGCGGGAGAAGGTGGCATCGAATCCGCAGCCGAAGTCGCCGACGTCCTTCCCGGCGAACGAGCCGACGTGACGCCGGATCCCCTGCCCCGACAACCAGACGCCGAACCGGTCGACGGGCGACGCCGAGCCGACCTGACCGAACGCCACGGATCTCCGGTCTTCGTCGTCGGTCATCCGAAGGTCGATAGATCGGACATAACGCTCCGGGCTGGGGTCGAGACGGTCGGCGGCGGGGCACCCGACCGGGGGCCGCGGGGAACACCAGCTCGATCCGCGGCGCGAGCAGTATGGCGCACGGCCGTGCGAGGCAGCACCTTTGGGCGGCACGCGGGACGGTGTCCCGAGCCGCCTCCACGGGGCCGGTCGCGGGCACCATCGCCTAGCCTGGCCGCCGATGAAGGGTCTCATCCTCTCCGGTGGCGCGGGCACACGCCTGCGCCCGATCACCCACACCAGCGCGAAGCAGCTCGTCCCGATCGCCAACAAGCCGATCCTCTTCTACGGCATCGAGGACATGGTCGCGGCCGGCATCCGCGAGATCGGCATCGTCGTCGGCGACACCGGCCGACGAGATCCGCGCGGCGGTCGGCGACGGCTCCCAGTTCGGCGCCGAGGTCACCTACATCCCCCAGGACGCGCCCGCTCGGCCTCGCCCACTGCGTGCTGATCGCCCGCGACTTCCTCGGTGACGACGACTTCGTGATGTACCTCGGCGACAACATGCTCCAGCAGGGCCTCGCCGAGTTCGTCGAGCGAGTTCGAGGGCGCCCGGAGCGCCGGAGGGCGCCGACCGCGCCGGCGGCGCAGATCCTGCTCGCCCACGTCGACGACCCCCGCCAGTTCGGTGTCGCCGCGGTCAACGAGGCCGGCGAGGTGCTCGACCTCGTCGAGAAGCCCGACGACCCGCCGTCGGATCTCGCGCTCGTCGGCGTCTACCTGTTCGACCCGACCATCCACGAGGCGGTGGCCGCGATCGAGCCGTCGGACCGCGGGCGAGCTCGAGATCACCGACGCGATCCAGTGGCTGATCGACAACGGCCAGCGCGTGCGCCACGAGGTGCTCGACGGCTGGTGGATCGACACCGGCAAGAAGGATCCGCTGCTCGAGTGCAACCGGCTCGTGCTCGAGACGCTCGAGTCGCGCAACGACGGCAAGGTCGACGAGGCGTCGAGCATCGAGGGTCGGGTCGTGATCGAGGCGGGCGCGGAGATCGTGAACTCCCGGGTGCGCGGGCCCGTGATCATCGGCGAGCGCACACGCGTCGTGAACAGCTACATCGGCCCGTTCACGTCGGTCGCCGCCGACTGCGAGGTCGTCGACTCCGAGCTCGACCACTCGGTGCGTGCTCGACCGGCAGTCGCATCGTCGGGATCGACCGGCTGACCGACTCGCTCATCGGCCGCCACGTCGAGGTCGTCCGATCCGACGTCCGCCCCCGCGCCGTGCGGCTGATGCTCGGCGACCACTCGAAGGTGGAGCTCGACTAGATGGCAACGATCACCGAATCCGACGTCATCGCCGGCGTGTACATCGTCGAACCGGCGATGCACGGCGACGACCGCGGGTTCTTCATCGAGACCTACCGACGCGAGTGGTTCCCGCAGGGTCGCGAGATGATCCAGGGCAACCGCGGCGACCGCCAGGCCGGGTTCGGTCGTCGGCCTGCACTACCACCTGCACCAGGCCGACTACTGGTACGTGCCGTACGGCAGCTGCCGGGTGGTGCTCCACGACCTGCGCGCCGGCTCACCGACCGACGGCGCGACGCTCGCCGTCGATCTCGGCGCCCGCGACGACGGCACCCACGACCACCGCGGCGTCTTCATCCCGCCGGGTGTCGCGCACGGCTTCGCCGCGCTCACCGACATGACGATCACGTACCTCGTCGACGGCTACTACAACCCCGCCGACGAGCTCGGCGTCGCGTGGGACGACCCGGCGATCGCCGCCGACTGGGGCGTCGACGAGCCGATCCTCTCGGATCGCGACCGGAAGAACCCGCGCCGCGTCGATCTCGACCCCAACTTCCGCCCCTACTGGGGCCTTCGACCCTGAGGAATCGGCAATGCGACTCTTCGTGACCGGCGGCGCCGGCTTCATCGGCTCCAACTACGTCCGCCACGTCCTCGCGACCTCCGACGACGAGGTGACCGTGTTCGACGCGCTCACCTACGCGGGCAACCTCGAGAACCTCCGCGACGTCGACGACGACCCTCGGTATCGCGTTCGTCAAGGGCGACATCACCGATCGCGACGCGGTCACCGCCGCGATGGACGGCCACGACGCCGTCGTGCACTTCGCGGCCGAGAGCCACGTCGACCGGTCGATCGCTCAACCCCGACGAGTTCGTGCACACCAACTGCGACGGCACCAACGTGATGTGCGACGTCGCCCGGCAAGATCGGCGTCGAACGGTTCCTGCACATCTCGACCGACGAGGTGTACGGGTCGATCGAGGAGGGCTCCTTCGGCGAGAGCGACCCGCTCGAACCCCGGTCGCCGTACTCGGCGTCGAAGGCCGGTTCCGATCTCATCGCGCTCTCGTACCTCTCGACCTACGGTCTGCCGGTCGTCGTGACCCGTTCGTCGAACAACTTCGGGCCGTACCAGTTCCCCGAGAAGGTCATCCCGCTCTTCGTCACCAACCTGCTCGACGGGCATCAAGGTCCCGCTGTACGGCGACGGGATGAACATCCGCGACTGGTGCTACGTCGAGGACAACTGCGCCGGGGTCGATCTCGTGCTCCGCAGCGGCGTCGATCGGCGAGATCTACAACATCGGTGGCGGGAACGAGGTGCCGAACCGCTTCCTCACCGACTCCATCCTCGCGATCCTCGGTCACGACGAGTCGATGATCGAGTACGTCGAAGACCGCCTCGGTCACGACCGGCGCTACTCCATCGACACCGCGAAGATGGAGAGACTCGGATGGAAGCCGCAGCGCGACTTCGCCGAGGCGCTCGAAGCGACGGTTGCGTGGTACCGCGACAACCGGGCCTGGTGGGAGCCGCTCAAGAAGCACGGCTGAGCGGTCCGTCGGGGTCGGGACGCCCGGTCCCGAGCGCGGGAACGGGTTGAGGCTCAAGCCCCCACCGCCTCCTTGCCGATGAACTGAGCATGCGACCATGCTTCCGTCCGATCCGACGCGCCCGGAGAGGCGCGGCGATCGCCCTGGTCGCCCTTCTCGCCGGTCCGGTCGCCCTCGCGGCAACGACCCCTGCGCCCGCGGGCGCGGCACCGAGCACCGCGGTGATGGGTCCGAGCAAGCTCTCGGCCGCGCAGATCGCGGCCTGGTTCCGCTCCGCGACGCACAGCCCGTACCGGGCGACGATCCCGGTCGACCAGCTGGCCGCCGCCTACGTCAACGAGGGTGCCCTCGCCGCGGTTCGGGGCGACATCGCCTTCGCGCAGTCGGTCGTCGAAACCGGATGGTTCAGCTTCCCGGCCGGGGGCTACGTCCAGCCGGCCGACAACAACTTCGCCGGCATCGGCGCGTACGGCGACGGCTCACACCTCATGCGTGCGCCCGACGCGCAGACCGGCGTCCGCACACAGGTCCAGCTGCTGCGGCGCTACGCCGACCCCGGGTCGAACCACGCCAACATCGGTTCGACACCGTCGGTGCTGCTCTGGAACCCGGCGTCGCGCTACGACATCCCCGGCGGGACCCACGGTTGGGCCCCGACCTGGGAATCGATGACCGGGCGATGGGCAAGCAGCCCCACCTACGCCGCGACCGTCCTCGGCGTCTATCGCAGCATGCTGACCTTCAACGGACTGTCGCCGAACGCGAGCTTCAGCTCCGACGCGTTCGGATCGCTCGACGCGGCGAGCGCGACGCCGTCGGGCTTCCGCGTCTCGGGCTGGGCGATCAACCCACTCACGACCGGTCCCGACACCGTGCACGTCTACGTCGACGGCACGTTCGCCGGCGCGGTGACTGCAAACGCTTCCCGCCCCGACATCGGCTCTGCGTACAAGGGCTACGGCAACAGCCACGGGTTCGCCGCGATCGTCCCGTCGTCGGTGACGACGCAATGGGGCACCCACAGCGTGTGTGCATACGCGCTCGGTGGGGTGAACCCGATGATCGGCTGCCAGACCGTCACCGTGCAACCGTTCGGCTACGTGGGCGGGGTGAGCGCGACTCCGACCGGCGTCCAGGTGAGCGGATGGGCGGTCAATCCGCAGACCACCGGCGCCGACACCGTGCACGTCTACGTCGACGGGGTCTTCGCCGGCGCCGCCACCGCGAACGGCGCCCGCACCGGCCTCGGCGCCTGGCTCGACCAGGCCGGCTGGCCCGGATACGGCGACAACCACACCTTCACCGCGTCGGTCGGCACCCCCGGCGCGTTGTCGTACGGTCCGCACTCGGTGTGCGTCTACGCCCTCGGCGGACCGAACCCGAACATCGGCTGCCGCACCTACAACCGCCAGCCGTTCGGCAACATCGAATCGCTGAGCTCCACCCCCACGGGCGTGCAGGCGGTGGGCTGGGCCGTCGACCCGCAAACCACCGGTGCCGATACCGTCCACTTCTACGTCGACGGCGTGTTCGCCGGCGCCGCGACGGCTCCAGGGAACCGGCCCGGCCTGGGCGCGTGGCTCGACCAGAACGGGTACGTCGGGTACGGCGACAACCACACCTTCACCGCGGCCCTCACCAGCGCGGCGGCGACGCAGTTCGGGACCCACACCGTGTGCGCGTACGCGCTCGGCGGCGTGAATCCGTCGATCGGGTGCCAGAAGATCAACACCAAACCACTGGGCTTCCTCGAGAGCGCCGAGAGCGTCTCGGGTGGCATCCAGGCGATCGGCTGGGGCGTGAACCCGCAGACCGCCGGACCGGCGACGGTGCACTTCTACGTCGACGGCGTGTTCGCGGGGGCGCGCCAGGCCGGCACCTACCGGCCCGGCCTCGGCGGGTGGTTCGACCAGAACGGGTACGTCGGATACGGCGACTACCACACGTTCGGCATCACCGTCCCTGCATCGAGCGGGAGCCACTGGCTCTGCGCCTACGTGCTGGGTGGCACCAATCCGAACATCGGTTGTCGGATCACCTGATCGCATCGACCGGTCGGTAACCTGGGTCGGCCACGACGTCGATCGCAGGAAGGAACGGGAGTGCCGGGACGGGAAGCGCTCGCGAGCCGGCTGCGCGGGTCCGGACTCGACCTCGGTCCCGGAAGCCATCCCTTCGAGGTTCCTCCCGGCGTCACCGTCCGGTACGTGGACCGCTGGGTACCCGAGGAGAATCGCAGCCTCTTCCCCGAGCTGTCCGACGACGTGTTGTTCCCGAAACCCGACATCGTGTCGAACTTCGACACCGACGGTCTCCGGATGATCGAGTCGAAGAGCCAGGACTTCGTGGTCGCGAGCCACGTGCTCGAGCACCTCGCCGACCCCATCGGCTTCCTCGTCGACATGTACCGGGTTCTGCGGCCGGGCGGCCTCGCGATCGTGCTGCTGCCCGACCTGCGCCGGACCTTCGACAACAAGCGGCCCGCCACCCCGCTCGAGCACCTCGCAGCAGAACACGCGGCGGGCGTCACGACGGTCGACGACGACCACATCATCGAGTTCCTCGTTCTGGCCGACACCGACTCCCACCCGGAGATCCCCGACGACCCCGTCGAGCGGGCCGAGCTGCTCGACTACCACCGACGCCGATCGATCCACGTCCACTGCTGGACCGAGGACGACTTCCCCGCGGTGCTGCGCTACTGCACCGAGGAGCTCGATCAGCGGTGGGAGCTGCTCGACCGGCTCCCGACGGGCGACGGCATGGAGTTCGGCTACCTCCTCCGCCGGGCGCGCTGGCCCTGGTCCCGGACGTCGGCGATATCCGCGTAGCGCCCGTGCTCGCGAGATGTGGGCGGCAATAGCACGACTTCTCCGTATTGCTCCCCCCTCCCGACATCTCGGAGCGTGACGCGCGATCATCGACGCTTCCCCCGGCTCGACCCTCCCTCCCGGTGCCCCGAGGTTCCTCATGCGCAAGGTCTCGATCGTGCTCGCTGCCCTCGGTGTCGCCTGGCTCACGGCGGCGGCGATCACGAGCGCCGGCGCGGCGGGCTCGAGCCCGCCCGCGACCACGGTCCGCAACCAGACGGTGACCGAGGCCGGACGCGGTCTCGCCGCCGGTGAGCGCACCACGGCGCGCGACGTCCCCGACCACACGACGCTCGTCAGCGTCGAGTGGAAGGGCGACCCGACGGCCTCGTTCTCGGTCGAGACCCAGAAGGCCGACGGCACCTGGACCAGCGTGGGTGAGATCGGTCGCTCCGACAACGGTCCCGACGCGGGGACGACGGAAGCCGCGCGCGTCGCGAGCCGGCCCGCGCTCGTCAGTGAGCCGATCCACGTCGAGGACCCCTCGAAGGTCCGCCTGAGGATCTCGGGCGGCGGCGCGACCGACGTCCACCTGACCGCGATCGCCTCGGCCCCCGACGGCACGTCGTCCGCTCCGTCGATGCCGGTCGCTCCCGGACTCGCGGCGATCGGGCTCGCAGGTTTCGTCGGCGTGAAGGGCAACCGTCGCACCGGCGTCGTGCTCGTGATCGTCATCCTCGCCGGCGCCTCCCTTGTCGGGCTCGACGCCAAGGGAGCCGACGCCGCGCCCAACGTGCCGTTCCCGAGCCAGCCGCGGATCGTCACCCGCGCCGAGTGGGGCGCCGACGAATCGTCGCGGCTCGGCGCGTGCCCGGAGGGTCCCGCCTACGCGGCCCCGCAGCTCGCGATCATCCACCACACCGTGAACAGCAACAACTACTCCGCCGCTGAATCTCCCGCACTCATGCGATCGCTGTACGCGTACTTCATCGGGACCCGCGGCTACTGCGACATGGCGTACAACTTCCTCGTCGACCGTTTCGGCACGATCTTCGAGGGTCGGTTCGGAGGCATCGCACGCGGTGTCGTCGGCGCGCACGCGACCGACTTCAACACCGGAACGATCGGCGTCGCGATGATCGGCGACTACCAGAACGTCACCCCGGGATCGGAGACGGTCAACGCGATCATCGATCTGCTCGCGTGGAAGTTCAGCGTCCACAACATCAACCCGTACCAACCCGTGTCGACGCACGGAACGGTCGTCGACCCGATCATCGGTCACCGCGACGCCGGTGCGATCAGCGGCGACGGCACCGACTGTCCCGGCGCCGGCGGCTACTCGGTGATCCCGACGATCCGCGACGCGGTCCGGCCCCGGGTCGCGTACAACCAGCCCTTCGGCAACATCGACAGCGCGAGCGCGACCACGAGCGGGATCCAGGTCGTCGGCTGGGCAGTCAGTCGCGAGACTTCGGCCGCCGCGAACGTGCACGTGTACCTCGACGGTGCCTTCGCCGCGCAGGTCGCAGCCAACGGCAATCGCCCGGGCCTCGGCGCGTGGCTCGCCGGCAACGGCTTGAGCGGCTGGGGTGACAACCACACGTTCACCGCCAACCTCACCACCTCGTACGGCGCGGCATCAGGTGTGCGTCTACGTGCTCGGCGGAGGGAACCCCTCGATCGGGTGCAAGGCCGTCAACTACCAGCCCACCGGCAATCTCGAGCGCATCAGCGCGACACCCAGCGGGATCCATGCGAGCGGATGGGCGGTGAACCCCAAGACGACCGCGTCCGACACCGTCCACTTCTACGTCGACGGCGTGTTCGCCGGCGCGACCGCCGCGAACGGCAACCGGCCCGGCCTCGGAGGATGGCTCGACCAGAACGGCTACGCCGGGTACGGCGACAACCGCACGTTCGCGATGGACATCAACACCGCGTCGGCCCGACAGTTCGGCACCCACACCGTCTGCGCGTTCGTGCTCGGCGGGGTCAACCCGTCGATCGGCTGCCGCGCCATCTCGGTACAGCCGCGCGGCTTGCTCGAGGGGCTGAAGGCGACTCCGGGTGGGATCCGGGCGTTCGGCTGGGCCGTGAACCCCCAGACCGCGGGTCCCGACACCGTCCACCTGTACGTCGACGGAGTGTTCGCCGGCGCGACCTCTGCGACGAGCACCCGCACCGGCCTCGGCGCGTGGCTCGATCAATACGGCTTCATCGGGTACGGCGACAACCACCGGTTCACCAAGACGGTCGCCACGTCGTACGGCGTGCACACCGTGTGCGGGTACGCGCTCGGTGGCGTCAACCCGTGGATCGGCTGTCGAACCCTCGATGTCCAGCCGTTGGGCAACCTCGAGAGCGTCACGGCTGGGCCCGGCGGGATCCAGGCCGTCGGCTGGGCGGTCAACGCACAGACTGCGGGACCCGCGACGGTGCACTTCTACGTCGACGGCGTGTTCAAGGCCGCCGTCTCCGCACCGGGCAACCGCCCCGGCCTCGGCGCGTGGCTCAGCCGGCACCGCTACGCGGGGTACGGCGACAACCACACCTTCACCACCACGCTCGCTCCGGTCTCTGCCGGGTCACACACGGTGTGCGCGTTCGTGCTGGGCGGCATCAACCCGAACATCGGATGCAAGAGCACGTGACGACCGACTTCGTTGCGAGCACTCCGATCCGGGTCGTCGTCGTGCACTACGGCGCCCACGATCTGACGCTCGCGTGCATCGAGCACCTCCTCGCGGCAGGTGGTCCGCCCATCGAGGTGGTCGTCGTCGACAACGGTGGTGGTCCCCCGCTCGCCGAATCGCTGTCGGATCCTTTGGCCAACGTCTCGATGCGGGTCGGTGGCCCGACCCTCGGGTTCGGCCGCGGAGCGAACCTCGCACTCTCCGATCTCTCGGGCACCGACTTCGTCGCGCTGGTCAACAACGACGTGCTCGTCACACCCGGGTGGCTCGAACCTCTGGTCGCGATGCTCGACGAAGACCCGACCTTCGGTGCGGCCGCGCCCAAGATCCTGCTCCGCGATCGCTTCCGATCGCTCGAGCTCGAGGTCGCGACGACCCCCGCCGGTCGGCTCGACCGTCGCGACCTCGGGCTGCGCATCCTCGGCGCCCGCTTCGGCGGGACCGACCCGACCGACGTGACCGACCGGGTCCGCTACCCGAGTGGGACCTACGGACCCGAGTGGAGCGCCGACGGCCGGCCGGAGCGCTGGACGAGCGGTTCGGCCCACCTCCTCGTCCCGAGCCTGGGCGCCGAACCGGCACCCTTCGAGTTGCTCCTCGCTGCCCCGGTGTCGACCGTCGCCACGTTCACCTCGAACGGTGAGGTGAGCGAGGTGAAGGTCACGACCGAACCGGCGTGGCATCCGATCGCGGTGTCGGGGCCCGAGTTCGACGCCCTCCACAACGCCGGGACGACCGTCGATCGCGACGGCTACGGCGCCGACCGGGGCTATCTCGACCGCGACGGCTCCCGGTGGTCGCACAACGAAGACGTGTTCGCCTGGTGCGGCGCGGCCGTGCTGATGCGGACCTCGTACCTCGACGACATCGGCCGCTTCGATCCGACGCTGTTCCTGTACTACGAAGACGTCGAGCTGGCGTGGCGCGGTCTGCAGCGCGGCTGGCGGCACCGCTACGCCCCGGCATCCGTCGTCCGCCACGTGCACTCGGCCACGGCCGGGCGCGATCCGATCGGCACCCTCGCGTTCAACGAACGCAACCGGCTGCTCGTGCTCGCGCGCCACGGTGCCCCCAATCGCGCGATACGCGCGGTCGCGCGCACGGTCGGGATCACGCTCTCCTACGCCGCGCGCGACATCGTGAACCCGATGCTCGAGCACAAACCGGTGCGGGTACACCACAGCGCAGCTCGCATCCGTGCGCTCGCCGGTTTTGCGGTCAAGCTCCCGACTGTCTTCGCGCAGCGGAGGAGCGACGCCGCGTCGCGCACGACGCGCTTCGGCCGCTGAACCAACGCCCGGCGCGGTGGGTCAGCGGTTCGCGACCCGTTGGATCCGACCCTTGGCCTTGCTGGCCATCGTCCGGAAGTCGCCCTCGCGCACGAACCCGATGATCGTGTCGAGGTCGCGTCGGAGACCTGGCCGGGGTGGGCCGACGAGCTGCGGGAGCTCGTCGGCGTAGGCGGGATCCGCGAGGTCGGCAGCGCGCTGGGGCCGGCGGCAGAACTGGACGAGCGGTTCGAGCGCGTTCGACCACAGGAACGTCTGCGCCACCTCGCCGGCCCGTTCCGCGCTCTTCCTGTAGAGGTCGTCGTCGTCGAGGAGCGTGAACAGCGCCGTCTCGAGCGCGTCGGAATCTCCGGGCGGGACGGTCAGGCCGAAGCCGTCGCGTTCGATGAGGTCGCCGAACGAGTCGCCGGCCGTCGCCACCACCGGGAGCGAGGCCCAGAGGTAGTCGAGGATCCGCGTGCGGAAGGAGAACTCGGTCTCGATGTGGTCGAGGTGCGTGCTGACGCCGATGTCGGCCTCGAGCAGGTAGTTCTGGCGATCCTCGTACTCGACCCATCCCTCGTTGAAGAACACGTGGGTATCGGTCAAGCCCGAGGTCGGCGCTGAGCTGCTTCGTCTCGGCCGCGGCCCGCTGGTGCGGGAACGTTGGGATTGGGGTGACCCAGTCCGAGGAAGAACAGTCGGACGTTCGGCATGCGGGCCCGCAGCTTGTCGACCGCGCGGATCAGCGTGAGCGGGTCGAACCAGTTGTAGACCCCGCCACCCCAGAGGATCACCTTGTCGTCGCGGCCGATCCCCGGCACGACACCCTTCAGCACGTCGCGGGTGTGCTCCGGCGGTTGGTCGCTGACTCCGAACGGCACCACTTGCACGAGGTTGTCGAGCCGCTCGTCGGATCGATACGTCGCGGGATTGATGCGACCGAGCCCGGAGAGCTGACCGAGCCAGAAGTCGCGCTGCTTGTCGCTCGCGCACAGGAACAGATCACCGCGGTGCAGCTGCTGGTTCAACACGGCGAGCGTGGACCGGGCGTGGACGCGCCCGACGTCGTCGGCGAGCTCGCGTGCCTGCTCGAGCTGCTCGAGGTGGAAGGGGTCGTAGATGTCGGTGACGACGACCTTGTCGTTGTCCTTCAGGATCGGGTGCGTCCACATGTCGAGGCCCTGGAACACGATGACGTCGCACCAGTGGACGAGGTGGTGGAGGTCTTCGTCGCTCGCGAAGCGGCAGACGAAGTCGGGGTGGCCGAGGTCCTGACACTCGACGGTGGAGGCCAGCACGACCTCGTGCTCCTTGCCGAGCGCCTTCGCGATCTGCCAGGCGCGGATCGCCGGGCCGGCCATCTTCACGCCGAGGACGTCGGGAGTGAGCACGAGGATCTTGTTCCGGCCCGAGAAGACGCCTTCGAGACCGAGTGAGTCGACGACGGACCGGTAGCCCTCGAGGTACTCGGGGATCACGCAGACCGGCTCGAACGGCTCACGGAAGAGCGGCAGGATCTCCGCGTCGCCGCGACGGCGTCGGAACTGCAACGCCTTCCGGGATTCCGCGAGCTCCGGGAGTGCTTCGACGAACGCGTCGATCGCGTAGAGACGCGCGAGCGCGAGCTTCGGCACCGTCGTGGTGGTCTCGGCATCGTCGTCGGTGGTACCGCCGGCGAGATCGAACGCGTGCGCGTCGAGGTCGCCCATCGCGGTCGCCCGGCGGGCGTCGAGGAGGAGCGCAGCCGGCAGTGCGGCGCGGAGGTGCTCGTCGTCGTAGTTCTTGAAGATCGTGAAGAGCGCGTTGCGCTCGAGGAGGTAGTGCTCCTTCCAGTCGCCGAGCCCCTGCATCGACCGGTGGTGCTTGTGGTACGCGATCGACGAGGGGACGTACCGGACCCGGTAGCCGAGCAGCCAGAGCCGCCAGCCGAGGTCGACGTCTTCGAAGAACATGAAGTACCGGTCGTCGAAGCTCCCCGACGAGAGGAACACCTCGCGCGGCAGCACCATCGCCGCGCCCGAGGCGAAGAGCGTGTCGCGCTCCTCGTCGAACGCGGGGAATCGGGCGCGCCGTCCCACCGCTTGAAGCCGTGACCGTAGAACGAGAGGTAGCTCCCGACGTAGTCGATGCCCTCGCCGTCCCAGTCGAGGATCTTGCTCGCCACGCACCCGATGGCGCCGTCGGCAGCCAGCGCGTTCACCGCCGCGCGCAACCAGGCCGGGTCGGGTCGCGCGTCGTTGTTCAGGAACGCGACGTACTCCCCGGTCGCGACGTGAGCACCCTGGTTGCACCCGCCCGCAAACCCGAGGTTGGTGTCGAGCGCGACGACCCGGGCGTCGGGGAAGCGGGCCGAGAGAACCTCGGCGCTGCCGTCGGCGGATCCGTTGTCGACGACGACGACCTCGACATCGGGCCAGTCGAGCGCACCGAGGGACTCGAGGCACGTGATCGTGTCGTCGCACCCCTTGTAGTTGACGATGACGACCGAGACGCGTCCGGGAACCGTGCGGTTGCTCACGTTCGGGTCTCTCCTTGGCTCGAGAGCCGGTTGCGGATCTTGCGGGCGACGTGTGCGAGACCGAAGAAGCGAGTGCGGTCGAGCGCGGCCATCCGCTCCCGCGTCGCCATCCAGTCGACGTGCATGCTCGAATAGTCGGACTGGAGCTGTGCGAGCTGCGCCGTGCGGTCGACCAGTTGGTGCTCGAGCTCGACGTGTGCCGCCCGCAGCGCATCGATCTCACGCTGCATCGGTTGGGATCGCATCGCGAAGTTGAGACGGGCCTGCAGTGCGGTGGCGATGAGCGGCTCGATCGTGTTCGGCGGCGGACCGGAGTCGTCGGGGCTGCGGAGACTCTCGACCACTCTGCTGAGCTCCGCGCTCGAGCGCGTCCGTGACGCGACGACGACGTGACGGTACGACGGCTCTCGGCAGTCGAGCGGCGACACGGTCCGGTTGTAGAGCGCGTGCAGCACCTCGCGGCCTTCGACCCCCGACGCCAGCAGCTCGTGGTCGAGCAGCATCCCGGCCAGCCAACGCGGGAGATAGCCGCTCGGCAGCGTGACCACCGACCAGCCCGCGTCGTCGAACGACCCGACCGTCGCGTCCAGATCGGGAAGACCCTGTTCGAGGTGCTCGAGCAGCCACTGGTACGTGGCGATGTTCCGGTTGAAGCGGACGCCCGCGAACTCGCGCAGCGCCTCCTCTGCCTCCTTGACCCCCGGCGCATCGAACGGCGCGGTCACGATGACGAGGTCTTCGCTCACGCGACGCAGCTCCGACAGGAAGCTCGGGCGGTCGGCGGTGAAGACGTGCTCGAGCGTGTCGAGCGTGATCACGACGTCGACGGCCCGATCGGCGAGCGGGAGCAGCGCGCCGTTGGCGATGACGAACGTTCCGCGCGTGCGTACCCTCCATGTCGACGACGAAGGTGTCGACGTCGGGGAAGAAGGCCTCCAGCGGCCCGGGTGCGCCGCCGACCTCGAGGACGCGCGTTCCCTTGGCCAGTCCGAGGCCGCCGACGATCTGGGTCGCGACCTGGTACCGCTGGTACTGGTCGAAGGGGTTCTCGAGGAGCGCGGCGTCGGGTTCGGTGGGGCTCACGACTCCAACCCCCGCACCGAGGAACCCTCCCAGACGCCGCCGAGCGCCATCACGCCGTACTCCTCGGCGGGCGTGCCGCGTTCGACGTCGAAGCGGATCACCCGCTGGCGGTAGTCGTACGGATGCGTGCACGAGTAGTCGAAGATCGACACGGTGAGATCGTAGGTACCGGCGACGAGCATGAACTCGTCGACCCGGTAGTCGACGAACCCGGTGCCCTCGAGCCGGTCGGGCACCGCGCCCGCCTGACGGGTGTTCGGCCCCGTCACGGTCGCCCCTTCGAGCGTGTTGATCGACAGACCGAACACCGGCTTGTCGATCGGTTCGTCCAACGCGTAGTGCAGGCGGATCGTCAGCGGGTCACCCGTGCGCACGGTGCGCACCGACTGGCCGTCGCGGTCGAGCAGCTCCACCCGGTCGATCCGCCCCTCGCCGGAGCCCCAGCGCACGGTGCCGTTCTCGTCGAGGACCCGGTCTTCGTGCACGTCGTCGAGGTACGTGTCGATGACCTCGGTCGCCTCACCGACGGCACGCAGCACACCGTGTTCGAGCAGCGCGACCTCGTCGCACAGGTTGCGGACCGTCGGCGAGCGCGTGCGACACGATCACGACCGTCTTGCCGCTGTGCTTCAGGTCGGCGAACTTCTCCGCGCACTTCCGTTGGAACTGCTCGTCGCCGACCGCGAGCACCTCGTCGACGAGGAGGATGTCGGGGTCGACGTTGATCGCGATCGAGAAGCCGAGCCGCACGTACATCCCCGACGAGTAGTTCTTCACCGGGGTGTCGATGAAGTGCTCGAGACCGGCGAAGCCGACGATGTCGTCGAAGCGCGCCGCGAGCTGCTTCTTCGACAGACCGAGGATCGCCCCGTTCAGGTACACGTTGTCGCGCCCCGACAGCTCGGGGTGGAAGCCGGCGCCGAGCTCGAGGAGCGCGGAGACCTTGCCCTCGGTGCGGATGCGTCCCGTCTCGGGCTTGAGGATGCGCGCCATGCACTTCAGCAGCGTGCTCTTCCCCGATCCGTTCTCACCGATCAGGCCGTAGGTCACGCCGGCAGGGATCTCGAGCGAGACGTCTCGCAGCGCGGGGAACTCCTCGTAGCGGACCCGCGTCCGCGACATCGCCATCGCCTTCAACGACTGGTTCCGCTCGGTGTACAACCGGAAGTTCTTCGAGACGTCCTCGACGGAGATCGCAGAGTCCACGATCAGACCTCCTCGGGGACGCGGCGCTCGAGCTTGCGGAACACCGCAGAGCCCGATGCGCGAACATCGCCACGCTCCAGCCGAGGAGGTACAGCATCGAGAGCAGCGGCGGGAAGCGCAGGTTGTACATCGCGTCGCGGTACACCTCGACGAACTGCACGATCGGGTTGAGTCGGTAGATGAAGCCGAGTCGGCACGTCCAGCCGACGATGTGCGCGTTCGGGACGTAGCTGATCGGGTAGACGATCGGCGCCGAGTAGAAGAGCGCGTTCAGGGCGATGCTCATGAGGTGCTGCACGTCGCGGAAGTACACGTTCAGCACGCTGAGCATCAGCCCGAGGCCGAGGCAGAACACCGTCTGGAGCAGCGACGATGACGAGCACCACGGGGATCCACGGCAGGACCATGTTGCCGAGGAGCAGCAGGATCACCGCGAGCACGCCGAGCTCGATCAGGAACGTGATGACGAGCGAGGCGATCGTCGAGACGACGAACACCTCGCGCGGGAAGAACACCTTCTTGATCAGGTTGGCGTTGCCGATCAGCGCGCCCATCGACCCGTTGATGCTGTTCGACAGGAAGTTCCACGGCAGCAGACCGCACAACAGGAAGGTCGCGAAGTTGTGCAGGCCGCTCGGATCACCGATCGGGCGGCTTGATCTTCAGGAAGTACGCGAAGACGATCGAGTAGATGATGACCGTCGAGAGCGGGTTGAGCAGCGACCAGGTCCAGCCCAGCACCGACTTCTTGTAGCGGCTGCGCAGCTCGCGGAGCGTCAGGTTCCAGGTGAGGTCGTTGGAAGCGACGACTTCTGCGATTGTGCTCATGCTGCATTCTCCCGGGCCCGGCGCGGCTCACCCAGAGCTGCAGACCGGGTGACCACCCAGGCTAATCCGGCGGATCCCACGGGCCACGATCCATCTCGCGGTGTTGCGGGCGCCGGTGGACCGGTGATCAGGAGGAGCCGGAGCGGCTCGAGAACCCGGGGAGGTGCAGGTCGACCGCGACCCGTTGCACCTTCCGCGCGACGCGGTGGGCGACGCTCCGGCCGCTCCCGGCCGCTTCCGGCGCGGCGGTGAGCGGTCGGCGTTCGCCGAACCGGGTCGTCGACCACGTCCGCTCGGGGAGGACCGCCGGCGTGGCGACATCGCGGCGGAACTCGATCGTCACACCGAACTCGACCACCACGCCTTTCAGGTACTTCACCGCGAAGTCCATCGGGACACCCTGGCGGCGAAGATCGGCCTCGGTCTCGGCCGACACCACGAAGTCGATGTTGCGGAGCAGCCATCGTCCGCCGAGCATCTCCGTGAACACGTCACGGTGGAGCACGCAGAAGTGCATCCACTGCTCTTCGGTGAGACCGTGGAGGTGTCCGTAGAGGAACGCCTCCTCGGTGAACGTGTAGGGAGTCCAGAACTCGATCTGGGCGCCGTCGCGACAGACCCGCCCGATCTCCGAGAACACGTGATCGGGTTCCTCGATGTGCTCGAGGAAGTGGGCGGAGAAGACGGCGCCGACCGAGTCGTCGTCGAAGGGATACCGGTCGTTGGTGAGGTCGAGCACGTGGTCGACCTGCGGACCCTCGATGAAGTCGAGACCCAGGTACCCGTCGCGCCGCGCGTTGCCACATCCGAGGTCGATCTTGACGTCCGTCACGATGTCGGATGCTACGCGAGCAGCGCGCGGGCAACCAGATCGGTCCCGAACGCCATGAGGATCGCGAGGTACAGCAGTCCGGTCGCGGCCATGACCGCCGAGTACGACTTCTCCTTCAACGCGGCCCAGGTGACACCGGCGAGCACGATCGTCGTCACCGCGCTGGCGAGCCAGATCCACGCGAGCAACCCGCCGTAGCCGTCGTCGATGGAACCGGAGAACACCGAGACCACTCCGGTCGGGATCACGTACGCGACCACGTCGAGGAGCCAGGCGACCGCGAGGATCCACACGAGCTGGCGGATGGGGTCCCGGCCCAGTCCCGGCTGCACCAGGTACCAATGGCCGAGCAACATCGCGTCGGTCGACGCGCCGAGCAGCGCGGCTCCGGCGAGGAGACGGAACACCGTGAGCGCATACGGACCTCCGTCGAGCGACGCGGCCGCGAGGATCCCGACGACGCCGCAGAGTGGCGCGACGAGGTCGAGCGCGGGCGGGAACTCGCGTGATGCCGGCGGCCCGGTGCCGGTTCCAGCGTCAATGCCGATTTCAGCGTCAGTGTCGGTCTCGGGGCTGCTCCCGATCATCGCGGCGACGCGCTCCCGACCGGCTTCCTTGCGTGCACGGAGTCCGGCGACACCGGCCCGTCGCCGCACGACCGACACGGCCAACGTGACGAGGGTCGCGGCCACGGTCGCGCCGGCCGCGACGCGAAAGACCGTGTCGGCGGCCGCGTTCCCACCCCCGGCGATGCTCGCGGCGAGCGCGAGACCGGCGAGGACCGCGTACACCCCGCGCAAGAGCCATCCGTAGCCCAGGCCGACCTCTCGCCGACGGGTGGTGACCCACAGGAACGCGAGCCCACCCGCGGCCCACTGGAGCATGACGGTCGAGATCTCGAGACGCATCGCCGGATGGACGCCTACGCGACCACGGCGAGCTCGCGACTGGCCTCGTTCAGCCGTCGCGGGCCCGACTCCGTCGCCACCACGATGTCTTCGAGACGGAGCCCGAAGCGGCCGGGGAAGTAGATGCCGGGTTCCACGCTGAACGCGTGGCCGACGGCGAGCGGTCGGTCGTTCCCCGAGACGATGTACGGCTCTTCGTGCTCCTCGAGCCCGATGCCGTGACCGGTGCGGTGCACGAAGTACTCGCCGAACCCGGCGGCCTCGATCACCGAGCGCGCCGCCGCGTCGACGGCCTCGCACGGCGTGCCGGTCGTCGCGGCGAGGACGGCCCGTTCCTGGGCTTCGTGCAGGACCGCGTAGGTGTCGCGTACCTCCGTCGTCGGCTCGCCGACCACGAAGATCCGGGTGATGTCGGAGCAATAGCCGTGCATCGTGCCGCCGAAGTCGCACACGATCACGTCGCCGTCGCGGATGACCCGCTCACCGGCTTCGTGGTGCGGGCTCGCGCCGTTCGGGCCGCTGCCGACGATCGCGAAGTTCACCCGTTGGTGTCCGTGCTCGAGGATCCGGTCGACGAGCTCACGGTGGACGTCGACTTCGGTCCGTCCGCCGAAGGGCCGTTCGCGCATCTCCGCCGCGACATGGTCGACCGCAGCGGCACCGCGCCTGCAGCCGTTCGATCTCGGCTGGGTCCTTCTGCATGCGCAGGGGGGCGATCACCTCGGTCGCACTGGCGAACCGGGCGCCCGGCAATGCATCCTGCAGGCCGAGCACGAACCGCGCCCAGGTCCGCTCCCCGATCCCGACCGACCGCGCGCCTTCGCCGACGAGCCCCGCGATCCGTGCGATCGGATCGTCGGTCTCACCCCACGGCACCACCGTGAACACGTCGGGGTGTTCGGTGACGCGCGGCGCCTCGAGGCCTGGTACCACGAGCATCGCCTCGCCGTCGCGGGGCACGACCAGCATGGTGACCCGTTCCAACGGCATCGCCTCGTACCCGGTCAGGTACGGGAGATCCGCTCCCACCGACAGCAGCAACGCGTCGACACCGGTGGTCGACATCCGCTCCCGCACGCGGGTGAGCCGATCGGCGTATTCGCTCATCGCCCGGGCAAGCCGGGGAGGCCGTCGATGCTCGTCGCGTTCTTCTCGGCCTGGTAGACGGCGATGCCGTCGAGACCGCGGCGCTCGGCCCACTCGTCGAGCGTCGGGCGGTCGCCTGCGAAGGTCATGAAGGGAACACCCCAACCGCACGTCGTCGACACCCGCTCCACCACCACCCGCACCACGGTCCGGGCCCCGACCCTCGGCGGGAAGCGCTCCAACAGCGGCGCGACAACAGGATCGTCGACCGCGAAGGCTTCGCCCCGCCCGTAGAGACGGACGATGTTGGGCGTCCCCTCGAACGCGCAGAACATCACGGTGATGCGACCGTTCTCGCGGAGGTGGGCCACCGTCTCGATGCCGGATCCGGTGAGATCGAGCCACGCGACGGTCTGCTCGTCGACGACCGCGAACGTGTCGAGCCCCTTGGGCGAGAGGTTCACGTGACCCTCGGACCCTCTGGGCGCGGTGGCGACGAAGAACAGGTGCTGCGCCGCGATGAACTCGGCGATCTCGGGCGTGATCGAGTCGAGGGTGCGGCCCACGGGTCAACTCACCGTCGCGGGTACCGGAACGGCGGCCTCGGCACCGGCGGCCTGCGCCGCCTCGGAACCACGGCGCGCGTGGTAGCTCGACCGAACGAGCGGGCCCGACTCGACGTGTGCGAATCCGAGCGACTCGGCGAATGCACCGATCGCCGCGAACTCGTCGGGGTGCCACCACCGGGCGACCGGGAGATGACGCGCCGACGGACGCAGGTACTGACCGAGGGTCACGATGTCGACGCCGACTCCTCGGAGATCGACGAGCGCACCCCGGACTTCGGCCTCCGTCTCACCCATGCCGAGGATGATCCCCGACTTGGTCACGAGGCCGGCCGTCTTCGAGCGGGCCAACACCGTCAACGAGCGTGCGTACCCGGCCGACGGTCGCGCCGCGCGCTGGAGGCGCGCAACCGTCTCGAGATTGTGGTTCAACACGTCGGGACGGGTGGCGGCGATGGTCGCGAACGCGTCGGCGTCGCCGTGACAGTCGGAGATCAGCACCTCGACCTTCGCATCGGGTGCGTGACGACGAACCGCATCGATCGTCGCGGCGAACGCTCCGGCCCCGCCGTCGGGCAGG
The DNA here is from genome assembly GCA_963829475.1 of uncultured Actinomycetes bacterium. Classification (GTDB taxonomy): domain Bacteria; phylum Actinomycetota; class Acidimicrobiia; order IMCC26256; family JANYLB01; genus JANYLB01. The sequence goes on along the minus strand of CAWHIU010000002.1, from coordinate 123,749 downwards.
TCGTCACGCGCGACGCACGTGATGACCGCGTGGGCGAGCCCCAGGCTCGCGATCGCACGGCCCACTCGCTCCGGCTCCTCGGGATCGAGGGGCTCGGGGTGGCGGGTGTCGACGAGGCAGAAGCCGCACGCACGGGTGCAGCGGTCGCCCAGGATCATGAAGGTGGCGGTCCCGTCGGCCCAGCACTCGTAGATGTTGGGGCAGCCGGCTTCCTCGCACACGGTGTTCAGCTCGAGCGAGCGCATGAGCCGCTCGGTCGACCGGTACCCCGACCCCAGATCGGCCCGGACCTTCATCCACGACGGACGGCGGAAGTCGGGGTCCACGCTCGCCTCGACCCCGGCCTCGGCGAGGCGGCCCAACAGCCGGACCGGCGCACCCGACGGCGCCTCCGGACGAGCGGTCGGAGCAGGGTTCGGACGAGTCGTCGGAACGGGCTCACCGCCGGCCATGGCGGCCGCGGTGAACGCCGAGAGATCCTCGGGGGTGTGTCGCCAGACGACGTCTTGGCGTTCGACGTTCGCGTACGGGAAGTGCCGGACGAACGCACCGACGACGGCGTCGACGACGGTACGCATGTCGGTGGTCGCGCCGAGCGCCGCGAGCGACGTGACCCCGCGATCGGCGATCCCGCACGGAACGATGTGGTCGAACATCGTGAGGTCGGGATCGACGTTGAGCGCGAACCCGTGACGAGTCCGACCGCGTGCCACCCGAACACCGATGGCTGCGATCTTGGCGCCGTCGACCCAGACGCCCGTGTACCCGGCGTCGCGTTCGGCGGTGACGCCGAGCGCGGCGAGCGCGTCGATGAGCACCGACTCGAGTCGGCGCACGTACGCGACGACGTCGTAGCTCCCGGCTCGCCACGCATCGAGCGACACGATGGGATACCCGACGAGCTGGCCCGGGCCGTGGTACGTCACGTCACCACCACGATCGGTCTTCACGATCTCGGCACCGACGGAATCGGCTGGAACCAGGACGTGGGCCGGATCAGCACGCGTCCCCAACGTGTAGACGTGCGGGTGCTCGAGCAGCAACAGCGAATCGTCGCTCGAGCGCTCGTGCAATGCCCGCTGCAGGTCGGAGGCCTCGGCGTACGGCACCTTCCCCAACCACCGAACCCGAAGCGCCGCGCTCACGCCTTGATGGTTCGCTTCGCTGCGCAGCCTCGATCGCCCACCCACTTCAGGTTCCGTGACCGCGTCCGGCTGCTCCGCTGCGCTCACGCCATCTCGGCTTCCCAGTCCTGGGTCTCGAGCACCTCGCGGATGGTGTGGAGGAACCCGGCCGCGTACGCACCGTCGAACGCGCGGTGGTCCCACGCGAGCGCGAGCACGCCGACCGAGTGGATCGCGACCGCGTCGTCACCGTCGGGCCCCACGACCGCGACCGGTCGCTTGCGCACACCGTCGGTGGCGAGGATCGCGACCTGCGGCTGGTTGATGATCGGGAGGGTCATGAGCGTGCCGAACGGACCCATGTTCGTGATGGTGAACGTGCCACCGATCACGTCGTCAGGTCCGAGTCCCTTGTTGCGGGCGCGCTTCGCGAGATCGTTGATCTCGCGGGCGATGAGCGACAGACGCTTCCCGTCGACCTGCTTGACCACCGGGGCGATGAGACCACGGTGATCGAGGTCGACCGCGATGCCGAGGTTCACATCGTGGTGCACCACGAGCGTGTCGCCGTCGACGCTCGCGTTCACGAACGGGTACTCGGCGACGGCGTCGGAGAAGGCGCGGGCGATGAACGGCAGGTAGGTGAGCGAGAAGCCCTCACGGGCCTTCCACGCCGCGCCGTGCTGACGACGAACGCGTTCGACGCGCTCGAAGTCGACCTCGACCGACGTGTACACGTGCGCGCTCGTCTGCTTCGAGCCCACCATGTGCTTGGCGGTGCGCTTGCGGATGTTGTCGAACTTGATGATCTCGTCGCCCGTCACCGGTGGCGGCGACTCGGCGGGAGACGATTCGCTCCGACCCAAGGGTGCAGACGCGGGTTGGGCAACAGGTTCGGTCACCGGTGCCGATACCGGCGCGGAGACCGCCCCACCGGGCTGGGCCGCCAGGACGTCGTTGCGGGTGATCCGACCGCCGGTGCCGGTTCCGGTGACGGCACCGAGGTCGACCGAGCGGTCCGACGCGAGCCGACGCACGATCGGCGATGCGAGGACGCCGTTCCCGCCCGGGACTGCTGCGGGCGCGGCCGGCGCCGGTGCCGGCGGCGCGGCGGCTGCGGGCGGCGCGGGCGGCGGGGTCGGGGTCGGGGTCGGTGGCTCCGGTGGCGCGGCCTGCGGCGTCGGCACAGGTGCGGCGGCCGGCTCCGGCGTCGCCACGGCAGCAGGCGCCGCGCCGTCGCCGAGGACGGCGAGGCGGGCACCCACGTCGACCGTCTCGCCCTCGGGGACGATGATCTCGGTCAGCACCCCGGCGACCGGTGCGGGAACCTCGGAGTCGACCTTGTCGGTCGAGACCTCGAAGAGGGGCTCGTCGATCTCGACTCGCTCCCCGACCTTCTTCAGCCAACGCGTGATCGTCCCCTCGGTGACCGTCTCACCGAGTTGCGGCATGGTGACGTCCAACAGAACTCCTCGAAACTCGGGTGACTCAGACGTGGAGGGACCGACCGGTGAGAGCCATCGCCGCCTCACCGAACGTCTCGCCCAAGGTCGGGTGCGGGTGGATGAGCGCGGCGACATCCGCAGCGGTCGCTTCCCAGTTCACCGCGAGGTACCCCTCGCCGAGCAACTCGGTCGCCCACGGACCGGTGATGTGCACCCCGAGCAGCGGGCCGTCGCGCTCGGACACGATCTTCACGAGACCCTCGGGTTCGCCGATGATGATCGCCCGGCTGTTCCCCGCGTACCGCGCGATCTTCGTGACGACGTCGTGGCCGCGGTCGCGCGCCTCTTCCTCGGTGAGTCCGGAGAACGCGACCTCGGGATGGCAGTAGATCCCCCACGGCACCTTGTCGTAGGACACCGGATTCGCCGGCTCCCCGACGATCGTCTGGATCGCGACGATCGCTTCCGCGAACGCGACGTGGGCGAGGGCCGGCGTCGCCACGACGTCACCCACCGCGAAGACGCCCGGCACCGTCGTGCGCATGTGGTCGTCGACGACGACGTAGCCGCGATCGATCTCGATGCCGGAGCCCTCGATCCCGATGCCTGCGGTGCGCGGTGCGCGGCCGATGCTGACGATCACCCGGTCGACCGCCGCCTGGAGCCCACCGGCGTCGGTCTCGAAGCGCACGGTGTGCTCGTCGCCCGCCGCGGCGCCGATCTCCACCCCGCGCACCTTCGCTCCGGTGTGGACCTTGACCCCGCGACGCTTGAACGAACGTTCGACGACGTTGCTCGCGTCGACGTCGACGCCGGGCAACAAGCGCGGGAGCGCCTCGATGAGCGTGACGTCGCTCCCGAGGTCGGAGAGCAGCGAGACGAACTCGCAGCCGATCGCACCGCCGCCGATCACCGCGACCCGCGGCGGGACCTCGGCGAGCTGGAGCACGTCATCGGAGCTGAGGACGTTGGTCCCGTCGAACTCGAAGCCGGCAAGGCTGCGCGGCGACGAACCGGTGGCGATGATCAGCGCGCCACCCTTCAGCTCGGAGCCGTCGGACACCCGTACATGGCGCGCCGCGGCATCGATGATCGTGCCGGTGCCGGGGATGACGGTGACCTTGCGTCCCTTGAGCAGCCCCTCGAGGCCCTTCGTGAGGCGATCGATCACCTGCTGCTTGCGTTCCTGACTCGCACCGAGGTCGAGCGTCGGCTGGCCGGCGTCGACCCCGAACTCCTTCGCACCGGCGACGGTCCGCAGGACTTCCGCCGTCTGGAGCAACGCCTTCGCCGGGACGCACCCGCGGTGCAGGCAGGTCCCGCCGACGCGCTGCTCCTCGATCATCGCGACGTGGAGCCCCGCCGCCGCCCCGTAGAGCGCTGCTGCATATCCACCGGGCCCGCCACCGAGGACCACGACGTCAAACTGCTCGGCCACCACGATCACCTGTCTCTCGAAGAGTCACGACGTTCATTCTCACCCATCGACACCGACCGCACATCCCGTGGTTGCCCCTCACCGCCTAGAAGCGTGTCCGACCCAGAACGATCTGGAGCACTCCGGCGGCGAAGATCAACGCCCCCGTGACGATGGCGAGGATGATCAGCGTGCGGGTCTTCACCGCTTCCATCTTCCACCATCTGCGGCGACGACCTCGCATGCGAACCGTCGACCCCGGGGGCCGGCGGTGAGCTCGCCGGTAGGTTCGGCAGTGGGTTCGCCCTCGTCCGCAATTATGCTGTCATTCGCTCACCGGGACCTCCGGGGGCACCGGGGGACCCGGGCCCAGGGGCGAAGGTCAGGACGAAACGTTGGCACTGGGAAACAAGCTCGTCGGCCGGGCGAAGGAATCGGTGCCCGAAGGGACGTTCGCGGTCGGCGCCGGGCTGCTGATCGCCTCGGTCACGTCGTACGTCTTCCTCATCCTCTCCCTCAACGCGGTCAACGAGGCGGGCAAGGCTGCGTTCGGCGCGTTCTGGGGGCTCATCTTCGTCGCCGGGCCGGGATTCTTCCTCCCCCTCGAGCAGGAGGTCGGCCGGGCCGTCTCGCACCGCCGGGCCAAGGGCATCGGCGGTGGACCGCTGGTCCACAAGGCCGCCCGACTGGGCGGGATCCTCTGCGTCGTCCTCGTGATCGGAACGCTCGCGCTCTCGGGTGTGATCTCCAGCTCGCTCTTCCACGGCAACGAGCTGCTCGTCGTCTCACTCGCGGTGGGCCTCCTGGGCTTCTACGCGATGCACATGACCCGCGGCACGCTCGCAGGCAACGGGCGGTTCGGACCGTACGGGGAGCTCCTCGCGATCGAAGGCATCGCCCGCCTCATCGGCGCGGTCGCACTCGTCGCGCTCGGCGTCGACAACGCGGGCGCATACGGGATGTGCCTCGCGGTGGCGCCCTTCATCGCCGTCGGCATCGTGCTCGCCCGCCAACGGGGCCTGCTCACCCCCGGGCCCGACGCCCCGTACTCCGAGCTGTCGAACGCGCTCGGGTACCTGCTGGCCGGCTCGGTGCTGATGCAGCTCCTCGGCTACTCACCGCTCCTTGCCGTCAACCTGCTCGAGACCAGCGCCGACAAGGCCGCGGCGGCGACGTTCACCACCGCGTTCGTCATGGCCCGAATCCCGATCCTCCTGTTCCAGGCGGTCCAGGGAACGCTGTTGCCGAAGCTCGCCGGTCTTGCGGGAGCGGGGCGCCACGACGACTTCAAAGCCGGCCTGAAACGGCTCATGTGGATCGTCGTCGGTGTCGCCGTGCTCGGATCGGTGCTCGCGTTCACCCTCGGCCCGATCGTCGGCAACATCCTGTTCGACCCGTTCGACATCAGCAACGCGAACCTCGGGCTCCTCGCGACCGGAAGTGGCGCGTTCATCGTCGCCCTCACCGTTGCGCAGGCGTTGATCGCGCTCGAGGGCCATGCCCGCCAGACCCTCGGTTGGCTCGTCGGGATCATCGTGTTCCTCGGCGTGATCGCCGTCATCAGCGACCTGTTCCTGCGGGTCGAGCTGGCGTTCCTCATCGGGTCGATCGGCGCAGCCGGCCTGATGGCGTTCTTCCTGATCGCGCGACCTCAGGTCGGGACGACACGGTGACCTCGGAGAGGTCATGCATCGCATGGAGACCGAACCGCTCGAGATCTGACTCGTCGACCGGGCATCTCCACCCGATCGGGCCGATCAGTCGTCGGCGGGGTTCGCGGCGACCAGGAAGACCGACTGCCCGAATCGCGGCTCGCGCCACGACTCGAATCGCCGGAGCAACGGCACCGCGGCCTGGTCGTACAGCTTCACGGTCCAACCCTGGGTGGGGGTCTGGTGCAGCCGTCGGGCGAACAGCCACCACGCGAAGGCACCGACCGAGTTCACGTACCGGGCGTCGACGTACTCGAGCCCGGCCCGATCGGCGACCGTGACGAGCTGCGAGCGGCGGTAGCGGCGGTGGTGACCGACCTTGTGATCGAAGTCGCTGTAGAGGCCCTCGAACGCCGGCGAGAACACGATCAGGCGACCACCCGGCTTGAGCAGGCGACGGAGGTCGCGCAGCGCGGCGAGATCGTCGGGGATGTGCTCGAGCACGTTGATGAGCACCACCGAGTCGTACCGGCGTTCGTCGCCGATCGCGGCGATGTCGGCGTGGCGCACCTCGACATTCGCCATCCCGGCGTAGCGGGCCTGGAGCTCCTCGACGCATCTCGTCGACAGGTCGGTGGCGGTCACGAACCGGCCGCCCCTGACCAATCGCTCCGTGAGCTCGCCGTGGCCGGCGCCGATCTCGAGGACCTCGGTCCCGAGGTGCGGCGCGCACATGTCGTAGATCCAGTCGGCGTAGTTGTCGGCGTCCTGCAGGGAGTCGAGCACCGCGGCCAGCTCGGCGTCGGATTCGTCGAACTCGGCGGGTGGCTCTTCGCGCACGACCGGGAAGCGATTGATCCGCTCGATCATCGGCGAGTACCGGACGATGCTGTAGATCGCCCGCACGCCGTCACGCCAACCGATCTTCTTGCCCTCGTCGTACGTGCGACCGGCGTACGAGATGCCGACCTCGTAGATCCGCCATCCGGCCCGGGCGACCTTCGCGGTGATCTCGGGCTCGAACCCGAAGCGGTCCTCCTGGATGTCGATGCTCTGGATCACCTCACGGCGGAACGCCTTGTAGCAGGTCTCCATGTCGGTGAGGTTGAGATCGGTGAGCATGTTCGACGCGGTGGTGAGGAAACGGTTCCCGATCGAGTGCCAGTAGTAGAGGACCCGGTGCGCGCCCACGCCGAGGAACCGCGAACCGAACACGACATCGGCGTTGCCGGCGAGCAGTGGTGCGAGCACCTCGGGGTACTCCGCGGGGTCGTACTCGAGGTCGGCGTCCTGCACGATGACGAACGGCGCCGTCACCTCCTGGAACCCCCGCCGGAGCGCCGCACCCTTGCCCGAGGTTGACCGGCTGCTTGAACACCCGCACACGGGGATCCTCGACCGAACGGACGAGATCGAGCGTTCCGTCGGTGCTGCCGTCGTCGACGACGACGATCTCGGCGACGTACGGCGAGCGCAACACCCGGCCGATGACCTCCACCACGGTCGCCGACTCGTTGTAGCAGGGCATCACGACCGAGAGGCACGGCTCGACCGCCGCGCCCGGCTCGCCGAGCAGTTGAGAACTCTCGTCAGCCATCGTGCGGGCCTCCAGGCGGGAGCATGAGGACCCATGGGTCTACCAGAAACCCGCCCGGGCGCGCTCCCGAGCGGCCGGATCGCGTGCCGTCGCTTCGTTGCCCGCACATGCCTCGTAGGATCAGACGATGCGAGTAGCGCTCGACGGCACGCCGCTGTTGGGCGAACGTACCGGCGTCGGATCGGTGGTCGCCGGGTTCATCGGAGCACTGGCCGAACGGCCCGACGTCGACGCGGTCGCCTACGCCGTGACCTGGGCGGGACGGAACGCTCTCGCTGCTGCGCTCCCACCATCGGTCGCAGCCGCGACCCGTCCCTTCCCGGCCCGGTTGGTGCGCGAGCTCTGGGCCCGTGCGGCCGAGCCGCGGATCGAACGGTGGACCGGACCCGTCGACGTGGTGCACGCGCTGAACTTCGTTGCGCCGCCGGCCAACGCCCCGGTGATCGTGATGGTCCACGACCTCACCTTCGTGCGCTTCCCGGAGCTCTGCACACCCGACACGCTTCGCTACCCCGACGCGATCCGTCGGGCACTCGGACGCGGCGCCCACGTCCACACCCCGAGCGACTTCGTCGCCGAAGAGGTGCGCGACGAGTTCGGGCTCGGACCGGAGCGGGTGACGCGCATCTACTCCGGCATCTCGCCGACAGCCGGAGGGGACGCTGCGGCAGGGCGCCGCCGCGCCGGCGCCGAGCGCTACGTGCTCGCGCTCGGGACGGTCGAGCCCCGCAAGAACCTCCCCGTGCTCGTCGCCGCGTTCGACGCGGTGGCGAGTGATGATCCCGAGATCCGGCTCGTCGTGGCCGGCCCCGACGGGTGGGGCACCGATGCCTTCACCGAGGCGGTGGCGCGCGCCCACCACCGTCGTCGCGTCCACCGGCTCGGTTGGGTCGACGAGCACGCCCGGCGGGACCTTCTCGCCGGTGCCGCCGCGTTCGCGTATCCGTCGCTCTACGAGGGATTCGGACTCCCGCCGCTCGAGGCAATGGCAGCGGGAACGCCGGTGGTCGCGGCCCGGGTCGGAGCTATTCCGGAGGTCGTCGGGCGACGCAGCTGCGCTGATCGATCCGCACGATGTCGACGCCCTCGCAGGCGCGCTGCAACGCGTGCTCGACGATTCCGCTCATCGAACCCGCCTCGTCACCCTCGGGATCTCCCGCGCGGCCGGATTCACGTGGAGCCGCGCGGCCACCGAAGCCGTCGCCCTCTACGGGACGCTCACATGAAGGTCGCGCTCCACGTCGGCCAACTGTTCCAACGCGTGCCGGGAGGGATCGGCCGCTACGTCTACGAGCTCTTCGCGCGCCCTCCGCGAGCGAGGGACGGATGTCGTCCCCTTCGCTGCGGGCACGCCGTCACCACGCCTCCTCGACGAGCTCCCCGGCTTCGTGTCGCTCGGCTTCCCGGGCCCACCGATCGAGTACGAGCTGTGGCATCGCCTCCGGTGGCCGCGGGTCAGGATCGCGGCCGAAGTCGTGCACGCACCGAGCCTCGCGATCCCACCCACCAAGCTCCCACTGGTGGTCACGGTCAACGATGTCGCGTTCCTCCATCACCCCGACGCGTTCACGCCACGAGGCGTCGCGTTCCACCGGCGGGGCCTCGCGCTCGCCCGTCGGCACGCCGACGCGGTGGTCGCGCCGTCCCAGTTCACCCGCCGCGAGCTCATCGCAGAGGGATTCTCCCCCGACACCGTCTTCGTCGCTCACCACGGCGTGCCCCAACACCGTGCAGCCCAGCGCCGCGACCCCGATCCCGCCGCGACCGACGGCCATCTGCGTCGGCTCGGGGTGCAATCGCCCTTCGTGCTGGCCGTCGGGACCATCGAGCCCCGCAAGAACCTCCCGGTGCTGGTCGCCGCGCTCGAACGGGTTCGCGTCGACCACCCCGACACGACACTCGTCCTGGCCGGCCCCCGTGGTTGGCTCGACGTCCCGGACCTCGATCGACCATGGGTCCGTGAGCTCGGCGGCGTCGAGGAGGCCGCGCTCGATGCCCTGTACCGGCGGGCGACGCTCTACGCGATGCCATCTCGCTACGAAGGCTTCGGGCTCCCGGTCCTCGAGGCGATGGCCAAGGGGTGCCCGGTCGTCGCCACCGGTGCGACGAGCCTTCCCGAAGTCGTGGGCGACGCCGGGATCCTCGTCCGCCCGGGCGACGTGGCCGAGTGGTCGCGCGCCCTGGGGCACCTGCTCACCGATCCCGCTGCTCGCGAGCGACTCGCCACGCTCGGGGTCGCACGGGCCGCGACCTTCACCTGGGCCACGTCGGCCGAGCAGCACCTCGACGCGTACCGGGCGGCGATGAGCCGATCCCGTGACCGCACGTAGGCTCCGACCGATGCGGGTGCTCGTCGACGTGTCGGCCGTTCCTCACGATCCGGTCGGTGCAGGCCGGTACACCCTCGAGCTCGTCGCCGCGCTCTCCCGCAGCAACGCGGTCGACCTCTCCCTGCTCGCGCGAAGCGACGACCACGATCGATGGGCCGCGCTGACGCCGACGGCCCGGGTGCACGCCGTGGCGCCGAGCCACCGACCGGCTCGGCTGGTGTGGGAGCAGACCCGCGCGCCACGGCTCGCCGCCGCGCTCGAGCTCGACGTCTGGCACGGACCGCACTACACCCTTCCACTGCGCGCGACGGTGCCGCGCGTCGTGACCCTGCACGACCTCACCTTCTTCGACCATCCCGAATGGCACGAGCGCACGAAGGTCGCCTACTTCCGGCGGGTGATCCCCGCCGCGATCCGTCAGGCGAGCGCGATCGTCGCGGTGAGCGCGTTCACCGCGACCGGTGTCCGCCGGCGGTTCGACCCGACCGCGCCAGTGTTCGTCGCGCCGCACGGCGTCGACCACGACCGGTTCCGCACCGACGCCGTCCCCGACGAGGCCGCGCAGCTCTCGGCGCTCGGGGTCCGGGCTCCGTACCTCGCGTTCGTGGGCCTCATCGAGCCGCGCAAGAACGTTCCCGCCCTGGTCGCCGCCTTCGCCCGCGTCGCCGCGACGCGCCCGAACCTCCGACTCGTGCTCGCCGGTGGCGACGGCTGGGGGGCACACGCGGTCCGTGACGCGGTCGCGACCAGCGGCGTCGCGAGTCGCATCCTTCGCCCGGGCTACATCCCCGCCGGCGCGGTGCCGGTGCTGCTCCGCAACGCCGAGATCGTCGTCTATCCGTCGCTCACCGAGGGCTTCGGACTCCCGGCGCTCGAGGCGCTCGCCTGTGGCGCCGCGCTCGTGAGCACCTCCGGCTCAGCGGTGGAAGAGGTCGTCGGCGATGCCGCGTTGCTGGTCGCGCCGGGCGACGTCGATGCGCTCTCTGCCGCGCTCGACTGGCTCCTGAACGACCCGAACGCCCGGATCGACCTGGCGCTGCGGGGTCCGGCGCGCGCGCAGGGCTACACCTGGGATGCTTCAGCAGCGATCCACCTCGAGGCGTACCGTCGCGCCGCCGGACGGCCGACGGAAGCAGACGCGTAACCGCTGGACAGAAGGACGCGACTTGAAGGTCGGGGGATGAAGGCAGTCGTCACCGGAGCGCGAGGCTTCGTCGGACCACACCTGGTCGCGCACCTCGAGGCGTGTGGTGACACCGTCGTGCCCCTCGACCGTCGCGGGCCGATGTCGTTCGACGTCACCGATCCGGACGCCGTCCACCGAGCCCTGCACGAGACGCGACCCGACGCGGTGTACCACCTCGCCGCGATGAGTCACGTCGGTGATTCGTGGAAGTCGCCCGGCGTCGCGTTCCGCGTCAACGCCGAGGGAACCCTGAACATGCTGCGGGGGTGCGTCGACCTCGGGATCAGGCGGGTGATCATCGTCGGGAGTGCGGAGGAATACGGCCACGTCGATCCGGACGACCTCCCGCTCTCCGAGGATGCGCCGCTCCGTCCGGTGACCCCGTACGGCGCGAGCAAGGTCGCGAGCGACTTCCTCGCGCTCCAGGCGTTCCTCGGCGACGGGCTCGGCGCGATCCGCGTCCGCCCGTTCAACCACACCGGCCCCGGGCAGGAGACGAAGTTCCTGGTGCCGGCCCTCGCGGCTCGCATCGCACGGGCGGAGCAACAGGGATCGAAGGAGATCCCCGTGGGTGCTCTCGACGCGGTGCGCGACATCACCGATGTGCGCGACGTCGTGCGCGCCTACCGCCTTCTGGTCGAGCACGGAGAGCCCGGCGAGGTCTACAACGTGTGCTCCGGCCGTGGAGTCTCGGTCTCCGAGATCGCGACGGGTCTGCTCGAACAGGCCCGTCACGAGATCCGCCTCGTGGTCGATCCCGATCTCGTACGCCCGGTCGAGGTACCCCGACTCGTCGGCGACAACCGCCGACTCCGGGCCACCACCGGCTGGCAGCAGGACTACGCCCTCTCGACGACGCTCGCCGACGTGCTCGACGGTGCCCGCGACGATCTGGAGACGACGAGCTAGATGAGCGGTTCCGAGATCACGTACCGCGCGCCGATCGACCACGTAGCGCGCGAGTCCGCTCTATGACACGATCATCGGCCATGACTGGTACGTCCACCGCCTTCGAGGCGCTGACACCTGACGACGCAGTTGCTCGCGATGAGCGTGACGATGCGACGCGCGCAACGAGGAAGTTCGCGTGGCTGCTGTTCGGCATCGTCGTACTGGGCTGCGTGATCCAGGTCACGAACGCGCTCGTGTTCACGCGCTACCGGCTCGCTGGTGACGCGTACTACTTCCATCACCAGGCGCAGGCCATCGCCGATGGTCACGGCTTCGTCCAGCCAAACCTCTTCGTGACGCGACACATCACCCGTCCGGGTGCTGCTCATCCTCCTGCGTTCCCGTTGTTCCTCGCTTTGCTGGACGTCGTGGGGATCCGAAGCGTCGATGCCCAGCGAGTGGTCGCGAGCGTGTTCGGCTGCGGAACGATCGCCGTGATCGGAATCCTGGGCCGCCGGATCGGCGGCTCGACCGTCGGGCTCGTTGCCGCCGGTCTCGCTGCGGTGTGCCCGACCCTGTGGATCGCAGACGCACAACTCCTCTCCGAGGGGCTGTACGGCTTCGCGCTGGCCTCCACCCTGCTCCTCTCCTACCGCTACTGGGACTCCCCGACGGTGAGGAGGGCCGTCGCGGTCGCGGCTGCGGTCGCGCTCGCGGCTCTCACGCGGGGTGAGGCGCTGCTGCTCTACATCCTCCTCGTTGTTCCGCTCGTGTGGTTGCGGACGCGCAGCGAGCCGACCGCCCGGCGCTGGCGGTCGTTGGGCGCCGCGGCATCGGTTGCGGTCGTTCTGATCGGTCCGTGGGTCGTGTACAACGCGGACCGGTTCTCGACGTTCGCATACTCGACCAACAGCGGATCGGTCGTCATGTACGCGAACTGCTCGCGCACGTGGGATCTCACCCATCCCAAGATGCTCGGCTACTGGTCTCCCACGTGTCTGCGTCACAACCTGCAAGGAAGCAACGAAGCCGAGGTCGACTCGTCGGCGATGACCGCGGGCCTCGACTACGCAGCTGCACATGCGAAACGCTTCCCGATCGTCGCGCTCGCGCGACTCGGGAGGATGGTCGACCTGTACAACCCGTCGGGAACGATTTCGTTCGATGCTTACTTCGAGGGCCGTGGGCTGTGGCAGTCGGAGCTGGCGATGACGTTCTTCTTCGCCTCCATCGCCTTCGCCGTCCCCGGTGTGGTGCTCATGCGGCGCCGGCGCCAGGTGGTCTTCCCCCTGTTCGCAATGGGGTCGCTCGCCCTCCTGTCCGCGGTCGTGACCTACGCCAACGTTCGCTTCCGGATACCTCTCGACCTCGCGCTCATCGTGCCCGCGGCCGTCGCCGTCGTCGCCGCCGTGCGCTTCCTCCGGTCGGACCCCGTCGTCCCCGAGCCTTCAACCTCCCCGTCACCGGCGAGCTAGGCGAGCGGATCGACCAAACCTAGAGATATTGACGATCGAGCCAGCCGAGCAGGGCGGCGATGGCGCGGGGATCGTGACGGAGACCGTGCCCCGCCGCGTGCACGATCCGCAGCTCCGAGGAACCGCGTGCCGCCTCGGCCAGCAGCCGGGCGTCACCGACGGGGACGACGTCGTCGGCCGACCCGTGCAGCACCAGGAACGGCCGGGGCGGAAGCTTGACCGCCATCGCGGCGGCGTCGAACTCGGCGATGGTACGGATCCACGCCGACGGGCTCGGCGGGAACCCCGGGGTGCGGAACACGCCGAGGCTGCGCGCGTGCTCGAGGAATCGGGCCGGATCGCGGGCCCAGTCGCGGAGCACCGCAGGTGCGGCGAGCGTCGCGAGCCCGCGGATTCGGTCGTCGGTCGCCGCGGTCTGCACCGCGAGCGCGCCGCCGAGGCTCGAGCCGATGAGCCAGGTGCCCATCACGTCGTCGCGCGACTCCATGAGATCGACCGCGGCACGCTGGTCTTCGAGCCAACCTTCGATCGAGAAGTCGCCGGTCGACGTCCCGGTGCCACGGAAGTTGAAGGTGAGCACCGCCCATCCGGCGTCGCGCGCGAGCCGGTCGGCCAGTTCGGGATACGTGAGACCCGACGTCACCGATCCACGTGGGCCGGTCGGGAACCCGTGACACAGCACGACTCCAGGGACTCGTGAGGTTCCCGGGGGTCGGGCGAAGTACGACGCGATCTGATGTCCGCCGGAGCTGAAGGTCGAGTCCACGACGCGTATCCTGACAGCGTGACGACACCCGCCCCGCCTCGGGTCACCCCGGCGCCCGCGTTCAAGGAGTGGGCGGCGATCGTCCACGCGCTCCTCGCCGGCGAGCAGATCATCGACGTCCGCAAGGGCGGGATCCGAGAAGACACCCGCCACTTCGGCCTCGAAGCCACCCGCTTGTGGCTCTACCCGACCTACGCCCACCAGCTGCCCGACCTGGTGAAGCCCGCCTATCGCCACTGGGTCGACACCGCGGAGCCCACTGATCAGGCGATCACGGTCTCCGGCTGGGCCGACGTCGTCGGCGTCGCGACCCTCACCGATCCCGCTGAGCTCGACGCGATCGACAGCCGGTTCATCTGGACCACCGAGTACGCGACATCGCGGCTCAAGTGGAAGAAGCGCGACCCGCTCTGGGTCCTTGCACTCCGCGTCCACCGGCTCGCCGAGCCGATCACGGTCCCCTACCGAGACGAGTACGGCGGTTGCACGTCGTGGGTCACGCTCGACGGGCTCCCAGCCGATCCCGCGAGCCTCCCGGGCGAGCCCGCGCTCTCCGACGTCGCGTTCGAAGCTCGCCTGAAGGGCCTACGCGACGCCCTCCCCGACGGTCTCGACCTGCCACCGACCTGACCACATCGGATTCGCGGGGAGAACTAGGCGGGGCGGTAACAGCGGTTGCGGGCCTCGTCGGCGGTGTCGGGACCGAAGCAGATGAACGTCTGCGCGGCCATGAGCTCGTCGATCACCGACTGCTCGAGCTCAGGATCATCCAGGTCGTAGAACCGCTGGTTCCGCTTGTCGCCGATGAACCGATGTTCCTCGAACCGCGTAGGCCGCTCAGCCATCTCCAATTGCTCCGCTCACTCGTCGGTATGCGGATCGACGGCGCACGACCGTTCGCTCCACACGCTCCAATTGCTCCGCTCACTCGTCGGTATGCGGATCGACGGCGCACGCCCGTTCGCTCCACACGCTCCAATTGCTCCGCTCACTCGCTTCGAGATTACAAGCGGTCGCGATCGGAGGGCCGCACAGGCGACCCTCCGATCAACTCCTAGCTGGTTGTCTCCGTCGTCGGGGACGCTCAGGCGGGACCAACCCCTGACCCGTGCGACGGCGGCGCAGCGGAGGAACTCCGCTTGGCGGTCCAGCGAGCTACCGGCCTAGCGGCCGCGCACCTCCAGGGTCCCATGTCGATCATGCATGTGATGGACCACCTCCTTTCCCTGGTGAAACACAAATATCACGCGGGTCAAGCACCCTCGGCGCGAATTTTTGTCGAGGAGACGTCGGGCTCAGGAGGCGTCGGGCTCAGGCCGTGGATCATCGGGCCCGGCAGGGGTTCCGACCGCGCCGATCGCCCGGAGGTAGCTGAGTTGCGTCTCGACCACGGCGTGGACCTGCTCCGGCAGGTACGCCTCCCCCGTCGCCGCCGCCCGTTCGAGGATGTAGTCGACGGTCTCGGCGCCACCGACGACGACCGGTGCACGAGGGTGGGGCGTCGAACCGTTCACCGCCACGCCGGTGCGCTGGAAGTACTCGAGCTGGAACCCCAGGATCCGCCGGACGTCGGCGGGCGTCAACGTCGCGGCGACGATGTCGGGCACGTGTTGGACGACCCAGTCGAACGCCTCGTCGACGTCGAACACCGCCGGAGGCGGGTCGGCCTGGAGCCGCCCGGCCTCGCGCACGACCAACACCCCCGCGACGACCACGACGAGCCCGACGATCAGGAACCCGATGACGAGTCCCATCGCTACGAGGACGCAGGCGAGCCACCGACGACGGACGTGCAGCCGTCGGCGAGCCGGAGTCCGACCATCTGGATGCCTAGATCCCGATGCGTTGCGCGAGCAACTCGCGGTGGTACGTCGCGTCACCGAGCAGGATCTCCGAGCTCTTCGCGCGCTTGAAGTAGAGGTGCGCGTCGTGTTCCCACGTGAACCCGATCCCACCGTGGATCTGGATGTTCTCGGCTGCGGCGTGGAAGTACGCGTCGGAGCAGTAGGCCTTGGCGAGCGACGCGACCACCGGGAGCTCGTCGTTGTCCTCGGCCGCTGACCACGCCGCGTAGTAGGCGGCCGACTTCGCCGACTCGACCTCGAGGAGCATGTCTGCGCACTTGTGCTTGATGGCCTGGAACGAACCGATCGGTCGACCGAACTGCACGCGGTCCTTCGCGTACTGGACCGACATCTCCAGCACCTTCTGCGCGCCACCGACCATCTCGTTCGCGAGCCCGACCGCGGCCTGGTCGAGCGTCTTCGACAGCGCCGACCATCCGGAACCGACGTCGCCGAGTGCCGCGGCCTTCACGCCCGCGAACTCGAGCTTCGCCTGCTTGCGGGTCTGGTCCATCGTCGCGAGCGGTGTGCGGGTCAGGCCGGCGGCGTCGCCGGCGACGGTGAAGAACCCGATGCCGTCCTCGCCGCTCGTCCCCGCGGTGCGGGCCACCACCACGATGAGATCGGCCGTGTGGCCGTCGATCACGAAGCTCTTCGTGCCGTTGAGCACGTATCCGTCACCATCGGCCGCAGCCTCGAGCGTGATGCCCGACGCATCCCAACGGCCGTTGGGCTCGGTGAATGCCAGCGCAGCACGTGTCTCGCCCGAGGCGATGCCCGGGAGCAGCGCCTGCTTCTGCTCGTCGGTACCCGCGTTGAGGATCGCGTCGGCCGAGAGCACGACGGTCGAGAAGTACGGGGCGCAGAGCAGGACCCGACCCATCTCCTCGAGCACGATGCCGAGCTCGACGAACGTGAAGCCCTGCCCGCCGTACTCCTCGGGGATGTGCAGCGACTGGAGTCCGAGCTCTTGGCCCATCTGCTTCCAGACCGCGTCGTCGGAGCCGTCGACAGTGTCCATGAGTCGGCGGACCTCGGTCGAGGGCGACTTGTCCTCGAGGAACCGTCGGATCGTCTGGCGGAGCTCTTCCTGCTCCTCGGAGAACGCGAAGTTCACGGTGGTTCCTCTTTCTCTACTGGGACTTGGGTTCGCGCGGGAGGCCGAGCACCCGCTCGCCGATGATGTTGCGCTGGATCTCACTCGAGCCGGCGTAGATCGTCTCCGACCGGCTGAACAGAAAGCTCCGTTGGAGCTCGTTGAGCTCGTACTCGGTGCCGGGAACGCCCTCGATGATCGCGCCATCGGCTCCGAGCACGTCCATCGCGAGCTCACCGAGGTTGCGGTGCCAGGTGCTCCAGAAGAGCTTGCTCGTGCTCGCTTCGGGGCCGAGGACCCCCTTGCGGGCAAGGCCCGTCAGCATGCGCAGGCCGTTGTACTTCATGATCTGCACGCCGATGTAGGCGTCGGAGATGCGCTGACGGATCACCGCTTCCTCGCTCGCGCCGTTCTTCTGCGCGACCTCGATCACGTCGCCGAGCTCGCGCTGGAAGCCGAGCTGCTGGGAGAGGAACGCGGTCGCCGCGCTCGAACCCGAGCGTGGCCATCGCGACCTTCCAGCCGTCGTCGACCTCGCCGAGCACGAGTGACTTCTCCGTGCGCGCGTCGCTGAAGAAGACCTCGTTGAACTCCGCGGTGCCGGTCATCTGCTTGAGCGGACGGGTCTCGACGCCGGGCTGGTGCATGGGGATGATGAGGTACGAGATCCCCTTGTGCGCGGGCGCGTCGCGGTTGGTCCGGGTGATGCAGAAGCACCAGTCGGCGCGGTGCGCGAGCGTCGTCCAGGTCTTCTGGCCGTTGATGATCCACTCGTCGCCGTCGAGCACGCCGAAGGTCTGCACGTTCGAGAGGTCGGATCCCGCGTTGGGCTCCGAGTAGCCCTGGCACCACAGCTCGTCGACCGCCTGGATCTTCGGGAGGAAGCGTTGCTTCTGCTCCTCGGTCCCGTACGCGATCAACGTCGGTGCGAACAAGCCCTCTCCGAAGAAGCTGACCCGAGCCGGCGCGCCGGCGAGGGCGTACTCCTCGTTGAAGATGACCTGCTCGACGATCCCCGACCCGCGCCCGCCGTACTCCTTCGGCCAGGCCATCCCGACCCACTTGTCGCGGCCGAGGATGCGCTCCCACTCGATCCGGGCGTCGTAGCCCGTCTCGTCGGCCGGCCCACCTCCCGGCCCGAGCGCGGCGAACTCACCCACCAGGTTCTCGGCGAGCCAGCTGCGCACCTCGTCACGGAAGGCGGCTTCTTCGGCGGTGTCGCGGAAATCCATCCGGAACGGGACGGTACTTGACCGCTCGGTCGGGTTGCCACCGGAGGCGCCGGCGCCAGAGGTCGCTCGCTTGCCACCGGGGATACCCTTCACCGTGATGGCACCGCGCCCGCCGCACTACGAGGTGGCCGACGTCCGCATCGACAAGATCGTCGTCGGGCCCGTTCGAGAACAACGTCTTCGTCGTGCGCGACAAGCGTCGCGGCGAGGCCGTCCTCGTCGACGCGGCCAACGAGCACGATCTGCTCCTCGAGGTGAGTCGGGCCACCGGCGTCCGGCGGGTGCTCACCACCCACGGCCACGGGGACCACATCCAGGCGGTCGTCGGCGCTCCGCGATGCCGGCATCGATGTCGGGATCGCAACCGCCGACGCCGCGATGCTCCCGGCCTACGACTTCACGATCCCCGACGACGACGTCATCGAGGTCGGCGACCTGCGGCTCCGCACGATCCACACGCCGGGACACACCCCGGGCTCGACCTGCTTCCTGCTCGAGGGCCACCCGATCGTGTTCAGCGGCGACACCCTGTTCCCCGGCGGCGCCGGCAACACCATCAGCGAAGGCGCCGAGCTTCGATGAGATCATCGCGTCGATCGACCGGCGTCTCTTCACCCTCCCGGCCGAGACCCTGGTGCTCCCGGGCCACGGGCTCGACACCACGGTCGGCGCCGAACGCCCACATCTCGACGAATGGCTCGCCCGGGGCTGGTGAGCCGCCACATCCGCGCTCGAAGACGGAAGAACCAGAAATCCGAACTGGTTGCGTAACCCGTAGACACCCTGGAGCACTGAATCCGTGCCCGGGGCGAGACCCCCCACCCCGACGAACACCCCCGAGGAGGTTGCGATGTTGAAGTCGCGTCACAGCTGGTATCTCTGGTCGTCCCCGGTGCGCAACCTCGATTGGGTTGCCGAACGATTCGGCCATCGGTAGCCCGTGCCGACCCCCTCGCGCACGCTCGGCCTCGACGCCGCCCGCCAGCTCGTCGCCACCCGATCCTTCCGTCCTGCTCCCGCCCACCACGTGGGGGTCGAGCTCGAGTGGCTCGTCTTCACCTCGGTCGGACCGACACTGGGTGGTGCCGTCCCGTTGCGTCGCCTCCAGGAGGCCGTCGCGACGGTGGAGCCGCTGCCGGGCGGAGGGACGATCACCTACGAGCCCGGTGGCCAGCTCGAGCTCAGCTCGCCCGCCGGAACGCTCGCGGAGGTCCTGCAGCTGGCCGAAGTCGACTCGATCGCGCTCGGATCGGCGCTCGATGCGGCCGGTCTGGTTCCCGTCGGCCTGGGTCTGGACCCGCTCCGACCCCGCCGACGGGTCGTCGACACGCCCCGGTACCACGCGATGGAGCGCTACTTCGACGCGGACGGTCCGGCAGGCCGGACGATGATGTGCGGAACCGCCGCGCTCCAGGTCAGCCTCGACACCGGCGCCCCCGACGAGGTCGCGACGCGCTGGGCGCGCGCCCACGACGTCGGACCCCTCCTCCTCGCGATGTTCGCCAACTCGCCGCTGCTCGACGGCCGTCCCTCCGGCTGGCGATCCAGTCGCTGGGGTGCGTGGAACCGGATCGACCCGGGCCGCACCGCGGCCGGTGTTCCAGCCCGGCTCCGGTCTCGCTCCGGGCCTCCAGTGGGCGCAGTACGCGCTCGACGCCGGTGTGATGCTGATCCTCTCCGACGGCGACGTGGCGACGCCGGTCCTCGACGGTCTGACCTTCGGTGAGTGGATCGAGCACGGCCACGAGCTCGGCTGGCCGACGATCGACGACCTCACGTACCACCTCAGCACGCTCTTCCCCCCGGTCCGGCCCCAAGGCCGGTTCGAGCTCCGGATGATCGACGCCCTCCCCGATCCGTGGTGGCGGGTCGCGATCGCCGTCACCGCCGCACTCCTCGACGATCCCGCCGCCGCCGAGGTCGCCGAGGTCGCGGCCGAGCCGCTTCGGGAGCGGTGGTCCGACGCCGCGCAGCACGGGCTCGCCGATCCCGACTTCGCGACCGCCGCGCGTACCTGCTTCGACGCGGTGATCGGTGCACTCCCGCGACTCGGAGTCGGACAACCGACGATCGACGTCGTGCACGCGTTCGACGCTCGGTTCGTCGACCGTGGTCGCACACCGGCCGACGACCGGCTCGACGAGTGGGCCGCGACCGGACGGGCGCTGCCGGCCGAGTGGGCCGGCGCGACATGGACGTGATGCAGACCGACATCACGCCGGAGGCGGTGGGCGACGCGTTGACGCGGAGCCGGGCGCGCACCCTCGATCTCCTCGGCCCGCTCTCGGTCGACGACCTGACCGCGCAACACTCAGAGCTGATGTCGCCACTGGTCTGGGACTTCGCCCACATCGCCCACTACGAGGAGCTCTGGCTCCTCCGCGAGCTCGCGGGTGAAGGGCCGACGGAACCGCGCTTCGACGACGTGTACGACGCGTTCAAGCACCCTCGCCGGGATCGCCCGGCGCTCGATCTCCTCGGCGTCGACGACACACGAGCCTTTGCCGCCGACGTGCGCACGCGGGTCCTCGACGGCCTGGTCGACGACGCCGGGTCCCACAGACCCGCTATCGACGATCGCTTGCGTGAGAACGCGTTCGTCTACGGGATGGTCGTGCAACACGAGCACCAGCACATCGAGACGATGTTGGCCACGGTGCAGCTGCGCGAGGCGGCGTATCCACTCGCCGCGACGCCCACCCCGAAGGGCGATCCCGACGTCGAGGGCGAGGTGCACATCGACGGCGGAGCGTTCGAGATGGGCACCGACTCGGAGCCGTGGGCGTACGACAACGAGCGCCCCGCCCACGAGGAGACCGTCGCTCCGTTCCGGATCGACCGGACCCCCGTGACCAACCGCGCCTACCTCGAGTTCATCGTCGCCGGTGGCTACCGCGACGACACCGCGTGGAGCGATGCTGGACGCGAGTGGCGCGACGCTGCTCGCCTCGAGCATCCCGAGTTCTGGCGTGTCGGACCCGACGGCTCATGGGGGCGGCGGCGCTTCGGTCACTGGGAGGCGGTTCCACCCGACGAGCCCGTCCAGCATGTCTGCTGGTACGAAGCCGACGCGTTCGCCCGTTGGGCCGGCAAGCGTCTGCCCACCGAGGTCGAGTGGGAGTACGCGGCGTCCTGGGACGCGAGCACCGGAACGAAGTCTCAGTACCCGTGGGGTGACGAGCCCACCGACACGCACCGGGCCAACCTCGGCGGCGCGCGCTTCTCACCCGATCCGGTCGGCAGCCACCCCACCGGTGTGAGCGCGGCGGGCTGTCACCAGATGGTGGGCGACGTGTGGGAATGGACCGCCTCCGAGTTCAGCGGGTACCCGGGCTTCGAGCCGTTCCCGTATCGCGAGTACTCCGAGGTGTTCTTCGACGACGGCTACCGGGTGCTCCGCGGCGGGTCGTGGGCCACCGACGCTTCAGCGGTCCGCACCACCTTCCGGAACTGGGACTTCCCGATCCGACGCCAGATCTTCGCCGGCTTCCGCTGCGCGGTCTGAGGACGACGCGCCCACCGTGTGTCGTCACCTTGCCTACGTCGGTCCTCCGATCACCGTCTCGTCGTTGGTGTTCGACCCGCCCCACTCGCTGCGGGTGCAGGCCCGCACGCCGGACCACCAGGCGCCCGGGCGCACCAACCCCGACGGTTGGGGCGTCGCCTGGTACCCCGAGGGCGCGTCCACTCCCGAGCGGTATCGCTCGACGACATCGATCTGGGACGACGACGCGTTCACCGAAGGGTCCCGACGTTCCGGCGCGATCATCGCCGCGGCCCGACTCGCCTCGCCCGGCACGGCGCTCGACGCCGACAACAACGCACCGTTCGTCGACGCACGCTGGTCGTTCTCGTTGAACGGCTACGCCTTCCGCGACGATCGGGAGACGGGGCTGCGCGCGGCACTCTCATCGGAGCGCCGCGCACAGCTCAGGGGTGACACCGACAGCGAGGTGCTCTTCGCGCTCGTGCTCGACCGGATCGATGCCGGGCGCGACCCGGCGGGCGCATTGCGCGACGTGAGCGCGCTCGTCGATCCGGGTGAGCGTCTCAAGGTGAACCTTCTGCTGACCGACGGCGCCTCGCTGGTCGCGACGGCATGGGGCAACTCGCTGTTCATCCGACTCCGTGCCGACAGCGTGCTCGTCGCATCCGAACCGCTCGACGACGACCCTGCCTGGACGCGCGTTCCCGACCGGTCCCTCGTGGACGGAACCCACATCTCATCTCTCGGAGGCTCCCGATGAGCGACACCCACGACACACCCGAAACCCGCGGGACCCACGGCGCTCGCATCACGGTCGACGTCCACCTCGGGCCCGATGACCTCCGAGACGCGCTCGAAGCAGACGCGCGCGCCGGTCTCACCGCGACGCCGAAGGACCTACCACCGAAGTACTTCTACGACGATCGCGGTTCGCAGCTGTTCGACGACATCACGCGCGTCGCCGAGTACTACCCGACCCGCGCCGAGCGCGCGATCCTCGCTGAGCGTGCCGACGAGATCGCCGTGTCGACCGGAGCCGACACGCTCGTCGAGCTCGGATCGGGGACGTCGGAGAAGACGCGCCTGCTGCTCGATGCGCTCGCCCGCGCCGGCCGGCTGCGCCGCTTCGTGCCGTTCGACGTCAGCGAGACCACGCTGCGCGATGCGGCGCGCGACATCGCCGCCGAGCATCCCGGGGTCGAGGTCCACGCCGTGGTCGGCGACTTCGAGCATCACCTCGACCGGCTCCCGCGAGGTGGACGCCGGGTCGTCGCGTTTCTCGGCGGGACGATCGGGAACCTCGCGCCGGTGACCCGGGCCCGCTTCCTCGCCGCGGTACGCGACGGACTCGGCCCTGGTGACAGCTTCCTCCTCGGTACCGACCTCGTGAAGGATCCGGTCCGACTGGTCGCGGCCTACGACGACGCGGCCGGCGTGACCGCCGCGTTCAACCGCAACCTCCTCCACGTGCTGAACCGGGAGCTCGACGCCGACTTCATTCCCGATGCGTTCGATCACGTCGCCCTTTGGAACGCCGAGGACGAGTGGATCGAGATGCGGCTGCGGTCGTCGGTCGACCAGGCGGTGAAGGTTCCCCAGCTCGATCTCGTCGTCGAGTTCGAGGCCGGTGAGGAGATGCGCACCGAGATCTCCGCCAAGTTCCGTCGCTCGGGAGTCGAGCGCGAGCTGTCGGAGGCCGGGCTGGGGCTCAGGGAGTGGTGGACCGACCCTGCGGGCGACTTCGCGCTCTCCCTGAGCTCCCCGCAGGCCTGATCCGGCCTCGATCCGGCGGATTTACACTACGGGCGTAGTGTTATTAGAATACGGAGGTGGCCGACACTCCCGCACTGCTCGAGATCGATGATCTGCACGTCATTCCTGCCGACGGATCCCTGAACGACAGCGGAGGATCCGACGGCACGACCGCGGGCGAGATCCTGCAGGGTGCCACCCTCACGGTCGAGCGGGGCCAGGTCCATGCGCTCATGGGTCCGAACGGCTCGGGCAAGAGCACCCTCGCCAACGCGATGCTCGGGAGCCCCGACTATCGAGTGACCGCGGGGAGCATCCGCTTCAAGGGTGAAGACATCACGAGCCTCCCGGCCGACGAACGCGCCGCGCGCGGGATCTTCCTCGGCTTCCAGCACCCGGAGGAGATCCCGGGCGTGAACGTGCTCAACTTCCTGCGTCAGGCGCTCGCGGTGCGCAAGGGAATCTCCGACCTCTCGGTGCTCGAGGTCCGGATGGGCCTGATGGACTGGACCAAGCGCCTCGGCATGGACGACCGCTTCACCGAGCGGTACCTGAACGAAGGGTTCTCGGGCGGCGAGAAGAAGCGCAACGAGATCCTGCAGATGGCGATGATGGAGCCCGACCTCGCGGTGCTCGACGAGACCGACTCCGGCCTCGACATCGACGCGCTCCGGATCGTCGCCCACGGCATCACCGAGGTCCGAAGCGCCCGGCCCGAGCTCGGGATCCTGCTCATCACGCACTACCAGCGCATCCTCGAACATCTGACACCCGACGTGGTGCACATCCTCCTCGACGGCCGGGTGGTCGCCACCGGTGGGCCCGAGCTCGCCGCCCGAGTCGAAGCCGATGGCTTCGACTCCTTCCGCATTCGCGAGCGCAGCGGAGCCGCCGGAGGCAGAAGTGGGAGCTGAACGGGTGAGCGATCGAGGTGGCGCGGAGGAGCGGGCCGTCAAGCTGGATGTCGCGAGGATCAAGCGCGACTTCCCGATCTTCACCCGCGAGGTCAACGGCAAGCCGCTGGTGTACCTCGACTCCGCGTCGTCGTCGCAGAAGCCGCAGTCTGTCCTCGACGCGATGGACGACCACTACCGCGACCACTACGCCAACATTCACCGGGGCGTCTACACGATCGCGGAGGAGTCGACCGCGTCCTACGAGCGCGCCCGCACCAAGATCGCGACGTTCCTCGGCGCCGCGAGCGCGAGCGAGATCGTGTTCACCAAGAACATCACCGAGGCCATCAACCTCGTCGCGTACACGTGGGCGCGAGCGAACCTGCAGGCGGGCGACGCCATCGTGGTCACGGAGATGGAGCACCACGCGAACATCGTGCCGTGGCAGATCCTCGCCGCTGAGCGCGGCGTCGAGCTCCGCTGGATCCCGATCACCGACGACTACCGCCTCGATCTCAGCTCGCTCGACCAGCTCCTCGACGGAGCCAAGCTGCTCGCCGTGAGCGCCATGTCGAACGTGCTCGGAACCGCGAACGCGATCCGTCCCCTCGCCGACGCCGCCCACGCCGCGGGTGCGCTGATCCTGGTCGACGCGGCCCAGGCGATCCCCCACGCGACCGTCGACGTCCACGCGTGGGACGCCGACTTCGTCGGCTTCACCGGCCACAAGATGCTCGGCCCGAGCGGCATCGGCGGCCTCTGGGCACGCGCCGAGCTCCTCGAGGCGATGCCTCCCTTCCTCGGCGGCGGCGAGATGATCCGCGACGTCCGTCAAGACGGCTTCACCACGAACGACGTGCCCTGGAAGTTCGAGGCCGGCACCATGCCGATCGTCGAGGCCACCGGACTCGCGGCTGCGATCGACTACCTCGAGGATCTCGGCATGGACGCGGTGCAGGCGCACGAGCGTGAGCTCACCGCCTACGCCCTTGATGCGCTGCACGAACGGTTCGGCGAGCGACTCACGATCTACGGACCCGACGACATCGACCACCGAGGGAGCGCGATCTCGTTCCTGTTCGAGGGCATCCACGCCCACGACATCTCCCAGGTCCTCGACGAAGACGCCGTTTGCGTCCGCGCCGGACACCACTGCGCGAAGCCCCTCATGCGCGTCCTCGGCGTACCCGCGACCACCCGCGCGTCGTTCTACGTCTACAACGACGAAGCCGACGTCGACGCCCTCGTCGAAGCCCTCGTCAAAGCCGAAAAGTTCTTTGCCATCTAGATGGTCGAGTCCGCTACGAAGGCTCGATCGCTCACCCGACCACGTTCCACTGTCCGTGTCCGCCTGCTCCGCTCCCTCTCCTGGATGGTCGAGTCCGCTCCGCAGGCTCGATCGCTCACCCGCTCACGCACCGCCTACTGCCCGCCTGCCCGCTCCCTCTCCTGGATGGTCGAGTCCGCGAGCAGGCTCGATCGCTCACCCGTCACGCACCGCCGATACTGCCCGCCTGCTCCGCTCCCTCTCCTGTCTCCCTCTCATAGGATCGTTCGAATGCCCGGCCTCGAAGACCTGTACCGCGAGATCATCCTCGACCACTACCGGTCGCCGCGGAACCGTGGCGAGCTGGCATCGCCGCCGGCCGTGCGCGCCGAGGGCTTCAATCCACTGTGCGGTGACGAAGTCGTCCTGTACCTCGAGGCCGACCCCGCGACGGGCACGGTCGTCGACGTGAAGATCGGCGGTCAGGGTTGCTCGATCAGCCAGGCCTCGACGTCGATGATGAGCGCGGCGGTGAAGGGGAAGTCGATCACCGAAGCGCGTCAGCTGATCCGGGCGTTCAAGGCGTCGATGTCGATCCACGAATCCAAGCTCGAAGGTGAGGGCGAAGGGGCCGACCTCGCCGCCGACCTCGCCGATGTTCGTCTCGGCGACCTGGAAGCGCTCCAGGGGGTCGTCAAGTTCCCGGTTCGCATCAAGTGCGCCACGCTCGCGTGGAACACGCTGCAGCAAGCTCTCGACGAGGCCGACGCCTGAACTGGAGGCTCCGATGGCAAGTGAAGGCCTGCACGAATCAGCCGACGAGCTGAACCCGGGCGTGATCGACCGCCATCGGGTGATCCGGTCGATCATGGAGGAGTTCGAGGCGATCGACTGGTACGACCAGCGCGCCGCGGCCACCAGCGACCCGACCCTCGCCGAGGTGCTGGCGCACAACCGCGACGAGGAGAAGGAGCACGCGGCGATGGCCCTGGAGTGGTTGCGCCGGCACGATCCGGTGCTCGACAAGCACCTGCGCACCTACCTCTTCACCGAAGGTTCCATCACGGAGATCGAGCACAGGGAGACGTAGGCGGAGCTGCGGACAGTCTCCGCGGGACGCCAACCGGTGAGCGATCGAGCAGCGCAGCCGAAGCCGACCAGGAATCAGGCCCTTGACCTGGGCGTTCAACCAGCCGATACGAAGCCGACCCGGGAAGGAAACCCGGGGAAGGTACGTTGGAAGCGTTCGGCACGCCGAACAGCCACCGGAAATCCGAATGCACGACGGGTTCGGCCCGCCTGGGTCGCCCGAACGGTCAAGGAGGAACACGGTGAACGAGCAGGAGATCGTCAAGATGGTCGACGAGGCCCTCGAGCGGTTCGGGACCCGCGATCTCGTATCGGGCGCGGAGATCCTCGATTTCCTCTTGGATCTGCGCAACACCGCACTGGTCCCCGATCCGCTCGCCGAGCTCCTCGAGCAGGAAGCCACTCCAGCCGCGACCTGAGCCATCGACGTTCGTCGACCTCGGCCCTGGACCAGGCGTTGTCTAGAAGCCGGGGTCGGCGAATGGATCGGCCGGGATCGCGGGTGCGTCGAGCACCGTCTCGACACCGAGATCCGCCGCAAGACCCTCGTAGCCGGTTTCCTCGAGCCGATCGGCCAGCTCGGGTCCGCCCGACGCGACCACACGGCCCCCCAACAGGACGTGGACCCGGTCGGGACGCAACTCGGTGAGAAGCCGGGCGTAGTGCGTGATCGCGAGCACGCCGAGGTCGATCTCCTCGGTCATCGCCTCGACGCGACGCGACACGTCGCGTAGCGCGTCGACGTCGAGCCCCGAGTCGATCTCGTCGAGGACCGCGAACTTCGGAGCCAGCACCGCGAGCTGCAGTGTCTCCATGCGCTTCTTCTCGCCGCCGGAGAACCCGTCGTTCACGCCTCGGGACAGGAACTCGGGCTCCACCGCGAGGCGCGCGGCTTCTTCCGCGAGGCGAACGTCGGTCGCGGTTCCACCGGCGACGGTCGCGCCCAGGAGGTCGGCGACCTTCACCCCCGGGACCTCGACCGGGTACTGCATGGCGAGAAAGAGTCCCTTGGCTGCCCGCTCCCAGGTGGCCAGACCGAGGAGCTCCTCACCGTCGATGGTGACCGACCCACCGGTGACGAGATAGTCGCCTCGCCCCATGAGCACGTGCGACAACGTGCTCTTGCCCGATCCGTTCGGACCCATGAGTGCGTGCACCTCACCCGAGCGCACCTCGAGGTCGACGCCGCGCAGGATCTCGTGCCCGTCGACCGACGCGTGCAGGTCGGTGATCGTCAACGTGCTCATGGCTTGATGCTCGCTCCGCCTGCGCTCATGGAAGCGTCACCACCACGTTGTCGCCGTCGATGCGCACCGGGTACACCGGGATCGGCTGGGTCGCCGGCAAGCTCTGCGGTTCACCGGTGAGCAACGAGAACGTCGAACCGTGCTTCGGGCACTCGATGGAGCACTCGTCGGACCACAGCTCGCCCTCCGACAGCGAGTAGTCGGCGTGCGAGCACTCATCGGACACGACGTGCCACTCCTTGCCGTCGCCACAGCCATCGGCGTCGACGTGCACGACGCAGAGTCGATGGCCGTCGACATCGAATCGCCGCGCCGCGCCGGGCTTCACGTCGTCGACTGCACAGACCGTGATCTCAGCCATGCAACCGACCGACCTTCTCGTCGACCGCGGCGCGCAACGGTCCTTCGAGCGCGCGGACGGGCAGGCGGTCGAACACGTCGTCGAAGAACCCGAGCACGATGAGCCGTTCCGCGTCTTCGGGGCGGACACCGCGCGACTCGAGGTAGTAGAGCTGGTCGTCGTCGATCGGTCCGACCGTCGACGCGTGCGAGCACTGCACGTCGTTCGCCTCGATCTCGAGGTTCGGGATCGACTCGGCCGCCGCGCCCTCGGTGAGCACGAGGTTGCGGTTGGTCTGGAACGCCCGCGACTTCTGGGCTTCCCGGCGGAGCCGGATGAGGCCCGAGTACACCGAGCGGGCTTCGTCTTCGACGGCACCCTTGAAGAGCAGATCGCTGCGCGTCCGCGGCGCGGCGTGGTCCTGGAGCGTGCGGAAGTCGAGCACCTGGCCTCCGTCGCCGAAGTAGACCGCGAGCAGGTCGCTCTCACCGCCCTCACCGGTGATGAGCGACTCGGTACGGAGTCGGGCGTAGTCGCCGCCGAGCGCGATGGCCGACGACTGGAGCGATGCGTCACGACCGACGTGAGCGCGCTGCAGTGCAACCTGCATCACCGTCGGGCCGTGTTGTTGTACCGACGTGTAGCGGACGTGAGCACCGTCGCCGACCAGGATCTCGATCACCGCGTCGCAGAGGTGGTCGGCACCGTCGGCCGCGTAGCGGTCGAGCACCGTGACCTCGGCCTGCTCCCCCACGACCACGAGCGTGTGCGGGAAGCTCGCGAGACCGTCGCCCGCGGTGAGGTGCTCGACGACGATCGGCTCCTCGACGACGACCCCGTCCGGCACCTTGACGTAGACGCCACCGCCCACGAACGCGTCGTGGAGCAGCGTGAACGCATCGGGCGACGCATCGGAGCAGGAGCCGAACCAGGTCTGGATCTCGGGATCCTCGACGGTCCGCAGATCGCCGACGATCACTCCCTTGGCCTCGAGTGCGGGATCGATGGTCGGCAGCACGACGCGCCGCTGCTCCTCGCCTCGCGGACGGTAGCGGCCGATGTCGAACCGGTCGATCGGGCTGTAGCGCCAGATCTCCTCGGTGGAAGACGGCCAGCCGATCTCGGCGAGCTGCTCGGCCGCGGCGGTCCGGCGGGCGACGAGCCAGTCGGGCCCACCCAGCGCGCGCGCGGCGTCGACGGTGAAAGGGGAATCAGCCATCGACGGATCAGCGCGTGCGACGGACGGCGCACGTCGTCATCCGACTGCTCCCTCCATGTTCAGCTCGATCAAGCGCGAGAGCTCGACCGCGTACTCCATGGGCAACGTCTTGGTGATCGGCTCGATGAAGCCGTTCACGATCATCGCGGTCGCCTGCTGCTCGGTGAGGCCCCGGCTCATCAGGTAGAAGAGCTGGTCGTCGCCGACCTTCGAGACCGTGGCCTCGTGACCGATGCGGGCGTCCTTCTCGTCGATCTCCATGTACGGGTAGGTGTCGGAGCGGCTCTCGTCGTCGAGGATCAGCGCGTCGCACCGCACGTGGCTCTTGACGTGGTGCGCTCCCTTGTCGACCTTGACCAGACCGCGGTAGGTCGTGCGCCCACCGTCCTTGCTGATCGACTTCGAGTCGATGATCGACGTGGTCTCCGGCGCCGCGTGGGTCATCTTGGCCCCGGCGTCCTGGTGCTGGCCCGGGCCCGCGTACGCGACCGAGAGCACCTCTCCGTGCGCCTTCGGGCCCGTCATCACCACGGCCGGGTACTTCATCGTGAGCTTCGAGCCGAGGTTGCCGTCGATCCACTCGACGGTCGCTTCCGTCTCGGCGCGCGCCCGCTTGGTGACGAGGTTGTACACGTTCGGCGACCAGTTCTGGATCGTCGTGTACCGGATGCGCGCACCGGGCTTCGCGATCAGCTCGACCACCGCGGAGTGCAGCGAGTCGTTCGAGTACACCGGCGCGGAGCAACCCTCGACGTAGTGCACCGACGAACCCTCGTCGGCGATGATCAGCGTCCGCTCGAACTGGCCCGCGCTCTCCGCGTTGATGCGGAAGTAGGCCTGCAGCGGCATGTCGACGTGCACACCCGGCGGCACGTAGATGAAGCTCCCGCCCGACCACACCGCCGAGTTGAGTGCGGCGAACTTGTTGTCACCCGGCGGGATGACCGTGCCGAAGTGCTCCTTGACGAGATCGGGGTAGTCGACGAGCGCCTGGTCCATGCTGCTGAACAGCACGCCCTTTTCGGCGAGATCGTCCCTGTTCTTGTGGTACACGACTTCTGATTCGTACTGCGCCGTCACCCCGGCGAGGAACTTGCGCTCGGCCTCGGGGATGCCCAGCTTCTCGTAGGTGTTCTTCATCTCCTCCGGGAGCATGTCCCAGTCGGAGACCTGCCCCTCGGTGGGCTTGATGTAGTAGTAGATGTCGTCGAAGTCGATGGTCGGGCATGTTCTCGGCGAACCAGGCCAGCATCGGCTTGCGCTCGAAGCGCTTCAAGGCGTTGAGCCGGAACGTGGTCATCCACTCCGGCTCCGACTTGTGCCAGGAGATGTCCTTGACGATGTCGGCGTTCACGCCCTTCTTGGGCTTGTAGACCGACGCCTCGGTGTCGCTCCACCCGAGCTTGTACTTGCCGAGATCGATTCCGCTGACTGCCATCCGGCCTCCACGACGTGGGCTCCGAGGTGCGGAGCGGCAACCCGACGGGGGGCGTCGGGAATTTCCACTACGTAGATAGTAACAATCCCCGGGACCCCCGACAATCCGGGGTCAGCGCTTGGAGGCGGCCTGCTGGCGGGTGCTCGACGACGCCCGAGTCGTCGTCGTCGTGGTCGACGTCGATGTCGACGAGGAGCTGGTCGAACCGGCCGTCGCGCCGGCCGCGGCATTCGCCTGCGCGAGCTTGTCGCCGACCTGGTTGATGAGGTCCTGGAACTTGGCGAGGTCCTTCTGGGCGAGGGCGTCCTGGGCTTGGGAGAAGAGCGTGTTCGCGTCCTTCACGAGCTGGGCGACGGAATCGGGAACACCCGGCGTGGTCGTGCTCCCGGGCGTGGTGGTCGACGTCGTGTCGCCCGGCGCGGTCGGCGCGAGCCCGTTGAACTCGGGGAACTGCGCCAGGGCGGTGCGGAGGTCGCTGCCGACCACCGCCTTGTTCTTGTAGAAGACGATCACGAACCGGAACGACGGGATCTGCGCTCCGCCCGACGCCTGCACGTAGATCGGCCGGATGTACAGGATCGACGTGTCGACGGGGATCAGCTGCATGCTCCCCTGGATCACGGTCGACCCGCGTTGGCCGAGCAGCGAGAACTGCCTCGAGATCTCGTCGGTGGTGTTGATCTGACTGTCGACCTGACTCGGACCGAAGACCGACCGACCGGTCGGCATCACGAACGACTCGAGCTTGCCGTAGCTCCCGGGATCCGACTTCGCGACCATGAACGACACGAGCCCGCTGAGTTGGTCGTTCTTGGAGACGGGCACGAACGGGCGCAGGATGAGGAACTCCTCGCGAGCCTCACCGGGCAGCTTGATCAAGAGGTAGATCGGGTTCATGCGAGGCGAGGTCGAGCTCGCCGCCTGCGGCTGGGTCGTCGCAGCGGTCGTGTCGAGGACGCCGCTGTCGTTGATGGTGCCGACCGGACCCGAACCCGGATCGGGCGACACCTCCCAGAGGTCGGTCTTGTTGAAGAACGTCGTCGGATCGGTCATGTGGTAGGCCGCGTACTTGTTGGTCTGGACCGTGAAGAGGTCCTCCGGGTAGCGCAGGTGCGCGCGCAGACCGGCAGACAACTTGTCGCCGCTGGTGAACAGCTCCGGGAATGCCTTCTCGTACGCCCGGATGATCGGGTCGGTCTTGTCGATCACGTAGTAGGTGATCTTGCCGCTGTACGCGTCGACGGTGACCTTCACCGAGTTGCGGACGTAGTTGAACCCGGACCCGACGCCGCCGGTGCTGTTGGACGCCTGTGAGTACGGGTACATGCTCGTGGTCGTGAAGCCGTCGAGGATCCAGGTGACCTTGCCGTTCAGGATCACGGGGTACGGGTCGGCGTCGTACTTGAGGAACGGCGCGGCCTGCTCGACGCCGTTGCCTGATGTCGCGGAGGTAGACGACCTTCGTCTTCGGGGTGATCTGGCCGGAGATGAGGAGGTTGATGTCGGTGAAGCGCAACGCGAACGCGGCACGGCGCAGGTAGCTCGAGAGCTCGACGCCACCGGAACCCCGGAACTTCGTGGTCGCGTCGGCTCGGCCCTTGCGCGGGTAGTTGAACTCCCGCTGCTTGGCGTCGACGAGGTTGTACCCCTGGAGGTTCTCGCTGTAGTAGATCTCCGGCCGCGTCAGGTTGAGCGCGGGGGCCTTCGACACCGGCGGGATGTCGCCGAGGAGGAAGTTCGGCGCACCGCTCTGCGCGTCGGCCGAGTTCGAGGGCGAGACCGCCAAGCCGTAGCCGTGGGTGTAGACGAGATGCCGGCAGACCCAGCTCTGGCTCGGCAGGTTGTCGCGGTTGAGCTCACGGGCCGAGAGCAGCACCTGCTGGGTCTTGCCGTCGATCGTGTACCGGTCGACGTCGGCGTCGCCGAAGCGGTAGAAGGTGCCGAACTGCTGGAAGTTCGTGTAGTTCTTGATCAGCTCCGTCGGGTCCCAGAGGCGGGCGTTGCCGATCGTCTGCTCGTTCTGCCTGGAGCGACGCGAGCGTGAGGTCGGACTTGTAGTCGAACTGCTTGACCGCGACGTTCTGGTCGTCGAGGTTGAACGCGTTCCGCGTCGCGACGATGTTGCGCCTGATGTACGTCTTCTCCTTCGCGAGCTCGTTGGGGTTCACCCGGAAGTTCTGGACGAACGCCGGGTAGAGCGTGCCGACGACCAGCGAGATCAGCGCCCAGAGCCCGACCGCGATGATCGGCAGGACCCAACCCCGCCGCCAGATGTTCCAGATGAACAGGCCGGCAGCGATGACCGCGATCACGGTGAGCAACGTGAGCGCCGGGAGCTGCGCGTTGACGTCGGTGTAGCTGGCGCCCTCGACGACCCCGCGGTTCGAGAACAGGAGATCGAAGCGCGCGTAGTAGTAGCCGACCGCCTTGACCAGGGCCATCAGGGCGAGGATCACCGAGAGGTGCGCCTTCACCTGTGGCGTGACCCGCTGGTACGGGCTCTGCAGCCGGATGCCGCCGTTGAAATAGTGCGCGATCGCCGTCGCGATCAGCACGATCACCAACGCGGCGAAGAACCAGTCGACGACGAACGTGATGAACGGGAGCTTGAAGACGTAGAACCCGATGTTCTTGTGGAACAGCGGGTCGGAGGCCTTGAAGTCGACCGCGTTGCGGAAGAGGAGCCACTCGTTCCACTTCCCCGCCGCGCTCGCGCCGGCGATGAGACCGAGGAACGCGGCGATCGCGGCCCGGATCCGTCCGGCGTAGCGGCCCATCGCCTGCTGGTACCGGTCGAAGAACTCGTCCTCGGGGCCCATCGTCCGCAACCGCGGGGCCAACCGGTCGGCGATCGTGAGACTCGCGAACATCATTGCGAAGAACACGATGGTGAACACGAGCGCCGGGCACGATCTGCGCGGTGAGCAGCTCGCGCCAGATCTTCGAGAACCCGACCGAGTCGAACCAGAGGAAGTCGGTGTAGAAGCGCGCCAATCCCTGGAGGCTCAGCACGAGGACGACGAGGATCACTCCAGCCGCGATGATCCAGCCTCGGAGGCGGAAGGGTCGTCGTCGGCGTTCGACGGTGGGGACGCGCACGGAGGGGATGCTAGAGGGCCGGCGAGTCGAACCCGGCGCGGGGCCCGGACGGGCCGACCAGAGCGGTGCCGGCCGGCGTCGGCACGCCGATCTGACGGATCACGGGGTACCGCTCCTCGCACTGGCGGACGAGATCGACATGGTCTCGACCACGATCACGCAGCGACAACCGGCGTGCGCCGGCGGCGCGAGCTGACCGGTCGGGAACGCGTGACCTCTCGGCGTGGCCTCCAGGGCGTCGTCGTCGCAGTCGGGGCAACACCCACCGGCAGGAGTCACCCAGCGAAGCCGCGCATCTTCGGGCGCGACGTCGATCGTTCCCCGCGCCCAGGCGGCCACCAACGCATCTGCGAGTGCGCTGTCGAGTGCCTGCGTGCGCCATTCGCGGTAGCGGGAACCGACTCGCTGGGCGACGTCGCCCTCCTCGCCGTCGCTGTCGGCGCCGAACGCCGAGATCAAGCGTTCCCGGAGGGGAGCGCCCAGCTCGGCGGCGATCGCGACGAGATACTCGCGCGGCACACCGTCGGTCGCGCGCGTCCGCCGACGTCGCCCGCGTCGCGGCGCGGTACACCTCGTCGACGGCCGGCGCGAGCACGTCGGCCCAGGTCTCGCTCTGCCCGTCGACCGGGGGGAGCACCCCATCGGGCGTCGGACGACCCTTGGCCTTGCGCAACGCGTCGAGGAGCTCGTTCTGCTCGTCCTGAAGCGCGCGCTTGGCCCGACGGCCGAGCGCCGAACGCACCTTGGCGACCGCTTCGTCACGCGCCGCGAGCTCCGGCGGGACCTCCCCGGCGACCGGTGGCACGACCACGCGGGACGGCCCGGGCTGCACCGCCGCGACCTCCACCGCCGCGAGGTCGACCTCCGCGGCCTCGACGGCCGTCTCGTCGACCGCCTCGGTGGCGTCGATCCGGCGCGGCGGGCGCCGTCGGTTCCGCCTCGTGCAACCGGGGTGGCCACGGGTTCGGGTTCCGGGCCGGGTTCGGCGGCAGGAACCGCCGCGGCCTTCGGTTCGGTCCGCTCTTCCTTGAGCCGGGCGAACAGCGCGTCGACCGCGGTCGTCGCTGGCCGGGCTCTCCTCGGGGGTCGGCAGCTCCGGCTCCGCGACTCCCGACTCATCGGCCGTGGTCGTCGACCCTGATGACCCGGCGCCGGGGATCGATCGCGGTGCGACCGGCATCGGCGTCGGTCGGCATCGAGCGAGAAGTCGATACCGTCCTCGGGCACGGGTTCGATCTCGATGCCACCTTCGGCGTGGGCCTTGGCCTCCACACCGCCGAGCGCAGTGATCGCGTCGGCGAGGGTCTGCTTCACGACGCGGTACGCGTCGAGCAGCTGCTCGCGTCCGACCCGGAGCTCGTCGAGCTGGGCCTGCATCAAGCGCGCGCCGACGCGCGAGGTCGGCGAGGACACGCTCGCGGACTGCGCGCGCCTCTTCCACCATCGCACGCCCGGCCTCACGGCCGCGTTCGATCTCGGCGTCGGCAGTCGGCCGTCGCCCGCTCCGCGGTCTCGGCGGCGGCGCGCTCGGCGGCAACCCGAGCCGCGTCCGCGTGCTCGATCGACTGCTGCTCACGTTCGGCCGCTGCACTCTCGGCGTTGCTCGTGCGCTCCTTCGCGTAGACGTCGGCCTCTTCGCGCAGGCGCCGCGACGTCTCCTGTGCCTCCTCGATCGCCGCCTCGCTGTGCTCGCTCGGCTCGGGCGCGGATGTCGGCGGCGGCTTCCTGGGCCGAGCGCAGGACCCGGGTGGTCTCCTCGCCGAGGCCGCTCGAGCAGCTGCTCGCTCGCTGAGCGGCGGCGGGTGTGCGGATCTGCTCCTCGAGATCGGCGACCCGCTCCGCGAGGCGGCGCTCGTGGTCACGGGCCGCCGCGAGCTCGTCGGCGACCCGTCGGAGGAAGTTCCGGACCTCGGTCTCCGAGACGCCTCGGAACGCGCTCGCGAAGCCGCGGCTCGTGATCTCCTCGGGTGTGAGCCGAGTCGCGCCCGAGCCCGGCCGGCGAACATCGGACCCGCCGGATCGCTCGACCCGCTCGCGTCGGGACGGTCTTCTCTCGCTCGATCCGTTGCCACGGCACCATCGTATTGGTGATGAGCCGTCCGAGGCTCGGACTCCGGCGAAATCCGTCTACGCGGCCGTGGGCACCGGTACGTCGATCGCATCGCCTCCGGCGCGACGGAGCGCGGCGAGAGCATCGTCGAGGGTGCGCACACCTTCCGACCTTCATCGAACCGGCCGTCGCTCCGCGCGTCGCGCGCCTCCGAGCGCGGAACGAGCATCAGCGTCGCGCCCGCGTCCTTGGCGGCGACCGCCTTCTGGGCGACGCCACCGATCTCGCCGACGGTCCCGTCGGGGAGCATCTCGCCCGTCACCGCGACCTTCCGACCGCCGGTCAGGCTTCCGGGCGTCATCTTGTCGATGATGGCGAGGGTGAACGCAAGCCCGGCCGACGGGCCGCTCACCGGCCCGGGATCGATCGTGACGTCGACCGGGAAGTGGAACGTGAGGTCGTCGGTCTCGGCCACGACACCGAGGTAGGCCGACCCCTTGTTCGGGCGGGTTCGGGTTGGCCCCGGTCGTGACCGTCACCTGCTTCCGCGTGGCCGACGTGGCCGCGTGTTGCCGGGTCGTTCGATGTCGAGCACGACCGGCTCTCCGGGGGCATGCTCGCGCACGAGCGGCCCGAGCTGCTCGACGAGCGTCACCGGCCGACCGTCGACCGCGGTGATGACGTCGCCCGAGCTTCAACGTGCCCGCGGCCGGCGCGTCCTTGACGACCTTCAGCACCTGCGCGCCCTTCCCGGTCTCGGTGACCGTGTACCCGAGCTTCTCGAGCGCGACCTTGGTCGCGATCTGCTGCGAGGTGTCCATCGCCTGCACGTTGAGCTTTCGGTCCTGCGCGGGTGTCGTCGTCCCGAAGTAGTCGTGGTACGAGATCACCTCGGCGTTGTCGTCGAGCGAGGCGGCGAGGATAGCGCCACAGGTTCGGCTTGCCGTTCGACACCGAGACGGTGAGGAAGAGCAGCGACCCGCGCGACGGATAGGTCGGCGCGCCCTTCACCGACACGGCGCCCGACACCGGGGTCGCGTCGCCCGGCTCGATGATCACGTAGCTGACCGGGATGAACAGCCCGGCGATCGCGACGACGACGGCAAGGCTGACGAGCACCGCGAGGACCCGCGTCCAGATGCGCCGGCGGCGGCGCGGCGGGCTCGACCGACCGGGGACGTCAGGAGACGCAGGCGGCGGGCCCTGCGGGGACGGCGGTTGCGGTGGCGTCTCAGGTTCGGCGGTCACGATGCCGATACTCGGAGCCGCGACGCGTCGACCGGCTGATCAAGACCGGTGCCGACGCGAGGCTCCGTTGCAAAGGGGAAGTCGATGACGAGCACCACGATCAGGCAGCCTGCCACGACTGGGTCACTGCTTCCGGCGCGCCCGGTCCGGTCTTCCACCTTCGGAAAGCTCGTCGGCCTCGTCCTCACCGTCGGCACCGTCGTGGCGCTCGTGATCGCCGGCGGGATCGGCCTGGCCATGGTCGTGCTCAAGAGCGCCACCGGCTGACACCCGACGCCGGGCAGATTCAGGCCCCGGGACGCGGCGCCGACACCAACGAGCCGTGCACGACGTAGCGGTACGCCGCGCTCCCCGGAGGATGGCACGCGAAGAGCGTGACGGTGTGTCCCGGACGCTGCGTCACGATGTCGACGTCGTCGGGCGTGACGACCTCGCTTCCCGTGACCGAGTAGGTGTATCGACCGGTCGGGTCGGAGAGCACGATCAGGTCCCCCGCGACGAGCTGGTCGATGTGGCGGAACGGTTCCGAGTGGGTGACCCGATGACCCGCGACGACGGCGTTGCCGAAGCCGCCGGGAGCGGCGGTCCCGGGCCAGTGACCCGGGCCCGACGTCGAGCACCGTGAGCCAGATGCCCTCGGCGAGCGGGGCCGCCAACCCGATCTTGGGGATCTCGATCGACCCGATGTCCACGATGGGAACATCGGCGTGCTCGTCGTCGGGCGGGTTCTGCGGTTGGGAGAGGGCGAGCGTGGTCGTCGAGACCGACGGGAGCGTCGTCGACGAGGCAACCGTTCCGACCAGCGCCGGTGATTCGGTCGCCGCCACCCCGCCGCCACCGACGGAGAGGAGCACCGCGACCACGATGCCGGTGAGGATCAGCCCGATGCCGACCGATCCGACGATGAGCAGTCGGAGTCGGCGGGTGTGCTCGTCGCCCGCTGGTCGAGGCTCCGGAGCGGCTCCGTCGACGTCCACGGCCGAACTCTACGGCGGCCAGGAACGCCCCAGATCTGCCCGGATGGCTGCGAAGACGTGGTTCGATGTCCGCGGATGACGAATGTTCCGACCCCACCCGCTCCGGTCAGCGGGGTGTCGGTCACACGCGGACCGAGCTCCGGCAGGTGCCCCGACTACCCCGATGGTGGCGACGCGGCCCCGGCGACGAGCGCGATCGCCAACGCCGTCGCCACGAAGATCGCCACGACGAGCACGAACACGGCGGCGCGACCGGGCCGGATCTCCGACTGTTCAAGGCTCACCGACCGAACGTACCGATCTGTAGGGAACCTGTCGTGAGTCGCTCGGCCCCTTTTGCCAGCAGAGATCCCTACGTGCGGGCGGCAGCAGCCGCGGCAGCCGGGCGGTTGGGTCGTCCTGGACGCTCGGAGGTGACGAGCCTCGTCACGCTGACCACCGACGATCCGGATCCACGCGTGCGCGCCGCCGCGCTCGGCGCAGTCGTGCGCACCAGCGGCCGCTCCGCGGCTCGGCAGATCTGGCGTCGCGCCGCTGCCGATCCCGACGCGTCGGTCCGGCGCCGGTCCGCCGAGCTCGCACCCGACCTCACGACTCCCCTGGCACCGCTGCTCGCGCTCCTCGCGGATCCCGAGTGGTCGGTTGTCGAGGCCGCGGCGTGGGCGATCGGTGAGATCACCTGGTCGCCCACGAACCGGCGTCGGGCCGTGCGGGCCGAGATCAGCCTGGCCACCGGCCACGACGACCCCCTCGTGCGCGAGGCAGCGGTCGCGGCGCTGGGCGCGATCGGCGATCCAATCGGCCTCCCCGCGGTGCTCGCCGCGACCCGCGATCGTCCCGCGGTCCGACGTCGCGCGGTCCTTGCACTCGCCCCGTTCGAGGGGCCGGAGGTCGACGCCGCGCTCGAAGCCGCCCTGACCGATCCCGACTGGCAGGTCCGCCAAGCCGCCGAAGATTTGATTGGAGAAGGAGCGGAGCGGGCGGACACACCCACGCAGGACACCAACCGGTGAGCGATCGAGCCCACGCAGCGGATTCGACCATCGGAGTTGGAGAAGGAGCGGAGCGGGCGGACACACCCACACAGGACACCAACCGGTGAGCGATCGAGCCCACGCAGCGGATTCGACCATCAGAGTTGGAGAAGGAGCGGAGCGGGCGGACACACCCACACAGGACACCAACCGGTGAGCGATCGAGCCCACGCAGCGGATTCGACCAGAGATCTAACTTCTCGGCGAACCCATGAACATGTCTTTGAGGCGGTCGAAGCTCTCGAGGCAGCGGCCGGCACCGAGCACCACACACTCGAGTGGCGCCTCCACCAGCCGGACCGGGAGGCCGCTCTCCTTCGCGATCCGCTTGTCGAGGCCGCGGAGCATGCCTCCGCCGCCGACCAGGTGGATGCCCTGGAGGATCAGGTCCTGTGCGAGCTCGGGTGGCGTGTCGGCGAGCGCCGCGATCACCGCGTCGCAGATCGCGCGGGTCTGCTCCTCGATCGCGTCCCGCACCTCTTCGGGCGAGAGAATGATCGTCTTGGGGAGGCCGCTCATGAGATCCCGGCCTCGAACCTCGGCCTTGTACTCGTCGTCGGTGGGAGCAGCCGATCCGATCGCGAGCTTGATCTCCTCTGCGGTCCGTTCACCGATCGCGATTCCGTACTCGCGGCGCACGTACGACTGGATCGCAGCGTCGATGTCGAACGAACCCACGCGCACGGCTTCGAGCGCGACCACACCTCCGAGTGAGATCACCGCGACCTCGGTCGTGCCTCCACCGACGTCGACGATCATGTTTCCGAGGGGCTCGTGGATGGGGAGCCCGGCACCGATCGCGGCAGCCATGGGCTGCTCGATGAGATAGGTGGTCGCCGCGCCGGCCCGACGCGCGGCCTCGAGCACCGCGCGCTGTTCGACGTGCGTGATGGCCGAGGGAACGCAGATGAGGACGCGCGCTCGGTAGAGGCGGTTGACGCCGGCCCGCTGGAACAACAGTCGGATCATCCGTTGGGTGATCTCGAAGTCGGTGATCGCGCCGCCGCGTAGCGGTCGGACCGCGACGATGTAGCCGGGCGTCCGCCCGATCATCTGCCACGCCTCGTGCCCCATCGCGAGCACGTCTTGGGTGCGGCTGTTGAGAGCGATGACCGTCGGCTCGTTGAGGATGATCCCCTGTCCACGCGAGTAGACGAGGGTGTTCGCCGTTCCGAGGTCGATCGCGAGGTCTCTACCCAGACCGGCGCCCTCGCTGCGGGTCGGGAGGCGGCGGTGCGATCGCCTCGAGGCTCTGCTCGAACTCCTCGATGCTCGCGTCGATCCCGGTCGGACGACGGTTCCGGAACATCACGATCGCGACGCCACCCACGATCAACCCGAGCGCCAACAAGAGGTACTCCACGCGCCCTCGAACCCCTACCGTGCCGAACCGACGGACGGTGGAATCGCCGCGACGGAGGTGACCGGGCGCGCCGCGTCGGACCACTCGGAACCACCCGACCAGTGCTCGCGCTTCCAGATCGGCACCGTCTCCTTGAGCGTGTCGATGCAGAACCGGGCAGCTTCGAACGCCGCTTCGCGATGCGGGGCCGACACGACGACGAGCACCGAGACCTCCGACAGGGCGAGGTCGCCGAGGCGGTGGACGAGTGCGATCCGCTCGACGTCGGGCCACCGGTCACGCGCCGCGACGGCGACGGCAGAGAGTCGCGCGGTGGCCTCCTCCTCGTACGCCTCGTACGACAGCCCGGTGACACCCGCTCTCCCGTCGGCGTGATCGCGGACAGTGCCGGCGAACGTGACCACCGCGCCCGACCGTGGCGTCGTCGCCCATCGGGCGACTTCAGTGGACGACAACGGGTCGCGGGTCAGCGCGATCCGGGTCGCCGACTCGTCGGGCGGAGACGGCTGTGGGGGTCGGGACACACTCCCACTGTACGAGAAGCCGCCAACTCGACCAGAAGAGCGCCGGAACTGGCGGCGGCGCGGACCAGAGGGCCGCGGTCTCTTTCGCGGCGCACGTCGGTAGAATCCGCACCCATGCCGCTCGAGGATCCCGGAGACGACGGGCCGAACGGACCGCCCCCAGACCCGCTCGACCGCCTCTGGGTCCACCCGTCGGAGCTGTCGGTCCGCTCCCGCCCCGCCCCGACGCCGTCGCGACCCCGACATCGCGGCCGAGAGTGGTCGCTCATGCTCGCCGCCGGCGCGACCGGCGCGCTCGTCGCGACGGGAGTGCTCGCCCTCACGGGAATCCTCCGATCGGGTGGCTCCGACCCCGCCACGCCACGCGCAGCCACCCCCGTCGCGGAGCTCGCGGCTCGGGTCGCGCCCGCGGTCGTCGCCGTGTTTGCTGCCGGCGTGACCGGCGAGAACCGCGGATCCGGCGTCGTGATCGCCGATGGTTGGGTCCTCACGACCTGCGAGACGATGGGTGATTCGGCGACGGCCAGGGTCGTCGGCGCCAACGGCTCCGTGCACACCGCCGTCGTCCGCGGCCTCGATCGCACCACCGACCTCGCGCTCCTCCGGGTCGAGGGCCTCGCGGGCGGCCTGTCGGCTCGCGGGAAATCGGTGGAGGTCGGTGAATCGGTCATCGCGGTCGGATCCGGCGGCGGGAGCCGAAGGTGGGTCGCGACGGGCGTCGTGTCGTCGGTCACGACCATGGCCACTGACGCGACACCGGTGCGCGCCGGCCTCATCGCCACTGACGCGATGGTGGAAACGGCCACGTCGGGAGGGGTCCTCCTCGACGCCGACGGCCGAGCCGTGGGCGTCCTCACGTCGGGAGCCGATCGAATGGGCGTCGCGGTCCCCATGGAGACGGCACGCGATGTCGCCGATCAGCTGCGACGCACCGGCCGGGCCGCGCACGGCTGGCTCGGGGTCGCCGGCACCGACGCCTTCGATCGGACCGGCGGTGGCGTGCTCGTGTCGGAGGTCGGCGCGAACAGCCCGGCCGCGGTCGGGGGGATCCGACCCGACGATGTGATCGTTGGCATCGGTGGGACGCCGGTCACCCGGATGGCCGACCTGATCGCCCGAGTCCGCTCCCTGCACCCCGGCGCCGACGTCACGCTCCGGATCTGGCGGGCCGGGTCCACCCGGACCGTGTCGATCACGCTGCGGGAGATGCCGACCGACGCCACCCCGGCGAGCACGAGCACGACGTTGGTCCGAGCCGAGGCCGGATGACGACTCGGCCCGCCCCGCCGAACGGCGCGAGACTCGTACCGTGACCTCCCACGAACATCCCGAAGAACAGCTCGACGATGTCGACAAGGCGCTGCTGAACGCCGTCCAGTGGGACTTCCCGCTCGTCGAACGGCCCTACGCCGCGCTCGGTGAGCGGCTCGGGATCAGTGAGGGCGAGATTCTCGGGCGCCTCGCGCACGTGAAGGCGCTCGGTGTGCTGCGCCAGCTGTCGGCCATCTTCGAC
This sequence comes from uncultured Actinomycetes bacterium, assembly GCA_963829475.1. Classification (GTDB taxonomy): domain Bacteria; phylum Actinomycetota; class Acidimicrobiia; order IMCC26256; family JANYLB01; genus JANYLB01. Next base: position 81,151 of record CAWHIU010000002.1, on the reverse strand, counting down.
ACTCGGGCGCTCGGCTACAACTCCGCGCTCGTCGCCGCGAAGATCGATCCCGACCACATCGACGACGCGGCCGAGATCATCAGCGCGCACCCCGGCGTCAGCCACAACTACAAGCGCAACCACGACTACAACCTCTGGTACACGCTGGCGACGCCGCCGGGCGACGACTTCGACGCCCATCTCGACGTGCTGCACACCGCCTCCGGCGCACGCGTCACGCGCAAGCTCCCGACGCTCGTGCTCTACAAGATCGGCGTCAAGCTCGACATGACCGGCACCACGAGCGCCGACGCGAAGGCCGAGGTGCTCGCGCACGAACAGCCGGAACGCCGCCCCGACATGGAAGCGCCGGAGCTCACCGAACTCGAGGTCGCCGCGATCAGCGTGCTCCAGAACGACCTCCCGCTCGTCGAGGAGCCGTTCGCCGCGCAAGGCGCGCGCCTCGGCGTCGACGGCGCCACCGTGCTCGAGTTGCTGCAGTCGTTCAAGGACCGCAAGCTCATGCGCCGCTTGGCCGCGGTCATGAACCACCGCAGCGCCGGCTTCAAGGCCAACGCCATGGGCGTGTGGGCGGTTCCTGAAGACCGACTCCCCGAGATCGGTCCGCAGATGGCGGGGTTCGCGGCCGTGAGCCACTGCTACCGCCGTCCGACCTACGACGACTGGCCGTACACGGTGTTCACGATGGTCCACGGTCGCAACGCGCGCGACTGCGAGGCGATCATCGAGGCGATCCGCACCGAGACGGGGATCGACGAGCACGCGCTCCTGTGGTCCATCAAGGAGTACAAGAAGACCCGCCTCCGGTACTTCACCCCCGAGTGGGACACCTGGCGCAACGCGAACCTCCCCGCCGGCCTGATGGTCGAATCCGCTGCGGCGGCTCGACCGCTCACCCGCTCCTGACCCGCGGCGACGTTCCGCCGCCTCCGCTTCTTCTCCTCATTCATGGTCGAATCCGCTGCGGCGGCTCGACCGCTCACCCGCTCCTGACCCGCGGCGACGTTCCGCCGCCTCCGCTTCTTCTCCTACCGGCGGCGGTTGCGCCAGAGGACGACGCCGCCGCCGAGGGCCGCGGCCGCACCGGCGATTCCCACGGCACCCGCGGCGATCTTCGCCTTCGGGAACGGCTTCGTGAGCGAGGCGACGGTCTCGATCAACGTCTCCTCGTTGGTGTGCTGCGGCTTCCACCCCGCGGCGCGGAGTCGATCGTTCGCGAGCACCCACGGATACGTGAGGTACGGCAATGCCTCGGCCGGGACGTCACCGAGCCCGGTCGACCAGAGGCGGCGCAGGGCCCGCGACAGGAGCTCCGCCGGAACGGCTGCCGCAGGTCGTCGTCTCAGCGCGGTCGCGGCCGCGGCGTCGAGCCAACCGTCGGCCGCGACGTTGAACACCCCGGGAAGGTCCTGCTCGACGGCGAGGAGGAGCGCGTCGGCGACGTCGTCGGCGTGCACCGTCTGCACCGGCGGAGCCGCACCGCGGACGCGGATCGCCGGACGCCCTGACAGGAGCCGGGCCCAGAGGTGTTGCGAGCCACGACCGAGCACGGGCGCGGCGCGAAGCGTCGTGATCACGGCACCGGGGGTCTGCTCGCGCCATTCGGCGAGCATGCGCTCCACCTCGGCGCCCTGCACCGCGGGACCGAACCCGGGGTTCGGTCGCAGGGGCGCGTCTTCCGTGAGCGGCACCGGGTTCGAGGGCCAGGCGCCGTAGACCGCGGCCGTCGACACCCGCACGATCTTGGTGATCCCCGTGTTCGTCGCAGCTTCGAGGATCCGTCGCGTTCCGTCGACGTTGACCCGGGTCTCGAAGGAGTCGTCGGGCAACGGGTCGACGATCGAGGCGAGGTGCACGATCACCGACACGCCTTCGAGCAACGGTTCGACCTCGGCGGTGGCGATGTCGACCCGGTGCATCTCGAGCCGACCGATGCGTCGCTCCGGGTCACGGACGTCGAGACCGACCACCCGACCGACGCTCGACGACGCGTCGAGGCGCGGCAGCAAACGCTGTCCGAGGAGCCCTGCGATCCCGGTGACTGCGACGTCTGCCACGTCCATAGACTGACCGCGTGAGCGACGACCCTCAATTCGGAGATCCCGACGACGAGACCGACCCCCGGTTCCATCCGTCGAACCAACCCGTGAATCCCTTCGGACCGGAAGGTTTCGACCTCTCGAAGATCGACCTCAACGAGGTCGTGCGAATGCTCCAGTCCGACGGTCCGGTCAACTGGGAGATCGCGAAGCAGACCGCGACGACGGTCGCCCTCGGAGAAGAGGGCGCGCAGGACGAGCCCGTCTCACCCGCCGATCACGCGGCGCTCGAGGAGCTCGTCCGCGCCGCGCAGACGCATGTGGTCGCCGAGACCGGCTTGACCGCCACCTACTCGGCGCCGCTGCGGACCCTCGGTCGTTCGGAGTGGGCGCTGCTCCATCTCGACGCGCTCGCACCGGTGCTCGAAGCGCTGGCCGTCACGTTCCGGGCCGCGATCGACGAGGAGTCGGCCGGCCAGGAGCTCGGACCCGAGGTCGGCGCGATCGGGCCGTTCGGGATGCCGATGGGCGCTGACGCGCTCTCCGGCCTCATGGGGATGATGGCGCCGGTGCTCCTGGGGGTGCAGGCGGGCTCGATGGTCGGGTACCTCGCACAGCACGCGCTCGGTCGGTACGACCTCCCGCTTCCCGCGTCCGACGCACCCAGCCTCTGCTTCGTGGTCACGAATCTCGACGGGTTCGAGGCCGCGTGGTCACTCGATCGCAACGACCTCCGCTTCGTGGTCGTCCTCCACGAGGTGGTGCGGGCCGCCGAACGTTCCGTCCCGTGGGTGCAACCGAAGCTCGTCGCGCTCGCGACCGAGTACGTCTCGGCCTACCAACTCGATCACGCTGCGCTCGAGAGCCAGCTCGGAGGGTTCGACCCGACCGACCCGTCGTCGATGCAGGGCATCACCGAACATCCCGAAGCGCTCCTCGGCGCGATGCGCTCTCCGCAGCAGGAGGAGATCCTCCAACGGTTGCAGGCCGTGACCTCGGTGCTCGAGGGCTACGCCGAAGTCGTCGTCCAGGGCATCGGGAGCCGCCTCACCGGTTCGTTCGACCAGGTGCACGAGGCGCTCGCTCGCCACCAGGTCGACAGCGGTGAAGCCGGGCGATTCATCGAGGGCCTGCTCGGTCTCCAACTCGACCGCGCCCACTCCGAGCAGGGTCAGGCCTTCTGTCGCGGGGTCATCGAACGGGCCGGCCTCGACGGGCTCAATCGGTTGTGGGAGGCCGAATCGATGCTCCCCACCCGGGCCGAGCTCGAAGCTCCCGGCCTCTGGCTCGCCCGCATCGAGCTGACTGACTGACTGACGGTTCGCTCCGATGCGCCGCCTCGACCGCCCACCAGCTCGAGTCCTGCCCAGATGTCCGGCGGCTCCGCTGCGCTCACTGGGCTATTCTGACGGCACCATGTGTGTCCGCTACTTTCTTCGGTTGGTACTTCGGCACCGGGGCGTCCCCCGGGCCCTTGTCCCGCCGTACGTAGCGGCGCACGAAGGTCCCACAGGGAGATGCCCCGGCCGCGAGGCCGGGGTTTTTCGCGTTCCGGGCCGATGCGCCCGCCTCGAAAGGAAGCACGATGTCATCCGAACCGTCCCTCACCCCGGCGAACGTGCCCACGCTCGCCGGTCATCCGCTCGTCGCACGGCACGGGTCGCCCAACCGCACGAGCGTGCGCGTCGGTGACCAGTTCGTCGGCGCGGGGACGTTCACGCTCATCGCGGGTCCGTGCGCGATCGAGACGTCGGAACAGGTCGCCGACGCGTGCGACCGCGGCCGTCGCGGCCGGCGCCACCATGTTGCGCGGCGATCTGTACAAGCACCGGTCGTCGCCGTACTCGTTCCAGGGCCTGGGTGCCGAAGGCGTCGAGATCGTCGCGGAACAGCGACGCCGGTTCGGCCTCCCCTGGGTCGCCGAGGTGCTCGACCCTTCGCACCTCGAAGTAGTCGCCGACGTCGTCGACGTGGTGCGGGTCGGCGCGCGCAACATGCAGAACTTCGAGTTGCTCAAGGAGTGCGCGAAGTCGGGAAAGCCGGTGATGTTGAAGCGCGGGCTCTCGGCGACGATCGAGGAGTGGCTGTTGGCCGCGGAGTACGTCGCTGACTCGGGCAGCCTCGACATCATCCTGTGCGAGCGTGGGATCCGCACCTTCGAGCCGTCGACGCGCAACACGCTCGACCTCTCGGCGGTACCGGTCGTGCAGGCACGTTCGCACCTGCCGGTGATCGTCGATCCGTCGCACGGCACCGGCCACCGCACCCTGGTCGCGCCGATGGCCCTCGCCGCGATCGCCGCCGGCGCCGACGGCGTGATGCTCGACGTGCACTGCGATCCGGCCTCAGCCCGTTGCGACGGCCCTCAGGCCCTGCTCCCCGACGAGGTCGTCGGAGCTCGGTGCCAAGCTGTCGGAACTCAGTCGGTGGATGGGGAGAACCGAGGTCTGCGCATGAATCTCACGATCGGTGTGCTGGGCGCCGGGGTCATGGGCGCGGGCATCGCGCAGGTCACGGCCGCCGCGGGGTACGACATCCACTGCTACGACATCGAGCCGGAAGCCCTCGCGTCGGCCCGCGAACACGTGACCACCGGTCGGTACGGACTCGATTCGGGCGTCGCGCGCGGAAAGCTCACGCGTGGAGCCGCCGATGCGGCCCTGGCCCGGTTGACGTTCACCGACTCGTTCGAGACGGTGGCCGCGACCGACCTCGTGATCGAAGCCGTCCCCGAACGGCTCGACCTGAAGATCCGCGTGTTCCGCGACCTCGACCGCATGGCACCCGAGGGCACGATCCTCGCGTCGAACACATCGGGGTTCCCGATCCAGGCGCTCGCGGCCGCGACCGACCGACCCGACAAGGTGATCGGCTGGCACTGGGCGTCGCCCGCGCCCGTCATGAAGCTCGCGGAGATCGTCACGACCGACACCACGTCCGAATCGACCGTCGAGACGGTACGCGAGGTCGCGGCGCGCTGCGACAAGCACCCGATCGTCGTGCGCGACACCGCGATGGCGTGGGGCTTCGTCGCGAACCGCGTCTACTTCGCGATGCTGGCCGAGGCGCAGAAGGTCGTCGACGAAGGCATCGCCACCACGGCCGAGGTCGACCAACTGATGGTCGACTGCTTCCGCTGGCCGTCCGGTCCGTTCGGCATGGTCGCAGGCGCAGGTTCGGGTTGGAGCTAACCGCCCTCCGAGGCTTTCATCGGTCAGGCCCGGGTGGCACGCCGGCCGGGCGGTCGCGGGCCGCGCGCAGCCCGATCACATACGACACCCCGCCGAAGCCCAACATCACCGCGAGAACGAAGAACCCGACGCGCGCGTCCATCACGTCGAAGAGTGCGACGGGGATGAGCGCGCCGAGCACCCAGACCAGTTGGAATCGCGTCTCGAAGCGGGCGAACGCACGGCCACGGAGGTCGTCGGGCCCGTCGCGCTGCAGCAGGCTGTCGAAGGCGACCTTTCCCGCGGCCGCGCCCGTCGCGACGAACACCGCGGTGAACACGTAGCCCCACCGCCCTCCGGCCCGGGCCGCCCACAGTGCGGCCAATGCGGGGGCGAGCAGCGAGCCGACCAGGATCCACTCCTCCCTCAACTTCCGGCGGAGGAACGGCGCGAGCACGTTGCCGATGAGTCCACCGACCGCGCTCACGGCGAGCACCGCCCCGAAGAACCAGGTCGGCTGCTTGCCCGCCTTCAACCCGAACGCCACGAGGAAGGTGAGGAACCCGACGCCCGCGCGGAGCAGCGCCATCGCGGTGCCGGCCAACACGATGCTCGGCGCGTGCAGCTCGGCGCGCTCCTCGGGCGTCTCGGGCGTCGCGCCCCGATCGCCCCGGGGAACCCGCAGCGAGAGGAACCCGGCGACGACGAACGCGATCGCCGCGCCCACCAGCACCCAGTCGGCACCCGTGAGCTTCAAGACGAGCGCAGCCGGGATGCCACCCATCACGCCGGCCGCGATGCTGATCAGCGCCAGCCGGGAGTTCGCGGTGACGAGCGCCGATTCGTCGCGGACCATCGCGGGAACCAACGCGCTCTTGGCCACCTGGTGACCTTTCGCGAGCACGAGCACACCGAACGCCAGCGGGAAGAGCAACAGCGTGTTGACGTTGCCCGCCATCAAGACGCACAGGGCGGCGCGGCCGAAGCACCCGGCGCTCATGAGGGTGCGGCGGCCGCCCCGACTGCGGTCGAGAAGGGGCCCGATGACCGGTGCCACGAGTGCGAAGGGCGCGACGGTGAGCACCAGGTAGAGCAAGACCTTGGGTCGCGCCGCGCCGGGCGAGATGTTGAAGAACAACGTGCCCGCCAACGCGACCGTGACACACGCATCGCCGATCATGCTCACGGCGTGGGCGACTGCGAGACGGCCGAACGGCGACAGCCCCATCGTGCGTGGATCGTGCATCGGGTTGCCCATTTCCCTCCCGACGATAGCTAGTCACCGGCGGGATGCCGAAGGGCGCCGTAACGTGGATCGGATGACGACTGGCCCGACCGCGATCCTGTTGCTGTCGTGCCCGGACCAGCGCGGCCTCACCGCGGCCGTCTCCGACTTCGTGTTCCGTCACGGGGGCAACATCGTGCGGGCCGAGCAGCACGTCGACGCGGCCGACGACGTGTTCTTCCAGCGGGTCGAGTTCGAGCTCGAACACTTCGAGCTCTCCCGCGACGAGCTGCCGACCGCGTTCGTGCCGCTGGCCGACCGTTTCGCAATGACCTGGGACATCCGGTTCTCGGACGACGGGGCCCGCATCGCGGTCTTGGTCTCCCGGCAGTCCCATTGTCTCGACGACCTGCTCGGGCGCTGGCACACCGGCGATCTCGGGACGGTCGAGATCCCGGTGGTGATCTCGAACCATCCCGATCATGCCGAGCGGGTCACGTTCATGGGCGCGCGCTACGAGCACCTCCCGGTCACACCCGAGACGAAGCAGCAACAGGAGGCACAGGTGCTCGCCCTCCTGGAGGAGCACCGGGTCGATCTCGTCGTGCTGGCGCGCTACATGCAGATCCTCTCGGCCGACTTCATCACCCGCGCCCCCGACATCATCAACATCCACCACTCGTTCCTGCCGGCGTTCATCGGAGGTCGCCCGTACCACCAGGCCCACGACCGCGGGGTCAAGGTGATCGGAGCGACCGCGCACTACGCCACCGCAGTGCTCGACGAGGGCCCGATCATCGAGCAGGACGTGATGCACGTGTCGCACCGTGACTCGGTCGACGACCTGGTCCGCAAGGGTCGCGACCTCGAGCGCATGGTGTTGGCGCGCGGTGTCCGGGCCCATCTCGAGCACCGCGTCCTGCGTCGAGGTCGCAAGACCGTCGTCTTCGAGTGAGTCAGCACGCGGAGTCCGGGTGGGCCCGAGCTTCGGAGCGGCGGTGAAGCGCCGGTGTTCACCAGGGGTCCACGTCTCGTTCACCTGACCGAAGTCGGTGGTCCACTCACCCCCGATACCGTCTCGATCGGTGCACAGGCCACCTGCGCACCGGGCCGCCAAGTTCCGGCCCCGGCCCCTCCGGATCGGCCCCCCGATCCGTAGAGATGCCGCTCCCCGCGACCCGTTCCCCCCGAGCGGGTCGCGGTCGTGTCCGATGCCGGAACGCCCCAGATACGCAGGTACAGGCAGATCGGTACGATGGTGGTCATGGTCGCCCCCGAAGATGTGGACGAGGGAAACGACCCGAGCCCCGCTCGTTTCCTCAACCGTGAGCTCTCGTGGCTCGAGTTCAACGCGCGCGTGCTGGCGCTCGCCGAAGACTCGGACCAGCCGCTGCTCGAGCGAGCGAAGTTCCTCGCGATCTTCAGCCAGAACCTCGACGAGTTCTTCCAGGTCCGGGTCAGCGGACTGCAGGAGCAGGTCCGCGCCGGAATCCGGACCCAGACACCGGACGCCATGGACCCGCTCGATCAGCTGCGGGCCATCCGTGCCCGCGTCGACGAGCTGGTGTTCCGTCAGGCGACCGCGTTCGTCAAGGAGGTCGCGCCCGCGCTCGAAGAGGTCGGGATCCGCTTCTGCGACTGGAACGAGCTCGACGACGACGATCGCGAGTACCTCGTCACGGTGTTCGAAGAGCGCGTCTTCCCGGTCCTGACCCCCCTCGCCGTCGACCCCGCCCATCCGTTCCCGTACATCTCGAACCTCTCCCTCAACCTCGCGGTCGTCGTGCGCGATCCCGACACCGAAGAGGAACGATTCGCCCGGGTCAAGGTCCCACCGTTGCTTCCCCGATTCGTCGAGCTTCCCGACCACGAGCGCTTCGTTCCGATCGAGCAGGTCATCGCCGCGAGGCTGGAGTCGCTCTTTCCCGGGATGGTGGTGCTCGAGCACTACGTGTTCCGCGTCACCCGCGACGCCGACTTCGAGCTGTCCGACGAATCCGAAGACCTGCTCGAGGCGATCGCGACCGTGCTCCGGCAACGCAACAAGGCCGGCCACGTGGTCAGGCTCGAGGTCGACGCCCGGATGACCGACGAGGTGCAAGAGCTGCTCTGCCGTGAGCTCGAGCTGTCGGACCACGACGTCTCGGTGATCGACGGCACGCTCGACCTCTCCGGTCTCTGGGGTCTCCACCGACTGCCGCGCCCGGAGCTGAAGGATCCGGTGTGGTCACCGCAGACGCAGCCGGTGCTCTCACGCACCGAACCCCCGCCGGACCTGTTCCGGGTGCTCCAGGCGGGCGACGTGCTGGTACACCACCCCTACGACTCGTTCACCACGTCGGTCGAGGCGTTCGTCGACCAGGCGGCACGTGATCCGCATGTGCTCGCGATCAAGCAGACGATCTACCGCACCGCCGGGCAGGAGAGCTCGATCGTCCGCTCGCTGATCGCCGCGGCGGAGGCAGGGAAGCAGGTGGTTGCGCTCGTCGAGCTCCAAGCGCGCTTCGACGAACAGGCCAACATGGACCGCGCCCGCCTCCTGGAAGAGGCGGGCGTTCACGTCGTGTACGGGCTGGTCGGGCTCAAGACCCACGCCAAGCTCATGCTCATCGTCCGTCAGGAAGACGACGGGATCCGCCGCTACTGCCACATCGGCACCGGCAACTACAACGCGACCACCGCGACCCTCTACGAAGACTTCGGGATCCTCTCCGCCGATCCCGAGCTCGGCGCCGACCTGACCGAGCTCTTCAACGCGCTCACGGGCTACAGCCGACAGGGCGACTACCGGCGCCTGCTCGTCGCGCCCCTGACGTTGCGCGACGAGCTCTGCAAGCGCATCGCCGGTGAAGCGGCGAAGGGCGCCGAGGGCCGGATCACGCTCAAGATGAACAGCCTGGTCGACCCGACGGTGATCGACGCGCTCTACAGCGCGTCGCAACAGGGGTGCCCCATCGAATTGTTGGTTCGGGGGATCTGCTGCCTGCGACCGGGCGTACCCGGGCTGTCGGAGTCGATCACGGTGCGCTCGATCATCGGTCGGTTCCTCGAGCACTCGCGCATCTACCGCTTCGGCGCCGATCCCGCGACCGCGGAGTACCTCATCGGCTCGGCCGACCTGATGCCCCGGAACCTCGACCGCCGCGTCGAGGCCCTCACGCCGATCACGGATCGGCTGAAGCCCCGGCTCGCCGAGGCGATCGACATCGAGCTCTCCGACGACGTCCTCGCCTGGGAGCTCGGCCAGAGCGGAACGTGGCGCAAGGTGCCGACGGTTGTCGGGATCAACACCCACGAACGGCTGCAACAGCTCGCGGTCCTGCGCGCCCGGGAGGGCCGCGATGCGAGAACGTGAGACGAAGCTCTCGCCACCACCCGGCTACCGCCTCCCCGAGCTCGACGGATGTGGCGGGCTCGTCGCCACCGAACGCGATCCGCTCCTCCTCCAGAGCACGTACTACGACACCGACGATCTACGCCTCTCACGCTCCGGCGCATCCCTGCGCTACCGGAACCACGACGGGTGGACGGTCAAGCTTCCCGGCGTGGTGATCGACGGGCTGCTCGTCCGCGGCGAACACCGCGTCGAGGGTCGCGCCGGCACGCCACCCGAGGCGGCCCTCGATCTCGTGCGCGGCTACCTGCGGAGCGCGCGCGTCGGTGTCGTCGCCCGGCTCCGCACGCGCCGCGCCGCGCATCGATCTCGTCGATCCCGACGGGAAGCCACAAGCGGAGATCGTCGACGACGAGGTCTCGGTGCTCGACGGCCGACGCGTCGCCGCGCGCTTCCGGGAGCTCGAGGTCGAGATCATCGAGAGCGCACCGACGAGCCTCGCCGCCGACGTCGTCGCCCGGCTGCGCGGGGCCGGCGCCGGAGATCCCGATCCCACGCCGAAGATCGTTCGCGCGCTCGGTCCGCGCGCACTCGCGCCTCCCGAGATCCCGGCATCCGGAACCGTCGCACGCGACAGCGCCGCAGCCGAGGTGGTGCGCAACACGATCGCAGCTTCCGTACGCCGTCTGATCGCGCACGATGCCGGGGTCCGCTCGGGCGACGATCCTGAGTTCGTCCACCAGGCCCGCGTCGCCACTCGACGACTCCGCTCCGACCTCCGCACGTTCCGATCGCTTCTCGACACCGAGTGGGTTGCAGACCTCCGCGACGAGTTGCAGTGGCTCGCAGCCGAGCTCGGCGCGGTGCGCGACACCGAGGTGCTGCTCGAGCTCCTCCGCGACAAGATCACGCAGCTCCCGGAACGAGATCGAGCCGCCGCGGCAGCTCTCCTGGCTCGGCTCGTCGCCCAGTGGGAGGCCCAGCGCATCGAGTTGCTCGACGCGATGCGAAGCCGACGGTACTGCGACCTGCTCGATCGCCTCGTCGACGCAGCGACCGGGAACATCGAGTTCACCGAGCCTGCCGCAGGGCGGGCGGGCGACGTGCTGCCCCCGTTGGTCAAAGGCCCCTGGTCACACCTCCGCGACGCGGTCGAGGCGCTCGGGCCCGATCCCGCCGACGAAGCGCTCCACGACGTTCGGATCCGCGCGAAGCGGTGCCGCTACGCGGCGGAAGCGGTTGCTCCTGTCGTCGGGAAGCCGGCGCGTCGATTCGCCCGCCGGATCACCGGGCTCCAGGAGGTGCTCGGCGATCACCACGACGCGATCGTCGCAGAGAATTGGCTGCGCGACGCTGCCGCCCTTTCGACGCCGGCCGAGGCCTTCGCCGCGGGTGAGCTCGCAGGCCTCGAACGCGTCGACGAACGGACGTTCCGAGCCAAGTGGCCCGAAGCGTGGTCTGCCGCCCGAGGAAAGCAATTGCGTCGCTGGTGGTAGCCGACGACCCCGAAGGAGCGACGACGATGGTGCACGCCGCTGGAGGTGTCGTCGTCCGACGCGCCGGAAGCGAGCCGGACGCGGCCGACGAGATCGTGGTGGTGCACCGTCCCCGCTACGACGACTGGTCGCTGCCCAAGGGCAAGCTCGAGACCGGCGAGACGTTCGAGGCCGCCGCGCGACGGGAAGTCGAGGAGGAGACCGGCCTACGCTGCACGCTCGGTCGGGAGCTCGCACCCGTGGAGTACCTGGACCGGAAAGGGAGGCCGAAGCTGGTGCGGTACTGGCTCATGGTTCCATCCGATCCGGCGGGACCGTTCACGCCGAACGCCGAGGTCGACCGGCTCTGCTGGTGTGGCCCCGACGACGCGCTCCGCCTGCTCTCGTACGAGCACGATCGCGAGCTCGTCCGCTCGCTCTCCCGGTGACGGTCTGGGTCGTGCGCCACGCGAAAGCCGGCAGCCGACGCGCGTGGAGCGGCGAGGATTCCCGTCGTCCGCTCTCGAAGCCGGGCCGTGACCAAGCCGACGCGCTCGTCAAGCTCCTTGCCGACGCGTCGTTCGATCAGATCGCGACGAGCCCGTACGTGCGCTGTCGGGAGACGGTCGCGCCGCTCGGGGCGAGCACATCGCTCGACGTCGAGGTCGACGACCGGCTGGCCGAGGGCGCCGGCCCCTACGGCGCGCTGAGCCTGGTGCGGGAGTTCGCCGCCAACGGCGGCGTGCTCTGCAGCCATGGCGACGTCATCACCGAGCTCCTGGCCCGGCTCGAACGATCGGGCGTCGATCTCGGCGACGACCCCCGATGCGAGAAGGGCTCGGTCTGGGTGTTGGAGCTCGACGGGGAGCAGGTCGCCTCCGCCCGGTACCTCCCGCCACCGACCTGACCATCGGCCTGCCGCCGACCCTCCCACCTGGGTAGCGTCGGGGACACATGCGGATCCTGGTGACGAACGACGACGGCGTGGGGTCGACGGGGATCATGGTCCTCGCCGGTGTCCTGCACGACGCCGGCCACGACGTGATCGTCGTCGCGCCTTCGAGCGAGCGGAGCGGGAGCAGCGCGGCCATCGGGCCGCTGCACCGCAACACGTCGATCCCCGTGGTCGAGCACGCCTGGGAGACGCCCGCGGGCGTCCCGGTGCTCGCGATCGACGCGCCGCCGGCGACCGCGGTCTACGGCGCCTGCCTCGGCGGCTTCGGCCCGGTACCCGACCTCGTCGCGTCGGGAGTGAACCCGGGAGCGAACACCGGCCATCTCGTGCTGCACTCGGGAACCGTCGGTGCCGCGCTGACCGCCGCCGGGCTCGGCGTGCCCGGTCTCGCGGTGAGCGTGCGGTCGCCTGCAGGCTGGGACACGAACGAGAACCGACGAGTACCAGTGGGAGACCGCGGCCCGGTTCGCCCTCGCCGCGGTGCCGTGGGTCACCGAATCCTCGCTCGCCCCACGGGTGCTGAACCTGAACGTGCCGAATCGACCCGTTCGACGAGGTGCTCGGTGTCCGGGAGACGACGCCTCGCCCCCTACGGAACGGTCTGGGCGGCCTCGGCCGACCACTGCCGGTGGTGAGCTGCTCCTCGACTTCACAGGGCCACGACGTCGAGCCCGACCCCGATACCGACCTCGCGGCGCTCGCCGCCGGCTACTGCTCGGTGACCCCGCTGCCCGTGCTCGAGCAGGCGCCATTCGATGGGGTCGCCGCGTCACTGCTCGGTGAACTTCCGCTCGGCTGCGCTCAAGCAATCGCGGCATCACGCCGTAGATTCCCTGGGGCCAGTCGCCGGTCGGCGATCTGCCGTCCGGATGTCCCGTCCCCGCTCCAGGAGGCACACATGGTCGAAGTCGGCCAAGAAGCACCCGAGTTCACGCTGAAGGACCAGTCCGGTCAGGACGTCAGCCTCGCCGACTTCCGCGGCAAGAAGAACGTGGTCGTCGTGTTCTACCCGTTCACGTTCACCGGCGTCTGCCAGGGCGAGCTCTGCGAGATCCGCGACGATCCTTCGGCCTACGACGCGGCCGACGCGCAGGTCGCTCGCGATCTCCTGCGACACCCGCCACGCGCAGGCCCAGTGGGCCGAGGCCCAGGGCTACACCTTCCCGGTGCTGAGCGACTTCTGGCCCCACGGCGCCGTGGCCAAGGCCTACGGCGTCTTCAACGACCAGCTCGGGTGCGCGAACCGCGCCACCTTCGTGATCGACAAGCAGGGCATCGTCGCCGCGACCTTCGCCTCGGCGAACCTCGCGACGCCTCGCGCCAAGACCGAGTACGAGGAAGCACTCGCCAAGTTGTGAGGGAATGGAACACCTGATGGAACGTCGGATGATGGAACGGAAGCCATGAAGATCTCCGATCTGCTCGGTGAGGGCTGGGAGTCCGAGGAACGCTCGGAGACACATCCCGAAGCAGGTGCGACCGGGCCCATCGCGGCGGTGCCGGTTCCACCCGACGACGCCAACTCACCGTCCCCGCCCCCGCCCCTGCCGAGCAGATCGCTTCCCGATCCCCCGACCTCACCGACGCACTCGCGTCGCGGGGACCTGCTCCCGAACCGTCGGCTCCCGAAGCGTCCGCTCCCGAACCGCCGGCCCCGAAGCCATCCGAGCCCGACGTCGCACCACCACCGGGCAGTGCACGCGCCCAGCTCGCCGACCTCGCGGCCGAGCTCGCCACGCCGATCGCACCGGATCGCGCTCCGCCGTCGCCGGTACGCCCGCAGTCGAACCCGCTGTCTTCGACGAAGCCGCCGAGCTCGCGGGCTCGACACTGGTCGTCGACGATCTGCTCCCCGACGCTACGAACCGGTCGGCGACGTCGCGCGGCTCTTCTCGTAGCGGTAGCCGACGCCGCGGACGGTGACGATGCGTGCCGGGTTCGCAGGATCGGCTTCGATCTTCGCCCGGAGGCGTTTCACGTGCACGTCGAGCGTCTTGGTGTCGCCGAAGTAGTTCGGTCCCCAGATCCGGTCGATGAGCACGTCGCGGGTCAGCACCCGGCCGGCGTTGGTGAGCAAGCAGCTCGAGCAGCTCGAACTCCTTGAGCGGGAGCGCGACGAGCTCGTCGCGCACGAACACCTCGTGCCGGGCGACGTCGAGGCGCACGTCGCCGACCTCGAGCTGCTCCGAGCTGTTCGACGCGATCTCGTCATCGGCCGGGCTCCGGCGCAACCCGGCCCGGACCCGCGCCACCAGCTCGCGGAGTCGGAACGGCTTCGTGACGTAGTCGTCGGCGCCGACCTCGAGCCCGACGACCGCGTCGATCTCCGCGTTGCGGGCCGTGACCATGATGATCGGGACCCGTGAGCGCGTCCGGATCTCGCGGCACACGTCGATGCCCGACATCTTGGGCAGCATCACGTCGAGCAGCACGAGCTGCGGGTGGGTCGCGTCGAACCGCTCGAGCGCCTCGGCGCCGTCGGCGGCGAGCACCACGTCGAAGCCTTCCCGCTCGAGCGCCACCGCCAGCGCATCGCGGTACGACTGCTCGTCGTCGACGACGAGGATGGTCGGTCGTCCGGTCATGAAGCCTCCTGCATCGCGTCGCGCGGACGCGTCGTCTGGGAACTGCCGGTCCACGGGCGGCGGCGAGCGGGAGCATCAGGGTGAACGTCGAGCCCTCGCCCTCCCGTGACTCGACGGTCACCTCGCCACCGTGGGCGTGAGCCACGTGACGGACGATCGCGAGGCCGAGTCCGGTGCCACCGGTGGCCCGGCTCCGGGCCCGGTCGACTCGGTAGAAGCGCTCGAAGATCCGTTCGAGATCGCGCGACGGGATGCCGAGCCCGTGATCGCGCACCGTGATCGCCACGTGCGGAACCGTGCCGCCGCCGCGTCGCCATCGCGGAGGTCTCGATCGGTCGCCCGGGTTCGGAGTACTTCACCGCGTTGTCGAGCAGGTTGGTGAGCGCACTCACGAGCTGGCGGTGATCGCAGGAGACGACGAGGTCCGGGGCAACCTCGGCGCAGAGCACCGGGATGTCGGCGGCATCAGCCTGGGCCTTCACCCGCTCGACCGCTTCGGAGACGATCGTCGCGACCGGGGTGGGCTCCCGGGTCGGGGCCTCCTGGGCCTCGATCAGGCTGAGGTCGAGCAGATCGTCGACGATGCGGCCGAGCCGATCGGCCTCGCGCAGCACACGTTCGGCCAGCTGGTGCATCACGACGGGATCATCGCCCGCCGCCATCGTCTCGGCGAGCAACGCCAGCGCGCCGATCGGGGTCTTCAGCTCGTGACTGACGTTGGCGACGAAGTCGCGCCGGACGCTCTCGGTGCGGCGGGCCTCCGAGACGTCGCGGATGAACGCGACCGCGCCGAACACCCCGGAACCGTCGCGCAGCGGCACCGCCCGGACCGACAGCACCTCTCGGGGTGGGCCGAACAACGTGAGCTCGCGCTGGCCACCTTCACCCGCTCGCGCCTGGTCGAGCAGCTCCCCGATCGCGGCCTCGGCGAGCGCGTCGGCGTGACGAGCCGCGTCGTACCGCTCGGCGGCAGCGTTGCGCAGCACCGTGTTCCCCTGCGCGTCGACGACGACGACGCCGTCGTCGAGGGCGCGCAGCGCCTCGAAGAACCGGTCGCGATCGGCCTCCGCTTCGGTCGCGGAAGTGTGCGCCTCCTCCGCAGCCTGCTCGAGGTAGCCGAAGACCGACTCGATCCCGGTGGACGGCGAACGGCGGTCGTCGGCGAGGTGCGACGAGATGCGGTCGAGCTCCTTGCGAACCGAACGACCGGATCGCCAGACCAGCACCAGCGCGACCGTCGCCACGACCACCGCGGCAACGAGCAGCAGCGTCGTCACCTAGCCGAACCGTCCGGTGATGTAGCCCTCGGTGCGGGAGTCGGACGGTGAGGTGAACATCGCCTCGGTCTTGTCGAACTCGACCAGCTTCCCGCGCCGGTGCCCCGCGTCGTCGACCTCGGCGGTGAAGAACGCGGTCATGTCCGACGACGCGCGCGGCCTGCTGCATGTTGTGGGTGACGATCACGATCGTGAACTCGCGCTTCAGCTCGGCCATGAGGTCCTCGATGCGGCTCGTCGCGATCGGGTCGAGCGCAGAGCACGGCTCGTCCATCAGGATCACGTCGGGCTCGACCGCGAGCGCGCGTGCGATGCACAGCCGTTGCTGCTGCCCGCCCGAGAGCGCGAGCGCGCTCTTCTTGAGCTTGTCCTTCACCTCGTCCCAGAGCGCGGCGCGGGTGAGTGCGTGCTCGACGATGTCGTCGAGCTTGCCCCTCCCCTTCTGGCGGTTGATCTTCGGTCCGTAGGCGACGTTGTCGTAGATCGTCTTGGGGAACGGGTTCGGCTTCTGGAACACCATCCCGATCCGGTGTCGCACCTCGGCCGGGTCGACCTTGCTGTCGTAGAGGTCCTGGCCGTGGTACCGGACACTCCCCTCGACCTCGGGCGCCGGGCGTGAGGTCGTGCATCCGGTTGAGGCACCGGAGCACCGTGGTCTTGCCGCAGCCCGAAGGGCCGATGAAGGCCGTGATCTCGTTGGCCGCGATCTCGAGGTCGACGCCCTCGATCGCGAGCGAAGGTCCGTAGTGGACGCTGAGGTCCGCGATGTCGAAGACCAACTCCCGCGCCTGTTCGGCTCGGGCTCGCTCGGGAGCCGGACCGCGTCGGGTTCGGACGGGACGGGGCGCTCCGTGGTGGTCGGCACGTCGGTCACGGTGTGCGCGACGGTAGCGGTTGCGGTCTCCATGGCGCTCATCCTCGTTGCTTGCGGACGTAGAGGGCAGAGAAGATCCGGGCGAGGATCGTGAAGACGAACACCAACACGATCAGGGTCAGCGCAGCACCCCACGCCCGGTCCTGCGCGGCGGGGAACGCCGAGTTGGCGTTTCCGAAGATCTGGACCGGCAGCGCGGTGTTGGATCCGCTGAACAGGTCGGTGTTGACCGTGAAGGTGAACCCGATCGTGAAGAGCAGCGGTGCCGTCTCGCCCGCAGCCCGCGCGACCGCGAGCAGCGCGCCGCTGATGATGCCCGGCAGTGCAGCCGGAAGGACCACCCGACCGATCGTGCGGGCCTGGCGGCCCCCGAGGGCCATGCTCGCTTCCCGCTGGTCGTCGGGAACGAGTCGGAGCATCTCCTCGGTGGTGCGGATGACGACCGGGAGCATGAGGCACGCCAGCGCGATCGCGCCGAAGAAACCGATCGGTCTCGTGGGTTCGGAGCACGAGGAACGTGTAGACGAACAGGCCCATCACGATCGACGGCACGCCGGTCATGACGTCGGCCAGGAACCGGATCAGCGCCGCAAGTCGTCGCGGGGTCCCGTACTCGTGCAGCCAGATGCCCGCCCAGGATCCCGAGGGGCACCGCCATCGCCGTCGCCGCGGCCGGTGATGAGGAGCGTCCCGATGATCGCCGGCTTCATCCCGCCGCTCACCGCCCGAGCGCTGTAGGCGATGTCGTCGTTGAAGAAGCTGCTCGAGAGCACCGACACGCCGCGGGTGATGACGTAGCCGATGATCAAGACGAGCGGGATGAGGGCGACGATGAACGAGCCGACGATCGCGACCGTCGCCGCCGCCGATCGTGCCTTGCGGACGCCGCGGGATCGACTCGGCTGGAGCGACGGGAGCGTTGCCGTCATCGTCCCGAGACCCCGAGTCGGCGATCGCTGCGGGCCGTGACCAGCCGGGCGATGATTCCGACGACGACCGTGACGAGGAACAGGATCACACCCAGCCCGATCAGCGCCGAGCGTTGCAAACCTTGGGCTTCTGGGAACTGCGTCGACGATCACCGACGCCATCGAGTCGCCGGCGTTGAAAAGGTGGAGCGTGATCTCGTTCTGCACGCTGCCGATGACCAACACCACGGCGATCGTCTCGCCGAGCGCTCGGCCGAGCCCGATCAGCGATGCCGACACGATGCCGTTGCGACCGTGGGGAATCACCGAGCCCCGGATCATCTCCCATCGGGTTGCGCCGAGCGCGAGTGACGCCTCCTTCAACGCGATCGGAGTCGTCGCGAACACCTCGCGGCTGATCGACGTGATGATCGGCACGACCATGATCGCGAGGATGATCCCCGCGGTCATGAAGCTCCGGGCCGAGACCGGCGTCCCGTCGAGGAGCGTCCCGATGACCGGGCACGCCGGAGAACGTGTCGGCGAGGTTCTGGTACAGGCCGAGAACGGCGGGAGCGAAGACGAGCAGCCCCAGAGGCCGTACACCACCGACGGGATCGTCGCGAGCAGGTCGATCACGTACACGACCGGCCTGCGCATCCGACGCGGCGCGATCTCGGTGATGAAGAGTGCGATCCCGAGGCTCACCGGAATCGCCAGCACGAGCGCGATGACCGAGATCAGCAGGGTGCCCCAGATCAGCGAAAGGGCGCCGAACTCGAGCTTCGACGGGTACCAGGCGTTCTGGGTGATGAAGTCGAAGCCCTCGTGTTGGAACGCCGCCCATGCCTGATCGGTGGTCGAGTACAGGATGAGCGCGAGCACCGCAAGCACCGCGAGACCGGCGAGCAACGCGACGAAGCGGAACACCGCGTCGGCGATGCTCCCCGGCTGGCGCTCGGTCCCGAGAGGCGCCGGAGGCACCGTCGGTGGCGATTCGAGATTCACGGCCATGCTTCGGTCCGTCTCAGCGAGGGGTCGGACGGGGAAGTCGGCGGGGAGGGGAACGGCGGCTCGCCGCTCCCCTCCCGCCCGGATGTCGATTCAGCTCGCGGGGATCACGAGCTGACTCAGTTGCGCCTTCGACTTGCTCAGCAGGTCGGACGATAGCGGGGCGTAGTCGATCGTCGATGCGATCTGCTGCCCGTCTCCGTAGATGAAGGTCAGGAACGACTTCAGCGCGTTGCCCTTCGCCGCATCGGTCTGGTTCTTGTAGACCAGGATGTACGTGGGAGCGGTGATCGGATACGCCTTCGCACCGGTTGCGAAGAGCGGGTCGTAGCTGAGATCCGCGTTGACCGTCGCACCCGCAACCGCCGCGGTGGCACCATCGAGCGATGCCTCCACGAACTTCCCGTCGGCGTTCTTCACCGAGGCGAAGGTGAGGCCGGCCGCCTTGGCGTCGGAGTAGTCGGCATACCCGATCGCGTTCGGCGTCGCCTTGATGTCGTTGACCACACCACCGTTGCCGGTGTCGGCCTTGCCGCCGGGGAACACGAAGTTCTTGTCGGCCGTCCCCGTGAAGATCGTGGGAGCAGCCTTCTTCAGGAACGTCGCGAAGTTCGCCGTCGTGCCCGAGGGCTCCGACCGGTGGATCGGAACGATGTCGGCGTCGGGGAGGCGTCACGCCCGAGTTCAGCGCGGCGATCGCCGGGTCGTTCCACTTCGTGATCGTGCCGAGGAAGATCTTGGCTGTGGTCTCACCGTCGAGCTTCAGCTTGCTCACACCCGACAGGTTGTACGAGAGCGTGATCGGGCCGGCCACGGTCGGGAAGAGCAACGTCGCGCCACCCTGGTACTTCGAGGCGTCCGCCGCGGGCGGGCGCGACGTCGGTGCCGGCGAAGTCGACGAGGTTGGCCTGGAGGTCGGTCTGGCCCTTGCCGGAGCCACCTGAGTTGGTCGGCGGGTAGACCACGGTGATGTTCGGCTGGACCTGCTTGAACGCGTTGGCTGCCTCGTTGATGTAGGCGGCCACGAACGTCGAGCCCGAGCCGTTGATCGTGGCGGCGGGCAGCTCCTTCGTGCTCCCACCCCCATTCGTCGTGCTCGAGCTGTCGCTCTTGCTGCTGCTGCTGCCACATGCTGCGGCGGTGACGCCGAGCACGACCACTACGGCCATGAGCCACCGCCAGCGCGGTGAAGTACGAGTCATGCGGAAAACCCTCCTCGAGGGGATGTAGGGAAGGGTGCCGGCACGGTTCGCGGATGCGATGTCACCGACTCCCAGGTCTGCATGCCGCGGATCGTAGAGAGAGCCGACAACGGGGCAGTGGCCGCTGGGGAACGCCGAGGTGAACAACCGGTGAAGCTCGGTGAACGAGCCACGACGAAGCGGCCCTCGAAAGACACTTCCGAGGCCTCGGCGGCCCCGGATGCCCGGCGGGGAGGTGACGAAACGGCAACCTCGAGGTGAACGGAACCGCAACAGTCGGCGCCACCCTCGAAGGGTGCGATGCACCGGCTGCGACCCTCGACCATGATGGTCGTGCCGCCTCCACCCGCGGCCAGCCCGACAGCTGTCGAACCCTGCACGCCCGTGTCTGGAGCCCGCCGTGACGAATCCCGAGTTTCCCCCCGAACCCCAGCAGCCCGAGTTTCCCCAGGAGGCCCGCAAGGAGTTCTCCGAGAGCCTCGACGATCTCCGGATCGACGTGATCCGGCTCGGCGCGCTCACGACCGAGGCGATCGCCGGTGCCACCCAGGCGCTCCTCGACGCCGACCTCGGCGAAGCTGAGGCGGTCATCGAGCGCGACGACGTGATCGACGTCCTCTACCACTCGGTCGAGGACCGCTGCCTTCTGGTGTTGGCTCGCCAGCAGCCGATGGCCACCGACCTGCGGACGATCGTCACGATCATGCGCATCAACCACGAGCTCGAGCGCAGCGCCGACCTCATGGTGAACGTCGCCAAGACGACCCGTCGGCTCTATCCGCACCCGCTCGACCCGAAGGTGCGCGGGATCATCGACCAGATGGGCGACCAGGCGTCGAACCAGACGCGCGTCGCCATCGACGCGTTCGCCGACGGCGACCCGTCACAGGCTGCAGCGCTGCGCGACATGGACGACGCGATGGACGAGCTCGGCAAGAGCCTGTTTCGCCACATCCTGAGCTGGGGCGCCAACTCCGAGGCCACGATCCAGGAGGCCGTGCAGGTCGCCCTGGTGGCCCGGCACTACGAACGAGTGGCCGACCACGCGGTCACGATCGCCGAGCGCGTGCAGTTCATGGTCACCGGCACCTGGCCCACGACGCCCGAGGACCCCCTCCTCATCGACCGCTAAGCACGACTCAGGAGAAGAAGCGGAGTCGGCGGACACGCGTCACCGGACCTCAGCCGGTGAGCGATCGAGCCGACGCAGCGGTTCGACCCGAGATCAGGAGAAGTAGCGGAGTCGGCGGACACCGCGCACCGGACCTCAACTGGTGAGCGATCGAGCCGACGCAGCGGATTCGACCCGAGATCAGGAGAAGTAGCGGAGTCGGCGGACACCGCGCACCGGACCTCAACTGGTGAGCGATCGAGCCGACGCAGCGGATTCGACCCGAGATCAGGAGGCCTCTTCGTAGCCGAGGTCCCATTCGAGGATGAGGTTCTCGCGTTCGGCGTCGCGCGCGACCCGCTCGCGGTTGCGCCGGAACTGCGGATCGTGCGGGGGGAGCAGCTGGAGCCGGGCCAGCGCTCGCTCGCGGAAGCCGTCGACCACCTGACGGTCGCCGAAGACGCCGCGGACCTCCCAGTGCGGTGAGACCGGGCCCATGTAGACGACCTTGATGTGGCCGATCGGGGGAACCTGCTCGAGCTCCTCGGATTCGGTACTCATGGAACTCCCTCAGAACGTGACGGAAAGCTCCACCCTACCCGTGGGGATCTGGAGGAGCTCAGTTCGAATCGGGACGGACACCGAGGGTGACCGAGACGGTCTGCTGCTCACCCTTGCGGTCGACGGTCACCGAGACGGTGTCGCCCGCCTTCTTCTGGCGCACCGCGGTGCCGACGTCTTCGGCGCTCGCGACCCTGCTGTCGCCGATCCGGATGATGACGTCGTCCTTCTTGATCCCGGCGTTGTCGGCGGGGCTGCCGCCCGTCACCTTGCGCACGAGCGCACCGCTCTGGACCTTGGCGCCGAGCTCCGTGGCCTGCGCCTGGGTGAGTGACTGGGAGTACACACCGAGGTACGGGAGCCGGACGCTCTTGCCCGCCCGAAGCTGATCGATCGAGTCCGACACGCTCGAGATCGAGATCGCGAAACCGACGTTCTGCGAGTCGCTCGGGTCGGCGATGGCGGTGTTGATCCCGACCACCTCACCACTCGAGTTCACGAGCGGACCGCCGGAGTTGCCGGGGTTGATCGCCGCATCCGTCTGGATGAGGTTGTAGAGCGCGGCGCCGTTCTGTTCGGAGATCTGGCGGTTCACCGCGGAGACGATGCCCTGGGTGACGCTCGGGCCACCGTCGAGCGCGAGCGCGTTGCCGATCGCGATCACCTGGTCGCCCACCTGGAGCGAGCTCGAGTCGCCGAGCTTCGCGGTCGGCAGGTTCTCCGCGTCGACCTTGATGACCGCGAGGTCGATCGACGAGTCGCTGCCGAGGACCGTGGCCTTCTTCTTCGTGCCGTCGGAGAAGTTGACCTGGATCTGGCCCTTCGCGCCGTCGACGACGTGGTTGTTGGTGACGATCACACCATCGGCCGAAACCACGAAGCCGGTACCCGCGCCACCGCTCGTTCCCGCGTTGGCGAACAGATCGGTCGCGCCACCGGTGGTGATCGCGACGACAGCCGGCTCGATCTTCTGCAAGACACCCTGGATGTCGGCCGGCTTCGCGAACGCCGACGTGTTGCGAGAGTCCTTCGCGGGGACAACGCGCTCGACGACCCGCGTCGTCGAGTCGGCGTTGTCGTCGCGCGTCGCGAAGACGATGCCGCCGGCGACGAGCGCACCGATGACACCGCCGACGATCGCTCCGACGACGAACTGCTTGAAGCCGCTGCGCGACTTCGGTGCTGGCGTTCCCGAGACGTTCGACGGTGGTGACGACGGTGGCGGCACGGTCAGCGCGCTTTGCAGGTCTTCGTCGCCTTCAGGTGCATCTACGACGGCATCGACCGCTGTGGTCGCGGGATCGACCACAGCATCGGGGCTGCCGACGACCTCGGACTCGGAGTCCGAGTCCGCTCCCGCCGGCTCCTCGACGTTGCTCACGTTGTCTTCGTCCGTCACCGGTACCTCCACGGTCCGCGCTGCGTCTACTCGTGATCCTCACGTGAACGCCCGGGTTGTATGGCCCGTTCCCCCGGCACTGAGAGTTCCCTGAGGAACTTTCCGAGCATCGGGAACCGGAGCCGCGAGAATCAGCGTTGCACCGAGCGAACCGGGTCCTTTCGAGGCTAGTGGGACCCGGCACCCAGCCAGGAGCGGCCCCACATGAGAACTGACGATGCCGGCAACGGCGCCGACATGGAACCCGAGTACGACGCCGAGCACGAGTGGATGCTGACGGCCCGCTGCCGTCAGCTGCCGCCGGGAACGTTCTTCCCCTCCGACGGCATCGGCGTGGAAGTCGCCCAGCGCGAGTGCCAGCAGTGCCCCGTCCGGCTCGAGTGCCTCGAGTACGCGCTCGAGAACCGCATCGACCACGGCGTCTGGGGCGGTGCCTCGGAGCGCGAGCGTCGCCGAATCCTGCGCCGTCGCCGGGGCCTCGCACCCGCGCGCTGAGTCGAGCGTCGCGAAGCTCACCTGCGCCGCGGTCACCAGTGGAACGGCGCGAGGACGAACTTGGCCACCTGCTCCGGTGTGTCGCCAGCCGATGCGGCCGGGAGATCCGTGATCATCGCGCCGAGGTCGAGCTCGGGCGCGTCGCTGACGAGCGTGTACACGTGGTCGTCGCCCTCCCACACCACGACCGTTCCGCTCGACGTCGTGTAGCGCTCGACCGGATGGCCTCCGAGATCCGCGGATGTCGCGTCGGCGGGGAGATCGCCTCGATCCAGCGCGCCCGCCTGTTCGAACACCGACGCCGCGTAGATGCCGTCGCTGTAGAAGAGCTGCACGCTCGCGTCGGCACTGCGGTACCGACTGGTGAGCTGGAACCCGACGCCGAGCCGGTTCGGCGCGGCGAACCCCGAAGGAACGCGTGAGATCTGGCGCGGCGACTTCCCCTCGGCCCGAGGAGTGGACGCCTTCGGCGCCGAAGCAGTCACGACCGGATTGCTGATCTTCGTGAACGTCACCGTCCGCTCGACGCGGTCGTTGCCGCGGCCATGGCCGTTGCCGGCGAGCTGCTCACGGCGGAGCAGGAGACCGGTGGCGTCGTCGACGGCGAACCGCTCGACCACACGTCGACCCCGGCGGGCGTCGACGAGGGTGGTGGTGCGGCCGGCGACCCGCGGACCGACGCTCACCGTGAGCGTGTACTTCCGACCGGGGTCCACGACTGCGACTCCATGCGAGCCCGATCCCGCGGTAGTCACCCCACAGGCGCTCCCAGTCGCCGTTCGTCCCCATGAGTCGATCGTCACCCACGCCGATCACTGTGCGCGTGGTACCGACGCGCAGGACGCCATCGGCTTCGCGGACCGGCACCCGGACCTCGCGGAGCCGACCATCGGCGCGCCACCCGACCACGACCACGCCGGTGAAGTCGTACCCGGTCGCCGCCTCCCGGGCCCGGGCGAGCAGCGCGGCGCCGCTGCGGGCATCGGATGCTCCGAATGACGACGTGACGAGCCCACCCGCGAGCGACGACCCGACGAGAAGCGCGCCGACGAACAACGATCCGAGCAGCCCGGCGGCCCGACGGCTTGCCAGAGGGCTCCTCACCGGTGCAGCCCACCGCCGGCAACCGCGAGCGGCGCCAACTCGCTGACCGGATCGTCACCCACCGACGCGCGTGCGACGTGGGTCTCGATCCGCGCCCGCACCGATGGATTGATGCGGTTGGTCGCGGGAATCACGAGCGCAGCCACGATCGCAGCCGCGGCGACCCCGCCGGCCAACCACACGAGGCCACGGTGCGTCCACCGCGAGGGGCCGGCGAAGTCAGGGCGGCGACAGATGCCGGCGCGTCCGCGGTGACCGCGTGCTCGAGCTCGACCAGGAAGCCCTCGGGCAGACCCGGATCGTCGAGGTGTCGGACCGCGTCGCGCGTCTCTCGCAGTCGGGCGAGCCGCTCCTGCACGTCGACCGAGGACGCGAGCGCGTCCTCCACCGACTGCCGCTCCCCCGCCGTCACCTCGTCGTCGAGGTAGGCCGAGAGCACCTCGTCGGTCACGCCGCGCGCACTCATTGGTCCCAGCCTCCCCCGGTGAGTGACGCGCGCAGAAGCTTGCGGCCGCGGTGGATGCGCGAGCGCACGGTGCCGACCGGTACGCCGAGTGTGTTCGCGATGTCGTCGTACGCGAGATCGGCGACGTCGCAGAGCACCACCGGCACCCGGAACTCGGCGGGTAGCGCATCGAGCGCGGCCTGCACGTCGCTCGAGAGCACGGTGGTCACCTCGTCGGCGCCGGGTGATGGCGGCAGGACGCGCTCGGGGTCGGCCGGGAGCGCGTTGGTCGGACGTCGACGCTTGCGGCGGACCTCGTCGAGGAACACGTTCGTCACGATCCGCGCCAACCATCCTTCGAGGGACCCCGGTTGGTAGTGCTCGAGCCCGCGATGCACGCGGATGAGCGCTTCCTGCACGAGATCCTGTGCGTCGTCGTCGTTGCCCGTGAGGCGGAACGCCACGCGATAGAGGAACCGCCCGTGGTCGCGGGCGATCTCCTCCCAGGTGGGGACACCGTCAGGCATCAGACACAACGACCGGAGATGGCGGTGCGGTTCCCGGACCGGCGAGAAGGCGACGCTGGAAGGGTGAACCGCGGCCAGGGCTCGGGACAGAGGACCGGTGGCGGCTACTTGGCCTTGGTGTCGTCGGCGCCGTCACCGTCGGCGCTCTTCGCACCTTCCTCGGTACCGGTCTTGAACTCCTTCGAAGCCTGGCCGAGAGAACGAGCGAGCTTGGGGAGCTGACTTCCGCCGAAGACCAGGAGGACGATCACCAGGATGATGATCAACTCGGTGGGGCCCAGATTCATGGGACGACCTTTCCGAAGGACTGTGACCCAGGTTATACGGGCCTCGGCGCCACGCCGGACCGGAGCGGTTGGAGCGCGTGGGCGAGGAGGGCGACGTCGTCGGTCCCGGAGGCTGCGAAGGGAACCGCACCGACCCCGAGGATGAGCGTCTCGACTCCCAGATCCATCCAAGCGGCGGCCTGGTCCCTGACCTCGTCGACGGTGCCGACCAGGCGGCCCACCCGCCACTCGTCGAGCGTCGTGGCGTCGAGAACACCCGGGTTCTGCTGACGGAGGCGGGCGAACCGGCGGGCGAGGTCACGTTCGTCTTCACCACACAGGGCGTAGAGACCGAGGGATCGCCACACCGTGTCGATGTCACGGCCGACGCGGCGCGCACTCGCGCTCGAGCACCGCGAGACGTTCACGGTACGCGGCGACGGTCCACACCCAGCACGTGTTCCATCCGTCGGCGCGCTCGGCGACGAGTCGGAGGAGGCGGTCGCCCTTGCCGCCGATGAACAACGGGGGCCGGGGTCGCTGCACGGCGGGCGGAAGACTCGTCGCGCCGGCGGCGCGATGGAACCGCCCGTCGACGGTGACCGGGTGCGTGTCGGCATCGGCGTCGAGCATGCCTCGGAGGACGTCGACCGCTTCACCGATCCGGGCGATGCGTTCGCCCGGCGAGGGCAGCGTCATCCCGATCGCCTCGTAGTCGGGCCGGTACCAGCCCGCGCCGATCCCGACGTCGAGGCGACCGTTGCTGATGCGGTCGAGCGTGACCAGGCCCTTGGCCAAGACCGATGCCGGGCGCATCGCCTCGCACAGCACGAGCGTGCCGATCCGGAGTCGCGGGAACGTGCGCGCCAGTGCGGCGAGCGTGACCAACGGCTCGAACGCGGCACGCGGTTCGGAGCTCCCGCCGTACTTGCCGATGTCGAACGACAGATGGTCGGACAGCCACACGGAGTCGAATCCCGACGCGTCGGCGGTCGCGGCATAGGTGAGCACCGACTCCCACGACAGCGGTGACTCACCGGAGAGCGAGTAGTCGTACTGCGGCAACGCCAATCCGATCCGCACGGCTGCACCCTACCTACCCACCCGTTCCGCGACGTCCTCGTAGGCTCATCGTCGTGTTGGAAGCGGTCGTGAACGTCTCGGAGGGTCGAAGGGCCGAGGTGCTCGACGTACTCGGCCGCGCCTGTGGTCGCGCGCTGCTCGACCTGCACACCGACCGCGATCACGACCGCAGCGTGTTCACGATCGTCGGTGCCACACCAGCCGAGACGGAGCTCGGGGCCCGCCGCCTCGCCGACGCGATCGTGGCCGCGCCGTTCGACCGGCCCGACTCCGACGGAGTTCATCCTCGACTCGGGATCCTCGATGTCGTCCCGTTCGTCGCGATCCAGGACGACGACCAGCTCGCGGTCGACGCCGCGCGTGCCTTCGGTGCGTGGCTGGCATCGAACCACGGGATCCCGGTCTTCTTCTACGACGCGGCCGACCCCGAGAGACGGTCACTTCCCGAGACCCGCCGCGACGCGTTCACGGGCCGACCCCCCGACGCCGGTCCCACGCACGCGCATCCCCGCCTCGGTGCAACTGCGGTCGGTGCCCGCGCGCCGATGATCGCGGTGAACTGCGAGCTCGACACCGCCGACCTCGATCTCGCGCGACGGATCGCGCGCCAGGTGCGCGAACGCGACGGTGGGCTCGCCGGTGTTCGGGCGCTCGGCTTCGCGTTGGCGAGCGTCGGACGGGTGCAGGTGTCGATGAACCTCGTCGACCTGGAAGCCACCGGACTCGAGTCGGCGTGCACACAGGTCCGCGACCTCGCGGCTGCCGCAGGGCGGGACGTCGTTCGGGTGGAGATCGTGGGCCTGCTCCCGGCTGATGAGCTGGCCCGGATGTCGCCCGCCTTCAGTGCCTGGAGCGGCGTAGCCGCCGAGCGCACGATCGAGGCTGCGATGGCCCGGGCCGCGGGCGAAGCCGGGCCGCCCGAATCGGCCGAATCGGCCGGCCGCTGACACCCCCACGCCGTGTGCACGGCGTCGGAGGATCGGGACGGCTCAAGCGGAAGCGGCGTTCCTGCGGGCCAGCGCCCGTTGGCGGCGCAATCGGCGGCGCTCCCGCTCCGAGAGGCCACCCCAGATCCCGAACTTCTCCGCGTGGTCGAGGGCGTACTCGAGGCACTCGGCCCGCACCTCGCAGCTCCCGCAGACGGCCTTCGCCTCCCGGGTCGAGGCCCCTCGCTCGGGGAAGAAGAGATCCGGATCGACGCCGAGGCAGTTGGCTCGCTCCTGCCAGCGACGCTCCCCCTCCTCGAGGGCGAGATCGGGGTCGGCCGGCGCCGCGGGCGTGGCCACGGCGAGCAGGTCGCGCACCACGAGTTGCGCAGGCTTGCGCAGGGATTCGCTCGGCTCGACTGGACGTTCCATGTGCGGGCTTCCTTCGTGCGTGAGCTGGCGCATTGGCCGCCCCCTCAATCTTCGACGAAATGACGCCGATGGAATTACAACGCTGTTACTCTGATCGGTGCGCTCGGTAGGCGCAAGGGGTTTTACGCGGCTTGACGCCCGTTTTCGCCGAATTCTGAAGCGGAAACCCCGGCTTCGAAGGAGCGTCCCGGCGGCTCGGGGCACCGACCCGGCGCAGTCGCGTCGGTGCCGGCCATCTGCGGCCGCGGCGGTCAGACGCGCAGGTTCTCGGGGATTCCCGGCGCGTGCTTCGACGCGAGGACGTCGCGCATCGTCTGCACGAGCGCGGTCGGATCCCAAGGCTTGACCACGTACGCGTCGGCGCCGAGATCCCGGGCGCGCGCCTTGTCGACCTCGGCCGACTTCGCCGAGCACACGATGACCTTGGGCTTCTTGGCCCGCCCCGCGAGCTCGGCCAGCACGAACCACCCGTCGAGCACCGGCATCATGATGTCGAGAAGGACGAGATCAGGGTGCTCGGCGTCGATGCGGCGCAAGCGCCGTCTCGCCGTCGGCCGCGAGCGCAGGGTCGAACCCCGATGCCTCGAGGATGACGCGGAACGTCAGGAGCACGTCGGGCTCGTCGTCGACGATGAGGACCTTCGGCTTACCCGACACTGGCAACCTCCTGCTCATCCATGACTCGCGTCCGCAAGGTGACGCGGAATGCGGCTCCGCCCCCGGGCGCGTCCTCGACCCACACGGTTCCGCCACACGCCTCCGCGAGTCCCCGGACGATCGGGAGACCGAGACCGACACCCGGCTTCTCGCCGTTCGTGTCGGACCGGTAGAAGCGGTCGAAGATCTTCTCGCGCTCGGCCGGCGGAACACCCGGCCCGGCGTCGATCACCGAGAGCACGATCTGGTCGGCGTCGTGGTCGAGCACGATCCGGATCGGCATCGTGCCGTACTTGTGGGCGTTCTCCACGAGGTTGCCGATGATCCGTCGCAACGACTCCGGGATCGGCGCGTACCTCGCAGTGCTCGGGCACCTCCAGCTCGACGGGACGCCCCGCCACCTGCGAGTCGAGCGCCGACATCCGGATCAATGCCGAGATGTCGACCCGGCGGAGGAGCGGCATCGAGTCGCTGCGCTCGAGCTTGGCCGCCGTGAGCATCTCCTCGACCATGTGCGCGAGCCGCAGCGCCTGACGCTCCATCACGTCGAGCAGCTCGGCCCGCTGCTCGACCTCCGTCGCGATGCGCGACGCGGCGATCGCACCACGGATCGACGTGATGGGCGTCCGGAGCTCGTGACTGACCGACGCGACGAACTGCGACGTCTGCCGGCCGGCCTCGAGCAGCTCCGCACGTGAGCGTGTTCGGCCTCGTACAGACCGGCCTTGGCGATCGCGGCGGCGACCGGCTCGGCGAAGAGGCGAGAGCAGCTGCAGGTCGTACTCGTCGAACGTGCGACTTCCCGACGCGCTCACGTTCAGCACGCCGAGCAGATGGCCGCGGTGCTGGAGCGGGACGCACATCGCACTGTCGGGCGCTTCGGCGCGCTCCTAGCGACCCGGTTGCCGCTCCTCGTCGACCGGTCCGTTCAAGATGACCGGCTCGCGCGTGCGCGCGACCTGGCCCGCGATCGACGTTCCCATCATCACGCGTGCGTTGCGTGGGAGATCGCTCCCTCGGACCGCGACGACTCGGAGCGCGTCCTCACCTTCGAGCAACATCACCGACCCCGCGGATGCGCGGAGCATGTCGAGCGCGCTCGCGAGGATCACGTCGAGCACCTCGTCGAGATCGAGTACCGAGTTCAACGCGCGACCGGCGGCCATGAGCGCGGAATGCTGCACGAGGCTCTTCGACAACGCGGAGTTGAGGACACGCTCGTCGACGATGAGCCGGCTCAGGCGATGGAGGTGGACCTCCTTCTCGATCGCGTAGACGCAGAAGCCGAACGCCAGTGCCACGAGCGCGATCTGGAGCACGCCGGGTTGGAGCCAACGTTCACCGGCGATGTTGCCGTTGATGGACGAGATCCCGAACGCGACGCTGAGCGCGACGACGAGGACCCCGACCACGATCCAGATCTGGAGGCGCCGCTTCTCGACCGCCTCGATGGAGAAGGCCGTGCCCTCTCCCAGGCCCGGCGACCCGAGCCTCATACTTGATGCGGTCTCGGATTTCCGTCGGGATGACGTCCATACTCGTCCCGTTTCAGACTTCGTCTGCACCGATGCCCTATCGGCTGCTCCGGATGGGGTATCGGGCGCCACGGGCCCAGCCTTGAGCAACCAGTTGGCCTCAGCAGGAGAGCGCGGAGCGCCGGAGTCGACCAGGACGAGCCGGCGTCGACGGAACCGCCGAGCGCCGGTGAGCGATCGAGGCGACGCAGCCGGAGTCGACCATCAGGACGCGCGATTGACCCGTTTGTGCTCGAGGAAGTCGACGAGCACGTAGTCGCCGAGGGTGTCGGGGGTCGTGAAGAAGGCGCGGCCGCGGTTGACCCGCATCATCTGCTCGACGAAGTCACGCAGGTAGTAGCTCTCGTCGAGCATGAAGGTGTTGATCCGGATGCCGTCCTTGGTGCATCGCGCGACTTCCCGGAGCGTCTCCTCGGATCGTGGCCGGAGACGGCGGGTAGGCGAACACCGCGTCTCGCCCCCTCGATGTGGGCAGTGGGCTCGCCGTCGGTGACCATGATGATCTGCTTCGTGCCGGTCTCGCGGGCGAGCATCCGGCGGGCCAGCAGCATCGCGTGCTGCATGTTCGTGCCCCAATCGAAGTCCCAGCTCATCTCGGGCAGGAGCGCCGGCCTCACCTCGCGCGCGCACGCGCCCGAAGCTCACGAGGCCGAAGAAATCGCGGGGGAACTGGGTCGTGATGAGCGAGTGGAGCGCCATCGCGACCTTCTTGGCCGGGAGGAAGTTGCCACGCATGGGCATCGAGAGCGACACGTCGAGGAGCAAGACCGTCGCCGACCGGGTGACCACCTCCGTCCGCTCGACCTCGAAGTCTTCGGGCGTGAGTCGGACGGGCGTTCCCGCGCCGCTGCGCCAGATCGCGTTCTTCAACGTCTGTTCGACGTTCAGATGGAACGGATCACCGAACTCGTAGGGCTTGTGCTCGTAGGTCCGCTCGTTGCCGATCCCGACCCGCTCGACGTCGTGGCGGCCGGCCTTGTCCTTCATCAGCTTGCGGTAGAGGTCGGCGAGCGCGCGTTGTCCGAGGGCACGGACGCCTCGCGGGGTCAGCTCGAGTCGCCCCTCGCGCTGCTCGATGAGACCCGCCTCCTCGAGCATCTTGGCCAGCTCCTTCAGCCGTTCGAGCGACCGCGCGGCATCGTCGCCGAGGAGGTCACGCGCCTGGTCGATGTCGACCTCGGCGAGCTGGCCGGGCTGGGTCGCCGACTGCAGCAGGTTCTCGAGCTGGTCGAGATCGCCCATCATCTCGAGCATCCCCGCCATCTGCGAGAACTGCATCGGGTTGTCGCCCTGGAAGTTCATCTGCTGGTTCCACGGCATGTCGGGGAACGCGTTCTGGAGGTTCCTCGCCGAGCTCGTCGACCTGCCAGCGAAAGTCCATGTCGTCGAGCAACGACTGCGCGAGACCCTGGAGCTGCGCGCGCTGCTCAGGGGTCATCGAGTTGAGCATCGACTGCATCTGGGCCATCGAGCGCGCCATCTGCTCGAGAAGCTCGTCGAGGTTCTTCGGGTTGTCGGGGAAGAAGTCGCCGAAGCGATCCATGAAGCCGTCGAAGTCGGGCTCCTCGCCGCGCTCACGCTGTTCGAGCATCTGGTTGAGCTCGGCGAGCATGTCCTTCATGCGCGCCATCTGCTCGGGCGTGACGTTGCGCATGCCCTCCGACATCTGGTTGAAGTAGCTCTGCATGAGCTGGCTGCGCAGCTCGTCCATCAGCTCCTCGAACGCATGCCGAGCGTCGTCGTCCATGAACTCGTATTCCTGGAGCGACTGCACCTTGCCCGCGAGATCGGGCGGGAGCATCTCGAGCTCCATGTTCTTGGCATCGGCGAGATCCTCGACGATCTCCTGACGCCGCTGATCGCCCGAGAGTCGGGCTTCATCGGTCTTGCGCTCGATCCCCGCGCGTTCCTGGTCGACGATGTCGTTGAGCTTCTCGGCGACGTCGTCGTACACGCCGCCGAGATCGCGCGACTCGAGCTCCTCGCGACGACGTTGCTTCAGGCGCTCGACCATGTCGCGCAGACCCATCAGCTCTTCGCCGTTGCGGTCCTTGAACCCCTGCTGGAGCATGCGCCGCAGCGCCGCGTTCAGATCACCGTGGTAGAGGAGGTCGTCGGCCATCTCCGAGAGGAGGGCGTCGGCATCGACGTCGAAGCCGACCTGGGTGCCATCCCACCGGGAGTACTGGAACCCGCGCCTCGGCGACATCAGTGTTGGTTCCGCTCGCTCCACATGTCGCGATCGTACCGCCCGACTCCTGTTGGCCTCCCGGGCCGAGGCAGACTGCCGACGTGTCTCTCCGTCCTCTCGGGTGCGTTGCCGCGACCGTCGGCGCCGCGCTCCTCCTCGGCGCCTGCTCGGGTCGCCAGGAATCGCTCCCCCGCCCGTCGCGGACGTACTGCGAAGCGGCCTACCGCTACGAGAACACGATCCAGAAGAATCCGCGTCCCTCGATCGACAAGCAGATCACGATGGTCGAGAAGATCGCGGCGAACGCCCCGAAGGACATCCGCGCCGACGCACAGGTGTTCCTCCACGCGATGCGCCGGGTGAAGACCGACAAGTCGGTGGTCGACAACCCGAAGGTGAGGGACGCAGTGACGAACGTGAATCGCCGCACGAGTGCCGGCTGCGGCTTCTTCAAGCAGGATGGCGACGCCGGGATCTGAGCTCAGCGACGAGCGGCAGGGCTAGCGACGAGCACGGTACGTCGCGACCGTCGACCGCGTCCTTGTTGAGGCGCTTCGACAGGTGCAGGCCCTCGAGCACGAACTCGACCGCGGACGCGACACCCGCCGGAGTCTCGCCCACCGCGAGCGCGGTGAGCACCGGGCCGAGCTCGGGCATCGAGCCCAGCAGATCGGCGTAGTCGGATGCCGGGAGCTCGTCGCCGGTGTGGACGACGCGTCCGTCGTCGAACGCGGTGACCAGGTCGCCGAGCAGCTCGGGGCGGACGCGGGCCCGGAACACCTCGAGGACCGACACGTTCATGATGTGCTCGAGGACGCGCTCGTCGCGACCTTCGTCGACGGTTTCGATCTCGATCTTCCCGGCCGTCGATGCCACCAGCGCGTCGAGGTCGCTGACGCGCGGCACGACCTCCGACTCGCCGTTGCGCAGTGCACGGCGGAGCGCGTTCGCCACGAGGGTCTCGTAGTTCGCGATCGAGAGCCGCACCGACACGCCCGATCGCTGGTTCACATGCGGCGAACGACGGGCCTGCTGGCTCATCTCGGCGACGATCTCGGTCATGAACCCGGGAATGTTCACCGTGCGACCGTCGGCGGTCGGCAGGATCGCCTCCTGATCCATGACATCCATCTCGATCTCGACGTCGAGTGGATAGTGCGTGCGGATCTGGGAGCCGAACCGGTCCTTGAGCGGCGTGATGATCCGGCCGCGGTTCGTGTAGTCCTCGGGGTTCGCCGACGCGACCAGCATGAGGTCGAGCGGAAGGCGGATCTTGTAGCCGCGGATCTGCACGTCGCGCTCCTCGAGGACGTTGAGGAGACCGACCTGGATGCGCTCGGCGAGGTCGGGGAGCTCGTTGATCGCGAAGATGCCGCGGTTCGTGCGCGGGACGAGGCCGTAGTGGATCGTGAGCTCGTCGGACAGGTAGCGACCCTCGGCCACCTTGATCGGGTCGACCTCACCGATCAGGTCTGCGATCGAAGTGTCGGGAGTCGCGAGCTTCTCTCCGAACCGTCGGTCGCGGTGCACCCACTCGAGCGGAGTCTCGTCGCCTCGCTCGGCAACGACGACCCGGCCGTGCTGAGAGATGGGCGCGTACGGATCGTCGAGGATCTCGCTCCCCGCGACGATGGGCGTCCACTCGTCGAGCAAGCTGGTGATCGACCGGATCATGCGCGTCTTCGCCTGACCGCGCTCGCCGAGGAAGATCACGTCGTGGCCGGCCAGCAGCGCGTTCTCGAGCTGGGGCAACACCGTGTCTTCGTAGCCGATCACGCCGTCGACGAGTTGCTCCCCGGCGGCGATCTTCGTGACGGCGTTGGCCCGGACCTCTTCCTTGACCGGCCGCGAGACCCAACCGTCGGCACGGAGCTCTCCGAGGGTGCCGGGTCGGGTCATGGCGGCGATGGTACCAGCGACATCGAACCTCTAACCTCGCAGAATCACGCGGTTCCGAGTCCTCCTCACGACGGTCGCCGCGCTGCTGATCGTTGCGTCCGTCCTGGTGTCCGCAGGGTGTGCTGCGCCCTTCGTGGGTGTCGGCGGCCGCGCCGCGTCGGGCCACCCCCGCACGCGAAAGATCGGATCGGTGACCTTCGACCAGAACGTGGCGTGGCGTTCCGTCGACGGACGGATCCTGCGGGCCGACATCTTCCATCCGCCCGGCCGCGGTGTGCACCCCGCCGTGGTCATGATCCACGGCGGCTCGTGGTCGTCGGGTGACAAGTTCGACCTGACCTTTCTCGGCGCCGCGCTGGCAAGCCACGGGTACGTCGCGGTCGTCCCCAACTACCGGATCGCGGCTCCGTCGCCCTATCCCGACGAGGTCCGGGAGGTGCAGAGCTCGGTGCGTTGGGTGCGCGCGCACGCACGGGAGCTCTCGGTCGATCCACGGCGCATCGCGCTCTTCGGCTCGTCGGCCGGCGGGAACCTCGCCGCCCTCGCCGGGACGCTCGGTTCCGGTCGCAACGATCGTGGTGACCGGGTCGCGGCCGTCGTGAGTTGGTCGGGCATCTACGACTTCACGACCCTCGTGGCTCCCGGGACCGCGGCGATCCGACCCAGAGCGTGCGGAGCCCTGTGTCCACTCGCGGTCTACGCGCGCAACTACATCGGCCGTGATCGTGCCGCCGACCCGGAGCGGTACCGCATCGCCTCACCCGTCGCTCACGTGGATCACACCGACCCACCGGAGCTGCTCGTCGGGAGCACCGCGGAGCTCGTCCCGGGCGGTCAACAGACCGCGATGGCCAACGCGCTCAGACGCCGGGGCGTGCCGGTCACGGTCATCGTGTACCCGGGGACGCGTCACTCCCTCCAGTACCTCGCCGACGCACTCGCCCCCACCGTTTCGTTCCTCGAGCGCAGGCTGTAGCGCCAGAACATCGCCGCCTCGGGGGCATTTCCTCCGCATAGCCCCGTCGCGCACCGTCGGGCTAGGTTCGCCGAACCGGGCCCCCAAGGATCGGATCCGGGGCGGGCAGCAGAAGCAAACGGGGCGTGCAATGCCAGAAGTCACCACCGAGGACCAGCGGGCGGGAGCCGACGACGCGTCTCGTCTCACCCGCGACGTCGGGCGGCCGGTGCCACCGGCTCCTCGGACCAAGCCGTTCCTGATCCGCTTCTACGGATCCGCGGTCGGCAAGAAGTCGGTGATGGCCGTCACCGGGATCATGTTGCTCGGGTTCGTGCTCGTGCACATGGTCGGCAACCTCAAGATCTACCTCGGCGCGTCGCACCTGAACGAGTACGGCGAGTGGCTCCGGATGATCGGCGAGCCCGCGCTCCCACGCACCGTCTTCCTCTGGATCCTGCGCGTCGCGCTCATCGGCGCCTTCTTCCTCCACATCCAGTCGGCCTACTCGCTGACCCGGATGAACCAGAAGGCCCGGCCGGTGAAGTACCAGTCGCACCGCGACTACGTGGCCGCCAACTTCGCGTCCCGCACGATGCGCTGGACGGGGATCATCGTCGGCCTCTTCATCATCTTCCACCTCGCCGACCTCACCTGGGGATTCGCCAACCCCGACTTCGTGCGCGGCAGCGTGTACGCCAACGTGATCCACAGCTTCCAGCGCGTGCCGGTGGCGATCATCTACATCGTCGCCAACATCGCGCTCGGCATCCACATCTTCCACGGCTCGTGGAGCATGTTCCAGAGCCTCGGGTTGAACAACCCGCGCTTCAACCTCTGGCGCCGCTACTTCGCCGCCGGGTTCGCCGCCGTCGTCACGATCGGAAACGTCAGCATGCCGTTGCTCGTGGTCACGGGGGTGGTGAAGTGAGTCCCCGGTACGACATCGCCGCGGATCCGCTCGACGGGCGCGTCCCGCCCGGGCCGATCGGGTCCAAGTGGACCGACCACAAGTTCGACATGAAGCTCGTGAACCCTGCCAACAAGCGGAAGTTCGAGATCATCGTCGTGGGCAGCGGCCTCGCCGGTGCGTCCGCCGCGGCGAGCCTCGGCGAGCTCGGGTACAAGGTCACCCTGCTGACCTTCCACGACTCACCGCGCCGCGCGCACAGCATCGCCGCGCAGGGCGGGATCAACGCGGCCAAGAACTACAAGAACGACGGCGACAGCGTGCACCGCCTGTTCTACGACACGGTGAAGGGCGGCGACTACCGCGCACGCGAGGCCAACGTCCACCGGCTCGCCGAGGTCAGCGTCGACATCATCGACCAGTGCGCCGCCCAGGGCGTTCCCTTCGCACGTGAGTACGGCGGGCTGCTCGACAACCGCTCCTTCGGCGGTGCGCAGGTGTCGCGCACGTTCTACGCCCGGGGCCAGACCGGCCAACAGCTCCTGCTCGGCGCGTACTCGGCGCTCATGCGCCAGGTTCACCTCGGCAGCGTGAAGCTGTACCGCCGCACCGAGATGCTCGAGCTCGTGCTCCACGACGGCCGCGCGACCGGCGTGGTCGCCCGTGACCTGGTGACCGGTGAGATCCGGTCCTTCTCCGGGCATGCGGTCGTGCTCGCCACCGGTGGCTACGGCAACGTCTTCTATCTGTCCACGAACGCGAAGGCGTCGAACGCGAGCGCAACGTGGCGGGCACACCGCAAGGGTGCGCTCTTTGCCAATCCGTGCTTCACCCAGATCCACCCGACGTGCATCCCCGCGAGCGACGAGTTCCAGTCGAAGCTCACGCTGATGAGCGAGTCACTGCGCAACGACGGCAGAGTGTGGGTGCCGAAGGAGTTCGACGACGCGCGGACGGCCGACCTCATCCCCGAGTCGGACCGCGACTACTTCCTCGAGCGCCGCTACCCCGCGTTCGGCAACCTCGTGCCGCGCGATGTCGCGTCGCGTGCGATCAAACGTGAGGTCGACGCCGGTCGGGGTGTCGGGCCGATCAAGAACGGCGTCTACCTCGACTTCGCGGAGTCGATCGAGCGGCTCGGGCCGAAGGCCGTCGAGGAGCGCTACAGCAACCTCTTCGAGATGTACGAGCGCATCACCGACGAGAACCCCGAGAAGGTGCCGATGCGCATCTACCCGGCGGTCCACTACACGATGGGCGGGCTCTGGGTCGACTACGACCTCATGAGCAACCTGCCCGGGCTGTTCGTGCTCGGCGAGGCGAACTTCTCCGACCACGGCGCCAACCGGCTCGGTGCGAGCGCGCTGATGCAAGGTCTCGCCGACGGCTACTTCGTCCTTCCGTACACGATCGGCAACTACCTCGCTCCGCTGCTCGGCTCGGCACCCGTGTCCACCGACGACCCCGTGTTCGCCGAGGCAGAGAGCACCGTCCGCGACGAGGTCAAGAGCTTCCTCTCCACGAACGGCACCCACTCCGTCGACTGGTTCCACCGCGAGCTCGGCAAGATCGTGTGGGACAACTGCGGGATGGCCCGCAGCACCGAGACGCTCGAGAAGGCCCTCGCCGAGATCCCGCCGCTCCGGGAGCAGTTCCACAACGACGTGCGGGTGCTCGGCGACAACGAGTCGATGAACCAGTCGCTCGAGAAGGCCGGGCGGGTGTCCGACTTCCTCGAGTTCGGCGAGCTCATGTGCCTCGACGCCCTGCACCGCGAGGAGAGCTGCGGCGGTCACTTCCGTGTCGAGCACCAGACCGAAGACGGCGAAGCACTCCGAGACGACGACAACTTCGCCTATGCCGGCGCCTGGGAGTTCAACGGGGTCGGTGCGCCGCCCACGTTGCACAAGGAACCACTCACGTTCGAGAACGTGCATCTCGCCCAGCGCAGCTACAAGTAGAGGGGACCCGGAAGACCATGCACCTCAAGCTGCGCGTCTGGCGCCAGGCCGGTCCGACCGCGACCGGCGCGTTCGAGTCGTACGACATGCCCGATGTGAGCGCCGAGATGAGCTTCCTCGAGCTCATCGACGAGCTCAACGAGCACCTCATCGGCGAGAACAAGGAACCGGTTGCCTTCGACCACGACTGCCGCGAAGGCATCTGCGGCTCGTGCTCGATGATGATCAACGGCCAGGCCCACGGACCGTCACGCGGCACCGCGACCTGCCAGCTCTTCCTCCGCAAGTTCGCCGACGGCGACGAGATCACCGTCGAACCGTGGCGCGCCGCGGCGTTCCCGGTCATCCGCGACCTCTCCACCGACCGCACCGCGCTCGACCACATCATCGAGGCCGGCGGCTACATCTCGGCGCCCACCGGCAGCGCGCCCGACGCGAACTTGATCCTCGTGCCCAAAGAGGTCTCCGACGCCGCGATGGACGCCGCCGCGTGCATCGGCTGCGGCGCCTGCGTGGCCGCCTGCCCGAACAGCGCGGCCCAGCTGTTCACGGCGGCCAAGGTCGCCCACCTCAATCTGCTCCCGCAGGGTCAGCCCGAGCGCTGGAACCGGGTGCAGAACATGGTCGACACCATGGAGGAGCACTTCGGGTCCTGCACCAATCACGGTGAGTGCGAGAAGGCGTGTCCGAAGGAGATCAGCATCGACTTCATCGCGATGCTGAACAAGGACTACCTCAAGGCGCAGTGGAAGAACCGCAAGCTCGAGTCCCAGCGCGGCTAGCGAGCCGTCAGAGCTCGACGATCTCCATCACGTCGAGGTTGCGGAACCGAGGCGGGTTCCCCGCGGCCTCCATCATGAGCCCCGAGAACTTCTGGGTCTCCGGGAGGTTCGAGTTGGCCATCGCGTCCTCGTACGAGGGGAACTCGACGAGCACCAGGTAGGTGCCGGGTCGGTCGCGGTCTTCGGCGAGGATCCTCCGGCTCGCGGTCCGCTTGCCGGTGCTCGCCGCCTCCCACTCGCTGCTGACGGCACGCACCCCGTCGATGTTGTCGGTCTCGAACTCGATGATCTGCACGAACGCCATGGCAACTCCTGTCGGTCGGTGTCACCGACGAGCCTGCGCCTCGGAGGAGCCCCGCGTCAACCGCCACCCATCGGTAGGGTCACGTCCATGACGCAGCCGCCCCCGCCATCCGAGCCACCCGAAGATCCGGGCCCCGCGGCATCGACACCTTCGCCGGTCGAGCCCACGCCGGCCGGCGCGTCCCCGGTCGCCGCACCCGTCGCCGCAGCGGCCGCGGCCGCGGCCGTGCCCGCGTACCTCCCGGTCGTCGCGCCGATCGATCGGATCCGAGCCGCCTACCAACGACGGAGCGAGACCGACTACATCTTCAGCTTCTGGACCGCGTTCGGCTGGACGATCCTGACCTGCGGAATCTTCGGCATCTACGTCGTGTACCAGCTCGTCCGGCGCTCACGCGAACACAACCTGCGCCGCCTCGAAGAGCTCGACGCGGCAACGGCGTACGCGTGGGAACAGGCGGGAGCTCGTGGGCTCCAGGAGGAGCTGACGCCCAACTTCCAACGTGTCGCGACCCACCTCGCGGCGATGCGACAGATGGCGACGGAGTTCCGCGACCCGGTGATCTGGACCGTTCTCGTGTTCTTCGCCGGCGCGATCGCCCGGATCATCATGTACATCCTCCTCGACAGCGATCTCGTGAAGCACGACTACCAACAGGGCGGTGCCGAGCACGAGCTGTCGACCATCTACACCGCACTCGGCGCGCCCATCACGCCACCCGA
Source organism: uncultured Actinomycetes bacterium (assembly GCA_963829475.1). Lineage (GTDB taxonomy): Bacteria > Actinomycetota > Acidimicrobiia > IMCC26256 > JANYLB01 > JANYLB01. The sequence goes on along the minus strand of CAWHIU010000002.1, from coordinate 40,831 downwards.
TCCCGCCTCGCTGCACCAGGCCCACAACTACGTGGCGCGGGTCATCGTCCTGCTCGTGACGTGTGGGATCTACGGGTTCTGGTGGGAGTACGACGTGATGGTCGAGCTGAACCACCACTTCGAGAAGGACTGGATCTGGGAAGACTCGCTCGCGGCGGCGGTACAGGCGCTCGCGGCCTGAACGGGCAACCTGACCGCCGGAGGTGCGGCTACTGCGTCACGCCGCCGAGTTGTTGCACCGTCGGCCAGCGCACCTTGGTCGCCCAACCGAGTCGCTCGAAGACCCGGATCAGCGCCGCCGACGAGTCGATCTGGCGCGGGAGCGCACCGTGGCGGGCCGACGACGGATGCGCGTGGTGGAAGTTGTGCCACGACTCGCCGAACGAGAGCACAGCGAGTGGCGCGAAGTTCGTACTGCGATCCTTCTCGGTGAACGGTTGCCGCCCGAAGACGTGGCAGATCGAGTTGACGCTCCACGTGACGTGATGGAGAACCATCATCCGGACGATGCCCGCCCAGATGAGCGCCGTGAACGCGCCGCCGAGGGTTCCGGCCCACAGCCATCCGATCGCGAACGGCACCGCGAGCGACACCAATGCGAAGAGCGGGAACAGCCTGCTCACCACGACGAGATCACGGTCGCCGAGCAGATCGGGCGCGTACCGGTCGGCTGAGGTCGTGTCGACTGCGAACAACCAACCGACGTGTGCGTAGAGGAAGCCGCGCGTCTGCGCCGCGACGCCCGTGCCGTATCGGTGCGGCGAATGTGGATCGCCGACGCGATCGCTGAACATGTGGTGGCGACGGTGGTTCGCGACCCACCCGATGATCGAACCCTCGAGCGCCATCGAACCGACGGATGCCAGGACGATCTTGAGCGGTCGGTTCGGCGTGAAGCTCGAATGCGTGAAGAGCCGGTGGAACCCGATCGCAATGCCGTGACCGGTCACGAAGAACAGCACCACGGCGAGGATCAGGTCGGGCAGGGTCACGGCATGACCCCAGAGCAACGGGATCGCGATCGCGAGCGCGATGACCGGCGCGACGACGAGCAGCGCGGTGACGGCGCGGGAGACGAAGATGCTCACCGGACCGGGTCGGGGCGCGTCGACTGGGGGCCGCGGGGAACGCGGGGGCCGAGCCATGACGGTGGTCATCGGGGCAAACCTGACTGGCACGTCTGTCGGAACCATCCGTGTCCAACCTGGTCGTGCACCGACCGGACCCGTCGACGCCGCAACCCGACGTCGCCCAGAAGGGTACCGGGCCCGCGGCCCACATCGTCGGCGGGGTCGGTCAACTCAGGGTCAACTCGCGCCGGAACGGACCCGATCCCGCCGCGTGCGGTGTGACCGCTCGACCGGAACCGTGGTGGACGTCGTCGTCGTGGTCGTCGTACTGGTCGAGGTGGTGGTCGTGGTGGGCGGCGGGGAGCCCGCCACGCGGCCCGACGTGCGATCGGCCATGAGTGATCGCGCGTCGACGGCCTCGAAGTCGGACCCGTGCAGATTCGCCAGGCTGTGCAGGTCGTCGTTGTCGAAGCGGTCGTCCGGCGCGCCGGAGATGTACCACGAGCTGCCGTTGTCGGCGACGATCGCGCCGTACTTCTTCAGTGCCGTGAGCACGATCCGCGCCTGCGGCGGGTAGGTCGAGATCTTCACACCGGCCTTCAAGCGGAAGCGTTGACCCATGGGGGCGCGGGTCGCGTCGTTCACTCCGGCCTTGTGGGTCGCGGGCCAGACGTACCGGTTGTCGGTGTTGTTCAACGTGATGCGGATCGCGTGGTCGATCACGCCCGCGGCGATCTCGTCGTAGCGCACGAGACCGGGCAGGATCGGCAGGCCGGCCGCGTCGGCCGACGTGTCACCGGCAGTCCGCAGCGCGTTCGACGTCAGGTCCCACACCGCGCCCGAGCCCGCGGTCCAGCGCGTCCCTCCGTTCTGCGGGTACGCGGCATAGACCTCGTAGTCGCGGCAGGTGGCACGATCGACGACCAACACGTGTCGATCACCGCCCGACGACGATCCACCCTCGATCGGAGCGTTCGCCGGGATCGGATACGGGCCCGGGTCGCTCTCGTCGGCGTAGTCGAACGTGATCGGGACCTTCGTCTGGGCGCCGGGAACCGTGGTGAACGGGATGCCGATCGGGCCACCGTCGTAGAGGCCGGAACCGAAGTCGGCGTGGAGTGGCTTGGTCGCGCCCGCACTCGCGACGTAGGTCGAGGACTTGGCGTCGACGGGCAGCGCGCTGACATCGGCGTGCCAATGGCTGTCGGCCGGCGCGGTCGTGCAGGCCGGAGCACCGGGGATCGGAACGGCCACCCCGGCCGAGAGCCCGATCGGGACGAAAGGCGCGGCCAGGGCCACGGTGAGGAGGAGGGCGATCCGTCGCACCCTCCGGGTATCGGCATCCCGGGCCGCGATTCTCCAGTCCCACCCCCAATCCCATCCCGAACTTGTCGCGCGAGACGCGCTCTGGGGTCATGAGACGCGACAAGTTCGGGGATGCTCGGGGTTCTCTAGGATCCGCGCATGCTCGAACGCTTTCGGATCGACGGTCAGATCGCCATCGTCACCGGTGCCGGTCGGGGGATCGGCGCCGCCACCGCGCTGGCGCTCGCCGAGGCGGGAGCCGATCTCGTGCTCGCAGCTCGCACGAAGGAGCAGCTCGACGTGATCGCCGAGCAGGTCCGGGCGTTCGGACGGCAGGCCATCGTGATCCCCACCGACGCCAACGACACCGACAACCTCGTCGCGCTTGCCGCGGCCGCGGTCGAGGAGCTCGGTGGTATCGACATCGTGGTGAACAACGCCGGTGGTTCGTCGCCCCGGCCGATGCTCGACACGAGCGTCGGCTACCTCGAACGGTCGTTCCACTTCAACACCACGACCGCATTCGCGTTGAGCAGAGCGGCGGTGCCGGTGATGTTGGAACGGGGCGGGGGCGCGATCGTGAACATCTCCTCCGCGATCGGTCGGCTCTCCGACCGCGGCTACCTCGCCTACGGCACGGCCAAGGCCGCGCTCACGCACATGACGCGACTCATGGCGGCCGATCTCGCACCCCGGATCCGGGTGAACGCGATCGCCGTCGGATCAGTCGCCACCAGCGCGCTCGAGACCGTGCTCACCGACGACACGATCCGCACCCAGATGGAGGTGGGCACGCCCCTGAAGCGCCTCGGTCAGCCCGACGACATCGCGCTCGCCGCGCTCTACCTCGCGTCACCGGCGGGGAGCTTCGTGACCGGCAAGGTGCTCGAGGTCGACGGCGGCCTCGAGGCCCCGAACCTCACCCTCGGGCTCCCCGATCTATGACCCGGGCCGGTGCTGGTCACGGGCGCCAGAAGGCGGGGCTGCTCGCGCCGTTCGGGATCTGGTCCAGCGGAACGGTGAGCTCCTCGACCGACGGGCCGACCTCGGCGGCGATCGGGTCGAGCACCGCGAGGTCGAACCCGTAGACGTCGGCCGCGGTACCCGAGAACACCTGGCGCAGGTCTTCCGGCGACCAGTCGTGGAACGATCGACGGAGGCTCTCGCGGGAGTAGGGCGAGGTGCCCTCGTTGTGCGGGTAGTCGGCGCCCCACATCACCTTGTGCAGGCCCAGCTTCTTCATGATCTGGGCCTCCTTCGGAGCGGGGAAGCTCACACCGATCCACACGTTGCGCTCGAAGTACTCGGTCGGGGTGAGCGGGAGCCGCAGATCGTTCTTCAGGTTCATCTCGCCGATGCGACCACTGGCCATCATCGTGTGCATGCCGTCGAGCTGTTGCAGCAGCGGCGGGACCCAGTCGCAGCCCTGCTCGGTGAGCACGAGCTTGAGATCGGGGAACCGGTCGAAGACGCCGCTCATCACGAGCTGCCAGAGCGGCCGGTGCGCGAACCACGGCGTCTCGATCATCCACTGGACCGTCGACGACGGGAACGTGCCGTAGTCGGGCATGCCGCTCCCACCCGTGTGGTGGTTCACCACGACGTCGAGGTCCTGGCACACGGCCCACAGCCGGTCGTAGTGGTCGGAGTAGTACGGCGGCAGATCGGAGTCGTCGGGGATGGCGGGGACGAGCACGCCGCCGCGCAGGCCGTTCGCGGCGATCCACTCGAGCTCGACGATCGCGACGTCGATGTCGTCGATGAAGATCTGGCCGATGCCGGCGCGGCGCGCGGGAAAGCGGCGGCAGAAGTCGGCCAGCCAGCGGTTGTGGGCACGCAGGCCGGCCCAACGGCGCCGGTAGTCCTCGGCGTCTCGGGGCGGGCGCGCGATCACGACGCCGGTCGGGAAGAACGGTGGGACGGTGTTGGGGAACGTGACCTCGGCGACGATGCCGTCCTGCTCGAGATCGCCGACGCGACGCTCGTCGTCCCAGTTGCGGGAGCGGCCGTCGTCCTGCAGGTCGCGGAACGGATTGCTGTACCCACCACGCCACGCGTCGAACTCGGGGATCCATTCGGCTTCGAGGTACTCGCGGTACTGCGCGTGCGAACCCCCGGCGTGGCAGTCGGCCGAGATGATCGTGTACCGGTCGATCGTCACGTCGGGCCCAGTATCGGTGGCGGTCACAGCACGCCTCCCTTGCGACGTCGCGAACACCTGACGATACCGCCATCTCGGCCCGTTCCGACCCCGGCGGTAGCACCCGGTCCGAGAATCGGTCTCCGAGCCTCTAGACTGGTCGATTCTCGTGCCGCTGCCCCCGGCGGCACCCCGCGAACCCCGGCCCGACTCGGGCCCCTGAAAGGCCGGCAATGTCTACGCGCGCGGATCTGCGCAACGTGGCCATCGTCGCCCACGTCGACCACGGCAAGACCACCCTCGTCGACGCCATGCTCTGGCAGACGGGCGCGTTCCGTGACAACCAGGACGTCAACGACCGGGTCATGGACTCGAACGACCTCGAGCGCGAGAAGGGCATCACGATCCTCGCCAAGAACATCGGCGGTCCGGTACGGCGGCGTGAAGATCAACATCATCGACACCCCGGGCCACGCCGACTTCGGCGGCGAGGTCGAGCGCGGCCTCACGATGGTCGACGGCGTGCTGCTCCTCGTCGACGCGAGCGAGGGCCCGCTCCCCCAGACCCGCTTCGTGCTGCGCAAGGCGCTCGAGGCGCGACCTCCCGGTGATCCTCGTCGTCAACAAGGTCGACCGGCCCGACGCGCGCATCGACGAGGTCGTCGACGAGGTCTACGAGCTCTTCCTCGACCTCGACGCCGACGAGCACCAGATCGACTTCCCGATCATCTACGCGAACGCGCGCGCCGGTTGGGCAGTCGCTCGACCCCGACGCCGAGGGCAGCGACCTCAAGCCGCTCTTCGAGCTCCTGCTCGACCGCATCCCGGCGCCGACCTACGAGGAGGACCACCCGCTCCAGGCGCTCGTCACCAACCTCGACGCGTCGCCGTACGTCGGCCGGCTCGCGCTGTGCCGCGTGCAGCACGGCACGCTCGCCAAGGGCGAGACCGTCGCGTGGTGCAAGCTCGACGGCACGATCGAGAACGTGCAGCATCACCGAGCTGTACGTCGACCGAGTCGCTCGACCGCGTCGACGCGGCCGAAGCCGGCCCGGGCGAGATCTGCGCGATCGCCGGCCTCGCCGAGGTGACGATCGGCGAGACGCTCGCCGACGCCGACAACCCGGTCGCGCTGCCCGTGATCACCGTCGACGAGCCGAGCCTCTCCATGACGATCGGCATCAACACGTCGCCGCTCGCGGGCCAGGAGGGCGACAAGCTCACCGCCCGCCAGGTGCTGAGCCGCCTCGACGCCGAGCTCGTCGGCAACGTGTCGCTCCGGGTGCTCCCGACCGAGCGTCCCGACGCCTGGGAGGTCCAGGGCCGCGGTGAGCTGCAGCTCGCCGTGCTCGTCGAGACGATGCGCCGCGAGGGCTTCGAGCTCACCGTCGGCAAGCCCCAGGTCGTCACCCGCGAGATCGACGGCAAGATCCACGAGCCGGTCGAGCGGGTCGCGATCGACGTGCCCGAGGACTACCTCGGCGTCGTCACCCAGCTGCTCGCGCTGCGCAAGGGTCGGCTCGAGCAGATGGTGAACCACGGCACCGGCTGGGTGCGCATGGAGTACGTCGTGCCGGCGCGCGGGCTCATCGGCTTCCGCACCGAGTTCCTGACCGAGACCCGCGGCACCGGCATCCTCCACCACGTGTTCGACGGCTACGAGCCCTGGTTCGGCGAGCTCCAGACCCGTCCGAACGGCTCGACTGGTCGCCGACCGGCGGGGCGACACCCGCGCGTTCGCGCTGTTGAACCTCCAGGAGCGCGGCCAGCTGCTCGTCGGTCCGGGCGTCGAGGTGTACGAGGGGATGATCGTCGGCGAGAACGCGCGCGCCGACGAGATGGACGTCAACCCCACCAAGGAGAAGAAGCTCACGAACATGCGGTCGTCGTCGCTCCGACGACACGGTCCGCCTCACGCCGCCCGCGGCCGATGTCGCTCGAGCAGGCGCTCGAGTTCATCGCCGACGACGAGTGCGTCGAGGTCACCCCGCAGAGCGTGCGCCTGCGCAAGGTGATCCTCGACCAGGCCACGCGCGGCCGCCTCCGCAACTCCAAGAAGCCGAGGGCAGGAGAAGAAGGCGGAGCCGCCGGACGGTGACACGGCGCTCGAACCGGTGAGCGGTCGAGGCGGCGCAGCCGGATTCGACCCGGACAGGAGAAGTAGGCGGAGCCGCCGGACGGTGACACGGCACTCGAACCGGTGAGCGGTCGAGGCGGCGCAGCCAGATTCGACCCGGACAGGAGAAGTAGGCGGAGCCGCCGGACGGTGACACGGCACTCGAACCGGTGAGCGGTCGAGGCGGCGCAGCCGGATTCGACCCGAGGGTAGGAGAAGTAGGCGGAGCCGCCGGACGGTGACCCGCGCGTGACAGCCTGGGGGTCATGAGCGTCTTTCTCCATCCCGTCACCGACGTCGTCTCCCTGCTCGATCTCGAGGTCGTGAAGCCCGATGCCTTCCTCGGGGTGTCGCCCGCGATCGGTTGGGACCGGATCTACGGCGGCCAGGTGGTCGCCCAGGCCTTGCGCGCCGCTGGGCTCACGGTCGAGCCGGAGTACCGGGTTCACTCACTGCACGCGTACTTCGTACGACCCGGCGACGAGAAGGCGCCGGTGCTGTTCGAGGTCGATCGGGTGCGCGACGGTCGGTCCTTCTGCACCCGCCAGGTGATCGCGTCGCAGGCCGGTGGCGCCATCCTGAACCTGATCGCGAGCTTCCAGGTGCACGAAGACGGCGCCGACGTGCAGCGGGTCGAGATGCCGGCCGGTGTACCCGGTCCCGAGGCCATCGAACCCGAGGAGACCACTCTCTACATCGACCTCCGCGTGGTCAGCACGCGTCGTGATCCGCAGCCGCACGAGCTCTCGTGGATGCGCGTCCCCGAGACCGCTCAGCGACGACCCTCTGGTCCAGGCCTGCGCGCTGGCGTACCTCTCCGACCAACACCTGCTCCGCGTCGCACTGCTCCCGCATCCGTCGAGTGGCAACTGGGACTCGCTGATGACGGCGAGCGTGGATCACGCGATCTGGTTCCACCGTCGGGTCCGGGCCGACGAGTGGCTCCTCTTCTCGATCGACGGTCACGGCGTCGCCAACGCACGCGGGATGGGCATCGCCCGGGTGTTCGACCGCGACGGCATCCACGTCGCGACGGTCGCTCAAGAGGGATTGGGCCGTATCCGTCGCTAGCGTTCCCACCCACCCCGCCCGCACCGAACTTGTCGCGTCACGCGCGCTCTGGGGTCACCGCACGCGACAAGTTCACGAGATCGACGCTCGGGGGTGGGTTCGGGCTGGAGGTCGAGCCGGCGACGCGTCGCGACTGCGATCACGCGCAGGAAGATCATCGCTCGCATGACCACGAGCACCGGGAGCACGACGCGAAGAACCGCGGTCGACGTGACACCGTGGAACCAGCCGTAGACGGTCGCGAACACGGCCAGATCGACCGCGCAGAATGCGACCCAGATCCACCGACTGAGCGGGAGGAGCACGAAGAACACGACCAGCCACACGTCGTAGGTCGGTGAGAACACCTTGTTCGTGAGGAGGAAGATCGCGACTGCGGCGGCTGCGAATCCGATCGCTGCTTCTGGTGAGACGTCGGCGCGGCTGCGCGCCACCCGTCGGAGCAACCAGACCAACCCGACTCCGAGTGCAACGGCCGAGAGCACGTTGGCGAGCTGGGCCGCCCCCGGACCGAGAACGGGAATGCCGACCATGCGGTCGAACCAGAACCACACCGTCCCCCAGGTCGCCTGCCGCGCGCCCTGGAACGAGAAGGTCCACGCCCAACCGGTCGGGTTGGCGGCGACGAACGGCAGGTTGAGCACACCGAACACGAGCGCGCTCGCACCCACGAGCCGGATGGCACCGCGCCGGTCACCGCGCACCCAGCGGTAGGCCGCCAAGGGCGGTACCAGCATCGCGGGAAACAGCTTGATCGCAGCGCCGAGCCCGAGTGCCGCGCCGGCACGGCCGTCGCGCCCGCGGGTGAACGCGAACACTCCCACCAACATCGCCGCGATCGCGAACAGATCCCAGTTCTGGAACGCGTACAGCAGCACCGGGGTCCCGATCGCCCAGCGCCACGCGCGGCCGCCGCACCGTCGCTCGAGCGCAACGGTGATCCCGACGCTCAGCGCAGCGCCTCCGGCGGCGGTCACGAGAAACACACCGAGGGCCGTCGGCGCGGCGAGGCTCGCCAGATACAGGAGCATCCCTGCGCCGACGGGATACTCGACCACCCGGTCGATGTACGGCAGGTATCCCGGTCCGACACCGCGGTGGAGGAAGACCCGGGGCAGGTCACTCAAGGAGCTGTGACCGCCGTGTCCGTAGAGCGCGAGGTTCATCGCCGAGCGCGAGGGCGAGCAGCCCGAGGTTGGCCGCGATCATTGCGATCGGGAGGCCGCGACGACCCCCGCCGAAACCCGCGGACGTGCTGGGCGCGAACCGAGTCGACGCGGACGGGATCAGCGTTCCGGTCATCGCCACCACCATGTCGAATGGGTGGTCAGGACCCGGGGCGGGACCGGTCAACCGGGGGTAAATCCTCGACGTCGGCCGGAAGCGGCCCAGGTCCAAGAGGCTACGCGGTCGGCATCACGACTGCGAAGATCGGGTGTGGGGCTGCGTGTTCGAGCACGAGCCGAGCCCCCTCGGCGTCGGCGAGCGACCGGGCCAATGCCAGTCCGATCCCGTGGCGCGACGACCCGGGCCCGCGCCGCTCGAAGATCTGTGCAGTCTCGCCGTTGATGCCGTCGCCCTCGTCGGAGACCTCGACGACCACGCCCGGAGGCGCGCGGCGCGCCCGGACGGTGATCCGCCCGGCCCCGTGGATGCGGGCGTTGTCGATCAACACGTCGAGGATCTGACGGAGCGCGCGATCGGAGATCGGTACCGAGGGGAGGGCGCGGTCGATCTCGAGCATGAGCTCCCGGCCGGATCCGAGCAAGCGGGCATCCCAGTCGCGGTCGAGTCCGGCGAGGAAGCCGCCGAGATCGAGCCGCGGTCGCTCCGCCGGGACCTCTCGGGCGAGCTCGAGCAGATCGTCGATCGTGCGCTCGAGCCGGTCGACCTCGTCGATGGCGGTGAAGATCGCGACGTCGCGATCGGCGCCCGGATCGAGGGCCGCGGTCTCGAGGGTCAGGCGAAGGCCGGTCAGGGGCGTGCGGAGCTGGTGCGACGCGTCGGCACTGAACGCGCGCTCGCGGGTCAGGAGATCGTCGAGCCTCCCCGCGGTCTGTTCGAGTGCGCGCGACACCGCATCGACCTCGTCGATGCCACTCGAGTTGCTGCGAATGGTGAAGTCGCCGTCACCGAGGCGTATCGCCTCCTCGGCAAGTCGGGTCACGGGTCGAGCGAGTCGACGCGACTGCCAGGTCGCGAGCAGCGCGCTCGCGCCGATCGCGAGCACACCGATCCCGAGCATCACGAGCACCGCGGTACGCGTCCGGTTCGACACGGTGCTGAGAGGAGTCGCGACCCGCAACGCGGCCACGACACCGTTGCCCCGGATGACCGGGGTCGCGAACACCAACGACGTGTGGGTGTACCGATTGTGTGCGTCACCGTTGAGGGCCTCACGCACCACGAAGTCGCCGACCGCGGGTCCGTGACCGGCGACCCGTCGCGCGGTCGCGTCGTACATCGAGACCGAATGGGGGCGGTTCGGCTTCGGCAGCACGATCGGCGTGGTGCTGTCGGGATACGAGTGCGGAACCCGCTCCGCGGCCTCTGCTGCGGTGCGTTCCAGCTGTACGACTTCTTCCTCGTGGTACAGCTTCGCCAGCGCGAACCCGAGCGGAACCGCGAACACGACGACCCCGACGGTGGTCGCGGCGATGATCGCGACCAGGATCCGCCGCCTCACGGAACCTCGAAGCGATATCCCACTCCTCGGAGCGTCGTGATGACTCCGGGCTCCGACGTCGTCGCCGGCGACCTCGGCCAGCTTCCGCCGCAGCGACGACACGTGCATGTCGAGCGTCTTCGTCGAGCCGAACCAGTGCTCGTCCCAGACCTCGCTCATGATCCGCTCGCGCGTGACCGCGCTGCCGGCTTCGCTCATGAGGAACGCCAAGAGGTCGAACTCCTTGGCCCGCAGGTCGAGCTCGGCGCCGCCGACGCGAACCCGACGGGCACCGCGATCGACCTCGATGTCGCCGACGCGGAGGATTGCCTGATCCTCGATCCGGGGTTGACGGAGATGCGCACGGACCCGCGCGAGCAGCTCCGCGAGCCGGAACGGCTTCGTCACGTAGTCGTCGGCGCCGGCATCGAGCCCGAGCACGACGTCGATCTCGTCGTGACGGGCGGTGAGGATCACGATCGGCAGGACGGGATCCAGCTCCCGCAGGAGCCGGCACACCTCGACCCCGTCGATGTCGGGAAGTCCGAGATCGAGGAGCACCAACTCGGGCGGCTCGGCGCGGACGCTTCGCAACGCGCCGCGGCCGGTCGCGGCCCGCCCGATGGTGTAGCCCTGGGACTCGAGCGCACCGGCAAGTGCCGCGGGCGATCGGCTCGTCGTCCTCGACCACCAAGATCGTCTGCGGGCCCATCGGGTCACAGCGTACGGGGGCCTCGACCCCTGCCTCGACCCCGACGGTGACCGCCGGGGCGGGGTCGGTCACCGGGGCGCGACCTTCGCCCACGAGTACGGCCGTGGATCGACGTGCAGCGCGCCGGGGGGCGGAACGAGGCATCGCACGGTCGCGCCGGGGCCTCGCCACTTCGGCGCGCACTGCGGCCAGTCGGGGAGCTGGAGCCGGCGGTGACTCCAGTGCAGCAGCCACATGCGACCGGTCAGCGGTACCGAGCCGAGCGCCAGCCCCCGGGTGTGGCTGATCCCGGTGACCGGGACGTCGTGGTAGCTCGTGCCACCGCGCACGCCGAGGGTCCACACGACCTCGTGCATCCGGCCGGCTGGAAAGATCGCGACGACATCCCCCGGTCGGGCCACCTGCTGCACGTGACCCAACACGACGTCGGGCACCGAGCGCGACGTGACCGCGCCCACCGTCGCGGGAACCATCACGAACACGAGGGCCGCAATCGTCACCGCGGTCGCGACCGTCGCGGCGATCGCGACGGGCGTGAAGGCGTCGGCCCGCGATCGCTTCGCGATTCCGGCAACGAGAAACCCCAGCGCGACCAGCGGAGCCCATGACACCACCGTCAAGGTCCGATCGAGCAGGACCGGCGCGAACAACCCGGCGAAGGCCGCGAGCGCGACCGGGACGAGTCCGCAGCAGACCCATACCCGGCCGAGCTTTCGGTCGGTTCGGACGAGGAACACTGCGCCGACGACGACTCCGACGACGGCGGGCGCGTGCCATGCAACGTCGGTCGTGACGAGCGACCCGACCGTGTGCATCAGCCCCGCGAGCGTGGTCCGCGGGATCCAGTCGGAGTGCCCGGCGCGGCTCTGCACGAGGAACGACGGGCCCCAGAGCAGCGCCCAGCCGAGACCACCTGCGGCGATCCCGGCGCGCCAACGCCAGGCGTGTCGGTCGGTACGGATGCCGGCGAGCGCGACGAGGCCGGCACCGAGCAGGAACATCTGGACGTGCGTGAGCAGACCGACGAGCACGAGACCGCCGATCGCCGCTGCGTGCCACCGGCGGGGCCGACGGATCCACGAGTCGGCCAGCACCACCGTCGCCACGCCGATCAGCTCGAGGTCGGCGTACATCCGGAAGTTGCGGCCGTGCACGACCTGGAACGTGTTGACCGCGAGCAGGCCGGTCGCGACCACTCCCGCGATCCCCCATCGACGCATCCACCACGCGAAGAGCGCGACGGCGAGCACCGAACAGGCCACCGACGGCAACCGCATCACGAGAACAGTGGATCCGAGTCGAGACAGGGGCGCGCGGAGGAGGTAGTCGAGCGGGGGATGCGAGTCGCGCGCACGGAGGTAGGCGAACAGGCTCCCGAACGGCATGCGGCCCGCCATCGCGGTGAACGACTCGTCGTAGCCGAACCGGTTCCGCCCGAGCTCCCACAAGCGGACCACGAGCCCGACTCCGACGAGAGCCGAGAGCGCGAGGCGGGTGGCGCGGACCCGACCTCGGCGCGGCGCATCCGGGGCCGGCGCGTCGGGGGACGCGTCGGGGAAAGGCGCTTCCGGCGTCGGGGCGTAACCCGGGAGTGGCTGGTCGAATGGTCGGGGCAGGGTGGCTGGGCTCTCGATCACCTGGCGAACCTAGGGAGCAGCCGGTCACACACCCATCGCGGCGAGGTCAACCGCGGGCAAAGCATCCGCCGTGCGTCGGATTGGCTGAGCGCCCGATCAGGCCTCGGGAATCCCGTCGACGTAGACGACGCGGTTGGTGCGCACCGCGGGCACGGTCGCACCGGGAACGATCACGCCGACAAGGTTCAACGGGTCGACCGCGTTCACGGTGACCCGTTCGCCGCCACGCTCGAGCGTGCGGACGTGGGCGAGCTGCTCGACCGCTTCGGGGAGCGCGTACTGCTCACCCGAGAACCCCGTGACGAACCGACCACCGCGTACCAGCCCGCGGTCCTCGAGCCGCCGCAGCGCCCACTGCACCTCGCGCCACGGCAGCCGGATCGAGTCGCGCACCGCGACGTCGCGGAAGACCACGCCCCACCGCCGGAGCAGCAGCTCGGCCACCGCTTCGGCCAGCTCGTCGCGGTCGACGTCGTTCGTGTTCGCCGGCACGACCGACCAGCGCCCGGACGCCGGCGTGGCGCGACTCGCACCGCGCAGCAGGCGGGATCGTCGGCGGGTGTCGGGCTTGCGGGCGGCCGCTGACCCGGCTCCGCACCGCGCCGAACCCGTCGGCTGTGATCAGCCCGCGCGCGACGCCGTCCCACAGGGCGCGCTCGATGTCTTCGGGCAAGCGGTTCGTCGCCGCGCCGAGCTCGGCCGCGAAGCAGGCCCCGCGTTCGCGCAACACCGCGAGCACCTCGGCGGTCGCGCCCACGCTCGGCTCCACCGGCGGCGCCGAGCCCCGCGCGGCGTCGAGCAACCAGTGCGTGTCGGCGCGGAACACCACCGCGATGCGAGTCGCCTTCGACGGTGCACCGACCGGCGCGTCGGCCGAGCCGGCGTCACGCGCCCGGGGCGTGAGCCGCAGCCACTGGATCTGGCCGTCGTGGCAGAGCCGGTCGAGGAACTCGGGCCGGTAGCCGTTCACCCGCGACGCGAGCAGCTCGGGCTCCCAGGCGACCGCGGCGGCCTCGAACCCCTGGAGCTGATCGAGCACCGACTCGAGCCCGGCCTCGCCGGAGAGTCGGGTACCCGGCGCGACGTGCTGCCACCGCAGGAGGAACCGCATGAAGTCCTGCGCGCTCACCGCCTGCGTCGACGGACCGACGGGCGCCCCGCGAGTACGAGTGCATGCGGGCGAGCAGACGACGAGCCACCCACTCGACGTCCCGTCGGCGCCGGAACCGCGAGTAGCGAGCCCTGCAGCGCGAAGCCGTCGTTCTGCGAGCACCGCGAGGCCGGCTTCCACCCGCGTCGCGGACAGCGTGGTCGCGACCGCGAGCGCGTCGACGGTCGTGACCCCGGAGATCTCGAGGTACCCGCGCAGCACCGCGGCGACCGCGGCCTCGTCGCCGCCGCGCGCGAGCTGCGCGTCGTCGTGGCGCTCCGTCGTGCACCACAGCCGCTCGTGGTCGACGCGATCCGGTCGAGGCCCGGAGCATCGATCTCCCGACCCCGACCTCGTTCGACCAGCTCGTCCCACAACGGTCGCCAGTCGTCGCGGGGTCGGGCGAGCACCGAGCGCGCTGAGCAGATCGTGGAGATCGTCGGCGTCGTGGGCGTCGGGCGTGATCTCGTCGTGCACCCGCTCGATCGCGGCCGGGATCGAGCGATCCGATGGTCGTCAGATCGACCTGCAACCCGCGTCGGAGCTGCACCGTGCTCGTGCGGCGGTTCTGCGGATCGTCTTCGTCGTCGAGGAACGCGTACGGCGCGGCGGTGAGGATCTCGTGCGCGAGCACCGACGGTTCGGTGGTGTCGCAGCAGTGCACGGTGACCGCGCCCGACTCGATGCGTTCGAGCAGCTCGCGCACGCCGTCGACGTCGAGCGCCTCGTGCAGCGTGTCGGCGATCGTCTGGCGGACGAGGAGGTGATCGGGGATCTCGATCGGGCCGGTGACGTTCTCCTGGCAGGCCGCCGCCTGGGGGAACAGCGCCGCCATCATGTCGTCGGCTTCCATGCGCTGGATCGGTGGCGGGTTCTTGCGCCCGTTGCGGAACCGCAGGATGAGCAGGCTCCGGTTGAGGTTCCACCGCCAGCGCGACAGGAACATCGGCGAGTCGAGGATCGCCTGGCGCAGCGTGTCCTCGACCGTCGCGCTCGTGACGTAGCGAGGCACCTCGTCGAGCGGGAAGCTGTGGTGCGGGCCGAGTGACAGCACGACCGCGTCGTCGGTCGCCGCGGCCTGCAGCTCGAAGTTGAAGGTGCGGCAGAACTTCTTGCGCAGCGCGAGGCCGAGCGACCGGTTGATGCGACCGCCGTAGGGCGAGTGGAGCACCAGCTGCATGCCACCGGTCTCGTCGAAGAAGCGTTCGAGCACGAGCGTGCGCTTGGGTCGGCATCGCGCCGAGCACCGCCCGACCGACGCCGAGGTACTCGACGACCATCGCGGCGGCCTCGACGCTCACCCCGGCGGTCTCGACCACGTACCGCCGGGCGCCGTCGGGATCGCCGGCGGTGAGGAGCTCGTCGATCCGCCTGCCGGAGCTCCGACACCTCGGTCGACAGCTCGGCGGTGCGCGCCGGCGCCTCCCCGTCCAGAACGGCACCGTCGGTGCGGCGTCGCCGGCATCGCGGACGCGCACGACCCCGGGCTCGACCTTCATGATCTGCCACGAGTGGGTGCCGAGCAGGAAGATGTCGCCCGACATCGACTCGACGGCCCAGTCCTCGTTGACGGTGCCGATGAGCGTGTCGTCGGGCGCGGCGATCACCCGGTAGTCGCCGGTCTCGGGGATCGCACCACCCGACGTGAGCGCGGCGATCCCTCCGGCGGTGCGGCCCCGCAGCTCCCCGTTCACCGCGTCGTGGTGCACGAACGCGCCGCGCCGACCACGACCGGTCTCCACACCGTTGGAGACGAGCTCGACGATCTCGTCGAACTGCTCACGGGTGAGGTCGTTGTAGTGCGAGGCCCGCCGGACCAGCGCGTACAGATCGTCGGTGCGCCACTCCTGGGCCGACGTCTCCGCGATCACGTGCTGGGCCGCGATGTCGAGCGGGAGGCGCGACGGCACGATCGCGTCGAGCCGCCCGGCGCGGACCGCGGCGAGCAGCGCGGTGCACTCGACGAGCGCGTCGCGCGTCAGCGGGAAGAGGCGACCCTTCGGTGTTCCCGCACGGGTGTGGTTGGAGCGGCCGACCCGCTGGAGGAACGTCGCGATGCTGCGGGGCGACCCGATCTGGCACACGAGCTCCACCGGGCCGATGTCGATGCCGAGCTCGAGCGAAGCCGTCGCGACGAGCACCTTGAGCTCACCGGCCCGCAGGCGGCGCTCGACCCGGAGCCGGCGGTCCTTCGAGAGGCTTCCGTGGTGCGCGGCGACGAGATCCTCGCCCGGCCGACTCTCGCCTCGGAGCTCGCTTCTCCTTCGGCGCTCGCGCCGAGCCGCTCGCCGAGCAGGTGCGCGAGCCGCTCCGCGAGGCGGCGGGTGTTCACGAACACGAGCGTGGTGCGGTGCTGTCTCACCAGCTCGGCGATCTGGTCGAGCACGTCGGCCATCTGCTCCGCCGAGGTGACGGCTTCGAGCTCGCCGTCGGGCAGCTCGAGCGCGAGATCGAGATCCCGTTGGTGGCCGGCATCGACGATCGCGGGCAACGGTCGGTCACCCACGAGCAGGCGCGCCACCGTCTCGACCGGCTTCTGCGTGGCCGAGAGCCCGATCCGACACGGTCGGGTGTCGCACAGCGCCTCGAGTCGTTCGAGGGTGAGCGCGAGGTGCGCGCCGCGCTTGTCACGCGCGACGGCGTGGATCTCGTCGACGATCACCGTCTCGGTCGAGCGCAACAGGTTGCGGCCCTTCGCGCTCGTCACGAGCAGGAACAGCGACTCGGGGGTGGTGACGACGAAGCTCGGCGGCTTGCGCAGCATCGCCGCGCGCGCCGACGCCGGCGTGTCGCCCGTTCGCACCGCGACCCGGATGTCGGGCGCCGACATCCCGATCTCCGACGCGATCGCCGCGATCTCGGCGAGCGGCCGCTCGAGGTTCTCGGCGATGTCGACCGCGAGCGCCTTCAACGGCGACACGTAGACGACGCGTGTGATCCCGACGACCTGCTCCCCCGCCTCGTGCGCGCGGTAGAGCCGGTCGATGCCGACGAGGAAGCCGGCGAGCGTCTTGCCCGAGCCGGTCGGCGCGGCGACGAGCGTGTCGGATCCGGCCGCGATGTGGACCCAGGCCTCGGCCTGCGGAGGAGTCGGACCGTGCGGGAAGCGCCGGCGGAACCACTCCGCGACCGCCGGATGGAACCCGCCCGGATCGTCGCTCGCCTCGGCGAGGGAGAGCTGGCGCAGAGCACCGGAGCTGGGGGGCGCGAGCGTCACAGAACCCATCCTCGCACCCGGGTGGGACACCGGGCCGAGCGGTTCCCGCGGGCAGGCGGATGCGCGCGGAGCGCGGTAGTCTGGTCCCGCTATGAGGTATTCGGGCGTTTGGGGCCCACGCAACGTCAACCAGGAGCACGTCACCCGAGATCGGCGGGAGCCATGAAGCGCAAGCGCGCGAAAGACAAGGCCCGAGCCGCAGCAGCTGCGGGAACCCCGTCGCCGGTCCCGGCCGACGCGCCGGTGGCCGCGTCCCCGCCGGAGCTCGAGCAGCTCCGCGACGAGATCCGAGGCCGCGACACCGACCTCGTCGACGCGCTGCAACGGGTCGCGGCCTCCTACGACCGCATGGCCGAGCAGCTCGAGCACGACCGCCGCGTCCAGGCGCTCCTCGCCGAGGCCCTCGTCCGCATCGACCGGCGCCTCGCCGGGATCGAGGCCGGGCGTCCCCCCACCGGCCGCGAGATCGGCCGGGCCAAACGGGAGGAGCTCCCCCGCGGTCCGCGCGTCATCGGTGGCTCCATCGCACCCCGCCAGGACGTCCCGCGCGTCGACCACTGATCACGTCGCTGATCACGCGCGCTGATCGCGACGAACCTGGCCGGTCGCCTCAAGTTCTCGAGCGGCAAATGCCGACAGACGAAGTGGGATGCCAAGCCTTCGCGAGGACAAGCAGCCCGATGCGGTGATCGACCTGCGGCACGGTTCTCTGCACCGGACTGGGACCGACGAGTCGACCGCCGACGCGGCTGTGACCGACCCGATCGTCGTCGACGACGGGCTCCCCGAGCTCCCGCCGGCACCGGTCTTCACCCACGATCTCGTCCTGCTCGACGCCCCCGGAGCCGGCCGGAAGCGGCGGCGGGCCACCGAGCTGGAGAAGATCGCCGCCACCAACGCGCGTGCTGCCCAGGAAGCGCGGGCCATCGCGCTCGAGCAACGCGAACATCTCGAAGCCGCGACGACTGCGTGGCGCGCCGCCGCGGGCGACCAGGCCGAGCTCCGGCGTGAGCTCAAGCACTTCGCGTCGGCGCGAGCCGATCTCATCGCCAAGGAGCGCGCCCGGGCCGAGCAGACCGCGCGCACCGACGTCGCGGCCGAGCTCCAACGCATCGAGACGGCGCTGGTGGAGACGAAGGCCGAGGCCGATCGCCTCCGGGGAATGCTCGCCGATCAGCAGTCGGTCAACGCCGACAGCACCTATCGCCTCCGCGACGCGCTCCAGGCCCGCACAACTGCCGAGAAGGAGGCGAAGCGCGCGAACGCGGCCTACGAGACGGCAGAACGAAGCCTCGAAGCCGCGAGCGAAGCCCTCCACCGCAACGCGGTCGACGAACGGGCGCGTCTCGACGCCGTCGAGGCCGAGCGCGCCGCTGCGGTCGCCGAACTCGCGGCACTCGGGGGCGGCGGACAGGTCGAGCAAGCTCACCCAACGGGTCGAGGACCTCGTGAATCAGCTCGCCGAGATCGATGCCGAACTGATCGCGATGGAGTCGCGCGCCGAAACCGCCGAAGCGGCGGTGGCCGTCGCGACCGAGCGCCTCGCCGCCGCCGAGACCGAAGCCGAGCGCGCCGGCAACGACGTGGCGCGGGCCCGGAAGCGTCTGGACACGGTCAGCCGGGAACGAGACACCCTTCGGGCCAAGCTCGCGAGCCTGGAGGAGGTCGGCGAACAGGAACACGACCGGGCGACGACCGCCGAAGCGCGCGCGGCCATTGCGGAAGCCGACTTGCACGCAGCCGCAACGACGCGTGACGAGCTCGCCGCCGAGCTCAGCCGCCGCGACGCCTTGCTGGAGCGCCGCGACGCCGAGCTGGGCGAGGCCGTCGATCGCCTCGATGTCGCGAACACCGCGGTGGCCGATCTCCAGGTCGCGCTCGCCACGGCCCGGAGCGACATCAAGGAATCGACGCTGCGGTCGGGTGCGGCCGAGCAGCGGCTCGGCGACGTGGCGAACGAGCGCGATGCCCTACTGCTCGAAGTCGCGGGTCTCGAGCAGGCGGCCGAAGAACGCGAACGACGCGCCGCCGCGGATCTCACGCGGGTCGCGCTGAGCTCCTCCGAGACGCAGAATGCCGAACTCGAGGAAGCCCTCGCGGCGGCCCGATCCGATGCCGACTCCCTGCGCACGGAGACGACCACCCTCTCGGCCCAACTCGAGGAGGCCTGGAAGCAGGTGGCAGCCGCTCGTCTCCTCGCCGAGGAGGCCCGCGCGGCGCGGGTCGCGGAACCGCGCCACGAACCCGCCGTCTCGACCGACGACGAGCCCCTGTTGCTCGACGCACTCTCCGAGCTGGCCGCCCCCGACCACCACGAAGACGAAGACGAACGAAGACGAAACGAAGACCGACGCGAGGAGGACGAGCCGGGACCGCCCGAGGTCAGCGTCGATCCCCCGACCGCCGAGCACCTGAATCCCAACCGCGGGGACCCCGATGCCCGCCGGGCCGCGCTCGGGTACCTCAACTCGCTGGCGAACGACGTTCCCGCGTCGCGCAAGTTCGGCCACTGAGGCGGACCCTGCTCAGTTCGGACCCGCTCAGGCGAGCGGTTCAGTCGAGCGGTTCAGTCGTTGCTCCCGATCGCGAGCACGAGGGGAAGCACCGGACCGCTGCCCGCCTTGCGCAACCGGGCGCCGGTGACCGCGAGCGTCCACCGGGAGTCGGCGAGATCGTCGACGAGCAACACCGGACCGTCGGGAATCGATCCGTCGCTCGACTCGATGTCGATCTCGAACGCGCCGGCGATGTTCTCGTACTGCTGGGTGCTGTTCTCCATCTCCGACTGCGGCGCGGTGTCACGCGTCTTGCTGAACACCGCGTGCACCGGCAGATCGAGCCGTTGCGCGAGCCGACCCGCGAGCGACGACACGAGTGACGGAGCCCGGGTCGACGGCACGAACGTGACCCAGGTGGGCCGGCGGTCGATGTGCCACTTCCCCACCACATCGGCGAGCGCGAACACGAGCTCGTCGGAGAACGCACCGGCGGCGCGCTGCTCCTTGACCAGACGACCCCAGCCGCCGTCGCCCCATTCCGAGAGCGCCCGGCCGGCTTCGATCTGCACGTCTTTCGGGATCCGGCCACCCGCCGCCCGCATGCGACGCGGCTCGACCACGAGCGGATCACGACGCAGGTACTCCTGGGCCGCGCGCGACGAGCGCGGGATCGAGGTCGACCTCGATGCGTTCGCCGGTGCAGCGCGAGCACCGACCGCACGGACCCGCGGTCGGGTCGTCGAGCACCCGCCCGAGCAGCTCCATGAGACACCGGTCACTGTCGAGATACTCCTCCATCACCTGCTGCTCGGCTCGACGTTGTGCGGTGACGGTCGCGATGCGTTCGGTCGGGTACTCCCAGGGTGCATCGGTACGGCGGTACGAGAACCCGTTGCGCTCGATCGCACCCTCGACCTCGAGCGCCTTCAACATCGAGGTGAGCCGCCCGCGGCGGATGTTCACGCGCTGCTCGATGTCGGCGATCTTCGTCCATTCGTCGGTGCCGAGGAGCGCGACGACGGCTTCGGCCTGCTCCTGAGGCGGGAACGCGACGCGGATGAAGTAGTCCTGGATGTCGCGGTCCTCGTAGCCCGACAGCAGGATCCCGTGCGCGTGATCGAGGGCGCGGCCGGCGCGGCCGACCTGCTGGTAGTACGCGATCGGCGATCCGGGCGACTGGTAGTGGATCACGAACGCGAGGTCGGGCTTGTCGTATCCCATCCCGAGCGCGGAGGTGGCCACCAACACGTCGAGGTCGTTCGCGAGCAGGCGGTCTTCGAGGGTGCGTCGGAGCTCGGAGTCGGTCTGGCCGCTGTACGCCGCCGCGTCGATGCCCTGTTCGCGCAGCCACCCCGCGACGCGATCGGTGTCGGCGACGGTCATGCAGTAGACGATGCCGGTGCCGGGCAGCTTCGGGATGACGGTGGCGAGCCACGCGAGCCGGTCGGGCTGGCTCGGGATGCGTCGGGTGTCGAGCGCGAGGCTCGGCCGCGCGAGCGGACCGCGGATCGTGACGAGCCCGGCACCGAACTGCGCCTCGATGTCGGCGACGACCCGGTCGTTCGCGGTCGCCGTCGTACCGAGCACGGGGACACCGTCGGGCAGAAGGTCGAGCAGTCGGCCGATGCGGCGGTAGTCGGGCCGGAAGTCGTGACCCCAGTCGCTGATGCAATGCACCTCGTCGACGACGAGCAGGCCGACGCTGCGCCGCGATCTTCGGCAACACGTCGGCGGCGAAGCCCGGGTTCGCGAACCGCTCGGGCGACACGAGCAGCACGTCGATCTCGTCGCGGTCGAGCTGGCCGGTGATCTCGTCCCACCCGTCGCGGTTGTCGCTGTTGATCGTGGCGCTGCGCACCCCGCCGCGCTCGCCCGATGCGATCTGGTTCCGCATCAACGCGAGCAACGGCGACACGATCACCGTGGGGCCCGCGCCGTCTTCCCGCAGGAGTCGGGTGGCGACGAAGTACACCGCGCTCTTGCCCCAACCGGTCCGCTGCACGACCAGGGCGCGTCGCCGGTCGCGGACGAGCGCGGTGATCGCCTCGAGCTGGCCGTCGCGGAACTCCGCCGACGGCGAGCCCACCAGCTCACGCAGCGCGGCGGTCGCCCGGGTCTCGAGCTGGTCTCCGGTCATGATTCGCACCGTACCGCCACGCTGGGACACCCACGGTCGAACCCGGGCCCGGCGCGGCAGGCTGACGGTCGGCCACCGAGCACCCGGCTGATCTGCATCAAGCGGAGGATTGCACCGTCGGCTGCGGATTCCGACGACTCAGAGTGCGAACGGCGCGGGGGTACAGATCTGCTGGGTTTCGGCGCGGTGGCTGCGGTTCGCGTCGATCGATTCCGGATGGGCGAACAGAAACCCCTGCAGCGTCGCGATGCCGAGCTCGCGCGCCATCCCCGCCTGCTCCGCGGTCTCGATGCCCTCGGCGATCACGCCGAGGCCGAGCGAGCGCGCGATCTGCACGATGGCCTGCACGACCGCGAGGTCGAACGGCTCGCCCATCATCCGTGCGATGAGCGACTGGTCGATCTTCAGCTCGTCGATCGGCAGCTGTCGAAGATTGGCCAAGCTCGCGTAGCCGGAGCCGTAGTCGTCGAGCGCGAGACGCGCGCCGCGGTCACCCAACCACGCGAGGTTCTCGCGCACCGCCTCCGTGTCGGTCGCGAGCGCGCTCTCGGTCATCTCGAAGCCGAGCCGGGCGAGGGGAACGTCGGCCTCGATCGCCGCGGTCGTGATACGACGCGTGTGTCGTGGGCGCGACAGCTCGAGCACCGAGAGGTTCACCCACACCCGCGGGAGATCCGGGTCGGCCGACAGGTCGGCGAGCACCGCCGCGAGCACCTGCTCCTCGATGCGCGCGCTGAGGCCGATCCGTTCGGCGACAGCGAGGAACTCCGCCGGCAGCAGGACACCTCGGGTCGGGTGTTGCCACCGCACGAGAGCTTCCAAGCCGACGGTCTCGCCGTTGGCGGCCGAGATCAACGGCTGGTAGTGGACGACGAGCTCCTCGCTCGTGACGGCACGCCGGACCGCGGTCTCGAGCTCGACGCGTCGCTCGGCCTGCTCGCGGAGCGACACGTCGAAGCGGACGATCTGGCCCCGGCCGAGCGCCTTCGCCTCGTACATCGCGATGTCGACGTTGCGCATGAGGGAGACGGGGTCCGACGGCGTGGCGATGTCGGCGACGTCGACACCGATGCTCGCGTCGACGTGGATCCGGGTCGTTCCGAGGAACACGTCCTGGCCGATCGCGTAGCGCAGTCGGCCTGCGAGCACTTCGGCGTCGTCGAGATCGGTGCAGTCGGCGAGGACGGCGAACTCGTCGCCGCCGAGCCGAGCGACGATCGCGTCGTCGCCGGCCACGATGCCGATCCGATGGGCCATCACGCGGAGCAGGTCGTCGCCGGCATGGTGACCCAGGCTGTCGTTCACCCGCTTGAAGTGATCGAGATCGATGCAGCAGACGGCGAACGGTCGGAGCCCGGCGTCGAGGCGGTCGGCGAGACGGCGCTCGAACGCGAACCGGTTCGGGAGCTCGGTGAGCGGGTCGTGGTTGGCGAGGTGGTCGAGTCGGTCTTCGTGCTCGTGGCGCTCGGTGACGTCTTGCGCGTTCACGACGACTCCGGCGACATCGGGATCGTCGAGCAGGTTCGTCGCGATCGCGTCGACCCAGCGGAAAGCTCCGGGACCGGGACCGAGATGGAGACGGAACTCGATCCGGCGCGTCGTGCCCATCGGTGCGGCGATGAGCTCGACGAACGCCTCTTCGGTGAGCGTCATGTCGTCGGGATGGACCAACTCCGCGTGCAGCACCTCCGAACCGGGTTGCAAGGTTCCCGCGGTCGCCTCGATCACCGAGGGACTCACGTAGGAGAGGTTGAAGTCTGCGTCCCACACCAACGTGTACTCCGACACGTGCTGCACGAGTGAGCGAAACCGCCGGTCTTCGCTTCGCAACGCGGATTCGGCGTTGCGACGCTCGGTGATGTCACGCGAGTTGACGATGAGGCCCCTCACGCCGGGGTCGTCACACAGGTTGCGCGCGTAGTTCTCCAAGATCCGATAGCTCCCGTCGGCGACCTGCACGCGCAGCTCGACCGCGGTCGAGCTGTCCCAGGTGCCCGCGACGAGTTGGCCGAACACGTGCTCCGCGGCGGCGAGATCGTCGGGATGCACCAACGAGAAGATCCCGCCCTCGGGGTCGTAACCGGGGCGGTGGCCGAGGAGCTCGGTCCCGGCCGGGCTCGAGTAGCGCCACGACCCGTCGGCGTCGAGCACGGTCAGGACGTCGAGCGAGTACGCGAGGAGCCGATCAACCTCGCCCAAGGAACCGGGCCGTCGCTGGTTCGGGTGAGGTAGCTGGTTCGGGTGAGCCGGAAGTTCCGACATATCCGGGATTGTCGGCGCAAATCCCCCTCCCCTTGACCCCCCAGCCCGGTTGGGCAGGGCATCGGGCGCGGCGCCGCCTCAGCCCGTGATGCCGGCTTGCTCTCCGGTGGTCGCCCGGCGGACCAGCACTCGCGTCCACGCGCCGATGTAGATGCGATCTCCATCGACGAGCTCTCGATGCTCCTCGGCACCGAGCGGACTCGTGGGGAAGGGCCGGCCCTCCGAGCCGACGAAGGTGCCGTTGGTGGAACCCAGGTCTTCGACCGACCAACGATCGTCTTCGAGGGTGAGCAGCGCGTGTCGGTGCGAGACCGCTCCGTCGGGCGTGCAGTCGATCTCGGGCGTGAGGCTCCGGGCCTTGGAAGGGCGGCCGATGAGCGCGGCGGCGCCGCGGATCGGCACGATCGTCGGCGGGCCACTCGGGGCGCCCGCACCGGGGCTGTTCTGGAACTCGTACCAGCCGGGATCGATCCACACCTCTGCCGTCCAGCCCGAACCGAACTCGGTCATCAGGAATGCTTGATCGCGGCGACGGCCGGGCCCGGCGAGATCCGCGCGTCGAGGTCGTACTTCGTGGCGACGCCGGCCCAGCCGACGGGTGGCAGATGTTCCATCATCGTCCTAGCCACCGGAGCACCGAGGACCTCCCCGAGCTTCATGTACGTCTGTGCCGAGATTCTTCGCTGATCGCCACGACTTCTCACAGAACTCGTTCGACAAGTCGAGAGGAAGCTCGACGGGCAGCGTACCCAACGGGGCCGGACGAGCCCAGGTGCGTTCCGATCATCCGTCGGCCACCGTGGTCAGGGAACGTTGACCCTCGCGGCCAATCCCTTCGGCGATCCCAGCCGTAGGATCAGCAACGCCAGCTGTTCAGCTGCCCTCGGAAGGATCGCCCATGCCCACGCGCATCGCCACCGTCGTCCCGACCCGTCGCCTGTCGACGCTCACCTCGCGCGCGGCACGACTCGCGACTCCCGGCGCTCGTGATCGGAGCCACGGTGCTCCTCGCCGCGTGCGGGTCGTCGGGCTCGAGCGCGAAGTCGGCGTCGACTCCCACGACCGCGAAGGCCGCGTCGTCCACGACTGCGGCGGGCTCGACGTCGACCGCGATCGTGAAGACCGCGTCGAACCCGCAGCTCGGAACGATCCTCGTCGATGCCGACGGCAAGACGCTCTACACCCTGAGCAACCAGGGTGTAGCCGTCGCGTGCACCGGTGGATGCCTCACCGCGTGGCCGCCGCTGCTCCTGCCCGCGGGAACGACCACCGCAACGGGCGCCGCCGGCGTGACCGATCTCGCCACGACGCCGGAGGGGACGAGCACGCAGGTCACGCAGGCCGGGCTTCCGCTGTACCGCTTCGCCGGTGACGCGGCCGCGGGGGACACGAAGGGCGATGGCGTTCCTGCCATGGGCGGCACCTGGCACGTCGTGAAGATCAGCGGGACCACGACCGGCAGCAGCACCGGCAGCAGCACCACCAGCACGAGCAAGTCGAAGTACAGCTACTGAGCGATCGAAGGCCGACTCCCCTGGTACCGCGACCCGACCAGCTGACGCAGTCAGGGAGTCGGAGAGCTCAGCTCAGGAGAGCTTCGCGGCGGCGAAGGTGAGCCCCAACAGGGACACGAGCGTCGGGAACAGCCAGACCAGCAGGCGGTTGACCTCCCGGTGCATCTCGACCCTCACCCCGTCGAGCTTGCCGTCGATCGACAATTCCAGATTGCCGATATCGCCACGCACGAGCGAGATCTGCAGTGTCGAGGTCGTGCCGTACCAGCGAGACCTGCGCATCAATGTGGTGCCTCAGGAGCACCGATTGCGCGTCGAGATCGCGCTTCAGCAAGACGGACTGCGCATCGAGGTCGCGCTTCAGCAAGACGGACTGCGCATCGAGGTCGTGCTTCATCAAGACGGACTGCGCGTCGAGGTCGTGTTTCGTTGCGACGTCGGCCCAACCGACGGGCGGAAGATGTTCCATCATCGTCGTTGCCACCGGAGCACCGAGGACCTCCTCGAGCTTCACGTACATCTCGTGCCGAGATTCTTCGCTGATCGCCACAACTTCTCCCAAGACTCGTTCGACAGGTCGAGGGGGAAGCTCGAGGAGCAGCGTACCAACGGGGTCGGACAGCTCGGTCAGGAGAGCTTGGCGGCCGCGAATGCCAGCCCGGCCGCGCCGAAGATGCCACCCAACATGGTGGTGACCATCGTCGTCGTCATCCGGAAGCTGAACTCTCGGAACTGGTTGGCCATCTCGACGCGGAACTCGGCGAGCTCGAGCTTCGTCGACAGCACATCGCCGCGCAGGACTCCGATGTC
Source organism: uncultured Actinomycetes bacterium (assembly GCA_963829475.1). Lineage (GTDB taxonomy): Bacteria > Actinomycetota > Acidimicrobiia > IMCC26256 > JANYLB01 > JANYLB01. Next base: position 14,527 of record CAWHIU010000002.1, on the reverse strand, counting down.
GACCTTCACTGCAGAAAGATCAGCCTTCACTCCGGAAAGGTCAGCCTTCACCGCAACAATGTCGGCCTTCACCCCAACGATGTCGGCCTTCGTGGCGCCGAGATCCGCCTTCGTCACCAGGTCGGCGACATCCGCCTTCGTGGCGATCTCGTGCCACTGCACCTCGGGGACCCGTTCCATCAGCTCGAGTGCTCCATCCGGCCCGAACAGCTCGACCAAGCGGTCGCGCAGATCGGGTGAGAATCGTGGTTCGTTCACTGTCTTCCCTCCGTGGTCGTCATACCAGCAGGGGGAAGTTGCTCCACCCATGATGCCACGGGGGTGAGACAGCGAAGTCGAAGCGCGTCGCGACCGTGCCGACACGTCTTGACGGCGCCTCGTCGGTCCGGCACTCTGCGCTGTTCACGAGTCGGCCAGGGAGCACGCCATGCCCGAGGAGCACGACACCGCCACGGTCGGCACCGCGAGCAACACGCCCGAGCCCGAACCGACGCGTCTCGGATCGCACCGCAACGTGGCATTCGCCACCGGGATCGCGATGGTGACCGCGCTCGGCGTCGTCGCCGTGGTGTTGTTCGTCACGAGCCCCGGAGAAGCCGACACCTCGCGCGCGGTCGTCGCGAAGCGGACGCTGCAACGATCCGCACCGGAGCTGACCGACGCGAACAGCAGCGACGCCATCACCTCCACGTCGAGCACCCTGGGTGCAACCACGACGACGCTCGCGCCGTCGCGGGGCGAGACGTCGGCTCCCGTCGCACCGATGATCGAATCGTCACCGCCCGCGCCGCCTGCGCCCCCGGCGTCGGTTCCCGGCACGCCCGTGGTCACGATCAGTGCATCCGTCGGTGCAGGCGGCTGCACCGCGTCGTGGACCACGGACGACGGCGGAAGCCCGCTCGTCGACTACATCGTCACGCACGAGAGCGCGCCCGCACCGCCCGGCCCCGGCGGAGTAGAGATCGGCACCGCCATGAGAGTCGGAACGCACCAACGCAACCAGTGCATCCGTCGACCTCGGCGGAACCATCCGCGTCTCGGCCGAGAACACCGTCGGATCCAGCGCAACCAGCGACGCCCTCACCTGCAGCTGAGAGCCCGCGCTCGGCGCACGCGCGTCAGGCTCTTGTCGTGGCCTTGCGGGGTCGTCCGGGCTTGCGATCCCAACCCTCGATGAACGTCGTGAGCCACGGCTTCGGCCACACGGGACCGGAGGCGAGTACCGCGAGCGGCTGCGGGAAGCCGGCGCGCGTCTGCAACGCCGAGGCGCGCTGTCGGCTGACGCCCAGGAGCTCGGCGATCTCGGTGATACCCACCAGCTCGGGGTAGGCAGGCTCGGCAAGATCGCGGTCGAATTCAGCCCAGGTGAGGGCCTCGGCCCTGACGATCGTTGAATCGGGCAGGCCGGCGTTCCGGACAGCCTCGTCGTACACGTCGGTGCCGCGCCGGATCACGTCAGCCGGGTCGCGGAGCTCCTCCTCGATCGAGAACGTCGCCGCGAAACGGTTCGAGCCGACCGACACGGCACCGCCGTGGTCCGCCAACTCATCGGCGAACGCTCCGATCAGCTCGTCTCGGATCGGGCCACTCGTCGTGCTCTCGAAGTGCAGCGTCCAACCCATCGTGGGTCCCTTCGTCAATTGGAGTTGGTCAGAGGTCGGCTCCGGACCGACGGAGCGCTGCGATCAGGTTCTGTCTCCACCGCCCACCGCCGGGTGTACCCGGAATCGAAACCGCCCGCTTGGTCTTGTCGGGCGGGTACGCGCGCACGTAGTGGCCACCGTCGTCGATGCGCCATCCCTGGGCCTCGAGCTTCGCCAGGATCTCTCGAACTTCCTTGTCCGCCATCACCCTATCCCATATCCATTGATTTTGTCAATGATATTGACGGAGCCGACTCCGGCGAACCACGCGCACAACTCAGCTGGCGTTGCGGTCACCGTGGGCGACTTCCGCGTACGTCTCGGCGACCCGCTTCGAAGCAAGAGCGGTCACCTCATCGATCAGGCGGTAGATCGCTCCGAGCTGCTCCATGGCCTCGACTGCATCTGGCCCAGAACAGCTCGCATCGAAGTCGCTATCGACGGCTTCGAGAGCAGCACGAGCGGCGCGCAGTTCCTCCGTGAACATGCACCCACTGTCTCAGGAGGGTGGGACATCAACGATGTCGGAGTGCTCCGGCGACACTGCCATCCGGCCGTCGGACCACATCTCCATCCCGCATGCACTGCACGCCCAGGCCGGATCATCCAGGGACACGCTGCACCCGCCGAGCACGACGCGGCCCGCCTCGAGATCACGCTCCAGATCGTCGGAGTAGTGGGGCAGGCCTCGAAGGATCGAAGCGAACGGAGCGTGACCGCACGACGGGCATTTCCTCGGCTTTCTCATGCCGCCTCCGAGTCGGCCTCGCTGAGCTCGACGTCGAGCTGGTCGAGCACGCTCGCGCACGGTGTCGACGAGCTCGACGGCCTGAGCTCCGGCCTGGTCGATCGACTTGCGGGCCGTCGAGTGGCAGCGCTTGATGGTCGCTGAGCATCTCGAGTGCACGACGGGCCTCGCCGATCAGCGACGCTCATCCGGTCGATGTCGATCTCGTCGCCCGAATCCGCCGCCAGTCCGGCGCGCACCGTCATCCGGGCCCACTGGTAGGCGAACCGCAGCGTGAGGTCACCCGTCGTCGTCGAGCACGACGATCGACCTTGTCGTCACCGATGCAGTGGAACGGCACCGAGGTCGGCGCGGCATCCTGGGTGCGGAACACGCCGATCGCGAACTGCGCGTCGCGGTTGGCCATCGCCTCGTCGAGCTCGGCGACGATCTTGCGCATCGCCGAGCTTGCGGTCCTTGGCCTCGAACACGAAGCGGGCCTCGACGCCGAAGCTGTCGGCGAGGTTGAGGGTCACGACCTCGTCACCGACCTTGCTCCCGGTCGCGCCGGTCTCGTTGCCGCACACGCTCGTGCAGGTCGCCGTGCTGCGCGGCGAGCCGGCCGACGCATTCGTCGACGCACGTCCTCGAACACGAACCCCTTCGCAGTCCCGCGCTCCGCCTCCTCCTCACGAGCCGCGGCGATCCCGAGCTTCTCCGACACGTCGCGGATCTCGCGCACGACGTCGACGATCTCGCCCTTCACGCCGGTCAGGATCTCGGTCTTCATCCGGGCGAGCGGGTTGTCGTCACCCTCGGGCGCGACGAGCTTGCGCACCGCCTCGACCGCGCTCGGCGGTTCTGCGCCTGGACGAGCGCCTCGATCTTCGACATCACACTCGCCTTCGAGTCGACGTCGAACGTCGAGTCGAGCAGCCCGTCGAGCTGCTCGTTGAAGCCGGCGAGCGCGACGGTGATCGCGCCGTCGTCGCCACCGAGGAGCTGATCGGCGACGGTGCCGATCTGCTCGACCGCGCCGGTGATCTGATCGTTGAGCCGGAGCGACATCGCGTCGAAGCTGCGCTCGACGAGCTCCACGTCGACGGCCGCGTTCGCGGCGCGCACCGCACGCGCACCGATGCGCAGGCAGTGGTGCGTCGCGGCCACGGGATCGTCGGCGTCACCGATGACCTTCACGACCTCGCTGTCGGGCTCGCTCAGGCTGCGGACGTGCAGCACACCGTCGATCACGGTCACGTCGACCGGGCGGATCGGTTCAGGGGAAATGCTCATCGGGGCTCCTTGCCTCGTACTGCCGGGGTAACGAGTTCATGCGAACCGCGGGGTGGGACAATTACGTCGGTGTGATTCGTTGACCTGACTCCATCGAAGTCTCGGCCGAGCGGTCCGTCGGGCCTCAGTTCCCTGACTTTTTCGAGCACGGCGGGGCCTCAGCTATCGCTCGGGGCAGCCCCCTCGTCGTTCGCGATCGTGTCGACGATTGCTTTCCTTCGATGTACGGAGAGGAACCTTGGCGCGGTACTCCTTGGCGAGCGAGCAGAGCTCTGTGATGGACATAGCGACCATGCCTTCCTCGGAGAGTTGACTACTCGGGGCCGTCGTCACCCTCTTCGCCTTCTCGCTCATCTGCCTCAGGTTCGAGCTTGATCGTCTTCTGCCGATGCTTCGGTGGCGCAGGCTCGTCGTCGTCGTCCATGCCGCCAGCGAAGTGCGTGCGGGTCACACTGATGACGGCACCGGCGAGAACGTCTGCCTCTTTAATGAACGAGTTGATCGTGGTCTTCGTCATCTTGTCGCCCTCGATGTCGACGATGATGTTGATGCTTGGCATGGCGTGTTTCCTCCTGGTTGTGTGTTGCGCTGATGGTGCGGATTCGTGGAGCTAATTGGGGCGAGGCCGCTTCACGACATGCTTCTTGGCGGTGGGAGCCCTCTAGCGAGGTGCCCCCCTGACGGTACGACGGGGAGGGTCTCCCGGCCGTGCCGGTGATCTGGTTGGTGAGCCGGAGTGACATCGCTGTCGAAGCTGCGACGGCGAGCTCCACGTCGGGAGCCGCGTTCGCGGCGCGGACCGCACGTGCGCCGACGCTAGATACTGGTGCGTCGCCGCCGCGGGATCGCCAGCAAGCCGATGACTTTGACCACCTCACTGTCGGGCTCGCTCAGGGTCAGGCTGCGAACATGCAGCACCCGTCGATCTGAGGGGTCCCAGGCAACTGGTCCAGGGGAAAGCTCATCCGGGCTCCTTGCCTCGTACTTCCGGGGAACGAGTACATAGAACCGCGAAAGGTGGGACAGGCACGCCAGGTGGCTCGACATCGGACACAGATCGGCCCGATCGGGACTGTGCGACGGGTTCTCTGAGCACCAATCCGATACACCGACCCGCTTCGCCCTGCTCCAGACCTTCAGCTCAGTTTCGGGAAGGCCGAATCTCTACAGATCCGGCCGTTACGATGCGGCCGGAATCGTGGGTCCGCGACCACCGGAGGGGGAAGCCATGTCGCAGCTGCGTCCGATCACCGAGACCTGCGTCCCGCGAGACGACGTGCTGAGGGCGGCCTGGCCGACAACCACTTCGCGGCCCAGCTCGACCAGGTCGTCCGCAACCCCGACGACTACCCGGTCTACGGTGACGCCGACGCGTTCTTCGCGCATCACCTACCCCACCGCGGGCCTGCACCAGCTCCTGACCAGCACGTTCGGCCGGTCGCCGGCGCCACATCCCCGGCGCCGAACACGGCGTCATCCGCGCCTGACCACGACGTTCGGCGGCGGGAAGACCCACGGCCCTCGATCGCCGTGTACCACCTCGCCGACCGGCGCGCGACCGAGCAACTCTCGCCGAGTTCATCGACCCGGCGCTCACTCCCGGACGGACCGTCCAGGTCGCCGCGGTCGTCGCCGACACCCTCGACCCGGAGAACGGCCTCGTCACCAACGGCCGTCCGCACGCACACGCTCTGGGGCGAGATCGCCGCCCAGCTCGGCGCCGACGCGTACGCGAAGCCATGGCGCCTCCGACGAGGAGCCGCACGGCGCCCGGCAAGCACGACCTCGGGGCATCGTCGGCGACGCAGCCGACCATCGTCATCATCGACGAGATCGCCCACCACCTCCGCCAGCTCACGTCCGCCGGGCAACCCGAGGACGTCCGTCGCATGGCGGAGGCGTTCCCGGCGTTCCTCAAGAACCTCTTCGAGCTCGCGGCGGGCCCCGAACGGTCGTCGTCATCATCACGCTCGCGACGCACGCCGACGCATACGGCCAGGAGACCGACGAGATCTCGGACCCGATGGACGAGGCCGCGAGCGGCCTCCGGGGCGCTCGCCGAAGCCGCTGACGGCCACGCGCGCTCCGTCTCGGCCCGGCACAGTGATCAAGCCCGCCGACGACGCCGAGATCGCCGAGATCCTCAAGCGCCGACTCTTCGCCGGCCATCGACCCGCGCTGCCAGCGGAAGCCGCCGAGCCTACCGGAAGCCTACTACGAGGAGCTCGCTGAGCCAGGGCGGAGACCACTCGCCGGCGGCGCCGAGCACCCGACCACCTACGGCGACCGCGATCGGCCGTCCTACCCGTTCCACCCGGAACTCGTCCGCGTGCTCGACAAGCGGATCGGCGCGATCCCGCTTCCACCGCGCCCGAGGCGCCCTCAAGCTCCTCGCCGAGGTCGTTCGCCGCGATCTGGCACTCGACGGCGACCGCGCGCCAGGTCATCAACGTCGCCGACATCGACTACGCCGCGACGTCCTGTCACTCACGCACCTCACCGTCGGCATCGACCGACCCGACTTCGAGCAGGTCGCCGAGTCGACGTCGCCGGCCCGACTCGCACGCCGCGTCGGTCGACGCGACCCGCTTCGCGCGCGTGCCGTTCGCAACGCGAGCCTGCCGCACCGTGTTCACCCACAGCCTGGAGCTGGTCCGACCGCCGGTGCGGCGCGCAACGACTACCTGCTCGGACGCTGCGGGTCGGCGACGACCCAGAGGTGATCGGCGAGGCGCTCGCCGAGGTCGAGAATCGCCTGGCACCTCTTCTTCGACACGACACGATGGCGGTTCCTCGTCGAGCCCAACGCCAACAAGATCGTCGCCGAAGAGATGCGCAACGTCCCCAACACTCGTGTGAACGCGGAGCTCGAGGAGCGCATCCGCCAGACGTTCCCGACCGACGGCGCCGTGCACACATCCATTTCCCCACCGGTCCCGGGACGTTGACGACGTCGCTAGCTTCGACTCGTCGTCCTCCATCACGACGACGTCGACGTCACCGACCGGTCCGCGACCAACCTCCCACCAAGCCGTCGAGCTGTTGGACCAGGCTGGAGCCGGTGGCGCCGAAGATCCGAACCTACCGCAACGCGGTGGCCTTCCTCGTCGCCGACGACGATGCGAAGGACGCGATGCGAGACCGAGTCCGAGCCGACCTCGCCGCGAGCGCGATTGTCAACGATGGCGACCCGCATCGCGCGGCTTTCCGCCCGAAGTGCAGAAGCGCCTAAGCAAGTCGACACCGCCAAGCTGGAAGCCCGTGTCGCGATCGCTCGTTGCTACAAGCACCTGTACTTCCCGTGGGCCGACAAGGCCAACGGTTACCTGCGCCACCTCGAGCTCACTGCCAAGGCACAGGGCGAGGCCGACAAGGCCCAGACGAAGGTGATCCTCCAGACCCTCACCGATGAAGGGAAGGTGCGGACGCAGCCCCTCGGCACCGACTACCTCCGGCAGAAGGCCTGGCCCCGCGGCGCCGGCCAGGTCACGACCAGTGGCGTCTGCGAAGCGTTCTGGCGCGACCACGGGATGCCGATGATCCTCGACACGACACTCCTCAAGGACGCGATCCGCGACGGCGTTCGCAACGGTTCGTGGGTGTACTACGACGTCGACGCCCAGCGCGTGTGGACCAGTAGCGATGCCTCCGCGACCGGTACGGATCGACACCGACGCGATCCTCTACACCGTCGAGCACGCCCAAGCTCTCGGAGTGCTCGGCCGCGTACGTGCGCTACGACGACGTCGCGGACGTGATGGCCAGTCATGACCGCATGAAGGGCGTCGACCTGCGAGCGGCACTCGAGACCGAAGTGGGCAAGGAGCCAACGAAGAAGGAGATCGCCGACGTCCTCGCCCGAGCGTCGGAAGGCGATCCACCCCGACTCGTTGTCGTTTCGGGCGCCGTCGAACCAGGAATGCGCGCCTGCACGGCGGCCGAGGTTCGGAAAAGTCTCGCTCGACGTCCTGACCGTCCTCACCCCCGAGGAGGCCGAGCGCCAATCAGTCGTCATCAAGCCGGGCAAGGTCACCAAAACCATCGAGGCGAAGGGCGTCGCCGGCGTCGCGTTTCAAGCGCTGGCCGATAAGGCCAGCGAGATCGACTCGCCCGGCCTCACCACGCTCTCGATCACGGCCAGCGCCGATACCGGCGAAGGTGCCCGCGACATCGACCTCCTCGGCAAGGCCATTGCGATGCTCCCGAAGCTCGACCTCCAGGTCGCGCTCGAGCTGGAGCTCGACATGAAGGGCCTGAGTGGCGGGGCCCAGCTCGAGCTCTCTGGGCCCGCTCCTGACTACCAGCGAGTGGAAGATGCCGTACTCGCACTCGCCGCAAAGGCAGCCGACGTCGCCGGCACACTCCGGCTCGAGGTCCGCTTCGCGACACCCTGTCCCGCCGACAGCGGGGACGCCGGCCGCATCCGCGACGTCATTGCGAAGGTCCAACCCGGCGAGCTTCGCCTGCGTGCGATCCTGGCCTGATGCCAGCGACCAAGCCCCGCGCCTTCCAGCTCCTCGTCGAACCCGGCGACACCGACAGCTATGGCCTTCGGCTCGAAGAGACGAACGGGCACACCGCCACCACGACCAAGGTCGCTCGCGCTCGACGCCAAACTCGTCCAACGTGCTGCTCCCGAGCGTCCACGACGCGCTCCGTGCGTCGAAGGTCCCGAACACGGCGCTCACTGCACGACGAACCAAGCCGCTCAAACTCGATGAGAGCGCTGGCGTCCGCCTCGCGCTCGCGTCTTCTGGTCACCAGCCCCGTGACCAAGCTCGGTCGGCTCCAGGCCCTCGCCGATGGGATCGCGGCGATGAGCACCGAGGAGGCGTACTACTGGTACGCCAAGTGCATGGGCCGGGACGGCAACCGGCACGCCGGGCGCTACGCGTCCTGCTAGCCGAGGAGTAGCGAATGCCTGACCGCCCGCGTGTCCTCATCGAGGACTGGCTTCCCGTCGCCGAACTCGGCATCGAGAGCCGACGCGAAGCAGCGCCGATCCCCGGTCAGTTCCCGAAGCTGAAGACGCTCCACGTCTGGTGGGCGCGCCGACCGCTCGTGGCGAGGGCAGGGGCCGTGCTCGGGAGCGTGCATGCCGGCATGGTCGCCTGTACTGGCGTGCCTGTTCCCCGACCGTGTCGAGCTCAAGACCGAGGATGCGCTATCGACCATGGTTCCTTCGGCTCTGTGGCATTCTCGGGCGACCCGTCGCCGCAAGGCCCAATGCAGCTGCGAAGACGCGGAGGCACCGGGCTTCAAGGCCCAACCGCGTACGGCTACAACCAGGCCTTCAAGAACCCGCCACCAGAACGCCGACTGTCCGTGCTGCAGCAAGTACTTGGATCGAACATGGCTGGGGAGCTGCCCTGTCTCGTGGACTCCACCGCCGGTGGCGGCTCCATCCCGTTCGAGGCCGTCCGGTACGGGATCGCCGGCGTCCGCAAACGACCTGAACCCAATCGCAGCTGCGGTCTTGCGGGCAGGGTCGAGCTCCCGGCCGCCTACGGCCCGAGCTCGCCACCGATCTCGAAGCCTCGGGTAAGCAGACTCTGTCCGCCGCCTGCGACGACCAGCTCCTGCCATATTTCGAGCTCGACGGACCATACCGAGCGCGTAACTAGCTATCTCTTCGCACGTACGATCACGTGCCCACGAACCGGACAAGTCGGTGCCGCTGTGCCCGAGCTGGTGGCTTCGAAGGGACCCGGTCCGAGCTGCTGTGCGGCTAGTCACTTCAGCGAGACGGAGGCGTCTCGACGGAGCCGGAGTTCGAGATCGCTGACGGGTGCAGGCATCGACTTCACCCCAGACGTGGGGACCGCTCGTCGGGCGGTGATGCCGTGTCGCCGTGGGACGACCTGCGATCGACGGTGACTACATCAAGGCGGAAGCGCAGGCGGGCGCATGAGCTCGCAGTCTCTATTGCGGTTCGCACGCTCGTACTTCGACTCGCCGGCGATTCCGCGTCTCTCGACAACGCGCGACCTGCTGTTGTCTCGACGCTGCGGAGAACTGGGCTCTCCGAGTTCGCCGGTCTGGCCGCAGACGGGAAGGTCATGCCCTGCGAGATCGGTCCCGACCGGCTCAAGACCTCGGCCATCCAGTACGGAATGCAGTCCTGGCGGATCTCTTCGCCGCACGGCAGCTCCTCGTCCACGGCGACGTTCGTGGAAGAGTTTCCGCAGCCTCGTCCCGAAGCACGCTCGCACGAGTTCCCCGATCGAGATCGGCGCCGTCGCCGATACTTGCGCTCCTTGTCATGCAGGGCAAGGGCGCTAAACTACAACTCGCATCAGAGCTGGGATCGTCGCCGCGGCCAAATGGTCAGCGTCTTCGAACAGCATGATTTCTGCCTTCAAGTGGACCTTTGCCGAGTTCGACGGGCGCCGTGAGCTCTATCCGTGGTGCCTGCGACAGATCGCTCGGACGCCTCACTGGCTGCAGATCTACTCCAAGGCTGAGTCGGCTCCTACGACGAGGCTCGCTTGGGTCAGCGCCTGACGCTCCGGGAACCATTGACCGCACGGGTAACGCGGCGGACCTCGGCGGCACTCTCCGATGGGAGTACCCACTCGTCTGCATCGACCCGCCGTACTACGACAACGTCATGTACGCCGAGCTTGTCCGACTTCTTCTACGTCTGGGAGAAGCGCACCCTCGGGCTCGTCTGCCCGAGCTTGTTCGCCGACGAGCTGACCGACAAGAAGAACGAGGCCGTCGCCAACCCGGCGCGGTTCTCCGCCATGGGTAAGCGCCGGAAGAAGAGCTCGCCAACGCCGACTATGAGGCGAAGATGACGGCCGATCTTCGCGGAGTGCCATCGGGTGCTTCGCGACGACGGCGTGCTGACCGTGATGTTCACGCACAAGCGGGCGCGAGGCCTGGGACACGCTCGGCATGGCCTCATGGAGGCGGGCTTCACGATCGAGACGTCGTGGCCAGTCAACACCGAGAGCGAACAGATCCTTGCACCAGGCGAAGAAGAACGCCGCCGCGTCGACGATCATGCTCGTCTGCCGCAAGCGCGACCTGGACGAGCGGCGGCGAGCATCCATACTTCGAGGACGTCGAGGGCGACGTCCGTGCAGCGGCACGCGACGCGCTCGACGCGCTTCCAAGCCGACGGGATCACGGGCGTCGACCTGCTGCTCGCGACGTACGGTCCGGCTCTGTCGGTGATCTCCTCGCGCTGGCCGGTCTACTCCTCCGAGGCCGACCCGATCACCGGAAGTCGCGCTGCTGCGGCCGGAAGAGGCCCTGGACGCAGCGCGCGAGGAGGTCGTCCGCCTGCAACGTCAGCGACTCGTGGGCACATCAGCTCAGCTTGATCCGCTAACCGACTTCACGCTGATCGCCTGGGACACCTTCCGCCGCCGTGAGTTCCCGTTCGACGACGCGCGCCGCCTCGCGCTCGCCATCGGTGGGCTCGACGTCGACGAGCTCGTCGCCAGCGAAGATCCTCGCCAAGAAGAGCGGGAACCGTCACGCTCCTCACGCCGGAGAAGCGGCTGCGTCGCGGCGACGACGACACGCTGCCCGGCGTGCACCCGCGCTGCTCACCGCGTTCTCGAACGCGATCGATGCAGTCCACACCGTCATCTATGTCGCCGACGAGGACGGTCTTCCTGCCGCCAAGGCGTTGATCGATCGGGCCGGCCTCGCAAACGACGCCGTTTCCCGCCTGTCTGCAAGGGCTCGTGAACGCGATCCCTCGGACGAAGCAGAAGGGCGAGTGGGTGCGGCCCGAGGCCGACACACTCGACCGGATCTGTGCCTGGGTACTTCCCGGACATCGAGATCCCGCCCGACCCGGCTCCCCCGCCGACAGCAGACGCCGAGGTCGAGCAGGTGGACCGCGTCGCTCGTCGGCGAACTCGGACCGGTCGACGAGGAGACCTCGCTGAGTCCCTTCGGGACCTCGTCCGCTCCGCTGGCACTACTACGCTCGACCAACCGACATCTATCGATGGGAAGCCCCGCGATCGCAGGCCGTCGCCTCCGGATCCTGGCCCACCTCGTAGACCCACAGCCCGGGTAGCCGCTGAGCGCCGAATCGCTCAACTGGACTCCTTCGAACGCCGAGTCCATCAGGAGTGTCCCGCTGCCGCGGAAGACTGCCGACATCGACGTTTCGCGAGCTTGAGCTTCCCCTGAAAGGCGTCTACTCGCCGGTACGACCGCCTTCGCGCCTTCTACGTGCCGGTCCTCGGCGGGCGGTGTCCTACGACCGAGTCACCGGCTACTTCCGTCGTCTGCTCCTTGCGATCGCGGCGGACGGGGTGAGCCGTTTCCTCGCGAACGGCGGGCGGATGCGCCTCATCGTCGGGGCGGAGCTGGCCGAGGACGACGTCCGCCGTCGCGAAGCGGCGAGCCGCTGCTCCGCCGCTGGCTCGCCGGCTGCTGAGCCGGGCCGCTCGAGGCGCGCGACCGCGTCGCCCAGCACCGCCTCGCGACGCTCGCGCTGGCTCGTGCGCGAGGGTCGGCTCGAGATGAAGGTCGGAGTCCCGCTGACCATCTGGGTCGGCCGCTGCGGCGCGACCTCAGGCGACCGGTACTTCCACACGAAGTACGGGATCCTCACCGACGCTGACGGCGACCCGGGTCGTGTTCGTCGGCTCCGACAACGAGTCCGCCGCCGGGTGGCGCGCAACCACGAGACGTTCACGGTGCCCTGTGGAAGACCAGATGTGGGAAGCGCGGGGCGCTCCCTCTGTGCGCCGATTCGAGGCCCTCTGGATCGGCAAGCCTGACCCCGATGGGCGATCTTCGACCTACCCGAGGCGGTCCGAGCGCTCGCGCTCGTCGACGACCCCCGACCCCCCCGCGCCCGCGACCCCGGGGAGCAGCTCACGAGGCCGACCGGCCGCCCGACGACTTCGCCTCGCGCTTCGTCGCCGTGGCCCCCGCACCTCGCGGGCGGCACCGGTGTCGGGTTCGCGACCGCCGGCGTCGACGCGTGGCCCCACCAGCTCGCGATCGCCCGGCGGGCGGTCGACACCTACCCGCGGAGCTACCTGCTCGCAGACGAGGTCGGCCTCGGCAAGACGATCGAGGCCGGCTCTGATCCTGCGCGAGCTGCTCGGTCCGCGAAACGGCGCGCGCGGCGTCGCTGCTCGTTCCGCGCCTCGCGTGATCCGGCAGTGGCAGGAGGAGCTCGCCGAGAAGTTCGCCTCGACGTGCCGCGCTCGACGGCGGCACTTCCACGACGTCGCTGGCGACGAGATCACCTGTGCCGGCGCGGCGAAACCCGTGGAGTGCTTTCCCGATCGTGCTCGCCAGCTCGCACCTCGCACGCCGCCGTGACCGACGCGGCAGATCCTCGCCGCCGGGCCGTGGGACGTCGTGCTCGTCGACGAGGCGCACCACGCCCGACGACGGGCACGCAAGCCCAACGGCACACCCGAACACGCTGCTGCGGCTGCCTGCAGGAGATGCGCGCCGCCCGGTCGTGGAAGGCGCTCTACCTCGCCTCGGCGACGCCGATGCAGATGCACGCCCACGAGGCATGGGACCTGCTCGACCTTCTCGGCCTGACGCGGCAGCGTGGGGCGAGAGCTCGCCGAGACGTTCGTCCGCTACTACGCGAGCTGCGCAGAGCCGTTCGGCGAGCGCGACTGGACGTTCTCTCCAGCGGATGGCGGCAGACTTACTTCGCCGACCCGCGCCGTGCAGACGCGGCGCTCGAGCGCCACAGCTAAGGCGGAGCTCGGGCTCGCCGGGTCGCGACCGATCCGCGCGCTTCGCGCAGCAACGGGCATCAGCCAGATGCGCGGCCAAGGCGCTGCCGCCGACGAGCCGCGGGCGTTCATGGACGAGTGGCTGCGGCGCGCACACGCCGATGCGCGACCGGGTGTTTCGGACCACGCGGGCCACGCTGCGTGCACTACAAGGAGGCAGGGACTCCTCGCCGCGTCCACGACCATCCCGCACCGCCACGTCGACGACCGCTTCATCCCGATGACCGCCGCGAGAGGCACGCCTCTACGAGCGCATCGAGCGCTACATCTCCCGCTTACTACAACGCATACCTGGCCGGCGGCCAGGCCCAGAAGCGCCCTCGGCTTCATCATGACCGTCTACCGCCGCCGGCTCACCTCGTCGTTCCTCGCGATCGAACGCAGCCTGCAGCGCCGCCTGCGACGCGCTGCTCGGCGAAGGCGCGCGATCGCACCTGCTCGACGACGACGACCTCGCCGCGCTCGAGGGCTCCGACCTTGCTCGACGCTCGACGCCGAGCTGTCAGGCCGCAGTCGAGCCTCGCCGCGCGAGGTCGACGAGCTCGACGACTTCCTCGCGCGAGCTCGAACGCGAGCCGCCCAACGAGTCGAAGATGGAGCGCCTCCTCGACGAGCTGCGCGACGGCGTTCCACGGCGACCACGACACCGTCGTCGTCTTCACGCAGTACACCGACACGATGGACTACCTGCGCGAGCAGCTCGTCGACCGTCTACGGCCGCGGGTCGTCTGCTACTCGGGCGACGGCGGCGAGCGGTGGGACCCGACTCGCAGGCGTGGGTAGCCGATCATCCAAGAAGGAGGTCAAGGACCTCTTCCGCGCGGGGGACGAGAGTCAAGATCCTCCTCGGCACCGACGCCCTGAGCGAGGGCCTCAACCTGCAGACCTGCGGGAAGCTCATCAACTACGACATGCCGTGGAACTTCATGCGCGTCGAGCAGCGCATCGGCCGCGTCGACCGCATCGGCGGCAAGCGGTGGGTCGACGTCTCCAACTACTTCTACGAGGGGACCGTCGAGGAGCAGATCTACCGGGCATCGGCGAGGACGTCGACTGGTTCGAGGACGTCGTCGGCCCTGCCCAGCCCGTGCTCGACCAGATCGAGCACGCGATCGAGGACGTCT
>CAWHIU010000001.1:0-220099 GCA_963829475.1 uncultured Actinomycetes bacterium | reverse complement strand
GGTCCCGACCGTCCCGACCTTCCGGTGATGGAGAGGCAGGAGCGCCGAAACGTGGGGGTCAGGGGATGTAGTAGGCGCCGAGGGCGGCGGTGACGTCGGCGCGGAAGCGGTCGACGGCGGCGGCGACGAACCCGACCGACGTCGAGGTCGTCGTCGTGGACGAGCGGCGTCAGGTCCATGGCGAAGCTGAGCTCCTCGGCGTCGTCGATCGCGTGCGACTCGAGAGGGTGGCGTTGGCCCGGCGCCGGCCCTGCTCGGCCAGGTCGTAGCGCTTGCCGCCCTCGATCTGGGTGTCGAACACCGCCGAGAGCCGGTCGGCAGGGCGCGGTGGCCGGACACGTCGAGCAGGACCTTCTCGTCGTCGTCCAGCCAGTCGAGGCTGCGCCAGCCCTCGATGCCGATCACGCGCCACGGTCGGGCGTCGGCCGGCAGGCTGCCGCAGCGCCTCGATGGCCGCCACGCCGGCGGCCAGGTGGGTGTCGTGCTTGTCGACCAGGTTGTGGGTGTAGACGTTCACCGGCTGGGTGAGCGTCGAGGATCTGACCAGCTCGGCCACCAGCGTGCCCGTGCCGATCGTCCTGGATCGCGGCGCTCGGGATGTTGAGCTGGAAGAGGGCGCCGTACTCGCCGATCATGGCCGCCGTCTCCTGCTCGTCGCGCCGGACCGCGGTCATCTGCTCGTCGGTGTAGCCGGCGTACTCGCCGGCCCGGGCGCGCCGGCGCCGTCGGTGCACGTCACGCCGTGAACCAGCGGTCCGGGCTCGTCGAGGCACTGCGCGATGCGGGGCAAGGCCATGAACTCGAGGTCGTCCTGGTGGGCGACGATGCCGAGGTCGGTGGTGCGTTCGAGCGCCACGTCGAGGTCGGAGCCGTCGGGCACCCAGACCTCGGCATGCGGCCGCGAAGGAGTGAACGCCATGGCCGCAGACCCTACCGGGCGGACCGGATCAGGACGACGGGCCGGATCGGGCCGACGGGCCGGGCGGCCGGTTCGCCGTCGGCCGAGCGATGGGACCGCCGAGGGTCGGACGACGGTGGCTAGCCGAGGTGCAGGCGGCGGCGGTTCAGCGACCGGCCGAGTCGATCCTCGACCGAGGGCGCGGGAACCCGGTGGGCGATCACGGTCGCCTCGGCCCCGGATCCGGCGAAGGTCAGCACGCTGTCGACGTCGACGTCCTCGGGGAGCAGCGGCCGCGGGAACACCCACTGGCCACCGCCGTCGGTCATCTCGATGGTGGCCACGAGGTCGTCGAGCTCGACGACGACCCCCTGGGTCTCGGTGGGCCGTCCGCCGTCGATCACGTGTCCCCCTGCCTCGGTCCGGATCATGGTCTGAACATCGACACGCGACGACGGTCTCGCACATATGCCGATCGGCCCTAAATCAAATCCCCGCTCAGTCAGGCGTAGAGCGACTCGATCTCGTCTCCGTAGCGGGCCACGATGCCGCGGCGCTTGAGCTTGGAGGTCGGCGTCAGCAGGTCGGTGTCGGGCAGCCACTCCTCGCCCAGCACCCGCACCTTCTTCACCCGCTCGGCGTTGTTGAAGTCGGCCATGACCTCGGCGCAGGCCGGCCTCGATGACCTCGACGACCCGCGGGTCGGTCGGCCAGGTCGTCGATGGACGTGAACTCGATGCCCTGCGCCTGCGGCCCACGCCGGTGCCGCCTCGGGGTCGAGCACCACCAGCGCGCTGACGAACGGTCGCTGATCGCCGATCGCCATGGCCTGGCCGACGAGCGGGATCATCTTGAGCGCCGCCTCGAGGTTGGCCGGGCTGATGTTCTTGCCGCCGGCGGTGATGATGAGCTCCTTCTTGCGGTCGACGATGCGCAGGTAGCCGTCCTCGTCGATCTCGCCGATGTCGCCGGTGTGCAGCCAGCCGTCGGCGTCGAGCGCCTCGGCCGTCTTCGCCTCGTCGCCGAGGTAGCCGGCGAACACGTTGCCGCCGCGGGCAGATGATCTCGCCGTCGTCGGCGAGCGTGACCTCGCACCCGGGGATGGCGGGCCCGACCGTGCCGGGCGTCGATGCGCACCTTCTCCAACTCGTGATGGTCTTCCCGTTCTTCTTCGCGCTCGTCGCGCTGTACGACCTCGGCACTCGACCGACCCTCGGCGCCGGTGCGCGCCTGGGCATCTGGACGGGCGTCGCGTTCCTCACGTCGGAGTACTACGGGCTGTTCCTGTTGGTCGTGGTGGCGATCGGGGTCACGATCGTCCTCGGTCGGCGGCTCGGCGACCGGGTCGTCCTCGGATCGTTGCTCACCGCGCTCGGATGTGCAGCATTCCTGAGTGGACCGTTGCTGATCCCGCAGGCGCACCTCACCGCGCGGTACCGCTGGACGACGGAGACCGTCACCGAGAACAGCGCCGGTGTCGCGGACTACGGCGAGCCTCGACGCCGACGCGCTCGGTGCGTCGTTCGTGCCGTGGTTGCGCAGCGACACCGGCGAGCACCTCTCGCCCGGTACAGGACTCGAGGTGCTCGCCGTGCGTCGGATTCGCGACTCGCCTGGGCGGCGGGCCGCCGACGGTGGGCGGTGTTCTTCGGTGGCGGCGCGGTGGTCGCCGGTGTGTTGAGCCTCGGGCTCCACCTCGAGATCGGCGGCTTCGCGCCGTACTCGGTGCTCCGGGATCACCTTCCCGGGTTCTCCCGGCTCCGGAGCCCGTTCCGGTTCGCCGTCGTCGTGCAGGTGCTGATGGTCGGCCTCGCCGGGTTCGCGCTCGGTCGGTTGTGGTCCTGGCGTGGCCGGACCGGCCAGATCGTCGCGGTCGTGGTCGTGGTGGTCGCCGTGGCCGAGGGGGTGTTCCTCCCGGCATCGCTCGCCCGTCCGCTGCCCGATTTCGCGTCGCCGGTTGGGTGCGGTTCCTGCGGACGCACCCGGGAGGTGCGGTCGCGATGGTGCCGTTCCCCGAGACGAACGCGGTCGAAGACTACGAACCGACGACCGAGGCGATGCTCGCGGCCCGCGAGCACGGCCACCCGATCGTGAACGGCTACTCGGGGTTCTTTCCCGCCCAGTACTTCGACCTGCAGCGACGAGATGCAGGACTTCCCGGCGCAGGGGGTGGCGTCGCTGCGGGTGCGCGGCGTCCGCTGGGTGGTGATCGACCGCCGCTGGTTCGCGCCGGGTCCGTCGACGAGCTCGCAACGAGCCCCGACCTCACGCGTGCGTTCGCCGACGAGCGGATGGTGGTCTACCGGCTGCAGCGCGTCGACCGGAGCCGCCGGCTGATCCGCTGCGGGTGCGCGGCGCGGCGGCGGTCGGAGCCGGAGCGCGGCGGTGACCATGAGGCCGAAGCCGAGACCGAGCGCCGCGATCACCGTCAGTCGGGCGAGCCACGGAGCGAGGGTCGTCGGGAGCTGCGAACGGGTCAGCGTCGGGAGGTCGGCGAGCCCGCCCGCGATGAACAGGAAGAGCGCGGCGATCAGCACGATCGGGGTCGCGTCGCGGGGATCGCGCCGCAGCAGCCAGATCAACGCCGACGAGACCGATCACGCAACCCGGCGATCGAGTACACGCCGGCGCCGAGCTTGGCGAGGGCGCCGTTCGTCGCGACGTCCCAGCCACCGAGGATGTGCACGGCCTCGGAGACGAGGAGCACCGCGAGAGCGATCGCGAGGACGCGAGCCCACGGCGCGTGTCCGGCCGAGCGCGATCACGAGTGCGGCGAGCGCCACCGCGCCGAGGATCCACGGCCACGGCGACGGCGGCGGGAACCAACGGGCGTCGCCGCTGGATCGTCGCACTGCTCCCGGCGACCCGGACCGGGACCTCCCAGTCGCGCATCACGATGTGCGGTCGACTGCGATCGCGCGCGACGACCGGCGGGTCCTCGGCGCCCATCCAGTGCGCGCGGTGGTCGTGCCAACGGGCCACGTTGCCGTCGGAGATCCGCCGCCACCGGGCTCGGCCGCCGAGTCGTACGAACTCGGGACGCGACCGGTGATCGTCTCGCCCCGATTGAAGAACACCGCCGGCGATCGCGTGTTCTCGAAGACGCCGCTGCGCGGCGACGCGGAGGTACGGCTCGTCGTCGTAGCCGAGGACCGTCACCGGAACCCGACCGGCGTTGCGGAGCTCGAGCTTCGAGCCGAGGTCGACGGCACGGACGGTGACCCCGGGAATCGCGGGCCGCACGCCGTGGACGTCGATGACGTAGTCGGTCGGTTGCAGCCCGCCGGTGCCGTGCGCCGCGGCGGGCGATGCGGTCGCGACCACGATCGCGATCCCGACCGACGATCGCGGAGAGCGCCGACCACAACCTCGCTGGGCGGAGTCGCCCACGAATTCTCACGTGGGGCAGTGTCGCGCCATGCTCCTAGCCGGTCTCCATCGAGCGATCGACCCGGACCTGCTCGACGAGCACGACGCGGGCCCGAGCCACCCGGGAACGGATGGTCCCGACGGGAACGTCGCAGATCTCCGCGGCCTCCTCGTAGGAGCACCCGACCACCTGGGTGAGCACGAACGCGGCGCGGGGATCGATCGCGAGCCGCCCGACGAGATCGGCGAGTGCGAACGCGGACTCGGGTCCCGTCGTCGATGCCGTTGGGCGCGACGGGGCTCAGCACCCCGACGAGACGGCGCCACCGTCCGCGAGCGCGCACGGCGTCGACGCACGTCCGGCGGGCGATGGTGAGGAGCCAGGTGCGGGCGCTCGACTCGCCCCGGAAGCTCGGGAGCGACCGCCAGACCCGGAGGAACGTCTCCTGGGTGACGTCGTCGGCCTCACCGGGAGCGACGAGGTGCGATGCCATCCGCCAGACCTCGGGTTGGGTCGCACGGATGACGGCCGCGAGTGCGGAGCGATCACCGTCGCGGGCCGCGAGGAGCAGATCGGTGAGCTCGTCGGATCCGTTTCCCACGGGAGATCACGCTACCGGGAACTTTTCGCCGGGTGGGAGCGACTCATTCTCCATGCGCTGTCACGACTGTCGAATCGCCATCTCCGCCCGCCTCGACGGGGAAGAACCCGGTCGCCCCGATTCGGAGCTCCGGGGCTCATCTCGAGAGCTGCGAGGACTGCCGGGCGTTCGCCGCCGAGGCCGAGGAGCTCCACCGATCCGTGCGGCTCAACCCGGCGGTCCCGATGCCCGACCTCACCCCGACGATCCTCCACGCGATCGGCGAAGACGTAGGGACGTGATCTCGACCCGGGCACGGGCGCAGCCGAGCGAGCACTCGGCCTGCGGATCTGCCTCGCGTTGATCGGCGTCCTGCAGATCGCGATCGCGATCCCGGCGTTGATCCTCGGCGACGACGCCGGGCTCCCGGTCCACACCGCGCATCACATCGGCTCGTTCGCGGCCGCCCTGGCGGTCGGTTTCCTCTTCGTCGCCTGGCGCCCCGAACGGGCCGGCGGGCTGCTCCCGGTGGCCACCGCGTTGGTCGCGTTCGTGATCGGTACGACGGTGGTCGACGTGATCACCGGTCAGACCGCGGCGTTCAGCGAGACCGGGCACGTCACCGAGATCGTCGGGCTCCTCATCACCTGGATGCTGACGCGCCCGGAGCTTCCTGGCCGATCGACGCGCGTCGAGCGCGGCGCGGACGTGAGCATGTATCGCCCGCGCACTCGGCGGCCGGCCGTCCGACTCGCGGCCGCCGCGTTCGTCGCGCTCACGCTCGTCGGTATCACGGCCGGCACCGCATCCGCACACGCGGTGCTCGAGAGCAGCACACCGAGCGCGACCGCGCAGCTCGCGCGATCGCCGCAGCCGTCGTCCTCCGGTTCGGCGAAGCGGTCGAGGCCTCGCTCGGCGCGATCCGCCTCTACGACGCGCGCGGCAACCGCAGTCGATGTCGGATCGCCGAAACATCCTGGCGGCAGGGGTTCGGCGGTCAGCGCGTCGGTTCCGAACCTCGACAAGGGTTCGTATGTCGTCACCTGGCGGGTCATCTCGGCCGACTCCCATCCGGTGCGCGGCGCGTTCACGTTCACCGTCGGCAAGGGTGCCGCGTCGGCGAAGGTCGAGGGTCTGGCGAGTCGCCTGCTCACCCAGCAGGGCGGCGACGCGATCGTCGGTGCGCTGTACGCCATCGGCCGATTCGGGATCTTCACCGGCATCGTCCTGTTGGTCGGCGCGACGGCGTTCCTCTTGCTCGTCTGGCCCGAAGGTCGGGCATCGGCCCGGGCCGCGCGGCTCGTCTGGGGTGGGTGGATCGTCGCGCTCGTCTCCACGATCGTCGCCTTCGCGCTCCAGGGCGCGTACGCGGCGGCGCTCCCGCTCGCCGATGCGTTCAAACCGAGCATCTGGGCCGACATCCTGGACACCCGCTACGGGCACGTCGCCGCGTTCCGTCTCGTGCTCCTGCTCCTCGCACTCCCGGTGATCCGCACGCTCCTCGTCGCTCGCGGTCGACCGCTCGCCGAGCACCCGCTGCCCGGTTGGCTGACACCGGTGGCCGGACTCGTGGGGATCGGCCTCGTCGTGACCCCCGGCACTCGCCGGTCACGCGTCGACAGGGAGTCAGGTACCGCTCGCGCTCCTCGCCGACACGGTCCACGTCGGTGCCGTGTCGTTGTGGGTCGGCGCGTTGCCGATGCTCGCGTACGCCCTGCTCCCGACCGCCGACGTCGCGACACTCCGGCACGCGATCCCGCGCTACTCGCACGTTGGCCCTGTGCTCGGTCATCGCGATCGTCATCTCGGGCTCGTACCAGACGTGGCGCGAGGTCGGGAGCATCGGCGCGCTCACGAACACCGACTTCGGCACGATCCTGCTCGTGAAGCTCGGCGTCTTCGCGGTGCTGATCATCGTGGCCGCATTCAGCCGCGACATCGTCAACCAGTGGTACCGGGGTCCTGACGACGAGATCGCGACCGGACAGGACCCTGACCGTGAGCTCGTCTCGGTCGGCGCCGACCTCGCCCGGGAACCGTCGTCGGGCAGTTCGGTCCACGACGATCTCGGTGATCGTGACGATCCCGATGATCTCGACGGCGCGTTCGACCGAGCGCCGCTCGACGACGAGACCGCGGCACGCAGGCTCCGCCGATCCGTCTGGCTCGAGGTCGTCATTGCCATCCTCGTGCTCGCGGTGACCGCGCTGCTCGTCAACGCCGCGCCGGCGCGTGAGGCGAACAGCGGCCCGTGGATCGGCTTCATCAAGACCCCCACGCTCTGGTACGACACCAACGTGGTGCCGGCGAAGGTCGGCCGCAACGACATCCACCTCACCGCGATCACACCATCCGGCGCCCCGCAGGACGTGCTCGACATGTCGGCCGAGTTCAGCGACGACGGTCGCGGCGTCGGCACCGATCAAGGTGCCGCTGCGGCGCCTCGCACCGGGCCACTACGTCGCCGTCGGTTTCCAGATCCCGTTCGCGGGCACGTGGAAGCTCACCGTCCGCTCCCTCGTCGACCAGACCACCGAGGTCGTCGGAACTGCGGAGATCCCGATCAGGTGAGATCGGGCTCGACCCCGACCTCCATGCTCTCCCGTCCCATCGAACAAGGAGCAAGAGTCCAATGAGAAAGTTCGTCCTGGTGCTCGCCGCGATGGCGGGGCTCGTGCTGTTCGCCGGACCGGCATACGCACACGTGGCCGTGGATCCGTCGACCGCGAATCAGGGTGGTGACGCCACCTTCACGTTCACGGTGCCGAACGAGACCGACAACGCGAACACGATCCAGGTCGAGATCGATCTCCCGGCGGCCAACCCGATCGGAACGGTGAGTGTCGAACCGGTTCCAGGCTGGACCGTCAATGTCGAGAAGACGACGCTCGCGAAGCCGGTCACGACCGACGACGGTCAGGTGACGGAAGCCGTGTCGAAGATCACGTGGTCGGGCGGGACGATCAAGCCGGGCGAGTTCCAGCAGTTCCCGGTGTCGATGGGTCCGCTCCCCGACACCAAGGAGATCGTCTTCAAAGCGCTCCAGACCTACAGCGACGGCACCGTCGTGCGCTGGATCGAGACCGCATCCGCCGGTGGCGCGGAGCCCGAGCACCCGGCGCCGGTCGTGACGCTCGAGAAGGTGGCTGAGGGTTCCGATCACCACGCCGCTGCATCCGACACCGAGACCGCATCCGGCACGAAGTCGAGCGACGACTCTTCGTCCGACACGCTCGCTATCGTCGCCATCGTGATCGGTGCACTCGGTGTGATCCTCGGCGGAGTGGCCCTGGTCCGTGGCGGTCGCGCGAAGACGACCTGACGACCGAGGAGAGCATGCCGAGCAGTGTGACGGCGGCCACGGAAGAATCCCGGCGGGTCTGGGGTGCGACGGTGGCCGTCGTCGCGCGGCTCGGCCTCGCGGTGGTGTGGGCCTGGGCCGCGATCGCCAAGCTCGGCGATGCCGACGGCGCGGTCCGAGCAGTCCGCGCCTACGAGATACTCCCCGAGGCGCTGGTCAAGCCGTTCGCCTGGGGCCTGCCGTTCGTGGAGCTCGCGTTGGCGCTGCTCCTCGTGCTCGGGATCGGGACCCGGGTCGCCGGCTGGATCTCGGCCGTGATCCTGACCGTGTTCATGGCCGGAATCATCTCCGTGTGGGCGCGCGGCATCCAGATCGACTGCGGATGCTTCGGCGGTGGCGGCGCGGCCGACGTCAACGGTTGGACCTACGCCGCGCGAGTTGCTCCGCGACGGGTTCTTCCTGCTCCTCGCGCTCGTCGTCGCGCTCGGGCCGCGGAGCCCGCTGCTGTCTCGACGACATGTTCACGCACGCCGCCGCCCCGAGAGGAGATCTCGTAGCCATGGCCAAGAAGAAGCAGCCGCGCCGGACCGGACCGCCGCCGGTCTTCTGGATCGTGATCGCGGTCGTGGTCGTCGCGGCCGTGATCGGCATCGTCGTGCAGAGCTCGCGCTCGAAGGCGGCGAACGCGACCGTCGTGACGCCGAAGCACGCGCTCGGCCCGAACGACACCGAGATCGAGGGTGATCCGTCGGCGCGGGTACTCGTGGAGGAGTACGGCGACTTCCAATGCCCATCGTGCCGGGCGTTCTTCGACGAGAGTGACGCAACGATCAAGCAACTCGTCGCGGCCAAGAAGATTCGCTTCGCGTTCGGGAACTTCGCGTTCCTCGGCCCCGAGTCGTTCCGGGCCGCATCCGCCGCGCTCTGTGCTGCCGACGCCGGCAAGTACTGGGAGTACCACGACCTCCTGTACACGAACCAGGCGAGTGAGAACTCGGGATTCCTCACGACCGCGCCGGCTCATCTCGTTCGGCAAGGACGCCGGGATCACCGGGGCCGACCTCACGACGTTCGAATCGTGTGTGCGCAGCGATGCGCTACGAGGGATTCGTGCGCAGGCAGACCGAGAGCACTTCCCGGAACCGGAGTGTCACCCAGACACCGACAGTGTTCGTGAACGGCAGGCAGCTGCAGGACCTCTCTCCGGCCGGTCTCACCGCGGCGGTCAACGCGGCCGCGTAGGCGGAGGCGTTGGCGCCTCGCTCAGGCGCAGCGCTTGCACCGACCGAGGAGGTCGATGCGGTGGTGCTCGGTCCGGAACCCGGTGCTGCGCGCGATCTGCTCTGCCGCGCTGTGCACCGAGCGCTCGAGCCCGGCCGGCGCGTCGACGTCTTCGACCGCCCCGCACTCGATGCAGATGAGGTGGTGGTGGTGGCCGGTGAGATCCTCGGCCAGCTCGTAGCGGGCGAACTCGTGGTCGGTGACGATCCGACGGATGGTCCGGGCCTGTTCGAGCACGACCAGGTTCCGATACACCGAGCTCTGCGCCAACTGGGGCTGCGCGTCGAGGATCTCGTGGATCGTGAGGGGCCGGGGCGCCGCCCGGAGCGCCTCGACGATGGCGAGGCGGTTGCGCGTCGGCCGTTGGCCGGCCCGGGCGATCCGGTCGCTGACCTCGGTCATCAGCGCGTCGGGCGCGCGATCGGCTCGAGCAGGGCTGCGACTGGCGACCACCGCGCGACTGTACCGGCGCCACGTCGGGGCCGGGTACGGTCGCTCCATGAGGAGCGTGTTGGGTTGACCCCCGAGGACGCGACCGCCCGGTTCGCCGAACTGCTGGCGCAGCCCGAGCCGGCCGTCTCGCCGGGTGAGGCCGCGCTGCTCATCGCGGCCCACGCGCACCACGGCCTCGACGTCGACACGTGGCTCGGGCGGTTCGACGACCTGGCCGCGTCGGCGCCGTCGGAACCCGCCGAGCTCGCGCACCACCTCTTCGTGGTCGAGGGCTTCGCCGGCAACCGCGTCGACTACGCGGATCCCCGGAACTCCTACCTCGACGATGTCCTCACGCGGCGGCTCGGGATCCCGATCACGCTCAGCGTCGTGATGATGGAAGTCGGTCGGCGTGTCGGGGTCGTTGTCGAGGGCATCGGCATGCCCCGCCACTTTCTGGTCGCCACCCACGGCGGGTCAGGGCCGCGCTACTTCGATCCGTTCGACAACGGCGCCGAGCTCTCGGTCGAGGGTTGCGCCGCGCGATTCGCCGAGCTCGCGCCCGGCGTGGCGTTCGATCGTCACTTCCTCGATCCGGTCGGGCCCCGAGCCATCGTCACCCGCATGTTGGCGAACCTCGAGCAGACGTTGCTCGCACGCGAGCCGTCGGCAGTCGTGTGGGTCACCCGTCTGCGGCTTCTGGTCCCCGATCTCCCGCCGACCGTCCGTCGTCACCTCGCGGCTCGGCTCGGCTCGCTCGGAGCGTTCTCCGCTGCTGCCGAGGTGCTCGACGAGCTCGCCTCGGAGCCCGGATCGACCGACGACGAAGCTGCCGCTCGCGCGCTGCGGGCGCGGGCGAACTGAGGCGACCGAAGTCGTGCCGTCGGAGCTCCCGATGTTCCCGCTCGGCACGGTGCTGTTCCCCTACGCGCCTCTTCCGCTCCACGTGTTCGAGCCGCGCTACCGCGCGCTGGTCGAGGCGTGCCTCGCCGGCGAGCCGGAGTTCGGCGTCGTGTTGATCGAGCGCGGCTCCGAGGTCGGTGGTGGCGACACGCGCTTCGACGTCGCCACCGTGGCGCGGATCCTCCAGGTCGGAAGGTCCGACGACGGCCGCTACGTCCTCGGCACCATCGGCACCCGACGCGTGCGCGTCGTGCGGTGGCTCGATGATTCGCCGTATCCCCGGGCCGAGGTCACGCCGTTCGACGACCCTCCCGGTGGCGCGGTCGACTCCGATCGGCGCGCCGATGTGGAGCGCCTGCTCACCCGGATCCTGGCCCTCCGGGCCGAGCTCGGTGAGTCGGTCGACGTGCTCTTCGTGCTCGACGACGACCCGGTCCGGGCGTCGTACGAGGCAGCTTCCCGCGCCGGAGTCGGTCCGCTCGACGCCCAGACGTTGCTGCTCGCCGCCGACGCGACCGAGCGCTTCGAGTTGCTCGCGACCATGCTCGACGAGCAGCGCGCAGTCCTCGAAGCGCACCTGGAAGGTCCCGCCATCCCGGGGTAGGGACTGTCAGAAACTTTGTGTAAGTGGCGTGATCTGAGGGTCCGCGGCTGTGTGCTGCTGGGCTGGGGAGGATCATGACCATGGCTGCGAAGCGAACGAGAGACGAGGCTGGGTTGGTGCCGGCGGGGCGGGGCGTGCCTGATGAGTTGGCGATGCGTGAGTGGGCTGAGGAGCTCGTCGCGCGGGCCCGCGCCGAGGGCGTCGAGCTGACCGGTGACGGCGGGCTTGTTGACCGCGCTGGTCCGCCAGGTGCTGCAGACCGGGTTGGAGGTCGAGATGACCGAGCATCTCGGCTATGAGCCGCACGACGTCGACGGGGCGGGGGTCGGGGAACTCGCCGCAACGGGTCGTACGCCGAAGACGGTGACGCACCGAGATCGGCGAGGTCGAGTTGGCGGTCCCGCGGGACCGCAACGGGACGTTCGATCCGGTGACGGTCCCGAAGGATCAGCGCCGCCTCGACGGGCTCGACCGGGAACGTGATCTCGCTTGTACGCGAAGGGGATGACGACCGGCGACATCCAGGCGCATCTGGTCGAGATCTACGGGACGACATCTCCCGGGAGACGATCAGCAAGATCACCGACGCGATCGTCGAGGACATGCTCGGCGTGGCAGAACCGGCCGCTGGATCGGATCTATCCGGTGATGTTGATCGACGCGATCGTGATCAAGGTCCGCGACGCGCCAAGTCGCGAACCGGCCGGTCTACGTGGCGATCGGCGTCAACCTCGACGGTGAACGCGACGTGCTGGGCATGTGGGTGGGCCCGACCGGTGGCGAGGGCGCGAAGCAGTGGATGACGATGCTCACCGAGCTCCGCAACCGTGGCGTCGCCGACGTGTTCATCGTGTGCTGCGACGGCCTGAAGGGCCTGCCCGACGCGATCCGGGCGACGTGGCCGCAGGCGACGGTGCAGACCTGCGTCGTGCACCTGGTCCGCAACCGCCTGCGGTACGCGTCGAAGAAGCACTGGGGGCAGATCACCGCGCAGATGCGCGAGATCTACACCGCGCCGACCGTCGCCGGCGGCCGAGGCCCGCTTCGCGCGAGTTCGCCGAGCAGTGGCGCGACACCTATCCGGCGATGATCGCGCGCGTGGGAGAACGGCGTGGGACGAGTTCGTGCCGTTCCTCGAGTTCCCGGTCGAGCTCCGCAAGATCGTCTACACGACCAACGCGATCGAGTCGCCTCAACGCCCGGTTCCGCAGGGCGGTCCGACATCGTGGGCACTTCCCCAACGAGCAAGCCGCGCTGAAGGTGCTCTACCTCGTCGCCACCGCAACGGCGGCCGAACCGGGAGAACCTGACCGGCAGGATCAACGGCTGGAAGACCATCCTGAACGCCCTGACCATCCACTACGGCGACCGGATCGCCAGCGCAATCACTGATGACCATCACGACCACTTACACAAAGAATCTGACAGACCCACGATATGTTCCGCCTGTGGTCGCCGCCTGCATAGTTGCCGATGCGCTGACGACTACTGATAAGGCATATTGACGTGCCAAGTCAAGGGCTTCCGCGTGTCTACCGGAGCGCCCTTTCGGTTGCCGTGGGTTTGTTGTTGATTGCATTGTGTTTGCTGGTCGGAATTGCTGCCATTCTCGCGGTGTCGGGCCCAACACCCATTGTGACCGTTGCTCTTGCGACGTCGGTGGTGCTCTTTTGGTCCTACCGGATGTACATTTACGCGAGGCTCGTTGCGACCGAAGAAGGTCTCGATGTCCTGAATCCGTTTCGAACGGCTCACATTCCTTGGCGAGACGTCGCCGGAGTATCGATCCCTAGCCCAATGAGTCCGCGCCCGTGTCTGATGATCTCGCGGCAAAATAACCGGCCGGTAAATGTTGCCGCGATTCAGGGGTCTCGGGTGAGGCACGCTTTTGGAATGTCCACCTATGCCGAAGCCGTCCGCTCCGAGATAGAGGTTCTAGCCACTCGGAACCGAGATCCGGACGTTCCCACTAGCTGGGTTTGAGATTCACTGGCGGCCGCCTGCCCGGTGGCCTCGTCGGCCGTTCTGTCGCTGTCGATAGCGATCTTGATCCCGACTCCTTCAACTGGTTTCCGCCCGGGGCGTCGTCGCTTCCTCCACCACCCGAGGCGACGAACACGTGCCCCGAGCAATTCCAGCCATCACGGCGGTTGCGTCGAATTCGCCGCCAGCGTGGCGGGGTGAGGGGTCCATGGCATGGTGAACATCCTTCCAGCAGCACCTCTCGGCACCACAGTTCAGATCTCGCCAGACCATGCAGCAGTCCCCAACGTCTTCGCGAAGCGCCGCAACTCGGGGGTCCGGTTTCGGAGGCGCTACACCAGGATCGCATCGTCGAGCGCGTGCCGGGCTTCGGTCGCGTCGGCGCTCTGGAGTAGACGGGCTGTGCATCGATCCGCGAGCCGCGCGTAGGGTCATGCCCCATGGACGACGCTGAAGCAAGAGGGCGCATCGACGCCGAGAAGGACCGCGTCGGCGGGCTGATCGAGTCGCTGAAGCGTGAGCTGGGCGCCGAGAACGAGAGCGACGACGCCGAGCTCTCCGACTACACCCAGCACCCGGCCGACTCCGGAACCGACACCTTCGAACGTGAGCGCGATCTCGGCATCCTCGACGATCTCGAGGCCGAGTTCCGCGAGCTCGAGGACGCGCTCCAGCGGGTCGACGCGGGCACCTACGGCATCGACGAGGTCACCGGGGAGCCGATCGATCCTGCTCGTCTCGAGGCGTTGCCGACGGCCCGCACGAACGTGGTGCAGCCCGATCGCCCGAGCGACGAACCGCACGACGAAGCCCCCTGAGCCCACGCCCCTTGACCGATCGGTCAAGTAGGTCTCGCCTGCCGAACCGTCCCGTACGGGCCGGCGTCGAAGACGCGAAGAGGTGTTGCGATGGGTTTCGGGCTCGACAAGCTGGGTCACTGGACCGACGGTCCCGAGTTCGCGGTCGAGGCCGACCGGGTGAAGGCGTACGCCGAGGCGACGAACGATCCGATCGCCGCGCACCGCGACGGTTCGCTTGCCCCGCCGGTGTTCGCGATCGTCCCCGTCTGGGACACGATGGTCACCGCGATGGCGGGCGTCGTTCCCCGCGAGGTCGTCGCCATGGTCGTCCACGGCGAGCACGACATGTGGTTCCACGCGCCGATCCGTCCGGGCATGGTCCTGCGCACCAAGGCGGCGCCGGTCGGTGTGCACGTCAAGCCCAACGGCACGAGTGTCATCGCCAAGGTCGCGACGTCGGACCAGGACGGCAACCTCCTCGTCGAGCAGTACATGACCTCGTTCTTCCGCGGCGTGAGCGAGGGCGACAGCGCGGGGAAGAAGCGCCGCCACACAAGCTCGACCAGTCGGTGAAGGACCGGGAGCCCGATGCGATCGTCGATCCAGCAGATCGACACCGACCAGACGTTCCGGTACGCGAAGGCGTCGGGCGACAACATGCCGATGCACCTCGACGAAGACTTCGCCGTGTCAGTCGGTCTCCCCGGGATCATCGTCCACGGGCTCTGCACGATGGCCTTCACGTCGTGGGGCGTCATCGACGCGGTGGGCGGCGGTGACCCCACTCGTCTGCGGCGGCTCGCGGTCCGGTTCTCCCTCCCGGTCCTGCCGGGCCAGGAGATCACGAGTCGCCTCTGGAAGACGGGCGAGCGCGCCGACAACTCGGTCTACGGGTTCGAGACCACCAACCCGAACGGCGACCTCGTGATCAAAGACGGTCTCGCCGAGATCGCACCCTGACCAGGGGCCGACCGCACATGGCGAGGTTGCGGCTCTTCGCTCGGGCGCGCGAGGCGGCGGGAACCGCCGAGGTCACCTCCGACGCACCGACGCTGGGTGCGCTGCTGGCGTGGGCGCGTACCGAGCTCGGCGCCGAGTTCGCCGCGGTGCTCGACACGTCACGGGTGTGGGTCAACGGCGACGAACCGGTCGCCGGCGACGAGACGGTGCTCACCGCCGACGACGAAGTCGCGGTGCTGCCACCGGTGAGCGGTGGCTGAGCGATCAGAGCCGGTCAGCCGCGCCTGCTCAGACGCGTCCTGCTCAGACGACCTGGATCTTCTGGGCGCTCTCGAAGCGCTTCGACACGTCGTCCCAGTTGACGATGTTCCAGAACGCGTCGACCCAGTCGGCCTTGACGTTGAGGTACTGCAGGTAGAACGCGTGCTCCCACATGTCGAGCACGAGGAGCGGCGGCGCGCCCTGGCCCACGTTGCTCTGGTGGTCGTACACCTGCTCGACGATGAGGATCTGACCGAGCGGTTCCCAGGTGAGCGCGGCCCAGCCCGAACCCTGGACGTTGAGGCCGGCTTCGCTCAGCTGGTTCCTGAACGCCTCGAAGCCCCCGAACGACTCGTCGATCGCCGCGCCGAGCTCACCCTCGGGCTTGCCGCCGCCGTCGGGGCTCATGTTCTGCCAGAACAACGAGTGCAGGACGTGACCGGAGAGGTTGAAGGCCAGGTTCTTCTGCAGCTGGTTGATCGTGCCGAAGTCCTGGGACTCCCGAGCCGAAGCGAGCTTCTCGAGGGCGGTGTTCGCGCCCTTGACGTACGCCGCGTGGTGCTTGTCGTGGTGCAGCGCCAGGATCTTGGCGCTGTAGTGGGGCTCGAGGGCGGCGTAGTCGTACGGGAGCTCGGGCAGGGTGTACTCGGCCATTCGGGACTCCAGTTGGTCGGGGGGTGCTCGAGTATCGCAACTCGAGGGGACGGCCGCAGATTCCCGTTCCGAGCCGCGGTAACCTGAGTCGCCCATGACCGAGACCCCCGAGAACCCGCCCGATTCCGATGCTTCCGCCGCCGGTCCGCCCGTGGCTCGTCGTCGCGTCGACCGGATCCTCGATCCCGACTACGTCGAAGCCCTCGACACCCGCGCGATCGACGATCTGCGCCTGATGCGGGCGGAGTGCGGCGAGGTGGAGACCGAGGTCTCCTACGTCCGGCGGCTCGCCCAGGCCCGCCTCGACATCATCGACGCGGAGCTCCGGCGCCGGGAAGACGGTGGCGATCTCGGTGACCTGATCGCGTCGCTCCCCGAGATCCTCGCCGGCGACGCGACCGCGCACCGGCGTCGCGACGGCGCGGATCGCGCAACCGCTGGCGCCGTCGATGAGCATCACGTGGACCCGAGGCCGGGAACGGCTCATCTCCGATGCCACCCTCGTGAACCTCCCCGACCTCTCCGAAGACGAGCTTCGCGAGACCGTGACGCAATTGCACGAGCTCGAGCACGAGGTGTCGGAGGTCCGCCACGGTCTCCACGTGGTGATGGACAAGCTCGAAGCCGAGCTCGGCGAGCGCTTGCGTCCCACGCAGGCCCCGTAGCGCCCGGCCCGGCCCGGACTCGCACGAGCTGATGCCACCCGAGAGCCTCGAGGCCCGACTCCGCGATCTCGGCGAGTTCATCCGCGAGGAACGGCGCCGCGACCGCCTCTCGCTGCGCAAGCTCAGCGAGCTCGCGGGCATCTCGAACCCGTACCTGAGTCAGATCGAACGAGGCTTGCGCAAGCCGAGTGCCGAGATCCTCCAGGCGATCGCCCGCGGCCTGCACATCTCGGCCGAGACCCTCTACATCCGCGCCGGGATCCTCGACGACCATCCCGAAGATCACGATCTCGTCGGGGAGATCGGGCGCGATCCCTCCATCACCGAGCGCCAGAAGCAGGCGTTGGTCGAGATCTACCGCTCGTTCCAACGCGAGGCGGCCGAGCCCGTCGAACCGGTCGGCGAGACGGCGAGCTGACGATGGGATCGGGGATGTCGGAACGGCGCGTCGCCCTGCTGAGTGTGCACACGTCACCGCTCGCGCAGCCGGGGACGGGCGACGGTGGCGGCATGAACGTCTACGTGCGCGCCCTCGCGAGCTCGCTCGCCCGGGCGGGGGTCCTCTGCGATGTCATCACGCGCGCCGAGCACCCCGACCTCGCATCGGTCGTCGACGTCGAGCCCGGGTTCCGGGTGGTGCACCTCGCAGTCGGTGCACCGAGGCCGCTCCCGAAGCACGAGCTGCTCGGGCTCACCGATGAGCTCGTCGCCGCGGTCATCGACCACGTACACGTCGACGATGTCGACTACGGGGTGTTGCACGCCAACTACTGGATCTCGGGCGCGGTCGGGCACCAGCTGAAGCACGAGCTCGAGCGGCCGCTCGTGTCGACCTTCCACACGCTTGCCCGGGTGAAGGCCGAAGCGGGTATCGACGACGATCCGCTCGAGCGGACCAAGGTGGAGCACGACGTGATCGCGTGCTCCGATCTCGTCCTCGCGTCGACCGCCGAGGAGCGCGATCAGCTCGTCGAGCACTACGGCGCACCCGGCGAGCGGATCGAGATCGTGCCGCCCGGTGTCGACCACGAGCGCTTCTCGCCCGGCCGACCTGCGTCGCGTGTCGCGAACCGGCGGGTGCTCGGCCTCGGCGATGGTCCGTTGCTCCTCTTCGTCGGTCGGATCCAACCGCTGAAGGGTCTCCACCTCGCGATCTCGTGTCTCGCGGAGCTGCGCGATCCGCGCGCGACGCTCGTCGTCGTCGGTGGCCCGAGCGGACCCGACGGGCCGGCCGAGCTCGAGCGCCTCCACGAGCTCGCGCGCTCGTCGGGAGTCACCGATCGGGTCCGGTTCGTCTCGCCCCAACCGCACGACCGACTCACCGAGTACTACCGCGCGGCCGACGTGTGCCTGGTGCCCTCGCGCACCGAGTCGTTCGGTCTCGTGGCCCTCGAGGCGGCCGCGTGCGGCACGCCGGTGGTCGCGGCGAACGTCGGCGGCTTGCGCTCGCTCGTCGACGACGGCGTCACCGGGTACCTCGTCGACGGACGGAACCCGGCCGCCTACGCGGAACCCGTCGCCCGGCTGCTCGCCGCGCCTGAAGCGGCCGTCGAGATGGGAGCCCGCGCCGAGCTGCGTTCACGCCGCTTCGCGTGGAGCATCACCGCGGCACGGTTGCGGCGGCTCTACGCCGACCTCGTCGAACGTGAACCCGTCAGCTGCCGGTGAAGGGCAGCCGGTGATGCCATGGATCCGGTGACCGGGATCGACGAGGCCCATGCGCTCATCGACCGGCACCTCTGGGGACCGGTGCGCGACGAGCCCGCGATCCAGCACGTGGAGTACGACCCCGAGCTGCGGCGCTGGTACGTGCGCTTCGGCTGCGACGGTCGGGATGCCGCGACGATCTACTTCGATCTGCACGAGCGCACCTTGCGCTACGAGCTGTACTTCCTCCCCGATCCTCCGGGCGACAACGTCGAGCTCTACCAGTGGCTGCTCCGCCGCAACCACACGATGTACGGCGCCCGCTTCTCACTCGGACCCGACGGTGACATCTACCTGATCGGTCGCCTGGCCCTCGAGCACCTGACCGAGCAGGAGCTCGACCGGATCATCGGGGTGCTCTACGAGTTGGTCGAGATGTGGTTCCAACCCGCGGTCAAGCTCGCGTACCCGCGTCCCTGACCCGCCGGTCTTGCGGGGGTTTACACCGACGGGGCGGGACGGTACGTTGTCGCCCGTCACCGACGGGTGGCACAGAGGCGAGGCCCGAGGTGCAGGAAGACCGGATCCGATCGGGGAAGTTCGGATCTGGTCCGATGGTTCCTCGGGCCCGTCTCGCGTCCGGATTACCCTCGACACCCGTGATCGCTCCAGTGAATCGGGGTTCTTGAGTTGGCACGCGTCTCGCTTCTTGGTGGTGGCCGCATGGGTGAGGCCCTGCTCATCGGCCTGCTCGACTCGGGCCACGACGCGTCCGACCTCGCGGTCGCCGAGGTCCACCCCGACCGGCGGCAGGTGCTCGAGCAGCGCTTCCCGGGTGTTCGCGTGGTCCCGAGCGCGGCGTGGGCCGCGACCGACGCCGAGATCGTGATCGTGGCCGTCAAGCCCGGCGAAGTCGCCACGGTGCTGCGCGGCATCCACGACACGCTTCCGGCCGAAGCGCTCGTCGTCTCGATCGCGGCCGGAGTATCGATCGCCACACTCGAAGCCGCGGTCCCCGGCCGCCCGGTCGTGCGTGCGATGCCCAACACCGCCGCGCTCGTGCGCGAGGGCGTCGCCGCGATCGCCGCCGGCACGCATGCGACCGAAGGTCATCTCGACGACGCGGAGCGACTCCTCGAGGCCGTCGGCACCGTCGTGCGGGTTCCCGAGACCCAACTCGACGCCGTCACCGGACTCTCGGGTTCGGGGCCGGCCTACGTCTTCCTGGTCGCCGAGGCGCTCATCGAAGCCGGTGTGCTCGTCGGGCTCCCGAGAGCGACGGCGAACGACCTCGTGATCCAGACCCTCCTCGGCTCGGCGCGGTTGTTGGCCGACAGCGGCGAAGGTCCCGAGGAGCTCCGCGCCGCTGTCACCTCGCCGGGGGGAACGACCGCCCACGGGTTGCGCGTGCTCGAAGATCGTGGTCTGCGCGCGGCATTCATGGATGCCGTCCTTGCCGCGACCCGACGGTCAGCCGAGCTCGACTCGTGACCCGACGCCCGGCCTCTCGCCGGCCGGCGAAGCTCACTTCGCCCGAGCCGACGCCCGCGTTCGCCGGTCCGCGCCCCGAACCGACACTCCGTCGGCAGTTGCTCGACTCCCGCGTGAGCGGACGGCAGCGGATCGGGCGAACCGAGGTCTTGGCGACGGCCCGGCGGGTGGTGCGTGGTGAACCCGCGGCGCTCTACGAGCTCGCGCCGTTCACTGGCCTCGAGTTGGACGAGGTCATCGCCACGATCGCGGGTGTGTGGGGTCCCGACCTCGGTTCACCCGATCTCGCGGCGACGCTTTCGATCGATCCCGATCTCACCGCGTCGGGCGCGGTCGCCGGGTTCGACCGCATCGTCGATGTCGCTCGGCGCGGCGGTCGGTTGTTGTTCGCGACGACGCGCCCGGCTTCGTTGCTCGGGTTGTACCAGGAGTGGGTCCGGCTCGCGCGTGCCGCGGGCGGCGAGATCCTCGCCGACGCCGAGACGAGCGCGGCCCTGCTCGATGCCCGCTCCGACCGGAGCCTCCGCTTCCTCGACGGGGTCGCGGTCGTGACCGACGGCGAGTCGCTCCTGGGCGGACCGGGGTTCGGCGCCGCGGCCGAGTTGCTGTTCCACCTCCCACCCCCCGACCTCGTGGTCGCGGAGCGTGCCATCGCCGGGGGTTGCCTCGCCGCCGGCATCGAGACCGTCGCGCTCGGGGGTCTCGATGCCGTCGCCCTCGGCGTGGCTGCGCGTCGGGGTGATCCGATCACGGTGGTGCCGATCGACGCGACGCGGCCGCCGGCTGCGTATTGCGTGCTTGCGCATCTCGTGCGCGAGGGGTCGGGGATCGTCGCGTAGCGATCGGCTCGAACGCCGAGCCGAGGTTGATCTGGGTCCGGTGGGTCCGAGCGCGGGCGAATCGACTCCCGCCCCACCCGTCCCGCTCGACACCATCCGTTTCGCGGCGTACCCTCCACCTGACGGAGTAAGGGGTGCCGCGTGGCCCAGTCCTTTTCGAAGGCACGCTTCCTGACCGTTCAGGAAGTCGCTGAGTTGATGAGGGTCTCGTCGATGACGGTCTATCGACTGATCAAGGCCGGCGACCTCCCCGCGGTGCGGGTGGGCCGCTCCTTCCGCGTGCGCGACGAAGACGTCGACGCATACCTCGAGTCGAAGTACACCCAAGCCGGCTGACGACCCCCCCATCCGTCGTGGGCGCCGTCGAGCTTGCGTCGACGGACAAGAAGCCCGGCCAACTACCGTCGGCGGCGTGAGCGGAGCCGGCACCACCTTCTCCTTCCTGTCCGACTACGGCCTCGCAGACGAGTTCGTCGGGGTCTGCACGGGCGTGGTCCTGTCGTTCGCGCCCGACGTCCGGGTCCTCGACATCACCCACGAGATCCCGCCCCACGACGTGCGGGCCGGTGCGCTGACCCTCGTCCGGTCCGTGCAGTACCTGCCGCCCGGCGTCGTGATGGCGATCGTCGATCCCGGTGTCGGCACTGATCGTCGTCTCGTCGCGGCGCAGACCGCCGACCACGTGCTCATCGGCCCCGACAACGGCCTGTTGGCCCCCGCGGTGGGCATGCTCGGAGGCGCAACGACGGTCGTGTCGCTCACCAACACCGACTTTCATCTCCCCGCTCCCGGTGCGACCTTCGCCGGGCGCGACGTCCTCGCGCCGGCGGCCGGCCACCTCGCGGCCGGTGTCGCGCTCGAGGAGCTCGGCGAGGTCGTCGATCCTGCGGGGCTGGTGCCCGGGCTCGTGTCGCTCCCGCAGATCGAAGACGGCGAGATCAGCGGTGAGGTCTGGTGGATCGACCGGTTCGGCAACTGCCAGCTGAACATCGATCCCGACGAGCTGCGCTCGCGTGGCGGCGAGCTCGGTGGTTCGGTCGAGATCCGCGTCGGGTCGACGCCGCGCATGGCGCGGTGGGTCACGACCTATGGAGACGCACGACCGTCGGAGCTCGTCCTGGTCGTGGACTCGTACGGGCTGCTCTCACTCGCGTTCGATCGCCGATCCGCGGCCGAGGAGCTCGGTCTGCGGGCGGGTTCCGGTGTCGCGCTCGGCGGACCGACCAGTTAGGTTCGGGTCGTGCCAGCGCTGCATCCGTCGAGCGAATGGAAGGCCTGAGACGTGAGGCCCGGGACGACGATCGCCATCATCGCGCTGCTCGTGCTGATCCTCGGCGCGGCGGTCGCGCAGTTCGCGCTCGGCGTGAAGTTCTGACCCGAGGGCGTCGAGCGTGACCACCGCCCTGGTCGTGGTGGTGGCCTGCACCGCCACACTGTTCGTCGTGCTCGTCGTCGGGCGACGACGAACGCGTGATCAGCTGCGGGTCCTTGCGCCCACCGACCCGGCTCCCACCGGACCTCTCGTCGGAACCGCTCCCGACGGCACCGCGCTCGCGCTCGACCTGGCCGATGGAGACGAGCGCACGCTGCTCGCGTTCTTGACGAGCACGTGTGTCACCTGTCGTGGGCTCTGGGCCGAGCTCGCAGGGCGCCTGCCCGCCGGCTTGCCTCCGAGCACCGGTGTGGTGATCGTCACCGAGGACGCGGCGGCCGAGCGCGTCACCGCGGTCCGTGAGTTGGCGCCCCCGGTCATCCCGGTCGTGATGTCGAGCGCGACCTGGCGGCGCTACGGCGTCTCGACCGCACCGGCGTTCGTGCTCGTCGACGGCGTGACTGGTCGCGTGCTCGCGCGCGGCACCGCGGTCGACGGCGCAGAGGTTCTCCGCTTCGTGCACACCGGCACCGGCACGCCGGGTCCTGATCGGTGGACGCGTTCGCGGGCCCCTATGCCGTCGCCGCGGTGCTCCTCGTCGTCGGCGGTGTGCTCGAGGTCCGTCGCCCCCTGGGGGCGGTCAACGCGTTGGCCGGGATCGGTGTCTCGGTACCACCCGTCGTGGTGCGCGTGGTCGCCGGGATCGCTTCCGTCGTCGGTGTCGTCGCGCTCGCGATCGGCGGCGGTGCGTCGGGTCAGGCCGCTGCCGGGTTCGTCGGCCTCGCGTATCTCGGCTTCGCCGGGTTCGTCTCCATGGCACTGGCGCGCGGCGGTCCGCTCGCGTCGTGCGGGTGCTTCGGCCGCGAGGACACGCCACCGAACGTGACGCATCTGGTGCTCGACCTCGCGGGCGCCGCGGCGGCGATCGCCGTCGTCGTGCGGACCGGCGACGGGTTCCGGGGTGCGGTGGCCGACCAACCCGCGGCCGGCATTCCGTTTCTCGGGGTCACCGTGATCTGCGCGGTTCTCGCCTATCTCGTGTTCACACGCGCGTCTCGCGGGTAGCAGCCGGCGGGGGGATTGCCGGCGGCTACCCGTCGAGGTCGCGCAGTCGCTCCAACACCGTCGTCACGCGCGCCGGGGGCGGCGGGGGCGGGGGTGGAGGCGGCGGCTCCGCGGCGACGGGTGCGTTCGAAGCCGACCCTGAGGGTGCAGCCCCGGACGACGATGCGCGGTGCGAGGAGCCGTCGGAAGACGGGGTTCCGGCAGTAGATGCAGACGTGCTTGGGGCGGGCTGGGAGGCTAGTTCCATGAACACTTCCGACACGTAGCACGTGTCCTCTGTGCTCACGACGCCCACACCCACGTACCGGAACCCCGGATCTATGAGATTTGCGTAGTGACCTGGAGAGTTGATGAGCGCCTGCGCGATGGAACCCGTGTCGGGTCCCTTCCCGACGTTCTCGCCCAGGCGGTACCAGTCGGCCGAGACGTTGTCGGGCAGGTTGGAGTGGAAGATGTCGCCGGCGTCGGCCATCGTCTGGGCCCAACCGGAGGCCTTGGCGGCGAGCCCGCCGTCCCATTCGTACGGGTCGAGTCCCTGGCCGGCGCGGACGCTGTTCGCGCTGGCGACGAACCCGTCGGCCGAGCAGTCGACCGTGGCGTGCGCGGCGGTCGGTGCGATCGCGACGAGGGTCATGGAGGTCAACGCGAGCGTCATCACGAGCAGCAGACGTCGCATGCGAACCTCCCTTCATCCCCAAGCCCCACGGGAAGGGGCGCGCTCCCTGACCTCTGTGGCATCGACGGATCCGGGACGCGGCTTGAGCGAGATTCACCAGCAGCTGCCGCGTTGTTCGCTTGTTGTGACAGCCGCGCCGGTCGCACCCCCACCCGGGCCGCGTTGGTGCACTTCGCGGATCATGCGACCGCGAAGTGCACCAACTCAGGGGGTACGCCCGCAGGGCGTCAGGTGGCGGGGGCGGCGCGGGTCACGGGTGAGCGCGCGGTCGAGACGCTCACGAGGAACCCGGCGTAGATCACGCTGATGCCGATCGCGAGCGAGAGCGCGAACGCTTCGTCGTGGCCGACGATCCCCTGGACCAGGCCGCCGCTCGCCAGCACGATCGTGCCCAGCGCGATCAACCCGTTTGCGGTCGCGAGTCGGGCCATTCCGGGCTCGTCGCGTCGACGGACGAAGCGCACCGCCGACCACACCGCGCCACCGATGATGACGACCGCGGCGACGCCGCTGCCCACCGCGGCCAACACCCGCGGGAACACACCGAAGACTTCGCGTCCCACGGGGATGCCGACGCTTCCGACCACCGGCTGCATCGGGGCGGTGAGCATGCACCCCGGCGGCGAGTCCGGTGATCAGGACCAGACCCCACTGGACCCGTCGACCCGCGGTCACGCCCGCGAGCAGGTAGACGGTCCCGAGCGCCAACCACGGCACGTTGAGAATCGCGCCGAACAGGTAGAAGACCCGGAACGTCCCGTTGTCCCACCCCGTTGTCGTCCCGAGCGCGAGCGCGACGGCTGCCACCGCGAACATCGAGAGCGCGATGGTCCAGGCGAGCTCGTGCGGGCGCCGGTTCCGGGTGTACCGGACGAGCGTGGCCTGCGCGAACAGTGTCGCCACTGCCGTGGCACAGAAGGCGAGTGCGGACACCATGACCGTTCCGACGCTACCCCCGGCCGGGGTCGAGAGCACTTTGTGACCTTGTGCACAAGCGCGGGATACGATGGATTCCCGGCCCCGACCTGCGGGGCCCGGCCCAGGAGCGAGCGTGGCCGACCGAGCGGGGCAACGGCGGATTCCCGAAGCCACGGTCGCGCGCCTGCCGATCTACTACCGCGCACTCCTCGAGACCGCCGAGGCCGGGGTGGGCACGATCTCGTCGGAGCGGCTTGCCACGCTCGCCGGCGTGAACGCCGCGAAGGTGCGCAAGGATCTCTCCTACCTGGGCTCCTACGGGACGCGCGGCGTCGGATACGAGGTCGACCACCTGGTCCACGAGATCTCCCGCGAGCTCGGCCTCACCCAGGACTGGCCGGTCGTCATCGTCGGGCATCGGGAACCTCGGCCATGCCCTCGCCAACTACCGGGGCTTCGGCGCCCGGGGCTTCCGGGTCGCGGCCCTGGTCGACGCCGACCCCGGCAAGCTCGAGCGCCGGGTTGCGGGGTTGCAGGTCGACGGGCTCGACGCGCTCGGCGTCGGTCGTCGCGGAGCACGATGTGTCGATCGGGATCATCGCCACGCCCGCGAGCGCAGCCCAGGAGGTCGCCGATCGCCTGGTCGAGGCCGGGGTCCGGTCCATTCTCAACTTCGCACCTGCGGTCGTATCGGTGCCCGAAGGCGTGTCGCTGCGGAAGGTCGACCTCGCGATCGAGCTCCAGATCCTCAGCTTCTACCAGTCCCGCCTCCCTGCGCAGAACGGCGCGGGGCAGTGAGCGCAGCGGAGCCGCCGGATGCGGACCATGGTCCACAATCGGGTGGGCGATCGAGGCGGCGCAGCGAAGCGAACCATGAGGATGCGAGGGCCGGCGCCGGAGCGAAGGGACAAGGCGTGTCGGGATATCCGGTGAACCTCGTCGTGCGGGACCGTCGATGCGTGGTGGTCGGTGCGGGCAGGATCGCGGCCCGCAAGATCGAGGCGCTCGTGGCTGCCGGAGCCCGGGTCCACGTGGTCGCGCTCGACGTCTCCGAGGAGGTCCGGGCCTGGGCCGACGACGGCACGCTGACGCTCTCGGAGCGGGCCTTCGAGGCGTCGGATCTCGACGACGCGTGGCTGGCGACCACAGCCACGGGGGTCCCAGCGGTGGACCAGACGGTCTTCGAAGCCGGCGAGGCGCGGCAGGTGTGGGTGAACTCGGCCGACGACCCCGCCAACTGCTCGTTCACCCTCATGTCGGTGGTGCGGCAGGGCGATCTGGTCGTCGCGATCGGCACCAACGGTCGGAGTCCGGCCCTGGGCACCTACCTGCGCGACCATGTACGGAGCGAGATGGGTCCGGAATGGTCAGCCCTGCTCGAGCTGTTGTCCGAAGCCCGCGAGGAGATGCGAGCGGGCGGCCGTTCGACTGAGACGGCCGATTGGCGAAGGGCCCTC
The DNA here is from genome assembly GCA_963829475.1 of uncultured Actinomycetes bacterium. GTDB lineage: Bacteria > Actinomycetota > Acidimicrobiia > IMCC26256 > JANYLB01 > JANYLB01. The sequence goes on along the minus strand of CAWHIU010000001.1, from coordinate 193,942 downwards.
GATTCCGGCATTCTCGACCTGGTTCGCGAAGGTCGCGATGAGCGAGGCCAAGGAGTTGCTGCGGTCGTGTCTGTGATCGTCGTGGGACTCAATCACCGCACCGCACCCGTCGACGTGCTCGAACGCGTCACCGTGCCGACGACGCAGCTCGTGAAGGCGCTCGACGCGCTGGCGGGCAGCGAGAACCTCGCCGAGGTCGTCGTGCTCTCCACGTGCAACCGCATCGAGGTCTACGCGCGCGCCACGTTGTTCCACCCCGCGGTGCAAGACGTCGTCGAGTTCCTCGCCGATCAGTCGTCGCTGTCGCCCGACGATCTCGCCGACCACGTGTACACCTACTACGACGACGCCGCGATCGCGCACCTCTTCGGAGTAGCCGCGGGTGTCGACTCGATGATCGTCGGTGAGGGCGAGATCCTCGGGCAGGTCCGCGAGGCGTGGCTGATCGCCGAGGCCGAAGGGCACGCCGGCTCGATGTTGCCGCGCATCTTCCGTCACGCCGTCGAGGTCGGGAAGCGCTCGCGCACCGAGACGGGCATCGGTCGGCACGCCGCGTCGGTGGCGTCGGCCGCCGTCTCCCTGGCCGGTCAGACGCTCGGGACGCTCGAGGGCCGACGGGTCCTGGTGCTCGGTGCGGGTGAGGTCGGCGAAGGCACCGCCGTGGCCCTCGCGGGAGCGGGAGTGTCGGAGGTCGTCGTCGCGAACCGCACCGGTGCACGCGCGCACGCGCTGGCCCGGCGGGTACGCGGTCGGGCGATCCCACTCGACGATGTCGCCGACGCCATGGTGGCGACCGACGTGCTGCTGTGCACCACGAGCGCGGCCGGCGTGATTCTCGAGCGTGACGATGTCGAGCAGGTGATGGCGCGACGCGACGGCAGGGCGTTGCTCATCGTCGACGTCGCCGTGCCGCGCGACGTCGACCCCGGCGTGCGGCAGGTGTTCGGCGTCACCGTGCTCGACATCGACGACCTCAAGGCCTACGCCGAGCAGTCGCTCGAGCAACGCCGACGCGAGGTCACCAAGGTCCGGCGCATCGTCGCCGAGGAGCTCGAACGTCTGCAGATCGAACGAACGGCCCGCGAGGTCGCACCGGTCATCACCGCGATGCGGGAGCGAGCTGATGCGATCCGCGCCGCGGAGCTCGAACGGTTCGGCAACCGGCTGTCGTCGCTCACCGACGAGCAACGTGCCGCGGTCGTCGCGCTCACCGAGGGCATCCAGAACAAGTTGCTCCACGAGCCGACGATCCGATTGAAGGACAGCGCAGGAACCGGGCGGCGGGAGCTCTACGCCGACGCGCTCGCGTTCCTCTTCGACCTTCCGGAGATCGACGACCCGCCCGCTCGATGACGCCTCCACCCCTGCGCGTCGCGACACGCGGCAGCGCACTCGCCCGGGCGCAGGCCGATCGCGTCATCGAGCTTCTCGGGGTGCCCGCAGAGGCCCTGATCGTCACGACCCAGGGTGATCGCGACCAGTCGATCCCGATTCGGGAGATCGCGGGAACAGGTGCGTTCGCCACCGAGGTGCAGGAGGCCGTGCGATCCGGCCGAGCCGATCTCGCGGTGCACTCGGCGAAGGACCTCCCGGCGCGGCCGGCCGACGGGCTCGTCATCGGTGCGTTCCCCGAACGGGCCGACCCGCGTGACGCGCTCGTGGGGTCGTCGCTCGACGCGCTGCCGAGCGGAGGAACGGTCGCGACCGGATCGGTGCGCCGCCGCTGCCAACTCGCCAACCTCCGGCCCGACCTCACGTTCGCCGAGCTGCGCGGCAACGTGCCGACGCGCGTCGACAAGGCTCGCGATTTCGATGCGGTCGTGGTCGCGGTCGCGGCGCTCGACCGTCTCGGTCTCCGCTTGCACGCGGCCGACGTGCTGGAGCCTTCGACGATGCTCCCGCAGGTCGGTCAGGGCGCGCTCGCGGTCGAATGCCGGTCCGACGACGAAGCGGTCATCGCCCATCTCGCCGCGATCGACGATCCCGACGTCCGCGTCGCGCTCGAGGCCGAGCGGGCCTTCCTCGCCGAGCTCGGCAGCGGTTGCGATCTCCCCGTCGGGGCGCTCGCCCGTCGTCTCCCCGACGGCTCGGTGACGATCACCGCGCTCCTCGCGTCGCTCGACGGTCGGATCGTGCTGCGGGTGACACGCGACGGTGCCGATCCGGCCGAGGTCGGTCGGACCGCCGCCGACGACCTCCTGCATCGTGAAGGTGGCGATGGTCTGCTCGCCGACCTCGGAGTTGGCGCATGACGGTCTTCCTCGTTGGCGCCGGCCCCGGCGATCCCGGCCTCATCACGGTCCGCGGTGCCGAGCTCCTCGCGCGCGCCGACGTGGTCGTGTTCGATCGGCTCGCGTCACCCCTCCTTCTCGACCTCGCGCCGGCGACGGCCGAGCGCGTCGACGTCGGCAAGGCGCCCGGGCGCGTCGAGATGGACCAGGACGGCATCAACGCGGTCCTCGTCGACCGGGGCGCCAAGGGTCTCGCGGTTGTGCGGCTCAAGGGTGGCGATCCGTTCGTGTTCGGTCGCGGGGGCGAGGAAGCGGAGGCGTTGCGCGCCGCGGGGGTGCCGTTCGAGATCGTGCCCGGCATCACCAGCGCCATCGCCGCACCGGCCTACGCCGGGATCCCGGTCACCCACCGGGGTCTGTCGACGCACGTCACCGTGGTCACCGGTCACGAGGATCCCGCGAAGGGCCGCACCGATGTCGACTGGGAAGCCCTGGCCCGCGCCGGTGGAACGCTCGTGATCCTCATGGGTGCGGGCCGCATCGCGGTGATCGCCGCGCGTCTGATCGCCGGTGGTCGCGCCGGCGACACGCCCGTCGCCGCAGTGCGCAACGGCACCCGCCCCGACCAGCAGACGGTCCGTACCACCCTCGGTGCACTGGCGTCGGGCGACACCGTCGTCAAACCTCCGTCGGCGATCGTCGTCGGATCGGTGGCCGAGCTCGAGCTGGGCTGGTTCGAGGGCCGCCCGCTGTTCGGTCGCCGGGTCGTGGTGACCCGGGCCCGCGAGCAGGCGAGTGAGCTGCGCACCCGGCTCGAGCGATTGGGGGCCGAGGTGATCGAGCTGCCGTCGATCGCGATCGCGCCGCTCCCGTTCGATCTCCCCGGCCTCGGCACCTACGCCTGGCTCGTGTTCACCTCTGCGAACGGAGTGATCCACTTCTTCGAACGTGGGCTCGCAGCCAAAGGGCTCGACGCCCGCGCGCTGGCGAACGTTCGCATCGCCGCGATCGGGCCGGGCACCGCAGCTGCGCTCGCGGTTCGAGGTGTGCAAGCCGATCTCGTGCCCGAACGGTTCGTCGCGGAGTCGCTGCTCGAAGCGTTCCCACCTCCGGCCAGTCCCGACGAACGGGTGCTGCTCGCCCGAGCCGAGACGGCGCGCGACGTCATCCCCGAAGGTCTCAGCGCTGCCGGCTACGCGGTCGACGTGCTGGCGGTCTACCGCACCGAGGTGGCCACGCCGCCCGAAGCCCTCCTCGACCAGGTCCGTCGCGGCGACGTCGATGCCGTCACCTTCACGTCGTCGTCGACAGTGAGCAACTTCTGCGATCTGGTCGGCCCGCTCCCCGAACCCGGTCCGGCGATCGTCTCGATCGGCCCGATCACGTCGGCCACCGCCGCCGAGCGGGGTCTCACCGTCACGACCGAGGCCGATCCCCACACCGTCGACGCCCTGGTCGACGCTCTCCTCACCACCCTCACTCCCTGAACCCCGCCTGGTGGTGGAGGGTGGGTACCACCCGATATCGCCGGTTTCCTCATCGTCTCCGCATCCGGCGTCGGAACCTTCCGGACGCGCCGATAGCCTGGGTTCGTGCCGTTCCCCGAGGTCCGTCCCCGCCGTCTCCGCCGCACGCCCGCGATGCGCCGCCTCGTGGCCGAGACCGCGGTTCGGGTCGACGACCTCGTGGCCCCGCTCTTCGTGAAGGAAGGCATCACGGAGCCGGAACCCGTCGGTTCCATGCCCGGGGTGTTCCAGCACACGCCGGAGAGTCTCCGCAAGGAGGTGCGGGCCCTCACCGATCTCGGGGTCCCGGCGGTGATCCTGTTCGGGGTCCCACTCGTGAAGGACGCCGTCGGCTCGGGTGCCGACGCACCCGACGGCATCGTCCAGGAGGCCCTCCGGATCCTGCGTGACGAGGTCGGAGATTCGATCGTGCTCATGGCCGACGACTGTCTCGACGAGTTCACCGACCACGGTCACTGTGGCGTGCTCACCCGCGCGGGCGAGATCGACAACGACGCGACCCTCGAGCGGTACGCGAGCATCGCGATCGCCCAGGCCGACGCCGGTGCCGACGTGATCGCGCCGTCGGGGATGATGGACGGCCAGGTCGGCGCGATACGCGCCGCGCTCGATGCATCGGGTCACCAGGATGCGCTGGTCCTCGCCTACGCGGCGAAGTACGCGTCGGCGCTCTACGGTCCGTTCCGCGACGCCGCCGATTGCACGCCGAGCTTCGGCGACCGGCGGAGCTACCAGATGGATCCGTCGAACGCGCGTGAGGCGCTCATCGAGACGGCGCTCGACGTCGACGAGGGTGCCGACATGGTGATGGTGAAGCCCGCGCTCGCCTACCTCGATGTCATCGCCGCGGTGCGCGGGTCGTTCGACGTCCCCGTCGCCGCGTATCACGTCAGTGGCGAGTACGCGATGCTCAAGGCGGCCGCGGAACGGGGTTGGATCGACGGAGCCGCAGTCGCGCTCGAGCACCTCACCTCGATCAAGCGGGCGGGTGCCGACTTCATCCTCACCTACCTCGCCCACGAAGTCGCCGAGCTGCTCGGGTGAGCGCAGCGAAGTCGCCGGACAACTTGGAGTCGCATCACCACGAAGTCACGGATCTGCACGCGCGGGCCCGGGCTCGCATCCCGGGTGGAGTGAACTCGCCGGTGCGGGCGTTCAACGCGGTCGGCGGCGATCCCTTCTTCGTCGCACGGGGGGAGGGCGCGTACCTCGTCGACACCGACGGCAACCGCTACATCGACTACGTGCAGTCCTGGGGAGCGTCGATCCTCGGTCACGCGCACCCGGCGATCGTCGAGGCGGTGCAGCGCGCCGCAGCCGACGGAATGTCGTTCGGAGCGTCGACCGAACGTGAGGTGCTGCTCGCCGAGGCGATCTGTGCGCGCGTGCCGAGCGTGGAGATGGTGCGGCTCGTGTCGTCGGGCACCGAAGCGGCGATGACGGCAGTCCGCCTCGCCGCGGCGCCACCGGCCGCGAGAAGATCGTGAAGTTCGCGGGGTGCTACCACGGTCACCTCGACGCGTTGCTCGTCGCGGCGGGAAGCGGCGTCGCGACGCTCGGTCTCCCCGGCTCGCTCGGCGTCACCGCCGGCGCGGTGTCCGACACCATCGTCACCCCGTACAACGACATCGCCGAGCTGAACGCGGTCTTCGACGAGTTCGGCGATTCGATCGCGGCCGTCCTCGTCGAACCGATCGCGGCCAACATGGGGCTCGTCCCGGCCGATCCCGCATTTCTCGACGCGATCCGCAAGCGCTGCGACGCCCACGGTTCACTGCTCGTGCTCGATGAGGTCATCACCGGTTTCCGGGTCGGTCCGGCCGGCGCCCAGGGTCTCCTCGGCCTCCGCCCCGACCTGTCGATCTTCGGCAAGGTCGTCGGTGGCGGCCTACCGCTCGCGGCAGTCGGTGGCTCCCAGTCGCTGATGGACCAACTCGCACCGAACGGTGGCGTCTACCAGGCGGGCACGCTGTCGGGGAACCCCCTTGCCACCGCGGCGGGCCTCGCCGTGCTGGAACTGCTCGGTGATTCCGCCTACGTCGCGCTGACCGACACCGCGACCGTGCTCGTCGACGGCTTGCGCTCCGTGATGCACGACGCGGGTCTCGTGGCCCAGGTGCCGCGGGTCCAGACCCTCGCCGGCCTGTTCTTCGCCGACGCTCCGGTCACCGACTACGACGCCGCGCAGTCCGTCGACCACGAGCGGTACGCCGCGTTCTTCCGAGGGATGCTCGCCCGGGGCGTGTACCTCGCGCCGAGCGGCTACGAGACGATCTTCCCGAGCCTCATGCACGGCGGGACCGAGATCGAGGCCACCCTCACCGCCGCTGCAGAGACCGCGGCAGAGATCGCGGGTTAGCGACCGAGCCTGGCCCGAGCGGCCCGGCCCCAGGGTGAAGAGCGGAAAGGCGCCTACTCCTCTGAGTCGCCGCGGCGGCGCTTGCGCACATGGTCCATGGCGAAGAGCGACACGCCGAACAGCACGACGAAGAGAACGAGCAGCACGAATGCGAGCCCGCCTCCACCACGGTCACCACCGGCATCGACGGCCTGACCGTCGGTGCACGCGGTGAGCAGCACAGCCGCGGCTGCGATCGCGCCGAGTCGCAGGGCGGTGAGGCGGAGGTTCATCGTTCGGAACACTGGTCTCCAGGTCTCGTGGGTCTACGCGTTCGCCGGCTCGGGCTCGGGTTCCCGCTCCACCGGAGACTTCTTGGCTGCCTCGGCATCGGCTGCTGCCGCCTCTGCGGCGGCCTTGGCGTCTTCGAGGTCGCGCTCACGCCAGTGCATGCCGAGGAGGCTCAAGCCGAACAGGATCGACGAGGCGATGAAGACGACGAGCGGAGGGATCCGCAGCGAGCCGAGGTTGCGCTCGAGCACGATGTGCGTGACCGGCTGGTCGGGGTCGCACTTGGCTGCGGGGATCGGGTCGCCGAAGGGCACCTCTTGCTTGAGCACGGGGCAGATCGTCGCGACCGCGTACTTCGGCTTGTGGAAGCTCGCGTGCACCCACGGGAAGCCGCCACCGAACTCCACCTGCGCCCGCCCGCCGCCGCCGACCTCGTAGGTCTGGGAGACGAGGTACCCGGTCGTGTCGTCGAACGTCGCGTACTTCGTGGGCGTCGGCGCCGGCTCGCCGTTGGTCGCCTTCGGCTTGACGACGGCTGCGTCAACCGCCGCCTTCACGTTGGTCGCTTCCGTCGGGCTGACCTGCGCGGTCTTGTCGGTGATCCCGGCCACGATCGGTATCGACGACCGGGCCAGGTCCGACTGGAGGAGCTCCACCGGTTTCCACGACGGGACCCGGCCCTTCAGCGTATTGAGTGGCGACGCGGTGGTCAGCCACAGCAACGACAGCAACACCATGAAGCCGGAGAGCGCGCCGGCCGCGACGAGGAACCCGAGCTTCGCGCCGAGGTTCGTCGCGAGCAGCAGGTACACCGAGCCGCAGAACAGGACGACCGCCGAGACGACGACGAGGATCCCGAGGATCGTCGGGTACCAGAGTCCGGGGTTCTTGACGCCCTCGGTCGCCGCGAGGAGAGGATGGATCACGGTGCTCCTTGTGCTTCCGTCAGAGTCCGCGTTCGTACTCGACGATGGCCTTGATCTGCTCGGTGGTGAGCAGGCTGCCGAAGTGTGGCATGCGGCCCGACGAGATGCCCCGAACGCCGTAGCCCTTGTTCGGTCCGATGGCGAGGATCTGGGTGCCGTCGGGCTGCTTCGTCACCGGGTTCGTGACCCAGGCGATCTGCTGCTCGACCCCGGTGTCGCCGGGGAACTGCTCGAGCACCGAGCCGGCCCGCAACGACGGACCGAACGCACCGCCGCCTTGGGGTGCCGGCAGCGGCACGCTGGCCTTCAGGGTGTCGTGGTACGACCACCCCTTGGTGTGGCAGCGTGCGCAGTTCACATCGAACAGCAGCTCGCCCCGGCTGGCTTTCGCGACGGTGTCGGCCCAGTTCCGAGTGTTGGTGAGCGCTTGTTGCGCGGCGACGACAGCGGTTGCGGCGGCGGCCTTGTCGACGGCGCTCGTCGCGGCGTCGAGCGTCGCCTGCGCCGTGGCGAGGTTGCTCTGTGCGAGCTCCACGTTCGCGGCCGCGGTCTTCTTCAGACCGTTCTTGCCGTAGATGGCCTTGTCGATCTGGTTGTTGGCACCCTCGTCGCCGAGTTGGATGCTCCCGAGGTAGGCGACCAGGTCGCTGACGGCCTGCACGCCCTTCGGGCCACCACCGTCGATGCCCCAGGGCGCCATCGGTGTTCCGGGCCGGCCGTAGGTGATCACCTGGGTGACCTGGTCCGGTGTGAGGCGGGAGAGCACGGTGTTGAGCGCCGGGGCCTGCCACGTGACCTGCACCGGACGACCGGTTTCGGTCTGCGTGACGGGGAGCACGAAGGGCGCGCCGCCACCGCCGGCGTCGACACCGTGGCAGTTCGCGCACTGCAGCGACTTGGTCGGGTCGTAGGCCTTCATGTCGGGGTTCGCGAACAGCACCGCGCCCCGCTCGATGGCGCGGTCGTCGAATCCGGCGGTCTCCGCCTTCTGGCGCGTCGGCTCACGTAGCCAGTAGATCGGGAGCCCGACGGCGAGCACCGCGGAGCAGATCAACGCCCACCGCAGCACGCGCTCGAGGCGAGTCGTCTCGAGCGTCGGGTCCTCGGCGAACGGCGTGAGGTTCTGTGGCTCGTTGCGATCCGGGTTCCGCCGGACGCTGAGCACGCGGTAGAAGACGATGCCCGCGATCACGACGATCGCGAGGAGGTTCAGGATGATGAGTGCAGGACGCAGCGCCACGGTTTCAGCCTCCCACGCAGGGGGGACCTTCGGCGCCTTGGCCGGTGGTGTCGGTGCCGATCGGCGGACCGATGAACACGACACCCGTGTCGATGGTGACGCTCTGCCCCGAGATCGTCAGCGCGAAGCGGTCGAGGCCCCGCGGAGCCGGGCCACCGCGCTTCTCCCCGACGCGGTTGTACTTCGAGCCGTGGCACGGACACTCGAACCACTGTGAGCTCGGGCACCACGGCACCTTGCAGCCGAGGTGCACGCACTTCTGGTACAGCCCGACGAGTCCCTGCTCCATGCCCTTGAGGATCGGTGGCTGGTAGACCTTCGCCGCGTTCTTGAGGTCGCTCTTCGGGTACGGCTGGAGGTAGGTGCGGGCCTCCGGCACGTAGAACGGCTCCTTCTTCGAGACGAAGGAGTCTTGGATGTCGCCGAGGCTCGTGTCGACCTGCACCTTGCCGCCGAAGCCGCCGGCGGCCGATGGCCACAGGAACGCGATCAACGACGCGCCGAACGCGCCACCGACGAGCGCCATCATGGTGAGAATGGCCCGGTTGAGGAACTGCCGACGGCCGATGCCGACGGCCTCTTCGTCGACCTCGACCGGCTTGGCGACTTCGGCGCCGGCCCGCGTGGCCGGAGCCGACGAGCCCGAGCCCAACGCCTGGCGGGTCTCGTCGGCGCGCTCCCGGGCGTCGCGGCTCTCGGCTTCCTCGGCGTCGGACGTGCCGGGAGCATCACCGGCCGCCGAGTCGCGCTTGCGCGTCTCGCGGCTGAGGGTCCCGGTGGAGCTGCGGCGTCGACCGGTCGCCACGATCATGACCGCGGCGAGGATGAAGAGGACGACGATGGCAGGGATGAGAACGGCGGACACGGGAGTGCTCTCCTAGAGCTCGAAGAAGATCCCGTCCTTCCAGGGAAACACGAAGTTGAAGCCTGTGCCCCGGAAGAACGAGCCGATGATCACGAGCACCGCCCAGAACATCAGGAAGATCGTGAAGATGGAGATCATGAACTTCCGGTCATTGGGCTTCTGGGACGGGTTCTTGTCGACGTAGGGCGCCACCATGAGCAGGAAGAGGCCCATGCCCGGGATGGTCACACCGGCGACCATCGGGTGGAACATGGTGAGCAGTTCCTGCAGGCCGAGGAAGTACCACGGCGCCTTCGACGGGTTCGGTGTCTGGTTGACGTCGGCGAGGCTGAGCAACGGAGCCCGCACCAGGGCCGAGAAGATCAGCAGTGTCGCCATCATGGCGAGCACGCACGCGAACTCGACCACCAAGAGGTGCGGCCAGGTGTGGACCTTGTCCTGGGCCTCGGCCTTGGTCTGTTGGATCGAACCCGACTTGACGACCGTGAGCAGCCGCTGCGTGTGACCACCCGGGCCGGTGACCGTCGGCGCCGCGATGGGGCGGGTCGCGGTGGCAGTCGCGGTGCCTCCGCCGCCCGCCGCGGCGGGAACCGCGGCACCGGGGTCACCACCGGAGAGCACGGCGCGGCGACGGGCGGCGCGCTCGAGGAGGTGCGCGGGAACCCCGCCCCTGCTCTCGCCGGCACCGGCGGCGGGCGCGTCGGGGGCAGGAGCCTCCGCGGCGGGCGGGACCTCGGCGGGAACGTCGACAGCAGCCGCTTCGGGCGCTGCCTCTTCGACGACGTCGCCGTCTTTCGCGGGGAGACCCAGCGCCTTGCGTCGTTCGGCGCTGCGCTTCAGGAGGTGATCGGGGATGTCGGTCATCGCGTGCTCCTCCTCGGCCTACAGCGGTCCGGAGATCCCGCCGTCCTTGCGGACGCGCCAGAAGTGGACAGCCATGAAGATCACGGTCACGAACGGGAACATCAACACGTGGAGCACGTACCACCGCAGCAGGGTGTCGCCGCTGATCTCCTTCGACCCCAACAGCACGAACCGCACCTGGGAACCGAAGACCGGCGTGTAGCCCATCATGTTCGTGCCGACGGTCACGGCCCACAGCGCGAGCTGGTCCCAGGGGAGCAGGTAGCCGGTGAACGAGAGCAGGAGGGTCAGCGTCAGCAGGATGACGCCGATCACCCAGTTGAACTCACGCGGCGCCTTGTAGGCACCGTGGTAGAAGACGCGGCTCATGTGCAGGAAGACCGACAGCACCATGAGGTGCGCGGCCCATCGATGCATGTTCCGCACGAGCGAGCCGAAGTAGACGGCGGTCTCGATGTGTTGGACGTCGGTCCAGGCCTGCGCGGAGGTCGGCCGGTAGAAGAACATCAAGAAGATGCCGGTCACGGTGAGCAGGATGAACAAGAAGAACGACAGGCCGCCGAGGCACAGCGTGTAGGACACCTTGACCGTGTGCCGCTTCACCTTCACCGGGTGCAGGTGGTACAGCACGTTGTTCATGATCACGTAGGAACGGTTCCGGGGGCTGTCGGTGTAGCCCTTGCGGAACACGGAGCCGGGCCGGAAGATCGACGTCATCACCTGGGAGTTGCCGAGCTTGTCGCCCGTCTCCTTGACGCGCGACAACAGCTTCGTGCCGGTGCCGCCCTTCCCGTTGCTCCCGTTGGTGCCGTTGGCCACGACCTGGTCTCCTCGTTGGTGCGCTGTGTGTGGCGTCTTCGTGTCGCGTGCTCCGGAACGGCACCCCTCGGGGGATGTCGCCGGCGTGGGACTCTAGAACCGCACCCCGTAGCTGTACCCGTGGCGGTTCGTGCGGGTGTGCGGGTCGCCGTTCGCGACCTTGTCGGAGAGCTTCCCCAGGATGATGACGCCGGTCGGGCACCGATCGACGCACAACGCGCAGCGCGTGCACACATCCTCGTCGACGATGAACGCGACGTGGTCGCGGGGGTCTTCGCCGGGCCGCTCGGTGTTGAGCGCGCCCGAGATCGCCGACACCGAGACCATGTGGATGCATTTCCACGGGCAGATGTCGACGCAACCCTCACAGAGGATGCACTCGGCCTGGTCGATGTGCAGGAACTGCTTCGGCTTGACCGACGCGGTCAGGAACGCGGGGTCGACCTCCTGCAACTCGTAGTCGGTGACGAAGTCGGGCATCGGCGGGTTGGCATCGGTGCGGGCCATAGCCTCAGGCCTTGGCCTTCACCGGTCGGCCGAAGCGCGAGGTGCGTACGACCTTCTCCTCGGGCTCCGAGCCGGCTTCCTCGGCCGTCGGTCGCTTCTGCCACGCGGCGAAGATGTAGAGGTTGAGCCCGAAGAACACGATGTAGATCAGCGCGGCGATCGTGTCCTTCAACGCGCTGTACGGGAAGTCGATCGGGGGGAGACCGAGGCCCTTGTTCCACTGGTTGTGCTTGAACACGAACTTGTCGGTGCTCCAGTTGAGGTACCCGTTCGAGAACGTGAGCCACTCGTGCGGGATGACCGCGTAGCAGAGGAAGAACAATCCGAACGTGCCGACCGCGCCGAGCATGCACTGCGCCCAGGTCGCGGGACGGGCGGGCTTGGGGCGGCGCAGCATCGTGAAGACGATTCCCAGGCCGATTGCTGTGGCCAGCAACGCCCAGAGCATCCGCCCGAGCGGGTGCATCCACGGGAACCAGTCAGGGATCAGGTTGGGCATCGGCCCCGATGTCTCCTCCGGCGAGTCCCGGAACCGGTCCCCACAGGACGGTCCGAGTAACGATTTCATAACACGCTAGATGGAGAATGAGCACATCGGGGGAAGGGTCACGACCCGGTCGCGACCGGTGTCGTGTGGGAGCATGAGCTCGTGCGCGACGCAGCCACCACTGCAGCCCGATCCGACGTGTGGGATGTGCTCGTCGTCGGTGGCGGGCCGGCCGGATCGGCGACCGCCGCGTGGCTCGCGGATCGCGGTCACCGGGTGCTCGTCGTCGAGAAGAAGCGGTTCCCCCGGGAGAAGACGTGCGGCGACGGTCTCACCCCCCGCGCCGTGCGCCAGCTGCACGATCTCGACCTCGCAGGTCCGCTCGCCGAGTACCAGCGCTACGCGGGGCTCCGTTCGATCGCCCACGGCGTGACCCTCGAGCTCGAGTGGCCGCAGCATCCCGACTTCCCGTCGTACGGATATGTGGTGCGGCGGCGCGACCTCGACGAGATGGTCGCCGATCGCGCGGTCAAGGGAGGCGCCACCCTCTGGCCGGCATCGGAGGCGACCGAACCCATCATCGAAGACGGCCTGGTCACGGGCGCGGTCGTGACCCGCAAGGAGAGCGGCACCACCGAGCGGGTCCGGGCCCGATACGTGGTGGTGGCCGACGGGGCGAACTCCCGCTTCGGCCGGGCCCTCGGCACCAGTCGGGACCGCGCGTTTCCGCTGGGAATGGCGATCCGGGGCTACTTCACCAGTCCGTTCCACGACGAGCCGTGGATCGAGAGCCACCTCGATCTACGCGATCGGGACGGAAACCACCTCCCCGGCTACGGCTGGATCTTTCCGGTGGGCGACGGGACCGTCAACGTCGGCGTGGGCCTCCTCAACACCTACACCGGGTGGAAGGACGTGAACACGAGTCGACTGATGGACGCCTTCGTCCACACCGCACCGGCCCGTTGGGGTATTTCGCCGGAAACGTCCTGCGGTGCACCGACGGGCGGGAAGCTGCCGACGGGTGGGTCGGTCACGCCCAAGGTCGGGCCCACCTGGCTCGTCGTCGGCGACGCCGGTGGCTCCATCAACCCGTTCAACGGCGAAGGCATCGCCTACGCCTACGAAACCGGTCGATTTGCGGCAGATGCGATCCACGAGGCCCTCGAGACCGGCGACGGGCTCGCGCTCCAGCGCTACCCCGAGCGCCTCGAAGCCGAGTTCGGCCTCTACTTCAAGACCGCGCGCCTCTTCGTCGCCGCGATCGGCAACCCCGCGGTCATGCGTGAGCTCACCCGCGTCGGCATGCACTCGCGCCCACTCATGGAGTGGGTGTTGCGGATCATGGCCAACCTGCTGCGACCCGACGAGATCGGTCCCGCCGAGGCGGCCTACCGAACCCTCTCGCGCATCGTCGCCCTCGCGCCGACCTCCTGAGCGGCGCGATCGCTCTCCGTCAGGTCGCTCGCCGATCCGGCGAGTGGGGTTGCATGACGGATCGTCCGAGGCTCGAATGCAGCGGTGCGAGGGCATCACGTCGGGTCGGGCAGAACACGGGCGTTCGGGGTGCCGGTTGCGCTCGCGCTGTTCCTGGCAACGCCGGCCCTCGTGGTCCCGCCGGCGGCGGCGTCGATCGGGCGCGAGTCGGAGCCGACCTCCGAGACCCTGATCGTGCGGTACCGGGAGACGGCGCACGTGCGGTTGCGGGGCACCGCCCCACGGGCGTTCGGTGTTCCCGGCGCGCCGCTCGTCCGTGCTGCGCGCGATCCCCACGTTGCGTTTGCACCCCTGTTCTCCGAGCCCGAAGCACAGTTGGACGCCGACCGGGCTGAGCTCTCCGGTGCCACGGGCGCGAGGTTGCCGGATCTCAACTCCTTCGTGCGGGTGCAGGTCCCGGCGCCCGACGTCGCACGGCAGATGGCCGCGTTGCGAGCTGACCCGACCGTTGCCGAAGTTCAGATCGCGCCCGACCCCGCGCCGTTGCCGGCGACACCGAGCTTCGTCTCGCGGCAGGGCTATCGCCGCCCGGCTCCTGCGGGAATCGGTGCCGATGGTGTCGCTCCGTGGACGGGTGCTCGCGGGTCGCTCGTGAAGGTCGTCGATCTCGAGTACAGCTGGAACCAGACCCACGAAGACATCCCGAAGGCCCGCGCCGCACTTGTTCGCAACGGCACGCCACGCGACTTCTTCAACGACACGAACCACGGGACGGCAGTCGTCGCCGAGCTCGTCGGTGCCGAGAATGGTCTGGGTGTCACAGGCCTGGTGCCCGACGCGCAGCTCGCGCTCGTCAACACCGACACCATCGAACGCGGCTGGGACCTCGCGAACAGCGTCAACCTCGCTCGACAGAACATGTCGAAGGGCGACGTCATGGTCATCGAGCAGCAGGTCTTCGGACCCGACGGTGAGTACCTCCCGGCCGAGTGGTACTCCGACGTCTACGCGGCGATCAAGACGGCAACCGCCGCGGGGATCATCGTGGTCGAGGCCGCCGGGAACGGCAGTGCAGATCTGGATCTGCCGAAGTACGGCGCTCCGTTCCCGAACGGGATGCCCGATTCCGGCGCGATCATCGTCGGGGCCGGTGCCTCGTGTGGCACTGGCACGCCGAGCCCCCTCCGGAGCCGACTGGGGTTCTCGACATTCGGCGCACGCGTCGATCTCCAGGGTTGGGGCCAGTGCGTGACCACCGCCGGCTACGGCGACTTGTACGCGGCGGGTTCTGCGGATTCCTGGTACACCGACTCCTTCAGCGGTACGTCGAGCGCGACGCCGATCGTCGCCGGCACGGCCGCGGCGTTGTCGAGCGCGATCGAGGCGGCGCGCCACCTGCCCGCAACGCCGGCGGAAGTCCGTCGACTCCTCGCCGACACCGGTACGCCGCAGGACCTGACGTCACCCGGAGCAATCGCCGGTCACATCGGGCCGGTGCCGAACCTCACCGCGGCCCTCACGCGCGCACTCCCACTTCCCACGGTCACCGGCGGGACCGGCAGCATCAAGGAGGGCAAGCAAGGTCGGCGGTCAGTGAAGATCCCGGTGCGCTTGTCAGCCGCGGCTCCCGCACAGATCAGAGTCAGTTGGCGCACCATCAACGGTTCGGCGATCGCGCCGACCGACTACACGGCTGCGTCGGGAACCGTGGTGTTTGCCCGAGGTGAGCGGGTGAAGAAGGTCGCTGTCTTCGTCAACGGCGACACGAAGATCGAACCCGACGAGCACTTCGGGCTGGTGCTCGTGCCCGGGCCCGGAGCGATCCTTGCCGCGAACGGTGCCGGAGTCGGGAGCGGGGTCATCCGAAACGACGACGGGTAGGTGGCCCACCGATCGCGGGCCTGCTCCGCTTGTGCCCCGGCGCGATCGGGTCGGATAGCCTGCCGCGAGAAGCCGACGGAGGGGTGCACCGGGTGAGCCAATACCTGCCGATCCTGTGCATGATCGTCTTGGTCGTGCTCTTCGCATCGGTGTCGTTCTTCGCGTCGACGTTGCTTGCACCGCAGCGCAAGGACGACCGCGAAGACCGCACCCTACGAGTGCGGGATCGTGCCCGAGAGCCAGCCCGCGGAACGCTTCCCGGTGAAGTTCTACCTGGTCGCGATGATCTTCATCATCCTCGACGTCGAGATCATCTTCATCTACCCGTTCACGCTCGTGTTCAAGGGTCTCGGAGGCTTCGGCCTCGCCGCGATGGGCATCTTCCTCTTCGCGCTGCTCGTGCCCTTCGGCTACCTCCTCTCCACCGGCGCGCTCGACTGGGGCCCGATGAAGCAGACCGCGACCGATCTCGGTCGGCGGGTGCTGCGGGTCTCCGGGATGCCCGACTTCTCCACGCTCCCGGTTCCCGAACCGGCCGAAGACGAAGCTGCGTAGATGCCGCTCGACCAGATCCCGCACAACTTCCTCACCGGGCGTATCGAAGACATCGTCCGCTGGGCACGCCGCAACTCGGTGATGCCCGCGACGTTCGGTCTCGCCTGCTGCGCGATCGAGATGATGGCCACCGGCGGCTCGCACTACGACATCGCCCGATTCGGGATGGAGACGTTCCGCGCCAGTCCCCGCCAGGCCGATCTCATGATCGTCGCGGGGAGGGTGAGCCAGAAGATGGCCCCGGTCCTCCGTCAGGTCTACGACCAGATGGTCGAGCCGAAATGGGTCATCTCCATGGGCGTCTGCGCGAGCTCCGGCGGAATGTTCAACAACTACGCGATCGTCCAGGGCGTCGACCAGATCGTTCCCGTCGACGTGTACGTCCCGGGCTGCCCGCCCGGACCCGAGACCCTGCTGCACGGCATCTTGCAGCTGCACGACCAGATCAGGACCGGCGAGCTGCTCAAGCGACGCGCCGAGAGCCCGACCGGCGGCGCGGCCGTTTCCCTCCCCGCCTGATCCGTCCCCCGACCCGATCGACCCCGAGGACCTCTCCGCACCATGCCCGACGCCGAAACCCCTGATAGCGGGCCTCGTGAAGGAACGCACAAGCAGGATGTCGAGCCGTCCGACGAGGTCGCGGCCGCGATCCTCGAACGGTTCGACGGCGCGCGCTTCGTCGAGTCGCACACCCAGGCCGTCGTGTACCTCGATCGCAGCCAGTGGCGCGACGCCGCCGAGTTCCTGCGTGACGAGCAGCAGTTCGCGATGTGTGTCGACATCACCGCGGTCGACCACCTCACTGCGGTCAGTCGCGCGGTGCCGCCCGGCGTCGAGCCCGAGCGCTTCGAGGTCGTCGCGAACTTCCTCTCCCACGCGCGGAACCGGCGCGTGCGCCTGATCGCGCAGGTGCCGGCGACCGACGCCGAGATCGCGAGCCTCACGCCGGTCTACGCGGGGTTGAACTTCCCCGAGCGCGAGGTCTTCGACCTCTTCGGGATCGTGTTCGTCGACCACCCCGACCTGACCCGCATCCTGATGCCCGACGACTGGGAGGGCCACCCCCTCCGCAAGGACGACGCCCCCGCCCGCGTCCCCGTCACCTTCAAAGAAGACCCGCGGCCATCATGATGGTTCGCTCCGTTCCGGCGCCTCGATCGCTTCGTGCGGGTCATCCCGCGTCACGTGTCCGGCGCCTCCACTGCGCTCACGCGATGCGTTCCGACGTCGATGGGCGACCGCGAGGTCGACGTCGACGCGACGAGCGCCGAAGCGAAGAGAGCTCACCGAGGCTGAGGCTGAGGAACTGATCGACGAGCTCGACGCGATCGAGGCGGCGCGGCTCGGGCGACAGACCGACGAGGGTGCGCAGGAGCTGCGGCGCGGCGGGAGTGAGCGGGAGCTGGTGCTCACGGGCGCGCAGTGGCCCGAGCCCGAGACCGACGAGACCATGATCATCAACATGGGGCCGCAGCACCCCTCCACCCACGGCGTGCTGCGGATCATGATGGAGCTCGACGGCGAGACGCTCGTCCGTTCGAAAGCCGTCATCGGATACCTCCACACCGGGATGGAGAAGACCGCCGAAGAGCTCATGTACATCCAGGGCGCCACCAACGTGACCCGGATGGACTACGCGTCGCCGCTCAGCAACGAGCTCGTCTTCTCGCTCGCGACGGAGCGCCTCCTCGACATCGAGGTCCCCGACCGCGCGCAGTGGATCCGGATGCTCCTCGTCGAGCTCAACCGCATCTCGTCGCACCTCCTCTTCCAGGCCACGAACGGCATGGACCTCGGCGCGGTCTCGATGATGCTCTTCGGTTGGCGCGAGCGCGAAGAGGTGCTGCGCGTGCTCGAGGAGATCACCGGTCTGCGCATGAACCACGACTACATCCGGCCCGGCGGCGTCGCGGCCGACCTTCCCGACGGGTGGCAGGAGTCGGTGCTCCACGTGTGCGAGCTCGTCGAGGGCGGGATCGACGACTACGACCGGCTTCTCACCGAGAACCCGATCTGGCAGGAGCGCACCGTCGGTGTCGGCACCATCACCACCGAGCAGTGTCTCGACCTCGGCATCACCGGCCCGATCCTGCGCTCGACGGGGTTCCCGTGGGACCTTCGCAAGGAGCAGCCGTACCTCAAGTACCCCGAGGTCGACTTCGACGTCGTCTACACCGAGAACGGCGACGTGTACGACCGGTATCGCATCCGGCTCTTCGAGATCGCCGAGTCGATTCGCATCGTGCGCCAGTGCGTGGAGAAGATGCCGCCCGGCGACTACCGCGTGCAGGACCGCAAGGTCACGCCGCCGCCGCGTGCCCGGATCGACGAGTCGATGGAAGCCCTCATCCACCACTTCAAGCTGTTCACCGAAGGCTTCAGCGTCCCGGCCGGTGAGACCTACGTCGCGATCGAGTCACCGCGCGGCGAGATCGGTTGCTACATCGCGGCCGACGGCACCGCGAAGCCGTATCGGATGCACATCCGCGGGCCGTCCTTCTACAACCTGCAGTCGATGGGTCCGATGGTCAAGGGGGCGATGGTCGCCGACGCGGTGGCGATCGTCTCGAGCATCGATCCCATCCTCGGAGAGGTCGACCGCTAGCCATGGCCTTCACGGAAGCCAACCTCGCGAAGGCACGCGAGACGATCGCCCGGTACCCGTTCGCCAAGTCGGCGGTGCTTCCCCTGTTGCACCTCGCGCAGGACCAGGACGGCTGGGTCACGCCCGAGGCCATGAAGGAGATCGCGGGGCTGCTCGACCTCGCACCCGCACAGGTGCTGGGAACGTGCTCCTTCTACACGATGTTCAAGCGTGCGCCGGTCGGCAAGCTCGTCGTGTCGGTGTGCACCAACGTCACCTGCCTCGTGAACGGCGGGCCCGAGCTGTTGAACGCGCTCCAATCCGAGTACGCGACCGACGAAGACGTGTTCGTCGAAGAGGTCGAGTGTCTCGCCGCGTGCGACTGTGCTCCGGTGTTGCAGGTCAACTACGAGTTCCACGGTCCGCTCACACCCGCGAGCGCCGCCGAGCTGATCGACGAGTACAAGCGCGGCGACCGCACGCCGCGCACCATCTCCGGTTCCGCACCGCTGGCTCCCTCGGGGAGGCCATCGTGAAGCTCGGAAGGATCGCCTGATGGCTCCGGTCGAGACCCGCATCGTCACCAAGCGCCTGCGTGAGGTCACCGAGCAGTCGTGGGCGATCGACGCCGCGATCGGCAGCGGTGCCTACGAGAGCCTCCGCACCGCGCTCGCGATGGAACCCGAAGCGATCATCGAAGAGGTCAAGGCATCGGGGCTGCGCGGCCGCGGCGGTGCGGGCTTCGGCGCCGGGCAGAAGTGGTCGTTCCTCCCGAAGGACATCTTCCCGCGCTACCTCTGCGTGAACGGCGACGAAGGGGAACCGTCGACGTTCAAGGACCACATGCTCGTCGAGCGCGATCCGCACCAGCTGATCGAGGGCATCGTCATCACTGCCTTCGCGATCCGGTGCAACACCGCCTTCATCTACCTGCGGGGCGAGTTCGCGCTCGGAGCGGAGCGGCTCGACCCAGGCGCTGCGCGATGCGTACGCCGCGCAACTTCGTGGGCTCGAACATCCTCGGTTCGGGGTTTGATCTCGAGATCGTCCTGCACCGCGGTGCCGGCTGCTACATCGCCGGCGACGAGACGGGATTGATGGAGAGCCTCGAGGGTGAGCGCGCGATGCCGCGCATCAAGCCGCCGTTCCCGGCGGTCCAGGGTCTCTACGCGGCGCCGACGATCGTGAACAACGTCGAGACCTTGTCGACGGTGCCGCACATCATCCGCATGGGCGGTGCGGAGTACGCCAAGCTCGGTGTCGGCCGTTCCACGGGAACGCGCATCTTCTCGGTGTCGGGTCACGTCGTGCGGCCGGGCAACTACGAGGTCGAGCTCGGGATGTCGTTCCGCGATCTCATCGAGGGCCTCGCCGGTGGGATGCGCGACGGCAAGGAGATGAAGTTCTTCATCCCTGGCGGCGCGTCGTCGCCGTGGCTCGTCCCCGAGCACCTCGACGCGCCGCTCGACATGGACCACGTGCAGGGCGAGCTCAAATCGATGCTCGGCTCCGGCGCGGTGATGGTGTTCGACGAAGACACCGACCCGATACAGATCGCGTGGCGACTCTCGAAGTTCTTCGCCCACGAGAGCTGCGGAAAGTGCACCCCGTGCCGCGAGGGTTCGAGCTGGATCGAGAAGGTGCTCTACCGGATCGCGAACGGCCTCGGCCGCCCCGCCGACCTCGACCTGCTCCTCGACTTCGGCAACAACATCGTCCCCGGCCTCAACGCGCCGTTCGCACAGACGACCATCTGCGCGCTCGGCCCGAGCACCATGTCACCGGTGGTCGGCCTCACCCGGTGGTTCCGCGATGAGGTCGAAGCGCGCATCGGCGCCGCCGGCGAGCCCGTCGAGCTGAAGGTCAGCGTCCCATGAGCGTCACCTGGATCGACGCGCGCCCTGATGTGGAGCGAGCGGACACCGTAGCGACGGGTCGCGTTCCGACGAGCGAGTGGAACAAGTAGAGATGGGCGACAGAGATCAGCCGATGAGCCAGTGGCCGTCGACGCACCGGTTCGTGATCCCGGTGGCCGATGGTCCCGACGAGGTGACCGTCACCATCGACGGCAAGGAGGTCACCGCGCCGCGGGGTGAGCTCCTCATCCGCGTCGCGCAGGACCACGGCACCTACATCCCGCGCTTCTGCTACCACGAGCGCATGAAGCCGGTCGGGATGTGCCGGATGTGCCTCGTCGAGGTCGAGGGCATGCGCGGCTTCCAGATCTCGTGCGCCACGCCGGTGTCCGACGGCATGGTCGTGCGCACGGCGTCTGACGACGTGAAGCGCGTGCAGGACGGCGTCCTCGAGTTCCTCCTCATCAACCACCCGCTCGACTGCCCGGTGTGCGACCGCGGTGGCGAGTGCCCGCTCCAGGACCAGACGCTCGCGTTCGGTCCCGGTGAATCGCGCTTCGTCGAGGAGAAGCGGCACTTCACGAAGCCGATCCCGATCAGTGAGCTCGTGCTCCTCGACCGTGAGCGCTGCATCCAATGCGGTCGGTGCACGCGCTTCGCCTCCGAGATCGCCGGCGACCCGCTCATCGACTTCGGAGGAAGAGGTTCGTCGACGGAGGTCATCACCTTCCCCGACGAGCCGTTCACCTCCTACTTCTCCGGCAACATCGTCCAGATCTGCCCGGTCGGAGCGTTGACCGCGAAGCCCTACCGCTTCAAGGCCCGCCCGTGGGACCTCTCCTCCGCGGAGACGAGCTGCACCACGTGCTCCGTCGGCTGTCGCGGCGCGCTCGACTCGTCGTCGAACCAGCTGCTCCGATTGCTCGGCGTCGACTCCGAACCCATCAACCACGGGTGGCTCTGCGACAAGGGTCGCTTCTCCTACGAGCACGTCCACTCGTGGCGTCGCGTGCGCAACCCGATGGTCCGCAAAGACGGAGAGATGGTGGAGTGCTCGT
Source organism: uncultured Actinomycetes bacterium (assembly GCA_963829475.1). GTDB lineage: Bacteria > Actinomycetota > Acidimicrobiia > IMCC26256 > JANYLB01 > JANYLB01. The sequence goes on along the minus strand of CAWHIU010000001.1, from coordinate 172,477 downwards.
GGCCCGAGGCGCTCGACGCCGCGGCGGCCGGTCTGGGGGCCGCGATCGACCAGCACGGCCGCGGTTCGGTGGCGATGCTCGGTGGCGCGCGGGGCACCAACGAAGACGCCTACCTCTGGACGAAGCTCACGAAGAGCGTGCTCGGCACCGACCACGTCGACGCTCAACTCGGCGACGGGCTCCCGGCCGAGGTCGTGCTCGGTCTCCCCGGCGCGACCATCGGCGACCTCGAGCACGCCTCCGGCATCGTGCTGCTCGGACCCGATCTGAAGGAAGAGCTGCCGGTGCTCTCGCTCCGGGTGAAGCGGGCGGCCGACGATCTCGGGGTCCCGCTCGTCGACATCTCGGCGCGTGACCACGGGCTGAGCCGATACTGCGACGCCACCATCCGCATCACTCCCGGCGAGCAGGCGACCGCCGCCCACAAGCTCGCGAACGCGATCGGCGGCGCGGTCACCGGTGACCCGCAGATCGACGCCGCGGCGGAGCTCCTGCGCGCGAGCGACGGACCGAACGCCGACAGACCCAACGCCGGCGGGCCGATCGTGGTCATCCTCGGCCGGCCCTCGGTCGCCGAATCGGCCGACGCGACCGTCGCCGCGGCCGCGGAGCTGCTGGCGATCGGTGACCGCGTTCGCTTCCTCTCCGCGCTCCGGCGCGGCAACGTGCGCGGCGCGCTCGAGCTCGGCCTCACGCCCGGCTTCCTCCCCGGCCGGGTCACGCTCGACGCGGGCCGCGAGTGGTTCGACGAGGCCTGGGGTCCGGTTCCCACCGGTCCCGGTCTCGATGCGATCGGGATCCTCGAGGCCGCGCGTGACGGAGCGATCGGCGCGCTCGTGCTCGCTGGGCGCCGACGTGCTCGACGACTTCCCCGACCGCACCCTCGCGCGGGCCGCGCTCGACGCCGCCCCGTTCATCGTGAGCGTCGGTGCCTTCCTCACCGAGAGCGCGGAGCAGGCCGACGTCTTCCTCCCGACCACGGTGTGGGGAGAGCAGGCGGGCACCACCACCAACCTCGAGGGCCGAGTCCTTCGGTTGGGTCAGAAGGTCTCGCCCGACGGCACGCCGATGCCGGGTTGGCGCATCGCGGCCGAGCTCGCCACCCGTTTCGGCGCCGACTGGGACCTCGAGATCGTCGAGGAGGTCCAGGACGAGATCGCGCGTGTCGCGCCCGGGTTCGCCGGCGTCGACGCGAACCTCATCCGCCGCGCGGTCGACGGCGTCGTCCTCCCGAAGGCCGACCACGAAGACGCGATCGCGCTCACACCGCTGCGTCTTCCGGTGACCAACGCCTCGTGGGAACCGATCGTGCCTGCGGCGCTCGATCCGGCGGCAGCCGCGCCGAGCGGCGAAGCCGAAGCCGAGGCCGACGCCGACGAGGTGGGCGCGCCGGTCGACTCGACCGAGTCGGCGGAGCCGGTCGCGCCGGCGGTCCACGTCTGGAACGGTGCGGTCGAATCGGCGGCGGTTCCCGCACGCGACGCCTACGCTCTGCGCCTTGTGGCGGGCCGCTTGCTCTACGACGAGGGCTCCACGGTCACCGAGTCACCGTCGTTGAGCCCCTTGGCCCCGGGCTCGGTCCTGCTGCTCCACCGGTCCGATCGCGAGCGGATCGGCGTCGACGACGGCGGCGAGGTGCGGGTCACCACGACCCGCGGTTCGCTGACGATCGCCGGTCCGCGCCGACGACGCGACCCCTCAAGGTGTCGCCTTCCTCGGGTTCAACCAGGCCGGTGCACGGCGCCGGCGACCTGATCGACGCGACCGAGCCGGTCACCGATCTCCGCGTGGAGTCGCTGCGGTGAGCCCCGGCCACGTGCTCGCCGCGGATCCGCTGTTCGCGAACGGAGTCGACCTCACCGTCGTACTCATCGTGATCGGCAAGACCATCGCGGTGTTCGTGCTGTTGCTGCTGCTCGTCCTCTTCTACATCTGGTTCCTGCGCAAGGTCATCGCCGACATGCAGAACCGAGTCGGACCCGACAATGCCGGCCCGTTCGGGATCCTCCAGGCGCTCGCCGACGGCATCAAGCTGTTCTTCAAGGAGCAGACGATCCCCGACTCCGCCGATCGGCGCATGTTCCTGCTCGCGCCGTACCTGTCGCTGCTCCCGGCGTTCCTCGCCTTCTCGATCATCCCCATCGGCGGGGTCGTGACCATCGCCGGTCACCGCACGCTGCGTGCAGCTCGCCGATCCGCAGATCGGGATCCTCTTCCTGCTTGATGATGTCGGGCATCGGCATCTACGGCGTGATGCTCGCGGGTTGGTCGTCGGGCTCGAAGTACCCGTTGCTCGGTTCGGTGCGGGCCTCGGCGCAGCTCCTCAGCTACGAAGCCGCGCTCGGCCTCGCGGTCGTCGGCGGTGCTGATCCAGGCGGGAACGCTGTCGACCCGCGGCATCGTGACCCAGCAGCTCTGGGTCGGCTCCTGGAGCAGCCTTCGGCGACTGGCCGATCTGGAACTGGTTCCTCTGGCCGACGGTCATCGCGTTCTTCATCTTCCTCATCGCTGCCGTCGCCGAGACCAACCACCCGCCGTTCGACCTCGTCGAGGCCGAGCAGGAGCTGGTCGGCGGGTTCCACACCGAGTACTCCGGCATCCGGTTCGCGATCTTCTTCCTCGCCGAGTTCATGAACCTCATCACGATGTGCGCGATCGCGGTGACGCTCTTCCTCGGCGGCCCGGCCGGCCCCGCGCTCGGGTTCGTCTCGGCCAACGGGTGGATCAACGCGTGGGTCATGCCGATCTTCTGGTTCCTCGCGAAGCTGATCATCCTGCTGTTCGGAACCGTGTGGGTGCGCGCGTCGCTGCCTCGACTCCGCTACGACCAGTTGATGGACATCGGCTGGAAGTACCTGATCGAGCTGGCGTTCCTCTTCGTGATGGTCTCGGGCGTGTACGTGATCGCCCGCCAGGAGGACTGGCCGGTCTGGGTCTACATCGCGACTCCTCTCGGTGCCGTCGCGGTCTACGCCGTGCTCTACCTCTGCATCCCCAAGCGCGGACGAGCTGAGCGAGGAGATCCACTGATGGGTCGCTTCGCCGGGTTCGGCATCACCTTCAAGCAGATGTTCAAGCCGCGTGTCACGGGCTTCTACCCGCGCGAGAAGCGCCCGAAGCCGCCGCGCTTCCACGGTCGTCACGTGCTCAACCGCTACGAAGACGGCATGGAGAAGTGCATCGGGTGCGAGCTCTGCGCCGGGGTGTGCCCCGCGAAGTGCATCTACGTGCGTGGAGCCGACAATCCGGCCGACGCTCCGGTCTCGCCGGGCGAGCGGTACGGGTTCGTCTACGAGATCAACTACCTGCGCTGCATCCACTGCGATCTGTGCGTCGAGGCGTGCCCGACCGAAGCGATCACCGAGAGCAAGCTCTTCGAGTTCTCGTTCTCGAACCGGGCCGACGCGATCTACACCAAGAAGGAGCTCGTCGTCGACGACGACGGCCGGGCCCGCAAGCAGCCGTGGGAGCTGTGGCTCGACGACAGCGAGAACGACGACAACAGCGAGTGGATGCGCGCCACGTCACCGTCCGGCAACGCGGTCGTACGAGGGTCGGGTCAACTGGTCGGGTGAGCTCGGCTACGGCGTCCGCGAGCCGGAGCGCGGGCAGTCGGGCATCCTGCGCAGCGCCACGGGCATGACCGCTGCCGGCACCGGCCGAGCCGGTCGGGACGCATCGACGAAGAAGCCGCCGATGAGGAAGCGGCGCACTGATGGAGACGTTCCTCTTCTTCGTCGCCGCCGGGCTGGCCCTCGCCGGCGCGCTCGGCGTGGTGCTCAACCGCAACCCGGTGCACTCGGCGCTCAGCCTCGTGCTCACGTTGTTGTCGATCGCGGTGCTGTTCCTGCTCCAGGGCGCGCAGCTCGTCGCCGCGGTGCAGGTGATCGTCTACGCGAGCGCGATCGTCGTGCTGTTCCTCTTCGTGATCATGCTGCTCGGCGTCGACCGCGAGGAGTCGCTGCACGAGCCGTTCCACTTCCAGCGACCCGCGGCGATTGCGCTCGGGGTCGATCGCGCTGGCCGAGATCATCTTCCTCGCCGGGCACGAATGGGCCACGGGGGCCAAGGCGACGCGGGGCGGGTTGCACGCGGGTACCGGCGGCAACGTCGAGCGGGTCGCTCGCAGCCTGTTCACCGACTTCGTCTGGGCGTTCGAGATCACCGCGGTGCTCCTCGTCCTCGCGGTGGTCGGCGGCGTGGTGCTCGCCCGTCGGAGCCACCTGGGCCCCGACGATCTCGAGCGCGGCGAGGCCGGCGACGCTGCAGCCGAAGAGGTCAGCCCGTGACCGTCACCGGGAGCTACTACCTCACCTTCGCGGCGATCCTCTTCTCGATCGGCGCCGTCGGACTCCTGCTTCGGCGCAACGTCCTCGTGATGTTCATGTGCGTCGAGCTCATGCTCAACGCGGTCAACGTCACGTTCGTGACGTTCTCCAAGATGCTCGACGACATCTCCGGTCAGACCATCGTGTTCTTCGTACTCGTCGTCGCGGCCGCCGAGGTCGCGGTCGGCCTCGCGATCATCGTCGCCATCTTCCGGCGTCGGCACGGGAGTGCCACCGCCGACGACATCGATCTGCTGAAGGGCTGACGACGTGCAGACCGCGGGGGTGACGACGTGAGCGCGCGCGACCTGCTCGATCTGGTGTGGATCGTCCCGGCGCTGCCGCTCGCGGGCGCCGTGATCAACCTCTTCTTCGGCAAGCGCATCGGCGAGCCGAACGCGGGTCGGCTCGCCGCGTTCCTGATGTTCCTCGCGTTCCTGGCGTCGATCGTCGTCTTCGCCGCGATGATCTCACCTGCCGAGCGATGCCCGCCGCAACGTCGTCGACCTCTACACCTGGGTTCCGGCCGGCCGCTTCCAGGTGCAGCTCGGGCTTTCTCGCCGATCCGCTGTCGGTCACCTGGCTCCTCTTCGTGACCGGCATCGCCACCCTGATCCACGTGTACTCGATCGGGTACATGCACGGTGATCCCCGCTTCAGCCGGTTCTTCGCGTACCTGAACTTCTTCGTCGGCCGCGATGTTGGTGCTGGTGCTCGGAAGCAGCTACCTCGTCACCTTCCTCGGCTGGGAGGGCGTCGGTCTGGCGTCGTACCTCCTCATCTCGTTCTGGTTCGAACGCGAGTCGGCCGCGGTCGCCGGCAAGAAGGCGTTCGTCACCAACCGCATCGGCGACTTCGGGTTCATGGTCGCGATGTTCCTGATCTTCGCGACGGTCGGCACCCTCGACTACGGCGTGAGCGGCGCCCAAGCCGGGAGCATCGCCGGCGGGACCGCGACCGCGATCGCATTGCTCCTCTTCCTGGGTGCCATCGGCAAGAGCGCCCAGGGCCCGCTGTACGTCTGGCTCGCCGACGCGATGGAGGGCCCCACCCCCGTCTCGGCCTTGATCCACGCGGCGACGATGGTCACGGCCGGCATCTACCTCGTCGCGCGCGCCCATCCGTTCTTCGATGCGAGCCCCACCGCGATGACGGTCGTGGCCTGGGTCGGCGCGATCACGGCGCTGTACGCGGGAACCATCGCGATCGTCCAGGTCGACCTCAAGCGGGTGCTCGCCTTCTCGACCATCAGCCAGCTCGGGTACATGTTCCTCGCCCTGGGTGTCGGCGCGTACGACGCCGCAGTGTTCATGGTGATCGCGCACGCCTGCTACAAGGGCACGCTGTTCCTCGGCGCCGGGTCGGTGATCCACGGCAACGAAGACAACCAGGACATGCGCACGATGGGAGCGCTGCGCAAGTTCATGCCCGTCACCGCGTTCGCGATGGTGATCGCGTGGCTCGCCATCGCGGGCATCCCACCGTTCTCGGGCTTCTGGGCCAAGGACGGGATCCTCGAGAGCAGCTTCTTCGCACACGACTACGGCGTGTGGGTCGTCGGCACGATCGCGGCCGCGTTCACCGGCTTCTACATGACGCGCGCGATCTGGATGACCTTCTACGCGAACGAACGCTTCCGTGCGGTCGACGCGGCCGGGACCGAGATCCAAGGTTCCGACACCGAGGCGCCCCGAGTCGAAGAAGACGAATACGCGTCGCCGATCGTGATGGCCTACACGCCACCGGCGCCGGCCCGACTCGAGCACGATCCCCACGAGTCACCGAGGATCATGCTCTGGCCGCTCGGCATCCTCGCCTTCTTCGCCGCGATCGTCGGCGTCATCGACCTGCCGTTCCAGAGCGTCGAGTTCCTCAACAAGTGGCTCGACCCGGTCTTCGAGCCGGTGGCGCAACCACACCCGCCGTCGTTCCTGGGTGCCGCCGGCCTCGACGTGCTCTCCGTGATGTTCGGCCTCGCCGGCCTGTTCCTCGCCTACGTGATCTACCAGCACGGTCTCGAGCGTCCGGCCGATGATCCGATGCGGTCCAAGCTCGGCAGTGGCCTGCACAACCTCCTGGCGCACGACTGGTACTACGACGAGACGATCGGTCGGGCCGTCGGCGGTCCCGGGCGCAAGTTCGCGAACTGGCTCGCGTACTTCGTCGACGCCAAGATCATCGACGGCGCGGTCAACGGAGTCGCGTGGTTGTTCCAACGCGCGTCAGAGAGGCTGCGTCGCTTGCAGACCGGACACGTCCGCCAGTACGCGCTGGGGATCGTCCTCGGCGCGGCGCTCCTCCTCCTCTACGCGATCGCGCGGGTGTACGGCGGATGAGCTTCCCGATCCTCACCGCGATCATCCTCATGCCGCTCGTCGGAGCGATCGGCGTGCTGTGCACTCCCGCCGCGCCGACCGGAGCTCGCGCAAGCCATCGGGTACGCGTCGACGGCGGCGACGCTGGGCTTTGCCGGCTGGCTGCTGTGGTCGTTCCAATCCGGAATCGGCACGTTTCCAGTTCGTCGAGGAGAACCGCTGGTTCGACGCACTCGGCGTCGGATACATCGTCGGTGTCGACGGCTTCAGCATCTTCATGGTGGCGATCACCGCGCTGCTGTTCCCGCTCGGTCTGCTCGCGGCCCACAAGCTCGATCACCGGGTGAAGGCGTACATCGTCTTCTTCCTGATGCTCGAGACCGCGATCATGGGGATCTTCCTCTCGCTCGACCTGATCTGCTTCTTCGTGTTCTGGGAGTTCATGCTCGTCCCGATGTACTTCCTCATCGCGGGATGGGGGAGTCAGCGGCGGAAGTACGCGGCGATGAAGTTCTTCCTGTACACCGCAGCCGGATCGGCGTTCCTGCTCGCGGCGATCCTCGTGCTCGGGTACCTGCACCAGGCCGACACCGGCGTGCTCACCTTCGACTATCGCGTCCTGTCCCACTGGAACGGTCTCTCGGGCACCACCGAGGCGTTCCTCTTCGTCGCCTTCATGGCCGCGTTCGCGATCAAGGCACCGCTCTTCCCGTTCCACACCTGGCTCCCCGACGTGCACACCGAGGCGCCGACGGCCGGGTCGGTCGTGCTGGCCGGCGTGATCCTGAAGATGGGTGCCTACGGATTCCTGCGCTTCTCCTTCGAGCTCTTTCCCCAAGCCTCGGTCGACTTCGCGCCGTTGCTGCTGACGTTGGCGGTGATCGGCATCGTCTACGGCGCCGTCGTTGCCGCGATGCAGAAGGACGCGAAGCGCGTGATCGCCTACTCGTCGCTCTCCCACATGGGATTCGTGATCCTCGGGATCTTCTCCCTCACCACGATCGGCATCGACGGTGCGGTCTTCACGATGGTGAGTCATCCGCTCACCACCGGCGCGCTGTTCCTCGTGATCGGCATGCTCTACGAGCGCCGGCACACCCGACAGATCGACGACTACCACGGCATCTGGAAGGTCGCGCCGGTGCTGTCGGCCTTCTTCCTGGTCGCGGTGTTCGCCGGGATCGGGTTGCCGGGGTTCTCCGGGTTCATCGGCGAGTTCCTCTCGCTCCTCGGAACGTTCATCGCCGATCGCTGGTGGGCTGTCGTCGCGACCACCGGCGTGATCCTCGCCGCGGTGTACATGCTGTGGCTCTACCAACGCATGTTCACGGGCGTACCCGACGAGGCGACCGCGAAGATGAAGGACGTCAACGTCCGTGAGGTGTTCGTCGTTGCCCCGCTCATCCTCTTGAGCTTGTTCATCGGCCTCTACCCGAAGCCGGTGCTCGACCGGGTCGAACCCACGGTCAAGCGGGTCATGGCGAACTTCGAGCACAAGACCGACTACCGCGAGCCGAAGACCCCCAAGGCCCTGCACAAGCTGGAGTCGGGGCCGGGGAAGGCCGCGCCCGACCTGTCGAAGTCGCGCGAGGAGGACAAGTGAGTCTGCTCGCGGTCGCGAACGTCGCGACACCTCCGATCGACTGGCTCGCGGTTGCGCCCGTCATCGCGCTCGCGGGCGCCGCGATCGCGATCATCCTGCTCCGAGCGCTCGTGCGGCGAGCGAGCTGGGTCTTCGACGCGTCGCTCCTGATCGCGGTCGTCGGTGTCGCGGTCGCCGCGTTCTTCCTGGCCGAGCAGTGGTCGAAGATCCGCGACGTCGGCAACTACCAGGCCATCGCGGGCATGGTCGCGGTCGACGGGTTCGCCGTGTTCCTCGGTGTCGTCGATCCTCGTCGCCACGACGTTGGTCCTGCTGCTCTCCACCGAGTACCTGCCTCGTCACGGCTTCGAGTCGAAGCCCGAATACGTCGCCCTCCTGCTCTTCTCGGCGACCGGCATGATCATGATGACCACGGCGAACGACCTGATCGTCGTGTTCCTCGCGCTCGAGACGCTCTCGATCCCGCTCTACGTGCTCGCCGCCTTCGATCGTCGCCGCCGTAGGTCGCTCGAAGCCGGCATGAAGTACTTCGTGCTCGGCGCCTTCTCGTCGGCCGTGTTCCTCTATGGCGTCGCGCTCACCTACGGGGCGACGGGGACCACCTCGCTCACCGGGATCGCCGACTTCCTGTCGAAGAACACCGTGCTCGACCAGGGCACGTTGCTCGCGGGCATGATGCTGCTTCTCGTCGGCCTCGGGTTCAAGGTCGCCGCGGTCCCGTTCCACTGGTGGACCCCCGACGTCTACGAGGGCGCGCCCACGCCCATCACCGCCTTCATGGGATCCGCCACGAAGGCGGCCGGTTTCGCGGCCCTGCTCCGCATCTTCTACACGGCCTTCGCCGTGTACCGGGTCGACTGGCGACCCGCGGTGTGGGCGCTCGCCGTCCTCACCCTCGTGGTCGGAAGCGTGGCCGCGCTCGTGCAGAACGACGTGAAGCGGATGCTCGCCTACTCGTCGATCAACCACGCCGGGTACGTGCTCATCGGGGTCGAGGCCGCGAGCCGACAAGGCTTGAAGGCGGCGCTCTTCTACCTGATGGTCTACGCGTTCATGACCGTCGGCTCCTTCGCGGTCGTGATGGTGATCGCTCACAGGGAAGATGCCCATTCCATCGATGACTACCGCGGCCTCGCGACCCACCGCCCGGTGCTCGCTGCCGTCTTCGCCTTCTTCCTTCTCGCTCAAGCTGGTGTCCCGCCGACCGGTGGGTTCATCGCGAAGCTGGGGATCTTCGGCGCCGCGGCCGACGCGCACTCGTACGTGTTGCTCGTGATCGGAGTGCTCGCGTCGGTCGTCGCCGCGTACTACTACCTGCGCGTCATCCTCACGATGTACGGCGAGGAGGCAGAAGCTCCCGAGGGCGACGATGCCCGGGCCGCCGAGGCTGCGCTCGCGTCGCGTCGCCGCCTCGATCTCGCCACGGGAGTGGTTCTCGCCGTCACCGCCGCGTTCGTGCTGCTCGTCGGCATCCTGCCGACGGTGCTCCTCGATTTCGCGCGGGACGCGACCCTGCTGTTCTGAGGCCCGTCACGCCGGCCATGAGGAGGCGCGGTTGATCATCGGCGCGGTCATCGTCGGTCTCGCGTTCGCCTTCGTGCTCGGGGTGAGCGACGCCCCGAACGCTTCCGCCGCGCTCGTCGGAACCGGCACGGCCCGGTACGGGCCCGCGATGGTGTTCTCGTTCGTGTTCCACACGATCGGCGGACTGGTCAGTGGCACCGCGGTGGCCGCGACGGTGGTCGGCATGATCAACGTCTCGGGGCACGACGCCGGCGCGGCGTACACGGCCGGAGCCCTCGCCGCGGTGGTGTTCGTCGTCGTCGCGACGCGCCTCGGCCTTCCCACGAGTGCGTCGTTCGGCCTCGTCGGCGGCCTCGTCGGCGCGGCATTCGCCCAAGGCGGATGGTCGGCGATCTCGTGGGGTGGGATCGACGGGCTCCGGCCCCACGGCGTGGCCGGTGCATTGGTGGCCATGCTCGTGTCACCGTTCATCGGTGCCGCGGCCGGTGCCGCGGCCCGCAAGCTCCTCGCGCTCTCGCTGCGACGCGCGACCCGACGCGTGATGAGTCCGGTCCGCGGCGGGATGTGGATCGCCGCCGGACTCGTTGCGTTGAGCGACGGCAGCAACGACGGGCAGAAGGCGATGGGGATCATCGCGGGCGCGCTCATCGCCGACGGGTCGCTGCACCACTTCGCGGTGCCGATGTGGGCGCGGGTCACCGTCGCGGTCGTCCTCGCGTCGGGGACCGCGCTCGGTGGACGGCGACTCGTCCGCACGGTGGGCCGGCACCTCTACCGAGAGCGTCAGCTCGACGGCCTGGCCGCGCAAGCGGGCGCCGCCTTCGCGGTGATCGGTGCCGGGTGGGCAGGCGCGCCGGTGTCGACGTCGAGCGTGGTGACTGCGTCGGTCGTGGGTGTCGGCCTCCAGCAACGCAGCCGCCACGTACGGTGGCCGATCGTCGGGAAGACGGTCACGGCCTGGGTCGTGACCGTGCCGGTCTGTGCGGTCATCGGCGCGCTTGCGTTCCTGGGTCTTCGGCTGCTCCCATGAGCGGCGTGCGACGGCCCTGGTTCCTGCGGTTCCAACCCGATGTCCTCGAGCTGCTGCGGGTGCAGGTCCGGTTGACCGAGTCGTCACTCCAGGCCTTCGCCGCCTGGTCGGCGGGCGACGCCGCGGCCGAGACGGCGGTCCGCGATCTCGAGCACGACGGCGATGTCGCGCGGCGGGCCCTCGTCGAGGCGCTGCGGGAGGTCCTGTCGTCGCCGCTCGACCAAGAAGACCTCTATACCGTCTCGGATCGCCTCGATCTGGTCCAGAACTCCGCGAAGAACATCGTCCGTCAGGCCGAGGTGGCGCGATGGGAGCCCGACGAGCACGCCGCCCGGATGGCCGGAGCTGCGCTCGCCGCGATCGGGCACCTCGTCCGGGCGTTCGAGGTTCTCCCGGACCAGCTCACGGAGGCGAGCGGCCACGCAGACGCCGCGATCAAGGCCACGCGGGGCCTCGAGAAGGAGTACCGGGACGCAGTCGCCGCGCTCGCTCGCTCGACCGGGACCGCAGGGGAGATCTTCTTGACCGGGGAGCTCTACCGTCGCTACGACTCGCTCGGCTATGCCGTCATCGGCGTCTGCCACCGCGTCTGGTTCTCGGTGTTGAAAGAGGCGTAGCGGAGCCGGCGGAGACGCGTCGCGGGTGGTGGACCGTTTCGGGCGATCGAGCCGGCGCAGCGAAGCCGACCAGATGGAAAGAGGCGTAGCGGAGCCGGCGGAGACGCGTCGCGGGTGGTGGACCGTTTCGGGCGATCGAGCCGGCGCAGCGAAGCCGACCAGAAGGAAAGAGGCGTAGCGGAGCCGACCTGAAGTGAAAGCGGCGAGAGAACCGGCCGCGCGATTAGACGGTTCGAAAAGGCGCGGAGGTATGCTCCGGACCGCCCGGGACCTGAGGTGGAGGCGGCGGCGCGCGTGACCGAGTACTACCGGAATTACCTCGCTGTCGCCCTGTTCATCGGGGCCGCGTTGGCGATGGCGGCTGGGATGTTGGGTGTCGGTCGCCTGATTCGTCCGAGCCGTCCGCAGCCGCAGAAATACGTCACCTACGAGGCCGGCTCCGACCCCATCGGCGGGTGGGGTCAGTCGAACATCCGGTACTACGTCTACGCCCTCCTCTTCGTCATGTTCGACGTCGAAGCGGTCTTCATCTTCCCGTGGGCGATCCGGCTCGAGTTCCTCGGGTGGTTCGCGGTCATCGAGATGATCGCCTTCGTGCTGGTCCTCGCGCTCGGGCTGGTCTACGCGTGGCGCAAGGGAGTGCTCAGGTGGGCCTAGTCACCAACGGCACGCTCTCGAAGCCCGCCGCGAAGCCGCTGACGTGGCTGCTCAACTACAGCCGCAAGTACTCGCTCTGGATGTTCCAGTGGGGCCTCGCCTGTTGCGCGATCGAGATGGCTGCGGCGCTCGCCGGTCCCCGCTACGACATGATGCGGCTCGGCGTGATCCCGTTCCCCGCCAGCCCACGCCAGGCCGACCTCGTCGTGATCTCCGGCACGGTCACCGACAAGATGGCTCCCGCGATCAAGCGGCTCTACGAGCAGATCCCCGACCCGAAGTACGTGATCTCGATGGGTTCGTGCTCGAACTGCGGTGGCCCCTACTGGGATTCGTACTCCGTGACCAAGGGCGTCGACCAGATCATCCCGGTCGATGTCTACGTTCCGGGCTGCCCGCCGCGCCCCGAAGCACTGCTGCAGGGCATCGTGATGCTCCAGGAGCGGATCCAGAACGAGGGCATCGGCAACGACGAGCTCGCGGCGCGCTGGCGGGGCGAGGTCCCCGACGACATCGCGATGGTCTCGACTGCCGTGGCGATGCCGACGGTGAAGGCGCAGCCTTCGACGGTCGGAGCGCCAGATGCCTGACGACCAGTTGCCTGACGACCAGTTGCCTGATGAGCCGACCGACAAGACCGCCGGCGAAGAAGAGAGCGGCGCGGCCGACGAGGAGCGCGCCGAAGCCGCGGTTGCCGCCGACGATCAACCGGCCGCCGCGGCGATGGCCCGGGCCGATGCCGACATCGCCGACGCACCTCCCACCACCGAGGTCGCCGAGCCCGAGCAGCCCGCGCTCACCGATGAGCAGGCCGCGTTGCTCGCCGTGTTCGAGTCGGAGCTGGGCGATGGTGTCGTCGAGCATGCCGACGCATTGGGCACGCTCGTCGTGCGGATCCGCCCTGATGCGTGGCGCCGCAGCGCCGAGGTCGCGAAGACCAAGCTTGCCTGCGACTACCTCTCGTTCGTCTCCGGTATCGACTGGCAGCCGATGGTCGCACCCGGGAGTGACGAAGAAGGCGGTGCCGACACGTCAGCTCCGGTGCAGCCGACCGAGACCACCTACGGCACGGCGGGTTCGGCGGGTCGCTTCCAGGTGTTCGCCCACGTGCAGAGCACCTCGAAGCACCACGGCATCACCTTGAAGACCGACGTCGACGACGACGCGCCGAGCGCCGAGTCGTGGACCTCGGTGTACCCGGGAGCCGACTGGCACGAGCGCGAGTGCGCGGAGATGTTCGGGATCGGTTTCGCCGGTCACCCGAACCTGCGCAAGCTGTACCTCCCCGCCGAGTTCGAGGGATACCCGTTGCGCAAAGACTTCGCGCTGCTCGCGCGCGAGGTGAAGCCGTGGCCCGGCCTCGTCGACGTCGAAGGCATGCCCGGCGACGACTCTCCCGCGGAGGAGGTCGACGCGTGAGCACCACCGAGAATCCGCCGATGCCGGAGATCCAGCTCGAGCCGGGCGCGCTCCGGCATCTCGCCGAGGCCCAGGTGAACGTCGAGCTCGACACCGGCGACATGGTCCTGAACCTCGGCCCACAGCACCCGGCCACGCACGGCACGCTGCGCCTGGTCGTCCGACTCGACGGCGAACGGGTCGTGTCGGCTGACCCGATCATCGGGTACATGCACCGCGGCTACGAGAAGCTCGCCGAGTACCGCACCTACCCGCAGGTCACCACGCTCGTGAATCGCATCGACTGGCTCTCGAGCTTCGCCAACGAGGTGCCGTTCGTCGACGGTGCCGAGCGCCTCATGAGCATCGAGGCGCCACCCCGGGCGCAGTACATCCGCACGATCCTCACCGAGCTCTCGCGCATCTCGACCTTCTACCTCTTCCTCGGCGAGATGGCGCTGCAGGTCGGCGCGCTCACCCCGGCGTTCTACGGATTCCGCGACCGCGAGTACGTCCTCAACCTCATCGAGGGCGCGACGGGCGGTCGGTTCCACCCGAACTTCAACCGCATCGGCGGCCTGAAGGACGACCTCCCGTGGGGTTGGATCAGCGAGACCCGGGAGGTCATGAAGAAGATGCTCGACGGCTGCGACGAGTTCGAAGACCTCGTCGCCGGCAACGAGATCTTCCAGGCCCGTACCAAGTCGATCGGCATCGTCCCGGGCGAGCTCGGTGCTGCCTACGGGATGTCGGGTTCCAACCTGCGCGCGTCCGGCGTCGACTGGGACATCCGTCGCGACGGCCGTCCGTACCTCGTCTACCCCGAGCTCGACTTCAAGGTCTGGACCCACCCCGACGGCGATTCGTACGCGCGCTACTGGGTGCGCCTCCAGGAGACCCGTGAGTCGTGCCGCATGGTCCTGCAGCTGCTCGACCAGCTGCCGAGCGGTCCGATCATGGCGAAGGTCCCGCGCATCATCAAGGTGCCGGAGGGCGAGGTCTACAGCGAGGTCGAGAACCCGCTGGGGCAGATGGGCTACTACGTCGTGTCGAAGGGCGCGACCGGTCCGTTCCGGGTGAAGATCCGTTCCGCGTCGTTCAGCAACGTCTCGATCATGTCGTGGCTCCTTCGCGGCGTCTACGTTCCCGACGTGATCACCATCCTGGCGTCGCTCTACTTCATCCTCGGAGACATCGACCGGTGACTCACTTGCTCGCCCTTGATGTCGGTTGGGGCACGACGCTCGCGATCAAGACGATCATCATCCTGGCGCTCGTACCGATGGGCGCGCTGATCCTCGGGTACGTGTTCCTGCTGAAGATGATGAGTCACATGCAGAGCCGGCTCGGCCCGATGGATCCCGGTGGGTTCCACGGGTGGTTCCAGCTCATCGGCGATGGCATCAAGTTCATCCAGAAGGAAGACGTCATGCCCGACGGCGCCGACCGTCGCGTGTTCGCGATGGCGCCGATCGTCATCTTGATGTCGACGTTCTTGATCTTCGTGGTCATCCCGGCGGGTCCGCGCATCGTCGTCAAGAACCTCGACGTCGGTGTCTTCTACGCGCTGGCGGTCTCGAGCCTCTCGGTCATCGGCGTGCTGATGGCCGGGTGGGCGAGCTCGAACAAGTTCGCGCTCCTCGGCGCGTTGCGCGCGGCGGGTCAGCTCATCGCCTACGAGCTCCCGCTGCTGCTCGCAGTCGTCGGGGTGGTGATCCAGGCCGGCACGATGAGCCTCCAGGGGATCGTCGCCGCCCAGCAAGACGGGTCGATCTTCGGCTGGGGCGGGATCGGCAACCCCTACTTCTTCACCCAGATCATCGGCTTCGGTCTGTTCCTCGTCGCGGCCCAGGCCGAGCTCACCCAGACCCCGTTCGACATGCCGGTGGCCGAGAGCGAGCTCGTCGCCGGGTACATGGTCGAGTACACCGGCTTTCGATTCCTCTTCTTCTACATCGGCGAGGTCGGCACCGCGTTCGCGTTCGCGGCGCTCGCGGCGACGCTCTTCCTCGGCGGCTGGGCGATCCCCGGCGTGCACGGCACCGTGGCCGACGTCCTCGGCCCGGTCGTGCTGTTCGGGAAGCTGATGTTCGTGGCGTTCATCTTCTTCTGGGTCCGCTTCACCTACCCGCGTCTGCGCGAAGACCAGCTCCAGGCCCTCGCCTGGAAGGTGCTGATCCCGCTCGGACTCGCGAACATCCTGCTCACCGGCATCTTGAAGGTGGCGTTCTAGATGGCGTCGAAGATGCGGAAGCCCAAGGTGCCCGGGCTGGTCGGCGGCCTCGGCATCACCTTCAAGACCATGCTCAAGGGCGCGGTCACCGTGCAGTACCCGCACGAGAAGGAACAGCCGGTGACCCGTGCGCGCGGCGTCATCGCGCTCAAGGAGGAGAACTGCACCGTCTGCATGTTGTGCGCGCGCAGCTGTCCCGACTGGTGCATCTACATCGAAGGCCACAAGGAGAAGCGGCCGCCGCGCCGTGAGGGTGGTCGCGACCGCACGGTCAGCATCCTCGACCGGTTCGACATCGACTACGGCCTGTGCATGTACTGCGGGATCTGCGTCGAGGTCTGCCCCTTCGACGCCCTCTTCTGGAGCCCCGACTTCGAGTACACCGAGTTCAAGATCGCGAAGCTGCTCCACGACAAGGACCGACTCGGCGAGTGGATGACCACCGTCCCCGAGCCGGAGCCCCTCGAGCTCGGCGCCGATATCAAGGTAAAGAAGTAGCCGCTGTGATCGCGCAGAACGTCGCCTTCTGGATCCTCGCGGTCGCGATGGGCCTCGCCGCGATCGGCGTCGTGCGCACGCGCAACGTCGTCCATGCCGCGCTGTACCTCGTCGTCGTGCTCGCGGGTGTGGCCGCGCAGTACATCCTGCTCGGCGCCGAGTTCGTCGCCTGGGTGCAGGTGCTCATCTACATCGGCGCGGTCGTCATCCTGTTCCTGTTCGGGATCATGCTCACGCGGGCTCCGATGGAGGGCGACTCCGATCTCGACAACGACCAGCGGTTCCCGGCCGCCGTCGCCGCGCTGTTCCTCCTGGGCGTGCTCGTCGTGCTCCTCCTCGACGCCTTCGGCGGCACGAAGATCAAGCTCGACGCTGCGGTGCTGGCGACGGGGAAGACCGCGGTCATCGGAGATGCGATCTTCCGTCAGTACGTCGTACCGTTCGAGGTCGTGTCGATGCTGCTGCTCGCGGCGCTCGTCGGCGCCGTCGTCATCGCGAGGAGGGACTGACCATGATCATGAACCAGTTCCTCATCCTGAGCGCGTTCCTGTTCTGCACCGGCATCTACGGAGTGCTCGCCCGCCGCAACGGCGTGCTCGTGCTGATGAGCGTCGAGCTGATGCTCAACGCGGTCAACCTCAACCTGGTGGCGTTCTCGGCGCGGCTCCACGCGGTGTCGGGCCAGGTGTTCGCGCTGTTCGTCATCACGATCGCGGCCGCCGAGGTGGGCGTCGGCCTGGCGATCGTGCTCTTGATCTACCGCAACCTGCGTAGCCCCGACCTCGACAATGTCGACCAGTTGAAGGGCTGATCGTGCTCGACGCCGCCTGGATCATCCCGCTCATCCCCGCACTCTCGTTCGTGCTGATCCTCTTCTTCGGGAAGAAGATGCCGCGCCAGGGTTCGGAGATCGGAATCTTCGCGGTCGCGACCTCCTTCGTGCTGTCGTGCATCACCGTGGTGCAGTGGATCCAACGCGTCAACAAGTTCGAGGGGAGCGACGTCGGGCTCGGCGCATTCGGCAAGAGCTTCATGCTCTCGGCCGGGGAGCACGGCGCGGTCGTGAAGCCGGTCGTGCACAGCGTCACCTGGTGGCAGAACGGAGCCATCAAGTTCGGCGTCGGGATCCAGATCGACGGCCTCGCGGTGATGATGCTCTTCGTCGTCACCTTCATCTCGCTGCTCGTGCACATCTACTCGACCGCGTACATGAAGGGCGACGTCCGCTTCACCTACTACTACGCGGCTCTGAGCCTGTTCACCGCGTCGATGCTGATCCTCGTCGTCGCTCCGAACACGCTGCAGCTGCTCGTCGGCTGGGAGCTCGTCGGCCTGTGCTCGTTCATGCTGATCGGTCACTGGTGGGAGGAAGGCGCGAACAGCAACGCGGCGCTGAAGGCGTTCCTCACGACGAGAACCGGCGACATCGGCCTGATGATCGGCGTGATCGTCACCTTCTTCGCGGCCGGCACCTTCAACATCGTCGGCATCAACCGCTACGCGCTCAGTCCGCGGAGCCGACCACACCCTGATGATCGTCGGCGCGAGCTGCCTCCTCATCGGGATCATCGGCAAGAGCGGTCAGTTCCCGCTCCACACCTGGCTGCCCGACGCCATGGCCGGCCCGACGCCGGTCTCCGCGCTCATCCACGCCGCGACCATGGTCGTCGCCGGCGTGTACCTCGGGGCCCGGGTCTACGGCGTGTTCTGGAACGGGTTCAACATCGGCGACGGTGGCGCGAACCCGATGGCGATCATCGGTGCGATCACGATCCTGATCGGGGCCGCGCTCGCGTTCGTGCAGGACGACATCAAGAAGGTCCTCGCGTACTCGACGATCAGCCAGCTCGGATACATGGTGATGGGCCTCGGGGTCGGCTCATGGGTCGGAGCGGTCTTCCATCTCTTCACCCACGCGTTCTTCAAGGCGCTGCTCTTCCTCGGTGCCGGATCGGTCAGCCACTCGGGCTCCCACCACTCCTTCGACATGAAGAAGGACATGGGCGGGCTGCGCAAGTACATGCCCATCACGTTCTGGACCTTCATCGATCGGCTCCGCCGCGCTCGCCGGGATCGCGCCGCTCGCAGGGTTCTGGTCGAAGGACGAGATCCTCGCCACCGCCGGTCAGGGCGGCTTCGAGATGTTCGCGATCGTCGGGCCTGATCGGTGCGTTCCTGACCGCGGCGTACATGACCCGTTGCGTGTACCTCACCTTCTTCGGCGAGTACCGCGGTCACGGCGCACCCGCACGAGTCGCCGAAGGCGATCACCGTCCCGTTGATCGTGCTCGCGGTGTTCAGCGTGTTCGCCGGCCTCGTGAACGCAGCGCCGCTCGGGCCTCGAGAAGTTCGCAGAGTACGTCGAGCCGAAGTTCGCCTTCCCGCCCGTCGTCACCCCCAGTTCGACTACGGCCTCGCGGCGGCGTCATTCTTCATCGTGGTCTGCGCCATCGGTGTCGGGCATCTTCCTCTGGTTCCGCGAGGAGGAGCTCGCACGCGCTGCAGCGGCCTCACGAAGCGCAACGTGTTCGCCCGTCGGGGCTACGCGTTCCTCGTCAACAAGTACTACCTCGACGACCTGTACGAGAGTGTGATCGTCGCCGGCATCAAGGGCCCGATCGCACGGGTCTCGTACTGGATCAACCAGAACGTCATCGACGCGATCGTCAAGGGGGCGGGTCTCGCGGCCCGGTCGATCGCGGGAGGCACCTACATCGTCGACCACGACGTCCTCGACGCGGGTCTACAACACGCTCGCCCGGGAGACCGGGCGCATCGGGTGGTCTGCTCCGGCGGATCCAGACCGGTCGTCTCCAGTGGTACGCCCTCGTTCATGTTCGCTGCGATCGGCGCTGTTCGCCCTCGCCCTCGTGATCTTCAGTTGAGTAAAGGGGAACGGTTCGCATGAACTGGTTCGACGACTGGGCGTTGACCCTGGCGGTCTTCCTGCCCGTGGTCGGCATGGTGATCGTCCTGCTGATCCCGCGCGCAGAGGAGGGAGCACAGAAGCTCGTCGCGCTCGCTCACCACGCCTCGTGACGCTCGCCGTCGGCGTGGTGATCCTGTTCCGCTTCGACTACGGCGACGCCGGCCGACCTGCAGTTCGGTGTGAACCAGCCGTGGATCGACGTGATCCACAGCCGGTACCACATCGGCATCGACGGCATCAGCCTCCCGCTGCTCCTCCTGTCGATGGTCATCACGGTCCTCTGCGTCGTCTACTCGTGGAACCACTTCCCCGAGCCGCACAACCCGAAGGCGTTCCTGGCCTTGATGCTGCTGCTCGAGGTCGGCATGAACGGCACCTTCGCCGCCCAGGACCTGATCCTCTTCTTCGTGTTCTTCGAGATCGTGCTGCTCCCGATGTTCTTCATGATCGGCGTCTGGGGTGGTCCGAACCGCGAGTACGCGTCGATCAAGTTCTTCCTCTTCACGCTGTTCGGCTCCGCGTTGATGTTGCTGAGCTTCCTCGCGATGTACTTCCTCAGCGACGTCCACACCTTCTCGATCCCGGCGCTGTCGGCGCTGCACGGCCACGGGATCGTCGAGGGCACCCAGACGCTCGTGTTCGCGGGCATGTTCCTCGGCTTCGCGATCAAGGTGCCGATGTTCCCGTTCCACACCTGGCTCCCCGATGCCCACACCGAGGCGCCCACCGTGGGTTCGGTGCTCCTTGCCGCGATCATGCTGAAGCTCGGTACCTACGGCTTCATCCGCATCGCGCTGCCGATGCTCCCGAAGGGCGCGGTCAACTGGGCACCCTGGATCGGTCTGCTCGCCGTCATCGGGATCATCTACGGCGCGCTCTGCTGTCTCGCGCAGACCGACATGAAGCGTCTCATCGCGTTCTCGTCGGTGGCGCACATGGGTTTCGTGATGCTCGGCATCGCGACCCTCACCGACTTCGGCCTCAACGCGGCGATCTTCGGCATGGTCGCTCACGGTCTCATCACCGGCATGCTCTTCTTCGTCGCCGGTTCGGTGCAGCACAACTTCGACACCCGCGAGATCAAGCGCCTCGGCGGTCTGCTCACCCAGGCGCCGCAGATGGGTTGGATCCTCGGCTTCTGCGCGATGGCGTCGCTCGGTCTGCCCGGGCTCGCGGGCTTCTGGGGTGAGTTCCCGGCGATCCTCTCGGCGTACCAGCCCGCCGCCGGCCTCTCCGACATCACCTTCCGTGTGTACATGGTCGTCGCTGCGGTCGGTACCGTCCTCGCGGCCGGCTACCTCCTCTGGATGCTGCAACGGGTGGCGTTCGGCAAGGTGAAGGCCGAGTTCGTCGACGCACACATCCACGACGTTCAGCCGGCCGAGTGGATCGCCTGGACGCCGATGCTGCTCGGCATCGTGGTGCTCGGCGTCTACCCGAACCTGCTCTTCCAGCTGACCGATCCCTCGGTCGTCAAGGTCGTCCACGAAGTGGCTCGAGGATCGATCCGGATGAGGAACCTCGCGCCTTGACTCCGCACTTCGACTTCCACGCGCTCGCGCCGGAGATCATCCTCTCGGCGACGATCGTCATCGTGCTGATCGCCGACCTGCTGTTCGCGGATCGGGAGAGCTGGCAGTCGCCCCGGATCGCGACGATCGGGGTGCTGGCCGCGCTCGTTCCGGTCATCACGCTCGCGATCGACGGCAACAACCGGGTCATGTTCGGCGGCGCGTACGTCGTCGACCCCTACGCACTCACGTTCAAGGCCCTGTTCCTGGTCGCGGCCTACATCTCGCTGCTGCTCTCGGTCGACTACATCGGCGAGGGCGACTACTACCAGGGCGAGTTCTACTTCCTGTTGCTCACCTCGGTGCTCGGGATGATCGTGATGGCGTCGGCCCGCGACCTGATCACGATCTTCGTCGCGCTCGAGGCGATCTCGATCCCGACATTCGTGCTCGCCGGGTGGCGCAAGCACGACACGAAGTCGAACGAGGCGTCGATCAAGTACTACCTGATCGGTGTGCTCTCCTCGGCGGTGATGCTGTACGGCATGTCGTTCATCTTCGGGTTCAGCGGTTCGACGCTGCTCACCGACATCTCGCGGTTCGCGCGGCGACACGCCCGATGTCGCGCCGCTGTTCGTCGTCGCCATCTTCCTCACCCTGGTCGGGTTCGCGTTCAAGATCAGCGCGGTGCCGTTCCACTTCTGGGCGCCCGACACCTACGAGGGCGCTCCCACACCGGTCACCGCGTTCCTGTCGGTCTCGTCGAAGGCGGGTGGCTTCGTCGCCCTGCTCACGGTCGTCTACGTCGGGTTCTTCCCGAGCATCGACTCGTGGCAGCCGGTGCTCTGGGTGCTCGCCGCGCTGTCGATGACGGTCGGGAACCTCGTCGCGCTGCGCCAGACCAACATCGTCCGGATGCTCGCCTACTCGTCGGTCGCACAGGGTGGCTTCATCCTCGTTCCGCTCGCGGTGGCCCAGAACGGCGCCCGCGGCTGCCCTCGAGGCGGTGGTCACCTACCTGCTCATCTACGCGGCGATGAACCTCGGTGCGTTCGCCGTCGTGATCGCGGTCTCGCGCCGCACACGTTCCGGCGGAGATCTCGAGCTACGCCGGGCTCGGCCAGTTCGCGCCGGTGCTCGCGATCCTGATGTCGATCTTCCTGTTCTCGCTCGCCGGCGTCCCGCCGTTGGCCGGTTGGTACGCCAAGTTCATGCTCTTCCGCGCCGTGCTCGACGCCGGAACGCCCTGGGCGACTGTCCTCGGTGTGATCGCGGCGGTGAACTCGGTGATCGCGTTCTTCTACTACACCGCGGTCGTCCGCCAGATGTGGTTCAAGGAGCCCGCGGTCGAAGGAACCCGGACCGTCGAGATCCCGGCCGCGCTCGGCGTCGCGATCTCCCTGTGCGCCGCAACGGTGGTCGTGATCGGGATCTACCCGCAGCTCTTCGGTCACATCGGAGAGCTCGCACGGTTCTAGGAGAAGGAGTGGAGCCGGCGGAAAGGCCCGCATGGTTGCCGATTGGGTGGGCGATCGAGCCTGCGGAACGGATTCGACCATCGAAGTAGGAGAAGGAGTGGAGCCGGCGGACACTCCCGCGCGGTTGCCGATTGGGTGGGCGATCGAGCCAGCGGAACGGATTCGACCATCGTGGTAGACGTGACCATCGCAGGAGAAGAAGTGGAGCCGGCGGATTTCTCCCACGGGCGATGAGTCGGTGAGCGATCGAGCCGGCGGAACGGATTCGACCATCGAGTTGGTTGAGCGGATCCACCGGGAGGGGCCGGTGCCGTACTCGGTCTTCGTCCGTGCGGCGCTCGACGAGTTCTTCACCCATGGCGGCGCCGGCCGCGGCGGAGCCGACTTCGTCACCAGCCCCGAGGTCGGGTCGCTCTTCGGTGCGCTGGTCGCCCGGGCGCTCGATCGGTGGTTCGTCGAGCTCGGGTCTCCGGATCCGTTCATCGTGGTCGAGGCCGGCGCCGGGCGTGGCCGCCTCGCACGTGACGTGCTGCGCGTCGAACCGTCGTGCGCCACGGCTCTGCGCTACGTGCTGGTGGAGCGCTCGGCCACGCTGCGGGCCGAGCAACGTGAGCACGTCACGATCGAACCTTGGGAAGACGCGCTCGGCCCGTTCCTCCCCTCGGCGGGCGGCGACGGCGATCCCGAGGCGGTCACCGGAATCGGACCGATCGTGACCGCGCTCGACGATCTGCCCGCACTCGGTTTCGAAGGCGTGATCTTCGCCAACGAGCTGCTCGACAACCTCCCCTTCGACGTTGTCGAACGCACGGCCACCGGTTGGGACGAGATTCGGATCGGCGTCGACGGCGACCGGTTCGTGGAGGTGCCGATCCCCGCCGACGCCTCCGCTCGCCCCTGCGTTCGACGCGCCGCCCGGGAGCCGGCTCCCATTGCAGCGCGGGGTCGAAGCCTGGCTCGCCGCCTGTGCAAGCTGCCTGCACCGTGGCGTCGTCGTCGTGATCGACTACGCAGCCTCGGCGTCGGTCCTCGCAGCACGTGGCCAATCCGGGTGGCTGCGGACCTACCGGGCCCACCAGCGGGGCGACGATCCGCTCGTCGGGCCGGGGACGCAGGACGTGACGACCGATGTCGTCACCGAGACGCTGCACCGCGCCGCACGTCGGGTCGGCTTCACGGTCGCGGCGGAGATGACCCAGGCCGAGTGGCTGACGGGTCTCGGCCTCGACCAGATGGTCGAGGCGGGTCGTCGCGAGTGGCAGGCCCGCGCCCACATCGGCGACCTGGCCGCGCTCGCCGCCCGCAGCCGCGTCACCGAGGCCGCCGCCCTCAGCGACCCCGACGGTCTCGGCGCCCACACCGTCACCATCCTCACCAAGGGCCTCGTTCCGGCGTCGTGAGCGCGGGAAATTCCCCGCGCTCACGACGCAGGAACGCTGCGGTGGGCGGACGGTAGGGTGATCCGCTTCGGTGGATGACCCAGGGGGAGACGATGGCGGAGCCGACGATCGAGGGACTGCTGGCCGAGGGGCGTCGCTTCCCACCGCCCGAGACCTTCAAGAAGGATGCCCTCGTCGTCGGGACCGACCTCTACGACGACGCCGATCGCGACTACGAGGGCTTCTGGGCGCGTCAGGCAGTCGCGCTCGACTGGTCGAAGGAGTGGGACACCATCCTCGACTGGGACCTGCCGTTCGCGAAGTGGTTCGTGGGCGGGGAGCTGAACGCCAGTCAGAACTGCATCGATCGTCATGTCGATTCCGGGCACGGCTCGCAGGTGGCGTACCACTGGGAGGGCGAGCCCGGCGACACCCGCACCATCACCTACTCCG
Source organism: uncultured Actinomycetes bacterium (assembly GCA_963829475.1). Lineage (GTDB taxonomy): Bacteria > Actinomycetota > Acidimicrobiia > IMCC26256 > JANYLB01 > JANYLB01. The sequence continues at coordinate 148,524 of CAWHIU010000001.1, read as the reverse complement.
AGCTCCTCGACGAGGTGAGCCGGTTGGCGAACGCGCTCAAGGAGCTCGGCGTCGGCAAGGGCGACCGGGTCGCCATCTACCTCGGGATGGTGCCCGAACTCCCGATGGCGATGCTCGCGTGCGCACGAATCGGCGCCGCGCACTCCGTGGTGTTCGGCGGGTTCTCGAAGGACTCCCTCCGCGACCGGATCAACGATGCCGAGTGCACGGTGCTCGTCACCGGCGACGGCGCGTGGCGGCGGGGGAACGTGGTCCCGTTGAAGGCAACCGCCGACGACGCGGTCGCGGAGACGCCGTCGATCCAGAAGGTCCTCGTGGTCCGGCGCACCGAGAACGACGTCACGATGCAGGAAGGCCGCGACGTCTGGTACCACGACCTCGTCCCGCAGCCAGAGCGCCGAGTGCGCGCCCGAGGCGATGGATTCCGAAGACCTCCTGTTCATCCTCTACACGAGCGGGACGACCGGAAAGCCCAAGGGGATCATGCACACGACGGGTGGCTACCTCACCCAGGTCGCGTTCACCCACAAGCACGTGTTCGACCTGCACCCCGACACCGACGTCTACTGGTGCGCGGCTGACTGTGGGTGGGTCACCGGTCACTCGTACATCGTCTACGGACCGCTCGCGAACCGCACGACCAGCGTCATGTACGAGGGCACGCCCGACTTCCCCGACAAGGAGCGCTTCTGGTCGATCGTCGAGCGCTACGCGGTGACGACGCTCTACACCGCGCCGACCGCGATCCGTACCTTCATGAAGTGGGGCACGGAGTTCCCCGAGCGCCACGATCTCTCGTCGCTCCGCTTGCTCGGGACGGTCGGCGAACCGATCAACCCCGAAGCGTGGATCTGGTACTGGAAGCACATCGGTGGTGAGCGTTGTCCGGTCGTCGACACGTGGTGGCAGACCGAGACCGGGGCGATCATGATCAGCCCGCTCCCCGGCGCGACCACGTTGAAGCCCGGGAGCGCCACGTTCCCGATCCCGGGCATCGGTGCCGATGTCGTCGACGAGCACGGCGTGTCGGTCGGGATCCCCGGTGGCGGCTACCTCGTGTTGACCCGACCGTGGCCGTCGATGCTGCGCGGCATCTGGGGCGACCCCGATCGATACCGCGACACGTATTGGTCCGAGTACGCGGGCCGGTACTTCGCCGGCGACGGCGCCAAGCGCGACGACGACGGGTACTTCTGGCTGCTCGGCCGGGTCGACGACATCATGCTCGTGTCGGGCCACAACATCTCCACCACCGAGGTCGAGTCGGCGCTCGTCGGCCATCCGGCCGTGGCCGAAGCCGCGGTCGTCGGCAAGAGCGATCCGACCTCGGGCCAGGCCATCGGCGCGTTCGTGATCCTGCGGGCCGGCTTCGAGCCGAGCGACGCGCTCGGCCTCGAGCTCCGCGACCACGTGGCGAAGGCCATCGGGCCGATCGCGAAGCCGAAGACGGTGCTGTTCACCGAGGAGCTGCCGAAGACCCGATCGGGCAAGATCATGCGCCGACTGCTGCGCAACGTCGCGGAAGACGAGGCGCTCGGCGACACCACGACCCTCGCCGATCCGTCGGTCGTCGAAGGGATCAAGCAGCGCTACCTCTCGTCGGCACCGCCGGGAGACGATGCGTGACGGCTCCGACCCCGCCGGTCGCTCCTCCTGAGCATTGGACGTGGCGCGACGGTGCGGTGGAGCCCGGTCCCGCCGCGGTCGTCGACATCGACGGTGTGCTCTCCGACGCCGCGAACCGACAGCACTACCTCGAGGCACCGCGACGCGACTGGCAGTCGTTCTTCGAGGCCTGCGGTGACGACGACGTGATCGAGGAGATCAAGGTCCTCCTCGACCTCCTCCACCCCGGGCTGCGGATCGTGCTGTTGACCGCGCGTCCCGGTCGGGTCCACCACCTCACCGAAGCGTGGCTCAACCGCTACGGGATCCGCTGGGACCTGTTGATCATGCGGCCGTGGGGTGACTACGAGATGGCCCGCGAGTTCAAGCAATCGAGCATCTGGGATCTCCGTCGCTTCGGGTTCGATCTCCGCCTCGGGATCGAAGACGACCGCCGCAACGTCGACATGCTCCGACGCGACGGCATCCCCTGCATCTACATCCACTCCGGCTACTACGACTGACTTGATGGTCGAATCCGCTGCGCCGGCTCGATCGCTCGCCGGTTCGTGGCCCGCGGCGTGTGTCCGCCGGCTCCGCTTCTTCTCCTACTTGTTGGTCGAATCCGCTGCGCCGGCTCGATCGCTCGCCGGTTCGTGGCCCGCGGCGTGTGTCCGCCGGCTCCGCTTCTTCTCCTAGTCCCGGAAGTTCTCGAACTGGAGCGGGATCCCGAAGTCGTGCTCCTTGAGCTTCGCGATCGTGGCCTGGAGGTCGTCACGCTTCTTGCCGGTCACCCGGAGCTGCTCGCCCTGGACCTGGTGCTGGACGCCCTTCATCCCGAGGCCCTTGATGTACTTGCCGATCTCGCGGGCCTTGTCGGAGTTGATGCCGACCGCGAGACCGACGGTCTGGCGGACCGCGCCTTTCGACGCTTCCTCGATCTTGCCGTAGTCGAGCGACTTCAACGAGACCTTGCGCTTGACGAACTTCTCCTCGAGCACCTGCGTGAGCGCCTTCAGCCGCTCCTCACTGGCCGTCTCGAGCTCGATGCCCTTGTCCTTCAGCTCGATCGAGCTGTCGGTGCCCTTGAAGTCGAACCGGTTCGCGATCTCGCGGTCGGCCTGGTCGACCGCGTTGCGGACTTCCTGCATGTCGACCTCGGAGACGACGTCGAAGCTGGGCATGGGAGCACCTCTCGGGTCGGCTTGACGGGGTGGGCGGACGGGGGGATCGGCGTGAAGATCGGCTGCTATCGTACGCGGCCCTGCGGGTCGGTACCCAAGTGGCCAAAGGGGACTGGCTGTAAACCAGTTGCGCAAGCTACGCAGGTTCGAATCCTGCCCGGCCCACCATCTCTGATTGCTCCGCTCGCTCGCCGGTTCGGGGCACGGCTGAGGAGCCTCCGCTCGCTCCACATACCCCGGCGCTCCCAGCTTGGCGCCACGTGTGCCCTGTTGTTCAGAGCATGCGTTGCATCAGGACGACGTCGAGCCAGCGGTTGAACTTCCGGCCGACCTCGCGTTCGGTCCCGACGATCTCGAAGCCGCACGCCCGATGAAGGGCGATCGAGGCTTCGTGGTCACCCACGATGCGGGCGATCATGGCGTGGAACCCGTGCGCCGTCGCCCGGAGGGCCAGCTCCTCGAGGAGCAACCGCCCGATTCCCTCCTCCTGGCGGTCGCGGCGCACGTAGACCGAGTTCTCGACCGTGGTGGAGTACGCCGGCCGCGAGCGGTACGGCGACAGCGAACCGAACCCGACCACCTCGCCTCCGTCGGCCTCCGCACCGTCGATCGCCACGATCGCGATGTGCCCACCGGCGTGGGCGGCGATCCAGGCCCGCTGCTCCTCGAGGCTGCGGGGCCGCAGGTCGAAGGTCACGGTCGACTCGAGGACCTCCGGGTTGTAGATGGCGCGGGTGGCCTCGGCGTCGCCGGGTTCGGCCGGCCGGATCGTGATCATGGCTCGAAGTCCTCCACGGCCCGGAAGGTAGCCGACCTCGGGCCGCGGCTATCGTTGTCGGTCCGCCCCCTTAGCTCAGTCGGCAGAGCGTTTCCATGGTAAGGAAAAGGTCTACGGTTCGATTCCGTAAGGGGGCTCCGCCGCGAGCGTCGACCCGACGCCCGCGACCAGGCGGGGTAGCTCAGTTGGTTAGAGCACACGGCTCATAATCGTGTTGTCGCGGGTTCGAGTCCCGCCCCCGCTACGCAAGCCCGACCGAGATCTTGCAATCCAGAGCCAGAGGCCGCGAGGCGGGTCCCGCCGAGCACTGAACGGAGCGATGAGAGCATGTGGAGTGAACGTCGGTACGAGGGGAAGCGTGCACGTCCACGCCGAGTAGCGAACGGAGCGGTCTGAGATGGCGAAGGCGAAGTTCGAGCGGAACAAGCCGCATTTGAATATTGGGACGATGGGTCACATCGATCATGGGAAGACGACGTTGACGGCTGCGATCACGCGGGTGTTGGCGGATCGTGATGCGAATGTGACGGCGACGGCGTTTGATCAGATCGATAAGGCGCCGGAGGAGAAGGCGCGGGGGATCACGATCAATATCTCCCATGTTGAGTATGAGACCGCGAATCGGCATTACGCGCATGTGGATATGCCTGGGCATGCGGATTACATCAAGAACATGATCACGGGTGCCGCGCAGGTGGATGGCGCGATTTTGGTGGTCGCGGCGACGGATGGTCCGATGCCGCAGACGCGTGAGCATGTGCTCTTGGCTCGTCAGGTTGGGGTTCCGTCGATTGTGGTGGCGTTGAACAAGGTTGATCAGGTCGATGATGAGGAGCTCCTCGAGTTGGTGGAGCTCGAGGTTCGTGAGTTGTTGAACGAGTACGAGTTCCCGGGTGATGACACCCCGATCGTTCGGGTCAGTCGCGTTGAAGGCGTTGGAGGGTGATGAGGCTGCGGCGGCGGGTGTCGTCGAGTTGATGGATGCGGTGGATGCGTTCATCCCGGAGCCGGTGCGGGAGTTGGAGAAGCCGTTCTTGATGCCGATCGAGGATGTGTTCACGATCACGGGTCGTGGGACGGTCGTGACCGGCAAGGTCGAGCAGGGCATCGTGAAGACGGGTGAAGAGGTCGAGATCGTCGGTCTGCGGGATACGACGAAGACGACGTGTACGGGTGTGGAGATGTTCCGCAAGCTTCTGGATGAGGGCCGCGCGGGTGACAACATCGGTGCCTTGTTGCGGGGTACGAAGAAGGAAGATGTGGAGCGGGGTCAGGTCCTCGCGAAGCCGGGGTCGATCACGCCGCACACGGATTTCGAGGCGCAGGTGTATGTGTTGACGAAGGAGGAGGGTGGTCGCCACACTCCGTTCTTCGCGAATTATCACCCGCAGTTCTATTTCCGGACGACGGACGTGACGGGGACGGTTGTCCTGCCGGAGGGTACGGAGATGGTGATGCCGGGCGACAACACTGAGATGGTCGTCCAGTTGGGCAAGCCGATCGCGATGGAAGACGGCCTGCGGTTCGCGATCCGTGAGGGTGGCCGCACCGTGGGCGCCGGCCGCGTCACCAAGATCCTCAAGTAACACAAGACTTCGAGCAGACGAGACGGGACACGACGATGGCAAGTGACAAAAGGGTCAAGGTGACCCTCGCGTGTGAAGACTGCAAGCGGCGGAACTACATCACCAAGAAGAACAAGGTGAACGACCGCGAGCGCATCGAGATGAAGAAGTACTGCCGCTTCGACCGCCGCCACACCCTGCACAAGGAAACGCGCTAGGAGAAGCAGCGGAGCCGCCGGACACCAACGACGGGTGTTTCGCGGGTGGGCGATCGAGGTGGCGGAGCGGATTCGACCATCAAGAGGAGAAGCAGCGGAGCCGCCGGACACCAACGACGGCTCCTCGCCCGGACCCTGGCCGGGAGCGTCGGCTAATCTGTCGCGTCCGGACCCCCGGAGGGCAGTAGCTCAATTGGTAGAGCTCCGGTCTCCAAAACCGGCGGTTGGGGGTTCGAGTCCCTCCTGCCCTGCAGTGACATGGTCACGACGGCCAGATCACGACCCCTGCAACCCATGGCATCACGACCCAGCATGAAGGCGTTCGGGTGAACCGACAGAGCAAGCGCATGATGGCGAAGCAAGGCGGCGACAAGCCGCGCGCGCCCGAGCGCAAGTCGCGTCCCGCTGCGCAACAGACCAAGGAACGCACCGGACCGAGCGAGTTCCTTCGCGAGGTCCGCGGCGAGATGCGCAAGGTCGCCTGGCCGACGAAGCACGAGATCATCAACTCGACGATCATCGTGCTCATCGCAGTCGTGGTGATGACCACCCTGATCTTCTTGTTCGACTACGCATCCGCGAAGTTCGTTCTCTTCCTCTACGACTGATGGTCGACCCTGTGACTGCTGAAGAAACCAACCCGAACGACACCGCAACCGACACTCCCGAAGGGGAGATCGTCGTCGCGGCCATCGATGTCGACGGTGACGGCGTGACCGACGCGATCGTCGCGGCCATCGATGTCGACGGCGACGGCGAAGTCGACGCGGTCATCGTGGAGGTCGCCGCAGAGGTCGATCTCGCCGATGCCGAGCTCATCGACGTCCTCGACGAAGACGACGAGTACGAAGACGAGGAACCCGAGCCCAGCCCCTACGACCGGCCGGGCGCGTGGTACGTCGTGCACACCTACGCCGGCTACGAGAACAAGGTGAAGCAGAACCTCGCGAGCCGCGTGCGTTCGATGAACGTCGAAGAGCGCATCTTCGAGGTCGTCATCCCGATGGAAGACGTCATCGAGTTCAAGAACGGCCGCAAGGTCGTCGTGCAGAAGAAGGTCTTCCCCGGGTACCTGCTCGTGCGGATGGCTCTCGACGACGACTCCTGGTACGTCGTGCGCAACACTCCGGGTGTCACGGGATTCGTCGGCAGCGGCGCGAAGCCCACGCCGTTGTCGCGACGCGAGGTCGAAGACATCCTCGGCGTGAAGCCGGAAGGCGCACCGGAGAAGAAGGCGCGCCCGCGGCTCGCGTTCGACGAGGGCGAGCAGGTGCGGGTCACGACCGGTCCGTTCGCCGACTTCAACGGCGCGATCAGCGAGATCGACTTCGATCGCTCCAAGCTCAAGGTGCTCGTGAACATCTTCGGCCGGGAGACCCCGGTCGAGCTCGAGTTCGGCCAGGTGGCCAAGCTCTAAGACCCTCGGCGCGCGCCAACCGTGCGCGCCAGACACAAACGGAAAGAGCACGCGCAATGGCAAAGAAGAAGCTCGCGGCGATCGTGAAGATCCAGATCCCGGCCGGTCAGGCGACGCCCGCGCCGCCCGTCGGTACCGCCCTCGGTCCGCACGGTCTGAACATCATGGACTTCTGCAAGGCCTACAACGCGGCGACCGAGGCCCAGCGCGGTCAGATCGTGCCGGTCGAGATCTCGGTCTACGAAGACCGGTCGTTCACATTCGTCACCAAGACGCCGCCGACCCCGTTCCTGCTGCGCGAAGCGGCCGGCCTCGAGAAGGGCTCGGGCAACCCCCTGCGTGACAAGGTCGGTTCCGTCACCCGCGACCAGGTCAAGAAGATCGCGGAGACGAAGATGCCCGACTTGAACGCGATCGACATCGAAGGGGCCATGGCCCAGGTCGAGGGGACCGCCCGTTCCATGGGCATCACCGTCACCGGCTAGCCCACCCGTTCTTTGCTACAACCCCCGGCGGACGACCTCGCCGCCGGACCCGGGACCCCGAGGGAGCCGATGAGGCGAAGGAGCTCCGATGGCACCGCACGGCAAGAAGTACCTCGACGCAACCCGACGGTTCGACCGCGAGAAGCTGCACGGCGCGTCCGAGGCCCTCGACCTCGTGAAGTCGCTGGCAACCCGCAACTTCGACGAGACGGTCGAAGCGGCGTTCCGCCTCGGCGTCGATCCCCGCAAGGCCGACCAGATGCTGCGCGGCACCGTTTCCTTGCCGAACGGCACCGGCAAGACCGTACGGGTGGCCGCGTTCGCCCAGGGTGATGCCGCCCGCGCCGCGGAAGAGGCCGGCGCCGACGTCGTCGGTGCAGAGGAGCTCGTCGCGCGGGTCGAGGGCGGCTTCCTCGACTTCGACATCGCGATCGCCACGCCGGATCTCATGGCCCAGGTCGGCAAGCTCGGCCGCGTGCTCGGTCCGCGTGGTCTGATGCCGAACCCGAAGACCGGCACCGTCACACCCGACATCGCGAAGGCCGTCGCCGAGTTCAAGGCGGGCAAGGTCGAGTACCGCACCGACCGCAACGGAAACGTCCAGGTCCCGATCGGCAAGGCGAGCTTCGAGCCCGCCGCTCTGCTCGAGAACTACAACGCCGTGTTCGACGAGCTGCAGCGGGCCAAGCCCGCGTCGGCCAAGGGTCGTTACCTCAAGGGCATCACGGTCTCGTCGACCATGGGTCCCGGCGTCAAGGTCGACACCGCCTCCGAAGCTCCCTGATCAACCGACCCTCGACGTTTGTAGGCCTCGTCGCGCTCGGCGCGGCTGGATCGACAAACGTCGGCACGGGTCTCCGAATCGGCCGGCGTGACTGCGTCATGGCCGTCCGACTACCATCTCCGTCCGCACGTCGTTCCAAGCATCGAAGTGTTCCATGCACCGAAGACCTCCGGTCCCGGGTCGTCACCCGGGGTAATCAGGCGGCTTGCCGCCCGGCCGGACGAGGTGACTCCGCTCCCAGACGCCGGATCCATCGGCTGGGGTTCGGGTGTCCTCGTCTGCCGTGAGGCCGAGGTGCCCGGATCGCCCCACACGCACTGGTCGTAGAGGAGTCACGCGTGGCCCGTCCCGAGAAGTCCGCCGTCGTCGACGAGATCAGCGCCAAGCTGACCGATGCCGACGCCGCGGTGCTCACCGAATATCGCGGTCTGACCGTCGGCGAGCTCGCGTCGCTGCGTGCGTCGCTGCGCCCGGCCGGCGCCGAGTACAAGGTCTTCAAGAACACCCTCGCCCGACGGGGCGCCGAGGCCGCGGGCCTGGGTGAGCTCGTCCCGATGCTCGAGGGCCCGGTCGCCATCGCGTTCGTGCACGGCGACGCGGTCATAGCGGCGAAGGCCCTACGCGACTTCGCCAAGGACAACCCGGCGCTCGTCGTCAAGGGTGGGATCCTCGGCGAGAACGTGCTCGACGCGAGCGAGGTCAAGGCCCTCGCCGACGTACAGCCCCGAGAGGTCCTGCTGGCGCGTCTCGCCGGCGGTTTCCAGGCCCCGCTCGTCAAGGCCGCCGGACTGTTCCAGGCCTTCACCCGGAACTTCGCCTACGGCATCAAGGCGTACGTGGATCAGCGGGTTGAAGGTGGTGAGGCCCTCCCGGCCGACGAGCCCGAGGCCCCATCCGCTGAAGCCGAGACTCCCGCCGCCGAGGGCGAAGCGCCGGCAGCCGAAGCGCCGGCAGCCGACGCCGGCGAAGCGCCCACCGAATCTCCCGAACCCGAACCCGAACCCGAACCCGAAGTCGCAGAGACAGAGAAAGAGAGCGAGTAATGGCTACCCCGAGCACGACCGAGCTGCTGGACGTCTTCAAGAACATGACGGTCCTCGAGCTGAACGAGTTCCTGAAGGCCTTCGAGGAGGAGTTCGGTGTGACCGCCGCGGCTCCCGTCGCGGTCGCCGCAGTCGGTGGCGGCGGCGGCGAGGCTGCCGCTCCGGCCGAGGAGAAGGACGAGTTCGACGTCATCCTCACCGCCGCGGGCGACAAGAAGATCCAGGTCATCAAGGAAGTTCGCGGCCTCACCAGCCTCGGGCTGAAGGAAGCGAAGGACCTGGTCGACGGGGCACCGAAGCCCGTGCTCGAGAAGGTCGGCAAGGAAGACGCGGAGAAGGCGAAGGCGGCCCTCGAGGGCGCCGGCGCCACCGTCGAGCTCAAGTAGCACGGGACCACGCTCGAAGCGGAGCGTGGTCCACAGGCACATCCTTGACCCCCGGGAGGGGGCGTCGTATCCTCCCGGGGCGCCCAAGGGTGCCTGGCCGCCGACGCCTCGTTGCGTCGGCGGGTCGACGCGGCTACTCTTGCGAGAGCCGTGTCTGCCCGCTCCGCCTCTTGCTGAAATCCCTGGCCCTGGTCCGCGCGCGCTCGAACCGTTCGGTTCTGAGCCGCGCCTTCCGGAGCCCCACCCCCGTGTCCAGGTCCTGGGCGCAATTCTCTTCCCTGTGAAGGAGTGACGGTGGCCCGTCTCGCTTCCCGTGAGCGTCTGTCGTTCAGCAAGCTCCGCGAGGTTCTCGCCCTCCCGGATCTGATCGCTGTCCAGCGCGAATCGTTCCAGTGGTTCCTCGACGAAGGCGTCAAGGAGGTGCTGCGCGACATCTCCCCGATCGAAGACTTCACCGGTCAGTTGAAGCTCGAGCTCGCCGACCACGTCTTCGACCCGCCGAAGCACACCGAAGACGAGTGCCGCGAGCGCGACATGACCTACGCGCGCCCACTCTTCGTCACGGCCCGCTTCATGAACGCGCTCACCGGTGAGATCAAGGAGCAGACGGTCTTCATGGGTGACTTCCCCATGATGACCGACCGCGGCACGTTCATCATCAACGGCACCGAGCGCATCGTCGTCTCGCAGCTGGTGCGTTCGCCGGGCGTCTACTTCGACCTCTCGGCCGACAAGACCTCGCCGGAGAAGGACGTCGTCGGGGCCAAGATGATCCCCGGTCGCGGCGCGTGGCTCGAGTTCGAGGTCGACAAGAAGGACATCGCCTACGTCCGGATCGACCGCAAGCGCAAGCAGCCGGTCACGATCCTGCTGAAGGCGCTCGGGTTCGGCGACACCGAAGACGAGCTGCTCAGCCTGATCCTCGACCCGACCGGTCAGCCGTACGACTCGATCCGCAACACGCTCGACAAGGACAACACGGCCGACGCCGACGAAGCGTTCATCGACATCTACCGCAAGCTGCGTCCGGGCGAGCCGCCGACCCCCGACTCCGCGCGCGGCCTGTTGGAGAACCTCTTCTTCAACCCGAAGCGCTACGACATGGCCAAGGTCGGTCGCCACAAGGTGTCGAAGAAGCTCCGCGACGAGTACGCGAAGCTCCCGCTCGAGCGCTACGGCCTCGAGGCGCCGATCCAGGGTGAGTTCACGCTCTCGAAGGCCGACATCCTCGCGACGGTCTCGTACCTGGTGAAGCTGCACCACAACGACGTCGACTACTTCCCCGACGACATCGACCACTTCGGCAACCGCCGGGTGCGCTCGGTCGGTGAGCTCATCCAGAACCAGGTGCGCGTCGGCCTGAGCCGGATGGAGCGGGTCGTGCGCGAGCGCATGACCACCCAGGACGTCGAGGCGATCACCCCGCAGACCCTGATCAACATCCGTCCCGTCGTGGCGGCGATCAAGGAGTTCTTCGGTTCGTCGCAGCTCTCGCAGTTCATGGACCAGACGAACCCGCTCGCGGGGCTCACGCACAAGCGGCGCCTGTCGGCCCTCGGGCCGGGCGGTCTGTCGCGTGAGCGCGCCGGGTTCGAGGTCCGAGACGTGCACCCGAGCCACTACGGCCGGATGTGTCCGATCGAGACGCCGGAAGGCCCGAACATCGGCCTCATCGGTTACCTGTCGAGCTTCGCCCGCATCAACCGGTTCGGCTTCATCGAGACGCCCTACCGCAAGGTCGTCGACGGTGTGGCCACCGACGACATCGAGTACCTCGCGGCCGACGACGAAGACCGCTACGTCATCGCGCAGGCGAACGCCGACCTCGCCGACGACGGGCACTTCATCGGCAACCGCGTGCTCGTGCGCTCCAAGCGGGGCGAGATCGCGTACGTCCCGCCGACCGAGGTCGACTACATGGACGTGTCGCCGAAGCAGATCGTGTCGGTGGCGACCGCGCTCATCCCGTTCCTCGAGCACGACGACGCGAACCGTGCGCTCATGGGCGCCAACATGCAGCGGCAGGCCGTGCCGGTGCTGCGTCCGACGGCGCCGTTCATCGGCACCGGCGTCGAGGGACGCGCCGCGCGTGACGCCGGCGACGTGATCCTGGCCGAAGACGACGGTGAGGTCCTCGAGGTCTCGGGCGACCAGATCATCGTCGACTACGCCAAGACCGGTCGGACGTCGTACCGCCTGTCGAAGTTCCGTCGCTCGAACCAGGGCACGTGCATCAACCAGAAGCCGCTGGTCGACACCGGCGACAAGATCGTCAAGGGCGATCTCCTCGCCGACGGTCCGTCGACCCACCAGGGCGAGCTCGCGCTGGGCAAGAACCTCCTGGTCGCGTTCATGCCGTGGAAGGGCCAGAACTACGAGGACGCGATCGTCCTCTCGCAACGGCTCGTCCGCGACGACGTGCTCACCTCGATCCACATCGAAGAGCACGAGATCGACGCACGCGACACGAAGCTCGGTGCGGAAGAGATCACGCGTGACATCCCGAACCTCTCCGAAGACATCCTGAAGGACCTCGACGAGCGCGGGATCATCCGCGTCGGCGCCGAGGTGGGCCCGGGCGACGTGCTCGTCGGCAAGGTCACGCCGAAGGGTGAGACGGAGCTCACGCCGGAAGAGCGCCTCCTGCGCGCGATCTTCGGTGAGAAGGCCCGTGAGGTCCGCGACACGTCGCTGAAGGTCCCGCACGGCGAGAACGGCAAGGTCATCGACGTCAAGGTGTTCTCGCGCGAAGACGGCGACGAGCTCCCACCGGGCGTGAACCAGCTGGTCCGGGTGTACGTGGGCCAGAAGCGCAAGATCAGCGAGGGCGACAAGCTCGCCGGCCGCCACGGCAACAAGGGTGTGATCTCGAAGATCCTCCCGGTCGAGGACATGCCCCACCTCGCCGACGGCACGCCGGTCGACATCGTGCTCAACCCGCTGGGTGTCCCGAGCCGCATGAACGTCGGTCAGGTGCTGGAAGCGCACCTGGGCTACGCGGCCCGTCACGGTTGGGACGGTCAGCGGACCGCCCCGGCGGCGGAGAACAAGACGCGGACCGTCACCGAGCCCGCGGTGTGGGTCTCCACGCCGGTGTTCGACGGCGCCCACTGGGACGAGACGGACCAGGCCGGCAAGCAGGGCACCATCCAGTCGATCTTCGACCGGATGCACCCCGACGGTGTCGGCGGTCGACGCCTCGTCGGTCTCGACGGCAAGGCCCAGCTCTGGGACGGTCGCACCGGCGAGCCCTACGACCAGCCGGTCACCGTCGGCTACGTCTACATCCTGAAGCTCGCCCACCTCGTCGACGACAAGATCCACGCTCGTTCGACGGGTCCGTACTCGATGATCACCCAGCAGCCCCTCGGCGGGAAGGCCCAGTTCGGTGGCCAGCGCTTCGGTGAGATGGAGGTCTGGGCGCTCGAGGCCTACGGCGCCGCGTACGCGCTCCAGGAGATCCTCACCATCAAGTCCGACGACGTGCTCGGCCGCGTGAAGGTCTACGAGGCCATCGTCAAGGGCGAGAACATCCCCGAGCCCGGCATCCCCGAGAGCTTCAAGGTGTTGATCAAGGAGATGCAGGCCCTCTGCCTGAACGTCAAGGTCATCGACGTCGCCGGTCAAGAGGTGCAGATCCGCGAGCTCGACGAGGACGCGTTCCGCACGACCGAGTCGCTCGGCATCGACCTGTCCCGCCCCGAGCGGGGTACCGACGAAGAAGACGAGCGGCGTCGCGAAGCCGCCAACACCCGTACCTAGCGCATCTGCACGGAGCTCCACCGCGCCACCCCAGCAGCCAGCACGTAGAGAAGAAAGCAGGCGTCTGTGCTCGACGTCAACGATTCCGACCGCCTCTCCATCTCGCTCGCGACCGCGGACCAGATCCGCACGTGGTCGAACGGAGAGGTCAAGAAGCCCGAGACGATCAACTACCGCACGCTCAAGCCGGAGAAGGACGGGCTCTTCTGCGAGAAGATCTTCGGTCCGACGAAGGACTGGGAGTGCTACTGCGGCAAGTACAAGCGCGTGCGCTTCAAGGGGATCATCTGCGAGCGCTGTGGCGTCGAGGTCACGCGCTCCAAGGTCCGTCGTGAGCGCATGGGCCACATCGAGCTCGCCGCTCCGGTCACCCACATCTGGTACTTCAAGGGCGTTCCGAGCCGGTTGGGGTACCTGCTCGACATCGCTCCGAAGAGCCTCGAGAAGGTCATCTACTTCGCCGCGCACCTGATCACCTGGATCGACGAGGAGAAGCGCCACACCGACCTCGCGACGCTCGAGGCCGACATCCGCGCCGAGATCGACGATCTCGAGCGTGAGCGCGACCTCCGCATCGAGGCCAAGTTCCAGGCGCTCGAGGGCGAGCTCGCCGAGGCCGAGGGTCGGGGCGCCAAGGATGCCGAGCTGAACAAGCTCCGCAAGGGCTCCGAGAAGGAGATCGAGGAGATGCGCGAGCGCGCGCAGCTCGAGATCGACTTCACCAAGACGGTGTGGGACACGTTCCGCACGCTGAAGCGCAAGGAGCTCGTCGACGACGAGCGCGTCTGGCGCGAGCTGCAGGACCGCTACACCGAGTACTTCAGCGGCGGCATGGGTGCCGAAGCGGTGAAGGACCTCATCACGCGTCTCGACCTCGAGGGTGAGGAAGAGGAGCTGAAGGAGGTCATCGCCACCGCCAAGGGTCAGCGCAAGGCCAAGGCCATCAAGCGCCTGAAGGTGATCTCGGCCTTCAACAAGCGCGAAGACGGCACGCTCATCAACGAGCCGATGGGCATGGTGCTCGACGCCGTCCCGGTCATCCCGCCCGACCTGCGCCCGATGGTCCAGCTCGACGGTGGCCGCTTCGCCACCTCCGACCTCAACGACCTCTACCGCCGGGTCATCAACCGCAACAACCGGTTGAAGCGCCTCCTCGACCTCGGTGCCCCCGAGATCATCATCAACAACGAGAAGCGGATGCTGCAGGAGGCCGTCGACGCGCTGTTCGACAACGGTCGTCGTGGCCGTCCGGTCACCGGTCCGGGCAACCGCGCGCTCAAGTCGCTCTCCGACATGCTGAAGGGCAAGCAGGGTCGGTTCCGTCAGAACCTGCTCGGCAAGCGCGTCGACTACTCCGGCCGTTCGGTGATCGTCGTCGGCCCGAAGCTCAAGCTCCAGCAGTGCGGTCTGCCGAAGCAGATGGCGCTCGAGCTGTTCAAGCCCTTCGTGATGAAGCGGCTCGTCGACCTCGAGTACGCGCAGAACATCAAGTCGGCGAAGCGCATGGTCGAGCGCGCGCGCCCGCAGGTGTGGGACGTGCTCGAAGAGGTCATCAAGGAGCACCCGGTGTTCCTGAACCGGGCCCCAACGTTGCACCGTCTCGGCATCCAGGCGTTCGAGCCCGTGCTCGTCGAGGGCAAGGCGATCCAGATCCACCCGCTCGTCTGCACCGCGTTCAACGCCGACTTCGACGGTGACCAGATGGCCGTCCACCTCCCGCTCTCGTCGGAGGCGCAGGCCGAGGCTCGACTGCTCATGCTGTCGGCGCACAACATCTTGTCGCCGGCCCACGGTCGTCCGATCACGGTCCCGAACCAGGACCAGATCATCGGTGCGTACTACCTCACCGTGCACAGCGAAGGTGCCCCCGGTGAAGGACGCGCGTTCTCGTCGCTCGAGGAAGCTCGCGCGGCGTACGAGGAGCGCGGCTGGGACGCCGACCCCGACCTCGACACCTCGCTCCCCGGCTCCGCGTCGCAGGGCCTGTCGTTGCACGCCAAGATCAAGGTGCGCATGCCGCTCGGGCGTTTCCCCGAGGAGCAGTTCCCGTCGCAGCTGATCTGGAACGAGTCCGACGGTGCCTGGGTCGCGAACCCCAACGCGGGTGATTCCCCGGTGCTGCGACGTCAGGGTTCCAACGGCGCCGACACCAACGACACCGGCTCGGCTCTGGTCGAGACGACGCTCGGTCGGTTCCTCTTCAACGAGGCGTTCCCGCCCGACTTCCCGTTCGAGGACCGGATCGTCAAGAAGCGCGAGGTCACCGAGGTCGTCCAGAAGCTGGTCGACAAGTACCCGCGTGCGATCGTGGCCGTGAGCCTCGACAAGCTCAAGGACCTCGGGTTCGAGTACTCGTCGCGCGCCGGTGTGACCATCTCGATCGCCGACGTGAAGACCCCCGACGCGAAGCCGGAGATCATCGAGGCCCACGAGCGTGAGGCCGAGAAGGTCGAGCAGCAGTACGACCGGGGCATCATCACCGACGACGAGCGCCGCCAGAAGGAGATCGAGATCTGGACGGAGGCGACCCAGCAGGTCACCGACGCCATGACGGCCGAGATGAGCCAGAACTTCTTCAACCCCATCGAGATGATGGTGGGGTCGGGTGCCCGAGGCAACGTCATGCAGGTGCGTCAGATCGCCGGTATGCGCGGTCTCGTCGCCAACCCGCGTGGTGAGATCATCCCGCGGCCGATCCGGTCGAACTTCCGGGAAGGCCTCTCCGTGCTCGAGTACTTCATCTCGACCCACGGTGCGAGGAAGGGTCTTGCCGACACCGCGTTGCGTACCGCCGACTCCGGCTACCTGACCCGTCGACTCGTCGACGTCGCGCAGGAGATCATCGTCCGCGAGGAAGACTGCGGCGCCCGACGCGGCATCTGGGTGCACGACATCCTCGACGACGCCGAGAGCCGTCGTCTCCTGGAGACCCGGCTGCTCGGCCGGTGCCTGCTCGACGACGTCGAGCTGGCCGACGGATCGATCCTGGCCCGCAACACCCTCTGCACCGAGACCGTGCTCGACCAGCTCGCGTCCGACGAAGACGTCACCCAGGTCCGGGTTCGTTCCACGCTCACCTGCGACTCCCTCTCGGGTGTCTGCGGGTCGTGCTACGGGATGATGCTCGCCACGGGCAAGGCCGTCGACATGGGTGAGGCCGTCGGGATCATCGCGGCCCAGTCGATCGGTGAGCCGGGAACCCAGCTCACCATGCGGACCTTCCACACCGGTGGTGTGGCAGGTGAGGACATCACCCACGGTCTGCCGCGTGTCGTCGAGCTGTTCGAGGCGCGCACCCCGAAGGGCGCCTCGACCCTCGCCGAGAGCTCCGGTGTGATCCGGGTCGGCGAGAACGAGAAGGGCGAGCGGACGGTCACGATCGTGGCCGACGACGGCACCGAAGAGGTGCACATCGTCCTGTGGCGCCAGAAGCTCAACGTGACCGACGGCGACGAGGTCTCGGCCGGCGACCGTCTGGTCGGCGATGTCGAGACCCCGCTCGACCCGAAGAAGGTGCTCGAGATCAAGGGCATCCGTGAGACCCAGCAGTACCTCGTCGACGAGGTGCAGAAGGTCTACCGGGAACAGGGCGTGTCGATCCACGACAAGCACGTCGAGGTCATCATCCGTCAGATGCTCCGACGCGTCGCCGTGTCGGAGTCGGGTGACTCGGAGTTCCTGCCGGGCGAGAAGAAGGACGCCCGGCTCTACGCCGAGACGAACCGTCGCCTCGTGGAGGCTGGCAAGCAGCCGGCCGAGGGTCGCCCCGAGCTGATGGGGATCACGAAGGCATCGCTGGCCACCGACTCGTGGTTGTCGGCGGCGTCGTTCCAGGAGACCACCCGCGTCCTCACCGAGGCGGCCATCGAGGGCAAGAAGGACGGCCTCGAGGGTCTCAAGGAGAACGTGATCATCGGCAAGCTGATCCCCGCCGGTACCGGGATGCCCCGCTACCGCGAGATCCGCACCGAGGCCCCCGACTACGAGCCGCTTCCCTTCTACTCGAGCGAGGTCGGCGACGATGCCGACATCGCCGAGTGGCTCGCCGCCAGCGCGTCGCGGCAGTCGTCGAGCACCGATCTCCCGGCGTTTCTCGCCAGCGGGAGCGGTGGGGAGACGGGTGCGTTCACCGCTTCGTTCGGTGGTACCGACGAGCCCGCGGCTGCGGTCGCGGAGGTGGAAGGGGCTCCCGAGCCGGTCGTCCTCCCCGACGTCGCCGCAGGTGAAGAAGCCTGATCCGTTTGCCCGCGTACCGCGAGATCCCTATCCTGAAACACCCGAAGTGAACGTCTAGGAGCGTTGTGCCGACGATCGCCCAGCTGGTCCGCAAGGGCCGCAAGAGCAAGACCGAGAAGTCGAAGACCCCGGCGCTGAAGAGTTCGCCGCAGCGCCGTGGTGTCTGCACGCGCGTCTTCACCCACACCCCGAAGAAGCCGAACTCCGCGCTCCGCAAGGTCGCGCGGCGTCCGCCTCACCACGGGCGTCGAGGTCACGGCGTACATCCCGGGCATCGGCCACAACCTCCAGGAGCACTCGATCGTGCTCGTGCGTGGCGGCCGGGTGAAGGACCTCCCAGGTGTTCGCTACAAGATCGTCCGCGGTGCGCTCGACGCGAGTGGGGTCGCCGATCGCAAGCAGGCGCGCAGCCGCTACGGCGCGAAGAAGGGTTAGCAATGCCTCGCAAGGGTCCCGCCCCCCGACGTGATCTCATGCCCGACCCGGTTCACCGGTCGGTCGTCGTCACGCAGCTCGTGAACAAGGTGCTGCAAGAAGGCAAGCGCTCCGTCGCCGAGAGCATCGTCTACGACGCGCTCGCCGACATCGAGCGCAAGACCGGTTCCGAGCCGGTGTCGACGCTGAAGCGCGCGGTCGAGAACGTGCGTCCCGCGCTCGAGGTCAAGAGCCGTCGCGTCGGTGGTGCCACCTACCAGGTGCCGATGGAGGTCCGCCCCCGTCGCGCGACCACGCTCGCGATCCGCTGGCTCGTCGGCTACTCGCGCCAGCGTCGCGAGAAGACGATGGCCGAACGTCTGTCGGCCGAGCTGTTGGATGCCAGCAACGGGCTGGGTGCCGCGATCAAGCGCAAAGAAGACCTGCAGAAGATGGCCGAGTCGAACAAGGCATTCGCTCACTACCGTTGGTAGCCGATCGGCGGCGTCCGCTCGGCGGCACGACGGCGTGCGCCCGGCACTCGCGGACGGCCCGAGCCCCTGCTCCCCTCGCTGCGCTCGGGTCGGCCCTCCGGGCCGGGTCTCGGGCCTGCGAGCGCTACTGGGCGCCCACCGCCGCACCGCCTCGCTCACGGTCTTGGGTGGGGTGGGGTGGGACACAGAATCTCATTGACATGTACGACACGTAGAAGAACGAAGAGAGACGACGATGGCGAACGAGAAGGTTCAGGCGAAGCGAGAGTTTCCGCTGGCGAAGACGCGGAACATCGGGATCATGGCCCACATCGACGCGGGCAAGACCACCACGACGGAGCGGATCCTCTACTACACGGGTCGCACGTACAAGATCGGTGAGGTCCACGAAGGCGCGGCCGTCATGGACTGGATGGTCCAGGAGCAGGAGCGCGGGATCACCATCACCAGCGCCGCCACCACCTGCAAGTGGCGCGACTGCTGGATCAACATCATCGACACTCCCGGCCACGTCGACTTCACCGTCGAGGTCGAGCGGTCGCTGCGCGTGCTCGACGGCGCGGTCGCGGTGTTCGATGCCGTCGCCGGTGTCGAGCCCCAGACCGAGACCGTCTGGCGCCAGGCCGACAAGTACAACGTCCCGCGCATGTGCTTCGTCAACAAGATGGACCGCATCGGCGCCGACTTCATGCGCTGCGTCGAGATGATGCGCGACCGCCTCGATGCCACCGTGGTGCTCACCCAGCTGCCCATCGGTGCCGAGAGCGAGTTCCGCGGTGTCCTCGACCTGCTCGAGATGAAGGCGCTCGTCTGGGACGACGGGATGGGCGAGGAGTTCGAGTCGGTCGAGATCCCGGCCGAGTTCACCGACGCCGCCGAGGCCGCGCGCCACGACATGATCGACGTCCTCTCGCAGTTCGACGAGGAGATCCTCGAGAAGTACGTCGGCGAGGAAGAGATCACCGCGGCCGACCTGCGTCGCGCGCTGCGGTCGGCGACGATCGCCGGCGACACCGTGCCGGTGCTCTGCGGCACCGCGTTCAAGAACAAGGGTGTCCAGCCGCTGCTCGACGCCGTGGTCGACTACCTGCCGAGCCCGCTCGACGTCCCGCCGGTCGACGGCACCGACGTCAAGGGCGACGAGGTCATCCACCGCGACGCTTCCGACGACGAGCCGTTCTCGGCCCTGGCGTTCAAGATCATGAGCGACCCCCACGTGGGCAAGCTCACGTACTTCCGCGTCTACTCCGGCAAGATGCCCGCCGGGAGCGCCATGCTCAACGCGACGAAGGACAAGAAGGAGCGGGCCGGCCGCATCCTCCAGATGCACGCCAACCACCGCGAAGACAAAGACGCCGTGTTCACCGGCGACATCGTCGCGGCCGTCGGACTCAAGAACACGACCACCGGTGACACGCTCTGCGATCCGGCACATCCGATCGTGCTCGAGCGCATGACGTTCCCGCAGCCGGTCATCTCGGTCGCGATCGAGCCGAAGACGAAGATCGACCAGGACAAGTTGAGCAAGGCGCTCCAGTCGCTGTCGGAGGAGGACCCGACCTTCCAGGTCCACACCGACGAGGAGACCGGCCAGACGATCATCGAGGGGATGGGCGAGCTCCACCTCGAGGTCCTCGTCGACCGGATGATGCGCGAGTTCACCGTCGGCGCCAACGTGGGCAAGCCGCAGGTGGCCTACCGCGAGACGATCACCCAGACGGTCGAGAAGATCGAAGAGCGCTACATCCGCCAGACCGGTGGCCGCGGCCAGTACGGCCACGTGGTCATCACCCTCGAGCCGACCGGCCCCGGCGGTGGCTACGAGTTCGTCGACAAGATCGTCGGCGGTGTGATCCCGCGCGAGTACATCCCCGCGGTCGACGCCGGCATCCAGGAAGCGCTGCAGGGCGGGATCATCGCGGGCTACCCGCTGGTCGACATGCGCGTGATCCTCACCTACGGCTCGTACCACGACGTCGACTCGAGCGAGATGGCGTTCAAGATCGCGGGCTCGATGGCGGTCAAGAAGGCTGCGCGGGCGGCGAAGCCCGTGCTGCTCGAGCCGATCGAAGCGGTCGAGGTCGTCACCCCCGAGGACTACATGGGTGACGTCATCGGCGACCTCAACTCGCGGCGCGGTCGCATCGAGAACATGGAGCAGCGGGGCAGCTCTCACGTCGTGAAGGCCCAGGTGCCGCTCGCAGAGATGTTCGGTTATGCTACCGACCTCCGGTCGCGCACCCAGGGGCGCGCGACCTACACGATGCAGTTCGACTCCTACCAGCAGGTGCCGGAGTCGATCGCACTGGAGATCACCGCTCGCGTCCGCGGCGAGTGATCTCAGCCCCACCCCCACGACGCGCGACACGTCCCACCCAGGAGTACGTCCGGAATGTGCAGTGAGCGTTCACACGGAGAACACCGTGCCCGCCACGCCGATCAGCGAACGGAGCGATGAGAGATGGCGAAGGCGAAGTTCGAGCGGAACAAGCCGCATTTGAATATTGGGACGATGGGTCACATCGATCATGGGAAGACGACGTTGACGGCTGCGATCACGCGGGTGTTGGCGGATCGTGATGCGAATGTGACGGCGACGGCGTTTGATCAGATCGATAAGGCGCCGGAGGAGAAGGCGCGGGGGATCACGATCAATATCTCCCATGTTGAGTATGAGACCGCGAATCGGCATTACGCGCATGTGGATATGCCTGGGCATGCGGATTACATCAAGAACATGATCACGGGTGCCGCGCAGGTGGATGGCGCGATTTTGGTGGTCGCGGCGACGGATGGTCCGATGCCGCAGACGCGTGAGCATGTGCTCTTGGCTCGTCAGGTTGGGGTTCCGTCGATTGTGGTGGCGTTGAACAAGGTTGATCAGGTCGATGATGAGGAGCTCCTCGAGTTGGTGGAGCTCGAGGTTCGTGAGTTGTTGAACGAGTACGAGTTCCCGGGTGATGACACCCCGATCGTTCGGGTGTCTGCGTTGAAGGCGCTGGAGGGTGATGAGGCTGCGGCGGCGGGTGTCGTCGAGTTGATGGATGCGGTGGATGCGTTCATCCCGGAGCCGGTGCGGGAGTTGGAGAAGCCGTTCTTGATGCCGATCGAGGATGTGTTCACGATCACGGGTCGTGGGACGGTCGTGACCGGCAAGGTCGAGCAGGGCATCGTGAAGACGGGTGAAGAGGTCGAGATCGTCGGTCTGCGGGATACGACGAAGACGACGTGTACGGGTGTGGAGATGTTCCGCAAGCTTCTGGATGAGGGCCGCGCGGGTGACAACATCGGTGCCTTGTTGCGGGGTACGAAGAAGGAAGATGTGGAGCGGGGTCAGGTCCTCGCGAAGCCGGGGTCGATCACGCCGCACACGGATTTCGAGGCGCAGGTGTATGTGTTGACGAAGGAGGAGGGTGGTCGCCACACTCCGTTCTTCGCGAATTATCACCCGCAGTTCTATTTCCGGACGACGGACGTGACGGGGACGGTTGTCCTTGCCGGAGGGTACGGAGATGGTGATGCCGGGCGACAACACTGAGATGGTCGTCCAGTTGGGCAAGCCGATCGCGATGGAAGACGGCCTGCGGTTCGCGATCCGTGAGGGTGGCCGCACCGTGGGCGCCGGCCGCGTCACCAAGATCCTCAAGTAGAGACGGGACGCAGAGCGGTGGCTGAAGCAAAGGGTCAGAAGATCCGGATCCGACTGAAGGCGTACGACCACGAGGTCATCGACCAGTCGACGAAGAAGATCGTCGAGACGGTCGTGCGTACGGGCGCCCAGGTGCGTGGCCCGGTTCCGCTGCCGACCGAGATCCACCGGTACTGCGTCGTCCGGGGTCCCCACGTCGACAAGGACTCCCGCGAGCACTTCGAGATGCGCATCCACAAGCGCCTGCTCGACATCGTCGAACCCGCCACCAAGACGGTCGAGTCGCTCCAGCGCCTCGACCTCCCGGCCGGTGTCGACATCGAGATCAAGATCCAAGGGGTTTAGCCCCGGGTTGAGCAACAGCCGAGGAGCCTGTAGGCTCCTCGGGTTCGTCGGGGAGTTGGCGTTCTTCGCTTCCCACCCCCAATTGACGTCCGTGCAGGCCTCTGCCGCGGTCCGGCGAGGCACCACACGGCACAACCGAATCGACGCTCCGCCGGGATCAGTTCCCTGCGGAGCGTTCGCGTGAGACAGAGCGGGAGCAGCATGGCCGCGAAAGGCATCCTGGGGCGCAAGCTCGGCATGACCCAGGTCTGGGATTCCGAGAACCGGATCGTTCCGGTCACGGTGATCCAGGCCGGGCCCTGTCGCGTGGTGCAGCTCAAGACGCCCGAACGTGATGGCTACGCCGCGGTGCAGCTTTCTTTCGGTGAGGCCAAGGCTCGTCGGCTGTCCAAGCCCGAGCTCGGTCATCTCGAGGCTGCCGGCGTCGGACCATCCGCACACCTCGTCGAGCTCCGGGTCGTCGACCTCTCGGGCTTCGAGGTCGGCCAGACGATCCGGGCCGACGTGTTCGAGGCGGGCGAGCGGGTCGACGTCTCCGGCATCTCGAAGGGCAAGGGCTTCGCCGGCGTGATGGTGCGCCACAACTTCAAGGGCCAGGGCGCGAGCCACGGGAACCACAAGAGCCACCGCGTTCCCGGTGCGATCGGCGCCTGCGCCACCCCGGCCCGGGTGTTCAAGGGCACCCGCATGGCGGGCCAGATGGGTCACCAGAAGGTGACGACGCTGAACCTCACCGTCGTCGAGGGTGACGCGGAGCGGAACCTGATCCTCGTGCGCGGGTCGGTCCCCGGTCCGAACGGCAGCATGGTGTTCATCCGCAACGCCGTGAAGAGCGGGGTGCGGGCATGAAGGGCCAGGCGGAACCGAGCGGGCGGTCCATCGAGCGAGGCGGAGCCGCATGAAGGCAGTACTGAAGACCGCTGCTGGCGCCGATGCAGGTCAGGCCGACCTCGCCGACGACGTGTTCGGCATCGAGCCGAACGTCGCGGTGATGCACCAGGTCGTCACTGCGCAGCTCGCCAACGCGCGGTCCGGCACGCACAGCACCAAGACCCGCGCCGAGGTGTCGGGTGGTGGTGCGAAGCCGTGGCGCCAGAAGGGCACCGGTCACGCCCGCCAGGGATCGATCCGGGCGCCCCACTGGCGTGGTGGCGGCATCGCGCACGGCCCGAAGCCGCGTGACTATCGCCAACGCACCCCGAAGAAGATGATCCGCCTCGCGCTCCGCTCCGCCCTCTCCGATCGGGCGTCGGAGAGCAAGGTCGTCGTGATCGACGACTGGGGCCTCGAGACTCCTCGCACCAAGGACGCGCTCGCCGCGCTGCACGCGTTGGGTCTGCGCACCAAGGGTGAGCGTGAAGATCGCCTGCTCATCGTGCTCGACCGCAACGAGGAAGGCGCCTGGAAGAGCTTCCGCAACCTCGGCAAGTGGGTCCAGATCGTGCTGCCCGAGGAGCTCAACACCTACGACATCCTCGTCAACGACTGGCTCGTCTTCAGCTCGTCGACACTCGCGACGCTGAACGCCCGCTTCTCGCCTTCGTCCTCGAACGACGACGCCTCCATCAACGACGCTGAGGTGACGGCATGATCATCCGTGACCCCCGCGACATCCTCATCAAGCCGGTGGTGTCGGAGAAGTCGTACGCGAACTACGACGCGAACGTCTACACGTTCCTCGTCACGAGCGACGCGAACAAGATCGAGATCAAGCACGCGGTCGAGACCATCTTCAACGTGAAGGTCACGAACGTGAACACGCTCAACCGTCACGGCAAGCGCAAGCGCAACCGCCGCACCGGCACCTGGGGCAAGCGCGCCGACCAGAAGCGGGCGATCGTCTCGCTCGCCGAAGGTGACCACATCGAAATCTTCGGGAGCTGACGATGCCGGTCCGCAAGCGCAAACCCACGAGCCCCGGTCGCCGCTTCCAGAGCGCGTCCGACTTCGCGGAGATCACCAAGTCGACGCCCGAGCGCTCACTGCTCGAGCCCAAGCCGCGCACCGGCGGTCGCAACGCCTACGGGCGGATGACGGCGCGTCACCGTGGCGGTGGCCACAAGCAGAAGTACCGCGTGGTCGACTTCCGGCGCGACAAGGACGGCGTCCCGGCCACCGTCGCCGCGATCGAGTACGACCCCAACCGCAACGCGCGCATCGCGCTGCTGCACTACGTCGACGGCGAGAAGCGCTACATCCTCGCCCCCGCCCTCGTGAAGGTCGGCGACCAGTTGCAGAGCGGCCAAGGCGCCGAGATCCGCGCCGGCAACGCGCTCCCGTTGCGCTACATCCCCGTCGGCACGGTGGTGCACAACGTCGAGCTCAAGCCGGGTGCCGGGGGCAAGATGGCCCGCGGGGCCGGATCCTCGATCCAGCTCGTCGCCAAGGAAGGTCTCTACGCGACGCTGCGTCTCCCCTCCACCGAGATGCGCCGCGTGCCGATCGACTGCCGGGCCACGGTGGGTGCGGTCGGCAACGCCGAGGCCGCGCTCGATCTCGTGGGGCAAGGCCGGTCGCAACCGGTGGCGGGGCAAGCGCCCGAAGGTCCGTGGTGTCGCCATGAACCCGGTCGACCACCCGCTGGGTGGAGGCGAGGGCAAGAGCTCGGGTGGACGCCACCCGGTCTCGCCCTGGGGCAAGCCCGAGGGGCGCACCCGCAAGAAGGGCAAGGCATCCGACAAGCAGATCGTCCGTCGCCGTCGTGGCCGCGGGTCACGGAGGTAGTCATGCCGCGCAGCTTGAAGAAGGGTCCGTTCGTCGACGATCACCTGCAGGTGAAGGTCGACCGCATGAACGAAGCGGGTGACCGCAAGGTCATCAAGACCTGGTCGCGCCGTTCGACGATCATCCCCGACATGGTCGGGCACACCATCGCCGTGCACGACGGCCGCAAGCACGTGCCCGTGTACATCTCGGAATCGATGGTCGGTCACAAGCTCGGAGAGTTCGCGCCCACCCGCGTCTTCCGGTACCACGCCGGCCAAGAGCGCTCGGGGAGGCGCTGACGATGCCGGCCCCGACGAGCTCGCCCGCCGCGCCCGTGTACCCCGAGACCCGGGCCGTTCTGCGCTACTCCCACGTGTCGCCCACGAAGGTCCGTCAGGTGCTCGGTCTGATCCGCGGCATCGACGTCGACGAGGCTCGCGACCGTCTCCGGTTCTGCGAGCGCGGCCCGGCCGAGCCGGTGCGCAAGCTGCTCGACTCCGCAGTGGCGAACGCCGAGCACAACAACAACCTGCCGCCCGACGAGCTCTACGTGGTGCGCGCCTGGGCCGACGAAGGCCCCACGCAGAAGCGGATGCGTCCGCGTGCCCGCGGTCGTGGTGTGACGATCCGCAAGCGCACCAGCCACGTGACGATCGTCGTCGCCCGCTACACCGACGAGCAGCTCGAGCTCCGTCGCCGTCGTGAAGACGAGCGCGGGCGGAACCGCAGAGGCACGCCGCCGTGCGTCGCGCCGCCGCCGGGTCAAGGCGAGCGCGCCGGTCGAGGACCATGACCACGATCACGATCACGAGGGCCACGATCACGAGCACGACCACGAGGCCCCGTCCGACGACGCGATCGCGACCACGGCCGTCGCCGACGCAGCACCGGAAGCCGTAGAGGCCGACACCACCACGAACGACGTCACCACGAACGACGCCACCACGAACGACGCCGACGACGAAGAAGAGACGAAGTAAATGGGACAGAAGGTCAACCCGTACGGGTTCCGGCTCGGGGTCACCACCGATTGGAAGTCGCGGTGGTTCGCCGAGCACGGCGAGTACACCGAGCAGCTGATCGAAGACTGGAAGATCCGCGACTACCTGAAGAGCCAGCTCGAGCGGGCCGCGGTGAGTCGCGTCGAGATCGAGCGCACGCGTGACCGCCTCCGGGTCGACGTCTACACCGCGCGCCCCGGCATCGTCATCGGGCGTCGTGGTGCGGAGGCCGACCGCCTCCGCGCCGGGCTGCTCAAGATCACGGGCAACCCGAAGATCCACTTCAACATCCAGGAGATCAAGCAGCCCGAGCTCGACGCGATGCTCATCGCGCAGGGTGTTGCCGATCAGCTCGCCGGCCGGGTCAGCTTCCGTCGGGCGATGAAGCGCGCGGTGCAGACCGCGATGAAGGCCGGTGCCCAGGGCATCCGGGTTCAGTGCGGCGGTCGCCTCGGCGGCGCCGAGATGAGCCGCAAGGAGTGGTACCGCGAGGGTCGCGTCCCGCTGCACACCCTCCGCGCCGACATCGACTACGGCCAGGCCGAGGCGAAGACCACGTTCGGTCGCATCGGCGTGAAGGTCTGGATCTACAAGGGCGACATCCTCCCCTACAAGGCCGCCGCCGAGGACAAGATCGCCAAGGAAGCCGCGATGGCGGTCGGCGACACCGCGGGCAACCAGCCCGGTCGGGTCGTGCGCGCGGGTGGCGGTCGCCGTCGTCCGGCCCAGGAGTCGGTCGAGGTCGACCCGTCGACGGTGGGCGACGAAGCACCCGTCGAGGCCACCGACCTCGTCAAGGAAGCCGATCCCGAGCTCGAGCGACTGCTCGCCGAGGAAGAAGAGATCGAGCGTCGTACCCGCGAGCACCACGAAGCGCCGAAGTTCCACGGCGGCGAAGAAGACTGAGGCTGCTGCGATGTTGATGCCGAAGAAGGTGAAGCACCGCAAGGTGCAACGAGGACGCATGAGCGGTGTTGCCAAGGGCGGCACGCGCGTGACGTTCGGCGACTACGGGATCCAGGCCCTCGAGCCGGGTTGGATCACGAACCGCCAGATCGAAGCGGCCCGTATCGCGATGACGCGCTACATCAAGCGTGGCGGCAAGGTCTGGATCACCGTGTTCCCCGACAAGCCCGTGACCCAGAAGCCCGCGGAGACGCGCATGGGCTCGGGCAAGGGCAACCCGGAGCACTGGGTCGCCGTGGTCAAGCCCGGCCGGGTCATGTTCGAGCTGTCGGGCGTTCCCGAGCAGACCGCGCGAGAAGCGATGCGACTCGCGATGCACAAGCTCCCGATCAAGTCCCGCTTCGTCCTCCGGACCGAGGAGGCGTAGATCATGCCGAACCCCACCAGTGAGCTCCGCGAGCTCAACGACGGCGAGCTGATCCAGCGCCTGCTCGAAGCCAAGGAGGAGCACTTCAACCTCCGCTTCCAGCACGCCACCGGTCAGCTCGACAACACCGCCCGCCTCGGCGACGTCCAGCGGAACATCGCCCGCCTGCAGACGCTCCTGCGTGAGCGCGAGATCCAGGCCGCAGAAGGAAGCAACGCATGAGCGACGAGACCGAGACCAACCAGACGGATGTGGGCGCCGACGCCCGACCCAACCCGCGCAAGGTGCGGGAGGGTCTCGTCGTCTCCACCAAGATGGACAAGACCGTCGTCGTCGCGGTGGTCGACCGGGTGCGCCACCGTCGGTACCAGAAGACGATGCAGCGCACGCGGCGGTTCTACGCGCACGACGAGCAGAACGAGATCCGCGAGGGTGACCGCGTTCGGATCGCCGAGACCCGCCCGATGTCGCGTCAGAAGCGGTGGCGCGTCGTGGAAGTGCTGGAGCGTGCCCGGTGATCCAGCAGGAGAGCCGCCTCAAGGTGGCCGACAACTCGGGTGCCCGCGAGGTGCTGTGCATCAAGGTGCTCGGTGGCACTCGCCGCCGCTACGCCGGGATCGGCGACATCTTCGTCGCCACGGTGAAAGACGCCGTTCCCGGTGCCGCGGTGAAGAAGGGCGAGGTCGTGAAGTGCGTCGTCGTGCGGACGAAGAAGGAGCGCCGTCGTGCCGACGGTAGCTACATCCGCTTCGACGAGAACGCGGCCGTGCTGATCAACGACCAGTTCCAGCCGCGCGGCACGCGCATCTTCGGCCCGGTGGGCCGGGAGCTGCGCGACCGCAAGTTCATGCGGATCGTCTCGCTCGCCCCGGAGGTGCTCTAGATGAAGATCAAGAAGGGCGACCGGGTGCGGGTCCTGTCCGGCAAGGACAAGGGCAAGGAAGGTGAGGTCACCGCGGTGCTCACCGACCGCAGCCGCGTCATCGTGACCAGCCCGCAGCTCGTCAACGTGGTCAAGAAGCACCAACGGGCGACCAGCGCGACCATGCAGGCCGGCATCATCGACAAGGAGATGCCGATCCACGTCTCGAACGTCGCGATCCTCGGTCCGAGCGGACCGACGCGCATCGGGTACCGCATCGACGCCGACGGCAAGAAGGTCCGCATCTGCCGCAAGACGGGGAAGGACCTGTGATGGCGACCACGACGGCGTCCGGCCCGCGTCTCAAGGAGAAGTACCTCACCGAGCTCCGCCCGCAGCTCCAGGAGGAGCTCGGCAAGGGGAACGTGCTCGAGGTACCCCGGCTCGAGAAGATCGTGGTGAACATGGGAGTCGGTCGGGCCACACAGCAGGCATCACTGCTCGACGGCGCGGTCACCGACCTCACGATCATCACCGGTCAGAAGCCGCTCGTGACCCGAGCCAAGAAGTCGATCGC
The DNA here is from genome assembly GCA_963829475.1 of uncultured Actinomycetes bacterium. GTDB lineage: Bacteria > Actinomycetota > Acidimicrobiia > IMCC26256 > JANYLB01 > JANYLB01. Next base: position 119,680 of record CAWHIU010000001.1, on the reverse strand, counting down.
AACGTTCAAGCTCCGCGAGGGCAACGCGATCGGCGCCAAGGTCACCCTGCGCGGTGCGCGCATGTGGGAGTTCTACGACCGGCTCGTCAGCTTGGCGATCCCGCGCATCCGCGACTTCCGGGGGCTCAACCCCAAGTCGTTCGACGGCCACGGCAACTACACGTTCGGGGTCACCGAGCAGTTGATCTTCCCGGAGATCGACTACGACAAGATCGACCAGGTGCGCGGGATGGACATCACCATCGTCTCCTCCGCCGTCACCGACGACGAGGGTCGCGCGCTTCTGCGGGCCCTCGGGTTCCCGTTTCGCCGCGACCAGGCTCAGGGGTAGGGATGGCCAAGAAAGCACTCGTCAACAAGCAACAGGCCGAGCCGAAGTTCAAGGTTCGGGGCTACACGCGCTGCCGCAAGTGCGGCCGCGCTCGCTCGGTGTACCGGCGCTTCGGTCTGTGCCGGATCTGCCTGCGCGAGCTCGCCCATGCGGGCGAGGTTCCGGGCATCACCAAGGCTTCCTGGTGAGGGGGACGCGACAGTGACGATGACCGACCCGATCGCCGACATGCTCACCCGTCTGCGGAACGCGAACACCGCGTTCCACGACGAGGTCATCATGCCTGCTTCGAAGTTGAAGGGCGCGCTCGCGGGGATCCTCCTCCAGGAGGGTTACATCGAGGGCTTCAAGGTGGAGGACGACGCAACCCGTCCGGGTCAGAAGCTGACCATCACGTTGAAGTACACGCCCGAACGCAAGCGCACCATCTCCGGCATCAAGCGCGTCTCCAAGCCGGGCCTGCGCGTGTACACCAAGTCGGCCGGGGTTCCCCGCGTCCTCGGTGGCATGGGCATCGCAGTCCTGTCGACCAACCACGGGCTCATGACCGACCGCGAGGCGCGCCGGCGCCGCGTGGGCGGCGAGATCCTCTGTCACGTCTGGTAGCGCATGTCTCGAATCGGCAAGCAACCCATCACCATCCCGTCGGGGGTCGAGGTCTCGATCTCCGGTCAGCACGTGGCCGTGAAGGGCCCGAAGGGGACCCTCGAGCTCGACGCGCCGGGCGAGATCGCGATCGCGACCGAGGGTGACCAGCTCGTCATCACCCGGCCCGACGACGAACGACGCCACCGCGCGCTCCACGGCCTCACCCGTTCGCTCGTGAACAACATGGTGGTCGGCGTGTCGGAGGGTTTCGTGCGCGAGCTCGAGATCGTCGGCGTCGGCTACCGCGCCACGGCGCAGGGTCCGTCGAAGCTCGAGCTGCAGGTCGGGTTCTCCCACTCGGTTCCGGTGGATGCCCCCGAGGGCATCACCCTCGAGGTACCCGCCCCCAACCGCATCATCGTGCGCGGCGCCGACAAGCAGCTGGTCGGCCAGGTTGCCGCGAACATCCGCAAGGTCCGGAAGCCCGAGCCGTACAAGGGCAAGGGCATCCGCTATTCCGATGAGCGGGTGCTGCGCAAGGCCGGCAAGTCGGCGAAGTAGCGAGGATCGCATGAGCATCAGCACGCACGAACATCGACTGCGCCGGCACCGCCGGGTGCGCAAGAAGGTCAGAGGCACCGCCTCGAAGCCGCGCCTCGCCGTGTTCCGGTCGAACAAGCACATCTACGCGCAGGTCATCGACGACGTGCAGGGTCGGACCCTCGCATCCGCGTCGACGATGGAATCCGATCGGCGCACCGACCCGACCGCCACGGTCGACGCCGCGAAGGCGATCGGCAAGCTGGTCGGAGAACGAGCCAAGGCCGCCGGTGTGAGCACGGTCGTGTTCGACCGCGGCGGGTTCCGGTACCACGGTCGGGTCGCAGGGGTCGCCGATGGCGCCCGCGAAGCCGGTCTCGAGTTCTGAGAGACAAGAGGGAAGCAGAGAAGATGGCTGAGGGTCAGTACGAAGAGCGAGTGATCGCGATCAACCGGGTCGCCAAGGTCGTCAAGGGCGGTCGGCGGTTCTCCTTCACCGCGCTCGTCGTCGTCGGCGACGGCTCGGGGAACGTCGGCCTCGGCTACGGCAAGGCCAAGGAAGTCCCGGCCGCGATCCAGAAGGGCATGGAAGAGGCGAAGAAGAACACCTTCGCGGTGCCGCTGGCCGGCTCGACGATCACCCACACGATCATCGGTGAGCACGACGCGGCGCGGGTGTTGCTCAAGCCCGCTGCGCCCGGTACCGGGGTCATCGCCGGTGGGGCGGCGCGTGCGATCCTCGAAGCGGCCGGCATCGGCGACGTCCTCGCGAAGTCGCTCGGTTCGTCGAACGCCATCAACGTCTCGCGCGCGACCATCCAAGGACTGCGCTCGCTGCGTCGACCCGACGAAGTGGCCCGGATCCGCGGGAAGTCGCCCGAGGAAGTCGCGACCGGCGGGATGCTCCGCGCGTACCGCGAGCGCCAGAAGGGCAAGGTCGAGATGACCGAGGTCAAGTGATGGCGACCACCCTGCGCGTGACGCAAGTTCGTTCCAAGATCGGGATCAAGCCGAAGCAGCGCGGCACGTTGCGTGCGCTCGGCCTCCGGCGCATCGACCACACGGTCGAGCACGCCGACAAGCCCGAGATCCGCGGGATGCTCGCCAAGGTCCCGCACCTCGTACGTGTGGAAGAGGTCTAGGAGAAGCAGCGGAGCCGGCGGACACGCCACCGCGGGAAGTTCAGCCAGCGGGCGATCGAGCCGGCGCAGCGGATTCGACCATCAAGGAGCGACATGCACATCCACGATCTGAAGCCGGCCAAGGGCTCGAACACCAAGCGCAAGCGCGTCGCGCGCGGCATCGGTGGCAAGGGCGGCAAGACCGCCGGCCGCGGCCACAAGGGCCAGCACGCACGCGGGACGGTTCCGGTCGGGTTCGAGGGTGGTCAGACCCCGATCCACCGCCGCACCCCGAAGGCCAAGGGCTTCAACAACCCGTTCCGGATCGAGTACCAGGCGATCAACCTCGATGCTCTCGACCAGTTCGACGCCGGAACCGTCGTCGATCTCGAGACCCTCCGAGCTGCCGGCCTGGTCCACAAGCACGGCTTCGTGAAGGTCCTCGGCCGGGGTGAGCTCACCAAGTCGCTGACGGTCCACGCCCACGCATTCTCGGCGTCGGCCCAGGCCGCGATCGTGGTCGCCGGGGGTACGGCAGAGACCCTGCCGGCGCCGTTCGGTGGCCGTCGGCCTCCCGCCAAGGGCAACGCGCTCACCAACCGGTAGGCTCTCGGGTCCCGCCCCGTCCGGCCGCTACCACTGAGGAGGTCTGCACCCCATGCTGTCCCGCCTGCGGAACATGTTCCGGGTGCCCGACCTGCGCAACAAGATCCTCTTCACGATCGCGATCATCTTCGTGTACCGGATCGGGACGCACATCCCGGTCCCCTATGTCGACTTCGCGGCCATCAAGGAACTGCAGCACAGCGCCGACAGCAACGGCGTGGTCGGGTTCCTCGACCTGTTCTCCGGCGGAGCGATCACCAGTGTCGCGATCTTCTTCCTCGGGATCATGCCGTACATCACGGCATCGATCATCATGCAGCTCCTCGGCGTGGTGATCCCGAAGCTCGAGCAGTGGCAGCAGGAAGGTCAGTCGGGGCAGAAGAAGATCACCCAGTGGACGCGGTACCTCACCGTCGGCCTCGCGCTCGTCCAGTCGACCGGCTTCGTGTTCGCGCTCCACGAGGGCAAGGGTGGCCTGCTCGGTTCGGCGGGGTTCCAGGGCAAGGACCTCATCCCCGGCTTCGACGCCCCGCGGGCCATGCTGATCATCCTCATCTGGACCGCCGGCACCGCGATGGTGATGTGGCTCGCCGAGCTCATCACCCAGCGCGGCATCGGCAACGGGATGTCGATCCTGATCTTCGCGTCGGTCGTGTCACGGCTCCCCGCGCAGGGTTCGGCCGTCTACACCGAGGGCAGCAAGTTCCAGTTCTTCACGATCATCGCCATCGGGATCGCGATGATCGTCGGCATCGTGTTCGTGGAGTCGGGGCAGCGGCGGATCCCCGTGCAGTTCGCCAAACGCGTCGTCGGTCGGCGGATGTACGGCGGGCAGAGCACCTACATCCCGCTGAAGGTCAACCAGTCGGGTGTGATCCCGGTGATCTTCGCGACGTCGATCCTGTCGTTCCCGGCCCTCATCGCGAGCGCGACGCCCTGGAAGGGTTTCCAGACGTTCGTCAACGACAACCTCGTCGCCCGCCAGAGCTTCTTCTACATCGGCATGGAAACGCTGCTGATCATCTTCTTCGCCTACTTCTACACAGCCATCGCGTTCAACCCCGCGCAGCAGGCCGACATCATCCGCAAGCAGGGCGGGTTCATCCCCGGCATCCGGCCGGGCCCGCCCACCGAGAAGTACCTCGCCAAGGTCTTGAACCGCATCACGCTGCCGGGCGCGCTCTTCCTCGCGGTGATCGCGATCACCCCCTTGCTCGTGTTCGCGTTCTGGAACATCAGCCAGTTCCCGTTCGGCGGGACCGCGTTGCTGATCACCGTGGGTGTCGCGCTGGAGACGATGAAGCAGATCGACAGCCAGCTGATGATGCGCAACTACGAAGGCTTCCTCGCGTAGGCGCGGTGCGGCAATGAAACGAGGACCCCGTCTCGTCCTGCTGGGAAAGCAGGGTGCCGGCAAGGGAACGCAGGCCTCGCGCCTTGCCGACCACCGCCGCGTTCCCCACTTCTCCACCGGGGATCTCTTCCGCGCGGAGGCCAAGGAGGGAACCCCTGCCGGCCTCGAAGCCGAGAGCTACATGAACCGGGGCGAGCTCGTCCCCGACAACGTCGTGGTCGGGGTGGTCGAGGAGCAGTTCGCCCGCGGGGTGTTCGACCGTGGGTTCGTGCTCGACGGGTTTCCCCGCACCGAGTTCCAGGCGGTCGAGCTCGACCGGGTGCTCGACGGCCAGCCCCTCGACCTCGTGGCCACCCTCGACGTCCCCACCGAGATCGCGTTGGCGCGCCTCGCGGGTCGGCGGGTGTGCGAAGACTGCGGCACCGTGTACCACGTCGACCACCCGCCCACGACCAACTGGACGTGCGACGAGTGCGGGGGTCATGTCATCCAGCGCGAGGACGACACCGAAGCCGCGATCGAACGGCGCCTCGAGCTCTACGAGCGCGAGATGTTGCCGATCGTCCAGCACTACCGGCGCCAGCGGCGCCTCGTCGTGGTCGATGGTGTCGGTACCGGCGACGAAGTGGCGTCGCGTCTCGCGGCTGCGATCGAGGCGCGCGTCAGCCAGAACCCCGAATGAAACGGGGGGAGCAGCGGTGATCACGAAGAAGTCGCACGAGCAGATCGCATTGATGCGCAGGGCCGGACGTGTCGTCGCCGAGATGCACGAGGAATGCATCCGGGCGTCGAAGCCGGGTGCGACCACGCTCGACGTCGACCGGGTCGCCCGTGAGGTGCTCGAGCGTCGGGGCGCGCAGTCGAACTTCCTCAACTACCACGGGTTCCCGGCAGTCATCTGCGCGTCGCCGAACCACGTGATCGTGCACGGCATCCCCGACCACACCGTGCTCGAGGAAGGCGACATCTTCTCGATCGACTGCGGTGCGATCATCGAGGGTTGGCACGGTGACGCCGCGATCACGATCCCGATCGGCACGGTCGACGCGGAGTCGCAGCGCCTGATCGACATCACCAAGGCCTCGCTCGACGCGGCGATCGAACGGGTCGTCGACGGCAAGCGCCTCGGCGAGGTCGGCGCCGCGGTGGAAGACGTCGCGGTCGGGGCCGGGCTTCACGGTGGTCAAGGAGTACGTCGGGCACGGCATCGGCACCGCCATGCACGAAGAACCGCAGGTCCCGAACTATGCCGGGGGCCCGAACAGCAAGTACAAGATGAAGGAGGGTCTGGTGCTCGCCATCGAGCCCATGGTCAACGCCGGCACCGCCGAGACCCTCCTGCTCGACGACGGCTGGACCGTCGTCACCCGCGACGGCCGTCGCTCGGCCCATTTCGAGCACACGATCGCCGTCACCGACCACGGACCCGAGGTCCTGACCCTTCCCTGACCGTCTCGCAACCTGAAGCCGCGGCGACCGGGATTGAGTCCGGGCTGGTCGCGGTGTAGGATCTCCGGTCGGCCCCGCGGTCTTCTGGTGCGCTCATCGCGCGACCCTTCCCGCCGGTCGATTTCGCCCGTTTCATTTGTCAGTTCCAGTTGCAGGTGGTGCACCGTCGCAAAGCCCAAGGACGACACGATCCTCGTCGAGGGGACAGTCGTCGAACCTCTCCCCAACGCCATGTTCCGCGTCGAGCTCGAGAACGGCCACAAGGTGCTGGCGCACATCTCCGGGAAGATGCGGATGCACTACATCCGGATCCTGCCGGGCGATCGGGTCCAGGTGGAGCTCACGCCCTACGACCTCAGTCGCGGGCGCATCACCTACCGCTACAAGTAGCCCACACAAGTCATGAGGCAGCAGTGAAAGTCCGACCGTCGGTCAAGAAGATCTGTGAGAAGTGCAAGGTGATCCGCCGCCACGGCGCGGTCCGGGTCATCTGCACCAACCCCCGGCACAAACAGCGCCAGGGCTAGCGGCAGGGTTTAGGGAGAACAATGGCTCGTATCGCCGGTGTCGACATCCCTCGAGAGAAGCGCCTCGAGATCTCGCTCACCTACATCTTCGGAATCGGTCGCACCACGGCCAAGCAAGTGTGCGAGGCGTGTGGGATCTCCCCCGACACGCGCGTGCGCGACCTCACCGAGGAAGAGGTGTCGCAGCTCCGGTCGTGGATCGACTCGGGCCTGAAGGTCGAGGGTGACCTTCGCCGCGAGGTGCAGGGCCACATCAAGCGCAAGATGGAGATCGGGAGCTACCAGGGCGTGCGTCACCGCCGCGGCCTCCCGGTCCGTGGTCAGCGCACCCGCACCAACGCCCGCACCCGCAAGGGCCCGAAGAAGACCGTCGCCGGCCGCAAGAAGGCCCGCAAGTAACCAACGACAACCGCACAGCTCGTCGAGCCTGCGCCCGCGTCTTCCGCACGTGATGCGGCGACCCGGAGCGAGCGCCAGCGAGTGGAGTTCGCTCGCCAGCGAGCGAACGGAACAGTCCCGCACCATCGAACACCCGAGATCACGGTAGAGAGCGAGCGAAGAGTATGGCCAAGCCCCCGCCTGGCGGCCGGCGTCCGAAGCGTCGTGAACGCAAGAACATCACGCACGGCATCGCGCACATCAAGTCGTCGTTCAACAACACGATCGTGACGATCGCCGACACGCAGGGCAACGTCATCGCGTGGGCGTCGTCGGGCAACGTCGGCTTCAAGGGCTCGCGTAAGTCGACACCGTTCGCGGCGCAGCTCGCGGCCGAGACCGCCGCCCGTCGGGCGATGGAGCACGGTGTCCGCAAGGTCGACGTCGTGGTGAAGGGTCCGGGCTCGGGGCGAGAGACCGCCATCCGGTCGATCCAGAACACGGGCATCGAGGTGCTCGGCATCAAAGACGTGACTCCCATCCCGCACAACGGTTGCCGCCCACCCAAGCGGCGGAGGGTCTGATGGCTCGGTACACAGGCGCGGTCTGTCGGCTCTGCCGGCGGGAGCGGATGAAGTTGTTCCTGAAGGGCGCGAAGTGCGACAGCATGCGCTGCCCGATCGAGCGTCGCCCGTATCCGCCGGGGATGCACGGCCGCGGCCGCATCCGCGAGAGCGAGTACCTCCTGCAGCTCCGTGAGAAGCAGAAGGCCAAGCGCATCTACGGCCTGCTCGAGAAGCAGTTCCGGAACCTCTACCAGCAGGCGAACGCCCAGGCCGGCATCACGGGTGAGAACCTCCTGCAGATGCTCGAGCTCCGCCTCGACAACACGGTGTTCCGCGCCGGCTACTCGGCGAGCCGGAACCAGGCCCGCCAGTTCGTGCGCCACGGCCACGTGCTGGTCAACGGCAAGCGGGTCACGATCCCGTCGTTCCAGGTTCGTCGCGGCGACGTGATCGAGCTCGGCCCGAAGGCCAAGTCGATGATCATCGTGCGCCACAACCTCGACACGCTCGACCGGGGTGTGCCGCAGTGGCTCGAAGTTGCTTCCGCTGATCACAAGGCGACCGTCCGCGACCTGCCCCTCCGCGAGCAGATCGACGTGCCCGTGCGTGAGCAGCTCATCGTCGAGCTCTACTCCAAGTAAGGAACCGCCATGCTCATCATCCAGCGTCCCGAGATCGAAGCCCTCGAGCCCGAGGGCAACACCGAGCGCTTCATCATCTCCCCCCTCGAGCCCGGCTTCGGCCACACGCTCGGCAACAGCCTTCGTCGCACGCTGCTCTCGTCGATCCCCGGCGCGGCCGTCACGCAGGTGCGCTTCGACGAAGCGCTGCACGAGTTCGACGTGATCCCCGGCGTCAAGGAAGACGTCACCGACCTGATCCTGAACCTCAAGGACCTCGTGCTCCAGTGCGTGGCCGAGGAACCGGTCACGTTGCGGCTCGACAAGCGCGGTCCGGGTGAGATCACCGCGGCCGACATCCAGACCACGTCCGATGTCGAGATCCTGAACCTCGATCTGCATCTCGCGACGGTCAACGCCAAGGGGCGCCTCGCGTTCGACCTCACGGTCGAGCAGGGTCGGGGCTACGCGTCGGCGGAGAAGACCAAGCGGGCGGGTTCGCCGATCGGTGTCATCCCGGTCGACGCGATCTTCTCGCCCGTGCGCCGGGTCGCGTTCGACGTCGAGCCCACCCGCGTCGAGCAGGCGACGAACTTCGACCGCCTGACGCTCGAGATCGAGACCGATGGTTCGATCAGCGCCGCGTGACGCGCTCGCATCGGCCGGTGCGACGCTCGGCAACCTCGTGGGTCTGGTCGCCAACCTCTCCGCCGAGGCCCCGAGCCTCGAGCTCGGTGAGGTGTCGCCGACCACGTCGACGTCGCCCGACCTCGAGCTCCCCATCGAGGAGCTCGATCTCTCGGAGCGGCCGCGCAACTGCCTCAAGCGGGCCCGGGTCGACACGATCGGTCAGCTCGTGCAGAAGACCGAAGACGACCTCCTCGCGATCACGAACTTCGGTTCGAAGTCGCTCGACGAGGTGCTCCAGAAGCTCGACGAGCGTGGCCTGTCGCTGCGCGTGAAGGAGTAGGGGCCCGATGCCCGCGCCGAAGAAGGGGAAGCGCTTCGGCGGCGACCCCGCCCACCACTGGCACATGATGGCGAACCTCGCCGCGAGCCTGTTCGAGGCCGAGGGGATCACCACCACGGTCGCGAAGGCGAAGGAGCTGCGTCCGTACGCGGAGCACCTCATCACCAAGGCCAAGAAGGGTGGCGTGCACCGTCAGCGCCAGGTGGTCGCGACGATCCACGACAAGGACGCCGCCCACAAGCTCTTCGAGGAGATCGGTCCGCGCTACGCCGACCGCAACGGTGGGTACACGCGGATCCTCAAGCTCGGGTCGCGACCCGGCGACCGCGCGCCGATGGCGCGCATCGAGCTCGTCTGATCCTGCTGTCGGTGTGACGCTCTTCGAGTCGGCCGGGGGCCCTGCCCGCTGCCGACTCGTCGTCGCGTACGACGGGACTGGGTTCCGCGGCTTCGCCGCGCAGCCCGAGGTGCGGACCGTTGCAGGCGTGTTGAGACGGGCGCTCGAACGGGTGCTCCGTCACCCCGTGGAGCTGACGTGCGCCGGCCGCACCGACGCGGGCGTGCATGCGTGGGGTCAGGTGGTCACGTTCGAGGCCGGCACCGGGCTCGATCCGTGGCGGCTCCAGTCGTCGTTGAACGGGATGCTCGGTCCCGAGATCGTGGTGCGGTCGGCCGACATCGTCGACGCCGAGTTCGATGCCCGGCACTCGGCGACCTGGCGCGCCTACCGGTACACGATCGTCAACCGACGCGAGCCCGACCCGTTTCTCGCCCGCTCCGCCTGGTGGGTGCCCGAACCGCTCGATCGGTCACGCCTGCGGCTCGCCGCCGATCCGTTCGTCGGCGAGCACGACTTCGCATCGTTCTGTCGGAAGGGTCCCGAAGGGACGTCGACGACGCGGCGGGTGCTCGAGTCGTCGTGGGTCGATCTCGGTGACGACGTCCTGCGCTACGACATCCGCGCCCAGGCGTTCTGCTGGCAGATGGTGCGCTCGATCGTCGGGACGCTCGTCGACGTCGGTCGCGGTCGTCGCCGGCCGGGCGACATCCTGACCATCCTGCGATCGCGCGACCGTTCGGCGGCCGGCCCGGTGGCCCCGCCCCACGGCCTCTGCCTCTGGCAAGTGGGCTACGACCCCGCCCCCTGAACCAACGTGTCGCGTCAGACGCGCTCTGGGGTCATGAGGCGCGACAAGTTCGAGCAGGTTCCTAGCTCGGGGAGCTGGTCGTGTCGGTGGTGTCGGTGGTGCTGTCGTGGGTGGAGACCGTGACGACGAGGCCGTTGCTGTCCTTGCCCGTGGTACCGCCGGCACCGACGACGTTCACGTCCCAGTCGGCACTCCTGACGGTGAACGTGGTCAGGCTGCCGCTGCCGCCGCCGAGACTGAAGGAGCTGTCCTTGTCGGCCGTGAAGCCCTTGTCTTCGAGTGTCTGCTTGTAGTCGTCGGCCACAGTTCCCACGGACCCGTCGACCTTCACGGTGATGATGTACGCGGGTTTGCCGTTGATCTCGCTCGAGATCGCGCTGACGATCTTGCCGTCGGGCATCGGGACGTCGCTCTCCGGGAAGCCGTCGGGCAGCGTCGCACCTTCGCCGACGCTGAACGAGCCCTTGCCGTTCTTGCCCTTGCACTCGACCTTGGTGCTCTTGTCGCTCCCGTTCACCTTGCAGCCGGTCGCGTCCTCGACGGCCTTCTTGGCGCCGTTGCTCACGGTGTTCGACGCGGCGCCGCAGGCACCGAGCGCGAAGACGGCCGCGAGGCCGGCGATCATGATGGTCAGAGTCCTCTTCATGACGGTTCCATCGACCCCTTGGCCGACCCCCTTGAGCACGGGGTCGGGGTGGGGTCAGAGGTGCTTGAGGCGGGCGTGGTCGCCGGGGTCGTAGATGCAGACGACGTCGGCGAAGTAGCGGAGCGACACAGCCGTGTTCAGCATCTCGAGCCCGGCACCGGCCGTCGGCAGGTGGGACGTCAGCACGATGTACGGCGGGTGGTCGGGGAGCGCCGCGAGCAACGCCCCGTTGGCGACCGCCTTCTTCAGCGTGTCGGTGCGCCGCAAACCGGGTCGGCTGCCCTGGATGCTGCCCTTGTACTCGAGCCACACGACTTGCCCGCGGGAGCTGGTTGCGACCTGGTCGACTTCGACGCCGATGCCCGCGATCTTGGTCGCGCCGGCGAGCGAGAACCCGAGCCCGGCGAGAAGCGCGTCGCACTGCTGCGCGAAGGCCCGCCCCTGCGCGCTCGACGACGACTGGAACGATCCGGTCACGAGATTCGAGGCTACGAGCGGCGGTCGAGGTCGCGGTCGGTCCAGAAGCCGACGGCCGGCCCGGACGACGACCCGGCGGCGTCGGTCGCGGTCGCAGAGCCGCGGCGGCGGACGACGACCCGTCGGCGCGTAGCGCAGCAGCGCGATCGGCGTCGAAGAACGCGTGCGGCCCCGCGGCACGCAACGCGACGTCGCCTTCGCTCCCGGGTCGGGGGAGATCCGACGTGAGGAACACGAGCGGGATGCCGTCGGGGTTGTTGTTGGCGAGCACGTGCGCGCGCCCGAGCGACCGCCAGACAGTGTCGGTGCGGAGCATGCCGTCGCGCGAGGTGGTGAACGCGCCGGACACGTCGAAGTACCACGGTCGTCCGCCGGAGTCGGTCGCGATGTACGGGACCGTGAGCCCGGTGCCCCGCAGCTTCCGGTCGCGATGGGTGATGGTGAAGCCCGCGGCCTCGATGAGCTCGGCCGCGAGCGAGGCGGCGGGCTTGCCGGCGTCGGCGGCGGGAGGGGCGACGACTGTCTCCTCGACGTGGGCACGGGCGAGGTCGACGTACTCGGGATCGAGGTCGTAGCCGACGTGGCGACGGCGGTGTCGGGCCGCGGCGACGAGCGTGGACCCCGAGCCCATGAACGGGTCGAGGACGAGGTCGTTCTCGAATGTGTAGAGGAGGATCAGCCGCTCGGGGAGCGCGACCGGGAATGGCGCGGGATGGCGCACCCGCTTCGCGCTCTCGGGTGGGAGGTCCCACACGTCGAGGGTCGCAGCCATGAACTCGTCGGCATCGACCGTGGTCTTCGACGGGAAGCCCGCGACCTCACGCTTGCGCATCGACTGCGCACGGTCGAAGCGTCCCTTGCTCGCGATCACGACGCGCTCCGTGACGTCGCGCAGCACCGGGTTCGACGGCTTGCGGAAGGATCCCCAGGCGCAGCTCCCCGCCGCGCCGACGTCGCCGACTCCCTTGCGCCACACGACCTCGCCGCGGAGCAACAAACCGAGATCGTCCTGCAGGATCCGGATGACGTCGGCCGAGAGGCTGCGATAGGGCTTGCGCCCCAGGTTCGCGACGTTCACCGCGATGCGCCCACCCGGTTCCAGTGTTCGCTTGCAGTCGGCGAACACATCCGTGAGCAGCTCGAGGTACTCGACGTACGAGCTCGGGATGCCGTCGCGCTCGAGCTCCTCCTCGTACTTCTTGCCGGCGAAGTAGGGCGGTGAGGTGACGACGAGCGCGACCGATCCGTCGGCGACGGCCTCCATGTTGCGGCTGTCGCCCTTCTGGAACGGCTCGTCGATCGGCGTCGGCGCGAGGAGCGTGTCGTCGCCGGAGAGCTCGGGCGGCGAGAACCGCTCGTAGAACGCGGTCGCGTCGTGGTTCTCGCGGCGGCCGACACCGAAGTTCGACGTCGAGGTGGGCTTGCGCCGCCGATCGGGGGAGTCGGTCATCGATCGACCGTACCGGGGGCCTGGGACAGCCGGCCGGGGCGCTGCGCTCCCGTGAGCTGGTCGACGGGGGTCAGCTGCGCGAGGAACGTCTCGAGCGCCTTCACGATCAGGAGGTTCGCCGCGACCTGCCGCTCGTCGGCAGCTTCATGGAGCTGTTCGTGCAGGCTCCGGGGCAGACGGACCGCGGTCGCGATCCGCTCTTCTTCGTAGACCTTCGGCCTCGCCACGTCGGCAGCGTACGGGGTGAGCGCGCGTTGGTGGTGGATACCGCGCGCACGAACGCGCGAGCGGACCGGAGCTCACTCCTCGCCGAGATAGAGGAACGAGAAGGCCTCGTCGCGGAAGCGGAGGCCGGCTGCTCGGAGATGGACGTCCCAGTCACCGGTGCAGGTCGGGTCGTTCTCCTCCATGCCGTGGTCGGCGACCAGGAAGAACGCGCTGTCGTCGAACGCGCCGGTGCGTTCCACCGCGGCGAGCACCTCGCCGAGGCGGGCGTCGCTGTCGCGCACCGATGCCGCGGCGATCTCGGAGTACGGCCCGCCTTCGTGCATCGCCGAGTCGGTGAGCGTGAAGTTCACGAACATGAACCGCGGGAGGGGATAGGTGTCCTCGCGGTACGAGCCGCTCAACACGCCCACAGCCTGTTCGGTCCCCATGTGATCCACGATCGACGACCACGAGTAGTCCTTCGACGGGCGCACGAACCGCTCGGTCGTGTGCGGAAGCCCCTCGGGCGAAGAGGGGATCGGGGGCACATCGCCGCGGCGGAAGAAGTCGAACGTCGAGTAGTCGGCGCCGATGTCGCAGGGCTCGTTCACCGAAGCGGAGAAGTCGCCGGGGAAGCTCCGGTGGACCGCGTCGTGGATCGAATCGACACCTGGTGCGACGTGCTGCATCGCCGTCGGCCAGGTCGCCGACGAGTTGGTGATGATCTGCTCGCCCCGACCGCGGTCGTACCACGCGTTGTTGAGGATGCCGTGGTGACCGGGAAGCCTCGACGTGAGGATCGACGTGTGGTTCGCCAACGTGATGGTGGGCAGGCCGGCGATCGCGCCGTGACCGAACGCCGTGCCCATCTCGACGAGGCGCGCCACGTTCGGGGCCTCGCCGCGCGCGGCCATGTCGTGGAGCACGTTCGGGTTGGTGCCGTCGAAGAGGAAGCCGACGACCATTCGCGGCCGCCCGCCTTCGAGGTCGAGCAGGTCGTGACGGACCTCGCCGTCCTGGCCCGCGAGATACGTCTCGCTCCGGTCGTGCTCGCCGATCGGCCGGCAGCCGAGCAGTTCCGCCACCGTCGGGGCGACGTCGACCAGGCGCGCCGACTTCGGGGCGATGCCGTCGTTGCGCACCCCCTTGCCGGCGATGACCCAGGGCGCCCGGGCCTGGACGATTCCGAGGGACCCGTGCTCCCCGCGGTGACCGCCCTGGTCTTCCCAGTTGTGGGCCGCGGAGTGGAGCACGCAGAGATCGGGGGCGGCAGCGGCATCGAACAGCTGCGCGGTGTGGTCGTAGGCGAAGGGGTAGGCGTTCTCGGCCCGGCCCGGGAACGGGTGGGCCCGCTCGTCGGCGAGGGGGCTGAACCGGTCGGTGGCGGTGTCGGCGAAGGGGTTCGAGCCGGTCACCGCGACCGTCTCGTAGCCGTCCGGGCCGGGGCCGGTCCGGCGGAACGTCACGCTGCCGTCGTGGCTGGCGGCCTCGTAGCGACCGTCGTCGTGGTGGCGGAGCACCATGTCGACGATCGGCTCGAGATCAGAGGAGAGCAGCACCTCCAGGGCCGCCTCGGTCTCGGTCTCAGCCAGCGTCATGGCCAGAGAATACGGGTGGATTGCCGAGAGGTCCTCCGGAGACGTACAATCTCCTGCTCCCCCTGCGTGGGCACCCCCTCTTGTCGCGGACCACCGAGGACCGATGCGGACCTTCACCCCGAAAAACTCCGACATTCAGCGCGCCTGGCACGTCATCGATGCCGATGGCGCGGTGCTCGGTCGTATGGCGAGCGAGATCGCGGTCCTGCTCCGCGGCAAGCACAAGCCGATCTACGCCCCGAACCTCGACGTCGGCGACCACGTGGTCGTGATCAACGCCGAGAAGCTCGACGTGTCGGCCCGCAAGGCGGCCGCGAAGCAGTACTACCGGCACTCCGGCTACCCCGGCGGTCTCACACAGCGTTCGCTCGAGCAGATGATCGAGAAGCACCCCGACCGCGTCGTCACCCTCGCGGTCAAGGGCATGCTCCCCAAGGGTCGCCTCGGCCGGGCGATGATCAAGAAGCTCCGCGTCTACGCCGGCCCGAGCCACCCCCACGGTGCGCAGCAGCCCGAGGCGTTCGCACTCATCAGCCGCCGCGTCGACCAGTGATGCGCTCCACCGACTCTTCGCCCGAACTCTCGGTCGACCCGAAAGGCCCGTGTTGCCCAAGCCTCTGATCCAGACGACCGGTCGACGCAAGGAAGCGGTCGCACGCGTGCGCCTGCGCCCCGGCACCGGCAAGATCTCGTGCAACGGCCGGGAGTTCGCGGAGTACTTCACCACGCTGTCGCACCAGGTCATCGCGACGGAGCCGCTCCGGGTCACGCAGACGGCCGACGTGTACGACGTCGACGCCACGCTCCACGGCGGTGGCGTGAACGGCCAGGCCGGTGCCCTGCGCCTCGGGATCGCACGGGCGCTCGTCGCCCTCGACGGAGAGGCGCGGCCCTCGCTGAAGAAGGCCGGCCTGCTGACGCGTGACTCGCGTCGGGTCGAGCGCAAGAAGTACGGCCTCCACAAGGCGCGCAAGGCGCCCCAGTACTCCAAGCGGTAAGCGTCGGCGCGCTCGTGCGCTTCGGTACCGACGGAATCCGTGGCGTCGCGAACGTCGATCTCACGCCCGAGGTCGCGCTCGCAGCCGGTCGCGCCGCGGCCCGAGTGCTGAACGTGGGCGCGCCGGGGAGCGGGTTCGTCATCGGTCGCGACACCCGCCGATCGGGGCCCATGCTCGAGGCCGCGCTCGTCGCCGGCTTGGCGGCCGAAGGTGTCGACCCGACGCTCCTCGGTGTCGTGCCCACCCCGACGGTCGCGTTCGCCAGCCGACGGCTCGGCGTGCCCGGGGCGGTGATCTCGGCCAGCCACAACCCCTTCGCCGACAACGGCATCAAGTTCTTCGCCGCGGGTGGACGCAAGCTCCCCGACGCGCTCGAGGAGGCGCTCGAGTCGGAGCTCGCCGCGCTGCTCGACCCCGCGGCGGTGCCGACCGGTCGACCGGGTCCGGGCGTCGGAGTCGCGCTCCGAGGCGACGCCCTCGTCGACGAGTACGTCGCGCACGTGGTCGAGGCCGTCTCCGGTCGTGATCTCGGTGGGATGGAGATCGTCGTCGACTGCGGTCACGGCGCGGCGTCGGAGATCGGCCCGCGGATCCTGCGTGCGCTGGGCGCGGTCGTCACCGTCATGAATGCCGAGCCCGACGGCTCGAACATCAACGCGGGCTGCGGCTCCACCGATCCGACGCACCTGCAGGAAGCAGTGGTCGCGCACGGCGCCGCGGCCGGGCTGGCCTTCGACGGCGACGCCGACCGCGCCGTCGCCGTCGACGAGCACGGCACATTGGTCGATGGCGATCAGATCCTGGCCGTGTGCGCGATCGACCTTGCCGCGCGCGGGTTGCTCACCGGTGACGCGCTCGCGGTCACCGTCATGTCGAACCTCGGGTTGCGCCGTGCGCTCACGGAGCGCGGGATCGGCATCGTCGAGACGCCCGTCGGTGACCGCCACGTCTGGGCCGCGATGCAGGAGCACGGACTGGTGCTCGGCGGTGAGCAGTCGGGGCACGTGATCTTCGCCGACCACGCCGACACCGGCGACGGGATCCTCACCGGCATCCTGCTCCTCGATGCGGTCCGGCGTGCCGGAGCCACCCTGTCGGAGCTGGCCGGCGTGGTGACCCGCTTTCCCCAGGTGCTCCTCAACGTGCGGGTCGGCGACCGCGCCGGTCTCGACGGCGCCGACGGGTTCTGGAGCGAGGTCCGGGCGGTCGAGGCCGAGCTCGGCGACGGGGGTCGGGTGCTCGTGCGCCCGTCGGGCACCGAGCCGGTGGTGAGGGTCATGGTCGAGGCCCCGACCGACGACGAGGCCACCGCGCTCGCCGACCGCCTGGCCTCCGCCCTCACACGGGAGCTCGGAGCGCTGGACACGTAGAGCCGCGGGACTTCGGTCGGGGACACCCGCAGATCTCTCTAGAATCATGCGTCGGCTGCCGATCACCCCGGATCGAACCCCCCGTCGAGCAGGAGGATCATCGTGTGCGGCATCATCGCCGTGATCGGCCGTCCGGCCGGTCGCACGCCACCCACGATCGCCGAGATCGCCGCTGAGCTGCGTGCCGCGTCGGGCCATCTGGCCCCGGTGCTCGATCGCGGCCTCCCTCTCGTCGATCTGGTGGCTGCCGTCGCCGAGGCCGCCGCGCACGTGGAGCGGGCCGACGCGGCGCTCCGGGGCACCCCCGGCGTCCGCACCCTCCTCGCCGAACCCACCGGGGCCGCCGAGCTCGCAGCCCGGGTGGCCGATCTGCAGTGCACGGTCGACGAGCTCGACGCTCAGCTCGACGCCGACGGCCGTGGTCTCGCCCCGGCCGAGATCGAGCTGCTGAGCACCGAGCTCGTCCGGGTCAAGGACGCGCTCTGGGCCATCGCGCGTGACCGACTCCGGGGCGCGGCCGCGGTCGGCGATCTCGCGGGAGGGGCCACTGCGACCGGCGCCGCAGTCGACGCCTTCTGGGCGGTCCAGGTCGCGCTCTCGTCGATCGACCGGCTCGAAGTGCGCGGGCGCGACTCGGCGGGCATCCACATCCTCGTGCGCGACCACGCGCTCGATCTCTCCGATTCCACCGTGATGCGACTGATCTCCGAACGGACCGACGACCCGCTCTTCCGCACCGGCTCGCTCCGACTGCCCCGCCCCGATTCCGCCGCGTTCGTCTACAAGGCGGCCGCCGAGATCGGCGAGCTCGGCGACAACACCCGCGTGATCAGAGACGCGATCCGCGCCGATGTCTTGCTCCACCTCGCGCTCGCGAACGAGACGGCGCGCGTCACCGTGCTCGGTCACACGCGCTGGGCGAGTGTCGGGATCATCTCCGAGGCGAACGCTCATCCGCTCGACGCCGAGGAGCTCCCGGCGGGAGACGGCGCCGCTGCTGTCGCCGAGTCGTACGTCACCGCCGCGCTGAACGGCGACGTCGACAACCACGCCGACCTCGTCGCGATCGAAGGCTTGCGCATCGCCCGCGAGATCACGACCGACGCCAAGGTCATCCCTGCGCTCGTCGGTCGGCGAATCGACCAGGGCGCGGGCGTCGACGAGGCGTTCCGCGCGACCGTCGCGACGCTCGAAGGCTCGGTCGCGATCGCGGCGAGCGTGTCGGGGCCGACCGATCAGATCCTGCTCGCGCTGCGAGGGAGCGGGCAATCGCTCTACGTCGGGCTGACCGAGGATGCGTTCGTCGTCGCGAGTGAGCCCTACGGGCTCGTCGAGGAGACCCCGCACTACCTCCGCCTCGACGGCGAGACCCCCGCCGACGCCGACCACCCGGAGTCGAGCCGGGGTCAGATCGTGCTGCTCGACGGCGCGCGGGCGGGGCAGGTCGAGGGCATCGACCGACGCTCGTACGACGGCACCGTGCTGTCGTTGGGCGCCGACGATCTGTCGCGGGCACAGATCACGACGCGTGACATCGACCGCGGTGACGCGCCCCACTACCTGCTCAAGGAGATCTCCGAGGCGCCGGCTTCGTTCCGCAAGACCCTGCGGGGGAAGCTCGTCGAGCGCGACGGACGCATGGTGGTCGAGCTCGGTCCCGAGACGCTCCCGCTGGAGCTCCGGGAACGACTGCGATCGGGTGCCATCCGTCGGGTGCTCGTGATCGGCCAGGGGACGGCCGCGGTTGCGGGTCAGAGCCTTGCCGCAGTGCTGGCGCAACTCCCCGGCGTCTCCGATCACGTCATCGTCGAGGCGATCCCGGGCACCGAGCTGTCGGGCTTCCGGCTCGTCGCCGACATGCACGACACCCTCGTGGTCGCGATCAGCCAGAGCGGCACCACCACCGACACCAACCGCACCGTCGACCTCGTGCGTGACCGTGGTGCGTCGGTCGTCGCCATCGTGAACCGTCGCAACAGCGATCTCGTCGACCGGGCCGACGGAGTGCTCTACACCTCCGACGGGCGCGACGTGGAGATGAGCGTCGCGTCGACGAAGGCGTTCTACGCGCAGATCGCGGCGGGGTTCCTTCTCGCGTTCGCGATCGCCGACGACATCACCGGAGCGTGGGCGACCGGCGCGCCGACCGAGCGTGACGAGCTGCTCACCGGTCTGCGCGATCTTCCCGACGCGCTGGTCGCGGTGCTCGGCCGGCGAGCCGACATCGCGGTCGCCGCGCAGCGCCAGGCACCGCAACGCCGATCCTGGGCGGTCGTCGGCAACGGCGTGAACCGCGTCGCAGCGCACGAGATCCGGATCAAGCTCTCCGAGCTCTGCTACAAGGCGATCGCCTGCGATGTGACCGAGGACAAGAAGCACATCGACCTGTCGTCGGAGCCGCTGATCATCGTCTGCGCCGCCGGCCTGAGCGGTTCGAACGCCGACGACGTCGCCAAGGAGCTCGCCATCTACCGCGCCCACAAGGCGGCGGCGGTCGTGATCGCGAGTGAGGGCCAGCACCGCTTCAACGGGATCGCGCTCGAGACCATCGAGGTGCCGGTCGTGCACCCGGCCCTCGCGTTCGTGCTCTCGGCGATGGTCGGCCACCTGTTCGGATACGAGGCTGCGCTTGCCATCGACGCGTCGGCCCGACCGCTACGCGAGGCGCGCGCCGCGATCGAAGCGATGGTCACCTCGGGTGGCCGTGATGCCGACGCCGCGTTCCGCCGGTTGCGAACGCAGCTCGAGCCGCTGAGCCGCACCTTCTTCGACGGTCTTCGAAGCGGCGGCTACGACGGAAGCCTCGAAGCCGGCACCGCGGTGCGGGTGGCCTCGTTGCTCCGGTACGCCATCGGCATCGTCCCGCTCGACGCGTACCAGGTCGACTACGGGAAGGTCGGCACACCGAGCGTGGTCGTCGAAGACCTGACCGCGGCCCTCACCGAAGGCATCGAGCAGCTGACGCGACCCGTCGACGCGATCAAGCACCAGGCGAAGACGGTCACCGTCGGCATCTCCCGCGCCGACGAGACGTTGCTCCAGGTCGGTCTCGTCCAGGAGCTCCTCGCGGCCGGCGTGGCCCGCGACAACCTCAGCTACCGCGCGCTCCGCTCCGTCGTGGCCCTCGATCGCGCCGTCGCCCAGGTCACGGGGTTCACCCGGTACCGCATCGAGGGCGACATCGAGCGCGACACCGCGACGATCTCGGTGGTCGACCGCGGTGGCATGGCTGCCCAGATCCGCTCCCGGACCGACGACGATCCGCGGCTGCGAGGTACCAAGCAGCTCGTCGCGATCGAGCGCGAGGTGACCGTCGCCCGCGGACGCAGTGACGACCGCACCTTGATCTTCGTACCCGAGGTGAAGGGGAACCAGACCGTCGGCCTGACCCTCCTGCACGTGCAGTTCGCCGACCGCCTCGAGCCCGCCGCGGCCCGCACCGTGCTCCAGGGGTATCGCAACCGGTACGCCGCGTTGAAGGGTGCCGTCACCGAGACGGAGCTGATCTTCGACGACACCCGCCTGGCCGAGATCGACGTTGCCGACCTGCTCACGATGCCGGTGTACGTCCTCGCCGACCGCTGGCGTCGAGGTTGACGAGCGCGCGTTCGTGACCACGACCGGGGTACTCGGCCTGGGCACCGACCTGGTCGAGGTCGACCGTTTCCGCCTCGCGATGGAACGACAAGGTGACCGCCTCCTCGATCGCCTCTTCAGCGATGCCGAGCGCGAGTACTCGTTCCGGCATCGGAACGCCGCGCCGCACCTCGCCGCCCGCTTCGGTGCCAAGGAAGCGGTGATGAAGGCCCTCGGGATCGGGTTGTGGAAGTTCGCCCTGCGCGACGTCGAGGTCGTCCGCTTGCCGAGCGGTCAACCGACCATCGCGCTGCACGACAAGGCCGCCGCGCTCGCCGATGCCCGCCACGTCACCGCGTGGCAGCTCACGCTCACCCACACCGACTCCATGGCTTCCGCGACCGCGATCGCGCTCGGATGAAGCCGCTGCTGACTCCCGACGAGATGCGCGCCGTCGACGCCCACGCCGTCGCCGCGGGTACGTCGGTCGTGACATTGATGGACCGTGCCGGCCGGGCGGTGGCGCGCGCAGTGCGCACCGAGCTCGGTGGTACCTACGGTCGTCGGGTCGTCGTCGTCTGCGGGCGCGGGAACAACGGAGGAGATGGCGCGATCGCGGCGCGGGTGTTGCGCTCGTGGGGAGTGCGAGTCGACGTCTTCAGCCTCGAGACGGGAATCGACCGGGATGTGTGCGGCAGGGCGTTGGCCCGCGCCGACGTAGTCGTCGACGCGATGTTCGGCACCGGCTTCCGGGGTGTGCTCGACGGTGATGCCGGGTGGTTCGCCGCGCAGACCGAGCACCGCACGAGCGGGTGCGTCGCCGTCGACATCCCGTCCGGCGTCGACGGACTCACCGGCGCGGTCGAGGGCCCCGCGGTGCGGGCCGACCGCACCGTGTGCTTCGCCGCGGCCAAGCCCGGCGTGCTGTTCGAGCCGGGTCGGTCCCGGTCGGGCGTCGTCGACGTGGTCGACATCGGTCTCGACGTCTGCTCCGGCTCCCGCGCCGGACCCGACACCGGCGTCATCTCGGAGGCAGACATTCGGGCGTGGCTGCCGGATCGCGGCGCGGATGCGCACAAGTGGAGCGCGGGTGGCGTGTTCGTGGTCGGTGGGTCGAGCGGGATGACCGGCGCGCCGATGATGGTGAGCCACGCCGCGATGCGGGTCGGCGCGGGCATCGTCTGGTGCGGCATGCCCGGTGACGCGGCGACCCGGGCGTCGGGGAGTGAGGTCGTGACCCGACTCCTCCCCGCCGCGACCGACGGCTCGATGGGCGCCGACGCCGCCATCGCGGTGCTCGCCGCGCTCGACCGCTTCCGGGTGCTCGTGCTCGGCCCCGGCCTCGGTGCCGGGTCGGCCACTCGCGCCGCGGTCCAGCGGATCGTCTCGGAGGCGCCGGTGACCCTCGTGCTCGACGCCGACGGGCTCAACGCGCTCGAGGGTGACATGACGGCGCTGCGGGCCCGAGCCGATCGGGGCTCGCCCACGATCCTGACGCCTCACGCGGCCGAGTACGCCCGCCTCGCCCGCCGCCCGGTCGGACCGGATCGCATCGTCGCGGCCCGGGCGCTCGCCGCCGAGTCGCGTTCGGTCGTGCTGCTCAAGGGTCCGGGCACGGTGGTCGCGGATCCCGACGGTCGGGTCGGTGTGAACCCGACGGGTGGACCCTGGTTGGCCACGGCCGGATCCGGCGACGTGCTGTCGGGGATCATCGGGGGAGTGGCCGCCCGGGGTGCCGGCCCGTTCGAAGCGGCCGCGACGGGCGCGTGGCTCCACGGCCGCGCCGCCGACGTCGCCGGGCATACTGGGCTCGTGGCGGGTGACCTCGTCGCCGCGATCCCCCGGACGCTGAGAACCGTCAACGAAGCGAAGACTCCATGACCGAGCGCTTCCGACCCGCATGGGTCGAGATCGATCTCGACGCGGTGCGGGCGAACACCCGCGCCATCGCCGCCGCGGCTGATCCGGCCGCGGTCATGGCCGTGGTGAAGGCCGATGGGTACGGACACGGCGCGGTCCCGGTCGCGCGCGCCGCGCTCGACGCGGGCGCGCAATGGTTCGGTGTCGCGCTCACCGAGGAGGGGATCGCGCTGCGCGACGCGGGCATCGACGCGCCGATCCTCGTGCTGTCGGAGCCCACGCCCGACGCTGCCGCCGCGCTCGTCGCCGCGGGCCTGACCCCCGTCGTCTACACGCCCGTCTGGGCTCGAGCACCTCGCGAAGGCCGTTGCCGGGAGCGGTCGTCGGGATCCGTTGCCGGTGCACCTCAAGGTCGACACCGGGATGCACCGCGTCGGCTGCGCGCCCGGCGACGCACGCGCGCTCGTCGACGCGATCGGCGAGCGCGGCGAGTTGGTGCTCGGTGGGGTGTGTACCCACCTCGCGGTCGCCGACGAGCCCGACGATCCGTACACCGGTGAACAGGTCGGGTCGCTTCGACGCGCTGCTCGCCGATCTCGCAGCGGCCGGCGTCGACGTCGGGCTTCGCCACGCGGCGAACTCGGCCGGTCTCCTGGCGTTCCCGTCGGCCCACTACGACCTCGTCCGCGCTGGGATCGCGATCTACGGCATCGCACCGAGCGCCGACGCTCGCCGACCGCATCCCGCTGCGCCCGGCCCTGTCGTTCAAGGCCCGGGTCTCGTACGTGAAGACCCTTCCCGCAGGGTCTCGCCTCTCCTACGGCCTTCGGTACGAGCTGAGCCGAACGTCGCGCGTCGCCACCGTGCCGGTGGGATACGCCGACGGAGTCCCGCGGAACCTCGCGCACGTCGGTGGCGAGGTCGCCGTCGGAGGTCGCCGCGTGCCGATCGCCGGCACGGTCACGATGGACCAGATCCTGCTCGACATCGGCGACGCGACGGTCGAAGTCGGCGACGAGGTGGTGCTCGTCGGACGTCAGGGCGACGTCGAGGTCACGGCGGCCGAGTGGGCCGATCGGCTCGGCACCATCCCGTACGAGATCATCTGTGGCATCGGACCGCGCGTCCCGCGGCGGATCGTGTGAACCCGCGGCGCGTGTTCGTCGGCGGCGCGGCGGCGGCCGGGATGCTCGCCGGCGGAGCATGGGTCCTCGAACGGACGCTGGCCCGTCGGCGCGCGGTCAGGCCCGGACCGCGATTCCGGCGAAGACTTCACGCTCCCGCCCGGTTCGGCGCGCTCGTTCCCGAGCCACGACGGCGGGACGATCGCCACCCTGGAGTACGGCGAGGGGCCGACGATCGTGCTCTCGCACGGCGTCACGCTCTCGAACCGCACCTGGGTGAAGCAGTTCGACGAGCTGGCGGCAGCGGGGTTCAGCGTCGTCGCGTTCGACCACCGGGGTCACGGCGACTCCTCGGTCGGATCGAGCGGGCATTCGATCGACAACCTCGCCGACGACGTCAAGACCGTGATCGACGCACTCGAGATTCGCGACGCGGTGCTCGTCGGGCACTCGATGGGTGGCATCGCGGTGCAGGCGTACGTCACCCGCCACCCCGAGCATGCGGCCGAGCACGTGCGGGGAATCGTGTTGCTCTCCACGATGTACCGGATCCGGATCAGCGAGATGCGACGCATGCAGCAGCTGTTCCGAGCTCGTTGCCGACACGACACCCGACATCGGTTCGGTGCTCCGGCGTCGCGACCTCGGCCTCGTGCTCGCCCGCATCGGCTTCGGGGCGAATCCGCAGCCCAGTCACGTCGAGCTCACCCGACAGATGATGGCCGGATGCGCGGCCGACACCAGTCGGCTCGCGGTGCAGGCGCTGCTCAGCCTCGACCTCACCGCGGTGCTCCCGACCATCACGCTCCCGACGCTCGTCATCTGTGGGACGGCCGATCTGCTCACCCCTCCCTCCGAGTCGCGTCGCATCGCATCGCTGATCCCCGGAGCCCGCCTCGAGCTGTTCCCGAAGGCGGGGCACATGCTGATGCTCGAACGCGCCGCCGAGCTCGACGCGTTGATCATCGATTTCGCCCGTGAGGTCGGGGCCCTCGCCCCGTCGGTGCGGTGAACGCGGATTCGGTCCTTTCGGCGACGACGTTCGACGCGCTGGAGCACGAAGCGCTCGGCTGCCGACGCTGCCCGCTCGCCGAGACCCGGAACCAGGTCGTGTTCGGTGCCGGTGACCCGCATGCCGATCTCGTCTTCGTGGGTGAGGGCCCGGGGGCGGAAGAGGACAAGACCGGGATCCCCTTCGTGGGCCGGGCCGGGCGTCTGCTCACGACGCTGATCGAGGGGATCGGCCTGACTCGCGAGCAGACGTACATCGCGAACGTCGTGAAGTGCCGGCCGCCCGGCAACCGCGATCCGCTCCCGCTCGAGATCGAGACCTGTCGCCCCTTCCTCGACGGCTCAGCTCGGTTTCATCGACCCACTGGTCATCGTCACGCTCGGCAACTTCGCGACCAAGCTCCTGCTCGACACGAAGGTCGGGATCACGAAGCTGCGCGGCTCGGAGTACCCCCGTGGCGACGGGGTCGTCGTCGTCCCGACGTTGCATCCGTCGGCGGTGTTGCGGACCGGTGGCGTGCATCTCGCCAACGTCCGCGCCGACTTCGTGCTGATGAAGCGTGCGCTCGAGCGGGGCCGGACCGAGCGGGGTGACTCGTGAGGGTGCGCACCGACTCGGCCGAGTCGACGCCGGGCGCTCGCGGCCGCGATCGAACCGCTGCTCGTCGGGGGTGACGTGCTCGTGCTGGCCGGCGACCTCGGTGCCGGCAAGACCACCTTCACCCAGGGGTTGGCGACGGCTCTCGGCGTGACGACGCCGGTCACCAGCCCGACCTTCACCCTCGTGCACGAGTACCACGGGCGCGTTCCGATCGTGCACATCGACGTCTACCGCCTCGAGCATCTCCAGGAGGTCCACGACCTCGGGTTCGACGAGCTCGTCGGAGGCGATGCCGTCGCGGTCGTCGAATGGGGCGACATCCTCGGCCCGTTGCTCCCGCCCGACCGACTCCACCTGGACTTCGAGTACGTGGCCGACGGCGAACAGGCCCGGGTGGTGTCGCTCACACCTCACGGGGTGACCTGGGCCGCGCGCGCCAGCGACCTCGCCGCCGTGATCGCGCCGTTCGAGGCGGCTTGATCATGCACCTCCTCTGCTTCGACACCGCGACGCCTCGGGTGAGCGTCGCCGTCGGTCGCGACGGTGAGGCCCTGGCCGAGCTCGAGCTCCCGCCGGGGCGTCGCCACGCCGAGGATCTCGTCCCCGCGATCCACGACGTCTGCGCCGCGTGGCGGCGTCGCGCTCGACACGATCGCCGCCGTCTGCGTCGGGATCGGGCCGGGCCTCTTCACCGGCCTCCGCGTCGGCGTCACGACGGCGAAGGTGCTCGCGCAGGCCCTGCGGATCCCCGTCGTCGGCGTCGCCACGCTCGACCTCGTCGCGTACCCGCTGCGGCACGCGACCCGTCTGGTCGTCCCGACGATCGACGCGCGTCGGGGCGAGGTCTTCTACGCGTCTGTACCGCGGGGTCCCCGGCGGGTTGCAACGGATCTCGGAGTACGCGGTCGGCACTCCCGACGAGCTGGCGGGGGAGCTCGCGGCCCGTGGCGACGAAGTGCTCATCGCGGGCGACGGCGCGCTGCTCCACCGAGCGAAGTTCGACGAGCTCGAGCACGTCGAGCTGGCCGGCCCGGCGGCGGCCTGGCCCCGGGCCGCGGCACTGCTGGAGCTCGCGGCTCCCCGTGTCGAACGGGAGGAGTTCTGCGCGCCGTGGGAGCTCGACGTGCTGTACCTCCGAGCGAGTGACGCCGAGATCGAGTGGGACCGGCGGGGGCTGTGATGGCCGCCGAACCCGATCCGAGTGCGCTCGTCGTGCACGTCGTTCCGATGCGTCGTCGTCATCTCCGCTCGGTGCTGCGCATCGAGGCCGAGGTGTATCCACGTCCGTGGAGCATGTCGTTGTTCATGAGCGAGCTCGGGCTCCGGGCGACCCGGGCGTACTTCGTCGCTCGCGTCGGCCGAGAGGTCGTCGGATACGCCGGCCTGATGCTCACCGGCGAAGACGGTCACATCACGACGATCGCGGTCGATCCTTCCTGGCATCGGCACCAGGTGGGGACCCGTCTGCTGCTCGCGCTCGCCCACGAGGCGCGTGCCCGGGAGACGGTCAACCTCACGCTGGAGGTCCGGGTCGGGAACCGCGGCGCGCAGGAGCTGTACCGGCACTTCGGCTTCGAGTCCGTCGGCGTGCGCAAGGGCTACTACGCCGAGACGAACGAGGACGCCATGATCATGTGGGCCAACGGCATCGACTCCGAGCCCTACGCCGATCGACTCGCAGCGTTGGACCGATCGATCCGCGGCGCCACCATCGTCGAGAGCCCGAGAAGGTGGTGAGGACGTTGGTGAATCACGGCGATGAAGATCTTGGGGCTCGAGACGAGTTGCGACGAGACGGCTGCCGCGGTGGTGGAAGACGGCCGCGTGATCTGCTCGTCGGTGGTGTCGAGCCAGATCGACCTCCACGCGCGGTTCGGTGGTGTCGTCCCCGAGATCGCGAGTCGGGCCCACGTGCAGCTCATCACGGCGGTCATCGCGGAGGCGCTCGTCGAGGCCGGGTGCGAGCTCTCCGATCTCGACGCGGTCGCGGCGTGCCACGGCCCGGGGCTCGCCGGCGCGCTCCTCGTCGGTGTGAGCGCGGCGAAGGCGCTCGCGCTCGCGGCCGACATCCCCTACGTCGGCGTGAACCATCTCGAGGGCCACCTGCATGCGGCGTGGCTCGAGGAGCCCGATCTGCCGTCGCCGCTCGCGGTGCTGCTCGTGTCGGGTGGCCACACCATGGTGGTCGCGGTCGAGGATCACGGGAAGTACCGGGTGCTCGGTCAGACGCTCGACGACGCCGCGGGTGAGGCGTTCGACAAGGTGGCCCGTCTTCTCGGTCTCGGGTACCCCGGCGGGCCGGCGATCGACCGGATCGCGCGCGTCGGTCGCATCGACGCGGTGCCGTTCCCCCGTCCGATGGTCGGCAACGGCTTCGACTTCTCCTTCGCGGGCCTGAAGACCGCGGTCGCCTACCACCTGCGGGGCGCGCCCGACGCCGTGCCCGCCGACGTCGCGGCGTCGTTCCAGGAGGCGGTCGTCGACACGTTGGTGGCGAAGCTGCTGGCCGCGGCCGACGAGATCGATGCGCCGACCCTGGTGATCGGGGGCGGTGTCGCCGCGAACTCCCGCTTGCGGGCACGGGTGCGCGAGGCGGCGGAGGCGACCGGACGCCACGCGTTCCTCCCGCCGCCCGAGCTCTGCACCGACAACGGGGCGATGATCGCCGCCACGGCATGGTGGCGCCTGCGGATCGACGGCCCGACGCCGCTCGACTCGGGCGCGGATCCGTCGCTGACCCTGAGCTGATCCGGCGCCGTCTCCGCTGATCAGGTCTCGGCCCCGCTTGCCCGACCGGGGCCGAGACGGTATCGTGGATTAGCACTCACCAACCGCGAGTGCTAATTCGATCTCCGGGCGCTCCCGCCCGTGGCTCATGCAGATTCGCGCACAACTGATAGCTGTCGAGGAGGAACATCGATGAACCTCTCACCTCTCGAGGACCGGATCGTCGTCCGGGCCGGCGAGGCCGAGGAGACCACCGTGAGCGGGCTGGTCATTCCCGACACGGCCAAGGAGAAGCCGCAGCAGGGTGAAGTCCTCGCTGTCGGTCCGGGTCGCCGGGCCGAGCAGAGTGGCGAGGTGATCCCGATCGACCTCGCCGTGGGCGACAACGTCGTCTACTCGAAGTACGGCGGCACCGAGATCACGATCGACGGTGAAGACCTCCTGATCCTCAGCTCGCGCGACGTGCTCGCCAAGATCACGGGTGGCAAGAAGAAGAAGTAGTTCCCGAACTTCAGGGGTTCAGGCCTCGGGGTTCAGGACTCAGGTGTCACGGACGGCGGCGCTCCCTCGGGGGCGCCGCCGGTTCGCGTCCGGCCGACCTCCGGCTCAGCGCGTCCGTTCGACCGCGAGCTTCTTGGCCCACGCGTAGTCGGCCTTGCCGTTCGGTCCGCGCGGCACGTCGTCGACGATGACGACGTGCCGGGGACGCTTGAAGCTCGCCAACCGGTCCCGCACCTCGTCGACGATCTCGGCTTCGGTCACGGCGTCGGCGTCGTGCACCGAGACCACCGCAGCGATCACTTCGCCGAAGCGGTCGTCGGGAACGCCCACCACGATCGCGTCGACGACGGCCGGATGCAGCTTCACGGCCTCCTCGACCTCTTCCGGGAAGACCTTCTCGCCGCCGGTGTTGATCGACACCGAGCCCCGTCCGAGCAGCTCGATCGTCCCGTCGGCCGCGACCCTCGCCCAGTCGCCGGGGATGGAGTATCGCTCTCCGGCAATGGTGCGGAACGTCGCGGCCGTCTTCGCGTCGT
This sequence comes from uncultured Actinomycetes bacterium, assembly GCA_963829475.1. Classification (GTDB taxonomy): domain Bacteria; phylum Actinomycetota; class Acidimicrobiia; order IMCC26256; family JANYLB01; genus JANYLB01. The sequence continues at coordinate 90,800 of CAWHIU010000001.1, read as the reverse complement.
CCTTGTAGTAGCCGAGCGGGAGTGGCCCGCCCAGCGCGAGCAGCCCGATCTCCTCGGAGCCCGGCTCGACCCGACGGCCGTCTTCGGTGAGCACGACGCAGTGCTCGCCGATCTGGAACGATGCCGTGGTCGCCTCGGCTCCGGGCTCGGTGAGCTGGCTCGCGAAGCCGATGCCCTCGCTCGATCCGAGCGAGTCGTAGCAGACGAAGTGGCCGTGCTTCATCAGCCCCTGCTTCACCTCGGCGGTCCACATGACCCCGGAGCTGATGATGAGCACCAATGACGACAGGTCGTACGGCTCGCCGATCGCGGCCGCGGCATCGAGCGCGTGGACCATCGGCCGACCGAACGCGTCGCCGACGATCGCCATCTGCGTGACGCGGTCACGCGCGACGGTGGCCCACAGCTCGTCGGCTTCGAAGTTGCGCGGTTCGAGCGTGACGATCGTGCCGCCCAGGGTGAGCGCGGTCAGCGAGCTGAAGAACCCGGTGCCGTGCATCAGGGGTGACGCCGGGAGGTGCACGGGAGTTCCGCCGCCGGCCGCGATTCGTTGCGCGACCGGTCCGATGCCCTCGGGAGTGTCGGGGAGCGCCTCACCCAGCAGGTCGACCATCGTCGACACGGTGGTGTCGAAGAGGTCGCCGATGCGCCACATCACGCCCTTGGGCATCCCGGTGGTACCGCCGGTGTAGATGATGTAGCGGTCGTCGCCAGAGCGGGTGATGCGTTCCGCCGGTTCGTTCGCGGCGATCAGGTCTTCGTAGGCGACGGCGCCCTCGAGGAGGGGCGATCCGTCGTCGACCTGCACCACGGCGCGCAGCTTCGGCGCCCGGTCACGGATCTTGGCGACGTGTTCGCCGAGCACTCCGTGGAAGAGGAGCACCTCGGCGTCGGAGTTCTCGAGGAGGTAGAGGAGCTCGTCCTCGAGGTAGCGGTAGTTCACGTTGACCGGGACCGCACGCAGCTTCCACGTCGCGAAGGTGCCCTCGAGGTACTCCGGGCAGTTGTACAGGTAGCTCGCGACCTTGGCGTCGGGACCGAGTCCGAAGCCTGCGAAGGCCCGGGCGAGGCGGGCGCTGCGGTCCTCGAACCGGGCCCAGGTGACCCGACGGTCCCCCTGGACCAGCGCCGGGGCGTCGGGCCGGGCATCGGCGATCGCCTCCCAGCAGGTCGCGAAGTTCCAATCCCCCGACACGGCGCCTCCTCGGCGAAACGACCGACCCCCCAATGAGCGGCCGAGTATGGCTCACCGGGCCCGATCGTGATCCCGGGCCGGCATTCCCACGTTCCGCGGGAGCGTCCCTGGGTCTGGGGACCCATTGTTCACCCTCCGTGATGTCCGTATCGTCCCAATGGCTCGGGGCGGGCTGGGAGCCGACCGAGCGGTCCCGGGAATCCATGCCTTGGCACAAGGGGAGAGAGACCGCACGTGAAGCTTCGGAAGGCGACGAAGCCAGCCCTGTTCGAGACCGGTCTGTCGGCGATCGACCTGACGCCGTCCGACGACGACGCTGTCGTCGAGGGCGCGCCCGTCGCGGCCGCCGATCCGGAGCACGCCACGAACGGGCACACGGCGAGTACCGAGTCGGACCCGTTCGCGGTCGCTCCGAGTGCGCCGCGGGCCGGTGGTCGACCTCGGCTCGGTGAGATCCTCGAGTCGACGAACATCCTCACCGAGGAGCAGATCAACGAAGCGCTGCTCCAGCTCGCGCCGACGGGGAAGCGACTGGGGGCCTTCCTCGTCGACGCGGGCCTGATCGACGAGCTGATCCTGGTCGCGGCCCTCGCGGAGCAGTTCGGCCTGCACCTCGCGGATCTGCGACGCGAGGCACCGAACCCCGACGCGATCGCAACCATCTCGGAGGACATGGCTCGCGAGCTCTCGGTCGTTCCGTTCCGATGCAATGACCGTCAGATCGCGATCGTCGCGGCCGATCCGACGCAGCCGAATCTCGCCGCGACCCTCGGGGAGGTCACCGGGCGACGGGTCACGTTGCTCCTCGCGCCGGTGTCCGACATCCGTCGCGCGATCGAGACCAGCTACAAGGCCACCGCCAAGGTCGACGAAGCTGTGCGCGCGTTCGAGACCCTCGCGATCGACCGCGTCGTCGAGGAGACGCCGAAGGCGGTCGTCGACGAGAACGCACCGATCGTCCAGGTGGTGAAGCTCATCCTCGAGCAGGCGGTGCGCGACCGCGCGTCCGACGTGCACATCGAGCCCCTCGCCGGTCGGGTACGGGTGCGCAACCGCACCGATGGTGCGCTCCACGAGGTGTTGAGCCTCCCGGAGTCGATGGCGCAGTCGCTCGTGAGTCGCATCAAGGTCATGGCGAACATGAACATCGTCGAGCGTCGCCGCCCGCAGGACGGTCAGATCGAGACGTCGGTCGGCGACAAGGAGCTCGACATCCGCGTCAGCACCACGTCGACCGTCTTCGGCGAGAAGTGCGTCATGCGGCTGCTCGACAAGAGCCGCGCGCTCTTCCGGCTCTCCGACCTCGGCATGCCCCCCGACACCGCGGCGCGGTTCGAGAAGTTGGTGAAGTCGCCGTACGGAATGGTGATCTGCGCCGGGCCGACCGGGAGCGGGAAGACGACCACGCTCTACGCCACCATCACCGAGATCAACCGCGAAGAGATCAACGTGATGACGATCGAGGATCCGGTCGAGTACGTGTTCCCGGAGATCAACCAGATCCAGATCAACGAGCAAGCCGAGATCACGTTCGCGAACGGTCTCCGATCCATCCTGCGCCAGGACCCCGATGCGGTGATGATCGGCGAGATCCGCGACGTCGAGACCGCGCGCATCGCGGTCCAGGCCGCGCTCACCGGTCACTTCGTGATGTCGTCGTTGCACGCGAACGACTCGACGAGCGCACTGCATCGCTTCCTCGACATGGGCATCGAGCCGTTCCTCATCGCTTCCTGCGTGGTGGGTGTGGTCGCGCAACGCCTCATCCGTCGTGTGTGCCCGACCTGCACGTCGGCCTACCAGCCCGACGGCGAGGAGCTCGCGTACTACGAGCAGGCCGGCGGCCCGGCGGTCGAGCACTTCTACCGGGGCGAGGGCTGCAACTTCTGCGCCGGCACCGGGTTCTACGACCGGATCGGCATCTACGAGGTCATGCCCATCAACGACGAGCTGAAGCAGCTCGTGATCGAGAACGCGCCCCAGGACCTCATCCGCAAGGTCGCGCTCGAGAACGGCATGCGGACCCTCGCCGACGAAGCGCTGCGGCTCGTCGCCCGCGGCGAGACCACCATCGGTGAGGTGCTGCGAACCGTGTACGTCGTCTAGCAGGGCTACGGGAGAAGAGAGTCATGGCAACGTTCCGATATGTGGCCGTCGCACCCGACGGCACCAAGGTCAAGGCCGCGGGCAACGCCGAAAGTGCGAACGCGCTCAAGAACCAGCTCGCGCGGCGCGACTTCCAGGTCGTCAAGATCCGCGAGAAGAAGGGCATGAACATCGAGATCACCAAGGAGCGCGTCCCGCGCCAGGTGATCCAGCACTTCTCCCGTCAGATGGCAGCGTTCACCCGCGGCGGCATCCCGCTCACCGACGCGCTTGGCGTCGTGGCCGAAGGGGTCGACAACAAGCGCTTCAAGGCGATCCTGATCGACGTGCAGGAAGCCCTCCACGCCGGCGTCACGTTCTCCGACGCGCTCTCGGTGCACGCGACGGTGTTCCCGCCCTACTACCTCGGGATCCTGAGCTCCGCCGAGCACACCGGCCGGCTCGACGAGGTGCTCGACCAGCTCGCCGACTACATGAAGCGTGACGGCGACGCGAGCCAGAAGTTGAAGTCGGCGATCATGTACCCGATCGTGATCGCGCATCGCCGCCGTGGGCGTCGTGGTCCTCATGGCGACGTACGTGCTGCCCCAGCTCACTGGGTTCTTCAAGGAGTTCCAGGCGAAGCTGCCGCTGAGCTCGCGGATCCTCCTGGCCATCTCCGACTTCTTCAAGAACAACTGGTGGTTCACGCCACGCTCGTGCTCACGATCGTCGGCCTCATCCTCTGGACGAAGTCGACGAGGACGGGTCGGGAGCTGAAGGACAAGCTCCTGCTCAAGCTGTGGCTCAGTCGCGAGATCGTGCGCTACGCCGCGGTCGAACGGTTCTGCCGGATCATCGGGGCGATGATGCAGGCCGGCGTGCCGCTCCCCGAAGCGATGCAGGCCGCCATCGCGAGCACCAACAACACGGTGTTCGAGAAGCACCTCACCACCGTGAACGAAGCGATGCTCGAGGGTCAGGGCATGGCCGAGCCGATCGCAGCCACCGGCATCTTCCCGAAGCCCGCGGTCCAGATGATGCGGGTCGGCGAGGAGACCGGCACGCTCGACAACCAGCTCGAGATCGCGGCCGACTACTACGGCTCCGAGCTCGAGTACAAGCTCACGAAGCTCATGGCGATGATGGAGCCCGCCGTCATCATCTTCATGGGCGTGATCGTCGGCTTCGTCGCGGTGGCGATGGTGCAGTCGATCTACGGCGTGCTCCAGGGCAAGGCAGTTCAAGTAGCCGTGGCCGTCGTCGACGCCGGCCCGGGCTCGTGCACGAAGACGGCTTCACGCTGATCGAGATCGTCCTCACCGTCGCGATCATCTCGATCGCGTTCGTCGCCATCCTCAGCGCGATCGGAACGATGATCACCTCGGGTGCGCTGCATCGTCAGCTGACGCGCACCGAGGCCGCAGCGCGCAACGCTGTCGAGTACGTGAAGCAGCCGGCCACCTACGTCGAACTGCGCCGACCGTGGCGACGTACTGCCTCGCCGCGATCAACGCATCGCTCCCAGGGCTACACCGCGGCGATCGATGTCGGTGCAGGTGATCGACAACCCGGCCAGTACCGCCCCACGTACACCTCGCCACCTGTGCCGGAGCCGCCCAGTGACCCGGGGTGCAACGCATCATCGTGCGGGTGTGTCCTCAGGCGATGCAAGACGGATCGTGCACCGCCTGAGCCAGGACTCGCAGACCATCCAGGTGATCAAGCGGAGGACGATCACATGAGCCGACTGCGCGCTGGTCGAGACGGAGCGAGCGTGGCTTCACGCTGGTCGAAGTTGCTCATCACCATCGCGATCTCGGCGATCGTGCTTGAGCACCATCACGCTCGCGGTCGCCCAGGGATTCTCGGAGACTTCCCAAGCGGGTGGTCGGCTCGATCGTTCCAACCTCGCCGACTTCGCCGCCGACGCCTTCGCGTCCGGACGCTGCCTCGTCGAACGCCACCGGTCAGCCGGCGGCCGCCCTGCGGGGCGAGTCCGACCTTCCTCGACATCGCCGAGAGCGACGGCACCACGGTCTCGTATGCGATCACGACCGAGCGGGGCGGTCCGGCTACACGCGTCGTGCGGCGCACGTCGCAACGGAGTCGTCGATGCTCTCCCGCCGGATCGGTTCGGCCACGGCCCCTGTTGCCCCGTCGACCACGGGGAGCAGCTGTCCGTCGGGTACGGCGGTGACCTGCACGCTCAAGGTCTCCTGGGCCGACGGCAACGGGAGCTTCATCGTGACCGGAACCCGCCGATCGGGCTGAACCGGCAATTGCCGCGTAGCACGCCAAGACGCTAGCTTTCAGGCCATTCGACCTATATGGCAGGGAAAATCCTTTCCATAACCTTCGATCCAGTCTCCACGCCACGGCGGGGAGACGCCTCCGGGCACCGCTCGGGGTGGGACGGACACAGGAACGGTGCCACGGAGGCACCTCTTCGAAGGGAATCCAACAGTGCTGAAGAACCTCATGAACCGTGAGGACTGGAGCGAGAAGAACGTGGCCCAGAAGGGCTTCACGCTCATCGAGCTCCTCGTCGTCATCGCAATCCTCGGCATCCTCGCCGTTGTCGGTGTGCTGGCCTTCTCGGGTCTGACCGACTCGGCGAAGACGGCAACGAAGAACACCGAGACGTCGCAGGTCCAGACCGCGGTCGACGCGTACCTCGCCAAGGACGGCGCACACCGTTGTGACCCTGGCGCGGCGACTGGCCGCGCTCGACATCACGGTGCTCGTGACTGACAACGACGCTGCGCGACGGCACGTACGCCTCACGCACGGCGGCGACCCGCCAGCCGCAGCACGATCACACCATCACGGCAGCGGCGACGTCGCTCCGTGCGAGGTCACCACAGCGCGGTGTGGGGAGGGCCGGCCGGGCCCTCCCCACACTCGCATTCTCGGCACCACCGTGCATCGCACCGGCCACACCACGGAGGGACAGGCGCACGATGACGCTCGGCGGCATCCTTGGCACCGCAGCCTCGGCCGGCTCGTCGGCGACGAGGGCGGCAGCGTCCTCATCATCGCCCTCGTGATGGTCTTCGTGATCGCCCTGATCGCCACGGCGGTCCTCAGCTACACCGGTACCAGCCTCGACGCCTCCCGAAGTCGGTCGCCTGCGACCGCAAGAGCCTCTACGCCGCCGACGGCGCGATCGACACCGCGATCCGGCGGCTCGCCGACTCCACGAACAACGCGCAGTGCGGGACGGGCCCGACGAGCGCGGGCGCCGGGGATGCGCCCACCACGGGCGTCCTCGACGTCGCCGCATCCGGCACCCAGCCCGCGACCCACGTCGACTGCACCCGCCAGAACCCCGGCACGGTCGCAGGTGACGGAGGGTCCGGGTCGAACGCGCCGGCCAACGCGGTGCTGACGCTCGGCGAGCGGGCGAACCAGCCGCCGCCGTCGCACACCACCGACGCGTGCGGCATCTTCTGGTGGTCACGCCCCGACCGCACCGACAACGTCGTCGAGCCGGGCGTCTACTTCCAACCGTCGGCGAACGTCGTCGACCTGTTCCAGATGCTGTTCAACTGCGGCTACACGAGCTACAAGCAGTCCGACAAGGTCAAGGTCGCGGGTGGCGTGGTCTCGAACTCGAGCGTCGTCGGAAATGCCAACTCGAACCTCGAGGTCGCCGGCGCGATCAAGGTCCGCCAGCCCTGCATGTGGACGGCGCTGAACGGTGGGACGCCTGGAACTCTGGTCTCGACCAAGGGCAGCGGAACCGATCCGACCACCGGCGCGTGCGACGTGCAGAGCTACGCGAGCACCGACGCCGCGTTCAACGACCCGGCCTACCCGAGTCGTGCGCAGCTCCCCGCCGCGACCGACTCGCACGGGAACCAGATCAGCGGCCTGCCCGACAAGCCGGTGTACGCCAACAACCCGTCGAACCCGAACCTGCCGGCGTGTGGCACGAGCACGCTCGTGACGTTCAAGCCGGGCTGGTACGACAACTCCGAGACGTTGAACACCCTGTTCCGCACGTGCGCGAACGCCGACGGGAGCGGCAAGGACTACTGGTTCATGCCGGGCGTCTACTACTTCGACTTCCGCAACGCAACGGTCACCCAGGGCTGCGGCAACGTCGGCATCGACTCCGACCCGGGCGTGTTCGACTTCGGCGACGAGAACCTCGCCGCGCTCACGCACCAGTGGTGCATCCGGGGTGCCAACGTGAGCGACGGCAACCAGACCACGACGGCGCAGAAGCGGCCGCACATCGTCGGTGGAACACCGTTCGGAACCCAGGAGACCGGCAACGGCGGCCTCCAGTGCGTCGCCGGTGCGGACTACTGCTGGAACCCTCTGCCCGACCCGATCAGCGCACTGCTCTCTGCCGCGAACGCGTCGAGCAACGACTTCACCAACCCGAACAACGCGAAGGCCATCGACGGATCGAACGCCGCGACGTCGTGGACAGGCCAGTCGACCACCCAGACGAACGGCACTGCCGCGAGCAGCCAGGTCGCCACCTCGGGCACCGACGACTTCGCATCGAAGGCCAACGCGACCGGCGTGATCAACGGAACGCTCGCGACGCACACGCTGGCATCGGTCTCGGCGGCGGTCACCGCGGCAGCTGCCGCGAGCACCCAGGTCGTGGTGGCGGGAACCGACGACTTCGCCTCACCGGGGAGCGGTCGCATCATCGGCGGGTCGTCGACGTCGGCGACGATCGCGAGCCAGACCCAGACGGTCACCAACGGTTCGGCGGCGAGCAGCCAGGTCGCCACCTCGGGCACCGACGACTTCACGAGCAAGGCCAACGCGACCGGCCTCATCGACGGCACGGTGGCCGGGCACACCCTCGCCTCGGTGACCTCGGCCCTTGCCGCGGCGACGGCAGTGAGCTCCCAGGTGAGCGGCTCGAACGACTTCGCCAACCCCGGCAACGGCCGCACCATCGGTGACGCAGCCACCACCTCGGCGACCGTGGCCAACCAGTCGACCACGTCGGCACCGAGCAGCGCCGCGAGCAGCCAGGTCGTGACGTCGGGCACCGACGACTTCACGAACAAGGCCAACGCGACCGGAACGATCGACGGCTCCTTCGCCGCGCACACCCTCGCCTCGGTGTCGGCTGCGGTCACCGCGGCCGCGGCCACGAGCACCCAGATCGAGAGCCCCGGCACCGACGACTTCACGAACCCCGGCAACGGCCGCACCATCGGTGACGCCGCGACGACGTCGGAGACCATCGCCAGCCTGACGCAGAACATCGGAGCCGGCAGCGCGACGAGCTCGCAGGTGGTGACGCCCGGTACCGACGACTTCGCCAACGCGAACAACGCGACCGGCACGATCGACGGCTCCTTCGCCGCGCACACCCTCGCCTCGGTGTCGGCGGCGATCACCGCGGCGACCGCCACGAGCACCACCGTCTCGGGTGCCAACGACTTCACGAACCCGGCGAACGGCCGGATCATCGGTGACGCGTCGACGACATCGGGGACGATCGTGAGCGGGTCGGTCACCCAGACCTACAGCTCGGTGGTCACGTCGCAAGTCACGGGCGGGCCCGACTACACGCCGATCGGCAACGCAACGACGATCGACGGTTCGCTCGCGTCGCACACGGTCGCCTCGGCGACACCGACGATGAACCCGACCACCGCGAGCTCCACGCAGCTGTCGGGTGGCGACGACTTCACCAACAAGAACAACGCGACCGGCGCCATCGACGGCTCGTTGGCGACAGCCACCTTCGGGGCCCGCACCCAGACGATCGACCCGGCGACGAGCACCGGCTCGGGCAACGACTTCACGAACCCGACCAACGCGTACTCGATCGACAGTTCGTTCGCGACCGACTCGGTCGGCACGTCGACCGACGACATCATCCTCCGGAACTACACCGACATCCCGACGACGGCGACGCCGACGAGCGTGTCGGTCACCGTGGCGCACAACGAGTCGAGCACGTCGAACTGGTCGACCCTTGCGCTCAACGTGCTCGACAGCAGCTCGAACCAGCGATGCAGCCAGAGTCTGACCGCGTCGACGACGACGGCGAACTCCCAGACGTTCACGCTGCCGGCGTCGTGCTTGAACACGGCCACGCTCGTGAACGGCGCCCAATACCAGTTCGCGGTCCGCAAGTCGTCGGGATCGTCGACCGTCAACCTCGACGGTGTGTCGGTCGCGGTCACGTACACCGACACGGCCACGGCGACGCGGAGCATCACGCTCGACAACCTGTCACCGCAGATTCCGGCGACGGCCACGCTCGACTCGGTGTCGCTCGTGATCAAGCACCAGGAGTCGGTCAGCACCGGCCAGCAGCTGGTGATCACACCGGGCGGCGGTTCGGCGTGCACCGCGGTCTCGTTGACGACTCGTACCACCCTGACCCAGGACACGGTCGACGATCCCCGCCAACTGCCTGAACACGGTTGCGAAGCTGAACGGCGCGACCGTCAACTACGCGGCGACCGCGGCTGCCGGCAGCAACCGGGTCGTCTCGGTCGACGGCATCGCGTTCTCGGTCACCTACACCGACTCGACGAACCGCACCGTCGCCTACAGCGTTCCGCTCACGAACGTCCCCGTCGGCGGGGTGATCGACAGCGCCGTCTTCTCGATCGCGCACCGCGAGACCGGCGCCGCGATCAACCCCCGTCTCATCGTCACACCGGGCGGCGGCGGCACGTGCACGTTCTCGTTGACGACGCGTTCGTCGCTCACGACCGACACGATCAACGCGCGCAGTGGTTGCCTCGACACCGAGGCGAAGATCGACGGCGCGACCGCGGTGTACACCGTGAACCTCACGGACACGGGCAGCAGCCAGACGGCGACGTCGTCGATCGACGGACTTGTCGCTCGCAGTCGGATACACCGACACCACCTCCCGGGGCGTCACGCTCTCGGCGCTCGCGCCGACGGTCGCCGGCACGCTCGACACGGTGAGCGTGTCGATCGCCCACCAGGAGACCGGTTCGGGGCTGAGCCCGCGCCTGCTCATCACCCAGGGCGGCGGCAACGGCGTCTGCACGACCATCAGCCTCACCACCCGCGCCGTGCTCACCACCGACACCGCGACGTTGCCGGTCGGGTGCCTCAACTCGACCGCCAAGATCAACGGTGCCACCCTCCAGTACCTCGTCGGGCTCACGGATGCCGGCGGTGGTTCGGTGCAGAGCGGAACCGCCACGCTCGACGGCATGAAGATCGACGTCGTCACGACCGACGGGTCGACCCGCACGTTGACGCTCGCCTCGCCCGCGCCCGCGGTGAACGCCGCCGCGACGGTCGACTCCGTCACCCTGTCGATCGCGCATCAGGAGACCGGTTCGAGCGTCAGCCCGCGGATCGTGATCACACCCGGGGGTCAGGCCGCGTGCACCGCGGTCAGCCTGCCGACCCGCGCCGCGATGACGACCGACACGGTGACGCTCCCCGGCGGCTGCTCCCTCACGTCGGCGGCCCGGGTCAACGGGGCGACGTTCCAGTACCAGGCGAACCTCACCGACAACGCAGCCTCGCAGTCGGGCGTGGCGCGCGTCGACGCGGTGCGCATGACCGTGGTGAGCACGAACACCACGAGTCGGGGTGTGACGTTGTCGTCGATCGATGGTTCGGCGCTCCCGTCGGGCGTGACGCCGGAGTCGGTGGTGTTGTCGGTGGCGCATCAGGAGACGGGTTCGGGTCTGAATCCGCGTGTGGTGATCACCCAGGGTGGTGGGAACGGTGTGTGCTCGACGATCTCTCTGACGACGCGTGCGTCGTTGACGACGGACGCGCCGACGTTGCCGTCGGGGTGTTTGAACTCTGCGGCGAAGATCAACGGCGCGTCGATCCAGTACGTGGTGAACCTGACCGACAATGGTTCTGCGCAGAGTGGGGTGGCGACGCTCGACGGGATGCGGATCGACTGGTTGTCGACGAACACGACCAACCGCACCCTCACCCTCTCGAGCTCCTCGCCGACCGTGCCGGCCGGCACCTTCGATTCCGTCACCGTCTCGATCGCGCACCAGGAGACGGGCTCGGGTGTCAGCCCGACCCTCGTGATCACACCCGGCGGCGGCTCGGCCTGCACTGCCGTCGCGCTCACACCTCGGACCGCGATGACGACCGACACGGTGGCCGTGCCGGCTGGATGCCTCGACACCATCGCCAAGGTCAACGGGGCCACCTACCAGTACCAGGCCCACCTGACCGCGAACGGCACCAACCAGAATGGCGTCGCCCGCGTCGACGGGGTCCGGGTCGTGACCATCGCGACCGACACGACCCCGCGCTCGGTCACGCTCTCGGCGCTCGCCCCGACCGTCACCGGTACCGTCGACACCGTCAGCCTCTCGGTCGCGCACCAGGAGACCGGCTCGGGACTCAGCCCGCGCATCGTCGTGACGCCCGGCGGCGCGGCCGCGTGCACCGCGGTCAGCCTCACGACCCGCGCCGCGCTCACCACCGATGTCGTCACGCTCCCGGCCGGCTGCCTGAACACCGCGGCCAAGGTCAACGGGGCCACGGTCCAGTACCTCGTGAACCTCACCGCGAACGGCAGCGCCCAATCGGGTGTCGCCACCCTCGACGGTGCCCGCCTCGACGTGACCGCCACCGACACCACGACCCGGACGCTCACGCTGTCGAACCCGGCGCCCACGGTACCGGCCGGTTCGACCTTCGACACCGTGTCGATGACGATCGCCCACCAGGAGACCGTGTCGGGAGCGAACCCGCGCCTCGTGATCACCCCGGGTGGCGGCTCGGCCTGCACCGCGGTGGCGCTCACCACCCGCACGTCGCTCACGACCGACACGGTTGCGATCCCGTCGGGCTGCCTCAACACCGCCGCGAAGGTGAACGGGGCGACGTTCCAGTACCAGGTGAACCTCACCGACACCGGTGCCGCGCCAGAGCATCATCGCCCGGGTCGACGGCGTGCAGATGACAGTGGTCACCACCAACGTCGCCAACCGCGCGGTGACGTTGTCGTCGATCGATGGTTCGGCGCTCCCGTCGGGCGTGACGCCGGAGTCGGTGGTGTTGTCGGTGGCGCATCAGGAGACGGGTTCGGGTCTGAATCCGCGTGTGGTGATCACCCAGGGTGGTGGGAACGGTGTGTGCTCGACGATCTCTCTGACGACGCGTGCGTCGTTGACGACGGACACGCCGACGTTGCCGTCGGGGTGTTTGAACTCTGCGGCGAAGATCAACGGCGCGTCGATCCAGTACGTGGTGAACCTGACCGACAATGGTTCGGCGCAGAGTGGGGTGGCGACGCTCGACGGGATGCGGATCGACTGGTTGTCGACGAACACGACCAACCGCACCCTCACCCTCTCGAACCCGACTCCCGCCGTGCCGACCGCAGCGGGAACGGTGATCGACAGCGCGTCGCTCGCGATCGCGCACCAGGAGACGGGTTCGGGCACGAGCCCGACCCTCGTCATCACGCCCGGTGGATCGGCGGCGTGCGCTGCGATCGCGCTGACGCCGCAGGCGACGCTCACCACCGACACGATCGACGTGAGCGCGTGCCTGAACACGCCGGCGAAGATCAACGGGGCAACGATCCAGTACCAGGCTCACCTGACCGCGAACGGCACTGTCCAGAGCGGCGTGGTCAGCCTCGACGGTGCCGCGATCACCGTGCGGTCCACCAACGGGGGATCGAAGACCCTGAGCCTCACGAACTTCGCGGGAGCGGTGCCGGCGGCGAACACGATCACGAGCGCCACGCTGAAGGTCGCGCACGACGAGTCGACCGGTGTGACCGGCCAGGTCGTGCTCACGCCCGGTGGAGCCTCCGCCTGCGCGGCGATCCCGGTCACCGCGAGCGCGACGTCGACGACCGACACGATCGACGTGACGTCGTGCCTGAACACTCCGGCCAAGGTCAACGGGGTTTCGTTCCAGTACAACGCCAACCCGCCCGGCGGCGCGAACGCGAACGCGAACCTCGACGGCGCGACGCTCACCGTCGTCCACCAGCCGGCACCCGGTCGGGCCCCGGTGCTCGGCTGCCGCCACCGAACCGGTACCCGGCGTCGTACCCGGCCGACCCGACCAAGCAGAACGAGTCGAAGCCGGCGTGCGACGAGACCAAGCCCGGTGTCCAGTTCATCTTCGGTGGCGACAGCCGCGTGTACCAGCCCGACGGCACCGTCGAGCTGTGCGCGGGCCCGTCGCCCGGCGTGCCCGGCCAGAACGGCTACACCGCGCAGCGGATCGCGGTGTACGGAGTGGCGCCGACTCCGTCGATGACCCCGACCGGAGTTGTCGACGCGGCCGGCGTGTGGGGTCCGACTCCCACCGACGGGCTCACGATCGGTGAGGCCCCGTCGCTGAAGACCGCGACGTTGTCCGGTCCGACTGGTCCGGCGCTCGCTGACGCCGGCAACCGTGGCGACGAGCAGCCAGACGGCCGCCGTCGACGACTGGGCGAACAAGAACAACGCGCTGAACGTCGCCGGCTCGACGAGCGCGTCGTTCACGTCGAGCTCTTCGAAGCCCACCGCGAACATCACGCTCTCCGGCTACCCGACCATCCCGGCGACCGCGCTGCCGACGGCGGCAACGGTCACAGTGAAGAGCCGGGAGAGCACCACGACGAGCGCGAGCGCGCAGCTCCAGGTGCTCGACGGCTCCGGCACCCTGCTCTGCTCGGCGACGGTCACCACGTCGACCTCGACATCGAACCAGCAGACGATCACCCTGCCGTCGACCTGCCTGAACACCGCGGCCAGGGTCAACGGCGTGCAACTCCGACTGGTCGCCACCCGGACGAGCTCGTCGGCGAACCCGCAGTTCTTCCTCACCGGGATGTCGCTGAACGTCACCTACAACACCGCGGGAACGATCGTGCTCAACGGGTTCACCGGCACGACCATCCCCGCGCGGGATGAAGATCAAGAGCGTGGTCGCGCGCGTGAGCCACACCGAGACCTACGCGAGCGGAGGAACCGCCTTCACGTCCGACCAGGCGCCGACCGTGTCGTTCACGAACGGGCTCGGCCAGAGCTGCGGCGGCCCCAGCACGCTCGGCCTGTACCAGCGCAGCTTCACCGACTTCTTCAACATCTTCTCCCGGGCGTCCGACGGACCGGTCGCCGACGAGCTCGATCTCACGTCGTGCTTCAACGACGCCTCGACGTCGGCGAGCCAGCTCAGCGGAGCGACGGCGACGTTCGCCGGCCTCGTGAAGCCGACGCAGCAGGAAGGCCTCGACGGCATCGAGCTCGTCGTCACGCTCCAGCCCAGCGACGCCACCACCAAGGTGCTGATGCCGGAGAGTGGCTGCATCACGATCCAGCCGAAGTACGACAACGGGTACGGCTCGGTGAGCCACATCGGCCTCGACAGCCGGGCCGGCGACTGCGCGGTGTGGAAGTGGGACTCCGCGGAGTACCGCCGCACGTTCATCGGCTTCACCACCGGCAACGTGCAGCGGCGAGCGCGAACGGTCAGACGTCGATCCGGGGCACGGTGTACGCGCCGGGCGCAGCGGTCGACGTCGACGACCAGGGCGCTCGCACGACCACCCTCCAGACCTTGGGGCAGACCTGCTCGTCGAGCTCGGGCACGACGGTCGGCTCCGGTTGCTACACCGGCGTGAACTACCCGGTCTTCGGACGGGGGATCATCAGCCGACACCTGCGCTTCAAGGGTTTCAAGCTCGCGCCCAACTACACGCAGTCGACGATCCTCTGCGAGGGCGCGGCGTGCAACGGCGGGACCAGCACCGTGACGCAACGCGACGTGCGACTCGAGGCGTGCGTCGGCACCGGCGCGGTGCCGGTGAGCTGTTCGACCGGTGGCTGGACGACCCGTGTCACCGCGTGGGTCACGTTCGCGGCCTCCGTGGATCCGTCCACGAACCTGTTCCCGGCAACGGTCACCAAATGGACCGTCGACTAGTTCGTCTCGACCAAACGGAGCATGACATGAACGCCATCGACATCAGCCTGATCGACGAGTACCTCGACGTGCTGTGGGATCACGGCGCGACCGACCTGCTGATCACCGGCGGGAGCCGCGCACGCGTGCGCGTCGACGGCCACCTCGTCGAGATCGACAACACGCCGCACTACACCGACACCGACGCGACGGAGCTGATCCTCTCGACCATCGGGACCGACCTCGCCGACGAGGTGCGCGACAAGAAGGAGGTCGACTTCTCGTTCCCATGGCGCGACAACGGTCGCTTCCGCGGCAACGTGTACCACCGCCGGGGCGAGCTCGCGATGAGCCTCCGGGTCATCCCGTACCACATCCCGACCTTCGACGAGCTCCGACTCCCGTCGGGCATCACCCAGTTCGCGGGGCTGCCGCAGGGGCTCGTGCTCGTGACCGGTCCGACCGGTTCCGGGAAGTCGACGACGCTCGCGTCGATCATCGACCACATCAACGAGAACCGCGCGTGTCACATCCTCACCATCGAGGACCCGATCGAATACGTGCACAGCCACAAGAAGTCGGCCGTCGACCAGCGCGAGGTCGGCACCGACACCGATTCGTTCCAGCACGCGCTGCGGGCCGCGCTCCGGGAAGACCCCGACGTCATCCTCGTCGGTGAGATGCGCGACCTCGAGACCATCCAGTTCGCGCTGACCATCGCCGAGACCGGTCACCTCGTGTTCGCGACGTTGCACACGAACGACGCGGCGCAGGCCATCGATCGCATCTCCGACGTGTTCCCCGCCGACCGTCAGGAGCAGATCCGGGTGCAGCTCGCCGCGTGTCTCGCCGGCGTCGTGTCGCAGCGCCTCATCCCGAAGACCGACGTGGGCATGGTCGCCGCGTTCGAGGTGCTCATGGCGAACAACGCGATGCGGAACCTGATCCGGGAGGGCAAGACCCACCAGATCCGCAACGTCGTCGCCACCGGGATGAAGGACGGCATGAAGACGCTCGAGAGCTCGCTCTCCGAGCTCGTCGCCGCCGGCGTCATCTCCTACGACGAGGCCGTCGCGCACTCGGTCTTCCCCAAGGAGATCCGCCAGCCCGCCGACCACGCCGCCTGGCTCCAACGCCAACAGCCCCTGGCGTCCTAGCCCCCACCGCCCGCGTCCCGCACGCCCGCCACCGCCGCCTCGCCGCCCGGCCGGTCTCGAGGTTTGTAGGTCTTGTCGCGTCGAGCGCGACGGGAGCTACAAACGTCGGTGGTGGATCGGGCGGCGAGCGGAGAGTGTCACACCCGGTTGATTGACTCGTCGGCATGCGCAAGGACACGGATGTCGCGCGGCAGGCGGCAGGACAACACGGGATCGTGCGCCGTGACCAGGTGCTCGCGGCCGGGCTCACCCGTTCTGATCTTCACCGGCGCACCACGGTCGGCCTGCTCGTCCCGTGCCACCCCGGCGTCCTGCGAGCGGCGGGCGCGCCGGTCACGTGGCGCGGCGACCTGCTCGCCGCGGTCTTGTCTGCCGGGGACGATGCCGTTGCCTCGCATCGGTCGGCCGTCGGCGCTCTGGCAGCTCGATGGGTTCGGCCACGACGTGATCGAGCTGACGGTCCCACTCGGCTTCCCACCGAAGCGCCGAGGCGTCATCGTGCATCGGTCGGTCTCGGTCGATCCCGCGGACCGCACCGAGATCGACGCGATACCGGTCACCCGCATCGAGGCGACCATCATCGCCGTCGTCTCGGTGCTGCCCGCGCAGGTGATCCCCGACGTGGTCGACAGCGCCTTGGTCCAAGGTCTCACCCGGGCGGACCGCGTCCTCGCGAAGCTCCTCCAGCTCGGCCGTCGCGGTCGTCGGAACGCCGGTGAGTTGGCCGCGGTGCTCGAAGCAAGGCTCGGCGGTGTGCGTCCGCACGCGAACCGTTTCGAACGACGGCTCTCACGGATGCTGGTACGCGCCGGGCTGGTGGAGCCGGTTGCCCAGTTCGAGGTGCGTGAACGCCGACGAGTCGATCGCCCGCCCCGACCTCGCGTACCCGGACCTCAAGATCGCGATCGAGGCCGACAGCTACCGGTGGCACGGTGGCCGCTCGATGTGGGAGCGCGATCTCGCCCGACGCACGAAGCTCGCGGCCGCGGGCTGGCTGGTCCTCCACTTCTCGTGGCGCGATCTCGTCGAGCGACCGAGCTCGGTCGTGGAGAACGTCATCCAGACTCTCCACGCCCGAGGTTTGTAGCTCCCGTCGCGCTCGGCGCGACGAAATCGACAAACGTCGGCGGTGAGGTCGGCGGCGGCGGGTGAGGTCGGTGGGCGGGAGTGCGGTCAGGCGGTGGTGGCGGGGGTCATGCGGCCGAGGCGGCGGCCGGCGCGTTCGGCGCCCCATGCGTAGGCACCGAGGCCGACGATGACGAAGCCGGCCCAGACCGGGTTCGTCATCGCTCCGGCGAGGTATGCCACCGTCGCGATGTTGAGCAGCGTGTGCACCGCGATGCCGGGCACCAGCGCGCCGGTGCGGAGCACGGTGTAGGTGAAGCAGCATCGCGATCGCGAGGAACGGGACGAGCTGCAGCGGACCGTGCACCTGGGCGAGGTGCCCCGGCATGCACGTGAACGCGACGGCGCTTCCGACGACGGCCACCGCGCACGGCCCGTTGCCCCACGCGCGCACGTCACCCGCGGGCCGGCCGAGCACCCACGCGGTGAGTCCACCGAGAGCGAGGGGCGCAGCGAAGCGGAACACCAGCTCCTCCTCGAGGGAACCGACGCCGAACGCGAGGCAGCTCGCGCGGTGAGCCGGGTCCGGTGAGGAACAGCACTCCGGCGAGCACGAGCAGGCCACCGATGACCAGGAGGGTCTCCCGCCAGATCCGGAGGTCGGTGGTCGACCAGCCGAGCTGGTTCCAACCGACAAGGGTCGCGAGGAGCGACCGACGCGGGGAGTACAAGGGTGAATCCGGGGCCGCCGAGGGGGCGCCAGACGAGACCGGCCCAGACTGCGAGCGCGGTGGTACCGACCACCGCGGCCGCGAGAAGCACGGCGATCGGGTGACATCGCAGATCCGTCCAACCGGACCATCGCAGGCGCGTCCGTGCGCTCCGCACCTCGATCACCCGCCCGGTGTCGATCGGATCGGCGAACGGGGCTGAGAGTGCCGCGTAACCTGCACGGGATGGCCGCGCCTGCGCAACCCGCCCAACCGCGTGGCGGACGCCAGCACATCCCCCGCCCGGCGACTCACCGGATCGGCGGCCCCGCGCCGTGGTCCGTGGTCCCACCGGCGGAACGACGACTGTCGCTCGATGCCGTGCGGGACCGCTGCAAGACCTTCCGGCCGGCCCGCGACGAGACCGTCCGCGTGAGCGAGAGCCGCAACGCGGCGGTGCTCGTCCCGCTCTTCGAGGCCGACGGGCGAAGTCCGCGTCGTGCTGACGAAACGGCCCGAGACGATGCCGTCGCACCAGGGCGAGATCGCGTTCCCCGGCGGAACGATCGATCCGGGGGTCGACACCTCGCCGTTCGACACCGCCCTGCGCGAAGCCCACGAGGAGATCGGCCTCGATCCGGCGCGGGTCGAGGTGGTCGCGGCGCTCGACCGGCTGGGCACGGTGGGCTCGCACTTCCTGATCAACCCGTTCGTCGGGCTGATCGCCGAGCCTCCCGAGCTGCGCGCCGATCCGCGCGAGGTGGCGCGTGTGTTCGACGTCGCGCTCAGCGAGCTGCTCGACGATGCGACCTACCGCGAGGAGCACTGGAGCTTCCCGGCATCGGACGCGCGCCCGTCGACGGAGCTGGATGTCGTGTTCTTCGAGCTCGAGGGTGAGACCGTGTGGGGGGCGACCGCGCGCATCCTCCGGAGCTTTCTCGCCGGACTGCTCGGCGTCGAGGGAGAGATGTACGCATATGAGAGGGATCGACGTGAAGAGGTCTAGGTTTCCGTTGTCTCGCATCGCGCTCTGCTGCGCGCTCCTCGTGGTCACGGTGGGCCTGGCGTCGTGCGGGAGCTCCTCTTCCGGGAAGTCGGCGAAGAACGGGACCACCACCACGACGTTCACGTTCTCGGGCGACGGCAGCGCAGCGTTCTGCCCGCAGCTGAAGTCCTTCAGCTCGACCTACGCCAGCGTCGTCTCGCCCGGCACGCCGGACGAGCTGAAGACGCGGTGGGCGTCGCTGACCAAAGGGGTCCAGCAGCTCGAGGGCGCGGCGCCGGGTGAGATCAAGGCCTCGTTGACGTTGCTTCGGGCGCGAATCGAGGGCCTCACCCCGGCGCTCGAGCGTGTCGGCTGCGTCATCGCGAACGTCCCCCAGGCCGACCGGAACCGTTTCTCGGACGATGCCGCGCAGCATGCGAGCGACAAGATCAGCGCATACGGGGCCCAGGTCTGCGAAGCGCAGAGCGGCAAGTAGACTCAACCCCTCACAGGAGTGCACGACCGCGCAGGGGAGCCACCGTGGAAGTCGAGATCGGTATCGGCAAGAGCGGGCGACGGGCCTACGGGTTCGACGACATCGCGATCGTGCCCAGCCGACGCACGCGCGACCCCGAAGACGTCGACATCACCTGGGAGCTCGACGCCTTCAACTTCGAGCTCCCGCTCATCGCCGCCGCGATGGACGGAGTCGTGTCGCCGGCGACGGCGATCGAGGTCGGGCGGCTCGGCGGGCTGGGCTGTCTCAACCTCGAGGGGCTCTGGACCCGGTACGACGACCTCGAACCGATCTTCAGCGAGATCGCGACGCTCGAGCCCGAGAAGGCGACGCGGCGCATGCAGGAGATCTACGAGGAGCCGATCAAGGCCGAGCTGATCGGTCGGCGCATCGAGGAGATCAAGGCCGCCGGCGTCACCTCGTGCGCGTCGCTCACGCCGCAGCGCGTCGAGCAGTACTCGAAGCACATCCTCGAAGCCGAGCTCGACGTGCTCGTCATCCAGGGCACGGTCGTGTCGGCCGAGCACGTGTCGAAGGACCCGTCGCGTCAGCCGCTCAACCTGAAGAAGTTCATCCGTGAGTACGACATCCCGGTGATCGTCGGCGGCTGCGCGTCGTACTCCACCGCGCTGCACCTCATGCGCACCGGCGCGGTCGGCGTGCTCGTCGGCGTCGGACCGGGTCACGCGTGCACCAGCCGCGGCGTGCTCGGCATCGGCGTACCTCAGGCGACGGCCATCGCCGACGCGGCTGGCGCACGCATCCGCCACCTCGACGAGACCGGCGTCTACGTACACGTGATCGCCGACGGCGGGATGCGCACCGGTGGCGACGTCGCCAAGGCCATCGCGTGCGGTGCCGACGCCGTCATGCTCGGTTCCCCGCTCGCCGGCGCCTACGAAGCTCCCGGTCGCGGCTACCACTGGGGCATGGCCACGTTCCACCCCACGTTGCCGCGCGGCGCGCGGGTGCAGGCCGGCCAGCACGGCACGCTCGAGGAGATCCTCGTCGGGCCCGCGCACGACAACGACGGAACGCTGAACCTGTTCGGTGCGCTCCGCACCTCGATGGCGACGACCGGGTACGAGACGGTCAAGGAGTTCCAGAAGGCCGAAGTCATGATCGCGCCGTCGTTGCTCACCGAGGGCAAGTCGTTGCAGCGCGCGCAGAACATCGGCATGGGCCGCTGATCGTGACTGCTTCGATCGTGACTGCTTCGATCGTGACGGGGCGGTGACCGGGAGCGATCCCGCGCACGATCTCGTCCTCGTCGTCGACTTCGGTGCCCAGTACGCGCAGCTGATCGCCCGACGCGTCCGCGAGGCGCACGTGTACTCCGAGATCGTGCCGCGCACGATGCCGGTCTCGGAGATGCTGGCCAAGAACCCGAAGGCGATCATCTTCTCCGGTGGTCCCGCGTCGGTCCACGTCGACGGCGCGCCGTCGATCGATCACACGGTCTACGAGGCCGGGGTCCCGATCCTCGGGATCTGCTACGGCGCCCAGCTCGTCGCCCGCGATCTCGGTGGCGAGGTCGCCCGCACCGGCAGTGGCGAGTACGGACGCACCGCGATGACGCTCTCGCCGGGGGTGCCGTCGGTGCTCTTCACCGATGTCCCCGGTGAGCAAGAGGTGTGGATGAGCCACGGCGATTCGATCGTGGCTGCACCCGAGGGGTTCGTGGTCACCGCGGCGACGTCGGCCGTTCCGGTCGCGGCGCTCGAGAACCGCGAGCGTTCGATCTACGGCGTGCAGTTCCACCCCGAGGTCGCGCACACCCCCCGCGGCCAGGAGATCCTGAAGGCGTTCCTGTTCGAAGGGGCCGGGTGCCGGCCCACGTGGACGAACTCCTCGATCATCGAGCAGCAGGTGGCCGAGATCCGCGCGCAGGTCGGTACCGAGCGCGTGATCTGCGGCCTTTCCGGTGGCGTCGACTCCGCGGTCGCGGCGGCGCTCGTGCACAAGGCCATCGGAGACCAGCTCACCTGCGTGTTCGTCGACACCGGGCTGCTGCGCCTCGGCGAGGCCGAACAGGTCGAGGAGACGTTCCGGCGTCAGTTCCAGGTCGATCTCGTGCACGTGAAGGCGGGGGACCGCTTCCTCGACGCGCTCGACGGTGTCGTCGACCCGGAGCGCAAGCGCAAGATCATCGGCGAGCTGTTCATCCGGGTCTTCGAAGAGGTCGCTCGTGAGCACGACGACTCGCGCTTCCTCGTGCAGGGCACGCTCTACCCCGACATCGTCGAGTCCGGCGGTTCCGACAACGCGGTGATCAAGTCGCACCACAACGTCGGTGGTCTCCCCGACGACATGAACTTCGAGCTCGTCGAGCCGCTGCGGCACCTGTTCAAGGACGAGGTGCGCGCCGTCGGCGAGGAGCTGGGTCTGCCGGAGGAGATCGTCTGGCGCCAACCGTTCCCCGGCCCGGGCCTCGCGGTGCGCATCGTCGGTGCGATCACACCGGAGCGGGTGCAGATCCTCCAGCTCGCCGACGCCGTCGTGGTCGAGGAGATCCGCCGGGCCGGCCTGTATCGCGAGATCTGGCAGAGCTTCGCGGTGCTGCCCGCGGTGCGGACCGTCGGCGTGATGGGCGACGACCGGACCTACGCGTACCCGATCATCGTGCGGGCTGTGACCTCCGACGACGCGATGACCGCCGACTGGGCCCGCCTCCCTTACGACGTGCTCGAACGCATCGCTTCCCGGGTGATCAACGAAGTGCCCGGAGTGAACCGGGTTGCCTACGATGTCACCTCCAAACCACCCGGAACGATCGAGTGGGAATGAATCGGGCGCCGCACTCCTGAACGGCGCAGGACGGGGGATGTTCCATGGGTGATCTCGCCACCACCGCCAGAGCGCTCGTCGCGCCGGGCAAGGGGATCCTGGCCGCCGACGAGAGCACGGGAACCATCGCCAAGCGGTTCGATTCGATCGGCACCGCTTCGACCGACGACTCGCGCCGCGACTACCGGGAGTTGCTCTTCACCACTCCGAAGGTCGCCGAGTACATCAGCGGTGTGATCCTGTTCGACGAGACGATCCATCAACGGGCCGCCGACGGAACTCCGCTCGTACAGGTGCTCGAACGCCAGGGGATCATTCCGGGGATCAAGGTCGACGCCGGCGCGAAGGCGTTGGCGTTCGCTCCGGGCGAGACCGTCACCGAGGGTCTCGACGGACTGCGCGAGCGCTTCGACGACTACGCGCGCCTCGGTGCTCGGTTCGCGAAGTGGCGGGCCACGTACTCGATCGCACCGGGGACGCCGTCCCAGTACTGCATCGACGTGAACGCGCACGCGCTTGCCCGGTACGCGGCGCTCTGCCAGGAAGCGGGGCTCGTCCCGATCGTCGAGCCAGAGGTGCTGATGGAGGGTGACCACCCGATCGAGCACTGCGAAGGCGTGACCGCCTCGGTGCTCCAAGCGGTGTTCGGTCAGCTCTTCGAGCAGCGGGTCGAGCTCGAGGGGATGTTGCTGAAGCCGAACATGGTCGTCCCTGGCGCCGACTGCGCGGTGCAGGCATCGCCCGACGAGATCGCGGCGGCGACGCTGCGTTGCTTCCGTTGGACCGTCCCCGCCGCGGTGCCGGGGATCGTGTTCCTCTCGGGCGGCCAGTCGGATCAGGCCGCCACCGCGAACCTCGACGCGATGAACAAGCGCAAGGCCGAAGGCGAGGTCGTGCCGTGGGAGCTCAGCTTCTCCTACGGCCGGGCGCTGCAGTCGGCGGCTCTGAAGGCGTGGAAGGGCGAGGCCGGCAACGCCGACGACGCCCGTGCCGCGTTCGCGCATCGGGCCCGACTCAACAGCGAAGCGCGGCGGGGACGCTACGCATCCGACATGGAGAACGCCGGCCGCTGAGCAGGGTGGCCGCAGGCTCATCCATGGCCCGGTGGCCTGCCCGTCACTCTCTGCGCGGAGTGTCAGCAGCTCTTGCCGGGACCGGCGCTCCCGGTGGGATCGGGTCTTGACCTCGCTGGTTGAACCCGGCCTCTTCGCGGCTACCCTGAACGCTTCCCCATGGAGCGCATCGACACCTCTCACAGCATCTGGCTCTTCGACACGGAGCGGATGCGTTTCCGGCGCATGCCGCGCGGCGCAGACCCCACCGCGCCCTCGTTCGACGGAGATTGGGAGTCGTACTACGCGCTCGAGGTCGACGACGACGGTTCGTTCACGGTCGCGTTGAACCCCGAGCGCACGCGACTCCTGCGTTCCTACCGAGACGACGTCGACCCGAGCGTGTCCGTCGACCTGGTCGCGCCACCACCGCCCTCCGAGGCGACCGCCGAATTGCGACTCGAGACGGCCGAAGGTCACGTCGAACCCTGATCGGTTCGCCTGATCGCGACGCGCACGTGCGAGGCGCGCCGATCGAACACCTGTACGGTTGTCGTCGATGAGCGACGCCGCGCCTCCGACCAACTCCTCCCCACGCGACGCGACGGCCGACCTCCTCGCCGGGCTCAACCCGGTGCAACGCGAGGCTGCGAGCGCGCCCGACGGTCCGATCCTCGTGGTCGCGGGCGCGGGCTCGGGCAAGACCAGCGTGCTCACCCACCGCGTGGCCTACCTCGTCGGTGAACGGAACCTCTCACCGTTCCAGATCCTCGCGATCACGTTCACCAACAAGGCCGCGGGCGAGATGAAGGAACGCGTCGAAGCCCTCGTCGGTCCGGTCGCTCGCCGCATGTGGGTGTCGACGTTCCACTCGGCGTGCGCGCGGATCCTGCGCCGCGACATCGAACGTCTCGGCTACCGGTCGTCGTTCACGATCTACGACCAGGCCGACGCCGTCCGCCTCACCGACTACGTCCGGCGCGACCTCGACCTCGACCCGAAGCGCTTCCCGGCCCGGCGGACCCAGGGCCTGATCTCGGCCATGAAGAACGAGCTCGTGAGCCCGGCCGAGGCGTTCGACCGCGCGGTCGGGCCGTTCGAACGCAAGATCGCCGAGATCTACACCGAGTACCAGAAGCGTCTTCACGACGCGTCGGCGGCCGACTTCGACGACCTGCTCCTCCTCGTCGTGCGCCTCTTCCGGGAGCACCCCGACGTGCTCGCCCGGTGGCAACACCGTTTTGAGTACGTGCTCGTCGACGAGTTCCAGGACACGAACATGGCGCAGTGGGAGATCGTGCGGATGCTCACCGCCGAGCACCGCAACGTCATGGTCGTTGGAGACGCCGATCAGTCGGTCTACAGGTTCCGCGGTGCTGACTTTCGCAACCTGATGCGGTTCGAGGAGGCGTTCCCCGAGGCGAGTGTGATCGTGATGGAGCAGAACTACCGCTCCACGCAACGCATCCTCGATGCCGCCAACGCGGTGATCGCGAACAACGCGGCTCGGCGCCCGAAGCACCTGTGGACCGATCAGATCGGTGGTGAGCTGCTCACCCGCTACCAGGCCGAAGACGAGCACGACGAAGCCGCGTTCATCGTGCACGAGATCGACCGGCTCACCGACAGCGAGGGCCATCGCTTCGACGACGTGGCCGTCTTCTACCGGACCAACGCGCAGAGTCGCGTGATCGAAGAAGCGCTCGTGCGCGCGGGTACGCCGTACCGCGTCATCGGCGGAACGAAGTTCTACGACCGTCGCGAGATCAAGGACGCGCTGGCGTACCTACGAGCGATCGTGAATCCCGACGACGAGGTGAGTTGGAAGCGCATCGTCAACACGCCGCGTCGCGGTGTCGGCGACACCTCGGTGCGCAAGATCGACGCGTACGCGCAGGGCGCGAGCGTTCCGTTCCGCGATGCGCTCGCGTCGGCCGCGGCAGCCGGCGTCAACGGCAAGGCGCTCGGTGGCATCCGGGAGCTGCTCGAGGTGGTCGTCGGGGCTCGAGGCCGACGCCGACCAGGGGGTCGGAGCAACGCTCGACGCGATGCTGCAGCGCACCGGATACCTCGCCGAGCTCGAGGTGGAGCGGTCGATCGAGGCCCAGGGCCGGATCGAGAACCTGCTGGAGCTCGTCGGGGTGGCGACCCAGTTCGACGAGCAGCTCGAGGAGCAGCAACGCGCTTCCATTCCCGCGGCGGGGCTCGCAGCCATCGCCGGGACCGACGCCGCCGACGTCGAGCCCCCGACCGGTGTCACCCGGATCCAGGCCTTCCTCGAAGGCATCTCGCTCGTGACCGATCTCGATGGCGCCGAAGGTG
Organism: uncultured Actinomycetes bacterium; assembly: GCA_963829475.1. GTDB lineage: Bacteria > Actinomycetota > Acidimicrobiia > IMCC26256 > JANYLB01 > JANYLB01. The sequence continues at coordinate 65,054 of CAWHIU010000001.1, read as the reverse complement.
CCGACAACTCTGCGGTCACGCTGATGACGCTCCACACCGCGAAGGGTCTGGAGTTCCCGGTGGTGTTCCTCACCGGCATGGAAGACGGCGTCTTCCCGCACTCGCGCAGCCTCGGCGAGCCCGACGAGCTCGAGGAGGAACGTCGGCTCTGCTACGTCGGGATCACCCGGGCCCGGGAACGGCTGTACCTCTGCCACGCGTGGTGCCGCAGCCTGTTCGGCGCGACCGAGTACTACCCACCCAGTCGGTTCCTGCGCGAGATCCCCGAGGAGCTCGTGCGCTCGATCGGTGAGGAGCGACGCGCGAGTCGCTCCGGTCTCGGGGGTCATCGCGACGCGGTCGTGAACGCGGCGGTGCGTCAGGCGTCGCAGCCCGTCGGTGGACGAGGGGCGGAGCAACTCGGCTTGCGGGTCGGCGACGACGTCGGGCACGAGAAGTTCGGCGAAGGTGTGATCACCGACGTGATCGGCCAGGGCGACAAGGCCGAGGCCATCGTGCGGTTCCGCGACGTCGGCGAGAAGCGTCTGCTCCTCGCGTGGGCTCCGTTGAAGAAGCTCTAGCCGGTGCTCGCCGTCGGCCCGACCGTGCGGCGCGTGTCGACGTAGAGCAAGCCCTTTCGGAGATCGAGCGGGTAGGTGGCGAGCTGATCGGAGTGGTACCGCCGGCTCTTGCAGTCTTGGTACGCCTTGATCGAGTCGCGCCAACGGATCGAGCAGTTGGCGGAGCGGCCGGGTGGGATCACCGAGAACGCGACGAACCCTTTGCCGAGGCGGTCGAGCCAGAGCCCGTCACCACCCGTCGGGTCCGCGATGTAGACGGGGCTCTGTTTCACCTCGTCGCGCAATCCGGCGGCCGACCCGAGGAGGAAGGGCCCCTTGGGGGCGTTGCCGCTCTGGCCGGTCGAGACGAGGAGGAGCGCGGCGACGATGAGCCCGACGCCGATCGCGAGGGCGCCGGTGATGATCAGCAGGGTGGTGGTGGAGGTTTTCGACGTGGCGGTCATCGGCCCTTCCGGCATTTCTCGCGTGCTGACCAGCATGACTATCGTTCGCGCGCCGGTCCGAGCGTAGGCGGGCCCCGGCGCCCACCTCCGAACCGCAGCCGCCGACCCGCACACCCCGATCACGAGAGCAGCCCGCCCATGGAGCGGCGTTACCGCGTCGTCATCGCCGAGCCCGGTCTCGAAGCGCACGATCGCGGCGCCACGGTGCTCGCCCGGGCGTTGCGCGACGGTGGCTTCGAGGTGATCTACACCGGTCTCTTCCAGACGCCGGAACACATCGCAACCTCGGCCCTGGAAGAGGATGCCGACGCGGTGGGGATCTCACTGCCCTCCGGCGCGCCCACGACGCTCTTCCCCGGCGTGGTCGAGCTCCTGGCCGAGCAGGGCCTCGACGACGTGATCGTGTTCGGTGGCGGGACCATCCCCGAGGCCGACATCGGGCCGCTCACCGAGGCCGGGGTCGCCCGCCTCTTCGCGCCGGAGACCCCGTTCCGGATCATCTCCGATTGGCTCGCCGCGGCGCTCGATGCCCGGGAGGCGCTGCCGGCGCGCTAGTTCTTTCGTCTGAATCTCGAACCACTCGACCCAGGAGCACCGTGGATCTACTCGAGTACCAAGGCAAGCAACTGTTCGCGCGCTACGGCATCCCGGTCTCGGCCGGCGCGCCGGTCACGACCGTCGACGAAGCCGTTGCCGTCGCGGAAGACGTGGGCTACCCCGTCGTCGTGAAGGCCCAGGTGCTCGTGGGGGGTCGAGGGAAGGCCGGGGGAGTCAAGCTCGCGTCCGACGTCGACGAGGTCCGCACCCACGCGTCGAACATCCTCGGGATGGACATCAAGGGTCACCGCGTCGACGTGGTGTGGATCGAGAAGGCGAGCGACATCGCCGAGGAGTACTACGCGTCGTTCACGCTCGACCGCGCCGCGAAGCTGCACCTCGGGATGCTCTCGGCTCAGGGTGGTGTCGAGATCGAGCAGGTCGCCGACGAGAACCCCGATGCCATCGCGCGCATCCACGTGAACCCCGTCGACGGGCTCTCCGAGGCCGACTGTCGCGCGTGGGTCGAGGCGGCGCAGCTCAATCCCGCCGCCACCGACGGAGCGGTCGACATCCTGCTGAAGCTCTACGAGGCGTACACCGACGGCGACGCCGACCTCGTGCGAGATCAACCCCTTGATCCTCACGCCCGACGGGCGCGTGCACGCGCTCGACGCCAAGGTGACGCTCGACGACAACGCGGTGTTCCGTCACCCCGACTACGAGCAGTACGACGCGATCCAGGTGCGCGACGAGCGCGAACAGGCCGCGCACGACAAGGGTCTGCAGTACGTCGGCCTCGACGGCTTCGTCGGCGTGATCGCCAACGGCGCCGGGCTCGCCATGAGCACCGTCGACATCGTGAACCAGGTGGGTGGCAAGCCCGCGAACTTCCTCGACATCGGCGGCGGTGCGAACGCCGACGTGATGGCAGGCGCGCTCGAGGTCATCAACAACGACCCCAACGTCCGATCGATCTTCATCAACATCTTCGGTGGGATCACCAAGGGCGAGGAAGTCGCGAACGGCATCGTGCAGGCGCTCGAGCGGGTGAAGATCGACTCGCCGATCGTGATCCGCCTCGACGGCACCAACGCCGACGAGGGCCGGGCGATCCTGGAACCCCATCTGTCCGACCGGCTGCAACTGCAGCCCACCATGCTCGATGCGGCCCGCAGTGCCGTCGAGCTCGCTGGAGGAGCACGAGCGTGAGCATCTTCGTCGACGAGAACACCAAGGTCGTGTACCAGGGCCTGACCGGTTCACAGGGGCGCTTCTACGGCCTGTTGAACAAGGAGTACGGCACGCAGGTCGTCGCGGGCACGAACCCGAAGAAGGCCGGCACCGACGTCGAAGGCATCCCGATCTTCGCCAGCGTCGGCGACGCGGTGCAGGAGACGGGCGCGACCGCGTCGTGCGTGTTCATCCCCGCGCCGGGCGTGAAAGACGCCGTGCTCGACGCGGCGCGCGGCGGCGTGGAGTTCATCGTGGTGATCACCGAGGGCGTGCCCGCGCACGACGAAGCGTGGTTCTACAACGACCTGAAGCGTGAGTTCCCGAACGTGCAGCTGCTCGGTCCGAACTGCCCCGGGATCATCAGCCCCGGCAAGGCGAACATCGGCATCACCGCCGGTCACATCGCGAAGGCTGGTGGCCCGGTGGGCATCGTGAGCCGTTCGGGCACGCTCACGTACCAGGCGCTCTACGAGCTCCAGCAGAAAGACATCGGCGTGACCACCTGCGTCGGCATCGGCGGCGACCCCGTACCCGGCACGAGCTTCATCGACTGTCTGCGGGCGTTCGAGGCCGACGACGAGACCAAGGCCGTGATGATGATCGGCGAGATCGGCGGATCGGCCGAAGAAGAGGCGGCAGCATTCATCGCTTCGAGTGTGTCGAAGCCGGTGGTGTCGTACGTGGCCGGCGTGACCGCGCCGCCCGGAAAGAAGATGGGCCACGCGGGCGCCATCATCTCGGGCTCGAAGGGCACTGCGCAGGCGAAGATGGACGCGCTGCGCGAAGCCGGCGTGTTGGTCGGTCTCAACCCGACCGAGGCCGGCGAGCTCATGGCCGGTGTGGTCAAGGACCTGGGCCTCGCGTAGCCCCGAACTCCGAACCAGCGTCGTCAGCGCGCCGTTTTCGGCGCGTTGACGACGCCGGAACGAGTGTGGTCGAGGACCACGCCCACGAGGAGCGCGGTGGCGCCGAGGAGCGTCAGCCACAGCCCGAGGCTGCGAACCAGTGCCACCGGGCCGTACTCGCGAGTCGTCGCGACTTCGGCGACGACGAGCAGCAGCCCTCCTCCAGCGAGGATCAGCCGCAGCTGCGTGCGACGGATCCCGACGATGCGTTCCGGCATGTGCAGGTCGGCGACGCGCTCGAGCACGGTCGGGACTGCGATCGCGAGCGCGAACAGGAGGGGGAGCAGTGTCGTCGGGGCGAATCCGGTCGACCATGCAGTGAAGGTCCGATTGACGCCCGGGGCGAGCACCACCTTCGTCGGAAGCGTGTACCAGGGCAGGAACGACCCCACGACGAGCGCGACCGTCGCCGCGACGACGACCCACTCTCCGACGGTCATCCTGGCTCTCGCGGCCCGACCGGGCTGGTTCGCATCCATCGCATCTCAGGATCGACGGCGGCGCGAGCTAGCTTGAGCGCGATGCGCTTGGCGGTGCTCGCGTCCGGAAGTGGAACCATCCTGCAGGCCATGCTCGAGGAGGGCCTCCCGATCGCGCTCGTGTTGGCCGACCGGCCGTGCGGGGCGCTCGAGCGGGCGGTTGCGGCCGGTCTGCCGAACGAGTTGGTGGCCCGGGAGAGCTTCGGCGACGACTTCGACCGCCTCGCCTACACCGAACGGGTCGTCGACGCGCTCGAACGCCACCGGGTGGATCTCGTCGCGATGGCCGGCTTCGGCACGATCCTCGACCCGCCGGCCCACGATGCCTTCCCCGACCGGATCATCAACACCCATCCGGCGCTGCTGCCCGCGTTCAAGGGCTGGCACGCGGTCGACGACGCGCTCGCGGCCGGCGTGAAGGTCACCGGCTGCACGGTCCACATCGCCCGGCTCGAGGTCGACGACGGGCCGATCCTCGCCCAGGAGGCGGTCCCTGTCTTCGCCGAGGACACGCCCGAAACCCTGCACGAGCGGATCAAGGCCGTCGAACGCCGGATCTACCCCGCGGTGCTCCGCCAACTCATCGAAGAGGACGACTGATGCGTGCCCTGCTCTCCGTGTACGACAAGGCCGGTGTGGCCGACCTCGCCCGCGGCCTGCACGATCTCGGCTGGGAGCTCGTGTCGAGCCGCAGCACGGCTCAGGCGCTCACCGAGGCCGGACTCCCCGTGACCGACGTCGCCGAGATCACCGGCTTCCCGCCGATCCTCGATCACCGGGTCGTCACGCTGCACCCGAAGATCCACGGCGGGCTGCTCGCCGATCCGACGAGTGCGACCCACCGGGCCGACATGGCCGAGTACGACATCCAGCCGTTCGACCTCGTCGTGTCGAACCTCTACCCGTTCCACACCGACCCGTCGGTGGATCTCATCGACATCGGCGGTCCCGCGATGACGCGCGCGGCGGCGAAGAACCACGCGTCGGTCGCGATCGTCACCAGCCCGGATCAGTACGACGCCGTGCTCGCCGAGTTGCGGGCCGATGGCGCGCTCAGCGCCGAGACCCGCCGCGCGCTCGCGCTCGAGGCGTTCGCGCGCACGGCCGCCTACGACGCGGCGATCGTCGAGTGGATGCAGGCCGACGAGGTCCTCCCGAAGCACGTCGTCCTCGCGCTCGAACAGACCGACGAGCCGCTCCGCTACGGCGAGAACCCGCACCAGGCCGCGGCGCGCTACCGACTCGCCGGGAGCGAGAGCTGGTGGGACGCAGTCGAGCAACACAGCGGCCTCGCGCTCTCGTACCTCAACTTCTACGACACCGATGCCGCGTGGCGCCTCGTGCACGATCTCGGGGACCAGCCGACGTGCGCCATCATCAAGCACGCGAACCCGTGCGGCGTCGCCGTCGCTGCCGACCTCGCCACCGCGTACCGCCGCGCGCTCGAGTGCGACGAACGCTCCGCGTTCGGTGGCATCGTCGCGGTGAACCGACCACTCGACGCCGCCACCGTCGCGCTGATGGTCGACGGGCCGCAGGCCGACGTCGTGATCGCGCCCGGCTACGCGCCCGGCGCGCTCGACGCGCTCCGGGCCAAGCGCAAGAACACCCGCCTGCTCGAGGCGCCCGCCCGGCCCGAGCCGCTCGGGTCGCGACTACCGCCAGCTCTCCGGCGGGCTTCCTGGTGCAGGAGGCCCACCACTTCGCCGCGGCACGCGACGACTGGCGGGTGGTCACGAAGGTGCAGCCGACCGCCGAGCAGTGGGCCGACGCCGAGCTCGCGTGGCGGGTCTGCGGGCACGTGAAGTCGAACGCGATCGTGCTGGTGAAGGACGGTCAGGCCGTCGGCATCGGCGCCGGCCAGCAGAACCGGGTCGAATCGGGCGAGATCGCGGCCAAGAAGGCCGACGGCCGGGCCGAGGGCGGCGCCGGCGCGAGCGACGCGTTCTACCCCTTCCCCGACGGCATCGATGCCGCCGCCGCCGCGGGCGTCGCGGTGGTCATCCAACCGGGCGGAGCGATGCGGGATGATGTGAACATCGAACGGGCCGACGAGCTCGGTCTCGCGATGGTCTTCACCGGCGAGAGGCACTTCCTGCATTGAGCGCGACCCGATGAACGCCACATTGATGCCCGGGACTCCGGTCGCCGAGGCGGTGTTCGCCGATCTGATCCCGAGGATCGAGAAGCTCCGGGAGAACGGCCACACGCCGGGCCTCGGCACGCTCCTCGTCGGCGACGACGACGCCAGCGCGCGCTACATCGGGATGAAGCAGGCGAAGGCGGCCGAGCTCGGATGCCGCTCGCCCCACATCCACCTGCCCGCCGACACGACGCAGGCGACGGTGCTCGCCGCGATCCACGAGCTGAACGACGATCCCGACATCGACGGCGTCCTCTTCCAGCATCCCGCACCGCCGCAGATCGACTACGAGGCCGCGCTGCTCGAGCTCGATCCCGACAAGGACGTCGACGGCCTGCACCCGGTCAACATGGGTCGCCTGGCGCTGATGGTGCCCGGTCCCGGTTCCGTGCACGCCGGCCGGGATCGAGGCGCTGCTCGCGTTCTACGAGATCCCCGTCGCCGGCCACGAGGTGTGCATCCTCGGCCGGGGCATGACCCTCGGCCGTCCGCTCGCGCTGCTGCTGTCGCAGAAGCGTCCGACCGCGAACGCCGCGGTCACCGTCGTGCACACGGGCATCCCCGACTGGCCGACGTACACCCGCCGGGCCGGGATCGTGATCGCGGCCGCCGGCGTGCCCGGGATCCTGCAACCCGAGCACATCTCCCCCGGTGCGGTCGTCGTGGGCGGGGGAGTGCGCTACGAGGGCCGCAGGCTCCTTCCCGACGTCGACGAGCGCTGCGAAGCGGTCGCGGGGGCGATCACGCCCCGCGTCGGCGGCGTCGGGCCGACCACGATCGCGATGCTGTTCCGGAATCTCGTCGATGCGGCCGAGCGCCGCGCGGGAGTGAGCCGATGAGTCTCCCCGAGGCCAGCCTGCCGCCGTCCGACGCCGGCGTGTGTGCGCTCTGCGGCACGCCGCTCACCGTCGACCCCGAGCGGTGCCGGATGTGCGGCATGGTCGTCGGCATCGGGCCCGAGAGCCCGAGCCCGTTCTCCCGGCCCGCGTTGTGGGCGACGCTGGGCGGCCTCGTCGCGATCTACGTCGTGGTCCTGATCCTGGTCGTCGCCCTGCATTGACCGTCGCCGCCCTGCATGACCGTCGTGGAGCGCACTGACGGCCGTTGGGGAGCGGCAGGGGGCCCGTCGATAACATGCGAGCCATGTCCCCCGAGAAGATCTCCCTCACCGATGGCGTGCTCGACGTGCCCGCCGAGCCCATCATCCCGTTCATCGAAGGCGACGGCACCGGCGTCGACATCTGGCCGGCGGCCAAGCTGGTCATCGACGCCACGGTCGCCAAGCGCTACGGCGGTGAGCGTCGGATCGAGTGGCTCGAGGTCCTCGCGGGCCAGAAGGCCTTCGACGAGACCGGCGACTGGTTGCCCCAGGCGACCGTCGACACGTTCCGCGAGTACCTGATCGGGATCAAGGGTCCGCTCACCACCCCGATCGGTGGCGGCATCCGTTCCCTGAACGTCGCGCTGCGCCAGATCCTCGACCTGTACGTGTGTCTGCGCCCGGTGCGCTACTTCGCCGGTGTCCCCAGCCCGGTCAAGCACCCGGAGCTCGTCGACATGGTGATCTTCCGTGAGAACACCGAAGACATCTACGCGGGGCTCGAAGCCGAGGAGGGCACGCCCGATGCGAAGAAGCTCATCGGTCTCCTGAAGGACAACTTCGGGTGGGACATCAAGCCCGACTCCGGCGTGGGCATCAAGCCGGTGTCCGAGAGTGGTTCGAAGCGCCTCATCCGCGCCGCGATCAACTACGCGGTGAAGCGTGACCGGAAGTCGGTCACGCTCGTGCACAAGGGCAACATCATGAAGTTCACCGAGGGCGCGTTCCGCAACTGGGGCTACGAGCTCACGCGCGACGAGTTCTCCGACGTCGCCGTCGGATGGGACGATTGCGACGGCAAGCCCGGCGACAAGATCCTCGTGAAGGACGCCATCGCCGACATCACCTTGCAGCAGGTGCTCACGCGTCCCGACGAGTTCGACGTGATCGCGACGCTGAACCTGAACGGCGACTACCTGTCGGACGCGCTCGCGGCCCAGGTCGGCGGCATCGGCATCGCACCGGGCGGCAACATCAACTACGTCACCGGTCACGGCATCTTCGAGGCGACGCACGGCACTGCACCGAAGTACGCGGGGCAGGACAAGGTCAACCCCGGCTCGGTGTTGTTGAGCGGCGTGATGATGCTCGAGCACCTGGGTTGGCAGGAAGCAGCCGACGACATCGTGCGCGCGCTCGAGGCCACGATCGCCGACAAGATCGTCACCTACGACTTCGCCCGCCTCATGGACGGCGCCACCGAGGTGAAGACATCCGAGTTCGCCTCGGCGATCGTAGACAGGCTGTAACCCGCGACACCCTGGGGTCGGGTTGGTTCTCTCCGAGTTGAATGTTCGTCATACCCGGCGGCACCAGCCGACGCGGCGCGTCGCGATCGATCCGGGGTACCTGCCCACCAACGGGAGCGCGTACGGCGCGGTGCTGCTCGGTGCAGTCATGTCGGAGTTCTTCGACGGGCTCGACGAGGAGCAGCAGGAGCTCCTACCGCGCTTCGTGCGCGACGCCCGCAAAGGCGCCCTCGGTGTGCCGCGCATCGCGCTCCGGTACCGGCTCCAGACCGACATCCACGGGCTCGACCGTTCCCGACACCGGTTCCTCGCCGAACCCGGGCGCGTGGTCATCGAGCTCGACGTCCACGGACGCTCCGCACCCCAGGTGATCGGCGCGCTCATGGCTGCGGCCGCGATGGGCGCCACCTCACGGTCGATCGCGTTCCGGGCGATCGACGCGGCGCTCGCCCGGCCGGGGGAGATGCCGGAAGGTGTGGAGATCCGTCGTCTCCTCCAGGGCATGCCCGGAGCGGCGCCGCCACCACTCGGTTCGTACGCGGCAGGTTCGTACCGGGCCGGTGCCGACGACGCCTTCGGTGGACACGACGGATTCGATCCCGAGGTGTGGCGCAACGTCCCGGCCGAGCGGCGCTGGGCGATGGAGGTGCTCGGCTTGCATGCCGACACCGAGGTCGAGCGCACCGACGTGCAGCGCCGGTTCCGGCGCCTGCTCCGAGTCGCCCATCCGGATCAGGGCGGTACGTCGCGGGGTGCGGCCGAGCGGATCGCCGAGCTGCGCGAAGCCCGCGAGCTGCTGCTCGATTCGTTGGCCGCGATGGCCCCGGGTGAGACCGAAGCGGCCGCTCCCGCGTAGTCTCGGCCCATGCCCACCACGAAGCCCCTCCACGTCACCGTCACCGGCGCGGCCGGCCAGATCGGCTACGCGCTCGTCCACCGGATCGCCTCCGGCCAGCTCCTCGGACCCGACCAGCCCGTCGTGCTCCGGCTGCTCGAGATCGAGCCCGCGATGAAGACGCTCGAAGGCGTCGTCATGGAGATCGAAGACGGTGCCCACCCGCTGCTCGACGGCATCGAGGCAACGTCGGACCTGAAGACCGCGTTCGACGGCACGTCGTGGGCGCTCCTCGTGGGGTCGATCCCGCGCAAGGCGGGGATGGAACGCGGCGACCTGCTCAACGTGAACGGGGGGATCTTCAAGCCCCAGGGTGAGGCGATCAACGCGAACGCGGCGAGCGACGTGCGCGTGCTCGTGGTCGGCAACCCGTGCAACACGAACTGCCTCATCGCCCGCAGCAACGCACCCGACGTCCCCGCCGACCGCTGGTTCGCGATGACCCGTCTCGACGAGAACCGGGCCAAGACCCAGCTCGCGAACAAGGCCGGCGTCCCGGTGCGTGAGGTGACCAACCTCGCGATCTGGGGCAACCACTCGGCCACGCAGTTCCCCGACTTCGCGCACGCGAAGATCAGCGGGAAGCCGGCACCCGACGTGATCGGCGACGACGCGTGGCTGCAAGGTCCGTTCATCGAGACGGTGCAGAAGCGCGGCGCGGCGGTCATCGAGGCGCGCGGTTCGTCGTCGGCCGCGTCGGCCGCGCACGCGGCGATCGATTCGGTCAACAGCGTCTGGCGCCCGACGCCCGACGGCGACTTCCACTCGCTCGCGGTCGCGAGCTCCGGTGAGTACGGCGCACCCGAGGGTCTCCAGTTCGGGTTCCCGGTCCGCAGCACGGGCAGCGCCTGGGAGGTCGTTCCCGGCATCGAGCACGACGCCTTCGCGCAGGACAAGATCCGCGTGACGACCGAGGAGCTGGTCGGCGAGCGCGATGAGGTCCGCGCGCTCGGCCTCATTCCCTGATTTCCTGGGGGGCATGACCGACGAGATCGAGCAGGGCCGCGACCTCGACCGGGTCTCCGCGTTCAGCGACGGTGTGTTCGCGATCGCGATCACCGTGCTGGTGCTGACGCTCGACTTCCCGAAGTTCCACGGTGACGCACACATCGACGAGGTCATCGACGGCCTCTGGAGGCCGGTGCTCACCTACTTCCTGTCGTTCTACGTGATCGGTGTGTACTGGTTCGCCCACCACCGGATGTGGCACTTCATCCACAAGGTCGACACCCGGTTCATCGCCCTGAACATGGTGCTGTTGAGCTTCGTGGCGATCATGCCGTTCCCCACCGACCTGCTCGGCGACTACGGCGAGACCATCCAGGCCACCGTCATCTACGCGTTCGCGGTGGCCGCGACCGGCATCGCGTCATCGGCGGTCTGGTGGTATGCGGCAGCCGAGAACCGGCTGGTGCGCGACATGCCCGACGGCTTCCGCTTGCACACGCTCTTCCGGGCACTGACGGCCCCCGTCATCTTCCTCGCGTCGATACCGGTCGCGTACTTCTGGAGCGCCGATGTCGCGAAGTACTTCTGGCTGCTCGTGGTCCCGGTGCGGCTGTTCACGATGCGCAAGTACGGCAGCGTCTACGAGATGTAGCGGCCTCGCGTCAGAGGTGGAACGAGGCGCGGTAGCTCGCGGCCGTGGACGCCCCGCCGAGCAGGGGGAGCCCGAGCATCTCCTCGACGGTGCGCAGCGCCGCGTAGTGATTCGTCTTGGTGGTCATCCGGGCTCCGGGCTTCACCGACGGTGAGATCCACACGTTCGGAACCGGGGATTCCTCGTCGTAGGTGACCACGACTGCGGTGTCGCCCCGCGCGTATGCCTTGCTCGACGTGATCTTCGGGATCCACTTCGCGAGCCAGCGGTCGCCCACGTTGACCGAGCAGTCGTGGGTGTCGTTGCAGAGGTTCGGGGTCACGAACGCCAGGGTCGGGACCTTGTCGGCCTTGAGGGCATGCGCCAACGGACCACGCGTCGTCGAGCCCATCGGCAGGTTGTCGTGCTTGCAGGCCGCGCGGTCGGCAGCCGAGCTGTAGTAGGCCGCCGGGTTGTGTCGCACCGCGTACTGGCCGCGCTCCGTGAGCCTGCAGCGGCCGGGCATCGACTCCTCGTACGAGCGCGCGGTCCCTCTCGCGGAACGCACCTGTCGGAAGATGTTGTTCGCCGAGATCGGATGCGACGACGGGTCGTCGTCGTCGTTGATGCCCGCAGTCTGGCCGGCCGTCGCGCCGATGTAGTTGGGCAGCGACGGTGAACCGACGACGGCCTCCGCGGTGGCCGATCCGCATTGCGTCGCGAGCTTGGTCAGGTAGGGCGCGGCCGACGATCCGATCACCTCGGAGTAGCGGTGGTTCTCCATCCAGATCCAGATGACGTGGCGGTAGTGCACCGGCACGGCCCGTTGCGCGCAGGGCGGCGTTCCACCTTGGCCGGGCGGACCGCAGGCGATCCCCACCGAGCTGATCAGGAGCGCAATACCGACCGCCGACAGGGCCAGTCGGTGCGTTCCGGTGCGAGTGCGCGTCCATGCGGGCATCACGACGACGATAGCGGGGCCGGTGAATCAGGGCTGTTCGGTCGTGAGTCAGTTCGATGAACTGGCCTGTCCCCGTCACCGGACACCTCTACGCTTTGGCGTCGCAAACCCATCAGATCTGAGGGGTTCGCGACGCCGAAGCAGGAGGGGTCCGGGTGAGTGGTGTATCGCACACGGCGCGCGGTGAAGCCACTGCGCTCGACTTCGCCCGCGCCGACGGCGTCGGCGGCTTCGTGCGCCTCGAGCTGCGACCGGCGGAGAACATCGCCTGGTACTGGGCGTACCTCGTCGGCCCGGGAATCGGCCTGGTCGTCGTGCGCGACCACGAGGTTCCGCTGCCGCGCGCGGGCCTCGAGATCCGGGCCGACGGGTTGTGGGCCGAGCTGCTCTGCGAGACGCCGCGACGAGCACTGGAGCTTCGGGCTCGAGGCGTTCGGGCTCCGCCTCGATCACCCGGCCGTCGCGCTCGCACCCGGTGGTGAGATCGGTGAGCGGGTGGCGGTCGGGCTCGACATCGAGTGGGAGATCGCAGCGGGCCCGGAGATCGAAGCGGGTCCGGCGCCAGAGCCGGGGGTGGGCGACGTTCGGGGTGAGATCCTCGTCGGCCGGGATCGGATCGTGTTCGACGGTACCGGCACCTTCGAGCACACCGATGCCGCCACCGACTGGTCGACCGCGCCCCGGCGGCGCGCATGGGTGGGGATCGATCCCGACGTCGAGCGCGCGCCGTCGGCGATCGTGCCGCTCGGTCGGGGGGCACGGCTGGAGCGCACCCTGTCGACCGAGCCCCTCGGCTGGTCGGAGTACCTCGAGCTCGGGCTGGAGATCAGCTGACTACGGCGATCAGCCGAACCCCGGGCGCAGCGGGATGTTGCTGACGCCGCGGTCGGGCTTCACCGCGAGCGACCTGGTGCACCTGGATGGTGCCGTCCTCGAAGTTCACGGCTGAACCTGCCATGTAGAGCCGCCAGATGCGCGCGCGGGGATCGCCGACCTCGGCGACGGCCGCGTCCCAACCCCGCTCGAGGTTGCGGACCCACGCCCGCAGCGTGAGGGCGTAGTGCTCGCGCAGGCTCTCCATGTGCCGGGCCTCGAACCCGGCCCGCTGCAGCGCGCGAGATCACGGTGCCGAGCTCGTGCAGCTCGCCGTCGGGGAAGACGTAGCGGTCGATGAACCCACGTCGGGAGAAGCGGGTGCTCGTCGGTCGCAGGCGCTGGGCGCGCGTCGGCGCCGGACGCCCGATCGCGTGGTTGAGAAGCCGCCCTCGTGGCGCGAGGAGCGCGAACAGGTGGTCGAAGTACGGCGCGGAGCTGCGCCAGTCCGACGTGCTCGAACATGCCGATCGAGCTGATCGCGTCGAAGCGCTCGTCCATGGACGTCGCGGTAGTCCTGGAGCCGGATCTCGACGGAGTCGTCGAGCCCGGCTTCGGCGACGCGCTTCGCCGCGTAGCTCCGCCTGTCGGCGTGACACCGTCACCCCGACTGCGCGTGCACCGTGGTGGCGCGCCGCGTGCATGACCATCCCGCCCCACCCGCACCCGACGTCGAGGAGGCGCATCCCGGGCTCGAGCCCGAGCTTGCGGCAGATCACCTCGTACTTCTCGGCCTGCGCGGCCTCGAGCGTGATGTCGGGCGAGCCCCACACCGCACAGGAGTAGGTCATCGACGGTCCGAGCACGATGCGGTAGAACGCGTTCGACACGTCGTAGTGGTGCGCGATGGCCGCCGCGTCGCGCTCGCGCGAGTGGCGCCGGCCATGCAGGTGCGCCTCCTCCGGCGGCGCCGGCAACGGCCGCAGACCGTTCCAACCCACCAGCTCGAGCGCGGCCCGCCACTGGCGGAGGCGAGATGCGGAGCGACGAAAGCTGTTTGCGCAGCTCGAGCGCGGCGAAGACGTCGCCTTCGACGTCGAGGTCACCGGCGACGTAGGCCCGGCCGACGCCGAGCTCGCCCGGTGCGGTGACGATCCGTCTGATGGCATCGGGCGACCGCACGACGATCGTGGCGGGGGGATGCTCCGGACCGCTGCGACTGCCGTCGTAGGCCTCGACGGCCACCGGCAGGTCGGTCCCGACGATCAGTTCGACGAGGTCGGCGATGGGCACGAGCGATCACCCCACTTCCGAGCGTTCCACTGGTCTTGCTGGCAACCTCGGGTTCCGATCCGAGATTCCCGGCACCAGTCTGGCCGAGATGCCGACCGATCAGAACTCGATGGCAGAGAGATCGGGCAGCCACTCCGCGGCTCGCCGGACCGCCTCTCGCCAGCGATCGCGGTCGAGGGGCTCCCCGGGTTCGATGCGGGCGCGCGGGGTCCAGGTGGCCGCGAGGTCGTCTTCACGTCGACCAGGTCCCGATCGCGAGGCCGGCGAGGAACCCGGCGCCGACGGTGGTTGCCTCCTGGGCCGGTGAGATCTCGACCGGCTTCTGGGTCGCGTCGGCCAGTGCCTGCACGAAGGTCGGGTTGGCGGTCATGCCGCCGTCGACCCGCAGGGTCGGGATCAGCAGCCGTGCGTCGGCTTCCGCCGCGTCGACGAGGTCGGCGCCGCGCTGTGCGATGCCCTCGAGCACGGCCCGAACGAGCTCAGGTCGACCGCTGCCGCGCGTCAACCCGAGGAGTGTGCCGCGCGCGCCGTAGTCCCAGTTCGGTGTGCCGAGACCGAGGAGCGCAGGGACGTAGACGACGCCACCGGTGTCGGTGCACTGCTGCGCGACCTCGTGCGACTCCGCCGCGGTCGTGAGCACGCCGAGGTCGTCGCGCAACCACTCGACGTTTGTTCCGGCCGAGAGCATGACGGCCTCGACGCCCCACGTGTCGTGACCCGCGTTGCGCCAGGCGATGATCGGGAAGGTCCCCGCGGCGCCCCGAGTCTCGAATGCCGGCTTGTCGGGTCCGAGGCAGACGTCGAGCATCCCGCCGGTGCCGAAGGTGATCTTCGCGAGTCCGGGCCGCACGCACCCCTGCCCGACGAGCGAGGCTTGTTGATCCCCGGCCCGGGCCGCGAGCGGCGGGCGCTCCGACGAGCGCGCGGGCTTCGCCGACGACGCCGATGGTGTCGACCAGACGGGGGAGCGACTCGATCGGGATGCGGAGCACCGCGAGCAGCTCTTCGTCCCAGGATCGGTGGTCGGCCGCGAGCAGCCCGGTGATTCCCGCGTTGCTCGCGTCGATGACGTGCGCGGTGCCGTCGGAGAGGACCCACGTGATCCACGAGTCGACCGTGCCGCAGCAGAGGTCGCGCGTCCGGTCGGGGTCGGCCGAGTCGAGCAGCGCCTCGAGCTTCGTCGCGGCGACGTTCGGCGCCAGCCGGTATCCCGACGCCTGGAGCTCCAGGCAACGACCGATGGTGCGGAGGTCCTGCCATCCGATCCCCGGTCCGACCGGCTCACCGGTGGCCCGGTCCCACACGATCGCCGAGCCCCGCTGGTTCGCGATCCCCACCCCGGCGACGGGCCCGCCTCCGGCCAGTGCGGCGCGCGCCGAATCGAGCGCCGCGTTCGCCATCGCCCGCGGCGTCGAACTCGACGAGCCCCGGCGCCGGGGAGTCGGGGAGCAGCGACCGCGGGTGCTCGTGCGCGACTGTCGCGTCGTCGCGCACGATCGCGCTCCGCACCGAGCTCGTCCCCACGTCGACCACCAACACGCTCACGGCCGGCCGGCCAGGCGGGGGTGTCGGTGTCGGCCCAGGGGTCGGGGAGTCCGAGCTTGCCCGGGTTGAGGATGCCGTTCGGGTCGAGCGCGGTCTTCATGGCCTCGAGCACCGCGAAGCTCTCACCGAGCGCCTCGCGCACGAACCGGGCCCGGTTGATCCCGACCCCGTGGTGGTGGCTGAGGGCACCACCCTCGGCGAGCACCGCGCGCGTCCCGGCGTCCCAGGCGGCTCGGTAGTAGGCCTCGCGGTGTTCGGGAGCCGGTGTGCCCGCGAACGTGAAGTAGAGGCACGCGCCGTCGGTGTACGCGTGCGACTGGTGCGCCGATGCCGTGAGGGTGTGCTCGACGGCCATGATCGCAGCCGTCGCGCGTTCGTACACCCGGCCGGCTGCGGACCACGGCACGGTGATCTCCATCGTGTCGACCACCAACCCGCGACGAATGAGTCGCTCGAGGGCACTCACGTCGTTGCGGTGCGTGAGCCACGTGTCGAGCAGGCCGGAGTCGAGCACCTCGGCGTCGCGACACTCGTCGGCGACGATGGCCAGCGTCGCGTCGACGAGGGCGGGATCGCCTTCGTCGAGCACCAGCAATGGGTTCGCCGCGCCCGTGCCGAAGTTCCGGTCGCCTTCGATCGCGTCGTACAGGCGCAGCACCGCGGGGGTCGCACCCCGCCGCAGGATGCGGCGACACGCGTCGAGTCCCTCCTCGAAGGTCGTCCAGGCGTAGGCCGCGCGCCGGTCGACGGCGGGCGTCGGGTGCAGACGGAGCCGGGCGCCGGTGATGATGCCGAGCGTCCCCTCGGATCCGACGAACACCTGATCGAGATCGGGGCCGACCGCGGCGCGGGCGGTTCCGCCGGTGTGGATCCGCGTCCCGTCGGCGAGGGTCACGTCGAGGCCGACGACCATGTCTTCGATCTTTCCGTAGCGCGTCGAGAGTTGACCGGCGCCGCGACACGCGAGCCATCCGCCCACCGTCGAGAGGTCGATCGACTGTGGCCAGTGACCGATCGTCACGCCGTGATCGGCGCGCAGCGTGTCTTCGAGCCACGTACCGAACGTGCCCGCCCGCACGTCGAGCGACGAGCGAGGTGTCGTCGACGTCGACGATCCCGGCGAGGCCGCACATGTCGAGCAGCACGCCGCCGTGGACGGGGACGCTCGCTCCGCACACCCCGCTCCGACCGGCTGCCGCGGTCACCGGCACGCGTGCCTCGTTGCAGATCTGGAGCACCGCGGCGACCTGGGCCGGGGACGTGGGCCGGGCGATCGCCGCGGCTCGGGCGGCCACCTGACCGTCGAGGGCCCAGATCATCGCGAGCGGCCACCAGTCGCGACTTGCCTCGGAGATGTCGGCCGCCTCGACATCGACCGATGCACACGCGTCGCGCAGGCGAACGAGCAACGCGTCGTCGACGTCGACGACCGCGGTGGTGAGGTGCGACTGCACGTCGGCCGGATCGACGTCGAACGCGATCGGTGCCGTGGGTGCCCCGGTGGCGTTCCCGCTACGGCTGCTGGTCACGCGTCTGGTCACGCGGGGAGGTTGTCACGAACCGAATGTGGCGTCGAGCGCGTCATCGGTGGGTTCACCGGCATCTGCCACCAGTCCGGCACTCGCACGCTCGGTGTCGATCGAGGTCCGGTACGCGTCGACCTGGCGACGGATCTCGGAGTCGTCCCACCCCAGCTCGCGCGCCAGGAGCCGGGCGACGTCTTCGGCCGCGTCGGCCGACGCGTCGCGCGCCAACAGCCGGGCCCGTGTGCGGCGCGAGAGCACATCGTCGACCGTGGTGGCCATCTCGTGGCGCGCGGCGTAGACCGCTTCGGCCTTGCGGTACGGGAGACCCGGGACGAGCAGCGCGCCGAGTGACGCGTCGGCTTCGATGAGGGCCAGCACATCGGCCGCGAGGCTGCCGTACCGACGGGCCAGGTGCTCGTCGGCGGGTGCGGAACCCTCGGCGCCGAGCAGCCGGAGCCGCTTGGTCTTGCTCCCGCCACCACGGTCGATCTCCGTTGCGACCCTGTCGACGGTGTCGGCAGCCATGCGGCGGTAGGTGGTGAGCTTGCCGCCCGTGATCGACAACATGCCGCTGTCCGACGTCTGGATCTTGTGCCGCCGCGACAGATCCGCGGTCTTCTCACCGACGCTGTCCGCCCTTCACCAGTGGGCGCAAACCGGCCCACGTACCGACGATGTCGGCAGTGGAGATCGGCTCGCTGAGCACGAGGTTCATCGCGTCGATCAGGTAGGCGATGTCGTCGGGGGTGCACTGGGGGTCGTCGATCGGACCGTCGTAGTCGGTGTCGGTCGTGCCGATGTAGGTGAAGTCGCCCCATGGGACCACGAAGATCGAGCGCTTGTCCTTCGGCACCGGCACGATGGCGGCGATGTCGTTGCGGACCTTTCCCCACGGCACCGTGATGTGGATGCCTTTCGCCGGACGGATCGAGTCCGGGTGCGTGCCTTCGTCGAGCGCGCGCACGTCGTCGGCCCAGACGCCGGTCGCGTTCACGACGACGCGCGCCTGCACGTCGATCTCGTTGCCGTCGGCGGTGACCGTCGCGCCACGGACCCGGCCCGTCGCGTCCTTGCGGAGGCCGGTCACCCCGGCGCGGTTGGCGAGAACGGCGCCGTGCGCGGCCGCGGTGCGGGCGATCGTGAGCGTGAGTCGGGCGTCGTCGGATTGTGCGTCGTAGTAGAGGTACGCACCGGCGAGCTTGTCGGTCGGCATCGTCGGCATGTGAGCCAGCGCTTGCTCCTTGCTGATGCGCTGGTGCAGCTTGCCGACGCGCGCACCGCCCGTGAGGTCGTAGAGCCACAGGGCCCAGCCCAGCGCGCGTGCAACCTTCGGATTGACGAGGCCGTCGCGCGCGAGCACGGGGATGAGGAACGGGAGCACCCGCACGAGGTGCGGCGCGTTGCGCAAGATGATCTGGCGCTCGTGGAGGTTCTCGTAGACGAGCCGGAACTCCTTCTGCTGCAGGTACCGCAGCCCACCGTGCACGAGCTTGGAGCTCTTCGACGACGTGCCCGACGCGAAGTCGTCGCGCTCGACGAGCGCGGTGCGTAGCCCGCGGCTCGCCGCATCCAGCGCGACCCCGGCGCCGGTGATGCCACCGCCGATCACCAGGACGTCGAACGGTTCCGAACCCAATCGGGCGAGTGCATCGGCACGTTGGAAGGCCCCGCTCGGGGTCTGGGACATCGCGAGAGGCTAACCGGCGGCTTCGTGGATCGAACCCGGGCTACGGCTCGCTCGGCACCAGCTGACCACGGGATTCGACGACGTCGTAGGTCCGTTGCGCGTCTCGTTCGACGGGTGGCAGGTCGACCCAATCGCCGCCGTCCACCCGGTACCGCACCGAGAACGCGAACGTCGCCGTCACCGTGTAGGGGCGGCCCACCGACCGGGTCTCGTACACGTGGCTCACCGAGGGAGACGACCGGCTCCCTCCGACCACCGACTCGACGGTGTTGCTGTCGTCGCCGAAGTCCCACGTCGCCGAGCTCGCGCGCGCCTCGACCTCGACCGTGGTCCCGAGTCCGTCGACCGCGTCGACGATCGGCTCGCCCCCGTACCCGTCGACCCAGAACGCCGAGGCGAGACCGGTGAGGCCGCGTCCGCCCGGGTTCGCGCCGATCGTCACGACCGGGTACGGGAGATCCTTCGCGATCTCCGCTGCGATCTCGGCCGCGGTGGGCGTGGCGGCAACCACGGTGAAGTCCGAAGGGAGGAGCCAGACCGCGCCGAGGAACTCGTTGCCGCAGAACACGCCGTACGGAACGTGCTCGGGAGACGGCGGCGGTCCGAGCAGGAAATTGAGGAAGTAGGCGCTTTCGCCATCGAACGCCTTCGTGGGCTCCCACCGCCGAGTACAGCCCCCGCCCGAACCGCTCCCCCCGGTCGATCCACTGCCTCCGGGTTCGCCCACCTCGTGGTACGAGCCGTCGACGCTGATCTGGACCCGGGCCCCGGCCGGGCTCGTCGACGCGTCGACCTCGGAGCCGCCGCCCGATGGGATCGAACCCGACCCGAGGACCACGCCGGCCCCGACCAGCAGGCCGGCCCCGATGAAGCGCGAAAGTCTCCGCATCGCGCCAGATTACGGGCAAAACCGACGAATTGCCCGTCACCCATTCGGGTGGTGCGGATCAGCCGGGAAGGCTCCGCTCGAGCGTCGACGCGGCCCGCCGCGACGCCGGTTCGGTCCGCCAGGCCCAGATGATCGTCGCCCCGAACATCACGAGCGTCCCCAGCGCGATCGCGACGACCTCGTCCATGAGCGCGGTGGTGTCGGTGCCGGCTGTGAGCATGTGGAGAGTCGAGAGGCCGAAGGCCGCGTAGGCGAGCAGATGGAGCTGGCGCCACACCTTCGCCGGGAGCCGCTTGCGGATCAGCGACGTGATCTCGACCGCGACGAGCAGATACATCGCGACGATTCCCCACGCGACTGCACCCGGGTTCCATCCCGATGCGAACGGCACCAGGACGTCGACGGGGGAGAAGTGCACGAAATCGTCGACGAGGAGCGAACCGACGTGCACGGCGATGAACGCGAGCGCGAGGGCGCCGATCCAGCGGTGCAACGCGAGCGTCCAGGCCGGCCCGGCCTTGCGCGTGAAGCCGAACTTGGGCAGCGCCATCGCGAGGCCCCACACGATCGAGATCAACACGAGTGCCCACGCGGTCATCCCCGACGCGCGCGTCACGTACCACGGCAGTCGGCTCACGCCGCGAACCGTTCGGGCGCGCCGACGGGGTGCACGCCCCCTTCGTCGTCGACGAGCCAACCGGCGACGCCCTGATCGGTGAGCAACGTGTGGCCGGCTTCGAGGCCGCCCACGAACGCGCCCTTGGCCAGCACCTCGGCGAGCCACGCGGGCCCGGCGATCACGCACACCCCACTCAGCCCGGTGTCCGCGGGCGTACCGGTCGCGGGATCGAAGAGGTGGTGCCGGGCGTTGCCGTCGGGGCCGTCCCACGTGCGTTTCGTCCGCCAGCTCGACGCGACGGACCCCGCGCGCAGCCGGACCCGAGCCAGCGGGGCGTGACCGGCGATGGGGTGCTCCACCTCGACGAGCCAACCGGCGCCTCCCGGAGCGTCGCCCACCGACGCGGAGGTCGCCCCCGACGTTGATGCACACGCCGTCGGCACCGGCGTCGAGCAGCTCCTGCGCGACGAGGTCGGCCGCGAGGCCCTTGCCGATCCCGCCGGGATCGAACGCGATCCCGGCTCCGAGTCGCACCGAGCCGACGATCGGATCAGTGATGACCCCTGCGCATCCCGGCGATGGTTCGAGGGCGCGGGCGGGAGATGTCGGGGGGACGCCACCCCCCGCCCGCACCTGCTCGAAGGTCCGGTCGTATCCCGCGGCCGTCAATGACGGGAGGACGGTGGGATCGAAGCGACCGCCGGTGAGGCGCCACCCTTCGAGCGCGAGCTCGACGAGCGCGAAGGTCTCGGGTGCGACGATCAGGGGGACCGAGCCGGCCTCGTTGAGCGCGTTGAGGCGGCTGATGTCGCTGGTCGTCTCGAAGCGCGTCCACCGGGCCTCGAGCTCGGCGAGACGCAGCTGCGCGGCGCGCGCCAGTGCCTCGGGGTCGCGGGCGGCGACCACGATGACGTGGGCACTCGTGCCCATCGCCGGGAAGACGCGTTCAGCTTCCACGAGACGACGTGTGCGGGGAAGACGGATCGGGCGCGACCGACGGGTCGGAGAACCCGCTGTCGTCGCCGTTCGAGTACGGATCGGCCTGTGACGGGCCACCGTACGACGGGGTGCCGTCGCCGTACGACGGTGCGTTCGACGACGGGCTGCGGTACTGGTTGTCGGTGGTCCGGTCCGACCCGCCCGACGACTTCGCCGGCGAGGAGGCAGCAGCATCGTCTGTCACCGCGATCGCGGCGGTGATCGCCACCGCGCTGCTGACGCTCAACGTGGCCGCGATCACGCGGCCACGGGTGATCCGACGGCGCCGGATCGCGGGGTCGGGGCGTTCCTGCATCGACCCATGGTCGACGATGAACGTAAGAGTCGGGTGAACGTGACCCCAGAAGGCCGGCAGGATCCTCAGCCGGTGCTCAGCTCCGCCGCGCCTCGGCTCAGATGACGGTGCCGATCGCGCCGTCGTCAGCGACCACGTCGAGGCCGGCACGGGCCCACGACTGCATCCCACCAACGACGTTCACGGCGTCGTACCCGGCCCCGTTCAACGCCCCGACGACCGCGCCCGACCGGCTCCCGGACCGGCAGATCGCGAGGATCTGCCGATCGCGGGGGAGCTCGTCGACACGTGCCTGGAGGTCGCCCATCGGAATCCAGATCGCGGTCGGCGCGTGGCCGGCGGACCACTCGTCGGCTTCGCGCACGTCGAGCAGAAACGCGTCGGTGAGCTCCTCGGCTTCTTCCGCACCGATCTCGGGGATCTCGGCCATGGCTATGCGCCCTTCTTCCTCGTCGTCTTCTTCACGGTCTTCTTCGCCGGCTTCGCAGCCTTCGCGGCGGCGGGCTTGGCCGTGGTCTTCTTCGCGGCTGCCTTCGCCGTCTTCGCGCCCGTCTTCTTCGTGATCACCTTCGCGGGCGCAGCCTTCTTCGCGACGCGCTTCTTGGCGACCGTCTTCTTCGCCGGGCCGGCCTTCTTCGCGACTGCCTTCTTGGTCGGGTCGGCCTTCTTGACGGGGCTTCCCTTCTTCGCGACTCGCTTCTTCGCCGGGCCGGCCTTGTTCGCGGCAGCCTTCTTCGCGGGCTTGCCGGTGCTCTTCGCGCGTCCGTCGCCGGGTCACCTCTTCGACCATCTCGTCGCTCGGGGCGCCGGTGAGGTGCGCGAATCCCGGGAGGCCGACTTCGATGGCGCGACGCGGTGCGTCGACCGCCTGCACGATGAACGGGCGGCGCTCGCCCTTCTCGAGCACGTCGCGCGCCCGGGTCGGCGGCGGATCGCCCATCGCCGCGAGCGGCAGGTAGGCGCGCACGCCGTCGGCCGCGACGAACGCGCCGTGCGACGCGAACTCCTCGACGGTCCCCTCGACCTCGCTCCCGAGCCGGTGGTCGATGAGGAACTGGAGGAACGTGGCCGGCTCGTTCACCGCTTCCGGCGACGGACCCTTGCGACGCCGCGGGCGCCGCTTGGCCGGCGACAGCGCCTCGGCCGTCGCGGCCGCGATCGCCGCGGTCACCTTCTTCGACGGGCGCGCGGGCGGCTTCGCCTCGGTGGCCGGATCCGGTGCGGGCTTCGCCTTTGCCCGCGTGGCCATGCGGCTCTTCGCGCCGCGCACCGGGGTGCGCAGCGAGAAGATCCAACCGACGCCGGGGACCGGCTTGCCGCCGACCAGTCGGCTCACGTCGAACAGCCAGGTGTACTCGCCGTGGAACTCCTGGAACGAGTCGTTCGACAGCACCGTCGCGTTCGTGCGGTCGGCGATCTGGAGCAGGAAGCCGTCGCCTCGACCGATCGCACCCGCCGGTGGCGACACGAGCTCGCCGCGCGCTTCGGCCCGCTCGAACGCGACCCGCTCCGCCTCGTCGATGCGGTGGGCGAAGCTCGCGTCGACGACGACGGTGATGGATCCCTCGGGGTACTCCTCACGGAAGGCGCGCATCGCCTCCTGCAGCTGGGCGAGGCTCGGCGTCGTCCGCCCTTCGGTTGCGATGTTCGATCCGTCGACGACGAAATGTTGCGAGGCCATCTACGAGCTGCTCCCAGTCGTGGTTCCGCCGGATTCGATCTCGAGGAGGTCGGCGGCCATCTCCTTGAGGAGGTTGTAGTCGGCCTTGCCGTTCGGAGCCCGGTTCAAGCGAGTCGACGAACAGGAACCGCTTCGGGATCTTGTAGCCGGCGAGCTGCTTGGAGCGGCACACGGCGGTCAGCTCCACTTCGTCGGTGTAGTAGCCGTCGGTCGACCTGGACGAGCGCGACGACCCGCTCGCCGAAGCGGTCGTCGGGGACGCCGACGACCACGCAGTCGTACACACGCGGCGTTCTTCTTGAGCAGTACGCTCGATCTCCTCCGGTGTAGACCTTCTCGCCACCGGTGTTCACCGTGGCCGAGCCTCGGCCGAGCAGCCGGATCGTGCCGTCGGCCTCGACCGTCGCGTAGTCGCCGGGGATCGAGTACCGCTTGCCGTCGACGACCCGGAACGTCTTCGCGGTCTTCTCGGGATCCTGGTAGTAGCCGAGCGGGATCCGACCGCCGACCGCGACCATGCCGACCTCGTCGGTGCCGGGTGTCACGTCGGCGTCGTCGACCTCGCGCAGCACCCGCACCCGGTCGTTGACCGCGAAGCGGGCCGGGGCGATCTCGGAGTCGCTCGCCTTCGCGGCGGCCCGGGTCATCAATCCCTCCGACGCGCCGAGCGAGTCGAGCATGGTGACCCTCGGGAGGTGGCCGAGCAGGCCCCGCTTGACCGCCGGGCTCCAGGTGACGCCCGAGCTGGTGATGGCCCGGAGGCTCGAGAGGTCCCACCGGTGCGGGTTCGGCGTCGAGCGCATCGAGCAACGGCCGGGCGAACGCGTCGCCGACGATCGTGAGGACCTGCACCGCGTTGCGCTCGACCTCGCCCCAGATGCGCTCAGGATCGAGTTGCATCGAGTCGACGAGCACGACGGTCCCCCCGCCCGACAGCGTCGAGAGGGCCATGAACAGTCCGGTCCCGTGCATGAGCGGACACGCGGGGAGCGCCGTCGCGGCGCGCTTGCCGGCGGTGATCGCAGCGACGGGATCAGTCGGTTCGGTGCCGGGACGCGCCATCTCCCACAGCGCGACGTAGAGGTCGTCGCTCCGCCACATCACGCCCTTCGGCGTGCCGGTGGTCCCGCCCGTGTACAAGAAGACGAGGTCGTCGCCGGCGGGCGGGCGGTCGCGCCACGGACCGTCGGGTGATGCCGCGGCGATCGGCCGCCTCGTAGTCGGCGCCCCGTGCGAGCATCGACGGCCGCCACTTCTTCCCGATCTTGGCGATGCCCTTCTTCACCGTCGAGGCGAGGTCGGGCTCGTGGATCACGATCTTCGCGTCGGAGTCGTCGATGACGTCGCCGGTCTCGGTGGGGCCGTACCGGTAGTTGACGTTGACCGGCACGCACCCGAGGAGGAGCGCCGCGGCGAAGGTCTCGAGATACTCGGGCCGGTTCAGGAGATCGATCGCGACCTTGTCGCCGGGGCGGAGGCCCTCGGCCCAGAAGTGGCTCGCCAGCCGACTGGCCCGGTCGTCGAAGTCGGACCAGGTGCGTCGCTGCGTTCCGCACACGATGGCCTCGCGATCGGGCGCTGCGGCCGCGATCGCGCTCCAGACCGCCGCAAAGCTCCAATCACTCGCCACGTTCGTCCCACACACCCTGCAGGCTACGCGGGTGCGACGGGGGGCACTGCGGTGGTGGTGTGACTGCGGACGATGATCGGCGCGCTCCCGGTGTGGAACGGCGCTGGGAGGCGACGCACCGCGCCGATGGTCTGCTGCGCGTCCCACGCGCAGTACACCGCGCCCATGATCGGAACCAGCCCGGCGCCCCAACGCGCGAGCGTGCGCGCCGCGACCTTGTTCAGGAGCTGACGGGTGACTGCTCCGTGGGCGGCGCCACGTCCGCCCGCCATTGCGAAGATCACGTCGCGCGACACGGCGTCGGGCGAGACGACCACTCCCGCGGCGCGGAGGTCGTTGACCCGTAGCGATGTCGCCACGGTCGCCTCGACCGCGACCGACAGGAACGCGGCGGCGACGAGCACGGGCAGCGACGGCGCGATCGAGGTCCCCGATGAGAACAGGGCCGCCACCTCGTCGAGGCCCTCCCCGATCGCGACGGCGGCCGCGGTCCCACCGACGAGGACCCGCGCCGAGGTGGCTCGTCGGACGGGCAGCGGGTGCTCGACGAGCGTCGGCGCGACAGCAAAGAGCAAGTGCTCGATCTCCGACTCCAGCGCCTGCAGCGCGCCCTGGGGTGTGCGCACCTTCCGGAGTCGCCAGAGGGAGTCGCGCAGCTCGGGTCCGTGTTCGCGCATGATCTGGGCCGCAGCCTCCCGGCTCTGCGCAGTGATCTGCACGCCTCGCGTCCGGGCGAATTCGCTCGCGAGCCTCGCCGCGTTGCGCGACACCGTCGCGCCCCGTTGCGTCGCCGAGCGGGTGGCCGAACGGGTTGCCGCCGCGCCCTTCCGGGTGGCGGCTCGGGTGGCCGCCGCGCCGCCGGCGAACCGACTCCGCCGTGGCGGCAGCGGCCATGCCGTCGGCGCGTCGGTCTCGGCACTCGGTGCGGTCACGGGTCGCTGCACCCCACCATGATGGTGCATGCCGCGGGGTGCTCCCAGCGCGGCCGGGTCCGTTCGAATCGCGCGGTGAGCCTCTCCAAGGTCACCCGGCGTGCTCCTTGCGTGAGCATCGCGTGAAATGCGGCAACAGCGCTCACAGCAAGTGGCAGGTCCGGGTGTCCGGCCCCTACTGTCCGGCCGAATCGGGCGTCGAGCAGGGAGGCAGGACCGATGATCGGAAGAGTCCGTGCATTCGCACTTGTGATGGTTCTGGCGATATGTGGGGGATTGATCGGCGCGGTCCCGGCGGTCGTCCTCGCGTCCGAGCCGGCCGGCGCGTCGACCATCGCGTCGGGGGGACCGCTGACCGGTGTCACGACATCCCCCGACCTGAACTGCGCGGTCGATCACACGGGTGACACGCACGGCGAGTTCTACGGCGCCACCGCGTGCGGCACGTTCGCGGTCATCGGTGGAGTGATGTACAGCCCCGCCGCGATTCCCGCCGGCCAACCGGGCACGCCCTGGACGCCCGTTTCGCAGGTCGGTCCGACCGGATCCGGTACCACCGAGAGTCCCTACCGCGTCGTCACGGTCGTCGACGCCGGAGCGACGGGTGTGCGTCTCACCCAGACCGACACCTACGTCGTGGGCTCCGAGTCGTACCGGACCGACGTCGCGATCGCCAACACCGGGGAGGCCGCCACCAGCGTGCGGCTCTACCGTGCCGGCGACTGCTACCTCCAGGACTCCGACTCCGGATTCGGCGCCGTCGAGGCATCGAGCGGTGCGGTGGCGTGCACGAGCGCGGCGGAGGGCTCGGATCGCATCGAACAGTTCCTTCCCGTCACGCCCGGTAGTGCGTACCTCGAATCCGGTTTCGCCACCGTCTGGTCGACGATCACCGCGCAGTCGGCGTTCCCGAACACCTGCGTCTGCGGGAGCAACATCGACAACGGCGCGGGCCTGAGCTGGGATGTCGGCCTCGCGGCCGGCGCGACCACCACCATCTCGTCGATCCTCACCTTCTCCCCACTCGGCATCGTGCCGCTCACGGTCACCAAGACCGCCGACGCGGCCACGACTCCGGCCGGTGGAACCAACGGCTACACGATCACGATCCACAACCCGAACGTCAACGCGGTGAGCCTGAGCTCGATCGCCGACTCGCTCCCGGCTGGGTTCTCCTACATCTCGGGGAGCACCACCGGCGCAACCACCGCGGACCCGTCGATCGACGGTTCGCTGTCGTGGAGCGGCCCGTTCTCGGTCGCGGGCGACGGGAGCGTCTCGCTGCACTTTGGTGTCACCGTCTCCGGTGCGGCCGGCACCTACAGCAACAACGCGACCGCAACCGCCCCCGGCTATACGGTCGTGCCGACCGGCGACACCGCGCCGGTCACGGTCACGTCGATCTCGGTGCTCGCGGTCACGTCCGACGGTCAACCGGCAACGGTGACGGCCGGCGCCGACGCGACCCGGACGGTGACCGTCTCCAACACCGGGGGAGCCTCGGCGACCGGGGTCTCGGTGGCCATGACCGTTCCGGCCGGGGTCACGCTCGTCAGCGCCGCCCCGAGTCAGGGCTCCTGTGGTGCTGTCGTCTCGGGTGCGGTCACCTGCACCCTCGGTACCGTCATCGCCGGCGGGAGCGCGAACGTGAAGTTCGTCCTCCAGGCCCCGGCTGCCGTTCCGGTGGGGGGAACCTTCTCCACCTCGGCCACGACCGCCTCGTCGGGTGGCGGGTCGGCCGGTCCGGCCGTCTCGACGACGACGGTCGCGGCTGCCACCCCGGGAACGGCGACCGGCTTCATCCCACCGGGCGGGACGCTCACCACCGGCGCGGATGCGACGACCGGCGACAACACCGTGTCGTCGCTCACGCTCCCGAACAACGGTCCCGGCGCAGTCGTCACGATCACGTCGGCTCCGTGCGCATCGGGCACCTGTCTCGGCAAGACGGTCACCTGGAACCCGTTCCCCGGGTACAGCGACCCGACCAAGCCCATCAAGGTCGTCACCATCTACGACAAGTCGGTGGCCGGTCTCGGGCTGCTGCAGCCGGAGTTCGTGCTCAAGGACGGCAAGACCAAGTACGAGGCCATCCTGCCGTGCTCGAAGCCCGGTGAGAAGAAGGATCTCGCGCTCGCCCGGTTCCTGGTCGGCCTGGTGACCGGTGGTCACACCGGGATCGCATCACCGTCACCCTGCTCCGACGTGAAGGAGCAGCTCGGCAACGGTGACCTTCGGTACACCACCCTGTTCCTCTCCGGCGATCCGTCGAAGCGGCGGTAGCACCGGGCGAACGAGAAGACTCACGACGTCCGGCGTGCGAGCGGGAACTCCGGGACCCGCCGCACGCCGAGACGTTCGAAGATCACGGCACACTCGGCCGAGGCTTCGGCGTCGTCGGTGAGTCGGCCGAGGAGCTCGAGCCCCAGCGCGACCTCGTAGTCGACTGCGTGCTCGCGCGCGGCCGCGATGCTGGCGCGCAGCGTCGCGATGGCTGCATCGCGGTCACCGAGCTGGGCGAGGGCCGCGCCCCGTACACGGAGCAGGGTCACCGGCCCCTCCGCCGCCGCATCGTCGTCGGTGACCCGCGCCAGCGCCGAGTCCGCGAGCTCCAGCGCGCGCACCGCGTCACCCGACAGCGCGACGGCCTCAGCGGTCCAGGCGTCGGCGACCAGCACGTCGGCGGCGAGCTCCGCGTTCACGAGCTCCTCGTGGGCGCGCCCGAGATGCTCGAGGGCTTCGTCGTAGTGACCCCTTCGAGCGGCGATCCGGCCGAGGATGCTCGTCGAGAATCCGATGTTGTAGCCGTACCGTGCGGCGCGGAAGACCCGGAGGGCGTCGCGCACCATCTCCTCGGCTGCGTCGAGGTGACCCTGGTCGGCGAGCACCTCACCGACATTCACCGCCGCAACGGCTGCATGCACCGCGTTCCCGGTGCGGAGCTCCAGCGCGCCGGCCTGCTCGTAGTAGTCGACGGCCTTGTCCCACTCACCCACGTAGTAGGCGAACACGCCGAGGTTGTTCAGGACCCCGGCCTGGCCGCTCAGGTCGTCGAGGGCTTCGAAGAGCTCGAGCGCACGCGCCGAGTAGACCGCCTGGTCTCGTCGGCCGAGGCTCACGTAGGCCCAGTCGAGGGTCTGGCAGGCGTGGGCTTCGCCTTCCCGGTCGCCGGCGGCGACAGCCGCGTCGATCGCCCGCCCGCACCATTCGACGGCCTCCTTGGCGCGGCCCTGGGCCAGCCGGATCACTCCGAACCACGACGCGAGCCGG
This sequence comes from uncultured Actinomycetes bacterium, assembly GCA_963829475.1. Classification (GTDB taxonomy): domain Bacteria; phylum Actinomycetota; class Acidimicrobiia; order IMCC26256; family JANYLB01; genus JANYLB01. The sequence goes on along the minus strand of CAWHIU010000001.1, from coordinate 35,788 downwards.
GCGCGTCGCTGAGCCGCCGCCGGGCCGGGGACCCCGTCGAGCACCGCGAGGCCCTTGCGGATCCACCGGATCGCTCCGGAGTAGCGCCCGGTCCGCTCCTGGATCTTCGCCGTCTTGAGCAACAGGCCCGACTCCCCGACGGGGTCGTCGCGGATGAGCTGTCGCGCCGTCCGGTAGGCCGTGAGCGCGGCGTCGTAGTTGCCCGTGCGTTCGCGGACGTCGCCCAGTGCTTCCCACACGTCGGCGACCGCCGCACCGGCGAGATCGGGGAGTCGCCGAGCCGCGGCGAGCGCCCGTTCGAAGAGCGCGGCGGCGTCGACGTTGGCGTACTTGTCGTCGGCTCGCCGGCCGGCCAGGCACGCATAGCGCCAAGCGTCGTGATGCTCCTGCGCGGCGAAGAAGTGCATCGAGAGGAGCTCGGCCTCGGTCTCGACGTGCTCGCCGACCGCTTGCTCCAGCATCTGAGCGGCGCGACCGTGCAGCTCCCTTCGGCGTCGGTACGACAGCTCCTCGTACGCGGTGTCGCGAATCAGCGCGTGTCGGAACCGTGCCCGCCCCCGGTCTGCAGCTCGACGAAGTCGGTGAGCTCGACCCACACGCTCGCATCGGGCGGCGCGAGGTCGTCCGCCAGCAGGGCCTCCAGATCGCGCAGTGAGAAGGTCCGACCGAGAACCGCGGCGTAGCGCAGCAGCCGGCGCCGAGCAGGCGGAAGACGGTCGATCTGCGCGGTGACCAGCGCGTCGATGGTGTCGGGGAGCGCGGCGTCGTTCGCAATGCCGGTCGACTCGGAGTCAAGGACGACGCGGAGCAGCTCGGTGAGGAACAGCGGGTTGCCCTCGGCGCGGGTGGTGAGCGCATCGAGCTGATGCGGGAGCAGCGGCGAGTCCTCGGTCGCGCGGAGCAGCGCCGCGGTGCTCGCGTCGCGGGTGAGCGGCACGAGGTCGAGGATCGACGCGTCGCCCGCCGTCGAGGTCTGACCGATCGGCGACGCGTCGGGGACCCGGGTGCAGGCGATCATCCATGGCACCCCTTCCGCCTTCGTCACGAGGAGCTCGACGAGCTCGCGTGATGCGTCGTCGAGCCACTGGGTGTCTTCGAAGACGAGCACGGTCGGCCCGGTGAGCTGCGCGTCGAGGAACGCGGCTGTCGCTTCCGCGGTGCGCTCGCGGCGAAAGCGCGGTGCGAGTGCGGCGGTCTCGTCGGTGTCGGGGAGGTCGAGGTCGAGGACGGTGCCGATGAGCGGGAGCCACGGTGCGAGGTGAGGTGAGTCGGTCTCGACTGCCGCGGCGAGTCGACGGATGAGCGGATCGGGCGGAGTGTCCGGGGCGACGTCGAGGACGCGGTGGAGCAGCCACCACAGCGCGGCATAGGGAGTGCTCGACTCATAGGGCTCGCACGTGACGACGAGTGATCGGAAATCGGGGGCACTCGCTTCGAGCTCGGCGACCAGACGCGACTTGCCGATCCCCGGTGGGCCGACGATCTCGACGACGGTGCCGGCTCCGCCGCGTGCGGCGGCCAGCATTCCCTCGAGGGTGTGGAGCTCGGTGTCGCGGCCGACGAACGGGAGCTCGGATCCGGGGCTTCTGCCCGCGCGCGCCCGGCGGGATCCGGCCACGGCGAAGGCATGGACCGGGGCCCGTTTGCCCTTCACGCGCATCGGTGGCAGGGCGTCGCCGCCGAATGTGGGCGACCGGTCGAGGACGTCGGCGGTCGTGACGATCTGGCCCGGCTGCGCCGCGCCCATCAACCGGGCCGCGAGGTTCACCGTGTCGCCCATCACGGTGTACGTGCGCCGGTACGGCGGTCCGACGTCGCCGGCGAACACCGGCCCACGGTGCACTCCGATCCGCACGCCAAGCTCGGTGTTCGCCTCGACGATGCGCCGGGTCGCCGCCAGCATGCGCTCCTCGGCCTGGCCACGCGCCCGCGGTGCACCGGACGCGAGCATCAACTTGCCGCCGTCGGCGTCGACATCGGTGGCAAGCAACGCGATGCCGTTCTGCTCACACGCGTCCTGGACCGCGACGACGACCTCCTCGAGCGCGTCGGCCGTCCGGTCGGGTCCCTCGCGCGCAAGGAACCCGTCGACACCGTCGAAGTGGACGAACGCGACCGTCACCGTCCGGTGTTCGGCGTCCTGGCCTCCGCCGACTGCGTGGGTCCGCACGTCGGTCGGCACGTACCCGGTGAGATCGACGCCTTCGAGCGGAGGAATCTGGGGGAACCCCGCCGGGGGCGCGCCGGTGGGAGCCCGGGCGAGCAGCACTCCGGGCCCGAGGCCGGCACCGTGCGCGCGGTCGGGGAGCGCAGCGGCGGTCTCGGGGCTGATCACGATCCGGCCGGCGGTCGCGGCGCCCTCCATCGCAACGGCGGTGCTCGCGGCCGCGCCTGCGACGATCAACTCCCGACTCGACCCACCGACCAGGAAGCAGTGGAACGTGTCGGTGTGCACGCCGAGCGACATCCGAAGGGTGACGTTGCCGGCCGACGTGACGAACCTGCCCGCGGTCCGGAGTCGGCTGCGCATCCCGGCCGCGCTCCTGGTCGCACGGACGACGTGATCGGGCCCGTCGAAGAAGAGGAAGAGCGCATCGCCACCGAACTTGATGAGACCGCCACCGTCGTTGTAAGCGATCTGGAGCAGCTCCGTGAAGCACGTACCGATCGATTCGGTGACTTCCTCGGCGCCGAGCCGACCGAGGCGCGCGAGTCGTTCCGACATCTTGGTGAAGCCCGACAGGTCGGCGAAGACGAACGTGCCCTCGATCGCCTTCCACCGCACGGTGGGATCGTCGACGACCCACTCGAGCACGAGGCGCGGCAGATACGGTCGTAGCACCGTCGTCGCGACGGTCTCGCTGTCCATGAGCTCCGCTCGCCGTTTCGGAGGTGGCCGACCCCGGGCCGGGTCGTCCGCATCGTAGGTGGCGGGCCCGGCTTCTCAGAAACCTCTCATGGCGCGTGCAGACGGGTCATGGGTCGATCAGCCACACTGACCTGCATGTCGTACGACGGGTCCTCGATTCCCCCTGCACCCCCGGTTCCCCCGAGTGCCGGGTGGCCACCACCCACCTCACCTCGGCCGACCCGCCCCTCGCCGATGCGCTGGCTCGCGCTCGTGGTCGCCGGCGTCGTCATCATCGCCGGCTCCGCCGCGCTCGGCAGTGCCGCGGAGTCGCAGTGGGGAGGCGACGCGGCATCGACGTCCACGGCGCAAGCGCCGTTCCGCGCCGCCGACTCGACCCTCGGCCAGTCCGACAACTCGTCGGGGAGCTCGTCGGGGAACAGCTCGTCCTCGATCGATGTCAACGGGATCGCCAACTCCGCGAACCCGGCGATCGTCAACATCCAGACGACGCTCGCCGACGGTGAAGCCGCCGGCACCGGCATGGTGATCACCAAGTCGGGCAAGGTCGTCACCAACAACCACGTGATCGACGGTGCCGAGAAGATTCGCGTCCAGATCGGTGTGACCGGCAAGACCTACAGCGCGACGGTGGTCGGCTACGACGTTGCCGACGACGTCGCGTTGCTGCAGCTCCAGAACGCGTCGAACATGAAGACCATCACCGTCGGGAGCAGCTCGAACGTCAACGTGAACGACGCCGTCGTCGCGATCGGCAACGCGCAGGGCACGTTCGGCACGCCGACCGTCGTGAGCGGTGTGGTGTCCGACACCTCGAAGACGATCACCGCGGGCGACCGGGATGGCAGCAACGCCGAGACGCTGCGCGACATGATCGAGGTGCAGGCCGACATCCAGCCCGGGGACTCCGGTGGGCCGCTCCTCAACGCCCAGGGTCAGGTCATCGGCATCAACAGCGCGGCCGAGAGCACGGGTGGCTCGCAGTTCGGCTTCGGTCCCAGCTCCTACTCCGAGTCGACCACCGGCGTCGGGTACGCGATTCCGATCGAGCGGGCACTGAAGATCGCGAACCAGATCGAGTCGAACGACGAGTCGAACGGCGTCTACGTCGGTTCGCAGCGGGCGATGCTCGGCGTCGGTCTCGAAGCCGACGACTCGGCGGGTGCTGCGGTCGCTCAGGTCGAATCGGGAAGCGCCGCCGACTCGGCGGGGATCACCGTCGGCGACACCATCGTGTCGGTCGACGGAACGACCGTCTCTTCGTCGACCGAGCTCCGCACCGCACTCCGGGTCAACCACCCCGGCGACTCGGTGCGGATCACCTGGATCGACTCCTCCGGCGCCACCCGGCACGCCTCCGTCAAGCTGGGGTCCGGCCCGCCGGCCTGATCCGTCCGGGGAGCAACTCCCCGACGATCACCGATCCGAGCACCAGTGCGGCACCGACGGTGGCGAGCGGGCTGAGCGTCACGTCGTTGACCGCCACGTCGAGCGCGGCCCCGGTGAGCGGGATCAGCATGAGGATCAGCGCGCTGCTCGTCGCGCTGATCCGGCGCTGACCGGTCACCTGCAAGGCGATCCCGACGGCTTGGAGCACCCCACAGGCCGCCGTCATCGCGACGGCTCCGGTGGTGACGTTCCCGAACCCGCCGATCATCGCGACGAGGGCCGCAGCCATGGTGACGGTGAGGAACTGCACGAAGCTGTACCGCGCCACCGAGAGGCGCGGTGAGAAGTAGCTCATCGACATGATGTGGAGCGCGACCGCGAGCGCGCTGACGAGCGCGAGCGCGTCGCCACGACTGATGGAGAGGGTCGCTCCGGTGAGGAAGCACGCACCGACGACGGCGAGCAGTGTGCCCGCGATGACGAATCCCGAAGGCACGCGTCGGGTCACGACCGCGGTGATCAGGGGGACGAGCACCACGGCAAGACTGCCGAGGAAGGCGACGTTCGCCGCGGTGGTGGTCGCGAGCGCGGCCGACTGGAGCATGAGCAGCGTGAACAGGCACGCGCCTCCGATCGCGCCGCCGACGAGGTACGGGCCCGGTCGGAGCGCGCGCGCCGGTTCCGATGCCGTCGCCGATCGACGGACGACGAACGGGGCAACGACGATCGCCGAGACCGCGAACCGGATCGTGACGAACCCGGCGGTGGAGAGGTGTTCGAGGGCGCGTTGGCCGGGCACGTACGTCGCTCCGAACAGGATCGCCGCGGTGGCCACCGCGAGGTGGGCGGCGGGAAACGACCGCGCGCGGAGAACCAGCTGTCGGAGCATCGGGTCAGTAGATCAGGCGACGGGTTCGGGGAACACCACGTCGACCGGCTCGGGGAGCGGGACGTCGGCGGCGAACGAGCCGCGCACCCGCTTGTAGGCCCAGAGCCCCCACGCCGCGGCGGCGCATCCGCCGATGCCACCGACGAGCACGCCCACCCGGGGCCCGAACACGTCGCTGATGTAGCCGATGATCGGACCACCGATCGGCGTGGTGCCGAGAAACAGGATCGCCTGCAGCGCGAGCACCCGGCCCCTCATCTCGGGCGCGGCCTTCAGTTGCACGATCGCGGTCGAGGTGGTGAGGAACGCGATGCTTCCCACCCCGACCAGGAAGCCCGCGGGGAACGCCCACGCCAGGCTCGGGACGGCGGCAAACGCCAGCATCGCGACTCCGAACAAGAGCGAGGCGTACGCGACGTCGCGCACGTCGATCGTGCGGCGGTGTGCGGAGTAGAGCGCACCGGTCAACGCCCCGATGCTCGTCACGGAGAACAGGACCGTGAACATGGCGGTGCTCGAATGGAACGCCTCGGTGACCATCAGCGGGAACACCACGGTGAAGTTGTACGCAAGCGTGCCGACGACCGCCATCATCACCAGCGGGATCCACAGCTCGGGTACCCGACGCACGTAGCGGAGGCCTTCGCGGATCTGACCCTTTGCCCGCGCGGCCACCGGCGACGGTCGGAGCTCCGACGTGCGCATCATGGCGAGCGCGACGATCACCGCGATGTACGAGACGCCGTCGGTCAGGAATGCCCACGGGAACCCGACCGTCGTGATGAGCAGGCCCGCGAGTGCAGGGCCGATGATGCGCGAGCTGGTCATGAGCGCGCTGTTCAGGCTGACCGCGTTCTGCACGTTCTCGAGCGGCACCATCTCGACCACGAACGACCGTCGGGCCGGGTTGTCGAAGGCCATCGCGAAGCCACCCGCCATCGCGACCGCGTAGACGGCCACGAGGGGAGGGTTGCCGGTGAACGCGAGGCCGGCCATCGCGAACGTCTGCGCCATCGCGAAGACCTGCACGATCATGAGCAGCTTGCGCTTGTCGGAGCGGTCGGCGATCACTCCGGCCCACGCGGCGAAGAGGAGCACGGGCAGGAACTGGCACGCGGTCAGCACGCCGATCGCGATCCCGTTCCCGCCCAGCTTCAGGACGAGCAACGTCTGCGCGACGAGGGTCAGCCAGTTCCCGATCTGCGACACGCCCTGGCCGACGAAGAACAGCCGGAAGTTGCGGATGCGCAACGACCCGAAGGTCTGCTCCGCGGCACCGAAGAACTTGAGCTTCACAACCGGTTCTCGGCGGTCGCGTCGGTGAGGTGCTCGAGCACGTCGAGCGCAGCGGTCAGCTTGGCGAGATCCTCGGGAGGCAGGTCGCGCAGACGCGCCGCGAGCCACTCGGTCTTGCGGCTCCGCACCTCCTGGAGCTCGCGGTGTCCTCGGGGAGTGAGCTCGACCCGGCACACCCGACGGTCGGCGTCGTCACGCAGGCGCCGGACCAGGCCGCCGGCTTCGAGCTTCGACACCACGTTCGTCGCGGTGGGGGCGCTCACCTGCTCGTGGGTCGCGAGGTCGCCGATGGTGATGGGCCCGTGCTTCTCGATGCTGACGAGGGCCGCCGACTGCGTCGGGGTGAGGTCGGTGCCGGCCTGCCGGCGGAGCTGCCGCGCCAGCCGCGTCACCGAGTACCGCAGCCGCCGCGCCTCCTCGCCGGTGTTGACGTCAACCATTTAGCTATACTAACTAAGTATTGGTCCGACCGCAACCCCTTTTCCAGCCCAACCCCTCTTCCGGCCCGACGTCGCGGCCGTGGGAAAGTGAGGGCGTGCCCCGACGCTGATCACGAACCGGAGACCTCATGCAGTTCGGACTCGACATCGCCCAGCAACGCATGCCCTGGAGCGAGGTCGCCGACCGCGCCCGCTTCGCCGACGCCCTCGGCTTCGACGGCATCTGGGGCTTCGACCACTTCCAACCCATGTACGGCGACGGCCCGGGGGAGTGCTTCGAGGGCAACACCACCCTCGCGGCCTGGAGCGGCATCACCGAGCGCGTCCGCCTCGGCCTGCTCGTCACCGGAATGACCTACCGGCATCCGGCCGTGTTCGCGGCCGAGGCGATGACGATCGACCACGCGTCGGCCGGCCGGCTCGAGCTCGCCATCGGCGCGGCGTGGTTCGAAGGGGAGCACGCGCGAGCTCGGCATCCCGTTCCCGCCCGTGAAGCAACGCGTCGATGCGTTCGAAGAAGCGGTGCAGGTCGTGCGCGGCCTCCTCACCACCGACCACTTCACGTTCGAGGGTGAGCACTTCTCGGTGCACGACGCGACCCTGCTGCCGCGTCCGGTACAGCAACCCCACCCACCGATCTGGATCGGCGCGTCGGGTGAGCAGCGCATGATGCCGATCGCGGCGAAGTATGCCGACGTGTGGCATTGCTTCGGTCCGACCGCGGTGCTCGGGCCGAAGTCGGATCGCATCAGCGCGCACGCCGAAGCGGCCGGCCGCGACCCGTCGACCATTCGCCGCGCGACGTCACTCTCGCTCGAAGACGACCTCGACACGATCGCCGCGAACATCGACGCGTGGGAGGATCTGGGCTTCGCGTACCTCGTGTGCGGGTGGCCGGCGGGTGGCCGCGCCGAGATCGAGCCGTTCGCGTCGCGCTTCCTCAGCCGGTGATCCCGACGGGCGGGTAGGCACCACCGAGGTGGAGCGTCAGCAGGTGCCGCCGCTGCCGAAGTCCTGCGTCCAGTACCGGGTGCCGTCGCGGCTGTACGCATAGCCGGAGCCCATGTGCGTGTAGCTCGGGTTCAAGATGTTGGCCGCGTGGCCCGGTGACATCATCCACGCGTACAGCACTGCGCTGTCGGACGGGTATCCCGCGGCAACGTTCTCGCCGATCGTGTTCCAACCGTTGTACCCGGCCCGCGCCATCCGGGTCGAGAGGTCGGATCCGTCGGAGCCCGTGTGCGTCATCGTGTTGTGCACGGCCTGGTCGTCGGAATGTGCGATCGAGGCACGCCCGAGCGCGGGACACCAGGCAAGCGGAGGAAGACCTGAGCCGGCGCGTTGCACGTTGACCTGGAAGATCATCGACGACTGCGACGTCGCTTGCGGCGGAGCGCAACCCATCAACCCGACGGCGACCAGCGCGACGAGGGCGGCGACCATCGTCGGCCGACGGAGCAGGCAGAGCAGGCGAGGCATGAGCAAGCGTCCTTGCGAGAAGTGACATCCGTGAAGTGACATCCGTGTCGAACCTGCACGATAAGCCGCGGTCGTTGGCGATTTCACCCCAACATTCGAACAATTCGCCGAGTGTTCAGGTCCGGCCGTGGATGCCGGGGCTATCTCCCGGCGAAGAAGTCGCGCGCCGAGCGCGATCCGGCGGCGAGCCACGCCCGAGCTTCGTGAGGACGCATGCGCGACTCCTCCCGCCGCTCGACCCGCTGCTGACGACGCAACAGGTGCTGCATCTGGCGCAACGTGGCGCGCGCCCCGGGCTCGGTGCGCGTCGTCGAGAGCTCGCGCTCCAGGTTGCGAGCGTGCTCGCCGCGTCTTCGGATCACCGTCTCGCGCGTCGCGTCGGCGAGCGCGCGCCAGGGCAGCGGATCGCTCGCGATCAGGTCGCGCAACGTCGCGACGAGCGGCGAGGTCGTCTCGGGCCCGTCAGCGTGGTCGACCGTGCCGACGATCGCGCCGGGATCCAGTGACTGGTCGCCGAGGTGCACGAGTGCGGTGTCGAGCGTGTCGTCGACCACGAGCACCGCGCCGCCGGTACCGGGTCTCGCGTCGGGGCTGTCGACCACCCAGCCACCCGAGTTGTAGACGTGCACGCCTCGCTCGTAGCGGGTCGAATCGGCCCGCGACGCAAACGGCTTGTGGGTGTGGCCGTAGAGGAACACCAGCTCCTCGGGTGAGACCGGGTCGGGATCGGTGGGTCCGGCCTCGAGGCTCTTCGCGAGCGGTCCGTCGATGTAGGCCATGACTCCCGACGCGGCTTCGGGGGCATCGGGTGCGTTCGCGCGGAGCTCGTCTTCCTTCAGGCCGTCGAGCATCCGCAGTGCGACGACGCCGGCGAGCGCGCGTCGGATCTGGCGCACGATCTTCGGGCCACCGCGACCCTGCGCCGCCGCGGCCAACTTCGTCGCGAGCAACGCGCGTCCGGGGTCGGTGTTCAGGAGGTCGTAGGCCCGGCGGATGCTCTCGCCCACACCGCCTTCGCGGCCGAGACTCGACCACACGAAGTCGATCCACGCCCCGTTGTCACGTTCGAGGTCCCCCGGACCGAGCTCGTCGGCGGGCGCGCCGAACACGGTGTGCGCCAGCCGAGTCATCGCGACGTAGATGCCCTCGGTGAACTGGCCGTGGTGGAGCGCGAGCATCCGCGTGCCGACCCGCACCGCCGCGTTGGGTGATGCGATCACGACCTCGAGGTCGGGGTGCGTCGGGTTGCGGTGCCGCAACACCCGGGTGAGCAGGTCGGACGGCACCGGGGCGCCACCGGCCGAGAGTGCGCCGAAGATCGGGGTGACGGGTTGGGCGGCCGGGACCGGCGCATCGGCCGCCACCGACTCGACTCCACGGGCTTCGATCTCGTCGCGCGACATGCGCCACACGTCGTGATCGTGGTTGCCCGGCAGCACGACGATGCGCGGGCCCAACGCGGCGGGGGCTCCCGGCGGGAACAGCCGCTTCACGAACTGGTCGAACACGTCGAGCGCGACGTGTGTCGGCGCCATCGCGAGCTCGAGCGCGTCGCCGTTGAACACCAGGGTCGGCGGAGTCGTCGACGTCGCCGCGATCCGCACCATCGCCGCGGTCACTTCGTCCATCACCGCGTTGGCGACGAGGCGACCGTCGTCATCGCGCTCGGTCAGAACGCTGTGCGGTTCGCCGAAGTGCAGATCCGAAACGACGAGAAGGCTGATGGCGTTGGGCCGAGCGGGCATGCGTCGAGGCTACGCGCTGGCACCCTTCGGCTCGACGTTCGTCGCGGCGTCCACGTAGTGCACGGTCACCTGTTCGTAGCCGAGCTTGCCGAGCAATCCCTGCAGCATCTTCGTGGTGTTGCGTTCGGCGCGTGCCGTCACTCCGCTGTGACGCGCGGCCGTGTCCATCTTCTGCACCGCGAGTCGATACAGCGGCTGCTCGCTCGTCGGGCTGTCGGTGAACACCGATCCGATCCGGTCGGCCAAGCCGCGGCTCCTGGTCGCGACGTGGCTCGCGTTCGGGTCGACGACGGCCCGCAACGTCCGGGCGTGGGGGAGCGTCACGACGACCCGGTCGGGCCCACCGTTGGTCGCCACCACCCGGCTCGCCTCCACGCGTCCGAAGTCGACCACCGCGTCGACACTTCCGACCGCCAGGAACACCGTCCGCTCGCCGGCGATGACCGCCGGGATGAAGCGGTGCTTCTTCTCGAGGTCGACGTTCACCTCGAAGTTGGCTGATGCTCCGCGGTAGCTCGAAAGCGACTCGAGGCGATGCAGCACCGGCGGCGGCGTGTGGTCGACGGCCTGGGTCGAGAACGGGTTGCCGATGTGCAACAACCCGGTCACGAGTCCGAACCCGACGACCATGATCGCCGCCATCGCGATCGCGATGACGCCGAGCACGACACCACCGAGGCTGGGCCCGCGCCGGCGGGCAAGCTCCCGCGGGGAACGCTCTCGCAGCATGACGGCCATGGGTGGTGTCCTCCTGAGCAGGCGAAACCGGCCCCCGTGCGGAGACCGTTCACGCCTCCACAACGACGGTGGGCCCGCCCCGGTTCCCGATCCGCCGATCCAGCGCCTGCCGATCGCGCGAAGCTCGACCCGTGAGCAGCGATCCGAGCGGCATCGGCGAGCTCGTCTATCTCTACGTCGGAACCGACGACGTCGCCCGAGATCTCGACTTCTACTGCCGCTCACTCGGGGCTGTGCTGGTGTGGCGCTTCGAGGCGTTCGCGACCGAGGTCGCGGCCGTGCGGCTCGGACCCGGTCCGCTGGTGCTGCTCGCCGAGCACCGCGACGCACCCAGTTGCCTGCCGATCTGGGCCGTCGCCGATCTCGACCAGGCGATCGAGCGGCTGCGGGCATCGGGCTTCGAGCCGAACGGCGAGACCGCCGGAACCCCCGACGGGCCGGTGCACGTCTTCCGTGACCCGAGCGGCAACCAGGTCGCGCTGCTCCGCCAGGATCGCCCGAACGCGCTCGACGCCGCGTTCACCGACCCCGACAACCCGCGCGCCGTGCGTTGATCGGAGTCGTGCGTTGATCGGAGTCGTCCGCTGAGCGGATGCGGCTACTCAGCGACGACGCAGGTGGGGCACGGCGGACGGCCCGCTTCGAGGACCTCCGCGACGCTGACCGTGCGGATCACGCCGACCTTGCCGGTGTCTTCGAGGAGCTTGGCCTGGTTCTTGGCGAGGATCTTGCAGTCACGGCTCGCGTGATACGCCCGGCGACCGGCGGTCGTGAACACCGGTGGCCGTGAATCGGGCTTCTCGAACTTGCAGATCGAGCAGGTCCCGGCGGCGAGATCGTGGCGACAGTTCTCGGCTTCGGGTTCGCTGATCGTTGTCATCAGGTCCATCTTACCGGACGCTGTCCACCTTCCCCCGACCCGGCGATGACCGATCCCGCCCATTTCGCCGATCGCGCCCTCGCCGGGTGTCCCACCTCTCGTCGATACTGGGCGTGTGCGCGACCTCGGGGGTGAGCTGATCTGCAGCGCGACCGACCTCGTCGGCTTTGCCGCTTGCCGGCACCTCACCCAGCTCGAGCTCGCGGCGGTACGCGGCGAGATCGAGCGCCCGAAGCGCGCCGACGCCTTCGTCGACCTGCTCGCCCGCCGTGGCGATGCCCACGAGCAAGAGGTTCTCGCCGGCTACGACACGACGGGCGTCGAGTTGATCTCCGTCGACGCTCGCACCCGCGACGGCCTCGATGCCGCCGCGGCCGAGACCGTCGCCGCGATGCGTGCCGGCGTCTCCGTCATCTACCAGGCGACCTTCTTCGACGAAGGTTGGGTCGGCCATGCCGACTTCGTGGAGCGCGTCGACGACACCCCGAGCGATCTCGGGAGCTGGTCGTACCAAGCGGTCGACGCCAAGCTCGCGCAACGGGTCAAGTCCGCCGCGTTGCTCCAACTCGCCGACTACTCGGAACACATCACGCGCATCCAGGGTGTCGCGCCGGAGCTCGTCGTCGTGATCACGGGCGACGGCGCACGGCATGCGCTGCCGCTCGCCGACATCGCCGAGAAGCACCGCGTGCTCAAGGCCGACTTCTGCGCCACTGTGCGCGCCGGCCGAGTCGACACGTACCCCGACAAGGTCGGCCACTGCAAGGTGTGCCGGTGGGTGAGCGTGTGCGACGAACGCCGCCGCGCCGACGATCACCTCGGGTTCGTCGCGGGCATCCGCATCGACCAGATCACCTCGCTCACCGACGCGGGCATCTGCACCCGACGCGCGCTCGCCGACGGCCCGCCCGACTCACCGACTCCGAAGATCGCGCCTGCCGTCTACGAACGGCTGCGGCGTCAGGCCGCGCTCCACGTACGAGGTGCAGGAGCTCCGCGACCGTTGTTCGAGCTCCTCGACGCCGGTCCTGGCGGCCTCGGCGCACTCCCGCCCCCGTCGCCCGATGATCTCTTCCTCGACCTCGAGGGTGATTCGATGGCCCTGGAGGGCGGCCTCGAGTACCTCTTCGGCTTCGTCGAGCTGCTCGACGGTACGCGCGCCTACCGTCCGTTCTGGGCCCACAGCCGAGGCGAGGAGCGGTTCGCGTTCGAGGCCGCAGTCGACTTCATCGTGGCGCGCCGCGCCGCATCGCCGGCGATGCACGTCTACCACTACGCCGGCTACGAGACCGGCGCGTTCGCGCGGCTCGCGAAGCAGCACGCAACCCGCGCGGCCGAGGTCGAAGCGCTCGTGCGCGAGGGCGTGTTCGTCGACCTCTACCAGATCGTGAAGCGGTCGTTCCTGCTCTCGAGCGAGTCGTACGGGCTGAAGGCCGTCGAGCGGTTGTACCAGCCCGAGCGCTGCGGCGCGGTGCTCGACGCCGGGGCGAGCATGGTCGCGTACGCCGACTATCTCGCCGACCCCGCGCCGAACCGTCTCGTCGAGATCGCCGACTACAACCGCGAAGACTGCGAGTCACTCCTTCTCCTGCAAGCGTGGCTCGAAGCGCGCCGCTCCGACGACGAGATGGCCGCCTCCGAGGCCCACATCGACGGGCTCCGGTAGGGTCGTCGACAGGGTGTCGTGTGCAACTGCCGGGGAGGTGAGGCGTGCCGCTCTCCAAGGGTGACCGCGATGTGTTCCACGTCGGGAGTCTGATCTTCTCGCTCCTGGCCTTGATGCTCGCGTTCGTGGCCGTCGTGGTCGCCGGGCAGGCGTGGTCCCGCAGCAACGATGCGAAGGACAAGGTCCAGGCGCTGGCCGCCGGTGGGCTGTTGGGCACCAAGGTGAACGTGCGGCTCGAGGAGTACTCGATGGCCGCGGTGCCCACCTCGGTCAAGGCGGGCAAGGTCACCTTCGTGGTCAAGAACGTCGGATCGATCGAGCACGAGATGGTGCTCGTGAAGGCGCCCGACGCCGCGTCGCTGCCTCGCGTGACCGTCGCGACGGCCGACCGCGCGGTCGGAGATGTCGACGAAGAAGCGATTCCCCAAGCTGATCTGCCGGGTGAAGCCTCGGTGCAGCCGGGGAAGACCGTCACGAAGGCGATCACCCTCACGCCCGGTACCTACGTGATGATCTGCAACATCGACACGGCGCTTCCCGACGGCACCGTGCTCAACCACTTCCAGCACGGCATGTACGCGACGATCACCGCCGGCTGATCACCGCTCGCCGATCGGCGAGGCGGGATCCCGCCCGAGGAACGCGACGAGCGCGTCGCCGGTCGACGCGTCGGCCGCGAGCTCGACTTCGGGTCCGAACGCCGGTCCCCGCAGCATCGCTTCGGGCACGGCCCGCAGCATCTCGAGCGCGATCGCGGCGAGCGTGGCGTCGATCTCCCGCGACTGGTCGGTCGCGACGGCGAGATCCCATCCGTGGACGAGCTCCTCGGCGAGATGCATCCGGATCACGGCCGACCCCGGCATGTCGCCCATGCCGAGCTTCTCGTCGAGCACACCCGGCCGCTGCCAGGCCGCGATCGCCATCTCAGCCGACTGGCGGAAGGCGCCGGCCGGGTCGTCGCCGAGATGATCCTGCTGGAAGAGGCTGAAGTCGAACCCGTCACCGTTCGCGGCACCGGCGAAGCTGATGTTCCCCGCGACGAGGTGGTTCGTCAACCCGCGCACGTCGAGCTCCGGGCAGGGCGTCGGATCGCCGGAGCGGTCCTCGGGGATTGCCGCGACGATCTCCGCCGTACGGTCGAGCGCAACGCGAAGTTCTCGGATCATGGCGCCAACCTACCCACGCGGCCCTGTCACATGCCGCGCCGCGACATCTTCAGGCGACGAATCGTTTGCGAAGGTGGTCGTCGAGCGGTGGTGGTCGCGTCTCGAGCACGGAGCCATCGGGCCGGAACACCTCGAGGCCGTCGACCTCGTTCGGATCCCCGCGTATCGCCCACCCGTGCTCGTGGACCGTGCGATGGTGCATCGTGCAGAGCATCGCCAGGTTCTCCATGTTCGTTTCGCCGCCGTCTTCCCAGAACTGGAGATGGTGGCCACGCAATGCCCGAGTCTTCTCACAGCCCGGCCATCGGCAGGTCTGATCGCGCCGACGGAGGAGGCGGCGCATGTACGGCGGGATCGTGTGTTGCACCCGGAACAGCCGGAGCGGGATGTCGTTGTCGGAGACCTCGAGGATCTGGAGCCGCGCGTCGCAGCAGTACCGGCGGACGGTGGCGTTCGCGATCGTGATGTCGCCGTCTTCGAGCGTCGCGCCACCGACCTCGCTGTTCTCACGCAGAGCGGATGACGGCGTGTGGATGACGATGGTGGCCCGGTCAGGATCAGCGTCTTGCGCGATCTCGTGACTCGCGAGCGAGACGAGCGCATCGGCGTAGCGGGCCCCGACCGGCTCCCAGCCGTCGGGACCCTTGCCGACCTTCTCGGCCATACGTTCCAGCGCCTTCACCAGCGTCGCGCCGTCGGTGTCGGCAAGCGCGAAACGGCCGTGCACCATTCCGTGCTTCGCGTCGACCTGCCACGACACGAAGCGGCGCTGATGACGCTCGATCGCGTCTTCACTCGTGACCACCTCGTCGCTGCGACGCGCGCGCGACAACATCGACGGCGTCCAACCCGGTGCGTTGTTCGCCCACGCCTCGTCGGTCTCGGGTGTGGCACCGAGCGCGGTCTCACGGAGCTGCTCCCGCCCGAGTTGGCCCTCGCACGCCACCGCGGCCACCGCCGGGAGGAGAGCGAGCGCACGCGCCGTCGAGACCTGGGCGCGGGCGTCGGACAGGCTGGTACGACCGACGCGCTGCAACCAGGTGACGGTGTCGGCCGCGCCGTTGTCGGTGCCGATGTCGCGCTCGTCGAGCAGTGCCAGCACGAGGAGCCGGTGCGCCCGAACCATGCTCTCGAGCACGTCGAGCTGCGCGTGCACGTCTTCCAAGACGAACGTGGGCGCCTCACGAAGCGCATCCATGTGCTCCAGCGGATCGAACATATGTTCGTATTCTGGCAAGGGACGCGGAGATTGTCAACCCCTCGTCATTTACGATTGCCGCATGTGCAGGAACATCACTGAGCTCCGTGGTCTGGAACCCGCTGCGACGGTCGAAGAGATCGAAGCGGCGGCCCGTCAGTACATCCGCAAGGTCACCGGCGTCACCAAGCCGAACCCGGTGCTGGCCGAGCGGCTCGAACTCGCGGCGATGGAGGTGGCGGCCGTCACGCAGGCGGTGCTGGCCGACGTCCCCAAGCGGCGTCAGCCGCCCAAGTCGGTGCCGCCGCTGCGTCGCCCCGAGGTCCGCGCCCGTCTCGGTCTCGAACCCTTCGTCGTCTAGTCGGGCGAACTTCGCGGTTCCACCACAATCGGGTGCGACGAACCGGCGCATACCGCGAGATGTGCCGCGCGCCGATGGCTGCGCGCTCAAGAAACGACGATCGCGGCCGACAACTTCTACATGGAATTGGGCAAGAGTTGTGCAGCTCGTGCCCTCGCGGCCGTCGCGGTGGCACTGATCACAATCGGCACGGTCGGTCTCTCCGCCGTCCCCGCGGGTTCGGCGCCTCCGGGAGGTGGCGGCTCGATCTCCGGACGCGTCGTCGCGCCCGGCCTGGTTCCACTCCAGGGGATCTGCGTGGGCGTCCCCGGAGGGGCATCGACGGTCACGGACTCGTCGGGCGTGTACTCCTTGACCGGCCTCGCCGCCGGCTCGTACGTGGTCCAGTACAGCGACTGCAACGCGAGCCCGGCGTACGTCACCCAGTGGTACCTCGGCCGTACCGACCAGGGCAGCGCCGACCCGGTGAACGTCGTCGACCTCGTCGACACCCCGTTGTCCGACGTGTCGATGACCGCCGGCGTCTCGGTGACCGGCACGATCACCGACTCCGGTGGCAACCCGATTCCGAACGTGAACGTCAACGTGAACTCGAATGGCTCGGGGCCGTCGGGCTACGCGCAGACCGCGCCCGACGGCACCTACGCGACCGCCCCGATCGCACCCGGCAGCTACAAGGTGCAGTTCTCCCCGACCGATCCGACGTTCGCGGCTGAGTACTGGAACAACCAGGTGACATGGAACACGGCCGACTCCCTGGTGCTCGACACCGCGGCCGGCCCCGTCCACGGCGGAGTCGACGCGCAGCTGGCGACCGCCGCGACGATCCAGGGCACGGTCACCGACGCGGGGGGAACGCCACTCTCGTCGGTCTGCGTCGACGCCAACATCTCGAACGGCAACGGGAACGGCTGGTCCGGGATCAACGGCACGCAGACGGCGGGTGACGGCACGTACACGCTCGGCGGGCTGCCGCCGACCGACGTCCGCATCCACTTCCGCGACTGCAGCAGCGGTCCGCACATCGACCAGTGGTACAGCGGCCAGGCCGACTTCAACAGCTCGACTCCGCTCGTGCTCACCGCGGGCGCGGTCCAGACGGGTGTCGATGCACACCTCGCCACCGGGATCGAGGTGAGCGGAACGGTCACCGACTCGGGTGGCAACCCGATCCCGAACGTGAGCGTCAACGTGAACCCCACCGGCTCCGGCTCATCGGCGTGGGCCCAGACCGACCCCTCCGGCCACTACACGACCAATGCGCTTCCGCCCGGTACCTACGAGGTCCAGTTCCAGGGCACGCCGTCCTTCGCGGGCCAGTACTGGAGCGGCAAGTTGACCCGCATCGACAGCGACACGTTGACCCTCTCCTCGGGCGACGGCCCCGTCCACGGTGGCATCGACGCGACGCTCGCCGTCGGCGCGAGCGTCGCCGGACGCGTCACCGGTCCGACCGGTCTCCCGGTCGGCAACATCTGCGTCTCCGCCGCGGTCGACTCGAGCGACGGCGGGGTCGAGGGCATCGCGGGCACGTCGACCGCGTCCGACGGCACGTACACGATCACCGGTCTCCCGGCCACGAACGTGAAGGTCGTGTTCCGCGACTGCAACGCGGTCGGCCCGTACGTCCAGGAGTGGTGGAAGAACCAGGCCACGTCGTCGACGGCGAACGCCATCGTGCTCGCGCCGGGTGATGCCCGCACCGGCGTCAACGCGCAACTCGCAGCGGCCGGGTCGATCACCGGCACCGTCACCGACAGAGGTGGTCACCCGCTGCAGGGGATCTGCGCCCAGGCGACGACCGGCACGTTCGTCGGAGGTCTCTCGACCACTGACTCGAGCGGTCGCTACACGATCGTCCTCGCGAAACCAGGCAACTACAAGGTCCAGTTCGTCGACTGCAGCGGCTCACCCACCTACGCCGGCCAGTGGTGGAACGGCCGGTCGACCCCGGCCACCGCGAGACCTCGTGCACGTCGCGACCGGCGCGACGGTGTCGGGCATCGACGCATCGCTCGCGCGCGGCGCTGCGGGTTCCATCTCGGGCACTGTCGTCAACGCGCGCGGTGCCGCGATGACGAGCGGCTGTGTCATCGCGTACCTCCCGAACCAGTTCGCGCTCTTCGGTGCCGTGCAGCCCGACGGTTCGTACACGATCCCGAACGTGCCGTCGGGCACGTACGCGCTCGCGTTCCTCGGGTGCACGGGTGGCAACCCCCAGCCGCTCGTGCCCGATCCCACCGTCGCGGGCGTGAACTACCCCGGGGTCTGGTGGCACAACGTCCCCTTGAGCATCACCGGTGACGGTCAGGGTGGGCCCGACCCGATCGCGCAGGGTGCGAACCTGGTGACGGTGACTCCCGGCGCGACCCTCACCGGATACAACACCTGCTTCGGATGCGGGTCGATCGCGATCACGTCGATCACCCCGGGCCCGAACTCGCTCACCGTCGCGTTCAGCACTCCCGACTTCACCGGACTGGGTGCTTCGGGTGTCTCGAGCGCCGCCGCGGCACCCGCCCCGGTTGCCTACACCGTCACGTGCACATCGCCGAGTGGTGGTGCCTCGGGTACCGCGAGCGGTCCCGGTTCGCCGCTCACGGTGACGGGGCTGACCTCGGGCGCGCGCTACGCCTGCTGGGTGTCGGCCGACTCCGGTGGCTCGATCCTCGCCACCTCCGAATCCTCAGGTGCGACGTTGGCCTCGACCGACTCGCCGACCGCGGGTGGGACCACGCCCGATGATCCGGCGAGCACCGGTGTCACCTCGGGAACCCTTCCCCGCACCGGCGCGAGCTCGCCGACGACGCTCGTGCGCGACGGCGTGCTGCTGCTCGTGGTCGGACTCGTCCTCGTCGCCTTCGCCCGGTCCCGGCGGAATCGGATCTCCGCGCTGCGCCTCGATCAGTCTCACTGACACCCGCGTACCGGCGCCACGCCGACCATCCGTACATACTCGCGACCGTGCAACGGTTCGACCTGCCCGACGCCGACATCGTCCTGGTCCCGCAGCTCTTCTCGCCGTCCGACAGCGACCGTCTGTTCGCGGCCCTCGACGAGACGACCACATGGCGGCAGGAACACGTCACGATGTACGGCCGATCGATGGCGGTGCCGCGCCTCACCGCCTGGCACGGCGATCCGGGCAAGGCCTACACGTACTCCGCGGATCGCGATGCAACCCGAGCCGTGGACCGCGCCGCTCCTCGAGATCAAGGCCGCGGTCGAGAAGCACACGGCGGGCGCGTTCAACAGCGTCTTGCTCAACCTCTATCGAGACGGCGACGACAGCGTCGCGTGGCACAGCGACGACGAACCCGAGCTCGGTCCCGAACCGTTGATCGCGTCGGTGAGCTTCGGCGCGACGAGGAAGTTCCAGTTGCGTCACCAGGTCGACGCGGCCCGGCGCGTCGATCTCGAGCTGACGCACGGCAGCTTGCTCGTGATGCGCGGCCCGACGCAGCGATGCTGGAAGCACCAGATCCCCAAGACGGCACGCGCAGTCGACCCACGCGTCAACCTCACGTTCCGAATCATCGACTGATCCGCGCAACATCTAGCTCGGCTACGGGCCGAAGTTCGCCCACCCGTCACCGGATGGTGAGAACTCCGTGACCGAGAAGCTCCACGGGCCGGAGAACACGAACCAGTCGAGCAGGGTGACGCCGTAGCTCGCGGCAATCCCGGCGATCTCTTCCCAGACGAGCTCGTCGTCGGGCCGGTCGGTCGGGACCTCGCCGGTGCGGTTGCTGACGACGAGGATCGCCGCGCCCGGAACCATGCGGCTCGCGCACACCTCGATGATCTCCGGAAGCGGTGTCCCGGGTTCCATCTGGAACGCATCGATCCAACCCCCTTCGGTGTCGAGCAGCACGACGAGATCGACGCCGACGGGCACGCGCGTGCGGGCCGCGGCGACGATCGACAGCCCCTCTTCGCGGTTGCGGACCCAGGTCTTCGGCTCGATCGACTCGCGCCAGCCGAGGTGGCCGGTCGCGACCGTGTCGTCGACGACCTGGGTCGTGAGCAGGGTTGCGGCGTCGTCCGTGAGTCCGATGTTCGTCCATGCCGCCATGCACCGGTCACCGACAGGGTCGGACAACTACGCCCGCCTCACCACCAACGAGCAGTCGTCCCCGAGTGAGCCTGCGACACCCCTGCGGTAGCCTCTGCGCAGAGCTTCCCCCTCTGCATCGATCACGTCAGGAGGAGGAAGTGTGAGTATCGACGAACGAAACCGAATCGCGTTGCACGAGGCGGCCAGGGAGTCCTGGGGCCCCGATATCGCAGGGACGCTGATGGAGATGCTTCCGCCGGGCGGATGGGCCGAGGTCGCAACCAAGTCCGACATCGTCGCGGTGAAAGCTGACGTCGCCGTGTTGGGCAAGGAGCTCCGGGCCGAGATTGCCGGTGTCCGGGCCGAGATTGCCGGTGTCCGAGCCGAGCTGCGATCGGAAATCGCCGAGCTGGGCTCCGGGCTCCGCGTCGAGATGACAGAGCTGGGGTCGGCCCTCCGCGTCGAGATGGCAGAGCTGGGGTCGGCCCGCTCTTCACTGCCCTGCGTGTCGAGATGACAGAGCTGGGCTCGGGCCTGCACATCGAGATGGCCGATCTCCGGACGTCGATGGAGCGCGGCATGCGCGTCAACATGATGTGGACCATCACGACGATGATCGCCGGCTTCGCCGTGCTCACCGCGATCACCGGCACGCGCGTGCAGAACGACACGCTCGGGCATCGTGGCCGCAAAGACGACCCGCTCTACCGGTCGCGGCGACTGTTGACGAAGGGACACGAACGACTCGACGACACAGGCAACGACGAAGCTCATGGGCTTACTCGAAGCCGGCGACCCCCGCGGCGAGGTTCGCATGACCTGGCATGCGAAGGAGACGCTCCGCGGGTTCTACGACGTCGAAACCCCCGAAGCCGCCGAGAGCTACCTCGACGAACTCATCGACGACTGCGCCGACGACGACCATCCAGCCGAGGTCCGTTCCCTCAGCCGGACTCTGCGCGCCTGGCGAGACCAGATCCTCGCCTGGCACCAAGCCCGAGTGTCGAACGGGCCGACCGAAGCGACCAACAACCTCATCAAACGGATCAAACGCATCGGGTTCGGGTTCCGGCGCTTCGACCACTACCGGACCCGCGTCCTGCTCTACTGCGGCCGACCGAACTGGGATCTACTCGCCACCATCACACCCCGCTGAACTCCGAAGGACGATGATCGCCGGCTTTGCCGTGCTCACCGCGATCACCGGTCTCGCGCGCTGATACCGCCCGGGTGAAGCGACGGGCACCCCGTTGCTGACCCACCCGTGTGACATCCTCGTTCGATGGACGAGGCCGGGGCTTCCCCCGAGACCGCGGGCGGGCCGCGGGCCGCAGCCGTTCGTCGAGCGTCCGACGTCTGGCAGCGTCAGCTCGTCGATCTGAGCGGCCGCAACCGGCTCCTCTACTACCGCGACCAGCAGCTCGGCACCATCGACCTCGGTGCCCCGGCCGCGCCCGCCGATCCCGTCGCCGTCGACCACCTGCTCGCGGGCAGCACCGTCACCCTCTCGCAGCTCTTCCGCCCGGCCGAGCCGCCGCGGCGGAGCGCACCACGCCGACCGCCGAGCCCCCGACCGCCGACGGCCTCGCCCGACAGGCGCGGCGCGCCCGCACCGATCGCGGGCAAGGCCGACGAGATGTTCGAGGAGCGCGGCATCCGCACGTTGTTCCTCGCCGTCGGCATGGCGCACTGGACCGAGACCACCTCGGCCGCGCAGCCCGCGGCGCCGATCGTGCTGTTCCCGCTCGACATCACCCCCCGCGGTGCCGCCGCGGAAGACTTCGACGTCAAGACGGTCGGCGATCCGCAGGTGAGCCCCACGCTGATCGAGAAGCTCGCCACCGACTTCGGTCTCCAGCTGAACGCGGCCGAGCTCGACGATCTGCTCCTCGGCGGCGTCGCGCCCGCCGGCGACGCGGGCTGGCCGATCGCCGAGGTGCTCGAACGGCTCGAGAAGGAGACGGCCGGCAAGGTTCCCGGCTTCACCGTCAGCGAACGCATCGTGGTCGCGAACTTCTCGTACCACAAGCTCCCGATGGTCAAGGACCTCGAGGCGTGCGAGCCGCAGCTCATCGCGCACGATCTCGTCGCGGCGATCGCGGGCGACGAAGCCGCGCGCGCCGCGGTCTCGCAGCGCGACGGCGCGATCGACGTCGACCCCGCGCTGCCCGATCTGCAACCTCCGGCGAGCGAGTTCCTCGTCGTCGATGCCGACGGCACCCAGAGCACCGCGATCAACGCGGTGCTCGCGGGCAGCAACCTCGTCGTGAAGGGCCCGCCCGGCACCGGCAAGAGCCAGACGATCGCGAACCTCATCGCCACGCTCGCCGCCCACCGCCAGCGGGTGTTGTTCGTGGCCGAGAAGCGCGCCGCGATCGACGCGGTGCTCAAGCGGCTCGACGCCGAAGACCTCGGTCACCTCGTGATGGACCTCCACCACCGGGCCCAGTCCCGTCGGCTCATCGCGCAAGACCTTCAAGCCGCGTTCCAGGCGTCGGCCACCACCCCGGCCGTCGACCTCGCCACCCAGCAGGCCGGCCTCGTCGCCCGCCGTGATCGCCTCAACCGCTACACCGAGGCGCTGCACCGCCCCCGTGACCCGTGGGGCGAGAGCCTCTTCACGATCCTGCGCGCCCTGCCCGAGACCCCACCGTCGGCCCGCATCGCCTACCGCTTCCCTCCGGCCGTGCTCACCCAGCTCGACCGTGACGCCGCCGCCGAGGCGTCAGCAATCCCTGCGCGACCTCGCCGGCCTCGGTGGTCTCCCCGCGACCGGTGCGCCGTGGGCTGCGAACACCATGCAGACGCCCGACGACGTGCGCGCCGCGCTGGGAGCGGTCGCCACCCTCGAGTCCGCCATCCCCGCGTGGCGTCCGGTGCTGCAGGAGCTCACCGACGCGGCCGGTCTGCGCCACCCGGCCACGATCGACGAGGCGCGCGACACCATCGCGCTCGTCGTCGGTGTGCAGCAGCTCCTCGCCACCATCGACCCGCAGCTGTACCAACGCGATCTCGACGCGCTCGCCGCCGCCCTCGACAAGGCCCCGTTGGCCCGACTCTTCTCGGGCGACTACCGCGCCGCGCGCAAGGAAGCCACCGCATACTGGAAGCAGGGCGTCTCGTCGCCGTCACCGAAGCAGCTGCTCGAAACAGTCACCGCGGCGCGTGACCAGGTCGCGGCCTGGGTCGAGCGACGGGTCGACAACGGGTGGCCTCGCGCGCTCGTCGGTGTCGACCCGCTCGTGCTCGCGACCGGGTCGGTCACCGACGCGCTCACCGAGCTCGCCCGCTGGATGCCGAACGTCGCGTGGACCCAGCTCCCGCTCGACGATCTCGCCGCGCAGATCCACGCCCTGGCCGACGCGCGCGCCGTCGCCATGAGTGCGCCGGAGCTGCACCGGGTCATGCAGCTGGTCGAGCGCGCTCGCATGTCGACGACTGCTACCGCGCGTGCGTCGACGCGGGCGTGCCCGGCCCCGAGGTCGAGGCGGCGTTCCGGTTCTGCTGGCTCAGCTCGATCTACGAGCACGAGCTGATCGGCGAGCCCGAGGTCGTGTCGCTGGCGGCCGAGTTCCACGACGAGCTCGTCAACGAGTTCCGCCGGGCCGACGAGCAGCACGTCGACTCCGGCGCGGCCCGCGTGCGTCGGGCGGTCGCCGAGTGGATCGTGCAGACCCGAGACGAGTTCCCCGAGCAGAGCGCGCTCATCGCCCGCGAGGCCGCCAAGGCGCGCAAGCACATCCCGCTGCGGCGCCTGTTCAAGGAAGCGCCCGACATGCTCACCGCGCTGAAGCCGTGCTGGGCGATGAGCCCGCTCGAGGTGAGCCAGCTGCTCCCGGGTGACAAGCAGTACTTCGACGTCGTCGTGTTCGACGAAGCGAGCCAGGTCACCCCGGCCGACGCGATCCCGTCGATCCTGCGCGGCGAGCGTGTCGTGGTCGCCGGTGACCAGCAGCAGCTCCCACCGACCGCGTTCTTCGTCGGCTCCGACGAAGACCCGACCCCCGACGACGAGTACGACGACGACGGCGACGCGCCGCTCGACTCCGGAACCACCGGCTTCGAGTCGATCCTCGACGTGCTGACCGCGATCCTCCCCGCGCGCACGCTCGGCTGGCACTACCGCAGCCAAGACGAACGCCTCATCGCGTTCTCGAACGTCTACTTCTACGACCAGTCGCTCCTGACCTTCCCCGGCGTCCACGGCGACGACTGCCTCCGCCACATCAAGGTCGACGCCCCGCGCCCCGGTCTCGACGCCAACGAGAGCGCATCCGGCGAGGTCGTCGCAGTCGTCGAAGCGATCCTCGACCACGCCGCGACGCGGCCGAGCGAGTCGCTCGGTGTGATCGCCCTCGGTCAGGTCCACGCCGAACGCATCACCGAAGCATTGCGACGCGCGCGACCCGAGCACCCCGAGCTCGACGGCTTCTTCGACGGCGTCACGGTCAGCGGCGACGAGCCGTTCTTCGTGAAGAACCTCGAGCGCGTCCAGGGTGACGAGCGCGACGCGATCATCCTCTCGATCGGCTACGGCAAGCGCAACGCCAACGGCCAGCTCACCTACCACTTCGGCCCGATCCTCACCGAGAAGGGCGAGCGACGCCTGAACGTCGCGATCACGCGCGCGCGTCGGCGGCTCACGCTGGTGTCGACGTTCGGCGCCGAAGACATGGACCCGTCGCGCTCCGATCGTCGAGGCGTCGAGCTCCTGCGCCGGTACCTGCAGTACGTCGCGTCGGGCGGCAACGACCTCGGCAGCGGCCCGAAGGAGAACCCGAAGCTCAACGCGTTCGAGATCGACGTCCGCGACCGACTCGTCGCCGCGGGGATCCCGGTGATCGCGCAGTACGGAGTGAGCGGCTACAGCATCGACTTCGTCGCGACCGATCGCGACCAACCCGGCCGCTTCGTCCTCGCGATCGAGTGCGACGGCGCGCAGCTACCACTCGCAGCCGACAGCCAGAGACCGCGACCGCCTCCGGCAACAACAACTCGAACGCCTCGGCTGGCGCTTCCACCGCATCTGGTCAACCGACTGGTTCGCCGATCCGGCGCGGAGGTGCAGCGCGTCGTCGAGGCGTACGAACGCGCGCGTGTCGCGGTTCCCGCGCCTGCGCCAGCTCGCCGCGCCAGTCCGCTGCCGAGCTCGCGTCAGCCGGCCCGAAGCCCCGCGGCCCGAGGCCGGCAGTCGAACCCGGTCACCCCATCTCCGACTACACCCTCGACCAACTCGTCGCCCTCGCCACCTGGATCGAGTCCGACACCCTCCTCCGCACCGAAGACGAGCTCGTCGAAGACCTGATGCGCGGACCTCGGCTTCAAGCGCCACGGCAAGCGGATCGACGAGAAGCTCCGCATCGCGATCCGCCGTGCGCGCACCGTGCAGCTGAGCATCCCGCCCCAGCGGCGAGAATGGCGTCTGACCCGAGCGATCGATGGCCGTACCTTCGTGCGGCCAGGGATCGGAAATCGGCGGTTCGGGTCACCCATCAGGTCTAATCCGCACGTAGGTGCGGCGAAATCGAAGTCCCACCGATGGCGAATGGGGCATCTGATACTGGGCGTCGCGAAATTTCACTGACGAAGTCGGCGTACTCTCAATATGGCACGCAAACCACCCGATATAGGACGGATGAGCCCAGCGTGCGGCACAGGTATGCCCTACGGTCGCAGGGTCCAGACTGTCACGGGGCCGTCTCAGGTCGCAGGTGATCGGGCGAGAACTCCCATGAGCGACCAGACCATGCCGACGCAATTCCGCCAGCCTGGTGGGCCCGCCACCGCCCTTTCCGTGCCGGTCACCGAGTCGCGAGACGACGGCGATCGAAGCCGCTGAAGTTCGCGACGCGCATCGACCGAGTCAGGTCGATCCCCACGGTTCGCGAATGAGCACGAGGTAGGCGGCGTGCACATCATCGACAACATCAACGAGCTGCTCGGCGACGACCTCAAGGCGGAGATCCGCCCCGGCTCGAAGCTGCGCATCGCAGCATCGACCTTCTCGATCTTCGCCTTCGAGGCGCTGCGCAAGGAGCTGGAGCAGATCGGCGAGCTGGAGTTCATCTTCACCGCTCCGTCGTTCGTGACGGACAAGGCGACCGACAGGCTGCCGAAGGAGCGTCGAGAGTTCTTCATCCCGCACGCCCGCAACGGCGAGTCGACGCTGTACGGCTCCGAGTTCGAGATCCGGCTGCGCAACAAGCTGACCCAGCGGGCGATCGCCCGCGAGTGCGCCGACTGGATGCGCCGCAAGGTGCCCTTCCGGTCGAACACGACCGGCGCGCCGATGCAGCAGTTCGCGGTCGTCGACGACGGCGCCGGCGTACATGCCGCTCCAGGGCTTCACGTCGGCCGACCTCGGCTACGAGCGCGGCAACGCGGTCTCGAACATGGTCAACAAGCTCGACGAGGCGCCGATGACCGCGCAGTACGTCGCGCTCTTCGACCAGATCTGGCACAACCCCGACCAGCTCGAAGACGTCACCGAGGCTGTCTACGACCACATCGCGTCCGTCTACGCGGAGAACTCCCCGGAGCGCATCTACTTCCTGATCCTCTACAACCTGTTCGCCGAGTTCCTCGACGACATCAGCGAAGACGTGCTGCCCAACGACCTGCACCGGCTACCAGGACACCGCGATCTGGAAGAACCTCTACAACTTCCAGCGCGACGCCGCGACCGGCATCATCAACAAGCTCGAGACCTACAACGGCTGCATCCTCGCCGACAGCGTCGGCCTCGGGAAGACGTTCACCGCGCTGGCGGTCATCAAGTACTACGAGCTGCGCAACAAGTCCGTCCTCGTGCTCGCGCCGAAGAAGCTCGCCGACAACTGGACGAACTACAACGCCAACCTCACGACCAACATCTTCGCGACGGACCGCTTCAACTACGACGTGCTCGCCCACACCGACCTGTCCGCGCACACGGGGCGAGTCGCTGGGCATCCCGCTGGACCGGGTCAACTGGGGCAACTACGACCTCGTCGTGATCGACGAGTCGCACAACTTCCGCAACGCCGACTTCGCCGACGGAGAAGGAGACCCGCTACCAGCGCCTCATGCGCCAGGTCATCCAGCGAGGGCGTGAAGACCAAGGTGCTGATGCTCTCGGCGACGCCGGTCAACAACCGCTTCACCGACCTGCGAACCAGCTCGCACTCGCCTACGAAGGCGACTCCGAGCAGCTGGCGCCAAGCTCGACATCTCCACCAGCGATCGAGGAGGTCTTCCGCGAGGCCCAGCGGGTGTTCAACGAGTGGTCGAAGCTCCCCGCCGAGGAGCGCACCACCGACGCGATCCTGCCAGATGCTCGACTTCGACTTCTTCGAGCTGCTCGACGCGGTGACGATCGCCCGCTCCCGCAAGCACATCCAGGCGTTCTACGACACCTCCGAGATCGGCGCGTTCCCCAACGCCTCCCGCCGGTCTCCGTCCGTTCGCCGCTCACGGACTTGCCGGGCATGCCGTCGTTCACCGAGCTGTTCGAGCAACTCTCGTCGCTCACGCTGGCTGTATACGCGCCCTTCAGCATGAACGAGTCGTTGGTGGAGGTATCGCCGTCCACCGTGACGCAATTGAACGACTGGTCCGCGACCGTCTTCACGCATCGCTCTGCAAGGCCTTCTGCGCCGAAACCTTCGCATCGGTCGCGACGAAGCCGAGCATGGTCGCCATGTCCGGGTGGATCATGCCGGCGCCCTTGGCGATGCCGGTGACCGTCGCCTCGCCGCCCGAGAGCTTCACTTTGCGCGAGAACGCCTTCGGCACGGTGTCGGTGGTCATGATGGCCTCGGCGGCGTCGAGCCAGTTGTCCTGCTCGCAACCGGCAGGCCGCGGCAGCCCGGCCACGATGCGATCGACCGGCAGCGGCTCCATGATCACGCCGGTGGAAAACGGCAGCACCTGGGTCGGTTTGCAGTTCAGCTGAGACGCCAGCGCAGTGCAAACGCGAGAGCGCGCGCGCCAGGCCGTCCTTGCCGGTGCCCGCATTCGCATTGCCGGTATTGACGACCAGCGCGCGAACCGTGATTCTTCAGATGCTTCTTCGCGAGCGATCACCGGCGCGGCGCAGAAGCGGTTCTGCGTGAACACGCCGGCGACCGCGGCGCCAGGCGCGAGGCGCATCACCAGCAGGTCCTTGCGGTTCGGCTTCTTGCATGCCCGCCATCGCGACGCCCAGCTCGACGCCGGGCACGGGGTGCAGCGAGCTTCGGGTCGGGCGGCGGCAGATTCACCGCCATCCGATGCTCGTCAGCTTCCCGTGGCAGTGCTTGTACTTCTTGCCCGAGCCGCAGGGGCAGGGATCGTTGCGGCCGACCTTCTGCGCCTGCGCGCACGACGGGCTGCGCCGCGGGCTTCGCCTTGCCGCCGTCGTCCGCGCCGGCGGCGAGCGCCTCCTCGTAGTCGGCGTGCTGCAGGCGGACGTTCTCCACGTGCGGCTTGTCGTCGACCTGCGGCACTTCCTCCGCGGCGCGGATTTCGACCGTGATCAGCGTCTTGATCACCTCGAGCTTGACCGCCTCGAGCATGGCGCCGAACAGCTCGAAGGCCTCGCGCTTGTATTCCTGCTTCGGGTTCTTCTGCGCGTAGCCGCGCAGGTGGATGCCCTGGCGCAGGTGATCGAGCGCCGCGAGGTGCTCGCGCCAGTGCGCGTCGAGGATCTGCAGCATCACGTAGCGCTCGTACTGGCGGAACGACGCCTCGGCGCATGCTCCGGGATCTTCGCGCGCGTAGGCTTCGTCGGCCGTCGTCGATGATGCGCTCGAGCAGCGTCTCGTCGTGCAGCTCGGGTTCCTTCTCGAGCCAGGCCTTGAGCGGCAGCTCGAGCCGCAGCTCGGCCTTGCAGCGCGTTCTCCAGGCCGGCGATGTCCCACTGCTCCTCGACGCTTTCCGCGGGCACGTACTGGCGGAACAGGTCGGTCGACCACGCCGGCGCGCAGGTCGGCGATGCGCGGCGAGACGTCCTCGGATTCGAGCAGCTCGTTGCGCAGCGCGTAGATGGTCTTGCGCTGGTCGTTGGCGACGTCGTCGTATTCGAGCAGCTGCTTGCGGATGTCGAAGTTGCGCGCCTCGACCTTGCGCTGCGCGCTCTCGATCGAGCGCGTCACCATCGAGTGCTCGATCGCCTCGCCCTCGGGCATCTTCAGCATCACCATGATGCGGTTGATGCGGTCGCCGGCGAAGATCCTGCAGCAGCGGATCCTCCAGCGACATGAAGAAGCGCGAGCTGCCCGGGTCGCCCTGGCGGCCGGAGCGGCCGCGCAGCTGGTTGTCGACGCGGCGCGACTCGTGGCGCTCGGTGCCGATGATGTGCAGGCCGCCGGCGGCGATCACCTGGTCGTGCAGCGCCTGCCACTCGCCGCGCAGCTTCTCGATGCGCGCCTTCTTCTCGGCGTCCGGCAGGCCCTCGGTCGCCTCGACCATGCTCGACCTGCTTCTCGACGTTGCCGCCGAGCACGATGTCGGTGCCGCGGCCGGCCATGTTGGTGGCGATGGTGATCATCTTCGGCCGCCCGGCCTGGGCGACGATCTCGGCCTCGCGCGCGTGCTGCTTGGCGTTCAGCACCTGGTGCGGCAGCTTCTCCTTCTGCAGCATCGCCGAGAGCAGCTCGGAATTCTCGATCGAGGTGGTGCCGACCAGCACCGGCTGGCCGCGCTCGTGGCAGTCCGTGATGTCGTCGATGATCGCCTTGTACTTTTCCTTGGCGGTGCGGTAGACCTGGTCGAGCCGGTCGTCGCGGATCATCGGCATGTGGGTCGGCACCACCACCGTCTCCAGGCCGTAGATCTCCTGGAACTCGTAGGCCTCGGTGTCGGCGGTGCCGGTCATGCCGGCGAGCTTGCCGTACATGCGGAAGTAGTTCTGGAAGGTGATCGAGGCGAGCGTCTGGTTCTCGTTCTGGATCGCGACCTTCTCCTTCGCCTCGACCGCCTGGTGCAGGCCGTCGGACCAGCGCCGCCCGGTCATCAGGCGGCCGGTGAACTCGTCGACGATGATGACCTCGCCGTCCTGCACCACGTAGTGCTGGTCGCGGTGGAACAGGTGGTGCGCGCGCAGCGCCGCGTAGAGGTGGTGCACCAGGTTGATGTAGGCCGGCTCGTACAGGCTCGCGCCCTCGCGGCAGCAGGCCGACGCGCGCGAGGATCTCCTCGGCCTTCTCGTGGCCGGCCTCGGACAGCAGGACCTGGTGGTTCTTCTCGTCGACGGAGAAGTCGCCCGGCGGCTCGGGCTGGTCCTGCTTCTTCTCCTCCTTCTGCGGCGTGAGCAGCGGCGCCACGTCGTTCATCCGGTAGTAGATCTCGGTGCGGTCCTCGGCCTGGCCGGAGATGATCAGCGGCGTGCGCGCCTCGTCGATCAGGATCGAGTCGACCTCGTCGACGATGGCGTAGGTGAGCCCGCGCTGGATAGCGCTCCTCGACGTGCATCGCCATGTTGTCGCGCAGGTAGTCGAAGCCGAATTCGTTGTTGGTGCCGTAGGTGATGTCGGCGGCGTAGGCCTTGCGCTTGTCGTCGGGCTCCATCTGCGGGAGGTTGACGCCGACCGTGAGGCCGAGGAAGCGGTAGAGCTTGCCCATCCACTCGGCGTCGCGCTTCGCCAGGTAGTCGTTCACCGTGACGATGTGCACGCCGTTGCCGGTGAGCGCGTTCAGGTAGGCCGGCAGCGTCGCCACCAGCGTCTTGCCCTCGCCGGTGCGCATCTCGGCGATCTTGCCGTCGTGCAGCACCATGCCGCCGATCAGCTGCACGTCGAAGTGGCGCATGCGGAGCGCGCGCTTGCCCGCCTCGCGCACCACGGCGAAGGCCTCGGGCAGCAGCTCGTCGAGCGTCGCGCCCTCGGCGTAGGCGCTTGCTGGAACTCGCCGGTCTTGCCGCGCAGCGCGCCGTCGGAGAGCTTCGCGATCGCCGGCTCGAGCGCGTTGATCGCGCGCACCGTCGCGCGAGTACTGCTTGAGCAGCCGCTCATTGCGGCTGCCGAAGATTTTCTGGGAATGCTGAATAGAGAACGAAAAACTTGCGGAAAATGTCCATGAATTCGGGGGCGCGGGTGCTCAAGCCCCCGGAAAAACGCGCGATTTTAACATGCCGGGGCCGGCCGGCCCCGCGGCCGGACTACCGGGCTTTGCTTTGGCCAGCGGAACCTGCGGATTGGTCGCCAGCAGGAACCGCGTCGGATTCTGCGCCACGCCGCGGTAGCGCACTTCGAAATGCAGGTGCGGCCCGGTCGAGCGGCCGGTGTTGCCGCTGTCGGCGATGCGCCGGCCCCGCTGCAGCACGTCGCCTTCCTTCACCAGGACCTTCGACAGGTGCGCGTAGCGCGTGACGAGGTCGTTGCCGTGGTCGATGTCGATCATGTTGCCGTACTGCGGATGGAAGCCGGCGAACTGCACCACGCCGCCCGCCGCGGCGACGACCGGCGTGCCGACGTCGGCGATGAAATCGATGCCCTCGTGCATCGCCTGCTGGCCGGTGAACGGGATCGATGCGCCAGCCGAAGCTCGAGGCGTTGTAGGGCGCGCTCACCGGCATCATCGTCGGCATCGGCCTTCTTCTTCACCGCCTGCTCGAACAGCTGCGCCTCGAGCACGCCGAGCAGGTCGGTGCGGTTCTCCATCTGGCGCGACAGCAGCGCGACCTGCTCGTTGAACTGCGTCGAGCGTCAGGTTCTGCGGCGGCATGGCTGCGTGGACTGCGCGCCGCCCAGGCCGGGCGTCTCGGAGAAGCGGAATTCCTGCGGCTTGATGCCGGCGAGCGCCGAGAGCCGCTCGCCCAGCGCATCCAGGCGCATCAGCTGCGCCTGCATCTCGCCGAGCTTCACCGCCATGGCGTTCAGGTTCTGCTGCATGAATTCGCGCGAGCGCTCGGTCTCGCCCTGCTGCGCGGCGAGCACCAGCTGGGTGCACCAGGGGGATCTTCAGGTCCACCGCGAAGCGCAGGCTGAGCCAGTAGAGTGACGCCGGTCAGGCAGACGAGGATGACGCAGGCCAAGCGCGACCGTGACGAGCACATGGCGCAGCGACAGCGTCACGGAGCGCGCCTTTGCCAGCCGGCTGGAGATCAAGATAACCTGCACGTAGCCTCCACTGAACCCCTCTTCCCGTGCAACCTTCAAAGTCGGCAGACTGCTTGCGTCGGACGCCGGCTTGCAGCCGGTCGTCGAAAAAGCGCGCCTGATCAACGCGCTCTCGAAGCTTTGTTTTGACTTTCTGCCACCCGGGCTGGCCCGCCTGGTACGGGCCATCAATCTCAACGACCGCCTCAAGGACCGCCAGCTGGTGCTGCTGGCCGCATCGCCCGCTGCGGCCGCCAAGCTGAAACTGCTGTCCGAGGCCCTTTGTTAACCTTTGTCTACAACACGGGGCGCAGGTTAATTCAGTTTCCGTGAGGGTGCAACCGGGAGCGGCGGCAGCGGCGCCTGCGACCGCCGGATCGACAGCCCGCGCGGCTGTCGCCGGCGCGCCGTCGAGCGCGCTGCAGGCGCTGTATCAGCGCTGCCCGACTCACCTGCCCGAAAGGCCCTTAAAACCCTTCTGGATCATCAGCTTGCGCCGCCAAGGCCGGCGCGCGAAAAGCTAGGCGAGGCCCGGCCGGAGCAGCCCGGCGACCCCCGCCGGCGCCTCTTCGGCGCGCTCGAAAGTGACGACCTCGGTCGCGGCCGGATCGGCGGCGAGTGCGCGCAGCAACTGGTTGTTCAGGGCGTGGCCGGACTTGTGCGCGCTGAACGCAGCCGAGGAACGGCCGGCCGAGCAGGTACAAGTCGCCGATCGCGTCCAGGATCTTGTGGCGGATGAACTCGTCGGCATAGCGCAGCCCCTCGGCGTTCAGCACGCGGTGCTCGTCCAGCACCACGGCGTTCTCCAGCCCGCCGCCCAGCGCGAGGCCGCTGTCGCGCAGGTCCTCGACGTCGTGCATGAAGCCGTAGGTGCGCGCGCGCGCGACTTCCTTCAGGTAGGACGTCTCGGCGAAATCGACCGTCAGCGAGGTATTCGACTTCTCGATCACCGGATGGTCGTAGACGATCGAGAACGACAGCTTGAACCCCTCGTAGGGCTCGAGCACGGCCCACTTGTCGCCGTCCCTCGCCTCGATGCGCTTCTTCACCCGCAGGAAGCGCTTGGGCGCGCCCTGCTCCTCGATGCCGGCCTGCTGGATCAGCAGGACGAACGGCGCGGCGCTGCCGTCCATGATCGGGACCTCGGGTCCATCGAGGTCCACATAGACGTTGTCCACGCCGAGGCCCGAGAGCGCCGACATCAGGTGCTCGATCGTATAGATCTTGGTGTCGCCGCTCACCAGGCAGGAACACAGCCGCGTCTCGCCGACCAGGTCGGCGCGCGCCGGGATCTCCGGCGCGCGAGGGAGGTCGAGGCGGCGGAACACGACGCCGGTATCCGGCTGCGCCGGACGCAGCGCGATGCGCACCTTCTGGCCCGGTGTGCAGGCCGACGCCGGTCGCGCTGACCAGCGACTTCAGGGTTCTTTGACGCAGCATGGGCAGCGCGATTCTACCAAGAGGCGCGCGAGCGCGTGCCTTGCGCCGGCGGCGACGGCCCGCGCCCGGCGGCGCGGGTGCGACGATACTTAGCGGATCGTCTTCTTGCCCTCGGCGGAACGGAAGAAATCGATCATTTTCTTCGCGTCCGCCGACGGGCTGCCGATGGTCACGAAGCCGAGCGGACGCCCGATCACGGTGCCGGGGATGACTCTGAGCTTCTCGCTGGTTTCCTTGATCACCGCCTGGCTGTAGGGCGCGATCGCGCCAGGGCTGGATCGCGGTCACTTTCAGCTGCTCGAGCGAGTGCCGGAGCCGATCTCGACGATGCCGGGACCAAAGGCGCCGCCGGCGAGGACCGATTTCTTGACGATCGTGCGCACGGCCTGGCCCGCCGCCGGCACGAGCGGCCGGATCGCGAGATCGGGTCCATTGAATTCCTTCCAGTTGGTCGCCTTGCCGGTGAAGATCGCCTTGATCTGCTCCGGGCTGAGCGTCGCCACCTTGTTGTCCGGCGTGCACGGCAAAGACGATGTTGTCGCTCGCCACGGCGTGGTAGATCAGGTTGCCGTCCGGGACCACGATCGTGCGCCCGGACTCCGCCGCCGCCTTCTTGGCGGAGGCAATCGCGTCATCGAGCGCCTTGCCGGCCGCGGCGACGGGAACCTTGCGGTCAATCAGCGCCAGCATGCCCTTGCCGGTACCGGGGGCCTGGATCTTCAGCTCGATCCCGGTGGCGGCCTTGAGCGGCCCTGCGCCGGGCTCGAGGATGCGCTTTTGCACCGTGGTCGCGCCTGAAACCTCGAGCGTTTGCGCCTGTGCCAGGCCGCAGAGCGCGCCGGCGGCGGCGATGATCGCGAGCGAACGAAAATCGCCGATTTACCCATGACGATTCTCCAGTCGAGTAAGTAGAACAGCGGCCGTCATGGTCCATCGCCACCGGAAGAACGAACAGTAGGAATTTGCGTACGTTTCGTGCGCGCATGTGAAAAGGATTGCAAGCCATTTCAAATGGATTGCAAGATTTGAAATGGATTGCAAAGAAAGAATGGGGGCGGACCCCCCGGCAAGGTAAGGATGCCGCCCCAACCGACGCGAACGTCGGCCGGCTTGCCGGGCGTCAGTCGGCCTGTTTGCGCAGGAACGCCGGAATATCGTACTTGTCGACGCCGCTGTTGGTGAGTGCTTCGACCTGCGCGGCGCGGTCGCGCTTGCGGAACACGGCCGGCGTCTCCGACATCGCGTTGTAATCGGGCGCCGTGCCCGCCATGGCGCCGGAGGACATCAGCGGCTGATTGTCGGTACCGGTCTTCTGCGACACCACCAGCTGCGGCTTCTGCGCGCGCAGGCCGAGCGGCTGGCCGAGGCCGGTCGCCACCACCGTCACCCGCAGGTCCTCGCCGAGCGCATCGT
Organism: uncultured Actinomycetes bacterium; assembly: GCA_963829475.1. Classification (GTDB taxonomy): domain Bacteria; phylum Actinomycetota; class Acidimicrobiia; order IMCC26256; family JANYLB01; genus JANYLB01. The sequence continues at coordinate 706 of CAWHIU010000001.1, read as the reverse complement.
CGTAGACGCCGCCGTAGATAATGGTCGCGTCCTCCGCAGCGAAAGCGCGGATGGTGTTCATCACCTCCTTGGTCTCGCGCAGCTTGAGGCTGGTGCGCGAGGCGGTGATGTTGACCAGCACGCCGCGCGCGCCCGCGAGGTTGACGCCCTCGAGCAGCGGGCAGGCGACCGCCTGTTCCGCCGCGATGCGCGCGCGGTCGACGCCGGTCGCCGTCGCCGAACCCATCATCGCCATGCCCTGTTCGTGCATGACCGTCCGGACGTCCTGGAAATCGACGTTGACCAGGCCGGGCAGGTTGATGATCTCGGCGATGCCGGCGACCGCGTTGTTCAGCACGTCGTCGGCCGCCTGGAACGCGTCCTCCTGCGTGACGTCGTCGCCCAGCACCTCTTCCAGCTTGTCGTTGAGGATCACGATCAGCGAATCGACGTGCGGCGCCAGCTCCTCGATGCCCTGCTCGGCGATCTTCATGCGCTTGGAGCCCTCGAAGGTGAAGGGCTTGGTGACCACCGCCACGGTGAGGATGCCGAGCGAACGCGCCACCTCGGCGACCATCGGCGCTGCGCCGGTGCCCGTGCCGCCGCCCATGCCCGCGGTGATGAACACCATGTGCGACCCGGCGATGGTCTCCTCGACCGCTCGCGCTCGTCGATCGCGACCGTGCGCGCGGCCTCGGGCTTCGCGCCAGCGCCCAGGCCGCTCGTG